>NZ_LT629742.1:0-2400000 GCF_900104895.1 Microterricola viridarii
CCGACCGCATCGGTCGTCGCCCGATCTACCTGGCCGGCATCGCCATCTGCGGCGTCGGAGCGCTGTTCTACTTCCCGATCCTCCAACTCAACCAGCCGCTCAGCACCTGGTTGATCATCGTGGCCCTGCACGCGGTCGGAACCGGCATGATGTTCTCCATCCAGGGAGCATTCTTCGCCGAGATGTTCGGCACCCGCATGCGCTACACCGGCCTCGGCGTCGTCTACCAGAGCTCCGCCCTGATCGGTGGCGCCCCGACCCCCGCGATCGCCGTCGCGCTGACCTCGGTCTTCCTCGGCTCGTACTGGCCCGCCGTGATCTACCTGATCGCCGCCTGTGTGATCAGCGCGATCTGTGTGCTGCTGGCATCCGAGAACTCCAAGCTCGACCTCAGCGACACCTCGGCCATCGTCACGAACAACAGCGCGCGCAAGCTCGCGCGCAGCCGCTAGGCAGCGGCAGAGCGACAAGCCAGCGGAAGGCAGGCAGATACCCATGACCACCAACGACGCGCGCCCCAACATCGTGCTCATCATGACCGATCAGCAGCGCTTCGACTCGATCGCGGCCCTCGGCCACGACCACGTCGACACGCCGCACCTCGACCGCCTCGTGCGCGAGGGCACCGCATTCACCAACACCTACGTGGCCTCGCCCTCTGCGCACCGTCGCGGGCGAGCCTGTTCACGGGGCTGTACCCGCACAGTTCCGGTGTCTTGCGGAATGACGACAAGTGGTCGCACTCCTGGGTGGAGCTGTTGGCGGCGGAGGGTACCGCTGCACCAGCGTGGGCAAGATGCACACCTACCCGTATGAGGCGTCGGTCGGATTCCACGAGCGGCACGTCATCGAGAACAAGGACCGTGCACACCCGAATCTGCCGTACTTCCTCGACCAGTGGGACAAGGCCATCTGGATCCGGGGCCACGAGAAGCCCTCCCGCGTGACGTACCGCACGCGGGAGGACTACTCGGAGCGCCTCGGCGCATTCGAGTGGGAGCTGCCGGACGACCTGCACGCCGACAACTTCGTCGGCAACCTGGCCCGGCACTGGCTGGACACCTACCCGGACAAGAACGCGCCGTTCTTCCTGCAGATCGGGTTCCCCGGGCCACACCCGCCCTACGACCCCACCGCGAAGCACCTCGAGCCGTACCTGGGCCGGGCGATGCCGGAGGCCAAGCGCACCCAGGCCGACTTGGACTCGCAGCCCACGCCGCTCAAGGAGTTGCGCAAGCACCACCAGGCCAACGACCACGACGCGATCGTGCAGCTGGAGAACCCCACGGCCGAGCAGCTCGAGCGCCAGCGCCGGCACTACTTCGCCAACGTCTCGCTGATCGACGAGCAGGTCGGCGGCATCCTCGATGCCCTCGACGAGCGCGGCGTGCTCGAGAACACCATCGTGGTCTTCACCTCCGACCACGGTGACGCCCTGAACGACCACGGCCACTCCCAGAAGTGGACGATGTACGAGCCGAGCGTGCACGTGCCCGGCATCATCTGGGGCCCCGGCCGGGTGAAGGGCGACCAGCAGCTGAGCGGCCTGGTGTCGCTGATGGATGTCGCGCCGACGCTGCTGGAGCTGGCCGGCATCACCCCGCCGGTCTGGATGGAAGCCGAGTCGCTGCTGCCCGCGCTGCGCGGCGAGGAGTGGAGCGGGCGCCGCTACGTGTTCTCCGAGCACGCCCGCGACTTCATCCTCACCGAGACGGCGCTCATGACGATGGTGCGCGACGAGCAGTTCAAGCTCGTCGAGTTCATCGACTACGACGAGGGCCAGCTCTTCGACCTCGCCGCCGACCCGCACGAGGAGACCAACCTGTGGAGCGAGCCGGAGCACGCCGAGGTGCGCACCCGCCTGGAGAAGGCGATCTCGCACTGGCGCGCCACCAGCTCGATGCACACTGCAACGTGGGGCAAGGAATGGCGCTAGCCGGCCGCCCCAGCACCACCAGAGGAGACGAGATGACCACCACACCCGTGCTGCCAGAGACGATGCGCGTCTCGCAGCTGGACGCCGCGCACAGCGTGCGCCTGACCGAACGCCCCGTGCCGACGCCCGGCGCCAGCGAGGTGCTCGTGCGCGTCGCCGCCGTTGGCGTGTGCGGCAGCGACACCCACTACTACGAGCACGGACGGATCGGGCCCTTCGTGGTCACCGCCCCGCTCGTGCTCGGCCATGAGGCCTCGGGAACGATCGTGGCCGTCGGCAGCGGGGTGGATGCGGCACGCATCGGATCCCGGGTGTCGATCGAGCCGCAGAAGCCGTGCCGCGCCTGCGAGCAGTGCAAGGCGGGCCGCTACAACCTCTGCGCCGCCATGGAGTTCTTCGCAACGCCGCCGATCGACGGCGCATTCGCCGAGTACGTGCTCATCGAGCAGGATTTCGCGCACGACGTGCCCGACTCGATCAGCGACGCCTCCGCGGCGCTGGTCGAGCCGCTCTCCGTCGGAATCGCCGCCTGCCACAAAGCCGAGGTCACCGCGGGCTCGCGGGTGCTCATCGCCGGGGCCGGCCCGATCGGCGTCATCACCGCGCAGGTCGCCCGCGCATTCGGCGCGGTCGAGGTGCACATCAGCGATGTCTCCGAGCCGCGCCTGGCGTTCGCGCTGCAACACGGGGCCACCCATGCCCACCTCGCGGGGGCCCCGCTGGAGCACCTCGCGGTTGACGCCTTCATCGACGCCTCCGGAGCCGCACCGGCCATCCGGGCCGGTATCCCCGCCGTGCGCCCGGCCGGCCGCGTGATCCTCGTCGGCCTCGGCGCCGACAGCCTCGAGATGCCGGTCAACCTGATCCAGAACAACGAGCTCTGGGTGACGGGCGTGTTCCGCTACGCGAACACCTGGCCGACGGCGATCGCACTGCTGGCCAACGGCAGCGTCAACCTCGACGCCCTCGTCACCGGCAGCTTCGGCCTCGACGAGGTCGAGGCGGCGCTGACCGCATCGAGGGACGGCGCCAGCATGAAGACGATCGTGACGCCCGCATCATGAGCGCCGGCGCAGCCGCGACGGCGACGTCCGTCGCCGTCGTCGGCGAGGCGCTCATCGATGTGATCCACCGCGCGGGCGGCGTCGAGGAGCACACGGGTGGCGGGCCGCTCAACATCGCCGTCGGCCTGGCGCGGCTGGGCGTCCCCAGTGCCCTCATCAGCGCCGTCGGTGACGACGAGCACGGCGAGCGCATCCGCGGCTACCTGGCCGAGAACGGCGTGACCCTGCACAACGCCGATGTGCAGGGAGCGGCGACGAGCACCGCGATCGCCCAGGTCAGCGCGACGGGCGATGCGAGCTACGAGTTCGCCGTCAACTGGGCCGTGGAACCGGGCGGGGTTGCGCTCGACGCCCCCGTGCAGCACGTGCACGTCGGTTCGCTCGGTGCCGTGCTGGCGCCGGGCGCCGACGCGGTCTTCGCGTGGGCGCAGGGCCTGCGCGCGAGCGCCAGCGTGAGCTTCGACCCGAACTGCCGCCCCTGCTCGGCATCACGCCGGCCGAGGCGCGCGTCGCGGCCGAGCGCTTCGTGCGGAGCAGCGACATCGTGAAGGCCAGCGAGGAGGACCTCGGCTGGCTCTACCCCGGGCAGAGCCCGGTGGAGTCGGCACGGCGGTGGGCCGAGATGGGGCCGGAACTCGTGGTCGTGACCCGGGGCGGCGACGGATCCGTCGCGCTGACGCCGGGCGGCGCCGAGGCCATCGTGGTGGATGCCGTGCGCAGCCTCGGCCTGGTCGACACCGTCGGGGCCGGCGACTCGTACATGGCGGCGCTCGTCGCCGCGATCGACGACGCGGCGGCCATCGGGCCGGAGCGGCGCGGCCGCCTCGACGAGGAGACGCTGCGCTCGGTGCTGCGCTACGCGAGCGCGGCCGCGGCGATCACCTGCTCGCGGGCCGGGGCCAACCCGCCCACCCGCACAGAGGTCGCCCGCCTGCTCTGACGCGCCGGCGCTTGAGCGCCCAGCCGGAGCCTCCGTGTGACACGCCGTGCCCCGCCCGGGGCACGGCGTGTCTGCGTTTCCACCGGCGGGCCGCACTCCCGTTGGCTCGAGGAGGCGCCAGCGACCGAAACCAACCGGCCCGGGTCGCAGTTATCCCGCGAGCACCTTGTTGATGCGCTGCAGGGAGACGCTCTCCGCGGTGCGCAGCTCCTGCGCGAACAGGCTGATGCGCAACTCCTCCAACATCCAGCGGGCCTTCACGAGGTTCGCCGGCGCGTGCGGCGCCAGCGGGATCGTGCCGCCGGCATTGCGGAACGCGGTCTGCGCGGCCTCGATCTCGGTGAGCCCGACCCGGTCGCGACCCGGGTTCGCCACGAGCTTCTCAACGCGCACGCTGATGCCGCCGAGGTAGCGCGGCAGGTGCCGCAGCCGCTCCAGCCCGGTCTGCGAGACGAAGCCGGGGTAGACCAGCCCATCCAGCTGCTGCCGGGCATCCGCCAGCGCCGACATGATCGTGATGCTGCTCGCCGCCTTGAGTGCCTTGTCGGCCTTGCGTGCAGCGGTGAGGGCGCTGGTCACCATCTTCACCGTCTCGAACATGGTGTCCATCACCACGGACGACACCCGGTCGCGCACCGTCTCGAACTCGGCCTTGCTGAACACGAGCCCGTCCGGCTTCACCCGGAACAGCACATCGTCGACGCAGGCGGCCAGGCAGTCATCGAAGAGCGCCTGGGTGGTGCGGTACGGGCTGGCCGCCAGCGTGAGCTTCTCGTTGCCGGTCAGGTGCTTCTGCACGTAGCTCGACGGCGACGGCACGGCCAGCAGAAGCAGGCGCCGGATGCCGCCGGGCATCGCCCGCGCCTGCTCCTCTGCGGTCGTCAGCAGTCGCAGCGCGACGCTCTGGCCCTCGTCGACCAGCGCCGGGTAGGCGCGGATCGTGTTGCCGCCCTGCTGCAGGTCGACGAAGCGGGGGATCTCGGTGCCCTGCTGGTCCGGTCCGTTGCCCGGAATGCTCGGCAGCCCGGTGGGGAAGGTTGTGAGGCCGCTGCGCTCGACGAACGCGGAGGCCGCCGGGGCTCCGGGGCCGCCGGGCCGACCAGGGCGCCCGCCGCGCGGCTGCACGCTGAAGTCGCCGGTCTGGGGGTCGTCGGAGCCCGGCCGCCCGCCGCGTCGGCCACGGCCGCCGGCATCCGGGTCGGCGAAGCTGCTCGCCACGGCGTCGCGGGCCCGCTCGCTGAGCCGGCCCTGCAGTGCGCGCAGGTCCTTGTCGCTGTCGATCTCGCGGCCCTTCCCGTCGACGACGCGGAAGGTGACCCGCAGGTGCGGCGGCACCCGGTCCAGGTCGAAGTCTGCGCCGGTGACGGGGATGTGGACGAGCTTCTTGATCACGGCGGCGATGGCCTCGGTGAACGGCGTCACGGTGACGGGGGCGGTGCTGCGCGAGCCGGCCGCGCCGCCCTCCGGGCGCTCCGGCAGCTCGGCGGCGATCTTGGCCGCCCAGTCGGCCGCCGGACGACGTTGCGCCGGATCACCTTGGGCAGGCTCTTCAGCAGCGCGGTGATGAGCTCGCCGCGCAGGCCGTCCACCTGCCAGTCGAAGCCCTCCGGCCGCAGCCGGGCCAGCAGGGTCAGCGGCACGACGAGCTCACGCCGTCGTCGACCGCGCCCGGCTCGAACTTGTAGCGCAGTACGCCGCCGAGCTGGCGCCAGGACGACCAGGTCTTCACGCTGCGCTACAAGTTCGAGCCGGGCGCGGTCGACGACGGCGTGAGCGTCGTCGTGCCGCTGACCCTGCTGGCCCGGCTGCGGCCGGAGGGCTTCGACTGGCAGGTGGACGGCCTGCGCGGCGAGCTCATCACCGCGCTGCTGAAGAGCCTGCCCAAGGTGATCCGGCGCAACGTCGTCCCGGCGGCCGACTGGGCGGCCAAGATCGCCGCCGAGCTGCCGGAGCGCCCGGAGGGCGGCGCGGCCGGCTCGCGCAGCACCGCCCCGTCACCGTGACGCCGTTCACCGAGGCCATCGCCGCCGTGATCAAGAAGCTCGTCCACATCCCCGTCACCGGCGCAGACTTCGACCTGGACCGGGTGCCGCCGCACCTGCGGGTCACCTTCCGCGTCGTCGACGGGAAGGGCCGCGAGATCGACAGCGACAAGGACCTGCGCGCACTGCAGGGCCGGCTCAGCGAGCGGGCCCGCGACGCCGTGGCGAGCAGCTTCGCCGACCCGGATGCCGGCGGCCGTGGCCGACGCGGCGGGCGGCCGGGCTCCGACGACCCCCAGACCGGCGACTTCAGCGTGCAGCCGCGCGGCGGGCGCCCTGGTCGGCCCGGCGGCCCCGGAGCCCCGGCGGCCTCCGCGTTCGTCGAGCGCAGCGGCCTCACAACCTTCCCCACCGGGCTGCCGAGCATTCCGGGCAACGGACCGGACCAGCAGGGCACCGAGATCCCCCGCTTCGTCGACCTGCAGCAGGGCGGCAACACGATCCGCGCCTACCCGGCGCTGGTCGACGAGGGCCAGAGCGTCGCGCTGCGACTGCTGACGACCGCAGAGGAGCAGGCGCGCGGCGATGCCCGGCGGCATCCGGCGCCTGCTTCTGCTGGCCGTGCCGTCGCCGTCGAGCTACGTGCAGAAGCACCTGACCGGCAAACGAGAAGCTCACGCTGGCGGCCAGCCCGTACCGCACACCCAGGCGCTCTTCGATGACTGCCTGGCCGCCTGCGTCGACGATGTGCTGTTCCGGGTGAAGCCGGACGGGCTCGTGTTCAGCAAGGCCGAGTTCGAGACGGTGCGCGACCGGGTGTCGTCCGTGGTGATGGACACCATGTTCGAGACGGTGAAGATGGTGACCAGCGCCCTCACCGCTGCACGCAAGGCCGACAAGGCACTCAAGGCGGCGAGCAGCATCACGATCATGTCGGCGCTGGCGGATGCCCGGCAGCAGCTGGATGGGCTGGTCTACCCCGGCTTCGTCTCGCAGACCGGGCTGGAGCGGCTGCGGCACCTGCCGCGCTACCTCGGCGGCATCAGCGTGCGCGTTGAGAAGCTCGTGGCGAACCCGGGTCGCGACCGGGTCGGGCTCACCGAGATCGAGGCCGCGCAGACCGCGTTCCGCAATGCCGGCGGCACGATCCCGCTGGCGCCGCACGCGCCGGCGAACCTCGTGAAGGCCCGCTGGATGTTGGAGGAGTTGCGCATCAGCCTGTTCGCGCAGGAGCTGCGCACCGCGGAGAGCGTCTCCCTGCAGCGCATCAACAAGGTGCTCGCGGGATAACTGCGACCCGGGCCGGTTGGTTTCGGTCGCTGGCGCCTCCTCGAGCCAACGGGAGTGCGGCCCGCCGGTGGAAACGCAGACACGCCGTGCCCCGGGCGGGGGCACGGCGTGTCACACGGAGGCTCCGGCTGGCGCTCAAGCGCCGGCGCGTCAGAGCAGGCGGGCGACCTCTGTGCGGGTGGGCGGGTTGGCCCCGGCCCGCGAGCAGGTGATCGCCGCGGCCGCGCTCGCGTAGCGCAGCACCGAGCGCAGCGTCTCCTCGTCGAGGCGGCCGCGCCGCTCCGGCCCGATGGCCGCCGCGTCGTCGATCGCGGCGACGAGCGCCGCCATGTACGAGTCGCCGCCCCGACGGTGTCGACCAGGCCGAGGCTGCGCACGGCATCCACCACGATGGCCTCGGCGCCGCCCGGCGTCAGCGCGACGGATCCGTCGCCGCCCCGGTCACGACCACGAGTTCCGGCCCCATCTCGGCCCACCGCCGTGCCGACTCCACCGGGCTCTGCCCGGGGTAGAGCCAGCCGAGGTCCTCCTCGCTGGCCTTCACGATGTCGCTGCTCCGCACGAAGCGCTCGGCCGCGACGCGCGCCTCGGCCGGCGTGATGCCGAGCAGGGGCGGCAGTTCGGGTCGAAGCTCACGCTGGCGCTCGCGCGCAGGCCCTGCGCCCACGCGAAGACCGCGTCGGCGCCCGGCGCCAGCACGGCACCGAGCGAACCGACGTGCACGTGCTGCACGGGGGCGTCGAGCGCAACCCCGCCCGGTTCCACGGCCCAGTTGACGGCGAACTCGTAGCTCGCATCGCCCGTCGCGCTGACCTGGGCGATCGCGGTGCTCGTCGCCGCTCCCTGCACATCGGCGTTGTGCAGGGTCACGCCGTTCTCGGCCAGGTAGCCGCGGATGCGCTCGCCGTGCTCGTCGTCACCGACGGCGCTGATGAGGGCACTGGGGACGCCCAGCCGCGCCAGGCCGACGGCGATGTTGAGCGGCCCGCCACCCGTGTGCTCCTCGACGCCGCCCGCGCGGTGGATCACATCGATGAGCGCCTCGCCGACGACGGCGACGGACGTCGCCGTCGCGGCTGCGCCGGCGCTCATGATGCGGGCGTCACGATCGTCTTCATGCTGGCGCCGTCCCTCGATGCGGTCAGCGCCGCCTCGACCTCGTCGAGGCCGAAGCTGCCGGTGACGAGGGCGTCGAGGTTGACGCTGCCGTTGGCCAGCAGTGCGATCGCCGTCGGCCAGGTGTTCGCGTAGCGGAACACGCCCGTCACCCAGAGCTCGTTGTTCTGGATCAGGTTGACCGGCATCTCGAGGCTGTCGGCGCCGAGGCCGACGAGGATCACGCGGCCGGCCGGGCGCACGGCGGGGATACCGGCCCGGATGGCCGGTGCGGCTCCGGAGGCGTCGATGAAGGCGTCAACCGCGAGGTGCTCCAGCGGGGCCCCCGCGAGGTGGGCATGGGTGGCCCCGTGTTGCAGCGCGAACGCCAGGCGCGGCTCGGAGACATCGCTGATGTGCACCTCGACCGCGCCGAATGCGCGGGCGACCTGCGCGGTGATGACGCCGATCGGGCCGGCCCCGGCGATGAGCACCCGCGAGCCCGCGGTGACCTCGGCTTTGTGGCAGGCGGCGATTCCGACGGAGAGCGGCTCGACCAGCGCCGCGGAGGCGTCGCTGATCGAGTCGGGCACGTCGTGCGCGAAATCCTGCTCGATGAGCACGTACTCGGCGAATGCGCCGTCGATCGGCGGCGTTGCGAAGAACTCCATGGCGGCGCAGAGGTTGTAGCGGCCCGCCTTGCACTGCTCGCAGGCGCGGCACGGCTTCTGCGGCTCGATCGACACCCGGGATCCGATGCGTGCCGCATCCACCCCGCTGCCGACGGCCACGATCGTTCCCGAGGCCTCATGGCCGAGCACGAGCGGGGCGGTGACCACGAAGGGCCCGATCCGTCCGTGCTCGTAGTAGTGGGTGTCGCTGCCGCACACGCCAACGGCGGCGACGCGCACGAGCACCTCGCTGGCGCCGGGCGTCGGCACGGGGCGTTCGGTCAGGCGCACGCTGTGCGCGGCGTCCAGCTGCGAGACGCGCATCGTCTCTGGCAGCACGGGTGTGGTGGTCATCTCGTCTCCTCTGGTGGTGCTGGGGCGGCCGGCTAGCGCCATTCCTTGCCCCACGTTGCAGTGTGCATCGAGCTGGTGGCGCGCCAGTGCGAGATCGCCTTCTCCAGGCGGGTGCGCACCTCGGCGTGCTCCGGCTCGCTCCACAGGTTGGTCTCCTCGTGCGGGTCGGCGGCGAGGTCGAAGAGCTGGCCCTCGTCGTAGTCGATGAACTCGACGAGCTTGAACTGCTCGTCGCGCACCATCGTCATGAGCGCCGTCTCGGTGAGGATGAAGTCGCGGGCGTGCTCGGAGAACACGTAGCGGCGCCCGCTCCACTCCTCGCCGCGCAGCGCGGGCAGCAGCGACTCGGCTTCCATCCAGACCGGCGGGGTGATGCCGGCCAGCTCCAGCAGCGTCGGCGCGACATCCATCAGCGACACCAGGCCGCTCAGCTGCTGGTCGCCCTTCACCCGGCCGGGGCCCCAGATGATGCCGGGCACGTGCACGCTCGGCTCGTACATCGTCCACTTCTGGGAGTGGCCGTGGTCGTTCAGGGCGTCACCGTGGTCGGAGGTGAAGACCACGATGGTGTTCTCGAGCACGCCGCGCTCGTCGAGGGCATCGAGGATGCCGCCGACCTGCTCGTCGATCAGCGAGACGTTGGCGAAGTAGTGCCGGCGCTGGCGCTCGAGCTGCTCGGCCGTGGGGTTCTCCAGCTGCACGATCGCGTCGTGGTCGTTGGCCTGGTGGTGCTTGCGCAACTCCTTGAGCGGCGTGGGCTGCGAGTCCAAGTCGGCCTGGGTGCGCTTGGCCTCCGGCATCGCCCGGCCCAGGTACGGCTCGAGGTGCTTCGCGGTGGGGTCGTAGGGCGGGTGTGGCCCGGGGAACCCGATCTGCAGGAAGAACGGCGCGTTCTTGTCCGGGTAGGTGTCCAGCCAGTGCCGGGCCAGGTTGCCGACGAAGTTGTCGGCGTGCAGGTCGTCCGGCAGCTCCCACTCGAATGCGCCGAGGCGCTCCGAGTAGTCCTCCCGCGTGCGGTACGTCACGCGGGAGGGCTTCTCGTGGCCCCGGATCCAGATGGCCTTGTCCCACTGGTCGAGGAAGTACGGCAGATTCGGGTGTGCACGGTCCTTGTTCTCGATGACGTGCCGCTCGTGGAATCCGACCGACGCCTCATACGGGTAGGTGTGCATCTTGCCCACGCTGGTGCAGCGGTACCCCTCCGCCGCCAACAGCTCCACCCAGGAGTGCGACCACTTGTCGTCATTCCGCAAGACACCGGAACTGTGCGGGTACAGCCCCGTGAACAGGCTCGCCCGCGACGGTGCGCAGGAGGGCGAGGCCACGTAGGTGTTGGTGAATGCGGTGCCCTCGCGCACGAGGCGGTCGAGGTGCGGCGTGTCGACGTGGTCGTGGCCGAGGGCCGCGATCGAGTCGAAGCGCTGCTGATCGGTCATGATGAGCACGATGTTGGGGCGCGCGTCGTTGGTGGTCATGGGTATCTGCCTGCCTTCCGCTGGCTTGTCGCTCTGCCGCTGCCTAGCGGGCTGCGCGCGCGAGCTTGCGCGCGCTGTTGTTCGTGACGATGGCCGAGGTGTCGCTGAGGTCGAGCTTGGAGTTCTCGGATGCCAGCAGCACACAGATCGCGCTGATCACACAGGCGGCGATCAGGTAGATCACGGCGGGCCAGTACGAGCCGAGGAAGACCGAGGTCAGCGCGACGGCGATCGCGGGGGTCGGGGCGCCACCGATCAGGGCGGAGCTCTGGTAGACGACGCCGAGGCCGGTGTAGCGCATGCGGGTGCCGAACATCTCGGCGAAGAATGCTCCCTGGATGGAGAACATCATGCCGGTTCCGACCGCGTGCAGGGCCACGATGATCAACCAGGTGCTGAGCGGCTGGTTGAGTTGGAGGATCGGGAAGTAGAACAGCGCTCCGACGCCGCAGATGGCGATGCCGGCCAGGTAGATCGGGCGACGACCGATGCGGTCGGACCAGCTGCCGAAGAACGGCAGCAGCACCATCTGCACGCCGGCCGAGATCGTGAAGCCGACCAGGATCAGGGTGCTCGGCAGGCCGAGGTAGGTGGTCGTGAAGGAGATCGCGAAGACGTTGATGATGTTGTAGGTCACGGCGTCGGCCATGCGGGCGCCGATGCCGAGGAGCAGGTTCTTCCAGCCCTCGCGGATCAGCGCGAAGAACGGAACAGAACGCACCTCGTCCTTGTCGGCCTCGAAGGCCGGCGTCTCCGGCAGCGAACGACGGATGACGAAGGCGAGCAGGACGAAGACACCGCTGAGCAGGAACGGCACGCGCCAGCCCCACGAGAAGAAGTCGTCCTCGGGGAGCAGCTGCATCAGGCTGAAGATACCCGTCGAGACCAGGAGTCCGGCCGGGGTACCCATCTGGTGGAAGCTGCCCATGAGGCCGCGCTTGCCCGTTGGTGCGTTCTCGAGGGCAACGAGCGAGCCGCCGCCGAACTCACCGCCGATGCCGAAGCCCTGCAGCAGGCGTGCGAGCAGAAGCAGCACGACCGACAACACACCGAGCTGCTCGTAACCGGGCAGCAGGCCAATGACGAAGGTGCAGATACCGATGATCAGCACCGTCATGATCAGCATCTTCTTGCGGCCAAGCTTGTCGCCGAAGTGGCCGAACACGATGGCGCCGAGCGGGCGCATCAGGAAGCCGGCGGCGAAGCTGCCGAACGACATCAGCAGTGCAACGGTCGGGTCTGACTCGGGGAAGAAGATGCGGGGGAACACGAGCGCGGCAGCGATGCCGTACAGGTAGAAGTCGTACCACTCGATGAATGCGCCGGCGAATGCTGCGGCGACGGCCTTCTTGGGCGAGGCGGGGGTGGCGACCGCAGGTGCAGCTGCGGTTGCCACGGACGTGGGGGAAGTCATGGGGGCCCTTCTTTGGACGTGTTGCGCTCAAATGAGCGCAGCCATTTGCACATTAGTGATCGGTTCACTGTAGCCACCGGGAAAGCCTCGCGCAAACGTGAGGCGCAATTCGCACATATGAGCGGTAGAATGGCAGCTCGAAGAGGAATGAGGCTCGACGTGGCAACTCGCACACCCCCGAAGCACCCCACCCATGATCCGTCACAGGTGCTGAGAGTTGCCCGCTCCTACTACCTCGACGACGAGTCGAAGGTGGCGATCGCCGAGCGCGAGCTGCTCAGCCGCTGGCAGGTCGCCCGGATCCTCGAAGACGCCCGCGCCTCCGGGCTGGTGCGCATCTCTGTTGGCGACCCGGCCGAGATCGACTCGGTCGCCGGCGCGAAGATCACGAGCGCCCTCGGCCTGGCCGAGACCATCGTGGTCGGCCGCTCGCGCAAGCTCGGCCTGGAGCCGTCGCTCGACAGCGTCGGCGAGGCGCTGGCGCGCTACCTCACCGCGACCGTGCTCGAGGGGGATGCCGTCGGGCTCACCTGGAGTCGCGCGATCGAGGCAATGGCCGCCCACCTCGACCACCTCGCGCCGTGCGACGTCGTGCAGCTGGCCGGAGCGCTCACCCTGACGGGGAACCGCATGGGCTCCGTCGAGATCATCCGCCACGTCGCCCGTCTCGCCCACGGCACGGCGTACCCGATCTACGCCCCCCTGGTGGTGGAGAGCCCCGACATCCGGCGCGCGCTGGAGCAGCAGGCCGAGATCGCGGCCTGCCTGAAGCGGGCCGCGGACCTCAGCATCGCCGTCGTCTCGGTCGGCACCTGGTCGGAGGAGGGCTCCTCGCTCTACCCGCTCGTCCCGGCGAAGCTGGCGCAGCAGGCCGCGGCGGCCGGCGCCGTCGGCGAGATCAGCGGCCGCGTCTTCACGGCCGACGGCACGCTCGCACTCGCCGCCCTCGATGACCGGGTGCTGGGCATCTCGGCCGAACAGCTGCGCGCCGTCCCGCACATCGTGGCCACCAGCTACGGCGCCCACCGCGTCGACGCGACCATCGCGGCCGCCCGCGCCGGTTACGCACACACGCTGATCATCGACAGCGCCCTCGCCGACGCCATCACCCTGAAGCTGGGGCTCTGATGAGCGCGGGCGACCCGCACGGCAGCTCGTGCTGCGCCCCGCAGGGCCGGCACGGCCTGACCCTCTCCCCCAGCGCCGCCTCCCCCGCCACCGGTGCGGGAGCGGCAGGCAGGCCGGGGCACACGATCGAGCAGGCGCTCGTTCCCGCCCAGACGTTCGCCATGGGAGACCACCAGGGCGTCGGCTACCGCGCCGACGGCGAGCAGCCGGTGCACGCCGTGACCCTCGACGCCTTCAGCATCGACGCCACCTCCGTGACGAATGACGCGTTCCGCGCCTTCGTCGAGGCCACCGGCTACCGCACGGAGGCCGAGACGTTCGGCTACTCCGCCGTCTTCCACCTCGCGCTGGCCGCACCGCAGAAGGACATCGTCGGGCAGCCGCCCGCGACCCCGTGGTGGCTCGGCGTGCGCGGCGCCGATTGGCAGCACCCGGGCGGCAGCGACTCCGACCTGAGCGGCCTCGGCGACCACCCCGTCGTGCACGTGAGCTGGAACGACGCCGCGGCCTACTGCCGCTGGGCCGGCCGCGCGCTGCCCAGCGAGGCGCAGTGGGAGGCGGCGTCCCGGGGCGGCCTCGACGGGGCGCGCTACCCGTGGGGCACCGAGCGCGAGGACTGGCGGATGAACATCTGGCAGGGCACCTTCCCCACGGTGAACACGCTGGACGACGGCTGGCTCACCACCGCGCCGGTGCGCAGTTTCACCCCCAACGCCTACGGGCTCTGGCAGACCGTCGGCAACGTCTGGGAGTGGTGCGCGGACTGGTTCGACCCCGGGTACTACGCCGCCTCGCCGAGCGAGAACCCGCGGGGCCCGGATTCTGGCGCGCTGCGCGTCATGCGCGGTGGGTCGTTCCTCTGCCACGACTCGTACTGCAATCGGTACCGCAATGCGGCCCGCTCGTCGAACACACCGGACTCGTCGATGTCCAACGCCGGATTCCGCACCGTCGCCCGTGTCGCCCCGCCGGTCGACGAGTAGGCACGGCCTCGTCTGGTTGGCTTCGGTCGCACGCTGCCCCGAGCCAACGGGGAATGCGAAAACCCGCCGGTTGAGCGAACCCCGGCGGGGATGCAACGAGGCCCGGCTTCCCGCGGGAAGCCGGGCCTCGTGCGAGGTCTCGATACGCTCGTTCCTCGTCACTCGACCAGCGAGTTCGGCTAGAGCACCTTGGAGAGGAACGCCTTCGTGCGCTGGTGCTGCGGGTTGGCGAGCACCTCGCGCGGGTCGCCGGCCTCGACGACGACGCCGCCGTCCATGAACACCAGGGTGTCGGCCACCTCGCGGGCGAAGCCCATCTCGTGGGTGACGACGATCATCGTCATTCCCGACTTGGCGAGCTCCTTCATGACGTCGAGCACCTCGCCGACGAGCTCGGGGTCGAGCGCGCTGGTCGGCTCATCGAACAGCATGAGCTTGGGGTCCATGGCGAGTGCGCGCGCGATGGCCACGCGCTGCTGCTGGCCGCCCGAGAGGTGCGCCGGGTAATAGTCGGCCCGGTCGGCGAGACCGACGCGGTCCAGCAGCTCGCGTGCGCGCTTCTCGACCACCGCCTTCTTCTGGCCCTTGACCCGGATCGGCGCCTCCATGATGTTCTCGATCGCCGTCATGTGCGGGAACAGGTTGAAGCGCTGGAACACCATGCCGATGTCGCGGCGCTGCTTGGCGGCCTCCTTGGGGTGCAGCTCGTAGAGCTTGTCACCCGACTCGCGGAAGCCGACGAGCTGGCCGTCGACGCTGAGCCGCCCGGAGGAGAGCACCTCGAGGTGGTTGATGCAGCGCAGGAAGGTGGACTTGCCGGACCCGCTGGGCCCGACGAGGCAGAGCACCTCGCCGTGCTTGACCTCGAGGGAGATCGACTTGAGCACCTCGTTGGAGCCGAAGCTCTTCGAGACGGCCTCGGCAACGACCATCGGCGCCGCGGGGGTGGCGGGTGCAGCAGACGTGTTGCTGCCGCTCAGGGTGTCGCTCATGAGCGGGTTCCTCCGTGTCCGGGGTCGATCGGCTGGTCGCCGGCATCCGCGCCCTGGACAGGGGCAGCGCCGGTGATGACGGTGGGCTGGTTGCCGCCGATGACGGGCAGGGTTCCGGTGGCCGTCGTGCCGCGGTCGGGGCGGCGGTCGCCGACGCCGCGGGCGAAGTAGCGCTCGAGGAAGTACTGGCCGACCATGAGCACCGAGGTGAAGGCGAGGTACCAGATGGATGCCACAATGAGCAGCGGGATCGGGTTGAACGTCTCGGCCGAGATGTCGCGGGTGCGGCTGTACAACTCGGTGGAGAGCGGCACGGCCGTGACCAGCGAGGTGGTCTTCAGCATCGAGATGACCTCGTTGCCGGTCGGCGGGATGATCACGCGCATGGCCTGGGGCAGGATCACCCGGCGCATGGTCTGGAACCAGCCCATGCCGAGCGCGGTGGCCGCCTCCTCCTGACCCTTGTCGACGGAGAGCAGGCCGGCGCGCACGATCTCGGCCATGTACGCGGCCTCGTTGAGGGCGAGTCCGATCACGGCGAGCCAGAAGGCGCCGATCAGGTCGTTGGTGCTGAAGGTCACCCACGGCTCGCTGAACGGGAGGCCGATGTCGATCGTCTTGTAGATGATCGCGATGAGGCCCCAGAACACGAGCTGCACGTAGACCGGGGTGCCGCGGAAGATCCAGAGGTAGAACCAGGCGACGCCCTTGACCACCGGGTTCGGCGAGAGGCGCATGATCGCCAGCGACACACCGAGGATGATCGCGAAGAACATCGCGAGCACGGTGAGCTCGAGGGTGACGAGCGCCGCCGCCGAGACGCGGCTGTCGAAGAGGTACTTGCCCACGGAGGGCCAGTCATAGGCCGGGCGCTGTGCCGCGTCGATGACGAAGAGCGCGAAGATCACCACGAGCACCACGGCGAAGGTGTTGCGCCAGGGGTGCTTCAGGCGGATGGCTTTGAGGGCGGAGGCGCCGCCAACGCCGTTCGGCGGCAGGGAATCCCCTGCCGCCGAACGGTGTGGTTCAGATGTTGTCATGAGTTATTTCTTTAGGAGGTTGCGACGTTGATGGTGATCGTGCTGATGCCGCCGTCCGAGACGCCCCAGCCGTCGAGGATCTTCTTGTAGCTGCCGTCGTCGACCATCGACTGGAGGGCGGCCTGCACGGCTTCGGCCATGCCGGAGTCCTTCGCGACGACGACACCGTACGGGGCGACGTCGAAGGTCTCGCCGGCGAGCTGGAGGGCGTCGCCGGTCTGGGAGATCGCGTAGAGGGTGACGGGCGAGTCGGCGCTCATCGCGTCAACCTGGCCGAGCTTGACGGCGTTCGTCGCGGCATCCTGCGTGTCGAACTGCTTCTTGTCGATGGGCGCCTTGCCGGCGGCGACACAGGCCTCGCTCTTGGCGGGAACCTCATCGGTGTCCTCGTAGGTGGTGGCCTGCACGGCGACCTTGAGGCCACAGGCGTTGTCGGGGTCGACGTCATTGCCCTTGGCCGAGGCCCACTGGATGCCGGCGTTGAAGTAGTTGACAAAGTCGACCTGCTTCATCCGCTCCTCGGTGATGGTGAAGCTGGACATGCCGATGTCGGCCTTGCCTCCGGTGACGCTCGGGATGATGTTGTCGAACTTCGAAACCTGGAACTCGGGGGTCAGCCCAAGCTTGCCGGCGATGCCCTCTGCCAGCTCTGCACCCCAGCCGATCGGGTTGCCGTCGGCGTCCTTGAACTCGTTGGGCGCGTAGGTCGGGTCGATGCCGATGATGAGCTTGCCATTGGCGCCAACGCCCTCGGGCAGCAGCGCCGCCGCTGCGTCGTCCTTGGCGATGGCCGGAGCGCTCTCGTTGCCACCCGTGCTCGGGCTGGAGTTGTCTACACAGCCAGAGAGCAGAAGCACGGCGGCTGCTGCGAGGGCGGGAACGGCGTAACGAAGTCTCATTGCGGAATCCTCTACTCTAGGGTCGGTCCCCACATCGTTGTGGACGTGACCTTTTCTCGGGTGAGTTTGAGCATAGTGCACGAGGAACTCAGCGATTCGCTGCGGGGATAACGTTTTGGGCGCACATAAGAAGGCGCGATATGTGCAGTTTCGCGCAATTTACGTGCGAATGAGCCCGGGCCAGCGGAGTTTTGTTGCGTATCGGCGCGAATGCCAGCACCGATCGCGATGCGCCCTCGGCGCTGGATTCGTGCCGCCCGCTATGCGGACGCCGGACCGGTCGCCACCGGCAGCTCGGCGCGGTTCGCCCATGCCGACCACGAGCCGGGGAACAGTGCGGGCGCGAATCCGGCAAGGGTGAGCGCCAGTGCGTCATGGGCGGCGGTGATGCCGGAGCCGCAGTACACGCCGACGGGCGCGGCGTCCGTCACCCCGAGCGCCTCGTAGCGCTCGCGCAGCGCCGCGGCCTCGAGGAATCTGCCCTCAGCGTCGAGGTTGCCGGCGGTCGGCGCGCTCAGCGCACCCGGGATGTGCCCGGCGCGGGGGTCGATGGGCTCGACGTCGCCGCGGTAGCGCTCGGCGGCGCGGGCGTCCAACAGCACGCCGGAATCCGGCAGCGCCCCCGCCTGCTCGGTCGTGAGCACGGGCAGGCCGCCGGGCACCACGGTGAGGGTGCCCGGCGCCGGCGCAGTCGTGGCGTCCGCGGACGTCGCGAGCGGCCGGCCGGCGGCCAGCCAGGCGGGCAGGGCGCCGTCGAGCACGCGCACGTCGGCGACGCCGGCGTAGCGCAGCAGCCACCAGGCGCGCACGGCGGCGTGGCTGCGCCAATCGTCGTAGACGACGACGGTGTCGCCGTCGTTCAGCCCCCAGCCGCGCGCCGCGGCCTGGAAGTCGGCCATGTCCGGCAGCGGGTGCCGCCCGTCGCGGGGCTCGCCGTGGCCGGCCAGCTCGGTGTCGAGGTCGACGTAGACGGCTCCGGGGATGTGGCCAGCGTCGAACAGCGGCCGGCCGGCCGGGCCGCCGAGGCTCCAGCGCACATCGAGCACCCGCACGCGGGCGCCTGCTGCGGCGTCCTGCAGCAGGGCGGCGAGCTCGTCGGCGGTCACGAGGGGGTGCGGCATCCGTCATTCTCCAATCGGGGCGGCTCCATCGACCTGGCCGACTAGCGGCCGAAGCACACCCTCTGACACGCTATATCCTGCGACGACGATTGGCCGCCGCCTCCAACCGGGCTCGGTAGAATTGGGGAATCGTGAGCACCTACTCTGACCTCCTCAAAACGGCTGGCGTTGCGCGCATCATCACGGCCCAACTCGTGGCCCGCTTCCCGTTCGGGATGCTCTCGCTCGCGTTCCTGCTGCACGTGGAGCAGCAGACCGGCAGCTACGGAGCCGCCGGGCTCGTGCTCGCTGCCACCAGCGTCGGCCAGGCCATTGCCGGCCCGCTGACCAGCCGCCTGATGGGCCGCTGGGGCATGCGCCCCGTGCTCACGATCACCCTGGCGATCTGCGCGGCCATGGTCAGCACGATCGCTCTCGTGCCGATGTCGGTACCCCTCTACATGGTGGTCGGCGCACTGGCCGGACTCAGCATGCCCCCGATCCAGCCGGCCGTGCGCACCATCTACCCGAAGATGGTCAACTCCCGACAGCTCACTCCCCTGTTCTCGCTGGACGCGACCGCGCAGGAGATCATCTGGGTGGTCGGCCCCGTCGTCACCACCTTCGTCGCGACCCAGATCAGCACGGTGTGGGGCATCATGCTCGCCGTGATCTTCATGGTCGGCGGCGGCATCTGGTTCATCGTGCTGCCGGAACTCGGCCGGGTGCGCATCCCGCGCAGCAAGCGCAAGCTGGGTGCGGTGCTGCGCCGCCCGCCGGTACTGCTGGCGACGGGCGTCGGGTTCCTGCTCGTCGGGGCCTGCGCCGCCGTGGAGGCCGCGGTCGTCGCGACCTTCGGCCACGGCGGGGCCGAGGCCGGCATCGTGCTCGCGATCTTCTCCGTCGGCTCGATCGCCGGCGGCCTGGGGCTCGGCCACGTTCCGATCGGCCCGTGGTCGACGGCCCGCCGCATGCTCATCGTCTTCGTAGGCATGGGCCTCGCGGCCGTGGTGATGGTGCTCGTCAGCAGCGACATGGTCTTCTGGTGGCTCTCGGCGGCCCTCTTCGTGGCCGGCATCGGCATCGCCCCGGCCCTGGCCGTGCTGTTCGCCATGGTCTCGGCCAGCGTCAAGTTCAGCGACACCGCCGAGGCGTACGGCTGGGTCGGCACCGGCCAGCTCATCGGCGCGGCCCTCGGCTCGGCGGCGGCCGGCTTCCTGATCGACAGCAACGGCGCGGTCGGCGGATTCTGGGCCGCCGCGCTCTTCGCCCTGGTCGGCTTCATCGTGCCGGTGCTCGCCAAGCGCTACCACCCGGACCTCCGCGGCCGCGATGCCAGCCCACTGCCCGACACCGAGGCGATCCCGGTCCAGCCGACCTCGTAGTCGCTCCCCCGCGACGACGGCGCGCTGCCACGGCGCGCTGGCGGCTCGCTGGCGGCTTGCTGGCGGCGGATGCCGCGGGGCGGGCATGATGGACGGGAGCGCGCGGCGAGGATGCCGTGCGGCGAACGCCGAGACGGAGCGATGATACGCGTGGGCACGACTGTTTTCGAGAGACGACGACCGGCGGCATCCGTGGTCGAGCACGCGCTGACCGGCACCCGGCAGGCCGCGTTCTGGCTGGATGACGTGCAGCGGCCGCGCCACCCGGAGCTGCGCGGGGCGGTGACCGCCGACCTCGCCATCGTCGGCGGCGGCTACACCGGGCTGTGGACGGCGGTGCTCGCCAAGCAGCGCAACCCGGACGCCCGCGTCGTGCTGCTGGAGGGCCAGCGGATCGGCTGGGCGGCATCCGGCCGCAACGGCGGGTTCTGCGAGGCCAGCCTGACCCACGGCCGCGAGAACGGCGAGAACCGCTGGCCGGAGGAGCTCGATGAGCTCGACCGGCTCGGCCTGGAGAACCTCGACGAGATCGAGGCGGCCAGCGCAGAGCTCGGCATGGACTTCGAGTTCGAGCGCAACGGCGCACTCGACATCGCCGTCGAGCCGCACCAGGTGGAGTGGCTGCGCGAGGCGGCGGCGGATGCCGCGGCGCGAGGCGACGACAGCGTCGAGCTGCTCGTGGGAGACGCGGCCAGGGCCGAGGTCAACTCCCCCACCTACCTGGCCGCGCTCTGGAACAAGCGCACCTCTGCCCTGCTGCACCCCGCCAAGCTGGCCCTCGAGCTGGCCAGGGTCGCCACCGAGATGGGCGTGCAGATCTTCGAGCACAGCCCGGTGCGCTCCCTCGACACCGACAAGGGCGCGGACGCGGGATCCGTCACCCTGCGCACCTCACAGGGCAGCGTGCGCAGTCGCCAGGCCGTGCTCGCCACCAACGTGTTCCCCTCCCTGCTCAAGCGCAACACCCTGATGACCGTGCCGGTCTACGACTACGCGCTGATGACCGAGCCGCTGAGTGACGGGCAGATGCGCGAGATCGGCTGGCAGAACCGGCAGGGTCTCGGCGATGTCGCCAATCAGTTCCACTACTACCGCCTCTCGCGCGACAACCGGGTGCTGTTCGGCGGCTATGACGCCGTCTACCACTACGGCAGCAGGGTGCGAGAGAGCTACGAGGACAGGCCGGCGGCGTTCGAGCTGCTCGCCAACCACTTCTTCACCACCTTCCCGCAGCTGGAGGGCGCCCGGTTCACGCACAAGTGGGCGGGAGCCATCGACACCTGCACCCGCTTCTCGGCCTTCTACGGCACGGCGCGAGGCGGCCGCGTCGCCTACGCCGCCGGCTACACCGGGCTCGGGGTGGCGGCCACGCGCTTCGCCGCGAATGTGATGCTCGACAAGCTCGCCGGGCTGGAGACCGAGCGAACCCAGCTGCGCATGGTGCGGGAGCGCCCGCTGCCGTTCCCGCCGGAGCCGGCCGCGGCCCTCGGCATCAACGCCACCCGCTGGGCGCTCGACCGCGCCGACCACAACGACGGCAAGCGCAACCTGCTGCTCAAGACGCTCGACGCGCTGGGTCTAGGATTCGACTCATGAGCATTCTGGTTCCCGGCATCGTCAACGATGCGACATCCATCGCCCTCGCCCACGAAGCCGTCCCGGCCGAGCAGCGCATCGCCGGCAACCCGACGACCGGAGCGGTGGAGCTGGGCGAGTTCGGCGACGCGGAGATCGGCATCTGGGAGATGTCGGTCGGAACCATGAGCGATGTCGAGGTCGACGAGGTGTTCGTCGTGCTCTCCGGCCGCGCAACGGTCGAGCTCGAACCGGGCGGACCGGACGCCGAGACCATCGAGGTCTCCGCCGGCTCCGTCGTGCGCCTGGCCGGCGGCACGAACACGATCTGGACCGTCACCGAGACGCTGCGCAAGGTCTACATCAGCTAACCGGACGCGCCCAAGCCTCGTGCAGCCCCCGCTCCCCGCCTAAGCTTGGGTGCAGTGCGCGTCGCGGCCCATCTCCCTGGTGGCGCGAGCGCCCCGAGAGAGGAACGCACGAGTATGTACGCAGTGGTCAACCCCGCTACCGGCGAGACGGTCACCAGCTATCCCACCCTCAGTGACGAAGGGCTGTCAGAGGCCATCGCCGCCGCGGATGCCGCGCACCGCGGGTGGTCTCGCAACTCGAGCGTCGCCGAGCGCGCGGCCCTGATCCGCCGCGTCGGCGAACTGCACGTCGAGCGCCGCGACGCCCTCGCCGAGATCATCGTGCGCGAGATGGGCAAGCCACTGGAGCAGGCGCTCGGAGAGGTCGACTTCAGCGCCGACATCTACGCCTACTACGCCGAGAACGCCGAGGCCTTGATGGCCGATGAGCAGATCACGCTGCGCGCCGGCGAGGGCTCCGCCCTCATTCGCCGCCGTTCGCTCGGCGTGCTGCTCGGCATCATGCCGTGGAACTTCCCGTACTACCAGGTCGCCCGCTTCGCCGGCCCGAACCTGATCGTCGGCAACACCATCCTGCTCAAGCACGCCGAGCAGTGCCCGGAGTCGGCCGCGGCCATCGAGCAGATCTTCCTAGACGCCGGCTTCCCCGTCGGCGCCTACGTGAACATCTACGCCTCGCACGACCAGATCGCCACGGTCATCGCCGACCCGCGCGTGCAGGGCGTCTCGCTCACCGGCTCCGAGCGCGCGGGCGCCGCGGTCGCCGAGATCGCCGGCCGCCACCTCAAGAAGGTCGTGCTGGAGCTCGGTGGCTCCGACCCGTTCATCCTGCTCAGCACGGACGACCTCGACGCGACCGTCGAGGCGGCCGTGATGGCCCGCATCGACAACAACGGGCAGGCCTGCAACGCGGCCAAGCGCTTCATCGTGATCGATGAGCTGTACGACGCGTTCCTGGAGAAGTTCACCGCGGCGTTCACCTCCTACGCCCCGGGCGACCCGCTGGCCGACGGCACCGTGCTCGGCCCGCTCTCCTCTGCGGCGGCCGCCACCACCCTGCAGAACCAGCTCGACCGCGCGCTCGCCCAGGGCGCGACGCTCGTGGCCGGCGGCCCGCGCAACGGCAACTTCTTCCCCGCGACGGTGCTCACCGACATCCACCCGACGAACGACGTCTACCACGAGGAGTTCTTCGGCCCGGTCGCGTCCGTCTTCCGCGTCGCCTCTGAGGACGAGGCCGTCGAGCTGGCCAACGACACCCCGTTCGGCCTCGGCTCCTTCGTCTTCACGACCGACCCGGAGCAGGCGGCCCGCGTGGCCGACGGCATCGACGCCGGCATGGTGTTCGTGAACATCGTCGGCGCGGACGGCGCTGAGCTGCCCTTCGGCGGCGTCAAGCGTTCCGGCTCCGGTCGCGAGCTCGGCCGCTTCGGCGCCGACGAGTTCGTCAACAAGAAGATGATCCGCATCGGCTGATTTGTAGCCGGTCTGCGGATGCATGGCCCCGGGACGCACGCGAACGCGGCGTGTCGGGGCCATTTCCGTGCCCGCATCCGCGAACTGGCTGCGGATGCCGCAGCGGCACGTCAGCGCTTGCGGTCCAGCTGCTCGTCAATCTGCGCCTTGCGGAGCTGCAGGATGCGGCCGAGCAACTCGGCCGGAACCGGCTGCTCCGCGCTGAAGCGCAGTGCGCTGATGCTGTGCGAGAAGTCGGCGAGCTCGTCGTCGAACGCCGGCAGCACGCTGCCGCTGAACGGGTACAGCGCCAGGTGCGCCTTGGTCTGCATGGCGGCGGCATAGCCCTTGCCGCGGTAGAGCAGCGTCGGCATGCCGTAGCTCATGCCTTCTGTGACATCCGGGGCCACCTCACGGGCGATGTCGACGACCCGCTGCAGGGCGGCTCGGTCGGCCTCCGGTGCGATTCCGGCCAGGTACTCGGTGACGGTGCTCTCGGGCATCCCCCATGGTTGCACGTGGATGCGGGTTTCGCGATGGTGGCTTCGGTCGCAACCTCCCTCGAGCCACCGAGGTGGCGACGGCATCCGGCAACGCAGAAGGGCCCGCCGCTTGCGCGACGGGCCCTTCGAATGAAGCGGTGAGACTAGATGGCGTTGACGTCCAGGGGGATGCCGGGGCCGAACGTGGTCGACACAGCGCCCTTCTGGATGTAGCGGCCCTTGGAGCTGGACGGCTTGAGGCGAACGATCTCCTCGAGAGCGGCCTTGATGTTCTCGTCGAGCTGCTCGGCCGAGAAGGCCGCCTTGCCGACGACGAAGTGCACGTTGGAGTGCTTGTCGACGCGGAACTCGATCTTTCCACCCTTGATGTCGGAGACGGCCTTGGCCACATCCGGCGTCACGGTTCCGGTCTTCGGGTTCGGCATGAGGCCGCGCGGGCCGAGGACCTTACCGAGACGACCGACCTTGCCCATGAGCTCGGGGGTCGAGACAGCCGAGTCGAAAGCGGTGTAGCCAGCGGCCACCTTCTCGATCAGCTCGTCGCCACCGACCTCGTCGGCGCCGGCAGCGATAGCTGCCTCAGCCGCGGGGCCCGTTGCGAACACGATGACGCGAGCGGTCTTGCCGGTGCCGTGGGGCAGGATGACGGTGCCGCGCACCATCTGGTCTGCCTTGCGGGGGTCAACACCCAGCTTGAGGGCGACCTCAACCGTGCTGTTGAACTTGGCGGAACCGGTCTCCTTGGCAAGCGTGACTGCCTCGGTGGGGGTGTAGAACTTGTCGGCTTCGATCTTCTCGGCCGCGGCCCGGTAGGCCTTTGACTTCTGTGCCATGTTGTTCTCCTTGAGAGAATGTGGTCATCTGCGCCTGGCGGGCGCTGCCACGAGTGAAAGTTGGAGGGGGTTGGCCTTAGCCGACCGTGATGCCCATCGAGCGAGCGGTGCCCGCGATGATCTTGTCAGCGGCGTCGAGGTCGTTGGCGTTGAGGTCAACCATCTTCATCTCGGCGATCTCGCGCACCTGAGCGGGGCTGAGGTTTGCGACCTTGACGGTGTGGGGGGTACCCGAACCCTTGGCAACGCCTGCAGCCTTCTTGATGAGCTCCGCGGCGGGCGGGGTCTTCAGGATGAAGGTGAAGGAGCGGTCCTCGTACACGGTGATCTCAACGGGGATGACGTTGCCGCGCTGGGCCTCGGTCGCCGCGTTGTACGCCTTGCAGAACTCCATGATGTTCACGCCGTGCTGACCCAGGGCCGGGCCGATGGGCGGGGCCGGGTTTGCGGCGCCGGCCTTGATCTGAAGCTTGATCAGACCAGTAACCTTCTTCTTCGGTGCCATTGTTTTCTCTCTTTCTTATCGAACGCTCCGGAAGCCGGAGCACTCTCCCGTTCGCTCGGACGCTCCGAGCGACGGTGGGCTGGAAATCTGTGGGGTGCTCTGGTGCTGCTAGAGCTTGGTGACCTGGTCGAAGCTGAGCTCGACCGGCGTCTCACGCTCGAACAGGGAGACGAGGACGATGAGCTTGCCGCTCTCCGGCTTGATCTCGCTGATCGATCCGGGAAGACCCGCGAACGAGCCCTCCTTGATCGTGATGGTCTCGCCGATCTCGAAGTCGACCTCGGCCTGCAGCACGCGCTGCGCACCCTTGACCGCGCCGCCCTTGCCGCCCTTGGCAGCCGGGACGTCCTTGATCTCGACGAGGCTCTTCAGCATGCCGAAGGCCTCTTCGAAACGCAGCGGCGTCGGGTTGTGCGCGTTGCCGACGAAGCCGGTCACACCGGGGGTGTGGCGCACGACAGACCAGCTGTCCTCGTTGAGGTCCATGCGCACCAGCACGTAGCCGGGGATGCGCACACGGGTGACCATCTTGCGCTGGCCGTTCTTGATCTCGACGACATCTTCCATCGGGACCTCGACCTGGTAGATGTAATCTTCCATGGCCATCGACGCCTTGCGGTTCTCGATGTTCTGCTTCACGCGGCGCTCGAAGCCGGCGTAGGAGTGGATGACGTACCACTTGCCCGGCAGGAAGCGGAGGTCCTGGCGGAACTCCTCGTACGGGTCTGCCTCGGCTTCTTCGTCCTCGACGGCCTCAACGGCGGCCTCGGCCTCATCGGCGGAATCAATGTCGAGTGCGTCGTCCACGACGGCGTCGGCCTCGGGGTCGCTCGACTCGACGAGCGCGTCGAGAGCGGCATCCAGATCGACCGCAACCTCGTTCTCATCGAGAACGTGTACGGCGATGTGCTCAGCGGGCTCGACAGACTCTTCGGCCTCGGCGAGGATGTTGCCCTCCTGGGCCTCGTCCTCCTCAGCGGACTGCTCTGCAGCGGTCGCCCAGTCGGCGTCTTCGTACTCAGTCTTAGACACTAAATCTCAATCCTTCGTGTATTGCGTTGTTCGCTGTTGCCGCTTGGTTTCCGTGATGCGCATCTGAGCACATTCGCCGCGAAAACCGAATCCGGCATCCAGTGGAACTATCCCGCTGGAGTACCGAAGACCCACGTCACGCCGAGTGCGAACACCCAGTCCATGGCGTACACCAGAGCCATCATGATGGCTACGAACACCAGCACGACGCCGGTGTAGCTGAGCAGTTCCTTGCGGGTCGGGGTGACGACCTTCTTGAGCTCAGTCAGGACCTGCTTGATAAAGAGGCTGACCCGCGCGAAAGGTCCGCGCTTGATCTCGCGGTCTTTCTTGGCGTTCGCGACGACATCCTCACCGGGTTCGTCGACAACTTTTCGGGCCACCTGATTACACCTTTCGTGGGCCGGCGCATGCACACCGACTTGCAGGGCGGACAGGACTCGAACCTGCAACCTGCGGTTTTGGAGACCGCTGCTCTACCAATTGAGCCACCGCCCTAAGGGCTTGCCTTCAGTGCTGCACCCGCATCTCTGCGAGCACCCCACTTGAGACATTCTACCGGTTTCGTCCGCCTGGCCTGCGCACTCCCCCGCACCCGAAACAGAGTTTCAGCACGAAAATAGGCGCAAAAAAGCTTGGCGGATTCAACAACCTCGACCAAGTGTAGGTCACAGCGGCGAGCCTGTAAAGCTGAGCGGATGCGGGCCCGTGGAGTACCGTTGATCACGGCCGTCTGGTAAAACGGGCCGAACTCCGGGCGGAAGAAAGGGGCGCGCCACCGGCGCAACGATGAAACGTCGTGACTTTCTGATCGGCTCCGCCTCGGCCATCACGCTGCTGGCGCTCACCGCCTGCACCCCGGCCCCGCCGAGCCCGACGCCCACCCCGACGCGCACTCCCGCGCCCCCGCTGCCCACCGGCGTGCCCCAGCCGATCCGGCTGCAGCGCTCCAATTGGGGCACCGATCCCTTCGCGCGCGGCGCGTTCAGCTATCCCCGCGTCGACAGCACCGACGAGCTGCGCGTGCAGCTGCGGCGCTCGCTCGACGATCGGTTGTTCTTTGCCGGCGAGGCTACGGCCAGCGACTCGCCTGGCACCGTTCAGGGCGCCCAGGGCTCCGGCGTGCGTGCGGCGCTCGACATCTCGGACGTCGCGGAGCGCGGCGAGCGCATCGCGGTCATCGGCGCCGGCATCGCCGGGCTGACCGCCGCGCGGGCGCTGCGCGAGTCCGGCTTCGACGTCGTCGTGGTGGAAGCCCGCGATCGCCTCGGCGGCCGCATCCAGAGCATGGTCGACGACCACTGGCCCGTGCCCGTCGAGCTCGGCCCGCTCTTCCTCAGCGATTCCTCCAGCATGCTCGCCGGCCAGCTGGCCCTCGCCGGCGTCGGCACCCAGCCGTTCGCGCGCACCCCCGAGGTGCGCACCGGCGCCGGCACCGTCGTCGGCCCCTCGGATGTGGGCAGCAAGGCGCTCGCCTCGGCGGGCGAGTGGGCAACGGGCCACGAACCGGACAGCTCCGTCGCCGAGGCGCTGACGGAGTCCGGAGTGGCTGCCTCGCTCGGCATCGAGCCCGACGCGAACGGGGTTGCCCCGATCGATTGGCTTGGGCACGAGCTCACCAGCGTGCTGCAACCGGCGGCCGGGGCATCCGCAGACCTGGTCTCCGCCCAGCAGCTCGACCCGCTGCTGGCCAGGGCCGCGTCGATGACCGAGATCGTGACCGGTTCGGCGCAGGGCCTCGGCGGCCTGATCAGCTCGCTGGCCGACGGCCTCGACGTGCTGGTGGGCAGCCCCGTCGCGACCATCATGTGGGACGACACCGGGGTGAGCCTGCGCCTGGCGCACGGCGAATCGCTCCGCACCGACCGGGTGCTCGTGACGATCCCCCTCGGCGTGCTGCAACAGGACACCACGCTGTTCGAGCCCGCACTGCCCAGCTGGAAGCTCGACGCGATCGGCGAGCTCGGCATGGGCACGGTCGACACCGTCTGGCTGCAGTTCGACGAGGCGTTCTGGGCAACGGATGCCACGGTGCTCAGCACGATCGGGCCGGCCGTCGCGTCGGAGGATGGCACCACACCGCCCACAGCGGCATCCGATGAGCCATCCGGAGCGCTTCCCGACGCCACCCCGGTGCCGGCGCCGGAGCGCAGCCCCATCGCCTACTGGACCAACCTCGCCCCGCTCACCGGCTCGCCCGTGCTGGTCGGAACGATTGCCGCCGAGTTCGCGGCCGAGCTCGGGGCGCTCTCCGACGAGGAGTTCAGCGCGCGGGTGCTGGCGGCACTTGCCCCGTTTGCTCCCGGAGCAGGCGCTCCCTGAGCTTCGTCGCCCGCGCCGTGATGCGGCGGCTGACCGCGACCAGCATCGCGGCGACACCGAGGAAGATGCCGAGCACGAGCAGGCAGTAGAAGGCGATGCCCAGCGCCCCGCCGACCTGTGCCGGGTCGAGGAAGAAGTACGGGTACCAGCCGACATCCGCGCCGCGGATCAGCGTGAAGATGAGCCACGCCACCGGGAACGGCAGCACCCAGCCGAGCGTCGACCACGGCATCGGGTCGCTGCGCGGGCTGATCACGGCATCGAAGAACCAGCCCACCAGCGCCAGCGCGGGCACGACGAAGTGCAGCAGCGTGTCTGACCAGGGCACGTCGACCCGGTACGCCCGGGTCGAGGCCTGCGCGACGATCACGGCGAAGACGATGCCGGAAACCAGCAGGTAACACATCACCACCGTGCGCATGATGCTGAGCCAGTGCGGGTCGCGTTCGCGCAGCAGGGCCGCAATGCCGCCCGCGATCAGCATGACGACGGCCAGCATCGCCGACTGGATGGTGAAGTAGCTGAAGAAGTTGTTCGTCGCGAAAGACGAGAAGCCGAGCACGTAGTTGAAGTTGCCGAACAGGGCGAGCAGCTCGAGGCCGGCCAGGGCGAGCCGGTACACGCCGAGCCCGACCCTCAGCGGGCGCGGGCGCGCGGCGCCCCGCTCGAGCGCACCGCCCTGGCCAGCCGAGGCCGCTTGTGGCGCCGCGGGAGTCTGTTGGCCCCGTGCGGGGGTGGCGGACTCGGGGGCACGGCGGTGCATGCTCCCACGCTACGCCGTGCCGGCTGTTGGGCCGATTCCGGGCCGGGCGTGCGCGGCATCCGCGACGGCGCAGGGTGTCACATGAGGCGCGGCGCATGGAGCACCGTTTAGGCTGTGACCGTGACCGAAACTACGCGTATCTCAGCCCGTATCGCCGCAATCGCCGAATCGGCGACCCTCAAGGTTGACGGCAAGGCCAAGGCCCTTCAGGCGGAGGGCCGTCCGGTGATCAGTTATGCCGCCGGCGAGCCCGATTTCGCCACCCCGGCGCACATCGTCGAGGCCGCGCTCGCCGCCGTGCGCGATCCCAAGAACTACCGCTACACCCCGGCCGCCGGACTGCCGGAGCTGCGCGAGGCGATTGCAGCGAAGACGCTGCGCGACTCGGGCCTCGAGGTCTCCCCCAGCCAGGTGATCGTCACCAACGGCGGCAAGCAGGCCGTCTACCAGGCGTTCCAGACGCTGCTCGACCCGGGCGACGAGGTTCTCGTGCCGACGCCGTACTGGACCACCTACCCCGAGGCCATCCAGCTGGCCGGCGGCCGCCAGGTCGACGTCTTCGCCGGCAGCGACCAGAACTACCTCGTCACCGTCGAGCAGCTGGAGGCGGCGCGCACCCCGCGCACCAAGGTGTTGCTCTTCGTCTCGCCGTCCAACCCGACCGGCGCCGTCTACTCCCCCGAGCAGACCAAGGCGATCGGCGAGTGGGCGCTGGAGAACGGCCTCTGGGTCATCAGCGACGAGATCTACCAGAACCTCACCTACGACGGCGTCAAGGCCGTCTCGATCGTCGAGGCCGTGCCGGAATTGGCCGACCGCACCATCCTGGTCAACGGCGTCGCCAAGACGTACGCCATGACCGGCTGGCGTGTGGGCTGGATGGTCGGCCCTGCCGACGCCATCAAGGGCGCGGCGAACCTGCAGTCGCACCTGAGCTCGAATGTCTCCAACATCTCGCAGCGCGCTGCCATCGAGGCCCTGACGGGCCCGCAGGACGCCGTCACCGAGATGCGCACGGCCTTCGACCGCCGCCGCAAGCTGATCGTCTCGGAGCTGTCGAAGATCGAGGGCATGAACGTGCCGACGCCGGAGGGCGCCTTCTACGTGTACCCGGATGTCACCGGGCTGCTGAACCGGGAGTGGGCCGGCGTCACGCCGACCACCTCCCTCGAGCTGGCCGACCTGATCCTGGACAAGGCCGAGGTCGCCGTCGTGCCCGGTGAGGCGTTCGGCCCGAGCGGCTTCGTGCGCCTGAGCTACGCGCTCGGCGACGCCCCACTGCTCGAGGGCGTGCAGCGCCTGCAGCGCCTCTTCGCCGTCTAGTCGGCATGCCGCCGCGGTGTCCGCAAGGCTCCGCGGGAGGCAATAGTCGCGCAGGGAGGCCAGATTCTCGGAATCTGGCCTCCCTGGCTCGTTAAGGCCTCCCGCGGGCAGGCGGAGCGCGTCTAGTGGGACCCGGCCGTGGCCGCGGCTAGCTCGCTGAGCTGGCCGTCGACCATCTCGAGCACGCGGTCACAGTGACCGAGCACGTCGCGGTCGTGGGTGACCATCACAACGGCGACGGCGGACCGCTTGGCCCGCTCGGCGAGGATCGCGACGACCTCCTGGCTCCGATCCCTGTCCAGGGCGGCCGTCGGCTCGTCGACGAGCAGCAGGGACGGGTTGTTCACGAGTGCGCGGGCGATGCCGACCCGTTGCCGCTCTCCGCCGGAGAGCTGCCTTGGCCGGTGGCCCGCCCGGTGCGCCATCCCCAGCTCGGCCAGCAGTGCCTCCGGCTCGGCCGTGCGGTTGCCCGCCAGGCGCGCCGCGAGTCGCAGCTGGTCGGCGGCGCCCAGTGCGGGGATCAGGTTGCCGGACTGGAAGACGAACCCGATGTTCCGCAGGCGGAAGCGGGCCGCGGCGGCCCGGTTGAGGCTGGCCAGGTCGGTGCCGTGCACGCGCACGGACCCGGAGTCCGGCTTGCCGAGCGCGCCCGCGATGGCGAGCAGCGAGGACTTGCCGGAGCCGGACGGCCCGACGACGGCCACGAATTCCCCGGGCTGCACGCGGAGCGAGACGGAGTCGAGTGCGCGCACCCGGCCGTCGCCGTCACCCAGTTCCAGCACGGCGTCGGTGATCTCCAGCGCCGGGGCGCTCGTGAGAGCAGTGTTCACAGTGTGTGTCGTCATCGTTGGCCTCCGAGGGCGGTGATCGGGTCGACGCGGGCAATTCGGAGGACCGCGACGGCGGCGCCCAGGAGCCCGAGTGCGATGGTGAGCAGCGAGGCGAAGGCCACGGGGGCCGCCTCCAGCTCGAAGGGCATGGCCTCCGGCATGACGGCGCCGAGGCCGACGCCTGCTGCAACGCCGATCGCGGTGAAGCCGACGAGGAGCATGGCGGCCTGGGCGAGTCCGTCCCGCAGCAGGTATCCGCTCGACGCGCCCACGGCCCGCAGCACGGCGATCTCATGGGTGCGCTGGATGGTCCAGACGGTGAAGAAGGCGCCGACGACGAGCGCGCAGATGGCGTAGAGGAACACCTGGATCATGCTCAGCGTCAGCGTCTCTGCCTCGTAGCCCGGTGAGGCGTTGAAGGCCTCCGTGCGCAGCATCGTCATGGTGCCGGCCGCGTCGTCGCCCGCCTCGATGTCGATCGAGGAGCCTGCGGCGGCCTGGAGCGCCACAACGCTCGAGTACGGGTAGTCGGCGGCCAGCACCGAGGCCTCTGTCGGCACACCGGGCGCGGCCGTGTTCGACGCGATCAGGCGCCACGTGCCGATCGGCAGATAGGCGACGTCGACGTGGCCGAAGGTCGCCTGCCCGGCGGTGAAGCCCACGACGGTGAGCTCGAGCCCGACACGGTCCAGGGTGACGACACTGCCGACCTCGAGCCCGGCGGCCCGCGCGGTGTCAGAGACGACGATGCCGTCGGGCGCGCCGAGGCCGCTCCCCTCGGAGAGCTCGGGGGCGAGGAACCCGCCGGGCTCGACGCCGAAGAGTGTGAGGTCGACCTGCATGCCTTGGTCACTCGTCCCGTTGACGATGCTCACGCCCATCGGCTCAGCCGACTCGACGCCCTCGGCCCGCGCCCAGTACTCGAGTTGCTCGTCATCGACGAGGGAACGGCTGAACGCGTTGTCCGTCATGGTGCCCTCGTCGAAGGCGAATGCCGTGGCCGGCATCGACTTCAGGCCAGAGACCCCGTCGTTGACGAGGCCGGTCGAGAGGCCGGACAGCAACACCACGAGAACAGCGATCAGCGCGATCACGATTCCCATGAGTGCGAAGCGCCCTCTGGCGAACCTGAGTTCGCGCAGCGCTAGGAACATGGAGACTCCTTGGGGGTCAGAACACTCCGACAGTGTGTCGGCAAGATACCGACAGTCTGTCACCAAGAAGGCCGTGCCCCCAAATCAACGCGCCTCAGGCGAGGAGCCCCCGGGTGAGGAGCGCCATGACCTTGGCGGTGACGTCGTCGGCCGACATCCCGTGGGTCACCAGTTGGACGCCCGTGTTGAGCAGCCCCTGCACCAGGTAGGCCTGTGCCGCGGCGTCCGGGACACCGAGATCCTCGAGCACGGTGCGCACCGGCTCCAGCAGCGCATCATGCAGCGCCTTGATGTCCTCCTGCTTGCTCGGGGACAGCTCCTCGCCACGCAGCTCGGCGGCGATGGCGTGCCGCCCGTCCGCCGTCATCCGCATCGTGGCGGCCACATAGGCGGTGAGCCTGTCGATGCCCGGCTCCGTGCCGCGCAGGGCCTCGTCGATCTCGGCACCCCACTCGTCGAACGCGCGCATGGCCACGGCCGCGAGCAGGTCGTCCTTGGAGGGGAAGTAGTCGTAGAAGCTGGAACGGGCCAGGCCCGCCCGCTCGCCGACCGTGCGCGGGTTCACGCCGGCGACACCGCCCTCGAGCAGCAGCGCCTCGGCGGCCGAGAGGAGTGCGGCGCGCTGGGCGCTGCGGTGTTCGGCGACCGTCGGCTTGGATATCTTCGGCATCCGCCCATTATGCCCGGGCCCGTGCGGTGGGGCCTCAGGCCGGCAGGAGCGCAGCGCGGGCGGCGGCCTCCACGGCGTCGGCCACCCGGCTGAGCAGCCCGGAGGCGAGCCGCCACTGCTGCCAGTACAGCGGGATGTCGACGCCGCCGCTCGGGTCGAGGTCGACGAGGGCGCCGGACGCCACGCGCTGCTCCACCTGAAGCGGCGGCAGCATGCCCCAGCCGAGGCCGAGCTCGACGGCGGCGGCGAAGTCGGCGGAGGACGGCACGAAGTGGCTCGGCGGACGCGGGACCGCACCGGCATCCGCCCCCTGCCCGCGCCGGCGGAACCGCGCCGCCAGGTAGCCGTGCTGCAGGTCGTCGCGCCGGTCGAAGTTGACCACCGGCGCCTCGGCCAGCGCCGCGAGGCTCACGCCCTGCGGAAACCAGCTGGCGGCGAAACCGGGCGAGGCCATCGGCCGGTACTGCATCGCGCCGAGCGGGCGCACGGTGCAGCCGGGCACGGGCTCGGCGGCGGAGGTGACGGCCGCCATCACGGTGCCGGCCTCGAGCAGTGCCACCGTGTGGGCCTGATCCTCGCGGTAGAGGTCGAAGCGCACGTTCTCGGTGCGGGAGAGCTCGGCGAGGGCCGGCAGGATCCAGGTGCCGAGCGAGTCGGCATTGACGGCGAGCGGCACGGTGACCGGCGACTGCGCGCCGCTCTCCACGCCGAGCGTCGCGAGCGTCTCGTGCTCGAGCTGGTCGAACTGGCGCGCCAGGCGCATCACCAGCTCGCCGGAGGCCGTGGCCCTGATCGGCTTCGAGCGCACCAGCAGCACCCGGCCCAGCTGCTGCTCGAGCGCCTTGATGCGCTGGCTGACGGCGGAGGGCGTGACGCTGAGGGCGCGCGCGGCCGCGTCAAAGCTGCCCTCGTCGAGCACGGCCGCGAGGGTGCGCAGGTGATCGGAGTGCAGTTGCATGGGGACAGGCTAGTGCAGCCCCAGATCAGTTCTGCTTATGTCACGTAAAGAATATGAGCTGGATTGATTCGAGGCGAGGGCCTAGCGTCGGAGCGTGACCCCTTCGCTCGCTCCCCTGCTCGCCGGCATCGGCCTCGGCTTCTCCCTGATCATCGCGATCGGCGCGCAGAACGTCTTCGTGCTGCGCCAGGGCATCCGCCGCGAGCACGTGCTGGCCGTCGTCATCCTCTGCGCGGTCTCCGACGCCGTGCTGATCATGGTCGGCATCAGCGGGATCGGCGCGCTGCTCGGCCAGCTGCCCTGGCTGCTGCCGGTCGCCCGCTGGGCCGGGGCGCTCTTCCTCGTCGGCTACGGGTTGCTCGCCGCCTGGCGGGCGCTGCGCCCGGGCGGGGCCGGGCTGCTCGCGGATGCCGCGGGCGGCGAGGGCGAGGCAGCCGTCGCCGCGGAGGGTGCCGAGCTCGCCGCAACCGGGGGCGGGGCCGGCGCGACGCGCAGCGCGACGGCCATCCGCGCCGCACGCACCACAACGACGGGCACCAGAACGTCGGGCACCAAAATACCGGGCACCGCCAGGGCCGGCACCCTCGGAGCGGCGCTGGCGACGGCGTTCGCGCTCACCTGGCTGAACCCGCACGTCTACCTCGACACCGTGTTCCTGCTCGGCTCCGTCGCGAACGGGCACGGCGACCCCGGCCGCTGGCTGTTCGGCGCCGGCGCCATCGTCGCGAGCCTCGTCTGGTTCACCTCACTCGGCTTCGGCGCGCGCTACCTCGGCCGCTGGCTCGGCACCCCACGCGCCTGGCGCGTGCTCGACGCGGTGATCGCCGTGGTGATGGTCACCCTCGGCGTGCTGTTGGTGCTGCCGCACTAGCGAGCCGGCGTCGCACTCGCCCGCCGGCTCCGCCCTAGCTCGTCGCGGCTGCGTCGGCTCCGGCCGCGTTGATCCTGATCTGCTCGAGGCCGCCGGCCCCGACTCCCCAGGCGTCCAGGATCGCGCCGTAGCTGCCGTCCTCGATCATCCCCTGCAGCGCGAGCTGCACCGCCTCGGCCATGCCGGAGCCCTTCGCGACGGCGAAGCCGTACGGGGCGACATCGAAGGTCTCCCCGACCGGCTTCAGCTTGCCGTTCAGCTTGGAGATGGCGTAGAGCGCCACCGGGGAGTCGGCGCTGAACGCGTCGGCCTGGCCGAGCACGACCGCGTTGATCGCATTGCCCTGGCTGTCGAACAGCATCTTCTCGATCGCCGGCTTGCCCGCGGCGACGCAGGCGGCGCTCTTCTCGGGGATCTCGGTCGTGTCCTGGAAGGTCGTCGCCTGCACCGCCACCTTCAGCCCACAGGCGTCCTCCGGGTCGACGGTGCTCTCGGCCGGGGCAGCCCACTGCACTCCGGCGTCGTAGTAGTGCACGAAATCGAGCTGCTTCTCGCGCTCGACGGTGTCGGTGAAGGACGACGCCCCGATGTCGAACTTGCCGCCGCGGACGGAGGGCACGATGTTGTCGAAGCTCGCGTCGTAGACCACCGAGTCCAGGCCGAGCGCCGCGGCGACGCCCCGGGCGAGCTCCAGGTCCCAGCCGACCGCCTGGCCGTCACTGTTCTTGAACTCGTTGGGCGCGTAGTTGGGCGCGGTGCCGATCGCGAGCACGCCGGAGCCGGCGACATCCGCCGGCAACAACGCGGCCGCCTCCGCGTTCACCGTGACGGTGGCCACCCGGGCATCCGCGCCCGTCATCTCGGGCAGCGAGTTGTCGACGCAGCCGGTGAGCAGCAGTGCGGCGACGGACAGCGGCGGGAGGACGTAGCGGGCGCGCATGGGAAATCCTTAAATCGAGTACGTCAGAAGAGCCTCAGTCCTCGCCTGCGGCGGCGAGATCACGCTGAAGCTCGGAACGTCGTACAAGACAGACGACTATGGCCCCACGCGGGCGCCCCTCCGATGGGTGCCCTTCGAGTCTAGGCGAGGCACGCTGGGAGAAGCTGTGCCCGCCAGGCGGCGCCCGGCGGCATCCACCGATCGGTGGATGCCGAATCAGCCGGTCCACCACTGGTGCGGTCGCCGGGAGGCGAGCAGGCTGGGCTCATGACAACACGCAATGCAACCCCCAACGACCCGGTGGTGCGGGTGCGCGGCCTGGAGAAGCGCTACGGCGACCTCGCCGCCGTCGACGGAGTGAGCTTCGACATCGAGCGCGGCGAAACTTTCGCCCTGCTCGGGCCGAACGGCGCAGGCAAGTCGACGACGATCGAGATCCTCGAGGGCTACCGCACCCGCAGCGGCGGCGACGTCAGCGTGCTCGGCATCGACCCCACCCACGGCGGCCTCGACTGGAAGTCGCGGCTCGGCATCGTGCTGCAGTCGACCGGCGAGACCGGCAACGCCACCGTGGTCGAGCAGCTGCGCCACTTCGCCGGCTTCTACCCGAACCCGCGCAGCGTCGACGAGGTGATCGCCGCCGTCGGCCTCCAGGCCAAGGCGAAGACCCGCATCAGCAAGCTGAGCGGCGGGCAGCGCCGCCGCGTCGATGTCGCCCTCGGCATCATCGGCCGGCCGGAGCTGCTCTTCCTCGACGAGCCGACGACCGGCTTCGACCCGGAGTCGCGCCGCGACTTCTGGACGCTGATCCGGCAGCTCAAGGCCGAGGGCACGAGCATCCTGCTCACCACCCACTACCTCGACGAGGCCGCCCAGCTGAGCGACCGGGCCGGTGTCATCGCCGGCGGAAGGCTGATCGAGATCGGCGCCATCGACGAGATCGGCGGGGCGGATGCCCGGGTGCCGGTTGTCCGCTGGCGCGACGCTTCCGGCGCCCCGCGCTCCGTGCAGAGCGAGCACCCGGCCGCCACGGTGGCCGCCATCGCCGCAGAGCTCGGCGGCGAGCCGCGCGAGCTCGAGGTGATCCGGCCGAGCCTCGAGGACATCTACCTCGGGCTGGTCAAGGCGCACGACGCCGCCAGCGCGGGCGGGGCCGCCGCGGCATCCGCCACCCCCAGCATCGCAACCAGCCAGGAGGTTCGCTCATGAGCACCGTCACCGCGCAGCGGCCCACCATCGCCCGCCCCGGCGTCGTCGCGCTCGGCCTCAGCCGCATCGGCTACGAGGTGCGCAGCTACTTCCGCTCGCCGGACGCCGTCTTCTTCACCTTCCTCTTCCCTGTGATCATGCTCGGCATCTTCACCTCGGCGTTCAGCGCCTCCGGCAACATCGGCACCGCGCCAGACGGCACCGGAGGCATCAGCGTCGGCGCCTACTACCTCCCCGGCATGATCGCGGCCGGCATGCTGCTCTCCGGCGTGCAGAACCTCGCCGTCGACATCGCCGGCGAGAAGAGCGACGGCACGCTGAAGCGCCTCGGCGGCACGCCGCTCTCCCCCACCGCGTACTTCATCGGCAAGATCGGCCAGACCCTGGTCACCGGCACGCTGCAGGTGGGCCTGCTGCTGGCGGTCGCCGTGTTCGCCTTCGGCATCGCCCTGCCGACCGATCCCGCCGCCTGGGGCACCTTCGCCTGGGTGTTCCTGCTCGGAATCATCACCTCCGCCCTGCTCGGCATCGCGCTCTCGGCGGTGCCCCGCTCCGGCAAGAGCGCCACCGCTGTGGTGATCCCGATCGTGCTCGTCCTGCAGTTCATCTCCGGCGTCTACCTGCAGTTCAACCAACTGCCAGAGTGGATGCAGAACGTGGCCAGCCTGTTCCCGCTCAAGTGGATGGCGCAGGGCATGCGCGCCGTGTTCCTGCCGGAGAGCTTCGAGGCGCTCGAGCCGAGCGGCGCCTGGGACCTCGGCCTCGTCGCACTGGTGCTCGTCGGCTGGCTCGTGGTGGGTCTGGTGCTCAGCCGGCTGACGTTCCGCTGGATCCGGCGCGACGCCTGATGCCGCCCGCAGCAGCGGTGGGGCGGATGCCGGTGCAGCCGGCATCCGCCCCACTCGGCGCGCTGGCGGCACCCCCGAGGTGCCAGAGTAGGAGCATGATGACGTCTCGACGATGGTGGGATGCCGCGATGATCGCGGTCGCGGCGCTGCTCATCGCGGTCACCGTGCTGTGGGACCAGCCCGACGCGGGCGGCGAGTGGGGCGTGTTGGCCGTGCTGGCCGTCGTGCTGCTCTGCTACTTCTCCTGGGGGCGGCGCTACATCGGCGGCGACGGCGCGCTGCCCGGGCTGCTCTACGCCGGGGTGCTGCTCGTGGCGCTCGGCGTCGGGATCGCCCTCGACCCGACCTTCGCGTTCTTGCAGATCATCCTGTTCCCCTCGCTCTGGGTGCTCTCCGGCAGCACGCGGCAGGCCGTTGTGCTGAACCTGCTCGCGATCGTGCCGATCACGCTGGGCTACTGGGCCTACTTCGGCCCGAGCGGAATCCTCTCCGGACTCGGCGCCTCGGTGCTCGCCGTCGCGTTCAGCCTCTCCCTCGGCGCCTGGATCACGAGCATCGAGCGCTCCGGCGCCGAGCGGGCCAGGCTGCTCGACGAGCTGCTGGCGGTGCAGGGCCAGCTGGCCGCGGCCAACCGGGAGGTCGGCGTCGACAGCGAGCGCGCCCGCCTGGCCCGCGAGATCCACGACACCATCGCCCAGAGCCTGACCGGGCTGGTCATGGTGGCGCAGCGCACGGGCAGCGCGCTGGCCCGGGTGACGGATGCCGACCCTGCCGATGCCTCGGCCTCTGTCTCTGCCCTGGCCGGTGCCCGCGCCGATGTCGAGCTGATGGAGTCGATGGCCAGGGACGCCCTCACCGAGGCCCGCGGCCTGGTCGCCGCCATCGCGCCGGTGCGGGTGGAGTCGACGCTGGCCGAGGCGCTCGACCGGCTGGCGGAGCGATTCGAGCGGGAGACCGGCGTGCAGGTGCGCACCGAGCTGGCCGCGCTCGCGCCCGCGGCTGCGGCCGCGGGCGGGGGCGGGGCGTCCGGCGCACTCGGCGCCGAGCTGGACGTGGTGCTGCTGCGCTGCGCACAGGAGGCGCTCGCCAACGTGCGCAAGCACGCGCGGGCGGGCACGGCATCCGTCGGCATCAGCCGCAGCGCCGGGCAGGTCGTGCTGACCGTGGACGATGACGGCGTCGGACCGAGCCACTCCCCCGATGCCGGCGCGGGAACGGGCTTCGGCCTGGCCGGGATGACCGAGCGACTCGCACTCGTCGGCGGAACCGTGCGGCTGGAACAGGCGTCGCCGCGCGGCAGCCGACTCACCGTCACGATCCCGCTCGCCCCCGCCCTCGCTCCCGACCCCGCTCCCCTCGCCGAGACTGCGCGACTTGTCGTTCAGGGCGAGCTGAACAGCACTTCGCGCAGTCTCGGCGGCAAGAAGAGGGAGGCGCAGGGGTGATCCGCGTGCTTGTGGCCGATGACCACCCGATCGTGCGCAGCGGCATCGTCGGGCTGCTGCGCGGCGCCGCCGACCTCGAGGTGGTCGGTGAGGCGCACGACGGCGCGGAGGCGGTGCGGCTCGCCGCCCAGCTCACGCCCGACCTTGTGCTGATGGACCTGCGGATGCCGGTTCTCGACGGCGTCGCGGCGACCGCGCAGATCATGGGCGCCGGCGACGGGGCACCCCGAGTGCTCATCCTCACCACCTACGACACCGACGAGCTGATCCTCGGCGCGATCGAGGCCGGCGCCGGCGGCTACCTGTTGAAGGCCGCCCCGCAGGAGGAGATCCTGGCCGGGGTGCGGGCCGTCGCAGCCGGGGAGACCGTGCTGGCCCCGTCGATCGCGGCGAAGCTGGTGCAGCGGGTGCGGGCGGATGCCGCGGGCGGGGGCGCTGCGGCATCCGCGGGCCCGGCGCTGTCGCCGCGCGAGCTCGAGGTGCTGCGCCTGGTCGCGGCCGGCCGCAGCAACCCGCGCATCGCGTCGGAGCTGTTCATCGGCGAGGCCACCGTGAAGACCCACCTGCTGCACGTGTTCGAGAAGCTCGAGGTGGGCGACCGCACGCGTGCCGTCACCCGCGCGATGGAGCTGGGTCTGCTGTAGCGCGGTCCCGAGGGTGCCAGCGGGGATTGGCTTCGGTCGCAAGCTCCCTCGAGCCAACGGGAAGGGGCTCCCTCGAGCCAACGGGGAGGGGGCTAGAGGAGCTTGCGGGCCGTGGCCCACGCCGTGAGCTCGTGCCGGCTGGAGAGCTGCAGCTTGCGCAGCACCGCCGAGACGTGGGTCTCGACCGTCTTCGGTGAGATGAACAGCTCGCTGGCGACTTCCTTGTAAGCGTAGCCGCGGGCGATCAGCCGCATCACCTCCTGCTCGCGCACCGAGAGCCGGTCGAGCTCCTCATCGGTGGAGGCCACCTCGCCGCTGACCACGCCGAAGGCGTCGAGCACGAAGCCGGCCAGCCGGGGCGAGAACACGGCGTCCCCGCCGGCGACGGCGTGCACGGCGCGGCTCACGTCGATCCCGGAGCTGCCCTTGGTGATGTAGCCGCGCGCGCCGGCGCGGATGACGCCCACGACGTCCTCGGCGGAGTCCGAGACGCTGAGCGCGAGGAAGCGGGTGCCCGGAACCAACGGGGCCGCCTGCCCGATCACCGCCGCACCGCCGCTCGGCGCCGCCGCCACGGCCGTCGCGGCATCCGCCGCCACCGCGCCGTCCGGCAGGTGCACGTCGAGCAGCACCACGTCGGGCGCGGTTGCGGTGACCACGCGCACGGCGGACTCCACGTCCTGCGCCTCGCCGACGACCTCGATCGAGGCGTCCAGATCTGCCTTGAGGCCGGAGCGGAAGATCGAGTGGTCGTCCACGATCACCACCCGCACGCTGCGTTCAGCCACCTGTTGTTGCCCCATTCTGTGTCGTCTGCTCGGCGGATGCCGCCGGCTTGGCGCCGTTCGTGAGCGGGGCGCCGAAGCGCAGCCGCACCTCGGTGCCTGTTCCACCCGCGCCGACGCCCACCGTGGCGCTGCCGCCCGCGCGGCGCATGCGGCCGATGATCGATTCGCGCACGCCGAGGCGGTCGGCCGCGACATCCGCCACCGCGAAACCCGGCCCGCGGTCGCGGACGAACACCTCGACCGCGTGCGCAGTGCCCTCGATGTAGACCGAGACCTCGCCGCCGGCGTGCCTGGCCGCGTTCAGCATGGCCTCCCGGGCGGCGGCGGCGATCTCGCCGCTGGCCCGCTCGCCGGACTCGCCGACGACCACCACGTCCACCCGCACCGGGTAGTCGAGCTCGAGGGCGGCCGCCCAATCGCGCAGGTCGGTGGCCAGGTCGCTGTCGGCCGGGGCATCCGCCTCGAACAGCCAACTGCGCAGCTCCCGCTCCTGGGCGCGGGCGATGCGGGCGACCTCGCTGGAGGCCCCGGCCCGGTTCTGAATGAGGGCGAGGGTCTGCAGCACCGAGTCGTGCAGGTGCGCGGCGATCTCGCTGCGCTGCTCCTCGCGCACGCGGCGGGTGCGCTCGGCGCCGAGCTCGCGCCACAGGCGCAGCAGCACCGGGGCGAACACCAGCGCGATGCCGAGCAGCAACAGCAGGGCGTAGACGATGGCGTAGATGCTGCGCTGGGCGGCGAACGGCCCGAACAGCACCGAGATCAGGAGCACCCCGAGCACGACGGTGACTGCCGTGCGCACGAGTTTCTCGGTGCGCCGGCCACGCTCCGGGTCGATGCGGTCGACGAAGGTGACCCAGAAGCTGGCGGCGACGGCCAGGGCGATCGCCGCGAGCAGCGCCGGCGCGACATCCGCGAACGGCCACGCCTCGTAGTAGTAGTTGTTGCGGCCGAGGTACAGGGCGAGCCCTGCGGCGAGCGCGGAGAGCACGACCAGCCCCCAACCGACGGGCGCGCTGCGCGTGACGGTGTCGGCCTCGCTCGTCGCCGCCTCGAAGGGCATGAACGCCCAGAACCAGCAGTAGAGCAGGATGCCCAGGCCGGAGAACAGCGCGAGCACCACGAAGATCGCCCGCACCACGCCCACCGGCCAGCCGAGGTGGGTGGCCAACCCAGCCGACACCCCTGTCGCCATGCACGAACGCGGCCGGGAGAGGCGGGGGCGCGGCGGCGGGGCGGTCGAGAGTGCAGCGGCCGAGGGTGCGGCGCGCGTCGCGCGGTTCCCCGCGGCGTCCGCGCGCGTGCCGGCGGCCGGCGGGTGCGCAGAAACGGCACCCGGCTCGGGCGCGTGCGCACCCTGCACGTTCGTCGACATAGAAGCATCCAAACAGAGATGAGCGTCCTTCGCTGACGCCCGGGCCCGATCTCAGGGTGCGTTCAGGGATTCACCCCATAGCGAGCGGATGCCGGCAGGCGGCACGATCGATACATGACCACCGAACACCCACCCGTTGCGCCGCGCTCCGAGGCTGACTCCGACGCTGCGGCAACGGCCCCCGCAGCGGAGCCCGGCCCCGCCACCGGCACGCCCAGCCAGCCCGGCCCGTCCAGCCACGCCCACCAGCCGGGCTCCGCACAGCAGCCGACTGACGAGTACGGTGGCGCCCCGCACGGCTTCTTCGCCTGGCTGCGCGGGCTCGGTCTGCAGCGCCAGCCCGGCTGGATCGGCGGCGTGTGCATGGGCATCGCCGCGCGGATCGGCATCGACCCGATCATCGTGCGCGGCATCTTCCTCGTGCTGGCGCTCTTCGCCCCGCCCGTGATCATCTTCTACGGAGTCGCCTGGCTGCTGCTGCCGGACACGGACGGCCGCATCCAGATGCAGCGCCTGCTGCGCGGCGACCCGCAGCCGGCGCTCGCTGGCATCGCGATCCTGATCTTCGTCGGGCTGGCCCTGCCGCTCTCCTCTGCGGCCCAGCTGCTCACCGGCATCAACGTCTTCTCGCTCGGCGGCGCCTTCTTCTGGGGCTGGCCGGGCTCCTCCGCCATCGGCGTGCTGTTCAACCTCGCGCTGCTCGCCGGCGTCGGCGCCTTGGTGTTCTGGCTCGTGCGACGCAACAGGAAAGACTCTCGGAGCGGGGGTGCTGCGTCTGCCTCGCGAATGGCTTTCGCGAGCCCCACCGCCGCTCCGAGCACCAACGGCGGCGGCGTCGGGTCGGGGGACCCTGACGCCGCCGCTCGCCCGACCGGCCACCCGGCCGCCCACCTCGCCGCCCGCCAGGCCGCCCGCGAGGCCGCCCACCCGTCCACGGCGTCTGCCGTCGCGGACACCGCGCCAACGGCGGGTGAGCCCGTCAACCCCGGTGCCGGGGCCTCGGTCGACGAGATGGCCGCGTGGAAGCTGCAGCACGAGGCCTGGCGCACCGAGCGCGAGCGGTTCAACAAGGAGCAGTCCGAGGCCAACCGCGCCGCCCGCGCCCAGTGGGCCGCCGAGAACAAGGCCCGCTCTCTGCAGTTCGCCGCGCAGGCCAGCGAGCACCGCCGTGCCCGCAAGCTGGAACGCCCGCGCGCCAGCGCCGCCGCGGTGTTCTTCACGCTCGGCCTGGCCCTCGTCGCCGGTGCAGGCAGCGCCATCACCGCCCTGGCCAGCGCCGAGAACGCCGACTACGCCGCCACGATCGGCGTGCTGGTCGCGGCGCTCGTGGCCGCCATCGCGATGGTGGTGGCCGGGGCGATGCGCCGGCGCAGCGGCTTCCTCGCCTTCATCGCCATGCTCTTGCTGCTCATCGGCGTCGGCACCGCCATGCTGCCGCGGCAGACGCAGCTCCTGGCCCCGTGGTCGTGGGTGAACAACACCCAACAGCTCGGGACAATGACGCAACCGTGGGGCGACCTCGTCGTCTGGGTTCACAACCAGTCGAATGACGCGGCGGCCGCACCCCGCAACCTGGTGTTGACCAAGGCGACCGGCGATGTGCACATCTACGTCGACAGGGGCAGCTCCCTGGTGCTGCGCGCCGAGCTGGAGCAGGGCCGGCGGGTCCACCTCCTGCAGCAGTCGTATGACACCGGCGACATCGTCGATGCCCCGACGCCCCGCCCCAACGCGGGCGGCGACTACACCGTGCGGGTCGGCAGCTTCGCCGGTGGCCCCGTCGCCGACCTGACGCTCGACGCCACCCTGACGAGCGGTTCCATCTTCATCACCGAGTACACGGACTGAGGCCAGCACGATGACCACGAACAAGAAGCCGACGGCCGAGCAGAAGGTGGCGGCGGATGCCGTGACCCAGGTGATCAGCGCCGACGTGACCAGCCCCGAGGCGACCAGCACCGACGTGACCAGCACCGAGGTGATCGTCGCCGAGGTGATCGCTGACGCCGAGACCGCGACGGTGACCACCCCGCTGTTCACGACCCCGCTCGCCGAGAACCGCGGCGATGCGGACACCGTGATTGCCGGGCCGGATGCCGCGTGGGCACCCCCCGGGCAGCACGACGCCCCCGGCGCCGCGGAGCACCGCCCCACCGCCGGGCCGCGCATCCGTTGGGCGGCCATCGTGTGGGGGCTGCTGTTCGCGGCGATCGCCGCCGGCACGCTCCTCACCCTGCTGAGCCCCGAGCGCCGCGACGCCTTCGCCGCCTGGGCCGTCTCGCTCTCCCCCACGACGGTGATGCTCTACGGGCTGCTGGCCGTCGGCGCGCTTGTGCTCGTCCTCGGCCTGGTCGGACTGCTGCGCCGCGCGCAGCGCCGCCTCGCCCGGTCGTAGCGCCCGGTCGTAGCGCCCGGTCGTAGCGCCCGGTCGTAGCGCCCGACGGGCCGCGCCGATCCGCGCGCCCGCGCGGGCGGAAGCCGCGTTGTGCTGTCGTTGAAACGGCCGCACAGCGCGGCTTCTGCCGCAGTGGGCCATCGGCGGATGCCGCGGCGGGCGGCGGGCGCACGAGCGCCGCTACTCGACGGCGCTGGTGATGATGCCGCTGGCGCTGATGCCGGCGTCTGTCGTGCCGGCGTCTGTCGTGCCGGTGCCCGGCGTGCCGGCATCCGCCTGGGCGTCGCCCCTGGAGCTGCCGCCGCGCTTGGCCACACGCCGGCGCTTGTTCTCGGCCGCCTCCTCGGCGGCCAGCGCCGCGAGGGCCTCGGCCGTCTCGGACTGGCCGGAGGGACGCGCCTTCTTCTTCTTCTTTTTCTTCAGCGGCTTGGGCTCGGCGGTGGCGTCGTCGAGCATGCCGAGCCAGGCGTCGCGGCCGAGGGCGTGCACCACTTTGCTCAGCGTCGTCAGGGTCGACCCCTTGCCCTTCTCGAGGCTGCGCAGAGCCGTCAGGCCGACGCCGGCCCGGTCGGCCAACTCGCGCTGGGAGTAGTCGCGTTTGATGCGGAGCTCCCGCACGACGAGGCCGAGATCCCGCTCGACACGATCGACATCGAAGTCAATCATCGCAAATCCGGCGCTTGATGCACTAGCATGTAGTCAAGTGTCGCATATGCGACCCTTATTTCAGCCAGTGGTGGGGCAAACTCACCGCATCGCACAGATCGTTGCCCGTCGGAACCTCGCACGGGCAACCCGCTTTTGTATCTGCGCACAGAAAGGATTTCTCTCATGATCGTTCAACTTATCGCCGCAGGCCTGTTTCTGATCGCCGCATCAACCATCACGTGGGCAATGCTCGCTCTGCGCAAGTCGCAGAGCCGACGCTCGGCCGCGGCCTAAACCACTCGGTTCCTAGAGCTCGAGGCCGACCAGCACCGGCTCGGGGTGCAGGATCACGCCGAACTCTGACTGCACTCGGCCCTGCACGTAGCGGGCCAGCTGGGCGACCTCCTCGGCGCTCGCGCCACCGGTGTTGGTGATCGCGAGCGTGTGCTTGCTCGAGATGGCGGCCCGGGAGCCCGGCAGCCTGAAACCGCGCCGGATGCCGGCGTGCTCGATGAGCCACGCGGCCGAGAGCTTCACGAGCGTCTCCGCGGAGGCGGCCGCCCCGGCATCCACCGTCGAGGCGGCGAGGTCGGCCTGGTGCGCGAGGAACTCGTCGAGCGGGCTGTCGGCGACGGTCGTGCCGAGCGGCACGACCACGTCGGCGGCGGCCGGAACCAGCGGCCAGCGCGGGGCCTCGGCCGGGAGGGCGCGGGCGAAGTTCTCGCGCACGATCGGGTTCGTGAAGAACGAGCCGGCGCTGGCGGTGTCGCGGTCTGCGGGGTCGAGCACCATGCCCTTGGACGCGCGCAGCGCCAGCACGGCGTCGCGCATGGCCTGCACGCTCACCCGGTCGCCCAGCTGCACGCCGAGCGCCGACGCCAGCTGCGCGTAGGCGATCGGCTGGCCGAGGGCCTCGCCGAGGACGGCCTGCGCGTCGGCGGTGTCGTGCAGGTCGAGTTCGACCGCGAGCACGATTCCCTCGCGGCCCTGCTTGAGCACGGAGGTGCGGTAGCCGAGCTCGAGCTCGGCGGCCGGGACGCGGCTGACCTCGCCACTCAGGTAGTCGAGGAACTCGATCGCGACGAGGCTGGAGGAGAGCTCCTGGCCGTAGGCGCCGATGTTCTGCACCGGAGCGGCTCCGGTCGATCCGGGAATGCCGGAGAGCGCCTCGATGCCTGACCAGCCGCGCTCCACCGCGTAGGCGACGAGATCGTCCCACGGCTCGCCGGCCTGCACGCGCACGCGCACGCGGCCGGGGGTGTCGGCATCCGTCGGCAGCACCTCGATGCCGCGGGTGGCCACCCGCAGCACGGTGCCCTCGAAGGGCTCGTCGGCGGCGACGGTGTTGGAGCCGCCGGCCAGGACCAGCCACTCGCCGCCGTCGGACCACACGTCCAGCGCGGCGTCGATCAGCTCGCGCTGGGTGCTGGCGGTGATCATGCGCTCAGGGACCCCGCCGACCTGCATGGTCGTGAGGGCGGAGAGCGCGACTCCGGCGTCGTTCATGCCGTGAGCGTCGCTCATGCCGAGAGCAGGACGCGCGCCTGGGCCTTGCCGAGCACGGTCGCGCCGTCGAAGCTGACGGTGAGGTCGATGCGGGCGATGCCGGCGTCCGGCTCCAGCGCGCCCACCTTGGCGAGCACGGTGACCTCGGCGCCGGTGGCCGGGTCGACCGGCACCGGGCGGGTGAACTTCACCTGGTAGTCGACGACGCGGGCCGGGTCGCCCGCCCAGTCGACGACGGGCTGCACGGCGAGGCCCATCGTGAGCATGCCGTGGGCGAGCACGCCGGGGAGGCCGACGGATGCCGCCACGTCATCGCGGTAATGGATCGGGTTGAAGTCGCCGGAGGCGCCGGCGTAGCGCACGAGCGAGTCGCGGCTGAGGGCGTAGCTGCGCTCGGCGACGACGTCGCCGACGGCGAGCTCGGAGAGGACGGGAAGAACCACGCTGGTCGAGCTTGTCGCCGCGGCGGTTTCTGGTGTTCCGGGCATTATGCGTCGTCTCCTCTGACCACGAGCGTGGAGATGGCCGTGACGACGTGCTCGCCGGCCGCGTCGGTGATGGTGGACTCCGCCGTCACCATCGCGTGCGGGCCGAGCGTCTTGACGCTGGCGACGCGGAGGGTGGCGGTGAGCTCATCGCCGGCCACGATCGGGCGGCTGTAGCTGAAGCGCTGGTCCCCGTGCACGACGCGGCTGAAGTCGATGCCGGCATCCGGCTCGGCCAGCAGCTGGGCGAGGGTGCGCTCCTGCACCACGACGGCGAACGTCGGCGGGGCGACGATGTCGGCGTGGCCGGCGGCGCGGGCCGCCTCCGGGTCGAGGTTGACCGGGTTGGTGGCGAAGACGGCGCGGGCGAACTCGCGCACCTTCTCACGGCCGACCAGGTAGGGCGCGATGGGCGGGAAGATCCGGCCCTGCAATTCGGGGTTCACAGACACGAGACCAGTCTAGGCAACCCAGCTGGAAGGCTGCGCAGCCGGCGGCCCCGGCATCCGCTCGGGAGGCAGAAATGAGAATGGGAGGCCAGAATCCGTGGATTCTGGCCTCCCATTCGACCGTTCGCCTCCCGTGCGTGTGCAGGGGGCGAGCGGATGCCGCGATGCGCCTAGTCGGCGGCCGCCCGGGAGAGCGTCTCGCCGCGGAAGAAGGCCGGCCGCCTGCGCGACTCGATGATCATGATGATGGCGCCGCCGACCAGCACGACCATGCCGAGGATGAACACCAGGCCGACGCCGCCGACGTTCGAGCCCGATCCGTAGTCCGGGTCCATGCTGTCGATGAGCGTCGCCACGAAGATCACGGCCAGGATGATGCCGCCGACGAGCGGGGCCAGCAGGGTGAAGAAGAACTCCCGCACGCTGTTGGTCCACTGCTTCCGGAAGTACCAGACGCAGGCGAAGGCGGTGATGCCGTAGTAGAAGCAGATCATCATGCCGAGGGCGGTGATGGTGTCCCAGAGCACGTTCTCGCTGATGAAGCGCATCACCGCGTAGAACACGCTCGCGACGACCGCGGAGACGATCGTGGCGTAGCCGGGGGTGAAGAAGCGCGGGCTCACCTTGGCGAACTTCGGCGACAGCGCGCCGTAGTGCCCCATCGCCAGCAGGGTGCGGGCGGGCGAGACGAACGTGGACTGCAGACTCGACGCCGAGCTGGTGAGCACGGCGAGGGAGACCAGCACCGCGAGCGGTCCGAGGATCGGGCCGGCGAGGTGGAAGAACACGTTGTCCTGGATGTCGGGGTTGCCGAGGCCGAACTCCCCGTCGCTGACGCCGGCGAAGGCGATCAGGGACACCGCGATGAGCAGGTACAGGATCACGATCAGGAACACCGTGATCGTGGCGGCCCGGCCGGGCGTCTTCTCGGAGCCGCGGGTCTCCTCGTTCATGGTGAGGGTGACATCCCATCCCCAGAAGATGAAGATCGACAGCGAGATGCCGGCCGCGAACGCCGAGAAGGAGCTGACGGCGAAGGGGTTGAACCAGGAGGCCTCAATGGCCGTGGCGTCGAAGGCATTGCCGGTGGCCACCTGGTAGAGCGCCGCACCGGAGAAGATCAGCAGCACCAGAACCTGGAAGCCGACCAGCCAGTACTGCAGCTTCTGCGTCGTCTGCATGTCGCGATAGGAGATCCAGGTCGCCCCGAGCATGAACAGCAGACAGGTCACCACGTTGATGAACGGGTTCGTCGCCAGCGACGCGATGTCCGGGTTGCCGGCGATCTGCGAGATCAGCAGGAACAGGAAGTCCACCGCGATGCCGGCCAGGTTGGAGAGCACGAGGATGGTGGCCGCGATGAGCCCCCAGCCGGCCATCCAGCCGATCCACGGACCGAAGGCCCGCGTCGCCCAGGTGAAGGAGGTTCCCGAGTCCGGCATCCGCCGGTTCAGCTCGCGGTAGCCGAGGGCCACCAGCAGCATGGGGATGAATCCGACGAGGATGACGGCGGGCACCTGCACGCCCACCTCGGACACGGTCGGGCCGAGGGCGGCCGTCAGCGTGTACGCGGGGGCGATGCAGGAGATGCCGATGACTACGGCCCCGACGAGGCCGACGGAGCCTGCGCTGAGGCCCTTCTTGGAGATGCCGGTGTCGATGGTTGCAGCGGACTCAGCCGCTGCAGCGACGTCCTTGGCGCTGTCGTTGTTCATGTGGGCTACTCCCCAACCGTTGTGGTGGCGGCATCCCGTGGCACGACGACCATGGGAACCGAAAGTTCGTGCAGCATTTTCGCCGCGGTGGACCCGAGGAAGAGCCGGCGCGGCTGCGCGAGCCGGCTGGAGCCGACGAGCACGATGTCGTCGTCGTCCCAGTCGACGCGGGTGACGGCCTCTTCGATGCTCTGGCCGGATGCCACCTCCGTGGTGACCTCGGCGTCCTCGTTGAGGGTGGCCAGCGCCTGCTTCGCGGCGGCGTCGGCGTGTGCCGCGCCCACCCGGAGCACCTCTGGGTCGTCGTGCCCGCCGGGCAGGTCGACGCCCACGAGGGAGATCAGGCGGAGCGGGACATTGCCGCTGGCGGCGAGCTTGATGCTCTCCTCCAACAGCGCCTGCGCGCCAACGCGGGTGCCGATGGCGCATGTGATGCGGGTGAGCGGGCGCTCCATGCCGCCGTTGCGCGTGCCCTCAGGAGCCAGCGCGACGGGCACGTGCGAGACGTGCAGCAGCGAGCTCGCCACGCTGCCGATGGTGAACCGGCCGAGCAGGCCGTGCCGGGCGGCGCCGACGACGATCATCTCGCTGCCGAGGGTCTCGGCGGTCTCGAGCAGGCCGTCGGCGAAGGAGTGGGCGTAGACCAGGTGCGTCTGCGCCGCGACATCCGCCGGCACCATGGCCCGGGCCTCGCGCAGCCATCCGGCGGCGAGCTGGGACAGGTGACGCTCGTAGCCCGCGTCGGTCGGAACGACCGTCGGGCGTTCCTCGCTGTGCAGCACGAGGACGATGTCAATGCCCGTTCCCCGGCTGCGTGCCAGGCGGACACCGAGGGCGAGGGCATCCTCGCCCGCCGGCGTGGCGGTGTAGCCGACGAGCAGGCTCATGATCAGCCCTTGAGCTCTGCGGCGATGGCCGCTGCTGTCTCGCGGCCGACGCGGATCGCGCCGTCGACGTGCTGGTAACCGGCTCCTGCGAAGTCACTGCAGGAGAAGGAGATCGGGCCGACCGGCGTGCGCTGGTCGGCGCCGTAGCGGGAGAGGCCGCCCATGTCGAAGCTGGCCGCGTATGCACCGCGGGTCCACTCCTCGCTGCCCCAGTCGCTCTCGTAGTAGAACACCGGGTTCTTGGCCTGCTCACCGTAGTAGTGCGAGAGCGACTCGAGGATGCGGGCCTTGCGCTCCTCGGCGCTCAGCTCGAAGACGCCGTCGGCGTTGCGGTCGGAGACGAAGCCGACCAGGGTGCCGAACGGGTCGTCGTGGTTGGTGTTGTCGTAGGCCTCGTGCGAGAGCTCGTACGGGCTGAACGCGGTGCCGGAGAGGCCGGCCTCGCGCCAGAACGGCGTCTCGTAGACGGCGTGCACCTTGATGACGAAGCCCATCGAGAGGTGCTGGTGCAGCTGGTGCTGGTGGCGCGGCAGCGGCGGCTCGTAGGAGATGCGGCTGAACAGCACCGGCGGGACGGCGAGGATGGCGCGCTTGGCGTGCACCTCCAGGCCGCTGGCGGTGATGGCCACGACGCCGTCCTCGCTCCAGCGCAGGGTGCGCACCGGCTGGCCGAGGTGCACGTCGTCGCCGAGGCGCTCGGCGAGGGCGATCGAGACGCCCTGCATGCCGCCGACGACGCGCTTGTCGAGGATGAAGTCGGCGTCGACGAGGTGGGTGAAGCTGCCGGCGGATGCCGCCATCAACAGTGCCTGCAGGAACGAGAACGCGTGGTCCGGCTTGGTGATCATCGCCGCGCCGATGTACAGCGAGATGTTGTCGCGCGCCTCCTGGTCGGCCGTCGCCTCCTCGAGCCAGTGCTTGAAGGTGATCGAGTCGTACTCCTCCGCACGCGGGTGGGCCCACGGCTTCTCGGCGTCGATCTCGGCGACGATGACGTCGAGCTCATCGATGAGGCGGATCAGCTCGGCCTCGGTCTCCGGCTTGACGGGGAAGATGTCGCCGGTGAACAGGCGCTTCTCGCCGTCCTTGTCGATGTAGACGTTCTCGCCCTCGCGGTAGCGGGAGTACGTCTCCAGGCCGAGCTCGGCGAGGGTGTCGAGCAGCGCGTCCTGGTCGGGCGAGACCCACTGGCCGCCGATCTCGATCATGTGGCCATCGAAGTGGTCGGTCCAGGTGCGGCCGCCCACGCGGTCGCGGGCCTCGAGAACGGCCACCGTGAGGCCGGCCTTGGTGAGTTCGTTGGCTGCGGTGAGGCCAGAGGGGCCTGCTCCGATGATGACGACATCACGTTCAATGGCGGTCATTGTTGCTCCTTGCTGTTCAACTGCGTTGTTCGAACCGTCGACGCTGACGGGAGTGTGGTGCGTGGCGTTCGGGCGTTAGGAGGCGGGGATCAGAGTGTACTTGGTGGAGAGGTACTCGTGGATGCCCTCGAGGCCGCCCTCTCGCCCGAGCCCGGACTGCTTGACGCCGCCGAAGGGTGCCGCGGCGTTGGAGACAAGGCCAGTGTTGAGCCCCATCATGCCGGTGTCAAGCTTTTCGATCATTCGGTGGCCGCGGGCCAGCTCCTCGGTGAACACGTAGCTGATCAGACCGTACTCGGTGGAGTTGGCCAGGCGCACGGCCTCGTCCTCGGTGGAGAAGGTCACGATGCCGACGACCGGGCCGAAGATCTCCTCGCGCAGGATGTCGCTGCCGGGCTGCACGTCGGCGAGGACGGTCGGCTCGTAGAACGATCCGGCACCCTCCGGGCGCTTGCCGCCGGCCAGCAGCTCTGCGCCACGCTCGATGGCGTCCTGCACGAGGGCGTCGGTGTCGGAGACGGCCTTCTCGCTCACGAGCGGGCCGATGTTCACCCCGTCCTCGGTGCCGCGGCCCAGGGTGAGCCCGCGCACGCGCTCGGCGACACGGGCGGCGAACTCGCTCGCGATGGACTCGTGCACGATGAACCGGTTGGCCGCGGTGCAGGCCTGGCCGATGTTGCGGAACTTCGCCAGCATGGCGCCCTCGACGGCCTTGTCCAGGTCGGCATCCTCGAACACCACGAACGGCGCGTTGCCGCCGAGCTCCATCGAGGTGCGTAGCACGCCCTGGGCCGCCTCGCGGATGAGGGCCTGGCCGACGCCCGTCGAGCCGGTGAAGCTGAGCTTGCGCAGCCGCGGGTCGGCGATGATCGGGCTGGAGACGGCGCCGGAAGTCGAGGTGGTGATGACGTTGACGACACCGGCCGGGACGCCGGCGTCCTCGAGCAGCTGTGCGAAGAAGAGCGTGGTCAGCGGGGTGAGCGTGGCCGGCTTGATGACGACCGTGCAGCCGGCGGCCAGCGCCGGGGCGATCTTGCGGGTGGCCATGGCGAGCGGGAAGTTCCACGGGGTGATCAGGAAGCAGGGTCCGACCGGGCGCTGCGAGATGACCATGTGGCCGGTGCCCTCGGGGTTCTGGCCGTAGCGGCCGCTGATGCGCGGGGCCTCCTCGCTGAACCAGCGCAGGAACTCGCCGCCGTAGGCGACCTCCCCGCGGGCCTCGGCGATCGGCTTGCCCATCTCCATGGTCATCAGCAGCGCGAACTCCTCCTTGCGCTCCTGCAGCAGGTCGAAGGCGCGGCGCAGGATCTCGCCGCGCGCACGCGGAGCGGTGGCGGCCCAGGCGTCCTGCGCGGCGACGGCCGCGTCCAGGGCCCGGATGCCGTCGGCGGCGTCCGCGTTGGCAATCGTCTTGATGACCTCGCCGGTGGCCGGGTCGGTCACGTCGATCGGCGCGCCGGCGCCGTCCTGCCAGGTGCCGTTGATGTACAGGCCGCTGGGGACGCGAGCGAGCAGGTCGGCCTCGTGCGGGGCCAGGGTGGCGGTTGCTGCGGTCATGCTGTTGCTCCGATCGAATGGTGCTGCGTGTCAGATGATTCAGAAGTGTGGGGTGCCCGCCGGGTGAGCCGGTCGAAGCCACGCCCCCGGGTCTCGATACGGCCCTGGCGGGCCTACTCGACCAGCGGGTTTGAGGCGGGCGGGCCTACTCGACCAGCGGGTTTGAGGCGGGCAGGCCCACTCGACCAGCGGGTTTGAGGCGGGCGGGCCCACTCGACCAACGGGTTTGAGGCGGGCCGCCCACCGAGCGGGAGGGACGTAACCGGGGGGCCGCGCAACCGGCAGAAGTGCGGCGCCCCCGGAGGCAGGGACCGCTAGTTGGCGGCGAGTGCGTCGAGGACGACCTGCAGGCCCTCGCGCAGCAGCTCGTCGCCGATGGCGAGCGGGGGCAGGAAGCGGATGACGTTGCCGTAGGTTCCGCAGGTGAGCACGATCACGCCGAGGGCGTGGGTGGCCGCCGCGACCCGGGCGGTCAGGGCGGCGTCGGGCTCGCCCGTCGCGGCATCCACCAGCTCGATCGCCATCATGGCGCCGAGGCCGCGCACCTCGCCGATACGGGCGTCGGTGGCCTGTGCGGCGCCGAACACCTCGCGGACGATTGCGCCGATCTCGACCGCGCGCTCGAGGAGGCCGTCCTCTTCGTAGGTCTCGATGGTGGCGAGGGCCGCGGCGCAGGCGAGCGGGTTTCCACCGTAGGTGCCGCCGAGTCCGCCGATCTGCGGGGCGTCCATGATCTCGGCGCGACCGGTGACGGCCGAGAGCGGCAGGCCGCCCGCGATGCCCTTGGCGGTGACGACGAGGTCGGGCACGATGCCGAACTGCTCGCTGGCGAACATGGTGCCGGTGCGGGCGAAGCCGGTCTGCACCTCGTCGGCGATGAAGACGACGCCGTTGGCGGTGCACCAGTCGACGATGGCGTTCATGAAGCCGTCGGCGGGGACGATGAAGCCGCCCTCGCCCTGGATGGGCTCGATCATGACGGCGGCGAGGTTGCCCGCGCCGACCTGCTTCTCGATCTGGGTGATGGTGAGCTTGGCCGCCTCGGCACCGCTCAGGCCACCGTCGCGCAGCGGGTAGCTCGTGGGCACCCGGTAGACCTCGGGTGCGAAGGGGCCGAAGCCGTTCTTGTACGGCTGGTTCTTGGCGGTGAGCGCCATGGTGAGGTTGGTGCGGCCGTGGTAGGCGTGGTCGAAGACGACGACGCCCTGCTTGCCGGTGTAGTGGCGGGCGATCTTGACGGCGTTCTCCACGGCCTCTGCGCCGGAGTTGAAGAGGGCGCTGCGCTTCTCGTGGTCGCCGGGGGTGAGCCGGTTGAGGGCCTCGGCGACCTCGACGTAGGAGTCGTAGGGCGCAACGGTGAAGCAGGTGTGGGTGAACTGTTCGAGCTGCGCGGCCACGGCGGCGACAACCCGGGGGGCGCTGTTGCCCACGCCGGTGACGGCGATGCCACTGCCGAGGTCGATGAGCGAGTTGCCGTCGACGTCAACGAGCACGCCGCCGCCGGCGGCAACGGTGAACACGGGAATGGTCGAGCCGACCGAGGCAGAGACTGCCTGCGCCTTGCGGGCGAGGAGCTCCTGGGACTTCGGTCCAGGAATAGCTGTGACGAGCGTGCGCTGCTGTGGCAGTGACGGCCCGCCCACGGGCGCTGCGGTGGTGGAGACGGTAACCGCTGATTCGGTGAGTGTCATTGCTACTCCTGAGTTGTTCGTGCGGCTCGTGGCCGCAGTGCCGATGGGCAATCGTAAGCTCCGGGCGCAGCGCGGCGGCACCGCCGCGACGTATAGTTGGGGCACACAATTTCGCCACACTGTATAGGCGATCTCGGACCGACGGATGACGATGCTCCCCACCCTGCGCAGCCTGACCACCAACCGCGAGCTCGCCCTGCAGTTGCTGACCCCGGAGGAGGCCCTGCCGGCCGGCGCGTTGGACGCCCCGATCGCCTGGGTGCACAGCTCCGACCTCGCCGACCCGACCCCGTTCCTCTCCCCCGGGCAGGTGCTGTTGACCACGGGCACCCAGTTCGGCGGGCAGGACGACGACGAGCTGATCGGCGCCTACGTGGAGCGCCTGAGCGCGGCGGGCATCAGCGGGCTCGGCTTCGGCACCGAGGTGGTGCGCGCCGGCACCCCCGACGCCCTCGTCGAGGCCTGCCGGCTGGCGGGCCTGCCCGCATTCGAGGTGCCCTACAGAACCCCGTTCATCGCCGTGGCCCGCGCCGCCGCCGATATGGCCGCAGAGGAGCGCTTCGCCCGGCGCAGCTGGACGCTCGCGGCCCACCGCGCCATCGCGCTGGCCGCGCTGCGCCCGGACGGCCTGAGCGCCTCGCTGCATGAGCTCTCGCTCCAGCTCGACCGCTGGGTGGCGCTGTTCGACGCGAACGGCGGGCTCGATCGGGTGTTCCCCGCCGAGGCGGCCGCCGCGGCATCCGCGGCAGAGGACGAGGCGACCCGGCTGCTTCGGCGCGGCAACCGGGCCAGCAGCAGCCTGGCGGCCGGCGGGGAGACCGTCTCGCTGCAGACGCTCGGCCGCCGGGACCGGCTGCGCGGGGTGCTCGCCATCGGCGGCAGCAGCGAGCTCGACGCGGCCGGCAACGAGGTTGTCACCGCCGTGATCGCGCTGGCCGGGCTCTCGCTCGAGCAGGGCCACACGCTGGACCGGGCCCAGAGCAGCCTGCGCTCGGCGGTGCTGGCCGCGTGGCGACGGGGCGACGTGGAGTTGGCCCAGAGCGTGAGCCGAGAGATGTGGGGCGAGCTGCCGGAGAGCCCCGTGTGCATCGCCCTGCTCGACGCCCCGGCCGAGAAGCTGCACTCCGTCACCGAGTATCTGGAGGCGCGGGTGGCCGAGCAGCCGGGCGCCCTCTTCTTCGCCGCGGACCCGTCTGCCGGCGAGGACCGGATCGCCCTGGTGCTGGGCCAGAAGTCGCTGCCCCTGCTCGACGCGGTGGCCGCGAACTTCGCCGTGCACATCGGCGTCAGCGAGCCCCGCGGCGCGTCAGAGCTGGCAGGCGGCCTCACCCAGGCCGAGCAGGCCCTGGCCAGAGCACAGGACGGCGGGCCGGGGGTGAGCGCCTTCAGCGAGCTCGCCCAGGAGGGGGTGCTGGCCTACCTCAGCACGACGGATGCCCGCGAGATCGGTCGCGCGACGCTGCAGCCGCTGCGCGCACACGACGAGGCCGCAGGCAGCGAGCTGCTGCACACGCTGCGGGTCTGGCTGGAGCAGAACGGCCAGTTCGATGCGAGCGCCGGCCTGCTCGGCGTGCACCGGCACACGGTGCGCGCGCGGATCGGGCTGGCCGAGCGGCTGCTCGGGCGCGATCTCAGCACGTTCCGGGGCCGCGCCGAGATCTGGGCTGCGCTGCTCGTGGCCGGCGATGAGCCGCCGGCCTAGCCCGCGGGCTGGCCGCGGGCTGGCCGCGGGCTAGGCCGCGGCTACGCGGCGGGCAGGCCGTCCGGTGCGGCCCGCGCGGCGGCGGCCGCCTCGGCTGCGGATTCGGCGACGGCAGCCTCGGCACGCGCGCGGTGCTCTGCGGCATCCGTTCGCCTCTCGTCGCTCGACGTGGCGGAGACGGTGCGGAGGAAGACGATGATCCAGCTGAAGATGAGCACGGCCGCCACCAGCTCAACCGCCGTCAGGTTGTAGTAGCCGGTCGCGAACAGCACCGCCGTGAACACGATCACGGCGAGGAACAGGTAGCCGAGCGACATGAACGTCTTCGGCAGCTGCGGCAGGAACCGGGGCAGGCCGGCGACGAGCACGGCGAATGCGACCACCATGCCCGTTGCCACCGTGTTGTGGATGAGGAAGAAGTCGTCGACGTGGAAGATGCCGACGCAGGCGAGCGCGATGCCCATGACGACGAGGCCCCAGCGCACGAATCGCACGCCGCGCGGGATCGCCTCGCCCTCGCGGATCAGGCCGGCCGTTGCGTAGCGCGCAATCGTGGTGAGGATGACGCCGGCCACGATCAGGGTGAGGTTGAACGCCATGGCAGACACGTCATCCGTGATGCCCAGCGCGCTCAGGTTCATCCTCCACCAGTCGGGGTCGTTCGAGGTGAGCATGGCGGTGAGCGAGCCGACGACGAGGAACACCAGCAGCACCCCGGAGAGGCGCATGGCGTTCATGCCCGCAGCCGAGAGATAGCTGAAGTAGGCGCTGACGGCGGCCGCGGCGCCGGAGAGGATGAGCGCCGGGATGGTGAACACCTCGGCGCCCTGGAAGCTCTTCTCCAGCAGGTCGGCGATGCCCGTCCACATCAGCAGGAAGATCACGCCGTGGGCGAGCGCCAGTGCGGCCACATCGAGGAAGCGCGGCGCGCGATGGGTGGTGAACCCGACGAGGGGGCCGTCGACGCCGGTGATAACCGCGGGGCCCGCGCCGTCGTGGTGGTGCGCCGAGAGCACGCGACCGCCGACGAATGCGGCGAGCGCGACGGCCGCGCTCGCGATCGCGACGTACTCGCCGAGTGATCCGGGCCCGGCGATGTCCACCGGCTGCAGGCCCAGGACCGGCCACGCCAGCAGCGCGGCGATGAGGAAGGCGATGGCGCCAGCGGCGAGCGCGAGCGATTCGGTCGTGGCCTCTTTGGCGGCGAGCCGCACCCGCAGCTCATGCAGCTGGGCCAGTGCGCTCATCGGTGTCCCCCATGCCGCGCACCGTGCTCCGGGCGGCTCTCGTCCGGTGCGGCAGCGCAGACTGTGAAATCATCATGGCGCAGCCAACTGCCCAGTGTCGAGAGGTCGCACCATGCCTGCCGCAACACCCGCCCCCGTCGTTCTCGCCCTCGCCGCTGCGCTCGGCTCCTCGGTCGTGACGGATGCCGCGGCCCTCCGCGACGCGCAGGCCGACAAGTCGGGGCACCGCTCGGCGGTGCCGCCGCTGGCCGTCGTCGCCGCCCGCACCGTCGCAGAGGTGCAGCAGACGCTCCGCATCGCGAGCGCCCACGGCACCCCCGTCGTAACCCGCGGCGCCGGCACCGGCCTGGCCGGCGGCGCGATCGGCTCCGCCGGCGAGATCGTGCTGTCGACGCTGGCGATGGACCGGCTGCTCGAGGTGAACGCCGCGGACGAGCTCGCCGTCGTCGAGCCCGGCATCATCAACGCGGCCCTGAACGAGCAACTGGCCCCGCACGGACTCTGGTTCACCCCCGACCCGGCCAGCCGCGCCATCTCCACCGTCGGCGGCAACATCGCCACCAACGCGGGAGGGCTGCTCTGCGCCAAGTACGGCGTCACCCGCGACTCGGTGCTCGGCCTCACGGTCGTCCTGGCCGACGGGCGCCTGCTCGAGCTCGGCCACCGCAGCGTCAAGGGGGTCACCGGCCTCGACCTCACCGCGCTCATGGTCGGCTCGGAGGGCACGCTCGGCGTCATCGTCGAGGCGACCGTGCGGCTGCGCCGCCTGGTGCCCGGCATCACGCCGACGATCGGGGCGTACTTCGCCGATGTGCGCGCGGCGGCCGCCGCCTCTGCGGCGGTGACCGCGGCCGGCATCCGCCCCGCCGTGATGGAGCTCGTCGACGCGGCCAGCCTCGACGCGATCGGCGCGCTGCTCGGGCTGCCGCTGCGGGAACGGGGCGCCGCCTACCTGCTCGTGCAGACCGACGGCGCGGCGGCAGAGGCGGAGGCCGCCCAGCTGCTGGCGTTGCTCGCGGCGGCGGGCGGCACGGCCGAGTTGACGACGGATGCCGCGGAGGCCGCGCGCCTGCTCGAGGTGCGCCGCGCGATGCACCCGGCGATGGAGCGGCTCGGCACCACCCTGATCGAGGACGTCGCCGTTCCGCGCAGCGCATTGCCGGCGATGTTCGACGCGATCGCCGCGATCGAGCGGAAGTACGGCATGGTCATCCCGACCATCGCGCACGCCGGCGACGGCAACCTGCACCCGAACTTCGTGTTCGAGGGGCCGGACGTGCCCGAGCACGTCTGGCAGGCGGCCGACGAGATGTTCCAGGCGGCGATCGCGCTCGGCGGCACACTCACCGGCGAGCATGGCATCGGCCTGTTGAAGCGCCGCTGGCTGCGCGGCGAGCTCGGCGACGAGCAGTTCGAGCTGCAGCAGCAGATCAAGCGGGTGTTCGACCCGGCCGGCATCCTGAACCCCGGCAAGGTGTTCTAGGGCGCCCAACCGCCCGTTGGCTCGAGGGAGCCCGCGACCGAAGCCAGCCGCCGCAGCATGCAGGCGTAGGCTCAGTGCGGCGCACGACCTGGAGGCACGGATGTTCAGCAGCTACACCGCAATCGGCGACAGCTTCACCGAGGGGATGGGCGACGAGCTGCCGGACGGCGCGGTGCGCGGCTGGGCGGACTTCGTCGCGATCGGCCTCTCGCAGGCCTCGGTCGCCGCCGGCGCCGGCCCGATCGGCTACGCCAACCTCGCCATCCGCGGCCGCAAGCTCGGCCCGCTGCTGGCCGAGCAGCTGCCGCCCGCGATCGCCATGAAGCCAGCCCTGCTCAGCCTGAACGGCGGCGGCAACGACATCATGCGCCCGAAGGTGCTCATCGACGACGTGGCGGAGCAGCTGGTGCAGGCGGCCAGGCAGGCGGCGGATGCCGGCATCCACGTGCTGCTGCTGAGCGGCGCGAACCCGGGCAAGCACCTGCCCATGGGCGCCGTGATGAACCGGCGCGGCGACGAGCTGGCCGAGGCCGTCACGAAGCGGTTCCCGATCGAGAACATGACCTACGTCGACAACTGGTCAGACCAGGAGCTCACCAGAATCGAGTACTGGTCCAGCGACAAGCTGCACCTGAACGCCCTCGGGCACGCCCGCGTCGCCGGCAACGTGCTGCGCGGGCTCGGCGTCGAGGTGCCGGCGGCGTGGGGCATCGACGAGGCGGCGATCTCGCGGGCGAACGCGCGCAACAACCTCGGCTACTACCGCGACTACGTCGTGCCGTGGATCGGCCGGCGGCTCACCGGGCGCTCCTCCGGCGACGGGCGCGCGCCGAAGCGGGCCAGCCTGCTGCCGGTCGAGGTCGAGGCCACGGGCGCCACCGGAACCGGCGCGTGACGGGCGCTCCCCCCGTCTTCATTGCGGGGCCGGCCTCCTGGAACCACATCGTGCAGCTCGACGCGCTGCCGGATCCGACCCCGCACATGCAGTTCGCGGAGGCGGACTGGCACACCGTCGGCGGCACCTCGGCCGGCAAGGCGCTGCACCTGGCCGAGCTCGGCGTGCCCGTCGCCCTGCACACGCTGCTCGGCGAGGATGCGGACGGCGCGCACCTCCGCGCGCTGCTCGGCGCGGTGCCCGGCATCGAGCTGATCGCCACGACCGTGCCCGGCCAGAGCGAGCGCCACCTCAACCTGATGGACCCGCGCGGCGGCCGGGTCTCGCTCTACCTCAGCAGCCCGGCCGCGCCGGGCAGCGCGGATGCCGCAGCACCCCGCATCCGCACGGCACAGCAATCGGCGCTGCGCTCGGCGGAGGCGGCCGTGCTCGACCTGGCCCCGCTCGGAATCCCGCTGCTCGCCGAGGCGCGGGAGGCCGGCGTGCCGGTCTGGACCGACATCCACGACTATGACGGCAGCGCCAGCTTCCACCAGCCGTTCATCGACGCGGCCAGCTTCGTCTTCATGAACGCCGACAAGATCGGCGACCCGCTGCCCTTCGCCCGGCAGCGCATCGCGGCCGGCAGCCGCCTCGTCGTCTGCACCCTGGGAGCCGACGGGGCCGTGGCGGTCGACGAGAACGGCGAGGTGCACCGGGTGGAGGCCGTGCCGGTGCCGACCATCGTCGACACCAACGGCGCGGGCGACGCCTTCTTCGCCGGCTACCTCGCGGCGAGCCTCGGCGGCGCCGGGGTGGCTGATGCCCTCACGGCCGCGGCACGACAGGCCGCCCGGGCCCTCGGCACGCGGCACCTGAGCCCGCTGCTCGACGGCTCGCTGCAGGGCTGAGCGTTTCAGCGCTGAGGAGCGACGTGCGGAGCGCGGCCGAACGCCGCGCCCTGCCGACTAGTCGAACTTCTCGAGCAGGTGGATCGGCAGGCCGATCGAGAGTGCGACAACGCCGATACCGCCGGCGAACATCGCCATCTCGGCGCCGGGCGTGCTGAAGGCGTAGCCCATCATCACGAGCCCACCGAGGAATCCAAGAATTGCCAGAATCGCAATAAAGCCGTTCATTTCGGTGTCCTCCGCAGTGTCCGATCGCGCGCTCAAGGCACGCCTTCACTCAGTCTGGCATGAATCCCACAGCGCGGTCGCGTTGCGGCTGAGAGGGGCGGCAAGGCAAGCTAGATTCCTGCCCGCGGCGACCCGTGGCAGAGGATCGAGTGCAGGGCAATGGAACCAACAGTTCTCGGTGTAATCGCCGTGGCCCTGATCGTCGGCGCGGCGGTGCTCGGCCGCAAGACGGGCATCGCCTCCGTGCTGATCCTGTTGGTCGTCGGCGTCGCCATCGGCTACCTGCCCGGTTTCCCGCCCATCGACATCCCGCCGGAGTGGATCCTGGCCGGGGTGCTGCCGCTGCTGCTCTACTCCTCCTCCGTCAACGTCGCGTTTACCGACTTCCGTCGGAACTTCCGGGCCATCGCGGGGCTCTCGGTGACGCTCGTCGTCGTCACCTCGGTGGCCGTCGGGTTCTTGCTGTACCTGCTGATGCCCGGACTCGGCCTGGCCGCGGCCATCGCGCTGGGCGCGGTGATCAGCCCGACGGATGCCGTCGCCGCCACGTCCATCGCCAAGCGGCTCGGGCTGCCGAGCCGTCTCGTCGCGGTGCTGGAGGGCGAGAGCCTGGTCAACGACGCGAGCGCCCTCGTACTGCTGCGCTCGGCGGTGGCGGCCACCGCGGGCGCGGTGAGCCTGTGGGAGGTCGCCGGCGACTTCGTCTACGCCTCGGCCCTCGGTGTCGGCATCGGCCTCGTTGTGGGCTTCGTCACGGTGTGGATCAGGGCGCGCATCAGCGAGCCCGTGGTCACCACCACGATCTCCTTCGCAATCCCCTTCATCGCCTTCGTGCCGGCCGAGCACTTCGGGGCGTCCGGCGTGATCGCCGTCGTCGCCGCCGGGCTGGTCACCGGCCACCGCGGGGCGAGCCGCTTCGCCGCCAACCAGCGCATCAGCGACCACACCAACTGGGCCACCGTGCAGTTCATCCTCGAGCACGCGGTGTTCCTGCTGATGGGCCTCGAACTGCACGCGCTGATCGAAGACGTCTCCGGGGAGGAGGGCGGCGTGCCGTTTGCGCTGCTGCTCGGCCTCATCCTCACCGCGCTCGTCGTCGTCATCCGCTTCCTCTTCGTGTTCCTGCAGATGGCGTACCTGCGGCGGTCGGAGCGCAGGCGGGTCGAGCGCGGCGATCTGCACCGCGACAGCTTCCGCGACCGGATCGAGGCCGCGCCCGCCGAGACCGAGCGCCAGATCCGCCGCAAGAGCGGCGTGCTGCGGCGCCTGCGCAAGCACGAGGCCGACAGCGACTTCTACCGCTCGGAGGGGCTGGAGTGGCGGGAGAGTTTCGTCATCTCCTGGGCGGGCATGCGCGGCGTCGTCACGCTGGCTGCCGCGCAGTCGCTGCCGCCGTCGATCCCCTTCCGCAGCACGATGATCCTGGTCGCCTTCATCGTGGCCATCGTCACGCTGCTGGGCATGGGCGGCACTCTGCCGGCGGTGATCCGCAAGACCCGGATCAGCGGCGGCGGCGAGGAGGCGCGCCAGGCCGAGACGCACGAGCTGCTCGACGCCGTGAACCGCGCCGCCGTCGCCGTCCTCGACGACCCGGAGCAGACCGTGATCGACGGCATCCCGGCCGACCCCGCCGTCGTGGCCGGGCTGCGCCGCCGGTACCAGCGGGCGGCGGCGGTCGAGCTCGCCGAGGACTCGGCGAGCGAGATCGACGCGCTGTCGCAGATGCGCATCCTGGACGAGCGGATGCGGCAGACCGCCCGGGCCGAGCTGCTGGACGCCCGTGCGCTCGGCAGCTACAGCTCCGAGGCGATCACCGCGGTGCAGCGGGTGCTCGACATCGAGGAGAGCCGCTTCGACGCGCTCTGAGCGAGCGGGTCGGCTCCTCCCCGCGTCGACCCTCCCCTCGTCGGCTGACCGCTACTCCCACGTCGACTGAGCTCTTCTCCCCTCGTCGGCTGAGCGAGGAACGAGCGAAGCCCTGAGACCGTCTGACACTTCGGCCCGTTGGCTTCGGTCGCAAGCTCCCTCGAGCCAACGGGAAGAGGTGCACCCCCACGTCGGCTGAGCGCCTCACCCCTCGTCGGCTGAGCGAGGAACGAGCGAAGCCCTGACAGCGCCCGCCACGCCAGCGGCCACCGGCATCCACCGTGCGGCGGAGGCCGACACGGAAACCCGCCGTGCGGCGGATGCCGTGCGGTATCCGCGGCTCGTAACCTGAGAGCACCGCAGCGAAAGGTGCCCCCGTGTTAGAGATCCGGAATGTCAACAAGAGCTACGGCGAGCGCGCCGTTCTGCAGGATGTGAGCTTCACCGTCGGCCGCGGCCGGATGACGGGCTTCGTCGGCGGCAACGGCGCGGGCAAGACCACGACGATGCGCATCATCCTCGGGGTGCTGAGCGCGGATGCCGGCACGGTCAGCCTCGACGGAGCACCGCTGACGGCGGCCGACCGCCGCCGCTTCGGCTACATGCCGGAGGAGCGCGGGCTCTACCCGAAGATGCGGGTGCACGAGCAGCTGGTCTACCTGGCCAGGCTGCACGGCTTCGCGCCGGCGGCGGCCAAGCGCAATGCGACTGCCCTGTTGGAGCAGCTCGGCCTCGGCGAGCGCGGCAACGACACCGTGGAGAGCCTCTCGCTCGGCAACCAGCAGCGCGCCCAGATCGCGGCCGCGCTGGTGCACGAGCCCGAGGTGCTGGTGCTGGACGAGCCGTTCAGCGGCCTGGACCCGATGGCCGTGGACGTCGTGCTCGGCGTGCTGCAGTCGCATGCGGCATCCGGGGCGCCCGTGCTGTTCAGCTCGCACCAGCTCGACATCGTCGAGCGGCTCTGCGACGACCTGGTGATCATCGCGGACGGCCGGATCCGCGCCAACGACTCGACCGACGCGCTGCGCAAGCAGCACGGCTCCTCCCGCTACGAGATCCTGCTGGGCGGCGGCGAGGGCGGCACCGGCGACGCCGGCTGGCTGCGTGAGGTCGCCGGAGTCTCTGTCATCGACTTCGACGGCGGCTACGCCCTGTTCGAGGCCGGCGACGAGGCCCGCGCCGCCGTGCTCGAGCGCGCCGTGGCCAGCGGCCAGCTGGCCAGCTTCGGCCCGCACGAGCCCTCCCTTGCCCAGGTCTTCCGAGAGGTGATCCGCTGATGAGCACGACGACGACCCCGCGCGGCACGCGCACCACCCCGAGCATGATGAGCAGTGTCGGCCTCGTCGCCGGCCGCGAGATCAGCGTGCGGATGCGCAGCAAGGCGTTCCTGATCTCGACGGGCATCCTCATGCTCGCCGTGCTCGCCTCGGTCATGTTCGGCGGCCTGGCCAGCCAGAACCCCGAGCTGACCAAGGTCGCCGTGATCGGCAGCTCCGCGGATGCCGCGAGCAGCGCGATCGCCGGCACCGACTCGCTGGAGGCCGTCACCGCCGACTCGCTCGAGCAGGCGGAGCAGATGCTGCGCGACGGCGAGGTGAGCGCCATCGTCGTGCCGAGCGAGGACGCGGCATCCGCGAACCCGGTCACCGTGATCGGGCTCGACCAGGCCCCGAGCGACGTCGTCGGCGCCCTGAGCATCCGGCCGACGATCGAGCTGCTCGACGAGCCCGGGCAGAACCCGTTCCTGATCTACCTCGTCGCGATCGGCTTCGGGCTCGTCTTCTTCATGTCGGCGATGACCTTCGGCACCACGATCGCGCAGAGCGTCGTGGAGGAGAAGCAGACCCGCATCGTCGAGATCTTGATGTCGACGATCCCGGTGCGGGCGCTCCTGGCCGGCAAGGTGGTCGGCAACAGTGTGATGGCGTTCCTGCAGATCGTGGCAATCGCGGCGCTGGCGATCCTCGGCATGGTGGTCACCAGCCAGAAGGTGCTGCTGGGCACCCTCGGCAGCTCGGTGATCTGGTTCGTCGTGTTCTTCGCCATCGGCTTCGTGATGCTGGCGGCGCTCTACGCGGCCACGGCCTCGATGGTGTCGCGCTCCGAGGACATCGGCTCGGTGACCTCCCCCGTGATGATCCTCGTGATGCTGCCCTACATCCTGGTGATCCTCTTCAACAACAACCCGACCGTGCTCGCCGTGATGAGCTACGTGCCGTTCTCGGCGCCGGTCGGCATGCCGATGCGCATCTTCCTCGGCACGGCCGAGTGGTGGGAGCCGCTGCTCTCGCTCGCCATCCTGGTGGTCACAACCGTGCTCACCCTCGCGCTCGGCTCGCGCATCTACAGCAACTCGCTGCTGCGGCTCGGCGCCCGGGTCAAGCTCACCGAGGCCCTCAAGCGCTGACCCTCCCCCGCCCACCACACCCCGTCGAGACTGCGCGACTTGTAGTTCAGGAGGCCCTGAACTACAAGTCGCGCAGTCTCGACGCATGTGGGAGGGGGCGGGAGGGGCGGATGCCGCAGCGAAGCTGCGCCCAGCGCACGAAAACTGCGTGCGGCTGGGTGCGAGGATAGAGCGGTGACTGACTCCCTGCATGACCTGAACTCGCGCGGCTTCGCCTCGGACAACTACTCGGGCGTGCACCCCGAGATCATGGCGGCCATCGCCGCGGCCAATGGCGGCCACCAGGTGGCCTACGGCGACGACGCGTACACCGCGAAGCTGCAGCAGGTCTTCGCGCACCACTTCGGCGAAGGCGTCGAGGCGTTCCCCGTCTTCAACGGCACGGGCGCCAACGTCACCGGCATCCAGTCGATGCTGCCGCGCTGGGGCGCCGTGGTCTGCACGGGCACTGCGCACATCCACAGCGACGAGGCCGGCGCCCCGGAGCGCATCGGCGGCATCAAGCTGCTCACCGTGGAGACCCCGGACGGCAAGCTCACCCCCGAGCTGATCGACAAGGAGGCCTGGGGCTGGGGCGACGAGCACCGCGCCCAGCCTGCCGTCGTCTCGATCACGCAGACCACCGAGCTCGGCACCGCCTACACGGCCGACGAGGTCGCCGCGATCGCCGAGCACACCCACTCGCTCGGCATGAAGCTGCACATGGACGGCGCCCGCATCTCCAACGCCGCGGCCGCCCTCGACCTGCCGCTGCGCGCCTTCACCCGTGACGCCGGCGTCGACGTGCTGAGCTTCGGCGGCACCAAGAACGGCCTGCTGATGGGTGAGGCCATCGTGGTGCTGAACCCCGAGGCATCCACCGGGCTCAAATACCTGCGCAAGATGAACATGCAGTTGGCCTCGAAGATGCGCTTCGTCTCGGCCCAGTTCATCGCGCTGCTGGAGGGCGACCTGTACCTGCGGAACGCCAGCCACGCCAACGCGATGGCCGCCCGCCTCCGCGGCGCGCTCGAGGCCGGCATCGCCGACGGCTCGATCAGCGGCCTGAGCTTCTCGCAGCCGACGCAGTCCAACGCGGTCTTCGCCCAGCTGCCGGACGGCGCCGCCGACCGCCTCCGCGAGAGCTTCCGCTTCTACGACTGGGACGCCGCCAAGAACGAGGTGCGCTGGATGGCCGGCTTCGACACCACCGAGGCCGACATCGACGCCTTCGTCGACGCCATCGCGCGCGAGCTGGCAGCAGGCTAGCGGGCCGCTTGGCCCTGCTCGCCGCTTGGCCCTGCGAGCGGATGCCGGTGCGCCGGCATCCGCTCGAAGAGAATCGCGTGGGCGTGGAATAGATCCGCGCGCACTCACGTTCTACCCCGAGATGCCCCAGTGTTGTGGCTGAACTGCACGCCGCTTTACTGTGAGGAATACCTTGACTCTGCTCGAATCTGCACCCCGTACCGCCCAGACCAGCGCCCCCGTTCTCGACGTTCTCGCCGAGCGTTGGAGCCCCCGCGCCTTCGACCCCGACGCCGTGCTCGAGGCCGGCGCACTCGCCGGCGTGTTCGAGGCGGCCCGCTGGGCGCCGAGCGCGAGCAACACTCAGCCGTGGCGCTTCATCATCGCCCGCCGCGGCACCGAGACCTTCGAGACCATCGCCGCCACCCTCATGGGCTTCAACCAGATGTGGGCCGGCAGCGCCGCCGCCCTCGTGGTGAACATCGCGGTCACCGCGGATGCCGAGGGCAACCCGATGCCGTGGGCTCAGTACGACCTCGGCCAGGCCGTCGCACACCTCAGCGTGCAGGCGCACGCCGAGGGCCTGCACGTGCACCAGATGGGCGGCTTCGACCGCGCTGCGATCAGCGCGGCGTTCGACCTCGCCGAGACCTTCGTGCCGACCTCGGTGATGACCATCGGCAAGCTCGGCGACGCCGCCGCGCTGCCCGAGGCTCTGCGCGAGCGCGAGGTTGCACCGCGCGTGCGCCTCGCCCTCGACGAGATCGTGCTGCTGAACAACTAAGCACGCACACGGCAACGAGGGGCTCCCGCGCCGGCGGGGGCCCCTTCGTCGTCTCGGCGCGGGGCGGTCAGCCGGCCAGCCAGTGCGCGGGGCGCTCCAGCCACGCGGGGATGCGGGTCGCTGCGTTGCCGATGGCGGCGTTCAGCTGGGTCTGGGCGAGGAACAGCGCCGTGCTGAGGTCGGCATCCGCCAGCTGTGCGTCGCGCAAGTCGGCGCCGATCAGGTCGGCGTCGCGGAGGTCTGCGCCGCGGAGGTCGGCCGCGATCAGGCAGGCGCCGCGCAGGCTCGCCCCGCGCAGGTCGGCCCCGCGCAACTTCGCGCTCAGGAGGTCGGCGCCGCGTTTGTCGACCCTGCTCGTCTCCGGATGCCGGGCGCGCACCGCCTCGCTCAGCCGCAGCAGCAGGGTGTTCACGCCCGCCCGGTGGGCGTCGACGTCGAGGCTCAGCAGCTGGCCGGGCAGCAGGCGGGTCGCGGCGTCGGTCTCGGCGAGCGCGGTACGCAGGGCGGCGGGCAGCCCGGCGGTCGTTGCGCCGACGGCATCCGTCGCCCGCTCGCTCGCCTCGCTCAGGTACCAGAGCAGCTCGTGCAGCTGGCGCATCACCGGCAGCAGGGCGAACATGTCGCGCTGCGTCTCGGGCGCCTGCCGCCAGGAGGTGCCGCCGAAGCTCATCTGCGACACCTTCTGCCCGGCGCCGAAGCAGTCGTAGACGGTGCAGCCCTTCCAGCCGTCGCGCCGGAGCGTCGCATGGATTCCGCAGCGGAAGTCGTCCTGCAGATTGCGGCACGGCTCCCCCACCGGCTTGCTCACGGGGAAGTCCGCCGACTTCTCATACGCCAGCGCGACGCAGCAGAGTGCGAAGCAGCTGCCGCAGTCGGCACGCAGGCCGAGCTCGCTCCGCGGGGCTGCGGCCCTGTTCCCGCCGTCATTGGTGGACATGACCACCAGCCTAGGACGCCGGGTGCCGGCTGCACCCGTGGTGGTGGTGGTCGTGGTGGTGCCGTGTGCCGCCGCCCGTCTCGTCGGGCGGCGGCACACGGCGGCCATTACTCCGTCGGCGCTGCCTCGGCCAGTTCGCGGCTGCGGCGCCGGCGCAGCGTCGCGGCGACGGTCACGGCGAGGCCGAGCAGAAGCACGGTCAGTGCTCCGAGCGCCAGGCCTCCGCCCTCGAATCCGCTCGACGAGAGGCCCGTCCCGCCACCCACACCCGGTGCCGGCTTGCCGCCGGGGGTTCCGCCGTCCGTGCCGCCGTCGGGGTTGCCGCCCGGGGTGCCGCCGTCCGAGGCGATGAGGATGTCGGTGCGCAGGACGAGCTCCGCCCCCGTCGGCGAGGTGCCGATCGAGACGATGGAGTGCGTGCCCGTGAGGCCGCGCGGGATGGTGACGGTCGCGCGGGCGATCCCGTCGGCGCTCGCGGTCACCGTGGCCAGTGTTGTCGGCTCCGAGTAGATCACGAAGACGACGGGCGAGTCCGGCGCGTACCCGGCGGCGACCAGGTTCAGGCTGGCGCCCGGCGCCGCACTCGCGGGCACGCCGTCGAGCGAGCCGCTGCCGGCGGGAACGGTGCCCGGCGGGGTCGCGGCCTCGGCTGTGGCCAGGCGAATCGTCAGCGTCTGCGTCGCCGTCAGTCCGGCGCCGTTCGTCGCGGTGAGCGTCACCGGGTAGTCGCCGGCGGCATCCGAGGTGCTGCCGCTGATCGCAGCCGTTCCGTCGCCGGCGTCGGCGAAGGCGAGCCCGGCCGGCAGGGCGCCGGCGAGGTTCAGCGCAACGCCGCGCGGGTTCCCGGATGCCGCTTCCACCGTGAAGCTGCCCGAGACGCCGCGGGTGAAGGCCGCGTTGGAGCCGCTGCGGAAGGCCGGGGCCTCATGGACGCTGAGGGTGAACGCCTGCGTGCTCGCTCCCGCCGTGTTCTTCGCGGTCAGCGTCAGCGCGTAGTCGCCGCCGCTGCCGGCCTTCGGCGTGCCGGTGAAGGCGGCCGTGCCGTCGCCGTTGTCGGTGAACGTCAGGCCAGAAGGCAGCCCGCCCTTCACCGCAATGCCGACGGTGCCCGAATAGCCGGGGCTGCTGGTCACCGAGACGGCGGCGGCCGTGCCGACGGTGACCGTTGCGGCGTCCGGGGAGGTGAAGCCCGGCTTCTCGGCCACGATCAGGGTGAACGCCTGGTTGCCCGATCCGGTGGCGTTGCTCACCGTGAGCGTCAGCGCGTAGCGGCCGCCGGCGCCGGCCTCGGGCGTGCCCGTGAAACCGGCCGTGCCGTCGCCGTTGTCGGTGAAGGTGATGCCGGCCGGCAGAGCTCCGGACTGGGCGATCGAGACCGCCCCCGGGTGCCCGGCGCTGCTCGTCACCCCGATGGATGCCGCCGAGCCGACCTCGATCGACGCGGCATCCGCTGAGATGATCGCCGGGTTCTCGGTGACCGTCAGCGTGAACGCCTGGGTGCTCGCCCCCGCACTATTTCGTGCGGTCAGCGTCAGCGGGTAGTCGCCGCCGCTGCCTGCCTTCGGCCTGCCGGTGAAGGCGGCCGTGCCATCGCCGTTGTCGGCGAACGTGACCCCGGCCGGGAGTGTGCCCGTGTGCGTCAGCGCGACGGCGCCCGGGTGGCCGGGGCTGCTCGTCACCGCGACGGAGGCAGCCGCGCCGACGGCGATGGTGGCGGCATCCGGCGAGGTGATCGCCGGCTTCTCCGTCACCGTCAGAGCCAGCGTCTGCGTGTCGGGAGCGCCGTGCCCGTTGCTGGCGCTGAGCGTGACGCTTTGCGCACCGCCCGTGCCGATCGGCGGCGTTCCGGAGATGGTCGCCGTGCCGTCCCCGTTGTCGAGGAAGCTCAGGCCGGCAGGCAAGCCGGTGGCGGTGATCGCGGGCGTCGGGGTCCCGGACGCCGTCACCGTGAAACTGCCGGCGACGTCGGCCGCGAAGCCTGCGGAGCCTGCGCTGGTCAGCTGCGCGGGCGTGACGACCGTGAGCGCCGCAGGGTCACTGGGAGTGCTCGCCCCGTCGGTGAAGACCACCCGGTACAGGGCGCCGCTCTGCAGCTGCACGGCAGTGACGTCGAGGCTTGCCGTGCCGCCGTTCAGGGTTCCCCCGGGCACGTCGGCCCAGGTCGAGCCGTCTCCCGAACGCTGCCACTGGGCGGTCAGCGTTCCCGTCGTCGGCACAGCGGCAGTCGCGCTGGCAGAGAAGGTCGCGGTGCTGCCGGCCCGTGCCGTCTGCGCCGTCGGCTGCGCGGTGATGAGAGGGGGCTGTCGCACCGTCACGAGGATGACGTGCACATCGCTGACGTCGAGACCGTTGTCAGCACCCAGTTGGACGTTGTAGCTGCCCGCGCCCACGCTCGCATCGGCCGTCAGGGCGAAGCTGCCGGCGCCAGTGGACTCCACCGCGAATCCGGGAGACCCGATCACGTTCAGGTTCGCCACTGCGGGGAACCCGGGGGTCACCGTCACCGCGATCGAGCCGCTCCCGCCGACCGCGAGCTCCGCGAACGCGGGGGCGTTGATGACGGGCGGTGCCGTCACCGTCACGGGGATCGTCACCGTCCGGCTCGGCCCGGCAGCGGAGTTGCGCGCCGTGAAGCTCAACAGGTACGCGCCGGTGGCGGTGGGCGTGCCACTGAAGCTGAACGAGTCGCCGCGTGGGCCGGGGCTGATGACGAGGCCGGCGGGGACCTGGCTCGCGGCGTCGAGTTCCAGCGACGCCGAGGCGGGGAAGCCGCCGCTCGCCACCACGACGGGTGCGCCGGCCACGGCCGACCCCCGCGGCAGCACCAGGGAGGCAGGCGCCGTGATGGTCGGCGCCTCCTCCACGGTGAGGAGCAGCGGCGTCGACGCGGCCGTCCCGAAGACATTGCTTGCGGAGACCAGGAAGAGGTAGCTCCCTCCGGAGCCGGCCGGGGGTGTGCCCGCGATCGTCAGCCGTCCGCCGGCGCTCGCACCGATGCTCAACCAGCTGGGAGCCGTCGCCGGTGACAACGGCAGCACGCTGATCGCGGCATCCGGGATGCCGGTGGCGAAGATCTCGAACTGCTGCGCGCTGCCGTCCACTCGCCAGGTGTCGGCGTTCGCGCTCCCGATTGCCGGGCCGGTGCCCACCGTGAGTTGTGCTGCGGCACTCACCAGTGTGGGGTTGACGAAGTAGCGGTAGCGCGCCCCGTTGTCTGCCTGAGTTGTCTGGACCGTCAGCGTTCGGCCGGTCTCGCCGAGGTCTGTCCAGATGGAGCCGTCACGCGAGAGCTGCCAGTGGCCGCTCGGGGCAGGGTAGCCGCCGACGACCACGGTGAGGGTGACCTCGGCGCCGACCAGGACGTTGGCGTCGCTCGGCGGCGTGAGGATGCTCGCCGCCTCGTTCACGGTGAGGGTGACGACCTGCGAGGTGGAGAGCCCTGCCGCGTTCGTGGCCGTCAGCACCAGCGGGTAGATGCGGCCGGCGCCCGCCTCCGGCGTCCCGACCAGTCCGGTGACGCTTCCGGCCGTGACCTGAGTGCTGACGCCGGCGGGCAGATCCCCGCTGAGCGAGAGCACCGTGTCGGCCGGGTAGCCGTTCGCCGTGCTGAAGCGCGCGTTCATCGCGCTGCCGACGGTCGCCGACTGCGTGGCGGAGCTCGTGATAGAGGGGGCCTCGTTCACCGTCAGGGTGAAGCTCTGGACGACATTCGGATCGCGCCCGTTGTTGCGCGCGAGGGTGAGGTCGTACCGCCCGCCGGTGCCCGCGGCCGGGGTGCCGCTGAGCAGAGCGTCGGTCGCCCCGGCCGCGCCGCCGGTCAGCGTCACACCGGCGGGGAGCGGGTCGCCGCCCCGCACGAGCGCACTCAGCGGGAACCCGCTTGTCGAGATCGTGTGCGAGCCGGGGGTTCCGACCTCAAAGGTCGTAGCAGCGGGAGAGGTGAAGAGCACCGGCTCGCGCACGTTCACGATGTACGGCGCCGTGTGCGGGCTCCCCGGGCTCACCGCGTTCTCGGCCTTCAGCTCGGTGGTGAGCACAACGGCGGCCGTTGGCGTCCCACTGATCGTCGCTGTGCCGTTGCCGTTGTCGCGCAGCGTCAGGCCGGGCGGCAGCGGGGCGCCGGAGACCGTGATGGCCGCGGCGGGATAGCCGTCGCTGCTGACCGTCACGTTCACGGGCTTGTTGACCGTGGCCTCCAGCGCCGTCAGCGCGGGGAACGTGGGCGCCTTGGCCATGCCGAACACGGCGGTGGCCGCGGCGCCGTCGAGGCTGGCCGTCACGGATGCCGGCCCGCGCAGCGCGTGGGCGTCGAATCCGACCGTGGCCACGCCGGCGTTGAGCGGGGCGCCCGGCGCAGAGAGGGTGGCTCCGGCGGGGCGAACCTGGTCCCAGGCGACGCTCGCACCGGTGAAGACGCGCAGCTCGGCCGCGGAGACGGGCTTCCCCTCCGAGTTGGTCAACACCGACGCGGTGAGCGTCGTCGTCGAGCTGTCCAACGCGATCAGCGCGGGATTCGCGCTCACCGACAGCGCGAGCGAAGGCTCGACGGTGACGCCGCCCGAAGCCGTGGCACAGGCACTGCCCGCGGCGGGGAGCCGGTTGCAGCCCCACCAGTTGTTGGCGGCGTTGACGGTGGCGGCGAACGCGGGCGGGGCGCTCTCGGGTATCAGTGTGCTGTTGACGACGCTGTATCCGTTTGGCCCGGTGTTTCCGGTGAAACTGTTGTAGGTGGCCACGGTCGCGCCGCCTGCGACGTGAATCGCAATGCCGGCGCCGGTCGCGTACCCGCTGATCTTGTTGTTGGAGAACGTGTTGCGCAGCACGCTCAGCGCGCCACTGTTCTGCAGGATCGCGGCACCGCGGGCGGGGTGGACGTCAGTCGCCGACAGAGAGTTCCCGATGAAGTCGCTGTCGGTGATCGTTGCGGTGAAGCCCGCGGCAGCGGAACCGGCGGTGAATTCGATGGCGCCGCCGCCGATCGCTGCGGGGTTCCCCGAGGTCAGCGAGTTGCCGCTGAACACGCTGTCGCGCACAGTGAAGCTCTCGCCGGCGACCCCGGTCGCCTGGTAGGCGACGCCGCCGCCGCTGCTGGATCCGGAATCGTTGTCGCTGATCGTGGAGCCGGAGATGCTGAGTGCGCCGCCGACGAATTGGATGCCGCCGCCCGGAAAACTGGTTGCGGAGCCGGTTGAGTTGGCCTTGTTGCCGGTGATCGCACTATTCGTGATGGCGAGGACGTCGGCGGCAGCGCCAAGGGCCGACCCGCCGAGGATTCCGCCGCCGCCGAATTCGTTGCCAACGCCGCCGGTGATCGTGAGGCCGTCCAGGGTGGTCGAGATGCCCCCGACGAGGCCGGGGTCGAGCACCAGCACCGAGGTCTTGCCGTCGCCGCGGATGATCGCGCCGCGGTCGGCCGGGCCCTTCAGCGTGATTCTCGAGCCGGGGACGGTGCCGAGCTTGAGCGAGCCGTTCCCGGCATCCAGCGCGTACTCGCCCGCCTGCAGGGTGATCGTCGTGACATCGTTGCCGCGGTTGTTTGCGGCACAGACCGCGTCGCGCAGCGTGACCGGCGAAGCCGGGGTCTTCACGGTCGATCCGGGGGCGCAGGATGCCGGCAGCCCGGCGTCCGAGGTGCTCGTCACCGTCCACGCCTCGGCCGCTGCCGCTGCCGGCGCCGCGACCCCCACCACTGCGCCGCCGAGAGCAAGTGCGACGATGGTCGCAATCGCGACCGCGCGCCGGGGGTTTGATCGAGCGAGGGGGCCGGCGGTGCGGGGCGGAAGCATGTGTATGTGAGGGCTTTCTGCGTTCGGGGCAGGAGGAGCGGAATGGCGACGCGGGGGCAGCCGAGCGATTCCTTGGCGACAAAAATATTGGACGCCGTCCAGCAGCGTAAAGCGTAGTTGCTGCGCAGCCCTGCGTTAAGGCCCCGAACTGGGGGAATTCTCGACCACGCGTGCACGGCCGCTGGCGACAAGAATGGACGACGTCCATCTTCCGATCAAGGAGCTCCATGCTTGAGGTTTCTCGCCGAGCCGTCTTGGCGGTCGGCGCCGGAGCGGTCGGGGTCGTCGCCGTCGGCGCCTTCACCACGCCGGCCGTCGCCGGTGGCATCGCTCAGCTTGCCCCGCCGATTCCCGCCTTCACCCCCGCGCCGAGCGCCGGCCTCCCCGTGCGCTCGCACTTCGCCGGCCACGAGGGCGAGACCTTCGTCGCGACCTTCGCCGAGACGCCGTTCGCCGTCACGCTGACCGCCATCGACGACGTGCCACCGGCCATCGGCACCGACGACGAGAACCGCTTCAACCTGATCTTCACGGCGCCTGGCGTGTCCGTGCTGCCGAGCGGAATTGCCGAGATCACCCACCCCGCTGTTCCCTCGGCCACCCTCTTCGCTTCCCCCGCCGGCGACAGCCCGAAGCGCCAGCTCCAGGCCCTCATCAACCGCGACGCATGACGGTGACCCTCCGCCCGGAACAGGGCAGCGATGCCCCGCTCCTGCGGCAGCTCTTCGCCGAGTCGCGCCAGGCGGAGCTCAACGCGCTGCCCGACGCCCAGAGCCGCGAGTTGTTCCTGTCGATGCAGTTCGAGGCCCAACGGCGCCATCTCGAGGGCACGCACCCGCACGCCGAGAGGTGGATCATCGAGCCCGACATCGGCCGCATGGTTCTTGCAGAGACTGCCGATGGACTGCACATCGTCGACCTCGCCGTTGTCAATACCGAGCAGGGACGCGGCCACGGCAGCTCCATGCTGAGAGCGCTGATCGACCGGGCGAATTCCGCGGCGCTGCCCATCACGCTCAACGTTCAGCACGCCAACCACCGGGCGCGCGCACTCTACGAGCGTCACGGCTTCGCCGTCGACTCCCACCCGCCGGCGACAGCGACGGCCAGCCACCTGGCCCTCCGCTGGGATCCCCGAAAGAAAGCACACAGCGCATGAGCGGGCACACCCCCGGGCTCCCCAGCCACGCCGAGCTCCTCGCCGTCGTCGGTGATGACTTCGCCGCATCGGACGGCGCAGGGCAGCCGCTCGAGCTGACCCTGACCGCGTGCAGCGATCTGCGCAGCGGCGGCGGGTACATGTCGTTCTCGCTCACGCTGCGCAGCGCAGACGCACGCGAGCAGGGCATCTTCGCCCTCAGCCACGCCACGCTCGGCGACGTCGAGATCTTCCTCGTGCCGTCCGGCGCCGACGCATCCGGCACCGAGTACACCGCGAGCTTCACCAGTCTGGAGGCCTGAGAATGGCGCTACCCTATGTCGGCGAGATTCGGATGTTCGGCGGCAACTTCGCCCCGGCCGGCTGGATGTTCTGCGACGGGCAGTTGTTGCCGATCTCCGAGCAGGAAACCCTGTTCAACCTGATCGGGACGACGTACGGCGGCGACGGAGAGTCAACCTTCGCACTGCCCGACCTGCGTGGCCGCGCGCCGCTACACCAGGGGCCCGGCCACGCACTGGCCCAGGCAGCCGGCGTGGAGGAGGTGACGCTGAATCGAACTCAGATTCCCACGCACAACCACCAGGTCATCGCCGCGGGCGTCACCGGCACGAGCAGCAGCGCGCAGGGCAACGTGTGGGCGGGCGGGACAGACACGCCCTACGCCGTGCTCGACCCCCAGTCGCCAGACCTCGTCCAGCTCGCCCCTGGGTCACTGGGCCCGAGCGGCGGGTCGCAGCCGCATTCGAACATGCCGCCTTATCTGGCCGTGAGCTTCATCATCTCCCTGTTCGGCATCTTCCCCGCGCAGAATTGATGCGCCAGCACCGTCCTTCCACCTCCAGAAAGGCCTCCCGTGGCTGAGCCATTCCTCTCCGAGATCCGCCTGTTCAGCTTCGGCTTCCCGCCGAAGGGCTGGGCGTTCTGCGACGGCCAGCTCCTGCCGATCAACCAGAACCAAGGGCTGTTCTCACTGCTCGGCACCACCTACGGCGGCAACGGCCAAACCACCTTCGGACTCCCGGACATGCGGGGGCGCTCCCCGCTGCACGTGGGTAGCGGGCACACCCTCGGCGAGCGCGGCGGCGAACAGGCGCACACGCTGACGCTGGCGGAGATGCCCGCACATCGGCACGCTGTGAACGTCGCGACGTTGCCCGGCCAGCTGAGCCCGGCCGCCGGGATCCCGGCGGCCCCGGGGAAACCGGTCTTCGCCGCGCCCTCGCGCCTGCAGTCCATGGCGCCGTCCATGGTCGCGAACACCGGGGGCTCGCAGGCGCACCAGAATATATCGCCGTACCTCACCCTGAACTTCTGCATTGCGCTGACCGGCATCTTCCCGAGCCAGAACTAGCACCAGCCGCTCGCCCCACCTGCCCGCTCGATCTAAGGAGCACCCATGAGCGATCCATTCGTCGCCGAGATCCGCATGTTCCCCTTCAACTTCGCCCCCAAGGGGTGGGCCTGGTGCGACGGCCAGCTGTTGCCAATTTCTCAGAACACTGCCCTGTTCTCTTTGCTCGGCACCACCTATGGCGGCGACGGCAAAAGCACCTTCGCGCTGCCGAACCTCCAAGGGCGCTTCCCGCTGCACCCCGGCCAGGGCCCCGGGCTCAGCCTCTACGACCTCGGGCAAGAGGGCGGCGCGGAGACGGTGACGCTGCTCGAGAGCGAGATTCCCTCGCACAGCCACGGGTTGCAAGCGCTCAACGCACCCGGCACCTCGACGTCGGCCGAGGACAACGTGCCCGCCATCCCCCGCTCCGGCCGTGCGCAGCAACGCGGCTTCGCCCCGGCGTCGGCGCCTGCCAGCAATCTGAACCTCGCCGCCGTCGCCCCCGCCGGGGGCAGCCAACCGCACAACAATTTGCCACCGTATCTGACGCTCTCCTTCTGCATCGCACTGCAGGGCGTCTTCCCGCCGCGCGGCTGATTGCCGCGGCGCAGCAGCACTACGGCCGCAGCAGCACCTTGATCGCCCGGCGCTCGTCCATGGCGGCGTACGCCTCGGCGACGTCGGCGAGCGGCAGCTCCAGGTCGAACACGCGGCCGGGCTCGATCACGCCGGCCAGCACCTCGGGCAGCAGCTCCTCGATGTAGTTGCGCACCGGAGCGACGCCGCCGTTGACGCCGACGTTCCGGTTGAACAGGGGGCGCACGGGCAGCTCCGGCCCGCCGTTGGGCGCGCCGACATAGCCGACCATGCCGCCGGGGCGTGCCGAGCGGATCGCCTGGTCCATCGACTCCTTGGTGCCGACACACTCCAGCACGCAGTCGGCGCCGATGCCGCCGGTCATCTCCTGGATGCGGGCGACGCCCTCGTCGCCGCGCTCCTCGACGATGTCGGTCGCCCCGAACTCGCGGGCGACGGCCTGCCGCTTCGGATTCCGCGACATCGCGATCACGCGCGCAGCCCCCAGCCGCTTCGAGGCGAGGACGGCGCAGAGGCCGACGGCCCCGTCGCCGACGACGACGACCGTGCTGCCCCGGGTCACCCCGGCGGAGACGGCGGCGTGGTGCCCGGTGCCCATCACGTCGGAGAGGGTCAGCAGGCTCGGAATGAGGGCGGCGTCCGGCATCGACGGCGTCGCGACCAGCGTGCCGTTGGCGTGCGGAACCCGGACACGCTCCCCCTGTGCGCCGTCGGCGAGGGCGCCGAACTCGTCGACGCCACCCCACCACCCGCCGTGCAGGCAGGAGGTGCTGACGCCGTTGCGGCAGTTGACACAGCTGAAGTCGCAGTCGTAGAACGGGGCGATGACGAAGTCGCCCGGCTTCACCGCCGTGACGTCCGGCCCGACCTCCTCGACGACGCCGACGAACTCGTGGCCGATGCGGCGCGGCTCGGGCGTCGGCGTGATGCCGCGGTAGCCCCAGAGGTCGGAGCCGCAGACGCAGGCCGCGACCACCCGCACGATGGCGTCGCCGCCGGTGGAGAGCACCGGGTCCGGCACCTCGTCGATACGGACGTCTCGTTCACCGTGGATCACCGTTGCGCGCATGCATCGAGCCTACGCCTGCCGCGTCGGCTGAAGCCGCCCCGGTCGGTCGAGTAGTGAGGAACGAGCGTATCGAGACCCCGCACGCGGAGCGGCTTCCGGCCGGAAACCAGGTCCCGATACGGCCCTGGCGGGCCCACTCGACCAACGGGAGGGGGGATGGCGCTAGTCGGCGCCGGGGGCGTCGATAATGCGCTCGAACTCCAGCTTTGTTGTAGCGATGTGCGCCCGCATGGCCTCGGATGCCGCCTCGGGGTCGCGCGCGCGGATCGCCTCGAGGATCCGCTGGTGCGCCAGGTAGCTCGATTCCTTGATGAACTCGAACGGCATCAGGTCGACCGAGTCGAAGACGCGCACGCGGGCGTCGTCGATGGCGTGGGCGAGCATCGGGTTGTCGGCGGCCTCCGCGATGGTCAGGTGGAACGCGCTGTCGGCCAGCCGTGACTCAGCCTTCGTGACGGCCGCGGCGAGCTCCTCCTGTGCGGCCTCGAGCCGTTCGACGACTGCGTCGCTCCGCCGCTCCGCCGCCATCCGCGCCGCCGCGCCCTCGACGACGCCGCGGAACTCGGTGAACCCGATGATGTCGCCGCCGCGCGCCACGAGTTCCGTGTGCAGCGACGCGGCATCCGGCTCGGCCTGCTGGACCACCGGCCCGCCTGCTGCGCCGCGCAGGATGCGCAGCTGGCCGCCGGCCTCCAACACCTTGAGCGCCTGGCGAAGCGTCTCGCGCGCCACCCCCAGCTGCGCCGCGAGCTTGCGCTCGGCCGGCAGCCTGTCGCCCGGCCGCAGCCGGCCGAGGGCGATCTCGCGCCGCAGGAAGTCGACGACGTCGTGGTACCCCGGCCGGGCCCGCAGGCCGGTTGGGTCGATCTCGACGGGCGGGTTCACGCGCTCCCCCAACTGGCCCTCCTTCGCACTCACGTTCAGAGAGGCATCCCTGGTCGGTCGGTACCGACGATCTGGGTGCCAGAGAAGAAGTCAAGCACATCGGCATCTCCGTGGCCGCCGAGACCGCTCAGGCCGAAGAAACTCTGCGCGGAGCCTGCGGCCATATCGAGAACCGAGCTGCCGTTCACCTTCACCTCGCCCGCGACGAGACCGGCGCCCATCTGCAGGGCGGCCTGCTCGTCCCCGCCGAAGACGTAGCCGGCGAGCCCGACGTGGCCGGCGTTCGCGAGGGCCAGGGCGTGCGCATCGCCGTCGGACGGCTGCACCGTCAGGAGCGGGCCGAAGATCTCCAGCTCGACGTCGATCTCCTCGGCCACGGCGATGCTCGGCTGGAAGAACCAGCCCTCATCGGGCACGGCACCCTCCCGGTGGATGACGGCGCCCTGGGCCTGGAGCGCATCCCGCTGCCCCTCCAGCTGAATCAGGCGGTCCCGGAACGCGACCGGCCCGAGCTGCGTGCCGTCATCCAGGCTGGAGCCGATTCGCTGCGCGGCGAGCTCGGCGCGCAGCGCCTCGACCAGCTCGGGCAGCAGGGCGCGGTCGGCGATCACGCGGCGGGGTGCCTCGCACCATTGCCCAGAGAGCTTCATGGCGCCCGCGGCGATGACTCGTGCGGCCTCCGCGACGTTGGCGTCCGCGCGCACGATGGCGGGGTTGTTCGAGCCGAGCTCGAGCCGCAGACGGGTGAGGTTGACGCCGGCGGATGCCGCGATGGCGCGCCCGGTCGGGGTCGAGCCCGTCATCGAGATCGCGCGGATACGCGGATCGGCGACGAGGGCCGAGCCGATCTCGCCGCCGCCCAACACGAGGTTGACGACCCCGGACGGAATCCCAGCGGCCACCGCTGCCTGTGCAATCAGCACGGTGCTCCACGGCGAGGCCGGCGACGGCTTCATCACCACGGTGGCCCCGGCCGCGAGGGCGTAGCCGAGCTTCTTGACGGCCATCGCCGACGGCGCGTTCCACGGCATGATCAGGGCGGTGGCGCCCCACGGCACGCGGTGCAGCCGCACGTCGCGGCCGTCGGCTGCGAGTGCGCGGCTGTCCCCGAGGGCCAGCGCGCGCTCCACAACGTCCCGCACGGTGTCGCCGGCGCTTCCCGCGAAGAGTCGCGTGACAGCGATGGGCACGCCGCTGTTCACCGCATCGAGCACCGCGATCTGCTCGCCCAGCTCATCGAGCCGGGCGGCCAGGGCCCGCAACAGTGGGGCCCGGCCGGCGATGCCGAGACCGCGCCACTCGCCCGACTCGTGCGCCGCGTGCGCGGCGCCGATGGCGCGGTCGAGCTGCTCGAGCGATGAGCCGCGATTCTCCGCCAGCGGTTGGCCACTGTTCGGGTCGAACAGCTGGCCCGCCGAGTGTGCGCTCGGCTCGAAGCGCCCCTGGATCAGGGTGCTCAGCTCGGGGAATGCCCGCGGCATCTCTGTCGTACTCATGCGCTCACACCCGATCGAAGTAGCGGTTGAGGTCCCAGTCGCTGACCGCGGCCATGAACGTCTTCCACTCGTTCTCGAGCAGCACCCGGTGGTGGTCGACGATGTCTTCGCCGAACAGCGCGCGCGGGAACCCGGCAGCCACGAAGGCCTTCGACGCCTGCTGCAGGTCGGCAGGCATCTCCTCGTCGGCCGGCAGCAGGTATGCGTTGCCACGGATCGGCTCCGGTGCGGCGACGGCGCGCTCGATCCCGTCCCGTGCGGAGGCGAGCAGCGCCACCAGGGTGAGGTACGGGTTCGTGTCGGCGCCGGGCAGGCGGAACTCGAAGCGCAGGTGCTCCGGTTTGTGCCCGACCACGCGCACCGTCGTGGTGCGGTTGTCGAAGCCCCAGGTGCGGCCGTTGCCCGCCACGTCGCCCGAGTTGTTGCGCCGGTAGGAGTTGATCGTCGGCGAGTACCAGGCCATGAACGCGGGGGCGTGCTCGAGCACGCCGCCGATGGCGCTCAGCATGGTCTCGCTCATGTTCTCTGCGGCGGTGTCGCTCCAGAACAGGCGCTCGCCCGCGGCATCCTGCACCGAGAAGTGCACGTGGCAGGACGAGCCGGGCTGGCCGTTCAGCGGCCGGGCCATGAACGTCGCCGTCATGCCCGCCCGGGCGGCGGAGTCGCGCACGGCCAGCTTGTACAGCGCGTGCCGGTCGGCCATCTCGAGCGGCTCGCCGTAGCGGAAGGTCATCTCCCACTGCCCGCTGCCCCACTCGGACTGGGCGGCCTCCATTTGCACGCCGCTGGCCAGGAGGTCGTCGCGGAGCTTCTGGAAGAACGGCTCGTAGAGGTTGCCCTCGTGGATCATGAAGTCGCTGGGGATCAGCGTGGTGGGGTCGAGGTCGCGGAAGCCGTTCTTGCGCAGCTCGCGCTGTTCGTTGCGGAACAGGTAGAACTCGAGCTCTGTTCCGGCCTTCGGCTGCATGCCGAGTTCCGCGTAGCGCGCGAGCTCCTGCTTGAGCATCACGCGCGGCGAGATGGCCAGCGGTTCGCCGGTGCGCACGTCGACGGGGTCGGCGAAGCAGATGGCGACGTTCTCGAGCCAGGCCGCGCGGCGGAGTGTTCCGAGGTCCACGCGCAGCGTGGCATCCGGAACACCGTTGTGCATGCTGCAGAGCTTGAACAGCCCGGCGTCGATGAGCTCGAGGCCCTGCTCGAGGTCCCAGGCCCAGACGCAGGTGCAGACGTCGACGCCGTTCTCGATGACCCGGTCGAAGCCGTCGACGGGGATCCTGCGGCCGATGAGTCGGCCTTGCAGGTCGGGCGAGGCGACGATGACGGTGCGGATGCCGAGCGCCTCCAGCTCGGACGGGTCCAGCACGTAGTCCTTCATCGGGTGAGCCAGCCGCCGTCGACGGGGAGCTGGATGCCGTCGATCCACGACGCCTCGTCGCTCAACAGCCACGAGATCGCCGAGGCGATGTCGGCCGGCTGGCCGACGCGCGGCACGAGCAGGCGCTGCTTCATGAACTCCAGGCCCTCGGCGCTGGTCACGCTCTCGAGGTCGAAGAAGTTCGTCGCGATGGGGCCGGGGGCGACGCAGTTGACGCGGATGCCCTTCGGCGCGAGCTCGACCGCGAGAGCCTTGGTCAGCATGGGCACGCCGCCCTTGCTCGCGTTGTAGTGCGGCTGCGCGGTGGTTCCGCTGGTGACGACGACGAGGGCCTCCACCGTCGAGAGGTTGACGATGGCCCCGCCGCCGGACTCGCCGATCAGCGGCGCGAGCTCCTGGGCCACGAGGAACTGGCCCTTGAGGTTGACGTCGAGGACGAAGTCCCAAGCGTCCTCGGTGAGCGTCTCGAAGGAGTGGTTGGTGACGACACCGGCGTTGTTGACGAGCAGGTGCAGGCTGCCCCAGGACTCCCGCACGCGCAGGGCGGCGGCACGGATCTGCTCGCGCTCGCGCACGTCGACGCGGGCGGCCAGGGCGATGCCGCCCTCTGCCTCGATCAGCGACACCGTCTCCTGGGCGGCGTCGAGGTTGACGTCGGTGATCATCATGCGGGCGCCCTCGCGCGCCAGACGCAGCGCGGTCTCCCGACCGATGCCGGAGCCGCCGCCCGTGATGAAGCCGTTCTTGTTCTGGTGCCGGGGAGTCATGCTGCTGCTTTCTGTCGTGTGAGCTGTGAGTTCTGCGCGGTCTGGACGAGCCAGTCGAAGAGCGGGTCGCCACCGAAGACCTCCGGGTGCCACTGCACCCCGATCACGGGGGCACTCTCGTGCTCGATGGCCTCGATCACCCCATCAGGGGCCCGGCCGGTGACCCGGAGCCCGGGGGCGAGCCGGCCGACGGCTTGGTGGTGGTAGGAGTTGACCATGACGGTCTCGCCGTAGAGGGTGGCCGCCGTGCTGCCGGCCTCGAGCGCGACGGGGTGCACGCGCTGCGCACGGGGGTACGCGTAGGAGGCGTGCGACTCGCCCTCGCCGATGACGAGGTGCTGCACGAGGCTGCCGCCGAGGGCGACGTTGATGAGCTGCTGGCCGCGGCAGATGCCGAGCACGGGGATGCCACGGGCGATCCCCGCCTCGATGAGCGCGATCTCGAAGGCGTCCCGCTGCGGGTCGATCCAGCCCGTGTGCGGGCCCGGCGCCTCTCCGTAGCGGCGCGGGTCGACGTCCTCGCCGCCCGAGAGCACGACGGCGTCCAGATAGCCGACGAGCTCGCTCGCGTCGGCATCCATCGGCAGGTTCACCGGCAGGCCGCCCGAGCGGATCACCGAGGTCGTGTACTCGCTCATGTAGATGTCGAGCGGGGCGTCGTGGAAGCCGCGCGGGGCGCCGACGGACTCCGCGCGACCGCGTCGGCCGCTGAAGCCGATCAGTGGCTTGGGCAAGGGGACAGACATGTGATTCCTTCGTGCTGGGTGATGCCCGGTGGGCGGCGGGCGTGCGGAGCCGGGGTGATGTTGGTCAATCCTCGCCGAAGCGCTCGATGACCTGGGCGTAGGCCTCCGGCCGCTTCGCGCGCAGCACGAGGGCCTGCACGAGGCCGATGACCGGCGCGACGATCACGACGGCGAACAGCACGGCGCTGAGCACGCCCCAGCTGGGGTTGCCGTCCGCATCGACATCGCCGACCAGCAGCGGGAAGTTCGCGGCGATGAGGCCGGCCGAGACGAGCAGGCCGATGAAGCCGAGGCCGGGGGCGATGACCGTGTGCCAGGGGCTGGTCAGCACCCGGGTGCGCCGGAAGTAGGCGATGACCGAGAGGCAGGTGAGCGCCATCAGCAGCACGATCGCCAGCGTGCCGATGCCGGCGAACCAGGCGAAGATGTTCTCCGCGGTGAAGCCGATCAGCACGAGGAGCACGACGACGGTGGCGGCGGTGCTCACCTGCACGACGGCAGCGCGGTGCGGCGAACGGTGCCGAGGGTGGACGATGCCGAGGCTGTCCGGCATCACTCGCGCGTTGGCCATGCCGTGGTGGTAGCGGGTGAGCACGTTGTGCAGCGAGAGCACGGCGGCGAACATGCTGCCCATGAACAGCACCGCGATGATGATGCCGCCGATCGGGCCGAGGTACTCGTCGGTGATGCGGGAGAGCAGGGTGGCCGGGTCGGCGGCGGCCTCGTCGATGACCGCGGACTCGCCGAATCCCATGATGACGGCCCAGCCGGCGAAGGCGTAGAACACGCCGATGATGACGGCCGAGGCGTAGGTCGCGCGCGGGATCGTGCGCTCGGGGTCGCGAACCTCGTTGCGGTAGACGACGGTCGACTCGAAGCCGATGAAGCTGGCGATCGCGAACATGAGGCCGAGCGCCGGCGAGCCGGAGAGGATGTTCTCGAGCGAGAAGGGGCTGAGCGAGAGGCCCTCCGGGCCGCCCGTGATCAGGATGACCAGGCCGAGCAGCAGCACGATGCCCATCTCGGCGCCCAGCACGATGACGAGCACCTTGGAGCTGAGCTCGATGTGGCGGTAGCCGAGCACGCCCACGACGGCGATCGAGATCAGCGTGAAGACCCACCAGGCGATCTCGGGGCCGCCGAGCAGCGCGATGCTGGAGCTGAGCGTTCCGCCGAGGTAGCTGAAGACGGCGACCTGGACGGTGGTGTAGCAGGCGAGTGCGAGCCACGCCGTCGCCACACCGGGGGTGCGGCCGAGGCCGTGGCTGACGAAGGTGAAGAAGGATCCGGCGTTGGGGATGAAGCGGCTCATCGAGGTGAGCCCGACGGCGAAGAGCAGCAGGATCCCGGTCGCGACGAGGAACATGACCGGGAAGCCCAATCCGTTGCCGACGAGGAGTCCGATCGGGAGGAGGCCGCCGACCACGGTGAGCGGGGCTGCCGCGGCGATCACCATGAAGGTGACGGCGACGGTGCCGAGATTGCCGCTCAGACGCCGATTCTCGGCCGAGACGACGGTGCCTGCGGATTGCGTCATTGGGTCCTCCAGGATGGGCGGCAAGCCGCAAGAATCATTGGTCTATGTTCTAGCCCATTAACTTCCTGGAGCGCAAGTGCCCGTTTTCCCGTGGCGCAGCGGATGCGGGGCGGCGCTGCTCCGTCGTCGCGACGCGGCCCCTTGCGCCGCCGTGCATCCCGGGGCGGGTTCTCGACAGACGCAAGCGGCGGACACACGACAGGCCCAACCGCGGGAATCCCCGCTGATTGGGCCTGTCGAGATCGGGCGACTAGTCGGCGCCCACCGTGAGGCCGTTGCCGTCTGCGGCGAGATCGACCCGCACCAGGTCGCCGTCGCGCACCGCCCCGCTGAGCAGGGCATTCGCGAGCTTGTCGTCGATCTCGTGCTGCATCAGGCGGCGCAGCGGCCGGGCCCCGTAGATCGGGTCGTAGCCGCGCTCGGCCAGCCAGCGCCGGGCATCCGGGGTCACCGCCAGGGTGAGCCGGCGGCTGCTCAACCGCTTCGACAGCCGGTCGATGTAGAGCTCCACGATCTCGCCGAGCTCCTCCTGCGTCAGTGCAGAGAACACCACGATGTCGTCGAGCCGGTTCACGAACTCGGGCTTGAACGCCTGGCGCACCAGCTGCTGCACCGCGGTCTCCTTCTCGGCCCAGGTCAGCGACTGGTCGACGAGGAACTGTGAGCCGAGGTTCGAGGTGAGAACCAGGATGACGTTGCGGAAGTCGACGGTGCGGCCCTGGCCGTCGGTCAGCCGGCCGTCGTCGAGCACCTGCAACAGCACGTCGAACACCTCCGGGTGGGCCTTCTCGACCTCGTCGAGCAGGATCACCGAGTACGGACGCCGCCGCACGGCCTCGGTCAGCTGACCGCCCTGCTCGTACCCGACGTAGCCGGGAGGGGCGCCGACGAGGCGCGAGACGCTGTGCTTCTCGCCGTACTCCGACATGTCGATGCGGATCATCGCCTTCTCGTCGTCGAACAGGAACTCGGCGAGCGCCTTGGCGAGCTCGGTCTTGCCGACGCCGGTCGGCCCGAGGAACAGGAAGGAACCGGTCGGGCGGTCGGGGTCGGAGATGCCCGCACGGGTTCGGCGGACGGCATCCGACACCGCCGCGACGGCCTTCTTCTGGCCGATCAGGCGCTTGCCGAGCTCGCTCTCGAGGTGCAGCAGCTTCTCGGTCTCGCCCTGCAGCAGCCGGCCGACGGGGATGCCCGTCCACGCGGCGATGACGGCGGCGATGTCCTCCTCCGTCACCTGCTCGTTGACCATGCGGTCCTCGATCGGGTCGTTCTCGGCTTGCTCGGCCTCCGCCAGCTGCTCCTGCAGCTGCTTGATCGTCGTGTACTCCAGCTTCGACGCCTCGGCGTAGTTCGCCTCGCGCATGGCCCGGTCGCGGGCGCGGGTGGCGTCGTCGAGCTTCTTCTTGAGGTCGCCGACGGCGTTGAGCGAGCGCTTCTCGCGCGCCCAGCGGGCCTCGAGCACCTTCAGCTCGGACTCCTTCTCCCTCAGCTCCTCGCGCAGCTTCTCGAGGCGCTCCTTGGAGGCGTCGTCCTTCTCCTTCTTGAGGGCGAGCTCCTCGACCTTCATCCGCGCGACCTGGCGCTGCAGCTGGTCGATCTCCACCGGCGAGGAGTCGATCTCCATCTTGAGCCGGCTCATCGCCTCGTCGACGAGGTCGATCGCCTTGTCCGGCAGCTGGCGCGAGGTGATGTAGCGGTTGCTCAGGGTGGCCGCCGCGACGAGAGCGCCGTCGCTGATCGTCACCCCGTGGTGCGCCTCGTAGGCGCCCTTCAGCCCGCGCAGGATCGCGACGGTGTCCTCGACGCTCGGCTCGCCGACGAACACCTGCTGGAAGCGGCGTTCGAGGGCGGCATCCTTCTCGATGAACTCGCGGTACTCGTTGAGCGTGGTGGCGCCGATCAGGCGCAGCTCGCCGCGGGCGAGCATGGGCTTGAGCATGTTGGATGCCGCGACGGAGCCCTCTCCGCCGCCAGCGCCCATCAGCGTGTGCAGCTCATCGATGAAGGTGATGATCTCGCCGTCGGACTCGGTGATCTCCTTGAGCACGCTCTTCAGCCGCTCCTCGAACTGGCCGCGGTACATGGCGCCGGCCACGAGGGCGCTGAGGTCGAGCGAGACGAGCTTCTTCCCCTTGAGCGAGTCGGCGACGTCGCCCTCGACGATGCGCTGGGCCAGGCCCTCGACGACGGCGGTCTTGCCGACGCCCGGCTCGCCGATGAGCACCGGGTTGTTCTTGGTACGGCGGGTCAGCACCTGGCTGAGCCGCCGGATCTCGGCGTCCCGGCCAATCACCGGGTCGAGCTTGCCGCTCGCCGCGATGGCGGTGAGGTCAACGCCGTACTGTTCGAGGGCGCTCTTGGCTTCTTCCTGAGGAGGCTGCTGGTCTGGCTGCATGGCATTCCCTTTCGTACCGCGATCGGCCACCGGGGTGTGGCGGCCGAGCAAACTTGAGTCGATGTGGCTCAAGTTTACCAAGGCGACTGCCGGAGCGGAAGTGCCGCCCCCTGTGCGCGGGCTGTGAGTTCGACGGCCCCGCAATAGGCTGGCGGACACGCCTCTCCCCCTCAGCGACGCAGCGCAGCGCGCCCGAAAGGACAGCATGACCCCGAACCCCGCTCCCACCGTCAGCGTCCTCGTTCCGCGCCGCGCGATCTGCGGGGAGGGGCCGTACTGGCACGCGGCGAGCGGCAGCGTGCTCTGGGTCGACAACGAGCGGGGCGAGATCCTCCGCACCGACCCGGCCACCCTCGACACCGCCGTGACCGTGTACCCGCCGGGCATCGGCGCGGCCGCCCCGCGTGAGGCCGGCGGCCTCATCGCCGCCACGGGCACGGGCTTCGTCGGGCTGGCGGATGACGGCACGGTGACGCACCGCGTGGACTGCCTGGCCGACGGCATCCGCATGAACGACGCCAAGGCCGACCCGGCCGGGATCTACTGGTCGGGCAGTTGCGCACTGGACTTCGCCGCCGGGAGGGGCGGCTTGTGGCGGCTCGACGAGAACTGGCGGGCCGAGCAGGTGCTGGAGGGCCTCGCGCTGCCGAACGGCCTGGGCTGGAGCCCCGACGGCCGCACGTTCTACCTGGTCGATTCGATGGCGCGCGCAATCTACAGCTACCCCTTCGACCCGGAGACGTCCACGCTCACCCCGACGCCGAGCGTGCCCGTCGGCCCGGAGGCGTTCACCGCACTGCCCGACGGCCTGGCAGTCGACGTGCGCGGGCACCTCTGGGTGGCCGAGTACGGCGGCGGCGCCCTGCACGAGTTCGCGCCGGACGGCACGCGGGTGCAGCGCATCGCCGTCCCGACGGCGCAGACCACCTCGTGCGCCTTCGTCGGCCCCGAGCGGGATCAGCTCTGGGTGACGTCGGCCGCGAACGGGCTGGACGAGGACGCCGAGCCGCTCGCCGGCAACGTGTTCCTCGTGACCGGGCACGGCACCAGCGGGCTGCCGGTGGCGAGCTTCCGCGGGTAGGGCGACAGGAAACACAGGACGAGAGCGGGGCGGGGCCGCCCTGCGACTGTCGCGCTGCTCTCGACCTGTGTTTTGAGCAGCGTTGGCTTCGGTCGCAGGCTCCCTCGAGCCCACGTGGGTGTTGGCTTCGGTCGCAGGCTCCCTCGAGCCCACGTGGGTGTTGGCTTCGGTCGCGGGCTCCCTCGAGCCCGCGTGCGCGAGGTGGTGCCCCGCTGAGCGAGCCTGTCGAAATCAGGCGCGGCCGGCGATCCGCCCGACCAGCGCCGTCGCGTGCCGCACGGTCTCCTCGAGGGGCGGGGCAGAAGCGCCCTGCGCCTGGCGCTGCTGCATGGTGAAGCGGAGCACCCCGATGGCCAGCGAGACGACCATCTTGGCCTCGTCGACGAGCTCGGGGTCAGCGGCCGTTGTGCGCCCGTCGGCGGCGAACCGCGCGAGCACCAGATCGACCAGGAGCTGCTCCTGGTCGGCCAGCCACTCCATCCACTTGCCGGTGAGCTCGCTCGAGCTCTGGAACACGCGCATGCGCGCCTCGAACCAGGCACCGTCGCCGGCACCGCCCATGAGCGCGTGCGCCATCCGCTGCGCGAGCGCGCCCAGCACGTCGTCGGAGCGGTCGGCGAGGAAGCGCTCGGCGTCGGCATCCGTGATCGCGGCCGGGATCAGGCCCTTGGCGAAGCCCTCCTTCGATCCGAAGTAGTTGAAGAAGGTGCGCTGGGAGATCATGCTGGCCGCGCAGATCATGTCGACGGTCACGTTGTCGTAGCCGTGTTCGAGCGAGAGCGCGAGCGCCGCCTCCTCGATGGCCGCCCGGGTGGCCGCGCGCTTGCGGGCGCGCAGCCCGTCCGGGTTGCCCGGCTGCTGCTCGGGGTGTTGCTCGGGGTGCTCCTCGGCCATGGGTCCTTCCTACCGCAGCTCCGACCGAATCGCGCCCCTTCGGCGCGATTGGCCGGGATTACTCGTAGCGCAGCGCGTCGATCGGGTTCTGCTTGGCGGCGCGCCGGGCCGGGAGCGTGCCGGCCAGGAAGGCGATCGCCATGACGATGCCGATGATGGTGGCGATGGATGCCGGGGTGAACAGCATGATCGTCAGGCCGGGCAGCCCGGAGAGCACCGTCGCCGAGAGCGCGCTGCTGATGCCGGAGCCGAGCCCGATCGCGACGGCGGCGCCGAGCGCCGAGCCGAGCAGGCCGATGAAGATCGCCTCGAAGCTGAACAGGGCGAAGATCTTGCCGCCGCCCATGCCCATGGCCTTCATGAGGCCGATCTCGCGGGTGCGCTCCTGCACGCTCATCAGCAGCGTGTTGATGATGCCGAAGCCGGCCGCGATGAGGGCGATCACGGCGAAGGCGTTGAGCACGCCGATGATGCCGTTGATGACGTCCTGGATGGCGCCGATCTGGTCGGCGACCGTCATCCCCAGCAGGCCCTGCTCGGTGAGCGCGGCCTGGATGTCGTCGAGCTGCGCCGGCGTGGTGCCGTCGGCCAGGTAGGCGATCGCCATCACGTAGCCGCTCGGCACGGCGGCGGGCTTGCCGGTCTGCCTGAGGGCGTCGAGCCCGTCGCGCAGGTCGGCGTTCAGGCCTGCCCCCGCGGCGAACAGCGAGTCGTTCTGCACGCCCTGCACGACCGCCTCGACGGTGTGCTGGGTGCCCTCGTAGTCGGAGATGGCGAGCGTGACGGGCTGCCCGATCGCCGACTCGGCGTCGGCGAAGCCGAGGCCGTCGACGTAGCTGGCGGGCAGCAGGATCTGGTTCTGGCCGGCGCCGTTCTCCAGCTGCGCGCCGGCGGCGAGGTCGATGGTGGCGATGCCGGCCATCGGGTTGACGGCGATCTCGAACCTGCCGTTGCCATCGAACTCGATGAAGTCGGGCGAGAGCATGACGGCGGGCTGCACGTCGGCGATGCCGTCGACGGCGGCGATCGCGGTCACGTCGTCCTCACTGAGCAGTGACATCCCGCTGGCGGTGGACTGCTTGTCCGGGTCATAGGGCGTCGGGCCGTCGCCGGCGGGCGCGGCATCCGGGGCCGAGGAGACGGTGAGCATGGAGTCGCCGCCGATCGAGGAGATCTGGGCGTCGATGTAGCTGGAGACGCCGGCCCCGATGGCGCTCGTGATGGTGAGCGTGAACGCGCCGATGAAGATCGCGATGACCGTGAGCAGCGTGCGCACCTTGTTGCGGAAGGTGTTGGAGACGGCGGACTTCAGAACGTCGAGGGGGTTCATGCGGTGGCTCCTGCTGCCGAGTTGGCGGGGGCGACGGATGCGGCGGCATCCGGGACTGCCTCGAGCCCGTCCTTGATGAAGAACTGGCGGTCGCAGCGGGCGGCCAGCTCGTGGTCGTGGGTGACGATGATGAGCGTGATGCCCTGCGTCTTGTTCAGGTCGAACAGGATGTCCTCGACGACGGCGCCCGTGGCCGAGTCGAGGTTTCCGGTCGGCTCGTCGGCGAAGATCACCGAGGGGTTGTTGACCAGGGCGCGCGCGATGACGGCGCGCTGCTTCTGGCCGCCGGAGAGGTTGGTCGCCTTGTTCTTGGCCTTGTCGGCGAGCTCCATCTGCTCGAGCACGGCCATGCCGCGGGCCTTGCGCTCGCGCGGGCCGACGCCGGCGATCATCAGCGGAAGCGTGACGTTGTCGAGCACGCTGGAGTTGGGGGTGAGGAAGAACTGCTGGAACACGAAGCCGAAGTCCTTGTTGCGCAGCTTGTTCAGCGCACGCGGCTTGAGCTGCTTCGCGTCGGTGCCGGAGACGCTGATCGTGCCACGGTCGGGCTCGTCGAGCAGCGCGAGCAGGTGCATCAGGGTCGACTTGCCCGATCCGCTCTTGCCGACGATCGCCACGGACTCACCGGCCCGAACGTCGAGGCTGACCCCCTTGAGCGCGTCGAAGCGGCCGTCGCCGTGCCCGTAGGACTTGCCAATGTCCCTGGCCTGCAGAATCAGTTCAGTCATGGGCACAGACTAGGTGCAGAAGCTGAATAAATGCAGTTACTGCACTGTTGGCGCATGCGGTTCAGAACTGCCTTTTGCTCAGCATTTGTGGTGCGGCACGTCCGCCAAGAGCGACCCCGATCGACGCACTACCCTGACGGGGTGAATGACGCAGAAGTGATCAACCCGTTCGTATATCTCCAGCGCAACGCCGAGGCCAACCCCTCGGGAGTCTTCGTCGAGACCGCCACCCAGAAGGTGCTGAACTCCGAGGCTTTCGAGCTGGCGAAGAAGATCGCCTACGAGTTTCGCCACCTCGGCGTGAAGCCGGGCGATCTGGTCGCGCTTGACCTGCCGGAGACGCTGAGCATGATCTTTGCCGAGGCCGCCTTCCACGAGGCCGCCGTGAGCACTGTATTGCCCCACGGCTACGTCGCCGACGGACTTTTCGCCATCGACTGGATCTTCAGCAGTGCGACCCCGGCTCCTGCCGCACACGGCGGTGCGCGCGTGATCAGTGTCGATGCGGCATTCCTGCAGCGGGTGGAGCAGAACCCTTACGGCATCACCCCGCGCGATTTCGATTCCGAGCTGAGCACGGCGCGGCTCGTCTTCTCGAGCGGCACGACCGGGCGGGCGAACGCCATGGAGTACTCACTCGGGATGCTTGAGTACTGCACGGATGCCGCCGCAGACACCTGGCTGGCCGGCGATCCCTGCCTCACGCTCTTCCCGACCGCCACCCCGTTCGGCTTCTTTGCCTTCTACCTGAGCGTCAAGATTGGAAAGCCGTACTGGTCGGTCGAGGCGGGCGACCCGGCGAACATCATCGAGATCGCGCTGCGCAGTTCGGCGACAGCACTCAGGGCGTCCCCCGCGCAACTCGCAGGCCTCGTCGATGTGCTCGAGGCGCGAAACCAGACGCTCCCCGCCGTGCGGGAGGCGCTGACCGTCGGCTCGGTCATGCCGCCGGCCTTGTCTGCCCGGGTGCGCGCTGCGACCGACGGCTGCGTTATCCAGAACCTCTACGGCTCGACGGAGGGCACGGTTGCGCGCCTGCGCCTCACCGATTCAGACGACCCTTTCGATGGCGGCCAGCCGCACCCGCGCTCAGACGTGCAGATCGTTGACGAGAACCACGTTGAGGTGCCCGACGGCCAGATCGGACGCATCCGCCACAAGAGCGCGTACATGATCCAGGAGTACGTGGGAAACCCCGCAGCCACTCTCGAAGCCTTCACCGACGGATGGTTCTACCCGGGCGATCTCGGGCTGATCCGCCCCGACGGCGGGCTCACGCTCACCGGGCGGGTCTCAGAGGTGCTCAACGCGGGCGGCGTGAAGGTCGACCCCGCCACGCTCGATCTGTTTGCCGTCACGCACCCCCTGGTCAGTGACGCCGCAAGCTTCGAGTACGAGAGCAACACGGGCCTCAAGCAGATCGGGATCGTGCTTGTCACGGAAGACGGACTCGACGTGCAGGCGCTGATTCGCGACTTCGGCACCCAGTTCGGCGGCGCCGCCCCGAAGCTCGTGGCCAGGATCGACGAGATCCCCCGCAACACCATGGGAAAGCCGATGCGGCGCGCCCTCGCTGAGCAATACAAACAGAGCTGAGCAACGCCCCGGCGCACCCTGCCGCCGGGCAACGCAAAGAGCCGCCCGAGACTTCTCGGGCGGCTCTCTGCGTGGCCTGGAACTAGTTGGTCTTGCGCGCGCGTCGCGCACGCACGGCGAGCAGCCCGGCGCCCAGGCCGAGGGCGGCCAGGGCGAGCGAGGCGGCGCTCGGGTCGACTGCGGCACCGGTTTTCGCCAGCGGCCCCTCGGCCTTCGGCGGAGCCGGAGTGATGCTCGGCGGCGTCGTGGGGTTCGGCGTCGGCGTCGCGACCGCGGTCCACTTCGCGAAGAACGTCGTCGACGCGCTCACCGGAGCCGAGAAATCCGCCGGAACGGTCAGAGCCGCATCCGAGAACCACCCGTTGAATGTGAACCCAGCCGCCGTCGGATCTACCGGCTTCGCCACCGTGCCACCCGTGACGACCGTCACAGGAGCAACGGTGCCGTGACCGTTCGTGTCGAAGGAAACCGTCACCGTCACCGGAGCGACGGCGCTCCACTTCGCGTAGAACGTCGTCGACGCGCTCACCGGAGCAGGGAAGACCACCGGAACCGTCAACGCCGCATCCGAGAACCAGCCGTCGAATGTGAACCCGGCCGCCGTCGGGTCGGTCGGCTTCGCAACCGTGGCACCCACGGCCACCGTCACCGGGGCAACGCTCGCGCCGTGACCGTTGCCGTCAAACGACACCGTCACCGTCACCGGAGCGACCGCAGTCCACTTCGCAAAGAACGTCGTCGACGCGCTCACCGGAGCAGGGAAGACCACCGGAACCGTCAACGCCGCATCCGAGAACCAGCCGTCGAAGGTGAACCCAGCCGCCGTCGGATCTACCGGCTTCGCCACCGAGGAACCCGTGACGACCGTCACGGGAGCAACGGTGCCGTGACCGTTCGTGGCGAAGGAAACCGTCACCGTCACCGGAGCGACCGCAGTCCACTTCGCGTAGAACGTTGTCGACGCGCTCACCGGAGCCGAGAAATCCGCCGGAACGGTCAGAGCCGCATCCGAGAACCACCCGTTGAATGTGAACCCAGCCGCCGTCGGATCTACCGGCTTCGCCACCGTGCCACCCGTGACGACCGTCACAGGAGCAACGGTGCCGTGACCGTTCGTGTCGAAGGAAACCGTCACCGTCACCGGAGCGACCGCAGTCCACTTCGCGTAGAACGTTGTCGACGCGCTCACCGGAGCCGAGAAATCCGCCGGAACGGTCAGAGCCGCATCCGAGAACCACCCGTTGAATGTGAACCCAGCCGCCGTCGGATCTACCGGCTTCGCCACCGTGCCACCCGTGACGACCGTCACGGGAGCAACGGTGCCGTGACCGTTCGTGTCGAAGGAAACCGTCAGGTTCTGGAGGCTCCAGCGGACCACGGCGATCCCACTCGCGCCGTTGCGGTCCGGGCTCACAACGCTGCCACCGCCGGCGCCACCGCCACCGCTGTTTACCGTCGGGGCGATCAGAGCGAGGCTCCCGTTCACGAGCGCACCGCCACCGCACGTCGCGGTGCCGACGGTAGTGCCGGAACCGTTGGCCCCACCGCCGCCGTAGCAGCTCGTGTCGCCCTCGAACAGCGATCCGGGCGCTGCGACGCTGGCGGCGGTTGCTCCGGCACCACCATTAATGCCGACAGCAGCCGCTCCAGCACCGCCGCCTCCGCCCTGCTGGACACCGGCGTTGCCGGAGCCGCTCGCTCCCCCCGAACCGTTCATGCCGCTGGAGCTCGACGAACCAGCGGCTCCGCTGCCAGCCGACTCTGCGACCGAGCCCTGGGCCGCTGTGGTCGGCCGACTGCTCGAACCGACCGTGACGGTGACCGGCGACATGGAGCCCGCGTCGAATCCGACAACCTTGACTTGACCACCGCCACCGCCACCGCCGGGGGCATAGCCGGCGTTCGTCACGGCGCCAGCACCACCGCCACCGACGAGGAGGACCTCCAGTTTCGTCATCGCGGCAGTGGGCTGGAAGGTCGCGTTACCGGCTGTGATCTTCATTTCACAGACGTTGCCGGCGGGGTCGAGCAGCGTTCCGCCCGTCGCGGTGCACGCGTCCCCCGTCGCGTTCGCGGGCGATACCGCCCCGAACAGCGAGGTGAAACCGATCGCCGCCGCTGTCGCCACGAAGGCGGTTGTCTTTGTTGCCGCTTTGCGCATGTTGCTCTTCCTTGAGGCTTCCCGCTCCCTCAGCGCGCAGCACAGCAGAGCAGTCGGGAGAATCCGCCGACCTCGGCGGAGCGCTTCCGATAGTAGGGGACGCGAACGCCCTTTTTTGGACGGCGTCTGCTTTTTGGGCCACCTGGGCACAAGATCGCCCCCGCATTGGGGGCGGCATCGGGACGGCTGCTATAGCTCGGCCTACGGCAGATCGGCCTCGACCGCACCGATCAGCGAGTCCTGCAGGAAGGCGGCCCAGTCGTAGACACCGCGCTGCAACTCGCGCAGCTGGGCGAGCTCCTCCGACGCGGCCGCCGCGGCATCCGACAGCGAGCCGTCATCGGCGACCCCGATCGAGTCGGCCAACACGAGGCGCAGGTCGGTGAGAAAGGTCAGCCAGGCCAGCAGCGCCTCGGGGTCGATCTCGATGTTGTGGCCGTAGCGCTCGTCGTCGATGCCGAGGGCGGATGCCGCCTCAACGGCTTCGCGCACCGTGACGGCCGCGTCGATCTTGCGCTTCTGCAGCTCGGGCCGGGTATAGCGGGCGAACTCGGCCGCGGCCGAGGTGTCGTCGCTGTAGGCGACGGGGAACAGCCGGGTGAGGCCCGGCGAGGCGGGATCGGACTCACTGAGCAGCGTCTCGACCTGCCCGGCGAGAGAGGCCAGGGCGTCGGCCTCGTCGCCGTCCAGCTGCAGCAGCACGGCGCGCGTGCCGCCGGAGGCCAGCAGGTCGGTGCGGCTGGCTGCCGCCACGATCCGGCTCATGCGTCGGCCTTCGTCAGCGTGGCCTGCAGCCCGTAGCCGTGCAGCGCCTCGACGTGGCGCTCCATCTGCTCGCGGTTGCCACTGGCGACGGCCGCCTTGCCCTCGGTGTGCACCTGCAGCATGAGCTGCTCGGCCTTCTCCCGGCTGAAGCCGAAGTAGCTGCGGAACACGTAGCTCACGTAGCTCATCAGATTCACCGGGTCATCCCAGACGAGCACGAGCCACGGCGTCGCGAAGCGCGCCGCCACGTCGCTGACGGTGTCAGTTGATTCCAACAGTTTCGACATCCCTTCCAGTCTCCCACGCAACCCGCGGCCCGATCCCGCGGGCGAGTCAGCAGCTCTGGCCGATTTCCGGCCGTGTGAATCGTTTCAGACGGCCGGCAATGCCGTGTCGATGACGATTCGAGACGGGCGCGCGACGCCGGCATTGCGACGGTTGCTAGCGTCGAAGGGTGAGTGAACGCGTGAATGTTGCAGTTGTCGGCCTCGGAGCGATGGGGGCCAATGCACTGTGGCGGCTCGCCGAGCGCGGGGTGAGCGTCGTCGGGTTCGAGCAGTTCCAGGTCGCGCACCCGCTCGGTTCCTCGCACGGCGTCACCCGGCTGTTCCGCGAGGCCTGCCTGGAGCACCCCGACCTGACACCGATCGCGCAGCTCTCCAAGCGACTGTTCCGCGAGCTGGAGGAGCTGAGCGGCCAGGAGCTGCTGCGCATCACCGGCGGCGTGATGCTGGGCGCCCCCGATTCCGACGTGATCGCGGGCACGCGGGCCGCGGCATCCGCACACGGCCTACAGCTGGAGGAGCTCGACGCCGGCGAGCTGGCCGCGCGGTTCCCGCTGCTGGCCGGGCTGGCCCCGGCGGATGTCGCGGTGCTCGACCCCGGGGCGGGCGTCGCGTTCCCCGAGCCGACGATCCGCGCCGCCGTCGTGCGGGCGCGCGCGCTCGGCGCCACGGTGCTCGAGAACACCCGCGTGCTCGCGATCGAGCCGGGCGAGGATGGCGTCGTCATCCGCACGGCGAGCGGGCAGTGGCTGGCCGACCGCGTGATCCTCGCCCAGGGCGCCTGGCTGGCGGCCGAGCTGCCGTGGGTCAGCCTGCAGCCGATCCGCACGCCGATGACCTGGTTCGAGCCGGCCGAGCCCGCGGATGCCGCGGACTTCGGCCTCGAGCACCTGCCCGTGTTCGTGCGCCAGCTGAGCGAGAGCGAGGTGCTCTGGGGGCACGGCTCGGTGGGGGCGGCAGCCGGCCCGGAGAAGGGCGCGCTGCTCAAGGCCGGCGTCGGCGACATCTGGCAGGAGCGGGTGCGCATCGACCCGGACGAGCTGGACCGCGGCGTGAAGCCGGCCGACTGGCGGCAGGTCTCGGAGCTGCTCGGCCGGGCCGTGCCCGGCATCGAGCCGCTGCCGGCCCGCGTCGACCCGTGCATGGTGACGATCTCGCCGGACGACCAGTTCGTCGTGGGCCCGTCGCCCCGGCATCCGCGGGTGATCGTCGGCGGCGGCGACAGCGGGCACGCCTTCAAGCACGGCCCGGCGCTCGGAGAGATCCTGGCCCGCTTCGCCCTCGACGAGCCGCAGCTCGTCGACACCGCCTTCATCGACCCGGCCCGCTTCGCCTAGGCGCTCGGCCCGGGCGCTCGGCGGGGCGCTGTGCCGGCCTACCCGGTGTAGGCCCGCGCGGTGCGGCCGCGCAGCAGGGTCGCCAGCTCGTAGGTGATGGTGCCGAGCTCGTCGGACCAGCCCTGCAGGGTGTTGTCGAGCGGCGTCGACCCGATGAGGGCGGCGATGTCGCCCGCGCGCACGCCGTCGGGGTTGTCGCCGAGGTCGACTAGGAACTGGTCCATGCAGATGCGGCCGACCGCGGGGTAGCGGCGCCCGCCGATGCGCACCGAGAAGCGGCCGGACAGCGCGCGCGGCAGGCCGTCGGCGTAGCCCATCGGCACGAGCGCCACGGTGCCGGCCCGCTCGGCCGCCCAGGCGTGGCCGTAGGAGACGCCGTCGCCCGCGCCGATGCGCTTGGTGAGCGCGATCCGCGCCCCGAGCGCGAGGGCGGGGCGCAGGCCGAGGCCGCCGAGCGCCGGGATGGGGGTGAGGCCGTAGCTGGCGATCCCTGCCCGCACCATGTCGAAGGCGAGGTCGGGCCGGGTGAGCGCGGCCGCCGAGTTGGCCAGGTGGTTGACGCTCGGGGTGAGCCCGAGGCGGCGGGCGAGCACAACGCCCTCGCGGAACCGGGCCGCCTGCACGTCGTTCAGAGGGTGCCACGGCTCGTCGGCGCAGGCGAGGTGCGAGAACAGGCCGCGCACGCGCAGGCCGCTCTCTCGTTCGGCCGCCGCGAGCTCGCGCATGACCGGCGCCCACTCGGCGGGCGGGGCGCCGTTGCGGGCCAGCCCGGTGTCGAGCTTGAGGTCGACCCGCACGGGGCGCGCCCGCGTCGCGGCGATCGCGCGCACCGCCCGGGCCTGCGCGATCGACGAGACGCCCAGCGCGATGTCGGCCTCGAGCGCATCCCGGAACTGCTCCTCCAGGAACTGAGCCTCAGGGGCATGCAGCCAGGCCAGGATCGGGGCGCGGATGCCGGCAGCGCGCAGCGCGAGCGCCTCATCGATCGTCGCCACCCCGATCTCCCGGGCGCCGGCCTGCAGGGCGGCCGCGGCGCACGCGGCGGCGCCGTGGCCGTAGCCGTCGGCCTTCACGACCACCATCACCGCCGCTCCCCCGGCGCGCTCCCGCAGCAGCGCCACGTTGTGCCGGATCGCGGCGAGGTCGATCGTCGCCAGCACCGCGGGCTCGGGCTCTCCCGCCGGCCGCGCCACGAGCCCGGGCCCGCCGCTCATCGCAGCGGGTCGAACGGGGCGATCTGCGGCGCCACGACGCCGGTCATCATCTGTTGGGCCAGCAGCTTGCCGGTGGCCGGGCCGAGCACGATCCCCCACATGCCGTGGCCGCCGGCGACGTAGACTCCGGGCGTCGCCGTCGCCCCGACCAGCGGCAGGCCGTCGGGTGTCACCGGGCGGGAGCCGACCCACTCGTCCTGCCGGTCGTCGAGGTCCATGTTCGTGAACAGCGGGCGCACCGAGTTGACGATGTCGTCGATCCGGCGGGCGCGCAGCGGCTCGTCCGGCCGGCGGAACTCCATGGTGCCGGCGATGCGCAAGCGGCCGTGGAACGGCGTGCAGGCCACGCGCCGGTTCGGGAAGTAGATGGGGTACTCGGCGGGCTGATCGGTCGCGACGCTGAAGGAGTAGCCGCGGCCGGCCTGCACCAGGGTGCGCACGCCGTGCTCGCGGGCGAGCCCTGGCAGCCACGCCCCGTTCGCCAGCACGATGGCGTCGGCATCCACGCTGCGGCCATCGCCCAGCTCCGCGACGACCCCGTTGCCGCGGCGCGTCGCCCGGGTGACGGTCGCGGTGGTGTCGATGACGCCGCCGCGCTCGCGCACCGACTGGGCGAGCGCCTCGACGAAGTCGCCGGGCGCCATGAAGCGCTGCCCGCCGAGGGCGAGCACCGTCCGCACGGCGTCGGTGAGCTGGGGCACGAGCTGGCGCGGGTTCTCCACGGTCGTCAGCGGAACCGACTGGCCGGCCCGCTCGACCAGCTCCATCTCGTGCCGGAAGTGGCGGCTCTGCTCCTCCTTCTCGAAGCCGATGATGAACGGCTGCTCCTTCGTCTCGGCCTGCACCCCGCCGGCGACGAGCTCGTCGAAGGCCTCGAGGGCGAGCAGGTCGATCCCGGTCAGGGCGTCCATGGTCTGGGCCCAGGCCCGGTTGGTGGCCCGGGAGATGAAACGGGTCAGGAACGACCAGAGTGTGGGGTCGACCCGCAGCGGGATCGAGAGCGGCGCGGCCGGGTCGAGCATGGCGCGGGGCCCATAGGCCCAGAGACTGGGGTCGGAGAGCGGCATCGCCATGCCGGGAGCCAGCCAGCCGGCGTTGCCCCAGGATGCCCCGGCGGCGACGCCTTCCCGCTCGAGCACGGTGACCTCGACGCCGTGCTCCTGCAGGTGCCACGCGGTGGCGAGGCCGACCATTCCGGCTCCGACGATGGCGACTCGACGCGGGGCGGGCGAATTCACGGGCACGGCAACTCCATTTCGCGCCGTCCACGGTGACGGCCTCAGCTGCCATCTTGGCCAAACATTCAGTCGAGAGCCTTCTCCTTCGCACTATCGGCGGAATAGCATGCCATGCATGGCCACTTATTCGGAATCAGCACGTCCCGAGGCGGACGAAGCAAACATTGTTCGCCTCGACGACGTCGACCGGCTGATCCTCAGGCTCCTGCAGCAGGACGCCCGGATGCCGAACACGGCCATCGCCGAGGCGGTCGGCATCGCCCCGTCCACCTGCCTGGCCCGCATCCGCTCGCTGCGGGAGCGCGGCGTCATCCGCGGCTTCCACGCCGACATCAACCCGGCGGCCCTCGGCCGCGGCCTGCAGGCGCTGATCTCGGTGCGGCTGCACTCGCACGCGCGCCCGCAGCTCAACGCCTTCTCGCAGTACCTCAGCTCGCTCCCCGCCGTGGAGGGCGTGTTCTTCGTCACCGGCGACCGGGACTTCCTCCTGCACGTCGCCGTGCGCGACTCCGAGGCGCTGCGCACGCTCGTGGCCGACACGCTGAGCGTGCGCCCCGAGGTGGCCGGCACCAGCACGAGCGTGATCTTCGAGTACCAGGCCCCGCGCCGCTGAGCCGGCCGCCGCGGGCGGCGGCTCCCGGCATCCGGCGCGCTGCGCTTACTCGCCGACCGAGCTGCCGACCGGGCGCACGGCGGCGTACTCGGCGATGACGGCGCGGATGCGCTCGGTCGCGGCCGCGTCGAGCCCCCCGTCGCCGGTGACGGCCGCCCAGCCGTCGAGCACGACATCGCCGTAGTTGTGGCCGTGGCTGGCCGGAACGCTCTCCCCCATCAGCATGTCCACGACCACCTGCAGCGCCGTCACGACGGGGATCCAGTGCATGTTCGGGCTGACGTCGGCGGCGCGCTGGCCCGGCTGCAGCCAGTCCGGCTCGGCCCAGAGCAGCTCGGGCCCGAGCCAGGTGACCGGGTCGGTGGCGTGCTGCAGGTAGGCGACGTGCGGCTCGCCCCACGGACCGGCCAGTTTGTCGAAGTCGCCGGGCTGCGACATCCAGCGCACCTCGGCGCCCGCGTCGAGCACCGGCTGCCAGGCTGGGCTGCCCGGCTCCCGCGCGGCCTGCAGCTCGCGCCAGAGCGGGGTGCCATTCGGGCTGCCGACGAACAGGGCGCCGTCGGTGCGCTCGCGCACCTCGGCGAGGTCGGCGAAAGTTGACTGACTGCCGTGCGCGCCGAGGCTCAGCCCGTAGCTGATCAGCTTGGGGCGCTCGGATGCCGGGTGCGTCAGCCACTCGGCGTGCACCGCGTCGAAGAGCACCCGGGCGGCGTCGACCGGGGCATCCGGCTCGAACACGAAGGACACCCAGCTCGGCGTGTACGCGTACTGCATCGACACGATCGCGGTGTCGCCGCCGTGCAGGTACTCGAGCGAGTCGGTCGTCTGCGGCTCGAGCCAGCCGGACCCGGTGGCCGTGGCGACGACGAGCACCGAGCGCTCGAATGCGCCCGTGCGCACGAGTTCGTCCACGGCGAGCGCCGCCCGGCCCGCTGTGCTGTCGGCGGTGTGCAGCGAGGAGTAGACACGGATCGGCTCGAGCGCCGGCTCGCCGGTGACCTCGGCGATGTCAGCCGCCGTCGGTCCGCCGCCGAGGAAGGCGGTGCCGTGCCGGCCGAGCGTGTCCCACTCCATCGGAGAGTCGGCGCCGGCCGAGTGGAACTCGCTCGTCGGCTCGCTGACCCAGTGGGCGGGCGCGGCGTTGCGGGCCTCGTAGATGCCATCGATGGCGCCCATCACGACGGTGCCGAGGGTGAATGCGCCAAGCCCGACCAGGAGGGCGGCGCCGAGCGCGCCGATCAACGGCCCGACGAGCCGGCTGAGCCCGCGGTGCAGGCGGCGGATGCCGCGGCCGATGGCGAGGCAGAGCACGGCGACGGGGACGGCGCCGAGATAGAAGGCGGCGATGTCGACGCCGTCGACCGGCGGCATCTCGACGAGCGCACGCACCTCGTTCTGCCAGGCCACGGCCAGGACGGCGAACCAGACCCCGGCGGCGAGCACGACGACGGCCCCGATGATCCAGGCCCAGCGGATGACGGCCGCGCTCGGCCGCCAGCCGATCAGGCGCCGGGCCAGCGGGCGCAGCAGTGCGACGAGCAGGGCGCCGACCGCATACCCGACGGCGAAGCTCAGGCCGGCGATCACGCCCTGCAGCAGCGCGGGGCGCGGCAACAGGGAGGGGGTGAGCGAGAGCGCGGCGAGCAGCAGGCCGAGCGCGAGGCCGCCGGCATCCAGGCGCCACCAGCTGCGGCCCGCGAACAGGCGGAATCGGCTCACAGCGCGGCCGCCGTGCCGCCGACGTGCGCGAAGCCCCCGGATGCGGTCTTGATTTTGTGGCCCTGCCGTTCCATAGTCACACTCACGCGCCGATCCTCCCACAGCGCACGGGCCGCATCGTTCACAAAACTCAGGAGCAGAGCGGCGCCGCCCCTCTGTGGAGGCATCGCACCGCTCTCCTCCTGTTTTTCGCCGGGCGCCGGCCGGGCGGGATGCCGCGTGCTACTGTGTGGTCAGACCACAGTGGTCCGACCACAGGACTGCTGGTCGCAGAACACTGGCAACACAGCCAGCCGGACTCACCGCAGAGGAGCATCATGCCCGTCGTGCCACGCGCTTGGGAGCTCGTGCTGCGCCACATCGAGCGCGAGCTGCTCGACGGCAAACTGCTGCCCGGCGACCACCTGCCGCCGGAACGCGCGCTCGCGACCGAGCTCGGCGTCGGCCGCTCCAGCGTGCGCGAGGCCGTGCGCGTGCTCGAGGGCTTCGGCCTCATCCGCACGCAGACCGGCAGCGGGCCGAGCGCGGGCGCCATCATCATCGCGACCCCGCAAGGCGGCATGTCGGCGCTGATGCGCCTGCAGGTGGCCGCCCAGGGCTTCCCCGTCGCCGACATCGTGAAGACCCGCCTGCTGCTCGAGACGCAGATCGTGGCCGGGCTCGCGGATGCCGCCGGCCCCCTCGACGCGGCCGAGCTCCTGCTCGCGGCCATGGACGACGACGCGCTCACCCCGGCCGAGTTCCTCGCCCTCGACGCGCAGTTCCACGTCGCGCTGGCCGAGGCATCCGGCAACCAGGTCGTCACCGCCATGATGGCCGGGCTGCGCGAGGCGGTCGAGAGCTACGCCCTCGCCGGCTTGCCCGCCGTCGCCGACTGGGGCGCCACCCTGCGCCGCCTCCGCACCGAACACCACGGCATCGTCGCAGCCATCACGGCCAGCGACGCCGCCGCCGCCAGCACCCGAATCCATGCCCACATCACGGGCTACTACACCGAAACACACCCCCAGGAGACTCCGCCATGGTGAAACGCCAGTTCCCGAACCCGATCGAGCTCGCCGAGCTGATGAAGTTCAAGAAGCCCACGATGAACCCGACCAACCGCCGCCTGGAGAAGGCGCTGACGATCAGCGACCTGCGTGACATCGCCCAGCGCCGCACCCCGAAGGCCCCCTTCGACTACACCGAGGGCTCGGCCGAGGGCGAGATCTCGCTGCAGCGCGCCCGCCAGGCGTTCGAGGACGTCGAGTTCCACCCGGCCATCCTGCGCAACGTGCCCGTGGTCGACACCAGCTGCGAGGTGCTCGGCGGGCCGAGCGCGCTGCCGTTCGGCATCGCGCCCACCGGCTTCACCCGCATGATGCAGACCGAGGGCGAGGAGGCCGGCGCCGGCGCGGCCGGAGCGGCCGGCATCCCGTTCACCCTGTCGACCCTCGGCACCACCTCGATCGAGAACGTCAAGGCGGCCAACCCGAACGGCCGCAACTGGTTCCAGCTGTACGTGATGAAGGATCGCGAGGTCTCCTACAACCTCGTGCGCCGCGCAGCCGCGGCGGGCTTCGACACCCTGTTCTTCACGGTCGACACCCCCGTCGCCGGCGCCCGCCACCGCGACAAGCGCAACGGCTTCTCGATCCCGCCGCAGCTGACCCCGGGCACCGTCATCAACGCCCTGCCCCGGCCGGCCTGGTGGATCAACTTCCTCACCACCCCCAAGCTCGAGTTTGCATCGCTCTCCTCCACCGGCGGCACCGTCGGCGAGCTGCTGAACGACGCCATGGACCCGACGATCTCCTTCGACGACCTCGCGACCATCCGCTCGATGTGGCCGGGCAAGCTCGTCGTCAAGGGCGTGCAGACGGTCGAGGACGCCAAGAAGCTCGCCGACCTGGGCGTGGACGGCGTCGTGCTCTCCAACCACGGCGGCCGCCAGCTCGACCGCGCGCCGATCCCCTTCCACCTGCTGCCCGCCGTCGCCCGCGAGATCGGCAACGACATGGAGGTGCAGATCGACACCGGCATCATGTCCGGCGCCGACATCGTCGCTTCCGTCGCCCTCGGCGCCGACTTCACGCTGATCGGCCGCGCCTACCTCTACGGCCTGATGGCCGGTGGCCGCCGCGGCGTCGACAAGACCATCTCGATCCTGAGCACCGAGATCGAGCGCACCATGAAGCTGCTCGAGGTCTCCACGCTCGCCGAGCTCGGCCCGCAGCACGTGACCCAGCTGACCCGCCTGGCGCCGATCCCGCGTGCCGTGGCGGATGCCGCGGAGGCCACGGCCGAGTCGAAGCCCCGCACGGTGCGCACCCCGCGCGCCGCGGCGGCGCCCAAGGCGACCGCCGCGAAGGCAGCAGCTGTGAAGGCGGCGCCGGCGAAGGCAGCTGCCCCCAAGACGGCCGCGGCGAAGGCGGCTCCCGCCCAGACCGCTGCCGCCAAGGCCGCGCCGAAGACCGCTGCCGCAAAGAAGCCCGCAGCAGCAAAGAAGCCCGCTTCCGCCGAGTAGCGGAGGACACACGTCAGGAGGGGCGGCCGGTTCACGAACCCGGCCGCCCCTCCTTCGTTGCGTGAGCTGCATCCGCTGTTCGGGCCCGTCGAAACCCCACGCGTATTGGCTTCGGTCGCAAGCTCCCTCTAGCCAACGGGAGACACCACAACCCGCTGGTCGAGTAGCGAGGAACGAGCGTATCGAGACCCCGCACCACACACAGCTTCACGCCCTGTCAGGGTCTCGATACGGCGCTGGCGCGCCTACTCGACCAACGGGAGAGAGAGTTGGCTTCGGTCGCAAGCTCCCTCGAGCCAACGGGAGACACCACAACCCGCTGGTCGAGTAGCGAGGAACGAGCGTATCGAGACCCCGCACCACACACAGCCTCGCGCCGTGTCAGGGTCTCGATACGGCGCTGGCGCGCCTACTCGACCAACGGGAGAGACAGTTGGCTTCGGTCGCAAGCTCCCTCGAGCCAACGGGAGACGCCACAACCCGCTGGTCGAGTAGCGAGGAACGAGCGTATCGAGACCCCGCACCAGACACAGTCTCACGCCGATTCAGGGTCTCGATACGGCGCTGGCGCGCCTACTCGACCAACGGGAGGGGGCGGCAGGGGGCGACTCAGCGCGCGGGGACCCACTCCGGCCGGGCGCTGCCGAGCAGCGCCACCGGCCCCTGAGCCCGCCCCGGGAGGTCGATGACCGCGCGGGCACGCCGGAGCACGCCGTAGTCGCTCTGCACGGTCTCCAGTTCGGCGGCGAGCGCCACGTCATCCGCCGGCAGCGGCGTCTCACCGGTTTCGCTCGGGCCCAGCGCCAGCAGCTCCTGCGCCGCGGCCGCCAGCGAGGAGCGCACCGTCGCCGGCACCCCGTCCGCGAGCGCCGCGCAGATCGCTCCGGCAAGCACGTAGCCGGTGGCGTGGTCGAGCGCCTGCGCGCGCAGGGCGCCCGGCCGCACGGCGAGCCCAGCGACCCTGCCCTCGATCGGCGCCTCCAGGCGGCCCTCCACCACGGCGATCCCGGATGCCGCCTGCACCAGCGAGTCGAAGCCGCGCCGCACCGCCCACGCGCTGGCCGGTGGGTAGGCGCTGAGGGTGGCAATCACGAGGTGCGGATGCCGCTCGCGCAGCGTCTGCTCGTCGAGCCCGAACCGGGCCAGGCTGCCCGGCCGGTAGCCGAGCACGACGACGTCCGCCCCGGCCAGCAACTGCTCGATCCGCTCGGCGTGCTGGCCGAGGTCGAGCACGGCCGAGCGTTTGCCCGCCCCGGTGTCGATGTGCTGCACGGGGATCTCGGCCGGTTCGGGCGGGTCGATGCGGAGCACGTCGGCGCCGAGCAGCGCGAGCGCCCTGGTGCACGTCGGCCCGGCGATGACGCGGGAGAAGTCGAGCACGCGCGGGCGGCCCGCGCGGCCGGCGCCTGCCCGCCCCTCCGCCGGGGCCGCCGAGGCCGCCGCCCAGTCCAGCAGCGGCGCGCGCGGGATGAGCCGTTCGAACTCCTCGGGTGTGCGCACCCGCACGCAGAGCGCGCCGCGGGCCAGGGCGAGCGCCTCGGCATCCGCCGCAGGCACGGTGGCGAGCACCTCCGCGAGCTCGTCGCGGCCGGCGGAGTCGTCGAGGCCGAAGGCTGCGCACAGCCGGGCGCGGTGGTGTGGGTAGTTGGCGTGCGTGCGCACCCAGCCGTCCGCGGCCTCGAAGAACCCGCTGAGCGGGGCCCAGGCCGCGGCGGGCACCCCGTCGACGCTCAGGTAGTTGTAGCTGCTGAAGTTCACGCCGACCCGGAGTGGGCTGACCTCGATGGCCGGCAGCCCGAGCAGCCGGGCGGCCTGCGCGGCGAAGAAGGAGACGCTGTCCAGGGCGAGTTCCCCCGTCCGCAGCCGGGCCGTGAGGCCCGTCTCACCCGGGTGAATGCTCACGCGGGCGGCCGCGCCCTCGTCACCGACCGTGCGGGCCAAACCCTCAAGAATCGCTCCCATGCGGCGAGCATACGCCCGGGCGCCCGGCTCCGGTCGCAATCGCCCTCGCGCCGACTGGACACGGGCCGCAGACCGGGCAAACGACGAGTGCGCAGCACGACGGCCTCCCGTGGCGGCAGGCCGTCGTGCTGCGCACGCGGTGGGACAGCGGCCGGCGGGGCCGCCGGCCAGGCCCGCTAGTCGGCGGCGTTCGCGGCGGCGAGCAGTTGCTCGATCATCTCGGGCTCGACGCCCACGCCGGGGAAGCTGGCCAGGCGGCCGATGGGGAACGAGGCCATCATCTTCGCCATGCCATCGTCGGTCGCGCCCATCTCCTCGGCGTTGCCGAACATGGAGGCCATGGCCTGCATGATCATCGGGCCGGCCACCGGGTCGGCGATGAGCTCGCCGATGGAGGAGTTGGCCGTGAGCGGCAGGCGCACGGTGTCGCCGTCCACCGCGACGGTGCCGGTGAGGCGGATGTCGCGGCTGGAGGCGCCGACCGTGACCGTGTAGTCGCCGCCCTCGACGACCCAGGTGTCGACCCGGACGTCCCAGTAGGCGAGCTCGTCGCGGCGCAGCTGCACGGTCACCGCGCGGCTCTCGCCGGCGGCCAGCGCCACGGAGGCGAAGCCCTTGAGTTCCTGCGGTGCGCGCTGCACGCCGGAGCCGGCCAGGCCCGTGTAGACCTGCACGATCTCGCGGCCGTCACGCTCGCCGGTGTTGGTCACCGTGAGCGTCGCGGTGATGCCGGCGGCATCCGCCGCCAGCGCCAGGCCCGAGTACTCGAAGCTGGTGTACGAGAGGCCGTGCCCGAACGGGTACTGCACCGCCATCGAGCGGGCGTCGTACCAGCGGTACCCGACGAAGAGGCCCTCGCCGTAGCGCACGTGGCCGAACTCACCGGGGAACTCGAGGTAGGCCGGGGTGTCCTCCAGGCGCAGCGGGATCGTCTCGGCGAGGCGGCCGGACGGGTTCACCACGCCGTAGAGCACGTCGGCGGTCGCGCCGCCTCCGGCCTGGCCGAGCAGCCAGCCCTCGAGGATCGCCGGGACGCGCGCCTCGAAGCCGGACAAGCGCACGACGCCGCCGTTGGAGAGCACGAGCACGGTGCGCGGGTTGGCCGCGAGCACGGCGTCGAGCAGCGCCAGCTGGGCCGCGGGCAGCTCGATGTGCTCGCGGTCGAAGCCCTCTGACTCGTCCGCGGCCGGAACACCGAGGAAGAGCACGACGGTGTCGGCGGCGCCCGCCGCGGCAACGGCCTCGGCCCGGAGCGCCGCCGCCTCGTCGTCGGCGGAGCCCGCGAGGGTGAACCCGGCGGCGAACGCGACGCGCTCGGCGCCGACCACCCGCTCGATCTCGTCGAGCGCGTTGTCGACCTTGGTCGGGTTGATCAGCGAGCTGCCCGCGCCCTGGAAGCGCGGCGTGCGGGCAAACTCGCCGATGACGGCGACGGATGCCGACGGCGAGAGCGGCAGCAGCGCCCCCTCATTCTTCAGCAGCACGATGCTGCGGGCGGCCGCCTCGCGGGCCAGCGCGTGGTGGGCATCGGCGTCGTACGACGCGTCGGCGTCTGCCCCGGCCTGCGCCTTGAGCGCCAGTTCGATGTTGCGCTGGGCGGCGACGTCGAGAACGGCCTCCTCGAGGCGCCCGGCTCGCACCGCGGCGACCAGCTCGGCGTCGGTGCGGCCGCCGCCGCCCGGCATCTCGAGGTCGAGGCCGGCCGCGACGCCGACGACGCGCTCGTTGACGGCGCCCCAGTCGGAGACGACGACGCCGCCGAAGCCCCACTCCTCGCGCAGCACGGTGTTCAGCAGCCACGGGTTCTCCGAGGCGTACACGCCGTTGATGCGGTTGTACGAGCACATGACGGTCCACGGCTGCTCGTCCCGGACGACGCGCTGGAAGCCGCGCAGGTAGATCTCGCGCAGCGGCCGCGGGTCGACGTCCGAGCTCGAGCGCATGCGGTCGTTCTCCTGGTTGTTCGCGGCGAAGTGCTTGAGCGAGGTGCCGACGCCCTGGCTCTGCAGCCCGCGCACGAGCGAGGCGCCGAGAACTCCGGAGACGATCGGGTCCTCGGAGAGGTACTCGAAGTTGCGCCCGCACAGCGGCGAGCGCTTGATGTTGATGCCGGGGCCGAGCAGGACGCCGACGCCCTCCGCCCTGGCCTCCTCGCCGAGGGCGACGCCGACGCGCTCGAGCAGCTCGGTGTCGAAGCTCGAGCCGAGGGCCACGGCGGGCGGGAAGCAGGTGGCGGGAACGCTGTCGGCGAGGCCGAGGTGGTCAGAGCCCTCTCGCTGCAGGCGCACGCCGTGCGGGCCGTCGGTCAGCACGATGCGCGGCACCCCGGCGTGCTCGATCGCCTTCGTGCTCCAGAAGTCGGCGCCGCTGGTGAGCGACGCCTTCTCCTCCAGGGTGAGGCCGGCCACGATGTCAGCGGCGCGGGCGGCAATTGAGGTCGAGTCGGTCATGATTCTCCTTGCGTGGGGTGCTGTAGAGCGTACGAGATTCGGATGCCGTCCCGGCGAGAAACTTTGTGCGCTCGGCCGGGGTGCCGCAGGCCGTCACGCGGCGCACTCGCGCCGCCTCCCCAGCGGATCTGAACGCGTCCCGACAGCACTGTCATGGTGGTCCTTCCGGGGAGATCGACTGCGAACAATGAAAACCATACATGGTTCGGTTTTCAATTCGCAGGAAAGTCCGTACGATTCACATATGGCACGCAGAGGCTCATACGCAAAAGGGGTCGCCAAGCGCGACGAGATCCTGACGGAGGCCCTGCGGGTGATCGCCCGCAACGGCTACAGCCGCACCTCTGTGCGCGAGCTTGCCGACGCCGTCGGGCTGAGCCAGGCTGGGTTGCTGCACTACTTCAGCTCCAAGGAGGAGCTCTTCGCCGCCGTGCTGCAGAAGCGCGACGAGGTCGACTCCCGCGACTTCGTGAGCGGCGACGGCGACCCCTCCCTCGCCTCGCTGGCCGTCAGCGAGAACCCGTTCGGCTCGCTGGCCACGGTCATGCGGCACAACACCGAGGTCCCGGGGCTCGCCCAGCTCTACACGCGCCTGGCGGCCGAGGCGACGGATGCCAGCCACCCCGCTCACGACTTCTTCGTGCAGCGCGGCCACGAGTTCCGCGAGTACTTCGCCCGCAGCGTGCGGGCATCCCAGGCGGCGGGCAGGCTGTCCCCCGCGATCGACGCCGACAAGGTCGCCACCATCATGATTGCCGTGGCCGACGGTCTGCAGACGCAGTGGATGATCGACCCCGAGCTCGACATGGGCGAGCACATCGACTACCTGGCGGAGCTGCTCGGTCTCGTTCCGTAGCCACCGCCGCGCCGGTGCCGGGGTTTCGACCCCGGCACCGGCATTTTGCTGCTTGCCCACAGAGTGCTTCGGGCCCATACTCATTACCAAACGCCGCTAGGTTTTAGGCGCCCAGCGGCGCGTTTTGTGTTCGACCCCGCACCACCACTGTTTCTCAATGAAGAGGAGAGTCGTGTCCACAACATCGCCCAACCCAGAGCTCGCGGATGACGGCCGCACCGCCGTCACCTCGACCGGGATGCAGAGTCCCGTTGCCACCAAGAGGCTGCTGCCGTCGATCGCCGTCTTGTCGGTGTTCGTGTTCGCCACCTACGCCGGCGTCATCGGCATCCTGCTCCCCGCCCAGGTCGCGCAGATCGACCCAGACCCGGTCGCCAAGGTCGCCAACTTCGGCCTCGTCAGCTCGATCTCGTTCGTCTTCACCCTGTTCGCCCAGCCCGTCGTCGGCGCCTTCAGCGACCGCACCCGCAACAGGCTCGGCCGCCGCGCCCCGTGGATGCTGATCGGCGCCTCCGTCGCGATGATCTTCCTGCTCGGCATGGGCGGAATGCAGAACATCCTCTGGGTCACGGTCTTCTGGGTCGTGATCCAGGTGTCGATGAACGCGGTGCAGGGCCCGCTCAGCGCCGTCGTGCCCGACCGCTTCCCCCGCTCCAAGCGCGGCGTCGCCTCGGCCATGGCCGGCGTCGGCATGATGCTCGGCAGCGTCGTCGGAACCGTTGTCGCCGCCCAGTTCGTGGCGAACATCGGCATCGGCTACGCGGTCTTCGGCATCGGCGTCCTCGTCGTGACCGCGCTCTACGTCGTCGTCAACAAGGACTACCCCAGCGGCGGCGCCGTCGTCGAGCCGTGGAGCTGGGCAGCCTTCCTGAAGGGCTTCTGGATCAACCCGAAGCGGAACCCGGACTTCTTCTGGGCCTTCACCGCCCGCTTCCTGTTCATCCTCGGCTACTTCGTGATCGCGGCATACAACCTCTACCTGCTGCAGGACTACATCGGCATGGAGCTCGAAACGGCTGCCGCCTCGGCCGCCACGCTCGCCATGGCCGGCCTGCTGCCCACCATCATCTCGATCGCCCTGGCCGGCTGGTGGAGCGACAAGATCGGCCGCCGCAAGGTCTTCATCTACGCGGCCACCGTGATCATGATCATCGGCCTGGCCTTCCCGCTGCTCATGCCCACCTTCGAGGGCATGCTGATCATGAACATCATCAACGGTTTCGGATTCGGGCTCTACATGGCCTGCGACACCGCCCTGATGACCGAGGTGCTGCCGGGCGGCGGCACCGCGGCCGGCAAGGACCTCGGCATCCTGAACGTCGCCACCAACATCCCCCAGGCGCTCAGCCCGGCCGTCGCCGGCTTCATCATCCTCGCGCTCGGCGGCTATTCGGCCCTGTTCGTCTTTGCGATGATCGCGGTCGTCGCCGCCGCGCTCGCGCTGATACCGATCAAGGGCGTCCGCTAACACGCGGGAGGCTCCGTCCGCCCTGCCACGGTGCGGACGGAGCCTCTCGCATGTTCGCTGCGGCCGCCGTGATGAGCCAGCTGCGGAGCGGCGTTTGCTCTCTGACCCGATGAGGCTCATACTCATTACCGAACGTCGTTTGGTTTTAACGGTGTTTGCGGAAGTGAGAGGGCGCACAGCCCCGCCGCGCCGCTGTTTCTCAATGAAGAGGAGAGTCGTGCCCACCCCATCCACCACCCCGGAGCTCGCCGACGACGGCCGCACCGCGCTGACATCGACCGCAATGCAGAGCCCGGTGGCCACCCGGCGCCTGCTGCCATCGATCGCGATCCTGTCGGTCTTCGTGTTCGCCACCTACGGCGCCGTGATCGGCATCCTGCTCCCGGCTCAGATCGCAACGATCGATCCCGACCCGCTCGCCAAGGTCGCCAACTTCGGGCTCGTCAGCTCGGTCTCGTTCGTCTTCACCCTCTTCGCCCAGCCGATCGTGGGCGCGTTGAGCGACCGCACCCGCAGCCGGCTCGGCCGCCGCGCACCGTGGATGCTCATCGGAGCCTCCGTCGCGATGATCTTCCTGCTCGGCATGGGCGGCATGCAGAACGTGCTGCTGATCGCGGCGTTCTGGGCCACGATCCAGGTGTCGATGAACGCCATCCAGGGCCCGCTCAGCGCCGTCGTGCCCGATCGCTTCCCCCGCTCCAAGCGCGGCGTCGCCTCGGCCATGGCCGGTCTCGGCTCGATGCTCGGCGGTGTCCTCGGAACCGTCGTCGCCGCCCAGTTCGTGAACAACGTCGGCATCGGCTACGCGATCTTCGGCATCGGCGTGCTCGTCGCGACCGTGCTGTACGTGTTCGTCAACAAGGACACCTCCAGCGTCGGGGCAGTCGTCGAGCCCTGGAGCTGGAAGAACTTCCTGACCGGCTTCTGGATCAACCCGAAGCAGCACCCCGACTTCGCCTGGGCGTTCGCCGGCCGCTTCCTGTTCATCCTCGGCTACTTCGTGATCACCGCCTACAGCCTGTACCTGCTGCAGGACTACATCGGCCTGCCGTTGGAGGAGGCGGCCAGCACCGCGGCCCTGCTCTCGGCGGCCGGCCTGGTGCCGATTCTGGTCTCGATCTCGCTCGCCGGATGGTGGAGCGACAAGATCGGGCGCCGCAAGGTCTTCATCTACGCCGCCACCGTCATCATGGTCATCTCCCTGGCCTTCCCGCTGCTCATGCCCACCGTCACCGGCATGCTCATCATGAACATCGTCAGCGGCTTCGGCTTCGGCTTCTACATGGCCTGCGACGCGGCCCTGATGACCGAGGTGCTCCCGGGCGGCGGTACCGCGGCCGGCAAGGACCTCGGCATCCTGAACGTCGCCACCAACATCCCGCAGGCGCTCAGCCCGGCCGTCGCCGGACTCATCATCACCTTCGCCGGCGGCTACCAGGCCCTGTTCGTCTTCGCCATGATCGCGGTCACACTGGCCGCGATCGTCCTGGCGCCCATCAAGAGCGTTCGCTAGGAGAACCAGATGACCACCACATCCCCGCTCGTCCAGACCACTGCCGGTGTCGTGCGCGGCTTCTGGCGCGAGCCAACGGATGCCGCGGGCGTCCCCTCCGCGGCGTTCCTCGGCATCCCGTTCGCCGAGCCGCCCGTCGGCGAGCTGCGCTTCGCCGCCCCTGTGCCGCACCAGGCCTGGGAGGGCGTGCGCGACGCCGTCGAGTTCGGTGCCACCCCGCACCGCGAGGTGCAGGGGGAGATCACGCTGATCCCCGAGCCCGCCTTCCCCGGCGACTCGACGCTGAACGTCAACGTGTTCACACCGGCCCCGCTCGCCCCCGGCACGGACGCGGCGGAATCCGCCGGTCTGCCCGTGCTCGTCTACATCCACGGCGGCGGCTACGTCAGCGGCTCCCCGTCGAGCCCCTGGTACGACGGCGCCCCCTTCAACCGCGACGGCGTCATCGTCGTGTCCGTCTCGTACCGCCTCGGCTTCCACGGCTTCGGCTACATCGAGGATGCCCCGATGAACCGCGGCGTGCTCGACTGGCTGCTCGCCCTCGAGTGGGTGCAGGACAACATCGCGGCCTTCGGCGGCGACCCGCGGCAGGTCACCCTCGCCGGCCAGTCTGCCGGCGGCGGCGCCGTGCTCACGCTGCTCGGCATGCCGAGCGCGCAACACCTATTCCGCGGCGTCTACTCGATCTCGGGCGTGCCCACCAAGGGCGGCATGGCCGAAGAGGCGGAGGCCGTCGGCCGCAAGCTCGCCGAACTCGGCGGCGTCCCGCCCACCCGCGCCGGACTCGGCACGCTGTCCGAGGCGCGCATCCTCGAGCTGCAGGCCGCGGCCTCCCCGATGAGCATGGAGGGTGACCCGAACGACCCGATCGCCGGCCTCGTCGGCCTGGTCAACGGCGGCCTCGTGCTCGGCCCGGTCGTCGACGGCGAGCTCATCCCGCTCTCGAGCCGGGACGCCTACGCCGCGGGCATTGGCGCCGACAAGGCGCTGATCCTCGGAGCCACCGACCAGGAGTTCAACATGATCCTGGCGGGCGCGAAGGAGGCCCTCGCAGCTGTTCCGCCCGCCGCCCTGCTCAGCCGCCTGGTCAGCTCGCCCGAGACGATCGAGGCCTACCTCGCCAGCCACGAGGGCCTCGACACCGCCGATGTCGTCGGCCAGTACCTGACGGACGTGATGTTCCGTGCCCCGAACGTTGAGGTTGTCGAGGCACGCACCGCGTACGCCGCGGGTGACGCAACCGCGGCCGGAACCTGGGTCTACCGCTTCTCCTGGGCCTCGCCGACCATCGGCAGCTCCTGCCACTGCCTCGACGTGCCGTTCTTCTTCGACCAGCTGGGCGCGGACCGCGTGGCCGATGTCGCCGGCGGCTCGCCCTCGCAGCTGCTGGCCGACGAGGTGCACGGCGGCGCGCTGGCGCTGATCAAGGACGCCGCGGGCAACTGGCCGGCGTGGAACAGCGCCGACCGCCAGGCGCGCGTCTACGACGACCCCGCCTCCTCTGTGGAGACCAATGCCTTCGCCGAGCTGCGGATGCTGCTGACCGAGAACGTGCCCGCCGCGTAACGAGTGGGAACATTGCCACCGGGTGAGCCCGTCGAGGTCCCGTGCGGATCTCGACGGGCTCGCTCGGCGGTAGTGCAGAATCAACACCAACTGAATCAGCAGTGAGCCAGAGGAAGCAGCCATGACTGAGCAAACCGATTTCGACATCACCGTCGCCCCCGAGGTGCGCACCACGGCCGGAACCGTGCGCGGCCTCTGGCGCGCCCCGCGTGGCGGCACCGGGCTGGCATCCGCGGCTTTCCTGGGCATTCCGTTCGCCGAGGCACCGGTCGGCCCGTTGCGCTTCGCTGCCCCCGTGCCGCACACGGCCTGGGAGGGCGTGCGCGACGCGCTGGAGATGGCACCGACCCCGCAGCGGCAGACCCTCTCCGAGATCACGCTCATCCCCGAGCCGTCGATCGAGGGCGAGTCCACCCTGAACCTCAACGTGTTCACCCCCGCGCCGGCCGCCGCGGCATCCGCCGGCCTGCCGGTGATGGTCTACATCCACGGCGGCGGCTACACGGCCGGCTCGCCGGCCAGCCCCTGGTACGACGGTGCGGCGTTCAACCGCGACGGCGTCGTCACCGTGTCGATCTCGTATCGGCTCGGCTTCGACGGCTTCGGCTGCATCGACGACGCCCCCGACAACCGCGGCGTGCTCGACTGGCTGCTCGCCCTGGAGTGGGTGCAGCAGAACATCGCCGCGTTCGGCGGCGACCCCGCCCGCGTCACGATCGCCGGCCAGTCGGCCGGCGGCGGCGCCGTGCTCACCCTGCTCGGCATGGAGGCGGCCCAGCACCTGTTCAGCGGCGTCTACTGCATCTCCGGCGCCGTCGGCGATGTCGAGCGCCCCCGCGCGCAGCAGCTGGCCCGCCGCCTGGCCGAGCTCGCCGGCGTGCCGGCGACCCGCGAGGGCTTCGCCAGCCTCAGCGAGGAGCGCATCCTCGAACTGCAGCAGAAGGCGCAGGAACCGGCCGATGGCCCCGGCAACCCGCTCGACATGCTGGGCCGGATGATCGCGGAGGGCCTCGCGCTCGGCCCGATGATCGACGGGGCGCTCATCCAGCGGCCGACCCTGGAGTCGTTCAGCCGCGGCGTCGGCGCCGACAAGCCCCTGGTGCTGGGCGCCACCGACGACGAGTTCTCGATGGCGCTGGACGAGGCCAAGGGCAAGCTGCGCTTCATCCCGAAGAGCTTCATGCTCGGCAAGGCCGGACTCGGCAAGGTCAAGCGCAAGGCCTACTTCGCAGCGAACCCGGATGTCGCCAAGCGCGACACCGCGGGAGCCGTCGGGCGCTACATGACCGACGCGATGTTCCGCACCGCCGTGCTGAAGGTGACAGAGGCGCGCGAGTCCGGCGCGGCCACCGGCACGAGCGCGGCATCCGCCCCCACCTGGGTGTACCGCTTCTCGTGGCCCTCCCCCGTGTTCAAGTACGCCATGCACTGCCTCGACGTGCCGTTCTTCTTCGACTGCCTCGACAGCGTGCGGATCGACGCCCTCGCCGGCGCCAACCCGCCGCAGGCGCTGGCCGACGAGCTGCACGCGGAGGCCGTGGCCTTCGTGAGCACCGGCGTCGCCCCGTGGCCGAAATACACCGAGAACGCCCGCGCCACCCGGGTCTTCGACCTGCCGTCGTCGGTCATCGCCGACGGTTACGGCGGCGTGCGCCCGCTGCTCGCCCAGCCAGCGCGGGAGACGGTCTCCGCCTAGCCGCGGCCCCGCCGCCGCACAGCCCCGCGCGCCCCGGCCCTACACTGGGGCGCGCGGGCGCTCGGGAGGGTTTCCCGTTGGCTCCCTCTCCCGTTGGCTCGAGGGAGCGCCAGCGACCGAAGCCAATGACGTGCACCGACCCGACCGCGGAGCATGGCACAGTGGAACCATGTTTGTGAAGATCTGCGGCCTGCGTGAGCCCGCGACCCTCGCCGCAGCGGTGCAGGCCGGGGCGGATGCCGTTGGCTTCGTGTTCGCGCCGGGCAGCCCGCGCACGGTCGACGCCGACACGGTACGGCAGCTGATCACGGCTGTTCCGCACAGCATCGAGACGGTCGGCGTGTTCCGGGGGCAGCCGCTCGACGAGGTCCTGCTGACCGCCACGGCGGCCGGAGTGAGCACGGTGCAGCTGCACGGCGGCGAGCCGGTGGCCGAGCTCGACCGGGTGAAGTCGGCGGGCTTCGGCACGATCCGGGCGCTCTCGCTGGACGAGTACCTGCAGCAGCTGGAGCGGGACCCGTCGGGGCTCCGCCGCCACCGGCTGCTGCTGGACGCCCCCGTTCCAGGAGCCGGCGAGCCCTTCGACACGAGCGCGCTGCACGCCCAACCGCCGCACGGCGGCTGGCTGCTGGCCGGCGGGCTCACCCCCGGCAATGTTCGGGAGCTGCTGGACGCGCTCGGCGGAGTGGGCTCTGCGGCCTCGCCCGCCGGGGTCGACGTGTCCAGCGGTGTCGAGAGCAGCCGCGGCCAGAAGGATGCTGCCCTGATCGAGGCGTTCGTGGCGGCGGCCCGCGCGCTCTAGTCGCGCCGGCGCCGACGTCTCGCCACACCCGCTGGTCGAGTAGCGAGGAACGAGCGTATCGAGACCCCGCACCAGACACAGCTCCCCGCCAGAAACCGGGTCTCGATACGGCCCTGGCGGGCCTACTCGACCACCGGGAGGGCGGCAGCCAGCGAAATCCGCCTGCACAGCGCCAACCGCGCGAGCGGGCGCGCGGCGTTGTTGGCTTCGGTCGCTGGCGCTCCCTCGAGCCAACGTGCATCTGCACGGCTGCTGCGGACTGCGCCCGCCGAAATCCCCGCCGCGCCGCGCCACACCCGCTGGTCGAGTAGCGAGGAACGAGCGTATCGAGACCCCGCACCAGACACAGCTCCCCGCCAGCAACCGGGTCTCGACACGGCCCGAGCGGGCCCACTCGACCACCGCGAGGGCGACAGCCTGCGACATCCGCCCGCGCGGCGCTGTTGGCTTCGGTCGCTGGCGCTCCCTCGAGCCAACGGAAGGGTCGCAACCCACCCGCTGGTCGAGTAGCGAGGAACGAGCGTATCGAGACCCCGCACCAGACACAGCTCCCCGCCAGAAACCGGGTCTCGACACGGCCCGAGCGGGCCCACTCGACCACCGCGAGGGCGACAGCCTGCGACATCCGCCCGCGCGGCGCTGTTGGCTTCGGTCGCTGGCGCTCCCTCGAGCCAACGGAAGGGTCGCAACCCACCCGCTGGTCGAGTAGCGAGGAACGAGCGTATCGAGACCCCGCACCAGACACAGCTCCCCGCTGGAAACCGGGTCTCGATACGGCCCTAGCGGGCCTACTCGACCACCGGGAGGGCGGCAGCCTGCGACATCCGCCTGCGCGGCGCTGTTGGCTTCGGTCGCTGGCGCTCCCTCGAGCCAACGGAAGGGTCGCAACCCACCCGCTGGTCGAGTAGCGAGGAACGAGCGTATCGAGACCCCGCACCAGACACAGCTCCCCGCTGGAAACCGGGTCTCGATACGGCCCTAGCGGGCCTACTCGACCACCGGGAGGGCGGCAGCCTGCGACATCCGCCTGCGCGGCGCTGTTGGCTTCGGTCGCTGGCGCTCCCTCGAGCCAACGGAAGGGTCGCAACCCACCCGCTGGTCGAGTAGCGAGGAACGAGCGTATCGAGACCCCGCACCAGACACAGCTCCCCGCCAGAAACCGGGTCTCGACACGGCCCGAGCGGGCCCACTCGACCACCGCGAGGGCGACAGCCTGCGACATCCGCCCGCGCGGCGCTGTTGGCTTCGGTCGCTGGCGCTCCCTCGAGCCAACGTGCATCTGCACGCCGGCTCGAGGGGGCCGCGCCGCGACGAAGGAGCAGCGCAGCCCCCGAAGCCCGGGAGCCAACGCACGGAGCGGCGCCGGCACACTGAGTGAAGCCCTGAGCGTCTCCGTGGAGACGCTCAGGGCTTCGCTCGTTCCTCGCTCAGCCGACGGAGAGGGGACTCAGCCGACGGGGACGGGCGACAGGGTCGCCGCGAACGGGTCCCAGTCCTCGGCGACGAGCGGCACGGCGTCGATCGAGCTCTCCACCGTGACGACTTGCTTGGTGTTGACGGCATCCTCGATCGCGGCCAGCGTGTCGAAAACGTGGTAGCCGACGTCGCCGGTGGCAATGTGGGCGCCGCCGGAGCGGATCGCCCGCGCCATGTCGAGCACGCCGAGCCCGCGCCCGGTGAGCACGCCGCCGAGCGGGATCGACTGCCATTCGGGCTCGCCGAACCCGGCACGTGTGATCAGCACCTCGCCGCCGAAGGTGTTCGGGTCGGGGATCAGCATGGTCGCCTCGGTGCCCGTGATCTCGACGTAGCCGGTCTTGGCCAGCGGTGAGTCGAAGCTGAGCACGCTCTGGGCGACGCCGCCCTCCTCAAACTCGGCGATCGCGCTGATGTGCGTCGGAACCTCGACCGGGAACGTGGTTCCCGCGCGGCCTCCAGTGGCGATGGTGCGCTCCGTGCGGCCCTGCGAGCCGAATGCGGCCACCCGGGCCACGGAGCCGAACACGTGCACCAGGGTGGTCACGTAGTACGGGCCCATGTCGAAGAGCGGGCCGGCGCCGTGGTCGAAGAGGAACTCGGGGTCCGGGTGGAACACGTCCGGGCCGATGTACTGCATGACCGTCTGCCCCGACAGCGGGGTGCCGATGTAGCCGCGGGCGATGGCCCGCCTGGCCGTCTGCACGCCCGGGCCGAGCACGGTGTCCGGCGCGACGCCGACGCGGAGCCCGGCGGCAGCCGCCCGCTCCAGCAGCTCGCGACCGCTGGCCCGGTCGATGCTGATCGGCTTCTCCGTCCAGACGTGCTTGCCGGCGGCGATCGCCTGCAGGCTGATCTCGGCGTGCACGGCGGGGATCGTCAGGTTCACGACGATCTCGACGTCCGGGTGGGCCAGCACATCGGCGGCCGAGCCCGACAGGGCGACGCCGTGCTTGGCGGCCTGCGCCGCCGCCCGCTCCTCGATCAGGTCGCCGAGGATGACGACACGGATGTCGGGGAAGCTGTTCAGGTTCTCCAGGTAGGTGTCGCTGATCATGCCGGTGCCGATGAAGCCGACGCCGACGGGCCCCTGCCCGGCCATCAGCGGATGCCGTTCTCGGCGAAGAATTTCACGCCGGTCTCGATGCCCTCGAAGATGTCTCCCTTGTACGCGTCGAACTCGATGATCGCGTAACGGACAGACGGCGCCGCCGCCAGCGAGGCCAGAATCGGGACCTCGCCGAGGCCGGCCGGGCGCTGGTCGAGCGCGGCCGGGTCGAACTCGGCCGCACCGGGGATGAAGGGGTTCACGCCCGGGACGCCGTCCTTGGCGTGCACGGCCACGACCCGCTCGCCGAGGCGGGAGAGCAGTGCGGGCACGTCTTGGCCGGCGGTCGCCGCCCAGAACAGGTCCACCTCGAGAACGACCGCGTCGTCCAGCTGGTCGGCGAAGTGCTCGAAGGCCGAACGGCCGCCGAAGCTGGCCACGAACTCCTGTGAGTGGTTGTGGTAGCCGACGCGCAGGCCGTGCTCGGCCGCGCTGCGGGCGGCGGCGTTCAGACGGGTGGCGATGTCGGCAACGCCCTCCTCGGTCTGCCAGCGCTCCAGCGGGATGAAGGCGTCGATGACGGTCTCGACACCGAGCGTCTTCGCCGCGGCGAAGATCGTCTCGTGGCTGTCAACCGGGTACACGAGCTCCCCGAGGCGGATCTCGTCGGAGAGCATGGTGGCGTGGCCGGTCGGTGAGCTCAACCCGTGCTTGGCGAACGCCTCGGCCAGTTCAGCGGGGCGGCGCACGAAGTCGAATGCCTCGACGCGGCGGAGGCCCATGCCGGCGAGGCGGCCCAGCGTGCCGTCAAGATCGGCGTCGAGTTGCTCCCTGACCGTGTACAGCTGAACGGAGAGTTCCGGTGTCGTCATGCAAGTGCTCCTTTGCGATTGCTTCTGCGTGCAGTCACGCTAACATGAAAACAGACAAGAGTGTCGGTTTTCGCTACTTCGATCGGCGCAGAGTCCACAGACGGGGCGGGCTAGGTCAGAATGGACGCGATGCACACATCGGATGACGGCCACGCCCCCCAGGGGCCAGCTGGCGCGAACACGCAGGCACGCGGCGCCTATGCCGCTGGGCGCGCCCGCAAGGCGGTCATCGTGCAGACCGCGACGGAGCTCTTCGGCAGCACCGGCTTCCACTCCGTCTCGATGCTCGACGTCGCCGCCGCCTGCGGCATCTCCCGCGCCGGACTGCTGCACCACTTCCCGAGCAAGGAGCTGCTGCTCACGGCCGTCCTGGCCGAGCGCGATGCTGCCGACGAGGCGCTGTTCCGCTGGAGCAACGCGGATGACGCGGACGGCCGCCCCTGGCTGGCCCGGCTGGTCGAGCTCGTCGAGTTCAACGCCACCCGCCCCGAGCTGATCCGCCTGTTCGCCGTGCTCTCGGCCGAGGCGACGGCCCCGCAGCATCCGGCCCACGACTACTTCGTCGGGCGCTACCAGGGCACGAGGCGCGGGGGCCGAGATGCCTTCCGCCGCGCGCAGCAGGCCGGGGTGCTTGCCGCCGGCGCAGACCCCGAGCGGCTCGCCATCGAGCTGATCGCGCTGATGGACGGGCTGCAGGTGCAGTGGCTGCTCGAGCCGGAGCGCGTCGACATGGCGGCCACCATCCGCGGCTGGCTTGACGGCGTGCTGACCGCGCCGCTCCCCTCGTCCGCATCCATGCCATCACCCTCGGAACAGAGGACACCATGAGCGCAGCAGAGCAGGAACCGCAGGGCGAGCAGGGGGGCTGTGGCTGCGGCTGCCAGCCGCCCAGCCGGGGGCCGCAGCCCGTGCAGCTCGGCGCCCTTCCGCCGGTTGAGCCTGTCGAAACCTTTCAACCACCCGTAACTGCCCAAGGGATTCCTGGGCATGGGCTGCCGCCTTTCGCGACGCTGCGCGTCGCGCACTCCATCGATCAGTCCGCCGTGCCCGCCCAGACGTTCCAGATGGGCGACCCGTTCCGCGACGGCAAGCCGGCCGACGGCGAGCACTACCTGCACGACGTCACGCTCGACGCCTTCGTGATCGACGCGACATCCGTCACCAACGCCGACTTCGCCGCCTTCGTGGACGCCACCGGCTACCGCACCGAGGCGGAGACGTTCGAGTTCTCGGCCGTGTTCCACCTGGCCATCGCGGCGCCGCAGAACGACCTGCTCTCCCGGGCCCCCGGCACCCCGTGGTGGATCGGCGTGCGCGGGGCCGACTGGCGGCACCCGGGCGGCAGCCTCTCCGGCCTGGACGGCCTGGCCGACCACCCCGTCGTGCACGTCAGCTGGAACGACGCCCTGGCCTACTGCCGGTGGGCCGGCCGCCGCCTGCCCACCGAGGCGGAGTGGGAGTGCGCCGCCCGCGGCGGGGCGCACGGCGAGCGCTTCCCGTGGGGCAACGAGCTGATGAGCGAGCAGGGCGACTGGCAGTGCAACATCTGGCAGGGCAGCTTCCCCCGGCACAACACGCTCGAGGACGGCTGGCTGACGACCGCCCCGGTGCGCAGCTTCACCCCGAACGGCTATGGGCTGTGGCAGTCCGTCGGCAACGTCTGGGAGTGGTGCTCCGACTGGTTCGGGGCGGACGCCTACCTCTCCGGAGAGAACACGAACCCGCAGGGCCCGCCCCGCGGCGGCGCCCGGGTGCTCCGCGGCGGCTCGTTCCTCTGCCACGACTCCTACTGCAACCGCTACCGCAGCGCGGCCCGCTCCTCCAACACCGCCGACTCGTCGATGTCGAACGCGGGGTTCCGCACCGTCGCGCTCACCGCGGGCTGAGCGCTGCGGCATCCGCCGGGGTGCGCGCAGAGAAATGGCCCGGGATCGCGTGATCCCGGGCCATTGCTGCGCGCTGCGCTGGGCGGCGTCGGCGGCTAGCGCACGCCGGCCATGAGCTTCAGCACGGGCTTCGTCAGCAGGGCGAGCAGGGCGCCGAGCACGATGGCGATGCCACCGAGGATGCCGAAGTACGCCGCCTCCGTCTCCGGCTGGTACAGCCCGGCCAGCTGGCCGGAGATCGCGGTGCCGAGGGCCACGGAGAGGAAGAACAGGGCGACCATCTGGGTGTGGAAGGCCTTCGGGGCCAGCTTGGTGGCCACCGAGAGGCCCACCGGCGAGAGCAGCAGCTCGGCGATGGTGAAGACCAGCAGGATGCCGATGATCGCCAGCAACGGGGTGCTGTTGGCCGCGCCGCCGGCGAACGGCAGGAACAGCAGGAAGCCGACACCCATCACCGCGGTGCCGAGGGCGAACTTGACCGGGGTGGACGGCTGCCGGGTGCCCATCTTCGTCCAGATCGCCGCGAACACGCCGGAGAGGATGATGATGAACACCGGGTTGATCGACTGCACCCAGGAGATCGGCATCTCCCAGCCGAGGATGCTGCGGTTCAGCTGCTTGTCGGAGTAGATCGTGAGCACCGTGAACTGCTGCTGGTAGAGCGACCAGAACGCGACGCTGGCGACGAACAGCGGGATGAAGCCGAGCACCCGGGAACGCTCCGTCTTGGTGATCTTGCGGCTGGAGAGGATGACGGAGAAGTAGGCGATCGTCGACGCGATTGTCAGGCCGATCACCAGGGCGGCCAGGTTCTCGGCCCGGATGAGGCCGGCGAAGATCAGCGCGAGCACCAGCAGCACGGCGGCCACGGCGATGCCGATGACGAGCGGGCGGCGAGCCCGAGGCAGCGGGTTCGCCACGGTGTGCGCGGCGGCCGGCAGGCGCTTGCGGCCGAAGGAGTACTGGGTGAGCCCGATCGCCATGCCGAAGGCGGCGAGCGCGAAGCCCCAGTGGAAGCCGACCGTGCTCTGCAGCAGGCCGGTGAGCAGGGCGCCGAAGAAGGCGCCGAGGTTGATGCCGAGGTAGAACAGCGAGAAGCCGGCGTCGCGGCGCGGGTCACTCTCCGAGTAGAGCGTGCCGACGACGCTCGTGGCGTTGGCCTTCAGGCCGCCCGATCCGACGGCGATCATGATGAGGCCGACGATGACACCGGCGAAGCCGGGCAGCAGGGCCAGCGAGAGGTGGCCGAACATGATCACGATGGCGCTGACGAAGAGCACCCGCTCCGAGCCGAACAGGCGGTCGGCCAGCCAGGCGCCGAGGATGGTGGAGAGGTAGACGGCGCCGCCGTAGGCGCCGACGATGCCGGCCGCGGTCGCCTGCGGCATCCCGAGGCCGCCCTGCGTTGCCGAGAAGTACAGGTAGATCAGCAAGATGCCCTGCATGCCGTAGAAGCTGAAGCGCTCCCACATCTCGACACCGAAGAGGGTGGCGAGGGCCCGCGGTTGGCCGAAGAATCTCCGATCGTCGGAGGATGTGGCTTCGGGGTGCGCGGCGGGATCGGGCATTGCGACGCCCTCCTGATGACTACTCATCTTTCAAGTGTGTCACTGCCGGGGGGCGCCGGCATAATATTGCCTCCGAGCTTTCAGCCGCAAGCCCCCACTCCGAGCTCCAGCCCCGCGCCATCCCTGCGCCAGTTCGCGGCCCTCTGCGCCCGTTGATGTGGCGCGGAGGCCCACGAACTGGCGCAGCGCACGGGCGACAGCGGGCGCGGACGCGGACGCGGGCGGGCCACGGCCGCCGGGAGGGCGGCGGCCGTGCGGTGGCGGGCTAGCCGGCGAGCTCCTCGAGCACGGCGCGCAGCTGCTCCACCGCCCAGTCGAGGTCGTCGCCGGAGACGACGATCGGCGGGGCCAGCCGGATCGTGGACCCGTGGGTGTCCTTGGCGAGCACGCCGCGCTCCATCAGCGCCTCGCAGACGGCGCGGCCACTGGCCAGTTCCGGGTCGATGTCGATGCCGGCCCAGAGGCCCGCCCCACGCACCGCCACCACGCCATGCCCGATCAACTCGGAGAGGCCAGCCTGCAGGCGGTCGCCGAGCAGGGCGGCGCGCTCCTGCATCTCGCCCGTGGCCAGCAGCCGCACCACGGCGAGGCCGACGGCGGCCGCGAGCGGGTTGCCGCCGAAGGTGGAGCCGTGCTGGCCGGGTTCCAGCACGCCGAGCACGTCGCGGTTGCCGACGACGGCCGAGACGGGCACGATGCCGCCGCCGAGCGCCTTGCCGAGCAGGTACAGGTCGGGCACGACGCCGACCAGGTCGCAGGCGAACGTCGCCCCGGTGCGGCCGAGGCCGGACTGGATCTCGTCGGCGATGAACAGCACGTCGTGTCGCGCCGTGATCTCGCGCACGGCGGGCAGGTAGCCGGCCGGCGGCACGATGATGCCCGCCTCACCCTGGATCGGCTCGAGCAGCACGGCGACCGTGTTCTCGTCGATGGCGGCCTCGAGCGCCGCCGCGTCGCCGTAGGGCACGGTGCAGAAGCCCGGCGTGAACGGGCCGAAGTCGGCGCGGGCGTCCTCGTCATCGCTGAAGCTGATGATGGTGGTGGTGCGGCCGTGGAAGTTGCCGGCCATCACGATGATGTTGGCGGCATCCGGGGCGACGCCCTTGACCCGGTAGCCCCAGGCGCGGGCGACCTTGATGCCGGACTCGACGGCCTCGGCGCCCGTGTTCATCGGCAGCACCATGTCTTTGCGGGCGAGGGCGGCGAGCTCGGTGACGAACGGGCCGAGCTGGTCGTTGTGGAAGGCGCGGCTGGTGAGCGTGATGCGGCCGAGCTGGGCGCGCGCGGCGTCCAGCAGCAGCGGGTTGGAGTGCCCGAAGTTCACGGCAGAGTAGGCGGCCAGGCAGTCCAGGTAGCGCCGGCCGTCGATGTCGGTCACCCAGGCGCCATCACCGGATGCCACCACGACGGGCAGCGGGTGGTAGTTGTGGGCGGCGTGCTCTTCTTCGAGCTCGATCGCGGCGGCCTGCCGCGGGGTCGTTGGCATCGTTGCGTTCGTCATCGTCGCAGCTCCAGGGTGCAGCACTTGACGCCGCCGCCGCCGAGCAGCAGCTCGGAGAGGTCGACGCCGATGGGGTTGTAGCCGTGCTCGATCAGCTGGCGCTCGAAGTCCTTGGCGCGGTTGGCGATCACGACGTTGAGGCCGTCACTGTAGGAGTTCAGGCCGAGGATGGCGGCATCCGTCTCGGTGACGATGATGGCGTCCGGGTAGCGCTCGGCCAGGATGGCGAGGCTGGCCTCGTCGAAGGCGCTCGGCAGGTAGGCGATGTGCTCCTGGCCGGGGGTCGAGTCGAGCACGGCGAGCGCGGTGTCGAGGTGGTAGAAGCTCGGGTTGATGAGCGTGAGGGTGACGACCTCGCGGTTGTAGACGCGGGCGATCTCCTGGTGCGAGCGGGAGTCGCTGCGGAAGCCGGTGCCGGCCAGGATCGTGTCGCCGACGAGCAGGAAGTCGCCCTCGCCCTCGTTGATCTCCTCGGGCACGGCCACCTCGAAGCCGTTGTCGGCGAACCACTCCATGTAGGCGGGGCCCTCCGGCTGGCGCTCCGGGTAGGTGAAGCTGGCGCCGTAGGCGATGCCGTCGATGACCATGCCGCCGTTGGCCGCGTAGACCATGTCGGGCAGACCGTCGATCGGGTCGATCAGCTGCACGTCGAAGCCGAGGCTGATGTAGACGTCGTAGAGGGTCTGCCACTGGCGCACCGCGAGGCTGGTGTCGGTGGGCAGCGCCGGGTCCATCCACGGGTTGATGCGGTAGACGACGGTGAAGTACTCCGGCTTGCACATGAGCACGGAGCGGGCGATGGCCTTGCGCTGCACGACGGCAGCGCTGGTGTCGCGAGCGGTGACGGATGCCGGTGCGGTGTCTATCGGCGTTGTGGCGGTTTCGGGCATTGGGGGCCTCCCTGTTCAACGGTGAGCAGAGCCCGCGGTGCGCGAAACGGCCACCGCGAGATCCGCAAGATTTTACGGATGGCGGACCAGGTCACTCGTTGAGCCTGCGGCGATCGACCGGGGTCGCTCGCTCCAGACGCCACCCTCAGTTTCACACGGCGTGAAGCTGCGATACTCGCTGCATTGCGCTGAATTTCTGCGCATATCTGCCGGTCAGCGCAATGAATCGGCGTAGAGTGACGGGATGGACAATCTGGACCGCGGCATCCTCGATCTCCTCCGCCAGAACGCCCGAGCGGGCTACGGCGACATCGGATCGGTCGTCGGGCTGTCGGCATCCGCCGTCAAACGCCGCGTCGACCGCCTCGTCGCCGACGGCACGATCCGCGCCTTCACCATCCAGGTCGACCCGGCCGTCGACGGCATGAGCACCGAGGCCTATGTGGAGCTGTTCTGCCGCGGAACGGTGGCCCCCGACGAGCTGCGCCGAATCCTCTCCGCCGTGCCGGAGGTCGTCGACGCCGGCACCGTCACGGGCAGCGCCGACGCCATCGTGCACCTGCGCTCCCGTGACATCCCGAGCCTCGAGGACGCCCTGGAGCGCCTGCGCATCGCCCCCAACGTCGACCACACCCGCAGCGCCATCGTGCTCTCGCGGTTGGTGCAGCGCAGCGGCGACTAGCCCGCAGCGCCACCCCGCGCGCCTCCCTCGCGGAACCACAACGCGCCCTAGCCGTCAGCGGCCGGTCGGCGCAGACTGGTGGAACCGTGTTCCCGAGGGAAGGTAAGTGCAGAGATGTATTACAGCAACGGAAACTACGAGGCGTTCGCCAGGCCCAAGAAGCCGGACGGCGTCGACAGCAAGTCCGCCTACCTCGTGGGGGCCGGCCTCTCCTCGCTCGCCGCGGCGGCGTTCCTGATCCGGGACGGCCAGATGAAGGGCGAACGCATCACCGTGCTCGAGGCCTCCTCGGTCGACGGCGGAGCGCTCGACGGGGCGGGCAACGCCGAGACGGGCTGGCTGATTCGCGGCGGCCGCGAGATGGAGGACCACTTCGAGTGCCTGTGGGACCTCTACCGCTCGATCCCGTCGCTCGAGGTCGACGGCTCGGTGCTCGACGAGTTCTACTGGCTGAACAAGGAGGACCCGAACTTCTCGCTGCAGCGTGCGACGATCAACCAGGGCCAGGACGCCCAGACCGGCATGAACTTCACGCTCGGCGCCCGGGCGACCAAGGAGCTGACCGACCTCGTGCTGGCCACGCACGAGCAGCTCTACGACAAGCGCATCAACGAGGTGATGGGCCAGCAGTTCTTCGACTCGAACTTCTGGCTGTACTGGCGCACGATGTTCGCCTTCGAGGAGTGGCACAGCGCGCTCGAGATGAAGCTCTACGTCGAGCGGTTCATCCACCACATCGACGGGCTGCCCGACTTCAGCGCCCTCAAGTTCACCAAGTACAACCAGTACGAATCCCTCGTGATGCCGCTGGTCGCCTGGCTGCGCGGGCAGGGGGTGAAGCTGCAGAACAACACCAGGGTCATGGATGTCACCTTCGACATCTCCGGCGCGGCGAATGACGCGAAGAAGGTGGCCAAGCGCATCGTCTGGATCAGGGACGGCGTCGAGGGCGGGCTGGACCTCACCGAGGACGACCTGGTCTTCGTCACCAACGGCTCCCTCGTCGAGAACTCGCAGTGGGGCGACCACAAGACCGCGGCGGCCTTCGACCCGGTCGTGCACGACGGCGGCAGCTGGCACCTCTGGCGCAACATCGCCGCACAGCACCCCTCCTTCGGTCGGCCAGACAAGTTCTGCACCAGCCCGGAGGAGTCGCAGTGGGAGTCGGCGAGCATCACGACGCTCGACGAGCGCATCCCCGCCTACATCGAGAAGATCGCCAAGCGGCCCACCCGCTCCGGCAAGGTCGTCACGGGCGGCATCGTCTCGGTCCGCGACTCCGCCTGGCTGCTGTCCTGGACGGTGAACCGGCAGCCGCACTTCAAGGCGCAGCCGGACGACCAGACCGTTGTCTGGTTCTACGGGCTCTTCACCGACGTCGACGGCGACTACGTGAAGAAGCCGATGCGGGACTGCACCGGCGAGGAGATCACCAGGGAGTGGCTCTTCCACCTCGGCGTTCCCGTCGACCAGATCGACGAGCTGGCCGCGACCGGCGCCATCACGAGGCCGTGCATGATGCCGTTCATCACCGCGTTCTTCCTGCCCCGCACCGCGGGCGACCGTCCGGAGGTGGTGCCGGAGGGCGTGGTCAACTTTGCCTTCATCGGCCAGTTCGCCGAGTCGACGCGCGACTGCATCTTCACGACCGAGTACTCGGTGCGCACCGGGATGGAGGCGGTCTACCAACTGCTCGGCGTCGACCGGGGCGTGCCGGAGGTGTTCGGCTCGATCTACGACGTGCGCCAGGTCATGAAGTCGGTGCATTACCTGCGCGACGGCAAGAACGTCCCGGTGCCCGGCTTCGCCAAGCACTATGTCGAGAAGACGATGATTGGCCAGCTGCTGGAGCAGTACAAGGTGATCTGACCCGCTCAGCTCCGGTGCGGCACCGGCTTCTGCCGCACCGGGCCGAGCGCGCTCACCAGGGTGACGGCGACGATCGCCCCGGCGGCCAGCACGGAGGCCAGCACGACGATCTGGAAGCGGCCGGCCTCCAGCGGGGAGAGCCCACCGAAGATGGCGCCGACGAAGGCGCCGGGCAGCGTGACCAGGCCGGTCGTCTTGGTCTGGTCGATCGAGGGCACCAGGGCGAAGTGGGCGGCCCGCCTGGCCAGCGTCAGGGTGGACTGCCGGGGCGTCGCCCCCAGCGCCAGCCAGCCCTCGACCTCCTCCCAGTGATCGATCACCGCCTCGCCGAAGCGTCGCCCGGTGAGCGTGGCCACGGTCATCGCGTTGCCGATGACAATGCCGCCGACGGCGAAGACGTAGCGCGGGGTGAACTCGATCGCCCCCGTCGCGAAGACCACGACGAGCGCGGTGGCGACGCCGATCCCCATGGCCAGGCCGACGTCGGCGAGGTGCCGCCGGGTGAAGCCGATGCGCCGGGTGCTGGTGGCCACGGCGGCGATGAACATGACGGCGAGGCCGGCCGCCACCCAGAGCGGGTTGCCGATCACGCCGGTGAGGATGAGGCTGACGGCGGCCAACTGGGCGGCGCCGCGCAGCACGGCCAGCACGGGGGCGAACGGGGCTGGCAGGCGGAAGCGCCACGCCACCACGGTGGTGATCAACACGAGCAGCCCGACGCCGAGCAGCGTCGGGGCAAGCTCCCTCAACCAGTCCACGCACCGAGCGTAGCCGGGGTGCGGGCGTTCGCGCCGGTAGCCTTGGCCTGAACGCGCCGCAGGCGCCCGAGCAAGGAGCCGCGATGGAGCTGCCGCTGAAGATCGACAAGGCCGGATCGACGCCGCCGTTCGAGCAGCTGCGGATGCAGCTTCTCGCCGCGGTGCAGAACGGAGCACTGCCGGCCGGCACCCGCCTGCCCACCGTGCGCGCCCTGGCCGGCCAGCTCGAGCTCGCCGTGAACACAGTCGCCTCGAGCTACCGCGCGCTCGAGAAGGACGGCGTGATCGAGACCCGCGGACGCTCCGGCAGCTTCGTCGCGGCCACCGGTGACCCGACCACGGCGCAACTGCAGCTGGCCGCGCGGGCCTTCGCCGAGCGCGCCGGGCAGTTGGGCGTCGCCCCGCGCGACGCGCTGGCGGCCGTGCGCGCCGCCCTCGACGCCGGCTGAGTCCGCGCACCGGCACAAAAACAGGATGAGAGCGGTGCGGGCCCTCCCTACAGGGCCCGCACCACTCTCATCCTGGGTTTTCTCCAGCGAACAGCTTAGATGACGCCCTCGCTGAGGGTGCTCGGGTTGCCGAAGCGGTGCGCGGTGATCGAGATCGCCTGCTCGCGCAGGAACGGCAGCAGCTCGACCCGACCGGCCTGGGTGACCTCGTGGTCGTAGATCGCGACGTCGGGGCTGCCGCCGAGTGCGGCGGAGAGGGCCGCGGAGGCGCCGCCGCCGATCGCGTCGACGAGGCGCACCCGCTCGGTGCCGATGCCGGCGGATGCCGCGCGCTCCAGCCAGGCGGCATCCGACTCGACCGCCACCGTCACGCTGCGCGACTCCAGCAGGGTGAGCACGCCGGCCGGCAGCGCGTGCGCCGTCGATACCTCGAAGCGCGAGCGGGAGAGGACGCCGGCCGCGATGACGCGCAGGGCGTGGCCGAGGCTGGCGGCCTCCGAGACGCGCACCGTGATGGGCAGTGCCCGGTAGCGGAACACGTTGCGCTCCAGCCCGAGCGCCGAGACGTCCTTCGCCGTGCCGAACTCGTCGGCCCAGGCGATCGCGTCGCTGAGCGCGGCGCGGCGCAGCACGTCGAACTCCTCGTAGCCGAGCACGGGCTGCGAGGCCTCGATGAGGGTGGTCACCCACTGGTCCAGCCCGCGCAGGTGCAGCGTCTGGCTGGTCGTGCCCGGGTCGTTGACCCAGGTGCCGAGCCCGAACAGGTAGTTCGGGCCGCCGGCCTTGGTGCCGGCGCCAACCGAGGAGCGCTTCCAGCCGCCGAACGGCTGGCGCTGCACGATCGCCCCGGTGATGCCGCGGTTCACGTACAGGTTGCCGGCCTCGACGGTGTCGAGCCAGATCGCGAGCTCCTCGGCGTCCAGGGAGTGCAGGCCGGCGGTCAGGCCGTAGTCGACGGCGTTCTGCATCCGGATCGCCTCCTCCAGCGTGCGGGCGTGCATCACGCCGAGCACCGGGCCGAAGAACTCTGTGAGGTGGAAGTAGGAGCCGGCCGCGACGCCGGTGCGGATGCCGGGCGACCAGAGCTGGCCGCTGTCGTCGAGCTGCTTGGGCTCGACCAGCCAGCTCTCGTCGGCGCCGAGCTGGGTCAGCGCGTGCAGCAGCTTGCCGGACGCCGGCTCGATGATCGGCCCCATCTGGGTCTCCGGGTTCGAGGGGTAGCCGACCTGCAGCGAGCTGGCGGCATCCACCAGCTGGCTCTCGAAGCGGCGCGAGCGGGCGACGGAGCCGACCACGATCACGAGGCTCGCGGCCGAGCACTTCTGGCCGGCGTGGCCGAAGGCGCTCTTGATGACATCGGACGCCGCGAGGTCGAGGTCGGCGCTCGGGGTGACGATCACGGCGTTCTTGCCGCTGGTCTCGGCCAGCAGCGGCAGGTCGGGGCGGAAGGAGCGGAACAGCTGCGCGGTCTCGTAGCCGCCGGTCAGGATGACGCGGTCGACGGACGGGTGCGACACCAGCTGGCGGCCGAGCTCGTGCCGGGCCTCGCCGGCGAAGTCGACGAGGGCGAGCAGCTCGCGCGGCACACCGGCCTGCCAGAGCGCCTCGACCATGATCGCGCCGGAGCGGCGGGCCAGCTTGGCCGGCTTGATGATGACGCCGGAGCCGGAGGCGAGCGCGGAGAGCACCGAGCCGGCCGGGATGGCGACGGGGAAGTTCCACGGCGGGGTGACCACCGTGAGCTTGGACGGCACGAAGCGCGCGCCCTGCACGGCGTCGAGCTCCTTGGCGCGCTCGGCGTAGTAGTGGGCGAAGTCGATCGCCTCGCTGATCTCGGGGTCGGCCTCCGCGATCGTCTTGCCGGTCTCGGATGCCATCACCTCGATGAGGCGGCCGCGGTTGGCGGCCAGCGCCAGCCCGGCCCGGTGCAGCACGGCTGCGCGCTCGGCGCCGCTGCGCTTGCCCCACTCGGCGCCGGTGTGGGCGACGGTGTCGATCACGCGCTCGAGCACGGCGGGGTCGCCGATCTGGGCGGCGTCGATGACGTCGGTGCCGAGGGTCGAGCCCTCGACCCTCGTCAGGATCGCGCGGCCCCAGGCCCGGTTGGCCGGCAGGGCCGGGTCGGTGTCCGGCTCGTTGCGGAAGCCGGTGTGCGCGGCGGCTTCCGGGGCAACGGCGGCGGCGACGGCGTGCGCGGCGGCCGTGACGGCCTCCGGCTCGTACGCGTCGATGGCCGCGGCCATCTCGCCCCGGCTGAGGCCGAGCACGACCTCGGTCAGGTTCGGGTCGGCGGACTCGCCGGGCTCGACGTTGGCGGGCGGGCGCAGCGCGTCGACCAGCTCGTAGCCGGCGAGGCCGGCCTTCTCGGCGGCGCGGTTCTGCAGGCGGTTCGGGCCGGGCACGACGGTGTCGAGCTCGGCCAGCGACGCCTGGAAGCGCGCGGTCTCGCGCTGTAGCAGCGCGGCGGAGGTGTTCAGCTCGAACACGGCCGACATGAAGTTCTCCTGGCTGGCGTTCTCCTCCAGGCGGCGGATCAGGTAGGCGATCGCCACGTCGAACTCGGCCGGGTTCACGACGGGCGTGTAGAGCAGCAGCTCGCCGACGTCCTTCTTCACGGCCTCGGCCTGGCCGGTGGCCATGCCGAGAAGCATCTCGAACTCAATGTTGCTCTGCACGCCGCGCTGGCCGGCCAGCAGCCAGGCGAAGGCGACGTCGAACAGGTTGTGCCCGGCGACACCGATGCGCACGGCATCCGTGTTCTCGTAGGTGAGCGCCCAGTTGAGCACGCGCTTGTAGTTGGTGTCGCTGTCCTGCTTGGTGGAGTACGTGGCGAGCGGCCACTCGTGCACGGCGGCGTCGACGTGCTCCATGGCCAGGTTGGCGCCCTTGACCAGGCGCACCTTGATCGGGGCGCCGCCGCGGGCCCGGCGGCGCTTGGACCACTCGGTCAGGCCCTGCAGGGCGCGGAGCGCGTCGGGCAGGTAGGCCTGCAGCACGATGCCGGCCTCGAGCTCCAGCAGCTGGGGCTGGTCGAGGATGCGCTCGAACACCGCGATGGTGAGGTCGAGGTCGCGGTACTCCTCCATGTCGAGGTTGATGAACTTGGTGCGGCCGTTGACCGGCGCCGAGTTCGCCGCCAGCTCGTAGAGCGGGGTGAGCCGCTCGACGGTGCGCTCGACCTCCTCGTCGAATGACCACATGGAGAGCTGGCTGGAGACCGCGCTGACCTTGATCGAGACGTAGTCGACGTCGGGGCGGGCCAGCAGCTCGCGGGTGCCCGCGAGGCGGCGGTCGGCCTCCTTCTGGCCGAGAACGGCCTCGCCGAGCAGGTTGAGGTTGAGGCGGTTGCCGCCGGAGCGCAGCTGCTCGATCACGGGGCCGAGCTTCTCCGGCGTCGCGTCGACGACGAGGTGGCCGACCATCTCGCGGAGCACGCGGCGAGCGGCGGGGATGACGACCCAGGGCAGCACAGGGCCGAGGATGCCGCCGAGGCCGACGGCGCCCCGCATGTACCAGGGCAGGAAGCGCGGTGTCTTGCCTGCGACGGCCTGCAGGTTGTGCCCGGCGACCATGAGGTCCTCCGGCCGCATCACGCCGTCGACGAAGCCGACCGTGAAGTCGAGGCCGTTGGGGTCTTTCAGCACGCCGGCCAGGCGCTCGGCGGCCGGGTCGGCCGGGGCGTTGGCGCTGTCGGCCAGCCACTTCTTCACGAGCGCGATGGTCGCCGTCTCGAGTTCGCGGGCGTCGGGGCCATCAGCCTGGAGTTCGGTGCTGGAGGAGTGCGGCATGGTCACGAGACTAGTTCTTTCGACGAAGGGTCAGAGCGGGCGCTGGGGCGCGCTGGCTGCAGATCTGCTGCGGGTTTCTCCAGTGTGAGGCCACGAAACACTTCGGTAAAGCAAATGTTTCTGACGGTTATCAGTAAGTAGAATCGAATCATTGAACGGATGTCGCGGCATCCGCCCAGCGCCTGCCCAACACCCGCCCAACGACTGCCCAGTTGCCGAATTTCGGGGGTGCGGCGGCCGGCGCACCCCCGAAATTCGGCAACTGGGGAGGCGGGGCGCGGGACGAGAGGAGAGCGCATGCTGGACGTGAGGCGGCTGCGGCTGCTGCGGGAAGTGAAGTTGCGGGGAACGCTCGCGGCCGTGGCCGAGGCGCTCGCCTACAGCCCGTCCTCGGTGTCACAGCAGCTCACCCTGCTCGAGAAGGAGGTCGGCATTCCGCTGCTGGCCAAGGCCGGGCGGCGCGTGCTGCTCACCCCGCAGGCCGAGCTGCTCGTCGCCCGCGCGGCGGAGGTGCTCGACACGCTGGAGCGGGCCGAGGGCGAGCTCGCCGCCTCGCTCACCACGGTCAGCGGCACGGTGCGCCTGGCCGTGTTCCAGTCGGCCGCCCATGCCGTGATCCCCGAGGCGCTCACGATCCTGGCGGCCGAGTACCCCGAGCTGCGGGTGGAGGTGACCGAGCGCGAACCGGATGCCGGCCTGTTCGACGTCTCCGCGCGCGACTTCGACCTCGTCGTCGCCGAGCAGTACCCGGGCCACACCCGCGAGCACCGGCCGGACCTGGACCGGGTGCACCTCGTCACCGACGTCATCCGGCTGGCGACCGGTCCGGCGGCGTCCCCCGGCCCGCTCAGTGATGCCGTGCCGGGCGGGCCTGCCGAGACCCGCATCGCGACGTTGGCGGACGCCGCGTCGCGGCCGTGGGTGATGGAGCCGAAGGGCACCGCCGCCCGGCTCTGGGCAACCCAGCTCTGCCGGGCGGCCGGTTTCGAGCCGGATGTGCGCTTCGAGACGGCCGACCTGATGACGCACATCCGGCTGATCCGCTCCGGCAACGCGGTCGGGCTGCTGCCGGACCTCGTCTGGGCCGGGGAGGCGCCGAGCGTCGAGCTGGTGGAGCTGGCCGGCAACCCGCACCGCGACGTGTTCACCTCCGCGCGCCGTTCCAGCGCCGGCCGGCCGGGCGTCGCCGCCTGCCGCGCGGCGCTCGCCCGCGCGATCGCCGGCACCGCTCACCCCTGAGCCCGCGCTCCTGCGCATCGCGCGGGAGGCGGAGGCGGATCGGGAGGCAAACGGGAGATCGGGCGGCAGCTGCCCGCTGATTCCGGCCTCCCGATCCGCCGTCGGCCTCCGAAACGGATGCCGGGGCCGGGGGCGCGGCCGGGATCCGCGGCCGGGTTCCGCGGCCGGAGTCCGCGGCCGGAGTCCGCGCTAGCCGATCGGCAGCGCCGAGGCGTTGCGCTTCTTCTCGACGCCCTTCTTCAGGAAGACCATCGGCAGGAAGAAGGTGGCCAGTGCGGTGACCATCCACACCAGCACGGGTGCCAGGACCCAGGTGCGCCAACCGTCGATGGTGAGGCCGCCGGGGAAGAGCGACGCCACGAACAAGGCGACGAAGGTCGAGACGATGCCGATCCCGCCGAGGAAGGCGGGCGCGTTGCGGGCCGCCACCTTGAGCAGGAACGGGCTGATCACGCTCTGGATGACGGCGAACACCAGCACCGCCACGATGCCGCCGCTCCAGCTCAGGTTGAACTCGGGCAGCAGCCACATGGCCACGAGCAGACCGAGCGCGGCGGAGACGACGAAGATACCGGACCGAATCAGAAAGCGGATCATGTGCTCATCGTAGGGGCGCCGCCGCGGCATCCGGGTCACTAACGCGCAACGAAATGCCCGGCCGCGGCTCGGAACGGCCAGATCGGCTCAGAACGGCCAGATCAGCGGCACGTAGAAGGTCGCGACGGCCAGGAAGAAGACGAGCAGCGGCAGGCCGAGCTTCCAGTAGTCGGTGAACCTGAAGCCACCCGGCCCCATCACCATCATGTTCGCCGGGGTGGCGATCGGGGTGAGGAAGGAGGCGGCGCCGGCGACCGTCAGCGCCATCAGGAACGGCAGCACCGAGACGTCTTTCGTCGCGGCCACCGAGACGGCCACCGGGATGACGATCAGCACCGTGGCCGTGTTGCTGATGAGCTGGCCGAGCACGACGGTGATCAGGCAGAGCGCGAACAGCGCCACCTGCGGGCCCGCGTCGCCGACCATGCCGAGCAGCCCGTCGGCGATGAGGTCGGCCGCGCCGGTCTGCATGAACGCGGTCGAGAGCGGGATCATGCCGGCCACGAGCACGACCGTCGTCCACGAGATGCTGCGGTAGGCCTGCGTCACCGACACGGCGCGGGTGAGCACCATGGCCATCGCCGCCACGAGGCCAGCGATGACCGCCGGCACGAGGCCCGTCGCCAGCGCGGCGATCATGGCGGCCAGGATGCCGATGGCCCAGCCGGCGCGCGGGCCGAGCGGCACCGTGCGGCGCAGCACATCCGGCGGGTCGACGACGAGGACATCGGGGTCGGCGGTGTGCTCGTCGAGCGCATCCCAGCTGCCCTCGAGCAGCAGGGTGTCGCCGGCGGCCAGCGTCGCATCCGGCCCCTCGACCTGCTCGCCCCCGCGCTGCACGGCCAGGATGACCAGAGAGCCGCTCGGCGTGCACATGCCAGGGAAGACCTTGAGCCCGATCAGGCTGGACCGCGGCGGGATGACGACCTCGGCGATGCCGCCCTCGGCGCCGATCAGCTCGTTCGGCGGCGTGGCGAGCTCGTACTGCGAGCGCAGCACGCGGGCGTGGTCACTCAGGTCGCGCGGCATGACGCTGGCCGCGCGCACGGGGACGAGCCTGCTGCCGAGGAGCATCGTGATCAGCAGCGTGCCGACGACAAGCGGCACCCCGACGAGGCCGAACTCGAAGAATCCGAACGCGCGATCGCCGGCCTCGACGGCCGCCTCGGAGACGATGATGTTGACCGGGGTTCCGGTGAGGGCGAGCAGCGAGCCCGCGTGCGCGGCGAAGGCCAACGGCAGCAGCAGCCGCGAGGGGGCGAGGCCGGCGCGCACCGCGACGACCACGACGACGGGCAGCAGCGCGGCGACGGCGCCGTTCACGCTGATCAGCGCGGTGAGCACCGCGACCAGCAGCATGATGTAGACGAGCAGCTTGCGGGTGCTCGTGCCCGCCGCGCCGATCACCTTCTGGCCGGCCCAAGCGGTCACACCGGTCGCGTCCAGTCCCTCGCTCACCACGAACAGCGAGGCGATGAACAACACCGTCGGGTCGGCGAAGCCGGCGAGCGCCTGACCCAGGGTGAGGATGCCCGTCGCCCAGAGCGAGATGGCCACGGCGAGGGCGACGATCCCGACCGGAACCCTGTTCGACACGAAGGCGATGACAGCAACCAGCAGGATGGCCAGCGTGATCGCGATGGGGTCCATGGCTCGAGAGTAGTGCTGGCGCTAACGTTTTGATCCCATTGCTCGCATACCCGCTGCGCACGGGCTACCGTGGAGCGCATCGGGCCCGGCCACGGCCGGCACACATCGCGAACGGACGCCACAGATGACGAGTACCCTCCCCCGCCACAGTTCAGGCCGACGGACCGTTGGCGCCCGCGCCGGCCGCACCCGCGCGGCGGTTGTCATCGCCGTCGCGGCTGTCGCGGCCCTCGGGCTCTCCGGTTGCGCGAACAGCGGCGCCGGCACGCCCGGCGGCCCGGACCCGGTCGGCACCTGGGGCACCGTCGACACGACGGGCGTTCCGTTCCTGACCTTCTCGGATGACGGCAGCTTCACCGGCTCCGACGGCTGCAACACCTTGAACGGCGGATGGCAGCTGGACGGCACCACGATCGACTTCGAGAACGTCGCGACGACACTGAAGGCCTGCGAGGGCGTCGACACCTGGCTGTCCGCGCTGAACACGGCGACGATCGAGGGCACGACGATGACGGTCTTCAACGACGCGGACGCCGAGATCGGAACCCTGGACAACGCCGACTCCAGCAACGGCGGATACTGAGCCGTCCGGGGCCGGGCTGGGGCGGCATCCGCAGCCTCTAGGCTCGATCCATGACTGAAGCTACTCACGACGTTGTGATTGTCGGCGGCGGGCACAACGGACTCGTTGCGGCCGCCTACCTCGCCAAGGCTGGCAAGAGCGTGCTCCTGCTCGAGCGCGAGGAGCGGCTGGGCGGCGCGGCCGTCTCGGCCGCGCCGTTCGAGGGCGTCAACGCCCGGCTCTCGCGTTACTCGTACCTGGTGAGCCTGCTGCCGAAGCGCATCATCGACGAGCTCGGCCTCGACATCCGCCTGGCCCACCGCCGCTTCAGCTCGTACACCCCGAACCCGGCCGATACCGAGACCGGCCTGCTCGTGGACAACAGCAACCGCCGGGCTACCCGCGCCTCCTTCGCCCGGGTCGGCGCCGCCGGCGACTTCGCCGCCTGGAACGATTTCTACGCCGACACCGCGCGCGTGGCGGAGGCCCTGTTCCCGACCGTGTGCGAGCCGCTGCCGACGCGCAGCGAGGTGCGCCGCCTGGTCGACGACGACGCGCTCTGGGCCAGCTTCTTCGAGCGCCCGCTCGGCCAGGTGATCACCGAGCGCTTCGACAGCGACCTCGTGCGCGGTGTCGTCGCCACCGACGGGCTGATCGGCACCTTCACCTCAAGCGACGACCCCTCCCTGGACGCCAACCGGTGCTTCCTCTACCACGTGATCGGCAACGAGACCGGGGACTGGCACGTGCCGATCGGCGGCATGGGCGCCGTCTCGGGCGAGATCGAGCGCGCCGCCCGACTCGCCGGGGCGCGGATCGTCACCGGCGCCGATGTGGTCAGCGTCACCGCCGACGGCGCCGTGCGCTACCTGCGCAACGGCCACGAGCGGGTCGCGGTCGGCACCACGGTGCTCGCGAACATCTCCCCCTACGTGCTGGACCAGCTGCTGGCCGCCGGCGGGGCATCGAGCGCCCGCGTCGGGGTGCCGGCCAACGCCCCGGAGGATGCCGTCGCCGCCCGCCCGGAAGGTGCGCAGGTCAAGGTGAACCTCATGCTGAAGCGGCTGCCGAAGCTGCGCGACACCACCGTCACGCCCGAGGCAGCCTTCGGCGGCACCTTCCACATCAACGAGCTGTACAGCCAGCTGGAGGGCACATACGCCGAGGCCGCGCGCGGCGAGATCCCCGACATCCTGCCGTGCGAGATCTACTGCCACACGCTGGCCGACCCGACGATCCTCGGGCCGGAGCTCGCGGAGTCCGGAGCGCACACGCTCACCATCTTCGCCCTGCACGCGCCGGACCGCTGGCTGACGGAGGAGAACAACGACGCCACCCGCGAGCGCCTGCAGGCGGCCGTGCTGGCCTCGCTGAACTCAGTGCTGGCCGAACCGATCGAGGACGTCGTCATGCTGGATGCCGCCGGCAACCCATGCATCGAGACGAAGACGACGCTCGACCTCGAGCACGCGCTGAACCTCTCAGGCGGCAACATCTTCCACGGCCCGCTGTCCTGGCCGTTCCTGGAGGACGACGCGCCCCGCGACACGGCGGCGGAGCGCTGGGGCGTCGCGACGGCGCACCCGCGCGTGCTGATCTGCGGCTCCGGCGCGGTGCGCGGCGGGGCAGTCAGCGGGCTGGGCGGGCACAATGCCGCCATGGCCGTGTTGGAGGAGTCGCTCTAGCTGCTCCTGCTGCGTGGGTGTGGGTGTCGGGCGATGTTGGCTTCGGTCGCTGGCGCTCCCTCGAGCCAACGGGAGGATCGCACCCCACCGCTGGTCGAGTAGCGAGGAACGAGCGTATCGAGACCCCGCACTCGACACAGTTTCACGCCCTGCCAGGGCCTCGATACGGCCCTAGCGGGCCTACTCGACCAACGGGAGCGGCGCTGTTGGCTTCGGTCGCTGGCGCTCCCTCGAGCCAACAGGAGGGTCGCACCCCACCGCTGGTCGAGTAGCGAGGAACGAGCGTATCGAGACCCCGCACCCGACACAGCCCCCCGCTGAAAACCGGGTCTCGATACGGCCCTGGCGGGCCTACTCGACCAACGGGAGCGACGCTGGCTTCGGTCGCTGGCGCTCCCTCGAGCCAACGGGAGAGAGGCCCCACCCCGCTGGTCGAGTAGCGAGGAACGAGCGTATCGAGACCCCGCACCCGACACAGTTTCACGCCCTGCCAGGGTCTCGATACGGCCCTAGCGGGCCTACTCGACCAACGGGGGCGGTGTTGGCTTCGGTCGCTGGCGCTCCCTCGAGCCAACGTGCAGATGCACGTCGGCTGGAGGGAGCCGCGCCGCGACGAAGGAGCAGCGCAGCCCCTGAAGCCCGGGAGCCAACGTGGGCGGGCGCCCCTACTGAACGCGCGTGAAGTTCAGCGCGAAGTCGGCGAGCAGGCGTGCGCCGTAGCCGGTCGCCCCGGCCGAGCGCCACGCGTCGTCGGAGTCGGACTGCATCGTGCCGGCGATGTCCAGGTGCGCCCAGGGCAGCCCGTCCACGAACTCGTTGAGGAACAGTGCGGCGGTCGTCGCGCCGGCGAAGCGGCCGCCGATGTTGCCGAGGTCGGCGATGTCGGAGTCCAGCTGCTTGCGGTACTTCTTCTCCAGCGGCAGCTGCCAGGCCGGCTCGTCGACGGTGGCCGCCGCATCCAGCAGCTGGTCGACGACGTCCTGGTTGTTGCCGATCACGCCGGCCGTCGCCTGGCCGAGTGCCATCAGCACGGCGCCGGTGAGCGTGGCGATGTCGACGATCGCGTCGGGCTTCTCCTCCGCGGCGAGCGCGAGGGCATCCATCATGACCAGGCGGCCCTCGGCATCCGTGTTCTTCACCTCGACGGTGGTGCCGTTGCGGGCGATCAGCACGTCGCCGAGCTTGGTCGCCGTGCCGGAGGGCATGTTGTCGGTGCACATCAGGAAGCCGGTGACCTCGGTCTCCACGCCGAGGTCGCGGAGCGCGGTGAACGCGCCGAGCACGGCCGCCGCGCCGCCCATGTCCATCTTCATCAGCAGGTGCATGGGGTCGGAGGGCTTGAGGCTGATTCCGCCCGAGTCGTACATGATGCCCTTGCCGACGAGGGCCAGGTGGCCGCGCTCGGCGGGGGCACCGGATGCCGGCGTGTAGTGCAGCTTGACCATGCGCGGCTCTTCGTGGCTGCCGGCGTTGACGCCGAGCAGGCCGCCGCAGCCGAGCTCGATGAGCGCCTGCTTGTCGAACACCTCGGCACTGAAGCCGTGCTGGGCGGCCAGCTCGACGGCGAGGTCGGCGATGTTCGTGGCGGTCAGGTGGCCGGGAGGGTTGTTGCAGAGGTCGCGCGCGACGTTGGCGGCGCGGGCGCCGATCACGGCGTGGCGCACGGCCTCGGCGGCGCCGTCGATGTGGGCAGCGCCGCGCAGCTCGAGCGTCTCCAGCGCGGTGCCCTTCGGCTTCGCCTTGAGGGCGTTGAAGCGGTAGCGGGCCAGCAGCACGCCCTCGACGAGTGCGTCGACGCCGGCCGCGTCGAGCGCGGCAGAGGATCCGAGCGCGCTGATGGAGGCGAGGTCCAGCCCGATGCGGGCGTGGCTGGCCGCGGCGCGCGCGAAGGCGGCGCCGGCGTCGCGCAGGGCGTTCGCGGCGGCATCCGCTGCGTCGGCGTCGACCTGCTCACCCTCCAGCGCGGCCAGCTCGAGGCTGCCGAGCCCGACCGCGATCGCCAGGGCGCCGGATGCCGTGAGCACGGTCTGCGTCTGGCCGGCCTTGCCCTCGAAGCCGAGCGTCGCCAGCTGCTCGCGCGTGGCGCCGAGCTGCGGGGCGACGTCGCCTTCTGCGGCGACAAAGTAGCCCGTGGCGTCCAGCTCCGGCGAGAACTCGTCGACGAAGACCACCGTGGCGGGCGCCGCCTGGGAGGGCAGCCGGGCGAAGTCGCCCGGGATGAGGGTGTGGTCGAGTTCGGGCATTGGCGTCTCCTCGGTTCGGCGCGGTTCTTCTGCGCGGTTGTTCGGCGCAATTGTTCAGCGCTGTTCAGCGCAGTTGTTGAGCGCAATTGTTCAGCGCGGTGTCTCAGTGTGGTTCCTGCGGGCGGAGGCGTGAGCGTGGCCCGTACTCCTCAGGCTAACGCTGCGGCTAGCGCGCGTCGGCTTCGGCCGCGGCGATCTCCGCGTCGTCCCGCTCCTCGTCGCCGCGCCGCGGGTTGGTCTCCAGCAGCTCGGGCAGGTCGCCGGGCAGGCGGTTCGGCATCCGCCCCGCCGGCACGATCGCGAGCAGCGCGATGCCGGCCAGGCCGAGCAGCGAGATCTGCAGAGCGCGCAGGCGCGCCTCGGCGTTGATCTCGAACGCGGCATCCGCCTGGACCTGGTCCGCGGTCGTCGCATCGAGCACAACGGCCAGCTGCTCGTTGGTGAGGAAGTTGACGTTGTTCATGTCGACCTGCTCGATTAGCGAGGAGGGGATCTCCGGGTGGTCGTCGGCGGCGGTCTGGATGAGCGTGCCGAGCAGGGTCACGGCGAAGACGCTCGCGACGGCGATGCCGACGGAGCCGGACATGTTGTGCACGAGACCGCGCCAGGCGCCGACGTCGCCGGCGAGGCGCTTGGGGGCGGCGGAGAGCAGCGTGTTGAAGACGAGGGCGACGATCGAGCCCTGGCCAAGGCCGAGCGTGATGAGGCCGATCACCACGAACGCCTGGCCCCAGCCGTACTGGATGGTGAAGGCGAGCAGGATCAGTCCGAAGGCCACGACGACGAAGCCGGCGCGGGCGATCTGCCGCGGCGGGAAGCGCTTGTACAGGCTGGCGACGAAGGTGCTGGCCAGGAAGATGGACAGCGTGTAGGGGATGATCGCGAGCGAGGTCTCGAAGCTGGTGCGGCCCTGCACCACCTGCAGGTACAGCGGGATGAGGAAGTTCGCGGCGGTGCCGACGAAGAGCATCATCGCCATGCAGGCGGTGATCGCCTTCTCCTTGCTGCTCTTCAGCACGGCCAGGTCGAAGATGCGCGGCTTGCCGGCCTTCTGCTGCTTGCGGATCCAGGAGAAGAACAGCTGGCCGACGATGATGCCGGCCACGATCAGGACCGGGGCCGGCGAGACCCCGAGAATGTTGAACGGCGCGTCATCCGTCGCCAGAACGGCGCCCCAGCTGGCCAGGCCGCTGAAGCCGAAGCTGAGCAGGATCACCGACACGGCGGCGTAGAGCGCGCCCACCCAGTCGATGAGCAGGTCCTTCTGCGGCTCGATCCTCTTCAGCCGGAAGCTGAGGGCGAGGTTGATGACGGCGAGGCCGACGATGAGCGCGAACGACCAGCGCCAGCCGATCGTCGACGCGAAGGCGCCGGCGATGAGCAGCGCGAGCACGCCGGCCGCCGGGATGGCGGCGGCGAGCAGGCCGATCGAGCGGGCCTGCTGCTCGCCCTTGAAGTTGCTGGCGATGAACACGGTGAGGGCGGGCGCGATCAGGGCGATCACGGCACCGGATGCCGCCTGCGCCACGAACAGCATCGCCGGCGTCTGGGCGAGCGCCACGACCGCCATCGCCAGTCCGTGGATGACGACGGCGATCTGGAACACCAGGCGGGTGCCGAAGCGGGCGCCGATCTTGGCGCCGAGCAGGATGAACGCCGCCATGGCGAAGGTGCCCGCCGTGATCGCGGTGCCGACCGACGTGGCCGGCGTGTCCAGGTCGCTCGTGATGCCGGCCATCGACACGGTGAGCGCGTTCACGGCGAAGGACGCCTGGATCTGGGTGAGGACGACGACGATCAGGGGTAGCCACGAGGCTTTCGCCGCCACGTTGACGGCTGCACTGGACTTCGTGGACATTCGTTCCCCTCACTCATGGACGGTGCGCCGTGACCGTGCACCGGAGCATCGCTGCCCCCTGATTACTCGCGATGCTAGCGCAGACGACACGCCGCGCCCCGCACGCCCCGCCGCGCCCCGCAGGCCGTTCTTAGACGAGCCAGAGCACCCCGACGGCCAGTGCGAAGACGGCGAGCACGCCGTTGATCGGCAGCGAGGAGAACTCCCGGCGGCGCACGTGCACGACGGCGGCCACGATCTGCACGAGGACGAGTGCGAAGGCGGCGACGACCGTGAGCCACGGCAGGATCCCGGTTGCCTGCGGCAGGACGAGGCCCAGGCCGCCGAGGACCTCGAGCACGCCGATGGTCTTCACCTGGCTCGGCTTGAAGCTGTTCACCCACGGCATCTTCGTGCCGATCGTCTCGTAGGGCGTCGTGGCCTTCATGAACCCGGCCAGCAGGTAGAGGGCGGCGAGGACGCCGGTGGCGATCCAGAGTGCGATGGTCATGTGTTCTCCCAGAGTCGGTGGATGCGGGCATCCGATGGTTACGATTAGTGAGTAACGCACGGACAGTCAGTCATCATTCCGCACTGGGGCCCTGCACTTCTCGGTGCGTCACGCACCTGAAGGTAAGTAATGGAGGCGTTCGACATGGCTGAGACAGGCATCGATGGGACCCTGGAGGACCGGGGGCCGTGCAGCGCCGGCCATTCGGGCAGCGGCCTGATCAAGGACGTGCTGGCCCGCATCGGCGACAAGTGGAGCCTGCTCGTCATCGGCATGCTCGACGCCGGCCCGCAGCGCTTCACCGCGCTTCACCGCAACGTGACCGGCATCTCGCACCGCATGCTCACCCACACCCTGCGCCAGCTACAGCGCGACGGGCTCGTCTCGCGCACCAGCTACCCCGAGATTCCGCCGCGCGTCGAGTACGAGGTCACGCCGCTCGGGCGCACCCTGATCGAGCCGGTGCTCGGCCTCGTGCGCTGGGCGGATGCCCACCACGACGAGATCCAGCAGAGCAGGGCGGCGTACGACGCGGAGCTCTGAGAGCTCGCCCCGCGCCGGGCGAATTATTCCTTGCCCTTCGCCAGCATCGTGGGGGTAGCCTGAAGCAAAGAATGACTCGGTGGGGTGTTGTTCCCCCGGGCCTGGCAACTGCAGCACGCGGAGGTCGACATGTCACCCAAGCCCACCGGACGATTCGCCCACCGCGATGACGGCCTCTACCTGCTGCTGGACCGGCTCTTCGCCGCACCGATCGCGGACGTCTGGTTCAGCCTGACGAATCCGCACGAGATGGAGAAGTGGATCGGCACCTACACCGGGCAGCCGTACACGGGCGGGGTCAAGTTCCGCATGACCAGCGAGCCGGAGGCCGAGTGGGAGTACGTGAGCATCCTGGAGTGCCACGCCCCGCACAGCTTCCTGGCCGAGTCGCGGGAGGGGCCGGACAAGATGCGCGTGTTCTGCCACCTCACCGAGGCCGGCGGCCTGACCACGCTGACCCTCGGCCAGCGCCTGCACAACCCCACTGAGGCCGCGACCATGGGCCCCGGCTGGGACTACTACCTCGACCGGCTGATCGCCGCCCGTGCGGGCAAGACGCTGCCGGAGTGGGAGCACTACTACCCCGCGCACGCCAGCTATTACAAGGAGCTGGTGGTTCCCGGCAAGAGCGCGTAGGCGCGTCAACGCGGCATCCGCTCCCCCGGCAGGACATACTGTTGGCAACGAGTCGGTCGCCACGAGGCTGCCACAACGAGGGGGCCACCCATGCCACGCGGAACGATCGTGCACCGCGCACGCGCAGAGCAGCACAACCCGAAGCCGAGCATGTTCCACGAGCACCCGCTGCGCTGGGGCTTCACGGTGACGATCGGCGTGCTCATCGCGCTGGTGCTCGCGCTCACGCTGTTCAACCTCAGCTCGGTGCTGATCTCGGTTTTCGCCGCGCTGTTCATCGCCCTCGGGCTCGACCCACTGCTGCGTTGGTTCCAGAAGCTCGGGCTGCCGCGGGGCTGGGCGATCGTCACCGTGATCGCGCTCATCGTCGGGCTGATCGCCACGATCCTGCTCATCGTGATCCCGTTCCTGGTCGGTCAGATCCAGGAATTCGTGCGCACAGTGCCCGCGCAGTTCGCTGCGCTGGAGTCGAGCGGCTGGTTCGCCCAGCTCGACGAACGCACCGGCGGCGTCATCGGCAACATCACCGACTGGGCCCAGAAGACGATCTCCGACCCGAAGTTCTGGGCGACGATCGGCGGCGGGGCGCTGCAGGTGGGCGTCGCCGTGACGGATGCCGTGAGCAGCGCCTTCTTCGTCGCGGTGCTCACCATCTGGTTCGTGGCGGGCCTCGACACCATGAAGATCGCCGCCTACTCGCTCGTCGCGGCATCCCACCGTGAGGTGTTCAGCGGGTACGCCAACAGGATCTTGGACTCGGTCGGACGCTACCTGAGCGGCATGGTCGTGCTGGCGTTCATCAACTCGGTGTTCAGCGTGATCGTGCTCAGCCTGGTCGGCGTGAGCTTCGCGTTCATCGTCGGCGTCATCGTGTTCTTCATCACGCTGATCCCGCTCATCGGTACGGTCATCACGACGGCGTTCATGACGGTCATCGCGCTCTTCGTCTCGCCGACGGCGGCACTGATCACCCTGATCTCGATGCTGATCTACATGCAGGTGGAGGCGTACATCCTCACCCCGCGCGTGATGAGCAAGGCGGTGCAGGTGCCCGGCTCGATCGTGCTGATCTCGGCCCTCGCCGGCGGCACGCTGGCCGGCCTCGGCGGCGCGCTCGTGGCGATCCCGATCTCGGCCGGCATCATCCTGCTGATCCGCGAGGTGCTGATCCCGGCGAAGGCCCGCAGCTAGGGGATCCCGCGGCTCCCCTCCCCACGTCGACTCCCCTCCCCACGTCGGCTGAGGGAGCGAGGAACGAGCGACCGAAGCCCCGGAGCCAACCCGAACCGCTGGTCGAGTAGCGAGGAACGAGCGTATCGAGACCCCGCACGAGAGACGGTCTCCCGCCGGAAACCGGGTCTCGATACGGCCCTAGCGGGCCTACTCGACCACCGGGAGATCTGCACGTCGGCTCGAGGGCGCCGGTCTCGCGCGGTTGGCTTCGGTCGCTGGCGCTCCCTCGAGCCAACGGGACTGGGTCGACCCGCGCCGCCCCTCCGCTCCCCACGTCGGCTGGAGGGCGCCGCGCCGCGACGAAGGAGCAGCGCAGCGCCCGAAGCCCCGAGCGGATCCACGGACACCGCAGCCTGCGGCATCCGCGCGATCAGGCGACCGGCGCGCGCTGCCCGCGCACGGCCGGGGCGAGGCGCGCGGGGTCGAGGTTGATGCGGCGCAGCAGCTGGGCGTTCAGCGCGACGACGATCGTCGAGAGCGACATCAGCACGGCTCCTGCCGCGGGCGAGAGCACGAAGCCGACCCCGGCCAGCACTCCGGCGGCCAGCGGCACCGAGATGACGTTGTAGCCGGCCGCCCAGACCAGGTTCTGGATCATCTTGCGGTAGCTCGCGTGCGAGAGCTCGATGATCGAGAGCACGGCCCGCGGGTCGTTGGCGGCCAGCACGACGCCGGCCGACTCGACGGCCACGTCGGTTCCGGCTCCGATCGCGATGCCGACGTCGGCGCGGGCCAGCGCGGGGGCGTCGTTCACGCCGTCGCCGACCATCGCCACCGTGAGTCCGCGCGCCTGCAGCTCGGCCACCTGCGCGGCCTTGTCGCCGGGCAGCACCTCGGCGAACACCTCGTCGATGTCGAGGTCGGCGCCGACCGCATCCGCCACCTGCTTGGCGTCACCCGTGATCATGGCGACCCGGATGCCGCGCGCGTGCAGTGCCGCGATGGCCGCGCGCGACTCGGCGCGCACCTCGTCCTGCAGGGCGAAGGCGCCCAGCACAGCGGCCGCGGGCACGGCTGCCGCGGGCACGGCTGCCGCGGGCACGGCTGCCGCGGCGGAGCCGGCGCGCACCAGGTACAGCACGGAGGCGCCGCGGGCCTTCCACCCGTCGACCTCCTGCTGCATTTCGGCCGGCACCTCGAGGTTCTCGTCCGCGAGCAGGCGCGGGCCGCCGACCGCGTACTCGGCGCCGTCGACGACGGCGCGCACGCCGATGCCGGTGAGGGAACGGAAGTCGGCGACGTGGCCGAAGCGCGCCTCGTCCTCTGGCGCGGCGGCATCCGCACGCTGGGCGGCCTCGGCGAGCGCGGCGGCCACGATGGCGCGGGCCACCGGGTGCTCGCTCGACTGCTCGGTCGCGGCGGCCAGGCGCAGCACCTCGCCGCGCTGCTGACCGCCGGCGACGGCGACATCCGTCACCGCGTGCTCGCCCTTGGTGAGGGTGCCGGTCTTGTCGAACAGCACGACCTCGACGTGGCGCATGCGCTCGAGGGCGAGGCGGTTCTTCACGAGCACGCCGGCGCGGGCCGCGCGCTCGGTCGAGATCGCGATGACCAGCGGGATCGCCAGGCCGAGGGCGTGCGGGCAGGCGATCACGAGCACCGTGACGGTGCGGGTGATGGCGTCGTCGACGCTGCCGAGCAGCATCCAGGCGATGAAGGTGAGGACGCCGGCCCCGGCGGCGAAGTAGAACAGCAGCGCCGCGGCGCGGTCGGCGAGCGCCTGGGCGCGCGAGCTGGAGGCCTGGGCCTCGGCGACGAGGCGCTGGATGCCGGCGAGCGCGGTCTGGTCGCCGACGGCGGTCACCCGCACCCGGATGGCGCTGTCGGTGGCGACGGTGCCGGCCACGACCGTGTCGCCGACGGCGCGCGGCACGGCGGCGGACTCCCCCGTGATCATCGACTCGTCGAGTTCGGCGGCGCCGTCGACGATCACGCCGTCGGCCGGGACGCGGGCACCGGAGCGCACGAGCACGACGTCGCCGGCGGCGAGCTCGCCGATGGCCACCTCGGTGATGTCGTTGCTGGTGGCGGCGCCGTTGACTCTCTCGGCGGTGTCCGGCAGCAGGGCCGCGAGGGCGTCGAGGGCCCCGGATGCCGCGCCGAGTGCCCGCATCTCGATCCAGTGGCCGAGCAGCATGATGACGATGAGGAGCGCGAGCTCCCACCAGAAGTCGAGGTCGAGCCCCCAGCCGAGGCTCGTCGCCCAGGAGGCGATGAAGGCGACCGAGATCGCCATCGAGATGAGCGTCATCATGCCGGGCTGGCGGCTCTTGAGCTCGCGCACCGCGCCCTGCAGGAAGGGCAGGCCGCCGTAGAAGAAGATGACGGTGCCGAGCACCGGGGCGATCCAGGTGGATCCGGGGAACTCGGGCAGGTGGTAGCCGAGCAGGTGCGCGACCATCGGGCTGAAGATCACGACGGGGATGGAGAGCACCAGGCTCCACCAGAACTTGTCGCGGAACATCGCGACGCTGTGCCCGGCGTGCTCGCCATGCGAGTGCACGGCGTGGTCGTCCATGTCGTGGCCGGCGTGGCCGCTCATGTCGTGGCCGGCGTGCTCGTGGGCGGCCATGTCGTGGGCACCGTGCTCGTGCGAGCCCGGGTAGTGGCCGGTCATCTCGTGGCTGGCATGGCTCGTGTGCGCGTCATCCGCCCCGTGTCGTGTCTCGTTCTGCATGGCGCATTCCCTCCGTCAGACGATTCAACCATATACCCCCTAGGGGTATTCCGGGCTGGTTGGGCGGCGCGGTGGGCCGGAACGGTCGCAGAGCGGATGCCGCTCAGCCGCGTCGCGGTCCGAGCGCACGGGCCCGGTTCAGCAGCAGGGCGCGGTCTCGCTCGTTGCCGGCGAGCGCCGCCGCGCGCTCGTACTCCTCCCGAGCTTCCTCCCGCCGACCCAGTTTCTGCAAGAGGTCGGCGCGCACGCTCGGCAGCAGGTGGTAGCCGGCGAGCCGGCCCTCGGCGACGAGCGCGTCCACCAGCACGAGCCCGACGGCCGGCCCGCGCGCCATCGCGAGCGCGACCGCGCGGTTGAGGTCGACGACGGGCGAGGGCACCCGCCGGGCCAGCCGCGCATAGATGTCGGCGATCTGCGCCCAGTCGGTGGCATCCGCCGTCAGCGCGCGGGCATGGCAGGCGGCGATCTCGGCCTGCAGCTGGTAGCCCCCGGGCTCGGTCCCGCGGGCGGCCGCGCAGCGCTCCGCCCGCTCGAGGGCGGCGAGGCCGCGCCGGATCAGCAGCTGGTTCCAGCGGCCGCGGTCCTGTTCGAGCAGCAGGATCGGCTCGCCCTCCCGCGTGGTGCGCGCGCCCAGCCGCGAGGACTGGATCTCCATCAGGGCGACGAGCCCGTGCACCTCGGGCTCCCGCGGCAGCAGCTCGGCGAGCACGCGGCCGAGCCGCAGAGCCTCCCGGCAGAGCTCCGGCCGCATCCAGTCGTCGCCGGAGCTGGCCGAGTAGCCCTCGTTGTAGATCAGGTAGACCACGGCGAGCACCGAGTCGAGCCGGGCGGCGAACTCGGCCCGCTCCGGCACCTCGAACGGCACCCCGGCGGCGGTCAGCGCCTTCTTGGCGCGCACGATGCGCTGCTGAATGGTCGCGGTCGGCACGACGAAGGCCCGGGCGATCTGCTCGGCCGTGAGCCCGCCGAGCAGGCGCAGGGTGAGCGCGACCCGGGCGTCGCGGCCGAGCACCGGGTGGCAGGCGATGAAGATCAGCCGCAGCAGCTCGTCGTCGATCGGCTGCAGCACGGCGAGGTCCGGTCGGGTCTGCACCGACAGCGGGGCCCCGGCCAGCGCGCTCGCGGCGGCGGCGGCCGGCGCGGTTCCGGATGCCGCGGCGGCCGCCTCGGCCGCGGCATCCGCGACCCGCAGCTCCTCGGCGAGCGCCGCGGCCCGGTGCTCGAACGCGGCCTGCCGGCGCCACTGGTCGATCGCCCGGCGCTTGGCGACGGTGGTGAGCCAGGCCCCCGGGTTGCGTGGGACGCCGGAGCGCGGCCACTGCTCGAGCGCGTCGACGAGGGCGTCCTGGGCCAGTTCCTCGGCCTGGCCGACGTCACCGGCAAAGCGCACCAGCGTGGCGATCAGGCGGCCGGACTCGATCCGCCACACGGCCTCGACGGCGCGGCGCGCGGATGCCGCGGCCTGCGCAGCGTCCGGCGCGTCCGCGGCGGCGCCCGTCATCCGGCACCCCTGCTGCTGTGCACGCGCATGCCGCCGTGCGCCAGTTCGCAGGCCTCCGCGCCACATGGTGTGGCGCGGAGCACCACGAACTGGCGCAGGGCGGCGGCGTGGCTCACGCGGTGCGCGACGTGCCCATCTCCTCGCGCCAGGCCTTCTCCTTCTGCACGTACTCGTTGCTCTGGTCGAAGTCGGCGAGCTCGAACACCTGGCGCACCTCCACCTGGCCCTCCGGCAGCGGGATGCGCTTGGCCCACTCGATCGCCTCCTCCTTGGAGGCGACGTCGATGATCCAGAAGCCGGCCAGCAGCTCCTTCGACTCGGTGAACGGGCCGTCGACCACGGTGCGGTCGTCGCCGTCATAGGTCAGGCGCACGCCCTCCGACGTCGGGTGCAGGCCCTCGCCGGCCAGGATCACGCCGGCCTTGAGGAGCTCCTCGTTGTACGCGCCCATCCGGTTGAGCGCCTCCTCCTCCGGGCCGTTGGTGACGGAGTTGGACTCGTCGGACTGCAGCAGCATCATGAACTTCATGGTCATACCCTCTCGATCGGTGTGAGGCAGAACCGCCTCACACCCAGACGTCGAACGGGCGGGGCCCGGATCGACACGGCATCCGAAATTCTCCGAAAAGTTTTCGGTTGGCTCCACAGTACGAGCCCGGATGCCGCCGCGACAGTGCCCCGGCTACTCCCCGCGCCGCTCTGCACCCGCCTCGGCGGGTGCAGCGGCCTCCGCGGCGGCCTTGATCGAGGCGAGCCGCTCATCCCAGCCGCTGGCCACCCGCTCGAGCCGCCGTGCGGCCTCGCCGAGCGCGGCGCCGACGGCCCGGTAGCGCAGCTCGCGGCCGTGCCGCTCGGCCTCGACCAGGCCGGCTCCGCGCAGCACCTCGAGCTGCTTGGCGAGGGCCTGCCTGCTGATCGGGAACTCCGTGCTCAGTGCCGACGCTGAGGCCGGCTCCGCGCCCAGTCGCACCAGGATCTGCCATCGGGTGTCGTCGCCGAGGGCGGCGAAGACGGCGGTCAGCGGGGCCGGCCGGGCCCCAGACGGCGCAGCACTCATACCGCGGCCGCTTCGAGGTGGGCCTTGGCCGCGTCGAGCTCGACCTCCCAGCCCTCCGTGTTGTTCTCGAGGGCGGCGCGGCGCTTGGCCGCGTCGACGGGGAGCGCGGCGAACCCGGTCTCCAGCACGCGCAGGGTGACGCCGCCCGGCCGCTCGCTGATCCAGAACTCGACGAGGGTCGTCGCCTCCGTGGCATCCGAGCCCGAGCGGTCGACGCCCTCGAGGTTGAACCATCGGAAGGCGGCGTAGCGCGGGGGCTCGAGGGCGACGGTGCGCAGCGGGAACTCGCCGTACGTCGGGTCAATCACCACGACGTAGCCGTCCTCCTGGCGGATCTCGTGCTCGACGACGGTGCCGGTGTTGATGTACCAGCCCGGCTCCGCGATCAGCGCCCAGACCCTCTCGGCACTGGCGTCAATCTCGATGCTGCGCTCGATGCTGTCCAGCTCGTCGCGCTCCACTGTCTCGGTCATGGTGAATCCCTTCCTCGACCTGCAACCACATAATTGCACGACGAAACGCGTCCTGCAACCGTTTGTTTGCACGTCTGTGTGCGGCGGCATCCGTCGGGCCGGCGCGCTGCCGCTGCCACCGCCACCGCCGCTAGGCTCTGGCCATGAGCGCGCAGGAGGATCTGTTCGACGGCCCGGCCGTGCCAATGCCGGAGCCCGGTGGCGGCAGCTTCGGCTGGGCGATCTTTAGCGCGGAGGCGGATGCCGCACCCGTCGCCGTCCCGGCCCCGGTTCGCCACGTCGAGGGCTACACCCCCTTCCTCGCCTTCGCGCGGGAACACGGGGTCAGCCCCGCCGGTCTCGCCGGCGACCCGCTCGCCCTGCTGCGCTTCGCCCAGAGGCACAGCGCCGCGCTGAACGAGGACCCGCGGCTGCGCGCGGCGGCGACGGTCTTCCTCGGCAACACCATCGCCGCACTGCGGACAGATGCGAACTGGCGCGCGATCGGGGTGGGGCGGCCGGGCGAGGTCGGTGCCGGGCGGATGAGCTTTGACGTCGGGAGCATTCTCGATGCGATCACCGCGATACCGCCGAACAGCGCCGGCACGGTCGCGGGCTCCGACACACCGCCGCCAGAGGGCGCCGCCGCGATGCTCGCTGAGTGGGCCGCCGCAGAACAGGACGACGCACGCGACGCCGCCGCGCAGGAGCGCCGGCTTGAGCGACTGCGCGCCTGGTCGGCGCCGCAGCCCGCGCCATCCGGGGCTCCGCGCTACACCCGGCCGATCCTGCCCGCAACCGACTACTCCGATACCGCTGGGCAGCCGATCCCCTATGGCAACCGCTGGGGCGCGGACGGCCCGGACCCCGACAGCTACAGCCGGGTCAGCCACCCCGAGCGCTTCGCCGGGCTGCACACCGTCACGAACGCCCTGATCGACTATCTCCAGCAGGCCTACGCGGTGAGCGTGCGGCGCGAGAGCGCGGTGCCCGACGCCCCCGGCGGCGGCTTCGACCCGCCGCTGCTGCACGCGCAGGACGACGTGGTCGAGGTCGTGCGGGTCGTCCCGGAGAGCCCGGATGCCGCGCCGCTCAGCTTCGCGTTCACCGCGTTCCCCGGCGTCTTCGTCGAGGCCGGCGTGCTGCACACCTTCCCGCACCCGATCTGCGGCTGCGACGCCTGCGACGACACCGTCGAGGCGCAGGCCGAGGAGCTCGAGGAGCTCGTGCTGGCGGTGGTGAACGGCGCCTACGCGGAGGAGCTGGGCTCCGGGCCGGGCGCCGAGGTGAGCCACAGCCTCGTGTTCTTCGACGAGGACGGGGCACAGACCGGCTCCCGCAGCGGCAGCGGGGGCGCCCCGACGACGGTGTCGGCCGAGCGGCTGGCTGCGGCATCCGCCACCCTGGCCGCACTGCCCCACGGCTGGCGGGCCTGGCCGCGGCGCGGCTGAACCCTCCTACGCCAGTTCAGCACGGAGTGCGCCAGCTCAGCTGGCGCACTCCGTGCTGAACTGGCGTGGGTGGCCGGCACGCGACGGCCGCGACGAGCCGCGCGGACCGCGGCGGCCGCCTAGGCGGCCGGCTCCGCGCGCTCCAGCCCGGCGGGCACCGGCTGGCTGTGGTGCGGCTCGTCGCCGAGTGACGCCTGCAACTGCCACAACTGCACGGTCAGCTCGTCGATCACGTGCGCGTACTCGGCCGAGTGGTAGACGTTCACCAGCTCCTCGGGATCGAGCTGCATGTCGTAGAGCTCCCACTCCGGCGGGTAGACGTGCTCGGAGCTGCCGGGCAGCCCCATTCCGTCGTTGTAGAAGTAGATCAGCTTGTACCGCTCGGTGCGGATGCCGTAGTGCGCCAGCGCGTGGTGGTGCTGGTCGTCGTTCTCGTAGTACCGGTAGTACACGCCGTCCCGGGTGGGCGCGTCCGGCGAGTGCGTCAGCTGCGGCCAGAAGCTCACCCCCTGCATTCGCTCGGCCGGCTCCACTCCGGCCGCCTCCAGGATCGTCTGGGCGAAGTCGACGTTCGTCACCATCTGCTCCAGCGGCTCGCCCGGCTCGATCGCGTTCGGGTAGCTCAGCACCAGCGGCATCAGGATCGACTCCTCGTACATGAACCGCTTGTCGAACCAGCCGTGGTCGCCGAGGAAGAAGCCCTGGTCCGAGGTGTACATCAGCAGGGTGTCGTCGAAGTCGCCGCGCTCCCGCAGCCAGTCGGTGACCCGGCCGACGTTGTCGTCGACCGAGGCCACGCAGGCCAGGTAGTCCTCCATATAGCGCTGGTACTTCCACAGCCCCAGCTCCTCCGGGGTGAGCCCCTCCGGCGGCGCGACCTTGAGGTCTTTCATGGTCAGGTATTCGGCGACCCGCATCGTCGCGTGCTTGGCGGCGCTGGAACGGCCGGCGTAGTCGTCGTCGAACGTGGCCGGCACCGGGATCCGCTGGCCGGCGTACATGCCCTGGTGCTTCTCGTCCGGCTCCCAGGAGCGGTGCGGCGCCTTGTGGTGGATGAGCAGGCACCACGGCTCCTCCCCCTCTAGGGAGTTGACCCAGTCCATCGACAGGTCGGTGATGATGTCCGTGGCGTAGCCCGGCTCGATCCGGATGCCGTCGGCGCTGAGGATCTGCGGATTGAAGTACTCGCCCTGCTCGCGCAGCACCGCCCAGTAGTCGAAGTCCTGCGGGTCGTGCCCCTCGCCCTCGCCCATGTGCCACTTGCCGACGATGCCCGTGCGGTAGCCCTGCGCCTTCAGCAGCGACACGAACGTCGTCTGCGAGGCGTCGATCGGGGTGTCCAGCGTCGTCACACCGTTGACGTGACTGTGCGTGCCGGTCAGGATCGACGCCCGGCTCGGCGTGCACAACGCGTTGGTGCAGTAGCAGTGGTCGATGCGACGCCCCAACGCGGCGATCTCATCGATGCGCGGGGTCTGGTTGACCACCGAGCCGTACGCGCTGATCGCGTGCGCGGCGTGGTCGTCGGTCAGGATCAGCACAATGTTGGGGCGCTTGCTGGGTGTCTTCATCGGTTCTCGTCCTGTTGTGAAGCGGTGTTGCGGTGTGGTGGTGACGGCGTGAGCGCGGGTGCCGCGGCGCCAGTGCGTACTGGCGCCGCGGCATCCGGTGCCCGCCGGGGCGGGCGGGTGCTGCGTTACTTCGTGCCGGCGGCGAGGAACAGCTCGCTGGTGAAGTACGTGGCGGGGTCGGCCGGGTCGGTGACCTTGCCTGCGCCCACGAAGTAGTTGTTCATGCCGGTGAGCCAGCTGTGAACGGTGCCGTCCTCGATCAGGGCGTCGAGCTCAGCCGAGTCGAAGTAGGTGACGTTGCCCGCGTCGGTCTTGACGACCTCGGGGTCGAGCTTCATCATCTTCGCGGTGAGCGCGATGACCTCGTCGAGGTTGGCCTTGCGGTAGTCGAGGGCCTCGCGCACGACCTGCAGCACCTTGGTGGTGGCCTCGGGGTTCTCGGCGACGAAGTCGTTGGCGCCGACGAAGCCGGAGGCGAACGCGACGGTGTCCTTGAAATCCTCGTTGGAGGCGAGGATGTTGAGGTCGGGAACCTGCGTCTCGATGGTGCTGATCAGCGGGTACCAGAGGCCGGCGGCGTCGACCTGGCCGGAGGCGAAGGCGGCGACGGCCGTGGCCGGGTCCATGACGACCTTCTCGACGTCGGCGATGGTCATGCCCGCCGACTCGAGGGCGAGGTTGAGGATCATGTCGCCAGAGGTGCCCTCCGGCACGGCGACCGTCTTGCCCTTGAGGTCCTTGATCGACTCGATGCCGGGCTGCGCGATCACGCGGTCGCCGTTGCCGGTGGCGTTGACGGAGATGACCTGGGCCTGGCCGGAGGCGGGCAGCCACATGGCGCCCGGGCCGACGTAGCCGAAGTCGAGGTCGCCGGTGCCGAGGGCCTGGATCTGCAGCGGGCCGTTGGTGAAGACGGGGGTCTCTGCCTTGAGGCCGTACTTCTCCCACAGGCCGAGCTCCGCGGCGATGGCGTGGACGCTGGCGCCGTTGAAGTCGGCGATGTAGCCGAAGGTGATCTCGATGGGCTCCTCGGCGGGAGCGGCGCTCTCGGCACCGCCGCTGCGGGGGTGTCGCCGGCGGCGCAGCCGGTGAGAACGAGGGCGGCTGCCGCGAACGCTGCGACCATTCCGCGCTTGAGTGCAGTGTGCTTCATTGCTTCTCCTGTGGTTCGGGCCGTCGCTGTTGACGGCGCGGTGGTGGGCGGATGCCGGCAGACGCTGTTGTCTGCCGCGCCCGTCGGTGCTGCTGGGGTGGTGGGGTTAGTGGTTGCCGTCCTGGTGGTACACCGCGTGCCAAACCCGGTTGCGCAAGGCGGTGAACTCGGGGCTGAGGCGCATGTCCTCCGTGCGCGGGTAGGGCAGGTCGACGTCGATGATCTCGTGGATGCGGCCGGGGCGGGCCGCCATCACGACGACGCGGTTGGCGAGGTAGACGGCCTCGTCGACGTCGTGGGTGATGAACACGACGGTGCGCTTCTCCTGGCTCCACGTCTCGAGCAGCTGCTCCTGCAGCTTGACCCGGGTGAGGGCGTCGAGGGCGCCGAACGGCTCGTCCATCAACAGGATCGAGGGGTTCACGGCGTAGGCGCGGGCGATGGCGCAGCGCTGCTTCATGCCGCCGGAGAGCATCTTCGGCAGGGCGTCGGCGAACTGGCTGAGCCCGACCAGGTTGATGAAGTGCTCTGCCCGCTCCCGGCGCTCCGCGCGCGGGACCTTGGCGGTCTTCAGCCCGAACTCGACGTTCTTGCGCACGGTGAGCCAGGGGAAGAGCGCGTACTGCTGGAAGATCACGCCGCGCTCCGGGCCGGGGCCGTCGACGGCGACGCCGTCGACGAGGGCCTGGCCGGTGCTGACCGTCTCGAGGCCGGCGAGCACGTTCATCATGGTGGACTTGCCGCAGCCGGAAGGCCCGACGATCGTGACGAACTCGTTGTCGGCGACGTCGAGCGACACGTTGTCGAGGGCGGTGAACACCTCGTTGCCGAGGGGGAACGTCTTGGTGACGCCGCGCACGGAGATCTTGGCGGCAGCCGTTGCGGGCTGAAGGGTGCTGGTGGTCATCGACGTTCCTGCCATCCGGTGAGCTTGATTTCGGCGAACAGCAGGATGCGGTCCATGAGGAGGCCGAAGATTCCAATGGTGATCAGCCCGACGAAGATCGTGGGCAGGTCGTAGTACATCTGCGCGGCCTGCATGCGGGCACCGAGGCCGACCTGGGCGGCGATGAGCTCAGCCGCGACGACCGTTGCCCACGCGGCTCCGAGGCCGACGCGCATGCCCACCAGGATGAACGGGGTGGATGCCGGCACGACGACGCGGACGAAGATCGCCGGGTCCTTTGCGCCCAGAACCCTGGCCGCGTTGATGAGGGTGCGGTCGACGCTCACGACGCCCTGGTAGGTCGAGATCACGCTGGAGAGGAACGCGGCGAGGAAGATCACGAAGATCTTGGGCTGCTCGCCGATGCCCATCAGCACGATCACGAGCGGGATGATCGCGAGCGGCGGGATGGTGCGGAAGAACTGGATCCACGGCTCCATCAGCCCGCGCGCGACCCAGTACCAGCCCATGAGGAAGCCGACCGGGATGGCCAGGGCGGTGCCGAGGGCGAAGCCGGCGAGCACGCGGCCGAGGCTGGCCCCGGCATCCACGAACAGGGTGCCGTCGATGGTCAGCTGGATGGCGCGCTCGAGCACCTGCGGCGGCGTCGGCAGGCGGAAGCCCGAGACCGAGAGCACCCACCAGATGCCGATGCCGGCCACGACGGAGAACACGTTGAGGGCGAGCATCTTGCCCGAGCGCTGCGAGCGGCGCTTCTTCTCGGCTCGCACACCCTGGGGCGAGACGGTCGCCGTCAGGGTGGTCGCCGTTTCGGGCGCCTGGTGTTTGCCGGGCGTAGCCGTGCCAGCGGCGGCTGTAGCCGTCATCGCGCGCACCTCGCCCTCTGCTCTGCTCGGGGTGCGTTGCGGCCGATCATGTGGTGCTCCTTTGCAATGAAACTGGCGACTGAAAATCTGTGGGGGCGGATGCCGGGGCGCTCTGATAGCGCTCGAGCAGCGACGACCGGCGCAGCACCGCTGCGACGGCGCCGCGGGCCCCGTCGTCGGAGCCGAGGGTCGCCGCGCGCACGACCGGCTCCGCCTGCGGGATGGGGAGAAGCTCGTAGGCGATGGAGGCGCGCGCCTGGTCGACGATCATCGGTGCGGCGAGCGCGAGCGGGCCACCGATCACGATCTCGGCCGGGTCGAGCGCGGTGGCGAGGCCGCCCAGCACGCGGCCGACGGCGACGCCAACCTCTCGCAACACGGCGGTGACGATGGGGTCGCCGTTCTCGGCTGCGCCCTGCAGGGCGTCCAAGTCGGGGAGGGTGGCCCCGCGGCGGGCGCACTCGGCGAGCACGGCGGGGATCGAGGCGATGGTCTCCAGGCAGCCGCGCTTGCCGCAGCGGCAGTCCAGGCCGTCGACGGCGACCGTGATGTGGCCGATCTCGCCGGCGTAGCCGGACGCGCCCGTCTCCAGGGTGCCGCCGAGCACCAGGCCGCCGCCGAGGCCCTGCGAGAGGCGCAGGTAGAGCAGGCTGGACGAGGGCGTCTGGCCGCCCCAGATCGCCTCGGCGAGGCCGGCGAGGCGGGCGTTGTTGTCGATGTGCACGGGGGCGGCGAAGCGCTCGGTGAAGCACTGCAGCAGCTCGCGGGCGCCGTCCACCGCGGAGGTGTCGCGGCGGTCGCGGCCGAGGGCGAGGCGGGCGCCGTTGGCCGAGAAGGGGCCGGGGAAGCCGAGGCCGATGCCCTGGAGGGCGCCGTAGTGCACCTCGTGCTGGGACTTCAGCCGGTCGAGCAGGGCGAAGGCGATCTCGGCGCGCTCGGTCCAGGCGGAGCCGGTGCCGTAGTCGGCGACGCCGGCGGCGATGATCTGCTGGCTCGCGTCGACGACGACGGCGTACACGCGGCCGTGGCTGAAGTCGATGCCGATGACCTGGCCGGCCCCGGGGTCGAGCACGAGGCGCTCGGCGGGGCGTCCGCGGCCGGCGCGCTCCGCGGCATCCGGGGCCACGACGACGATCGCGCGGCGCTGGATGAGCTCGGCCGTGATCTCGGAGGTGGTGGTGCGGGAGAGGCCGACGCGCTCGGAGATCTCGGCCCGACTGAGGGCGCCGAGCTCGCGCAGGGCACGCAGAACTCGCTCCTCGTGGGTCCTCCTCACGAGGGCATGCGCACCTTCGAGCTCAGCCATGCCTGAAACCCTAAGTGAGCTTATTTTTTCCGTAAACACTCCGGCAAAATTACACGGTGTTTTTGTTACTCATTCGTCATAATTGCCGGCGGAGAACGGCAGGTTGCGCCAGTTCGGCCGGGTCTGCGCCAGCTCAGCTGGCGCAGGCCCGGCCGAACTGGCGTGGACGCATCGGAACGGGGTTCGCCTAGCTCCAGACGGAGGGCGCCTCGGCACGGGTGGCCGGCAGAGCGACATCCGGGGCCCAGCGCAGCAGCCACTCGGGCAGCTCCATCTCATCCGGCACGGCACCGACGGCCTCGAGCAGCTCCTCGATCGGCACGACGCCGCCGCTGCGCTTGAGGAAGCGCCCGCGGATGAAGCCCTGGGCGTAGATCTCGGGGTTGCCGTCGGCATCGGGGCGCACGAAGCGCTGCTCGACGTAGACGGCCTTGTCGTCGAAGCCGAGGATGCGCGACTCGATCGTGAAGCGCTGCCACGGCTCGAGCGACTTGCGGAAGCTGATCGTCTCGGCGACGACGACCGGGTACCAGCCGCGCTCCTTGAAGATCGCCCAGACGCCGTTGCGCACGAGCATGTCGAAGCGGGCGACGTCCATGATCGACAGGTAGACGCCGTTGTTCATGTGGTTCAGGATGTCGAGGTCGGTCGGCAGCACCCGGAAGTTGGTGTGGGCGACGTCGTAGTGGCCGAGGCGCGGCTTGCGCCGCGAGAACACCAGCATGTGCATCATCGTGCGGAAGAACATGTGCATGCGCCTCACGCTATCTGCGAGGTGCAGATTCACCGGAATCTGTTGTGCGAATCCTCAAAGCCCGCGCGCCTCCGATCTGAGGCGAGAGCCTCACGCCCTGCGCCACCGCACTCGCCATCCGGCCCGCCGGCGATGCGGCCTCCCCGTCATTCGGAAATCTTCACCAATGGAGCCTTGCGGAGAAGTAGCCTCTTCACCCCCGTGGCATCGAATCGGACCGACGCTATCCGGTTGAGCTCTGTGCCATCCACTTTAAGAACCGTTCCTACCCCGAGGGTGTCGTGCCGCACCAAGTCGCCATGTGCCAGCTGGATCGTTTCCAACTCGTAGCGTCCAGGATTCGGAGCGACTCGCCGCTCCTCGTGCCACTCAAAGCTGCTCTGTTGGTCAACTTTTGCGATAGACGGCGGAAACTTTGAGAACAGAGGAGAAAGCAGCATCGCTGGGTACACGACGAGGATGAAGACGATCCCAAACCCTCCAACTATGAGGTTTACGATCCGCACGCCCTCAGCGTTTTGATTGGAGCGCGCTTCAAGCCCAACCACCTGTCCGAGGTCAATGTCTAGAAACGGTAGGACTGCTGGTCCGAGGATCATGAGCCCAGAAAGCAGCAACATCGCCAGCAGCCATCGGCGGCCCTGATAGACATCGCCGAATCGAGCCTTCATCGGCATTTGAGCCCGCGCACGCGCACGAGCGCTAAGGCTGATTCCAGTCACCTCACGCAAATCGCCACCTTTGAGAGTGCCGGTAAGTATTGGTGGCGAATTCTCCTCATGCAGGATTTCGACGATGAACCCATCCTTGGGGTCGAGGAAATCGAAGCCGAGAGTTGCAACGTTCTTGGAAGCCCCCTGATTCACTCGAACCGAGGGTTGAATCTGCGAGCGACTCATTGCCACGACACGTGCAGAAAGCACCGAATCTCCCAGTGAGAGTTCGATTCTCAATGGATCCACGGCAGTCAAGTCGCTCTGCCGGACAGTGTCGCCTCGCTTTTGCCAAACGCCGACGTATGTGCGACAGAGGCGCTGCAATTTGGCACCTCGAAACGTCAGCCCAAGCCCTCCGCTGACGAGTGAGTCTTCGGGCGCGATCAACTCCTCTTGGTCTATCGCGAAGCGCAAGTCCGGGCGCTGCTTGTTCCGTCTACCGAGTATCCATGCCACTGGTATGCCAACCACGAACAGCACGATTGTTAGCCACTCTGCAAACCCCATTAAGTACCCCCAAACACGCAACCAATGCGCATGATTGGAGCTTAGTGGCGACTCCAGGAGCAGCCCGGAGATGTGACTCGAGCCCAGCTCCGCAGTGTCCGGCCGATACGCTCGTTCCTCGCTACCCGACCAGCGGAGGTGGAGCCAGCTACGCCGGCAGCTCCCGCTGGTCGACGCCGTTGTACACCGACAGCGGCCGGATCAGCGCGTTGGACGCGAGCTGCTCCATCACGTGCGCCGTCCAGCCGACGACGCGGGCGGCCACGAAGATCGGCGTGAACGTCTCGGTGTCGAAGCCCATCAGGTGGTAGGTCGGGCCGGCCGGGTAGTCGAGGTTCGGCTTGATGTTCTTGCGCGACACCATGGCGGTCTCCAGCGCCTCGTAGAGCTCGAGCATGTCCGGCCGCTCGTAGTGCGCGGCCATCGCCTCCAGCGCGGTGCGCATCGTCGGGACGCGCGAGTCGCCGTTCTTGTAGACGCGGTGCCCGAAGCCCATGATCTTGGCCTTGCGGGCGAGGGCCTCCTCAAGCCACGCCTCGGCCTTGTCGGCGGAGCCGATCTCGTCGAAGGTGTGCATGACGGCCTCGTTCGCCCCGCCGTGCAGCGGGCCCTTGAGCGCGCCGATCGCGCCGGTCACGGCCGAGTAGATGTCGGAGAGCGTCGAGGCGATCACGCGCGCCGTGAAGGTGGAGGCGTTGAACGAGTGCTCGGCGTAGAGCACCAGCGACACCCGGAACGCATCGACGACGGCCGGGTCGGCCTCCTCGCCGAACGTCATCCAGAGGAAGTTCTGCGAGTAGTCGAGGTCGGCGCGCGGCTCGACGAGTCCCTGCCCGTGGCGGCGGCGCTGGTCGTACGCGACGATCGCCGGAAGCTGGGCGAACAGGTGCTTCGCCTTGCGCAGGTTCTGCTCCGGCGCGTTGTCCTCGGCATCCGGGTCATTGGCCCCGATGATGCTGACGGCGGTGCGGCAGACGTCCATCGGGTGCGTGCTGAGCGGCAGGTCGTCGATCGCGCGGCGCACGTTCGGGGCGAGCGCGCGCGACGCCCGCTCCTCCGCCATGAAGCCGTCCAGCTCGGCACGGGTGGGCAGCTCGCCGTACCAGAGCAGCCAGGCGACCTCCTCGTAGCTGCACATGGAGGCCAGCTCCTGCACCGGGTAGCCGCGGTAGAGCAGCGAGTTGGTGTCCGGGTTCACCTTGGAGATCGCGGTGAAGTCCACAGGCACCCCGGCCAGGCCCTTGAAGATGGTGGGAGTCTCGTCAGTCATCGTCGTCTGATTCCTTTGCTCGTGGTGCGGGGGTGGTGCGGATGTCGCGGCCGGATTCACGCCGGCCCGCAACACACTATTTCGTGACAGTGAAGTTGAACACTCCGGAGTCGAAGTGGTTGTAGCCCTCGTAGTCGATCAGCTCGTAGAGGTCTGCCCGGTGCTGCATCTCGCCGAGCAGGGGCTCGAGCGTGCCGGCATCCGTCAGCGAGTCGAGGCCGCGCGCGGTGGCTCCCATCGCCAGGCGCAGCATCGACACCGGCCAGATGACCATGTTCATGCCGATGCCCTGCAGCTGCTCGACGGTGAAGAGCTCGCTCTTGCCGAACTCGGTCATGTTGGCCAGCAGCGGCACGTCCACGGCCGCGCGCATCGCCGCGAACTCCTCGAGCGAGCGCATCGCCTCGGGGAAGATGGCGTCGGCGCCGGCGTCGACGAGGCGCTTGGCCCGGTCGATCGCGGCGTCCAGGCCGTCAACCGCGGCGATGTCGGTGCGCGCCATGATGAGGAAGTTCGGGTCGCGGCGGGCGTCGACGGCGGCGCGGATGCGCTTGATCGCCGTGTCGGAGTCGACGACCTGCTTGCCGTCGAGGTGGCCGCAGCGCTTCGGGTTGATCTGGTCCTCGATGTGCATGCCGGCCAGGCCGGCATCCTCCATCTCCTGCACGGTGCGGGCGACGTTCATCGGCTCGCCGAAGCCGGTGTCGGCGTCGACGATCGCGGGCAGCTCGGTCATCCGGGCGATCTGTTTGGCCCGGCCGGCCACCTCGGTGAGCGTGGTCAGGCCGATGTCGGGCAGCCCGAGGTCGGCGCTCAGCACGGCGCCGGAGATGTAGACGCCGTCGAAGCCCTTCTTCTCGATCAGCCGGGCCGAGAGCGGGTTGAACGCGCCGGGGAAGCGCAGCAGCTCGCCGCTGGCGAGGCCGGCGCGGAACGCGACGCGCTTCTCGGCCGGGGTGGTCTGGGCGTACAGCATTAGAAGATCCCCTCTGGGGTGGCGACGGAGGAGAGCACACCGGGGGTCGCCTGGAAGGTGAGCCCGCCGAGCTCGGCCGGGCTGAGCTCCGGCAGGCGCTCGGCCAGGGCGATGAAGCGGTCGATCTCGGCGCCGGAGAGCACCGGCTCGGCCAGCATCCGGAACTTGTTGATGTAGTCGGCGCGGGCGAAGGGGCGGGCGCCGAGCGGGTGGGCGTCGGCGACGGCGATCTCGTCGACGATGGTGCTGCCGTCGGTCAGGGTGATGACGACCTTGCCGCCGAAGGCCTTCTCGTTCACGTCGAGCGAGTGGTAGCGGCGGGTCCACTCCGGGTCCTCGACGGTGCTGAACTTGTTCCACAGCGCGACCGTGTCCGGGCGCTGGGCGCGGGCCGGGGCGTAGGAGTCGACGTGGTGCCAGCTGCCGTCCTGCAGGGCGACGGTGAAGATGTACGGGATCGAGTGGTCCAGCGTCTCGCGGCTGGCCGTCGGGTCGTACTTCTGCGGGTCGTTCGCGCCGGAGCCGATCACGTAGTGCGTGTGGTGCGAGGTGTGCAGCACGACGCTTGCGATGTTCTCGACGTGGTCGAGGATCAGCGGGTAGTTGTTGTGCAGGCGGCGGGCCAGGTCGATGATGGCCTGTGCCTGGTACTCGGCCGAGTGCTCCTTGGTGTAGCTGTCGAGGATGGCGCGCTTGGCCTCGCCGCGCTCGGGCAGAGACACCTCGTATGCGGCATCCGGGCCGTCGAGCAGCCAGGCGATCACGCCGTCCTCGCCCTCGTAGATCGGGGTCGGGCTTGTCTCGCCGCGCATCGCCCGGTCGACGGCCTCGACGGCCATCTTGCCGGCGAAGGCCGGGGCGTGCGCCTTCCAGGAGGAGATCTCGCCCTTCCGCGACTGGCGGGTGGCTGTCGTGGTGTGCAGCGCCTGGCCGATGGACTGGAAGATCGTGTTGACGTCGAGGCCGAGCAGGGTGCCGATGCCGGCGGCGGCGCTCGGGCCGAGGTGGGCGACGTGGTCGATCTTGTGCTTGTGCAGGCTGATCGCCTTGACCAGGTCGATCTGGATCTCGTAGCCGGTGGCGATGCCGCGCACCAGCTCGCGGCCGCTCAGCTCGCGCTTCTCGGCGAGGTGCTGGGCGACGGCGAGGATCGCCGGGATGTTGTCGCCGGGGTGCGAGTACTCGGCGGCCAGGAAGGTGTCGTGGTAGTCGAGCTCGCGCACGGCGACGCCGTTGGCCCAGGCGGCCCACTCTGGGCTGGTGCGCCGGGCCGGGTCGAGGCCGAAGACGTTGGCGCCGGCGCCGTGCACCGAGACGGGGTGCGAGGTGGCCTGCGAACGGGCCGACACGACGGGCGCGCGGGTGAGGGATGCCGCGGCGACGGCGGCGTTGTCGATCACGCGGTTGATCACCATCTCGGTGACCTCCTCGCTCACCTCGACGGGGTCGGCGGCGAGCTCGGCGAGCTTGTAGGCCAGCTGGTTCTCGCGGGCGAGGTTCTCGTCGCTGCGGTGCACTCGAAGGTGGTGAGTCTGCACGGATGGTCCTTTCGTCGTGCTGCCGCTGGGCGGCGGGGCTAGTGGGTGGCGCTGAGGACGCCGGCGGCATCGCCGGCGTCGCTCGTCTCGCTCGCCGAGCTGGCGAGGGCGTTGGTCAGGCTCTTGTGCAGGTGCACGTGGGTGGCGTGGCTGGCGAGCGAGGCGTCGCCGGCCAGGATCGCCTCGACAATCAGGAGGTGCTCGGACGCCGCCTGGCGGAGGCGCTCGTGGTCGTGACTGGCAAGCCGGCGGATGCGGCTGGAGTGCAGCCGCACGCTCTGCAGCGCGGCCACGAGGTAGTCGTTGTCGACGGCGTCGTCTATGGCCTGGTCAATGTCGTCGACGAGGGCGAAGTACTGGCGCAGGCCCTCGTCGCCCTTCTCGAGGAGTGTCGGGGCGCTGCCGAGGCGCTCGCGCAGCCGGCGGAAGGCCACGTCGTCGCGGCGGCGGGCCGCCAGCATGGCGGCCTGGCCCTCCAGCGCCTGGCGCAGCTCGTAGAGCCCGACGATGTTGTCCGGCGAGATCTCGCTGACGACGAGGCCGCGGCCGGAGAGCGCCGTGACGAGCCGGTCGGCGGTCAACCGGGTGAGGGCCTCGCGCACCGGGGTGCGGGAGACGCCGAGCCGGGTGGACTGCTCCACCTCGGCGAGCACGGTGCCCGGGCGCAGCACGCCGTCGAGGATCTCGCTGCGGAGCGTCTCATACGCCCGATCTCCAGCGCGCATGTCGCCCCCTCTCCGATTCCACGTTCTGCGGCCTCGAGTGCCGCTGTGTATACATAGTAAGCAGATATCGCCGACACGCGCCACTCACGCAGCGAGATGGCACTGAAATGTATACACGACACGCCGCGTGCTCCCGACGAATCCCACACCCTCCCCCGCCTTCCCGACGGCGCGCCAGTTGAGGCCGCAACGCCCGAATCGCTACTCTCGGGAACGGCCGCACCACTTCTGCTCGCACGGAACGGAGCCAAAATGCCCGACGCTGCATCGATGTCCCCCTGGAAGCGCTTCTGGGAGCGGGGCGGCGGGTGGAAGGCCCTCCTCCTCGTCGTCGTCTACTACGCGCTGTACCAGGGCGGCGGGTTCGTCTTCCTGCCGCTCCTGCAGCAGGTGGACCCGCAGAGCGCGGCATTCGTCCTCGTCGGAACCGCCCTGCCCGTGCTCCTCGGCTGCGTCCTGCTCCTGGTGTTCGGCCTGTCACTCGGGTGGCTGCGCGAGCTCTTCGGCCCGCAGCCGATCCGCGGGAGCTGGTGGATGTGGATCGCCGTCGCCGCGGTGCTCCTGTTCAACATCCTGCGCTTCGCCACCATTGACTACGCGGAGGCCGGCTTCGACGTCGTGGCCACGTGGCTGCTGGCCGGCCTGTTCATCGGCTTCGCCGAGGAGGTGCTCACCCGCGGCTACGTCGTGAACCTCATGCGCAAGGCCGGGCACCCCGAAATCCTGGTCGCGGTCGTCTCCGCCGCGCTCTTCGCCGGCCTGCACTCCGGAAACCTCTTGACCGGCCAGCCGCTCTTCGCGACCCTCATTCAGGTGGGCTACACCTTCGGCTTCGGCATCTGCATGTACCTCGCGCTGCGCGTCACGGGCAACATCATCTGGCCGATCCTGCTGCACGCCACCACCGACCCGAGCATCTTCCTGCAGACCGCCTACCCGGCCGACGGTGCCCTCACCTCGATCGCGGGGCTCGGCAACATCGTCGTGATCATCGTGGGCCTCGTGCTGCTCATCTTCATCCGCGGCCGCATCACCGCCCGCGAGGGCGACCCCGCCCTCGCTTCGCAGCCGGTGCCGCCGATCACGAACGCCGGCGTGTGAGCTCCCCGGCCCGGGCGGCGGCCCCGGCGGCGGATGCCAGGCCGCAGCCCCGAATCCCGCAGCGGTTCTGGATCGGGCTCGTCGCGGTCATCGCCTACGTCGCTCTCGCGGCCGGGGTCAGCAGCCTCCTGGTCGACTGGCTGGCGCCGGAGGGTGAGCTCGCGGAGTTCGCTCTCAGCCACATACCCGTTCTCCTCCCGCTGATCATCGCCGGGCTCGTCTTCGCCCGGCGCTCCGGGTGGGCCGAGATCTGGCGCACCCCGGCCGCCTACGAGACGCGACCGCGGCGCTGGTGGATGCTGGCGATCCCGCTGCTGATGCTCGCGCAGTCGGCCATCATGCTCACGCTCACCCCGTGGAGGAACTGGGACATTCTCGGCATCGCGCTCGTCGCGCTTGTCACGGCGATGGTCGGGTTGGGTGAGGAGCTGTACTTCCGCGGGATCCTCCGCAGCAGCCTCCGCGCCCACCACGGCGAGACGCTCACGCTCCTCGTCACCGCGCTGCTGTTCGGCGCAGCCCACTCCTTCGGCAGCGCCATCCACGGCGAACCGGCGGGAGCGATCGCCTTCCAGGTGGGCGTCACGATGCTCGACGGCGCACTGTTCTACGCGGCGTTCCGCGCCACCGGGCGGCTCTGGGTCGCCATCGCCCTGCACGCACTCAGCGACTTCACGCTCTACCTCTCGAGCACCGACCTGGCCGATCAGACTGCGATCGACGTGTCCACCGTTCCGGCGAACATCGTGATCCAGGTGGCCCTGTGGGCGCTCGTCGCCGTGCTGTTCGTCAGCGCCATCCGCCAGGACCTCGCGGCGCGGCGGAGCCAGAGGGGCGAGGCGCAAGCCGACTAGGCCCGCGCCACCGGGAGGTGTGGGCCGCTACCAGAGCGGCTCGGCCGGGCGGTGCGCGAGGGCGGACGCCGCGGCATCCGCCGGCAGCGCGGCGAGGGTCGCCGGCTGCCACCGGGGGCGGCGGTCCTTGTCGATCAGCTGGGCGCGCACCCCTTCCGCGAAGTCGGGCTGCTCGAGCAGCCAGGCGCCGACGCGGTACTCCTGCTCGAGGGCCGCGCGCAGGCTCGGCAGCCGGCGCGCAGCGCGCAGCGCGGCCAGGGTCACGCTGAGTGCCGTTGGTGAGAGCTGCTCCAGCTCATCGGCCGCCCGGTGCGCCGCCGCCTCCGGTCGCGCGCGCAGGCACCCCAGGATGCCGGGGACCGAGTCGGCCGAGTAGCAGGCGTCGATCCACTCGCGGCGCGCGCGCAGGGACTGCACAGTCTCGGTGTCGGCGGTCAGCGGCTCCGGCGTCTCGTCGAAGAGCATCACGATCTCCGCCGGCGAGCCCGGGTCCGCGCGCTCGGCGAGCGCCTGCAACAAGTGCGGCAGCAGCGCGCTGGGCAGATAGAAGTCGGCGAAACCGCTGTCGACGGCATCCGCCGCCGCCATGCTCGCGGAGTTCAGCGCGAGGTAGGTGCCCAGCTCGCCCGGGGCGCGGGAGAGCAGCCACGTGCCGCCGACGTCCGGGCAGAATCCGATGCGGGTCTCGGGCATGGCCAGGTGGGAACGCTCGGTGACGATGCGGATCGAGGCGTGACCGGCCAGGCCGATGCCACCGCCCATGGTGATGCCGTCCATCAGCGCGACGACAGGCTTGGGGTATTCGGCGATGAGGGCGTTCAGGGCGTACTCGGCGCGGAAGAAGGCGCGGGCGTGCTCGTGCTGCCCGGCCCGGCTGTGCTCGGCCAGCTCGCGAATGTCGCCGCCGGCGCAGAAGCCGCGCTCGCCCGCGCCGTCGAGCACGACCACGGACACCTCGCTGTCGGTGGCCCAGGCCGTCAGCGTCGTGGTCAGCGTCTCGACCATGGCCGCGTTCAGCGCGTTGAGCACCCGCGGCCGGTTGAGGGTGAGCCGGCCGACCCCGTCGGCAACCCTGACCAGTACCTGCGGCTCTTCACTCATCCCCACACGCTATCGCCCCAGCCCCCCCCCCCGATTCCGCGGAGAGCGGTCACATGGCCGGACAACGGGCCCGGAAGCGGCCAGTTGACGGCCCTCGACGGACGCACCGGGCGGGGCAGGAGTAGCATTCCGGCATGGTTCCGTGGCCCAACCTGCTCGCCTTCGCGCTGGCGTCGATCGCGCTCATCGCCCTGCCCGGCCCGAGCGTGCTGTTCGTCATCGGCCGCACGCTGACCCTCGGCCGCACCGGCGGCCTGCTCAGCGTGCTCGGCAACTCGCTCGGCGCCCTGCCCGCCCTCGTGCTCGTCGCGCTCGGCGTCGGCACCATCGTGGCGCAATCGGCGACGCTGTTCACGGTCATCAAGTTCGCCGGCGCCGGCTACCTCGTCTACCTCGGCGTGCAGGCGATCCGGCACCGCAAGGATGCCGCCGGCTCTGCCTCCGCAGAGGAGACGCCGTCCGGCATCACGCCGTCCGAGGCGCCGCAGAGCCGCGGCGCCCGCTTCGGCCGCGCGTTCCGGCACCCCACCACCCGCATCCTCGGCGAGGCGTTCCTCGTCGGCCTCACCAACCCGAAGACGATCGTGTTCTTCGTGGCCGTGCTGCCCCAGTTCGTCGACTACGGCGCGGGCATGATCCCGTTGCAGCTGGCCGAGCTCGGCCTGGTCTTCATCGCGCTCGCCCTCATCGGCGACAGCCTGTGGGCGCTCACCGCCGGCGCCGCCCGCGACTGGTTCGCGCAGAGCCCGAAGCGACTCGAGCGCCTCGCCGGCGCCGGCGGAGCCATGATGATCGGCCTCGGCGGTGTGCTCGCCCTCACCGGCAACAAGAGCTGACGGCATCCGCGACCACCGGCGGATGCCGCCTAGTCGGTCGTCGCGGTTCCGGTGAGCGTGCCGCGGGCCAGCGTGTGGAAGTGCAGGTTGAAGCCGAGGGTCGCCGGGGTTGACTGCGGGTCGAGCTCGAGCCTGGCCACATCGACCGCGTGCACGGCGAAGATGTAGCGGTGCACGCCCGTCGTCGGCGGCGGGCCGGCGCCGACGAAGGAGGTGAGCCGGCGCTCGTTCGGCAGGGTGAGGCTGCCGGCCGGCAGCAGCGCGCCGCCCGGCGCCCCGGCGTTCTCGGCCAGCGACGTGACGCTCGCCGGGATGTTGCAGACCGCCCAGTGCCAGAAGCCGGAGCCGGTCGGGGCGTCCGGGTCGAAGCAGGTGACGGCGTAGCTCAGCGTGCCGGCCGGGCCCGCGCTCCAGCTCAGCTGCGGCGACGTGTCGCTGCCCGCACCGCCGGGGCCGCCGCCCGCGCCCCACTGGGCGGGCGCCAACGGTTGGCCGTCGCGCAGCTGCTCGCTCGTGACGGTGAGCGGCGCGAACTGCTTGAGCGTGGCCAACTCGGCGTAGGGGTCGTAGCTGAACATCGTCGTTCTCCATTCAGGGCGGGGCGGCTGCGCCGCGACATCCGGATGCCGCCAGCCTACGTCGCCGCGGGCGGCGGCACCCGGTGGGCACCCGGGCTTCGCTCGTTTCCCGCTCAGGCGTCGTGGAGGGCGCAGTCCGTAAACTTGGCTCGTGGCCACAGCCAAAATCCTCCTCTATTACGCATTCACGCCCCTCGCCGACCCCGAGGCCGTGCGCCTCTGGCAGCGCGACCTCGCCGAGTCGCTGGGCCTGCGCGGCCGCATCCTGCTCTCCGAGCACGGCATCAACGGCACCCTCGGCGGCGACATGGCTGCGCTCAAGCGCTACGTCCGCAAGACCAAGGACTACGCGCCGTTCAAGGGCATCGACTTCAAGTGGAGCGAGGGCACCGGCCTCGACGAGACCGGTGCGAGCCTCGACTTCCCGCGGCTCAGCGTGAAGGTGCGCGACGAGATCGTCAGCTTCGGCGCGCCCGGCGAGCTCGCGGTGGACGCCGACGGCGTGGTCGGCGGCGGCACCAAGCTGGCACCGCGCGAGCTGAACGCCCTGGTCGCCGAGCATGCGGCATCCGGCACCGAGGTCGTCTTCTTCGACGGCCGCAACGCCTTCGAGGCCGAGATCGGGCGCTTCAAGAATGCGATCGTGCCGGATGTCGCCACCACCCGCGACTTCGTCAGTGAGCTGGACAGCGGCAAGTACGACCACCTCAAGGACACGCCGATCGTCACCTACTGCACGGGCGGCATCCGCTGCGAGGTGCTCTCCGGCCTGATGAAGAGCCGCGGCTTCGAGAACGTCTACCAGCTCGACGGCGGCATCGTGCGCTACGGCGAGGCCTTCGGCGACTCCGGCCTCTGGGACGGCTCGCTCTACGTCTTCGACCAGCGCGGCTCGGTCGACTTCGGCGCGAACACGGCCGTCATCGGCGCCTGCGTGCGCTGCGGCGCGGCCAGCAAGCGCATGCAGAACTGCAACGACCTCTCCTGCCGCGAGCAGATGGTGGTCTGCGCCGACTGCGCCGCCGAGTCGGAGACCTTCTGCGGGGAGCACGCCCTCACCGCCCAGTAGCTCGCACCCGCCCCCACACCCCCACCCAGTTGCCACAAATCGGGGGTGGGCGCCCCCCGCACCCGTGATTTTCGGCAACTGGGTGGGGTTAGGGGGCGAGGGCGGGCGCGGGGTCGTTGCGCCGCGCGAACGCGCGCGCGGCCCGACTGGAGAGCGCCAACAGGATCAAGATGTCGAGCGCCAGGCTGAGCAGCGTCGTGCGCAGGGTGATCTCCAGACCGGACTGCCACCACTCGAAGAACGACACCAGAATGCTCACCGTGGCGAACAGCATGGCGGCGACGCGCGCCCAGTTGACCCCGCGCAGCACCAGCCAGGCCAGGACGAGGTAGAACAGCAGCCACGCGCCGTAGCCGATCATGAGCACGTCAACGAAGGCGCTGGCCGCGGCCCGCTCCTCGGCGGTCGCCTTGGCGCCCTCGAAGATGACGTCGTTGAGGAAGTCCTCTCTGTCGCCGAACGCGACCGCGATGACGAGCACGCCCGCGAGGGCCCGCAGGCACATGAGCACCGCCCCCATCGTGGTGGGCGCCGGCCGCTTCCGGCCGGACGCGGCGCTCACGACAGCCCCCGGAGCTCGGTCGTGCGCGGCTCGTCGCCGGCGGCCTCGCCGGCATCCGCGCCCGCGCCCTCGGTCGCGCCCTCGCCCTCGCCCTCGGCGAGCGCGACCCGGCGCAGGTCGATCACGGGCAGATCGCCGTCCGTGTGAATCGAGTCACCGCCGCCGTTGCGGGCGTGATAACCGGTCGAGAAGTCCCGGATGACGACGAAGCGCGCCTTCGGCTCGGCCTCGCGCACCGTCGCGACGATGTGGTCGCGCTCGATGTCGGTGTTCGCGTCGATCTTGTGAGTGACCTGCAGGGTGAACAGCGAGAAGCCGACGGCCCGGTCGAAGGTGCCGGCTGCCAGCCAGTCGACGCGGTGGCCTCCCGGCAGCATCCAGCCCTCCGGGCACCTCCAGAAGCGCACGTGGTGGCGCTTGGACGGGTTGCCCTCGACCTCCTGCTGGTAGGCGAAGTCCTGCTGCCGGCCGAAGAGGAACAGCGGGCTCACGGGCGCCTCGTCATAGCTCTGCCGCGTCAGCGTGGAGGTGATGATGCGCCAGCTCGACGCGCCCGTCACCTGGTCGGCGCGCGTCCAGCCCGCGGCGTCCATCGTCTGCTCCAGCTGTTCGGAATCCCCGAGCAGCGCCAGGTTGACCGGGTCGCCGAGCAGGCCGTCGCTCGTGCGGGCCCGCCCGATGAAGTAGTTGGGCACGTAGAGCTGGGTGAGGATGCGGTGCAGCCGCGGCAGAACCAGGTAGGCCAGCAGCAGCCAGAACGCCAGTGCGAACCAGATCGCGCCCCAGCCCCACTCCAGGCTGTCGGAGGCCAGCAACACGGCGAGCCACACGGCGGCGAGGCCACCGAAGACGAAGAAGAAGTTGTCGAGTGCCGCGCTCAGCGAGCGGCGCTTGGTGCGCGTCGGCCTCGTGTGCTGCGTCGCCGTGGCAGGCATGACGCCATGCTAACCGCTGGCCCCCTCGGCCGTCGGCAACGGCCGCTCAGCTGTAGTAGTAGCCGATGCGCTGGCCGGCGATCTCGCAGACGTCGATCGGCATGCCGTAGATGTTCGCGAGCACCGCGTTCTGCATGATGTCGTCGATGCCGCCGTGCGCGAGCACGCGCCCCTTCTGCATGGCGATGATCTCGTCGGAGTACACCGACGCGAAGTTGATGTCGTGCAGCACGATCACGACGCGCTTGTCCATCTCGTCGGCGACGCGGCGCAGCAGGCGCATGATCTCGACGGCATGGCGCAGGTCGAGGTTGTTCAGCGGCTCGTCGAGCAGCACGTACTTGGTGTCCTGGGCGAGCACCATGGCGATGAAGGCGCGCTGCCGCTGGCCACCGGAGAGCTCGTCCAGGTACCTGCCCTCGAGGCCGCCGAGGTCGAGGAACGCGAGGGCGTTCTCGATGTGCTCCCGGTCGAGAACCGTGAGCCGGCCCTTGGAGTGCGGGTAGCGCCCGAAGGCCACGAGCTCGCGCACGGTCAGGCGCGCGGCCAGGTGGTTGTCCTGGCGCAGCACCGCGATGCGGGTGGCGAGCTGCGAGCCGGCCGTCGTGACGACGTCGAGCCCGTCGATGGTGATGGTGCCGTCATCCATCGGCAGGAGCCGCGCAATCATCGACAGCAGGGTCGACTTGCCCGCGCCGTTCGGCCCGATCAACGAGGTGATGCCGGAGCCGCCGAGCTCGAGTGAGACGTCGTCGACGACGGCGGTGCGCCCATAGCGCTTGGTGACTCCGCTGATGCTGATCATCGAATGCCCTTTCTGAGAAGCAGGACGATAAAGAGGATGCCGCCGACGAACTCGATCACGACGCTGAGCACCGTGCCGAGGCCGAAGACCTGCTCGAGCACGAACTGGCCGCCGACGAGGCAGATCACGCCGAGGAAGATCGTGGCGGGCAGCACCAGCGCATGCCGGCTGTTGCCGACGATGAGGTACGCGAGATTGGCCACGATCAGCCCGAAGAAGGTGATGGGGCCCACCAGCGAGGTCGACACGGCCACCAGGATCGCGATCAGCACGAGCAGGATCGTGACGGTGCGCCGGTGGTTGACGCCCAGAGCGATGGCCTGCTCCTCGCCCAGGTTGAGCACATCGAGCACGGGCAGCAGGCGCAGCGCCACGACGCACACGGCGATGACGGCGATCGCCGAGAGCCAGAGCTGCGCCGGGTCGACCGCGTTGAACGTGGCGAAGAAGCTGTCCTGCAGCACGGCGAAGGCGGCGGGGTCGAGCATGCGCTGCATCATGCTGGCCAGGCTGCGGAAGAACACGCCGAAGACGATGCCGACCAGCACGAGGAGGTAGATGCTGCGCTTGGCGCCGACGAACAGCCAGCGGAACAGCAGCCCGGCGAACCCCACCATCAGCGCCACTTCGCCCAGCCAGACGAGGCGCGAGTCGACGCTGGTGAAGGCCGACGCCCCGAACACGAACATCAGCGTCGTCTGCACGAGCAGGTACAGCGCGTCAAACCCCATGATCGACGGCGTCAGGATGCGGTTGGCGGTGATCGTTTGGAACAGCACGGTCGACACGCCGATCGCCACGGCCACCAGCACCATGGCCGCCACCTTGCGCCCCCGGAACGGAATCGCGAAGTCCCAGCTGCCGGTGATGCCCACGAACAGGAACAGGGCGATGGATGCCAGGGCTGCCAGCGCCAGCAGTGCAACGCGCACGCGCGGCGAACGCAGCGCCGCGGCCAGAGACGCACGGGCGCGGGCGGCGCGCGATGACGCCGGCGACGCGGCATCCGCCCCGCGCCGAAGAAGTGGTGGGCTAGTGGGCATGGCTCGACCTTCTGAGCAGGAGGTAGAGGAAGAGGGCTGCGCCGACGACGCCCACGACGATGCCGAGCGGAATCTCGTAGGGGTAGCGCAGCACGCGACCCAGGATGTCGCAGGCCACCACGAAGATGGCGCCGATCAGCGCGACCCACGGCAGCGTGCGGCGCATGTTGTCGCCGAAGATGATGCTGACGACGTTGGGCACGACGAGGCCGAGGAACGGGATGACCCCGGCGGTCACCACGACGATGGCGGTCACGATCGAGACGATCACGAGGCCGAGCGTGAGGACGCGGCCGTAGTTGAGGCCGAGGTTCGTCGTGAACTCCTGGCCGAGCCCGGCGACGGTGAACCGGTCGGCGGCGAGCCAGGCGACCAGTGTCATCGCGAACGCCAGCCAGAGCAGCTCGTAGCGGCCGCGCAGCACGCCGGAGAAGTCGCCCGTCATCCACGTGTTGAGGCTCTGCAGCAGGTCAAGGCGGTAGGCGAAGAAGGTGGTGACCGCGGCGATGATTCCGCCGAGCATCATGCCGACGAGCGGCACCAAGACGATCGAGCGCACCGGGATGCGCCGCAGGATCAGCAGGAAGAGGCCGGTTCCGGCGAGCGCGAACACGGCCGCGACCCCCATCTTGCCGAGCAGGCCCATCGACGGGGCGAAGATCGTGACCACGAGCAGGCCGAGCATGGCCGACTCGGTGGTGCCCGCCGTGCTCGGCTCGACGAATTTGTTGCGCACGAGCAGCTGCATGAGCATGCCAACGATGGCCATCGACGCCCCGGTGAGAACGAGCGCCAGGGTGCGCGGCAGGCGGCTGGCCAACAGCAGCTGCATGGCCTCGCCGTCGATGCCGCCAGCCAGGAGCGACGCGGGGGTGACATCGCTGACGCCGATGAACGTGCTGACGACGGCGAGCAGCACGAGCAGGGTGCCGGCTCCGATCAGCAGCCACGGCGAGCGGGCGCGGTCGGCCGGGTGCGCCGCAGGCGGCCGCCCGCCCGCCGTCGGGGCGCGCAACACACCGCCCCGCGTGGCGCGGGGCGGTGTGTTGGCGGTGTCAGAGCTCACGATGCGGGGAGGGGGGACGGCCTAGGCCAGCGCGTCGGCAACCTCGTCGATCATCGTGTTGATGGCGGTGAGGCCGGAGATCACGATGTACCAGGCGGTGCCGTCGAGCTGCGTGACCTGGTCGCTCTGCCATGCGGTCGTGCCGGCGACAACCTCGTTGTCGAGCACGGTGAGCGCGGCGGCTCCACCGGACTCGCCGACGGCGACATCGCGGTCGACGACGAAGAGCCAGTCGGGGTTGGCCTCGCGGATGAACTCGAACGAGATCGGGTCGCCGTGCGTGGAGGCGTCGACGTCGGGCACGGCGGCCGTGAGGCCGAGTTCGGTGTGCAGCCAGCCAAAGCGCGAGCCCGGGCCGAAGGCGGTGACCTCACCGGCGTTGGTCATGACGATGAGGCCGGTCCCGGCATCCGGGGTCAGCTTCTGCACGGCGGCGATCTTCTCGTCGATGGCCGCGAAGGCGGTGTCGACCTCGTCCTGCTTCTCGAAGATCTCGCCCAGCGTCTCGGCGTTGGCGCGGAAGCTCTCGAGGTAGTCGGCCGGGTCGGTGCTGAGGTCGATGGTCGGCGCGATGGCGCTGAGCTCGGGAAGAGCGGATGCCGAGCGCTGCGCGACGATGATGAGATCGGGGGCGGCGGCGTTGACGGCCTCGTAATTGGGCTCCTTGAGCGAGCCGAGGTCAACGTAGTCGTCGCCCGCGTAGCTCGTGAGGTAGGTCGGCAGGTTCTGCTTGGGCACACCGGCAACATCGACATCGAGCGCGTCGAGGGTGTCGAGCACGCCGAAGTCGAGCACGAGGACGGTCTGCGGGTTGACCGGGACGACGGTCTCGCCCTGCGCGTGCGTGACGGTGATCTCGCTCGCAGCCTTCTCGGTTGCCTGCGGAGGCGTCCCGGCCTCGCCCTGCGGGTTGGCGCAGCCGGCGAAGAGCAGCGCGCCGGCCGCGGCGAGCGCGAGGGCGCCAAGAGGTCGAATCTGGGCGTGCGTCATGAGGGTGCTCCAATGCGGTGGGGTTTCTGGGGGCTGCAGTGCGCAACGCCGACGTGCCGCGGGGCGGGTGAACCAGGAGCGGGCCGAAGCCGTCGCCAGGCAATCCGAGACAACATTGGATAGGCTAACCTAACTTTCCTCTGGCTGTCGAACCGACTCGGCTCCTTCCATGGCTTTTACCCTACGCCGCCGGAGCGCTGAGCTGCGCGGCTTCGCCTCGGCCGGCGACGGTGAGGTCCGTTTCCCGCCGACCGCGCAGCAGGTGCCGCGGCTACGGTGAGGGGCATGACCGACATCGACACCACCGCCGCCCGCGCCACCGACCTCCTCCGCCTGCACGAGGCACCGGAGCTGTTGCAGCTCGTCAACGTCTGGGACGTGGTGAGCGCCCGCGCCGTCGCGGCCCTGCCGGAGACCCGCGCCCTGGCCACCGCGAGCCACTCGATCGCGGCGAGCTTCGGCTACCCGGACGGCGAGGCCATCCCCCGCGAGCTCATGCTGGACATGGTCGGCCGCATCGCGGCCAGCACCGAGCTGCCGCTGACCGCCGACCTCGAGGCCGGCTACGGCGACGCCGGTGACACCACCCGCCGCGCGATCGCCCTCGGCGTCGTCGGCGCGAACATCGAGGACGAGCTGAAGCCCCTCGCCGAGTCCGTCGCCGCCATGACCGCGGTGGTCGCCGCCGGCGCGGCCGAGGGCGTCCCGTTCGTGCTGAACGCCCGCACCGACGCGTTCCTGCGCGGCGGCGACCGCCCGCTCGAGGTGATCGTCGCCGACGCCATCGAGCGCGGCCGCGCCTACCTGGACGCCGGCGCCGCCTGCGTGTTCGTGCCGGGCAACTTCGGCGAGGACGTCGTTGCAGAGCTCGTCGAGGCCTTCGGCCCGCGCCGCCTCAGCGTGATCGGGCTGCCGCTGCTGCCCTCCCCCGCCCGCCTCGCCGAGCTGGGCGTCGCCCGCGTCTCCTACGGGCCGTACGTGCAGCGCGTCGCCCTGACCGCGCTGCAGGATGTCGCGGGCGCCCTCTACGCCGGCGGCGAGATCCCGGCCGACACCCGCGCCCTCAACTAGCCCGAGCGCCCGCCACCGCGCCGATGCCCGCTGCGGAGCGCGAGTAGGCTGGATGCTCGTGCTCAGAACCATGCTCAGCGGCAAGATCCACCGCGCGACCGTCACCCACGCCGACCTCGACTATGTCGGCTCGATCACGATCGACCGGGACCTGCTCGAGGCGGCCGGCATCCTGCCCGGCGAGCAGGTCGCCGTCGTCGACGTCACGAACGGCGCCCGGCTCGAGACGTACACGATCGCCGGCGAGCGCGGCAGCGGCGTCGTCGGCATCAACGGCGCGGCCGCTCACCTCGTGCACCCGGGCGATGTCGTCATCATCATCGCCTACGGACTGATGCCGAGCGACGAGGCAATCGCGTTCACCCCGCGCGTCGTGCACGTCGGCGCAGCCAACGAGATCATCCACCTGGGCACGGATGCCGCGGAGTCGGTCGTGGCCGGGCTGCAGCGCCCGCCGCACGCATAGCGCGACACGAAGCGCCGCGAAACGCGGCAGCCACCTCCACGGAAGCCGGTGGACAGCGACCGCTGCTTGGCGGGTTTCGACTGCCCCGCGCGTCCCACCGCGTGACTGCTCCACCCCGCTTCACGTCTGTAACGAAATGATCTCCGCTGCCGTGCATCGCCGGCGTCGTGACACGATCTCCACATGAAGCCTTTTCGATTTGGGACGGTTGCGGGCGCAGTGGCGGTGGTGGCCGGGCTGTTCACGCTCACGGGGTGCGCGACGGGCCTGCCCGGGCCAGGCGTCTTCGGCGATGGGTCGCACGCGGAGCGAGTCGAACGCGGAATCCCCGACGGCTGGGAGGGGCCGAATCCCGATCTTCTCGATGGTGTGCCCGTCGTCGGATGGGTGAGCGACACAGAGTTCGGGGTGGTCACGATGGGAAGCGGCAGTTGCCCGGCTGTCGCCGGTGAACTGCAGATCCTCGGCGACGACAGTGTGCGGATCGAGTTCGGCCAGTCGCCGCGCAACCCCTGCACGGCAGACTTGCGGGCGACCACGCACATCTATCAGTTGCCGTCGGAGGTGGCTGTGCGGCCGGTGACCGTGACTGTCTGGTACGACGACTTCGACACGGAGTACACGCTCGAACTCGGCTGATCGTGCGGCGTCTCCCCCGACCGGCCGAGCGGGTGACGGGCCTGGCGCAGAATCCCCCGCGCGACGGATGCAGCGGGCGCCGGGGCCTCAATAGGGTGGAGGCGTGGCGGGGGTCCCTGCCGAGCACAAGGCAGAGAGGATTCCATGCCCATCGGAGTGCCCATCGAGTTCGCCGGGGTGACGAAGCGCTTCGGCGCCGTCAACGCCGTCAACGACCTCTCCTTCACCGTGGAGCCGGGCCGGGTCACCGGCTTCCTCGGCCCGAACGGTGCAGGCAAGACCACGAGCCTGCGCATGCTGCTCGGCCTCGTGCGACCCACCAGCGGAACCGCCACCTTCGGCGGAGTTCCCTACCGCCAGCTGCCGAACCCGCTCACCGCGGTCGGCGCGGCGCTCGAGGCGGCCAGCTTCCACCCGGGGCGCACCGCCCGCAACCACCTCGGCGTCTACGCCGCCGCGGCCGGCCTCGACAAGACCAGGGCCGACATCGTGCTCGACAAGGTCGGGCTCAGCGAGTACGCCGATCGCCGCGTCGGCGGCTACTCGCTCGGCATGCGCCAGCGCCTCGGTCTGGCCGGCACCCTGCTCGGCGACCCGGGCGTGCTCGTGCTGGACGAGCCGATCAACGGCCTGGACCCTGAGGGCATCAAGTGGATCCGGCTGTTCCTGCGCGAGCTCGCGGCAGAGGGCCGCACCGTGCTGGTCAGCTCCCACCTGCTCAGCGAGGTGCAGCAGAGCGTCGACGACGTCGTCATCATCGCCAAGGGCCAGCTCGTGCACCGCGGCCCGCTCTCCAGCCTCGACACCGAAGCCACCCCGCACGTCATCGTCAACTCCCCCACCCCCGAGGCACTCGCCGCCGCGCTCACAGCGGCCGGCCTCAGCCACGCCCCGGCCAGGGCCGGGCTGCTCGTGGCGGCATCCGACCCCGCCCAGATCGGACACATCGCCTTCGCGGCCGGTGTTGAGATCAGCGTTCTGCACCGACAGGAGACCGGCTTGGAAGACTCCTTCCTCAGCTTGATCGCGGGAGGTGGCGAGCGATGACCTTCACCCGCGCCCTCTCGGCCGAGTTCCTCAAGTTGTTCAGCACCCGCCTCTGGTGGATCCTGGCGCTCGTCCTCTTCCTCTACGTCGGCGTCATGGCCGGCGGGCTCGGCGCACTGTTCGGCTGGGCCGCCAGCGGCGGCGACGCCTCCGCTGCCGGGGTCAGCCCGCTCCCGCCCGGGATGAACCTGCACGCCGTGATCTACAGCATGGCGTCCTCGATCGGCTACGTGTTCCCGGTGCTGCTCGGCGCCTTTGCCGTCACGGGCGAGTTCCGGCACCAGACGCTCACCCCGACGTTCCTGGCCACCCCGCGGCGCGGCATCGTGCTGGGTGCGAAGGTCGTCGCCATGCTGCTCGTCGGCGCCCTGTTCGGCGTCATCGCCTGGGCGTCGACGGTCGGCCTCGGTGCCGCGGCACTCGGTGCCTTCAACCTCGACACCGCGCTCGACAGTTCGGACACCTGGGCGATGGTCGGCCGCGGCGTGCTGGCGATGGCGCTCTGGGCGGCTGTCGGCGTCGGGCTCGGCGCGCTCGTGCCGAGCCAGGTCGCCGCGCTGATCATCGTGATCGCCTTCACCCAGTTCCTCGAGCCCGTGCTGCGCCTGGTCTCCTCCTTCAACGAGGTCACCGCCAACATCGCGCGCTTCCTGCCCGGCGCGGCGAGCGACTCCCTCGTCGGCGCGAGCTTCTACTCGGTCGCCATGCCCGGCGGCTCCGCCGAGACGCTGTTCTGGTGGCAGGGCGGCCTCGTGCTGCTGGCCATCGCCATCGTCACGACCGTCGCCGGCTATTTCACCAGCTGGCGCCGCGACGTCACGTGATCGGATCGCCCATGCCCCCGGCTTGAACCGGCCCCGCTGATTAGGCTGGGGGCATGAGCGATCAGTTCCGGGCCATCGTCGTCGATTCCGTGGCGGATGTCGCGGGCACGGGCCCCCGGCAGCGCGGCACGCTGCGCACTCTCGACCAGGATTTCCTCACCGCCGGCAGCGACGAGCACCCGGCCGCGATCACCCTCGAGAGCGGCGTCGCCCTCGACGTCGAGTACTCGGGCGTCAACTACAAGGACGGCCTGGCCGTCGCCGGGCGCCCGGGCGTCGTGCGGCGCACCCCGCTGATCGCCGGCATCGACGTCGTCGGCACGGTGCGCTCCAGCCCCGACGCGCGCTGGGCTGCGGGCGAGCGCGTCGTGCTGAATGGCGCCGGCCTCGGCGAGGGCCTGCACGGCGGGCTCAGTGAGCGCGCCCTCGTCAGCCCGCACTCCCTGGTGCGCCTGCCCAGCGCGATCAGCGCCCGCCGGGCCGCCGCCATCGGAACGGCCGGCTTCACCGCGATGCTCTCGCTGATGGCGCTGGAGAAGCAGGGCATCGGCCCGCGCTCCGGCGAGATCCTGGTCACCGGCGCGGCCGGCGGCGTCGGCTCGGTGGCCATCATGCTGCTGGCCCGCGCCGGGTACAGCGTGACGGCGGCATCCGGCCGGGCGGAGTCAGAGGGCGACTACCTCCGCGAGCTCGGCGCGAGCAGCGTCATCGACCGGGCAGAGCTCTCCGAGCCCGGCCGCCCGATGCAGAGCACCCGCTGGGCGGGCGCCATCGACTCCGTCGGCGGCACGATCCTCGCCAACGTGATCGCCCAGACCGGCTACGGCGGATCCGTCACCAGCTGCGGCCTGGCCGCCGGCGTCGAGCTGCCGAGCACGGTGCTGCCGTTCATCCTGCGCGGGGTGAACCTGCTCGGCGTGAACTCGGTCGACGCCCCGCTCGCCCTGCGCGAGGCGGCCTGGATGCGGCTGGCCGCCGAGACGCGCTTTGAGCTGCTCGACGAGCTCAGCACCGAGATCGGCCTCGCAGCCGTTCCGGAGGCGGCGGAGGCGATCCTCGCCGGCACCGTGCGCGGGCGCACCGTCGTCAACGTCCGCGCGTAGGGCCGGCCGCCGTGACCGCGCAGCTGAGCCGTAGCCAAGCCGTCGCGCACCGGATGAACAACCACGCCCTCTGGTCGCCGCGCGCCGGCCCGCCCGGCGAGCTGGTGCGCCGCTTCGTCGCCATGCAGGCACAGGAGTACAGCTACGCGCTCTGGGCGATCGCGCAGCGCCTGCGCGGCACGCCAGACGCGGCAGGCCTCGCCGTCGCCGCCGACCGCGGCGAGATCCTGCGCACCCATGTGCTGCGCCCGACCTGGCACTTCGTGACGCCCGCGGACGCCGACTGGCTGCTGCGGTTGACCGGGCCGCGCGTGCAGCGCATCAATGCGGCCTATCTGCGCCGCACCTCCGTCGACGCGACAACGCTCGACCGGGCGTTCGCGCTCATCCTCGCCGAGCTCGCCGGCGGGCGGCACCGCACCCGCCCCCAGCTTGCGGACGCACTCCGCGCCCACGGGCTCGATCTCGGCGGGCTGGCGCTCAGCCTCGTCATGATGGAGGCCGAACTGCAGCGCCTCGTGATCAGCGGCGCCTCCAGCGGCAAGCAGCGCGGGTATGCGCTCTTCGAGGAGCGCGTGCCGGATGCCGGCGGGCCGTTCGAACGGGAGCGGGCGCTGGCCGAGCTGCTCGCGCGCTTCATCGCCACCCGCGGGCCCGTCACCCTTAAGGACTTCGCGGTGTGGAGCGGGCTCACCCTGGGCGACGCGCGGGCGGGGCTGGCAATCGTGCGCGAGCAGGAGCCCGGCCGATTCGAGCCGGTGGCGGTCGAGGGCTTCGACTGCTGGTGGCAACCCCCGGCAGCAGTGCCGGTCGCCGCGCCGGCTGGTGAGAGCACGCTTCAGCCGCGCGTCGATCTCGTGCAGGGCTACGACGAGTACGTGATGTCGTACACGCCCAGCAAGGTGCTCATGCAGTTATCGGAATATGAATTCGCCGGCGGCACACTGCTGCACACCGTGCTGGTCGACGGCGTCATGGCCGCGCAATGGAAGCACGTGCTGCGGGCCCGCGACGCGACGGTCGTTGTCGACCGCCTGCGGGCGATGTCGTCCGCCGAGCGCGCCGCGGTCGAACGGTCGACGGAGGCCTACGGCCGCCACCTCGGCGTGCCGGTGCAGGTGGAGTGGTTGTGAGAACCCGGTCGTAACTGGTTCGACCAGTTACGCGTTCTCGGTGCCGTCGGCCACCGCGCTCTTCGCGTCGGCATCCGCCACCGCGGAGCTCGCAGGTTCGGAGCTCGCGTCGTCGGCGCTCTGCGCGGCAGTGCCCTGCGCGTCAGCGCTCTGCGCGGCAGTTCCCTGCGCATCGGGTGCCTTCGTCTTGGCGGCGCGGGCGAGGCGCGGCAGCCGCACGGCACGGGCCTTCGGGTCCTTCGTGGGCGCAGCCCCCTCGGCGCCCGCGCCGGCCGCTGCCTGCGCCGCGGCCGCGGCCAGGGCAGCTGTCTCGGCGTCGCCGGGGCTCACGTTCAGTGCCCGCACCAGCTCAGCCGCGTGGTTGGTGCTGACGATGTGGCGGGCATATTCCCCATCGGCAATATCAATGATGACGGCCTGGCGCTTGTTCTTGATGACGAGGAAATCCTTGCCGCCGTGAAACTTCCAGGTGCCGACGGCGAGCACCAGCGGAACGAGCGAACCGGGCGCCCGAATCCCACGGATCCAGATCCACGGGTCATCGGTGATTGTGACGGAGCGGATGGCAGACCGCGGCACCGAGATCTCGTCCCGGCGCAGCGCAAGCGCCTTCTCGGCGGGGGTGAGTTGAATCTCAAGCCGGTCGGGGTGCACACGCAATGAAGCCATGCCCCTAGTCTGCCAAGAGCTACCGACATTCGCCTTGTGCGAAACCTCACAATGCGGTGACGATGCACTGTGTGGCAGCGCCGTGTGGCAAAACTCAGGGGCAGCGCCGTCGGGCGCCGCCCCTGCTCCCCGGCTACTCCGGCTGCGCGGCGGCCGCCGCCTTGGCGGCATCCGGCAGCGCCTCGAGAATGCGCGCGATCACGGTGTCGTCGTGCGCAGCCGTGACAAACCAGGCCTCGAACACCGACGGCGGCAGCGAGATGCCGCTGGCCAGCATCGACTGGAAGAACGCCGGGTAGCGGTACGCCTCCTGGGTGAGCACCTCCGCGTAGGATCGGGCGCCGGATGCCAGGTGCGCGCCGAACACGAAGCTGAACAGGTTGCCCGCCCGCTGCACGTGGTGGGCGACGCCCTCCGCCGCGAGTGCGGCAGAGACGGCCTCCGAGATGAGCAGCGCACTCGCGTTGAGCTGGGCGTAGAGCGCGTCGTCGGCCAGGCGCAGGGTCTCCAGACCGGCGGCCACGGCGACCGGGTTGCCGGAGAGCGTGCCGGCTTGGTAGACCGGGCCGAGGGGGGCGAGGTAGTCCATCACCTCGGCGCGGCCGCCGAGCGCGGCGACGGGGAGGCCGCCGCCGATGACCTTGCCGAAGGTGAACAGGTCCGGCGCGTAGCTCTGGCCGTGCGCATTCTCCAGGCCCCAGTAGCCGGCCGAGCCGACGCGGAAGCCGGTGAGCACCTCGTCCATGATCAGCAGCGCGCCGTGGGCGTGCACGATGTCGGCGAGGGCCGCGTTGAAGCCGGGGTCGGGCGCGACGACGCCCATGTTGGCGGCGGCGGCCTCGGTGATGACGGCGGCGATGTTGTCGCCGTGCTCGGCGAATGCGGCGCGCACGGCGTCGAGGTCGTTGTAGGGCAGCACGAGTGTCTGCGCCGCCGTCGCTGCGGTCACCCCGGCGGAGCCCGGCAGCGCGAGCGTGGCGAGACCGGATCCGGCGGCGGCGAGCAGGCCGTCGGAGTGGCCGTGGTAGTGCCCGGCGAACTTCACCAGCAGCTCGCGGCCGGTGAACCCGCGGGCGAGGCGGATGGCGGTCATCGTCGCCTCGGTGCCGGTCGAGACCAGGCGCACCTTCTCGACGGGGGCGACGCGCTCGGCGATCAGCTCAGCCAGCTCGGTCTCGGCCGGCGTGCTGGCGCCGAAGGAGAGGCCGCGGGCTGCCGCGTCCTGCACCACACGGACTACCTGCGGGTGGGCGTGGCCGAGGATGGCGGGACCCCAGCTGGCGACGAGGTCGACGTAGCGGCGGCCGGCCGAGTCGGTGACGTAGGCCCCGGAGGCCTCGACGAGGAACAGCGGCGTGCCACCGACGGAGCGGAAGGCGCGCACCGGCGAGTTCACGCCGCCGGGGATGGCGGCCTGGGCGCGCTCGAAGAGGTTCTCGTTGGTGCTCATGCGAAGTCTCCATTGTTCAGCCAGCCGGCGAGTTCGGTGGCCCAGTACGTGAGCACGACGTCGGCGCCGGCCCGGTGAATGCCGAGCACCGATTCGTGCACGGCGCGCTTGCGGTCGATCCAGCCCTGCATGGCGGCGGCCTCAATCATCGAGTACTCGCCGGACACCTGATATGCCCAAACTGGAATATCACTGGCGGCTGCGACGTCGGCGAGCACGTCGAGGTAGCTGCCTGCCGGCTTCACCATGACGACGTCGGCACCCTCCTCGATATCGAGCATGGCCTCGCGCAGACCCTCCCGACGGTTGCCGGGGTCGAGCTGGTAGCTGCGGCGGTCGCCGTCCAGCGTCGACTCGACGGCATCGCGGAACGGACCGTAGAACGCCGAGGCGTACTTGGCCGAGTAGGCGAGGATGGCGGTGTCGACGAACCCGGCTCCGTCGAGCGTCTCGCGCACGGCGGCCACCTGGCCGTCCATCATGCCGGAGAGGCCGAGCAGCGCCGAGCCGGATGCCGCCTGCACCAGCGCCATCTCGCGGTAGCGCTCGAGCGTCGCGTCGTTGTCGACCCGGCCGAGGGCGTCCAGCACCCCGCAGTGGCCGTGGTCGGTGAACTCGTCCAGGCAGAGGTCGGTCTGCACGACGAGTGCGTCGCCGACCTCGTCTGCGACCACCCGGGTGGCGCGGTTGAGGATGCCGTCCGGGTGCGTGGCGCCGCTGCCCGTCGCATCGCGCACGCTGGGCACGCCGAAGAGCATCACGCCGCCGATTCCGGCGGCCGCGGCGTCCTGAACCGCCCCCCTCACGCTGTCGAGCGTGTGTTGCACGACGCCCGGCATCGAGGCGATCGGCATCGGGCCACCCTCCTCACGAACGAAGAGCGGGAGCACCAGCTGGGCCGGGTGGAGGCGCGTCTCTGAGGCGAGGCGGCGGATCCCGGGATTGGCGCGCAGACGACGGGGGCGAATACGGGGGTTTGCGGTCACCCGAACAGACTACGTGTATCGACTGCGCTGAAGATGAGAAGGAGCGTCGCGAGGAACCCGACCGCGTAGTTGACCCAGAGGAAGTGCCGCCAGCCGCCCGTGGCCGCCGCCGAGTCGGCGTCGCTCACCGAGCGGTACGGCCAGGCCAGCACCAGGTAGGGCACGACGAGCAGGGCCGCGAGGGCGCCGGGCCAGCCGTAGCCCAGCGGAATCAGCAGGAGCAGCACCACCCCCGCCACCGCCCAGCAGGCCAGCGCCACGCGCACGGTGGCCGCCGCGCCGAGCGCCGTCGCGATCGAACCGATGCCCGCCGCCCTGTCTGGCTGCACGTCCTGCACGGCGCCGAAGGCGTGGCTCGCGACGCCCCAGAGGAAGAAGGCGAGCAGAACGATGACGGCCACCGGGCCGAACGGCGCGCCGGCGAGCACGATCCCGTAGACGGCGGGCGAGACGAAGTGGGTGCTCGAGGTGAGCGAGTCCAGAACCGGGATCTCCTTGAAGCGCAGCCCGGGCACCGAATAGGCGGCCACCGCGAACAGGCTCACCGCGAGCACCAGCCAGGAGGCCGGCGAGCCGAGCAGCACCAGCGCCAGCACGAACGGGGCGCAGAGCAGCACGGCGGCCAGCAGCGTCGCCCGGTGCAGCCGAGGCGCCAGCAGTGCGCCGTGTGCGCCGCCCTTGCGTGGGTTGGCCACGTCGGAGGCGTAGTCGAACACGTCGTTCACGCCGTACATGGCCAGGTTGTACGGCACCAGGAAGAACAGCGTGCCAATGACGAGGGCCGCGTCGATCCGGCCAGTGCTCAACAGGTAGGCCGCGGCAAAAGGGAACGCCGTGTTGATCCAGCTCAGCGGCCGCGAGGCCAGCAGCAGCTGGCGGGGCAGGCTCTGGCTGGGCGGGCTCTGCCTCGTGCTGCTCTCAGCCGACATCCGCGCTCTCCTTGACTGTGACCGGGCGGCGCGCCGGGCCGAGCAGCGCCCAAAGCGATGGCAGCAGGATGACGGCCGCCAGCGGGTAGGCGAAGTCCTCGATCGGGGCCAGGCCGATCGACCAGCCAAGCAGGTGTTCCCCGCTGTACTCCATCAGCCCGCCGGCGATCATCAGGCTGTCGAACAGCGCCGTCAGCACGAACAGCGCCGCGGCCGTGACGCCCGCGGACGCGAGGGCCGTGCCGAGCCGGGCCGGCCGCCGCAGCAGCAGGGCGGATGCCGCGACCAGCAGCACCACGGCGAGCATCACCAGGTTCAGCACCGTGTACGTCATGCCGGCCTCCTCGCGGTGAGCAACCGCTGCGTTCCCCGGAACAGCACCATGCTCAGGTAACAGAGGAAGACGAGGAAGACGAGTTCCTCGACCGGAAAGTGCGGCCCGAGCAGCAGGCCGGTCGAGATCTCGTTCTGCCCGCGCAGGAAGATGCCGAGGGCGATCCCCGCGATGTCCCAGAGCACGAAGAAGAGGGTCCCGAGCGCGAGCACCAGGGCAGCACGGCGCGGCTCGCTCCAGAAGAACAGCGTGAAGCGGCGGTCCAGCACCACCATGCAGCCGAGCGAGGCCAGCAGTAACGCGAGGTAGAGCAGGCTCATCGCGGGGCCGCCCCGGCCGCGGTGCGCGCCGCGTGCGCGGAGAGCGGCGCGGCCAGCGGCGCACCGCTCCGGTCGCCGCGCAGCTTCTTGATGACGAGTTCCGCGCTGATCAGGCACATCGGCAGCCCGATGCCGGGGATGGTGCTGCCGCCGACGTAGTAGAGCCCGTCGACAAAGGTGGAGCTGTTCCGGCCGCGGAAGAAGGCGCTCTGCCGCAGGGTGTGCGCGGGGCCGAGCGCACCGCCGCGCCAGGAGTTCAGGTCCTCGGCGAAGTCTGCCGGGCCCACGGTGCGGCGCAGCACGATGCGCTGTGCCAGATCGGGGATTCCGGCCCACTGTGCGATCTGCTGGATCGCCGCGTCCGCGGCCCGCTCAACGCGCGCGGAGCCGCTGCGGCCGAGCCCTCCCGACCCGATCTCCGGGTCGGCCGGCACGGGCACCAGCACGAACAGGTTCTCGTGGTTGGGCGGTGCCGCACCGGGGTCTGTGGCGCTGGGCCGGCAGACGTAGATGGATGCCGGTTCCGGGACGAAGCTCGGGTTGCCGTAGATCGCCGAGAAGTTGTCCTCCCAGTTGTCGACGAAGAACAGGTTGTGGTGCTCGAGCTCCGGCAGCGCGCCGCGCACGCCGAGCATCACGAGCACGGCCCCCGGACCCGGATTGCGCTGCTCCCACCACTCCTCTGGGTAGCTCCGCAGTTCCGGCGACAACAGCGCCGTCTCGGTGAAGTGGAGGTCGGCGGCCGAGACCACGATGTCGCTCTGGATCTCGTGCTCCGCACCCTGTGCGTCCCGGTAGCGCACCCCTGTCGCGGCGGCGCGTGGGCGGCGCCGGCGCCGGCCGTGCTTGGCGCGCCGTGCGGCGGCACTGCCGCCAGCCGTGCTGCCGGCATCCGTCGTGATCTCGGTGGCCTGCGCCCCGGTGAGCACACGAACACCCGCCGACTCGGCCAGCCCCGCGATGCTGTCAATGATCGTGCTGAAGCCGCCCTGCGGGTAGTAGACGCCGTCGCCGAAGTCGAGATGGCTCATCAGGTGGTAGAGGCTCGGCACCTCGAACGGAGAGGAGCCGAGGAACACGGCCGGGTAGCCCAGCACCTGCTGCAGACGCGGGTCGCGCACGTGCTTCTGGATCAGGCCGTGGAGCGAGCGGGCGCCCAGACCCGCGAGCGCGGGCGCGCGGCGCAGTACCTCGGGCCCGATCAGGCTGCGCGGGTCGTCAAAGGTGTTGTAGAGGAAGCGGCCGAGTGCCAGCTCGTAGGCGTCAGAGGCCGAGGCGACGTAGCGGCGCAGCTCGGCTCCCGCGCCGGGCTCGATCGACTCGAACAGGGCGACGTTGGCCTCGAAGTCGGCCACGATGTCGATCGGCGCAGCGCCGGTCTCGGCGAAGACGCGGTAGCCGGGGTCCAGCCGTTCCAACGCGAGCTGCTCGCCTGCGGAGGTGCCGAGCAGGGAGTAGAAGTGCTCGAAGACCTCGGGCATCAGGTACCACGACGGCCCGGTGTCGAAGCGGTAGCCGTCGGCCTCCCACAGCCCGGCCCGGCCGCCCAGCACGCCGCGTGCTTCGAGCAGCGTGACGTCGTAGCCGTCTGCTGCCAGCAGCGCGGCCGTCGCCAGCCCGGCGATGCCGCCGCCGATCACGCTGGCGGTTGGCGCGCTCATCGTGACCTCAGCAGCACGCCGGCCAGGATGCGCACCTTCTGCGGCCCCGGGACGCGCACCCGTTGGCCGGCAAGCGCGGCCGCTGGCGTCGCGTCGACGCGGTCGGTGAGCTCTGCGAAGAATGCGGATGCCGCGCGGATCGCCCTCCGGCAGCTGGCGGGCAGCCGCGGGATCACCGCATCGGCCGCGAACAGGTCGGCCCGGATGCCGGCGACGATGTTCGCCTTCTGCTCCTCGGTGATGGCCAGCGGGTCGACGCCGGGAAAGTAGCGGCGGCCGAGGGCGGTGAAGTCGGCCGAGATGTCGCGCAGGAAGTTGATCTTCTGGAACGCGGCACCGAGCCGACGGGCGCCGTGCTCCAACCGCCTGCGCTCGTTGTCGTTGATGTACTCCCCGTTCAGAAACACCCGCAGGCACATCAGGCCGATCACCTCGGCGGAGCCGTAGATGTAGTCGCGCAGTTCCTCCGCGCCGAACGGCGCCGGATCGAGGTCGCGGCGCATCGAGGCGAAGAAGGGGCTGAGCAGCTCCGCGGTGATGCCGGCGCGTCGCGCGCTCAGCGCGAAGGCGTGCACGACGAGGTCGCTGCTGTAGCCGCGCTGCAGTGCACGAACGGTCTCGGCCTCCATGGCGTCGAGGCACTCCCGCTGCTGGGCGATGCTCAACCCGGCGGCGGCGGCGGTGCCGTCGACGATCTCGTCGGCCACCCGCACCAGGGCGTAGATGTTCTCGATCTCGGGCCGGATCTGCGGGGCGAGCAGCCGGCTGGCCAAGCCGAAAGAGGTCGAATACTCCCGGATGACGACGGCGGCCCCCCGGTGCGCCGCGCGCTCGTAGAGCGCCAGTTCGCGGGCGCCGGCGAGTGCGGGCACGCTCCCCCGCTCCAGTGGCCTGGTCATGAGACGCGCACCGCCGCCCGGTGGGCGAGCTCCGCGAGCTCGGCCCGGAGCCCCGCCGGCACGAGCGGCTGCTCGAGCAGCGCGAGCGCCTCCGCGACGAGGTCGGCGATCAACCGTTCCGCGTAGCCGAGTGCACCGGAGTCGACCAGCAGCACGCGCACCCGATCGATGTCGCCCGGCCCGCCCGGCCCGATCAGCAGTCGCAACTCGGCCCAGCTGGCCGTGGTTCGGGCAAAAGCCATCATCGCCGTCATCTTCCCCTCTCTGGCATCGCCGATCGTGCTCTTGCCGGTCAGCTGCTCGTCGCCGAAGACGCCGAGCACGTCGTCGCGCAGCTGGAAGGCCGTGCCGATGAGACCGCCGAACTGCTCCAGCAGCAGCCCCAGCTCTGCGGGCGCGCCGGCCAACACCGCTCCGGCCCGAAGCGGCGCCGCGAACGAGTAGGGGGCCGTCTTCCATCTCGTCATGTCCAGGACCGCCGGCACCTCGGGGCTCACGGCGCCGGCACTCAGCCCCACGTCGCTCAGCTCGCCTGCCGCGGAGGCGAAGACTGCGGCGTCGAGCAGGTCGAGCAGCCCGAGTCGCACGGGCTCGGGCACGGCGAGACGCGCCACCATCGACTGCGCATCGTGGATCAGCAGGTCGCCGGCGAGAATGGCGGATGCCTGGGCCCAGCGTGCCGCGTTTGCCGCGCCGAGCCCCGCGGCCACGCCCTCGTCGAAGCGTTCGCCGGCGAGATTGCTCTGGCCGCGGCGAACGAAATCGTTGTCGATGACGTCATCGTGCAGCAGGAAGGCGGTGTGCAGCAGTTCGAAGGCGGCGGCCAGCTCGACCGCGGCGCCCCGGAGCGGCGCGGCGTCGACGCTGAGCTCCTCATACGCGCAGAGCACGAGAGCGGGCCGCAGCAGCTTGCCACCGTGGGCCGACCGCTCGATCGCCGCCCAGAGCCGGGAGTAGTCCTCGCCGAAGGCCTCGGCCGCCGCGCGGCGCTTCTGCCAGTGCCCGGCCAGCACGCCCTCGATCCGGGCGGCATCCTCGGCGGTCACGAAGCGACTCATGACGATGGTCATGGCCGCATTCTCCCTTCGAGTGCGGCTGTCTGCAAGACCAGCCAGGGGCTGAACGCCCACGGGGTGCTGGCGATGGATGTCGCCAGCGACTCCGGCGCCACCCACGCCAGCTCCATCACCTCGGCGGGGTTCGGTGTCGGGATCTCGTCGGTCATGGCCGTGTAGACGGGGCAGATCTCGTTCTCGACGATCCCCGCGGGGTCAACGGCCCGGTAGCGAAAGTCGGGGAGCTCGAGCGTCAGCTGGTGGCGGACCGGGTCCAGCTGCAACCCGAGCTCGCTCCGGCCATGGCGCACGAGCGCGGCCTCGATGCTCTCGCCCGGTGCGGGGTGGCCGCAGAAGGAGTTGGTCCAGACGCCGGGCCAGCTGCGCTTGCCCAGAGCCCGGCGGGTGACGAGCAGCTCGCCGGCTGAGTTCGCGATGTGGCAGGAGAAGGCCAGGTGCAGGGGCGTCTCGGCCGTGTGCAGTGCCTCTTTGGCCGCCGTGCCCGATGCCTGCCCGTTCTCGTCCAGCAGCACGACGTACTCACCCGATGTGTCAGGAACAGGTGACGCGATCAGACCACTCATTGAGACTCCCCACAAAATTACCTAACTAAGTTAGCTACTAGCTAAGCATGACACACTCTGCGCAAGTACACTGATGCCATGTCCAAGGCGAATTCCACGCGCTGGGATCCGGCTGCCTCCATGCTGGATCCGCGCATCGTCGACCCGACGGGCAGTTATGTGCGCTATGCCGGACTGCCCCCGGAGGAGTTGGACCAGGTCGTCGCCGTGCTCACCGCCATCAAGGCGTGGCGGGAGTCAGAGGATCGCACCAGCCTGCAGTCACGCAGCTACATGCGGCTGAACGAGACGGATATGCGAGCGCTGCGATTCGTGATCGCCGCGAAGAATGCCGGCGTGCTTGTCACGGCCGGAATGCTCGCCGGTCACCTCCAGATCTCGACGGCATCCATCACCAAGATGCTGGACCGGCTCGAGAAGGCGGGACACATCACCCGCACGCCGCACCCCGACGACCGACGTGCCGTGGTGATTGCCGTGACACCGGCCACCCACGCAGACGCACGCGCCACGATCGGGCGCAAGCACGCGCGGCGCTTCGACGTCGCCGCGGCGCTCTCCCCGGCCGAGCGCGAGGTCGTCATCGGCTTCCTGAACAGCCTGGCGGCGCTCGAAGAAGAAGCCGAGCCGATTGACGAAGAAGGGTCGGCCGAGCCGACCTCAGCGCAGACCGACTGATCTGCAGCGGCCAGACGCCGCGCGCCACTCAGGCGCTGCGCTTGGCCTCGGCGGCCCGCACCAGCACCTCGATGAGCGACTCCGCGGTGCGCTCGTCGGCGACCGCGTCGACGCGCAGGCCGATCGCGCCGGCATCCTTGGCGGTCTGCGGCCCGATGCAGACGACGAGCGTGCTCTCCGGGATCGGCCCCAGCTGGTTCTGCACCTGCTCTGCGACGCTCCCCGAGGTCACGAGGACGGCCTGGAAGCGACCCTCGGCCACCTCGGCCACGATGGACTCCTCGACGGGCACTCCGACGGTGCGGTAGGCGACGACGGCCTCGACGTGGTGGCCGATGCGAGCCAGGCCGACGCTGAGCAGCGGCTTCGCGATGGCGGAGCGCAGCGCGAGGACGCGCAGCGGAATGGCGCCGTCCGTGGCCGCCGTCCACTCCTCGAGCAGGCCCCGGGCGGAGTTGTCCTCCGCGGGGACGAGGGCGACCTGGTAGCCGGCGGCGATGAGCGCCGCCGCGGTGGTCTCGCCGACGGCGGCGACCTTCGTCGTCGGCGGCACGACCGCCTGGTGCGAGAACAGCACGTCGACGGTGGTGGCGCTGGTGACGGTGAGCCAGTCGAACTCGCCGGCGGCGAGGCGCTGGAGGGCGCCCTCCAGTGCGGCGGCGTCATCCGTTGGAGCAAAGTTGATCATCGGCGCCACCTTGGGCGACGCTCCGCGGGAGCGCAGGTTTGCCGCAACCCGGTCTCCCCATGGGCCGCCCCGCGGAACGAGCACGCGCCAGCCGGCGAGGGGTTTGTCGGCCTTCTCTGCCTTGCCGGCGGGGATCGAGGTCATGGCTTTCCCTTCAACACAGCAAGGTCTGCGGCGCCATTGCCCAGAAGTTCTTCGACAACACGGGATGCCACGTCGCGGGCGGCGTCGGCCAGGTGCTCGGCCCCGTGCCCCTCCGGGGTGGCGGCGTGGGAGCTGGTCAGCGACCGCTCGCCGTCCAGGCTGTAAACCGTCGCGGTCAGGAACAGCAGCTCGCTGTCCACCTCGGCCATCGCGGCGACGGGCGCGGAGCACCCGGCCTCGAGGCCGGCCAACACCAGGCGCTCCGCCAGCGTCGTCGCCGCCGTCGTGCCGTGGTTCACGGTTTCCAGCGCCGCGCGCACGGCCCGGTCCAGCGGCTCTCCGACGCCGTCTTCGCGCACCTCGATCGCGAGTGCGCCCTGCCCGGGCGCCGTCGGCCAGCCGGAGAGGTCCAGGTACTCGCTCACGTGGTCGAGCTTGCCCAGTCGGCCGAGCCCGGCGGCAGCGAGCAGGATCGCGTCCAGGCGCTGCGGGTCGTCAGCGTCGAGCTCGTCGCTGACGCGGGCCAGGCGGGAGTCGATGTTGCCGCGGATGTCGAGGATCTCGAGGTCGGGGCGGCGCTTGCGCAGTTGCGCGATGCGGCGCGGCGAGCCGGTGCCGATGCGGGCGCCCTCCGGCAGCGTGTCCAGGGTGTGCCCGTCACGGGAGCAGAGGGTGTCGCGGGCGTCGGCGCGCTTGGGCGTCGCGGCCAGGCGCAGCCCGGGGTAGCCGGCCGTCGGCAGGTCCTTCAGCGAGTGCACGATGATGTCGCACTCGCCGGCCAGCAGCGACTCGCGCAGCGCGGAGGCGAAGACCCCGGTGCCGCCGATCGTGGCCAGCGACTCCCGCGAGGTGTCGCCGTGGGTGGTGACCGAGACGATCTCGATCTCGGCCTTCGCCGCACTGCCGATGCGGGCGGCGATGGCCTTCGTCTGCGCCATCGCCAGTGCGCTGCCGCGGGTGCCGACGCGGATCACCGTGCTCATGCGACACCACCGGGGTTGTCGAGGGTCGCCTCTGAGGCGCCGACCCTGGCGTGGTCCGGCCACGGGCCGAGGGTGGTCTCGTGCGGGCGCTCGGCATCCGGCACGTCGTTCAGTCGCTCGACGACGAGGTCGATGAGCCCGGAGACGAAGGCGGGGTGCACGCCGGGGGTCGGCACGCGCACCGCGGCCATTCCATGACCCTGTGCGGTGGCGACGGCCTCGTTGTCGAGGTCCCAGAGCACCTCCATGTGGTCGCTGACGAAGCCGAACGGCACGATCACGACGGCCTTGACCGAGCCGGCGACGGCGAGCTCGTCGATGGCGTCGTTGATGTCAGGCTCGAGCCAGGGCGTGCGGGGGTCGCCGGAGCGCGACTGGTAGACCAGCGACCAGGCCACGCCCGGTGCCGCCTGCTCCTGCACGCGCGCCGCGACGGCCAGGTGCTGGGCCACGTAGGCGCCGCCCGGGCCGAATTCGGGGCCGGATGCCTCGGCAGCCGTGTTCGGGATGGAGTGCGTGGCGAACAGGACGTGCACCGCGTCGCTGGGGATGCCCTCGGCCTTCAGCTGCTCCATGGCAGCGCCGACGCCCTCAACGAACGGGGTGACGAATCCGGGGTGGTCGAAGAACTCGCGGATGCGGTCGATCGCGACCTCGTCGCCGAGGCCGGTCGTCTCCAGCGCCCGTTCGAAGTCCTCGCGGTACTGCTCGACGCCCGAGTAGGAGGTGTACGCGCTGGTCACCAGGCCGAGCAGGCGACGGTCGCCGGCGGCGTGCGCCTCGCGGACGGTGTCGGCGAAGAACGGCGCCGTGTTGCGGTTGCCCCAGTACACCGGCATGTCGATGCCGCGCGCGGCCAGCTCGGTCTCGAGCGCCGCCTTGAGCGCGCGGTTCTGCGCGTTGATGGGGCTCACGCCGTTGAAGTGGCGGTAGTGCGTTGCGACTTCCTCCAACCGCTCGTCGGGGATGCCTCGGCCGGCGGTGACGTTGCGCAGGAACGGGATGACCTCGTCCTGGCCCTCCGGACCTCCGAAGCTCGAGAGCAGGATCGCGTCGTACTGGGCCACTACTGCAGCACCTCCACAAGTTCAGCTGTTTCAATTCGGCGGCCCGTGTAGAACGGGACCTCCTCGCGTACGTGCATGCGGGCGTCGGTCGCGCGCAGCTCGCGCATCAGGTCGACGAGCTCGGTCAGCTCGTCGCTCTCGATCGGCAGCAGCCATTCGTAGTCGCCGAGCGCGAACGAGGCGACCGTGTTGGCGATGGCCCCGCGGAACGCGGCGCCCTTGCGGCCGTGGTCGGCGAGCATGGCGGAGCGCTCCTCCTCCGGCAGCAGGTACCACTCGTAGCTGCGCACGAACGGGTAGACCGTCATCCAACCCTTGGGCTCGATGCCGCGCAGGAAGCCGGGAACGTGGTTCTTGTTGAACTCTGCGTCACGGTGCACACCCATGGCGTTCCAGGTGGGCAGCAGGCTCTTGAGCATGCGGGAGCGGCGCAGCTCGCGCAGCGCCCACTGCAGGCCCTCGGCGTCGGGGCCGTGGATCCAGAGCATCACGTCGGCGTCGGCGCGGAAGCCGGACACGTCGTAGATGCCGCGCAGGGTCACGCCCTGCTCCTCGACGAGCGCGATGATGTCGTCGAGCTCGTTCACGAAGTGCGGCACGTCGTGACCGTCGAAGTCGTCCGGATTGGCCGGGTCGCGGCGAAGGACGGCGAACAAGGTGAAGCCCTGTGGCGCCGCCTCGTCCGCGGATGGATCGGATGCCGCCGCGCGAGCTGTCGGGTCAGTCATGCCCCTAGTCTCCTCCGCTTTGCCCTCGCGGGCAAAAGCGGGTGGGGCGCACGGCCGAATCGGCGGCGCCCCGCGCGCTCAGCGCCTGACGGCGCGGACGATGCCCCAGACGCCGAGCCCGACGACCGCGGCGACGCCGAGGGCGATCGCGCCGAGGGCGATGGGGTTCTCCGCCGCGAGTCTGCGCACGCGCTCAGTGCCGCGCTCAGCGGCGAGCCCGATCTGCTTGGGAACGTTGAGCTTGTCCTCGATGGCGTCCAGCGTTGCGGCTAGATCGGCGCGGGCACGCAGCGTGTCCTGCTGCAGCTCGGCTCGGCTCCGCTTGGGCGCCGGGGCCGGCTTCTCCGCTGGCACGGCTGGCGGCGCGTTCTTGGCGACGGCCGCGCGCTTGGCTGCTGCGGCGTCCCTGGCGGCCTCGGCATTCTTGGCGGCTGCCGCGGCGTACTTGGCAGTGTCAGGCGCGTCGGTCATAGGAACCCTCTCCCTTGAAAGCGTCGAGGTCGCGGCGCAGGTCAACGTCGAGCTCGCTCTTTGCCAGGCCGGCCTGGATGCGGCCCCGGCCGATCAGGATCAGCAGCACCGCCAGCACGAACAGCAGGGCGGCCACGATCAGCGCGGCCAGCCAGGCGGGCAGCACGAGTGCGAGCGCGAGCACGGCAACCGCCACGAGCACGGCCAGGCCGAAGAAGGCGAAGACCGCCGCAACGATGATGAGCCCGACCCCCAGGCCGATCCGCTGGCCCTTCTCGCTGAGCTCGGCCTTGAACTGCTGGAGTTCTGCGCGCAGGAGGTCGACGATGAGCCGGGGAAGATCGCCGACCAGGGCGAAGAGCGAACGGCGGCGCGCTGCGTTCAGGGGATTCGTGTCGTGTTCTGACATGTCGCACCCACCTTTCTAGCGATCTGGCGAGATCAGTCGTTGCTGTTGGGCGTGCTCGGCTCCGTGCTCGCCGACTTCGTGGCCGACGGCTTCGTGGCCGCCGGCTTCGTGGTCGCCGGAGTGGGGCTCGCCGCGCTCGTGCCGGCCGGGGCCGTGCGAGTCGGGGTCTGCTGCTGCGGCGTGGAGGCGCCCTGCTTGGCGGCGGCGTTGACGAGCTTCTTGGCTCCGTCGAAGACGGCATCCGAGACGATGCTGACGCGTGCGAGCGCGAAGCCCTTGGCTTGGTCGACGCTCTGCTGGACCGTCGGCGTGTTCCAGATCCCCGAAGCCGCCTCCTTGATCTGCTCGTAGCGCTTGCGCCCGGCGCGCGTGCCGAGCACGTAGCCGACTGCCGCTCCGGTAACGAAGAGAAGCTTGCCCTTCATGAGACCCCGATCTGTGTTGTCGATCCGCTGCGTTGTGACGTTCTACCGCAGGGAAGGCTCTGTTTAGAGTAGCCCCGTTTCGGGTTCGCGGAAGAGGGGTTGTCTTAATATTCCATTTTTGTTATGCGTCGTCGTCGCCGCGGGCCGCAGGCGCCGGGCCCCGGCTAGAGGTGCACGAAGTGGCGGCGGATGCCGCCGGCGGCCTCCGTGGCATCCGGAATCACCGAGGCGAGGCCGGTGCCGCCGAGCCAGGATCCGGTGACGGCGAGCGTCGGCTCCTCCTCGAGGCGGGCGCGCAGCGCCGCCACCCTGTCCTTCTGCCCGAGTGCGGCGTGCGAGAGCGCGTCGCGCCACGGCGTGCGCGCGGAGCCCACGAGCTGCGCGGCGTCCAGCTGAACGCCGAGGATGGCGCTCGCATCGCGCAGCGCGAGCACGGTGAGCTCGTCGTCGCCGAGCGCGGCGCTCGGGTTGGCCTCGCCGATGCGGCCGTAGGAGAGCCGCACGACGTGGCGCCCGGGGCCGGCGGCCTCGGCGAGCCAGGCCCACTTCGCGGTGGAGTGGGTGAGCGCCTTCGCCGTCGTGCCCGGGGTTCCCGCGCCGACGAGCACCCCGGTGCCGCGCGGTGCGCTGTCCAGGGCCGGCGCGTCGAGCACGAGGGTGACGATCTCGACCGAGGATCCGGCGGCCCAGTCGCCGTCGGCCTCGTCCCAGTCGGGGCGGGCGTCGGCGAGCAGGCCGAGCGCCGCGGTGGACGGCGTGGCCACGACCACGGCGCGGGCCGCGATCTGCAGCACTGCGGTCTCGGCGGCTCCCTCGGTGCCGGCCGATTCGGCGCCGGCTGATTCGGTGCTGACCAACCAGGAGCCGTTGGGCTCCTCACGCAGACCGACGGCCCGGGTGCCGAGGCGCACCTCGGCGCCGTAGTGGGCCAGTTCGGCCAGCAGGGCGTCGACGAGGCGGTGCATCCCGCCCCGGATGCCGCGCACCCCGGCGCCCGGCTTCGCCTCCGTCTTCAGCAGGCTCACAGCCCCGGAGAGGGACCCGGCCCGGGTGAACGCGGCGTTCAGGCCGGGCGCGACGGCGTCGACCTCGAGCATGCGCGGGTCGGCGGAGTACACGCCGCCGGAGATCGGGGCGACGAGGCGGTCGAGCACCGCGCTGCCCATGCGCTTCTCCACCAGCTCGCCGAGGTTCTTCTCTGTGCCGATCGTGAGCACCGGGCGGAGCCGGTCCAGGTAGGCGCGGATGGCGGCCTTCCAGCCGATCGCGGCGACGACGTCGCTGGCCAGCGGGGAGCCGGGGATGCCGAGGAGGGAGAGCTTGGGCATCGGCACGGTGAGCGCCCCGTGGCCGTGCAGCGCGGGCAGGCGGAGCCACGCTCCGGCCGGGTTGGGATCGACGATGTCGCCGCCCAGGCCGAGCTCGCCGAGCAGCGTCGCCACGGCGTCGTTGCGGGTGGCGAATCCCTCCGCCCCGGTGTCGAGGCTGAGGCCGGCGATCTCGGTGCGGCCGACGCAGCCGCCCGCGGCATCCGAGGCCTCGAGGACGAGCACCGAGAGGCCGAGCCGCGCGCAGGCGCGGGCGGCGACGAGGCCGGCGACGCCCGCGCCGATCACGACGACGTCGTGGCGGCCGTCGGCGCTGTTGCCCTGGACGCTCATCGGCCGTGCACCAGTTCGACGATGCGGCTGAGCACGTCGGGGTCGGTGTCGGGCGGCACGCCGTGGCCGAGGTTGAGCACGTGCGAGGGCGCGGCGTCGCCGCGGCGGAGCACGTCGAGCACGTGGGCCTGCAGCACCGACCAGGGGGCGCCGAGCAGCGCAGGGTCGACGTTGCCCTGCACGGGCACCGTGCCGCCGAGGCGGCGGATGCCCTCGTCCAGCGCGAGCCGGTAGTCCACGCCCACGACGTCGGCCCCGACCCCGTGCATGGCCGCCAGCAGCTCGCTCGTGCCGACGCCGAAGTGCACGATCGGCACGCTGCGCCACACCGTCTGCGGGTCGGCCGCGGCATCCGTCGTCTTCTCCCAGTAGCCGAGGTCGCGCACGAAGCTCAGCGCGTGCGCCGAGGCGGGGGCGACGTACTCCGCGTAGTCCTCGAGCGAGAGCGCGCCGGCCCAGGAGTCGAAGAGCTGGGCGGCGCTGGCGCCGGCCAGGATCTGGGCGCGGAGGAAACGGCCGGTGACCTCGGCGGTCCAGCGCATCAGCGCGGCCCACGCCTCCGGCTCGGAGTGCATGAGCGCCCGGGCGGCCAGGTGGTCCTTGGAGGGTCCGCCCTCGACGAGGTAGGCGGCGAGGGTGAACGGCGCCCCGGCGAATCCGATCAGCGGGGTGACGGATGCCGGCTCGCCGGCCACCCGGTGGCGCGGCGCGATCTCGGCGAGCGCCGCGACTGTGCGGGCGACGGCGTCCGAGATGGGTGCGAGCGCGGTGTCCAGGACGGCCGGGTCGAGCGCGGTGAGCTCGGCGACGTCGGCGGCGGTGCGCACAGCCTTGCCCATGACCGGGCCGCGGCCGGCCACGATCTCGACCTCGACGCCGACCAACTTGAGGGGCACGACGATGTCGCTGAAGAAGATGCCGGCGTCGACGCCGTGCCGGCGCACGGGCTGCAGGGTGATCTCGCTGGCGAGCGCCGGGTCGAGGCAGGCGTCGAGCATCTTCGTGCCGACGCGCAGCTCGCGGTATTCGGGCAGCGAGCGCCCGGCCTGGCGCATGAACCACACCGGCGTCACCTCGGGGCGGTCCCCGCGGTAGGCGCGGACGAGGCGCGACTGGCCGGTGAGGCCGGAGGCGAGCGGGTGCTGGGGCGGCAGGGTCTGGCGTGCGTCGTGGTTCACGGGCCCATTCTCCCCCACGCGGCTCCGCGTCTGCCCGGTGAGCGTATGGGAACGCATCGGCATACATCAAGCTGTAGAATTCTCAGGTGCTCATCTGCCTCTCTGCGAGTCACAAGAACTCACACTTTGACCTCCTCGAACAGCTCTCCGTCGACTCTGCCTCCATGGGCGAGCGCATCGTGCAGGAACACCGCGCCCTGAGCGGCGGCCCCGCCCTGGCCGGCGCCGTCGTCGTCGCCACCTGCAACCGTTTCGAGACCTACCTCGACCTCAACGCCCCGTTCGGCGTCTCGCCGCTGCCGACGGTGTTCGCCGCGATCGAGGCCGTCAGCGCGAGCACGGGCGTCGACGCCCAGACGCTGCGCGAGAGCCTCGACCTCGTGCACGGCAACGGCGTCGCCGAGCACCTCTTCGCCGTCTCCTCCGGCCTGGAGTCCGTCGTGGTCGGCGAGGGCGAGATCGCCGGGCAGGTGCGCCGCTCGCTGGAGCAGGCCCGCTCGGTCGGCACGACGAGCCCCGAGCTCGAGCGGCTGTTCCAGCGCGCCTCGCAGACCTCGCGCGGCGTCAAGAACCGCACCGGCATTGGCTCGGCCGGCCGCTCGCTGGTGCGGCTCTCCCTCGAGCTCGCCGAGAGCCGGATCAGCGACTGGTCGGCGACCAGCGTGCTGCTCGTGGGCACCGGGCGCTACGCCGGGGCCTCGCTCGCCGCGCTCCGCGACCGCGGCGCCGAGGACATCCGCGTCTACTCCCCCTCCGGCCGGGCCGCCCGCTTCGCCGCCAACCACGACATCGCCGCGGTGCAGGCGGCCGACTACGCCGCCGTGGCGGCATCCGTCGACGTCGTCGTCACCTGCACCACCGCCGAGACCCACGTCATCGACGCCGCGCTGCTCGGCGCGGGCCGCGAGGTGCTCGGCGCGGAGGCCGCCGGCCGCCAGCTGCTGATCGACCTCGGCCTGCCGCGCAACATCGACCCCGACGTCGCCGGGGTCGAGGGCGTTGAGCTGCTCGACCTCGAGACGATCCGCATCCACGCCCCGCTGGAGGAGCTGAACGCCACCCACGAGGCGCGCGCAATGGTCGGCCAGGCCGCCCGCTCCTTCAGCGCCGCCACCGAGGAGCAGTCGCTCGCCCCCGCCGTCGTGGCGCTGCGCAGCCACATCTTCGGGCTGCTCGACGCCGAGATCGAGCGCGCCCGCGTCAAGGGCGACCCGGACGGCCGCATCGAGCAGTCGCTGCGCCACCTCGCCGGCGTGCTCCTGCACACGCCGATGACGCGCTCCCGCGAGCTGGCCCGCGCCGGCGAGCAACAGGCCTGGCTCGACGGGCTGGAGGCCGTGTTCGGCCTGCAGGTCAAGGCCCCGGACGCCGCGGCAGGCGGATGCCCGATCACCGGCCGCGGAGCGGCCACGGCATGAGCGGCGCAGCGATGGACGAGCCGGTGACGCCGCCGCCCGGCTACTTCGCCGGATTCCCCTTCGACAGCGCCCCGCTCGCCCTCGCCCCGATCCAGACCGAGCGGCTGATCCTTCGCCCCCTCGCCGAGAGCGACATCGACGACGTCTGGCAGTACCAGCGCATCGACGAGGTGCTCCGCTACATCCCGTGGCCCAAGCGCGACTTCGAGGCGGCCGCCGCGCACACCACTCGCCGCGCGGCGCTGCACACCCTCGATGCCGATGGCAGCGCGATCTTCCTGGCCTGCGTGCTGGCCCCGAGCCCGGATGCCGGCAACAACGCCGGCCGGGTGATCGGCGACGTCATGCTGCGCCTCAGCAGCGTCGAGACGGCCGAACTCGAGATCGGCTGGGTGTTCCACCCCGACTTCCACGGCCGCGGCTACGCGACCGAGGCTGCGGCGGCCATGCAGCGACTCGCCTTCGACGGCATCGGCGCGCACCGGCTCGTCGCCCACCTGGACCCGCGCAACGAGGCATCCGCCCGGGTCTGCGCCAAGCTCGGCCTGGCCCACGAGGGCACGCTGCGCGAGTCGTTCTATGACAAGGGTGAGTGGAGCGACGCCGGCCTGTACGCCATGATCGCCCGCGACTGGCGCGCCCTCGAGGACACCCCGGCCCCGCACACGCCCTAGCCGGGGGTCGGCCTCGGTCGCCCGCGCCAACGCGACAGCTGCCCGCTCCTCCCCCGCTCCTCCCCTGCTGGTCGAGTAGGCCCGCCAGGGCCGTATCGAGACCCGGTTTCCAGCGAGAAACCGTGCCCCGTGCGAGGTCTCGATACGCTCGTTCCTCGCTACTCGACCAACGGGATTGGGCAGGCTTCTGTCGCCCGCTCCCCCCGGGCCACCGTGGTGATCCCAACGGGATCGGGCAGGCGTCGGTCGCACGCTCCTCGCGCCAACGCGGCCGGTGCCCGCCCCTCCCGCTGGTCGAGTAGGCCCGCCAGGGCCGTATCGAGACCCGGCATCCCGCGAGAAACCGTGCCGCGTACGAGGTCTCGATACGCTCGTTCCTCGCTACTCGACCAACGGGATTGGGCAGGCCTCTGTCGCCCGCTGACCCCGCGCCACTGTGGTGATCCCAACGGGATCGGGCAGGCAGCGGAGGCTAGGCGAGCGGCTCCAGCCGCACCTCGTGCAGCACCGCGCCGGAGAGGTCGCGCATGGTCAGCACCAGCTCGCCGGCGTTCGCCACGCCCTCGACCCAGGTCGCCGCCTCCTTCGAGCGGGCGCTGGCTTCCGGCCCCCCGCTGACGAGCTGGGCGTAGCCGAACTCGTCGCTCGGCGGGATCGAGGCCGTCTCGTGCATGTGCCCGGACACCACGATCTGGGCGCCCCACGCGCTGAGCGCGTCGTGCCACTCGTCGCGGCTCATCTTGCTGAAGCTGTCGTAGCCGCCGTGCTCGTAGTCGACCTCGTGCTCGTCCACCCAGCGCAGCGGGATGTGGCAGAACACCACCCGGTACGGGGCGTCGCGGATCTCGGGGCGGGCGGTCGCCTCGCGGAGCCACTGCGCCTGCTCGGCGCGGAGCGCCTCGAACGCGACCCGGCCCTTGAAGCTCGGATGCCCGTCAGGCTTGTCCTCGCCGGTGTGCAACACGATGCCGGCGACCGGGCCCACGCGGAACGCCGTGTACGGCCGCCCCTCCGGCGTGGCCACGTACTCCTGCAGCTGGTACGCCCAGGTGCCGCGCACGTCGTGGTTGCCGAGCGAGATGGTGAGTGGCCGTCCGCGGCTCACATCGCAGCCGGCCGGGTCCAGCACGGTGTCGACGAAGGTCGACGGGTGCTTCCAGTCGTTGCAGAGGTCGCCGTTCCAGATCAGCATGTCGACCTCGGGCGTCGCGGCGTGCAGCGCCCTCAGGGTCTTCTTGTGGCGGTGCGTGTCGTTCCACACGGCGAAGTGCGCGCTGCCCGCCGCCGGGTCGAGCGTGCGCACCGTCTTCCACTCGCTCTCGTGGCGCTCGGCCGCGCCCTTCACGCCCCTGCCGGTGACGGCCTCGGTCACGGCGCGCACGCGCACCTCGGCGCCGGCCGGCATCCCGTTCAGGCGCACCCGCAGAACGCGGTCGCTCTGCGGCACCATGCCGAAGGCGTCGGAGTAGGCCACGCCGGCCTCCTCGCCCGTGGCCCACTCCAGCCGCCCGCGGCTCAGCCGGCTGACGCCCCAGACCACCTCGAAGCCGTCGGCGCGGGGGGCCATCACGACGGCGGGGCTGGTCACGAGTGGCTTCTTCATCGCTTCTCCTCGGCGTTGCTGTGGAGCTCGAGCACGAATCGCGAGCGCAGGTCGTCGTCGAACCACATGGTGAAGTTTGTTCCCCAGACATTGTTGTGCAGGTTGACGTGGAATCCGGCATCCGGGTCGGGGACCGCGTTGTCGAAGCGGAAGAGTTTCGGCTCGCCGACGGCGACGAGCGGCGAGTCGAGCGGCTGCAGGCTGAGGCCGCCCGCGGCGCCCTCGCCTCGGTGTCGCACCGCGCCCACGGCGTGCAGGGCGTGCCCGCCGTTCCGCACGACGTCCTGTGGGTCGACGGCCGTGCCGAGCTTGTCGAGCCGCCACTCGCCCGCGCCGGTGCGGGGCCGGAAGCCGAGCCAGCCGGCCTCTGGCAGCCGGGAGGCGTCCTTGCCCGCGAGGTCGAGCGTGATCTGGATCGGGCCGGGCCGGTGCGGGAAGCGGTAGGACAGCCGGATGTCGCGCGCGCCGCCCCAGTGCTCGCACGCCTCGGCCGGAAGCTCGAGGCGCAGCGCCAGGGTCGTGGCGTCACCGTCGTCGTGCCGCGAGGCGGAGGCGACCCGCGGTGCGAACACCGTGGCCGGCAGCGTCTCGGCGATGGCCAGGCCCGGCTTCGAGAAGTCGGGGATCGCCCACATGCCGGTGGCCTCCCGATCGCGGTTGTACTCCCCCATCCAGCGCTGCTCGTCGCGCTCGTCGAAGGTCTGATAACGGTAGGCGGCGAGCGGGTGGCCGGGGTCGGCCCACTCGACGCCCTGGCCATCGACGAGCGACACGAGCGCGCCGTCCTCTCCAATGCGCACAGTGTACGCGCCGGCGCGGTGCGCCGCCGCCGGGTCGACCTCGCTCCACGCCTCCCCCGCGAGCGCCAGCCCGTCGGGCCGGCAGCTCTCCAGCGCGGCGACGGCCTGTGCGCGCCGCGCGGGTGCCAGCGCCGCCAGGGCGCGGTCGATGTGTGCCCGTTGCTCGGCCCAGGAGGCCTCGAAGGCGGAGTAGCTGAGCCCTTCCGGCCGCGGGTGCTCCGTGTAGGCCCAGGCAAAGGCGTCGAACTCGGCCGGATTCTGGCTGGGGTCGATCCGGTCGGCGGCCCGGGCCCGGGCGAAGTCGGCCTTCTCGTAGTTCACGTAATCGGCCAGGTGGGTCTTCAGGTCTTCCCCCCAGGTGTGCTCGGGCACGAGCAGCAGGCCGTCGCTGAAGGCGTCGCACTCCGGCGTGCCGGGAACCAGCTGGCCGGAGGCGACCCAGTGGCTGCGCAGCCGCAGCAGCTCGCGCAGGCGCGCGGTCAGCACCGGGTCGCTGCCGGCGCCGTGGATCCACGAGTCGCCGATCTCCTGCTCGAGCACCGGCAGCCGGTCGCGCGCCGCGAGCACCGCCTCGGCGAAGGAGTCCAGCGTGGACGCGATGATGCGCGCGCCCGGGTAGGCGGCGGCGAGGCCGACGAACAGCTCCTCCACGCTCTCGGCGGAGGGCGGCCCGAAGTTGTCGCCGGTGTGGGCGAGGTGCATGGCGTCCTCGCCGCCGGGCACAACGGCCACGCCGAACTCCGTGGCGGCGCCGTAGCTCTGCGCGTAGTTGACGACGACCTCGCTGCCATCCGGCGCCCGCCAGACGAAGAACTCCGGCACCTCGGGCACGGCGGATGCCCCGTTCACCCCGAGGTGGAGGTACTCCAGCCCCGCGCGCTGCAGGAACGGGACGAGCCCGATCGTGTGGCCGGGCACGTCCGTCATCTTCGCCGCGATGGTGTGCGTGCCGAAGCGGGCGTCGAGGGCGCGGCCGATGGAGATGCCGTGCTCCAGCAGGCCGGCGTCCATCAGCTCGGTGTGCGTCGTCATCGGCAGGCCGTGCCAGCGCACCTGGCCGGCGCGGATCGCCGCTTCGAGGGCAGCCTGTTCCGAGGCGCTGCCGAGCCGCAGCGCCTCGTGGATGAGCCACGAGCCGGTCGTCCAGACGAAGCGGGCTGCTCCCCCGCGGCGGTCCAGCTCGGCGGCGAGCTCGATCGCGCGCGGCAGGAACTCGTGCACGTAGCGGTCGGTGACGTTCTTGGCCGTGTCCGTGAAACCCAAGTCGAGGTGGGTTTTGAAGATAACGTGGACGGTAGTGATCATGAGTGCATCCAAACAGCGGTGTTGGGGGAAAGGGTACGGTCGTGGATCGGTGCGCTCGCAAGCAGGATCTCGCCAGCGGGGAGCGCGGCGGCGGACTCCCCCATGTTCACGAGCACGGTGACGCCGGCAGAGCGGAACGCCAGCACGCCGTCGGGGTGGCCATCCACCCACTCCAGCTGCCCGGCCCCGAGCGCGTGCTCACGGCGCAGGGCGATGGCCGCCTGGTAGAGGCTCAGCACGGATTCCGGGTCGCCCTGCTGGCGGTCACGCGCGAGCCGCGCCCAGCGCTCGGGCTGCGGCAGCCAGGATGCCGGCCCCGGGCCGAAGCCGTACGACGGGGCCTCGGCCTCCCACGGGATCGGCACCCGGCATCCGTCACGGCCGTACTGCTCGCCCTGTGTCCGGAAGAACGTCGGATCCTGCCGGAGCTCGTCGGGAATCTCGGTCACCTCTGGCAAGCCGAGCTCCTCGCCCTGGTAGACGTAGGCGCCTCCGGGAAGCCCGAGATTGAGGAGCGCCTGCGCCCGAGCCCGGGGCAGGCAGTCGTCGTAGTCCGGCACGTCAGGCGTGCGCGGCCCGATGCCACCGTACGGCGCATCCGGGAACGAGAGCGAGGTCGCGTGCCGCACCGAGTCGTGGTTGGATGCGACCCAGCTCGCCGGGGCGCCGACCGCCGAGAATGCGGCGAGGGTCGCATCGATGCGCGCGCGCAGCGCCGGGGCGTCCCACACGTCGAAGAGGTCATTGAACGCCTGGTGCATCTCGTCGGGGCGCACCCACTCCGCCCGGCGGCTGAGCGGCTGCACCCAGGCCTCGGCCACGAGAATGCGGTCTCCGGGGTAGCCCTCGAGCAGGGCACGCCAGTCGCGGAAGATCTCATGCACGCCGGGCTGGCCGCTGTGCGGCTCGTACTGCGGGTCGGCGTCCGGGTCAATGTCGGGGAGGCCGTCGGCCTTGACGAGGCTGCTCGCCACGTCCACCCGGAAGCCGTCCAGCCCGCGGTCGAGCCAGAAGCGCAGCACCCGGCGGAACTCCTCGCGCACCTCCTCACTGGACCAGTCGAAGTCGGGCTGGGAGCTGTCGAAGAGGTGGAGGTACCACTGGCCGGGCTGGCCGTCATCGCCACCGAGCCGGGTCCACGCGGGACCGCCGAACCACGACTGCCAGTTGTTCGGTGGCTCGTTCCCGCCCACGCCGCGCCCGTCGCGGAAGTGGTAGCGCGCCCGCTCGGGGCTGCCGGGGCCCGCGGCCAGTGCCGCCTGGAACCACGGATGCCGGTCACTGGAGTGGTTGGGAACCAGGTCGGCGATCACGCGCATGCCCCGGGCGTGCGCCTCGGCCAGCAATGCGTCGAAGTCGGCGAGTGTGCCGAACAGCGGGTCGACGTCGCAATAGTCGGACACGTCGTACCCCCCGTCTCGCTGCGGGGACGGGTAGAAGGGAGAGATCCACACCGCGTCGACCCCGAGCGCCTGCAATGCGCCGAGCCGCGCGGTGATTCCGGGCAGATCACCGATGCCATCGCCATCAGAGTCGGCGAACGAGCGCGGGTAGACCTGATAGATGACGGCGGTGCGCCACCACTCGGATCCGGCGCGCGACTCCGCGAGCGAGAAGGGGGACAGATCCCCTGATTCTCGGGGCTGCGAGGGGGTTGACAGCAAGCGTAACTCCTTCGTTACTTTCGAATGTGCAAATTCTGTTTGCGTAAACATGAAGTTAGCCCGTACAGTCATGTCAACGCAAACATTCACGAAGGAGTGAGGGGAATGACGAAGTCGTCACCCGCCCAGAGCGCATGCGAGACTCTCGCATGACGACGGGCTCGTTAAATACTGAACTGGTCGTCACCGGCGCCCCGAAGGCCGGCGCGAAGCTCATGCCGCGCACCGCGCACCGTCGCCGCGATTGGTCGGGCTGGCTGTTCGTCGGCCCGTTCATGGCGATCTTCCTGCTCGTGCTGATCGCGCCGCTCATCTACGCGATCTTCCTCAGCCTGTTCCGCGAGACCCTGGTCGGAGGCAACTCCTTCGTCGGTCTGGAGAACTACGCGCAGGCCCTGACGGACCCGAAGTTCTGGGACGGCCTGCTGCGCGTCACGATCTTCCTCTTCGTGCAGGTGCCGATCATGCTGGGCCTCTCACTGTTCGCGGCGCTCGCCCTGGACAGCGCGCGACTGCGGTGGGTGCCGCTGTTCCGGCTCTCGATCTTCCTGCCGTACGCCATTCCCGGCGTCGTGGCCGTGATGATCTGGGGCTACATGTATGGCTCGCAGTTCGGTCTGGTCGCGGACCTCAACGACCTCCTCGGATTCAAGCTGCCCGAACCGCTCTCGAACAGCTACCTCATGGCAGCGATAGGAAACATCGTGACCTGGGAGTTCGTCGGCTACAACATGCTGATCTTCTTCTCCGGCCTCAAGGCCATTCCGCAGGAGCTCTACGAGGCGGCGGAGATTGACGGCGCCGGCCCTTTCCGCACCATCTTCAGCATCAAGCTGCCCAGCATCCGCGGCGCCCTGGTCATCGCGACGCTGTTCTCGATCATTGGCAGCTTCCAGCTCTTCAATGAGCCGACGATGCTGCGCGCGATCGCCCCGAACCTGATCTCGAGCTACTTCACCCCGAACATCTACGCGTTCAACCTCTCGTTCTCCGGCTCCATGTTCAACTACGCCGCCGCGATCGCGATCCTCTCGGGCATCATCACGATGATCGTCGCCTTCATCGCCCAGAACCCCGAGGGTTTCAACTTCAAGAAGAAGTCCAAGAAGGAGGAGCAGGCATGACCGCCGCAGAAAGCGTGACGCGCACGGCACGCACACCCAGCCGCCTGGCGAGCGGGCAGCTGCCGGCCGCCGCCCGCACGCCAAAGCGCAAGCCCGGCGGTTCGCGGCATCGGCGGGCATCCGTCTCGCTGACGATCTTGATGACGCTGATGCTCCTGTACTGCCTGGTGCCGCTGTTCTGGCTGATCGCAAACGCGAGCAAGAGCCGCGAGAACCTCTACAACTCGTTCTCGCTCTGGTTCGCCGGGGACTTCGCACTCTTCGAGAACATCGGCAGGGTCTTGACCTATCACGACGGAATCTTCGTGCGCTGGTTCGGCAACACGATCCTGTACGTCGTCGTCGGTGCCGGCGGCGCAACGCTGCTGGCCACCCTGGCTGGCTACGGGCTCGCGAAGTACCGCTTCCCCGGGCGCCGGGCCGTGCTCGCCATCATCCTCGGCGCCATCGCCGTTCCCAACACGGCGCTCGCTGTGCCGCAGTTCTTGCTGTTCAGCAAGCTCCAGCTGACCAACACCCCCTGGGCCGTGATCATCCCCTCACTCGTGAGCGCCTTCGGCCTCTACTTGGTCTGGGTCTACGCGGCAGAGGCGATACCCGACGAGCTGCTTGAGGCCGCCCGGCTCGACGGAGCCGGCGAGCTGCGCATCTTCTTCTCCATCTCCCTGCGCCAGCTTGCACCCGCTCTGATCACCGTGCTGATGTTCTCGGTGGTCGCGACCTGGAACAACTACTTCCTCCCGCTGATCATGTTGAGCGACCAGAACTGGTATCCGCTCACGGTCGGCCTGAGCCAGTGGGCCTCCGCCTCCAGCTCCATCGGCGGCGAGGCGATCCCCGAACTGGTCATCACCGCCTCGCTGCTCACCGTCATCCCGATCGCCGGCGCCTTCCTCTATCTGCAGCGCTACTGGCAGTCCGGGCTGACCAGCGGCGCCGTGAAGTAACGCCAGACCCTGAACTTCTCCACCCGCATTCGCACCACCCCAACACCACGAGAGGAAACACAATGAAGAACTCCCACAGCAACTGGATGAGGATTGGTGCCGTTCTCGGCGCCAGCGCCCTCCTCCTCGGCACGATGTCTGGCTGCGCCGCCGACGGCGGTTCAGCAGGCGGAAGCAAAGAGGACGTCGACGCGGCTCTCGATGTCGAGACCACACTGACGTGGTGGACCTGGGGCGACGACACCCAGGAGATGGCCGACGCCTTCACCAAGGAGAACCCGAAGATCAAGATCGACGTCGTCAAGATGGACAACCCGGACGCCGTCGTCACCAAGCTGCAGAACGCGGTCAAGGCGGGCACCGGCGCCCCCGACCTCGTTCCGGCCGAGTACCAGACCATCCCGCAGCTCACCATGGGCGGCGCACTGGCCGACATGAGCGAGTACGGCATCGACGACTTCGCAGCCGACTTCACCGAGTCGACCTGGAACGCCATGAACTTCGGCGGCAAGCAGACCGGCATCCCGATGGACTCCGGCCCCATGGTCATGATCTACAACCAGGAGCTCTTCAACGCGGCCGGCATCACCGAGGCGCCGAAGACGTGGGACGAGTACGCCACCGCCGCCGCCGCCATCAACGCCCACGACCCGGAGGCCTACATCGCCAACAGCGGTGACGCCGGCTTCATCACCAGCATGTTCTGGGCTTCGGGCGGCCGTCCGTTCCAGGTCGAGGGCGAGAACGTCACCATCGACCTGCAGGATGCCGGCACCAAGAAGTTCGCCGACTACTGGGGCACGCTCCTCACGGCCAACCAGCTCTCCCCGCTCTCGACGTGGTCGGACGAGTGGAGCAAGGCACTCGAGCAGAACAAGCTCGGATCGCTGCTGATGGGCTCCTGGATGATCTCGGGCATGGACGACTACAGCCCCAACGGCACCTGGCGCGTCGCGCAGATCCCCTCGTGGGACGGCAAGTCCGCATCCGCCCAGAACGGCGGCAGTGGTCTCGCGGTCACCGAGCAGAGCAAGAACAAGGCCGCTGCCGCTGCCGTGCTCGAGTTCATGGCTACCGGCACCGGTCGCGACATCCAGAACACCAAGGGCTTCCCGGGCACCACCGCCATCATGGAGGACCCGGCCTGGCTCGACTTCGAGTTCCCCGCCTACGGCGGCCAGAAGGCCAACCAGGAGGGCAAGACCGCCTCGGAGAACGTGGTTGACGGATGGCAGTATCTGCCGTTCCAGGGCTACGCGAACAACATCTTCGGCGACACCGTCGGCAAGGCACTCGGCGAGAAGGGCGACATCAACGCCGGACTCGTGGCGTGGCAGGCCGACCTCGTCGAGTATGGCAACGCACAGGGCTTCACGGTCAACAAGTAACCCGCACCACGCACCTAGAGATACGCAACAACGAGCGCGGGGGTCTGCTGCTCAGCAGGCCCCCGCGGTCATTCCCCCTCCTCCTCTGCACAGACCAGGACAGCCATGCCCACTTTCGCCATCGGTGCCACAGACTTCCTTCTCGATGGCGCGCCGTTCCGAGTTCTCTCCGGCGCGCTGCACTACTTCCGTGTGCACCCCGAGCACTGGGCAGACCGCATCCACAAGGCCAAGCTGATGGGCCTGAACACCATCGAGACCTACGTTCCCTGGAACGAGCACTCCCCCAGCCGCGGCGAGTTCCTCACGACCCCGCAGCTCGACCTCGCCCGCTTCCTCGACCTCGTGCACGAGGCGGGAATGCACGCCATCGTGCGGCCCGGGCCCTATATCTGCGCCGAGTGGACCGACGGCGGGCTCCCCGCCTGGCTGACCGCCGACCAGTCGATGACGCTCCGCACGAACGACCCCACCTACGTCGCCGCCGTCTCCGAGTACCTCGAGGACGTCTACGCGATCGTCCGCCCGCGCCAGATCCAGCACGGCGGCCCCGTCATCCTCGTGCAGATCGAGAATGAGTACGGCGCCTATGCCTCCGACAAGGACTACCTGAGGGCCTTGACGGCGCTGACCCGCGCGGCCGGGATCGACGTGCCGCTGACGACTGTGGACCAGCCGAACGACGACATGCTCGAGAACGGAAGCCTCGACGAGCTGCACAAGACCGGCTCCTTCGGCTCCCGCGCGAGCGAGCGCCTGGCCACCCTGCGCCGGCACCAGCCGACCGGCCCGCTGATGTGCTCCGAGTTCTGGTGCGGCTGGTTCGATGCCTGGGGCGCGCCGCACCGCGTCGCACCCGACTCGGCCCGCGAGCTCGACGAGCTGCTGGCGGCCGGGGCATCCGTGAACATCTACATGTTCCACGGAGGCACGAACTTCGGCTTCACCAACGGAGCGGACGACAAGGGCACGTACCGCCCGACGATCACCTCCTATGACTACGACGCGCCGCTGGCCGAGGACGGCACGCCGACCGAGAAGTACTGGCAGTTCCGCGAGGTGCTCGCCAAGTACGCCCCCGTGCCGGACGAGGCCCCGGCTGAGCGCACCGACGCCCCCGTCTTCGAGGTGGCACTGAACCGCGGCATTCCGCTCTGGCAGGCGGGGCTGATCGCGGAGGGCAGCTTCGCCCACCTGCCCACTAGCAGCGAGTTCGCTGCGGCGCGCGGCTTCTCCTCCTACTCCACCGAGATCGAGCACGGCGGCCTGCTCGCCTTCGCCGAGGTGCGCGACCGCGCCCAGGTGTTCCTGAACGGCTCACCCGTCGGCACGCTGAGCCGCGACCACCACGAGCGCGTGGTGCCGCTGCCTGCCGATGCCCGCGGCACGCTGACGGTGCTCGTCGAGAACCTCGGCGGCGTGAACTACGGCCCCCGGATCGGCGAGCCGAAGGGCCTCATCGGCCCGGCCACGCTGAACGGGCGGCCTCTGACGCGCTGGAGCGCCGGTGCCGTGCTGCTGGACGACGCCGAGGCGATCCGGGAGGCGCTGGGTTCCGCGGTGGCCACGGTGGATGCGGCGGATGCGGCGGATGCGGCCCCCGGCCCACTCTGCGGCCCCGCTCTCGCGAGTGGGCGGTTCGAGCTTGCCGCCCCGGTCGACCTGCACCTGGACACCAGCGGCTGGGGCAAGGGCGTCGTCTGGGTGAATGGATTCAACCTCGGCCGTTACTGGAGCCGCGGGCCGCTCGCCACCCTCTACGTGCCGGGGCCGGTGCTGCACGCCGGCAGCAACGAGATCATCGTCTTCGAGACGATCGGCGCCGAGCGCGCCGCGGCCCGCTTCGTCGCGCGGCCAGTGCTCGGCTCCTCCGAGCCGTGAGCAGCGCCGCCGTGCACGGCCGGGCTGCGCCCACCCCTCGGCTAGCTCGTGCGGGCAGGGGCGGTGCTGTCGCGCACGACCAGGTGGGTCTGCACGAGCGCGTTCTGCGGCGCCGGCTCCCCGTCGATCAGCGAGATGAGCAGGCTCGTCGCCCGCTGTCCGACCTCGTCGAAGTTCTGGTGCACGGTGGTGAGGGCCGGCCAGTACGCCTCGGCGTCGTCAGAATCGTCGAAGCCGACCACGCTGATCTGCTCCGGGACCTTCCACCCGCGCTCGTGGAATGCGTGCAAGACTCCGAGCGCCATCTGGTCGTTCGCGACGAACACGGCGGTCGGCGGGTGCTCGGACGCCGCGATCTCGCGCCCGCGGGCCAGGCCCGACGCCGCGGTCCAGTCCCCGACGAGCGTCGGCGGGACGGTCAGCCCGGCCTCGGTCAGCACGCTGCGGTACGCCTCGGCGCGGCGTCTGGCCGAGTACGAGGACGCCGGGCCGGTGACGTGCGCGATCTCACGGTGGCCGAGGTCGATCAGGTGCTGCGTGGCCAGCCGGGCGCCCTGCTCCTGGTCGGTGTCGACGATCGTGTACGGCTGGGTCGCGTCGGAGTCGACGATGACCAGCGGCAGCCCGGCCGTGAGCCGCAACTCCTCCGGGGAGCCAATCTCGGCGGACATGATCAGGATGATGCCGTCGACGGCCTGCTCCTGCAGCCTGCCGAATGCACCGGCAACCTCGCTCTGGGTGGGGTCGGCGACCGGCAGCAGGATCGTCGTGTATCCGGCGGCGGACGCCGATTCGGCCACGGCGTTGAGGGTGCGCTCGTTGCCGAGCGTCGTCATGTTGAACGTGACCAGGCCGATGCTGCGGAAACGACCGGCCTTGAGGTTGCGAGCGGCGCTGTTCGGGCGGTAGCTGAGCTCGTTCATGGCGGCAAGCACGCGCTCCCGGGTGGCCGGCCGCACATTGTTCATTCCGTTCGCAACCCGCGACACGGTCTGCGCCGACACGCCCGCCCGCCGTGCGACATCATTGATCGACGCACGGTCCCGCGGGGGCACGGCAAGCTCCATCGAAGTCTCTGATTCACGCGTCATGATAACGCAAACACTACCTGAGAGGACCTCTTCATGGCCACCCATCCCGCACTCGGCGTCACACTTCGCTCCGCCGGCACCGCGCTCGTGCTCGACCTCAGCGACGGGCAGATCCCGGCGGTCCTGCACTGGGGGGCCGACTGCGGCGAGCTCTCGGCAGCCGGCTACCTCGCACTGCGGGACGCTGGCGAGCTGCCGCTCGCGCCCAGCGAGCCCGACGTGCCGGTGCGGGTGTCGCTGCTCCCCGAGCACGGCGCGGGCTGGTTCGGCCGCCCGGGGCTGAGCGGCTCCCGCTCCGGCACCGCGTGGTCTCCGCACTGGCAGACCACTCTCCTCACGCTGGACGGTGTGGCGCTGGACCCGGCATCCGCCGGGACAGTCCTCAACCACGGCGCGGGCACCCTCATCGCCACCGCCGAGGACGCGGCGGGCGGGCTGGGGCTGACGCTCACTGTCGAGCTCACCGCGGCGGGGGTGGTGCGCACCCGCGCCGCCGTGCAGAACCTCGGCGATGGGGAGTACCAGCTCGACGAGCTGCTGCTCTGCCTGCCGACCCCGATCACCGCCAGCGAGGTGCTCGACTTCGCCGGGCGCTGGGGCCAGGAGCGCGCGCCGCAGCGCCACGCGATGACGGTCGGCACGCACCGCCGCGAGGGTCGCCTGGGCCGCACCGGGCTCGACGCGGCGACGATCCTGCACGCCGGCACCCCCGGCTTTGGCTTCGCGCGCGGCGAGGTCTGGGGCATCCACACGGCATGGTCTGGCAACCACGTGCACCAGCTCGAACGGGTGCTGAGCGGCGTGCAGCTGCTCGGCGGCGGCGAGCTGCTGCTGCCCGGCGAGGTGCGGCTCGCCCGCGGCGAGAGCTACGAGAGCCCGTGGGTGTACGGCATCTACGGAGACGGGCTCGACGAGTCGGCGCGCCGCATGCACCGGCAGCTGCGCGCCCGGCCGGGGCACGCGGCGGGCGAGCGCCCGGTCACCCTGAACACCTGGGAGGCCGTCTACTTCGACCACGATCTCGACACCCTGCGCGAACTCGCCGACACAGCCGCCGAGCTGGGCTTCGAGCGCTTCGTGCTCGACGACGGCTGGTTCGGCAGCCGCCGCGACGACCACTCCGGGCTGGGCGACTGGTTCGTCTCGCCGGACGCCTGGCCGAACGGGCTGCACCCGCTGATCGACCACGTGCGCGGCCTCGGCATGCAGTTCGGGATCTGGTTCGAGCCGGAGATGATCAACGTCGACTCCGAGCTGGCCCGGGCGCACCCCGAGTGGATCATGGCCACCGGCGCCCGGCTGCCGATCGAGGCCAGGCACCAGCAGGCCCTGAACCTCGGAATCCCGGAGTGCTACGCGCACATCCTGGGCGCGATGTGCGCCGTCCTCGACGAGTACGAGATCTCCTACATCAAGTGGGACCACAACCGGAACCTCGTGGATGCCGGCACGCTGCCGAGCGGCCGGCCGGGTGTGCACGCGCAGACCCTCGCCTTCTACCGGCTCGTCGCCGAGCTGAAGTCGCGCTACCCCGGCCTCGAGATCGAGTCCTGTTCGTCCGGCGGCGGCCGGATCGACATGGGCGCACTGGAGAACACCGACCGCGTCTGGGTCTCCGACAACAACGACCCGCTCGACCGCCAGCGGATCAACCGCTGGACCAGCCAGCTGGTGCCGCCGGAGATGATGGGCACCCACATCGCCTCGCAGACCTCGCACACGACCGGGCGCACGCACACACTGTCGTTCCGCGCGCTGACCGCCGTGTTCGGCCACCTCGGCGTCGAGTGGGACTTCCGCCGCTCCACCGCGGAGGAGCTGGCCGAGCTGCGGGAGTGGATCGCGCTGTACAAGCAGAGCCGGGCGCTGCTGCACGACGGCGACATCGTGCGGCTGGACCACTCCGACGAGACGGTGGCGGTGCACGGCGTCGTCGCGCGCGACCGGTCGGCCGCCCTGTTCTCGCTCGCCTCGCTGGCGGCATCCGCCGTCTCGAATCCCGGTCGGATCCGCTTCCCAGGGCTCGACCCGGCTGCCGGCTACCGCGTGGAGCCGCTGCCGGTCGGATCGACGCTGCAGAGCCTGGTGCCCGCCCCGTGGTGGGCCGACGCCCCGCTCGAGCTGAGCGGCGCCGCGCTCGGCACCGTCGGGCTCGCCGCCCCGCTGCTGCGACCGGAGCAGGGCGTGCTGTTCCGGGTCACCCGCGTCGGCTGACCCGGCCCCGGCCGCAGCCGCAGCCGGTTCGCGGATACGGCCGGTTCGCGGATACAGCCGGTTCGCGGATGCAGGCGGCCCGCCCGTGGCCGGTTCGCGGATGCGAGCCCGGGAATGCCCCGAAAGCAGCAGTTTTCGGGGCATCTCGGCGCCCGCATCCGCCGACCGGCTACGGGGCCCGACGGGGAACTCAGCCCGCGACGGCGGGGGCCGCCGGCACCCGCTTCGCCCACAGCACCAGCAGCATCACCGCGGCGACGAGGCAGAGCGCGATGCCGGCGGCCCCGACCGCCCACTGGATGCCGATCCACGCGCCGAGCACGCCGATCGTCACGCCGCTGCCGGCCCGCAGGCCCATGCTGGCCATGCCGTAGAGCCCGATCACCCGGCCGCGCTCTTCCGGTGGCGCCTCCAGCTGCACGATCGTCTGCGCCGTCGACGACGACACCAGATTCACGACGCCGCCGACGAGCAGGGCAAGCAGCGAGAGCAGGTAGTTGTGCGAGAGTGCGAACACGACAATGACGAGCCCGTAGGCCAGCGTCGCCACCGCCGCCACCCGCACCGTCGGCCGGAACCGGCGCGACGACTCCAGCAGCACGCCGCCGAGCACGGCCCCGGCCGCCGTGGCCGCCATCAGCAGGCTGTAGGCGGCTCCGGCGTTCGCCCCGCCGAGCTGTGCGGCGAAGTCGGGCATGAGCGGGGCCAGCGCGACGCCGATCAGCAGCGAGGTCGAGCCGGAGAGCACGATCATGCTCATGATCGGCACGTTGTGCCGCACCCGGGCGATCTCGGCGAAGGCCTCGCCGAGGCGCAGCCGCACCTTCGGGGCCGCAGCCACCCGGGTGTGGCCGGTGTACGGCATCCGGATCAACACGATCACCATCGGCAGGAAGCAGAGCACGTTGAGGAACATGCCGAGGTTCGGGCCGACGGTCAGCAGCAGGGTCGCGCCGACGAGCGGGCCGAGCAGCATGCCGACGTTGCGCCCGGTGGAGTTCAGCCGCACCGCACTCGGAAGTTCCTTCGGGCCGACGATGTCGTAGAGCATCATCTGGTCGGCCGGGTGCCAGATGGCGCTGGCCAGGCCGTGGATCACGAGCAGCACGCAGCAGTGCCAGGGCTCGAGGATGCCGGCGACGAAGAGCACGCCCCAGCCGAGGGAGGCCGTGATGAACGCCGCCTGCGCGATCTGGATGATGCGCCGGCAGTCGTACTTGTCTGCCAGCCCGCCGAACCAGACCGAGAGGAAGAGGTGCGGCAGCCAATGGCTGACGACGGCGAAGCCGGCCAGCAGCGGCGAGTGGAACAGCTGCCACATCACCCAGTAGCTGATGACGTGCTCGATGTTGTCGCCCATCATGGCGACGGTTCCGCTCAGGATGAAGCGGCGGGCGTGCGGATGCCGGAACGCGGCGAAGCGGGCCTTCTGGTCGCCGGCCGGAAGCACTGTTTCGGCGGTGTCGGGTGTCGTGGCATCCGTCATCGTTGCCGCCCTCCTCCGCTGCGCCGGATTGCGCACTCTCCCAGTTGGCTTCGGTCGCCGGCTCCCTCGAGCCAACGAAATCACGTTGGCTTGAGGGAGCGCCAGCATTCTCACGTTGGCTCGAGGGAGCGCCAGCGACCGAAGCCAGGCTACGCGAAACCGTTCGAGGTGGTTACGCGGTCGCGTCGCGTCCTCGCGGCTTCCTTGGTTCGGGCTGCCGCCTTTCGCCTGACGGCGAATTGATCCACTGGATCAATTCGCCGTTAGGCGCCCTTCAGTCGCTCGGCCAGGTACACGTACAGTGTGTCGAGCGGCACGCGCTCCTGCTGCATGGTGTCGCGGTCGCGCACGGTGACGGCACGGTCGTCGAGCGAGTCGAAGTCGACCGTGATGCAGAACGGGGTGCCGATCTCGTCTTGGCGGCGGTAGCGGCGGCCGATGGCGCCGGCGTCGTCGAAGTCGATGTTCCAGCTCTGGCGCAGCTCGGCGGCCAGCTCGCGGGCCATCGGAGAGAGGCGCTCGTTGCGCGACAGCGGCAGGATGGCGGCCTTGATCGGCGCGAGGCGCGGGTCGAGCTTGAGCACGGTGCGGGTGTCGACGCCGCCCTTCGCGTTCGGCACCTCCTCCTCGTGGTACGCGTCGACCAGGAACGCCATCAGCGAGCGGGTGAGGCCGGCCGCGGGCTCGATCACGTACGGCGTCCAGCGCTCGTTCTTGGTCTGGTCGAAGAAGGAGAGGTCCTTGCCGGACTTCTCGGAGTGCGTCTTCAGGTCGAAGTCGGTGCGGTTGGCGATGCCCTCGAGCTCGCCGAACTCGCTGCCGGTGAAGCCGAAGCGGTACTCGATGTCGACGGTGCGCTTGGAGTAGTGGCTGAGCTTCTCCTGCGGGTGCTCGTAGAAGCGCAGGTTCTCCGGGTCGATGCCGAGACCGGTGTACCAGCTCATCCGCTGCTCCATCCAGTACTCCTGCCACTGCTCGTCGGTGCCGGGCTCGACGAAGAACTCCATCTCCATCTGCTCGAACTCGCGGGTGCGGAAGATGAAGTTTCCGGGTGTGATCTCGTTGCGGAAGCTCTTGCCGATCTGGCCGATTCCGAACGGGGGCTTCAGGCGCGAGGCCTGCAGCACGTTGGCGAAGTTCACGAAGATGCCCTGGGCCGTCTCGGGGCGCAGGTAGTGCATGCCGGACTCGTCGTCGACCGGGCCGAGGAAGGTCTTCAGCAGGCCGGAGAAGGCGCGCGGCTCTGTCCAGGTGTGGCGGTTGCCGCAGTTGGGGCAGGCGATGTCGTCGAGGCCGTTCTCGGGCGCGCGGCCCTTCTTCTCCTCGAACTCCTCTTCCAGGTGGTCGGCGCGGAAGCGCTTGTGGCAGCTCTGGCACTCGACCAGCGGGTCGCTGAAGACCTCGACGTGGCCGGATGCCTCCCACACCTGCTTGGGCAGGATGACGCTGGAGTCCAGGCCGACGACGTCCTCGCGGCTCTGCACCATGAAGCGCCACCACTGGCGCTTGATGTTCTCCTTGAGCTCGGTGCCGAGCGGCCCGTAGTCCCAGGCCGAACGCGAACCTCCGTAGATCTCACCAGCCTGGAAAACGAATCCGCGGTGGCGGGCGAGGGCAATGACGGCGTCGAGACGGCTGGGTGCGGCCATGGTGGCTCCAATGGGGCGTGATCAGGGCTCAAAGGCCCGAGCGAACAGTCCGTCCAGTTTAGCCGCGCGCCGCTGGGTGCCGAATCGGGCAGCCCCGCACGATGCGGCTGCTTGAATGGGACGGTGACTTCCCCGCTGGATCCCGCCGCCCTGTCCGACATCCACGTGGCCGCCGTCGCCCTGATCCGCGACCGCCGGGTGCTCATGGTGACCGCCAGGGGGCGCGACGTGTTCTTCATGCCGGGCGGCAAGATCGACCCGGGCGAGACGGTTCGGGATGCCGCGGCGCGCGAGGCCCGCGAGGAGGTCTCGATCGAGCTGCCGACGAGCGCGCTCAGCGAGCTGTTCGTGGTGACCACGCAGGCACACGGCGAGCCGGAGGGTCGGCTCGTGCGGATGCACGTGTTCGGGGTGGACGCCGCCGTCGCGGCATCCGTCAGCCCGGAGCCGTCGGCTGAGGTGAGCGCCCTGCACTGGGTGACCGCGGCGGCGGTCGACCGCTGCCCGCCGGCCGGCGCCGACGTGCTGCAACGGCTGGCCGCCCTCGGGCTGATCGACTGATCCCAGCCCGCCGATAGGCCCGGCCCGCCGGTTGACCCTGTCGAAACCCTTCACGCATCGGTCGCGGTCCAGAGGATTCCTTGGACTGGGCTGCCGCCCTTCGCGACGCTGCGCGTCGCGCTCAGTGCACGTACTCCAGCAGGTCCAGGCCGACCTGGCGCATGCCGTCGAGCACCTCGAGCCGAGCCGCGAGCGTGGTGTCGGCGAACTGCATCGACACCATGTAGCTGACGCCGGCGCGCGGGCCGCGCAGCACGCCGACCTCGCTGCGGATGCCGGCGGCGGTGCCCGTCATGTTCACCAGCAGCAGGCCGTGGTCGCTCGCGCGGTGCGCGAGCGGCACCAGGCCGAAGGCGCTGGCGACCATGGAGAGGTCGGAGTGCAGCGAGAGCCAGCCGACGACCCGCTGCGAGACTTCCGGGCTGACGACTTCACCGCGGGCGAGCGCGGTGAACAGGGCGGCGAGCTCGCCGGCCGAGCCGACCGAGAGCTGCGGGGCGTCATCCGGCCCACGCCGGTCGCGCACGATGTCCAACAGCGCGGTGCGGCTGAGCCCGAGCGACTCGGCCCGGGTGCGCACGGCGTCGAGGCCGACGACCCGCAGCAGCACATTGCTGGCCAGGTTGTCGCCGGATGCCCCCACCAGGGCGGCCAGGTCGGCAACCGGCAGCGACGGCGCCTGCAGGTGCTGCCACAGGCCCTCCGCACCGACGGCGTCGCCGGCCGCACGGTCCAGGATCGCCAGCCCGCCGGCCATCGCCGGCTCGAAATCGGGGTCGCTCATCTGGGCGGCTACCTCGATGAGCAGCAGCACCTTGCCGATGCCGGCGGTGGGCACAGAGACGTGGTCGTCGACGGAGAAGAGCACGCGCCCGGTGGCGAGGTCGCTGGCGCGGGCCGTCAACTGCACGCCGTTGACAGCGAGATCGGCGAGTGCCGAGAAGCCGCGGCCGAAGTTGTCGTTCGCCTCGCCGCCCTGGTGCCGGCCCCGATCGAGCGCAGCCTGGCGCACGCGGCGTTCCGACTGCGGGGCAGGGCTGGTCAAGCGGCATCCTTCAGCTTGTATGGGCGGAGTGTCTCTGCGATTCGCCCGGCTCCCCTGGCCCGGCGGAAGTATCACCCGAAACAGGCACTGTCGCGGGTCATCACAGAGTGTAGCTGCCGAGGCTGAAAGCGCTGCGCTCCGCGCCCCACGTTGGCTCGAGGGAGCGCCAGCGACCGAAGCCAAGACCCGCGCAACCCGCTCCACACCCGCTGGTCGAGTAGGCCCGCCAGGGCCGTATCGAGACCCGGTTTTCGGCGGGGGACTCTGTGCGGTGCGAGGTCTCGATACGCTCGTTCCTCGCTACTCGACCAGCGAGGCTGGGCTGGACCGCGGAGCGCCAGCGACCGAAGCCACACGCGGTCCCGTTGACTCCCGGGCTTCGGGCGCTGCGCTGCTCCTTCGTCGCGGCGCGGCACCCTCCAGCCGACGTGAATTCCCCGTTGGCCCGAGGGAGCGCCAGCGACCGCAGCCAACACCCGCGCAGCCCGCTCCACACCGCTGGTCGAGTAGGCCCGCCAGGGCCGTATCGAGACCCAGTTTCCGGCGGGAAACCGTCACCCGTGCGGGGTCTCGATACGCTCGTCCCTCGCTACTCGACCAGCGAGACTGGGCCGGACCACGGGAGCGCCAGCGACCCAAGCCACACGCGATCCCGTTGACTCCCGGGCTTCGGGCGCTGCGCTGCTCCTTCGTCGCGGCGCGGCACCCTCCAGCCGACGTGAATTACCCGTTGGCTCGAGGGAGCGCCAGCGACCGAGGCCGACACCCGCGCAGCCCGCGAGCATCACCAGATCGTGACGCGCTCCTCGGGCGGCAGCCAGGCGGCATCCGCCTCTGTCACGTCGAAGGCGCTGTAGAACTCGTCGATGTTGCGCACGATCTGGTTGCAGCGGAACTCGTTCGGCGAGTGCGGGTCGATCGCGAGCAGGCGGATGACCTCCTCGTCGCGTCCCTTCATCTGCCAGGCCTGCGCCCAGCTGAGGAAGAAGCGCTGAGCGCCGGTCAGGCCGTCGATGACGGGCGGCTCCGCGCCGTCGAGCGAGATCAGGTAGGCCTTCCAGGCGATGGCGAGCCCGCCGAGGTCGCCGATGTTCTCGCCGATGGTGAGGGCGCCGTTGACGTGGTGGTCCGGCACCTGGGCGGGCGCGAGGGCGTCGTACTGGGCGATGAGGGAGGCCGTGCGCTGCTCGAACGCGGCCCGGTCGGCCTCCGTCCACCAGTCGGTGAGGCGTCCGTCGCCGTCGTACTTGGAGCCCTGGTCGTCGAAGCCGTGCCCGATCTCGTGGCCGATCACGGCGCCGATCGCGCCGTAGTTGGCCGCGGCGTCCCTGTCCTCGTCGAAGAACGGCGGCTGCAGGATGGCGGCCGGGAAGACGATCTCGTTGAAGCCGGGGTTGTAATAGGCGTTGATCGTCTGCGGGGTCATGAACCACTCGTCGCGGTCGATCGGCTTGCCGATCTTGCCCAGCTCGCGGTTGAACTCGAACTCGCTGACCGCGCGCACGTTGCCGATCAGGTCGGTCGGGTCGATGCTGAGCGCCGAGTAGTCGCGCCACTTCACCGGGTAGCCGATCTTCGGCGTGAACTTGTCGAGCTTGTCGAGGGCCCGCTCGCGGGTCTCCGCGCTCATCCAGTCCAGCGTGGTGATCGACTGCCGGTAGGCCTCGACGAGGTTGGCGACCAGGCCGTCCATCGCGGTCTTCGCCGACTCGGGGAAGTGCTTGTCGACGTAGATGTGGCCGACGGCCTCGCCGAGCGCGCCCTCGACGAGGGAGACGCCGCGCTTCCAGCGCTCGCGCATCTCGGGGGTGCCGGTGAGGGTGCGGCCGTAGAAGTCGAAGTTCGCCTCGACGATCTCGGCGGTCAGGTAGGCGGCCGCGCCGCGGATCACCTGCCAGGACATCCAGTCGCGCCACTCGTCGAGGCGCTCCTCGACGAGCAGCTCGCTGAGCCCGCCGGTGAAGCTCGGCTGGCGCAGCACGAGCTCGTTGAACACGCCCGTCGGGGCGCCCATGGCGTCGCGCCAGATGGCGAGGTCGGCCTGGACGAGGCTCGCGGCATCCGCCCAGCTCATCAGGTTGTAGGTCTTCTCGCTGTCGCGGCTGGCGACGTTGTCCCAGTGCCGGCCGGCGATCGCGGTCTCCAGCGCGAAGACGCGCTCTGCACGCTCGGCGGGCTCGCTCAGGCCGGCCAGGCGGAACATGCGCTCGAGGTGGGCCAGGTAGGCGGTGCGGATGTCGGCGAACTTCTCCTCGCGGAAGTAGCTCTCGTCCGGCAGGCCGATGCCGCCCTGCTCGGCGAACACGAGGTAGCGCTCCGGGTCGCCCGGGTCGTTGTCGACGAAGAGCTGGTAGAAGCCGCTGACGCCGGCGCGCTCCAGCTCGCCGAGGGCGGCGAGGAACTGCGGGATGGAGCTGACGGACGCCGCGACGGCCAGCTGGCCGGCGATCGGCGCGACGCCGAGGTGCTCGATGCGCTCCTCGTCCATGAAGCTCGCGAACAGGTCGCCGATCTTGCGCGCCTCAGTGTCTGCCGGTGCGCCCTGCGACTCGTTGATGATGTCGCGCACGGCCTTCTCGGCCTCTTCGTGCAGCACGTAGAACGAGCCGTAGCGGGCCTTGTCGGAGGGGATCTCGGTGCGCGCGATCCACTTGCCGTTGACGTGGCGGAACAGATCGTCTTGCGGGCGCACGCCCGGGTCGAGTTCGTCGAGCACAATTCCGGAAGCAGTCGTCGCAGCGGTCATGGCCTCAGCCTATTGGGCAGGCCGCTCCGAACCGGGGGGATTCCGCCAGTGGCGAAGTGTCGGCAGCGGCCGATGCGTGCGAAGCCGGGCCAGAACTGCTTCACTGGGAGAACTATGAAGACGCTGCTCAACATCATCTGGCTCGTGCTCAGCGGCTTCTGGCTGTTCCTCGGCTACATGCTGGCCGGCATCGTCTGCTGCATCCTGATCGTCACGATCCCCTGGGGCATCGCCTCGTTCCGCATCGGTGTGTACGCCCTCTGGCCGTTCGGCAAGACCGTCGTGAACAAGCCGACCTCCGGCGTCTGGTCGTTCCTCGGCAACGTGGTGTGGGTCATCGTCGCCGGGCTTTGGCTCGCGATCGGCCACATCGCCTCCGGCATCGCGCTCTGCATCACGATCATCGGCATCCCGCTCGGCATCGCCAACTTCAAGATGGTGCCCGTCTCGCTCGCCCCGCTGGGCAAGGAGATCGTCGACGTCTAGGGCGCGGCTGCCGTGCACTCTGACGGCGGATGCCGCGGGTGCCGCGGGTGCAACTCGGTGCGCGGCCCGGTGCGGCTTGGGGGCGAACCCCGACGACTGCGGCATCCGGCACACATAACGTTTTCTCTCGGTGCGGCTGACAATCGTTTCGCATCGACTCGGTTCAGGGATTCTTGCGCCTCTCCTCCCGCCTCCTGCGACGGGACCAGGCCCCCTCCGGTCGCACCTCCTCCGAGAAGAAAGTCACCATGTCCATCGCAGAATCGCCCGTATTCACCACGCTCGTCCCGCTGCACCCCGCCGCGTACGCCGAGTTGGCCGCCCGCATCGACGGCGTCGTCACGACGCCGAGCGACGCCGACTGGAACACCGCCAGACTCGCCTGGAACCTGAGCGCCGACCAACGCCCCGACGCCGTCGTGGCCCCCCTGCACGCGGAAGACGTCCGCACCACGCTGCTCTTCGCCCACGACCACCAGCTGCGCGTCGTCCCGCAGGGCACCGGCCACCTGGCCAGCCCGCTCGGCGATCTGGCCGGCAGCATCCTGCTCCGCACCGGCGGCCTCCTCGGCATCGACATCGACACCAAGGAACTCACCGTGCGGGTGGGCGCCGGCGTGCTCTGGGGCGACGTCACCGCGGCCCTGGCCGAGCGCGGGCTGATGGCCCTGGCCGGCTCCTCCCCCGATGTCGGCGTCGTCGGCTACCTGCTCGGCGGCGGCATCAGCTGGTTCGCCCGGAGCATGGGCCTGGCCACCTCGCACGTGACCGCGATCGAGGCGGTCAGCGGCGATGGGCGGCTGTTGCGCGCGACGGCCGAGGAGGAGGGCGAGCTGTTCTACGCGCTCCGCGGCGGCGGCGGCAACTACGCCGTGGTCACCTCCATCACCTTCCGCGTCTTCGCCGTGCGCGACGCCTACGCCGGCATGATGATGTTCCCGATGGAACGGGCCGACGAGCTGCTCAGCGCCTGGGAGCGCTGGACCAGGGAGCTCGACGAGAGCGCGATGACCTGCTTCCGGCTGATGCGGGTGCCCGACCTGCCCGAGCTGCCCGAGTTCCTGCGCGGGCAGAACCTCGTCATCATCGACGGGGTCGTTGCCATCGAGCAGGCGGAGGACGGCGACCCGACGGCGCCCACCGGGCGCACAGCGGATGCCGGGCGCACGGCGGATGCCGAGGCGCTCCTGGCCCCGCTGCGCGCGCTCGGCCCCTTCCTCGACACCTTCGGCGTCATGCCCGTCAGCAGGCTCGGCGAGCTGCACATGGACCCTCCGGGGCCGGTGCCGGGAACCGGCGACGGCGTGAACCTCGACGAGCTGCCGCGCGCCGCCATCGACGCGCTGCTCGGGCTGACCGGGCCCGACGCCCAGACCCCGCTGATGGTGGTCGACATCCGCCACATCGGCGGGCAGCTCGCCGTCGCCGCGCCGGACGGCGGCGCCGTCAACCGTTTGCACGGGCGCTTCCTGTTGTTCACGGGCGGCATGAGCCCGAGCCCCGCGGATGCCGCCGTGCTGCACGCCGCGGTGGCCCAGGTGCTCGAGGCGCTGGCACCCTGGCGGGCCGCCGCGGACTACCTCAACTTCCGCGAGGTGGCCACCCCGGCCGAGCGGCTCTACCCGGTGGACACCCTGGCCCGGCTGCGCGCGGCGAAGCGCCGCTATGACCCGTCCGGCCGGATCCGCTCGGCGCACCCGCTGCGGTAGGTCCGCCCGCCGGGAACGGGACCCCGGTCCCTCGTCTCGTCGATCTAGGTCGCCAATCGGGTTCAGGGACGGCCCCGAGGCCATCGGCATCCGCCCCGCCTACCGTAGGTTCTCGGTGCGGCCAGGGCCCGCTTCCCGTTCACCCGGATCAGGGCTTTTCCACCCGTCTCCCGACTGCCACGACGTGGGTCCGGCACTCTCCGACGCACCCCATCTCGAGAAGAAGGCTTCCATGACCATTGAAGAATCCCCCTCGTCCAGCAGCGTCACCCCGCTGCCCGCCGAGGCGTTCGCCGAACTGTACGCACGCATCGACGGCGTCGTCACGACGCCCGGCGACGCCACCTGGGACGCGGCCAGGCAGGCCTGGAACCTGAGCGCAGACCAGCAGCCAGAGGCCGTCGTCGCCCCGCGAACCGCAGAAGACGTGCAGGTGGTCATCGGATTCGCCGAGGCCAACCGGCTGCGCGTCGTCGCCCAGAGCACCGGGCACCTGGCGGCTCCGCTCGGCGACCTGTCCGGCAGCATCCTTCTGCGCACCGCCGCCCTGTCCGGCATTGACGTCGACTCCGATGCCCTGACGGTGCGCGTGGGCGCCGGCGTGCTCTGGGGCGACGTCACCGCCGCCTTGGCCGAGCATGGCCTCATGGCCCTGGCCGGGTCCTCCCCCGACGTTGGCGTCGCCGGCTACCTGCTCGGCGGCGGGCTCAGCTGGTTCGCCCGCAGCAGGGGGCTGGCCACCTCGCACGTGACCGCGATCGAGGTCGTCGCGGGCGACGGACGGATGCTGCGCGCCGCCGCGGACGAGGAGAGCGAGCTGTTCTGGGCGCTCCGCGGCGGCGGCGGCAACTACGGCGTGGTCACCGCGATCACGATGCGCGTCTTCGCGGTGCGCGACGCGTACGCCGGCATGCTCCTGTTCCCACTCGAGCGCGCCGACGAGGTGCTCACCGCCTGGGAGAGCTGGGCCCGCGACGCCGACGAGGCCGCCACGACCAGCATCCGTCTGCTGCGCCTGCCGCCCCTGCCGGAGCTGCCCGAGTTCCTGCGCGGCCAGCGCTTCATCGGCATCGACGGGGCAATCGCCGTCGCGCAGGGAGCGGGCGCCGCGGCGGAGCGGGTGGCCGCGGCCGTGGCCACGCTCGCCCCACTGCGGGAACTCGGCCCGATGATCGATAGCTTCGAGCTGATGCCGGCGGGCCGGCTCGGCGAGGTGCACATGGACCCGCCCGGCCCGGTTCCGGGCGTCGGCGACGGCGCGAACCTGGACGAGCTGCCGCGCGCCGCCATCGAGCGCATCCTGGAGCTGGCCGGCCCCGACGCGGACTCGCCCCTGCTCGCGGTGGAGATCCGCCAGATCGGCGGGGCCCTCGCGGTGCCGGCGGCCGACGGCGGCGCCGTGGACTCGATGCCCGGGCGCTTCTTGCTCTACGCGGTCGGCATCGCCCCGACGCCCGAGGTCGCGGCCATGGTGAAGTCGGCGACGACCGCGGTGCTCGACGCAACCCGGGACTGGCACAGCGGCGTTGACTACATCAACTTCCGGGAGTCGCAGGTCGCGCCGGAGCGGCTCTACCCCGCCGCGACGCTCACCCGGTTGCGCGCGGCCAAGAAACAGTATGACCCGGCCGACCGGATCCGCTCGGCGCACCCCATCCTCTAGCCCGGCTCGTCGCTGACGCTCCCCCAATCCCGTTGGCATGCGGGAGCGCCAGAATCCGTTGGCTCGAGGGAGCGCCAGGATCCGTTGGCTCGAGGGAGCGCCAGCGACCGAAGCCAACCCGCGCCACTTCCTCGCCCTCCGCGCCAGCCCAAATGGCGTAGAGCGCAGAAAGTGGCGCAGAGCGCCGCCCGCCCCTCCCCGCTGGTCGAGTAGGCCCGCCAGGGCCGTATCGAGACCCGGTTTCCGGCACGAAACCGAGCCTCGTGCGAGGTCTCGATACGCTCGTTCCTCGCTACTCGACCAGCGGGGTTGTGAGGCTCCCGTCGGCTCGAGGGAGCTCCAGCGACCGAAGCCAACCCCCTCCCCGATGGTCGAGTAGGCCCGCCAGGGCCGTATCGAGACCCGGTATCCGGCACGAAACCGAGCCTCGTGCGAGGTCTCGATACGCTCGTTCCTCGCTACTCGACCAACGGGGTTGCAAGGCTCCCGTCGCCTCGCGGAGCGCGAGGATCCGTCGGCTCGCGGGAGCGCCAGAATCCGTTGGCTCGAGGGAGCGCCAGCGACCGAAGCCAACCCCGCGGGGCTGCGGGTGGGCGGGGTGCTAGCCGCCGAGGGCGACGTCGCGGCGGCGCACCAGCACGGCGGCGAGCGCCGACAGCGCCACGGCGATCAGCAGCATCACCCAGGCCGCGCTCCAGTCGACGGGACCGGCACCCACGACCGGCGTGTGCGAGAACGGGGACGCGTCGCGCACGGCATCCGGCAGCCCGAGCAGCCCGCCGAACTGGCCGATGCCGATCGCCAGGATGGGCACCACCCAGCCGAGCCAGATCGTCGCGCGCGGCAGCGCGGCGAAGACGAGCGCCACGACAGCGAGCAGCACCAGCACGGCCGGCAGCTGGGCGAGCCCGGCCTGCGCGGCGACCGCGGCCCGGTCACCGACCCCGGCAGAGCGCGTGAGCCCGACGATCGCCCCGAGCACGGCGACCGCCAACACCAGCACGGCCGTCAGCGCGCCGAGCACCAGGTAGCTGGCGAACCAGCGCAGCCGCGTGATGCGCGTCGCGAGCACCATCTCGGCGGTGCCGGCCGCCTCGTCCTGGCGGGCGCGCACCATGGCCTGCACCGCACCGACCGCGGCGATGATGCCGACCAGGCTGAACATCGCGGCGGTGAACAGGTCGATGAAGGAGCCGGCGGCTCCCGGCCCCGCGAACGATTTCAGCGTGTTACCGAGTGTGCTGCTCACCTCGTCGGCCGCGCCGTTGCCGGCCTGTACCAGATCGACCATCGTCTGGCCGAGCGCGCCGATGAGCAGCCCGAAGAGGGCGCCGGCCACCATCCAGCCGACCACGGCATTGCGCTGCAGGCGCCAGGCCAGGCCGATCGGCCCGGCCAGGCCGGCGGGGGCGTGCAGCCGGCCCGGCCGCTCGGGGATGACGCTCGAGTCGACGTCGCGGTGGGCCTGCATCCAGAGCGACACGGCGACGAGCCCACCGCCGAGCAGCACGCCCAGGGCGAGCGGCCAGGCGCGCTGGCCGTCCGGCGCGCCGGCGGAGAAGGGCGCGACGGCCTGCCCCCAGCCGATCGGGCTGAGCCAGCTCGGCCAGGACGCCGTCATGCTCACCCCGTCGGCGTGCACGGTGCCCGTCGCGTCGCCGAGGCCGCGCAGCACGTAGGAGACGGTCACGACGGCCGCGGCCAGGCCGTTCGCGCCGCGCGAGGTGCGCATGAGCTGGGCGCAGAACAGGCCGACGCCGAGGAAGGCGATGCCGGTCACGGCGAGCGCCGCACCGGCCAGCCAGCTGCCGTATGCGCCTGCCCCGCCGGCCAGGTAGCCCACGGCGGAGACCAGGCCGATCACGAGGCTGAGCGCGACGCCCTCGATCACGGTCGCGACGCTCGGCGTGCTGCGGCCGGCCGGCGTCGCCCCGACCAGCTCGGCCCGGCCGGACTCCTCCTCGGCCCGGCTGTGCCGCACAGCGAGGAAGGTCTGCATCAGGCCGATCAGCACGCCGAGGAAGGCGAACAACAGGAAGAACTGGAAGGCGTCGGCGGCGGGGCCCTGCGGGGTGCCGCGCAGCATCAGCACGGCGGGTGTCGACTGGATCAGCTTCAGCACCTCAACCCGCTGCGCCTCCGTGCCGTAGGTGCCGACGACGGCCGCGTTGCCGACGTAGGCGAGCAGCGCGAAGCCGGCCACCCAGGCGAGCAGCTGCACCCGGTCGCGGCGGAAGCGCTGCGTCACGAGCGGCAGCAGCGTGTGCGGCGGCCTCCGCCCTGCGGATGCCGGGGCAAGCGCGCCGGCCGATCCGACGCGCCCTGCCGACGCGTGCGTTGCAGTCATCGCCGCGCCTCCTCGGTGTCCCCCTCGGCAGTTGCCCCGGCATCCGCCCCGTAGTGCCGGAGGAAGAGCTCCTCCAGCGACGGCGGGTTCACCGTGACGCCGGCCACGCGCAGCTCGGCGAGCGCGCCGAGCACCCGCGGCATGTCGTCGCTGTCGGCGGTGAAGCGCACCCGCCCGCCAGCGCGCACGAGCTCGTGCGCCGCGGGGATGCGGGCCAGCTGCTCCGGCGTGACCTCGCCCGCCTCCCCCACCGCGGCGAAGGCGATCTCGGTGCGGGTGAGGTGCCGCAGCTCGGCCAGCGTGCCGCTCTCGACGGTGCGGCCGGCGCGGATGATGCTCACCCGGTCGCAGAGGTGCTCCACCTCGCTCAAGATGTGGCTGCTGAGCAGCACGCTCGCCCCGTCGCCCAGCTGCAGGGCGATCTGCTCACGGAACACCGCCTCCATCAGCGGGTCCAGCCCCGAGGTGGGCTCGTCGAAGATGTACAGCTCGGCCGGGGTGGCGAGCGCCGCGATCAGCGCGACCTTCTGCCGGTTGCCCTTCGAGTAGGTGCGGGCCTTCTTCGACGGGTCGAATTGGAAGGCGGCGACGAGTGCCTCCCGCCTCGCGGCGTATGCGCGCTTGTCGGCGTCGCCGCCCCGCAGCCGGGTCAGCAGGTCGATGGCCTCGCCGCCGGAGAGGTTCGGCCACAGGCTCACATCGCCCGGCACGTAGGCGATCCGCGCGTGCAGCGCGGCCGCATCCGCCCAAGGGTCCTGTCCGAAGACGGATGCCGAGCCGCCGGATGCCCGCATCAACCCGAGCAACACCCGGATCGTCGTGGACTTGCCGGCGCCGTTCGGCCCGAGGAAGCCATGCACCTCGCCGCGGGCGACGCTGAGGTCGAGGCCGTCGAGCGCCGCCACCCGTCCGAAATGCTTCTGCAGACCCCGCGTCTCGATCACAGGGATCTCACCGACCGGGGTGTCCGTCACCGTGCTCATATGCGTGACGCTACGCCGCTCGGCGGCCACCGGGCAGAATTCTGACGAATTCCTTACGGCCATCGCGCGCCCTAGGCTCGGAGCATCACTCTCTTCCGCCGCCGCCCCATCGATCGCGAGATCCTGCGCCTCGCCGTGCCCGCGCTCGGCGCGCTCATCGCCGAGCCGCTGTTCCTGCTCGCCGACTCCGCGATGATCGGCCACCTCGGCGCCGTGCCCCTGGCCGGCCTCGGCATCGCCAGCGCCGTGCTGCAGACGATCATCGGGCTCATGGTGTTCCTCGCCTACAGCACCACCCCGGCTGTCGCCCGCCGGCTCGGTGCCGGCGACGAGCGGGGGGCCGTGGCATCCGGCATCGACGGCCTCTGGCTCGCCAGCGGCCTCGGAATCGTGCTGGCGATCGCCGGCTGGTTCGCCACACCCTGGCTGGCCGGGCTGTTCGGCGCCGAGCAGGCCGTCACCGAACAGGCCGTGATCTACCTCGGCATCTCGATGTTCGGCCTGCCCGCCATGCTGCTGGTCTTCGCGGCGACGGGCCTGCTCCGCGGCCTGCAGGACACCCGCACCCCGCTCTACGTCGCCGGCTTCGGCTTCGCCGCCAACATCGTGCTGAACTTCGTCTTCATCTACGGGCTCGGGCTCGGCATCGCCGGCTCGGCGATCGGCACCGTCGTGGCGCAGTGGGGCATGGCGGCGGTCTACCTCGTGGTCGCCGCCCGGCACGCCCGGCGCGTGGGGGCCGGGCTCCTCCCGCACCACGCCGGCGTACTCGGCGGCGCGGCCTCCGGCGGCTGGCTGTTCCTGCGCACGGTGAGCCTGCGCGCGGCGATGCTGCTCGCGGTGTTCACCGCGACGAGCCTCGGCTCCGACGAGCTGGCCGCCTTCCAGATCGCGATGACCCTGTTCGCCACGCTCGCCTTCGCCCTGGACGCCCTCGCCATCGCCGCCCAGGCGCTCGTCGGCAAGGGCCTCGGCGCCGGCGACACCGCCAGTGTGCGCGCCGTGCTCGCCCGCTGCCTGCAGTGGGGCATCGGCGGCGGCGCCGTGTTGGGCCTGCTCGTGATCGCGGCGAGCGGGGTGCTCGGCCTGGTGTTCACCAGCGACCCGGATGTCGCCGGGCTGCTGCCGCCGGCCCTCATCGTGCTCGGGCTCTCTGTGCCCCTCGGCGGGCTCGTCTTCGTGCTGGACGGCGTGCTGATCGGCGCCGGCGACGCGCGCTATCTGGCGCTCACCGGCATCCTGAACTTCGCCGTCTTCGTGCCGCTCGCCCTGCTCGTGCAGCAGCTGGCGATCCCGGATGCCGCGGGCCTGGCCTGGCTGATGGCGGCGTTCTCGTTCGGCTACCTCGGCGCCCGCGCGATCACGCTGGGCCTGCGCGCCGCGGGATCGCGCTGGATGGTCGTCGGCATGACACGGGCCTAGCCCGGCCGCCGACGACCACCCGGGTCGCGACTACAGGCTGATGAGCCCGGCGGTGGTGCTGCGCGCGCGCTCGAAGCGGGCGGCGACGTTCTGCCAGTCGACGATGTTCCAGAACGCGCTCACGTAGCTCGCGCGCACGTTCTGGTAGTCGAGGTAGTAGGCGTGCTCCCAGACGTCGAGCATGAGCAGCGGCACGAGGCCCGCGGGGAGGTTGCCCTGCTGGTCGTAGAGCTGCACGATGATCGGCTGCTGGCCGAGGGTGTCCCAGGCGAGGATCGCCCAGCCGGAGCCCTGCACGCCGAGCGCCGTGGCCGTGAAGTGCGCCTGGAACTTCTCGAAGGAGCCGAAGGTGTCGTCGATGGCCGCGGCGAGCTCGCCGACCGGCTTGTCGCCGCCGTCCGCGGACATGTTGGTCCAGAAGATGGAGTGGTTGACGTGCCCGCCGAGGTTGAAGGCGAGGTCCTTCTGCAGCTTGTTGACGTTGGTCAGGTCACCCGAGTCGCGGGCCTCGGCCAGCTGGGCGATGGCCGTGTTGGCGCCGGTGACATAGGCCTGGTGGTGCTTGCTGTGGTGCAGCTCCATGATGCGCCCGCTGATGGCCGGCTCCAACGCCGCGTAGTCGTAGCCCAGCTCGGGGAGTGTGTAGAGAGACATCGTTTCCTTTCAATCGGGCGCGCAGGTGCGCCCGGCCTGGTGATGACGGGAGGGGTGAAGTCGGGGGGCTCTCAGCCCAGGATGCTGTGCTGCTGCAGCCCGTGGAAGTTGCGGTCGTGGTAGACCAGCGGGTTGCCCTCGATGCCCTCGTCGATCTCGAGCACCTCGGCGATGACGAGGGTGGAGGCGCCGACCGCAACCGTGTTCACGATGGCGCAGCGCATCATCACCGCGGCATCCGGCAGCAGCGGCTCGCCGGTTCCGCGTGTGGTCCAGCCCTGCTCCTCGACGAAGCGCGGGGCGCCGCTGACGGCGAAGGAGCGGGCGATCTCGACGTTCTCCGAGCGCAGCAGGTGCACGACGCAGGTGGGCGCGGCCAGAATGCTCCCGGCCGATCCGGCCGTCGTCGTGACCGAGAACACCAGCACGGGCGGTGAGGCTGAGACGGATGCGACGCTCGAGGCGGTCAGGCCGACCGGGCCGTCCGGGCCCTCAGCGGTGATCACGGCGACCCCGGCCGGGTGCCGGCGGAACGCCGCCTTGAACTGATCGACCATTGTTGCGGCGGCATCCTGGGCCATTGTGCTCCTGTTCACGCGCGGCAGCGAAGATTGTGCACCGCACATCCGTAACGCTAACATCTCAAGTGCACTTGAGATCAAGGAGAACGTAACAATGGCGGTTGACCCCGCAACATCCGACCTGCTGCCGATCGGCCAGATCGCCCGGCGCGCCGGCGTTCCGGTGTCGACGGTGCGCTACTACGAGTCGATCGGGCTGCTTCCCTCCGTGCGTTCGGCCGGCAACACCCGCCAGTTTCCGCGGCACGTGCTGCGCCGCATCGCCTTCATCCAGATCTCGGTGCGCTACGGCGTCAGCCTGAGCGAGGTCGCCGAGATTCTGGCAACGCTGCCGGAGGAGCACCCGCCGACCCGCGCGGACTGGAAGCGCATCTCCGCCCGCTGGTCAGAGCACCTGGCCCGCCAGCAGGCCATCCTCGCGAGCATGCAGGAGGAGCTGACCGGCTGCATCGGCTGCGGCTGCCTCTCGCAGACGCGGTGCGCCGTCGTGAACTCGCGCGACCGGCTCGGCGACGACGGGCCGGGGCCGCGCCGGGTGCTGGATGCCGGCCTCGGGGCGTGAGCGGGCGGCGCGCTGAGCACCCCCACCGCTTGACCTCAAGCGCACTTGAGCTCGTACGGTGAATTCATGACCTACGTGATCGCACTGCCGTGCGTCGACCTCAAAGACAAGGCGTGCATCGACGAGTGCCCCGTTGACTGCATCTACGAGGGGGCCCGCTCGCTCTACATCCACCCCGACGAGTGCGTGGACTGCGGGGCGTGCGAACCGGTCTGCCCGGTCGAGGCCATCTACTACGAGGACGACCTGCCCGCCCAGTGGCAGGACTACTACACGGCGAACGTCGAGTTCTTCTCCGAGATCGGTTCGCCGGGCGGTGCCGCCCGGAGCGGCGCCCTGTCGTTCGACCACCCGATCATCGCCGCGCTGCCCGCGCAGCAGCCGTCCGCGTAGCGCGCTCCCGCTGGCTCACGGGAGTGCCCCTCCGTTGGTCGAGTAGGCCCGCCAGGGCCGTATCGAGACCCGGTGCCCAGCGCGGACCGTTTCTCGTGCGAGGTCTCGATACGCTCGTTCCTCGCTACTCGACCAGCGGGAGCGGTCGCACGTTGGCTCGAGGGAGCGCCAGCGACCGAAGCCAACACGCCCCCTCCCCGTTGGTCGAGTAGGCCCGCCAGGGCCGTATCGAGACCCGGTGCCCAGCGCGGACTGTTTCTCGTCCGAGGTCTCGATACGCTCGTTCCTCGCTACTCGACCAGCGGGATGGGCTGCTCGACCAGCGGGTGTTACTGTCTCCCATTGACTCCCCGGCTTCGGTCGCTCGTTCCTCGCTCCCTCCAGCCGACGTGGAAGGGGAGCGGGGCCCGCTCATCCACGCTGGCTCGAGGGAGCGCCAGCGACCGAAGCCAAGGGTCAGCGGGCGGGCGGGGCCGTCGTGTTGCCGCGGTGGAAGACGCTGCTGAAGCAGGTGCCCTCCGGGTGCTCGCCGGCCAGCATCTGCACCAGCGCCTCCCCGGCCGCGCGCCCCTTCGCCGCCGACGGCTGCACCAGCGTCGTCAGGTCGTAGGGCGCGAGCCCGTCAACCCTGACACCGTCGAAGCCGAGCACGCTGACGTCGGCCGGCACCGCGAGGCCGAGCTCCTCCGCGGCACGGATCACGCCGGCGGCCAGCAGGTCGCTCTGCGCGATCACCGCCGTCGGCCGGGTCTCGGGGTCGGCCAGCAGCGCGAGGCCGGCCAGCCGCCCCTCCTCGACGTCGCTGGCGCCGGCGGTCACCCCACCGATGCCGGGGAACACGAGGCGGGCGCCGGCGATGCGCTCGCTCGTCGTCGCCGACGTGCTCTCCGCCTCGCGCTCGGGCGTGAGCGGACCGCGCGTGCGCTCGGGGTCGAGCGGCAGCGTGACGAGGGCGACCCGGCTGTGCCCGAGCTCCCGCAGGTGCTCGGCGCCGCGGCGCGTGGCATCCTCGTTGTCGATTGAGATCTCGATGATGTCGTCTCCGGCGTGGCCCTCGATGGCGACCATCGGGATGCCGCGCAGCCGGAGCTGCGCGACGGTGTGCGCGAGCCGCGGGCTGCAGCCGATCAGGGCGACCGCGTCGACGGGGGCATTGGCGACGCTGACGGCGCCCTCTCCGGTGTCGGTGAGCAGCAACAGCCCGGCGCCGAGCGGCACGATGCCCTCCGAGATGCCGTCGAGCATCTGGATCTTCACCGGGTCGAGGAAGGCGGCGCGCACGCGCTCCTCGAGCACGACGCCGACGATCCCGGAACGGCCCCGGCGCAGCGACTGCGCGCGCGGGTCAGGGCCGGCATAGTCGAGCGCCTTCGCCGCCGCGAACACGCGCTCGCGGGTCGCATCCGAGACCGGCCCGGAGCCGCTGAAGGCCAGCGATGCCGTCGAGGCCGAGACGCCGGCGCGGGCTGCCACGTCGGCGAGTGTCGGGCGAGCGTGTGCTGCAGCGGCATCCGTCATGTGGGTAGTCTAGATCGAATAAATCGAATCGATTCGATACTATGGCTATCGCGCACACCGGATGCCACCCCCACCCGAACATCGGAACGCCATGTCAGAGCCGATCTCCCCGCCCGCCATCGCCACCGCGCCGACCCAGCGGCACGGCCTGCTGGCCTGGCGCAACGCCGTCTTCGCCGTGTTCTTCCTGAGCGGCCTGAGCGTCGCCAGCTGGGTCTCGCGCATCCCCGCGGTCCGCGACGACCTGCAGATCTCGCTGGAGACCGTCGGCCTGGTGATCCTCGGCATGTCGATCGGCTCGATCATCGGGCTCACCCTGTCGGCCGCCATCCTGGCCCGCTTCGGCGCGCGCCTCGGCATGATCCTCGCCCTCTGCATCGTCGCCACCGGGCTTGTGACGGTGGGCCTCGGCAGCAGCGTGTTCACCCTGCTGCCCGTCATCGTGGTCGGCATGGCGCTGTTCGGCTTCGGCAACGGCGCCGTCGACGTGATGATGAACGTCGAGGGCGCGGCGGCCGAGCGGGAGATCGGCAAGACGCTGATGCCGCTGATGCACGCCTTCTTCAGCTTCGGCACCATGGCCGGCGCCGCGCTCGGCGCGGCCGCCTCCGCCCTGCACGTGCCCGTCGGCGCCCATCTGGCGATCATGGCGGCACTGATCGTCGCCGCCATCTTCGTCGCGGTCCGATATATTCCGATCCGCGAATCCGTCGGCGACGACCCGCACACCGCGGCGCCCCGCCTGCCCTGGGCCGCCCGGCTGCGCGAGAACCTGGCTGTCTTCGCGGACGCCCGCCTCCTGCTGATCGGCGTCATCGTGCTCGGTACCTCGTTCGCCGAGGGCTCGGCGAACGACTGGATCGCCCTCGCCGTCGTCGACGGCCACGGCTTCGACAACACGACGGGCGCCATCATCTTCGGCGTGTTCGTGACGGCGATGACGGTCGGCCGCGTCGCCGGCGGCCCGATCCTCGACCGCTTCAGCCGCGTCCCGGTGCTGCGCGCCTGCGCCGCACTCGGCATCGTCGGCCTCGGCCTGTTCCTCTTCGGCGGCGGCGGCATGCCCGTCATCATCATCGGCACGATCCTCTGGGGCCTCGGCAGCGCCCTCGGCTTCCCCGTCGGGATGTCGGCCGCGGCCGACGACGCGAAGCACGCGGCCGCCCGGGTCAGCGCCGTCGCCATCATCGGCTACGGCGCCTTCCTGGCCGGCCCGCCGCTGCTCGGCTTCCTCGGCCAGCACTTCGGCATCCTGAACGCCCTCATCGTCGTGCTCGTGCTGCTGCTCCTGGCCGGGCTCTGCGCACCGGCCGCCCGCGAGGCCTCACGCCGGGCGCCTGCCCCCACCGCCTAGCGGCGAGGGGCGGCGAGCCGCCGCCCCTCCCCTGCCCCTGTTCCCGCGCCGCTCCCGCGCGACTCCCACCCGCGGATTCGGGCCGGCTTGACGTGAACCGCCGCGCTGACATACTCTTCCCTGCGGAAATGGAATCGATTCCGGGATCGATTCCAAATGACCCGGCTTGCACACACCACCCCCACATTTTGAGCTGGTCCACTGTCAATGAGGAGAGAAATGGACACGACAATTTCGGCACAGAGCGCGCCGACGCAGCAGCAGCAGCGGCGATCGGCGACGCGCGCCGTCGCGGCCAGCACCGTCGGCTCCGTGCTGGAGTACTACGACTTCTTCGTCTTCGGCTCGCTCTCGGCCCTGGTGTTCGGCCAGGTCTTCTTCGCGGCCGATGACCCCGCCGTGGCGACGCTGCTCTCCTTGGCCACCTTCACCGTCGGCTTCATCGCCCGCCCGCTCGGCGGCATCATCCTCGGCCACTTCGGCGACCGCGTCGGCCGCAAGCGCGTGCTGCTGTTCACCTTCATGCTCACCGGCATCGTCACGGTGCTGATCGGCTTCCTGCCCACCTACGCCCAGGTCGGCGCCATCGCGCCGATCCTGCTCGTTCTGCTGCGCATCCTGCAGGGCATCGGCATCGGCGGCGAGTGGGGCGGGGCGGCCCTGCTGGCCGTCGAGCACGCCCCGGCCAACCGCCGCGGCCTCTTCGGCAGCATCGTGCAGGCCGGCGCCCCGATCGGCGTGATCCTCTCCTCCGGTGTCGTCGCGATCCTCACGGCGACCATGGGCATCGAGGGCCTTGTCGCGGGCGGCTGGCGCATCCCGTTCCTCGCCAGCGCCGCACTGCTCCTCGTCGGTCTCTTCCTCCGCTTCCGCGTCGAGGAGACGCCGGAGTTCGCCGCCGTCAAGGAGGAGAAGAACGAGGCGAAGATGCCCGTGCTCGAGGCGCTGCGCAGCTACCCGAAGGAGATCCTGGCCGCGATCTTCATCCACACCAGCGACACCACCCTGGGCCTGGTGCAGGGCGTCTTCGTGCTCGGCTACGCCTCCGGCGTGCTCGGCATGGACCCGACCATCGTGCTCCTGGCCAACATCTTCTCCTCGGTCGTGAACCTCATCATCACGCCGATCGCCGGGCACTTCGGCGACAGCTACGGGCAGAAGCGCGTGCTGAGCGTCGGCCTGGTGGCCCTCGCCCTCTGGGCGTTCCCGATGTTCTGGCTGATCGGCACCGGCACCGTTGTCGGACTGTTCACCGCGACCGGCGTCAGCGGCTTGCTCGTCGGCACGCTCTTCAGCCAGCAGGCGACGCTCTTCGCCGACATGTTCGACCCGCGCGTGCGCTACTCCGGCATGTCGATGGGCTTCCAGCTCGGCACCGTGCTCGGCGGGGGCTTCGGACCGCTCATCGCCCAGTCGCTCACCTCGGCCACCGGCGGCGCGACGTGGAGCGTCTCGACGTACATCCTGTTCATCGCGATCGTCGCCCTGTTCTTCACGATCACGGTCAAGCCGCGATTCGGGGCCCACGCGCACGCCAACGTCGGCCGTCGCGCGGCCGTGCCCACCCGCTAGCCGCCCCGCGCGTCAGCCCACTCGTGACACCGCCCAGGAAAGGCTCTTCACCCATGTCGACTTCTCCCGCAGGATTTGCCGGAATCATTGGCGAGACGGTCGCAGACTCGACGCCTTCCTGGGCGGAACCGAGCAGCGCCCGCGCCAAGCGGCCCAACGTGGTCGTGGTGATCCTCGACGACACGGGCTGGGCGGACTTCGGCTGCTTCGGCTCGGAGATCAGCACGCCCACGATCGACGCCCTCGCGGCATCCGGGGTGCGCTTCAGCAACTTCAACGTCACGCCGCTCTGCTCGCCGACCCGGGCCTCGCTGCTCAGCGGGCGCAACCACCACGCGATCGGCATGCGGTTCTTGGCCGACACCGACACCGGGTTCCCGAACTCCCGCGGGGCGATCCGGCCGGATGTCGCACTGCTGCCGCAGATCCTGCGCGAGGAGGGCTACGGCACCTACCTCGTCGGCAAGTGGCACCTCGCCCCGCTGCACGAGCTGACCCCGGCCGGCCCGTACCAGAACTGGCCGCTCGCCCGCGGCTTCGACCGCTACTACGGCTTCCTCGACGGCTGCACCGACCAGTACGAGCCGGAGCTCTACGAGGACAACCACCCGACGGCCGTGCCCGACCGGCCGAACTACCACCTGAGCGAGGACCTCGCCGACAAGGCGGCCAGCTACGTGCGCAACCACGTCGCCTACCGACCGCACGACCCGTTCTACCTCCAGCTCGCGCTCGGCGCCACGCACGCCCCGTTCCAGGCGCCGCGGGAGTTCATCGACCGCTACGTCGACACCTTCACCACGGGCTGGGACGTCACCCGGCGCGAGCGGCTGGAGCGCCAGATCGAGCTCGGCCTCTCCCCCGAGGGCACGACGCTGACCGATCGCGTCGACGGCGTCGCGGCCTGGGACGAGCTCGACGACGAGCAGCGCACCGTCTTCGCGCAGCTCCAGGCGGCCTTCGCCGGATTCCTCGAGCACGCCGACGCACAGCTGGGCCGATTCCTCGACGAGCTGAGCGCCCTCGGCGAGCGCGACAACACGATCGTGCTCGTGCTCTCCGACAACGGGGCCAGCCCAGAGGGCGGCGCAGGCGGTGACGTCGACACCAACGCGCCATACAGCGGCGTGCGCCGCAGCGCGGCCGAGCTGCTGCCCCTGCTCGACGAGCTGGGCTCCAGCACCGGCGGCGCGCACTACCCGACCGGCTGGGCGATGGCCGGCAACACCCCGTTCCGGCGCTACAAGCAGTTCGTCGACCTCGGCGGCGTGCGCTCCCCGCTCGTCGTCTCCTGGCCGGCCGGCAACGTCGAGGCCGGATCGGTGCGTCCGCAGTTCGTGCATGCCATCGACATCGCCCCGACGCTGCTCGAACTGCTCGGCGTGCAGCCGCCCGCCCCCATGGACGGCTCCAGCGTCGCGGCGGCACTCACGAGCGACAGCCCCGAGATCGGGCGCAGCACCCAGCACTGGGAGATGCTCGGCCACCGGGCGATCTGGCACGACGGCTGGCGCGCGGTGACCAGGCACGTCTGCGGTGAGCCGTACGAGAACGACGAGTGGCGCCTCTACGACGCCCGCAACGACTTCGCCGAGTCCATCGACATCGCCGCGAGCGAGCCCGAGCGGCTGAGCGAGCTGCAGGAGCTGTGGTGGAAGGCCGCGCACGCGCACGACATGTTCCCGCTCGACGACCGGCCACTGCACGAGCTCATCGGCATCCGCGGCCCCGTCGGCCTCTACGCCGAGCGCCAGTTCGTGCTGCGCCCCGGCCAGGGCCACGTGCCGCTCTCCAGCGCCGTCACCGGCTCGAACCGCTCCATCGACGTCACCGCGCACTTCCTCGCCGACGCGAGCGCCGAGGGCGGGGTGTTGCTCTCCAGCGGCAACGTGCAGGGCGGCTTCCTGCTGCGCTGCGAGGCCGGCCGCCTCGTCTTCGAGCACTCCATGCTCGGCGAGCACGTCAGCGTCAGCTCCCCCGAGCCGCTCGGCGCCGAGGTGCGGACGGCCGGGTTCCGGCTCACCGCGCACGAGGACCGCACGGGCGACGTCGAGCTCGTCGTGGGCGAGCAGGTGGTGGCATCCGTGCACCTCGGCAACACCTCGGCCCACCTCTCCTTCTGGGGCATGGATGTCGGCGAGGCGCCCGTGAGCACGTTCAGCAGCGCCCCGCTGCACCCGGTGAGCGCCGGGCTGCTCGAGCGCATCGTCGTCGACGTGCACCCGGCCGCCGACGACGCGCTGGAGCTGGCCGAGTCGATTCTGGCCAGCGAATGAGCGCGGCAGCACGCCCGGTCATCCTCGACGTCGACACCGGGATCGACGACGCGCTCGCCCTCATGCTGGCGGGCCTCAGCCCCGCGCTCGACGTGCGGGCCATCACCTGCGTCGGCGGCAACGTCCACCTCGAGCAGGTCGTGCAGAACACGCTGCAGGTGCTGGAGCTCATCGGGCGCCGCGACATCCCCGTCGCCGCCGGGGCGCGCCAGCCCCTGCTCGAGTCGCCGATCGACGCCAGCTACATCCACGGCAGCAACGGCGTCGCCGACGCCGTGCTGCCGGCCGCGAGCCGCCAGCCGGAGGGCGTCCACGCCGTCGAGCTGCTGCGCCGCACGCTGCAGGATGCCGACGCCCCCGTCACGATCATCGCGCTGGCGCCGCTGACCAACATCGCACTGTTCGTCACCATGTACCCGGAGCTGCTGCCCCGCATCGAGCGCATCGTGTTCATGGGCGGCGCCGTCGGTGCCGGGAACGCCACCGCCAGCGCCGAATTCAACGTCTGGCACGACCCGGAGGCCGCCGCCATCGTGCTGCGCAGCGGTGTCGCCACCACCATGTACGGCCTGGAGGCGTTCTACGCCGTCACCTGCTCGGCCGAGCAGATCGCCGCGCTCAGCGCTGCCGCACCCGGCTCGGTCGCCTCGACGGTCGGCACCCTGCTGGCCCACCTGGCGGTCGTGACCGAGAACGAGGAGCGGATCGCCGGAGTCGGCGCCGCGGCCATCGGCGATGCCGGAACCGTCTGCGCCGTGATCGACCCGGACGGCCTCACCCTGCGCCGCGCGCAGGTCGAGGTCGCGCTGGCGCCGGGGATCACCCGCGGCCAGACCGTCGTGGACCTGCGCACCGGCCTCGGCGCCGGCGGCTCGGAGACGCACGAGGCCGCAGGCAACGTCGATGTCGTGCTCGCGGTGCGGGGCGAATCGTTCTCCCGCCTCTTCCTCGAGACGATGACCGGGCCGTTCTGACGGCCCCGGCCCCGCCGCGGGCGCGGGCGACACTAAGATCGCAAGGATGACAGGCAGAGACGCAACAGCGGGCGCGGCGACGATTCTCGACGTCGCCCGCCTGGCCGGCGTCTCGCGCACGACCGTCTCCCGCGTGCTCAACGAGCCGGAGCGCGTCACCGCGGCAACGCTCGACAAGGTGAACGACGCCGCCGCACGGCTCAACTACCACCCGAGCGCCGCGGCACGCACGCTGCGCATCGGGCGCACCGGCACCATCGCGCTCATCGTCGGCGACATCGCCCAGCCGTTCCACGGCGCCCTCGCCCAGGTGATCGCCGCCGCGGCCGAGGCCCGCGGAATGACCGTCGCCCTGCACGACCTCGCCCACAGCCAGGGCCGCCTGGTGCGGGTGCTCGAGAAGCTGCCCAGCCAGGGCATCGACGCGGCGATCATCGCCACCGCCGACCCGATCGACTCCCCCGAGGCGCAGTCCGCCATAGCCGCGCTCGTGCGCCAGGGGATCCCCGTCCTCACCACGATGGGCACGTCGGGCGTGGAGGGCGCGCACGTCGCCGACAGCGGCCACCTGGATTCCGCAGCACGGGCCACCGACGAGCTCATCGACTCCGGGGCCCGATCGGTCGCCCTCCTCGTCGGGCGTGCCGACGGCACGCACGCCGACAAGCTCCGCCTGGGCTACGAGCGGGCCCTCCGCCGCGTTGGTGCCCCCGCGATCGAGATCGACGGCGGGTACGACTTCGAGCTGTCCCGGCAGGCCGTGACCGCCCTGCTCCGGGAGCGCCCGGCCGTCGACGCCCTCGTGGTCGGCACGCTGCCCATGGCCCTCGGCGCCCTGCGCGCCGCGGAAGACCTCGGCATCCCCGTGCCGGGAGCGCTCGCCCTGATCTCCTGCGAGGAGGTGCCGCTGGCCGCCCAGGTGCGCCCGGCCGTCAGCACCGTCTGCATCGATGTCGGCGCCAACGGAGCCCAGATCATGCGGGTCCTGGACGCCGCGCTGAGCGGCGACGCCCCCACCGGCGACCCCTCCACGCCGGTCGCCGTTTACCGCGAGACCTTCGTCGGGCCCGCCCATCCGAGGCACAGCGCCGCGGCATCCGAGAGCACAGGTCGAAGCGTCTAAACTCAGACGGTGCGCCTTGTCATTGCTACCTGTTCCGTCGACTACGCCGGCCGCCTCGCCGCCCACCTGCCGCTCGCGAAGCGCCTGCTGATGGTCAAAGCCGACGGCAGCCTGCTGGTGCACTCCGACGGCGGCAGCTACAAGCCGCTGAACTGGATGAGCCCGCCGTGCACGCTCGCCGCGAGCGAGCCGGACGAGGACCAGGCCGCGGCCGGCATCACCGAGCTCTGGACGGTCACGCACACCAAGACCGCCGACAAGCTCGTGGTCAGCATCTACGAGGTCGAGCACGACAGCGACCACCCGCTCGGAATCGACCCCGGCCTGCAGAAGGACGGCGTCGAGGCGCACCTGCAGAAGCTGCTGGCCGAGCAGATCGAGCTGCTCGGCGACGGCCACACCCTGGTGCGCCGCGAGTACATGACGGCGATCGGCCCGGTCGACATCCTGGCCAGGGATGCCGCGGGCGGCGCCGTCGCGGTCGAGCTCAAGCGCCGCGGCGACATCGACGGCGTCGAGCAGCTGACCCGCTACCTCGAGCTGATGAACCGCGACCCGCACCTCGCCCCCGTGCAGGGCGTCTTCGCGGCGCAGGAGATCAAGCCGCAGGCCCGCACGCTGGCCGAGGACCGCGGCATCCGCTGCCTCGTGCTCGACTACGACGCCATGCGCGGCCTCGACGACGGGCACCACCGCCTCTTCTAATCCGGTGTCGATAGGCCGACTCCCAGCGGCCGAACCGTAGGATGGCTCGGTGAGTACCCCCACCTTGACTACCGTGACGACCGCGACGAGCACCTGGTCCGCCATCCTGTTCGACCTCGACGGCACCATCACCGACTCGGCCCCCGGCATCACCGCCTCCCTGGCCCGCACCTTCGAGACCCTCGGCCGGCCGGTTCCGGATGCCGCCGAGCTGCTCGCCTACGTCGGCCCGCCCCTGCTCGACTCCTTCCGCGCGCGCGCCGGCATGGACGAGGAGCAGGCCTGGGAGGCCATGCGCACCTACCGCGCCGACTACAACGGCAGCGCCCTCGACACCGCCGTCTTCCCCGGGGTCGCCGGGCTGATCGAGCGCATCAAGGCGGCCGGCGTGCCGCTGGCCCTGGCCACCAGCAAGCCGGAGACCGTCGCGACGCGCATCCTCGAGGCCTTCGACCTGGCCCAGTACTTCGACGTGATCTGCGGCGCCACCGAGGACGAGAGCCGCAGCGCCAAGGCCGACATCGTGGCCGAGGCCCTGCGCCGCCTGGAGGAGCAGGGGCACGACGTCTCCCGCGCCGTCATGGTCGGCGACCGCAGCTACGACACCATCGGCGCGGCCGCCAACGGCGTGCCGACGATCCTCGTCGAGTGGGGCTACGGCTCCCCCGCCGAGGCCGCCGACGCCTACGCCACCGTGTACTCCACCGACCAGCTCGCGAAGAAGCTGCTCGGCTAAAAAACCCGCCGCCACGAACAACGGAGTTCCCATGACGCGCACCCAGACGACGACCGAACGCGAGATCACGGCGTCCGTTTCGCTCTGCCTGCCGAACGGCAGGCTGAACCCGGCCGCGGTCGGCTGGGTGCGGCATCCGCTGATCGACACCGATCGCATCGGCCGCGGCAGCTACGGCTGGGGCCGCAACAAGCGCTGGGAGTACTGGGCCGTCACCTCGCCGACCCACATCGTGAGCATCACCGTGTCGAGCCTCGACTACGCCAGCCTGCACCAGCTCTGGGTACGGGATCGGGCCACCGGCGAGGAGATCGACCTCGTCGCGATCAGCCCGCTGACCGGCAGCGCGACCCTGCCGGGAACGCTCGGCACCGGCCCGGCCCGGGCACGCTCCAAGGCGCTCACCATCGACATTGACGAGATGCATGCAGACGAGATGAATGCAGGCGAGATGAATGCAGGCGAGATGAATGCAGGCGAGCTGGATGCCGCCTCTGGCGCTCCGGCTGCCGACACGGGCGGCACCCGGCTGCGGGCAGCCTCGGCCCGGGTCAGCATCGACATCGTCGCCGAGCGGCCCGCCGGCCAGGAGGGCATGGGCGTCGTCGTGCCGTGGGGCGAGCGGCTGTTCCAGTACACCGTCAAGGACGTGGCCCGGCCAGCCCGCGGCAGCGTCACCATCGACGGCGTGCGGCACGAGCTGCCCGCCGGCGACTCCTGGGCGACCCTCGACCACGGCCGGGGCCGCTGGCCGTACTCGATGACGTGGAACTGGGGCGCGGCATCCGGCGTGGTCGACGGCAAGCGGATCGGCCTGCAGCTGGGCGGCAAGTGGACGGCCGGAACCGGGTCAACCGAGAACTCACTCGCCGTCGACGGCCGGCTCACCAAGTACGGCGACGAGCTGGTCTGGGAGTACTCGACGAGCGACTTCCTGGCCCCGTGGCGCATCCGCGGCGAGCACCTCGACCTCGTCTTCACCCCCGAGTTCGACCGCTCCTCGCAGACCAACATGCTCGTCGTCGGCTCCGAGACGCACCAGTGCTTCGGCAGCTACAGCGGCACGGCCACCGACGAGACCGGCGCCGTGCTGCGGGTCGACGGCGTCTACGGCTGGGCCGAGCACGTGCACAACCGCTGGTAGCGCCGCTTTCGGCGCGGTCGTCTGAGCGGGCAGAATTGTCTCATGCTCACATTCGCCCTGATCTTCCTCGCCCTCGCCGCGCTGATCCATGTCTACATCTTCGTGCTCGAGTCGTTGCGCTGGACGGCTCCGTCGACCCGCAAGACCTTCGGCACGAGCGAGGCGGATGCCGCCACCACCCGGCAGCTCGCCTACAACCAGGGCTTCTACAACCTGTTCCTCGCCATCACCGTGGCGGTCGGCATCGGCTTCGCGGCCGCCGGCGCGCTGGCTCCGGGCGCCGCGCTGCTCTTCGCCGGGGCCGGATCGATGGTGGCGGCGGGCCTGGTGCTTCTCACCTCCGACCGCCGGAAGCTCCGCGCCGCCCTCATGCAGCTGACCCCGCCGCTGATCGGCCTGGTGTTGCTGCTGATCGCGCTGCTCGGCTAGGCCCGCGAGCGCCTCAGCACGCGCGCGCCCAGGACCGCGCCGCTGCGCCCCTTTCTGCGCTGCGCGCCGGCAGAGGTGGCGCGGGGCGCAGAAAGTGGCGCACGGCGGATGCCGGCACCCGAGGGTCTAGGAGGCGATGCCCGGTACGAATCCCGGGGTCGAGCTGATGAACATGTCGATGATGGAGAAGACCCACACGATCGCCGCGACGGCGGTGATGACGTTGACGGCGAGCGCGACCCAGATCGGGGCGAGGCCACGCCCGGCCTGGCGCTTGACCACGATGGAGCGGCCGATCACGTAGACGAAGCTGCTCAGGATGGCCCACGCCCAGTGGAAGCGGCGCGGGTAGCCCTGCTGGCCGAGCCAGCGCCAGTCCAGCACGGCGAACACGATCAGGGCGGCGGCGAGCGCCCAGCTGCCGAGCGTCATCAGCGCGTAGCCGGGGTTCATCAGCAGCGTCGCCTCTGAAACGTCCGGGTTCTCCAGCACCAGCTGCAGGAACGACCGGAAGTCCCAGGTGAACAGGAGCAGCAGCGAGACGAGGGGCATCAGCACGATGGCCCAGATCTGCCACCCCGTCGTCGGCGCGCCCTGCCCGAGGCCCGGCTGTGCAGCCGACATCGAGTAGGGCTGCGAGCCGTACGGCTGGGCCAAGTACGGCTGCGCAGAATAGGGCTGCGCGGAAGAGGGGTGTGCGGCCGTGGCCCGCCCGCCGTACGCAGGCGCCCCCTGTGCCTGGGCGGCCGGGCTCACGTACTCACCGTAGGCCGGTGCGACGCGCGCAGGGGCGGTCGGCTGCGGCGCCGGGGAGGTGTGCGTGCTCCACTGGGAGCCGTCCCACCAGCGCAGTTGCGCGGCGTCCTGCGGGTCTGCGTACCAGCCGGCGGCCGGCAGCGTGGCGTTCGGGGAGCTCAAGGTCATCGCACATCTCCATCCTGGGCGGCCGTGCCGCGCACCATTTCAACCCAGCGGGCGAGGAAAGCCGCCCCCGCCTCGTCGTGAATCAGATTCCCGGCGGTCAGCACGGGGTAGGGCTTCTCCGGCACGCCATCGGCGGGCCGCACATCCACGTGCGCCACCGTGTAGCCCTGCTCGTTCAGCCAGTCGGCCATGGCGTAGTCGGTGCGTGAGTCACCGACGGTGCGCCACTGCAGCGGCAGCGGCCCGTTCGGTCGCAGCATCTCGAGCGCGCGCATCGCGCCGAGGTCCTTGCCGAGCTGGACCGATTCAATGTCCGTGGAGATGATCGTCGTGTCGACCCGGTAGGCCACCTCGCCGTCGGATGCCGCGGCGCTCACCCCGTCGTGCTCGACGCCGAAGTCGTGGCGCCCCATCTCGGCGAAGGCCGCGGCGTCGAACGCCGCCTGTTGCGCCCGGTAGTCGGCGCTCTCGACGTGCTTGTGCTGCTCCACCGAGACCATGGCGCGCTTGGTCTGGTCGAAGAACATGTGCTCGGAGAAGCGCTCCGCGACGAGCTGCTCGATCGCTGCGCCGTAGGCGGCCGGAACGGCCAGCTCACTGGACACGTGAATCTCGCCTGCACCCTCCGGGGTGATCGCGAACCAGACGGCGCCCTTCTCGCAGACCGCGAAGACGCGGGCGTGCTCCGGCAGGCCGGCCGCGACGAGCGGGGCGACGACCTCCTCGCGCAGGAAGGCGTCGGAGCGCCCCGTGTTGAACACGATGGGGATTCCGGCATCCGCCAGCGTCACCAGGTCGCTGATGATCGATTCGATCGCGATCGTGCGCGTCACGGGACTGGCGATCGGGCCGTCGACGTCCAGGAGCAGGCCGAGCGGTGGTACGGAAACACTCATACTCCGACGCTACCGGGCGCGGCGGCCACTCCGTGACAGCGCCCCGGCGCAACTTGCGCTTTCCGTCGTGGCCCCGCCGGCTCAGAGCGCGGCGAAGCGCCGCCGCACACCGGCGAGTGCCCGCGCCCGGCTGGCCGCGCCGCGCTGGGTGGAGCGGCCGATCGAGATGTGCCGGAAGCGGCGGATGCCGATCAGGCGGAAGGTGCCGCGGCCCAGGATGGCGGCGGCCGGCCGGCCGAACCACCAGCGGTAGAGCGTGTCATCCGTCGTCATCACCGAGACGACGCTCACCCCGCGCAGCCGCGGCAGCCTGCTGCGCAGGGCGCCGCCGATCCGCGGCTCGTCGAAGGCGAAGCCCTTGGCCAGCACCCGGTCGAGGAACCCCTTCGTGCCGGCCGGCATCGCCATCCACCAGACGGGGAACACGAAGACCAGGTGGTCGGCCGCGGAGAGCCGGCGCTGCAGGGCGCCGGCATCCTCCCGCATCGGCCCTCCGGTGCGCCAGGCGCGCAACTCGGCCGCGCTCATCACCGGGTCGAACCCCTCCGCGGCGAGGTCGGCGATGTCGACGCTGTGCCCGGCGGCCGCGAGCCCGCCCCGCACCGCGTCCAGCGCTGCGGCGGCCAGGCTGCGGTTGTGCGGCACGTTCTCGTGCGCCTCCGCACCGTAGGGGTGGTCGAAAACGACGAGAACATGCATGACGGCCTCTCACTCGGGTGGACGGACGCCGAGCCGGTGCCGGGCGGCCGGATGCCACGCGTAACAGTTTCACCTGAAACAGTTGCTTGCGCAACCGTGTTGGCTAGACTGGGGCCATGGCAGACACCCCCGGCGCCGCCGGCAGACCCCCGGCCCCCCTCGACGCGGAGGAGCAGCTCATCGCGCTCTGGCTGCAGGCCCGGCACACGGCGGCGGCGATGGAAGCGGCGCTCGACGCACGACTGCAGCGCGAGCTCGGCGTGCCGCTGGCCCGCTACGCACTGCTCTGCACGCTCGACGACCCCGACTGCGCGCTCAATCAGCAGGTGATCGCGGCGCTGCTCGGCATGAACAAGAGCAGCGTCAGCCGGCACGTCGACGCCGCAGCGCAAGCCGGGCTCGTCGCGGCCGCGGTGTCGGCGGAGTCCCGGCGCGACAAGACGGTGCGCCTGACGGAATCCGGCCGCAGCCTGCTCGAGCGGGGGCGTGCGATCGTCGCGGGCTACGCGCCGCAGCTGCCGCAGCAGCAGCTCGACCAGGCCATCGCGACGCTGGCCCATTTCACCCCGCCGGCCGCGGCATAACCACACAATCTCCGGGAGCGGCAGGGCGCCGGGGGGCGCACAATAGGCAGATGACCATTCGGCGGTGGGAGCGGCCATTCTGGTGGTGGCTCGACTACGTCTATGCGGGCTGGCAGCAGGCCAGGTCGCTGCTCAAGCGGCGCCGACCGGGCTCCTTCGCCGAGGGCAGCCCCGAGCTGCCCGCCGTCATCCTGCTGCCCGGCGTCTACGAGACGTGGCTGTTCCTGGAACCGCTCGCCCAGCGGCTGAACGCCAGGGGGCATCGCGTGTTCGCCGTGCCGGAGCTCGGCCTGAACCGGATGCCGATCACCCGCTCAGCCGAGGTGGTGGCGGTCGCCCTCGCCCGCCTGCGCGCGGAGCACGGCCTCGACCGCGTCATCCTGCTCGCCCACAGCAAGGGCGGGCTGATCGGCAAGCAGCTGATGGCGACGGATGACGCCGCCCCACTCGGGCTCGGGATCGTCGGCATGGTCGCGGTCTCCACGCCGTTCTCCGGCTCCAGCTATGCCCGTTTCCTGCCCACGTCGACGCTGCGCGCCTTCTCGCCGCAGGACGAGGTGCTGCAGTGGCTCGCCGGTCAGCGCAACCCGAACGGCAAGATCGTCTCGGTGTACGCCGAGTTCGACCCGCACATCCCCGACAAGAGCGCCCTCGACGGGGCCCTGAACATCGAGATGCCGATCGCCGGCCACTTCCTCCCGCTCGGCAACAGGCTGCTCGGCGAGACCGTGGAGCGCGCCGTGGGCGGCCTGCTGCGCGCACCGCAGCCGCCGGTGCCCTGAGACAGGCCCGCCGAGACCGACGCGGGCCGAGGCCGACCCTGGCCGAGACCGACTCTGTCCGAGACCGGTCCCGCCCGAGGCCGCCTATGCCCTGAGTGCGCTGAGGGCGGCCAGCAGGAACGGCAGCAGCAGGAGCAGCGCGCCGAAAGCCAGCACGGTCGCGCCGAGCAGGAATCCGGCGAGCGAGATCCGGGAGCCGCGCACGGCCTCGTTGCGCCGGAGTTCCCGGCGCGCGAGCAGCCCGCTCACCACGGCCACGGCGCCCAGCGGGGCACCGATCAGCGGCAGCGCGACGAAGCACAGCGCCGCGAGCCCGACCACGAGTGCGCCGACCGCGCTGCCCAACACGGGCCGCACGCCGACGGGATCCGTCTGCGCGTCCATCCACCCCCTTGGTCGTGGGCCCGAGTGTAGCGAGGGTGCCCCGCGCGGGCAACGGATGCCGCGGCACCCACCCGGGCCCTCGCCTCGGGCCGAGCGCCCGGCCCGTGCACTCGACCCGAGCGCCCGGCCCCTATGCGGAGGTCATCCCGGAGGTGTCCGGTGCGCTGACCAGGCCGGCGGCGGCATCCGTCAGGAAGCGGCCGGTTGCCGACCAGTCCGCCTGCTCCGGGTGCTCGCTGATGCGCTCCTCGTAGGTGGCGCAGGCCGCGGTGATCATGTGCGCCATCAGCGTGAAGCGGCCGTTGATGACGTCCGGGTGGATGTGGCTGAGGCGGGTGTGCAGGATCCGCGCAACCCGGCGCAGGCTCGGGGCGAGCAGCGGGTCCTCGTCGAACAGGTGCCCGATCGCGGGATCGGCCAGCGCCTGCCGGATGAAGCGCGCGCGCCAGCTCGGCTGCGGCAGCGCACCGAGCGATTCCGTCATCGGCAGCACGGTCGCCCGCACGTAGTCGATGATCTCGCCGTCGTCGCCGAGGGCATCGATCATGGCGGCCCGCCGGGGCTCCAGCTCGGAGACCTGGCGCTCGACCATCTGCTGCAGCAGGCCCTCGCGGCTGCCGAAGTGGTAGGCGACGGCCGAGTGGTTCGTGTTGCCGGCCTCCTCGGCGATCCGGCGGCTGGACACCTGCGCGATGCCGTGCTGGGCGATCAGCCGCTCGGCCGCGTTCATCAGGGCGTCCTTGGCAGGCGCGCTGGGTCTGGCCACGTTCTCCACCGATCATCACTCGTCGACATCTCGCCCGTCGGACGGGCCGAGGCCCGGGGCGATCACCCCGATTCTACCCGCCAATTTCCCTTTATAAGTCACATGACTTATATTGGTTTATCCGGGTCCCCATCGCCGCCCCCTGGAAACGCACCGGCGCGTCGTCCGGGTCTGCGTCGAATCCAGGAGGCCACACCCCTCCGCGCCGCACCGACGGCGCGCACTCGATCGCGGCCGCGTGCCGGCCAGGAAGACAGATGCCTCAGAAACCCTCCCCCGTCCATCTCGACGGCCAGCCCGACCTCGACGCGACCGCCGCGCTTGCCGCGAAGAAGGAGCGCAAGACCGCCATCGCCACGGTGATTGGATCGCTCGTCTTCGCCTTCCTCATGGTGATCATGACCACGAGCGTGTACCTCGCCACCATGCACGCTCCCTCCCCGCACGACATGCCGGTCGCCGTCATCGGCAGCGGTGAGCTCGCACAGGACGTCGTCTTCGGGCTGGAGCGCGCCGAGAACTCCCCCGCCTCCATCCGCATCGTCGACACCACCGACGAGGCGCTCCAGCTGCTGCACGACCGCGAGATCGCCGGCGCCATCGAGCTGCCGGGCAACGACTCGGCCGACACCACGGCCGTGATCCACACGGCATCCGCGGCCGGCGCCTCGCAGGCCTCCGTCGTGCAGCAGATCCTCGCGCCCGTCGCGATCGATGCCGGGATGGACATCCAGGTCGACGAGCTCACCCCGCTGCCGGCCGGAGACAGCGCCGGAATCGCGGCGATGTTCATGGCGATGGCGCTCATGCTGGCCGGCTACATGCCCATCGGCCTCGTGCTCACGGGCGCCCCAGAACTCCTCAAGCTGCGCCGCTTCGTGCCCGTCTGGGTCGGCTGGTCCGCGCTCATCAGCGCGCTCGTCTGGTTCATCGCCGGCCCCGTGATCGGCTCGTTCAGCGGTCACACGGCGGCGATCCTCGGCATCGGCTGGCTCACCGTCTTCAGCATCGGCCTCGTCCAGCTCTTCCTCTCCCGCATCCTTGGCGCGGCAGCGGTGCTCGTCGGCATGCTGCTGGTGGTGGTGCTCGGCATGCCCGCGTCGAACCTGGCCATGTCGGTGCACACCATGCCCGGCTTCTTCGGCTGGCTGCACGGGATCCTGCCGCTGCCGGGAGCGGGCGAGGCGCTGCGCTCCGTGCTGTACTTCGGCGGCGCCGGTGCGCTCGGCTACCTGGTCCGGTTCGTCGTCGCGATCGTGCTCGCGCTGCTCGCCACGGCCGGCGTCGACGCCCTCCGCCGGCGCAAGCAGGCCAAGGCGCTGCTCGCCGCGGCATCCGAGACCACGGACGACGCCGGGAACACGGCGATCACGGGCCAGGCGGATGCCGCAGCGCCCGTCGCTGCCTCCGCTGCCGTCGCCGCGGCGTCGCCGCGCGCCGCGCGCCTCGTGCCGCTGGCTGGCGGCAAGCCGCGCTCCCGGCCGGTGCGCTACCTGATGCTCGCCGCGTTCCCCTTCTCCATGGTCGCGCTCATGCTCGGCCTCATGCTCACCGCGATGCACAGCCCGACCCCGGTCGGGCTCCCGGTCGCGATCGTGAGCAGCACAGAGGGAGCGGCGCAGCAGTTCGCCGACGGACTGGCCGGGGGCACCGGCGACATGCTCGCCCTCAGCACGCAGGACTCGGCACAGGCGGCCAGCGACCTCGTCTACAGCGGCGAGCTCGTCGGGGCCCTCGTGCTGCCGGATGCCGCCCACCCGAGCGCCACGCTGTACTCCGCCGGCGCAGCGGGCACCGGCCAGCAGATGGTGCTGCAGCGCGTCTTCCAGCAGGCGGCGCAGCAGGCCGGCGTTGAGCTCGAGCAGGTCGACGTCGCGCCGCTGACCGCGAGCGACACCGGCGGCTCCGTCAGCCTGTACATCAGCATGGGCTGGGTGATGGCCGGGTTCCTCGGGATCACGGTGCTGACCGGCGGCGCCCCGTGGGCGCTGCGCCTGCGCAAGCAGCTGCCGACGCTGCTCGGCTGGTCGGCGTTCATGTCAGTGACCATCTGGCTGATCGCCGGGCCCCTGGTCGGCGCCTATCACGGGCCCGTCTGGTCGCTGCTCGGCATCGGCGTGCTGACGATCGCCAGCCTCGGGCTGGTCACGGCGGCGATCTCGCGGGTGATGGGCCTGCTCGCGGTCGTGCCGGTCGTGACGGTGTTCATGTTCGTCGGGGTGCCGGCATCCGGCGGCGGCCTCTCCACTTATATGCAGCCCGGTTTGTTCCAGACGCTGCACGACGTGCTGCCGCTGCCGGCTGCCCTGGACGCCGTCCGCGGGATCACCTACTACGGCGGCGCGGGCGTCGGCCCGGCCCTGCTGACCCTCGTGGCCTGGGGCATGTGCGGCCTGGCCGCGAACCTCGTGATCAGCGCCGTGCAGAAGCGGCGCGCTCAGCGGTGAGGCCGCCCGCTCTGCGCCACTTTCGCGCCCTCTGCGCCACCTGAAATGGCGTAGAGGGCACGAAGTGGCGCGGAGCGGATGCCGCGCCAGCCGGTGGGTCAGGCGCGCCGCGCGCCCTCGCCCAGAGCGGCGAGCTTTGCCCAGGCGAGGTCGGGGTGGATCCGGCCACCGAGACCGCAGTCGGTCGAGGCGATCACACGGTCCGCGCCGACGATGCCGGCGAAGCGGCGGATGCGCTGGGCGACGAGCTCCGGGTGCTCCACGACGTTGGTGGCGTGGCCGACGACGCCGGGGACGAGCACGAGGTCGTCGGGCACGGCGGCATCCGCCCACACGCCGAACTCGTGCTCGTGGCGGGCGTTGGCCGCCTCGAACGAGATCGAGCCGACGTTCGCCTTGAGGATGACCGGGAGGATGTCCTGCAGCTCGATGTCGGTCGTGTGCGGCCCATGCCAGGAGCCCCAGCACAGGTGCAGCCGGATCTGCTCCTTGGGGAGCCCGTCGATCGCGTGGTTGAGGGCCTCGACACGCAGACGCGTGAACGCCTGGTACTCCGCGACGGTGGGCGCGGGGTTGATCTGGTCCCAGTTCTCCGCCAGCGACGGATCGTCGAGCTGCAGGATGAGTCCGGCGTCGACGATGGCACGGTACTCCTCGCGGAGCGCGTCAGCCCACGCGAAGAGGTGCTCCTCATCGGTGGCGTAGTGCTCGTTGCGCACCCGCGAGGCGGAGCCGGGGGCGATCGCGGTGAGGAAGCCCTGTTCGCCGTCGGCGAGTGCGGACTTCAGGTTGCGGATGTCGGATGCCACGGCATCCTGACCGCGGTAGGCCAGCGGCCCGGTGGTGGTGGGAAAGGCGGTGGCGTTGCGGCCGACCTCCACGGCTTCCGCGTAGACGGCGGGGAACAGCTGGCGGTCGCGGCGGTCGAGGAAGCTCGTCAGCCGGACGGCGCCCGGCTCCGAGCGGACCGGGGCCTCGTTGAACGCGTTGACCTCGGTCAGCGAGAGCCCGCTGACGCGCTGGAAGGAGTATGACCACCAGGCGCCGTAGTCGACGGGGTTCGACATGGCCTTTCCGAACTCGCCGTCGCCGACGAGCGTGATCCCGGCCGCCCGCTGCTTCTCGACGACATCCGAGACTGCGCGTGCGGTCAGCTCATCGAGTTCGGTCGTGCTCTGCAGGCTGAAGCCGTCGTCCGCGAGCGCGCGGGCGGCGTTCGCCTCGATGAGGGCCTGCGTGCGCGGCAGGCTTCCGGAAGTGGTGGTGGCGATGTTCGACATGATGCTCCTCGGGGAGTGGCTGATCGGCGGACTTCGCGCGCCGATCGCCAGGGGTGGCCAAGGCTCTTGCAGGCCTCAACGACGAGGCCGCTCAAGGCGGAGGCTTCCGGTTTCCGAGCCGCTTTCCACGCTAGCGAACCGCGGGTCTGGTGACGGTGGAGTGTGTCTCTGCGTGACGGCCCCGCGGTCGCTCCCGGCAGCGGCCCCACCTGCGCGGGCGGCATCCGCGCGTTAAAAGCAGAAGGCCCCCGATTCCTCGGGGGCCTTCTGTCTGAGCTGTTTGGCATCCAAACTCATATTCGCGTGCGCGAGGGGGGACTTGAACCCCCACGCCCTTTCGAGCACTGGCACCTGAAGCCAGCGCGTCTGCCAATTCCGCCACTCGCGCGAACTCGTTGAGATTATCACGCCAGCAAGCCGAGCACCATTTGAGGGGTTCGCCCGGAGTGTCGCGACTTCCGGAAAAGATGCGCCCGGCCCCAAGACCTGTCATCCTCAAGGGCGAGTTTTGCGGGGGAAGCCCTCCGAATCACCCGGACAACAAGCGGGAAAGTGCGCCACAAAGGCGGGTTCCCAGCGTGCCCGACTAACATTTGATAGTCATCAGAACTGGAAGCAGGTGAGCTGTGGGCTTACTGGACAACTTCGAGAAAGGTCTCGAGCGCGCCGTGAACGGCGCCTTTGCGAAGACGTTTCGCTCGGGGCTGCAGCCGGTTGAGATCACCGCCGCCCTCCGCAGGGAACTCGACACGCAGGCCGCCGTGGTCTCCCGCGACCGCGTGCTCGTGCCCAACAGGCTCGCCGTGCGCATGAGCGCCGACGACTACGAGCGCATGCGCTCCCTCGGCCCGGCACTGACCGACGAGCTTTCCCAACTCGTGCAGCGGCACGCCGCGAGCCAGGGGTTCCAGTTCGCCGGCCCCCTCGAGATCACCCTGCAGAGCGACCCGGGGCTCAGCCTCGGCATGGTGCAGGTCGACTCGAGCAACGTCAAGGGCGAGGTCTCCTGGGCGCCCGTCGTCGACATCAACGGCCAGCGGCACCCGCTCACCAAGGCGCGCACCGTGATCGGCCGCGGCAGCGACGCCGACATCACCGTCGAAGACACCGGCACCAGCCGGCGCCACGTCGAGATCGTGTGGGACGGGCGGCGAGCCAAGGTGCGCGACCTCGGCTCCACCAACGGCTCCAAGCTCAACGGCTCCCCCGTCACGGAGGCCGTGCTCGAGCCCGACTCGGTCATCACCATCGGCCGCACGAACATCACCTTCCGTGTGCTGGCCCAGGCCGCGCCCGTCCGCCCGGCCGACGGCCCCGGCGACGCCACCCAGCGCAACAACATGGACGGTTTCTGGGGGCCCCGTGACCAGTGAGCTCACCCTGCTGGTGCTGCGGCTCGGATTCCTGCTGCTGCTCTGGCTCTTCGTCTTCGCCATCGTCTACGCGCTGCGCTCCGATCTGTTCGGCCAGCGCGTGCGCAAGTTGCAGCCGACGGATGCCGTCGCAACGGCCCCGCCGGCCGGCAACGGCCACAGCTCCCCGCCGAAGCCCGCCGCCGCGGCCCCCGTCTTCGCCTCCCCGGCCCCGGCCGGGCCCGTCTCGGCCAGTGCGGCCGCCGTCGCCGAACCCGTTCTGACACCCGCCTTCGGGAGGGACGTCGCCAGCGCGCAGACGGCGCACCGGCTCGTCATCACCTCCGGCGCCAAAGCCGGCGCCGAGTTCCCCCTCGGGCGCGACGAGATCACGATTGGCCGCTCCAGCGACTCGGCCATCGTCATCCGCGACGACTACACCTCCACCCACCACGCGCGCCTCATGCTGTGGAACGACCAGTGGATGCTGCAAGACCTCGACTCCACCAACGGAACCTTCCTCGACGGGGCCAGGGTCACCGTCCCCACCCCGGTCCCACTGAACGCCACGGTGAAGATCGGCTCAACGACCTTCGAGCTGCGACGGTAGGCGCATGGCGAAGGTCTCTGACAGCGCGGCGGTCTCACACGTCGGGCGCATCCGTTCGAACAACCAGGACTCCGGCCTCGCCGGGACCGGGCTGTTCGTGGTCGCAGACGGCATGGGCGGCCACGCCGGCGGAGATGTGGCATCCGCGATCGCCATCACCCGCATCGCCGAGGCCGACCAGGTCTACACCACCCCACAAGAGGCCGAGTTCGCGCTGCAGGCCTCCCTCATCGGGGCCAACGCGCTGCTCGCCGAGACGGTGTTCGAGCACACCGAGCTCACCGGAATGGGCACGACGGTCAGCGCCCTCGCGGTGCTCGGCGACGAGGTGGCGATCGCCCACATCGGCGACTCCCGCATCTACCTCTTCCGCGACGGCGACGTCTCGCAGATCACCGTCGACCACACCTTCGTGCAGCGCCTCGTCGACAGCGGGCGCATCACCGAGGAGGAGGCGGCCGTCCACCCGCGGCGCAGCGTGCTCATGCGCGTGCTCGGCGACGTCGACTCCGCGCCGGAGATCGACACCTCGATCCTGGCCACCCGCACCGGCGACCGCTGGCTGATCTGCTCCGACGGCTTGAGCGGCGTGGTCTCGCTGGACCAGATCCGCGCCGAGTTCACCCAGGGCGGCCGCGCCCACGACCTCGCCCAGCGCCTGGTCAAGGACGCACTGGATGCCGGGGCGCCCGACAACGTCACCGTCGTGATCGTCGACATCGGCGAGACCTCGCCGCTCCGCACCGACCCGCTGGTCGTCGGCTCCGCCGCCTCCCCACTCAGCTTCGCGTCGCCGGAGCCGGTTCGCGCCCGCACCATGCGCCTGCCCCCGTTCCGCCTGCACCCCGTGCGCGAGAGCCACTTCGAGCCGGACTCGCAGGACTACCTGGACGAGCTCATCGAGGAGGACCGCCGCCGCGTGCGCCGCCGCCGCGCCGTCTGGCTCGGCTCGATCATCGCGATCGCCGCGGCCATCGTGGTCGCCGGCGTGCTCGCCTACCAGTGGACCCAGACCCGCTATTTCGTCGGCAGCTCCAGCGGCACCGTCGCCATCTACCGCGGCGTGCAGCAGAGCCTCGGCCCGATCGACCTCAACGAGCTGTACGTGAAGACCGACATCGCCCTGGCCGACCTGAAGCCATACGACCAGAAGATCGTCGAGGCCACCATCAGCGCCGGATCGCTCACAGAGGCCCGAGAAATCGTGGCCAGATTGGATGCCAGCCGTGTCCCGGAGTAGCGCGCAGACGGCATCGAACCCCGTGCGCCGCATCCGCATCCCCCAGAAGTTCCGCAACCTCGAGCTGCTGCTGCTCATCGCCGCCTGCGCGATCAACGCCATCGCCATCGTGCTGGTGCAGCTCGGCGCGCTCGGTCACATCGACACCACGCTCATCGTGCTCGGCGCCGGCCTCTCGCTCCTCGTCTTCGGCATGCATGTGGCGATGCGCTTCGTCGCCCGCGACGCCGACCCGTTCATCCTGCCGATCGCCACCGTGCTGAACGGCATCGGCATCGCCATGATCTACCGCATCGACCTCGCCTACGGCGACGTCGGCTGGGCGAGCGCCGCCGTGCGCCAGATCGTGTGGAGCGCGATGGCGATCATCGCGGCGATCGTCGTCATCATCGTCATCCGCAACCACCGGGTGCTGTTCCGCTACACCTACGTCGCCGGCTTCATCGCACTCGCCCTGCTGCTGCTGCCGCTCGTGCCGGGCCTCGGCCGCGAGGTCAACGGCGCCCGCGTCTGGATCGGCATCGGCGAGTTCGCCACCTTCCAGCCCGGTGAGATCGCCAAGATCGCCCTCGCCGTGTTCTTCGCCGGCTACCTCGTGCGCAACCGCGACAGTCTCTCCATGGTCGGCACCAAGTTCCTCGGCATGCGGATGCCGCGCATGCGCGACCTCGGCCCGCTGCTCGTGGTCTGGGCCTTCTCGATGGCCGTCATCGTGTTCCAGCGCGACCTCGGAACCGCACTGCTCTACTTCGGCCTCTTCATGGTCATGCTCTACGTCGCCACCGGCCGGCTCAGTTGGGTGCTGCTCGGCTTCAGCCTGTTCCTCGGTGGCGCCCTCGTGGCCAGCCAGACCCTCGACTACGTCAACGGGCGCTTCACGAACTGGCTCGACGCCTTCAACCCGGCCGTCTACGACGCGCCGGGCGGCAGCTACCAGCTCGTCCAGGGCATCTTCGGCCTGGCCAACGGCGGGCTGCTCGGCACTGGCCTCGGCCAGGGCCGCCCCGACCTGACCCCCGTGCCGCAGAGCGACTACATCATCGCCAGCCTCGGCGAGGAGCTCGGCCTGGCCGGGCTGTTCGCGATCTTCGCGCTCTACCTGCTCTTCATCGCCCGCGGGTTCCGCATCGGCTTCGCCGGCCAGGACGACTTCGGCAAGCTGCTCGGCGTCGGGCTCGCCTTCGTCGTGGCGCTCCAGTGCTTCATCGTGATCGGCGGCGTCACCCGCGTGATCCCGCTCACCGGCCTGACCACACCGTTCCTGGCGGCCGGCGGCTCCTCGCTCGTGGCGAACTGGATCGTCGCAGCCCTCCTCCTGCGCCTCTCCGACACGGTGCGCAATCAGCCCCGTCTGGTGGTGAACGAATGAACCGCGAACTCAAGCGTGTGAGCGTCGTCGTCTTCCTGATGTTCCTGACCCTGTTCAGCTCGGCCACGGTCATCCAGGTGTTGCAGTCCGACAACCTCCGCAACGACGCGCGCAACCAGCGCACGCTCTACGACAGCTACAAGGTGGAGCGCGGCCCGATCCTGGTCGGCGGCTCCCCGGTGGCGGAGTCGGTGCCGTCCGACGACAACTACATGTTCCAGCGCCTCTACAGCAACGGAACGCTGTACGCCCCGATCACGGGCTTCTTCCCTGTCAACGGCGAGCCGACCGGCCTGGAGGGCGCGCTCAACAGCTACCTGAGCGGCACCGCCAACTCGCAGTTCCTGGACTCGCTGGAGCGCCTGTTCACCGGACAGGAGCGCAAGGGCGCCGCGGTGAGCACGACCATCGACCCTGTCGCCCAGCAGGCCGCCTGGGACGCCCTCGGCGACTACACCGGCGCCGTCGTCGTGACCCAGCCGAAGACGGGCCGCGTCCTCGCCATGGTCTCCAAGCCCGACTTCGACCCCAACGCACTCGCCGTGCACGACGGAGAGATCGTCGACGAGACCTATGCCGCGCTGCTCGCCGACCCCGGCGACCCCCTCATCAACCGCGCCATCGGCGGCGACATGAACCCTCCCGGGTCCGTCTTCAAGCTCGTCGTGGTGGCCGCGGCCCTCGAGTCGGGCAAGTACACGCCGGACAGCGAGTTCCCGAACCCGCTGACCTTCCAGCTCCCCGGCACCGACACCGTCATCCGCAACAGCGGCGGCGACGACTGCGGCGGCGGCGAGACCGTCACCATCGCGACCGCTCTGCGCCTGAGCTGCAACGTGCCGATGGCCGAGCTCGGCATCGCGCTCGGCGACACCGCCATCCGCGAGCAGGCCGAGCGCTTCGGCTTCAACACCGAGTTCGACATCCCGCTCGCGGTCGAGGCCAGCACCTACCCGCGCGGGCTCGATGACGCCCAGACGGCGATGAGCGCATACGGCCAGTTCGATGTCCGCGCGACCCCCATGCAGATGGCGATGGTCTCCGCCGCGATCGCCAATGGCGGCATGGTGATGAACCCGAATCTCGTCGAGCTGATCACCGCTCCGAACCTCAGCCCGCTGCAGACCTTCGAGGCCAGCGAGTTCCAGCGCGCGATCAGCCCGGAAACCGCCGCGACGATGACCGAAATGATGGTCAACGGAGTCGAGAACGGGGCCGCGAGTAATGCAAGAATAGACGGGGTTAGTGTCGCCGGTAAAACAGGCACAGCAGAGAACGGCGGAGACCTTCCGTACACTCTCTGGTTTACCGGTTTCGCTCCCGCAAATGATCCAGAGTTTGCGATAACCGTCCTCATCGAGGACGGCGGGGGATTGGGCCAAACGGGGTACGGCAACCTTCTTGCCGCACCGGTCGCACAACAGGTACTAGAGGCGGTGCTGAATAAATGAGACCTACAACAGGGCTCACCTTCGGGGGACGATACGAGCTCCTTTCGCGGATCGCGATCGGCGGCATGGGCGAGGTGTGGCAGGCCACAGACCTCGTCATCGGCCGCCAGGTTGCCATCAAGATCCTGAAGGACGAATATCTCGGCGACCCGGGGTTCCTCGAGCGCTTCCGTGCCGAGGCCCGCCACGCCGCACTGGTCAACCACGAGGGCATCGCCAACGTCTTCGACTACGGCGAGGAAGAAGGCAGCGCCTTCCTCGTGATGGAGCTCGTGCCCGGTGAGGCGCTCTCCACGATCCTCGAGCGCGAACACGTGCTTCCCACCGACAAGGTGCTCGACATCGTCGCGCAGACCGCGTCTGCCCTGCACGCCGCGCACGCGGCCGGCCTGGTGCACCGCGACATCAAGCCGGGCAACCTCCTCATCACGCCCGACGGCCGCGTCAAGATCACCGACTTCGGCATCGCCCGCATCGCCGACCAGGTGCCGCTGACCGCCACCGGCCAGGTCATGGGAACGGTGCAGTACCTCTCCCCCGAGCAGGCCTCCGGCCACCCGGCCTCCCCCACGACCGACATCTACTCCCTGGGCATCGTCGCCTACGAGGCCCTCGCCGGCCGACGGCCGTTCACGGGCGAGTCGCAGGTCGCCATCGCGATGGCCCAGATCAACGAGGCCCCGCCGGAGCTGCCGCTCACCGTCTCCGAGCCGGTGCGCAACCTCGTCTTCGCCTGCATCGCCAAGAACCCGGCCGAACGGCCCGCCTCCGCCGCGCACCTCGCGCGGGCGGCGACGGCGCTGCGCCGCGGCGACGTGCAGGCGGCCGCCGCCTCCGTGCCGGCCATCGCCGGGCTCACCGCGGCGGGCGACGACCTCACCGCGCTCTTCCCGACCCAGCAGGGCGCGCCGACGGCCGCCACGACGATCCTGCCCGCCACGAGCGGAATCGCCGGCTCGATGACGGCGGCCGACACCACCGTCACCGAGAAGCCGAAGAAGAAGCGCAGCCCGTGGACCTGGCCGCTCATCGCGCTGATCGCGCTCCTCGCGATCGTGCTGATCGGCGCCATCGTGGCCCTCGCGACGCAGAACAACGAACCGAAGACGCCGCCCACCACTCCGTCGACCGTGGCCTCGACCCCGCCGACGACCCCGTCGGTCAAGCCGAGTACGCCTCCTCCGGCCCCGACCACGGCCGCGATCGTCGAGTCCGACTTCATCGGCCTCACCGCCGACGAGGCCCGCGGCAAGCTCGGCGAGCTCGGCATGACGGCCGACGTCAAGACCGGCAACGCCGCGACCTCGCAGGACGACGTGAACCGGGTCTACGCGGTCAACCCCACCGGCAAGAACGTCGCCATCGGCACGACCATCACGGTCACCGTCTGGGGCGATGTGGTCATGCCGAGCGCCCCGAGCTCCGCGCCCTCGTTGGCCGGAGGCTCCGAGCCGTTCGAACCGGGCAGCGACGTCACCATCTCGTGGCCGGCGCAGAGCTGCCCCAGCGGCCAGGAGCTGAGCGGATACGGCGTCAGCGTGTCCGGCGGCGACGCAACCGTCAAGGTGCAGGACCAGAGCCCCGGCGGATCGCGCACCGCGGTCATCACCGCGGGCAACGAACCGTTCTCGGTCACCTTCACGTACTTCTGCGGCCCGTTCGAATCGCCGAGCTCGCCGGCGCTGACCGTCGACGTTTCCGAGGCCACGCCCGAGGCAGTGGCACCAACGCCGACCCCGGGATCGAGCACGAAGCCCTAGTAGCACCGGCACGACACCCATCCGAGGGTAATATCACGTAAGTGCGCCGAGCTATGAGGGAGATTTGTTTTGTCTGAGGAAGGTCGCCTGATCGCTGGGCGCTACCGTGTGGGCGAGCTCATTGGGCGCGGCGGGATGTCGGATGTGCACCGCGGCACCGACTCGCGTCTGGGGCGCACAGTGGCCATCAAGCTGCTGAAGCCGTCGCTGGCCAGCGACCCGGCCTTCCGTACCCGCTTCCGCCAGGAAGCCCAGGCGGCCGCTCGCATGGCGCACCCCACGATCGTGCGCGTCTTCGACGCCGGCGAGGAGACGGTCACCGACCCCAGCGGGCACGAGACCCAGCTCCCCTTCATCGTGATGGAATACGTCGACGGCACACTGCTGAAGGACATCATCCGGCAGGGCCCGCTCGACTCAACGGAGGCCGTGCGCATCCTCGAGGGCGTGCTCACCGCTCTCGAGTACTCCCACCGAGCCGGCGTCGTGCACCGCGACATCAAGCCGGGCAACATCATGATCACCCGCAACGGCCAGGTCAAGGTCATGGACTTCGGCATCGCCCGCGCGATCTCGGACTCCTCGACCACGGTCGCGCAGACCACCGCCATCCTCGGCACCGCCTCCTACTTCTCGCCGGAGCAGGCCAAGGGCGAGATCGTCGATGCCCGCACCGACCTCTACTCGACCGGTGTCGTGCTGTTCGAGATGCTCACCGCGCGTCCCCCCTTCCGCGGCGACACCCCGGTGGCCGTCGCCTACCAGCACGTCTCGGAGGCTGCCCCCAAGCCGAGCAGCTTCAACCCGAAGGTCTCCCCCGCGCTCGACGCCGTTGTCGCCCGCGCGATGACGAAGGACAGGGATCAGCGCTACCAGAGCGCCGCGGAGTTCCGCTCGGAGCTGGAGATGGCCGCCGCCGGCCACGTGCCGATCCACCCGGCACCCGAGTCCGCGGCAACCGCGCTGTTCAGCCAGAACCCGAACGCCGTTTCCGCGTCAGAACTGGCGCTCAAACAGCTCTCCGAAGACACCAACATGGTGCGCACCCAGCGCCGCCCACCCGCTCTCTGGATCTGGGCCGGCGTGATGAGCGTCATCGTCATCGTCATCACGGTGATGCTCTGGGCGATGAACCTGAGCCCCAGCACCGAGCTGCCGCCCTCCTCCCGCGAGGTGCCTGCCCTCACCGGGCAGAGCTTCGCCCAGGCGCAGGAGGCCCTGGCCGCGCAGGAGCTGCAGGCCACCGAGATGCGCGAGGCCAGTTCCACGGTGCCCGCCGACCAGGTGGTTCGCACCGATCCCGTCGCCGGAACCATCGTCACCCCCAACACGACGATCAAGGTCTACGTGTCCACCGGCAAGACGGCGGTCGCCATCCCGGATGTCAGCAACATCAGCCTCGCCGACGCCGAGGCGAAGCTCACGGCTGCCGGCTTCCAGCTCGGCCTCACGACCAAGCAGAACTCGCCGACCATCGCCGCGGACACCGTGCTCAGCACCATGCCCGCAGCCGGCACGGAGGGCCACGAGGGCGACACCGTCGACGTGACGATCTCCAGCGGGCTCGTGGCGCTGCCCGACCTGACGGGCCAGACGCTCAGCGCGGCGACGTCCATCCTGCAGGGCCCCGACCTGCAGCTCACCGCGACACCGGTTCCCGACGACAGCTGCGACGCACAGCCGAACGACCCGATCGTGCGCCAGTCGCTCGCGCCCGGCGACGTGCCGCAGCGCTCAGAGGTCAAGCTCAGCTACTGCGCCGACTGACCCGGCGCCGACTGACCCGCGCCGATCGACCCTGGACCGGTGCGCCCGCCCGTCCCGCCCGCTGGGCAGGGGCGGCCAAGGGCCCTGCGACCGGGCTCAGCCCAGTCGCACCAGCGGGTTGAGGTCGAGCGCGCGCGCCGCGGCCCCGGCCAGCCCGGCGCCCTCCAGCCAGTTTCCGAGCATCCGGTACCCGCCCTCCGTCAACACGGACTCCGGGTGGAACTGCACACCGTAGAGCGGCGCTGAGGCGTGCCTGAGGCCCATGATGACCCCACCCTGCGTGCGCGAGGTGATCACCAGCTCGGCCGGGACCGTCTCCTCGACGACGGCGAGCGAGTGGTAGCGGGTGGCCGTGAACGGCTGCGGCACGCCGGCGTAGAACGCGCTGTCGTCGTGGGCGACCAACGAGGTCTTTCCGTGCATGAGCTCCTCGGCGTTGGTCACGGTGGCGCCGAACGCCTCCGCGATGGCCTGGTGGCCCAGGCAGACGCCGAGCAGCGGCTGGCCGGCGGCGTAGGCGGCACGCACCGTCGCGATCGAGACGCCAGCGTCGGCGGGCTTGCCCGGGCCGGGCGAGACCAGCACAGCGTCGTACTCGGCCGCGCGGGTCGCGGCATCCGCCACCGGGTAGTCGTCGTTGCGCACGACGGTGGTCTCGGCGCCGAGCTCCTGCAGGTAGCCGTTCAGCGTGTAGACGAAGCTGTCATAGTTGTCGATGACGAGTACGCGAGTCATGTGCCGACCGTCGCTTCCTGGTTGTTGATGAGCGTCTCCACCCAGGGGAAGACCCAGGTGGCAAGTGAGTAGATAGCCGCGGTCAGGAGCACCAGCAGCAGCAGGATGCGCAGCCAGACCGGGCCCGGGAGGACCCGCCATAAAGCACCGTACATCGATCAGCCTTCCTGCACCTGAGCGGCGACTTGAGCGGCGATCTCCGCCGGCGGGCCTGCACTGAGCGGCTGCCAGCTCTCGAACACGCCATACGAGATGATGCGCTCGTCGGTCGAATACAGCGGGTTGCAGGTGGTGAGCGTGATGATCGCCTCGACCGGGGCGGCCTCCGGCAGGCGCGGGACCGGCGCGAGAACGTCGCCCGCGCTCGGCTGCACGTACTCGTGGTTGCGGAAGCGGTAGGTGTAGTAGCCGTCGGCGGTCTGCACGTAGATGGCGTCGCCGAGCTGCAGCTCGTTCACGAGGTGCATGCCGCCGCCCCAGGCGCTGCGGTGGGCGGCCACCGCAAAGTTGCCCGGCTCGCCCGGCATCTGGGTGTTGTCGTAGCGGCCGACGCCGAGGTACATGCTGTTCAGGACGTCCAGCGTGGTGCCCTCTGCGATGTTGCGGGCATACTCCGGGCCGAAGCGGGGAACGTAGAGAACGCCGAGGATCTGGCCGTGCTCCGGGGCCTCGGCAACCGGCGTCGGTCCGAAGTCGACAGGCACCGCGGGGTCGGCGGCGTCCGGCTGCGGCGTGAGCGGCGCACCGGCCTTGGCGATCCATTCCTGGCTTTGGGATGCCGCGGAGCTCTTCTGCTGGTTTGCCATGATGGCGTCGTTCCACCACAGCTGCCAGGCGAGGAACAACAGCACCAGCACGCCGGCGGTGACCAGCAGCTCGCCGAGCACTCCCACGACGCTGACCCGGGGGCGAGCGCGGCCTCGATCCCGGCCCGGGCGCCGAGTCCTGGGCGTCTCGGCGGCCTCACTCATGCTGCAATCCTATGGGAGCTGGGCGACCGGCCAAGGCGGTGCTCGGTATCCCCATGGTGTTCAGGATAGAATCGCACGCATGGCACGCACGAAATCATCGAAGCCCGCACCAGTGGTCGAGAACCGCTCTGGTGAAGACGCCCCGAACGCGGTGTGGTTCAAGCCCGTCATGTTCGGCTTCATGCTGCTCGGACTGGTGTGGATCATCGTGTTCTACGTGAGCCAGGGAGCCTGGCCCGTCGCCGCGCTCGGCTCGTGGAACATCCTCGTCGGGTTCGGAATCGCCTTCATCGGCTTCCTCATGACCACCCGCTGGCGCTGACTCAGCGCTCCGCGTGATTCGGCCGTCACCCTCGGGTGGCGGCCTTTTTCATGCCCGCTGCGCCCGCCGGTCTGCGCCCGCCGGTCTGCGACCGGCGTCCACAGCCCGTGCTGTAACCCCATAAGAAAGTTATCCACAGGGGTTTACCCGTGTGGAAAGTTACATCCGTGTAATTATCCCCAGTGTTAATAACCCTGTGGATAGATTCTGGGGATAACTCTGTGGAGAGTCCGGGATGCCGTCGGCTCAGACCAGTGGGAAGAACACGTAGCGCAGGCTGAGCAGCAGCAACACCAGCGTGAGGGCGCTGAGCAGCACGATCTGGAGGGCCTTCTGGTCCCGCTTGCGGGTCTCCATGTAGATCAGCCCGACGAGCGCGCCGCCGACCAGGCCGCCGAGGTGGGCCTGCCAGGCGATGTTCAGGTTGGGGATGAACCCGATCACGAGGTTGATGCCGAGCAGCACGAGCAGCTGTCTGGCGTCGCCGCCCATCCGGCGTTGGATCACCAGGAAGGCACCCATCAGTCCGAAGATGGCGCCCGAGGCGCCGACGACCTGCGTCGTCGGCGAGCTGAGCAGCACGACCCCGGCCGAGCCGGCCAGCGCGCTGATCAGGTAGAGGGCGAGAAAGCGGGCGCGGCCGAGCATCCGCTCGAGCAGCTGCCCGAAGATCCACAGCGTGTACATGTTCAGCGCCACGTGGAGGATGAAGCCGGTGGAGTGCACGAGCGCAGCGGTGAGCAGACGCCACGGCTCGAAGATGTGCGTCGACACCGCGATCGGTGTGAAGAACAGCGCGTTCGTCACTCCGAGCCCGGGGATCCACTGCAAGACGAAGACGAGCAGGGTGAGCCCGATGATGCTGTACGTCACCACGGGGGCGCCCTGCCCCGTCATCCGGGTCAGGATGGCGGGTTTGGTGCGCGGCGCGGATGCCCGCTGCTCGCGCATGCACTCAGGGCAGGTAACACCAACTGCCCCGACTGTCTGGCAGTCGGGGCAGATGGTACGGCCACAACGCTGGCAGAGGATGTAGCTCCGCCGCGAGGGGTGCCGGTAGCAAAAGTCTGCCGCCGAGTCCGGCACCGAGGTCATAGATGCAGCCTAGAGCTGCTCGATGGTGATGCTCTCGATGACGACGTCGTCGAGCGGGCGGTCGCGGCCGTCGGTCGGGACCGAGCCGAGCTTGTCGACGATGGCGCGGGAATCCGCGTCCTCGACGGCACCGAAGATCGAGTGCTTGCCCTGCAGCCACGTGGTCGGGGCGGTGGTGATGAAGAACTGCGAACCGTTGGTTCCGCGGCCACCCTGGATGCCGGCGTTGGCCATGGCCAGCATGTACGGCTCGGTGAAGTCGAGGTCGGGGCTGATCTCGTCGTCGAACTGGTAGCCGGGGCCGCCGATGCCCTGGCCAAGGGGGTCGCCGCCCTGGATCATGAATCCGGGGATGATGCGGTGGAACACGACGCCGTTGTACAACGGGGTGTTGCTCTTCACGCCGGTGGCCGGGTGGGTCCATTCCTGCTCACCGGTGGCGAGCCCGACAAAGTTGCGGACGGTCTTCGGGGCATGGTTGCCGAACAGGTTCACCTTGATCGGGCCGTAGTTGGTGTTGAGCGTTGCGACAGCGGTGTGCTTGGACATAGCAACATTCTCTCACAGGCATTTGTGGCGTCCGGCGTTGTTCGCGCGCAACGAAATACACAGGGCGATCTGCAAACTCTCGCCCCGCACTCAGCCAATTCGGTGGCAAGATGGTAGCTGTTCGCCAGAGACACGATGGAGGGTCCGATGAGCCTGTCACGAAAGCGTCGCAAAGAACTCGATCACCTGCGCAGCAGCGCCGAGGAATTGTGGGAACAGCAGCAGGCGGTGTTGAACCACGCCAACGATGTCGCTCGGGAGGCCAGCCGCCAGCTCAGCCACCTCACCCGCGAGGAGGTCGCGCCACGCGTGCGTGACAGCTACGCGCAGTACGTCCGTCCCGGCGTCGACCAGGCGCGTGAGCTTGCACGGGGAACGGGCGCGACCATCGAGCGCACCGTCGTTCCCGCACTGGGCAGCGCCATCGGCACCGTGCTGAGCGTCGGTGATGTGGCCAGGGACGCCCGCGTGCGCGCCGCGTTCAACCGCGCCATCCCGCAGAAGACCGTGGTTCCCGAGAAGAAGAGCTCCGGCATCGGCGGCACCATCGCCCTCGCCGCGGCCGTTCTGGTGGCCGCCGGCGTCGCCTATGCCGTCTGGCAGACCTTCCGCGCCGACGACGAGCTCTGGGTCGCCGACGACGAGTCCCCTCTGGACGGCACCCGTCCGTAAGGCTCCCCCGCACGAGTAAAGGCCGCCATCCCTCGGGATGGCGGCCTTTTCTGTGCGCCCTGGCTCTGTGTGCTCTGGCGCGCGGCGGCGATCAGCGCTCGATCAAGATGCCGTTGGCCGGCTGCGCCTCGTTCAACGCGAGCCCGGTGCGCACCAGCTCGACGGTCTTCAACCCCGCCAGCTCGGCGAGCGGCACCCACCGCGCCTCATCGCTGGAGCCGCCCCGCTCGTGGGCGAGCTCGCCCGAGATGATGTGCGCCCGGTAGACGATGCGGATCGTGTTCAGCGGGCGCGCGACGGCGCCGGGCAGCCGGCTGTGCGAGCCGATGATGTGATTGTCGATGCCGAGCAGCACGTCGAGTGCGGCGTGGTACCCGGTCTCCTCGAAGATCTCGCGGATGGCGGTCTGAGCCGGGTTCTCGTCGCCCTCGAGCCCGCCCCCCGGCAATGCCCAGGCGTTGCGCCCGTGCTCGTTCCAGTGCGAGAGCAGGATGTGCCCATCCCTGATGATCACCCCGTAGGCAGCAACCCTGATGTCCATTCCGCAACACTACGCCGGAATGCTCGGAGGGCCGCGGCGGACCGGCCCTCCGAGCGTGCGTGTCTAGCGGTGCGCGCTGCGTCGGCGTGCCACCAGAACAATGCCGACCGCGGCCACCAACAGGGCCGCGAGGGCGGCGCCACTCGCTGACCCCGCGTCGAATCCGGTCGCGGGCAGCGCGGCGGTGGGTGCCGGGGTGTGGGCGGGAGAGGGCGTCTGAGTCGGCTCGGGAGTGGACTCGGGGCTCGGCTCCGGCGTGGGCTCCGGCGTGGGCTCAGGCTGTGGCGCCGCCGCAACCGTCAGGGTGCCGCCGACCGCCAGCTCGGCGGCCCGAATGCTGTCCCCGTCCGGGGTGAAGCGGGCACCGACGGTGCGTGATCCGGCAGAACCGGTCGGCACGGTGAGCGACGCCCGCCCGTCGACGAGTGCGACCGGGTCGCCGGCGGGGTCGCCATCGATCAGCAGCACGACGGTCCCCGTTGCGAGCGGCGCGCCCGCGCCTGCGGCTGCGCCCAGCGCGGTGGAGCGGCCAGCGGCGCCGACGGAGACAGCGACGTCAAACCGCACAGCGTCGCCGATGAACGCGTTCCCGCTGCTGAGCGAGCCGTTGAGCACCGTCGCCCACGGTGTGACGCTCAGCGCTTCGGAACCGGTGAGCGCCGCAGCGGAGTCGGCGAACGGTCCACTCGCGCGGAAGTGCGCAGTGATCTCATGCGCGCCGACGCCACCGGCCGTCACGGTGGTCTCGAAGCCCAGGCAGGTTCCCCTGGCCGTCGCGTGGGCGGTGGCCAGCGAGGAATCGACGCTGGCCACGATGTCACCGGCCAGCAGGAGGTCGAGCGTGCCGGTGAGCGGCTCCCCGGCCGTCGACGCGGCACAGACCGTCGCCTGCAGCACCACGCCCTGCCCCGGGTGCACCTGTGCGGGCGCGGGCACGAGCTCGGTCGTGGTCGGCAGCGCGGTGACGTCGACCGCTGCGGCCGGCGCCGGCGAGGGTGCGGAGGTGGCGTCACCGGAGAACGTCGCGGTCACGGTGTGGCCGCCGACGCTCACGCCGGTCATCGTGACCGTCGCAGAGCCACTCACGACCGGGTGTGACCCCATGCTCCGCCCGTCCAGGAAGAACTCGACCGATCCCGAGTCGGGGGTCTCGGCGCCGGTGACGTTTGCTGTGGCGATGAGGTCAGTGCCGAACGGCACCGCGGCCGGCACGGTGAGCTCTGTCGCGGTCGCGTGCGCCTGCCAATCCAGCGTGATCGCCCCGGGCTCGACGCTGATCGGAGGCAGGAAACCCACTGGGCGGTAGGCGAAGTCCAACTCGTCGAGCCCCATCGTGCCGGGCCATGCCACGTCGATCGTCGCGGCAAGGCCGGCCGGGGTCGCCGCGATCAACGCCGTGCCAACGGTCGTTCCCGCGCGCGCGATGTCGAAGCTGCCTCCGATCGCCTGGGTGGGGGTGTCCGGCCCCAACACCAGCGTGACGGGCACGCGCTGCCCCGCGGTCGGCGACGCCGTGTAGTCGAGTGTGACCGCGGCCGGGTATGGGCCCACGTTCAGCTGCTTGATATCCGACGTCGACGAGAAGATCGGCTGAGCCGGGGTCGGGTCGAACTTCGCGCTCACCATCATGGGCAGGATGCTTGGCGCCCCCGTGGGCAGGGTGAGTTCGGCGACACCGTTCGCATCTGTGTAGGCGGTTCCCAACGGGTTGCTTCCCGGAGGAAAGATTCGCACGCTCAGGAAGCGCACCGGAATCCCCGCGACGGCCGGTGTCACCGTCGCGGTGTACGTGGTCGGCGTGTGCGCCCACATCGTCGCGCCGTCGGTGAGCGGTGAGACGTCCAGCGTGGTCGTGGAGACGATGTTCGTGACCACAGTGGCAGCACTCGTCTGGAATGTCGATGAAATGCCCGCTGGCTCGAAGAGAATGATCAGCCCGAGCGTCATCGAGTCGACGAACCTCCCCGGGATCGTGAACGCCTGGGAAACGCCGTTCACGAAGGTTTCATTCGACTGCAGGATTGTCCGCCCTGTGGTGGAGTCATAAATGCTGACGACCCCGGTCACCGTTGCGCCCGTGCCACCGTCGTTGGAGACCTCGGCCGTCACCTCAAAGTCGGTGTAACCCGGCGTGGATGGCGGGGGCGTGAGGAACAGCCCCGTCACTGTGACGGGCGCCGCGGATGCCGCGAGCGGAGCGGCCCCCATGCTGAGAGCGGAGAGCGCGACGATGGCGAGGGTGGCCAGGCCCGCGCGCAGGCGGGAACGGGTGCGAGACAATCGGGAAATTGTGGACTCCATCCTGGCCACGACAGGGCGGACCAGCATCGAGAGTACAAATAGGGCCGCGCGAGCACATCCGTATTAACTACTGAATTCACTCTGGATGGGCCGCGAGCCGGCATGCGGAAAACAAAAAATCCCCGGCGAACCGGGGATTATCTGTGGAGCCTGGGAGAATCGAACTCCCGACATCCTGCTTGCAAAGCAGGCGCTCTACCAACTGAGCTAAGGCCCCTCGAGAGGCGATCTGCGAAGGCTTCTCGAGATGAATGGCTGGGTCGATTTCTCGATCCGGCCTATTCGTGGGGATACCAGGACTTGAACCTGGGACCTCTTCGTTATCAGCGAAGCGCTCTAACCGCCTGAGCTATATCCCCGGAATGGGCAGGTATGACACTACCTGACCAAAACCGAAATGGCGAAATCGGGCGTGAAGCCCGCGCGCGTCTAATTGTTGGTGAAGCCGACGAGGATGCCGCCGGTGACCTTCACGCTGAAGTTGTACAGCACCGCCATGATCGCCCCGAGCGCCGTGACGACGACGAGGTCGAGCAGCGCGACGACCGTGGTGAATCCCATCACCTGCGGCAGCGAGATGAAGCTGGTGAGCGTTGCAGAGCCGCCGGTGACATCCTTGAACAGCCTGTCAGCCTCGTCGAAGATCTGGGTCTGGTCCAGCACCGTGTAGATCAGGAAGGTTCCCACGATCGTGACGATCGCGAGGCAGACCGCGATGAGGAACGACAGCTTGACGGCCGACCAGAAGTCGACGTAGACCAGCTTGAGGCGCACCTGCTTGGCCGCCGGGCGACGGTTCGCCTTCTTCGCGAATTTGTCTGCGGTACTAGTCATTTACGGAATCTTCCTTCCCGGGTTCGCCCTCCGTGGCGGCCGACTCCTCGTCAGCCTGCTCCAGATTGCGCTCGGTGTTCTTCGCGATCGCGATAATGCGGTCATCATCCGCAAACTTCGCGAAGACGACGCCCATGGTGTCGCGCCCCTTGGCAGGGACTTCGGCGACGTCAGAGCGTACCACCTTGCCGCTGGCAAGAACCACAAGGACCTCGTCCTGCTCCTCGACGATGATCGCACCGGCCAGGTCGCCCCGATCCTCGCTCAGCTTGGCCACCTTGATGCCCAAACCGTTGCGGTTCTGCAGGCGGTACTGGTCCACCGAGGTGCGCTTGGCGTAGCCGCCCTCCGTCACGACGAAGACGAAGCCCTCGTCGCTGACCACGGATGCGTCCAGCAACTCGTCGTCGCCACGGAAGTGCATTCCGCCGACGCCGGAGGTGCTGCGGCCCATCGGGCGCAGTGCCTCGTCGCTGGCGCGGAAGCGGATCGACATGCCCTTGCGCGAGACGAGCAGCACGTCGTCGTCCTCGTTCAGCAGCATGGCCGAGACGAGCTCGTCGCCTTCGCGCAGCTTGATCGCGATGATGCCGCGCGAGCGGTTGGTGTCGTACTCCGAGAGCGCCGTCTTCTTGATCAGGCCCTCACGGGTGGCCAGCACCAGGTATTTGGCGACCTCGTAGTCGCGGATGTCGAGGATCTGCGTGATCTCCTCGTCCGGCTGCATCTCGAGCAGGTTCGCGACGTGCTGGCCCTTCGCGTCGCGGCCGGCCTCCTGGATCTCGTACGCCTTGGCGCGGTAGACCCGTCCGGCGTTCGTGAAGAACAGCAGCCAGTGGTGCGTGGTGGTGACGAAGAAGTGCTCGACGACGTCATCCGCGCGCAGCTGGGCGCCCTTGACGCCCTTGCCGCCGCGGTGCTGGCTGCGGTAGTTGTCGCTGCGGGTGCGCTTGACGTAGCCGCCGCGGGTCACCGTGACGACCATCTCCTCCTCCGGGATCAGGTCTTCGACGCTCATGTCGCCGTCGTAGCCGTACATGATCTCGGTGCGGCGGTCATCGCCGAACTTTGCCGTGACCTCGGCGAGTTCCTCGATGATGATCTCGCGCTGGCGCACCTCGGAGGCGAGGATCGCGTGGAACTCTGCGATCGCCAGTTCCAGCTCGTTCAGGCGGTCGATGATCTTCTGGCGCTCGAGGGCGGCCAGGCGGCGCAGCTGCATGGCGAGGATCGCGTCGGCCTGCAACTGGTCGACGCCGAGCAGCTCCATCAGGCCGGTGCGCGCCTTCTCGACGTCCGGCGAGCGGCGGATCAGGGCGATGACCTCGTCGAGGGCGTCGAGGGCCAGGACGTAGCCGCGCTGGATGTGCGCCTCCGCCTCGGCCTTCTTCAGGCGGAACTGGGTGCGGCGCACGATGACCTCGACCTGGTGCATCACCCAGGCGTGGATGAAGCCGTCGATCGAGAGCGTGCGCGGCACGCCGTCGACGATCGCGAGCATGTTCGCGCCGAAGTTCTCCTGCAGCTGCGTGTGCTTGTACAGGTTGTTCAGCACGACCTTGGCGACGGCATCGCGCTTGAGCACGATGACGAGGCGCTGGCCGGTGCGGCCGGAGGTCTCGTCGCGGATGTCGGCGATGCCGGTGACCTTGCCGTCCTTGACCAGGTCGGCGATCTTGATCGCCAGGTTGTCCGGGTTGACCTGGTAGGGCAGCTCGGTGACGACGAGGCAGGTGCGGCCCTGGATCTCCTCGACCGAGACGACGGCGCGCATCGTGATGGAGCCGCGTCCGGTGCGCTGGGCGTCGTGGATGCCCTTGGTGCCCAGGATCTGGGCACCGGTCGGGAAGTCCGGTCCCTTGATGCGCTGCATGAGCGCTTCCTGCAGCTCTTCGCGGGTCGCGTCGGGGTTCTCCAGGTACCAGGTGGCGCCGGCGGCGACCTCGCGCAGGTTGTGCGGCGGGATGTTCGTGGCCATGCCGACCGCGATGCCGACCGAGCCGTTGACGAGCAGGTTCGGGAAGCGCGCCGGGAGAACGGAGGGCTCCTGGGTGCGGCCGTCGTAGTTGTCCTGGAAGTCGACGGTGTCCTCGTCGATGTCGCGCACCATTTCGAGGGCGAGCGGGGCCATCTTGGTCTCGGTGTATCGCGGGGCGGCTGCGCCGTCGTTGCCCGGGGAGCCGAAGTTGCCCTGGCCGAGCGCGAGCGGGTAGCGCAGGCTCCAGGGCTGGACCAGGCGCACGAGGGCGTCGTAGATCGAGCTGTCACCGTGCGGGTGGAACTGGCCCATGACGTCGCCGACAACGCGCGAGCACTTGGAGAAGGCCTTGTCCGGGCGGTATCCGCCGTCGAACATGGCGTAGATCACGCGGCGGTGCACGGGCTTCAGCCCGTCGCGCACGTCGGGCAGCGCGCGCCCGACGATCACGCTCATGGCGTAGTCGAGGTAGGAGCGCTGCATCTCGAGCTGCAGGTCGACCTGGTCGATCTTGCCGTGTGCCGCGAAGTGGGCAGCGCTCTGCTGCTCGTCGGCGCTCAGCTGCTCGCCACCGGTGGTGTTGTCTTCGTCTGCCATTTGCCTTCTCGTCTACTTCTACTACTCAAGTTTTCCGTGCGTTCCACAGGCCTGCCCTGAGGGCTTCGCCAACCGGCCGGAGGGGCCGGTTGGCGCGGGCCGTGATCGAGGTGCCGCCTGCGCGGCAGCGTCGATCAGATGTCCAGGAAGCGCACGTCTTTCGCGTTCTGCTGGATGAAGTTGCGCCGGCTCTCGACGTCCTCGCCCATCAGCGTGGAGAAGATCTCGTCGGCCGCGGCCGCGTCGTCCAGGGTGACCTGCAGCAGCGTGCGGGACTCGGGGTTCATCGTGGTCTCCCACAGCTCCGAGTAGTCCATCTCGCCGAGACCCTTGTAGCGCTGGATGCCGTTGTCCTTCGGGATCCGCTTGCCCGCGGCCTGGCCCTCGACCAGCAGCGCGTCGCGCTCCCGGTCTGAGTAGACGTACTCGTGGGCCGAGTTCGACCACTTGAGCCGGTACAGCGGGGGCTGCGCCAGGTAGACGTAGCCGAGGTCGATGAGCGGGCGCATGTACCGGAACAGCAGCGTCAGCAGCAGCGTGGTGATGTGCTGGCCGTCGACGTCGGCATCCGCCATCAAGACGATCTTGTGGTAGCGGACCTTCTCGGTGTTGAAGTCCTCGCCGATGCCCGCGCCGAAGGCGGTGATCATGGCCTGCACCTCGGCGTTGCCGAGTGCGCGGTCCAGGCGCGCCTTCTCCACGTTGAGGATCTTGCCGCGCAGCGGCAGGATGGCCTGCGTCTCCGGGTTGCGACCCTGCACGGCGGAACCGCCGGCCGAGTCACCCTCGACGATGAAGATCTCCGAGATCGACGGATCCTTCGACTGGCAGTCCTTCAGCTTGCCCGGCATGCCGCCCGACTCGAGCAGCCCCTTGCGGCGGGCACCCTCGCGCGCCTTGCGCGCGGCCAGGCGGGCGGTCGCCGCCTGCAGTGACTTGCGGATGATGTCTTTGGCCTGGTTCGGGTTGCGGTCGAACCAGTCGGCCAGCTCGACGCCGACGACGCGCTGCACGAATGCCTTCGCCTCGGTGTTGCCGAGCTTGGTCTTGGTCTGACCCTCGAACTGCGGCTCGGCCAATTTGATCGAGATGACGGCGGTGAGGCCCTCGCGCACGTCGTCGCCGGAGAGGTTCTCGTCCTTCTCCTTGAGGATGCCCTTCTCGCGGGCGTACTTGTTGACCAGCGTGGTGAGCGCGGCGCGGAAGCCCTCTTCGTGGGTTCCGCCCTCGTGCGTGTTGATCGTGTTCGCGTAGGTGTGCACGCTCTCGGTGTACGCCGTGGTCCACTGCATGGCCACCTCGAGCGCGATCTTCTTGTCGGCGCCCTCCGACTCGAAGGAGATGATCTCGTCGTGGACGATCTCGGCCTTCTTGGCGTTGTTGAGGTACTCGACGTAGTCCTTGAGGCCCTGCTCGTAGAGGTACGAGTTGTGGCGGGGCTTGCCCTCCTCGTCACGGCTCGACTCGCGCTCGTCGGTGAGGTTGATGCGCAGGCCCTTGTTTAGGAACGTCATCTGCTGGAAGCGTGCCCGCAGCGTCTCGTAGTCGAACTCGACGGTCTCGAAGGTGTCAGGGCTCGGCCAGAAGGTGATCCGGGTGCCGGTCTCCTCTGACGGCTCGCCCATGGCGAGCGGCGCGTCGGGGACACCGTGCTTGAAAGACTGACGCCAGACGTGGCCCTGCCGGCGCACCTCGACCTCGAGGCGGCTGGAGAGCGCGTTCACGACGGAGGAGCCCACGCCGTGCAGGCCGCCGGAGACGGCGTACCCGCCGCCGCCGAACTTTCCACCGGCGTGCAGAACGGTGAGGACGACCTCGACGGTGGAGATCCCGAGGCCCTGGTTCAGGTCGACGGGGATGCCGCGGCCGTTGTCGTCGACGCGGACGGCGCCGTCGGCCAGAATCGTCACGTCAATGGTGTCGCAGTAGCCGGCGAGAGCCTCATCGACGGAGTTGTCGACGATCTCGTAGACCAGGTGGTGCAGACCGCGGGGACCGGTGGAACCGATGTACATACCCGGGCGCTTCCGCACCGCTTCGAGGCCTTCAAGAACCTGGATCTCGTTTGCGCCGTACTCGGGCACTGGATCGCTCGTGTTCGGTTCCGATGTCATATGAAATTGGGCTCCTGACCGTCGTTTGGGCGACTCTCAATGCTATCAAAGAGGGCGCTCAAGCCGGGGAGATTTCGCGATCTGACGGCCTCAATTTGCGCAGGTGACCTAATTTGTTTGCTTAGCCGTAGGTATCGCGCGGACCGCGCCCTGGAATCGATCTGGGGCCCTTTTTCCACGACGGGGCGTTCGGCCCCTGAAAGCGGATCGAAACGACGCCCGCTTCCTTGAACTCGGTGATGATGCGCGTCATGATCTCGACCCGCATCAACCGCAATTGTGTTGCCCAGGCCGTCGATTCGCACTGAACGGTGAGTACACCCTCGTCGATGCCGAGCGGCGTCGAGTGTTTCGCGGTCTCCGCGCCGGCGATCGCCGCCCACGAATTCAGCAGTTCGGCCTGGGTGAGCGGTGCGCGCCAGCCGAGCTGGTTCGTCAGCATCTCGAGGGACGCGCCGAGCCCCTTCGGGTCGCGGCCGACGCCGAAGGCCTGACTCTCGGTCGGGTCGTGGCGCTTCTTGCGTTTGAGGCGCGGCCCGCGCGGCATCCCGCCGAACACGTCCTTGAGGTGCAGATAGACGCGGCTGGCCTCGGTCTCGCCTGCCTCGTTCCGCTCGTTCGTCCCGATCGGCTGGTCAACCATCGACGACCTCCCCGGCGCGGATGTGGATGGTGTGGGCGGTCAGCGCGGGGGGAATGTCCTCGAGCACCGCTGCCGTGATGAGCACCTGCTCGTAGCCGGTCACCGCCTCGGCCAACCGGCTGCGGCGCTGTTGGTCCAGCTCGGCGAAGACATCGTCCAGGATCAGCACGGGGTCGCCGGATGCCGACTCGTGGCGCAGGATCTCTGCGGCGGCCAGCTTGAGGGCGAGCGCGAACGACCACGACTCGCCGTGGCTGGCGTAACCCTTGGTCGGGAGCGCGTTCAGCATGAACACGAGGTCGTCGCGATGCGGCCCGATCAGCGTGATCGCACGGTCGAGCTCCTTGCCGCGCACCTCGCGAAGCGAGTCGCGAAATTTTTCTGCGGTGCTCTCGCCGTCGGTCCACCCGTCGCCGCTGACTGAGCCCGTCGAACCCGGCCCTCCGAAGCCCTCGTCCTCGGCGTCGGCGGCCGCACCGCCGTAAATACTGAGCAGCGGGCGGAGTTCTGGCCCGTGGTCGTCGCCGGCGACGGAGTGGTAGGCGCGGCTCAGCGGATCCCGCAGAGCGCGGGTCAGCTGCATCCGCTCGTCGATGATCTCGGAGCCGAGCGCGACGAGGCGCTCGTCCCAGATGTCGAGGGTGGAGAGCGCGTCGCCGCGCACGCCGCGGGCCCTGGCCGATTTCAGCAGGGTGTTGCGTTGTTTCAGCACGCGGTCGTAGTCGGCCAGCACCCCGGCCAGGCGCGGGGAGCGCAGCACCAGGAGCTGGTCGAGGAAGCGCCGGCGCCCGGACGGGTCACCGCGCACGAGCGAGAGGTCCTCCGGTGCGAAGAGGACACTGGAGAAATAGCGCGGCAGCTCCCGCGGCTTGATCGCCGAGCGGTTGATCTGCGCGCGATTGGCGCTGGCCCGGTTCAGCTGGACCTCGGCCAGGATCGAGCGCTGTGCGTGTTCGAGCCGGGCCCGGATGATCGCGGCATCTTGGCCGGCGCGGATCATGGCCTGGTCGCTGGACACCCGGTGCGAGCCGAGGGTGCTGAGGTAGCCCAACGCCTCGACGAGATTCGTCTTGCCCTGGCCGTTGCGGCCGACGATCAGATTCGGCCCCGGGCGCAGTTCGACCTCGGCGACCGCGTAATTGCGGAAGTCGGCGAGGCTCAGATGGGAAACGAACACGGCCTCAACCCTAGCCGGGGCCCTCTGACAGAGTGCTCTGCACTCCGCTTCGCTGGCCCGCTAACCGTCGGCTTTCTTCACCTCGTGGCCGCCGAACTGGTTCCGGAGCGCCGCGACGGCCTTCATCGCGGGCGAGTCCTCCTGGCGGGAGACGAAGCGGGCGAAGATGGAAGCGCTGATCGTGGGGACGGGTACGGCGTTGGCGATGGCCTCCTCGACGGTCCACCGGCCCTCGCCGGAATCGTCGACGTATCCCTCGATGTCGCTGAGGTCGGCGTCCTCGTCGAGGGCCCGCACGAGCAGCTCGAGCAGCCAGGACCGCACGACGGTTCCGCGCTGCCACGCCTTGAACGTTCCGGGAACGTCCTTGATCAGGTCGGTGCGCGCGTCGAGCAGTTCATAGCCCTCGGCGTATGCCTGCATCAGCGCATATTCGATGCCGTTGTGCACCATCTTGGCGTAATGCCCGGCGCCGACCTCGCCCACGTGCACGAAGCCCTCCTCGCGCGGGCCCTCCGGGCGCAGCGCATCGAAGACGGGCATGACCCGCTCCACCTGCGCAGCGCTGCCACCGACCATCAGGCCGTAGCCGTTCTCCCGGCCCCACACCCCGCCGGAGACGCCGGCGTCGATGTAGTCGATGCCGTGCGCTCCGAGCAGTTCTGCGTGCTTGAAGTCCTCGGTGAAGCGCGAGTTCCCGCCATCGATCACCAGGTCGCCGGCCTCCAACAAGCCGTCCAGCTCCTCGATCACCGCGTCGGTGATGGATCCGGCCGGAACCATGACCCAGACGGTGCGCGGCGCCGGCAGCGCGGCGACCAGATCGGCCATGCTCGCGACATCCGTGACCGCCGGGTTGCGGTCGAACCCGGTGACCTCGATGCCGTTGGCGCGCAAGCGGGCACGCATGTTGTCGCCCATTTTGCCGAGGCCGACGAGACCGATGTGCATGGGGAACTCCTTTGTCAGCGGAGGAGCAGGTTCGGCTGCAGCAGGTACTTGTAGCTGTCGGCGCCCGGCTGCTCCTTCGAGCTCTGGCTGGTGATCAGCACCGGACCCGGCTTGTTCGGGTTCTCGGTGCGGGTGAACGAGATGCGCACGAACTCGGAGTGCACGGCGCCCAGTCCGTCGAGAAGGAACTGGGGCTTCAGCGACACAACGATCTCGTCTCCGGTAAGCACGGCGTCGATGGTCTCGGAGGCCTGAGCCTGCTCGGAGCCAATCGCCTCCAGCGTGAGCCCGTCGGGCGAGAAGCTGTAGCGCAGCGCGGCTTCGCGCTCCAGGACGAGTGCGACGCGGCGGGTCGCCTCGATGAGCTCGGCGGTGTTCATCACCGCGTAGTTCTCGATCGTGTCGGGGAACAGGCGGCGGACCGGCGGGAAGTTGCCCTTGATGAGCAGGCTGGTGACCGTCTTCTTGTTCGCGGTGAACGCGATCAGTTCGCGGTCATCCGTGTTCGTGATGGCGACGGAGATGTTGCCGGCGTTGCCGAACGTCTTGCCGACCTCCTGCAGGGTGCGGGCCGGAACCAGCGCGGTGATGGGCTCGGAGCTGGTGTTGCTGCCGCCGTCCCAGTTGATCTCGCGCACCGCGACGCGGTAGCGGTCGGTGGCGACGAGGCCGAGGCTGTTCTCGCTCACCTCAAGCTGGACGCCCGTGATGACGGGGGTGACATCGTCGCGGGAGGCGGCGACGGCGACCTGGGCCACAGCTGCGGCGAATTCCTCGGCGGGGACGAGCCCCGACTCGGAGCTGATCTGCGGGATGCTCGGGTATTCCTCGACCGGCATGGAGAGCAGGGTGAAGCTGGCGGAGCCGCTGCTGACGACAATGCGGCTTTCCTCCGTGCTGAAGCGCACGGGAGCGTTCGGGAGTCGGCTGGCGATCTCGGCCAGGAGGCGGCCGGAGACCAGGACGGTCCCCGTCTCCTCGACGTCGGCCGCAATCTCGGTCTGGGCCGACACCTCGTAGTCGAACGAGGACAGGATCAGCCCGGTCTCGGTGGCCTGAATGAGCACGCCGCTCAGGATGGGCAGCGTTGTGCGCTGCGGGAGGAGTTTGACGGCGAAGGAAACCGCCTCGCTGAACACATCCCGGTTGGCCTGAAACTTCACGAAGGCGCTCCTGTTCGCTGCTGGTCGTCTACGTCTGACAGCGGGGCTGTCGGACTGGGCTCCATGCTAACCCCTGCCATTACGGCGTGGGTTTCTTGTCATTCGTTTGGACACCTGGGCGGCCTGTCCGTCCACAAGGTTGTCGCATCAGAGATCTCTTTAAGAATTCTTTAACGGTCTTAACGGCTGTGGAAACTGTGGATAACTATGTTAATTCGATGTATACACAGCGAACTAGGCGGGTCCCGCCTGTTGAACTTGTGTGAGCGTTAACGACCTTGTGGATGCTCTGCGCCGAGTGCCACGAGGCCCAAACCCACAAGAACACGGCATTCTTCAACAGCTTCTCGGGAGTTGCTCATTAACTATCCACAAGTTATCCCCAACATGTGAGTAGTGGAATATTCTGGCGGCCCGGGCGTGGCGAGCGCAAGACCCTACTTGTAGCGGTGGTTCTGCTTGATTCGGTTGGTGAGCTCGGTGACCTGGTTGTAGATCGAGCGACGCTCCTTCATGAGCTCGCTGATCTTCTTGTTCGCGTACATCACCGTGGTGTGGTCGCGGTTGCCGAAGAGCTGGCCGATCTTGGGCAGGGAGAGGTTCGTCAGCTCACGGCAGAGGTACATGGCGATCTGCCGGGCCGTGGCGACGGCCTGTGAGCGGCTCGAGCCGTAGAGGTCGTCGACGGTGAGCTTGAAGTAGTCGGCCGTGTTCGTGATGATGTCGGCCGGCGCGATGACGTTGTCCTCGTCGAGCGTGATCAGGTCCTTGAGCACCGTCTGCACCAGGTTCATGTCGACGGGCGTGCGGTTGAGGCTGGCGAACGCGGTCACGCGGATCAGCGTTCCCTCCAGCTCACGGATGTTCGAGGAGACCTTGGTCGCGATGAACTCGAGGATGTCGTCGGGCGCCTGCATCCGCTCGGACTGCGCCTTCTTGCGCAGAATGGCGATGCGCGTCTCCAGGTCGGGCACCTGGACGTCGGTGATGAGGCCCCACTCGAAGCGGCTGCGCATGCGGTCCTCGAAGCCGGTGAGCGCCTTGGGCGGCAGGTCGCTGGTGATGACCACCTGCTTGTTGTGGTCGTGCAGTGTGTTGAAGGTGTGGAAGAAGGCCTCCTGGGTCTCGGCCTTCCCCTGCAGGAACTGGATGTCGTCGATCAGCAGGATGTCGATGTTGCGGTAGCGGGACTGGAAGACGGCGCCGCGGTTGTTGGCGATCGAGTTGATGAAGTCGTTCGTGAACTCCTCGGAGCTGACGTAGCGCACGCGCACACCCGGGTACAGGCTCATCGCGTAGTGGCCGATGGCGTGCAGGAGGTGGGTCTTGCCCAGCCCGGAGTCCCCATAGATGAAGAGCGGGTTGTACGCCTTCGCGGGAGCCTCGGCGACGGCGACGGCCGCGGCGTGGGCGAAACGGTTGGACTGCCCGATGACGAAGTTGTCGAAGCTGTACTTCGGGTTCAGCCGGGTGTCATTGGACTGCTCCGGCGAGCTGTGTTCGAACACGGACTGCGGCGCCGCCGGCGTCTCGACGACATTCGCCTGCGGCTGCACCAGCGGAGGTGCGGCCAGGTGGGCCGGCATCGCGGCCGCGGCGAGGGTTCCTGCCTCCTGCGTCTCGAAAGCCTGCTGGGTAGCCACCTCGCTCTCGAGCTCGGGGTTGACGACCACGTAGAAGTTGGCGATCGCCGGCGTGCCGATGGCGCTCATCGCGGCGAGCAACGAGGTGCGCATGCGCTGGTTCAGCATGCTCGCGGTGAAGTCGTTGGGCACCTCCAGATAGAAGGTGCCCGCGGCGATGCCCTTGGGCTCGACCAGATTGAGGAATCCGTAGAGCATGGGCGTGATTGTGCTGTCGGCGGAGAGACCCGCGAGTACCGCGGCCCAGGTGTTCTCGATCGGCTGTTCGACGTCGGCCATTGTTTCTCCACACTTGCTCGGTGACTCTTCGGCGCTAGATGCCCCTCTCGGTGTCGCAGTGCAGTGGTGCACTGCGGGATGCCGCAGGCGGCGCATCCGAGAAAGTGAAAAGTACTCACAGAGTTATCCACCCCTGTGTGTAACCCCGACAAAACTACCGGAATTACGCGCATCTTGTTGGGGATAACTCGGTGCTTTACGCTAATCTCTTGGACGACTTGCTCCAAATCGTCCACCGAGCGGCGCTCCCAGGCGCTCCCGCAAGCTGGGAATACCGTAGAGAATCCGGCGTCGGACGGGCTTCCGGTTTGACCACAGCCTGCGCAGGCCGTAGTTTTAATAGGTTGACCCCAGCCTTCTGGCTGCCCAAATTTCTTTCCCGGCCACTCCAAGGCTCGTGGAGATCCAACACGTGGAGTACACACAATGAGCAAGAGAACGTTCCAGCCGAACAACCGTCGTCGCGCCAAGGTGCACGGTTTCCGCCTGCGCATGCGTACCCGCGCCGGCCGCGCCATCCTGGGCGCTCGTCGCCGCAAGGGTCGCGTCGAGCTTTCCGCTTAAGCACCCAGGCTTCATTCAAGCCCAGTGCTTGCCAAGGCGAACCGCATCACAACGGCCGACGACTATAAAGGCGTCGTTCGGAGGGGGCGGAGATACGTCACACCTCATCTTGTGACGTACGTGCGTTCCGGCTCCGAAGTGCAGACTTCTGGCGCCCGGGGCGCTCGTTTTGGCTTTATCGTCGCCAAGACAGTCGGCGGGGCCGTGCAGCGTAACCGCGTGCGGCGCCGACTGAAGGCGGCGAGCTTTGAGCTGCTTGACCAGGTTCACCCAGGCATCGACGTCGTCATTCGCGCCCTGCCTGGGAGTTCCGACGCTTCCTGGGAGACCATGAGAAGCGAACTTGCCACCTCGCTGGCGCGTTCGGCGAACCCTGGCGCCGCGCGGCGCCGAGAAAACGTATCGTGAACAGATTTCTGGCCACGATCCTTCTCGTCCCGCGCAACATCGCATTTTTGTTGCTGCGCGGCTATCGCGCGGTGATTTCTCCGCTGTACGGGGATGTCTGTCGCTATTACCCCTCGTGTTCGCACTACGCGCTCACGGCGGTGCAGGATCGCGGCGTCATCGTGGGCGGGGCCCTTGCGGTCAGACGCCTGGTGCGTTGCCACCCCTGGGCAGAGGGCGGGATCGATGATGTTCCCCTCAAGCGCGTTCAGCGTTATCGCGTGAATGCATTCGGCTTTGTCGTTGCAGGCCAAGGAAAGGGCTAACCCCAACAATGGACTTGATCTCGATCATTCTCTGGCCTCTGAAGTGGGCCGTTGAGCTCCTTCTGGTCGGCTGGCACTGGGTGTTGGGCGTCGCCGGAATGGACCCGGCAGCCGGTCTCACCTGGGTGCTCTCCATCGTGGGCCTCGTGCTCGTCGTGCGCGCCGCCCTGATCCCGATCTTCGTCAAGCAGATCAAGAACCAGCGCCGCATGCTGGAGGTTGCCCCGCAGCTGAAGAAGATCCAGGAGAAGTACAAGGGCAAGAAGGACCAGTTCTCTCGCGAGGCGATGTCTCGCGAGACGATGGAGCTCTACAAGAAGACGGGCACCAACCCGCTGAGCTCGTGCCTGCCGCTGCTGCTGCAGATGCCGATCTTCTTCGCCCTGTTCTCCGTGCTCAACGACGCACAGCACGGCAAGTCCGGCGTCGGCCCTCTCAACGAGACGCTCGCGAAGCAGTTCGGTGACGCCTCGCTCTTCGGCGTCGCCCCGCTGCACAGCTCGTTCGCCTCGCAGTGGACCCTCATGATCGCCGGCCAGCCGTTCGACGCGGCCGTCATGGTCATCGCAGCCATCATGGTCATCCTGATGACCGCCTCGCAGTTCATCACGCAACTCCAGATCGTCTCCAAGAACATGTCGCCGGAGACCAAGGCGAGCCCGATGTTCAAGCAGCAGCGCATCATGCTCTACCTGCTCCCCCTGGTGTTCGCCTTCTCCGGTGTCGCGTTCCCGCTCGGCGTCATGTTCTACTGGCTCACCTCGAACGTCTGGACGATGGTCCAGCAGTTCATCGTCATCCGGAACATGCCCACCCCCGGCAGCGAGGCCGCCAAGGCCCGCGAGGAGCGTCTCGCCCGCAAGGGAAAGCTCATCGCCACCGACGGAACCGTTATCGTCGTAGACGAAGAAGCGGCCAAGAAGACCCAGCGGCAGCAGCCGATCAGCAAGAACCGGGCCAAGAAGCAAATCAAGCCCGGCGAACAGAAGTAGGACGAAGATGACCGACGTTCAGAACATCCCGACCGCTGATGACGCGGTCGTCGAGGCACCGGCCACCGCAGCATTCGACGCCGGCTTCGAGTCGGCCGCTCCGGAGCGCTCGGCTGCGCCCTCCCAGGCCCAGCTCGAGCAGGAGGGCGACATCGCCGCGGACTACATCGAGGAGTTCCTCGACATCTGCGATCTCGATGGCGACATCGACATCGATGCCCGCAACGGCCGCGCCTACCTCTCGGTGAACGCCGGCGAGGGCGCGAACATCTCGGTGCTCTCCCGCCCCGACACCGTGAACGCCCTGCAGGAGCTGACCCGCCTGGCCGTGCAGAGCAAGACCGGCGTGTTCTCCCGCCTGATCCTCGACATCGGGGGCTCGCGTGAGGCCCGTGAGGAAGAGCTCACCGCCCTCGTCACCCGCGCCATCGAGCGCATCGAGGCCGGCGCCTCGTCCGCGGCACTTCCCGCCATGTCGTCCTACGAGCGCAAGCTCGTGCACGACATCGTGGGCGAGCGCGGCTACACCTCGGAATCCGACGGTGAGGGCCGCGACCGCCACACCGTGATCAGCCGCCGCGCCTAGTTTCACGTGAAACGATGATCGACACGCTCGAAGAAGAACCCTCGGCCGCCGCAACGGTGTTCGGGGAGCAGCTGGAACTGGGCCGCGCGTTCACCACCAACCTGGCGACACACGGCGAGGAGCTCGGCCTGATCGGGCCGCTGGAACTCCCCCGGCTGTGGACCAGGCACGTGTTGAACTGCGCGATCGTCGCCCCGCTGCTCCGCCCCGGGCTCGTCGGCGATGTGGGCAGCGGTGCTGGCCTGCCCGGACTGGTGCTCGCCATCGCCCGTCCCGACGTCAACTTCGTGTTGATCGAGCCGATGGAGCGACGCGTCGCCTGGCTGAACTCCCAGGTGCAGGAGCTCGGCCTGCAGAACGTCGAGGTTCTGCGCTCGCGCGCCGAGGAGACTAAGCGTGAGGGCTCCTTCGACCAGGTGACGGCCCGTGCGGTGAGCGCCCTGCGCACGCTGTTGCCGTTGACCGCTCCCCTGCTCAAGCAGGGCGGCGAGCTCGTGCTCATGAAGGGCGCAGGCGCCCCGGCCGAGATCGGCGCGGCCGAGAAGGCCATTCGCAAGTACAAGCTCAGCTCCGTGGAGGTTCTTGTACTTGGCGAGGGCATCCTGAGCGAAGAAACTCGCGTCATTCGGGCTACAGTGGGTTAGTCGCCGTCTCGGCTTTTCATCTCGTGGTCGGCGTATGCTGTGCTGCTCGCTCAGTACTGGGCGGGCTCGCATCGGCAAATTCTGAAGACGCCGACCGCAGGGAATGGATTACAGATGGCGAGTGCCGCGAGCCGTGGATGGTTCCACAAGAAGGGACGTGAGGATTCCGTCTCGGATCCAGCGGTCGGCACCCCTGCGGAGCAGGAATCCCACTCCCCCAGCGTTTCCCTCGCCGCATTCGACGCGATTGTCGATGCGCAGCTGAACTCAAGTGCACCGGAGGATCCCTCCCACAGCACTGAAAATGACCCACCCACAACGACGCCGAGCGTTGACGAGACCGACGACCTCGGTTTCACTGACGCTGACTCGGGCGACGACCAGGAAGAAGCACCGTTTCACGTGAAACAATCCATCGAGAATCCCGTTCCTGCGGACGCTCACGGCCCCGAGTCCGCGCCCGCCGCGCCCGAGGCCACCTCCCCCGCCCGCGCCTCGGCCCGCGTCTCGGTGCCCGCCGTCAGCGCCGCCATCGATTGGGATGCCGCCACGCACGCGGCCATGGCCGAGGATGCGGCGTCCGCCACGGTGGGCGCCCCCTCCCCCAGCGCCAAGGCACCGCTCGCCGAGGAGGTCGCGAGCCTCACCCGCCGCCGGCAGGCAATCGCCGAGCTCGTGCTGCCGCTCCCCGAGAAGACGCGCGTCCTGACGATCTCGAACCAGAAGGGCGGCGTCGGAAAGACGACCACCGCCGTGAACCTCGCCGCCGCTCTCGCGCGCCTCGGCGCCAAGGTGCTCGTCATCGACCTCGACCCGCAGGGCAACGCCTCGACCGCGTTGGGCGTGGAGCACCGCGCAGACGTTCCGAGCATCTACAACGTCATCATCGAGGACCTCCCGCTCGAATCGGTGGTTCAGAAGAGCCCCGAAGAGGGCGAGCTGTACTGCGTTCCTGCAAATATTCACCTGGCTGGAGCGGAAATCGAGCTGGTTTCCCTTGTTGCCCGTGAGCAGCGCCTGCGGCGAGCACTCGACGTGCACCTCGGTGAGATGGACGAGCCGTACCACTACGTGTTCATTGACTGCCCTCCTTCCCTCGGCCTCCTGACGATCAACGCCTTCGTCGCGGCCAGCGAGGTGCTCATCCCCATCCAGTGCGAGTACTACGCGCTCGAGGGGCTCAGCCAGCTGCTGAAGAACATCGAGATGATCGAGAAGCACCTCAACCCCGTGCTGAGGGTCTCGACCATTCTGCTCACGATGTACGACGCCCGGACCAACCTGGCCAACCAGGTGGCACAGGACGTTCGGGACCACTTCCCCCAGCAGGTTTTGAGCACGATCATCCCCCGCTCCGTGCGCGTCTCCGAGGCGCCCAGCTACGGCCAGAGCGTGGTGAGCTACGACACGAACTCGTCGGGATCGCTGTCGTACCAAGAAGCGGCCGCCGAGATGGCGCGTCGTGGAGCACCTCAGGTTTCAGCACGCACTGGAGGGAAGTAAGTATGGCAAAGCGAACCGGCCTCGGCCGCGGTATCGGCGCACTCATCCCCATGGTTGACGAGGTGAGAGAGCGTCCCGTCGACGTCTTCTTCCCCGACACCGTCGGCGCGGCGAGGACGGTCGAGGTGAGCCGCGAGGAGCTGGTCGTCGTTCCGGGTGCGCGTCTGGCGCATCTGAACCCCGCCGACATCGTGCCCAACGCCGTGCAGCCCCGCACGGTCTTCAACGAGCAGGACCTCGCTGAGCTCGTGCACAGCGTCCGCGAGATTGGCGTACTGCAGCCAATCGTCGTCCGCCCGCACGCGACGCTGCCCGGCAAGTATGAACTCGTCATGGGCGAGCGCCGTCTGCGCGCGACGCGTGAGGTCGGCCTGGACACGATCCCGGCCGTCATCCGTGACACAGCCGACAACGACATGCTGCGCGACGCCCTGCTCGAGAACCTGCACCGCTCGGAGCTCAACCCGCTCGAGGAGGCCTCGGCCTACCAGCAGCTGCTCAGCGACTTCGGGATCACCCAGGAGGAGCTCGGAAACCGCATCGGCCGTTCGCGTCCGCAGATCAGCAACACGCTCCGCCTCCTGAAGCTCCCCTCCCCCGTGCAGATGCGCGTGGCTGCCGGCGTGCTCTCTGCCGGTCACGCGCGAGCCATCCTCTCGATGGGCGAGCCCGAGGCCATGCAGCGCCTCGCAGACAAGATCGTCAACGAAGACCTTTCAGTGCGGAGCGCCGAGGCTGTCGCCAGCAAGGCACCGAAGCCCGCCCCGGCGGTCAAGCCCAACGCCGGAAAGAAGCAGGCCCACCTCGATGAGATCGCCGAGCGCCTGGGTGACCGTCTGAACACCCGAGTGAAGATGCACCTGGGTGCCCGCAAGGGTCAGATCACGATCGACTTCGCGACGGTTGGCGACCTCAACCGCATCCTCGGCGAGATCGGCGAGCCGGGCTTCACCAAGTAACGCCAGTGCCTTCTCGAGTGCCCCATGTTTCACGTGAAACATGGGGCACTCGCGTTTGCACGCGTCGCGCACCCGCGCGATGTTTCACGTGAAACATCGCTGGCCTCGGGTGCTCGGCACCCCGTCCCTGCGGTCGGCTCGGCGTCAGGAGGGACCGCTGCCGCCGCGCCCCGCGAGCAGCTCGCCTGCGTGCCCGCTGCCCGTCTCCGGCGTCCGCGCTCGCGCCCTCGCAGGCGCCCCCCTCCCGGTGTCTGGCTCCGCTCTGTCCCGGTGGTTCGAGGGAGCTTGCGACCGAAGCCACCCCGCCCCCGCACGCGCGCAGAACGACACTCGGGCCGCCACGGTTCACTCGGCTGGCACTCCGTACTGGAGGGAGTCTCGAGCGTAGCTCTGTGCGCTCCCTGGAGACCGCGCCCGGTGTCTGGCGCCGCTCCCCTCCCGGTGGCTCGAGGGAGCTTGCGACCGAAGCCACCTCTCCTCCATGGAGCAACTCTCGCCTGGCCCGCCTCCCGCCGCCACGCTGCGTGCAGTCGGCATTCCAACTAGCGCCTCGAGCGCATCTCTCCGCGCGCACTGGACGCTGCGCACGGTGTCTGGCGCCGCCCCCTCCCGTTGACTCAAGGGAGCGTGCAACCGAAGCCGCCTCCCCCGCAGAACGACGCTCCCCCGGCCACCGTCGCGCCTCCACGGCACGCGCCGTCGGCGCCTTCGTCTGCTGCCTCGGGCACAGCCCTCCCCGCTCGTCTGGAGACCGCGCACGGTGTCTGGCGCCGCTCCGTCCCGGTGGCTCGAGGGAGCGTGCGACCGGAGCCGCCTCCCCCGCAGAACGACGCTCCCCCGGCCACCGTCGCGCCTCCACGGCACGCGCCGTCGGCGCCTTCGTCTGCTGCCTCGGGCACAGCCCTCCCCGCTCTGCTGGAGACTGCTCACTGAGTCCGGAGTGACTCCCTCCCGGTGGCTCGAGGGAGCTTGCGACCGAAGCCACAGGTCTACGCCAAGACGACGCTCCTGCCCCCGCCGAGCTTCACTCTGTCAGCGCTCCATCTGGCCGCCTCCAGCGCATCTCTCCGCCCGGCCCGGACACCGCTCACTGTGCCCGGAGTCGCTCCCTCCCGGTGGGCTAGAGGGAACACACGACCGAAGCCACCTCCCCACAGCGCGACGCTCCTGTGGCCATCCCTTGCGCCTCCACGCTGCGTGGAGCGAGTGCTTCGTATGCTGCATCGCACACCGCCTTCGCCGCTCTGCTGGAGACCTGCTCGCTGCGTCTGGCGCCACTCCCCTCCCGGTGGCTTGAGGGAGCTTGCGACCGAAGCCACCTTCCCACAGCGCGACGCTCTCCGGGCCACTGCTGCCGGTCGCGGCCTGCGCGCAGCTCGAAGGCAGCTGGCGCTCTTCGCGGGGCCGCGTCACCCGTCGCGGCCGACCTCCAACCCGCCGTTGAGAGCTGCCCTCATGCTGCTCGACGGGTGCTCTCACCGCTTTGGCCAGTGCTCTTCCCGGTGGCTCGAAGGAGCTTGCGACCGAAGCCACCTCCGCGCCATGGCGACGCTCCCCTCCCCCCTCCGCACCTCCACGCTTCGCGCGGCCGGCGCTCCGTCCCGGTGGCTCGAGGGAGCTTGCGACCGAAGCCACCTCCGCGCCATGGCGACGCTCCCCTCCCCCCTCCGCACCTCCAAGCTTCGCGCAGCCGGTGCTCCGTCCCGGTGGCTCGAGGGAGCTTGCGACCGAAGCCACTACCCCACAGCGGCACTCCAACACAGGCCTTCCCACTGCCCAAAAGAAGGTCCGCGGTGTCCGTCAGATCCGTCTCCCCGCAGTTCGAGGACGCCCGCGGCCGGAGTCGCCTCCGCGGCAGAGCGACGCCCCTGCCGCCATCTCTAGCGCGCGCAGTCGGCACTCCCACTGGCTGCTTTCAGCGCAGCTCTCCGCGCTCCCCGGACACCGCTCACTGCGTCCGGAGTCGCTCCCTCCCGGTGGCTCGAGGGAGCGTGCGACCGAAGCCACCACCCGCGCCAGAACGACGCTCCCCTGGCCACCTCGCGCCTCCAGGTTGCGCGCAGCCGGCAGTCCGCCTGCTGCCACGGATACAGCCTTCCCCTCTCTACTGGCGACCGCTCACTGTGTCCGGAGTTGCTCCCTCCCGGTGGCTCGAGGGAGCATGCGACCAAAGCCACACGCCTGCGCCAACACAAAGCTCTTGCCGCAATCTCTCCCGCCGCCACGCTTCACTCTGCCAGCACTCCAATTGGTTGAGTCGAGCGCAGCTCTCCGTGGTCCCAGGAGATCGCGCACGGTGTCCGGAGTCACTCCCTCCCGGTGGCTCGAGGGAGCGTGCGACGGAAGCCACCTCCCCCACTTCGAGACCTCCTGTGGCCACCCCTCGCGCATCCACGCGTCACACAATCGGCGCCTCCAGCGGGCGCCTCGGGCGCAGCTCTCCACGCACCACGAGACGGCGCACCTGTCTACTGGCGCTCCCTCTCGGTGGCTCGAGGGAGCGTGCGACCGAAGCCACCTCCGTCGCCCAATTGGGTCGCCCGAGCGCTTCTCTCGGGCCACACACCATGTGGGTCGACCGCGACTGGTGCGCCTCGCAAGTGACAACTCATCTCGATGCTGGCGCCCCGCCTACAGCGTTGGGCTGTCCTCCGGATGCCCGATAGTTTCGAGCGAGTTGGGCGAGCGCTGGCCGAGCGTTGGCCGAGCCCGACCCACATCGCGAGCGAGCAACTCGATCACGCTGGATGCCGGGCTTCGGGAGCTGCGCTGCTCCTTCGTCGCGGCGCGGCTCCCTCGAGCCGACGCAGAGTGACGTGGGCAGACGCGGGCAGACTTCGGCTAGATCGGTCTGCTCTCCCCTGCGTGGCGGTGCGCTGGCGCCGCAGACGAAGCCTGCGGGGAGTGAAATGTCTGCCTGCTCGAACCAGACAATGTGGTGATCTCGACAGCCGCAATCAACGGGAGCAATAGCCACTCCCCTGGGTCGCGGCAGGCTCGCTGCCGAAGCCGTCATGGGCGGGGAGCCGCCGCCGCATCACGCAGGCTCGCGCGGCTCGGGAGCCGCATCGCGCCTTCGCCTTGGCGCGGCTCCCTCGAGCCGGCGGGACCGACAAGCTCAGCGCAGCGTGGGGTTCGCCAGGGGCATGCAGCGGGTGGGGCGGCTCGAGCGTTTCACGTGAAACATTTGGGCGGAGACAGCGAAAGGGCGCCCATCGGGCGCCCTTTCGTGTGTGTCCTGTGTCGACTGCGGCGCTAGTGCCGCGCAGCGGCCGCCAGAGCCCCGTAGACGGCTCCAAGCTCCTGGCCCGAGGCCTCGATCGCCTGGGGCAGCAACGACGTCTCTGTGAGGCCGGGGAGGACGTTTGCCTCCAGGAACCAGAGAGTTCCGTCCGCGTCGAGGATGAAGTCGATGCGGGAGACGTGGCGCAGGCCGAGCAGCTCGTGCACGGCGACGGCGGTCTCGGCGACCAACTCGGCGGCCTCCTCCGAGATCCGCGCGGGGGCGAAGAAGGTGGTCTCCCCCGCGTTGTAGCGAGCGTCGAAGCTGTAGACGCCGCTGCTGGCCTGGATCTCGACGGCGGGAAGGGCCTCCGGCCCGTCGCCGGTGTCGATGACGCCGACAGCCAACTCGACGCCACTGACGCGCTGCTCGATGAGGGCGACATCCGAGTAGGTGTACGCCTCGACGACGGCGCGGGGAAGCTCGGCAGCCTCCGAGACGATCGAGACGCCCTGCGCCGATCCCCCGGCGGACGGCTTCACGACGAGGTCGGTGCCGAGGCGCTCGATGACGCGGCTCAGCACGTTGGCGGCGCCGAGGTCGCGGAACGTCTCCTTGGCCAGCGTGATGGAGGCCGGGGTCGCGATGCCCGCGCGGGCGACGAGAGTCTTCGCGGTGGGCTTGGACCAGGCCAGTGCCGCGTCGTCGCCGCGGGACCCGACGAAGGACAGGCCGGCTGCCTCGAGCAGGCTGAGCAGCGCGCCGTCCTCTCCGCTGGCTCCGTGCAGTGCCGGCCAGACGACGTCCGGCTTGTGCGCCGCGAGGGCGTCGAGCAGGCCGGCGTCGGGGTCGAGCACGGTCACGCGGTGCCCGGCACCGGTGAGCGCGTCGGCCACGCGGCGACCCGAGCGCAGCGAAACATCGCGCTCGTGCGAAATTCCACCGGCGAGGACGACGATGTCCAGCGGGGCCACCGTTGTGGCGGCATCCGTGGCTGCAGGCGTGTTCTCTGCTGCAATGTTTTCAGTCATTATCAGGACTTTCTTAGATTTCAGTTGTGCAGAACGCGTTCTCTGATGGGTGTTGGTTCAGAGTGACTGGACACTACGAAACATTGGGCGGCGGCGAGGTGAATTGCGTCGTTCCGAGAGCTGCCCCGAGCTTGCCGGTGCCGGCGAAGGTCTCGAGCAGGTCGAGCTCCCCGTCGATGACGGTTGCGAGCCGGCGGATGCCGAGGCGAATCTGGTCCGGCGTCGGATAGCAGAAAGACAGCCGAATGTTCTGGCGCCCGTTGCCGTCACCGTAGAACGCGGTGCCGGGGGTGTACGCGACGAGCTCCTTGACGGCGCGCGGGAGCATCGCCTTCGAGTCGAGCGGTTCGGGCAGGGTGACCCAGACGTAGAAGCCGCCGTTCGGGTTCGTCCACTCGAGCTGGGGCAGGTGCTCCCCCAGTGCTGAGAGCATCGCCTCTTTGCGCTCCCGGTAGACGCCGCGGAAGGTGTTGATCTGTTCCTTCCAATCGGCGGTCGCCAGGTACTCGGAGATGACCAGCTGGCTGAAGGAACTCGGCGAGAGCACGGCAGCCTCGTTGGCCAGCACGAGCTTCTCGCGGATCGCGTGCGGGGCGAGCGCCCAGCCGGTGCGGAACCCGGGGGCGAGGGTCTTGGAAAAGGTGCCCAGGTAGATGACGCCGTCCTCCTCGACCGAGCGCATGGCATCCGGTGCCGGCTTGTCGAAGTAGAGCAGCCCGTAGGGGTTGTCCTCGAGGACGAGGATGTCGTGCTCCTTGGCGATCGCCAGGATCTCGAGCCGGCGCTCCCAGCTCAGCGTGACGCCGGCCGGGTTGTGGAAGCTCGGGATCGTGTAGAGCAGCTTGATGGTGCGCCCGGCGGCCTTCAGGCGGGTGATGTGCTCGCGCAGCGCCTCGGGGATCATGCCGTGCTCGTCCATCGGCACGTGGTCGACGTCTGCCTGGTAGGAGCGGAAGATCACCATGGCCGTGACGTAGCTCGGGCCCTCGGAGATGACGACATCACCCGGGTCGAGGAAGAGCTTGCTGACCAGCTCAAGGGCGTGCTGGGAGCCGGTCGTGACGACGACGTCGTCGGCGTTGGCCTGGATTCCCTCCAGTGCCATGACCTCGAGAATCTGCTCGCGGAGCGCAGGAACACCCTGACCAGAGCCGTATTGCAGAGCCGTGGGGCCCTGCTTGACCATGACCTGGTCCATGGCGTTGATCACCAGATCCTGCGGCAGGGCCGACACGAATGGCATACCGCCGGCGAGGCTGACCACCTCCGGTCGGGAGGCCACCGCGAACAGCGCGCGCACCTCGGAGGCTCGGAGGCCCGCGGCTCGCTCGGCATAGTGCGAGTACCACGGGTCGAGGTTGTTGCCGGGCTGGTTATTTTCAGTCACTCGTCATCCATTCTCGTGCGCTTCAATGCTATCGAATTGGGGTATCGCGAATTTCGGCCCGTTAATGCACGAAACCCCCGGCCAGAAGGCCGAGGGTTCAGTGGAGGACCGGTCGGCTACGCGAGGTAGGCGGCCAGGTCGGCTTCGAGGGCGGGCTTCGGCTTGGCGCCGATGACGGTCTTGACGACCTCTCCGCCCTGGTACACCTTCATCGCCGGGATGCTGGTGATCTGGTACTTCATCGCCAGCTGCGGGTTCTCGTCGACGTTCACCTTGACGATGTCCAGCTTCTCGGAGTGCTCGGTGGCGATCTGGTCGAGGATGGGGCTGACGGCACGGCAGGGGCCACACCATTCGGCCCAGAAGTCGACCAGAACGGTCTTCTCGTTGTTGAGAACCTCAGCTTCAAAGGTGGCTTCGGTCACTGCACGTGCGGTCATTGCGTTCTCCTTCGGTGAAAGCGGTCTGTGGTGGGGTGCGGATGCCGGCGCTGCCGGCATCCGCGAGCCAGCCGGCCCTTAGACGGACGCCGTGGCGGGCTCACCGGCGGCTGCGGCGGCCAGGTCGGCCGGCAGCGAGGCCAGGTAGTGCTCGGCGTCCAGCGCGGCGACGCAGCCGGAACCGGCGGCCGTGATGGCCTGGCGGTAGCTCGGGTCGATGACGTCGCCCGCGGCGAAGACACCGGTCTGGGACGTCTTGGAGGAGCGGCCGGCGACGGCGATGGTGCCCTCGGAGGTCAGGTCCAGCTGGCCGTGGATGAGGTGGGTGCGCGGGTCGTTGCCGATCGCGATGAACAGGCCGTCGAGGGCGAGCTCAGAGGCCTCACCGGTGACGGTGTCGCGCAGGCTCACGCCGGCCAGGGCGCTCTCGCCGTTGATCGCGGTGACCTCGGAGTTCCAGATGAACTCGATCTTCGGGTCGTTGAACGCGCGCTCCTGCATGATCTTGGAGGCGCGCAGGCTGTCCTTGCGGTGGATGACGTAGACCTTGGAAGCGAAGCGGGTGAGGAAGGTGGCCTCCTCCATGGCGGAGTCGCCACCGCCGACAACGGCGATCGTCTTCTCGCGGAAGAAGAAGCCGTCGCAGGTCGCGCACCAAGAGACGCCGTGGCCGGAGAGCTTCTCCTCGCCCTCGACGCCCAGCTTGCGGTAGGCGGAGCCCGTCGCGAAGATCACGGAGAGGGCCTCGTGGGTCTCACCGGAGCCGAGCGTGACGGTCTTGATGTCGCCGCTGAGGTCGAGGCTGGTGACGTCGTCGTAGACGACCTCGGTGCCGAAGCGCTCGGCCTGCTGCTGCATCTGCGTCATGAGCTCCGGGCCCTGGATGCCCTCGGGGAAGCCGGGGAAGTTCTCGACATCCGTCGTGTTCATCAGCTCGCCGCCGGCCTCGACGGAGCTGGCGATCAGCAGCGGCTGGAGGTTGGCGCGGGCGGCGTAGATGGCAGCGGTGTAGCCCGAGGGGCCGGAGCCGATGATGATGACCTGACGCACGAATACTCCCTGAATGGTGTGGCGGTTGTGGTGCCTGAGTGTTGAGGCCCTGTGGGGCCTGCTCAGTGTGAAACACAGTCTAGGTGAGGAGTATTCCGAGGCAGCTGGGCACGCAGTAACCGGTCAGACAGGTTAGCGCCTCGGGCGGCGCAGCGGAGGCGCCCTCTCACCCGCCGGTCGTGGCGAAGACGTAGATCTCCGAGCCGTTCTCCTCGCAGGCCAGCCGGATCGGCTCGAGGAGCGCGCGGAACTCCGCCGAGTTCGGATCGAACGGGGCGAGCGAGTCGGTCGGCGTCGCCGCGTCGAGGTAGCTCGCGACCGCGTTGATCTCCGATCGGAGCCCGCGCTGGCTGGCCGGAACGACCTGCAGGGACCGATACGTGACGACGACCGAGTCGAGGAGCGCGTTGTGCTGCTCGCTCGTGATGCTGCCGAGTTCGAGGTCGGTTCGAGCGTTGTGCAGCAGTGTGCCGGTGGTCGCGACGGCGGCGCAGCTCGCTGCGATCGCCGCGTCGATGGGGCTGCCCTCGGGTGCGGCCTCCGGCTTCGCTGTGCTTGCCTGGCTCTCCGCGGGGCCGGGCGGTGGCGCAGAGGCCGCCGTGCAGCCGCTCAATGCGACCGCGGCCAGACTGGTCGCGAGCAACGCGGCCCCGAGCCGCCTGATCGCGGCGGGTGAGCCCACTGCTCTGTACCGTCCAGAAACCCTCATGCGTATCCCCCGTCCCAGCCGTGCGCCCCCTGCGCCGCCCTCATTGGCTTGGCCACAGCATAGGGCGCGCGGGGCTAGCGGCGACGGATGCGGGCCACGAACGGGTCGAGCACGACCTTCAGTTCGGGGGTGCGCAGCAGGGCGAGCACGCCGACGTAGGTGAGTGCCATGACGGTGCCGATGATGGCCATCGAGATCATGGCGCTCCACTTGTCCGCAACCGCGAAGCCACCCTCGTCGACGCCGCCCAGCAGCATCAGCACGGCGTATCCCAGCGCGGCTGCCGGGATGACGGCGACCGCGTAGCGCAGCTGGCTCGCCAGTACCCGGAGGCCGTCGATGCGCCCGAGCTTGTGCCGGAGCAGCACGGCCGCGAGGACGGTCTGCGCGATTCCGGCAACTGTGACGATGAGTGCGACAGCCGGGGCGAGCCACTCCAGCGGCACACCGGCGATGGACAGTACGCCAGCGATCACGAGGGACACCTGGAACAGCGTGAAGAAGAAGGGTGTGCGGGTGTCTCCGAGCGCGTAGAAGGTGCGCTGGAGGACGAACAGGATGCAGAACGCGACGAGCCCGAGCGCGTACGCGATGATCACATTGCCGGTGCCCTGGATCTGCACCGGCGAGTCCACGAAGACGGCGGCGAAGGGGTAGGCACAGATGATGAGCACGGCCGTGGCGAGCACGATGAGCAGGGTTGTTCCGCGCATGGCGGATGACGCGTCATCCCGCACCTTGTCGAGGTCGTCGATCGCGGCATGCTCGCTCATCCGGGTGAAGTAGGCCGTGGCGATCGACACGGTGATCACCGAGTGCGGCAGCATGAAGATCAGCCAGGCGGTGTTGAGCACCTGAATGGAGGGGGCGTCATCGCTGCCGGCCGCCTGGGTCACGACCTGCGATTCGACGATGCCGGCGATCGTGGTCAGGAGCAGCATGCCGAATGTCCAGCTGGCCATCCGTCCGGCCGCGCCGAGGCCCACGCCGCGCCAGCGGAAGTCGGGGCGGTAGCGCAGCCCGATTCGGCGCCAGGAGACGAAGAGGATGAGCGCCTGCATGGCGACGCCGAGCGTGGCCGTGCCGGCGAGCACGGCGATCATCGCGGGCGTGAAGTCCGAGGCAACCCGCATGCCGCCGCTCGGGTCCGCCCCGAACTGGGCGGCGAAGAACAGGAGGCCGGCGATGGCGACGACGTTGTTGACCACCGGCGCCCAGGTGAACGGGCCGAAGACCTTGCGGGCGTTCAGCACTTCGCCGAGAACCGTGTACAGGCCGTAGAAGAAGATCTGCGGCAGGCACCAGTAGGCGAAGGCGATGGCGAGGGCCATCGTGTCCGGGTCCAGCTTCGGCCCCCAGATGGGCACGATGAGCGGCGCGAGCAAAGTCGCCGCCACGGTCGAGACGCCCAGGATGACGAGTGCGAGGGTGAGGAGCTTGTTGATGTAGCCCGAGCCGCCGTCGGCGTGCAGTGCGGAGCGGACGATCTGCGGCACGAGTACCGCGCTCAGGACGCCGCCGGCGATGATCACGTAGATGGTGTTCGGCAGCTGGTTGGCCAGCGCGAACGCGTTGGTGCTCTGCCCGAAGAGGCCGATGACCTGGGCGAGGACCCACAGCTTCACGAAGCCGAGGATGCGCGAAACGATGGTGCCGGACGCCAGCAGAGCGCTGGCCCGGCCAATTCCGCTAGCCACGCGGCTGCTCGCCCTCGCCGGCATCCGTCGCCGTAACCTCTTGTTCAGGTTTCACGGTGTCGTCACTCCCCTGTTCAGCGGCGGACCGCTCGCCCTCGGCCCGCTCGCGCCGCCGACGGCGGATGTTGCGGAACACGCCGAAGCCGAAGAATAGCAAGATCGCGCCGCCGAGCAAGGCTGCGCCGAGGCCCTCCCAGTCGGCCTGCACGTTGACCGGGATGGTCACGCTGGTGCCGAGCTGCACGCCGGCCGCCGTGGTGAGGGTGACCGTCACGTTGACCGGTCCGTTGCCGACGTGCGCGCTCACGGGCACCAGCACGGTGCTGCTCGAGCCGGCGTTGATCGTGACCTCGGCGGACTCGTCGACGACGAGGCGGCCGTTGGAGGGAAGCAGGTTGACCCGAAGCGTGACGGGCTCGGTGAAGGCGTTCTGCACCGTCACGGGGAACTGGGCGCTGCCGCCGACCACGAGAACGGACGGGCTCTGCACGACGCTGACGGATTCGAGGATCTGGCTGGTGCGGAGTCGATCCTCGCTGACGGCGTCGCGCCAGGCGCTGTCGTCGGCGATCCAGCCGACGCCGAGGAGGGACATCAGCGTCGCGCGCTCCGGCCCGGTGATGGTGGCCGGGTCCGCGACGGCGGTGCTGAAACCAGTCAAGGCGGTTTCACGTTCGAGCAGGCTGGAGATCGTCTCGAGCCGCTCGGGCGACGACGCGCCCTCGCTGAGTGCGACCTCGCCGGCGGGCGTGGCGCGAAGCGTGCTCAACGGGGTAATCGCGGCGATGGGCATCTGCTCCAGTGCGAGCAGGGTCGCGTTGACGTAGCCGGGGTTGCTGGGCCAGTCGCGGGGAAGTGCGGCCAGCAGGGGGCGGGGCGAGGCCTCCCCCGCGGCGACGGCGACGGCCGCGGCGGCGCGAGCCATGGCTGCCTGCCAGTCGATCTCGCGGTCGGCGGTCAGTGCCTCCTGCAGTGCGGTGTTCAACGCGGTGTCCGCCACCAGCAGCGTGGTGTCCCCGGCGCGGGTGGATGCCGGCGGCTGCACCGAGTCTTCGGAGAGGACGTCGGTGTTCGAGATGTTGGAGCCGCCCACGATCAGAGTGTCGAAGCCGTTGGCCGTGAAGGCAGGAAGCATGGCCGCGTTCGCGGCTCCCGGCGCGGGCCAGGCGATCCCGTCCATCGCGTACGGCCAGGCCAGCAATTGCTCCATGGTGGGAACCCCGGTGCCCGGAACGGCGTCGATGGGCGGCAGCGTGCTGGGCTGGGTGCTCGTGTCGGGGTCGGCGGGCACGACGCCCTCGGCCCCACCCTCGGTCCCGCCCGGGGTGGCCTGGTCGCTGGGGGACTCGGTGGGGCCAGGAGTCTCGGTGGGACCAGGCGTCTCGGTGGAGAAGTTGTTCGCGTCGATCGCGTAGTCGAAGGAGAGCGGCGCCAGGAACGGCTCGACGGCGAGCTGGGCCTGGGCGGCCAGATCGGCGTCGGCGTAGGGCAGTGCGAACACCTCGTTGGGGGCGGCGTCGAGGCGGGTCAGCCAGTCCACCGCGCTGCGCGGCGCACTGGACCCCAGCACTCGGATCGACACAAGGATCTTGGGGTCGAGCGCGATCGCCGCGGTGTGGTCCACGGCGACATCCAGGCTGCGGGTGAGCAAGCCGCCCGGTGCCGTGTACGCGGCGAGGAGGTCGCTCGGGATCAGCCCGAGGGAGTCCACCGGGGCGGTGATCGGCGTGGCGACGCTCAGCGGGCTGCGCGGCACGTCTCCGGCAAGCAACACGGTGGTGCTGCGCGAAGCCGCGATCACCACGTCATCGGCCAGGAGGCTGCCGACGATTCCCTGGGCGCCCCAGTCCGTGCCCTCGAGCTCCAGCGAGGCGGCGGGCACCGTGACCAGGATCGAGGCACTCGCGCCACCGGCAACGGACGGGCCGTCAACCAGGGCGACGAGGTGGCCGTCATCCGGAACGCCCGAGTTCAGCGAATCGGAATCGGCTGCCTCCTCGGCACCGGGCTGGAGCCAGGACGCGAGCTCGGCGGGCTCGCTCAGGGTGTCGTCGCTCAGGCCGATGGCGATCCGGGTCGTGCTGAGCGCCTCCCTGGTGCCGTTGCTCACCGTGACGGAGAGCTGCAGGTCCTCCCCCGGCCGCAGCACGGCGCCATGCGCCGGGGCGACGACGATGTCGACGACGTCGGACTGCGGAACGGCCTGCGTGACCGTGCCGGGCTGCACCGGTGCGGCGGACGCGGCCGAGACGGCGGCTTGACCGAGCAACGCCGGCGCGAGGAGAGCGGCGGCGAGGAGGGCAAGCGGGCGTTTCGGTGATCGTCGACGGGGTGCGCCGCCATGCATGCGGGCGCGGAAACCCTCGAAGAATGCAGGCCGACGCGTGTGCAAAGACTCGGCCACCATCCCCAGATTCTATGCTGGCGCCCTGTGTGGCCGCTGCACCGGGCCGCGCACCCTTTAATATGGTGTTCATGCAGAGTGTCGCGGCGGCCCTTGCCCGGCTGGGCGATCTTGCGGCGACGACCGCAGTTTCACGCCTGGCCTCGGCCTTCGAGAAGGCGGGCCACGAGCTCGCCCTGGTCGGCGGGCCGGTGCGCGACGCCTTCCTGGACCGGGGCACCAACGACCTCGACTTCACCACCAACGCCTCCCCCGACGAGATCCTGGCGATCGTGACGCCGATCAGCGAGGCGCAGTGGGACATCGGCCGCCAGTTCGGCACCATCGCAGCCAAGATCGCCGGTGAGACGGTCGAGATCACCACCTACCGCGCCGACAGCTACGTCGACGGCACCCGCAAGCCGGAGGTCGTCTTCGGAGACTCCCTCGACGACGACCTGCTGCGCCGCGACTTCACGGTCAACTCGATCGCGCTCCGGCTGCCGCAGATGACGCTGGTCGACCCGTCCGGCGGCATCGAGGACATGCTCGACGGCCGGCTGCGCACGCCGGCGGCCCCGGAGCAGTCCTTCGGCGACGACCCGCTGCGCATGATGCGCGCCGCCCGCTTCGCCTCCCAGCTCGGCTTCGACCTCGACGACGCGGCGTTCACGGCGATGAAGGCCGGGGCAGAGAGCATCCGCCGCATCTCGATCGAGCGCGTCAACGACGAGCTCTCCAAGCTGTTGAAGACGGATGCCCCGCGCGCCGGCCTCGAGCTGCTCGTCGATTCCGGCATCGCCGCCATCGTGCTGCCAGAGCTTCCCGCGCTGCGCCTGGAAATCGACGAGCACCATCACCACAAGGACGTCTACCAGCACAGCCTCACGGTGCTGGAGCAGGCCATCGGCTACGAGAAGTCCCGCGGCAATCTGGAGAGCCCCGACCTCGTGCTGCGCCTGGCCGCCCTGCTGCACGACATCGGCAAGCCGGCCACCCGACGGCTCGAGGCCGGCGGCGTGGTCAGCTTCCACCACCACGACCTCGTCGGGGCGAAGCTCGCCAAGAAGCGGCTGCGCGAGCTCCGCTACGACAACGACACGATCGCCGCCGTCGGCAAGCTGATCGAACTGCACCTCCGCTTCTTCGGCTACACCGAGGGCGCCTGGAGCGACTCGGCGGTGCGCCGCTACGCCCGCGACGCCGGCGACCAGCTGGAGCGCCTGCACATCCTCACCCGCGCCGACGTGACGACGCGCAACCGGCGCAAGGCCGACCGCCTGGGATTCGCCTACGACGACATCGAGGAGCGCATCGCCCAGCTGGCCGAGGAGGAGGAGCTGAACGCCGTCAGGCCGGAGCTCGACGGCGAGCAGATCATGCGCCTGCTCGGCATCCGCCCCGGCCGCGAGGTCGGCGAGGCGTACAAGTTCCTGCTCGAGCTGCGGCTGGACGAGGGCAAGATCGGCGAGGAGGCCGCCACCGAGCGGCTGCTCGCCTGGTGGGCCGCCCGCGCCTGAGCTGCACCGATTCGACCCGCGCCATGCCGAAATGCACCCGGATGGGGGCCGGACGCGGGGTGAGCGCCCACTGATAGCGTTCGACGCGGAGGTTTTCAGTGAAGAGTCTGCGCAGCAACACGCTCATGACCGTGGCGCTCGGCGCCCTCGTCACCGTGCTCGCCCTCGGTGGAGGCGTGCTGGCCGCGGGCGCGATCGCAGGCTCCGGCAAGACGATCGTCACCGTGCGCCTCTGGGACGACCGGGTCGCGGCAGCGTACAAATCCTCCTTCGCGGCGTTCGAGGCTGAGAACCCCGGCATCTCCGTCGATGTCACCGTCATCCCGTGGTCGCAGTACTGGGGCCAGCTCGACGCCGACGTGGCCAGCGGCCGGGCCGACGACATCTTCTGGGTGAACAACTCCTACCTCACCGATCTGGCCGACGGCGGCAAGCTGATGGACATCGATGCGGCTCTGGGCACGCGCGCGAAGAACGACTGGGACCGCGCGGTGGTGCGCGAGTTCACCAAGGACGGCACCCTCTGGGGCGTCCCCCAGCTCTCGGATGCCGGCATCGGCGTCTACTACAACAAGGCGATGCTGGCCGCGGCCGGCATTGACCCGGCGGCTCTCGAGGACGTGGCCTGGAGCACGGACCCGGCCGCGGACACCCTGCTGCCGGTGTTGCAGGCGCTGACCAGGGACAGCCGCGGCAAGGCCGTCACCGACCCGGAGTTCGACCGGTCGACGGTGGTCCAGTACGGCTACAACGCCGGAAACGACCTGCAGGCCATCCTGCTGCCGACGATCGGCTCCAACGGCGGGGCTTTCGACACCGATGGCGTCTTCACCTTCGCCGAGGAGTTGGCCGCGCAGGCGATCGGCTACCAGGTCGACCTCATCAACACACACAAGGTCGCGCCCCCCGCCGTCGGCAACACCGACCCCGACTCCGCCCGCGATGCCTTCGTCGAGGGCAAGCTGGCCCTGTTCCAGTCCGGGCTGTACAACCTCCCCTACGTGTTCGACGGCGCCGAGTTCGAGTGGGGCGCCGCCTCGATGCCGGCCGGCCCGGCCGGGCGGGTCTCGGTGACCAACGGCATCGTCGCCGCGGGCAACGCGCGCACCGCGCACCCGGAGGCGACGACGGCCGTGCTCAAGTGGCTCGGCTCGGCAGAGGGCAACCACTTCGTCGGCGCCAGCGGCGCTGCGGTGCCCGGCGTAGTCGCGGCCCAGCAGGCCTACTTCGACTTCTGGGGCGCCAAGGACGTCGACGTCAAGAAGTTCTTCGAGGTGCTCGCGAACGATGCGCCAACCGTGACGCCGCCGACGTCGGTGAACTTCGGCGAGGTCGAGGCCGCCTACTCCCCCATCCTCGACCAGGTGTTCTCCGCAGAGCTGCCCCTCGGCAGCGGCCTGCAGCAGGCACAGGATGCCGCCAACGCCGTGCTGGCGGGCGACTAGCGCCTCCGGTGCTGGCTCGCATTTGCCTCCGGCATCCGTTACAATCGGAAGGTTGCTCACGCGCCGGGATCTCTGGCCTCCGTGTCCAACACATGCACAACCCTCCTGCTGCAGAACGTCTGCAGCCGTTTTAGTCCGAAGGAGGTGGGTTAGTCATGAATCAGTACGAACTGATGGTTATCCTCGATCCCGAGATCGACGAGCGCACCGTAGCTCCCAGCCTTGACAAGTTCCTCAACGTTGTTCGCAACGATGGTGGCACGATCGACAAGGTTGACATCTGGGGTCGCCGCCGTCTCGCATACGAGATCAACAAGAAGACCGAAGGTATCTACGCCGTCGTCGACTTCACCGCAGAGCCCGCAACCACCACGGAGCTTGACCGCCAGCTGAAGCTCAGCGAAGCAGTCATGCGTACCAAGGTGCTGCGCGCAGAAGAGGGAATCGCTCAGGTTGCCGCTGCACAGAAGCTCGCCGAGGAGAAGGCCGCCCGCAAGGCAGCCGCTCCGGCCAAGGCTGCGAAGGACGCTTAGTCCCGATGGCCGGCGAGACCGTAATTACCGTGGTGGGCAACCTCACCTCAGACCCCGAGCTGCGTTACACGCAGAACGGACTGGCGGTTGCCAACTTCACCATTGCCTCCACTCCGCGCACGTTTGACCGCGCGAAGAACGAGTGGATCGATGGCGAAGCACTGTTCCTGCGCGCGAGCGTTTGGCGTGAATTCGCCGAGCACGTTGCCGGTTCACTGACCAAGGGTTCCCGCGTTATCGCTTCCGGGCGTCTCAAGCAGCGTTCCTACGAGACGAAGGAAGGCGAGAAGCGCACCAGCTATGAGCTGGATGTCGACGAGATCGGCCCCTCGCTTCGTTACGCAACTGCGTCTGTCACGCGTGCCCAGTCTTCTGGAGCCCCCCGCGGTGCTGCCCCTCAGGGCGGCAACTTCGGTGGAGCCGTCGAAGAGCCGTGGGCTCCCAGCGCCCCTGCCGCCTCCGGCGGCCAGGACGTCTGGAACACCCCGGGCAGCTACAGCGACGAGACCCCCTTCTAGGCCCTTGGGCCGGCTTCCGGATGCCGCATTGCGCGGCGCCCGGGTGTAAATACTTCAAGACAAAGGAAAGACCATGGCTGGAAAGAGCAGCGGCGACCGCCGCAAGCCACTCCGCGGAGCCAAGGGCGGCAAGAACGCCGCTCCCGCGAAGTCCATCCGCGTTGGTGTCATCGACTACAAGGATGTCGCGACGCTTCGCAAGTTCATCTCTGAGCGCGGAAAGATCCGCGCCCGCCGCATCACAGGCGTTTCCGTGCAGGAGCAGCGTCTGATCGCCCGTGCCGTCAAGAATGCCCGCGAAATGGCCCTGCTGCCATACGCCGGCAGCGGACGCTGAGGAGCAAAGACATGAAACTGATTCTGACGCACGAGGTCACTGGCCTCGGCACCCCCGGCGACGTCGTCGAGGTGAAGAACGGCTACGCCCGTAACTACCTGGTTCCGCAGGGCTTTGCCGTGCAGTGGAGCCGCGGTGGCGAGAAGCAGGTCGAGCAGATCAAGGCCGCTCGCGCGGCTCGTGAGCTCGCCACGCTCGAAGAGGCACAGGCCCTCAAGGCAGCCCTCGAGGCCGCCAAGGTCAAGCTGGTCGTCAAGACCGGCGCCGAAGGCCGCCTCTTCGGTTCGGTGAAGACCACCGATATCGCTGACGCTGTTGCTGCTGCCGGACTCGGCACCATCGACAAGCGCAAGGTCGAGATCCCCAACCCCATCAAGGTCGTTGGCACTCACCAGGTCACCGTTCGTCTCCGCGACGAGCTGTCGGCTGCGATCACCCTCCAGGTGGTCTCCGCCAAGTAGGCGTAAAACTCCGGCTGTCAAAGGCTGCGTTATGGCGGTGGGCTCAGGCCCACCGCCATAACTGTTTTAACTGGTTTCCGAGAACGCAATACCCCCATTCTGTGCACAGGTGAGTGTGGAAACGGACCCGCGTTAGGCGCTGTGGAAAACTACTTTTTTCTCACAGTTGTGAGTAGAAAATACCGCAGGTCAACGCATGTTTATGGGCGAAAGAAAGTTTGTTGTCCACAGGAGTTCCCACAGGCTTTGCACAACACTGGTGGCGTTTCGCGCAGATTATGCACAGCGTTATCCACAGGCTGGGTTGAGTTGCCCTTGTGCTATCCGTATGGTGGCTCCAGCGGTACTCGTCGGCGTGTTCTGGACTGGGTTTTTCCACCCGGCTAGCCGCACTGTCAGAGGTACCAGCTATCACTGGATATGGGTCCAGCTGTTCCCGTCCCACCCCCATTGACCGGCTTCGGCCGGTAGTCCAGTCTGCCGAGGAGGCACCGCGTGTCGATCGCACATCTTGGGCTCTCAGATTCACCAGAGCCCCAGCGCGCCGAGCGCGCCGACCGCACCCCGCCGCACGACCTGCTCGCCGAGCAGAGCGCGCTGGGCGGCATGCTGTTGTCCAAGGACGCCGTCGCCGACGTCGTCGAGACCCTCCGCGGCCCCGACTTCTACATCCCCAAGCACGAGCTGATCTTCGACGCCATCCTCGCGCTCTACTCGCACGGCGAGCCGACCGACGTCATCGCCGTCAGCGATGAGCTGACCAAGCAGGGCGAGCTGGCCCGCGCCGGCGGAGCCGACTACCTGCACTCGCTGACCAGCATGGTGCCGACCGCCGCCAACGCCGGCTACTACGGCTCCATCGTCGCCGAGCGCGCCCTGCTGCGCCGCCTGGTCGAGGCCGGCACCCGCATCGTGCAGATGGGGTACTCCGGTGAGGGCGAGGTGCTCGACCTCGTCAACAACGCCCAGGCCGAGATCTACTCCGTCACCGGCAGCACCGAGACCGAGGACTACGTTCCGCTGACCGACGCCGTCACGGCCGCGATGGACGAGATCGAGGCTGCGTCGCACAAAGACGGTTCGATGACGGGCGTTCCCACCGGTTTCATCGAACTTGACGAACTGACCAACGGTTTTCACCCCGGTCAGATGATCATTGTTGCGGCGCGACCCGCTGTGGGCAAGTCGACCCTCGCGCTGGACTTCGCCCGCTCCGCGGCGATCACCCACAACATGCCGGCCATCTTCTTCTCCCTCGAGATGGGGCGGTCCGAGATCGCCATGCGCTTGCTCTCCGCGGAGGCCGCCGTGCCCCTGCAGAGCATGCGAAAGGGCAAAATCGAATCCCGTGACTGGACAACAATCGCCCAGGTGCGCGGGCGCATCAACGACGCCCCGCTCTACATCGACGACTCCCCCAACATGACCCTCGTCGAGATCCGCGCCAAGTGCCGCCGGCTCAAGCAGCGCGTGGGCCTCAAGATGGTCGTCATCGACTACCTGCAGCTGATGACCTCCGGCAAGCGCGTCGAGAGCCGCCAGCAGGAGGTCTCGGAGTTCTCCCGTGCACTCAAGCTGATGGCCAAGGAGCTCCAGGTTCCGGTCATCGCCCTGTCGCAGCTGAACCGTGGTTCCGAACAGCGTGCGGACAAGATGCCCGCCATCAGCGACCTCCGCGAGTCGGGCTCGATCGAGCAGGATGCCGACATGGTGATCTTGCTGCACCGTGAAGCCGTCTACGACAAGGAGAGCCCGCGCGCCGGCGAGGCCGACCTGATCGTCGCCAAGCACCGCAACGGCCCCACGCGTACCGTTCCCGTGGCCTTCCACGGCCACTTCTCGCGCTTCGCGGACCTCGCCCCGAGCTAAGCCGGCGCCGCGGCATCCGCACCGGAGGCAGACACGAGCAAGGGAGGCCAGAATCTCAGATTCTGGCCTCCCTTGCTCGCTTTCACCTCCCGTGGGGGGCGTCTCCAGGGTGCTGCAGCGCGGCGCGGCGCGTGGTGTGCCGGGTGGGCGCGGTGGACCACGGGTCCTCTGGCCAGGGGTGCTTCGGGTAGCGGCCGCGCATCTCCGCGCGCACCTGCGCATACGGGCCGGCCCAGAACGACGCCAGGTCGTCCGTCACGGCGAGGGGGTGGCCGGCGGGCGACAGCAGGTGGAACAGCACCGGGACCCGCCCGCCGACGAGTCGCGGAGTCTCCGCCCAGCCGAAGCACTCCTGCAGCTTCACCGCCACGACAGGGCGGGCGTCGGTATCGTCGACCGGCGGGTAGCTGAGCCGGACGCGGGAGCCGCTGGGCACCTCGAGGCGTTCGGGGGCCAGGGCATCGAGGCCGGCCGCCTCCGGCCACGGCAGCAAACGCCGCAGCGCCGGGGCCAGGTCGATGCGCGCGGCCGGCGTGCCCGCGGCGAGGTCGGACAGCTCGGGGCCGAGCCAGGAACTGAGGGTGTCGAGCAGCGCGGCATCCGAGACATCGGGCCAGGGGGCGCCGAGCTCGCGGTGCAGCAGGGCGAGGCGCCGGCGCAGGCCATCGGCGGCCTCCGACCACGTGAACACCCCGAGCCCCTGCGCCTCGAGGGCACGCCGGGCGGCATCCCGCCCGCCCTCGTCGGCCCGGACGCGCACCGGCACGGAGGAGCGGGTGATCGCCCCGATCCGCCGCTCGCGGCGCGCGACGACGCGCCCGTCCACGAACTGCGCCTCGACCCGGTCGGTGATCAGGTGGGCCGCCGCCTGCTCGGCGTCACTCTCAGTGATGACCGCGGCGGAGCGGATGATCGCCCCGGTTCCGGCGGCCGCCCGGCCGTGCGACCGGGTGACGTCTGCCACCGCCAGCCAGTCGGCAGCCGCGAGCGGGCCGGTGATCCCGGCCCGGGTGCCGGAGGCGAGGAGGAAGGTCGCGCCCTGCGCCGAGTGGTCGACCCGGCGGGCGATCCACTGCGGGAAGGCGAGCGCGATGACGAGCCCGGTCTGGTCGAGGACTCCCCGTGCCGGGCCCTCCCCGGTCGATCCGGACTGACCGGTGAAACGTTCAAATCGTCGCACCTCCTGCTGCCAGCGCCGGGCATCCGGGCTGCGGCCGCTGCGGAGCGCGGCGAGCGTGCTCGAGGCGTCCCCGTCGGCCACGCGCAGGTCGCCGCCGATCAGGGCGATGACCTCGGCCGCGGTGCGTGCGCCGACGAGGGTGCTGCCGGCGCGCAGCGCGCGAGCGAGGCGGGGATCGGTCGGGATGCGGGCCAGCTGCCGCCCCTCCTCGGTGGCGCGGCCGTCGGCGTCGATCGCGCCGAGTCCGCGCAGCACGGCGAGGGCATCGCCGAGGCTGCCGGCCGGGAGCGGGTCCACGAGCCGGAGCCCGGCGCCGCCGGGCGCACCCCAGCAGGCCAGGAGCAGGGCGGCGTCGGTGAGATCCGCCACGGCGATCTCCGGGGCCGGGTGCGTCGGCGCGGCGGCGAACGTGCGCTCGTCGACGCAGCGGACGACCACGCCCGGCCCCTGCCGGGTGGCGCGGCCGGCGCGCTGGACGGCGGATGCCCGGGGTGTCGGGCCGGTGACGAGGCCGCTCATGCCGCGCATCGCGTCGCGCTGCGGCGCGCGGGACAGGCAGCTGTCGACTACGAGGCGCACGCCGGGGACGGTCAGCGAGGATTCGGCGAGCGATGTCGTGACAATGATCCGCGGCCGACTGTCGGGGCCCCGCCCGCCGATCACGGCATCCTGCTCGGCGGCGGGGACCTGACCGTGCAGCTCGCGGACGTCGAGCTCCCCGGCGAGCCCGCGGATGCGCCTCGCGATCTCGGAGACCTCCCGCGCACCCGGCGCGAAGACGAGGGCGTCGGCGGCCGGATCGGTGCGCGCGAGGTCGCGGTGCGCCGCAACCGCGGTGCTCGCGACGTGGTCGAGGAAGGCCCAGGTCACCCCGCGCTCGTCCAGCCGGGGGGTGGGGCAGGGCGCCCAGCGCACCTCGAGCGGATGGGCGGGGACGGTCTGGGTCACGATCGGAGCCGGGGCGGCATCCGTGCCGAGGATGGCGGCGAACCGCTCGGCGTCGAGGGTGGCGGACATCGCGACGAGGACGAGGTCGTCCCGCAGCTCGCGGACCTCGCCGAGCAGCCCGATCAACAGGTCAGTCTCCAGGGCGCGCTCGTGCACCTCGTCGATGATGACCGCGCCGACGCCGTCGAGGCCGGGGTCGGTGAGCAGGCGGCGCAGGAGCACACCGGCGGTGACGAACTCGATGCGGGTGTCTGGGCTCACCTGGCGTTCGCCGCGGACCGTGAATCCCACCCGGGAGCCGAGGGGCGAACCGTCCAGGTGCGCGAGCCGTCGGGCGGCGGCGCGGGCGGCGACCCGGCGAGGCTGCGTGACGATCACCCGGCCCGCGACGCGGTCGGCGACGATCGGCGGGACCAGCGTGGTCTTGCCCGTTCCGGGTGGCGCGCTGACGACGACGGAGGTGCTGTGGTCGAGTGCGGCGCCCAGATCGGTGATCGCGGCGGCGAACGCGAGTCCGCGACCGAGCTTCGACGGGTCGAACGGCGCAGTGGTCACTCCCCCAGTCTCTCGCGTTCCACGGGGGTGCGCGCACGGCGCCGACTCGCTAGCCTCGAGCCAGCACGCGCCGGCGCCGCTCAGTCGAGGAGGATGCGATGGGACTCGTTTCGTATGGAATGCTCGTCTCGATCGACGGGTACATCGCGGATGCGGACGGGGAGATCACGCTCCCCGTGCCGGGACCGGAGCTGCACCGGCACTTCAACCACCACCAGCGCGAGCTCTCGCTCTCCGTCTACGGCCGCCGGATGTGGCAGATGATGAGCTACTGGGGGAGCCGGATCCGGAGCGCGACGAGGTGGCGGAGGAATTCGCCCGGGAGTGGAGGCGGACGCCGAAGGTCGTCTTCTCGGCCTCGCTGGGCGAGGTGCCCGACGGCGTCTCACTGATCGCCACCGATGCCGTGGCCGCGATGCGCCGGATCAAGGCCGACACCGCGGGTGAGATCGAGGTGAGCGGCGCGAGCCTGGCGGCCTCGCTGGGCGCTGCCGGCCTGATCGACGAGTACCGCCTGTACACGCAGCCGGTCGTGCTCGGCAGCGGGATCCCGTACTTCACGGCCGGCTATCGGCCCACGCTGCGCCTGCTCGGCGCCGAGTCGCTGCCCGACGACGTGGTGCTCACGCGCTACGTGCCGCGCTGAGCCGCGCGCCGCTCAGGACCCTACCCGATGCGCCACTTGGTGCCCCAGCGCACCAGCGGGTGCAGCACGCTGATCAGCTCGCGGCCCGCCTCGCTCAGCCGGTAGCGCACCTGCACCGGCGTGCTCGGGGTGACCTCGCGCAGCATGAGGCCCTCCTGCTCGAGCTCCTTGAGGCGCACGGAGAGCATCCGGTCGGAGATGCCGTCGACGAGCGCGCGGTACTCCGAGAAGCGCTCGGCGCCGCGGGCGCCGGCCAACAGGATCGACGCCGTCCACTTGCGGCCGGCGACCTCGGCCGCCATCTGGAAGCGGCGGCACTCCGCCTCGTCAATGTGCTCGCCGTAGAGCGAGGTCAGTTCATCGGTCTGGGCCGCAGCCGTTCCATCGGAAGTCACTTACTCATCGTAAGTGACTAACCATCACTTCGCCAATTCCGCGGGGACGGACAACGATGGAAGGACAGCGACACCCGCGAAAGGATTTCACGATGGAACTCGGCGTCTACAGCTTCGGCAGCCTCGCCCGCGACCCGCAGAGCGGGGAGCTCGTCAGCAGCGCGCAGGCCACGCGCAACCTGCTCGAGGCGATCCGCGTCGCCGACGAGGTGGGCTTGGACTACTTCGGCATCGGCGAGCACCACACCCCCGAGATGCCGGCCTCGGCCGCCGCCACGATCCTGGCCGCCGCGGCATCCGTCACCGAGAACATCACCCTCGCCAGCGCCGTCACGGTGCTGAGCACCGACGACCCCGTGCGCGTGTTCCAGCAGTTCGCCACGGTCGACGCGCTCAGCAACGGCCGGGCCGAGATCACCGCCGGGCGCGGTTCGTCGACCGAGTCGTTCCCGCTCTTCGGCTACAGCCTGGGCGACTACGACAAGCTCTACGCCGAGAAGCTCGACCTGCTGCTCGCGATCAATGCGAACCAGAACGTCACGTGGAGCGGCAGCACGCGGCCGGCCCTCCAGGACGCCCCTGTCGTTCCCCGGCCGGATGCCGGCAGCCTGCCGATCTGGCTCGGCACCGGCGGCAACCCCTCCTCCTCGGTGCGCGCCGGCCTGCTCGGCCTGCCCGTCTCCTATGGCATCATCGGCGGCGCGCCGGCCCGCTTCGCACCGCTCACCGAGCTCTACCGCAACACCGCCAGGGCCAACGGCATGGCCGAGGCCGACATCAAGGTGTCGGTCGGCAGCCCTGGCTTCATCGGCGAGGTCGGCAAGACGGCGCGCGACGACTTCTGGCCGCACTGGCACAACACGATGGGCGTGATCGGCTCGCAGCGCGGATTCGCCGCCCCGGCCCGGCTCTCCTACGACCGCGACGCCTCCCGCATGGGCGCCCTGTTCGTCGGCTCGCCGGAGGAGATCGCCGAGCGGATCGTCGCCCTGCACGGCGCGCTCGGGCACATGCGGCACTTCTTCCAGATGGACTTCGGCGACATGCCGCAGGCGCAGCTGCTGCGCTCCATCGAGCTGCTCGGCACCCGGGTGAAGCCCCTCGTGGACGAGGCGGTGGCGGAAACGGCCGGCCAGCCGGCGGGAGCGTAGCCGTGGCGACCATCGGGATCATCGGGGCGGGCAAGGTGGGCACGGCGATCGCCCGGCTGGCCATCGCCGCGGGTGACGAGGTGCTGTTGGTGGCCTCGCCCGGCGCCCAGTACTTCGAGCAGATCGTGGCGCTGACGGTGCCGGGGGCCCGGGCGGCGACGCTCGACGAGGTGGCGGATGCCGCCGAGCTCACGATCCTCGCGGTGCCGTTCGGCAAGGTCGACACCGTGCCGATGAATCGATTCAATGGCGCCGTCGTCGTCGACGCCAGCAACCACTGGGAGCCGGTCGACGGCATCCCGGCGATCCTGCACGGCGCGGACGCCGGCCTCTCCAGCAGCGAGCTGGTGCAGCGGCTGCACCCCGGCGTGCGCCTGGTGAAGTCGCTCAACCACCTCGGCTACCACGACATGGACACCGACGGCGCCCCGGCCGGGGCGGCGAACCGCCGTGCCGTGGCCGTCGCGGGCGACCACGCGGCCGCCAACGCCACGGTCGCGGCCTTCCTCGACCGCATCGGGTTCGACGCCGTGGACCTCGGCGCTCTGGCAGCCGGGGCGGTGCTGCAACCGGGCGAGCAGATCTTCGGGCGCTTCGTGCAGCGGGAGGAGCTGGCCGCGTTGGCACTGCAAGAGCACGAGGTCGCCGCCTAGGGCGGCCGCGTCCGGAGCTCGTCGGGAGGCGAACGCGAGATCGGGAGGCCGGAACCGGCCCGAAACCGCCTCCCGATCGCGCGAGTGCCTCCCGATCCGGCGCCGGCTCGCCGCCTAGAGTTGTCTCAGCCCGCGCACAACCGCCGCCGATTGGACCCGCTCATGACGCTCACCAGACTCGACGTCCAGGCCGCCGAGGCGCGCACGCGCGACTATGTGCGGCGCACGCCGACGTTCCGCGCCAGCCCGACCCTCTCCGTCAAGCTGGAGTTCCTGCAGCGCACCGGCACGTTCAAGGCGCGCGGGGCGTTCAACCGACAGCTCGCCGCCCGGGAGCGGGGCGAGCTGGATGCCGGGATCGGCATCGTCGTGGCGTCCGGCGGCAACGCGGGCATCGCGCACGCCTACGCGGCCTCCGTGCTCGGGGTGCCCAGCACGGTGTTCGTGCCGGAGACGGCGCCCGCCGTCAAGGTGGCGCTGCTGCGCACCCTCGGGGCGACCGTGGTGCAGGCCGGCAGCGAGTACGTCGAGGCGTACGCGGCGGCGACCGTGTTCGCCGCCGAGCGCGGCGCGCTGTTCTGCCACGCCTACGACCAGCCGGAGATCGCGGCCGGCGCCGGGGTCCTGGCCACGGAGCTGCTCGAGGACGACCCCGGCATCGACACCATCGTGGTGGCCGTCGGCGGCGCCGGGCTGCTGGCCGGCGTGCTCGCCGCGGTGGACGGCCGCGCCCACGTCGTGGCCGTCGAGCCTGAGGCGGCGCCCACCCTGCACGCCGCGCTGGCGGCCGGCGCCCCGGTCGACGTGCCGGTCGGCGGAGTCGCGGCCGACTCCCTCGGCGCCCGGCGCGTCGGGCAGATCGGCTTCGACCTGGCCCAGCCCGCGCACGCCCGGGGCTCCCTGAGCAGCGTGCTGGTCGCCGACTCCGACATCGTGGCTGCGCGCTCCGCGCTCTGGCGCGACTACCGGATCCCCAGCGAGCACGGCGCGGCCACGGCGGCGGCCGCCCTGGCATCCGATGCCTACAGTCCACGGCCGGGCGAGCGCGTCGCGGTGGTCATCTGCGGGGCGAACACGGACGCCGGCACCTTCTAGCGCCGCCGCTCGCCCGCCGGCGCGTTGGGCATTCCGGCAGAACCGCTCGGAATTGACGCGGAACTAAAGAATCTCGGATCTTCGCGCCACGATCGCTGGATGATCGCCCTGAGCGACCCGTACTGTCAGACTCGTCGTGTGCTGCAGAGTTGCCGCAGCGGTCCTGACCGCAGACCGGCTTGCCGCACCCCTTCGAGACGGGAGTATGGCTTGAGAGTCGGCATTGCGCGAGAGCGCCGAGACGGGGAGAGGCGCGTCGCCGCCACTCCGGACACCGTGCGTCAACTGACGGGGCTGGGCCTCGAGGTCCTCATCGAGAGCGGCGCGGGCATCGCCGCCGGGCACAGCGACCAGAGCTACGCGGATGCCGGCGCGACCGTCGTCCCCGCGCTCGAGCTCGCCGAGCTGGGCGTCTTCGCCCACGTGCGGCCGCTCACCCCGGAGACCGTTGGCCTGCTGCGCCGCGGCGCGGTCACCATCGGCCTCGCCTCCCCGGCCAGCGAGCTGCCCACCGTGCGGGCCCTCGCCGGGGCCGGCATCACGGCGTTCGCGCTCGAGCTGGTGCCGCGCATCTCGCGCGCCCAGTCGATGGACGCCCTCACCTCGCAGGCCCTCATCGCCGGCTACCGCTGCGTGCTGGAGGCAGCCACGCGCCTGCCCCGCTTCTTCCCGCTGTACATGACCGCGGCCGGCACGATCCCGCCCGCCAGCGTGCTGGTGCTCGGCGCCGGCGTCGCCGGACTCCAGGCGATCGGCACGGCCAAGCGGCTCGGCGCCCGGGTCTCGGCGAACGACGTGCGGCCGGCATCCGCCGACGAGGTCGCCTCGATGGGGGCGAAGTTCATCAACCTGGACCTCGAGACCGCCGAGGCCAGCGGCGGCTACGCGAAGGAGCTCGGCGACGACAAGGCGGCCAGGCAGCGCGCGCTGCTGGCCCCGCACGTCGCGGCAGCCGACGTGCTGATCACCACCGCGGCCATCCCCGGGCGCCCCGCGCCGCTGCTCGTCACCCGCGCGATGGTGCAGGCGATGAAGCCCGGCTCGGTCGTGGTCGACCTGGCCGCCGAGAGCGGCGGCAACGTCGAGGGCGCCGTGGCCGGCGCCGACGTGCTCGTGCCCACCGCCGACGGTTCCGGCGAGGTCACCATCGTCGGCATGAAGGATGCCGCATCGGCGATGGCCTCCGACGCCTCCCGGCTCTACGCCAAGAACGTCGCCAACCTGCTCGAGCTGATGACGGCCGACGGCGTCGTCGCCCCCGATTTCGGCGACGAGGTCGTCGCCGGCGCCTGCCTGACCGCCGACGGGGTGGTGCGGCACGCGCCGACCGCTGAGGCGCTCGGGCTGCCGCCGGCCGCCGCTGCGGACGCAGCGGCCCCCGATGCGAAGGCAACCGAAGGAGGAGTGGCCTGATGGACGGAATTGCCCTGTTGACGATCACCGTGCTCGCGGTGTTCGTCGGTTTCGAGGTCGTCTCGAAGGTGTCGAGCACGCTGCACACGCCGCTGATGTCGGGCGCGAACGCGATCCACGGCATCATCCTCGTCGGCGCGATCATCGTCGCGGGCCAGGCGCACGAGCCGCTCGTACTCGCCGTCGCCCTGCTCGCGGTGGTGCTCGCCACCGCCAACCTCGTCGGCGGATTCGTCGTGACCGACCGCATGCTCGAAATGTTCCGCGGGCGCAAGGCGCCGGCATCCGCTGATCAGAAGGAGACCGGCCGATGACGCTGCTCGACCCCACCTGGGCCGCCCTGCTCTACCTCGTCGCCGCCGTCTGCTTCATCCTGGCCCTGCGCGGCCTGGCGGCGCCGAAGACCGCCCGGCGCGGCAACCTGATCGGCGCCTTCGGCGCGCTCGTGGCCGTCGTGACCGTGTTCCTCTCGACGGAGCTCGACAACGTCCCCTGGATCCTCGGGGCCATCGCGGTCGGCGCGCTCGTCGCGGCGCCCGTCTCGCGCCGGGTGAAGATGACCCAGATGCCGCAGCTCGTCGCCGTCTTCAACGGCGTCGGCGGCGGGGCGGCCGCACTGGTCGCCCTGCTCGAGCTCGCCCACAACGACGACCCGTGGGTGCGCCTGGCCATCGTCTTCGCGCTGCTCGTCGGCGCCATCTCCTTCGCCGGCTCGGCGATCACCTTCGCCAAGCTGCAGGAGCTGATGACGACGCGGCCCGTGCTCTTCCCCGGGCTCCCAGTGGTGATGGGGCTCGTCGTCGTGCTGGCGATCGCCGGCGCCGCCGTCACGATTGCAACTGGTTCAACCGGTTACGCCCTCGTGCTGCTCGCGATCGGCCTCGCCGCCGGCGTGCTGCTCGTGCTGCCGGTCGGCGGCGCCGACGTGCCCATCGTGATCTCGCTGTTGAATGCCTTCACCGGCCTGGCCGTCGCGGCATCCGGCCTCGTGCTCGACAACGTGCTGCTCGTCGTGGCCGGCACCCTCGTCGGCGCCAGCGGCACGATCCTCACCCAGGCGATGGCGGCCGCGATGGGGCGCGGCGTCACCGGCATCCTGTTCGGCGCCTTCCGCGGCGGATCGACCGCCGGCTCCACCACGCAGAGCGAGCGCCCGGTGCGCTCCTCCAGCCCCGAGGACGTCGCCGTGCTGCTCGGCTACGCCCAGCGGGTCATCGTGGTTCCCGGCTACGGTCTCGCGGTCGCCCAGGGCCAGCACACCCTGGTCGAGCTGGCCACGACCCTCGAGGCGCGCGGCACCGAGGTCGTCTACGCCATCCACCCGGTGGCCGGGCGCATGCCGGGCCACATGAACGTGCTGCTCGCCGAGGCCAACGTGCCCTACGAGTCGCTCAAGGAGATGGCCGACGTGAACCCCGAGTTCAAGACGACGGATGTCGTGCTCGTCGTCGGCGCGAACGACGTCGTCAACCCGGCGGCGAAGACCTCGCCCGGCTCGCCGATCTACGGCATGCCGATCCTCGAGGCCGGAGACGCGCGCCAGGTCGTGTTCCTCAAGCGCTCGATGCGCCCCGGCTTCGCCGGCATCGAGAACGAGCTGCTGTACGAGCCGCAGACCACCCTGCTGTTCGGCGACGCCAAGGACTCCCTCGGCAAGGTGCTCGCGGCGGTGAAGGCGCTTTAGGCGGTGGCGGTGCCGCTCGCGGCCCCCGTTCCGTCTCGCGGCACTGGGTATACCCAGTGCCGCGAGACGTTTCGCGTGCCGCGAGACGCCCGCCGCGGTGCGGATTCTGCGACCCGCGGGGGCGGGCCGGCGCCTCAGGCGAGGCTGCTGCGCCGCGCCCAGCTTGCGACACGCGGCGGCGACGTAGACTGGAGCAGTTCCCCAGCCATGAAAGAGGTCGCAGCGTGACTCAGAACCGGGTTGCCGCAGCGCACACCTCGACCGAGTGGATTGTGCCGCTCAGTCGGGCGATCCTGCTCGCCATTCCAGCCATCGCCATCACCTTCTCCGAGGACCACGGGCCGCGCTTCGGCCTCATCGTGTTCGGCATCTGGGCAGTGGCCAGCGGGCTCATCCTGGGCGCGCTCAGCCTGCGGCTGCTCACCGATCCGCTCAGCCGACGCCTGTTCGCGACGAACGGCGTGCTCACCGTGGCCGCCGGCCTGGTCGCGCTCGGCCTGCTCGGCAGCCTCGACGCGCAGGGCGGGCTCGGATCGTTCCTGTTCATCGTCACGGTCTGGGCCGCCTGCACCGGCGTGCTCGAGTTCTACGCCGGCTGGCGCACCCGCACGGCGCTGGCCGCCTCCCGTGACTGGCGCACGGCCGGCGGGCTCACCGTGATCCTCGCCCTCGTCCTGATGATCCTGCCGCCGCACGCCGTCGTCTCCGTCGGCCTGCTCGGCGCCTACTTCGCGGTCCTCACCGTGTTCCTCGGCATCGCCGCGTTCTCGCTGAAGTGGGACTCGGCGCCGAAGCGCGCGAGCGCGCAGCCCGCGGCATCCGCGCCCCCCGCATCTTCTCTCCCCACCCCCACTTCTGAATCGGACGTACCGTGAGCACGCAGCCAGACCCCAAGAAGCGCCCAGAGCCACTCGGCGCCGAGTTCCAGCCCAGCCGGCGCGACCGGCTGCGACCGGTCGAGCTGGTCGGCGGCTCCGGCATCGGCGCTGTCTTCGTCGGCCTCATCGTGCTGATGACCACGCAGCAGCTCGTGCTGACGCTGGTCTCGACCGGCATCACCTTCATCGTCATCCTGATGGTGCTCGCGCTCTTCGCGATGGGCGCCAAGCAGGATGCAGAGGAGACGGCCGACCTCGAGCGGCAGAACAACCCGGACGGCGAGAAGTAGCCCCCAGAAGCAGCGCAACGACGCAACAACGCAGAACGCCCGGCAGCTCCAGTTGCCGGGCGTTCTGCGTTGCCAGGGGGCGTGCTGCCAGGGCTCAGGCGCGGGGCAGGCGGTCCACCAGCTCGTTGGCGAGGCCGATGTAGCCGGACGGGGTCAGCGCGAGCAGGCGCTCCTTGGCGGCGTCACCGATGTCGAGTCCGCTCACGAAGGCGACGAGCTCGGCCTGGCCGATGCGCTTGCCGCGGGTCAGCTCCTTGAGCATTGCGTACGGGTCCTCGATGTTCGAGCGGCCAGCGGCAACCTCGGCGCGGATGACGGTCTGGATCGCCTCGCCGAGGATCTCCCAGTTCGCGTCGAGGTCGGCCAGCAGCACCTCGCGGGCCAGGTCGATCTCGCCGAGGCCGCGCTGGATGTTGTCCAGGGCGAGCATCGAGTGGCCGAAGCCGACGCCGATGTTGCGCTGGGCGCTGGAGTCGGTGAGGTCGCGCTGCAGGCGGCTGGTGACCAGCGTCGCGGCGAGCGAGTCGAGGATCGCACAGGAGAGCTCGAGGTTCGCCTCGGCGTTCTCGAAGCGGATCGGGTTGATCTTGTGCGGCATCGTCGAGGAGCCGGTCGCGCCCGCCTGCGGGATCTGGCGGAAGTAGCCCATCGAGATGTAGGTCCAGATGTCGGTGGCCAGGTTGTGCAGCACGCGGTTGGCGTGGGAGACGCGGTTGTAGAGCTCCGCCTGCCAGTCGTGCGACTCGATCTGGGTGGTGAGCGGGTTCCAGCTGAGCCCCAGGCCCTCGACGAACTCCTGCGAGATGGTGGGCCAGGCGGCATCCGGGTCGGCGACGACGTGCGCGGCGAAGGTGCCCGTGGCACCGGAGAACTTGCCCAGGTACTCGGTGCCCTCGAGCTGGCCCACGATGCGGCCGAGGCGGTAGACGAAGACCGCGAGCTCCTTGCCCATGGTCGACGGCGTCGCCGGCTGGCCGTGGGTGTGGCAGAGCATGGCGGCGTCGCGGTGCTGCTCGGCCAGCTCGGCCAGCTTGGCGATCACGCCGCGCAGCTTCGGCAGCCACACGGTGGTGACGGCGGACTGCACGGTGAGCGCGTAGCTCAGGTTGTTGATGTCCTCGCTGGTGCAGGCGAAGTGGGTGAGCTCGGCGATGGAGTCGAGGCCGAGGGAGGCCAGTCGGCGGCGCACCAGGTACTCGACGGCCTTCACGTCGTGGCGGGTGACGGCCTCGAGCTCGGCCAGCTCGTCGATCTCGGCCTGGCCGAAGTCGGTGACGAGGGCGCGCAGGGAGGCCTGCTGCTCGGCGGTCAGCGGCGCGGAGCCGAACATCGAGTGGTCGGTCAGGTAGATCAGCCACTCCACCTCGACCTGCACGCGGGCCCGGTTGAGGCCGGCCTCGGAGAGGAACTCCCCGAGACCCGAGACGGCGGCCTGGTAGCGGCCATCAAGCGGGCTGAGCGGTTGTGTGGGGAGGGGACTCATCGGACTCCTTGTCGGATTGCGGGGGCAATTTGCCGGAACAGTGCCTGGGAAGACCTCTCAATCATCCCAAGAACTGCGTCAAACATCGCATCGTCCGAGTAGTAGGGGTCTGGGATATCGCGCAGATGCGCCTGCTCCGCGTCGAAGCTGAGCATCATGCGCACCTTGTCGCGCTCGACCTCGTTGGGGGCCCAGCCGCGCAGGATCCGCTCGTGGCTGCGGTCGAAGGCGACGATCAGGTCGAAGGAGGCGAAGGAATCCGTGTCGAACTGCCGCGCCCTGTGCATGCTTCCGTCGTAGCCGCGCCGGGCCAGCGCCTCGATCGTGCGCTGGTCGGCCCGCTCCCCCACGTGCCAGTCGCCCGTGCCGGAGGAGGTGGTGGTGATGTATCCGGCGAGGCCCGCGCGCGCGACGTGCTCGCGCAGCACGACCTCTGCCATCGGAGATCGGCAGATGTTGCCGGTGCACACGAAACTGATGCGGAAGGGCTGCGCGTCTTCGCTCGGCGAGTGGGCGCGCGTCATGGTCCCATTGTGGGCTAAAAATGGGCCGCGTAGGCATCGAATTTATGTTCTATTTTCGGATGTCGCGGCGCGGCGTGTCGACTGTTCGCACAATTGCGTGCTCACAGCCCGGGGATCCGGTGGGCCGTCCCCAGATTCGGCGCGGCTCTCCGCGGCGCCCCGGCGGCGTTCAGGGTGGGGTCATGGGCGACTCTGCTGCGGGCGGGATTCCGGGCTCGACCGGTGCCTCGGGCTCGGGCGGCGCGACGCTGCTCGAGCTGGCCTGGGAGCTGCGGAGCGCCGAGGCGGCCGTTCTGGCCGCGGAGGCGCGCCTGCGCGGCATCCGCGCGGTGCTCGCCGCCGTCGAGCCCGAGGCGCAGGTGCTGCCGCATGCCGTGGACGGGTGGCGCTCCCCCGCCGCCACCGCCTACGCCGAGCAATTGCAGGGCCTGCGCGGCGAGTTCGCGGGGGCGGTCGCCGCGCTGCACGCCGCTGAGGCGAGCGCCTGGCGGGAGCTGGCCGGCTGGCAGGGCGAGTGCGAGCGGCTGGGCCGGCTGCTGCGGCAGGCGGCGGGGCCGGCCGGTGGCTGACACTCTGACGCTCTCCGGGGGTGGCAGCAGCGCGGTCGCCACCGACGAGATGTTCGCCCATGCAGCGCAGCTGGGCGCCTGCCAGGCGCGCGCGGAGGACTGGCTCGCGCGGCTCCGCGCGGTGCTGGCCGCGGACACCGCCGGAGCGGCCGGTGCCGCCGGGGTGGGCTGGGGCGTCGGCGCGGGCAGGGCGGCCGAGCCGGGATCGACCGAGCTGCTCGGCGAGGCGCTGCGCCAGCTGCAGGCCTTCCGAGCCACGGCGGAGCGGCTGCGCGCCGGCCTGACTCGGGCGGCCGAGGGCTACGGCCACGCGGAGCGCACGATCACGGCGCTGTGGGGCGCCGGGGCCCAGTTCTCCGCCTGGACGGCGGGGAGGGCGCTGCCGCTGCTGCTCGCCTCTGCCGCGCTCACGCTCCTCCCGCTGGCGGCGCTCGGAGTGCTGCTCAGCACGGCGTTCGGCGTCGACCCCGCCCGGCTGCCCGCCCGGCTGTCCACGCTCGTCGCCGGCTGGGTGCGGGTCGACCCGTGGCTGCTGAACAGCCCCGGCTTCGTGAAGCTGGTGCGGGCGGCGATCGGGTCCGGCGACGAGTTCGCCGCCGGCCTGCTGCGCCTCCCGGCCGCGGCCGCCCTGCCCATCGGCGCGGCGGTCGGGGCAGAGGAGGGCGCCGCCGCCGTCACCGCGCTGGCCCTGTTCGCGGCGGCCGCGGGCGGCCAGGCCCTCCGGGAGACCCCGCAGCGGGTGCACCGGGCCAGCCAGACCCTGGCCGTCTCGCCCCCGCGCGGCATCGGCGACCTGGCCGCCCGGGTGCCGAACTCGGCGGCCGGATCGCCGCAGATCCGGATCGAGCGTTACGGCGGGAGCGCGCCGCGCTGGGTGGTCTACCTGGCCGGCACGGCCGACTTCGCCGTCATCCCGGCCGCCGAGCCCTTCGACCTGACCGCAAACGTGCACGCGACGGCCGGCGGCGACGCGGCCAGCCAGCGGGCCGTGCGGGCAGCGCTGGCGGAGGCGGGCGCCGAACCGGACGACCCGCTGCTGCTCGTAGGGCACTCGCAGGGCGGCCTGGTTGCGGCCCGACTGGCCGAGTCCGGCGACCTCAACGTCGCCGGCTACGTCAACCTCGGCGGTCCGCTCGGGGCGGTGCAGGCGAGCGGGGTGCCCGGGCTCTCCCTCGAGCACTCCGACGACATCGTGCCCGCCCTCGGCGGCAGCGGGCACGCCCCGGACGAGCTGCTGACGGTGGGCCGCACGGCGCTGGGCAGCGGGGACGCCGGGGCACCGGCATCCGCGGGCCCGGACTCGGGCCCAGGGTCAGCCGGCCGGCCCGACGACGGGCCGCACTCCAATCCGGCCCAGCGCCCCTTCGCCGCGCACGGCCTGGAGCACTACCGCCGCACGGCCCGGCTGGTCGACGCGTCGGCCGAGCCACGCCTGCAGGGTTTCGAGCGCCTCGTGCAGGGCTTCACCGGGGCCGAGCCGGGCCGCATGACCCGTTGGCGTTCCGAGCGGGTGCCCGGCACCGAATAGCGGCGCCGCCCCCGCGGGCCCTAGTCGTCCTTGCGGGTCAGTGGGCGCATGATCAGGCCGAGGATGCCGCCGATGATGCTGAGCACGAGGGCGCCGAGCACGCCCCACCAGAAGTTCTCCACGACGAGTCCGAAGCCGAACAGCGAGGTCACCCAGGCGGCGAGCATGAGCAGCAGCGCGTTGACGACGAGCGAGAGCAGGCCCAGGGTCAGGATGTAGAGCGGGAACGCGACGACGCGCACCGCGGTGCCGATGATGCTGTTCACCAGGCCGAACACGAGCGCCACGATCAGGTAGGTGATCACGGTGGCCAGCTGGGTGTCCTCGTAGGGCTGCACACTCACCCCGGCCACGATGAGGGTCGTGAGCCAGAGGGCGACGGCGTTGACGATGAGTCGAATGATGAAGGTACCCATGGCACCACTATTCCACGGTCGGTCCCGTGTGCGTGGGGAATTCTCAGCGGATGCATGCCGGTCGGGGCATACCCGCCGAATAGACTCGGCAGGATGAGTGAGACGACCCCCGACGCCGCCGAATCGCACAACGCTCTGCGCCTGCGCCCCGAAATCGTGGCGCTGCCCGCCTACCGGCAGGGCAAGCCCGCAGCGGCCGACGCCTTCAAACTCTCCAGCAACGAGAACCCGTTCGACCCGCTGCCCGGCGTGATCGAGGCGGTCGCCGCCGAGACCCACTTCAACCGCTACCCGGATGCCACGGCCCTGGCCCTGCGCACCGAGCTCGCCGCGCGGCACCACGTCACCCCGGACCAGGTGCACATCGGCTCCGGCTCGGTCGCGCTGCTCGCCCAGCTGATCCTCGCCACCTCCGCCCCCGGCACCGAGGTCGTCTACTCCTGGCGCTCCTTCGAGGCCTACCCCGGCCTCGTCACCGTCTCCGGCGCGACGAGCGTGCAGGTGCCGAACACGCCGGAGCACGGCCACGACCTGCCCGCCATCGCCGCGGCCATCGGCCCGCAGACCAGCCTCGTCATCATCTGCAGCCCGAACAACCCCACCGGCACCGTCGTCGGCGCCGAGGAGTTCGCCTCCTTCATGGCGACCGTGCAGGAGGACGTCATCGTCGTGCTCGACGAGGCCTACGCCGAGTTCGTGAACGCCGGGGCGGCCGCGGACGAGCCGGCCGTCAACGGCCTGCCGCGCGGCGCCGCGCCGCTCACCGCGCGCTATCCCAACCTCGTGATCCTGCGCACCTTCTCCAAGGCGTACGGCCTGGCCGGCCTGCGCGTCGGCTTCGCCATCGGCTCCGAGGCGATCCTGGACGCGGCCCGCGCCACGGCGATCCCGCTCTCGGTCACCGCCCAGGCCGCATCCGCGGCCCAGGCCTCGCTGGCCGCCGAGAAGCAGCTGCTCGAGCGGGTCAAGGTCATCGCGGCCCGGCGCGACGCCCTCCACGACGCCCTCACCGCCCAGGGCTGGGCGCTCCCCCGCTCCTTCGCGAACTTCCTCTGGCTGCCGCTCGGCGCCGAGACGGCCGCCGCCGCCGCGACGCTGTTGGAGGCCGGGCTCGTCGTGCGCGCCTTCCCCACTCCCGAGAACCCGGCGGATGCCGGCATCCGCGTCTCGATCGGCGAGGAGGAGGCGGTCCCCCGCCTGCTCGCCGCCGCCCAGGGCATCCTCGACTCCCTCTCCCCCGGCCACCCGGCCCGCACAGAACGGTGACAGCCCCAGTGAACGCTGACCAAACCGTGAATGCTGACAAGACTGTGATTGGTGACTCAACTGTGAACGGCAGCTCCCCCACCCCGCACGGCGTGCCCATGGTGCAGATGCTTGCCGCCGACGGCACCTTCGCCCCGAACGCGGCCGCCGAGGAGTACCTGCCGTACTTCGAGCGGCTCGGCGACGGCGACTTCCGCCAGTTCTACCGCGACATGGTCGTGGTGCGCCGCTTCGACAAGGACGCCGCCAACCTGCAGCGCCAGGGCCAGCTCGCCCTCTGGGTGCCCAGCCACGGCCAGGAGGCCGCCCAGGTCGGCTCCGCGCACGCCGCCCGCCCGCAGGACCACATCTTCCCGAGCTATCGCGAGCACGTCGTCGGCCTGGTCCGCGGGCTCGACCTCGTCGACATCCTGCGCGTGCTCAAGGGCGTCACGATGGGCGGCTGGGACCCGGCCGAGGTCGGCAACTTCCACCTGTACAGCTTCGTGCTGGCCTCGCAGACCCTGCACGCCACCGGCTACGCCATGGGCATGCAGTTCGACGGCACCACGGCGACCGGTAACCCGGAGACCGACGAGGCCGTCATGGTCTACTACGGCGACGGTGCCTCCTCGCAGGGCGACGTCAACGAGGCGCTCGTCTTCGCCTCCAGCTACCAGACCCCGCAGGTGTTCTTCCTGCAGAACAACGGCTGGGCCATCTCGGTGCCGGTCGAGCGCCAGTCGCGCGTGCCGCTGGCCCTGCGCGGCCCCGGCTTCGGCATGCCCGGCATCCAGATCGACGGCAACGACGTCTTCGCCAGCTACGCGGTCACCGCCAAGCACCTCGACGACGCCCGCGCCGGCCACGGCCCGGCCCTGATCGAGGCGATGACGTACCGGATCGGCGCGCACACCACGGCCGACGACCCCACCAAGTACCGCCGCGACGCCGAGACCGAGGCCTGGCTGCCGCGCGACCCGATCGTGCGCCTGCGCGCCTTCCTCGAGGGCCGCGGCACGGAGCAGGGCTTCTTCGACGAGGTGGATGCCGAGGCGGCCGACTTCTCCGCCGACGCGCGCCGGCGCACCCTGGAGGTCACGGCACCCGGCGACGAGGTGATCTTCGACAATGTCTATGCGGAACCGCATCCGCTGATCACAGAGCAGAAAGCGTGGCTCGAGGCATTCGAGGCTTCGTTTGAGGACGGCACGGCATGAACGCGACGACAAGCAACGCGATGACCAGCAACGAGGGCGCCCCGAGCGCGAACCTGCCGCTCGGCAAGGCGATCAACGCCGGTCTCCGCGCCGCGATGAGCGGCAACGACAAGGTGCTGCTGATGGGCGAGGACATCGGCCCCCTCGGCGGCGTCTTCCGGGTCACAGAGGGGCTGCACGCCGAGTTCGGCGACAAGCGGGTGCTCGACACCCCGCTGGCGGAGTCCGGCATCATCGGCACCGCGATCGGCCTGGCCATGCGCGGCTACCGCCCGGTCTGCGAGATCCAGTTCGACGGCTTCATCTTCCCCGGCTTCGACCAGATCACCACCCAGCTCTCCCGCATGCGCGCCCGCCACGGCGGTCGGATCAGCATGCCCGTCGTCATCCGCGTGCCCTACGGCGGGCACATCGGCTCGATCGAGCACCACCAGGAGAGCCCGGAGGCGTACTTCGCGCACACGCCGGGCCTGCGCGTGGTCAGCCCGTCCAACCCAAATGACGCCTACTGGATGATCCAGCAGGCGATCGCCTCCGACGACCCCGTGCTGTTCTTCGAGCCGAAGAGCCGCTACTGGCCGAAGGGAACCGTCGAGTTCGGCGCCGAAGCCTCGGCGATCACCCCGCTGCACTCCAGCCGGGTCGTGCGCGCGGGCACCGACGTCACCGTCGTCGGCCACGGCGCCATGATCAGCGTGCTGCTCGAGGCCGCAGAGCTGGCCGCAGAGGAGGGCATCAGCATCGAGGTCGTCGACCTCCGCTCGATCTCCCCGATCGACTACGCCCCGATCCTGGAGTCGGTCGCCAAGACCACCCGCCTGGTCGTGGCGCAGGAGGCATCCGGCTTCGTCAGCGTCGGCTCCGAGATCGCCGCGACGGTCATGGAGAAGGCGTTCTACCTGCTCGAGGCCCCCGTTCTGCGGGTCTCCGGCTTCGACACGCCGTTCCCGCCTGCCGCCGTCGAGACGCAGTTCCTGCCCAGCCCCGACCGGGTGCTCGAGGCCGTCGACCGCGCGCTCGCCTACTAGCGACATTCTCTTCTTGGCCGAGCCCACCTACACTTTGACCATCCGCACGGAAGGCACCCCATGAGCGAACTCACCTTCAACCTCCCCGACGTCGGCGAAGGTCTCACCGAGGCCGAGATCGTGCAGTGGAAGGTCGCCGTCGGCGACACCGTCGCGATCAACGACGTCCTGGTCGAGATCGAGACGGCGAAGTCGCTCGTCGAGCTGCCCTCGCCCTTCGCCGGAATCGTCGGCGCCATCCTGGTTGAGGAGGGCACCACCGTCGACGTCGGCACGGCGATCATCACCGTCGGCTCCGCGGATGCCGCAGCGCCCGCCCCGGCCGTCCAGGGCAGCGGCGCCGCGGCGTCGGTGGCCGCGGATGCCGCCGCCACCGTGTCCGTCGAGAGCGACGCCGCCGCGGCAGACAGCGCCGACGACAAGCCCGGCGCCGTGCTGGTCGGCCACGGCAGCTCCGCCACGAGCGGCAGCCGCCGCCGGCGCGCCCGCTCGCACGCCGCCGCACACGAGACACTGGCGCCCCCGGCCGCGCACCCCGCTCCGGCCGCCCCCGCCGCTCCGGCCGCTCCGGCCGCGGCTGCCGTGCGGCCCAGCACGCCGCGCATCGCGGTGCCCGCGGCATCCGCCGGCCCGGTCATCGCCAAGCCCCCCGTGCGCAAGCTCGCCAAGGACCTCGACGTCGACCTCGGCACGGTCACGCCGACCGGCCCGATCGGCGACATCACCCGCGACGACGTGATCCGCGCCGCCTCGCAGGTGAGCGTGTTCCGCAACATCGAGACGCCGGAGTGGCCGGAGGGTCGCGAGGACAAGATCCCCGTCAAGGGCGTGCGCAAGGCCATCGCCAACGCCATGGTGTCCAGCGCCTTCTCCGCGCCGCACGTCAGCCTCTTCGTCGACGTGGACGCGACCCGCACCATGGAGTTCGTGAAACGTCTCAAGAGCTCCACCGACTTCGCCGGCGTGAAGGTGTCGCCGCTGCTGATCATGGCCAAGGCGATGATCTGGGCGGTGCGCCGCAACCCCACCGTGAACGCGGCCTGGGGCGACGAGGAGATCGTCGTCAAGCACTACGTGAACCTCGGCATCGCCGCGGCCACCCCGCGCGGCCTGATCGTGCCCAACGTCAAGGAGGCGCAGGCGATGAGCCTGCTCCAGCTGGCCGGCGCGCTCGAGCAGCTGACCATCACCGCCCGCGACGGCAAGACCAGCCCGGCCGAGATGAGCGGCGGCACGATCACGATCACCAACATCGGCGTCTTCGGCATGGACACCGGCACGCCGATCCTCAACCCGGGCGAGGTCGCCATCGTCGCCCTCGGCACGATCAAGCAGAAGCCGTGGGTCGTCGACGGCGAGGTGCGCGCCCGCTACGTCACGACGATCGGCGCGAGCTTCGACCACCGTGTCGTCGACGGGGATGTGGCCAGCCGCTTCCTGGCCGACGTCGCCTCGATCATCGAGGAGCCGGCGCTGCTGCTCGACTGACGCCCGTGACGCGCGGCGTCACGCGCACTCGCGGCTCCGCTCCCCCGACCGGCGCGGCGTCCCGGCGGTCAGCACGCACCACCTTCCGCGTGCTACGCGCACGCGAGCCGCGGTCGGAGCGTCCAGGCGGCGGTGGAGAGCGCTGCGAAAGGTAACGAACGTATAACGCTCAGAGTGGGTGCCCTGCCCAGCAACGGCGGGGATCCTCCGCATCGATCGCTGGTTATCCACAGGCGATCGGCGGTTCTCGATTGGTCTTGACCGGCCTCGGTTGATAGCTTCGATGAGGCCGAAGTTGGCCACAATCCAGTCCGCGGTCGGCGTGATTTCTGCCTGTGCAGAATCGAGCCGGGCGTATGGTCGGATGATGTCGGCGGCGGCCCCGTGGCCCCGTCAGCGGGCCGTGTGATTCGCCGCAAACACCGTGTTTGCCGCTTGAGGCCACACGCCCAGCATTCGTCTCCGACCCGGCCGCAATAAGCGAAAGCGCACGCCGAGGAAGCGTTATTCGGCGTGCGCGCGGAGTACAACACGTGTCCGACAATCCCTACCCCGCCGTGCCCACCGGGCCCGCCGTTCGAGCCACATCGCTCTACAAGGCATTCGGCAGAAAACCGCTCGACACCGTCGCCAGGCTCCGGGCCGGCGCCGAGCGTGGCAGCCTTCCCGCCGAGCAGACCGCCGCGGTGATCGACGCCTCCTTCGAGGTCAAGCGCGGCGAGATCTTCGTCGTCATGGGGCTCTCCGGCTCCGGCAAGTCCACCCTCATCCGCATGCTCAACGGCCTGCTCGCCCCCACCAGCGGCACCGTCGAGGTGGCCGGGACGACCATCACCGGGCTGGCCCCGAAGCAGCTGCGCGCCGTGCGCCGGCAGAGCATCTCGATGGTCTTCCAGCACTTCGCCCTGCTGCCGCACCGCACCGTGATCGACAACGTCGCCTACGGGCTTGAGGTGCAGGGTGTTCCGCTCGAGGAACGCCGGGCCCGGGCGAACACCATCATCGGCATCGTCGGCCTGGCCGGCTGGGAGGACAAGCTTCCCGCGCAGCTCTCCGGCGGCATGCAGCAGCGCGTCGGCCTGGCCCGCGCCCTCGCCGCAGACACCGACATCCTGCTCATGGACGAGGCGTTCTCGGCCCTGGACCCGCTGATCCGCCGCGAGATGCAGGAGCAGCTCGTCGAGCTGCAGGCCGAGCTCGGCAAGACGATCATCTTCATCACCCACGACCTCAACGAGGCCATGTTCCTCGGCGACCGCATCGCCGTGATGCGCGACGGCCGCATCGTGCAGATCGGCACGCCGGAGGAGATCCTGACCGACCCGGCCAACGACTATGTCGCCCAGTTCGTGCAGGACGTTGACCGGGCCAGAGTGCTGACGGCCTCCAGCGTGATGGAGCCGGCACGGGCGATCGTCTCGCTCTCTGCCGGCCCGCGCGCGGCTCTCCGCACAATGCGCGACCTGCAGACGTCTGCCGCCTACGTGCTCGGCAACGGCCGCACGCTGCTCGGCGTCGTGCGCGACCGCGACGTCATCCGCCAGGTGAGGAACCGCGAGACCGACCTCTCTCTGATCGTGCGGCACGACCTCTCAGCGGTCGACGCCGACACCAACCTCAGCGACCTCGTCGAGGCCTCCGTCGAGAGCGATCTGCCGCTGGCCGTCGTCGACTCCCGCACGCGCCTGCTCGGCGTCATCCCGCGCGTCACCCTGCTGGCCGCCCTCGGCAACGTGTCGAGCCACACCGGCGAGGTGCCGGTGATGATCGACCCGCCGGCCACCATCCCCGTCGACGTCGTCACCGAGACGCTGCTCGCCACGGGCGGCCCGACAGAGCCGGCGGATGCCGCGCTCGAAGGGAGCCTGCGATGATCCCCGCCCTGCTGCCCAGCGCCCCGCCCACCAGCCCGGTCATCCCGCTCGGCCCCTGGGTCGAGGCCTTCATCGAGTTCCTGACCGAGACCCTCGGCTGGTTCTTCGGCGCCCTGCGCGCCGCCTTCGGCGGGCTCTACGACGTGGTCGACCTGGCCCTGGCCGCCCCGCCGTTCTGGGCCGTCATCGCGGTTGTCACCCTGCTCGGCCTGTACCTGCGCGGCTGGCTGTTCGCCGCGGGCTCGGCCCTCGGACTCGTGCTCATCGTGCTGCTCGGCCAGTGGGGCAACGCGATGGACACCCTCGCCCTGGTGCTGGTGGCCAGCGCCATCGCCATCATCGTGAGCGTGCCGCTCGGCATCCTCGCCGCCCGCTCTGGCACGGCATCCGCCGTGATCAAGCCGATCCTCGACTTCATGCAGACGATGCCCGCGTTCGTCTACCTGATTCCCGCGCTGATCCTGTTCCGCGTCGGCGTCGTGCCCGGCATCGTGGCGACCATCATCTTCGCGATGGCCCCCGGCGTGCGCATGACCGAGCTCGGCATCCGCGGCGTCGACAAGGAGGTCGTCGAGGCCGCCCACGCCTTCGGCTCCTCCCCCGCCCGGATCCTGCGCCAGATCCAGCTGCCGCTGGCCATGCCGACGATCCTCGCCGGCATCAACCAGGTCATCATGCTCTCGCTCTCGATGGTCGTCATCGCCGGCATGGTCGGCGCCGGCGGCCTCGGCGGCCAGGTCGTGGCGAGCCTCAACCGCATCGACGTCGCGCTCGGCTTCGAGGCCGGCCTCTCCGTGGTGATCCTCGCCATCATCCTCGACCGGATGACGGCCGCACTCGGCCGGCCGCGCACGAAGCTCTTCCGGCGCACACCGGCACCGGACGCCGCGGCCGACGCCCCGGCGCGCGCCGCCGAACCCGTCGCCGCCTGACACCCGACTTCACTCCCTCCGTACCAATCCCCGACCGGGCCCGCGTGGCACGGCGGAACGAAAGGAACACCATGAAAACGCGCTCAGCGCTCACCCTGACGGCCCTCGGAGCCGCAACCCTGCTCGCCCTCACCGGCTGCGCCGCACCGGAAGCGGAAGTTCTCGACAACGGCGACCAGAAGGACCTGACGATCGCCGTCTTCAACGGCTGGGACGAGGGCGTCGCCGCCTCGGAGCTGTGGAAGGCCATTCTCGACGAGAAGGGCTACAACGTCACCCTCGAGTACGCCGACGTCGCCCCGGTCTACACCGGCCTGACCACCGACGACTACGACGTCGTGCTCGACACCTGGCTGCCGATCACGCACGCCAGCTACATCGAGAAGTACGGCGACGATCTCGTCGACCTCGGCGCCTGGAACACCGAGGCCAAGCTCACCATCGCGGTGAACGAGGACGCCCCGATCGACTCGCTCGAGGAGCTCGCCGACAACGCGGAGCTGTTCGGCAACCGCCTCGTCGGCATCGAGCCGGGCGCCGGGCTCACCGAGGTCACCACCGACGCCGTCATCCCCGGCTACAAGCTCGAGGGCATGGAGTACCTGACCAGCTCGACGCCGGCCATGCTCAGCGAGCTCAAGGCGGCCACGAAGGCCGGCGAGAACATCGCCGTCACGCTGTGGCAGCCGCACTGGGCCTACGACGCCTTCCCGGTCAAGGACCTCGCCGACCCGCAGGGCCTGCTCGGCGCGGCCGAGGGCGTGCACTCCTTCGGCGGCAAGAGCTTCGAGACCAACTTCCCGACCCTCTCCGGGTGGCTGAAGGACTTCACGCTCGACTCGAAGCAGCTCGCCTCGCTGGAGAACGCCATGTTCAACTCGGGCGGATCGGGCAGCGACTACGCCCCGGCCGTGGCGGACTGGATCAGCGCGAACCATGACTACGTGGACTCGCTGACGAAGTAGCGACGGCGCCGCTCGCGGCGCGAGGGCCCGTGCGGGAGACCGCGCGGGCCCCTTGCCGTTCTGCGGGTCGGCCAGAGGGGCCGCGCTCCCTCGAGCCACCGAGGGATCCTCGCCGGATGCGGAGGCAACCGGGGCATCGGGAGGCAACTTTCGACCGGTAGTGGCCTCCCGATCCGCCGTCGGCCTCCCGACCAGCTGGATCGTGCAGCCCTGCGAGTCGCGAGGCTCAGGCGGCGGGGAGGGTGATCTCGAACAGCACCGTCTCGGCGTCGCGGGAGATCTCGCTCATCCCGGCCTTCCGCAGCACATGCTGGGCGGGCTCGTTGTCCGGCGTGGTGTCGGCCCTGGCCGCCCTGGCGCCGTTCTGCGCCGCGATGGTGAGGGCGCCGCGCACCGCCTCCGTGGCGAAGCCGTGGCCGCGCACGCCAGGGACGAGCCCGAAGCCGAACTCGACCAGCCCGTCGGCATCCGGAGCGCCGAAGAAGCCGATGCCGCCGATGGCCGCGCCATCGTCGATGCGGCGCACGATGTACGGCCCGAACGGGGCCGGGTCGCCCTGCTCCTCGACGATGCTGAGGAACATGCGCACCACGTCGAGCTCGTCGGCGAAGGGGTATCCGCCCTCCCACCTGTCCTCCTCGCCGGGCGTGCCGGCGAGCACGCGCTCGGCCTCCTCCACCGTGAAGGGGTGCAGGATGAGTCGTTCGGTGAGGGTGTCCACGACACCACTCTGCCACGCCGGGTCGACATCGAGGTCCCCCATTGGCGGGACGCAATTGGTTTTGACAATCATTATCAATAAGGCGTAGCGTGGTCACATGATCAAGCGGAACCGAGCCATCAAGCCCCTCGCCACCATGGCGGGAGCGCTCGGCCTGACCCTCGGGCTCGTCGCCTGCAGCGGCGCGAGCAGCGCCGAGACCGACTCGACCGCCGCGGCGGGGGCAGAGCTGGGCATCGTGGCCTCGACGAGCGTGTACGGCCAGATTGCCTCCGAGATCGCCGGCGACGCGGCATCCGTGACCAGCATCATCGACAGCTCGGTCAACGACCCGCACTCCTATGAGGCCTCGGCGCGCGACCGGCTCGAGGTCAGCCGCGCCGACATCGTCATCGAGAACGGCGCCGGCTACGACAGCTTCATGACGGCCCTGCTGGCGGATGACGGCCGCCCCGGCCGCACCGTGCTGAATGTCTCCGAGCTCTCCGGCCTGCTGCCGGCGGACGCGGAGGCCGAGGACGAGCATGCCGAGGACGAGCACGCCGAGGACGAGCATGCGGAGGCGGACGCGCACGCCGACCACGACCACGTCACCGGCTTCAACGAGCACCTCTGGTACAACTTCGACACCATGCGCCACCTGGCCGAGGCGCTCGAGGCCGAGCTCGCTTCGCGCGCACCGGACAAGGCGGCAGAATTCGCCGCGAACGCCGCCGCATTCGACGCCCAGCTCGCCGAGCTCGAGGCGCGCACCAGCGCTCTGGCCGCGGCCCACGCCGGAATCCCCGTCGCGATCACCGAGCCGGTGCCGCTCTACCTGCTCGAGGCCGCCGGCCTGCACAACGAGACCCCGGCGTCCTTCAGCAACGCGATCGAGGAGGGCGACGATGTCGCCCCGCGCGCGCTGCAGCAGATGATCGAGCTGGTGTCTGGCCACGTGGCGCTGCTCGCATACAACGAGCAGACGGCCAGCCCGCAGACCGAGCTCGTGCGCGACGCCGCGGTGGCGGCAGCCGTGCCCGTCGTCGACTTCGCCGAGACCCTGCCGGACGGCAGCACCTACGTCTCCTGGATGGGCGACAACGTGACGGCCCTCGAGAAGGCGCTCAGCGCGTGAGCGCGGTGCTCAGCCTCGAGAACGCCGCACTCGGCTTCGGCGACCGCACCCTCTGGAACGGGCTGAACCTCGACATCGCGCCGGGCGAGTTCATCGCGGTGCTCGGCCCGAACGGCTCCGGCAAGACCAGCATGCTGAAGACCGTGCTCGGCCAGCAGCCGCTCGACTCGGGCAGCATCCGCTTCGCCGGCGGCCCGGTGCGCCGCGGCGACCGCCGCATCGGCTACATCCCGCAGCAGAAGCTCATCGGCCCCGGCACCCCGCTCCGCGGCCGCGACCTCGTCACCCTCGGCGTCAACGGGCACCGCTTCGGCCTGCCCTTCACGCGCCGCGCCGAGCGCGAGCACGTCGACGCGCTGCTCGAGGCGGTCGGCGCCACCCGGTACGGCAACGAGCCCGTCGGCAACCTGAGCGGCGGCGAGCAGCAGCGGCTCCGCGTGGGGCAGGCCCTCGCCGGCGACCCGTTGCTGCTGCTCTGCGACGAGCCGCTGCTCAGCCTCGACCTCCAGCACCAGCGCGGCGTCAGCGAGCTCATCGACCAGCGCCGGCGCGAGCACAACACCGCCGTGCTCTTCGTCACCCACGACGTCAATCCAATCCTCGGCATGGTCGACCGCATCCTCTACCTGGCCGGCGGCCAGTTCCGCATCGGAACCCCCGACGAGGTGCTGCAGTCCGCCGTGCTCACCGAGCTCTACGGCACCCCCGTCGAGTGCATCCGCATCGGCGGGCGCGTGATCGTCGTCGGCGACCCGGACACCGAAGTCCACCACCACCACGCCGGGGAGCTGCCCGCATGAGCCCCGTACTGATCCGCCTGGCCGAGGGTGACGCCGGCGACCTCTGGTCGCGGATGTTCGACTTCAGCGACTACGGCGCCCTGCTCGGGCTCGTCTCCAACTCGATCATCGCCGCAGCCGTTCTCGGCATCGTCGGCGGCCTCGTCGGCGTGTTCGTGATGCAGCGCGACATGGCCTTCGCCGTGCACGGCATCAGCGAACTCTCCTTCGCCGGGGCCGCAGCAGCCCTCCTTTTCGGGGTGAACGTCGTCGCCGGCTCCGTCGCCGGCGCCCTGATCGCCGCCCTCGTCATCGGTGTGCTCGGCGCCAAGGCGCGCGACCGCAACTCAATCGTCGGCGTGCTGATGCCATTCGGCCTCGGTCTCGGCATCCTCTTCCTCGCCCTCTACCCCGGCCGCAGCGCCAACAAGTTCGGCCTGCTGACCGGCCAGATCGTCTCGGTCGACGACCCGCAGCTCGGCTGGCTGATCGGCATGAGCCTCGTGGTTCTGATCGGGATGCTGCTGATCTGGCGCCCGCTCAGCTTCGACAGCCTGGACAGCGACGTGGCGGCCGCCCGCGGCGTGCCCACCCGCTTCCTCTCCTTCGCGTTCATGCTGCTGCTCGGGCTCATCGTCGCGGTCTCGGTGCAGATCATCGGCGCGCTGCTCGTGCTCGCCCTGCTCGTGACGCCGGCCGCCGCCGCGATGCGGGTGAGCTCCTCCCCCGTGCTCGTGCCCGTGCTCAGCGTGCTGTTCGGCCTGACCGCTGCCGTCGGCGGCATCCTGCTCGCCATCGGCGGCTCCCTGCCGATCAGCCCGTACATCACCACGATCTCCTTCGCGATCTACGTCGGCTGCCGGCTGATCGCCTGGGGACGCGGCCGACGGCGTGTCGTGCCGGGGTACGCTGGAAGTTAGCGAGAACGAGGTGGAGACGCCATGGTGGTAAGGCGCAATACGTGGCAGCGTGAGGCTGTGCGCGAGGCTCTCGCGCTGACCGACGGTTTCATCAGCGCGCAGTCGCTGCACCAGACGCTGCACGCGACCGGCTCCCCCATCGGGCTGGCCACGGTCTACCGGGCGCTGTCCGACCTGGCCGGCGAGGGCGAGGCCGACATGCTGCAGTCCCCGGAGGGCGAGAGCATCTACCGCGCCTGCAGCAGCACCGGCCACCACCACCACCTGATCTGCCGCAAGTGCGGCCTGACGGTCGAGATCGCCGCGGATGCCGTCGAGACCTGGGCCCAGGCGATGGCGGCGGAGCACGGCTTCACCCAGCCGGCGCACGTCGTGGACGTCTTCGGCTTCTGCGCCAACTGCACGCGCGAGCTCGCCGACCGCGCCTAGCCCGCGGCTCCCCTGCAGCGGGCCACGCCGCCCGGTTTGCGCGACACGCCCGAGCCACGTAGACTTTCCCCTTGGCCGGGTGAACCTAACACCCGGTTTCGCACGACTACTCCCCCACCTTCGTGAAGATGTTGGGAGGACCCGTGCCGACAAGGGATCTTGGGAGAGGCAATTCGTCTCTCGGTATTGGAGGAAACCATGGCAGCAACCTGCCAGGTGACCGGAGCTGTTCCCGGCTTCGGACACAACATTTCGCACTCGCACCGTCGTACGAAGCGCCGCTTCGACCCGAACGTGCAGAAGAAGACCTACTACGTGCCGTCGCTTCGCCGCAACGTCACGCTGCAGCTGTCGGCCAAGGGCATCAAGGTCATTGACGCTCGCGGCATTGAGTCCGTCGTCAAGGACATCCTTGCTCGTGGGGAGAAGATCTAGTGGCAAAGCAGCAGGACGTTCGTCCGATCATCAAGCTTCGTTCGACCGCAGGCACGGGTTACACCTACGTCACGCGCAAGAACCGTCGCAACAACCCCGACCGCCTCGTGCTGAAGAAGTACGACCCTGTAGTGCGCAAGCACGTCGACTTCCGTGAGGAGCGCTAAAAATGGCTAAGAAGAGCAAGATTGCCCGCAACGAGCAGCGCAAGGTGATCGTTGAGCGCTACGCCGCTAAGCGTCTCGAGCTGAAAAAGGCCCTCGTCGACCCGAACGGCACCGACGAGTCCCGCGAGGCCGCACGCGTCGGCCTGCAGAAGCTCCCCCGCAACGCATCGCCGATCCGTGTTCGCTCGCGCGACGCGATCGACGGCCGCCCCCGCGGTGTCCTCACCAAGTTCGGTGTCAGCCGTGTTCGCTTCCGCGACATGGCCCACCGCGGTGAGCTCCCGGGCATCACCAAGTCCAGCTGGTAAGTACCAGTCGGGCCGGTAACGGTTTGAGAAGGGCGTCGACTTCGGTCGGCGCCCTTCTTCTTTTGTGCCCGCACTCTCTGGCCGCGCTCTCGCCCGAAAACTGCGGCCGGATGCCGCAAAATGCCCTTTTCGCTCCGCCGAGGGCGAACACGCCGTAAATATGTGCCAAAAGGCGTCGAAATCCGCGTGAATCCGCGGATCTCTGTTACGTTCAAAGCGGTCAACCGACCACGGGGAGCGGCTTTTCGAGCCGTACGCCCCCAGATTCGATTAGCTGTTTCTGACAGATAACGGTCCGAGGAGGACACTCAATGGCTGACAAGTCGCTTAACAAGACCGAGCTCGTCGCGAAGATCGCCGCTTCGACCAACCAGAGCCAGGCAACTGTCGACGCCGTTCTCGGCGGCCTGTTCGACGAGCTCGCCTCGGCCGTCAGCGCCGGCGTCAAGGTTTCGATCCCGGGCTGGCTCGCCGTCGAGCGCACCCACCGTGCAGCTCGCACCGGCCGCAACCCGCAGACCGGCGCCACCATCGAGATCGCCGCTGGCTACTCCGTCAAGGTCAGCGCCGGCAGCAAGCTGAAGGCTGCAGCCAAGGCGTAAGTCTCGACTCAACGCGTTCGCAGGGGATCTCGCCAGATGGCGGGATCCCCTGCGCCGTTAAAGCCCTCAGTCTGCAGAGCGTAGGCTGGTGGGGTGCTTCGCCTGACCCGTGTTCTCGGCCCAGCCGTGCTTCTGATGCTCGCGCTCGCGGCCCTCGTCGCCGGCCTCACCTTTGGCGGCGGCGCCGCCCCCCAACTGCTGCAGGATCCGGGCGCCGTCGTGCGCTGGGGCCTGCCCATCAGCAAGCTGCTGGTGAACCTCGGCGCGGCCGGCATGATCGGTGCGCTGGTGCTCGCCTGCTACGCCTTCAGCCCGAAGAAGCCCGAGTTCAACGCCGCCCTTGATGTGGCCGCGGCATCCGCGGCCCTGTTCACCGTGGCGTCGGCCGTCACCGGCTTCTTCACCTACCTCTCGGTGACCGGCGCGAGCTTCTCCCCCGACAGCCAGTTCGGCGCCTCACTCAGCCAGTTCCTGACCCAGATCGAGCTCGGACAGTCCTGGCTGATCACGACGCTCGTCGGCGCCGCCGTCACCGTGCTCTGCTTCGCCGTGCGCAACCACACGCTGCTCGTCTTCGTCACCGTGCTGGCCGTCGCCGGACTCGTGCCGATGGCCCAGCAGGGGCACGCGGCGGGCGCCTCCGGCCACAATGCCGCCGTCACCGGCCTGGGGCTGCACCTCGTCTCGGCTGCTGTCTGGCTCGGCGGGCTCATCACCATCGTGCTGCTGCGCAAGCAGCTGGACGGGCGCCGGCTGATCACCGTGCTGGCGCGCTACTCGACGATCGCGCTGCTCTGCTTCATCGTGTTGGCGATCTCCGGCGTCGTCAGCGCCTGGCTGCGCCTGGGCGACGTCGAGGCGCTGCTGACCGGCTATGGCGTGCTCGTGCTCGTCAAGGTCGCGGCCCTGCTGATCCTCGGCGTGTTCGGCGTCGTGCAGCGACAGTTCTTCATCGGGCGGATGCAGCGCGCCGCCGACTCGGTCGCGGCGGGCTCAGCGGCCGCCGTTGCCGCGGCATCCGCCGGCGCACGCTGGTTCTGGGCCTTCGTCATCGCCGAGCTCGCCTTCATGGGCGTCGCCTCCGGCGTCGCCGTGGCCCTGGGCAGCACCGCCCCGCCCGTCTCCGAGGCCCTCGCCAGCACCCGCTCGGCGGCCGAGCTGCTCACCGGCGAGCCGCTGCCGCCCGAGCTCACCTTCGCCCGCTACTTCACCGAGTGGAACGTCGACCTGATCTGGCTGCTGGCCTGCGTCTTCGGCATCTTCTTCTACCTGGCCGGCGTCTGGCGCCTGCGCGAGCGCGGCGACAAGTGGCCGATCTACCGCACCGTGCTCTGGATCTCCGGCCTGGTGGCGCTGTTCTACGTCACCAGCGGCGGCGTCGCCGTGTACGGCAAGTACCTCTTCAGCACGCACATGCTGGCACACATGGCGCTGACCATGGCGATCCCGGTCTTGCTGGTGCCCGGTGCGCCGGTGACGCTCGCCATGCGCGCCATCCGCCCGCGCAAGGACGGCAGCCGGGGCCCGCGCGAGTGGATCCTGCTCGCCGTGCACTCCAAGTTCGCCATGGTCATCGCCAACCCGATCGTGGCCGCCGTGCTGTTCGTCAGCTCGCTCTGGGTGTTCTACTTCAGCCCGCTGTTCAGCTGGGCCACGAGCGACCACATCGGCCACCAGTGGATGACGGTGCACTTCCTCATCACGGGCTACCTGTTCGTGCAGTCGCTGATCGGCATCGACCCGGTGCCGTACCGCCTCCCCTACCCGTTCCGCCTGCTGCTGCTGCTCGGCACGATGGCGTTCCACGCCTTCTTCGGCCTGGCGATCATGACGGGCACGGGCCTGCTGCTGGCCGACTGGTACGGCGCGATGGGCCGCGACTGGGGTCTCAGCGCCATCGCCGACCAACAGATGGGCGGCGGCATCGCCTGGAGCGTCGGCGAGATCCCGACGCTGGCGCTGGCGATCGCCGTGGCGATCCAGTGGAGCCGCTCGGATGCCAAGGAGACCAAGCGCAGCGATCGCAACGCGGAGCGCACGAACGACGCCGAGCTGAACGCGTACAACGAGAACCTCGCCCGGATCGCCCAGCGCGACGACGCCAGGCGCTAGGCGGGTCGACCCAGCGGTCCCCCCTCCCCCGGTTCCACGGCTTTGGCCGTATTGAATCGTTCCAAAGTGCAGGAATCGTCCAGTTTTGGCGCCGCCCTCCGCAAAAACTGCACTCTCGGGGCGTTGGCTTCGGTCGCTGGCGCTCCCTCGAGCCAACGGGAGGCGGCAGCGCCCGCTTGACGCGGCCGCGCCGCGCCCACGTCGGCTGGAGGGCGCCGCGCCGCGACGAAGGAGCAGCGCAGCGCCCGAAGCCCGGGAGCCAACGGGAGACGGCAGCACCCAAAGCCCGGGAGCCACGGGGGAGTGGCCGGGGTGCGGGCCAGGCGCTGAGGCCGGCAGAGCGGCGCCCCAGTGCCCCCGTGGTGCCGCGACTAGTGCAGCTTGATGTCGAGGCTGCCGCTGGGTGTGATCGTCACGGAGAGCGCCATGGAGAAGGGCTCGTCCTGGTCGAGCATCTCCACGTCGCCGTCGAAGAGCGACTGCACCTCGACCTGCACGTGGGCGACGGCGGGGGTCTGCGGCATCTCGAAGGCGCTCTCGCCCGGCGTGAGCGTCACGGCCGGGTACTCGATGATGCTCCACGTGGGCCCGCTGATGACGCGGTCATCGATGTTCACACCGAACGGGCAGCCGGTCGGCTGCAGCACCGTCTGCGTGGCGCAGGACTCGTCGAGCCACTTGTTGAGCTCCTCCTGCACGTCGTTCACGAAGTCGGCCGTTGGCTGCACGTCGACGGTCGCCTCGGTCACGTCGCTCGTGGTGACGGGCAGGGTGATGGGGGCGGCCGCGAGCAGCCGGGAGTCCTTGCCGAGCTCGTAGGTGGAGGGGGAGAAGGCCAGGTAAGAGGCTGAGTTTGAGAACGTGGGCTCCGCATCGGCGTCGTGGTGCGCGCGGGTGTCGAGGGTGAGCCCGTTGATCGAGAACTCGGCGTCGTGCAGCACGGTCACGGTCAGCACGGCGAGGGGGCTGGAGGCGAAGCGCCAGTCGTTGAACACGCCGAAGTTGGTTCCGGTGCGCTCGACCTCGAAGACGCTCTGTGCCTTCTGGCCGGCCAGCGTGTATTCGACGCTCACGCGGTGCACGCCGTTCTTGCCCCGCTCGTCGCCGATCACCCGGACGTCCTGGGGTGCGCGCAGCACGGTGTCGCGCAGCAGCGTGCGGGGGAGCGTGGTCGGCAGGCCGGCGGCGGCGAGCTCGGTGGCCTGCGGTTCGACGCCGGGGAAGCTCAGCGCCGCCTCGGCATCGCCGGCGGCCAGCGCGCCGAGGTATTGCTGCACGAAGCCGGACGGGCTGTACAACTGCTGGTTGAGGGCGCCGACGCCGGCCGTTGCGGCCAGCAGCAGGAGGCCGAGCAGCCCGGCCCAGAGGGCGCCGATGCGCAGCAATGTTCCGGGGGTGGCCGGCTTCCGCTGCGGCGGAGGAGCCCACATGACCGTCGCGCCGGTGTCGGTGTCGATCGTCACCCCGTGGGTGAGTGGCGCGCCGGCGGCGTGTGCGCCCGGGCGGCCGATGCCGAGATCGCGGTCGGGGATCACCTGAACCGGGACGGTGATGCCGAAGGGGCTGGTGGCGGGCAGGCTCGTCGGAGCGGCGGACGGCTCGCGCCCGCTCTCGTCCCCCTGCCCCGTGCTCACACGCCCAGTCTATTGAGCCTGCGGCTGTGCGGAGACTGTGCAGCACCGAGGCGGGAAGCCAGTGAATCTCAGGGTGGAGCGGATACAGTTGAATGCTGCATCCGCAGCCAGAATTTCGTCAGGAAGGCGCACCGTGTCGCTTGCGTTGTCGCCAGAACAAGCCGCCATCTTCGAGGCGATCGAAGGCACGCGCGACAACGTCTTCGTCACCGGCCGGGCCGGAACGGGAAAGTCGACGCTGCTGAACCACGTCAACTGGAACACCGAGAAGCAGATCGCGATCGCCGCGCCGACCGGGGTTGCAGCGCTGAACGTCGGCGGCCAGACGATCCACTCGCTGTTCCGGCTGCCGATCGGCATCATTGCCGACCACGAGATCGACCAGAACGACCAGACCAAGAAGCTCCTCAACAGCATCGACACCCTCGTCATCGACGAAGTCAGCATGGTCAGCGCCGATCTGATGGATGCCATCGACCGCAGCCTCCGGCAGGCGCGGGTGAAGCCGTTCACCCCGTTCGGCGGGGTGCAGCTCGTGCTCTTCGGCGACCCGCACCAGCTCTCCCCGGTGCCGGGCGACCCGGAGGAGCGGGCCTACTACGCCGACCACTACCGCTCGATGTGGTTCTTCGACGCGAAGGTGTGGCAGGAGGCTGGGCTGCGCATCTTCGAGCTCACCGAGATCCACCGGCAGAGCGACAGCGCCTTCAAGGGCATGCTGAACGCCGTGCGCCACGGCCGGGTCACCGCCGAGATCGCGGGCGCCCTGAACGGGATGGGTGCCAGGCGCCCGCTGCCGGAGGAGGGGGCCATCACGCTGGCCACCCGCAACGACGCCGTCAACCGCATCAACGCCAGCGCGCTGGCCAAGCTGCCCGGCAAGTCCCGGATGGCGGAGGCCGACATCATGGGCGACTTCGGTGGCCGGGCGTACCCGGCCGACGCGAAGCTGGAGCTCAAGCTCGGCGCTCAGGTGATGTTCCTCCGCAACGACAGCGCCATCGACGGCGGCCCGCGCTGGGTGAACGGAACGATCGGCACCGTCGTCGAGCTCAGCGACACCGTGGTGGTCGACATCGACGGCGAGCAGCACGAGGTGGAGCCGGCCAGCTGGGAGAAGTTCAAGTACAGCTACAACCCGGTCACCAAGAAGCTGGTGAAGGACGTCGTGGCCGAGTTCTCGCAGTTCCCACTGCGCCTGGCCTGGGCGGTCACCATCCACAAGTCCCAGGGCGCCAGCTACGACAAGGCGATCGTCGACCTCGGCGCCCGGGTGTTCAGTCCCGGTCAGACGTACGTCGCGCTCAGCCGGCTGACCAGCCTCGAGGGCCTCTACCTGACCCGGCCGCTTCGGCCGAGCGACATCATCGTCGACGAGAACGTGCGCCGGTTCATGTCGGAGGCCGAGCGCGAGCGCCCGGTCACCGCCCGCGGGCGGTAGGAGGCCGCCGCCGGCGCCGATATCGGTGCTCCCGATAACGGAGCCATCACTTTCTGCGGGCGTCGGTGGCCCCAGAGGTTAGACTCCCCTGTTAGGGGGTAATTTTTTGCGTAACGATGGGGATCGATTGAACGCACAGTGGGAAAGACGTCGGCTTGGCCGCGTGTTGGCGGCCGGAACGGTCGTGGTGCTTGCGCTGGGCTTGGCGGGGTGCTCTGGAGAAGTCGGCGCGGTGCCGTCGAAGCTTCCGGCGCAGCACGGGGGTTCGCTGCCCGCAGCCGTGAGCGAGCAGCTCGATGCCGCGCTCGCCCAGGCGATGCAGTGGTCGGCGGCATCCGGTGCCGTCGCCGGTGTGTGGGCTCCGTGGGCCGGCGAGTGGACGAGTGCGCAGGGCGTGACGATGGCAGACGGCAAGGTGCCCGTCTCCACCGACATGCACTTCCGCAGCGCTGCCAGCGAGCGCTCGATGGCCTGCACGGTGATGCTGCGCCTGGCGGATGCCGGCCAGCTCGAGGTCAGCGACCTCGTCGCCGACCTCTTGCCAGGACTGCCCGGCATCGACGGCATCACCCTCGGCCAGCTCTGCCAGGGCACGGCGGGTCTCGCCGACTACACGACGCAGTTCGGCAGCATCTTCGTGAACAACCCGAAGCGCAACTGGTCGGACATGGAGCTCGTCTCGGCCGGCCTCGCGTCGACCGCGACGGCGCCGGGCGCCATCTGGCAGGACTCGGCGACGGCGACTGCCTTGCTCGGCATGGCGCTGTCCGCGCACACCGGCATGGGCTGGGCGGAGCTGTACCAGCAGTACGTGTTCGGCCCGCTCGGGCTCGCCCAGACGAGCCTGCCAGACAACGGCAGGCTCGACATCCGCGCCCCCTCGCCGCACGGCTACGCGGCCGCGGTGAATCCGGACGGCACCCGCGACTGCTCCGTTGTGCTCGACGAGACGCGGCTCTCGCCCTCGCAGGGCGGGGCGGCCGGCGGCGTCGTCTCGAATCTGGAAGACCTGAAGACCTGGTCGCAGGCGCTCGCGGACGGCCGGCTGTTGAGCGGCCGGTCGACGAAGGCCCAGCTGGCCACGATCCCGCTCGGCGGCGACGCGCCCTCCTGGCAGGGCTACGGCCTCGGCGTGCAGAAGATCGGCCCCCTGCTCGGGCAGGACGGCGAGGTGCCCGGGTTCCTGACCGCGGCGTACAGCGACCCGAGCACGGGTCTCACCGTGGTCGTCATGCTCAACAACTCCACCGCGGGCAAGGGATTCGCCCAGCAGCTCGCGATGCAGCTGGCGTCGATCGGGTCGAAGGCGCCGGCCCCCGGCAACGCCAGCACGCCGCTGATCGAGCTGCCCTGGTCGGTCGAACAGACTGCCGCCGCGCTGCAGTCCGGCGCTGTCTGCCAGGCGCCAGCCGAAGCGCCGGCGGAGGCCCCCGCCGAGTAGGCCGCCGCGTCGGCGCCCGGCAGTCGGCTGCCGCCAGAACGAGAGGAGGCGGCGCTCCCGGTGGGAGCGCCGCCTCCTGCGTTCCGGTGGCCGCTACTTCGCGCGGCCGGCCTTGAATTTGGCGCTCACCCGGTTGAGGATCTGGCCGGCCAGAACCGGGTCGATGCCGTGCTCGGCGGCGAAGGCGTCCAGCGTCGCACGGGTCGGCGCCGGGGCGCTGCCGGTCGCCTGCACCTGCTGGGCCACGACGGTCTCGGCCGCGGCGATCGCCTGCGCAACCACGGGGTCGACGGGAGCCGATGCGGGCGCGGATGTCGGCGCGACGGGCGCCGCAAAGGGCGCCGCGGCCGCAACCGGCGTGGCCACCGGGGCCGGAGCCGCTGCCGGAGCCGCGGCGGGGGCCTGCGCCGGGGTCGCTGCCTGAGCCGGGGCCGCCTTCGGGGCGGCGGGGGTGCGCGGCTGTGTGACCAGCTCGGGCGCGACCAGCTCGGGTTCTGCGCGGGCGGGCGCCGGGGCAGCCGGAGCCTGCTTCTTCGCGGTGACCGTGCCGACGGACTCGGCCCGGCCGCGCCCGGCGGTGAGGGCGCCGCCCGCCGCGCCGCCGACGGCGCCGCTGACCACGGAGCTCAGCAGGTCGCGCACGCCGACACCCATCGTGGACTTGAGCACGGCGTCGACCTCGCTGAAGCCGCTCGCCACGTTCTTGGACAGCTGCGATGCGCCGTCGTTGGAGATGACGGTGAGCTGGTCGATGTTGCCCATCGGGGCGGCCAGCTCGTGGGCGATCAGCGGCAGCGACTCGATCATGCGCAGCTGGATCAGTGCATCGGACTGCTGGGCGAGGGCCTCGGCCGACAGGCGCGTCGCCTCGGCCTCTGCCTTTCCGCGAGCCAGGATGGCGCCGGCCTCCGCCTCGCCCTCCACGCGCACGGCCTCGGCCGCGGCGACTCGGGAGTCACGCGAGGAGTTGGCGGCGGCGACCGCCGCGGCGGCCTCGGCCTCGGCGGTGACCCGGATCCGGTAGCTCTCGGCATCCGCCACCGCGTTCACCTCGGACTCCAGCTCGGCCTTCTTCAGCTGCGCGCGCTTCTGCGCGGTGAGCTCCTGCTGCTGGATGATGTTCTGCTGCGCGGTCGCCTCGGCCAGCGGGCGGGCCGCCTCGGACTCGGCGGCGGCGCGGTCGGTGTCGAGCTTGAGCGCGGCCCGGCGCAGGGCCAGCGTGGCCTCCGCCTCTGCGACGGCCTGCTCGGCGGCGATGGCGGCCTGGCGGGCCTCGCGCTGCGAGGCGGCCTCGGCCACCTCGGCGGCGGCGCGCACCTTGGCCTGCTCCGCGCGACCGATGTCGTTGATGTAGTTGTTGTCGTCGGTGATGCCCTTGATCTCGAAGGAGTCGACGTCCAGGCCCTGATTGGCGAGCGACTCGCGGGCGGTGGAGAGCACCGTCGCGCCGAGCTCGTCGCGACGCTGGATGATCGTCATCACGTCGGTGGCGCCGATCGAGGCGCGCAGCGAGCCGGAGAGCACCTCCTGGGCGAAGGAGTCGATGTTCTTGTCCTGGCCGAGGAAGCGCTGGGCGGCGGCCAGGATCGAGCCGTGCTCCTCGCCGACCTTGACGATGGCGACCGCGTCCACGGTGATCGTGACACCGTTGCGGTCCTGGGCGAGGGCCGTCACCTCGATGGCGCGCGAGCGCAGCTCGAGCTTGTGCACCTTCTGGAAGAACGGGGTGATGAAGACGCCCTGGCCAACGACGATGCGCTGGCCGGATGTCTCGCGCGCCTGCCCGTCGACGATGGTCTTCTTCGACCGCTTACCGGTGATGATCAGGGCTTCGTCTGGGCCGGCATTCTTGTACAGGGTCTTGCTGTAGATAAGGGCGATGATCAGCACGAAGACGACGGCGCCGATGATGCCCGGAATGGGGCCGAACCAGAAGTCGAACACGGGGGTCCTTTCGGTGGGAGAGGGCCGGGACGACGGCGAGCGTGGCCCCCGGCACGTTCCCTCGCATCTTCTCAGCAAAAACCGCCGGGCGCGAGCTGCCCGGAGGGGCTGTCGCTCGCCGGAGGGACGTGACAGCCTTGGTGTGGGGGAGTGTGATGCGGGGGAGGAGGTGGCGAGATGAGTGAGCGGATAGTGGCGATCGAGCGCTGGTGGCCCCTGTTGGACGCGGACTGCAAGCATGAGATCCAGGCTGACCTCGATGCCGCGCTGGGTGCCAGGACGAGGGCCCAGATCGGCGAGATCGTCGGGCAGGAGATCGCAGAGGTGGAGTGGCTGTTGACCGCGGCAGAGAAGGAGTTCATCAGGACGCAGGGCGAAGCGGTCGACTGAGCTGCCCGGCGGCGTGCCTCGCCTTTTCGGGCGGCAGGACGCATGCTGTACTCATGGGATCCCTGGTGTACGGCGCGGGAACGAAATACGAGATGGACGATCGCACGCTCGCCCATGTCAAGATCGCCGTCGGCGGAAAACTCCGCCGCCAGGAGTCGTTCTACCTGAGCTGGGTGATTCCGTCCTCGGCCGGGTCCGGGCGCGTCAGCATCTGGCTGTCGCCCGCGATCCCGCTGCAGTTCCACTTCTCGACCCCGACGGCCCCACAACTGAACCGCGTCTGGGTGAAGGCGCTGGAGATGACCGCGATGAGCGACCGCGGCATGGTGGTGCTGCCGGAGAACGAGGCCGACGACTACATCCGCGACCACCCGCCGACCCTGCTGACCCCCTGAGGGCAGCGCCTAGATCACCTCTGGACGCCGGCGGGAGGCGAGATACGCCTCGGCGTCCTGCTCGTCGAGCACGAACATGCCGCCATCGCCGGTCGCCGACAGCTCCATGGCCCGCAGCCAGGAGGGGTTGAGGGTGGGGGTGCGGCTGCCGAGATAGTGGAACTGCAGGGCAATCGAGGGCGCGAGCCAGAGGCTGACCCGCTGCTCCGGGGTGCCGTCTGGCTGCCGCCAGCTCAGATAGAAGGCCTCCTGCCGGCGCAGCTTCGCCCCGACCGCCTCCTGGACATGGGCCAGCGCGCGGTCATCGAACTCATAGCTCTCGCCGGCTCCGTAGATGATCTCGCCCACCCGCCCAGCATGAACCCTGCGGCGGCCGATATCCAGCACATGAGGAAAAATCGCGTCGGCACGAGCGCAGCGCCCCGGAGCAGGGGCGGGCCGGTCGTGCCGGGCGACTCAGTCGTCGATGGTGTCGCGCAGGCGCGGAGCGTTGGAGATGTCGTGCGCCACGCGGCGGGCCTCGACGAGTGAGAAGTCGAGCCCGGCGCTGCTGAAGCGCGCCACCAGCTCGGCCTCGACAACCGCCTCGGGGCGACCGGTGAGATCGGCGCTGGTCTGGGCGATGATGCTCGCCACCTGCTCGGCCTCCGTCGGGGAATCCGGGTCGGCTGCGGCGAAACCCGGGGCAGGCGTGACGGCTGCTGCGGCTGGATCGGACACGATACTCAACTCCTCGCGCTGTGCGTCTTTCGCGACTTCTACGCTAGGCGAGTCGGCGGAGATTGGATAGGGTCCTGCCGAATTCCGGCGCGAGCCGATCCCGGCCGGAATCCTAGGTTTTTCGTAGTTTCCTCCAATCCACAGCCTGTGGACAACCCTGTGGAATTGGGTACGAAAACCCGGGAACTGTGAGGCGCTGCATGTGGAATGGGTTGTGGAGAAGGAGTTTGAACAGGGTGTGAGTGATTCGTCTCAATTCGCGCGATCGTCGAGAGATTCAGCTGAGATTCACCTGTGTGTTATCGAAATTTCATTCGGATTTCGTTGCGCATCCTCGCGTCGAGTGGCTCGAACGTGGCCTCGCCGGTTCGCGAGCGCGCGCTGCAGCATGGGCTCCGTGACGACGAGGCGCCAGCGGCCATCTCGCCGGGACCACCGCTCGAAGCCGAGCCGCTCGGCCAGCGCCAGAGAGCGGACGTTGTGCTCGTGGATGACGGCTGAGGCGCGCCGCGCCCGCACCTCCGTGAACGCGAAGCTGAGCAGGGCGCCGGCCGCCTCGAAGGCGTAGCCGCGGCCGGCCTGGTGCCGGTCAAGCAGCCAGCCCGCCTCCACCTCGCGCTCCGCGGCCGCCACCACCCGCAGGTGCATCGAGACGTCGCCGATCAGCACGCCGTCACGCTCCACCGCCAGCGCGAGGAAGTCGTCGGCGTGCTCGAGCACGGTGTGCGTGGTGCGCTTGGCCAAATGCGTGCGCGACTCCTCGCGGCTGCGCGGCGGCCAGGCGAGGTAGCGCACCGTCTCCGGGTCCGACTGGATGCGGAACCAGGCCTCGGCGTCGCGCGGGCTGTGGGGGCGCAGCAGCAGGCGATCCGTGCTGATCCACGGCGCGAGCGCCACCGGCATCCGCCGAGGAGCAAGCACGTCGCGCTCCGAGAGCTGCAGGCTGGGCAGGGTGGCGCCCCACGGCCGGCTGTCGGGGGGTGCGCCGGCGCTCCGGGGCGGGCTGAGTGTCATGGCGCACACGCTAGACGGTGTCGCTATGGCCCGGACATGGCTTTATTTGAAGCTTCTATGAATCGAATGTCTGCGCCGTCGTGCAGCCGGGGCTGTGCGGATAATGAGACGTGGATGAAGCAGGCAGCAGCTCGTCGCCGGTGACGGCGACGGCCCGCCGACGCGCCGTCTTGGCGCGCCTGCCGCGCCTGCACCGCGCCGACGGCAGCCCGATTCGGGTGCTGCTCGTCGACGACGAGCCCTCCCTGACCAGCCTCGTCAGCCTGGCCCTCGGCTATGAGGGCTGGCTGGTGGACGTGGCCGAGAACGGCCAAGACGCCCTGGCGCGCTACCGCGGCAATGTGCCGGACGTGGTCGTGCTCGACATCATGCTGCCGGACACCGACGGGCTCGAGGTGCTCCGCCGCATCCGCGAACTCGGCCACGGCACGCCGACCCTCTTCCTCACGGCCCGGGACTCCATCGACGACCGGATCATCGGCCTGACCGCCGGCGGCGACGACTACATGACCAAGCCGTTCAGCCTCGAGGAGCTGGTGGCCCGCCTGCGCGGCCTGCTCAGGCGGGCGGCCGAGGCGGTCTCGGCCGACGGGGAGGTGCTGGTGGTCGGTACCCTCGTGCTCGACGAGCGCAGCTACGAGGTGACCCGCGATGACCGGCCGATCGCTCTGACCACGACCGAGTTCGAGCTGCTGCGATTCTTCATGCGCAACCCGCGGCGGGCGCTCACCCGCACCCAGATCCTCGAGAACGTCTGGAACTACGACTTCTCCGGTCGCGCCAGCATCGTCGACCTCTACGTCTCGTACCTGCGCAAGAAGCTCGACGCCGGCCGGCCCGCCATGCTGCACACGGTGCGCGGTGTCGGCTACCTGCTCAGGCCGACCGAATGAGCGCGCCCAGCCGCCGGCGGTGGAGCCTGCGCGCCCAGCTCGTGGCCGGCACTGCCGCGGTGCTCGGCGCCGCACTGCTGGCCGTGATCGTGGTCGCCAGCATCTCGCTGGGCAACACGGTGCAGGCGGTTGTCGGCGCCCAGCTCACGGCCTCGATGTCGGCGCTGGAGCACTCCGTCGACAAATACCGCGGCAATGACACGCGCGGGCCGGAACTGGAGACCCCGCAGGAGGTGGCCAAGGGCTTCGGCAAGCCGCTGACCGACTTCGTCGGGCAGTCCACCAACACGCTCATCGCCATCGTGCAGGACGGCGAGGTCATCGATGCCAGCCGCTTCGGCGATTCCGGCGGCGAGGCGCTCTCCACCGAGCAGACGCAGGCGGTGGCGGCTGCCGCGGCCGCCGGGGAGGGCACCAGAGAGATCGACATCCCCTCGCTCGGGCACTACCGGGTGGCCGTGGCATCCAGCGCGCCGGGGGAGTACCTCGTCGCGGCCGTGCCGCTGGCCTTCTCCGACGCGGCCGAGGCCGGCCAGGTGGCCACGAACGTGCTCGTGGCGCTGCTCGCGCTCGCCGCGGCGGTGGCCAGCGCCGCCATCCTCGGCAAGCTGCTGTTCCGCTCGATGGAGCGGGTCGTCGAGGTAGCCGAGACGGTGAGCAGAACCCCGCTGGCCTCCGGCGACGGCGGCATCGCGGTGCGGGTTGACGCCGCAGATGCCGACCCGCGCAGCGACATCGGGCAGCTGGGTGCGGCGATGAACAGCCTGCTCGACCACGTCGACGACGCCCTCGTCGCCCGCGCGGCGGCCGACCGGCGCATGCGCCGCTTCGTCACCGATGCCAGCCACGAGCTGCGCACCCCGCTGGCGGCGATCCAGGGCTACGCGGAGCTCACCCGGCAGGAGAGCGAGCTGCTGCCGGAGACCACGGAGTACTCGCTGGCGCGCATCGAGTCGGAGGCGAAGCGGATGAGCTCGCTGGTGTCGCAGCTGCTGCTGCTGGCCCGGCTGGACGAGGGGCACGACCTGCAGATCGAGGAGGTCGACCTGGCCGACCTCGTGGACACGGCGGTGAACGACGCCCGCGCCAGCAGCCCGGAGCACGCGTGGCGCAGTGAGGTGCCGGAGTACCCGGTCATCGTCCTCGGCGACAGGGAGCGCCTGCACCAGCTGGTGGTCAACCTGCTCTCCAACGCCGCGCTGCACACGCCGGCCGGCACGACGGTCACGGCCGGGATCCGGGCGGACGGGGCATCCGCCATCCTGCTCACGGTGCGTGACACGGGCCCGGGCATCGACAGCGCCCTCATCCCAGTGCTCTTCGAGCGGTTCGCGCGCGCCGACACGGCGCGGACGCGCGCGGCGGGCGGGACCGGCCTGGGGCTGGCGATCGCCCACTCCATCGTCGAGGCGCACGGCGGCGTGATCACGGCATCGTCCAGCGCGGCCGGGGCCGTGTTCTCGGTGCGGTTGCCGGGGGCCGGCGATCCGGCCGCCCCGGCTCGCGCCTAGTCCTTGCCCTTGCCGGCCACCGAGACGCCCAAGGCGAAGGCGACCAGTGCCGCCGCCCCGACGACGACCCACGGGCGGTCCCGCATCTGACGGCGGAGGAACCCGGCCGTGTCGTCGATCACGTCGTTGCCGCCCGCGCCGCCGACGGTCTTCCTGACCTGGTCGTACACGTCATCGGCCTTGCGCTTGGCGCTGTCGGCGAGGTCGTCGGCTTTGCGCTTGGCGCTGTCGGCCAGGTCGTCGGCTTTGCGCTTGGCGCTGTCTGCCAAGTCGCCGGCCTTGTCCTTGGCGGCGTCCACGGCGTCCTCGGCCTTGTCCGAGGCCTTGCCAACCGCGTCGGAGAGGGCATTGCTGAAGTCATCGCTTGGCGAACTCATGGTTCCTCCTTGTGCGTCCGATGCCCGCGTCGGTCGAAACGGCCATGCGAAACACGCTAACCCCGATCTGCGGATTCCGGCAGGGGGTTTCTGACCCGGGGGTCAGAGGAGTGGCGCGAGATCCAGCTCTTGAAACGACTCAACCTCGGGGACCCAGCGCGTCGCGACGAACGCGGTGTGGGCGGGGTGGGCGTTGTAGGCGGCGTAGGCGGGCTCGTCGGCGAAGTCCATCGAGAACTGGAAGCGATGCGGACTGGCCGGGCTCAGCTGACGGGAGACCCGGAACCCGGTGACGCCGGGAATCGCGGCCAGGGTCGTGGCGGCATCCGCGAGGAATGCGCGTTCCTCGGCGGACCCGGCGGGGTGGCGCAGGGCAAAGCTCACGGTGTGTTGGATCACAGCGCTCTCGTCTCCTCTGATGTCGGCGCGGGCGCCCGCGCGCAGCTCGAGACTAGCGCGTGCTCGGCGAGTGAGGCCCGAGCGGGCCGGTGGCCGGGCCGGTGACCGGGGATCAGTGACCGGGGATCAGTGACCGGTGATCGGTGGCCGGGCTCAGCCCAGGCCGGAGAGGCCGCTGCCGATCAGCATGGCGCCGAGCACCAACAGCACGATCGCCAAGACGGCGGCGTTGTTGCGCACCAGCCAGCTGCGCGCCTCGGCCAGCGCCGGCGCGGTGCGCGCGCCGCCGATCGCCACGGTGAGCACCGGCGCCGCGACGCTCGCGCAGGCCAGCACCACGAACACCGCGCCGGCGAGCACCATCTCGCCGGCGCCGAGGAAGGCCCCGCCGATCGTGAAGCCGGCGCCGGCGGCGAAGGCGATCTCCTTCGGGTTGACCACGGTCAGCAGGAGCCCGAGGCGGAAGGCCGCGCCGGCCGCCATCCCGTCAATCGAGGCCATCCAGCCGGGCAGCTTCCCTTCCGCGTCGCCGCGCGGCCGCCCGCGCCACTTGAGCACCGCCCAGACGAGGAGCGCGGCGCCGAGCAGCAGGCGCGCGATCGCCGCGGGCACGGTGGAGCCGGCGGCGTCATCGACGAGGTCGGAGGCCCAGGCGAACACCGCGGTCAGCGCCGCGAAGGCCAGCAGCCTGGCCGCGAGGAACGCGAGCCCGCCGCGGGCCCCGACCGGGGCCATCACGAGCAGCAGGGCCGCGATGACGGGGAGCGGGCTCAGGGCGACGCCCACCGCGAACGGGATGATGTCACCCAAGACTTCGTACATGGTCGCAGGCTACTGCCTGCCGGCCCGCTCGTCCGTGAGCGACTGGGCCAGGCGCCGGCCGGCCTCGCGCAGCCAGTGGGCCGGCTCGGCCAGAGCCGCGGCGGGGGAGCCGGCCAGCTCGGTGAGCGAGAGGGCGCCGGCGAAGCCACCGCTCTGGGCCTCGATCGCGCCCGCGACGAGGAGGGCGGGGATGCCGGCATCCGCCGCGAGCCCGGCCAGGTGAGCGGGCACCTTGCCCGCCGCCGATTGGCTGTCGAAGCGGCCCTCGCCGGTGATGACGACGGAGGCCGCGGCCACGGCATCGGGCAGCCGCATCGCCTGCCCGACCGCCGCCGCGCCCGGCAGGATCGTCGCGCCCCAGTGCAGCAGGCCGAAGCCGGTTCCGCCCGCAGCGCCCGCGCCGGGGGTGTCGGTCCGGCCGGGCAGCAGCCGGGCCAGTCGGCGCAGCCCGGACTCGATGCCCTCGACCTGGTCGGGGTTCGCGCCCTTCTGCGGGCCGAACACGGCGGCCGCGCCGCGCGGCCCGAGCAGCGGGTTGTCGACGTCGGAGAGGATCTGCGCCCCGCCGGGCGGCAGCGGGCGCAGCCCGTCCAGGCGGGCCCGCGCCAGCTGGCCGAGGCCGCGGTTGCCGAGCCGGATCGGACGCCCGGTGGCATCCGTGAAGAAGGCGCCGAGGGCGGTGAGCGCGCCGGCACCGCCGTCGCTGGAGGAGCTGCCGCCGAGCGCCAGCAGCAGGCGGTGCACGCCGTGGTCGAGGGCGGCCGCGATCGCCTGGCCGAAGCCGAGGGTGTGCGCGTCCAGCGGGCGCAGCGGGTCGAGCAGGGTGAGCCCGCTCGTGTTGGCGAGCTCGACGACGCCGGTGCCGCCGTTCTCACCCGGCAGCAGCAGCCACTCCGCCTGCACCGGAAGGTTGTCTGGCCCCTGCACGGTGACGGGCATGCGGATGCCGCCCGGCACCGCCATCGCGAAGGCGTCGAGCGTGCCCTCCCCGCCGTCGGCCATCGGCATCAGCCGTAGCTCGTCGCCCGGGCGCACGGAGTCCCAGCCATCGGCGAGGGCGCGCGCGGCATCCGCGGCCGACAGGGTGCCCTTGAACGAGTCGGGGGCGATCACGACAGTCTCAGCGGTCACGGCACCCTCCTCCTGCTCCGACCCTACCGGCCTCCGCGGGGCCGGCCGCCGCGCTCGCGCGGCTCGCCGTCCTCCTCGGCGAGGGCGGCCTTCCACTCGCGGAAGCCGTCCTCGCTGCGGCCGCGGCGCCAGTAGCCAGAGATCGAGAGCTGCTCGCGGGCCAGACCGCGCTCCGTGCGCAGGTAGGGGCGCAGGCCGCGCATGACCTCCTCGGCCTCGCCGTGCACGAAGGCGTGCACGCGGCCGTCCAGCCACTCCACGCCGCGCACCGCGGCCTCGAGCAGGCCCTCCGCGGTGTCGCCGTCGCGGTGCACGAAGGTGACCGTCGCGTTCGCGGGCAGCGGCAGCTCCGGCTCGTGGGCGGCCGACTCGACGAGCACCACCACCCGGGCCACGGCGCCCTGGGGCAGCGCCTCCAGCGCGGCGGAGACGGCCGGCACGGCCGACTCGTCGCCGACGAGCAGGTGCCAGTCCGCCTCCGGGTTCGGCCGGTAGGCGCCGCCCGGCCCGTTGGCGATCAGGGTGTCGCCGACCTCGGCCCGCGCCGCCCACGGGCCGGCGATGCCCTCGTCGCCGTGCACGACGAAGTCGATGGCCATCGTGCCGGCCTCGACATCGGGGTACAGCGCCGTGTAGGTGCGGACGTCGGGCAGGAGCTCCGGGGCGACGGTGCCGCGCAGCGCGCGCACATCGACCTGGTCGCCGTAGTCGACGCCGGGCTTCGGGAAGACGAGCTTCACATAACGGTCGGCGAAGCCGCTCTCCGCGAAGGCGGAGAGGTCGGCGCTGTGCAGGTGCACGCGCCGGAGCGAGGGGGTGATCCACGACGTCCCGGTGACGGTGAAATGGGTGGTCGGCACGGCGGCTTCCTTCCAAGGGGTGTTCTCTCAATGTGGCACAGTTGCGGCGGCCGGGTGAACGGCCGCCCGGCCGGGGCGGGTCGGCCGGTGCGGGCAGCGCGGCCGCCCCGTGGCAGCCGTGCTGGTAAACTCGATCATCTGTTCGACCGCAGCTCTGGTCGAAGTGGTCACGTGCCCGCCCTCGTGCGGCCCGTGGTCCGAGGCTTGAAACCTCCGGCACCCCTCGTTCATCGAAGCCCGGAGGTTTCTCCCTTGTATCGTTCTTCCTCGCCCGCGACCGCGCCCGTGCCCACGGTCGACGCCCAGCACGCGAAGCGCTGGTGGGCGCTGGCCGTGCTCTCGCTCACCCAGCTCGTCGTCGTGCTCGACGGCACCATCGTCAACATCGCCCTCCCGCAGGCGCAGCTGGAGCTCGGCCTCTCCGACGGCCAGCGCCAGTGGGTGGTCACCGCCTACGCCCTGGCGTTCGGCGCCCTGCTGCTGCTCGGCGGGCGCATCGCCGACTACTGGGGCCGCAAGCGCACCTTCATGGTCGGCATGCTCGGCTTCGGCGCGGCATCCGTCTTCGGCGGCGTCGCCCAGAGCGGTATGGAGCTGATCATCGCCCGCGGTCTCCAGGGCGCCTTCGCCGCCCTGCTCGCCCCGGCGGCCCTCGCGCTGCTGACGGTCACCTTCACCCACGGCAAGGAGCGCAACACCGCCTTCGCGATCTTCGGAACCGTCGCCGGCACGGGCGCAGCGATCGGCCTGCTGCTCGGCGGCGTGCTCACCGAGTTCGCCGACTGGCGCTGGTGCCTGCTCGTCAACGTCTTCTTCGTCCTCGCCGGGCTGATCGGCGGCCTGCTGTTCGTCACCGAGTCCAAGGCGCCGGGCGAGAACCGCTACGACTGGGCCGGCGCGGTCACCGTGACGCTGGGCCTCGGCGCCCTCGTCTACGGCTTCACCCTGGCCGAGCACGGCTGGGCCGAGCTCGACACCATCGGCTTCCTCGCCCTCGGCGTGCTGCTGCTCGCGGCGTTCGTCGTGATCGAGTCGCGGGTGGCGCAGCCGCTGCTGCCGCTCCGCGTCGTGCTCCACCGCGTGCGCGGCGGGGCCTACCTGATCCAGGCGGTGATCGGCAGCGCCATGATCGGCGGCACCGTCTACCTCGCCTTCCACCTGCAGATCGTGCTCGGCTTCTCGCCGCTCACCGCCGGGGTCGCCTCCCTGCCGATGACCGTCGTCATCATGTTCTGCGTGCCCTTCATCACCAAGCTGCTGCCTGTGATCGGCCCGCGCCCGATGATGATCGTCGGGCCGCTCATCGCCGCCGTCGGACTGTTCTGGCTGAGCGGGATCACGGCAGACGGCAACTACTTCACGCAGGTGCTTCCCGGACTGGTGATCCTCGGCGTCGGCATGGCGAACCTCTTCGTGCCGGTGCAGAACCTCGCCCTGATCGGCGTTGCGCCCGAGGATGCCGGCGCGGCATCCGCCATGGCCAACTCCGCCAGCCAGATCGGCGGCTCGATCGGGCTCGCGGTGTTCACCGCCCTCTACTCCACGGCGGCCTCGGCGCAGGCGGAGCTGGACCCCACCGCGCCGCTCGCGGCCTTCACCGCCGGTTACTCGGTCGTGTTCGCCTCGGCTGCGGTCGCGATGCTCGCCGGTGCCGTGATCGCCGCGGTGTTCATCCGCGGGCGCAAGGAAGAGCTGATGCCGTTCGGCGAGGCATCGGCCGCCGTGCACGTCGGCTAGGAGCCGGCCGGGACGGCCTTCTTCGCGGCCTGCTGGGCCAGGACGCCGGGGCGGAGCGCCAGGAAGAGCAGCACCATGCCCACGGTGAGCAGGATGTGGCCGATCCCGGCGATGCCGGCGATCATCGCCGTTGACTCCTGGCCGAGCACGGTCAGCGAGCCGTGCCAGACCATCATGGCCGAGGTGATGACCACGCCGGCGTTGTAGGTCCAGAAGAACCATGGGAACAGCTTGCTCTCCGACATCCCGAACAGCTTCTCCAGCGCCAGCACGATCAGCAGCACGATGAAGCCGAGGGCGAGCAGGTGCGTGTGCACCAGGCCGAGCTGGGTGAACTGGCCGTCGGGGAAGTCGTTGGCCTTGGTGAACTCCCGGTAGAACAGGCCCGACGCAACGCCGAGCCCCATGTAGACGAATGCGGCGTAGAAGAGCTTGGTCATGGTGTTCCATCCATTCTGTCGGTGCAGCACTTCGGGGCGTGGGGTCAGAGCAGGCCGGTCTCCCGGGCGACGGAGACCGCCTTGGCGCGGCTCTCGACGTTGAGCTTGCTGAACAGGTGCACGAGGTGCGTCTTCACGGTCGCCTCGGTGACGAACAGCTCGCGGGCGATCTCGCGGTTGGAGGCGCCGGTGCCGAGCAGCCGCAGCACCTCCATCTCGCGCTCGGTGAGCCGGGGGCGGGGGTGCCGCATGCCGTCGACGACGCGCTTGGCCATCTCCGGGGCGAGCACCATGCCGCCGCGGGCGGCCTCCTTGAGCGAGGAGACGATGGTGGCCGGCGAGACATCCTTGAGCAGGTAGCCGGCGGCCCCCGCCTCGATGGCGCGCAGGATCTCCACGTCGCGGTCGAAGGTGGTGAGGATGATGACCGCCGGCGCCGGCTGCTGGGCGCGCAGCGCCGCGGTGGTCTCGACGCCGTCGATGCCGTCGCCGAGCCGCAGGTCGCAGAGCACGACATCGGGGTGCAGGTGCTCGGCCAGGGCGATGGCCTCCTCGCCGGATGCCGCCTCGCCGACGACCTGCACGTCGTCGCTGTTGTCGAACAGCGCGCGCAGGCCGGTGCGCACCACCGGGTGGTCATCCACCAGCAGAACCGTGATCGCCATCCCTAGCCCTCCGCCTTCAGGCCGCGCGCGAGCGGCACGTGGGCCGAGAGCGCGGCGCCCTCTCCCGGGGCGCTCTCCACGTCGAGCCCGCCGCCCAGCTCGCGGAGCCTGGCCCGCATCGAGTGCAGGCCGTAGCCGCCGCCCGCGGAGGTGCCGGCCCCCGCGTCCCAGGCGCGGGCGTCGAAGCCGCGGCCGTCGTCGACGATGTCCAGGCGCACCGAGTCGCCGGCATCCGCCAGGTTCACCACCACGCGGCTGGCCTCGGCGTGCTGGCGCACATTGGCCAGCGCCGACTGCGCCGTGCGCAGCAGGGCGACCTCCACGGTGGTGGGCAGCGCCGGCAGGCCGTCGTCGACGCGCAGCTCCGTCACGATCCCGCTCTCCTCGGTGAGCCGGTCGAGCATGCGCCGGAGCGCCCCGGCCAGGGCGACCTCCTCGAGCTCGGACGGCGCCAGGGCGGCGACGATGCGGCGCACGTCGACGAGGTTGTCGCGGGCGATGGCGTCGATCTGGGCCAGCGTGCGCGGCATCCGCTCGCCCTGCCCGTTCTCGTTCTGTGCGCTCTCGAGGGCGCCCGTCGCCAGCAGCGAGATGGAGGAGAAGCCCTGGGCGATGGTGTCGTGGATGTCGCGCGAGATGCGGGTGCGCTCGGCCTTGGCGCCAGCGAGCCGCTGGGTCTGGGCGAGCTCCTCCTGCAGCGCGGCCATCTCCTGCTGCGCCTGCACGAGCGAGGCCACCAGGCGCTGGCGCTCGCGCAGGTCGTTGACCAGCTCGACATAGCCGCGGGAGATGCTGAGCGCGAAGGTGCCGCCGAGCAGCGGCCCGATGATGGTGGCGTAGTTGGTGCTGCCGAACTGCAGGATCGGCGCCACCGTCACCACCGCGAAGATCGCGACGGAGAACGGGATCGCCCAGCGCAGGCGCAGCACGTAGCCCGCGAGCAGCCAGAGCGGGAACGCCAGCCAGATGAACTCGGCGGACGCCGCGACGGCCCCCACCCAGATGAGGGCGAGCCCGGCCAGCCACCAGCCGCCGACGTGGCGGCCCTGCACGCGGCCGGCCAGCAGGATGCCGCCGGCGTACCAGCCGGCGAAGGCGAGCGCCCCGGTCAGCACCGGCGCGAGCGGCACGGCGTCGACGGCGGCCCGCGTCGCCGCCACGACGATGAGCGCCGCCGTGATCAGGTGCAGGCCGATCTGCATCGAGCGGATGGTGGTGCTCAGGGCGCGCGGCGTGCGCTGCGCGTCCTGAGCACCCGCGCTACCGGGTGAGGACTGCGTCAGCGGAGTGCGTGCCATGCTCCGATTCTCCCCCGTCGGGTGCGTCGGCGGGGGCGTTGTCGACACCCCGGCGTGCCTGCGGCGGGCGGGACGGCCACCAGATGCGATCGCCGACCAGGCTGAAGATCGCGGGAACGATCACGGTGCGCACCACCAGGGTGTCGACGATCACGCCGAGCCCGACGATCAGGCCGAGCTGGCCGAGCGTGACCAGCGGCAGCATGCCGAGGGCCGCGAAGACACCGGCCAGCACGATGCCGGCGCTGGTGATCACGCCTCCGGTGCGCCCGACGGCGCGCACCATGCCCTGCTTGGTGCCGTGCAGTGCGGCCTCGCTCCGAGCCCGGTGCACCAGGAAGATCGTGTAGTCGATGCCCAGCGCGACGAGGAAGAGGAAGGAGAGCAACGGAACCTGCAGGTCGAGCGCGTCCTGGCCGAACAGCACCCGGCTGAGCCAGGCTCCGAGGCCGATGGCGGCGACGGCGCTGAACACGTTGACGACGAGCAGCAGCAGCGGCGCGACGAGCGAGCGCAGCAGCAGGAGCAGCACGAGGAAGCTCACCGCGAGCACCAGCGGGGCGATCAGCAGGAGGTCCTGCACGTTGCCGGCGCGGGCGTCGAAGTCCTCGGCCACGGCGCCGCCGACGAGGGCGTCCGCCCCGTCGACGCCGTGCACGGCCGTGCGCAGGTCCTCGACGAGGGCGAGGCTCTCCGGCGTGCCAGGGCCGGGCTCGCCGGTGACCATCAGCTTGCCGAGCGTGCCGTCCTCAGACTCGCCGAGCGGGGTGACCCGCACGACGCCGGGGATGTCTGCGGCTGCGCGCACCTCGTCGATCGCCCCGCTGTTGGCGATCACGATCATCGGCTGCGACTCCCCGGCGGGGAAGTGCTCGGAAAGGGTCTCGAGGCCGGCGGCGGACTCGGACGCGACCCGGAACTTCTCGGTCTGGTTCAGGCCGATCGAGGTGCCGAACAGGCCGGTGGCCATGATGGCCAGCAGGGCGCCGCCGGCGACGAGCGACACGACGGGGCGGGCGACGACGCGGGTGGCGACCGCGCCCCAGAAGCCCGGGCGGGTGCTGCCCGTGGCGGTGCCGCTCGTGCCCGCGGTGCTCTGCCCCGCGGTGGCTGCGCTGGGGCGCGGGACGAAGGGCCAGAACACGCGGCGTCCGCACACGGCGAGCAGCGGCGGCAGCGCGAAGAGCACGGCGGCGAGGGCGATCAGCAGGCCGACGGCCGAGGAGATGCCGAGGCCGCGGGTGCCGGGGATGACGGCGAAGACGAGGGTCAGCAGGGCCAGCACGACGGTGACGTTGGAGGCGAGGATGGCCGGGGCGGTTCCGCGCCAGGCCGCGGCGAGGGCGCGGCGGTGGTCGTCGGTCTTCAGCAGCTCCTCGCGGTAGCGCGAGATGAGCAGCAGGGCGTAGTTCGTGCCGGCGCCGAACACGAGCACGCTGATGATGCCGGCGTCGAACTCGAGGCCGAGCGCGGTGCCGACGGCGTTCGTGGCGAGGCTGGCGCCGCGGTCGGCGATCGCCACGACCGTGAGCGGGATCAGCCACAGAACGGGGGAGCGGTAGGTGAGGATCAGCAGCAGGGCGACGATGCCGATGGTCACGAGCAGCAGGGTGAAGTCGGCGCCCTCGAAGGAGGCGGCGATGTCGGCGCCGAACGCCGAGCCGCCGGTCACCTGCGCGGTGATGCCGTGGATCGGGTTGTCGGCGAGCTCGGCGCGCAGCGCCTTCACGGTCTGGGCGGTCGCCGTGTTGTCCTCGCCGAGCGTGATCGAGGTCTGGATGACGGCCGCCTGGCCGTCCTCGCTCGTGAACGGGCGGGAGGCCTCGTGGCCGGTGACGGCGTCGATGCCGGGCACCTGCGCGGTCAGCGCCGCCATGTCGGCATCCGTCAGGGCGCCGCCGTCATCGCGGGTCGCGACGATCAGCACCGAGCCCTCGTCGCTGCCGGCGAACTGATCTGCGAGGGCCTTCACCTGGGCCGACTCGGAGTTCGCGGGCGACGCGGACACGCCCGCCGGGGCCTCGGCCCCGCTGAGCATGCCGAACAGGGCCACGATCGCGAGCAGCACGAGGGTGAGTGAGACCCAGGCGCCGCGGCGTGAGGTCAGGCGCTCGGGAAGAGAGGAACGGACACGCGAATCAGACATGCTTCCAGTGCACCAGCCGGCCGCATTTCGCGAATCGCGCGGCCGGTTGAACTCCTCCTCAACCCTTTGGTTGAGACGGATGCCGGGTCGCCCCGCTCAGGCACCATCGACTCCCCAGAAAACGTGCCAAAACTCCCGGTTTGGCGCGTTTTCTTGCTTCTCGATTGGGTGGGCGGGGTGGGTCAGCTGCCGGCGGGTGTGCCGAGGTCCAGCGTGGCCAGCACGGTGCGGCCGGCTGGGTGCGCGCGCGGGGCCATGTCGACGACGGCCAGCTGGCCGAGCGTCAGCAGTTGGCCGGGCTCCACCCGGCGGTCCTGCTTGACGGTGACGTGCGGGCGGTAGCCCGGCCCGGTGAACGCGGGTTCGTCCGGCTCGGTGGCGAAGGGGAGCACGGCGGCGCGCAGGGCGCGGTGCAGCGCGGTCAGCTCGGGGTTCTCCTCCAGCACCGTGACCGGCACGTTGTGCCGCCGGCCGAACAGCTCGTCGGCCCCGGCGGTGGCGGTGATCGCCGGCAGCCCGACAGAGGCGTCCGCGAGCGCGCGGGCGATCTGCTCCGGCTCCGCCGTGGTGAGGAACGGAGGCAGCACGGTCACGTGCAGCGGCCAGCTGTGCACGGCGAAGCTCTCGCCCACCGCGAGCGGGGCAAGCGGCAGCACGATGACGAGGCGGGACATGCGCCGATTCTAGGCGTCAGGCCGAGCCGGATGACGGCTGAGTGCGGCCCCGAGCGCGGCGAGTTCCCCGGGCGAGAGCACAAGCCCGCCGGCATCCGCGGCAGACCTGATCGTCGTCGGCCTGCTCGCGCCGCTCACGGCGATGAAGCTGGGGCTCCGCGCGAGCAACCACGCGATCACGAGCTGCTGTGGGTCGGCGCCGTGCTGCGCCGCGATCGCTGAGACCTCTGGCCGTGCGGCGAAGAGGGGCCACTCCCGGACGGTTCCCAGGGGGGAGTAGCCGAGGTAGGCGATGCCAGCGGCCTCGGCGGCGAGGAGGATCTCGTCCTGGGTTCCGTCGAGCGCGAACTTGTTCTCCACCGCGGCGATCGGCGCGACGGAGCGCGCCCGCTGCAGCTGCTCGAGGCTCACATTGGAGACGCCGATGTCTCGGATGAGTCCGCTGCGCTGCAGCTCGAGCATCGCGCCGACCGATTCCTCGATCGGAACCTCGGGGTCTGGCCAATGCAGCAGGTACAGGTCGATCACCCCCACCCCGAGGGCGGCAAGGCTCCCGCGGCAGTGGGAATGGATGCTCTCCGGGCGCCCGTCGATGGGGAAGGAGTCGCCGCTGCGAGAGTGGCCGCCCTTGGTGATCACTTCGACCGATCCCAGAACGCCGGCGGCCCGGAGCCGGTCACCCAGCATGCGCTCGCCGGAGTGCGGTTCCCCGGCGGACGAGTACGCCGCCGCGGTGTCGAAGGCCGTGATGCCGGCGTCGATCGCCGCGCCGATCGCCGCAGCCCGAGATGCGGCGCTGTGCGAATTGTCGAAGACGAGCCCGGCCGTTCCGAGCGCGATCGACGAGACGTCGACATCGCCGATGCGGCGCGGTGACGACCTCACCTGGCGGTCTCCGGCGCGTCGGCGATTGCCGGAACGGCGCTGGCCACGGTGCTCTTTCGCACGAGGAGCGACGGCTTGAGGATGACGGTGCGGTGGGTGTGGCCTGGCAGGCCGCCGACCTCTTCAGCGAGGAGCCCCGCCGCGATCACGCCCATCTCGTGGCCGGGCTGCGCGATGGTGGTCACGGGAACGGCGCTCTCCGCTCCGTAGTGGTTGTTGTCGTAGCCCGTCACCGCGATGTCCTCCGGCACACGGATGCCGGCCCCGACGAGCTGCTCGATGCAGCCGATGGCCAGCGAGTCCGCCGCGCAGACCACCCCGTCCGGCTGCCGGGCGGGCGGACGGATCGCGAGCTCGTGGCCGAGGACACGGCCGGCCCTGGTCGTGAGGCTGTGCGTCTCGAGCACCTCGAGGGTGACTCCCGGGGCCTCGTCGATCGCCCGACGGACGCCATTCAGCCTGTCGGCCACCGCGTGCAGGGTGAGTGGCCCGCCGGCGAAGAGGAGTTTGGTCCTGCCCAGCTCAATCAGGTGCCGCGCCGCCAGGTAGCCGCCATGCTCCTCGTCGACGATCACCCCGCAGGAGGCGTCGTCCTCCCCGGGCCAGTTGACGAACACGACCGGGCGCCCGTGGCTGCGCACGCGCGCCGCACCGTCCTGCTCTCCGTCCAGCGGCGCCAGGATGATGCCGCGCACGCGCGTCTCGTCGAAGAGCTCGAGGTAGTCGTCCTGCTTCTGTGCGTTGACGTCGCTGTTGGCGAGCAGGAGCTTGTGCGCGGACTCGGCGGCTGCGGCCTCGACGCCGCGGGCGATGTCGACGAAGAAGGAGTTGCCGATGTCGACGAGCACGACCCCGATGGTGTTGCCCGTGCCCTTGGCGAGAGTGCGCGCGGCGTCGTTGGGCACGAACGCCAGATCAGCGACGGCCTGAGCCACCTTCTCCCGGGTTGCCTCGCTCAGCAGCTGAGGGCGGTTGAAGAAGTTGGACACGGTGCCGTGCGAGACTCCGGCGCGCAGCGCGACGTCCATCATCCGGGAGTCGCCCGTTTGAGCGCCCCGCGCTTTTGATACTGACGTCATCGTCCACTCCTGACCGGCATTGGTGCCGGTGCCCTCCGCCGCTCACGGCATTGAATCGTTACATCGCTCAGCTTGCAAATCGAGTCTAGTGGACATATCGTCGTCATTTGATGCGCATCAATTGACGCGCATCAACTGCACCGGGCCCACATCGGCGCCTGCATTCAAGGAGGAATTGCAATGTCACGACACATGAGTCGGAACGCCGCTCTGGCGCCGATCTTGGCGGGCGCGGGCGCTCTTGCCCTGGTACTCACCGGCTGCGCCGGCGGCGCGGGCAACGCGGCAGCCCCGACCGCGTTCACCTACCTGATCAACTCGGAGAACACGATGATCCCGGGTCAGATCACGGCGCTCAGCGAAGACCAGTGCAAGGCGGAGAACACCGCACTGCCGCTCAAGGTTGAGACCGTTCCGCAGACCAACCTGGACCAGAAGCTGCAGCTGCTCGCCGGGCAGAACGCACTGCCGGCGATGTACGCCGCGGGCAACGCACCCGCCCTCACCAAGACCCTCGATGAGTCGGGCAACGTCGTCGACTTCGAGGTGGCGCTCGCCGAGATCGGCGCGCTGGACGACATCGAGCCGGCCGCCATCTCCACCATCAAGTCGCTGTACGGCGGCAAGTTCAACGTGCTTCCCTACCAGTACAACATCGAGGGCATCTGGTACAACAAGCAGGTCTTCGCCGACGCCGGCGTGGATGTCCCCGCCACCTGGAGCGAGCTGGTAGCTGCCTCGGCGGCCATCGCAAAGACCGGGGTCACCCCGTTCTCCGCGTCGGGCGAGCAGGGCTGGCCGCTGACCCGCCTGGTCGGCGACTACCTCTTCCGTGACCTCGGAGCCGACGCGCTCCAGAAGGTCGCCGACGGCGACGCCAAGCTCACCGACCCCGAGTACGTGGCGGCGGCGCAGGCCATCGCAGATCTCGGAACCGCCGGGTACTTCGGCCAGGGCGTCGGATCGATCGACTACGACACCGCTGCCTCGCAGTTCCTCAACGGCAAGGCCGCCATGTTCTACATGGGCAGCTGGATCCTCGAGTCGATGAACGACCCGGAGCGCAACAAGATCGGCGCCGACAACGTCGGCTTCATGCCCTTCCCCGCCGTCGAGGGCGGCAAGGGATCCATCGACGAGTACCCGGCCAATGTGGGGCTGCCCAGCACCATGAGCGCCAAGGTCTACGACGACAAGGTCGCCGACTGGCTCGGCTGCATCGCCGAGAACTACGGCAGCGCCGCGCTCAAGGACCAGGGCACGATCTCCGGCTTCAAGGCCAACAGCGAGGTGAGCGGCATCGACCCGCTCACTCAGGTTGTGCAGACCACCATCAGTGAATCCACCTCGAGTGTGCTCTGGTTCGAGGCGCTGTTCTCGACCAAGGCCACCACGACGAGCCAGACCAACGCGGCGCAGCTCGTGAGCGGCGCGATCAGCGCCGAGGAGTTCATGAAGCTCGTGCAGGCGGATCTCGACAGCTAGCAAGAGCGGGTGGCGGCCGGCATCCGGCCGCCACCCCCGCCTTCATCATCAATGGACGTCGTCGTCCGGAACAAGTGAGTGAACCATGAAACATGTCCTCGGAGACAAGAGGGCGATCGCGATCCTCCTGGGTCCCGCCCTCCTCGTCTACACGGCCGTGATGCTCGTGCCCGTGTTGTGGTCTCTCGGCTACACGGTCTTCGAGGGCAACACCATCATCGGGTTCACCTTCGTCGGCTTCGACAACTTCACGAGGCTGGCAGGCGATCCCAAGGTCTGGGATGCCGTTCTCTTCACCCTCAAGTACGCGCTCGTCGTGACGGTCGGGCAGGTCTTCATCGGCTACCTGATGTCGCTTCTCTACGTGTTCGTGCTGAAGAAGTCCTCGAACATCGTGCGCACCCTCGTGTTCTTCCCCGTCGTCCTGCCGACGGTCGCCGTCGCGCTGCTGTTCCAGAAGCTGTTTGAGGTCGCGCCGCAGACGGGCGTCGTGAACAGCATCATCAACGCCTTCGGCGGTGAGTCCGTTGACTGGTTCGGCAGCGGAGCGAACGCCTTCCTCGTGATCGCCATCATGGACATCTGGCGCTCCATCGGCTTCTACGGGGTGCTGCTCTACGCAGGCATCGTGGAGATCCCGGAGGACACGCTGGAGTCGGCCCGGCTCGACGGCGCAACAGGCTGGGGCCTCGTGCGGCACATCGTCCTGCCGCTCTCGCTGCCCGTGCTGCTCTCGGCCGTCATCTTCAGCATCAACGGCACGCTCAAGGTGTTCGACACCATCATCGCCCTCACGAACGGCGGGCCGGGCAACGCCACCAGCCCGCTCACGCTGTACATGTTCCAGACGTCCTTCTCGTACGGCGAGTACGGCTACGGCAGCACGATCGCACTGCTGCTCACGATCGTCTGCCTGCTCGTGACCGTGTTCATTTTCCGCTCCTCGCGCCGCGACCTCACGAAAGCCTGAGCCGATGACCACCAGCACGCTGGCCGAACACGCCACCCCGCCCGCTCCGCCCCTCCCGCCCTCCGGCCGCCGTCGGCCCAACAGCCGGCCCAGCGGCCGCCGGCCCGGCCGCATCCGCGCCAAGCTCGCGAAGATCCCGCTCAACCTCGCCGTGGTGTTCATCCTCGTGATCACCGTCTACCCCCTGATCTGGCTCCTGCTCAGCTCGTTCAAGACCAACGATGAGTTCGTCAACGGCTCGGTCTTCGCACTGCCGGAGACGATCAACTGGCAGAACTACATCGATGCCTGGACCACGGGCAACATGGGGCAGTACCTGAGCAACAGCGTCCTGGCCGTGTTCCCGGCCCTCGCGCTCATCATCCTCCTGGGCACGGCCGCCGGGTTCGCGCTCGAGGTCATGGTGTGGAAGGGGCGCAACGGCGTCCTCCTGGCCTTCCTCGTCGGCATCATGGTGCCCGGGCAGATGATCCTCCTGCCGCTGTTCACCGTCTACTTCCAGACGGGGCTCTCTGGCTCGCTGTGGCCGCTGATCATCACCTACACCGGCATCGGGCTGCCGCTGACGGTCTTCATGATGGCGACCTTCTTCCGCTCCATCCCCCGCGAGGTCTTCGAGGCGTCGACGCTCGACGGCGCCGGCATCATCCGCTCCTTCTTCACCATCGGATTCCCCATGGTGCGAAACGGCATCTTCACGATCGCCCTGGTCCAGTTCTTCTTCATCTGGAACGACCTGCTCATCGCGCTGACATTCACGAACAGCTCGTCGTTGCGCACGATCCAGGTCGGATTGTTGAACTTCACCGGTGAGTACGGGGCGATGCAATACGGCCCGCTGTTCGCCGCGATCTGCATCAACGTGTTTGGAACGCTCGTCATCTATCTCGCCCTCAACCAGAGAGTGATGAAGGGCCTCACGGCCGGATCCGTCAAGGGCTGATTCCGCCCGCAGTGCACCGACTCTGAACTGTTACACCGGGCTCCACGACGGAGCCGGGAGAAAGGCGAGCCTCGCCATGTCCACACCCCGCACATCCGACCCGATCGACCGCAGCATCGTGGTGGCCGCGCCGCGCTTCGAGCAGCTCACCGAGCCGCTCGGCATCGGTGTCGCCGCGCCGCGTGTCTCCTGGAAGACACGGATCGAACCGGGCGATGCGGATGCCGCGCCCTTCACCCAGACCGGCTACCAGCTCGAGACGACCAGGGCCGGCGTCGTCACCCTCGGCGAGGTCATCGACTCCGCCGAGCAGGTGCTGGTGCCGTGGCAGTTCCCCGCGCTCAGCTCGCGCGAGAGCGCCAGTGTGCGCGTGCGGGTGCGCAACGGGGGTGGTCTGTGGACCGACTGGAGTGAGGCGGCATCCGTTGAGGCTGGCCTGCTCGATCCGGCTGACTGGGTTGCCGTGCCGGTCGGCCCGGCCTGGGCGGAAGACCTGGAGGCCGAGCGCCGCCCTCCGCTCGTGCGCCGAGAGTTCAGCTTGCCCGATGACATCGCCGCGGCGCGTCTCTACGTGACCGCCCACGGGCTCGCCGAGGTGGAGATCAACGGCATCCGCATCGGCCGCGACGCTCTCGCGCCCGACTGGACCGTCTACGGGCAGCGACTCACCTACCGCAGCTACGACGTGACCGAGGCGCTCACCGCCGGCGACAACGCGATCGGCGCATGGCTCGGCGACGGCTGGTACCGCGGCCGGATCGGCTTCCACGGCGGCTACCCGAACCTGTACGGCAGCGATATCTCGTTGATCGCCCAGCTCGAGGTGACGCATCACGACGGCCGGCGCACCGTGGTCGCCACCGACTCCGACTGGTCGGCGGGCTTCGGACCGATCCTGGCCTCCAACCTGTACTTCGGCGAGCACTACGACGCCCGCGAGGAGCGTGCCGGCTGGTCGGAGCCCGGCTTCGACGACGCCGGCTTCACCCCCGTCGCGATCGCCAAGCGCGACCCGGCGACGATCGTGGCGCCGCAGGGGCCTCCCGTGCGCTGCACCGAGACGCTGCGCCCGGTGAGCGTGTCGACCTCGCCGTCGGGGGCGACCGTGCTCGACTTCGGCCAGAACCTCGTCGGCCGCCTCCGCATCCGGGTCGCCGGGGAGCGCGGGGCAACCGTCACGCTGCGCCACGCCGAGGTGATGCAGGACGGCGAGATCTACACCAGGCCGCTCCGTGGCGCCCTCGCGACCGACCGCTACACGCTGGCAGGCGCCGACACCGAGATCTGGGAGCCGCGCTTCACGTTCCACGGCTTCCGCTACGCCGAGATCACCGGCTGGCCGGGGGAGTTCGACCCGTCGATGGTCGAAGCGCTGGTCTACCACTCCGACATGGAGCGCACCGGCTGGCTGGAGACCTCGGACCCGCTCATCAATCGCCTGCACGAGAACGTGGTGTGGGGCATGCGCGGCAACTTCGTCGGGCTCCCCACAGACTGCCCGCAGCGTGACGAGCGCCTCGGCTGGACGGGGGACATCCAGGTGTTCGCGCCGACCGCCTCCTTCCTCTACGACTGCTCCGGACTGCTCAGCTCCTGGTTGCGCGACGTCGAGGCCGAGCAGCTGGATGACGGAACCGTGCCGTGGTACGTGCCGGTGATCCCGGGCGGCGCCGAGTGGACGCCGATCCGCCCCGGCGCGGTGTGGGGCGACGTCGCGGTGCTCACGCCGTGGGTGCTGTTCGAGCGCTTCGCCGACCGGGGCGTCATCGCGACGCAGTACGGCAGCGCCAAGCGCTGGGTCGACCTGATCGACAAGCTGGCGGGCGAGGACCACCTGTGGAACGAGGGGTTCCAGCTGGGCGACTGGCTCGACCCCGCCGCACCCCCGCACGATCCGGCGGATGCGACGACGGATCGCTACCTGGTGGCGACGGCGTACTTCGCCGAGTCCGCGAAGCGCCTCGCAGAGACGGCCGCCGAGCTCGGCCTCGCCGACGATGCCGCCCACTACTTCGGCCTCGCTACTGCGGTGCGCGCGGCCTTCGTCGGCGAGTACGTGCTGCCGAGCGGAGCGCTCACGAGCGACGCGCAGACCGCCTACTCGCTGGCGATCGTGTTCGATCTGCTGCCGAGCGCCGAGCAGCGCAGCTTCGCCGGCGCGCGACTGGCCGAACTCGTGCGGGAGGCGGGCAACCGCATCGCAACCGGCTTCGCGGGCACCCCGGTGATCTCGGAGGCGCTCACCCTCACTGGCCACGTCGCCACGGCCTACGACCTCTTGTTCGAAGACAAGTGCCCCTCGTGGCTCTACACCGTCAAGCAGGGGGGCACCACGATCTGGGAGCGCTGGGACAGCCTCATGCCAGACGGCACGGTGAACCCCGGCGGGATGACGTCCTTCAACCACTACGCGCTGGGCGCCGTGGCCGACTGGATGCACACCACGATCGGCGGCATCCGCTCGACTGAGCCCGGATTCCGCCGCATCAGCGTGCGCCCGCTGCCGGACGCCAGGATCCACTCCGCCTCGGCCGCCCACGAGTCGCCCTACGGCCGCATCGAGGTCTCCTGGCAGGTGGACGGCGACTCGTTCTCCGCGCGCGTTGTCGTGCCGGTGGGCGTGACGGCCGACATCGAGCTGCTCGGGCAGGTCACGGAGACCGTCACGCACGGAGTGCACGAGTACCGGATCGCCGCACCGGCCGCGGCGGTGGCCGCGCTCGTGTGATCAGCGGCCGACCCGGGCGCTGCCCGGGTCGGCCGATTGCGCGTCCCCACTTCGACTCGTCGCACAAGGACATCGGACTGTTCGACTCTGAAAAGGTCGAGACGAGGCACCCCATCGGCGGCGCCGACGAGATCTACCAGTTTGCTGATCACATCCGGGGGCCCACCGCGTCCGCAGCGAAGGCGAGGCGTCAGCCCGCGTTCCCCTCCGGGGCGATCTCGGCAATCAGGGCCTCGACGCGGGCCCGGATGTCGTCGCGAATCGGGCGCACGGCCTCGATGCCCTGCCCGGCCGGGTCCTCCAGCTCCCAGTCCTCGTAGCGCTTCCCGGGGAAGATGGGGCAGGCGTCGCCGCAGCCCATGGTGATGACGACGTCCGAGTCGCGGACGGCCTCGGTCGTCAGCACCTTCGGTCGATTGTCGGCGATGTCGATGCCCAGCTCGGCCATCGCCTGGACCGCGACGGGGTTGATCGCGTCCTTTGGCTCCGAGCCGGCGGAAAGCACGTCGATGCGCCCGGCCGACAGCGCGCTGAGGAATCCGGCGGCCATCTGTGAGCGGCCGGCGTTGTGCACGCAGACGAAGAGGACGGAGGGCTTGTCTGGCATGGCGGGTGCGGCTTTCTGTGCGGGAATCCCGGCTGGGAGCGATGCTGGAATCGTAGATAACTATATTGACGTTTGTCAATGTAGTTGAGACGATGTTCACATGACGTTGACCGATTTGCTCCCCGCCACCGATGTGACCGCGTGCTGTGAACCGCTGACCCGTGAGTCCATCAGTGCGGAGAATGCCGGCGCCCTGGCAAGCACGCTCAAGGCGTTGGCCGACCCCACGCGGCTCCGCCTGCTCTCGATGGTCGCCGCCCACGTCGACGGCGAGGCCTGCGTCTGCGACCTGACCGAGCCCGTTGGGCTGTCGCAGCCGACCGTCTCACACCACTTGAAAATTCTGGTGGAGGCCGGCTTCCTGACTCGCTCCAAGCGCGGCCTCTGGGCGTACTACCGCCTGGTGCCCGGCGCCCTCGACTCGGTCAGCCGCCTGCTCGTCACCATCTGACGACGCGTACTCTTCTCGCCCTCGCTTCCCACGGAGACCCTGCATGAGCATCGCCGATCTGCCCCTCGCCACCAAGCCCTCCTTCGACCGCCTCGCCGGCCTCCCGGTGGCCGTCATCGGTGCGGGGCCCATCGGCCTGGCCGCCGCCGCCCAACTCCTGGAGCGCGGCATCGACGTTGTGGTCTACGAGGCCGGCGAGGCCGCCGGGGCCTCCGTGGCATCGTGGGGGCACACCCGCCTGTTCTCGCCGTGGGAGTACCTCGTCGACGAGGCCGCGGCACGCCTGCTGGACACGGCCGGCTGGGAGGCCCCCTCGGCCAAGCGCCTGCCCTACGGGCGCGACCTCGTCAACGACTACCTCCTGCCGCTCGCGGCCACCCCGGAGCTGGAGCCGCGCATCCGCTACGGCAGCATTGTCGTTGCCGTGTCCCGGCAGGGGATGGACCGCACGCGCACGAGCGGCCGGGCGAAGGCGCCCTTCCTGCTGCGCGTGCAGACCGCGGGCGGAACCACTGAGCAGCTGGCGCGCGCCGTCATCGACGCATCCGGCACGTATGCCAGCCCCAACGGCCTGCTCTCGAGCGGGCTGCAGCCCGCGGCATCCGAGGTGCAGGCGAACATCACCCACGCGCTGCCCGACGTGCTCGGCGTCGAGCGCGCCCGCTTCGCCGGCAAGCACGCGCTCGTCGTGGGCGCCGGGCACTCGGCCGCGAACACCCTGCTCAAGCTGGCCCAGCTCGCCGACGAGGCGCCGGGAACGAGCATCACCTGGGCGGTGCGCTCCGTGAGCCCGGTGCGGGTGTACGGTTCGGATGCCGACGAGCTCGAGGCCCGCGGCCAGCTCGGCTCGATGGTGCACGACCTCGTGCGCTCGGGCAGGGTCACCCTCGTCGACCGGTTCGAAATCGACGACCTGCGCCCGACCGCGGAGGGCCGCGTCGAAGCGATCGGGCGTCGGCGGCGCGAGGAGGCCGCGATTGAGGTCGACATCGTCGTGAACGCCACCGGGTTCCGCCCCAACCTGGACATGCTGCGCGAGGTGCGCCTGCACCTGGACGAGATCGTCGAGGCGCCCGCCCGCCTCGCCACGCTCATCGACCCGAACCTGCACAGCTGCGGCACCGTCTACCCGCACGGGGTCGACGAGCTCGCGCACCCGGAGCCCAACTTCTACATCGCCGGCATGAAGAGCTACGGCCGCGCGCCCACCTTCCTGCTGCTCACCGGGTACGAGCAGGTGCGCTCCATCGCCGATGAGCTCGCCGGCAACAGTGAGGCGGCGCGGCTCGTGCAGCTGACTCTGCCGGATACCGGTGTCTGCTCAACAGCGCTCCCGACCGCCGCGGGGACGCTCCCGCTGCTGGATGTCAGCGCGTCCGGCTCCTGCGGAACGACCCCAGCGGCATCCGCGAGTTGCTGCGGCTGAGGCCGGTGACGGCGCTCGCGCGCTGGCGACGAACAACGGCCCCTCCGCACACGCGGAGGGGCCGTCTCGACAGTGCGTGCTGGCTTAGAAGTGGGTGCCGCCGTCGATGCGCACCTCGGTGCCGGTGATGAAGGCGCCGTCCGAGCTGGCGAGCATGGCGACAACGCCCGCGACCGACTCGGGGCCGGCGAAGCCCTCGCCGATGGCGGGGGTGAGCTTCATGAACAGGCTGAAGTCGGCATCCTCCGGCAGGCCGGGGCCCTGGCTCTGCTTGCTCTCGCCACTGCCGTCGGTCATGCCGGAGGAGATCGAGCCGGGCTGCACCGAGTTGAAGCGAATGCCCTGTTTGGCGTACTCGGAGGCGAGGGCGTGCGTCATCGACTGCACGCCGCCCTTGCTGGCCGCGTAGGCCGCCATGTAGGGGTGCGCGAACATCGACGAGGTCGAGCTGAAGTTCACCACGGCCGAGCCGTCGCCGTCGAGCAGCGCGGGGATCGCCTCGCGGATCATCAGGAAGGTGCCGACCAGGTTCACGTTGATGACCTGCTGGAAGGCCTCGAGCGTGGTCGAGTGGGTGTGCGAGGAGCGCAGGATGCCGGCGGCGTTCACGAGCACGTCCAGGCCGCCGAGGGCCTCGACGGCGGTCGCGACCGCGGCCTTGACGGATGCCTCGTCGGCGATGTTGACGACGACGGTGCTGAGGCGCTCGGCGGCGTCGCCGGCCTTGGCCACGGTGTCGGCGAGGCCGCTCTCGCTCACGTCGGCGGCGACGACGCTGCCGCCCTCTGCGAGCATGCGCAGCACGGTGGCCTGGCCGATGCCCGAGCCACCGCCGGTGACGATGGCGCGGCGTCCGATGTAACGGTTCATGTCTAGCGACCTTTCACTCAAGGGATGTCCTGCTACACGTTACGCCAACTTGGCACAACGTGCCAGCAATGCAGGATACGCACAGGTGGCATGGGCGGCGTACGCTCTTCACATGGATTCCACTCCGCCGAGCCTCACCCAGCGCCGCAAGGCGGCGACCCAGCTGGAGATCGCGCGAGCCGCCGCCCGCCTGTTCGCCGACCGGGGCGCCGACGCGGTGACGGCCGAGGAGATCGCGCAGCAGGCCGGGATCGCGGTGCGCACCTTCTACCGCTACTTCCGCACCAAGGAGGACGCGGTCGCGCCGCTGCTGACGGTGGGCGCCGGCCACTGGCGCACCCTGCTGGCCGCCGCGAGCCCGCAGGAAGACCTGATCGACGCCCTGGAGCGCACCATCGTCGAGGTGCTCACCCCGCGCAGCGATGACGACCTCGAGATGCTGCGCTGGACGCTCGGCCTGCTGCACGCGGCGGCGGATGACGCTGCCCTGCGTCTGGTCTGGTACCGCGTCAACGGCGAATCAGAGGTGCAGCTGCGCGAGGTGATCGCGACGCTGGCCGGCCCGGGGGCCGACCCCTACGCGCTGCGGCTGATCGCGGCGGCCGCCACGGACGCGATGTGCATCGCCATCGAGGAGTGCGCGACGGTCGAGGACCCGCTGCTCGACCCCGGCGCGCCTGCTGCCCTCGCGCGTCGCGCGCTGCGCGATCTCACCCGCGGTGTGCAGCTGCATCCGCCGGCCGCAGGCGGCTGAGCGGGCCCGTCGCACGCCGGCGCAGGGACCACCGGGCCGGGCCGCTTAGACCACCGACGGCGAGAACTCAAGCCATTGCGCCTGCGCAGTGACCCACAAAGACTGGGTCTATGGAAAGACTCACCTCGGAAACTCCGGCGACGAAGAGAGCATTCCCCGCAGTGCAGCCTCGGGGCTCCCTCAGCCGCGCCGTGCTCAACCTCCTCGCCTCTGACGCGCCCAACCCGGAGCCGCTACTGGGCGAGTTGAGCGAGCTGACGAGCATCGCGCTCGCCGCAAGCAGCGATCTCGTCCGCGACGAGGACATCCAGCTGTGCCTGTTCGTGCTCTACTCGCTGCACTACGGCGATGTCATCGAGCGCGGCGACGAATGGGAGTGGCATCCGGCACTCGTCGGCGCCCGGCTCGAGATCGAGAGCGCATTCGAGGCCGCCCTGCGTGCGCAGGTGGCCTGCCCGCCGGCGCCGGCCAGCGTGCAGGAGGATGTCGCCGCCGCACTGTTCGCGATGACCGCCCCAGACAGTGGGCCCAGCCTCTCCCGCTACATTGCGAAGCAGGCCACCGATGAGCAGCTGCGCGAGTTCCTGATTCAGCGCTCTGTGTACACGCTGAAAGAGGCCGACCCGCACTCCTGGGCCATCCCTCGGCTGACGGGGCGGGCCAAGGCCGCCCTCGTCGAGATTCAGGCGGATGAGTACGGCCAGGGCCGCGCGAACAATGTGCATGCGGCCGTCTACGCCGCCACCATGCGCTCGGTCGGGCTCGACGACAGCTATGGGGCATACCTCAACGATGTTCCGGCCATCACGCTCGCCTCGCTCAACCTGATGACGATGTTCGGCCTCAACCGCCGCCTGCGGGGAGCGATCGTCGGCCACCTCGCCGCCTTTGAGATGACGTCCTCCATCCCGAGCCGGCTCAATTCCAACGGATTCCGCCGGCTGGGCTACGGCGAGGCGACCACGCGGTACTTCGACATCCATGTCGAGGCAGACGCGATTCACGAGCAGATCGCCGGGCGGGATCTTGCCGGGGCCCTCGCCGAAGACGAGCCGGAGCTTCTCGGAGACATCCTGTTCGGTGCGGCGGCCTGCCTGGCCGTGGACGGCTGGGCCGGGCAGCACATTCTCGAGGCGTGGCAAGACGGTCGGAGCTCGCTGCGCGTGCGCGACGCCGAGAGCGAGCCCGCGGAGGTGCTGCTGTGACGCACCCCGAGCAGCCGGACGAGGAGACGCTCATCGTGGCATGCCCCAACGGGCCGCTGCTCGTGCGGGGGCCGATCGAGATCGTCGACCCAGAGGGTGGTCAGTCGATGCACACCAGCCGCACCGTGGCACTCTGCCGCTGCGGCGTCTCGACGATCAAGCCGTTCTGCGACGGGACGCACAAACTCGTGGACTTCCGCACCGCGACATAGAACCAGGCGATCCGGGCCTGGCGGCGCTCAGGGGGTGGGGAGCGGGGCCTGCACGAGCGAGTGGTGCAGCAGCGCTGAGAGCTTCACGGCGCCGCCCGCTCGGAACGCGGCGCGTTGGTGTTCGGCGCCGGTGCCCTCCCGCAGGCGCTGCGCGAGCGCCGCCTCCACGAAGCCGCCGTCGCCGTGCGCCTGCAGCGCCGGTTGCACGTGCTCCAGGAGCGCCCGCACCACCTCGGCCGCGGCATCCAGCTCCCCGCTCACCGGGTTGACCAGGCGACCGTGCAGGCCGTCGCGAGCCGCCAGCCACAGTTGCGCGGCGAGAAGCTCGCTCGGCGCTGGAGGAAGCGGAGCGGCGGTCAGGCTGGTGACGACGAGGGCGCGCGCGAGGATGGCCAGCAGCACGGACGATTCCGCGTCGAGCTGGGCGTCGAACACCCGCAATTCGAGCGTGGGGAAGCGCTCGGAGAGCCGCGCATCCCAGGCGATGCAAGCGAGGTCGACCGAGGCGCCCACGTCGACGATGCGGGCGGCGCGGGCGTCGTAGTCCGCCGCATCGCGGAAGTGGGGCGGGCAGCCGGATGTCGCCCAGCGGCGGGCCAGAAGCGCCCGCCAGCTCGCGAACCCGGTGTCGCGGCCATGCCAGAACGGCGAGTTCGACCCGAGTGCGAGCAGCACGGGAATCCACGGGCGGACCCCGTTCAGGGCGTGCACGCCGGCGTCGCGGGACGGCACGTTCACATGCACGTGCAGGGCATTCAGCTGGTGGTCATCGGCGACGGCGCGGACGCTTTCGCGGATTCGCTCGTAGCGCCGCCCCGGCGTCGGGGCGGGCCAGCCGTCGGTGTCGAAAGGCGCGCCCGTGCCGGCAGCGAGCACCCCCATCGACTCTGCGATGCGGCCGAGGCGCTCCCGAAACCCGTTCAGCGCCTCGAACGCCTGCTGCCGCGAGGCGAGCACCGGCGAGGAGTGCTCGAGCTGTGAGGCAAGGAACTCGGCGCCGACGTATCGGGCCACTGCCGGATCGCGCAACAGCTCGAGTCTGGCGGCCTCCGCCGCGGCCATGGGCCGGAGAAGGTCGGAACTCAAGAACATGAATTCCTCTTCGATGCCGAACGCCGTCTCGCTGGCCGCGGTGCTCATGACCCGCTCACTCCGAGTCTTCGGGCGGGTAGGGCGTTGGAGCGCAGCGCTCCCGCCAGGTGGGCGGCATTGCGGGCCAGGGTTGCGTTGATGGTGAGTACAGAGAGTGCTGAATCCGTCATGCCTCAGTTCTATGCGAGCGGGCGTGGGGGCGTAAAGGGCTTGACAAGCGCGCACCGAGGCCCGAAGCCCTCGGCTGGCTAAGCTCGGAACCGTGGACGCCCTCGACCCCTCCCGCCTCACCCGCGTGATCTCACCGCTCAAGCGCACGCTGCTGCGCGCCGCGCGGCAGGCCGACGGGCTCCCCGACATCCCGGACGCCCAGATCGAGGTGCTGCGCGCCCTGCCGGCCGGGTCCGCGCTGAGCCCCGGCGAGCTGGCCGCCCGGCTGCAACTGAAGCCCTCGACGATCAGCAACCTGCTGGGCGTCATGGCGGATGCCGGCCTCATCACCCGCACACCCACCGAGCATGATCGGCGCAGCAGCGAGGTGCGCGCGTCGAACGCCGCGCTCGAGCTGCTCCGCCGCTTCGACCAGTCCAGCGGCGCGATTCTGGGGCAGGCGCTGGCGCTGATCGACCCGGGCGAGCGCGCGGCGCTCGCCGCAGCGCTGCCCGCGCTGGAGCGGCTGCAGGGCGCCCTCGAACAGGTATCGGCCGCGGAGGGCGCGCACGCCTGACCCACCGGATCTCCCGATCGAGGTTGACGGCTTTTAGTTTTGTTGCAAAACTAACCGCACGAATCTCGAAGAGGAGAAGCATGAAGATCGTCATTGCCGGCGCAGGGATCGGTGGCCTGGTGAGCGCGCTCAGCCTGCACGCCGCCGGACACCGCGACATCGAGATCTACGAGCGGGTGAGCCAGATCCGCCCGCTCGGCGTCGGCATCAACCTGCTTCCTCATGCCGTGCGGGAGCTCACCGAGCTCGGCCTCGGCGAGCAGGCGGCCGCGATCGGCGTCGCCACGCGCGAGCTCTCCTACTTCAACCGCTTCGGCCAGCTCATCTGGAGCGAGCCGCGAGGCGTCGCCGCCGGCTACCGCTGGCCGCAGGTCTCGCTGCACCGCGGCGAGCTGCAGATGCTGCTGCTCGACGCCGTCATCGACCGGCTCGGCGCGGATGCCGTGCGACTCGGCCACAGCCTGCTCTCCGTCGAGCACGGAGCCGACACCGACACGGCGCGGTTCGGGCGCGACGGCGGCGAGGAACTGACCGTGGAGGCCGGGCTGATCGTCGGCGCCGACGGCATCCACTCGGCCCTGCGCAGGCAGCACTACCCGAACGAGGGCGAGCCGATCTGGAACGGGCTGACCCTCTGGCGCGGCACCGCGTCTGCTCCCGGCTACCTGGGTGGGCGCACCATGATCATGGCCGGCGACGGGCTGCAGAAGTTCGTGGCCTACCCGCTGAGCGAGGGCGACGCGGGCGCCGAGGCGCGGATCAATTTCATCGCCGAGCGTCGGGCCCCGGAGGGCGCCGTGGCGACGGCCGACTGGAACCGGGCGGTCGACCCCGCGCCCATCCTCGAGCTGTTCGCGGACTGGGATTTCGACTGGCTTGACGTGCCTGCGCTCATCGCGGCCTCCGAGGAGATCCTCGAGTACCCGATGGTCGACCGCGACCCGCTGCCGCAGTGGTCGTTCGGCCGCTCCACCCTCGTCGGCGACGCCGCCCACGCGATGTACCCGATCGGCTCGAACGGGGCCTCGCAGGCGATCCTGGACGCCCGCACGCTCGCCCACGAGCTCGCGACGAAGCCGACCGTCGCCGAGGCGCTCGCCGCGTACGAGGGCGCGCGCCGGCCGGCCACCGCCGGGCTGATCGAGAGCAACCGCAAGCTCGGCCCGGAGCGGGTCATGCAGATGGCGTTCGAGCGGGCGCCGGAGGGCTTCGCGCACATCCACGACGTGCTCTCGCAGGAGGAGCTGGAGGCGGTGGCGGCCGAGTACAAGCGGGCCGCGGGCTTCCACCCCGACCTGCTGAACCTCCGGCCGTCGCTGTCGGTGCCGGGCGCCGACTCCCGCTGACGACTCCAGCTGACGACGCCCGCGACGTGCGGGGCACGGCGCGGGCGGCGGGGTGTGTGCTGGGCTCGGGGTCTAGCTGATCTTGCGCCGGTAGATGGCGATCGCGCCGGCGTAGGCGACCACGAGGATGCCGACCAGCCAGGCCAGGGCCACCCAGATGTCGCTGCCGACCGGCTCCTGCGCGAACAGCGCGCGGAGGCTGTTCACGATGGAGGTCACCGGCTGGTTCTCGGCGAACCAGGCGACCGGGGCGGGCATCGACTCGGTGGGCACGAACGCCGAGCTGATGAACGGCAGGAAGATCAGCGGGTAGCTGAACGCGCTCGCGCCGTCGACGGTCTTCGCCGAGAGCCCGGCGATCACGGCGAGCCAGGTCAGCGCGAAGGTGAACAGCACCAGGATGCCGGCGACCGCAAGCCAGTCGCCGACAGACGCCCCGGTGCGGAACCCCATGAGCAGCGCCACCCCGATGACGACCGCCACCGAGACCAGGTTCGCGGCGAGGGAGGTGAGCACGTGCGCCCAGAGCACGCTCGAGCGGGCGATCGGCATCGACTGGAAGCGGTCGAAGATGCCGCCCTGCAGGTCGAGGAACAGCCGGTAGGCGGTGTAGGCGATGCCCGAGGCGATCGTGATGAGCAGGATGCCGGGCAGCATGTAGTTGACGTAGGACTCGCTGGAGCCGGTGTTGATGGCGCCGCCGAGCACGTAGACGAACAGCAGCAGCAGCGCGATCGGCGTGACGGTCGTGGTGATGATCGTGTCGGGGCTGCGGAGGATGTGGCGCAGCGAGCGGCCGGTCAGTGTGCCGGTGTCGCTCAGCACTTGGGTGGTCATCAGCGTTCCTTTCCTGCAGGCACCGATCCGTCGGTGCGTTCGGGGGCGTGCGTGGTGGCGTCGCCCGTGTCTGTGTCGCCCGTGTCTGTCTCGCCGGTGTCGCCGACGAGGGCGAGGAAGACGTCCTCGAGGGAGGGCTGCTTCTCGACGTACTCGACGGTCGCCGGCGGGAGCAGCCGCTTGAGCTCGGCCAGCGTGCCGTTCTGGATGATGGTGCCCTGGTGCAGGATGCCGATGCGGTCGGCCAGCTGCTCGGCCTCGTCGAGGTACTGCGTGGTCAGCAGCACGGTCGTGCCGCTGTCGGCGAGCCGCCGGATGGTCTGCCACACCTCGATGCGCGCCTGCGGGTCGAGACCGGTGGTGGGCTCGTCGAGGAAGATGACCGGCGGGCTGCCGATCAGGCTCATCGCGATGTCGAGCCGGCGGCGCATGCCGCCCGAGTAGGTCGCCGCCTTACGGTGGCCGGCATCGGTGAGCGCGAAGGCGGCGAGCAGCTCGTCTGCGATCGCACCCGGGTTCTTCAGGTGGCGCAGCCGCGCGATCAGCACGAGGTTCTCCCGGCCGGAGAGGATCTCGTCGACCGCGGCGAACTGTCCGGTCAGGCTGATCGACTCCCGCACCTCGGCGGGCTGCGCGGCGACGTCGAAGCCGTGCACGGTGGCGCTGCCGGCATCCGCCTTCAGCAGCGTCGAGAGGATGCGCACCAGCGTGGTCTTGCCTGCGCCGTTCGAGCCGAGCAGCGCGAAGATGCTGCCCGCCCTCACCTCGAAGTCGACGCCCCGCAGCACCTGCAGGTCCTTGAATGACTTCTCGATGCCCTGAACCCGGATGGCGGGTTCGAGGGCCTGGTTCGTGGTCATGTCACTTCTCCGTTCCCGGCGCCGCTACTTCTGCTGGGCGGTCGCCTGGTCGATGGCATCGGTCAGGCGCTTGCGCTCCTTGTCGATCCACTGCTTGCCGTCGTAGGCGCGGGCGAAGTCCTCGGCGAACCCGACGGGGTCATCGCCGACAATCTCGCGCACCGGGGTGCCGTCGACGGATGCCCGCTCCCACAGGTCGGCGAAGTCGCTGACCATGGTGATGAGGGTGTCGCCGTCGGTGACGCCGCCGTAGTACATGAAGTAGCGCTCGAACGCCTTCGCAGAGCCGCGGTAGGGCTCGGGCAGGGCTTCGATGCGCGCCTTGTACGCCTTGTACTGCTTCTTCTGGTCGAGCGAGCCCGTGAGGGTCTCGATCCACTTTGCGGCCATGGTCATTCTCCTTCGTGATCGTGCTGTGAGTTGTCGCTGTGCCGGTGCAGCTGTTCGATGCGTGCGGCCAAGAAGTCCCAGCTCTTCCAGAACTCGGCGAGGTACTCGCCGCCCTGTGCGTTGAGCGAGTAGACCTTGCGGGGCGGGCCCTTCTCGGACGGGACCTTCTCGACGTCGACGAGGCCGCGCTGCTCGATGCGGATCAGCAGGGCGTACACGGTGCCCTCGACGATGTCGGAGAATCCCTGATCGCGCAGCCGGGCCGTGATCTCGTAGCCGTACGCCGGCTGTGCGGCCAGCGTCGCCAGGACGATGCCCTCAAGCGTTCCCTTGAGCATCTCGGTCATCTGCTTGCCCATCGGGCTCACCCTCTATCTACTCTGTGTTGCTGACTACCGGTACATAGTAAGCACGAGTACCGGTAGATAGCAACACTGAATAGTGAACTTTTTTGGGCGGATGCCGGCGCGCGCGACGTGCCGGTGCTGCCCGCCCCGGCGGGCGCTGGTGGGGAGGGGCGGGGCGGTGTAAGACGGGGTCATGGTCCGGATCACGAACACCATCGACATCGAGGCGCCGGCGGAGCGGGTCTACTCCGTCCTCCGCGCGCTCGACGCCTATCCGAGCTGGCTGAAGCACTCCACGGTGTATCGCGGCACGAGGGCGCCGGTGGCGCGGTCCGGGCCGTCGCCGCGCTACGAGGACTCGACCATGGTCGGCCGGATGCGCGGCGAGGTCGTCGAGGACGTGCCCGCTCGTGCGCTGCAGTTCCACCAGCGCACGGCGTCCGGCAGCCTGGACGCGCGCATCCGCTACGAGCTGGGTGCGGCCGGGCAGGGCACACGTCTCACCCGCACCGGTGAGCTGACGACGCACGGCATCCTCCGCCTCGCGCAGCCGATGCTGGTGCGCATGGCCGCCGCCGAGAGCGAGCGGATGATGACCTCGCTGAAGGCCCACGTCGAGGCCGGTGGCTGACCGCCTCGGAGTGGCGGGCGCGGCGGGCGCCGGGTCGGGACGCCTACCCGGCGCGCGGCGGATCCGTCATCGAGGAGTGCCTGATCTGGCGAAAGCCGCGGGCAACCGGCGGCGTCCACAGCAGGACGATGAGGAGGGCGGCGCCCGCGGCGGTCGCCGTTGCGCCCCAGTCCCACTGGTCGCTGGATGCCACCACCACGGCGCTGAGCAGGGCCAGGATGCCGAGGAACACCGAGATGAGCAGGCGCGAGAGCCCGCTGCCGCGCCGGAGCCCGGCGGCGAGGGCGACGGTCAGCAGGCCGAACAGCGCGATCGCGGCGCCGACGATCGAGAGCGCCAGCCGTTCGTCGGCCTCGCCCTCGTAGCGGCTGAGCAGCACGAGGATCCCGATCCCCGTTGACAGGAACCCGGTGGTGTAGGCGAGGACGGCGACGGCGGTCGTGGCGATGCGCCCGGTTATCGACGCGGGTGTTCTCGCCGCCCGCGCCGGCGCGGGCGCCCCGCTCGGCGCACCGGCCGTGGCGAGCAGCCGGCGGTGAAACAGCCGCACGACCTCGATGCAGGAGATCATCACGATCGTGATGCCGGTGAGGGCGATGGCGAGTTCCTCACCCGGGTCGACGAGGGCGAAGAAGGCCCGGGAGGCGGGGAGCGTGAACACGAGCAGGAGGCCGACGAACATCGCGCCGACGACGAGCACCTTGTAGCGGTTGAGCGGGCGGGAGAGCACGGCGAGCACCCAGATCCCGACGATCGCCAGGATGATGGTCGCCCCGGTGCGGAGCTGGTCGGCGGACGCCCCGATGCCCTGCGCGACGAAGGTGTACCAGGTCAGCCCGAGCGCGATGACGATGCCCGCGGGGATCGCGAAGCTCAGGGAGCGCCGCAGGAATCCGGGCATGTAGCGCGCGGCGTTGGGCATGAGTGCGAGGAAGAACGCGGGGATGCCGATCGTGAGGCCGTCGGTGATTGAGAGCTGCCTCGGCAGGAACGGGAACTCGAGCACGAGCACCCCGAAGAGGATCGCGAGGAGCGTCGCGTAGGCCGTCTTGGTGAGGAACAGCATCGAGACCCGCTCGATGTTCGCGATCACCTGCCGCCCCTCCGCGACGACGTCGGGCAGGTGCGAGAACTGGCCGTCCAGCAGCACCAGCCGGGCGACGGCCTTGGTGGCGGGCGACCCCGAGTTCATCGCGATGCCGATGTCGGCGGTCTTGATCGCGAGCGCGTCGTTGACGCCGTCGCCGGTCATCGCCACGGTGTGCCCGCGGCTCTGCAGTGCCGTCACCACGCGCTTCTTCTGTTCGGGGGTGACCCGGCCGAAGACGGTGTGCTGCTCCAGCACCTCGGCGAGCTCCGCCTCGCCCTCGGGGAGGGCCCGGGCGTCGAAGCCCTCGGCGACGTCGATGCCGATCTCGCGGGCGATTGCGGCAACGGTGCGCGGGTTGTCTCCGGAGATGATGCGGATGCCGACGCCCTGCTGCCGGAAGTACTCGAGCGTCTGCGCGGCGTCGGGCCGCACCTGCTCGCGGAAGGTGAGCACCGCCGTCGGTGTCAGGTCCGCCGGCAGGCGCTCCGCCTGCACGTCCGCCTCCGACAGGGGTGCGCCGGAGCGGGCGAGCACCAGCGTGCGGCGGCCGGTCTCGGCCAGGCCGGTCACCGTGCGGCCGAGCTCGGTCGACGCCGAGCTCGCGGCATCCCCGAACATCATCTCCGGGGCGCCCATCACCCAGGTCTCTGCGGTGCCGTCGAAGGAGACGGCGCTCCACTTGCGGGCGGAGGAGAAGGGGATGTAGCCGGCGGCGTCGCGCGCGGACTCGACCGGGTACGCGGCGCGCAGGGAGCGGGCGGTGGCGTTCGCGTCGGGGGAGGCCGCGTACCAGGCGAGCGCGCCCTGCCAGTCGCCGGGCCAGTCTCCGGACCGGTCGTCGCTCCCGGCGCCGGGCTCCTGCGTGAGGGGGTGCGCCTCGTCGAAGGCGATTTCGCCGACCGTGAGCGTGCCCGTCTTGTCGAGGCAGATCATGTCGACGCGGGCGAGGCCCTCGACGGCGGGCAGCTCGTTGACGAGCACCTGGCGGCGGGCGAGCTTCGTCGCGCCGACCGCGAAGGCGATGCTCGTCATCAGCACGAGGCCGAGCGGGATCATCGCGGTCACCGACGCGATGGTGTTGACCACCGCCTGCACCCAGGCGCCGGTCGTGAACACGGTCGCGTAGCCCCCGGCGACCATGACCTGGGCGTTGAAGACGAGCAGGCTGATGGGGCCGATGCCCCAGCTCACCCACTTCAGCACCCGGTTGATCGAGCTGCGCAGCTCGCTGGAGACGAGCGAGAACCGCTTCGCCTCACCGGCGAAGCGGTTGGCGTAGGAGTCGGCGCCGACGCGCGTCACCCGGGCCGAGCCCTCACCCGCCACGACGACGGAGCCGGAGAGGGCCTCGGCGCCGGGGTGCTTGTCGACCGGGTCGGACTCCCCGGTGAGCATGGACTCGTCGATCTGCAGCCCGCGCGCACCGATGACCTCGGCATCGGCGGGCACCTGATCGCCGGCGCGGAGCACAAGCAGGTCGTCCAGCACGACCTCGCCCGGCGCGATCTCCGCCTCCGCGCCGGCGCGCAGCACGCGCGCGTGCGGCGCGCTCAGCAGTGCCAGCCGGTCGAGCGCCGCCTTCGCGCGGAACTCCTGGACGGAGCCGATGATCGCGTTCGCGAACGCCGCGAATCCGAACAGCGCGTCCTGCCAGCGCCCGACGAGGAAGAGCACGAAGAAGCAGGCGAACACGATGCCGTTGAACAGCGTGAACACGTTGGCGCGCACGATGTTCCACGCGCTGCGGCTCGAATCCGGCGTGAACGCGTTGGTCTTCCCCGCCGCGATGCGCTCCGCGACCTCCGCCGTGCTCAGGCCGCTCGAGGCCTCGGTGTGCGTTGTGTCCACGGATTCCCCATGCGCGCTCGATGACGGATGCTGCCACCCTGATTCTTGCGCCATCCGCGAGCCCACGCGCGCATTTGACGGGAAGTTGGCCCGCTTTCGCCACGAGCAGGGGGCGCGAAACCGATGCCGATTGCGACGATACAGCCTCCGCTGTACTGTTGGGGCATGCCCACCACGACCTCCCGTCTCGACGTCATGAACCGCCTCGGCCGCGCCATGGCCGACCCGACGCGGTCACGCATTCTGATGGCCCTGCTCAGCGGCCCCGGCTACCCGGCCGAGCTCGCTGACATGCTTGGGCTCAGCAGGCAGAACGTGTCGAACCACCTCACCTGCCTGCGCGACTGTGGCATCGTGACGGCGGAGCCCGAGGGCAGGCAGACGCGGTACGAGATCTCCGACCCGCACCTGACGCGCTCCCTCACCGCGCTCGTGGACGTCGTTCTCGCCGTCGACGAATCCGCCCCGTGTATCGACGCCAGCTGCCCGGTGCCCGGGTGCTGCGAGGGCGTTCGATGAGCACGGTGGGCCGTGCCGCACTCTCGCCGGAGCGGAAGGCCGTGCTGCACCGGCGCATCCGCTGGATCGTCGGCGTCACCATCGGCTACAACCTCATCGAGGCGGTCATCTCGGTCGCGGCCGGCTCGGCCGCGTCATCCGCCGCCCTGATCGCCTTCGGGCTGGACTCTCTCGTCGAGGTGCTCTCCGCCGCCGCGGTCGCCTGGCAGTTCTCGCGCGCCGACCCGGAGACGTACGAGAAGGCCACCCTGCGGGTCATCGCGTTCGCCTTCTTCCTGCTCGCCGCCTACGTCAGCGTCAACGCCGTGCTCTCCCTCACCGGGGCGGTGGAAGCCGAGCACAGCACCCTCGGAATCATCATCACGGCCGTCAGCGTCGTGGTCATGCCGTTCCTGTCCTGGTTCGAGCGCCGCACGGGCAGGGAGCTGGGCTCCGCCACGGCGGTCGCCGACTCCAAGCAGACCCTGCTCTGCACCTACCTCTCGGCGGCCGTGCTCATCGGGCTGCTGCTGAACTCCCTCTTCGGCTGGGCCTGGGCCGACCCGATCGCCGCCCTCGTCATCGCGGTCTTCGCCGTGCGCGAGGGAATCGAGGCGTGGAAGGGCGACACCTGTGCGACACCCGTCGGGATGCTCCTGGAGGATGCCGAGCACACTGCGAGGGCCGACCATTAGTCAGCAAGGCGGGAAGAGGCTCCTCTGGTTCGAGAAGCGACAAGTGGAGCGGATGACGGGAATCGAACCCGCGCTATCAGCTTGGGAAGCTGAAGTTCTGCCATTGAACTACATCCGCGTGGCACCCGTTGCCGAGTGCGTGATCATCATGTTAGCAAGCGATCGCGCCAGCTCACGCCGGAACACTCTGTACAGCCTCGGCGAATCGGTCTAGCGTGCCAAGGGAGCATTCGATCCCGCATCCGCGCTGACGGCATTCCTGCTTGCCGGCCCGGTGCGCTGCATGGCAAGGAGAAGTTCGTGCCCCAGAATGAGCCAAAGCCCCACGACTACGCGCCGGCCTACACCGACGGGCTCTCCCGGGAGGCGCACGCACTGCTGCGCCTGGCCGAGGATCCGGTCGACCCGGCGAGCGTGTACCGCTTCATCCACGACGAGCTGCTGCTCGACGGCAGCTCCCGGCTGAACCTGGCCACCTTCGTCACGACCTGGATGGACCCGGAGGCCGACAAGCTGATGGCCGAGTCCTTCGACAAGAACATGATCGACAAGGACGAGTACCCGGCGACGGCGGCGATCGAGGGCCGCTGCGTGTCGATCGTGGCCGACCTGTTCAACGCGCCGGGCCTGGACCAGGGCGACCCGCGCAGCGCGACGGGCGTCTCGACGATCGGCTCGAGCGAGGCGGTGATGCTGGCCGGGCTGGCCCTCAAGTGGCGCTGGCGGGCGGCGCGAACGGATGCCGGCGCCGACAGCACCCGGCCGAGGCTCATCCTGGGCAGCAATGTGCAGGTGGTGTGGGAGAAGTTCTGCCGCTACTTCGACGTCGAGCCGGTCTACCTGCCGATGGAGCCCGGTCGCTACGTGATCACGCCCGAGCAGGTCGTCGCGGCCGTCGACGAGAACACGATCGGCGTCGTGGCGATCCTCGGCACCACCTTCACAGGCGAGCTGGAGCCTGTCGCGGAGATCGCGGCCGCGCTCGACGCGCTCGCGGCATCCGGCGGGCCGGACGTGCCGATCCACGTCGACGGCGCCAGCGGGGCGTTCGTCGTGCCGTTCCTGCACCCGGAGCTCGAGTGGGACTTCCGGCTACCGCGGGTCGTCTCGATCAACGCCAGCGGGCACAAGTACGGCCTCACCTACCCCGGCATCGGCTTCGTGCTCTGGCGCTCGCCGGAGCACCTGCCCGAGGAGCTCGTCTTCCGAGTGAACTACCTCGGCGGCGACATGCCCACCTTCACGCTCAACTTCTCGCGGCCGGGCAACCAGGTCATCGGCCAGTACTACAACTTCCTCCGGCTGGGCCGCGGCGGCTACCGCGCGGTCATGGAGACGCTGCGCGACACCGCCGTCGAGATCTCCGGCCGACTCGCCCAGATCCCGCAGCTGCGCGTGATCACCGACGGCAGCGCCATCCCGGTGATCGCCTTCGAGGTGACGCCGGACGCCGGCTTCACCGTGTTCGAGGTGTCGCACGAACTGCGGGCGGCCGGCTGGCAGGTGCCCGCCTACACGATGCCGGCCGACGCCGAGAACGTGGCCGTGCTGCGCATCGTCGTGCGCGACGGCTTCAACACCGAGCTCGGCCGGATGCTGACGGATGCCGTCGTCACGGCCTGCGGCGAACTGAGTGGGCGTGAGGGCGGTGCCCGACCGCAGCGCAGCCACTTCGCCCACTAGCCGGTGGGGGCGTGGCGCCGGGCGCACTCTGCGCCTGCGCCGTGAGTCCTGGGGGTTCGCGATCGGCTCCGTGCTGTTCGCGGTCGGCGCTTGGCCCGGCTACGCCACCGCGGTCGGGGTGACGGCCGACAACCTCACCTACTTCATCGGTTCCCTGTTCTTCACTACGGCCGCCCTCATCCAGCTGCTGCTCACCGGGCGCCCGCTGCCGCACCGCGGCTCCGCCCGCGCCGAGCGGTTCGACTGGTTCGCGGCGGCGATCCAGTTTGTCGGCACGCTGCTCTTCAACGTCAGCACGCTCGCCGCCCTGCTGCAGAGCACCGGCGCCGAGGTCTCGGCGCGGATGGTGTGGCGCCCCGACGCCTACGGTTCGATCGCCTTCCTCATCGCGAGCATCCTCGCGGTCGTGGCCACGACCGACCGCGTGTCGCTGTGGGACCCGAACGCGCGCAGCTGGTGGTCGACCTGGTTCGGCATGGCCGGGTCGCTCGCCTTCGGCGCCTCGGCCGTCGGGGCCGCGGTGGACCCGGCATCCGGCGAGCTCAGGAACGCCGCCCTCGCCAATGCGGGCACCTTCCTCGGCGCGCTGTGCTTCCTGGCCGCGGCGTTGCTCGCCCTGCCGCCGCGGGCGGCGCGTTAAGCTGGCTGCGTGCTTCTCTCAGACCGTGACATCAAGGCCAGCCTCGAATCCGGGCGCATCGGCATGGACCCGCTTGCACCCGAGATGATCCAGCCGTCGAGTATCGACGTGCGCCTCGACCGCTACTTCCGGCTGTTCGACAACCACAAGTACCCCTTCATCGATCCGGCCGAGGATCAGCCCGAGCTCACCCACCTGATCGAGGTCGAGCCCGACGAGCCGTTCATCCTGCACCCGGGCGAGTTCGTGCTCGGCTCCACCTTCGAGTTGGTGACCCTGGCGGATGACATCGCCGCCCGCCTCGAGGGCAAGAGCTCGCTCGGCCGCCTCGGCCTGCTCACGCACTCCACGGCCGGCTTCATCGACCCCGGCTTCAGCGGCCACGTCACGCTGGAGCTCAGCAACGTCGCGACGCTGCCGATCAAGCTCTGGCCCGGCATGAAGATCGGCCAGATGTGCTTCTTCCAGCTCTCCTCGCCGTCGGAGAAGCCCTACGGCTCGGCCGAGTACAGCTCTCGCTACCAAGGCCAGCGCGGCCCGACCGCGTCGCGCTCGTTCCAGAACTTCCACCGCACCGAGGTCGGCGCGTCGACCGCGGGCAGCCTCGGCAACTAGCTCAGCGCAAAAAACAGGAGGAGCGTCCCGCCAGTGCTTCATGAAGCACCCGCGGGACTCTCCTCCTGTTTTTTTGTGCGCGCAGGGCCGCGCCTGCAGAATCCCGTCCGACGACGACGACGACAACGGCGCCGCCAGCTACAACGACAAACCGGAGGCACCCTGACGGGCGCCTCCGGTAAAGGTCTGATCTCTGTCCCGCGTTACTCGGGGCGGAGGCGCAGGTTCTGCATGCCGCCGTCGACGGCGATGGAGGCGCCGGTGGTCGAACCGGAGCGCGGGCTGGCCAGGTAGACCACGGCGTCGGCGACCTCGCTGGCGGCCACGAGGCGGCCGTGCGGCTGGCGGGCGTTGAGCGCGGCGCGCTCGGCCTCGGGGTCGGCCGCCTTGGTGAGCAGGCCGGTGACCCACGGGGTGTCGGCGGTGCCGGGGTTCACGCAGTTGACGCGGATGCCCTCGCGGAGGTGGTCGGCGGCCATCGCGCGGGTGAGCGAGAGCACGGCGCCCTTCGACGCGGTGTACAGCGCGCGCTCGGGGAGGCCGGCGGTCGCCGCGATCGAGGAGGTGTTCACGACGGCCGCCGCCGGCGACTCGCGCAGGAACGGCAGCGCCGCCCGGGTGACACGGGCGATGCCGGTGACGTTGATGCTGAGCACGCGGGCCCACTCGTCGTCGTCGTTGCTCTCGATGGTTCCCTGGGCGCCGATGCCGGCGTTGTTGATCACGATGTCGATGCGGCCGAACTTCTCGGCGACCGCGGCGATCGCGGCGCGCACCGAGGCGTCGTCGGCGATGTTGGCCTGCACGGCGAAGTGGGCGGCATCCGCACCCTCCGGGCGGAGGTCCAGCACGGCGACGGTGGCGCCGGCCTCGTGCAGGCGGGCCGCGATGGCGGCGCCGATGCCGGATGCGCCGCCGGTGACGACGGCGACGAGGTTCTCGAATTCCTGGGTCATCAGTTGCTCTTCTCGTGTGCGATGAACTGCTGGCGCTGGCGGCCGAGGCCCTCGATCTCGATCTCGCAGACGTCGCCCGCGGCGAGGTAGGGGAAGCGGCCGGAGAGGGCGACGCCCTCCGGGGTGCCGGTGAGCACCAGGTCGCCGGGCTCGAGCGCGAGGTACTGGCTGAGGTGCCAGATCACGTGCTTGACGTTGAAGATCTGGTCGGCGGTGTTCGAGTCCTGTCGGATCTCGCCGTTCACCCAGCTCTTCAGCTGCAGGTTCTGGTGGTCGACCTCATCGGGGGTGACGAGCCACGGGCCGGTCGGGTTGAAGCCGGGGGCGCACTTGCCCTTGGACCACTGGCCGCCGGAGACGGCCATCTGGAAGTCGCGCTCGGAGACGTCGTTCGCCGAGACGAAGCCGGCGATGTGGTCCATGCTCTCCTCGGGGGAGTCGAGGTAGGAGGCGCGCTTGCCGATCACGATGCCGAGCTCGACCTCCCAGTCGGTCTTCTCGCTGCCGCGCGGGATCTCAACGGTGTCGTTCGGGCCGACGACGGTGTTCGGCGTCTTGAGGAACATGATCGGGATCTCGGGGGGCAGCGAACCGGACTCGGCGGCGTGCGCCGCGTAGTTCATGCCGATGCAGATGACGGCGCTCGGGCGGGCGATCGGCGCGCCGATGCGCAGGGCGTCGGCGTTCTCCAACACGGGCAGCGCGTCGGCCTCGAAGGCGGCGCGCACGGCGGCGGGGCCGTCGGAGGAGAGGAAGGCGCCGTCGATGTCTGGCGTGACAGACGACACGTCGTAGTGGATGCCGTCAACCAGCAGCGTGGGGGTCTCGTGGCCGATGGCGCCGAGGCGTGCGAACTTCATGGGCTTACTCTCTTCTCTGGGAGCGGGGATCAGTACTCCCCGGCCAGGACTGCTGACGATGCATCGCGCGTGACCCGGCTGGTATCTTAATCATCGGATGTCTAGTGTACCCGGTGGTCGATTCAGCCCTTCCGAGGCCGCCGCAATACCCGTAGGATTTGATCCTATGTCCTATAGGAAAGGTTGTCCATGAAGCGCATGGCCTCTGTTATCGGTCTTCCTCCGGAGAACGTCGCACGCTACGAGGAGCTGCACGCGACCGTGTGGCCCGGCGTGCTGGCCCGGCTCCAGGCATCCAACGTCACCAATTACTCGATCTACCGCCACGGCGACCTCCTGTTCTCGTACTACGAGTACGTCGGCGACGACTATGAGGCCGACATGGCCGCGATGGCCGCCGACCCCGTCACGCAGGAGTGGTGGGCCGTGTGCGAGCCGCTGCAGCGGCCACTCGCCGACCGGGCCGAGGGCGAGTGGTGGAAGGAACTCCCCGAGGTCTTCCACCTCGACTAGGCCCCATGACCCTTCACGACACGGAGAACAGCCCCACCATGACACGACCACTCGGACGCGGCGGACTCATCGCCGGCCCGCACGCATACGGCGTCGCCGCACTCGGCAACCTCTACAGCGCACTCGAGGAGGACGCGGCGATCGACGCCGTGCACGCTGCGTGGGAGCGGGGCGTGCGCTACTTCGACACCGCGCCGCACTACGGCCTGGGGCTGTCGGAGGAGCGCCTGGGCGCCGGGCTCGCCGGGCGGGCGCGCAACGAGTTCGTGGTCTCGACGAAGGTCGGCAAGATCCTCGTCGACACCGACGAGTTCCCGGGCGAGCGGGACGACCAGGGCTTCGACGTGCCCAAGAACCGCGTGCGGCGCTGGGACTTCTCCCGCGACGGCGTGCTGCGCTCGATCGAGGGCTCGCTGGAACGCCTCGGCCTGGACCGCCTCGACGTCGTGCTGGTGCACGACCCGGACGACCACTACCGCGAGGCCCTCGACGGCGCGTTCCCGGCCCTCGAGGAGCTGCGCTCGCAGGGCGTCATCACCTCCTATGGCGCCGGCATGAACCAGTCCGAGATGCTCACCGACTTCGTCAGGAACACCGACCTCGACGTCGTCATGGTGGCCGGGCGCTACTCGCTGCTCGAACAGCCGGCGCTGGCCGACCTGCTGCCGGCCGCGGAGGCCCGCGGGGTGTCGATCGTCGCGGCCGGAGTGTTCAACTCCGGGTTGTTGGCCACCGATCGCCCCGGCGCCGACGCGAAGTACAACTACGAGGCGGCGCCGGCCGAGCTGCTCGCCCGCGTCAACCGCATCGCCGACGTCTGCGAGGCGCACGGCGTGACCCTGCCTGCCGTCGCGGCGCAGTTCCCGCTCGCCCACCCGGCCGTGGCCACCGTCTGCCTCGGCGCGCGCTCGCGCTCGCAGGTGGAGCGGAACGCCTCGCTCTTCGACGTGCAGATCCCCGCGGCCCTCTGGCCGGAACTCCGGGCCGCCGGCCTCTTGGCCGAGACGGCGCCGACCCCGTAGGGCCGGCCGCCGCCGGCGCTCCCCGCGTCGGCTCGAGGGGGCGACGGGTCGACTGCGGGTCGGCTGCGGGGCTAGCTGCCGCCGAGGCGCTGGGCGGCCGGGGCGTTGCGGCTCCGGGACTCCTCGATGTGGCTGAGCATGAGCTCACTCGCCCGCGCGGAATCGCCGCTCAGGACGGCATCCGCGATCGCCTCGTGCTCGCGGAGCGCCAGGAAGCCCGACGCTGGCTGGTAGTAGAGCCCGAAGAGGTTGTCGACGAAGCCGCCGTCCTTCTGCTGGGCGTCGGAGAGGCTCTTGCGCGCCTGGTAGAGCCGGAACAGGTGCAGGTGGCAGTGCGTGCGGGTGAAGGCCTCCAGCACGTACTCGCTGCCGGACATCCCCGCGATCAGCTCGTGAAAGCGGGCGTCGTGCTCCGACATCCGGGCGTAGGCGAGCTCGATGTCGTGCTCTGCGGCCTCCCGGCCGCGCTCGAGCTCGGCCCGGAGCGCCTCGGCGTCGGCGTCGGAGACGCGCGCGGCGGCCTGGCCGGCGGCCCACGGCTCGATGAGGGCCCGGAACTGGAACAGCTCGTCCACCTGGCTGGCGGTCAGCAGGGCGGTGGCGGTGTAGCCGCGCAGCGGCTGCTTGGCGACGAGGTTCTCCGACTCGAGCCGGGCGAGCGCCTCGCGCACCGGCGTCGGCGACACCTCGAGCTCCCGGGCCAGGGCGTCGATGTTGATGTGCGCGCCGGGCAGGATGTGGTGGTTGAGCAGCAGCCCCATGATCGCGTCGTGCGTCTCATCGGAGAGCACTGCCCGAGACGGCTTGCGCATCGGTCGGTCTGCGTCGCCCTGCGTCGGAGCCATTGCTTGCCATCCCTGCCCCCGAGGCCGCGGTGGGTCCCGAGAATCGCTGTGAATATAGGATATTAGCACCCGGCCTTTGAGTCGTTTCACGAAGGAGAGCCATGACGTCCGCGCTGTATGTGCCCGCCCAGATGATCGATGCCCACCAGCACCTGTGGAAGATCTCGGAGCGCCGCTACGACTGGATCACCCCGGATGCCGGCATCCTGAACGCCGACTACGGCCCAGAGGACGTCGAGGCCGATGCCCGCGCGGCCGGCGTCACGGGCACGGTGCTGGTGCAGGCCGCCGAGACGTACGACGACACCTTCTACTTGCTGAGCGTCGCCGCCAGCACTCCCACCGTGCGGGGCGTCGTCGGCTGGGTGCCGCTGGACCGCACCGCCGAGGCGCTGGCTGCCCTCGAACTGTATGCGCAGGCGCCGGCGCTCAAGGGCATCCGCGTGCTCTCGCACGACAAGGCCGATCCCAACTGGATGCTGCGGGACGACGTCACCGCGACGATCGCGGCAATGTCCCGGCTCGGCCTGACGCTCGACTACGTGACCGGGGGCCCGGAGCGGCTGGCGATCCTGCCGGAGCTGGCGAGGCGGCATCCGGAGCTGACCATCGTGCTCGACCACCTGGGCAAGCCCGACATCGCCGGCCACGGGTTCGAGGAGTGGGCCGAGGCGATCGCGCCGTGCGCGGCCGAGCCGAACGTCGTGGTGAAGCTCTCCGGCCTGAACACGGTCTCCGCCCCCGGGTGGACGGTGGCCGACTGGCAGCCCTACGTCGACCGCGCCGTCGCGCTGTTCGGCTCCGAGCGGTTGATGCTCGGCAGCGACTGGCCGATGTCGCTGCTGAACGGCGACTTCGGCGGAGTCTGGCGCGGTCTCCGCGAGAGCATCGCCGGCCTGCCGACGGACCAGCAGGACGACATCTACTACCGCACCGCCACACGCGTCTACTCGCTGGAGGGCTAGCGGGACCGCCCCGGCGGCGTCCGCCCACCCGCGCCCGCGGCGCTGCGCCACTTCCGCGGGATCTGCGCCACCTGAGCTGGCGCGGAACCGCACGAAGTGGCGCAGGTCGGCGGGAGGACGCCTAGCGCAGCTGTTCCTGCACGGCCTTCACGGGGATCAGCATGGCCAGGCCGATCGCGATCACCACGACGATGCCGAGGATGCCGAAGTACGGGGCGCCGAACCAGGTCACGAACAGGGCGAACATGGTCGGGGCCAGGAAGCTGACGGCGCGGCCGGTCGTGGCGTAGAGGCCGAACACCTCGCCCTCCCGGCCCGGCGGGATGAGCCGGGCGAGGAAGGTGCGGCTGGCCGACTGGGCCGGGCCGACGAACAGGCAGAGCGCGAGGCCGGCCGTCCAGAACACGATCTGGCCGCCGTCGTGCAGCAGGAAGATGAGCAGGCCGCTGATGATCAGGCCGATCAGCGCCGCCATGATCACCGGCTTGGCGCCGAGCTTGTCGTCGAGGGCGCCGACCGTGATGGTCGAGATGCCGGCCACGACGTTGGCGGCGATCGCGAAGATGATGACCTCGCCGGGCGAGAAGCCGAAGACGGATGCCGCGAGCACGCCGCCGAAGGTGAACACACCGGCCAGGCCGTCGCGGAACACGGCGCTCGCCAGCAGGAACCAGACCGTCTGCCTGCTCTCCTTCCACAGCTTCGCGATGTCGCGGCCGAGTCGCGCGTAGGAGGCGAAGAAGCCGACCTTGTCGCGCTTGACGCCGGCCGGCGCCTTGTACTCCGGCACGGCGAACAGCACGGGGAGGGCGAAGATGCCGAACCAGGCGGCGGCGATGAGCATCGTGACGCGGATGTCCATGCCGTTCTCGCCGGTGACCCCGAACAGGCCGACCTCGGGGCTGATGAAGCCGAAGTAGACGATGAGCAGAAGCACGATGCCGCCGATGTAGCCCATGCCCCAACCGAAACCGCTGACGCGGCCGATCGAGCGCGGGGTGGAGACCTGGGCGAGCATCGCGTTGTAGTTGACGCTGGCGAACTCGAAGAAGATGTTGCCGGTCGCCACCAGCACGAGGCCGAGCATCAGGAACTCGGGCGAGGGCTCGACGAAGAACATGGCGGCGGAGATGGCGACGACGAGGTACGTGTTGACGGCGAGCCAGAACTTGCGCCGGCCGGAGGAGTCGGAGCGCTGCCCGGTGATCGGCGCGAGCAGGGCGATCAGCAGGCCGGCAGCGGCCAGCGCCCAGCCGAGCTGGGCTTCGACAGTGCCGGAGGGGCCGAAGCTCGAGCTGGTCAGGTACACGGTGAAGACGAAGGTGGTGATGACCGCGTTGAACGCGGCGGAGCCCCAGTCCCAGAGCCCCCAGGCGAAGATGCGCCCCTTGCGGGCGCTCTGGGCGGCGACCGCCTCGACCTGATGGGTGTCGATTCCGACCGTGGCCGCCGCGGCATCCGCGTTGGTCAGGTGTGCCGGGGGGAAGTTGCGCGGGGCGTCTGCATCGACGCCGGGGCCGTGGGGGTCACTCATGGCTCTCAGGGTAGTGGGCGGCGGTAAACAACAGGGGGAGCGCCGCACGGCGTGCGACGCCCCCACCTCAGGGCACGAGCCCGGGCCCCGCGTTCAGAACATCTCGGCGACGAGCTCGGCGAACACGGCGTCGGCCTCGCAGCCGAGGCCCTGCCGGGTGAACCAGGTGCAGACGTTGACGCAGTCGCGGTAGAGCATGTCCATGCCGCCCGGGTTGCTCACCACCTCGACGAGCTGCGGCAGGTCGATCACGACGACCCGGCCGTGGTGCACCAGCAGGTTGTAGGGCGAGAGGTCGCCGTGCGCGACGCCGGCCCTGGCCAGCAGCCGCATGATCTCGACGACCTGGGCGTAGAGCGGGTAGAGCTCGGATGCCGTGCCGCGCTGCGCGGCCAGGCGCGGGGCCGCGACCTGGCCGTCGCCGATGAACTCCATCAGCAGCTCGCTGCCGTTGACCTGCACCGGGTACGGCACCGGCAGTCCGCGCACGTACAGCGTGCGGAGCGCCTCGAACTCGGCGTAGGCCCAGCGGCTGGCCGACACGCTGCGCCCGTAGCTGCTGCCGCGCGCGATGGCGCGGCTGTCGCGGGTGTTGCGCATGCCGCGGCCCTCTGTGTAGCGGGAAGAGCGGTGGAAGTCGCTCGTCTCGGGGCCGCGGTAGCGCTTGGCGGCGAGGATCACTCGCTCGCCCGGGGAGTCGCCGTGGCTCTCCGGCACCGCGCGCTCGATGAGGAACACGTCGGCCTCCTTGCCGGTCTTCACGATGCCGAGCTCGGTGTCGATGGCGGCAGCCGAGGTCACCACCCAGTCGGGGTGCGGGCGGGGGCCGCGCTCGCTCGGCGTGATGGCTGGCCAGGTGCTCCAGCGCTGGTCTTCGCCCGGCTCGGTGGTGCCGAAGGCGAGGGCGAATGGATCGAAGATGGGTGTGTCAGAAGACGATGAAAACACTGTGGTTGCTCCAAGAGTGGAGGCCACCGGGGCGCCTGCGCGAAGGCGGGGCGCGGTTAGGCAGTGGCCAGATCAGAAAGAGAAGGAACGGGGCGCACGACAAAAACGGTCATGGTGTTCAACTCCTCTCCTGCTGGCATCGGCGCAATTCGCCGAGCGTATGCCTGCCCGCACGGTGTGCGGCGCAAGACCGGTGCCAGCATATGCCCGCACACACGTGTTTCGCCAGTGCCGCGGATTGCGGATTGTGGATTGTCCGATCGCTAGGATTCAGCGATGAAGAGAATGTGTGGGGGCCTCTTTCTTGTTGCGGTGCTCGCGCTCGGGGGATGTGCGGCAGCTGCGCCGGCAGCCACGGCGCCACCGAATCCCAGCGCAGAGGAGGCCACGCCGAGGCCGACGCCGACAACGACGCCGACAACCACGCCCGATCCTGTTCGGCCGGCTCTGGCGGTCGACCTCACCTGCGAGCAGTTCGTCCCGGTCGCGGAGCTGGAGGCGATCACCGGCGGGCCGTTGACCCTCAAGGACTCCGCGGCGGAGCGCTCGATCGAGCAGTCCGCTGGACGCGCCAACTTCGCCTACGCCGGCGGGCTCTACTGCGAATGGGAGGACGCTGAAGGAGCCAGAGGCGCGATGGCGACGCTGGTGCCCAACGCACAGGCGGCCGCACGCACGATCGCTGCGGAGTTCGGAACGGAGTCCGACCCGGTGATTCCACTGTGGGCCCACTGCGTCGACTGGGGATGCGAGTCTGGCGGCTTCATCGGCGACTACCGCGTCACGGTGTTCGCGGCGGCCGATCGGCCCGGAGCCGATGCGGATGCTGCCATCGCCAGGATCAACGAGTCGCTCGTGGCGGTGCTCGCGGCCGCTGGGCCTGCCGACCCGCTACCCCCGCTGACGGCCGACTGGGCTGCTGGGCCGACAACGTGTGAGGAGATGTTGCCTGCTGCGCAGCTGGGGGCGCACCTCGGTGAGGAATCCCTCGCCTACTTGCCCGGCTACGCCTACGAGGAGAGCAACGGTGGCGACAACGCCCTGCTCAGCGCAGGGGGCTTCATCTGCCGCTACCGCTCGGCCGCCGCTGATGGCGCGAGCGGGTCGATCGCTGTGCTTCCCGACGCTGCGGCCGCGCTCACGCGGGTGCGCGCGCACTCTGACGGCGTGGCTGCCGTCGACATCGAGGGTGCGCCCGACGCCGACGCGGTCGTTTCCTGCTCGAACAACGGCAATCCGGCATGGTCAGCGGGCAGCACCGGGCGTTGCACGGTGCACATGCAGCTGCGCGGTGCCTGGGTTCAGGTGCTCGCGGCCGCGACCAGCGTCTCCGAAGCCGAGTTGACGGAGCGTGCCCGCATCGCGGCGGTGCCGGTTGCGGTCGCGTTGGGGTAGCGGCCCGGAGGGCTCCGCGGCGGCCGGGCCAACTCTGGGGCGTGTGACTGGGTCATTTGCCCCAGTTCCTTGACGCCGGATCGGGTATCGGCCATGCTGGCTGCACCCGGGGCGCCCGCCCGCTCGTTCGCAATGATGCGAAAGGACCGTGATGTCTGCCCTGTCGACGCCCGAACTCCTCGAGGACGCCCCGACCAGGCGCGTCAGCCGCGGCTGGATCACCAAGCTCTCGCTGGCGTTCCTCGGCATCAACATCGTCTGGGCCGGCCCCGGTCAGGTGCTGCTCGCCCCGCAGATCGAGCGCCTCACCGCGCTGGACTCCGGCGGCCTCTTCAGCGCCAACAAGGAGAGCAACCTCGCGGTCATCGCCTTCGCGACGGCCCTGTTCTCGCTGATCGCCGTGCCGCTCTGGGGCGCGCTCTCCGACCGCACCCGCTCGCGCTGGGGCCGTCGCACCCCGTGGATGGCGCTCGGCACGCTCGGCGCCGCCGCCGGTCTCGTCGCCACCGGCTTCGCCCCCTCGCTCGGCATGCTGGCGCTCGCCTGGGTGCTCACGCAGGTTTTCATGAACGCCGTCATCACGCCCATCTCGGCCGCCGTGCCCGACCAGGTGCCGGTGCCGCAGCGCGGGGTCGTCTCGGGCTGGATGGGGTTCACCTACACCTTCGCCATCGTGCTCGGCACCGCCGTCGGAACCGTCGCGACGGCCGCCTGGTCCGGGGCGTTCGGCATCACCATGGGCTACGTGCTCTGCGCGGCGGTCTGCGTGCTGGCCATGCTGCCGTTCCTGTTCACCCGCTGGGAGGCCCCGAGCGTCGACCTGGCGCGCCAGGCGTTCCGCCTCAAGGACTTCCTGGCCTGCTACTGGGTCAACGTGCGCACCCACCCCGACTTCGGCTGGGCCTGGATCACCCGCTTCTTCGTCAGCCTGAGCAGCGCGCTCGCCCTGTTCTACCTCTACTACTACCTGCAGGACTCGGTCGGCCTCACCCGCGACGACGCCGCAGGAGACGGCGGCCTGCGGGTCAGCGACGGCGTGCTGCTGCTCACCGCCGTGTACGCGTTCTCGGTGTTCGCGACGGTGGTCGTGGCCGGGGTGCTCTCCGACAGGCTGGGCAAGCGCCGCGTCTTCGTGTCGGCATCCGCCGTGTTCACCGCGGTCGGCGTGCTGACGATGGCGTTCTCACCGGAGTTCCCGATCGTGGTCGTCGCCGCGATGGTGCTCGGCCTCGGCACCGGCGTCTTCACCGCGGTCGACTTCGCGCTGGTCACCGAGGTGCTGCCGTCCAGCGCCAGCAACGGCAAGGACATCGGCATCATCGGCCTGGCCGTCAACCTGCCCAACATGCTCGCGCCGATCATCGCCGCGTTCATGGTGACGGCGTTCGCCGGGTACAGCGCGCTCTACGTGCTGGCCGGCGTGCTGGCGATCCTCGGCGGCGTGCTCGTCTTCCGCATCCGCGGGGTGGCGTAGCGGGTCGCGGATGCCGCAGCCCCCGCCAATCGGTTGTACGGCGCCGTTGGCTTCGGTCGCTGGCGCTCCCTCGAGCCAACGTAGAGCGGGAGTCGCCCAATCCCGCTGGAGCGGGCCGCGCCGCGACCACGGGGCAGCGCAGCCCCGAAGCCGGGAGCCGCCCAATTCCGCTGGTCGAGTAGCGAGGAACCAGCGTATCGAGACCTCGCACGGGGCTCGGTTTCTTGTCGGAAACCGGGTCTCGATACGGCCCTGGCGGGCCTACTCGACCAACGGGGAGCGGCCGTGTTGGCTTCGGTCGCTGGCGCTCCCTCGAGCCAACGGGGAGAGGGAGCCGCCCAATCCTGCTGGAGCGAGCCGCGCCGCGACAAGGGGCAGCGCGGCCCCGAAGCCTGGAGCCGCCCAATCCCGCTGGTCGAGTAGCGAGGAACGAGCGTATCGAGACCTCGCACGTGGCGCGGTTCCGTGCCGGAAACCGGGTCTCGATACGGCCTTGGCTGGCCCACTCGACCAACGGGACCGGCGCTGTTGGCTTCGGTCGCTGGCGCGCCTCGAGCCACCGGGGAGCGGCGCTGTCGGCCTCGACCGTCACCGGTCCAGCGCGAGGAACTGGTGCGTGAACGCGATCGCCATGCCGCCCTCGCCGACCCCGGCCGCGACGCGCTTGACGGAGCCCGAGCGCACGTCGCCGATCGCGAAGACGCCGGGCGCGCTGGTCTCCAGCGCGAACGGCCGGCGCTCCAGGGGCCACTCCGGCGCCTGCCCGGCATCCGCCCCGGTGAGGATGAAGCCGTGCGCGTCGCGGGCGATCTCGGGCGGCAGCCAGTCGGTGGCGGCATCCGCCCCGATCATCACGAACAGCACCGACAGCGGGCGCGTGCTCGTTGTGGCGCTCGCCGAGTCGAGCACGTCCACGGCCGCCAGCGCGCCGTCGCCGTGCAGGCCGACCGCCTGGCTGCCGGTCTCGACCCGGATGCCGGGCACGCCCCGGATCTGGTCGATCAGGTACCGCGACATGCTCGCCTCCAGCGCCGGCCCGCGCACGAGCATCGTCACGGAGCGGGCGTGCCTGGCGAAGAACAGCGCCGCCTGCCCGGCGGAGTTTCCCGCGCCGATGATGCCCACGTCTTGGCCCTGCGCGACGGCGGCGTCGCTGCGCGCCGCCCCGTAGTAGACGCCGTTGCCGAGGTAGCGTTCCACGCCCGGCACCGGCAGCGTGCGCCACTCGACGCCGGTGGCGATCAGCAGCGCCGCCGCGCGCACGCTCTCGCCGCCGTCCAGGGTGACCTGACGGGTCGTGGGGTCGACCGCCGTGGCGGTGCGGGTGACGACGAGCTCGGCGCCCAGCCGGGTGGCCTGGGTGAGGGCGCGGCCGGCCAGGTCGTCGCCGGAGATGCCGAACGGGAAGCCCGTGTAGTTCTCGATCCGGGTCGAGGTGCCGGCCTGCCCGCCGGGGGCGAGGCGCTCGATCACGACGGTGCGCAGGCCCTCCGCCGCGGCGTTCACGGCGGCCGTCAGCCCAGCCGGGCCGCCGCCCAGGATCACGACGTCGTAGTCGGCGGCGCTCGGCTCGACGTCGAGGCCGACGGCGCCGGCGGCCTCGCGCCGCGGCGGGTCGGTGAGCCTGCTGCCGTCGCGCAGCTCGAGCACGGGGGAGGGCTGCCCGCCGGCATCCGCCTCGACCGTGACGCGGTCGAACGCGACGTGGTTGCGGGTGAGGAAGGTGGACAGCGCCCGGGCCCGGGCGTCGGAGGCCGGCGCGATCACGCGGGCGACGACATCCGGCGGCTCCGCGGCCAGCGCCTGGATGGCGTCCAGGTAGCGCCGCGCGAGCCAGGCCACCTTGGCGGGCACGGACGGCGCCATCGCGGCCAGCGTGTAGTACGCCGTGACGTCCAGCTTGATGATGCGGGCCGGGCCGGCCGCCCGCCCGCTCGCCGGGAAGTTCGTGCTCAGCGTCATCGGCACCTCGCCGAAGAACCGACCAGGGGTGCGCGTGCCGATCGGGCGCTCCTCGCCGCTGACCACCTTGGTGATCTCGATCGTGCCCTCGATCACGACGAACAGGGCGCGCGCCTCTCCCTCGTGCACGAAGTACTCGCCGGGGAGCAGGCGGATGTCCTCCACCACGCGAGCCAGATAGTCGATCGCCTCCGGGGGCAGCGGGGAGAAGATCGGGATGCCGCGGAGCTCCTCGCCGGTGATCATGCGGTGAATCTAGCCACGCCGGCCTGCCGCGTCAACCGTTCGGCGGACCCGAAAACTGAGAGTTGAGCGTGAGTGACTCAACTTTGCCGTCTTTGAGTTGACGGAGAATTTGCTGCGTGAAATACTTGAGTCATCAAGGCTCAAGTCTTGACATAAGGACTTCGGTCGCCGGCCTGCGGGCCCCGACCACAAGCCGACGGCCGGCGGACAGCGGCCGGCAGAAGGAGAGACACATATGTCACGTGCAGTAGGAATTGACCTCGGAACCACCAACTCGGTCGTTGCCGTTCTCGAGGGTGGCGAGCCCACCGTCATCGCCAACGCCGAGGGTTTCCGCACCACCCCCTCGGTGGTCGCATTCACCAAGGACGGCGAGGTTCTCGTCGGTGAGACCGCGAAGCGCCAGGCCGTCACGAACGTCGACCGCACCCTTGCATCCGTCAAGCGCCACATGGGCACCGACTGGAGCACCGACATCGACGGCAAGAAGTACACGCCGCAGGAGATCTCGGCCCGCATCCTCGGCAAGCTGAAGCGCGACGCTGAGCAGTACTTGGGCGACACGGTGACGGATGCCGTCATCACCGTCCCCGCGTACTTCAACGACGCCGAGCGCCAGGCCACCAAGGAGGCCGGTGAGATCGCGGGCCTCAACGTGCTCCGCATCATCAACGAGCCGACCGCTGCCGCTCTGGCCTACGGCCTGGACAAGGGCAAGGAAGACGAGCTCATCCTGGTCTTCGACCTCGGTGGTGGAACCTTCGACGTCTCCCTCCTCGAGGTGGGCAAGGACGACGACTTCAGCACCATCCAGGTGCGCGCCACCTCCGGCGACAACCGCCTCGGCGGCGACGACTGGGACCAGCGCATCGTTGACTGGCTGATCAAGCGCTTCAAGGACTCCACCGGCGTCGACGTCTCCAACGACAAGATCGCCAAGCAGCGCCTCAAGGAGGCCGCTGAGCAGGCCAAGAAGGAGCTCTCCTCGAGCACCAAGGCCAGCATCCAGCTGCCCTACCTCTCGCTCACCGAGAACGGCCCGGCCAACCTCGACGAGACGCTGACCCGCGCCGAGTTCGAGAACATGACCAGCGACCTGCTCGACCGCACCAAGAAGCCCTTCGAGGACGTCATCCGCGAGGCCGGCGTCAAGCTCTCCGACATCGCACACGTCGTGCTCGTCGGTGGCTCGACCCGTATGCCCGCCGTGAGCGAGCTCGTCAAGAAGGAGACCGGCCAGGAGCCCAACAAGGGCGTCAACCCTGACGAGGTCGTCGCCGTCGGCGCCGCCCTGCAGGCCGGCGTTCTGCGCGGAGAGCGCAAGGACGTGCTGCTGATCGACGTCACCCCGCTGAGCCTCGGTATCGAGACCAAGGGTGGCATCATGACCAAGCTCATCGAGCGCAACACGGCCATCCCGACCAAGCGCAGCGAGACCTTCACCACGGCAGACGACAACCAGCCGTCCGTCGCGATCCAGGTCTTCCAGGGCGAGCGCGAGTTCACCCGCGACAACAAGGCGCTCGGCACCTTCGAGCTGACCGGCATCGCCCCGGCCCCCCGCGGCATCCCGCAGGTCGAGGTCACCTTCGACATCGACGCCAACGGCATCGTGCACGTGTCCGCCAAGGACAAGGGCACCGGCAAGGAGCAGTCGATGACGATCACCGGCGGATCCTCGCTGGCCAAGGAAGACATCGAGCGCATGGTGCGCGAGGCCGAGGAGCACGCAGCCGAGGACAAGGCTCGTCGCGAGTCCGCCGAGGTGCGCAACAGCGCTGAGCAGCTCGTCTACTCGATCGAGAAGCTCATCAAGGACAACGAGGACAAGCTGCCCGAGGACGTCAAGTCCGAGGTGCAGGGTGACGTCGATGCCCTCAAGAGCGCCCTCGCCGGCGACGACGACTCCGCGGTCAAGAGCGCCTTCGACAAGCTCAACGAGAGCCAGGGCAAGCTCGGCGAGGCGATCTACGCCACGTCGCAGGCGGATGCCGCAGCGGCCGACTCGGCCGAGCAGCCCGCCGACGCCTCCTCTGACGAGGACGTCGTCGACGCCGAGGTCGTCGAAGACGAAGACGACAAGAAGTAACCATGGCTGACATCAACCAGCCGATCGAACCGGACGAGCCCAACGGCCTGGATGGCGAGCCCATCCAGGCCGAGGGCCCCGACGTCGAGACGCACGACAATGAAGGACCAGGCGCCGAATCGCTGGGAGAGGAGGAGCTCACTGTGGAAGACATTCTGAATGCCGTCGCGGCAGAAGAGGCCGACCCGACCGCCGAGCACCTGGCCGATCTCAAGCGGGTCACCGCCGAGTACGCCAACTACCGCAAGCGCACCGAGTCGAACCGTGAGGTGGAGCGCGAGCGCGCCGTCGGCTCGGCCGTCTCCGCGCTGCTGCCGGTGCTGGACGACCTGGACCGTGCCGAGAAGCACGGAGACCTCGAGGGCGAGTCAGCCTTCGCGACGATCGCCGCCAAGTTGCGCGCGAGTGTCGAGAAGCTGGGCCTCAGCACCGTCGGAACCGTCGGCGAGGTGTTCGACGTGACGATCCACGAGGCGATCTTCCAGCAGCCCACCCCGGGCGTGGAGGTCGAGACCGTGGCCGACGTCGTCGAGAAGGGCTACTACCTCGGCTCCACCTTGCTGCGACCTGCGAAGGTCGTCGTGCAGGTGCCCGCCTAGGAGCGGTTCCCGTAGGGGTCGGATGCCACGGCATCCGGCCCCTACACTCACAATGCTTGTGAACACAGACTTTCTGCATCCGCCAGCGGATGCAACACATCAACTCATCACGAAAGGAGGCGCGCATGGCAAGTCAGGATTGGTTTGACAAGGACTTCTACAAGGTTCTCGGCGTCTCAAAGGACGTGAGCGAGGCCGAGCTGAAGAAGACCTATCGCAAGCTCGCCCGCAAATACCACCCCGACTCGAACCAGGGCGACGCCCAGGCCGAGGCGAAGTTCAAGGAGATCAGCGAGGCGCACTCGGTGCTCTCCGATCCTGAGCAGCGCAAGGAATACGACGCGATACGCGCCATGGGCGGCGGGGCTCGCTTCACCGCTCCCGGCAACGCCGGCGGCAATGCCGGCTTCGAAGACGTCTTCGGCGGCATGTTCGGCGGCGCGGGCGGCGGCCGCGGCCAGCAGCAGTACACCTTCCAGCAGGGTGGAGGCTACGACGACATCCTCGGCGGCCTGTTCGGCGGCCAGGGCGGCCGATTCGGTCAGACCACCGGCGGCTATCGCGGGTACGGCGGCCCGAGCCGCGGTGCCGACGTGAACGCCAGCGCCACCATCGACTTCCTCACCGCCACGCAGGGCGACACCATCACCCTGCAGACCAGCGATGGCCGCCCGATCAAGGTCAAGATCCCTGCCGGCGTCGCCGACGGGCAGAAGATCAAGCTCCGCGGCAAGGGCCAGCCCTCGCCGGACGGCGGCGAGGCCGGCGACATCATCCTGACCGTCACCGTGCGCAAGCACCCGGTGTTCGAGCGGGAGGGCCTGAACCTGCGCGTCAACGTGCCCGTCACCTTCGTGGAGGCCGCCCTCGGCGCCACCATCGAGGTGCCGACCCTCGGCGGCGACCCGGTCAAGCTGCGCGTCGCCCCCGGCACGCCGAGCGGCCGCGTGCTGCGCGTCAAGGGGCGCGGCGTGAAGACCGCCAAGGGCGTCGGCGACCTGCTCGCCGTCGTGCAGGTGGCTGTTCCCTCGCACCTCAACTCGGCCGCCCAGGAGGCGCTCGAGAAGCTGCGCGAGGCGCTGCCCGATGAGAACCCGCGCGAGGACCTCCTCGCCAAGGCACGGGGCTAACCATGACTGCTGGGATGTCGGCCGGCATCGACGAGCGGGCGCCGATCTTCGTGATCTCCGCCGCCGCCGAGCTGGCCGGCATGCACCCGCAGACGCTGCGCCAGTACGACCGGCTCGGCCTGGTCGAGCCGCAGCGCACCCCGGGCAAGTCCCGGCGCTACTCCATGCGCGATGTGATGCAGCTGCGCGAGATCGCGATGCTCAGCGCCGAGGGCGTCAGCCTGGAAGGCATCCGGCGCATTTTAGAACTTGAGAACCGCGTGAACGAGCTGTCCACGCGGGTGCGCGAGCTCGAGGGGGCACTCGCCGACGAAATGCTCAACCGCCCCGGCCGGCGCATTTTCGCCGCCGGCGCCGAGGGCGACGTCATTTCGGTCAAGGCCGGAACGCGCCTGCGCCGCCCGAACTCCGTCGTGGTGTGGCGCCCGCTCGGCGGCGTCGAGCACTAGCCGCCCGATCTCCCGCCTGGTGGTTTCGGTCGCACGCTCCCTGGAGCGAGCGAGGGATTCCGCCGGCTGGTCCAGTTCCGCTGGTCGAGCCGCCCCCGCTGGTCGAGCCGCCTCCGCTGGTCGAGCCTGGCGAGACCCGGCACGCATCGGTCACTGTCCAGAGGTTGCCTTTGACTGGGCTGCCGCCTTTCGCGACGCTGCGCGTCGCGCGAGTTGGTGTCTCCCGCACCTCGCGCCGCCGTGCGTCGCGAGGTTACCCTTGGGGCATGGAATTTTCGGCTTTGCGGCGGTGGCCAGACGTTGAGGCCGAGAATCTTTTCGCAGTGGACGCCAGCGACAGGCTGATCCTGTCCGAGGCTGAAGCCGCACTGCAGGGCGCCAGCGGCCACGAGGTCGTCGTGATCGGCGACCGCTACGGCGCGCTGACGCTGGGTGCGCTCGAGCTGCTCGGCTCGGCGGGGGCGGATGCCGGCGGCATCCGCGTGCACCAAGACGCCTACTCCGGCGAGCTCGCCCTCGCGGCAAACGCCGAGACGGTCGGGGCCGCCGCCGGCACCGACTACCGGTCGATCGCCCTCGGCATCGAGCAGAACGCCGCCGGGCTGCTGGGCGGCGCCCGCGTGGTGCTGCTGCAGCTGCCGCGCTCCCTCGACGCGCTGGACGAGATCGCCGCGGCCATTGCCGCGCATGCCGCGCCCGACGTGGTCGTGTTCGCCGGCGGGCGGATCAAGCACATGACCCCCGCGATGAACGACGTGCTCGGCGCGCACTTCGGCCGCCTCGACGTGAGCCTCGCGCAGCAGAAGTCGCGCGTGCTCCTGGCCAGCGCCCCGCAGGAGGCCAACCCCGCGACCGCCGCCTGGCCGCGCCTGAACCGGCACGACGACCTCGGCCTCACCGTCGCCGCGCACGGGGCGGCGTTCGCCGGCGCCTCGGTCGACATCGGCACGCGGTTCCTGCTCGGGCACCTCGCCGAGGCGCACCCTCGCGCCCGGAACGCGATCGACCTGGGCTGCGGCACCGGCATCCTGGCCACCGCGCTGGCGCTGCACCGGCCCGAGCTGCGCGTGCTGGCCAGCGACCAGTCGGCCGCCGCCGTGGCATCCGCACGCGCCACCGCCGCCGCCAACCGGATGAGCGAGCGGGTCACCGTGGTGCGCGACGACGGTCTGAGCCACCAGCCGGATGCCAGTACCGAGCTGATCGTGCTCAACCCGCCCTTCCACGTCGGCGCCTCCGTGCACGCCGGTATCGCGCTCAAGCTGTTCGAGCACGCGGCGCGCGTGCTCGCCCCGGGCGGCCAGCTCTGGTGTGTGTGGAACTCACACCTCGGCTACGCGCCGGCGCTGCGCGGCATCGTCGGGCCCACCCGGCAGGTCGCCCGCAACGCGAAGTTCACCATCACGGTCTCGACCCGCGCGGCCTAGGGCCGCCGACTGCGCACAATGGCGCCTTCCCGATCGGGAAGGCGCCATTGTGCGCTGTGGCTGCGGTTGTCGCTATCGCTGTCGCCGGACGGGCTAGTCGGTGCCGAGCGTGTAGCGGGCGGCATCCCGCTCGAAGCGCGCCAGCAGCCGGCCGAGCTCTGCACGGTCGGCGGAAGGCCAGTCGGCGAGGATCTCGGCCATCATCCGGTCGCCCGCCTCGACGAGGGAGGCCATCACGGCCTCGCCCTGCGGGGTGAGCTGCAGCAGCGACGCGCGCGAATCCGCGGGGTCGGCCACCTTCTGCACCAGGCCGAGCGCGGCCAGCCGGGCGCTGATCTTGCTCACGTTCGAGGCGCCGACGCGCAGTCGCTCGGCCAAGGCCGAGGGCCGCATCGCGCCCTCCCTGGCGAGGGTGGTCACGGCGACGATGCTCGTCGCGTCCAACTCGCCGGCGCCTGCCGCCGCGTTCTCAGCCAGTGCGTGGATGAAGCCGCCGGAGCCCCAGCGCGTGAAGACGCTGAGGAGCGCGGCGAGCGGCTCGGAGCCGTAGGGCAACGAGCCCGCCGGGAACGAGCCGCTCGGGGCGGGGGAATCAGGCATACTGCGTGCCGCCGTCGACCGGCAGCACGACGCCGGTGACGAAGGAGGCCTCGTCGGAGAGCAGCCAGACGGCCGCGTTGGCGATGTCCTCGGGCAGGCCGAGGCGCTTCATCGGGATCTCGGCGGCGTAGCCGGCCTTGGCCTCGGCCGGCAGCGAGGCCAGAGCGGCCGTCTCGATCGCGCCGGGGGCGACAGCGTTGATGCGGATGTTGTCGGTGGCGTACTCCTGCGCGCCGCTGCGGGTCAGCGAGACGACGCCGTGCTTGCTCGCGCCGTACGGCGTGAGGTTGGGGGTGGCGTTCAGGCCGGCGATCGAGGCGATGTTGACGATGTTGCCGCCGCCGTTTGCGAGGAAGTGGCGGGTCTCGGCCTTCATCGACAGCCAGGTTCCGCGCAGGGTGACGTTCATGGTGCGGTCCCACTCGACCTCGGCGATCTCGTCGAGGCGCTTGGGCATGGCGCCGATGCCGGCGTTGTTCACGGCCAGGTGCAGGCCGCCGAACTCTGCGACGGCGAAGTCGACGAGCGCGTCGACCTGCTCGGCGTCGGCGACATTGGCTGCCTTGTAGGCGGCCTTGCCGCCGGCTGCCACGATCTCGGCGACGACGGCGAGGCCGTTCTCGTCATTGACGTCCGAGACGACGACGCTCGCGCCCTCGCGCGCCAGGCGCTTGGCGACTGCCGCGCCGATTCCGGCGCCGCTGGCGGTGACGAGTGCTACTTTTCCGGTGAAACTCATGGGGTCCGACTCCTTATTTACTGTCTTCGCGACAGCATACGCCTCCGATCTGCGGATGCCGTCCGTGCCGACAGGTCGCCGAAAGCGCGCCGAAGTGCGGCCGAAGCACGGCCGAATCGTGGCCGTGCGGGTGGCCGTGCGGGCTTCGGCCGTGCGGGCGGCCGTGCGGGCGCTCGGGGTGGCCGGCATTCGTCGACCTCACCCAGCGCCACTTGCTCGCCCTCCGCGCCAGCTGGAGTGGCGCGCAGGGCTACATACTGGCGCAGGCGGGCGTCGGGCGGGCGTCGCAGCGTCGCCGCCGTGCGGGCGGGGCCGCGCATCCGCCGACCGCGCTCTGCGCCACTTCCTCGGCCTCCGCGCCAGCTGGTGTGGCGCGGAGGGCTACGAACTGGCGCAGAGCGGGCCGCGCCGCGCTGCGTCGGGCCACGTTGGGCTGCGCCGGGCCGTGCATGCGGTGCGGGCGGGGCCGCGCATCCGTCGACCTCGCCCAGCGCCACTTCCTCGGCCTCCGCGCCAGCTGGTGTGGCGCGGAGGGCTACGAACTGGCGCAGAGCGGGCCGCGTTGGGCTGCGCCGCGCGGCGCCGCTCAGGCGTCGGGGAGGGCCGAGAACATCAGCTGGGTGCCGAGCGGGCGCAGCCGGATCCGCCGGGAGGGGTGGCTCTCGTCGATCTCGACGCGGGAGTCCATCGCCTTCACGAAGTCGGTGAACGAGGAGAAGCCGAGGGCTCGCTCCTGGAACGTCGGGTCCATGCGCAGCATCTGGTTCTTCACGTTGCCGCTGGCCTGCCAGTCCTCGTCGTACTTGGCGGCGCCGAGCTCCAGGGCGCGGGCGAGCAGGTCGCCGGCCTCCTCGAGGGCGGCTTTCGCCTGCCGGGAGGAACGCGGGCGCATCGCGCGCGCAGGTGCAGAGGGCTCGCCGGCATCCGGGGAGGCGTCGGCTGCGGGCCCGTCCTCCGTCTGCCGTGTCGCAGCCGTGTCCGCGGCATCTGCGGATTCCGAGGCCCCGGCTCCGGAGGAACCGTTGGCTCCAGCCTTGCGCCGGCTCGGACGGGATTCCTGGGCGACGCTCACCCGCACGATTCCGGGCAGCGCGTCGTAGTCGACGAACTCGTCGCAGGCGGCGGCGAGGGCCTTGCTGGTTCCGCCGGCCACGCCGATGCCGACGACGTGTCGGCCGAGCAGCTTGGCCCGCTGGGCGAGCGCGATGTAGTCGGAGTCGCCCGCGACGATCACCACGTGGGTGAGGTCGGCGAGGCGGAACAGGTCTTCGATCACGTCGACGGCGAGGCGGATGTCGGCCCCGTTCTTCATCGAGGCGACGACGGGGAACAGCTGCACCAGGTCGACGGCGCGGTCAATCAGCTGGCGGCGGTAGCTGGCGTTGATGGCGACGGACCAGTCGGCGTAGGCGCGGCTGACGCCCACGGTGCCGAAGGACGAGGCGAAGTCGAGGATGGCGCCGAGGTTGACCGTGGCCTCGTCGATCCGCTGCGTGATGGCGGCCGATTCGCCCTTGCCGCCCACGGCGTCGCGGGCGTGGTCCTTCTGGAACTGGCCGCGGGTGTGCAGCTGGTTGTAGCGGGAGATGACGATGTTGTCGAAGTCGATGTAGACCCCGACGCGCGTCTCGGTGGATGCGTTCATGCGATGCCCTTCGACGGTGCCGCCGTTCTCGGGTGCCGGCGGAACCGCGGCGTGCCCGGGTGACACACCTCTATTCTGCCGTCGCGGGGGTGGCCCACGCGACCGCTTCGGCGCAGAAACACAGGAGGAGAGCAGTGCGGGCGCCGTGGCGGCGACCCGCGCCGCCCTCCTCCTGCGTTTCTGTCGGTCAGCCTGTCGGCGGATGCCGGGGCCGGCTCGGGCCTGGGGTCAGCGCGAAGCGCGGGTTCCCGCCACGACGGTGTTGTGCAGCCGGTCGATGTTCACGCCGCGACGCGCGGGCTCCAGCACATTGGTCAGCAGCGTGAAGCAGACGCCCTGCTCCGGGTAGATCCAGAACTCGCAGCCGGCCCAGCCGCTGTGGCCGAAGCCGTCGGTGGCGAGCAGGCCGGGGGCGTCCAGCCGGAGCTTGAAGCCAAGGCCCCAGAGCTCGCCCGGGCGGTGGGGCGCCGACTCCATCAGCGGGAGCCCACTCGTGCGCGGCCGCTGCAGCGCGGCCACGGTCGTCGGGTGCACGACGGCGCCGTCCCCGGTGAGTAGCGAGCGTCCGATCGCCAGCAGGTCCTCGGCGCGGGCGTAGCCGCCGGCACCCGGGTGCTGCAGGCGCTGCATCGCCGCGTAGTCGAGGCCGACAACGGATTCGTCGAACACCGGATGCGGCTGGCACCCCTCATCGAACGTGAAACCGTCGGCGCCGGCATCCGTCACCAGCTCTGCGACGGCCTGCTGCCACGGCAGCCCCGTCGCGTGCTCGATCATGGCGGCGATGCCCTCGTAGGCGAGCGAGGAGTAGCGCACGGCGGCGCCGGCGGGGAACTCGGAGCCGGCGGCGAGCAGCTCGGTGCGCAGACCAACGGCGGAGTCGAGCGGCGGCTCGCTGATTCCCGAAGTGTGGCTGAGCAGGTGGCGCAGCTCCACGGTGTCGGGGCGATCCGCGCCGAAGCCGGGCAGCGCGGCGCTCAGCGGGTCGGTGAGGGCAAGCTGGCCGCGCTCGACCGCCCGCAGCGCCGTCAGCGCGACGATCGGCTTCGTGACCGAGAACAGCGGGAAGTGGTCGCCGACGGATGCCGCGCGCTCACCGCTGGCGCCGAACGCGGCGAGCTCCTGCACGCCATCGGCCGTCGCGATGCCCAGAACGGCGGCCGGCAGGCGGCCCTCGTCGGTCTGGCGGCGCGCCCAGTCGAGTGCGTGGCTGTAGTTGCTCATTCAATCCTCCATCGGCATGGGCGCGTTCGCGCCGCACTGTCGTACTCGTTCCTACCGCATAACCGGGCCAGGGGGCGGCCGGCGCCGCAACACCGCGCCGCAAAAAGCGGGAGGTGAGCAGGGCGAGCGCGGCGCCAACCAGCGGTCACGCCTCCGCGGCGAGAAGGGAGAGTCAGGTCCCCGCTGCGCCAGCTCGCGCGAGTGGGAGGTGGGCGTGACGTCCGCCGCTGACCGTCCGGTATGGTTGCACAGATGCTGGCGCCGTTGCTGCTAACTCCTAGTACTCGGCGCAGTCGCGAGGGGAGTCGAAGGTGTCACTGGTGCGCTTGCGTGACGTCGCCCAGCATGCCGGGGTGTCGGTCGGGACCGTCTCCAACGTGCTGAATGACGTGCCCAGCGTCAACGCGGAGATCGCGCATCGCGTGCGCGGCGTCATCCAGGAGCTCGGCTACGTGCCCAACAGCACGGCCCGCTCGCTGCGCACCGGCCAGAGCAATGCCATCGGCTTTGTCTTCACCGACATCTCGAACCCCTTCTTCACGACACTTGCCCTGGGCGCGTCTGCTGCGGCGGCCGAGTCTGGCTACTCCCTGCTGTTCGCCACCAGCGAGGACGACGAGGGCGGCGAGAGTAAGAACCTCGATGTGTTCGAGCGCCATCGCGTCGCCGGCGTGCTGGTCACCCCGGCGCGCAGTGCACCAGACACGGCCCGGTTGCTCGCCCAGGGCACGAAGGTCGTGCTCGTCGACCGGCACTCCGATGAGCACTGTTCAGTCTTCATCGACGACACGCTCGGCGGTGCGCTCGGCGCCGCGCACCTCATCGAGACAGGTCGCCGGCGGATCCTGCTCGTGCTCGGCCCAGACAGCATTCAGCAGATGCGGGACAGGGAGGAGGGCTGCAGGGAGGCGGTCGCCGCGCACCCCGGGGTCGAACTGCGCGTGCTGCACGAGCCGACGCTCTCTGTCGCCATCGGTCGGTCGGTCGGCGATGCGATCCTGGCCATGCCGGTCGAAGAGCGCCCTGACGCCGTCTTCGCCGGTAACGACCTCGTCGCGATCGGCCTCATGCAGCGCGTTGCCCGGGTGCTCGACGTGCCGCGGGATCTCGCCGTGCTCGGCTACGACGACATTGACTTCGCGGGGGCTTCACTCATCCCCATCTCGTCGATCGGCCAGCGTGCCGAGCACATGGGCTACGTGGGCGCGCGGCTGCTCATCGACGAGCTCGGCGCTCCTGCCGGGCATGTGCACCAGGCCGTCGGGTTGACCCCCGCGTTGCTCGCACGCGAGTCGACCGTCGGCGTCATTCGCTAGTCGCAGCGCGCAGTTACCGCCCCTGACCAGCCACTGCGTTCGCGGCTTTGACAATTGGCTCGGTGAATGTTTATCCTTACGTGAATCGATTCATGAAACGATTCATTTTACCTTTATGCAAAGGAGCATCCATGTCGCAGCGCAGCAAGCGCTCTCGTGTCGTCGCAGCAGCCGCACTGTCCCTCGCCGTCATCACGCCGCTCGCAGCGTGCTCGACGACGTCGGACGTCGCATCCGATGGTCCCGTCGAACTGACGTTCCAGACGTGGGTGCCGAACATTGACAAGGCCGTTGATGCGTTCAACGCAGCCCACGATGACATCCACGTCACCGTTGAGCCCATCGCCGCCGGCCCCGACGGTGGCTACGCGAAGATGCTGTCGGCCGTCAAGGCCGGCAACCCAGCGGATGTCGCTCAGATCGGCTACGACGAGATCCCCACCTTCCTGCTCAACGATGCCCTCACCGACATCACCGAGTACGTGGCGGACTCGGCAGACGTCTTCACGGACTGGCAGTGGAAGACCGGTGTCTTCAACGACTCGGTCTACGCGATCCCGCAGGCTTCCGGCCCGGTCGGGCAGTTCTACCGCACCGACGTCTTCGAGTCGGTGGGCCTCGCGGCTCCGACCACGTGGGACGAGTATTACGCGGCCGCCCAGGCAATCCACGCCTCGGACCCCAACCGCTACATCGCCGCCTTCGCGTCCAACCAGGCGCCGTGGCTGATGGCCCTCGCCCAGCAGGCCGGCGAGCCGTGGTTCACCACGAGCGGTGACGCCTGGAACGTGGCGATCAACAACCCCGACACCCTGCGCATGGCCGAGTTCTGGCAGAAGCTGCTCGATGAGGACCTGGTCAAGGTCCAGGCCGACATGAGCAACGAGTGGTACGCCGACATCCAGACCGGCAACATCGCCAGCTGGATGAGCGGCTCGTGGGCCGCCGCCATCGTGTCGGGCAACGCCCCGGACACCGCCGGCCTGTGGGCCGCGGCGGAGATGCCGCAGTGGACCGCCGGCGAGAACGTCTCGGCCAGCTGGGCCGGTGGGTCGGCGAACGTCGTCCTCAAGGGCTCCAAGCACCCGAAGGAAGCATCCGAGTTCCTGCTGTGGCTGAACGGCACCGCCGACAGCGCCAGCACCCTCACCAGCATCGGAGCCGGCTGGCCGGCGATGAGCGACAAGTCCGAGATCACGGCCCTCACCGATGACCCCACCACCTTCGAGTTCTTCGGCGGCCAGAACATCTGGGACACCTTCGAGGTCTCCGACGCGAACATCGCCAGCGGCTGGCAGTTCCCGCCGCTGATCGACACGCTGTACGCAGCCCTGACCGACAACGTCAAGGCGGCCGTCCAGAACAAGACGCCGCTGACTGAGGCCTTCGAGAAGACTCAGACCGACATGGTGAAGGCCATGAAGGACAAGGGCATCTCCGTCAACGAGTAACGCCGTCTGGTGGCGGCGACACGCAAGTGTCGCCGCCACCGTTCACTTCCCTGAGGACACCGTGACACAAGCAACCACCGCCGTTCGCCTCGCTGAGGACATCGAGGCGCAGCCGCCCGCCGCCACAGCACCCGCCGGGCCCGCGCGCACCGCGAGGAGAAAGATCCGGCTGCCGCTGGTGATCTTCCTCGCACCGTTCGTGATCTTCTTCATCGCGTTCTTCGTGCTCCCCATTTGCTACGCCATCTGGGACAGCCTCTTCGCGATGCAGAGCAGCGGCCTCGGGTTCGGCGCCCCGGAGCGCGTATTCGTGTTCCTGGAGAACTACGCCAAGGCGCTCGGCACGCCATCGTTCATGGAGAGCATCGGCCGCGTCATCCTGTTCGCCATCATCGAGGTGCCCCTGATGATCGGCGGCGCCCTGGCGCTCGCCCTGTTGCTCGAGTCGGGCAAGGGCTACTTCCCCCGTCTCTTCCGCGTGATCTACTTCATGCCCTACGGCGTTCCCGGCGTCATCGCGTCGCTGCTGTGGGGCTTCCTGTACATCCCCACCACCAGCCCCGTCCTGCAGGGCCTCAGCAACATCGGCATCAACCTGATTCCGCTCGGGCCGGATTCGGTGCTCTTCGCCATCGCGAACATCGCGCTGTGGGGCTTCGCCGGCTACAACATGCTGATCCTGATCGCCACCCTGCAGTCGATCCCCGCGGAGCTCTACGAGGCAGCCCGCATCGACGGCGCGAACCAGTGGCACATCATCCGCAACATCCAGATCCCGCTGCTGCGGCCCACCATCATCATGGTCACCGTCTTCACCATCATCGGCACCCTGCAGCTCTTCGTCGAGCCGCTTGTGCTGAAGCCCCTCACCACCGCGATCAACTCCGACTTCACTCCGAACCTCGCGGCATACAACCAGGCCTTCTCGCAAAGTGACCCCAACTTGGCCGCCGCCATGGCCGTGATCGTCGCGATCATCGCCTTCGTCTTCTCATTCGGCTTCTTGAGTGCCGTCAACCGAAAGGGAAACCGCGCATGGTAGGCCGTCGTTCATTCCTCACCTCCGTGCCTGTGATGGCGGTGATGGTCGCCGCTGCGGCGTACTTCCTGTTGCCACTGGTCTGGGTGCTCTTCGCGGCGACGAAGAACTCCGCCGACCTGTTCGGCACCTTCGGGCTCTGGTTCTCCGACAGCCCGCAGCTGTTCGAGAACCTCGGTCGGCTGTTCACCCAGGACAACGGCCTCTACCCGAACTGGCTGCTCAACAGCCTGCTCTACTCCGGCGTCGGCGCACTCTTCGCCACCGTTATGGCGACGACGGCCGGCTACGCAATGGCCAAGTACGAGTTCAAGGGGCGCGAGTTCATCTTCAGCGCCGTGCTCGGTGGCGTGCTGGTCCCAGCCACCGTCATCGCCCTGCCGCTGTACTTCCTGCTCAACTCGGTGGGCCTCACCGGCTCCTACTGGAGCGTTCTGCTGCCCAGCATGGTGAGCCCGTTCGGTGTCTACCTGGCCCGGATCTACTCGAAGGAGTCGATCCCCGACGAGGTGATCGAGGCTGCGCGTCTGGACGGGGCGGGTGACCTGCGCATCTTCTGGACCATGAGCACACGAATGATGACTCCGGCCATCGTGACGATCTTCCTGTTCCAGTTCGTTGCCGTCTGGAACAACTATCTGCTGCCGCTGGTGATGTTGAACGACCCCCGCACCTTCCCCGTCACCCTCGGCCTCACGCTCTGGAATGGCCAGACCCAGCGCGACCCCATCTTCTACGTGCTCGTTGTCACCGGAGCGGCGGTCTCGGCGATCCTGCTCGTGCTCGTCATGGTCTCGCTGCAGCGCTTCTGGCGGGCCGGTCTGACTGCGGGGGCGACCAAGGGATGACGCACGTGATTCCCTCACACTTGCCGGAGCGGCTGGCGATCACCCTCTGGGACTTCTCCTGGTACACCAGGGCGGGCGCGGCGGAGCCGTTCGAGGACATCGACCGCGCGTTCGCCGAGGCGGCGGAACGCGGTTACAACACTGTGCGCATCTGCGCCGCGCCGATGCTGCTCTTCGGCGGTCTCGACGTGCCAACGACAGTGCGCATCGGCGGGCTCGGCCCGGCACCGGCGGGGGGCTATTACGGCCAGCGCACTCGCTGGTACGACGTCGTGGGTGGCTACGAGATCGACGTGCTCGCGCGCTTGCTCGAGCTGTTCGCGGCTGCACGCCGGCACGGTTTCGTCGTGATCTTGGCCAGCTGGGAGTACCAGCAGTCGGCCTCCTTTGCCGCCGACCCCGCGTGGTGGCGGGCGATCGACGCGATCCCGGTCGGCGAGCGGCTGCCGCGGCTGGCCGCCGCGGCAGACGCGATGCTCCGCTTTCTGGACGATCACGACTTCGCCGATCTCATCGCGTTCACCGAGCTGCACAACGAGATCGACTTCTCTCTGGTGGGCGGGCTGGATGCCGCGGCGCTCGAAGCGATTCAGGCGGTGCGCGACGCGCACCCCGGCCAGCTGGTCACCGCCAGTTGGGGCAAGCCGCCACACCTGGACATGGCTCAGATCCCCGCCGGCATCGATGTGGCGCAGTTCCACATCTACTCCTACGGTGTGCTGGACGCGCTGCAGTCGTTGATCGATCTCCGGGCGCATGGCAGTGACGGATTCCCCAACGCCATGCTGCAGAGCCTGCTGTTGCCGGATGCGCCTGGATTTGCCGAGTACGGCATGCCCGAACCGTGGAAACTGGAAGCCACCGTGATAACCGACCAGATGATCTACGGCTACGACTGGATCGACACCGACCGCTGGGACCTCTGGCTGTACGAGAACTACGCGCTGCATCGCGAGGCGATGCAGCGCGAGATCGAGTCGCGTCTGGCTGCGGTCGCAGCCTGGGCGGATCGGGCCGGGATGCCGCACGTGATCGGAGAGGGCTGGATCGGCTACACCCCGCTCGGCGGGCAGTTCGAGGAGGGCCCGGTCGGCCGTTCCCTCGCCGAGCACGGCATCCGCACGGCGTTGGAGAACGGGGCGTGGGGCATGGTGCTCTGCTCGAACGCCGCCCCGCACCACCCGATGTGGGCGGATGTCGCCTGGCAAAAGCGCCTGAATGCTGTTGTCCTCGGCCACTGAGCCGTCGTGTCGCCGGCTCGTCGGGCCCGCTGATCCCTCGGGTCAGCGGGCCCCGACGACGACTGCGTTGTGCAGCTGGTCGACGTTCACCCGGTTCCGGTCGGGCGCCATCCGATTGGTGAGCAGCACGAAGCAGACGTTCAGCGTGGGGTAGACCCAGAACTCGGTCCCGTTCCAGCCGCCGTGGCCGTAGACGGAGCGCTCCAGCAAGCCGGGCGCCGAGTGGCGCAGGTTCCAGCCGTGGCCCCAGTCTTGGCCGAGCTCTGCCGTGTATGGCGGCAGTTTGAACAACCGCGCCGTGGTGGGGCGCAGCATGGCGGCAAGGGTCGCGGGGTGCAGCACCGTCGGGTCCTGCCGCAGCAGGGCCTGGCCGAGTGCGAGAAGGTCGCGGGCGCGCGCATAGGCCCCGGCGCCGGGATGGCGCAGCTCCTGGAACCGGGTGTAATCGAGGCCGACGTCGTCGGCGCCGTAGATCGGGTGCGGCTCGCAGGCGGCGTCGAAGGTGACGCCGTGTGCGCCGGCATCCGCCATCACTGCGGAGACGGCGTGTTCCCACGGGCGGCCGGCAGCATGCTGGGTCATCGCGGCGATGCCCTCGAAGGCGATGCTGGAGTAGCGCGTGGCGGTGCCGGCCGCGAAGTCGGCGGAGGCAGTGAGCAGCGAGCGGCGCAGGCCGCCGGGGGTGTGCAGGGGTGGCTCGGCGATGCCCGAGCTGTGGTTCAACAGGTGGCGCAGCTCGACCGAGTCGGAGCGATTGCGCCCGAACTCGGGTAGCACGCCGCTCAGCGCGTCCGTCAGCGCAAGCCGCCCGCGCTCCACTTCACGCAGGGCCGTCATGGCCAGGAGTGGCTTCGTTACCGAGAACAGTGGGAAGTGGTCGTCGACGTGCGCCGGGCGGCCCCCGCTCGCCCCGAATGCGGCAAGCTCGTGCACGCCGTTCGCGCTCGCGATGCCGAGCACCGCGGTCGGCAGCGCGCCGGCCGCCACACGGCTGCGCGCCCAATCGACGGCATGGGCGAAGCCTCTCACGCGATCCGTTCCCGCAGCTCGGCGGCCATGCTCAGCCTCGTCGGGCGTCGCGCTGCGAGCGCGGCGTGTAGTGCAGGGGCTCGAAGTTCGCCGCCACCAAGGCACGCAGCGACTCGAGGTCGCCGGAGACGAGCCCGGCCGCACGGGCCTGCACAAGCACGTTGCCGAGCGCGGTGGCCTCGACCGGCCCCGCCTGCACGGGCACGCCGGCGTGGTCGGCGGTGAGCTGGCAGAGCAGCGCGTTCTGCGAGCCGCCGCCCACGATGTGGATCGTGCGCACCGTCTTGCCCGAGAGGTCGGATGCCGCCCGCACGGCGCGCGCGAATGCCTCCGCCAGGCTCTCGATGATGCTGCGCACGAACTCGGCCTGGCTGGCCGGCACGGGCTGGCCGTGCTCGGTGCACCAGGCGGCGATGCGGGAGGGGATGTCGCCCGGCTCCATGAAGCGCGGGTCGTTCGCGTCGAAGACGGCGACCGGGCCGGTGACGGCCTCGGCGGCGGCGACGAGCGGCAGCAGCGAGACGCTCGGGTCGGCCTGCTGCCAGGTGCGCACCGACTCGCTGAGAAGCCAGGTTCCCATCACGTTGTGCAGGAAGCGCACCCGGCCGTCGACACCGCCCTCGTTCGTGAAGTTGGCGGCCCGGCTGGCCTCGGTGAGCACCGGCCGCTCCAGCTCGACGCCGACCAGGCCCCAGGTGCCACAGGAGATGTAGGCGGCATCCGGGTCGGTCATGGGCACGGCCACCACCGCGGATGCCGTGTCGTGCGAGCCGACCGCGATGATCGGCGTCGACGCGCGCAGGCCGGTGGACGCGGCCAGGCGGGGCAGCAGGGTGCCGATGAGCTCCCCGGGCTGGACCAGCTCGGGGAACAGGCCGCGGGGGAGGCCGAGTAGCTCGATCAGCGAATCGTTCCAGCGCGGCTCGCCGCCGAGAGTGAGCAGGCCGGTCGTCGAGGCGTTGGTGCTCTCGGCCCGCTGCGCGCCGGTGAGCCAGAAGGCGATCAGGTCGGGCACCAGCAGCGCGCGGTCGGCCACGTCGAGGAGGCCGGCTGCCCGCTCCGCCTCGAACTGGTAGAGCGTGTTGAACGGCAGGAACTGCAGCCCGTTCTCGGCGTAGAGCTCGGCGAACGGCACGCGCTCGTGCACGGCGGGAACGGCGGCGGTGTTGCGGGGGTCGCGGTAGTGGAACGGCACGCCGAGCAGGCGGTCGCCGCGCAGCAGGCCGTAGTCGACGGCCCAGGAGTCGATGCCGATGCTCGCCAGTCCCGGCTGCAGGCGGCCCGCCTGGCCCAGCCCCTCCAGAACGGACTGGTACAGCCCGAGCACGTCCCAGTGCAGCCCGCCCGGCGTCTGCACCGGGGTGTTCGGGAAGCGGTTGACCGCCTCGAGCCGGAGCTCGTCCGGGCCGACATGGCCGAGCATGACCCGGCCGCTGGTGGCGCCGAGGTCCACGGCGGCGACTGTTCCGTTGGCCATTCTGGGGTACTCCTTGATTCGTGGTTCGCTCAGCGATCCCGGCCGCCGGGCGCCCGTGTCGGGGCGCCCGGCGGCCGGGACAATCGGTGTGGGCGCAGGCTAGCGCAGGAACGCAGCCGCGACGCCCGCGTCGACGGGGATGTGCAGGCCGGTCGTGTGCGAGAGGTCGCTCGAGCACAGCACGAACACGGCGTTCGCGACGTTCTCGGGCACGACCTCGCGCTTGAGGATGGTGCGCTGGGCGTAGAACTTGCCCAGGTCCTCCTCCTCGATGCCGTAGGTGGCGGCGCGGTTCGCGCCCCAGCCCGAGGCGAAGATGCCGGAGCCGCGCACGACGCCGTCCGGGTTGATGCCGTTGACCTTGATGCCGTGCTCGCCGAGCTCGGCCGCCAGCAGGCGCACCTGGTGGGCCTGGTCGGCCTTGGTGGCCGAGTAGGCGACGTTGTTCGGGCCGGCGAAGACCGAGTTCTTCGAGGAGATGTAGACGATGTCGCCGCCGAGCTTCTGGGCGATCAGCACCCGGGCTGCGTTCTTCGAGACGAGGAAGGAGCCCTTGGCCATCACGTTGTGCTGCAGGTCCCAGTCGGCCTCGGTGGTCTCCAGCAGGGGGCGCGAGAGCGAGAGGCCGGCGTTGTTCACGACCAGGTCGAGCCCACCGAAGGCCAGGACGGCCGCGTCGATGGCCGCCTGCACGGCGGCCTCGTTCGAGATGTCGGCGGCGACGCCGATGGCGACGTCGGTGCTGCCCAGCTCGGCCGCGGCGGCCTGCGCCTTGGCCAGGTCGAGGTCGGCGATGACGACGCAGGCGCCCTCGGCGGCCAGGCGCACGGCGATGGCCTTGCCGATGCCGGAGGCGGCACCGGTGACGAGCGCGATGCGGCTGGCGAGGGGCTTCGGCTTCGGCATCCGCGCCAGCTTGGCCTCTTCGAGGGCCCAGTACTCGATGCGGAACTTCTCCGCCTCGTCGATCGGGGCGTAGCTGGAGATGCCCTCCGCGCCGCGCATCACATTGATGGCGTTCACGTAGAACTCGCCGGCCACCCTGGCAGTCTGCTTGTTGGCGCCGAAGCTGAACATGCCGACGCCGGGAACCAACACGATGAGCGGGTCTGCACCGCGGATGGCGGGGCTGGACTCGACCGCGTTGCGGTCGTAGTAGGCCTGGTAGTCGGCGCGGTACTCGGTGTGCAGCTCCTCGAGGCGGGCGATCGAGTCCTCGACCGAGGCGTCGGAGGGCAGGTCCAGCACCATCGGCTTGACCTTGGTGCGCAGGAAGTGGTCGGGGCAGCTGGTGCCGAGCGCGGCGAGGCGCGGGTGCTCGCTGGAGGCCAGGAAGTCCAGCACCTCCGCGCTGTGCGTGAAGTGGCCGACCATGGGCTTGTCGGTCGAGGCGAGGCCACGGATGACGGGGGCGAGTGCGGCGGCCTTGGCCAGGCGCTCGGCCTCGCCCAGCGCGGCGAAGCCCTCCAGCGCGGGGCCGAAGGGCTCGGCCGTGCTGTTCTCGGCGATGTAGGCGGCCGCGGTGTCGATGATCCAGAGCGAGTTGGCCTCTGCCTCGTCGCTGGTGTCGCCCCACGCGGTGATGCCGTGGCCGCCCAGGATGCAGCCGATCGCGGCCGGGTTCTGGGCCTTGATGGCGGCGATGTCGAGGCCCAGCTGGAAGCCGGGGCGGCGCCACGGCACCCAGACGACCTTGTCGCCGAAGATGGTCGAGGTCAGCGCCTCGCCGTCGGCTGCCGTGGCGATGGCGATGCCGGAGTCGGGGTGCAGGTGGTCGACGTGGGCGGCGTCGACGAGGCCGTGCATAGCGGTGTCGATCGACGGGGCGGCGCCGCCCTTGCCGTGCAGCGTGTAGTCGAACGCGGCGACCATCTCGTCCTCGCGGTCGAGGCCGGCGTAGACGCCCTCGAGGGCGCGCAGCCGGTCGACGCGGAGTACGGCGAGGCCGGACTCGGTGAGCGTGCCGAGGTCGCCGCCGGAGCCCTTCACCCACATCAGCTCGACCGGCTCACCGGTGACCGGGTCGGTCTCGATGCCCTTGGCGCTGGTGTTGCCGCCCGCATAGTTGGTGTTCTTGGGGTCGGCGCCGAGGCGGTTCGACCGCGCGATGAGGTCTGCTGGGGTGCTCACGTGCGGAATCCTTTGCTCAAACTTGAATGTTCGTATCTGTGAAATCTAACAACAAGTCACTTGAGGCGCAAGCGGTTCAGCGCAGCTCGACCAGCTCGCGGTACTCGTCGAGGCGGGCGTCTCCGGGGTCAAGCTCCGTGATCATCACGGCGATGTCGGCAAGCGTGAAGCAGAGGGCGATAGAGCGATCGCCGAGCTTCGAGGAGTCGATGCAGAGAATGAGCTCACGAGAGACGCCGGCGAAGGCCTTCTTGGTCTGGCTCTCGGGCAACGAGACCTCCGAGGTGCCGAGTGCCGCATCCAGGGCGGAGGCCGAGGTGAAGAAGCGCTGGTAGAGCATGGAAGCCGCCGCCTGGCAGGCCACGAGCCCGACGAAACTGTCGGTGGCCGCCTCGAGAGCGCCGCCGATGAGAATCGGCTCGACGCCCGGCATGCCGCGCATGGTGCGGAAGTTCTCGTAGGAGTTCGTGGCGACGGTGAGACCGGAACGCTCGCCGATCGAGGCCCCGATCGTGCCGGCCGTCGTCGACGCATCAAGGGCGATCGCCCCGCTGCGGGGGATCAGGGCGAGTGCCTTCTCGGCGATGAGCTGTTTCGCCCGGCTGCGTACCGTGCGGCGCTCGCTGAACGGCCGGGGGCCGGTGATCGCCACGGCCCCACCGCGCACCCGGCGCAGCAGGCCTTCCGCCCCGAGGTCGTCGAGGTCGCGGCGTACGGTCATCGTAGAGACGCCGAGCTCGGCGGCCGCCTCGTCGATCTGGAGTGCGCCGTCACGTTGCAGGCGGCTGACGAGTGCCAGGCGGCGCTGTTCTGCCCCCACTGTTCCGCTGGTGGCCATCTGGACTCCTTCGCGTCGTGACCGTTCATGTTACAACACACACAAACGACCAATCCGGCGGCCGTCCGGCCTCGATGCACCCGCGGCATCCGCCCGATTGCCACTCGGGGCGAGGGCTACCGCCGAAGCGTCAGCGTGTGACCGTGCCGCCGGCGCTTCCGGGACTGCGAGGCTCGGCTCGTCGATCAGTCGAACGGCGCACCACGAGTTCGGGCTTCAGTATGACTTGACGGTGCACGTGGCTGGAATCGCGCGAGGAGTGGTCGAGCAGGAGCTGTGCGGCCTGATGGCCGAGGTCGTCAATGGGTTGGCGAATCGAGGTCAGCGGCACGACCCAGTTCTTCGCGAAGTCGATGTCGTCATAACCGACTAGTGCGACATCTTCCGGCACACGCAGGCCGGCATTCACCAGTCCGCGGTACACGCCGAAGGCGAGCATGTCGTTTCCGCAGAAGATGGCCTCGGGCAGTGTCCCCTCCAGGAGGAGTTCGACGGCTCGTTGGCCGTCGCGGATGCCGAGGCCAGAAACGCTGACTTCTGTGAGCATCTTCTCGGGGTCCAGCCCGGCGTCAGTCATCGCCTGGCGGGCTCCGGCCGCACGTTGCGCGAATTGGCGGAGGCTGAGCGATCCACCCACATACGCGATCCGCTCATGCCCGAGATCCAGCAGGTGTCGCACTGCCAGAGCGCCTCCGGCGACGTTGTCGACAGACACCGAGCAATGCGTAGCGCCGCCGTCGAAGTCGAGGAGCACGACCGGCAGGTCCTGTGGAAGTTTCACGTAGCGATCGGCGTGCTCCTCCGGCGTCGCCGGCGCGAGCAGAACACCGCGAACGTGCTGCGCAGCGAGCATGGAGAGCAGTGCAGACTCTCGAACGATCTCACCCTCCGAGTTGCAGAGCATGACGACGAGTCCCGAATCTCGGACCGAGCGTTCAACGGCATGGGCTGTTCCCATATAGAACGGGCTCTCGACATCGAGCACGACCAGCCCGATCACATTGCTCACGGCTCCTGTGAGCACGCGCGCCTGCTGGTTCGGCACAAAGCCGAGCTCCTGAATGGCCTGCTCCACCAGCAGGCGTGTGCGCGGGTGCACGCGTTCGGGGTGGTTGATCGTGTTGGAAACCGTTCCCGTCGAGACGTCCGCGAACGCTGCCACGTCGCGGATCTTGACGGAGGCACGAGCTGACGAGTCTGCGGCTTTGCTCATCGAGACTGGTTCTCCTTGCAATCGGCAGCAAGCTGAGCGCTCACACTATCAACTCCCGACTGCTCACCGCCGAGGCGGCGAGTGTGAGCTTGCCAGCGGCGAATAAGTTGCAGACCGGGTGCGCTGCGTGTACTTTTGAAGCGCTTCAGAAAATGAAGCGATTCAAATACCCTACACATCACGCACCGGCGCGGGATCACTGATGCCTTCAGGCCCTTCGTCGTCGCACCCTGCAGTGACATCGAGGAGAACAACATGAAGCAACGACGCTTTTCCGGCCTGACACTCGGCCTCGCCGCAGTGCTCAGCCTCGGCCTGGTTGGCTGCGCCGCCGGAGGCACCTCCGTTCCAGAAGCGGGCGCCGCGGGCGATGGCGACTACACGATCGCCATCGTTCCCAAGGACTCCACGAACCCCTGGTTCGTTCGCATGGAGGACGGTGTCAAGCAGTATGCGGCCGACACCGGCCTCGACGTCTACCAGAAGGGCCCGGCCGAGACCGACGCCACCATGCAGGCCCAGGTGATTCAAGACCTGATCGCGCAGGGCGTGGACGCGATCGGCGTGGTTCCGGTTGACCCGGGCGCGCTGGAGACGGTTCTCAAGCAGGCACTCGATGCCGGCATCGTCGTGGTCACCCACGAGGGCGCCAGCCAGGAGAACACGATGTACGACATCGAGGCCTTCAACAACACCGACTACGGCGGGTTCATCATGGACAACCTCGCCGAGGCGATGGGTGAAGAGGGCGTCTACACGACGATGGTCGGCCACGTCACGAACGCTTCGCACAACGAGTGGGCCGATGGCGCAGTTGCGAAGCAGGCAGAGGCCTACCCCAACATGACCCTCCTCGCTGCGGAGCCGCGCGTCGAGTCACAGGATGACGGCGAGGTCGCCTACCAGTCGGCCAAGGAGCTTCTGAAGAAGTACCCCGAGATCAAGGGCATCGTCGGCACGTCGTCATTCGACGCTCCCGGTGTCGCTCGCGCCATCGAGGAACTCGGACTCACCGGCAAGGTGTTCGTCAGCGGCACGGGAATGCCCGCCGCCAACAAGGGAATCCTGCAGAAGGGTCTCGTCAAGTCCCTCACGCTCTGGGACCCGGCGGATGCCGGCTATGCGCTGGCCGCGCTGGCCACTCTGATCCTGAACGGCGAAGAGATCGCCGATGGCGTCGACCTCGGTGTCAAGGGCTACGAGGACATGAAGTTCGCCAAGGGCAGCGACAAGGTGCTCGAGGGCAACGGGTGGGTCGTCATCAACAAGGACAACGTCGACGAGTTCGGCTTCTAAACCACAGCACCTCACGCGGCCCGGTGCAGAGCGTTCGACCGCTCTGCCCGGGCCGCCACATGCACCATATTGAAAGGATGCGCCGATGGTGGACAACGTCATCGCGGTACGTGGCGTCAGCAAGGCCTTTGCCGGCGTGCAGGCGCTGGACACCATTTCCTTGGAGATCGCTCCGGGCGAAATTCACTGTCTTGCGGGGGAGAACGGGAGCGGGAAATCCACGCTCATCAAGGTGATCTCGGGCGTGCACGCGGCCGATGAAGGCACGATCGAGCTGAATGGGAAGGAATTCTCCAAGCTCACCCCAATGGAGGCGATCTCCAACGGCGTGCAGGTCATCTATCAGGATTTCTCCGTCTTCCCCAACCTCACGGTGATGGAGAACCTCGCTCTCACGGCGGAGCTCGCCGAGCATCGAACGTTCGTCAACTGGCGACGGATGCGGCGGATCGCCACAGAGGCGATCGCGAAGATCAACGTCAAGATCGATCTGGACGCGAAGGTCGGTCAGCTCTCCGTTGCGCAGAAGCAGTTGGTGGCGATCGCCAGGGCGTTGATGAGCGACGCCCGGCTGATCATCATGGATGAGCCGACGACGGCGCTCACCAAGCGTGAGGTCGACGCTCTCTTCGGCATCATCCTCGACCTCAAATCTCGCGGCATCGCCACCCTCTTCGTGAGCCACAAACTCGAGGAAGTCTTCGAGATCAGCGAGCGCTTCACCATCATTCGGAACGGCAAGCATGTGATCACCTGCCTTCCCGAAGAACTCGATCACAAGAAGTTCTCCTTCTTCATGACGGGGCGTGAGTTCGATGACGCGCGGTTCACGCCGCAGATCAGAGCAACCCAGCCGATTCTCGAAACCTCCCGGCTCTCGGCGCACGGTGCATTCTCGGATGTGAACCTGTCGTTGCGGCCGGGCGAGATCCTCGGAATCACCGGGCTGCTCGGATCCGGGCGCACGGAATTGGCGCTGGCCCTCTTCGGCTCGCTCAAGAGCGACTCCGGGGAGATCCGCATCGACGGCAAGGCGGTCGTGTTGGACAGCGTGCGCACGGCGATTTCTCACGGAATCGGCTATGTGCCGGAAGACCGTCTGACCGAGGGGCTGTTCCTCGAGCGCTCGATCGGTTCCAACATCGTGATCAGTGAGATCGACTCCTTTGTCTCCTCGCTGGGTGTGTTGGAGCAAGACAAGGCAGATGCCGAGGCACAGCGATGGATCACCGATCTGCGCATCGCCACCCCGGACGCCCAGAACGCGGTGAGCACCCTCTCTGGCGGCAATCAACAGCGCATCGTGCTCGCCAAATGGCTGGCGACCAAGCCCCGTGTGTTGATTCTCAACGGACCAACGGTGGGCGTGGACATCGGATCCAAACACGACATTCACCGTGTTCTGCGAGAGCTGGCCGCTGAGGGGCTCGCCGTGATCGTGATCTCTGACGACATCCCCGAGGTCATTCAGAACTGCAATCGCGTTCTGGTGATGAACGCTGGCCGCATCGTGAGCGAGCTCGACCCCACGCAGACCTCGGAACTCGAGCTGGCCACCCTGATGTCGAAAGACGTGCAAACCCTCGAAGGGATCAGCTGAGATGCGCGCACTTCCCCAGAAACTCGTGCGATCAAACGAGTTCTACCTGTTCCTCGTCATCGTCGTGCTTGCCATCGTGATTCAGGCCAGGAGCGGCCAGTTCTTCACAGCCAACAATCTCGTCGACATCGCGAACGCGATGGTCGTGCCGGGCATCTTCGCCGTCGGCGCGTTCATGGTGCTGGTCTCCGGCGGCATTGACGTGTCTTTTCCGGCGCTCGCCTCGCTGGCGGTCTACGCGACAACCCGCATCCTCGTCGATGCGGGTTATGAGGGCGACCTCTGGCTCCCGTTTCTGATCGTCATGGCGATCGGAGCAGTGCTCGGCTCCTTGAACGGATGGTTCGCCTCCCGCTTCGCAGTGCCGGTCCTGATCATCACGTTGGGCACAGCGAGCGTGTTCTCCGGCATCATGCAGGGGGCACTCGGCTCCGTGCAGATCCCGAACATTCCGCCGGCCATGAGCGAGTTCGGGCGGGCGACGCTGTTCGTGGCGACCAACCCCGACTCTGGTCTCACCTCGAACATGCCCATGTCGTTCCTTCTGCTCGTCGGGGTGGTCTTGGCCGCGTTCGTCATGCTGCGGTACACCACGTTCGGTCGCGGAATCTACGCACTCGGCGGAGATGAGAGTGCGGCATCCCGCGCAGGGTTCAACGTGCGCAGGATGAAGTTCTGGCTCTACGTCATCGTGGGTGTGATCGCCAGCATCGCCGGCCTCGTGCGCACGAGCATGATGGACCAGATGCACCCGACCAACCTTCTCGGTATGGAGTTGATGGTGATCGCCGCCGTCGTTCTGGGCGGTACCGCCATCACTGGCGGCACGGGCACCCTGACGGGCGCCATGTTGGGAACGCTGCTCATCGTGATCGTGCAGAACAGCATGATCCTCGTCGGCGTCCCCACTTTCTGGCAGGGATTCGCCTTGGGCGTTCTGATCATCGTCGGAACCGGAATCTCGGCCGTCCAGCTCACCCGAGCCCGCAAGCGCAAAACCGCACTGATCTGAGAAAGAGACTGCAATGACTGCAATAACGACATCGCGTTCGCGAGTCCGGCTCTTCCGCGACCAGCACGTCACGCGCCTTGCTTCGATTCTCGTCGTGCTTCTGCTGTTCTTCGCGCTCGTCAGAACGGAGAACTTCTTCCGGCTCGCCACCTGGCAGTCCATGGCCGTCCAGTTTCCGGAGTTCGGGCTGATGGCGCTCGGCGTCATGCTCACCATGATCATCGGTGGCATCGATCTGTCGGTCGTGGGCATCGCGAACATGACCGCCATCGGCAGCGCCACCCTGATGCTGTCGATCGCGCCTACCGGCTCAGACAGCCCGCAGGGCTACCTCGCCCTGATGGCGGCGATCTTCTTCTCGCTGCTGGTCGGCGCACTTGCCGGCGCCTTCAACGGTTTCCTGGTGGCGAAAGTGAAGATCCCGGCGATCCTCGTGACTCTGGGCACCTTCGAGCTCTTCACCGGCATCGCCGTGATCATCAGCGGAGGAAAGCCCACAAGCGGCCTACCGCCGCAATATGGCGAGGTGATGGCGAGCCGGCTGTTCGGTGTCATCCCCATGCCGCTGATCATCTTCATCGTTGCCACCATGGTCATCGGCGTGCTGATGTACAAGACCGCATTCGGCACGAAGCTCTACATGCTGGGATCGAATGAGACCGCGGCAGAGTTCAGCGGGCTCAAGACGACGAGCCTCACCATCCGCACCTACATGATCTCCGGACTCCTCGCCTCGGTGGCCGGTCTGGTGATGCTCGGCAACTACAACTCGGCGAAGGCTGATTATGGCTCGACCTACACGTTGCTGGCGATCCTCATCGTCGTGCTCGGTGGCGTGAACCCCAATGGCGGATCGGGGCGCCTCGCCGGCGTGATCCTCGCCGTTGTCGTGCTGCAGGTGCTCTCCTCGCTGCTGAACACCTTCCCCCACATCAGCAACTTCTACCGCCCACTCATCTGGGGCGGTGTGCTCCTTCTGGTCATCGTTGTCAACCAGTGGGACAAACGTGACCATCTCGCTCGACTCTTCCGCTGGAAAGGGACAACCTCATGAAAATGACCAAGGATCGCCACGTCGTGGTGAGCGCCGACTTCGCCGGGTATCCGCTCAAGGAAGCGGTGAAGGCTCACCTGCAGGCGCGCGGATGGAGCGTCACCGACTTGACGCCGACGCTGGACGACGCGCCGATGTACCAGCGGGCCGGCTTCATGGTGGGGGCGAAAATCGCCGAAGGCGAGTTTGAGAAGGCCCTCGCCTTCTGTGGCACCGGCATGGGCATCCATGTTGCCGCCAGCAAATGCCCGCACGTGCACGCCGCCGTGGCCGAGACTGTGCCGGCGGCGCTGCGCGCCTCGACCGCGAACAACTGCAATGTCCTTGCGATGGGCGCCTTTTACACGGCTCCGCGCCTTGCCATGGCAATGGCCGACGCTTTTCTCGAGTCGTCGTTCGGCGACGGCTACGAGAACTGGCGAGGCTTTGCCGAGTACCACCAACTCGGCTTCGACGAGTGCGAGAACTTCGACTACGAGGCATACAAGGCCAACGGCTTCGAGCTCGTTGACAAGCCCACCGTGACGATGGGGCCGGAGCCGAGCGGGCTCGCGTACTAGCGCGCTCGCGTCGCAACTCAGCACAGACAGACAGCTCAGTAGTTCAACCCAGTTCAGACGTTCAGAAGGGAGCGCCTCATGGCACGCGTGTTATTGGCAGGGGAGTCGTGGTCGACGACCTCGGTTCACACCAAGGGGTTCGACTCGTTCACAACCACGGCCTACGAAGAGGGGGCGGCCGACTTCATTGCCGCGCTCGAGCACGGCGGGCACTCGGTGGTGTTCCAGCCCAACCACGTTGCGGCGGCGAAATTTCCCACCAGCCTCGAGGAGCTTCGCGAGTTTGACGTTGTCGTGCTCAGCGACATCGGCGCCAACACCCTGCTGATTCCCCCGCAGGTATTTTCAGAGGGTCGGGCCATGCCGAACAGGCTCGAGCTTCTCGCCGAGTGGACCCGCGCCGGCGGTTCCCTGCTCATGGTCGGCGGCTACCTCAGCTTCATGGGCATCGAAGCCAAGGCCAACTACCGCAACACCGCGCTCGCCGCGGTTCTCCCGGTTGAGATGGAGGTGGGCGACGACCGCGAAGAGACCCCGCAAGGCGCTATCGCGAGCATCGTCGGCTCGCACCCGATCACCCAGGGACTCGACGAGAACTGGCCCGCCATCCTGGGCTATCACCGGGTCGAAGCGCGTGAAGGTGCCGAGGTGCTGGCGACCGTCGGCGCGCACCCCCTGCTCGTTGTCGACTCTGAGGGCGCTGGCCGTACGGCCGCGTTCTTGAGTGACATGGCCCCGCACTGGCTACCGAAGGAGTTTCTCGCCTGGGCCGGCTACGAGCCGATGTGGCAGCAGCTGATCACCTGGCTCGCCCGCGAGAGCGAGTGAGTTCACAACGATGAACGCGTTCGGCCGTGTTGCCGCACTCGATTTCGGCGCCACGAGCGGGCGCGTCATCGTTGGCGAGGTCAGCAAAGATCAGCTGAGAATGCAGACTTTCGCGCGATTTGCGAACCGCCCGGTCCCCGTCGGCGGGCGCTTGCATTGGGACGTCTTGTCCCTCTGGCAAGACGCGCTCGACGGGGTGGCTGCAGCAATTCGTGAGGTGCCCGACCTCTCCTCGGTGGCCACAGACACCTGGGGAGTGGACTACGGGCTCTTTCGTGGCGGTCGGCTGCTGGCCAATCCCACGCACTATCGGGATGAGCGCACGAACTCCGTGGTGGCAGGGGTCAACGCCCGTATGCCCGAGGCGGAGCAATACCGGCGGGCCGGCATCCAGACTCTCCCCATCAACACGATCTATCAATTTGCCGCCGAGGCGGAAGATCAGGTGGTGGAGTGGGCAGATTCCGCGCTCTTGATGCCGGATCTCTTCACGTATTGGTTGAGTGGCGCGCGTATCGCGGAGAGGACCATGGCGTCGACAACCGGACTGCTGGACGCCCGCTCGCGGGAGTGGAACGCGGAGCTCGTCGCTGCGGCCGGCATCCCCATGGCTCTGCTTCCTGCGCTCGTCGATGCGGGCACCGCGGTCGGACCGTTGCGCGCAGACGTCGCCCGCGCGGTGGGCGCCCCCCGCCGCGTCGAGGTCGTTGCCGTTGGCTCTCACGACACGGCCTCGGCCGTGGTCGCCGTGCCGATGGAGCCGGAGTCGGCCGCCTACATCTCATGTGGAACCTGGGGCTTGGTGGGCGTCGAGCGGTCGCATCCGGTGCTCTCTGAGGAGGCGCGGCTGGCGGGCTTCACCAACGAGGCGGGAGTCGACGGGCGCTACCTCCTGATGCACAACGTGATGGGCCTGTGGATTCTCACCGAGGCGGTGCGACAGTGGGAGCGGCACGGCGAGACCGTCGAGTTGCAGAGCCTGTTGGCGGCTGCGGCCGCCGTCTCAGTGGATCTGCCGGTCTTCGACGTGAACGACGCGCGCTTCCTGCCCCCGGGGGACATGCCCGCCCGAATCACCGAGTGGTGCATCGAACGCGGGCTTACCCCGCCGCAGAACCTCGCAGAGATGACACGGTGCATCATCGAGTCGCTCGCCTGTGCTTTCGCCGACGCCGCACAGCGCGCCGGACGCCTCGGCGGTGTGGCGGTGCAACGCATCCACATCGTCGGCGGCGGATGCCAGAACGAGCTGCTGTGCCAGCGCACCGCCGACCGTGCCGGGCTGCCGGTGCTGGCCGGCCCCGTGGAGGCGACCGCGCTCGGCAACATCCTGGTGCAGGCGCGCACCATGGGACACATCGCTGGCGACCTCGACGAGTTGCGCGATCTCGTTCGCCGTACCAACGAACCGGTGCGCTACGAGCCGCGGTGACCCCGCAATGACGCTGGCATTCGGTGTCCGAATCCACCGATTTTCCGAAGAAGGCCACGAAGGGACTAAGAACATGACCGCACGAATGCACGCAGATTCCGTCAGCGACGAGCTGGTTGCGCTGACGAGACGCCTGGGGGAACCCGCGCGCGACCTGGTGATACTCGCCGAGGGCAACACGAGCGAGCTCGTCAGCGACAGGACGATCAGCGTGAAGGCTTCTGGCTCAGCGATGGCTGAGGCGACTCGCGACGATTTCGTCACCGTCGACCTGGAGCCGTTGCTCCAGATTCTGCGTGACCCGGCCGCGAGTCAGGAAGCGCTAACCGCTGCGCTCACCGCGACCAGGGCCGACGGGGGAACCGTGCGGGCGTCGATCGAGTCGCTCGTGCACGTCGCCGTGCGTGCATTTGTGCCGGCGAAGTTCGTCGCGCACACCCACCCGACCGACGTGGTTGCGCTGCTTGCGAGCGCCGAGGCCGAGACGGCCTTCGTCGACCCGGTCTACTCCGAGGAATTCATGATTCTCGGCCGCAGCCTCTACGTGCCGTACGCCGAGCCGGGCATCGTGCTCGGTCGCGTGTTTCTGGAGCACCTCGACAGCTACGTCCAGGAGCATGGCGAGACGCCGTCGCTTGTGCTGCTCGGCAACCACGGAATTGTGGCGATATCGGACTCGGCCGCCGGTGTCGAGGCCATCTCGATGATGGCGGTGAAGAGCGCCAGGGTGCGGCTGGGCGCGAGGCTCGCCGGAGGAGTCGCCCCGCTGAGTGCGGAGACAACCGCCCACTACTTCGACCGCCCGGACTTCCGTGAGCGCCGTGCTGCCCTGGCGGGCCTCCAGCGCTGACAAGACTGCGCGCACAGGGCGGAGGGCCGGGTCTCACGCGAGATCCGGCCCTCCGCCCTGTGCTGCTGAGGGGGGGGGTTAGGCGCCCCAGCTGGACTGGGTGCCGCCGACGCGCTCCGCAGCGATCTGGGCCTGGTAGCCGGATGCCGCGTAGGCGGCCATCGGGTCGGCCGGCAGGCCACGTCCCTCGCGCCAGGCGGCGAGGTCGCCGCGCACATCGGTGTAGAAAGCGTCCATGAGGATGCCGTTGGCGCCGAGCACGTCGCCCGCGGTCTGCGCGGCATCCAGCGCCTCGCGGTCGACGAGCAGGGCGCGGGCCGTCATCTCCTGCACGTTCAGCACGGAGCGGATCTGGCCGGGGATCTTGTCCTCGACGTTGTGGCACTGGTCGAGCATGAAGGCGACGGGGCTGTTCGGGCCGTAGCCGCCACCGCGGACGACCTCGACCATGATCCGGAACAGCTGGAACGGGTCGGCCGCGCCGACGATCAGGTCGTCATCGGCGTAGAAGCGCGAGTTGAAGTCGAAGGAGCCGAGCTTGCCGAGGCGCAGCAGCTGCATCACGATGAACTCGATGTTTGTGCCCGGCGCGTGGTGGCCGGTGTCGAGGCAGACCATGGCCTTGTCGCCGAGGGCGGCGACCTGGGCGTAGCTCGTACCCCAGTCGGGGACATCGGTGTGGTAGAAAGCCGGCTCGAAGAACTTGTACTCGAGCACCAGGCGCTGCTCCGAACCGAGGCGGGCGTAGATCTGCCCGAGCGAGTCGGCGAGGCGATCCTGGCGGCCGCGCATGTCGCCCTGGCCGGGGTAGTTGGTGCCGTCGGCGAGCCAGATCTTCAGGTCCTGCGAGCCGGTGGCGTGCATGATGTCGATGCACTCGAAGTGGTGGTCGATCGCCCGCTGGCGAACGGCGGCGTCCGTGTGGGTGAGGCTGCCGAACTTGTAGACGTCGTCCTGGAACGTGTTCGAGTTGATCGTGCCGAGCGCGACGCCCAGGTCGCCGGCGAAATCGCGCAGTGCGCTGTAGTCCTCGACCTTGTCCCACGGGATGTGCAGCGCGACCTTCGGCGCGAGGCCGGTCACGCCGTGCACCTGCGCGGCGTCGGCGAGCTTCTCCTGGATGGTGCGCGGGGTGCCCGGCGTCGCGAACACCTTGAAGCGCGTGCCGGAGTTGCCGAACGCCCAGGAGGGCAGCTCGATGGCCTGGCCCTCGAGCTGGCTGGCGATGGAGGCGAATGTCGTCATGTCTGTCACTTCTCGATCTCGGTGGTGGAGGGGGTGGTGCGCTGGGCGGATGCCGCCAGCTGGTCTTCGAGGTTGAACACCTCGGTCAGTCGTGGGGCGGCTTGGTCGGGGCGCCCGCCTGCGGAGAGGAAGAACTCGGCCATCTCGGCCTCCCAGGGGGCCGTCGCCGGATTGCGCTCCAGCGCGGCCTGCGATGCGGCGTCGTCATCGGTCTCGTAGTAGCCGATGAGCAGGCCATCCTCCCGAAGGAAGAGTGAGTAGTTGCGCCGCCCGGCCGCCTCGATCGCGTCCAGCATCGACGGCCACACCGCTGCGTGCCGCTCGCGGTACTCGGCGATGCGCTCCGGTCGGAGCTGGAGCTGGAAGCACACGCGGTGCGGTGTGGTGCTCATCGTCAAAGGTGCCCTTACGGATCGGTGGTGCGGAGCAGGGGAGCGGTTCCGTGGCGGCCATTTATGAATCGTTTCAAAACGCTCCTTCACAGAGTAGTCCGGCGTCGGCGCCCGAGTCAACCGAGCGCGCGCGGCGCTCGGATTGTTCACCGCTCGCGGCGACTGCTAGCGTGATTAAAACGTTCCAATCGATTCGACGAGGAGTCTTCGACATGCACTACGGCGGCGACTACAACCCCGAGCAGTGGCCAGAGCAGACGTGGCACGAGGACGTCGCCCGCATGCGCGAGGCCGGGGTGACCATGGTCAGCCTGGGCATCTTCGCCTGGGCGCGCATCCAGCCGGCCGAGGGCGTGTTCGACTGGGAGTGGCTCGACACGGTGATCGAGTTGCTGCACCAGGGAGGTATCGCCGTGGACCTGGCTACCGCCACCGCGTCGCCACCGCCGTGGGCGACATCCGCCTACCCCGAGATGCTGCCGCGGGACGCCGATGGCAGCGTGTTCTGGCCGGGCAGTCGGCAGGCATTCGCCCCAAGCTCGCCGGTCTATCGGCGGCTCGCGGCCGAGCTCGTCACCGCGTTGGTCGAGCGCTATAAGGACAACCCCGCCGTCGTGATGTGGCACGTCAACAACGAGTACGGCTGCCACCTGCACTATGACTACTCGGACAACGCGCGCGACGCGTTCCGCGTCTGGTTGGAGGCCAAGTACGGCACCGTTGAGGCGCTCAACGCCGCCTGGGGCACCGCTTTCTGGTCGCAGCTGTACACCGACTTCGACCAGATCGTGCCACCACGCAAGGCCCCGTACAGCCTGAACCCGGCCGGCCTGCTTGACTTCAAGCGATTCACCTCAGACACCCTGCTCGAGTTGTTCCGGATGGAGAAGGCGATCATCCGCTCCGCGGGCGCGACCCAGCCCGTCACCACTAACTTCATGGGCGCGTTCCCCCCGGCCGACTACTGGCGCTGGGCTCAGGAGATCGACGTGATCAGCGACGACTGCTACCCGGATCCGAACGACCCCGAGTCGTTCAGGGCGTCGGCTTTCGCCCGCGACCTCATGCGCTCCTTCAACCCAGACGTTCCCTGGATACTGATGGAGCAGGCCACGAACGCGCTGAACTGGCGCCAGACGAACGCACCCAAGGCCCCGGGCCAGATGGCCGCGGTCAGCATGCAGGCCGTCGCCCGCGGCGCCGACGGCGTGATGTTCTTCCAGTGGCGGCAGTCCCGCAGCGGCAGCGAGAAGTTCCACTCGGCGATGTTGCCCCAGGCCGGCACCCGCACGCGCACCTGGCGGGAGGTCACCGCTCTCGGGGCGGAGCTGGCCGCGCTGCCCGAGCTGCCGCGCGGCTCCCGCGACGCCCGCGTGGCCATCGTCTTCGACTGGCAGAACTGGTGGGCCATCGGCAATCCCGACCACCCCGTTGTCCTCGACTACCCCAGCCTCGTGCAGGACTGGTACGCCGCGATCCACCGCCTGCACGTGCAGGTCGACATCGTTCAGCCGGGCTCGGACCTCGAGGGCTACCGGGTCGTCATCGCGCCGCAGCTCTACCTGCTGACGGCGGATGACGCCGCCAACCTCCTCGCGTTCGCTGCGTCCGGAGGCCACCTGCTGGTCACCGCGTTCTCCGACGTCGTCGACGAAAACGACGCATTCCGCGAGGGCGGCTACCTCACCCAGCTGGGTGGCGCGCTCGGCATCTGGCTCGAGGACTTCGGCGCGCTTGTGCCGCCGACACGGGCCACGGGCACAGGGGACTCCGCCGGTGCCACCGCGGCATCCACCGACGGCGCGGCGCCAGCCGTGCCCGGCCAGATGTTTGCGCCGATCGCCTCGCAGCTCGGCCCCATCACCGGCACCCTCCTCGCCGAGGAGATCCACCTGGCCGGCGCGACCGCGCTCGGCCGCTTCGCGGGCGGCCGCCGCGACGGCGACCCGGCGTTCACCGTGAACAGCCACGGCCGGGGAGCCGCGTACTACCTGGCCACGGTGCCGGATGCCGCGGGCGCCGCAGCGATCGCCGCCTGCCTCTTCACCGAGGCCGGCGTCGAGCCGGTGCTCGCGGGGCTGCCGGAGACCGTCGAGGCGGTCCGCCGCGGCGCCGTGCTGACACTGATCAACCATGACTCCCGGCCGGCAACGGTCGTCGTGCCCGCGGGTGCGGTGGTCGGCGGCTCCGACGCTGCGCTGAGCGCGCGGACCGCAGCCGGCGGCATCCGTCCGGCCGGCGAGCTGACCCTCGACCCGTTCGGCTTCGTGCTGCTCAACACCGAGATCTAGGCCGCTGATGCGCTACACGTACCTCGGGCGCTCCGGCGTCTCGGTCAGCCGGCTGTGCCTCGGCACCATGAACTTCGGCCCCGTCATCGATGAACAGGCGTCGGTCGGGCTGTTGGACGCCGCGACGGAGGCGGGCATCAACTTCATCGACACCGCCGACGTCTACGGCGGTGCGCCCTGGGGGGATCTCAATGGCCAGACGGAGGAGATCATCGGGCGGTGGCTGAGCGCCAGAGGGGCGGCCCGCCGCGACCAGGTCGTGCTGGCCACCAAGGCGTACGGTGACATGGGCGATGGCCCCAACGACCGCCACCTCTCGGCACTGCACATCCGGCGAGCCGTCGACGCCTCGCTGCGGCGGCTGCAGACCGATTACATCGACCTGTTCCAGATGCACCACATCGACAGGCATACGCCGCTCGACGAGATCTTCGAGGCCCTCACCCTGCTCCGCCAGCAGGGCAAGATCGTCTACCTCGGCTCATCGAACTTCGCCGGCTGGAACCTCGCGCAGTACCAGGAGTTCGCGCGGGCGACGAGCCGCACCGGGCTCGTGAGCGAGCAGTCCGTCTACAACCTCGCCCAGCGCTCCCTCGAACTTGAGGTGATCCCGGCAGCCCAGCACTACGGCATCGGCCTGCTGCCCTGGTCGCCGCTGGCCGGCGGCCTGCTCGGCGGCGTGCTCGCGAAGGCTGCCAAGTCCCGCTCGGCCGGCGTCGTCGAGACGCTCGGTGCGCGGCGTGGCGCGGTCGAGGCGTACGAGGCCTTCGCTGCGGCGCGAGGCCATGGCCCCGGTGACCTCGCCCTGGCCTGGTTGTTGCACCAGCCGGCCGTGACGGCTCCAGTGGTCGGCCCGCGCACCGGCGAACAGCTGCAGGGCGCGCTGCGCGCACTGGAGATCAGTCTCTCCGACGCCGACCTCGCCGAGCTCGATCAGATCTGGGCGGGGCCGGGCGGCCAGGCGCCGGAGGCTTACGCGTGGTGACACAGAACGGCGGCTGGCGGCGCGCGAGACTGATTCGTTTCAACCACACCTGCAATGCGGCATCCGTGGCTTAGGCTTTCAGGAGAAGTCCAGACAGACAGGGAGATCCGCGAGTGAGCGTGAGTGTGCGCGATGTGGCATCGCTGGCGGGGGTTTCTGTGGGAACCGTGTCCAACGTGCTGAACCGGCCGGAGAAGGTGGCGCCGGCAACCGTCGAACGCGTGCAACGCGCCGTCGCCGAGCTCCGCTTCGTGCGCAACGAGGCGGCCAGGCAGCTGCGCGCCGGGCAGAGCCACAGCATCGGCCTGATCGTGCTCGACGTGCGCAACCCGTTCTTCACCGAGGTCGCCCGCGGCGCGGAGGACAAGGCGGCCGAGGGCTCCCTCTCGGTGCTCCTCGGCAACAGTGACGAGAAGCCGGAGCGCGAGACCGCCTACATCGCGCTGTTCCAGGAGCAGCGCGTGCACGGCGTGCTCATCTCGCCGCTCGGCGACGACCTCGGCCGGCTGGCCGCGCTGCGCGAGCGCGGCATCCCGACCGTCCTGGTCGACCGCCAGGATTCCGTGGGGGAGTTCTCCTCCGTCTCGGTCGACGACGTGGCCGGCGGCTACTTGGCCGTGCGCCACCTGCTGGACCTCGGCCGGCGCCGCATCGCCTTCGTGGGCGGCCCGCACGGCATCCGCCAGGTCGCCGACCGCCTGCTCGGCGCCCAGAAGGCGGTCGAAGAGGTGTACGGCGCGAGCCTCGAGGTGATCGACGGCGAGGGCCTGACGGTTCTGCACGGGCGCGCCGTCGGCGAGGCGTTGCGCGAGCGCGCCGCCTACGCCCGGCCGGAGGCGGTCTTCGCCGCCAACGACCTGCTCGCCCTGGGCGTGCTGCAGGCGCTGACCATGCTCGGCGACATCCGCGTGCCCCAGGACATCGCGCTGATCGGCTACGACGACATCGACTTCGCCGCGACCGCGGTCGTACCGCTCAGCTCGATTCGCCAGCCCAGCGTGCTGATCGGCTCGACCGCCGTCGAGCTGCTGCTGCGCGAGGCAGCCGGCGGGCCGGACTTCGAGCACGAGCAGATCGTGTTCCAGCCGGAGCTCGTGGTGCGCGCCTCGACGGGGACCGCCGGCTAACCGCGCCGCCGCACGGCGCGGGCTAGCTCCGCACGACGACGTTGCGCGGGGCGTCGCCCTGCAGCATCCGCGCGATCTGGTCGGCCAACAGCCGTCCCATCCGCGGCATCATCGCCGTCGAGGCCCCGCCGACGTGCGGGGTGATCAGCACGTTGGGCAGTGCGAACAGCGGATGCCCGGCCGGCAGCGGCTCGGGGTCGGTCACGTCCAGGGCAAGGCGCAGGCGGCCGGAGCTGGCGTGGGCCAGCAGCGCGGCGGTGTCGGCGACCGGCCCGCGGGCGATGTTCACCAGCAGCGCGCCGTCGGGCATCGCCGTGAGGAAGGCGTCGTCGACGAGGTGGTGCGTCGCGTCGCTGAGCGGAACACCGACCACCACGATGTCGGCCTGCGGCAGCAGCGCGGCCAGCTCGTCGATGCCGTGGATGTGGCCGGTCGCACCCTCGCGGGCCGTGGACGCGACGCGCACCACGTTCACCTCGAACGGGGCCAGCCTGGCCTCGATGGCCTGTCCGACGCCGCCATAGCCCACGATCAGGACGGTGCGATCGGCGAGGCTGGCGTGCCGCGCGGGCGCCCAGCGGCCCTCGGCCGCGGCCCGCACGAAGTCGGGGATGCCGCGCTGCGACGCCAGGATCAAGGCCAGCGTCAGCTCGGCGGTGGATGTCTCGTGCACCGATGTCGCGTTGGCGAAAACGTGCCCGGGCGGCAGCACATCGGCGACGCCGTCGTAGCCGATCGACTGGCTCTGCACGAGCCGCGTCGTGGTGCCGGCGAGGTTCGCGAGCAGCGGCGTCGCGCCCATGTACGGCGGCACCGCGATGTCGATGTGCGGCAGCGGGGCGGGCCCGGTCATGTCCCACTCGACCAGCAGCACGCCGTCCGGAACCGGCCCGAGGGCGGTGCGGAGCGCCGCGCCGGGCAGGCTGACGACGAGGGCGGGCGTGGCTGCGGCGGTGTCAGAGATGGTCATGGTTCGAGCGTAGCGCCGCCCGCTAGCGGGCTGCGGCACCCCTGCCGCGGCCGCCCCGCTCGTCGAGCTCGGCCCGTTCGGCCAGATCGCCCAGTTCGGTCAAGTCGTCCAGCTGGGCCAGATCGCCCAGCTCGGCCAAGTCGTCCAACTCGGCCAAGTCGTCCAACTCGTCGCTGTGGTAGCGCGGTACCGGGATCGGCGAGGTGAGCGCGACCTGCTCCGAGAACTGCTCGGGGGTGACCCGGTTCTCGCTGACCACGGCGATCGGCATCGTCGTGGTGGGCACCGGCATCCGCACCCCGTCGATGCGCCCGTCCAGCGCCTCCGCCTCCGCCGCGAGCACGGCGCTCAGCGGGCGGGCGCTGTGTGTCAAGACCAGGCGCCAGCGGGTCTGCGGATGCGGCCGCAGCCGCAGCTCGCGGGCGACGGCGAGCCAGCCGACGCCGATCGCGAAGCCGATCACGCCGGCGACGGCCGCCACGATCAGCGCCCAGCGCGGGCCCATCGCGTTGGCGACCCAGCCGACGATGGGGGCGCCGATTGGGGTGCCGCCCATCAGGATCGCCATGTACAGCGCCATCACGCGGCCGCGCACGGCCGGCTCGGTCGTGGTCTGCACGAAGCCGTTCGCGGTGGTGAGCATGGTCACGGCCGAGAAGCCGATGAAGATCAGGGAGAACGCGAACGTCCAGAACGAGGGCATCAGCGCCGAGAGGAGCGAGGCGACGCCGAGGCCGCCGACGGCCACGATGATCACGCCGAAGCGGGCCTTCTCGCGCCGGGCGGCGAGGAGGGCGCCCGAGAGCGATCCGATCGCGAGGATAGAGGAGAGCAGGCCGTACTCGCCGGCCCCGCGCCCGAACTCCACCGCCATGGTGGACGAGACGATCGGGAAGTTCATGGCGAAGGCGCCGACGAGGAAGACGATCACGAACACGACGATGAGGTCGGGGCGCTTCGCCACGTAGCGGAACCCCTCGACGAACTGGCCGCGGGCCCGCGGCGCCCGCGGCATCCGGCGCAACCTCGAGGAGTTCAGCATGGCCAGCGCGATGAGCACGGCGATGAAGGTCGCGGCGTTGGCGATGAACACCCAGCCGGAGCCGATCAGTACGATCAGGAAGCCGGCGAGGGCCGGGCCGATCATGCGGGCCGCGTTGAAGGAGGCGGAGTTCAGGGCGACCGCGTTGGCCATGTTGTGCTCGCTGACCAGGTCGCTGACGAAGGTCTGGCGGGCGGGCCCGTCGATGGCGTTCACGATGCCGAGCAGCAGGGCGAAGACGTAGAGGTGCCAGAGCTCGGCGTGGCCGAGCAGCAGCAGCAGGCCGAGCCCGATGCCGAGCGCCATCAGTGCCGACTGGGTGAAGAAGAGGATCGTGCGCCGGTCGAAGCGGTCGGCGATCAGCCCGGTGATCGGAACGAGCAGGAGCTGCGGCCCGAACTGGAGCGCCATGGTCGCGCCAACGGCGACCGCGTCGTTGTCGGTGAGGTCGGTGAGCACGACCCAGTTCTGCGTCGTCGCCTGCATCCACGCACCCACGTTGGAGACCAGCGCGCCAATGAACCAGACGCGGTAGTTGTAATTCGAGAGGGAGCGGAACATGGCACTCACTGGGTGGCTAATCTCCTGAGGATCTCGGCGGCGGATGCCAGGGTGGCCCGCTCGTCGCTGCTGAGCTCGCGCATTTGGCGGGTGAGCCAGCGGTCGCGTTTCTTGACTGTTTCGTCGACGGTGGTGGTGCCGGCCTCGGTGAGGCTGATGTTCACCTTGCGACGGTCGGCCTCGTCGGCCTCGCGGCTGAGGTAACCCAGGCCCTCGAGGCAGTTGACGGTGCGGTTCATCGACGGCGGCGAGATGTGCTCGCGCTCGGCGAGGGCGCCGAGCGTGTGCGGCCCGTGCACGTACAGGGCCGCGAGCACAGAGAACTGGCCATCGCTGAGGTCGTCGTCGGCCTTCTCGGCGCGCAGTCGCCTGGCGAGCCGAAGCGTGGCCATTCGAACGTCTGAGCTCTGCTCTGCAATCGTCTTGGCCACGAATAGTTAGCATAGCTCATTAGCATTGCTAAGTAAATGCGGAAGCCGCGGCCCCGCTGGTGGGCCAGTGGAAACCCCGCCCCTGCTACCGCTGGCGGCGCGCGGCTGCCAGAATGGCGGCATGCCAACGCCGAGCACCGACGTCGAGATCCCGAGCCGCACCTTCACCGACGCGCACGGGGTGCGCATCCACTACTACTCCTGGCCGGTCGAGAACCCCCGCGCGGTCATCCAGCTGGCGCACGGCGTCGGCGAGCACGCGCTGCGCTACCTCGAGCTGGTCGGCGAGCTGAACAAGGCCGGCTACTCGGTCTACGCCGACGACCACCGCGGCCACGGCCGCACCGGCTTCGAGCAGCACGGCGGCGATCTCGACCGGATGGGCCGGCTCGGCCCCGGCGGGCTGAAGGCCACGATCAAGGCCGTGCACCAGTTCAGCGGAATCATCGCCGCCGAGGCGCGCGCCGAGCACCCCGGCCTGCCGCTGGTGCTGCTCGGCCACTCCTGGGGATCGCTGATGGCGCAGATCATCGTGAACGAGCACGCCGACGACTACGCCGCCGTCATCCTGACCGGCACGGCCTACCGGATGGTCGGCTCGATGGAGAGCGGCGATTTGAACCGCAGGCACAAGCACCTCGGCAACACCGGCGTGGAGTGGCTGAGCCGCGACCCCGCCGTGCACTCCGCGTTCATCTCCGACCCGCTCACCACGACGAAGCCGATCATCAAGCTGTTCGGCCCGATCGACGCTCTGCGCCTGCTCGGCCGCCCCGCGCGCAACCTGCCCCCGGAGCTGCCGCTGCTCGTCCAGGTCGGCAGCGACGACTCCCTCGGCGCCGAGAAGAGCGCGCTCAAGCTGGTCGAGACCTACCGCCACCGCTCCGGCCTGAGCGATGTGACCCTCATCGTCTACCCCGGCGCCCGACACGAGGTCTTCAACGAGATCAACCGCGCCGAGGTTATGGCCGACACGATCGCCTGGCTCGACCAGCGGATGCCGGAGCGCGCCTAGCCCGCGGCACGCCCGCCGCGTGACCCCCTGTCGCGGCCCGCGATAAGTCTCGCGGCCCTCGGTATAGCGGGGGCCGCGAGACGTTTCGGGGGCCGCGAGATCGCTCTCGGCCGCACCAGCAGCGCTCGCAGTTCCTGAGTTTGCCTGGGTTCCGGCTGCCGCCTTTCGCGGCGCTTCGCGTCGCGCAGCCATAGGCTGAAGCCGTGCATGGTGAATACAAGGTTCCTGGCGGCAAGCTCGTGGTCGTCGACTTCGAGGTCGTGGACGGCGCGATCAGCGGGTTCCGGCTCGCCGGCGACTTCTTCCTCGAGCCCGACGAGGCGCTCGACGCCGTCAACGCCGCGATCGAGGGCATGTCGGCCAACGCCGATGCCGCCGCCTACGCCGCGGCCGTGAAGCAGGCGCTACCCGCGGATGCCGTGCTGCTCGGCTTCTCGGCCGAGGGCGTCGCCGTCGCCATCCGCCGGGCGCTGTCGGCCGCCACCACCTGGCGCGACTACGACTGGCAGATCGTGCACGACAAGGCCGTCTCCCCGGCCATGCACCTCGCCCTCGACGAGGTGCTCGCCACCGAGGTCGGCGACGGCGCGCGCGGCCCGCTGCTGCGCATCTGGGAGTGGGACGAGTCCGCCGTCGTCATCGGCAGCTTCCAGTCGCTGAAGAACGAGGTCGACCCGGAGGGCGCGGCCGCCCACGGCTACCAGGTCGTTCGGCGCATCTCCGGCGGCGGCGCGATGATGATGGAGAAGGGTGCCATCATCACCTACTCGCTCTACGTGCCGGCCTCCCTCGTCGGCGGCATGAGCTTCGCCGACTCCTACGCCTTTCTCGACGCCTGGGTGCTGCAGGCGCTGCAGTCGCTCGGCATCGAGGCGAGCTACCAGCCGCTCAACGACATCACCAGCCCGAAGGGCAAGATCGGCGGGGCCGCGCAGAAGCGGCTCGGCAACGGCGGCGTGCTGCACCACGTCACCATGAGCTACGACATGGACGGCGACGTCATGACGCAGGTGCTGCGCATCGGCCGCGAGAAGATCAGCGACAAGGGCATCGCCAGCGCCGCCAAGCGGGTCGACCCGCTGCGCAGCCAGACCGGGCTCTCCCGCGCCGAGATCATCGAGCGCATGAAGGAGACCTTCGCCGGGCTCTACGGCGCGACGCCGGGCGCGCTCACCGAGGCGGAGTACGCCGCCGCCGAGGAGCTCGTCGCGAGCAAGTTCGGCACCGAGGCCTGGCTCAACCGCGTTCCGTAGCGGATGCCGGCGGGCCTTCCCGCTGGTTGAGCCAGCCCTGTCGTGAGCTTGTCGCAGGGTCGAAACCCGGCAAGCACCGGTGACGGTTTCGCAGGTTTCCTTGGCCAGGGCTGCCGCCTTTCGCGACGCTCCGCGTCGCGCTAGTCGAAGAGCTCGCTCAGCCAGCTCTCCTTCTTGCGCTTGCGCCCGTAGGCATCCGTGCTGCTCTGGCCGCCGAAGAGGTCGCGCGGGTTGAAGCCCTGCTGCTGTGCGGGGTAGCCCTGCTGCTGGGCGGGGTAGGCCTGCTGTGCCGGGGCCTGCTGCACGGGCGCCTGCTGCGCGGCCGGCTGCGCGCCGAAGGAGCGCTCGATGATCTTGTCGAGCTCGCCGCGGTCGAGCCAGACACCGCGACACTGCGGGCAGTAGTCGATCTCGATGCCGGAGCGCTCGCTCATCACGAGCGGGGTGCTGTCGAGGGGGCAGTTCACAGAGAGTCTCCTCAGGGTTGCGCACGAAGCGTGCGGGCGGGGTAGGGCGCCGCCAGAGTAGCAAGCCGCCGCCGGAGAAAACTGTGCAGGTGCCCGGCTGCGCACCGGCGGGCGGATGCCGCGGCATCCGCCCGCCGAGAGGCCCCCAGCCATCGCGGGCAACCCGGATTCGGAGTACTGTCGCGTTCGCGAAGGAGGTGCCCGTGAGTGCTGAGCCGACGCCGGCGCGTGTCTGGGCGTCTGACCGCGACCCGTCCCGCGCGCACTGGATGGAGCTGTTCTTCGACCTGATCTTCGTGGCGCTCGTCGGCCAGCTGGCGCACGGCCTGCACGAGCATCCGAGCATCGCGGGCCTGCTCACCTTCCTCGCGCTGTTCGCCTCGGTGTGGTGGTCGTGGGTGAACCTGACCTTCGCCGTCAACGTGATGCCGTGGCTCACCCGGCGCCAGCTGGCCGGCGTGATGCTCGCCTCGATGTTCGCGATCGGGGCGATCGCCGTCGCCGCCCCCGAGGCGACGGGGGAGCGGGCCTGGCTGTTCGCGGCCGGCAACGCGGCGCTCCGGCTGATCCTGCTCGGCCTGTGGAGCTGGCAGTCCTGGGGCAGCGGCACGGCGTCCCGGCTGCGGCTGCTCGCCTACAACGGCCTGACCGCGCTGCTCTGGTTCGTCTCGATCTGGCTGCCCGCCCCGTGGAACTTCGTGCTCTGGGCGGCCGCGATCCTGCTCGAGGTGGTGCTCCTCATCGCGACGGGGGCGCGCTGGTCGGACCGGGTGCTCGAGCGCCTGAACGTCGAGCACCTCGCCGAGCGCTTCGGCCTGCTCGTTGTCATCGTCTTCGGTGAGTCGGTGCTCTCGATCGTCGGCGTGCTGAGCGACACGTGGACGCTGGAATCCGGCCTCACCGCGGCGGCGGCGCTCGCCGCGATCGCGCTCCTGGCCTGGTCGTTCTTCCTCTACGGAACCGACGCGATGCGCGACGGGCTGGAGGCCCTGCATGCTGCCGGCGACTACCGGGCGATCCGCGACACCGCCGCGTTCCTGCCGTTCCTCATCGTCGCCGGGGTCACCGCGATCTCCGGGGCGATCAGCGCCGCGATCCTGCACCCGGCAGACCCGCTGCCGCTCGCCTCCGCCGTGTCGCTGTGGGGAGGGATCGCCGTGTTCTACCTCTGCAACGCCGTGGTGTCGCTGCGCTTCGGGAGGCCGGTGCGCGGGGTGCTGCGCTGGGCGGTGCCGGCGCTGGCCCTCACCGCGCTGCTCGCCGTCGCCGCGACGCTGCTGCCCGCGGCATCCATCGTCTACTGCACCGTCGCGGTGCTGGCCTACATCGTGGCCTCGACCGAGCTCGGCGAGCGGCGCCGGGGCAGGGCCCTGCCGGTTGCCTAGACTGGGCGGGTGCCCGAATCTGCTGCGTCCGAAATCCCTGCCGATGCGGCGGGGCCCGAGGTCGAACCGCAGCCCGCGCCCACCGGCCGCGTCATCCACGCCGACAACCTCACCGTGTTGCCGGGTTTCGCCGACGGCTCCTTCACCCTGATCTACCTCGACCCGCCGTTCAACACGGGCCGCTCGCAGACCCGGCAGACCATGACCAGCGTGCGCAGCGAGCCCGACTCCGACGGCGCGCACGCGGCCGGAACCGTCAGCGGCTTCAAGGGGCAGCTGTACGAGCGCATCCGCGGCGACCTGATGCGCTACGACGACCGCTTCGAGGACTACTGGCTGTTCCTGGAGCCGCGCCTCATCGAGGCCTGGCGCCTGCTGGCGGATGACGGCACGCTCTACCTGCACCTGGACTACCGCGAGGCGCACTACGCCAAGGTGCTGCTGGACGCGCTGTTCGGCCGGGAGAGCTTCCTCAACGAGATCATCTGGGCCTACGACTACGGCGCCAAGTCGAAGAGTCGCTGGCCGACCAAACACGACACGATCCTCGTCTACGTGAAGAACCCGTCGGCGTACTACTTCGACTCCGCGAGCGTCGACCGGGAGCCGTACATGGCGCCGGGCCTCGTCACGCCCGAGAAGGCGGAGCGCGGCAAGCTGCCCACCGACGTCTGGTGGCACACCATCGTCTCGCCGACCGGGCGGGAGAAGACCGGCTACCCGACGCAGAAGCCGGCCGGCATCCTGCGCCGCATCATCCAGGCGTCCTCCCGCGAGGGCGACACCGTGCTGGACTTCTTCGCCGGCAGCGGCACCACCGGCGCCGTCGCCGCCGCGCTCGGACGCAACTTCGTACTGGTCGACCAGAACCAGGCGGCTATCGACACCATGCGGGTGCGCTTCGCCGCGAACGAGGCCGTCAGCTTCGAGTAGAGCCGCTGCCGCTGCCGCTGCCGCTGCCGCTGCCGCACAGCCAGTCAGCGGAGACGGCGCCCCAGCTGGCCCCGAAACGGGCGAGACTCCGGCGTGTCGCGCGCCGTCTCCGCCGACCGGCTAGGCAGACGACCGGTTAAGCAGACGACCGGCTAGGCAGACGACCGGTAAGGCAGACGACCGGCTAGGCAGACGACCGGCCAAGCCAGCGGACGGCCAGGCAGGCGACCGGCCAGGCCACCAACCAGCTAGGCCGAGGCGCGCCGCACGAGCGTGGTCGGCAGCACCAGGTGATCCTGGTGCGGGCGGCCCTCGATGATCTGCACGAGCAGCTCGGCCATCGCCTGGCCCATGCCGACGGCCGGCTGGCTCACGGTGGTCAGCGCCGGGGACGCCGTCTCGGCGAAGGAGTTGTCGTCGAAGCCGATCACCGCCACGTCGCCCGGCACCTGACGCCCGGACTCGGCCAGCGCCTGGTACGCGCCGACGGCCATCTGGTCGTTCGCCGCGAACACGGCGTCGATGCCCGGCTCCCGCTCGAGCAGCCCACGCATCGCCTCGGCACCCGACGCCACCGTGAAGTCGCCCCGCGCGACGAGGGAGTCGTCGAGGCCGTTCGCCCGCATCACCCCGCGCCAGCCGTCCAGGCGGTCGAAGCCGGGCGGCATGTCCTGCGGGCCGGCGATCGTCGCGATGCGGCGACGGCCGCTGCCGATGAGGTGCTCCGTGGCGGCCGCGGCGCCGCCCCGGTTGTCGACGTCGACGAAGTACGGCTCGTTGTCCTCCGGCACCAGCGGCCGCCCGCCGTAGACCACGGGGAGGGTGCCGTTCAGCTGGGCGTAGGAGTGGTCGCCGGCGTGGTGCGAGACCACGAGCGCGCCGTCCACATTGCCGCCGAGCAGGTAGCGCCGGGTCTTGCCCGAGTTCGCCTCCGACTCGATGAGCATGTTGAGCATGTACTCGGTGTCGGCCAGGTGCAGGGCGACGCCCTGCACCAGCTGCGCGAAGAAGGGGTCGGCGAAGATCTTCGCCGACGACTCCGGCACGATCAGCGCGATCACCTGGGTGCGCCGGCTGGCCAGCATCCGGGCCGCCCGGTTGGGCACATAGTTGAGTTCGGCGATGGCCCGGTTGACCGACTCGACAATCTCGGGGGTCACGGTGGGGGAGCCGTTCACGACCCGCGAGACGGTGGCGCGCGAGACGCCCGCCTGTGCGGCCACCATTTCCAGCGTGGGAACGGGGGTATTACCGATGCTTGGGCTGTTCACGCGATTCCCCGTCTGTGCTGAGGAATCCACCCTACTGCGACTCGGCCGCGGCATGCAGGGCGGATTGTGCGCCCGCCCCGCTCCGGGCTTTCTCGCGCGCGATGCGCTCGGCGTAGGCGTGCCCGCTGTTCTTGATCGTGCGCACCTGGGTGTCGTAGTCCACCCGCACGATGCCGAAGCGCTTGTCGTAGCCCCACGACCACTCGAAGTTGTCGAGCAGCGACCAGACGAAGTAGCCGCGCACATCTGCGCCCTGCTCGATGGCGGCGCCGATGGCGTCGATGTGGTCGGCGATGAAGCGGGTGCGCTGCACGTCGTTGACGCTGCCGTCCGCCTCGACGACGTCCTCGTAGGCCGCGCCATTCTCGGTGACGTAGAGCGGCGGCAGCTGCGGGTACTCGGCGCCCAGACGCACGAGCAGCTTCGTCAGCCCGGCGGGGTTCACCTCCCAGTCCATGGCGGTGCGCGGCAGCCCACGGCTGGGGAAGGTGATGTACTCCGAGCCGATCCACGGCGAGCTGATCTGCCGGTCGGTCGCGCCCGAGTGCCCGTCCGTCCCGGTGTCGTCCGGGTGGCCGCTGACCTGGTCGTCGTGGTAGTGGTTCACGCCGAGGAAGTCGATCGGGGTGCCGATGATCTCCAGGTCGCCGTCCTGAATGACGTCCCGGATGCCGAACTGCTCCAGGTCGGTGTAGGCGTCGGCGGGGTAGGCGCCGGTCACGACCGGCTCCAGGAAGACCCGGTTCTGCAGCAGGTCGAAACGCCGGGCCGCCTCGAGGTCGACGGGGTCGGCGGCATCCAGCGGGATCGCGTTGGAGAGGTTGAGCGTGATCCCGATCTGCAGCGGCTCGGCCGACAGGGCGCGCAGGCGGTTCACGGCGAGGCCGTGCGCGAGGTGCTGGTGGTGGATCGCGGCCACCGTGGCGCGCGGGTCGCGCCGCCCGGGGGCGTGCACCCCGGCCCCGTAGCCGAGTATCGCCGAGCAGAACGGCTCGTTGAAGGTGGTCCAATTGCTCACCCGGTCGCCGAGCGCGCCGTGGACGGCCTCGGCGTAGTCGGCGAAGCGGTGGGCGGTGTCGCGGTTGGCCCAGCCGCCCTTCTCCTCGAGGGCCTGCGGCAGATCCCAGTGGTAGAGGGTGAGCCAGGGCAGGATGCCGGCATCCTGCAGCTCGTCGACGAGACGAGAGTAGAAGTCGAGCCCCTTCTGGTTCACCGTGTGGCCGTCGGGCACCACGCGGGCCCAGCTGGTGGAGAAGCGGTAGGAGTCCAGGCCGATCTGCTTCATGATCGCCACGTCGCCGGGGTAGCGGTGGTAGTGGTCGACGGCCACCTCGGGGGTGTCGCCGTTGGCGACGGCGCCGGGCACGCGCGCGAAGGCGTCCCAGATGGAGTCGAGCTTGCCGTCTTCGTGGCCTGCGCCCTCGATCTGGGCGGCGGCGGTGGCCGAGCCCCAGATGAACGTCGGGGGGAATTGGGTAGTCATCAGCCCTTCACGGCTCCTTGCATGATTCCTGAGATGAGTTGCTTGCCCGCCACGATGAACAGCACAAGCAATGGAATGGTGGCCATGACCGCGCCGGTGAGCACGATCGAGTAATCGATGTAGTAGCCAGACTGCAACTGACCGAGGGCTGTCTGCAAGGTCGGGTTTCCCGGGTTCAACACGATCAGCGGCCAGAGGTAGTCCGTCCAGGCCGTCATGAAGGTGAACAGGGCGAGGATCGCCATCGCCGGCCGGGCAGCGGGCACCGCGACCGTGAGGAAGGTGCGGAACTGTCCGGCGCCGTCCACCCGGGCGGCCTCGATCAGCTCGTCTGGGATGACGTCCACCAGGTACTGGCGCATGAAGAACACACCGAACGCCGTCACCAGGGTCGGCACGATCACGGCGCCGAGCTCGCCCGTCCAGCCGAGCTGGCGCATCACCATGAACAGCGGGATGATGCCGAGCTGGGTCGGGATGGCCATGGTGGCGATGACGAAGATCATCAGGCCGTCGCGGCCGCGGAAGCGGAGCTTGGCGAAGGCGTAGCCGGCCAGCGTGGAGAACACCACGACGGAGACGGTGATGACGAGGGAGATGATGATGCTGTTGCCGAGCGCCTTCCAGAACGGGATGGCGTCCAGCACCTTGGCGGCGTTGGCGAGGAAGTTGCCGCCCGGGATGAGCGGCAGCGTCTCGCCGCGGGTGGCGTTCGTGCCGCTGGCGACCACGAACGACCACCACAGCGGGTACGCGGTGCCGAGCATGAAGGCGGTGAGCAGGCCGTAGACGAGGAAGCCGGGGCGGTCGCCGGCGCCGCGGCGCAGCCGCAGGCGCTTGCGGGCGGGTGCCTGCGGCCGCGCGGCGGACTCGCCGGGCGCGGCCGGGGCGGCCTCGGTGAGTGTGCTGGTCATGACCGACCTCCTCGGTAGTTCTTGAGCGCGCGGGCCGTGCGCTTGTCGTTGCTGCGCTGCTCGGCGCTGGCGATCCGCTGCGAGAGGAAGAAGTTCAGCAGGCCGATCAGCACGATGAGGATGAAGAGCAGGAAGGCGATGGCCGAGGCCTTGCCGAGGTTCTGGCGGAAGAACGCCATCTCCCAGAGGTAGAGCACCGTGGTCTGGAACTGCCGGTCGGCGCCGCCGATGCCACCCGCGCTGGAGACGTCGAACAGCTTCGGCTCGGTGAAGATCTGCAGGCCGCCGATGGTCGCCGTGATGACGACGAAGACGAGGGTGGGGCGGATGCTGGGGATCGTGAGGGAGAAGAAGCGGCGGATCGGGCCGGCGCCGTCGATGGCGGCCGACTCGTAGATGTCGCGCGGCACCGCCTGCATCGCGGCGAGCAGGATGAGCGCGTTGTAGCCGGTCCAGCGCCAGTTCACCATGCTGGCGATGGCGATGTGGCTGGCGAAGACGTCGTGCTTCCAGGCGACCGGGTCGAGGCCGAAGACGCCGAGGATGTTGTTGACGAGCCCGGACTGCTCGTTGAACACGCTGGAGAAGATCAGCGTCACCGCGACGGGGGTGACAACGTAGGGCAGCAGCACGCTCATCCGCCAGAAGGTCTTGGCGCGGAGGTTCTGGTCGAGCACGGCGGCGAGGGCGAGGGCGACGAAGATCTGCGGGATCGCCGAGAGCAGGAAGATGCTCACCGTGTTGAAGATGGAGTTCCAGAAGAAGCGGTCGCCGAGGATCGTGACGAAGTTCTCGAGCCCGACGAACTCGCCCTGGCCCTTCAGCAGGTCCCAGTCGTGCATCGACACCACCGCGGTGTAGAGCAGGGGGAAGAGGCCGACGATGCCGAACAACACGAAGAAGGGCGAGATGTAGAGGTACGGCGAGGCCTTGCTGTCGAGGGCGCTCATCCGCCGGCGCCAGGGGGCGGCCTTGCGCGGCGCCGGCCCGTCAGCCGGGGCCTGGGCGCTCCCGGCCGGTGGCCGGTTGAGGGTGGAGGTCATCGTGTGTCCGATTTCGAAGAGGTGAAGCGGTGGTGGTGCGGGGTGACAGGGTGGGGTCCCCGACACGGTGTTGCTCGGGGACCCCGGAGTTGTGCTGCCGCTCTTAGTCGATGAGCTCGTTCAACAGCGTCACGGCCTCTGCCCAGCCGGTCTCGGCGTTCGCTGCGCCGCTGTCCAGCTTCTGGGTGACCGGTCCGAAGACGTTCTCCTGGATGATCGAGTCATCCGGGCCCTTGAACTGGGCGACGACGCCCTGGGCGCGTGCGGCCAGGATCGTGCCGACGGGTGCGTCGTTGAAGAACGCGTTCGGCGTCGGGTTGCTGGCGAGCTCGTCCTGGGCTGCAGCGACGCTCGGGAAGGCGCCGGCCGCCGCGAACTGACCGAGCTGCTGCTTGGCCTCGGTCAGCCAGGAGGCGAGCTTGGCCGCCTCTGCCTTGTGCTCGCTGGTCTCGGGAACGGCGAGGAACGCGCCACCCCAGTTGGCTGCGCCGCCGGGGAACACGTCGGCGAAGTCCCAGCCGGTCGTGGCGTCGCCGCCGCCGGCCTCGGTCTGGCCCTGCACGACACCGAGCATCCAGCCGGGGCAGACGAAGGTGGCGAAGGTGCCGTCAACGAACGACTTGCCGCCGTTCCAGTCCCACTGGCCCTGGGCGGCGGAGAGGCCGTCCGCGGCAGCGCCGGCGAGGAGCGCCCAGCGCTCCTGCAGCTCGGTGTTGCCCTCGACGTTCAGCTCGCCGTCGGCGGTGTAGTAGCCCTCGTCGAGCTGGTTGACCATCGAGTTCCAGACGAACCCGGACTGGTCGTACCAGGCCTTGCCCGTTGCGGCCTTGTAGGTGTTGCCGGTGGCGAAGAAGTCTTCCCAGGTGGCGTCGTCGCCGCCGAGCAGTTCGGCAACGGCCTCGCGGTCGCTCGGCAGGCCGGCCGCCTCGAACAGCGCGCCGTTGTAGCAGAGGCCCTGCGGGCCGATGTCGGTGCCGTAGCCGATGATGCGGCCGCTGGGGTCGGTGGCCTGGGCGAGCTTCCAGTCGACCCAGTCCGCCTTGCGGTCGTTGATGCCGTAGTCGGCCAGGTCGACGAACTGGTCGGAGACCTCCATGATCGAGCCGAGCCAGCCCTCTTCCAGCGCGACGATGTCGGAGAGGCCGGAGCCCGCCGCGATCTTCGTGAAGGTGTCGGTGCGGGCGTTTCCACCGGTGTCGATGTTCGTCGCGGTGATCGTGACGTTCTCGTTCTCCGCCTCGTACTGCTTGTACAGCTCGTCGTAGCCGAAGGTGCCGAACGTGGTGATGGTCAGTTCGACCGGGGTGTCGGATGATTCCGGCGACGTTCCTGCGCCGGAGGCGCAGCCTGTGGCCAGTAATGCGAATGCTGCTGCGCCGGCGACGGTGGCAACAGCAGTTGTGCGTCGTGAGAGCTTCACGGTCACTCCTTTGTGCGTGGTGTGTGGGTGGGTATTTTGTTGTGGTTGTTGCTAGAGAGCGCTCTCACTGCGGGGCAAGAGAGCGCTCTCACGACTGCTCAGCCGATGCTAGGGAAGGCGGGCGGGCTTTGTCAAGAGAGCGCTCTCTCGAATTTTTCTGGGCGCAGGGGTCCGGCCGCGCCGGGGCCGCGCGGAATGCCCAGCCATGCCGAGTACGCTCGGGAGTGTGTCTGAACTGCAACGCCCCCGTCGCCGGCTCTCCCGCCAGGTGCGGCTGCGGCGTACGATCGCCGCGGCCGTTCTCGCCGGCGTGATCGCCGGGGTCATTGCCATCGGCGCGGCGGCCGGCGCAGACCGCGACGCGCAGGCCTCGAACGAACCGAGCGAAACGCCGACCGCGACGCCGGACCCGACGCCGAGCGAGCCGGCGCGCCCGTCGCCCGACGTCACCGCGCCCCCGGTGCTCGTTCCGAGCTTCGACAAGTCCGCGCGCTCGATCGACGACCCCAATAGCATCTGGCTCGTGGTCAACAAGCTGCGCCCGCTCAACCCCGCCGACTACGCGCCCGCCGACCTCGTGACCGTGCCGGTGGCGCACACGTGGGACCCGCTCATGCGCCAGGAGGCCTCGGACGCCATCGTCGCGATGTTCGCCGCCGCGACATCCGAGGCGGGGCTCTCATTGGCCTCGAACAGCGCCTACCGCAGCTACTCCACGCAGGTCGAGCTCTACGCCGGCGACGACAACCTCACTGCGCGCCCCGGCTACAGCGAGCACCAGACCGGGCTCACCATGGACATCGGGGCCACCTCGGGCGTGTGCTCGCTGGCCACCTGCTTCACCGACACGGCCGAGGGCGTCTGGCTCCGCGACAACGCCTGGCGCTTCGGCTATTTGCTGCGCTACCCGGCCGACAAGACCGCGGTGACCGGCTATGACTTCGAGCCGTGGCACTTCCGCTACATCGGCGTGGAGCTCTCCACCGAGATGCACAACACCGGCTTCAGCACGCTCGAGGAGTTCTTCGGCCTGCCCGCCGCCCCGGCCTACCCGTAGGCGCTATGCGTGACGGGCCTCCGCGGCCTGCGCCGGCTGGATGACGATTCCGCCCATGTACGCTTCTGCCGCCTCGCAGCGGATTCCGTCGCAGTAGACGATGAGCCCGAAGCGGGTTTCCTCCAGCTCTGCCGGCATGCCGCCGTCGTAGAACGCCGCAACGCCCGCGCCATGGGGTGTCGTGTTGCCCACCCTCACGGGTCTGCCCGCCGCATCGGTGCTGCGGGCCACGCACGCTCGACAGAGATGCTGCGGGTAACGCTGGCTGGTTGCCGTCGGCCCCGCGCAGATCCCGCACGCCTGCTCGCTGTTCACCCTCGAAGCCTACCGGCCGCGATTGACGGGAGACCGGTGCGCGGCCAGCGTGACGTGCGCCAGACTGGGGGGCGCGGATGCCGCACGCTCCGCCCGACGAGGGGAGCTCCGTGAGCGCGAACACCGGGCAGCCCGCGCAGCACGCCGGGCCAGCGTCATCCGGCACGTCATTCGGCACGTCATTCGGCACGACATCTGGTGCGCCGGCCGGCGCCGCCCGCCGTAACCGCCGGTTCAGCCGGCGCCGCGGCTGGGTGCCGCTCACCATTCTGATCGTCAATCAGCTGCTCGCCGGCGTCGGCGTCGCCTCGGGGATCGCCGTCGGCGGTGTGCTCGCCCGCGAGCTCACCGGCGCCGTCACCCTCGCTGGCCTGGCGCAGACCGCCAGCGTGCTCGGGGCCGGCCTCGTCGCGATCCCGATGGCGCGCCTGGCCACCCGCGTCGGGCGGCACTGGGCACTCGCCAGCGGCTACGCCCTCGCCGTCCTCGGCGCCGTGCTCATTCTGGCCGCGGCGGCATCCGGCATCCTGCCGCTGCTCTTCCTCGGCCTCGGGGCGTTCGGGGCCGCCAGCGCCGCCGGCCTGCAGGCGCGCTTCGCCGCGACCGAGGTCGCAGCGCCGGGCTACGAGGCGCGCTCCATGTCGCTGGTTCTCTGGGCGACCACGATCGGCTCGGTCGCCGGCCCGAACCTCTCCACGATCGGCGCCCAGGTCGGCACCGCGCTCGGGATGGAGCCGCTGGCCGGCCCGTTCCTGTTCTCGGCCGTGGCCTTCGCTGCAGCCTCGCTGCTCGCTGCCCTGCTGCTGCGCACCCCGCCGGCCGGGGCGCTGGCGGCGGATGCCGCGGAGAAGGGCGCCGCGGCATCCGTCGGCGATGCAGGCAACCCGCAGCAGCCGGCACAGCCCGCGCAGCCGGCGGTGCGCACGCTGGACGCCCTCCGCATCGCCATGCGCCAGCCGCGCGCCGCCGTCGGCGTGCTCGCGATCGTCTGCTCGCACACCGTCATGGTGGGCGTCATGGTGATGACCCCGGTCAGCATGCACGAGCACGGCCTCTCGCTCGGCCTGCAATCGCTCGTGATCAGCATCCACATCTTCGGCATGTACGGGGCCAGCCCGCTGATGGGCTGGATGGCGGACCGCTGGGGCTCCGAGCGGGTCATCGCCCTAGCTGTCGCCCTGTTCACGGTGGCCGCGCTCATCGGCATCACGGTGCCCTCCGACAACATGATCGCCGTGCCGATCGCGCTCGGCCTGCTCGGGCTCGGCTGGTCGGCCGGCATGATCGGCGGTTCGGCGCAGCTCACCCAGGCCGTCGACCGCGAGGTGCGCGTGCCGCTGCAGGGCGCGACGGATGCGGCCATGAATCTGGCCGCGGCGAGCTCGGCGGCGCTCTCCGGCGTGATCCTGGCCTGGGGCGGGTTCCCCGCCTTGAATGCCCTCGCCCTGCTCGTCCTGGTGCCGCTGGTGCTGTTCGCGCTGCGCGCCCGACGCGTCGGCTGAGGCTCGATTCCGGGGGACAAAACCGATCGATACACTCCCCCTTTCGGGGGTGAGAAACCCTCATTTCTCACCTTCTGTGCAGCATCTGCACAGATCTCTGACATTTGGGCTTGTTCTGGTTGATGGTCCCCATTGGCTGATCAGAACGGATTTATGCGTCACCGTATCCCCATGCTCCTCACTCTTCCCGGCCACCGCCGAAACCTCGCCGGCGGCGCTGCCGGCCTCGCAGCCGTCGCCTGCGGCCTCCTCGTCGTGGGCCTCGGAACGGCCCCCGCCGGTGCCCAGACCGCGAGCGCGGCGGATGCCTTTGCGAAGCCCGCCACGACCCGGCGCGCGGCCCCGGCCAACACCGTGACGCCCATCCAGGAGCCCGTCAAGGTGCCCGTCGCCCTCGCCACGCCGGCCGTGGCATCCGGACCCGTCACCGGTGGCACCGTCGTCACCGTCGCCGGCGAGGAGCTGAACCAGGTCAGCGCAGTGCAGGTTGGCGGCGTGCCAGCCGTCGTCGTCGAAGCCACCCCGACCGCGCTCAGCTACCAGGTGCCCGTGGCCGCCGAGTTCGCCACCGGCACCGTCTCCGTCGAGCTGTTCGACGGCGCCGGCGCGGCCGTGCCCACCGCCGACCCCGTCGCCCTCGAGGCCGAGGCCGCGGCACAGGCCGCCGAGGAGGCCGCTGCGAAGAAGGCCGCCGCCGCGCAGGCCGCCGACCCCACCGTGCCCGTTGCCGCGCCCGCCGCCTTCGGGCGCCCCGCCGCCGAGTACGGCAGCGCCGAGCTGCGCTCCCTCGTGCTGAAGCCGGGCGTCGTCCTGCCCGCACTCCCCGCCGCACCCGCCGCCGCCCCCGCGCTGCTGAGCTTCGAGTACCTGCCCGACCCCCGCGTCACCGCGCAGACCGACTACGTGCTGCAGTACTGGGCCAACTACAACCCCGCATACATCGCCATCAACGGCAACGACTGCGTGAACTTCACCAGCCAGGGCCTCCTCGCCCGCGGCTGGGAGATGGACGGCGAGTGGAACTACGGCGCAGCCGGCGGCTCCGCCCCCTGGGTCAGCTCCACGGCGTTCCACAACTACATGGCCGCGCACCCCGAGCGCGGCACCGCGCTGGGCGATGACCAGCGGGCATCCGTCAAGGTCGGCGACGTCGCGCAGTTCGACTGGGACAACTCCGGCGACCGCGACCACACCTCCACCGTCACCCGGGTCGACAAGACCGCGGACGGCGTCACCATCTACGTGGCCGGGCACAGCAAGGATTCCGACTATTGGAACGTCGACCAGGCCATCGCCGGCGGCGGCTCCGTCTCGTACTGGAGCCTCAGCTAGCAGACCGCTGCCCGCGGAACCCGGTGCGCGCCGGGCGCCTTCCAAGAATCATGTGCTGAACTAGAGCGCTCGACCTGAAGGAAGCTCACATGCCACGTCCCCGCTGGTTCCTCCCCACCGCCCTGCTCGCGCTGCTCACCGGCACGATCGTCGCCGGGGTCGCGATCCTGCCCGGCCTCGGAGAGGCGGCCCCGGATGCCGGCATCGCCGGACTGCAGTCGGCCGCGCCGTCGCAGGAGCGTGCCGGCCGGGTCGACGCCGCGCCCGAGGTGCAGGCGCAGCTGGACTACGTGCACGCGCACTGGGACAGCTACAACACCGCCGAGTACGGCGTGCTCGACGACAACGACTGCGTGAACTTCACCAGCCAGTCGCTCGTCGAGCGCGGCTGGGAGATGGACGAGGAGTGGTGGACGGAGGGCACCGGGATGGACTTCGACTACACCCCGGCCTGGGTGAGCTCCACGGCGTTCATGAACTACCTCGACGAATCCGGCCGGGCCACGGCGCTCAGCGACGAGCAGCGCTCAGAGGTCAAGCTCGGCGACGTCGCCCAGTTCGACTGGGACAACTCGGGCGACCGCGACCACACGGCCGTCGTGACCGCCATCGAGGGCTCCGGCGACGACATCCAGATCTTCTACGGCGGGCACACGGATGACACCGACTTCCGCTCCGTCGACGAGGCAATCACCGAGATCCACCCCGGTGCGAGCGTCTACTACTGGAGCATCCCCTAGCGCGAACGCCCGCCCGCAGCCAGCCAGCGGATGCGGCGCCCGCAGCCACCCGAAAAATCGTTTCAACACGTGCTTTCGGGGCGCGCATCCGCCGACCGGCTACACGCGCGGGTGACGCGCGGCCGCTACCCGAGCGCGGCGTCGACGATGAGCCGGGCCTCCGCCTGCACCTGGCGCAGGTGGTCCTCGCCGAGGAACGACTCCGCGTAGATCTTGTAGACGTCCTCGGTGCCGCTGGGCCGGGCCGCGAACCAGGCGTTCTCGCTGACCACCTTCACGCCGCCGATCGCCGCGTCGTTGCCGGGCGCCCGCGAGAGCTTCGCCGTGATCGGCTCGCCCGCCAGCGTCGTGGCCGTGATGGCGTCGCCGTCGAGCCGGCCGAGCGCTAGCTTCTGGGCGGGGGTCGCCGCGGCATCCACCCGCTCGTAGACGGGGTCGCCGTGCTTGGCGACGAGGCCGGCGTAGAGCTCCGACGGCGACTTGCCGGTGACCGCGCGAATCTCGGCGGCGAGCAGGCAGAGCAGGATGCCGTCCTTGTCGGTGGTCCAGACGGTGCCGTCGAAGCGCAGGAACGAGGCGCCGGCGCTCTCCTCGCCACCGAAGCCGACCGAGCCGTCGACGAGGCCGGGCACGAACCACTTGAAGCCGACCGGCACCTCCCAGAGCCGGCGGCCGAGCGCCGCGGCCACCCGGTCGATCATGCTGGAGGAGACGAGGGTCTTGCCGATCGCGGCATCCGCCCGCCAGCCGCTGCGGTGCGTGTACAGGTAGTCGATCGCGACCGCGAGGAAGTGGTTCGGGTTCATCAGCCCGCCGTCGGGCGTGACGATGCCGTGCCGGTCGGCGTCGGCGTCATTGCCGGTGAGGATGTCGTAGTCGTGCTGGTGGGCGAGCACGGAGGCCATCGCCGAGGGGCTGGACGGGTCCATCCGGATCTTGCCGTCCCAGTCCAGCGTCATGAAGCCCCACTGCGGGTCGACGGCCGGGTTCACGACGGTCAGGTTCAGCCCGTAGTGGTCGCGGATCGCTCCCCAGTAGCCGACGGACGCGCCGCCGAGCGGGTCGGCGCCGATGTGGATGCCGCTGCGCTTGATCGCCGCCATGTCGATGATGTTCTCGAGGTCCTCGACGTAGCGGCTGCGGAAGTCGTACTGCTCCACGGCGCTCGGCTCGGCCCGCAGCACCTCGTGCAGCCCGCCGGCGATCAGCTCGTTGGCGCGCTTGGCGATCCAGCCGGTCGCGTCGGAGTCGGCCGGCCCGCCGTGCGGCGGGTTGTACTTGAAGCCGCCGTCGCTCGGCGGGTTGTGGCTCGGCGTCACGACGATGCCGTCGGCCTCGCCCTCGGCCCGCGTGGCCGGGTTGTTGTTCCAGAGCAGGATGGCGTGGGAGAGGGCCGGCGTCGGCACGTAGTCGTCGAACTCGTCCACCAGCACACGCACCTTGTTGCCGACCAGCACCTCGAGCGCCGTGGTCATGGCCGGGGCGCTCAGCGCGTGGGTGTCCGCGCCGATGAACAGCGGGCCGGTCACGCCCTGCGCGGTGCGGTACTCGACGATCGCCTGCGTGGTGGCGGCGATGTGGTCGTCGTTGAAGGAGGTCTTCAGCGAGCTGCCGCGGTGGCCGCTGGTGCCGAAGGCCACCCGCTGCGAGGCGTCGGCGGCATCCGGCTTCAACTCGTAGTAGGCGCGCACCAGGGCGTGTACGTCGATGAGGTCGGATGCCTGGGCCGGGGTTCCTGCGCGATCAGTCATGGCTCCAGTCTGGCACCGAGCGGCGCTGCCGGCCACGCCCGATCCCGCCCGCCGCAGCCGCCTCGGGGCTGACGCGGGCCGCGCCCGCTGCCGCCCGCCGCATTAGGCTGTGAGCCATGCCTGCACTCCACACCCAGACGACCGAGGTCAGTTACAGCTATCTGGGCCCGGCCGGCACCTTTACCGAGGCGGCGTTGAAGCAGGTTCCGGATGCCGCGGGCAAGACCTGGCACGCCGTGAACAACGTCGGCGAGGCGCTCGCCGACGTCGTCTCCGGGCGCAGCACCGCGGCGATGATCGCCATGGAGAACTCCGTCGAGGGCGGCGTCTCCGCCACCCAGGACGCCCTGGCGAACATGCCCGGCCTGCGCATCATTGGCGAGTACCTGGTGCCGGTGCGCTTCGAGCTGGTCGCCCGGCCCGGCACCGCGCTGGCCGACGTGCGCACCATCAACGCGCACCCCGTCGCCTACGCCCAGTGCGGCACCTGGCTGAACCAGGCGCTGCCCGGACACGGCCACATCCCGGCCTCCAGCAACGTGGCCGCCGCCGCGACCCTGCTGCACGGCAGCCTCGCGGATGCCGCGATCGCCCCGATCGGCATCACCGAGCACTACCCGCTCGACGTGCTGGCCGAGAACATCGGCGACAACAACAACGCCGTCACCCGCTTCGTGCTGGTCAGCCGCAGCCGCGTCATCCCCGCGCCCACCGGCGCCGACAAGACCAGCCTCATCGTCGAGCTGCCGGACGACGTCTCCGGCTCACTGCTCGGCATGCTCGAGCAGTTCTCGACCCGCGGGGTGAACCTCAGCCTGATCGAGTCCCGGCCGATCGGCGACGCCCTCGGCCGCTACCGCTTCATCATCGACGCCGACGGCCACATCAGCGACGAGCGGATGGCCGACGCGCTGCTCGGCCTGCGCCGGTTCAGCCCGAACGTGCTCTTCCTGGGCTCCTACCCGCGCGCGGACAAGCAGGCCATCGAGTTCACGTCCCGCTACGACGATGCGATCTTCGTCGAGGCCCGCCAGTGGCTGGCCGGGCTGCTCGACCCGACCCCGGAGGGGTAGCCCGCCGGTTACTGCGCGCGCGGCACCCGCAGCAGCAGCGCGCCGGCATCCGTCTTGAAACCGACGGCCGTCGCGACGCCGAACTCGTCGCCGTCGATCTCGAGCTCCTGCGCGCCGTCTTCGATGCGCAGCTCGATGGCCGTGCCGCGCAGGTAGACCATCTCGCTGCGCTTGTCGCCGCCGGTGAGGTCGAGAAACTGCCGGCCGACCGAGGTCTTGCGCAGCACCCGGTTCTCCCAGGCCACCCGGCGCCAGATCATCAGCCAGCCCCAGGCGTTCTTCGGCTGCAGCACGGCGACGTCGAGGAACCCGTCGTCCAACTCGGCGTCCGGGATCAGCTCGATGTTGCCCGGCAGCATGCCGAGGTTGGCCACCAGCACGGTGGCGACCCGCACCCGGTGGGAGTGTCTGCCCTCCATGCGATAGTGCAGGTGGAAGGGCTTGGACATGGGCAGAATTCGCAGTCCCGCATCGATGTAGGCCAGCCAGCCGACGCGCTTCTTCAGCGCCGGGTCGGTGTTGGAGATCATGGCGGCGTCGATGCCCACCCCGCTCATCACGAGCGAGACGTGCTGCTCGGTGCTGGAGTCCGGCCGGGTCACGTCGACCAGCAGGGCGTCGATGGGGCGCTCGGCGCCGGTGAAGGCGATGTCGAGCGCGGCCGGAACGTCGTTCACGGGAATCTCGAGGTTGCGGGCGAGCAGGTTGCCGGTGCCGGCGGGCACGATGCCCATGGCGGTGCCGGTTCCGCGCATGCCCTCGGCCACCGAGCGCACCGTGCCGTCGCCGCCGGCGGCGATCACCAGCGGCAGCCGCATCGCGACAGCGCGCTCGGCCATGCTCCGGCCCGGGTCGTCGGCTTCGGTCTCCAGCCAGACGGATGCTGCCCAGCCGTGCCGTTTCTCGGCCTGGTGCACCGCCTTCTTCAGCTCGTCCACGCCGCTCTTGCTCGGGTTGAAGACGATCGCGGCGCGCGGCTTGGCGGCGGCGGGGGGAGCCGCGGCATCCGGACTACTCAGGGTGGGCACGACACAAAGCTACGGCATCGGGGCGCGCGGGCCCTGAGCGGGCGGGGCGCGCCCGGCTCGCGGCGGAACTGGCGGGCGACGCGATTGGTAGACTGACCCGGTGATTGATCCCGTACTGCTGCGCGAAAACCCCGATCTCATCAAGGCCTCACAGGAGGCACGCGGTGATTCCGTCGAGCTGGTCGATGAGGCGCTCGCCGCCGATTCCGAGCGCCGCGCCGCCATCGCGCTGTTCGAGCAGCTCCGCAGCGAGCAGAACGTCTTCAGCAAGAAGGTCGGCCGCGCCGCTCCGGAGGAGAAGAAGGCGCTGCTCGCCGAGGTGCAGGAGCTCTCCGCGCGGGTCAAAGCCGCCAGCGCCGCCGCCGGCGAGGCCGAGGCGCGCTTCACCACGGCGATCCGCGCCATCGGCAACCCCATCATCGACGGCGTCCCGGCCGGCGGCGAGGACAACTTCGTCACGCTGCGCACCCACGGCGATACCCCGAGCTTCGACTTCGAGCCGCGCGACCACCTGGAGCTCGGCGAGCTGCTCGGCGCCATCGACATGGCCCGCGGGGCCAAGGTCAGCGGCGCCCGCTTCTACTTCCTCAAGGGCATCGGCGCCCGCCTCGAGATCGCGCTGATGAACATGGCGCTGGACCGGGCGCTCTCCGCCGGGTTCACGCCGCTCATCACGCCCACGCTGGTGCGCCCCGAGATCATGGACGGCACCGGGTTCCTCGGCGAGCACTCCGACGAGATCTACTACCTGCCCGTCGACGACCTCTACCTGACCGGCACCAGCGAGGTCGCCCTCGCCGGCTACCACTCCGACGAGATCCTCGACCTGTCGGCCGAGCCGCTCCGCTACGCCGGCTGGTCCACCTGCTACCGCCGCGAGGCCGGCTCGGGCGGCAAGGACACCCGCGGCATCATCCGCGTGCACCAGTTCAACAAGCTGGAGATGTTCGCCTATGTGCTGCCCGAGAACGCCGAGGCCGAGCACGACCGCCTCGTCGCCCTGCAGGAGGACATGCTGCAGGCCCTCGGCCTCAGCTACCGCGTCATCGACGTCGCAGCCGGCGACCTCGGCTCCAGCGCGGCCCGCAAGTTCGACATCGAGGCCTGGGTTCCCACGCAGGGCGCCTACCGCGAGCTGACCAGCACGAGCAACTGCTCCACCTACCAGGCGCGCCGACTCGACATCCGCTACCGCACCGACTCGGGCAAGACCACCCCGGTCGCCACCCTGAACGGCACGCTGGCCACCACGCGCTGGATCGTCGCCATCCTCGAGACGCACCAGCAGGCCGACGGCTCCGTCATCGTTCCGGAGGCGCTGCGGCCCTACCTCGGCGGCCTCGAGAAGATGGAGCCGCTCCAGCGATGACTTCCCCCCGGTGGCTCGTTGCCCTCGACGTCGACGGAACGATTCTGCACGAAGACGAGACGCTGACGGATGCCGTCCGCGACGCCATCGTGGCCACCCAGGCGGCCGGCCACGAGGTCACCCTCGCCACGGGGCGCAGCTGGGAGAGCTGCTGGCAGCTGATGGAGAAGATCGGCCTCACGCCGGAGTACGTGGTCTGCGCGAACGGCGCCCTGATCATGCAGCGCGACGCCGCCGCGTCGCACGGCTACCGCCGGGCGCACGTGGAGACCTTCGACCCGAAGCCCGTGCTCGACCGCATCCGCGACCACCTGCCAGAGGGCCGGTTCATGGTCGAGGACGCCGAGGGCTACCGCTTCTACACCGACGGCATGCTCGACTGGAACCTCGAGAAGGCGCGCAAGGTCGAGTTCGACGAGCTGAGCGACTCGCCGGCGACCCGCGTCGTCGTGCTCTCTCCTGACCACGACCTCGAGGAGTTCCTCAGCATCGTCGCGGGCATGGGCCTGCACCAGGTGACCTACTCGGTGGGCTGGACGGCCTGGTTGGACATCGCGCCGGAGGGCGTGAACAAGGCCACCGCCCTCGAGCGGGTGCGCGAAGCGCTCGGCATCCCGCGCTCCCAGTTGCTGGTCGCCGGCGACGGGCGCAACGACATCGACATGTTCGCGTGGGCCAGGGCCGAGGGCCGGGCCATCGCGATGGGCCAGGCGCCGGAGGAAGTCCTGGACGCCGCGAGTGAGGTCACCGGCAGCATCGAGGCCGACGGTCTCGCCACCGCTCTGCAGGCGTTCGCCGCCGGAAACTGAGCGCGCAGCGCCGCGCAGTTGCTGCGAAAAAGCCGGGAACTGGCGGTGCAGGTGCCGGGATCCAGTGTGCGCGCAGGATCGACTGGCATCCTAGAAATCCTGCGTTCAGCTAGAATCGGGCCTTGTTCGTTTCTTTCAGCCCTTCGTTCGTGAACGAGGATGATGGAAGTGTTCGGGAGGGCTGTCCGAGCGGCCGATGGAGCCAGTCTTGAAAACTGGTGGGCAGAAATGTCTCGTGGGTTCGAATCCCACGCCCTCCGCACTGTGTGCTTCGGGCACTTTATGAAGGGAAGTCAGTGAGCGAAGAGTTGCGCCCCCGCAGTCGCCGATCGATGAGAACGCCGACGATTGCCCGGCACGGTCGACTGAAGAAGTCGAACCCATTCGCCACCATCACCCGGTTCCTCGCCGCTGCGCTCGCCGTGCTCATGGTCAGCGGGGCATCCGTCGCCGCCATCGCCGCGTATGACCTCGCCGCGAGCGTCAAGCCCGGTGTCGAGCTGGTCGGCGACGACACCCCGGTCTCGATCCCGAAGATCGGCGCCTGGGAGGGCGGGCTCAACCTGCTCTTGGTCGGCAGCGACAGCCGCAAGGGCCAGGACCCGGCCTTCGGCGAAGACGACACCGGTGACCTCAACGACGTCACCATGCTCCTGCACGTGTCCGCCGACCACTCCAGCGCCACCGTGGTGAGCTTCCCGCGCGACATGTACGTGCCGATCCCGTCCTGCCCCGACCCGGAGGACGAGGACAACCCCTACCCGTCGATGAGCTACCAGAAGATCAACACCACGCTCAGCTACGGCGGACTGCCCTGCACCGTGCTCACGGTGGAAGAGCTCACCGGCCTCGACATTCGCTTCGCTGCCGAGGTGCAGTTCAGCGGCGTCATCGCCATGTCCAACGCCGTCGGTGGCGTGCCGGTCTGCGTCGGCGCACGCATCGAAGACGAGTACACGGGAATCTTCCTCGACCCGGGCGAGCACACGCTGATGGGCGTCGACGCGCTGCAGTTCCTGCGCACCCGCCACGGCGTCGGCGACGGCAGCGACCTCACCCGCATCGGCAACCAGCAGGTGTTCCTCTCCTCGCTGATGCGCACCATTAAGAGCGCAGACACGCTCAGCGATCCCGCCAAGCTCTACTCGCTGGCCAAGGCGGCCCTCAGCAACGTTGTCCTCTCCACCCAGCTGCAGAACGTCGACAACATGGTCGCCATCGCGATGGCCCTCAAGGACATCCCGCTCGAGCAGATCAACTTCGTGCAGTACCCGACCGGGTCCGTCGACGGTGGAGTTGAGCCGAACGTGGAGGCCGCAGACGCGCTGCTCGCGGCGCTCGTCGCCGACCAGCCGATCCAGCTCGGCGGCGCGACGGGCGGCACCCTGCCCGACCCGAACGCTCCGGTCGACCCGAACGCGACGATCGACGCCAGCGCCGTCGACGCGGACGGTGCGGTTGTCCCGGACGCCGCGGCCGACCCCGGCGCGACCGTGCTGCCGAGCGACATCCTGGGCCAAAGCGCCGGTCAGTACACCTGCTCCGACGGCCGCACGCTCGACGACCAATAGTTCGGAAGCCGCGATGGTCAAAACCGCTCCAAAAAGCGGATATGATTGTCGTCGTGTGTTCGCCTCGGCAAGCACACAGAGGAACCGTCGCATAGTTCGGCCTAGTGCACCACCCTGCTAAGGTGGAGTACCCTTTACAGGGTACCGTGGGTTCAAATCCCACCGGTTCCGCACTTCACAAAAACCCCCGCCTCGGCGGGGGTTTTTGCGTGAGTGGCCCATCGCAGCAGGAAGCCCCGCTCCGCCGACTCGAGGGGGCTGCCGAACGGTCGCGCGGTTGCCTCAAAGCAGCCGCGGCCCCCCCACTCTGGTGGGAGAGAATTGCGCGTGTTGGCTGTACGGTGAGAGTTTCTTACCTCGAGAGCGAGAACTTCAGAGTCATGCCGCGCACCACACCGCCTATTCCAAATGAAGCCGAAACCCCTCGCGCCAGCTTCTTCACGAAGCCGACTACTCGCCGCACGGCGGCGTTCGTGAGCGGCGGCGCTCTGCTGTTGGGTCTGATCTTTGGCAGCTCGGCGGCTGGTGCCAGCGGTTCCTCGGAGATCGCAGAGTTGAAGTCCGAGCTCGCACAGTCCGAAGAGGCATCGCTCGGCCTTGCTGCTGAGCTGGAGCAGCTGGAGAGCGACCACGAGAGCATCAGCGCATCCGAGGCAAAGAAAACCAAGACGATCGCCGCTCTGCAGGCAGACGCCGGCACCGCCGCGACCGCAGCCATAGCGCAAGCGGAGAAGATCACTGCGCTTGAGGCAGAACTTGCTGCGGCAGCTGCCGCGGTGGCCGCCGCCGCCCCGCCGGAGCCGGCCCCCGCCCCCGTTGCCGACACCCCCGTGACCAACACCTACTTCAAGAACTGCACCGCTGTGCGCAACGCGGGGGCCGCGCCGATCCGTGCCGGCGACCCCGGGTACGGCTCGCACCTTGACCGCGACGGAGATGGCGTGGGCTGCGAGTAGCGCCACGCTGTCGTTCCGGCGCTCGGTCACTCTGACACGCGGACGGGCAGATCCCGGCCGTGAACGGTGAGAGCTGCCAAGCACGCAGCCGCCCCCCGGGCGGCATCCAGAAACGCGTTTGGCCCTGCCCGCTGCGCGGGTGTGGGGGCTCAGTCCGGCTCGTCTGAGAAGGTTCGGACCACGCCGTGGGGCAGCGCTCGATTCAATCGCCCACCTCGGGGCCGATGAGGAGTCACGACGGCTTTGGAAGGCGGGTCGAGTGTATGCGGATCCCGGTATGCGGTCTGGATTTCGGCGGTGCCCTAGAGCGAACGGCGTCTGAGAGCGCTCAGTAGTGGCTCGTCAGGAAGTTCCTGATCCGCTCCAGGCCTTCGACGAGCTGGGAGTCATCGAGTGCATATGAGAACCGCAAGTGGCCAGGCGCGCCGAAGGCCTCGCCGGGAACGACTGCCACGTCGACTTCCTCCAGCAGCAAGGTCGAGAGCTGGAGGGTGCTGGTGACCGGCGCGCCGTTGAGCTTCAAAGCTCCGTCGAGCACGGCGCGGACATCCGGGAAGATGTAGAAGGCGCCGAGCGGCTTCGGGACAACGAATCCGGGAACGGTCTTGAGGATGTCGTATGCGATCAGCCGTCTCCGGTTGAAGACCGCACGCATCTGCCCGGGAAAGTCGCTGTTGTCGGCGAGAGCGGCGAGCGCGGCGCGCTGAGAGATGTTCGAAACGTTCCCGGTGGTGTGCGACTGGAAGTTCTTGACCGCCTCGATGACTGCGGGCGTCGAAATCGCCCAGCCGAGGCGCCAACCGGTCAGCACGTGGCTCTTCGCCAGTCCGTTCACGATGATGAGCTGATCGCGCGGCACGAAACGTGAAATCGAGGTGAAGGAGGCCGCGTCGTAGACGAAGTCGTGGTAGATCTCATCGGACATCACCCAGATGCGATTCTCGGTCACCCAGCGGCCGATCGCTCGGATCTCGTCCTCGGTGTAGACGGAGCCGGTGGGGTTTGACGGCGAGGTGAAGATGAGCAACTTGGTGCGCGGCGTTCTGGCGCGCTCCAGCTGGGCCACGGTGGTCTTGTAGCCAGACTCCGAGTCTGTCTCGACGGGCACGGTGATGCCGCCGGCGAGCTTGATCTGCTCGGGATAGCTCGTCCAATAGGGCGCGGGGAGAATGACTTCGTCGCCGGGGTTGAGCACCGCCGAGAGGGTGTTGAAAATCGCCTGCTTGCCCCCATTGGCCACTGCCACGTCGGCGGCGGAGAAGGACGTTCCGCTGTATCCGCTCGTGTACTCGGCGATCGCGGTGCGAAGTTCTGGGAGCCCCGTTGGGCCGCTGTAGTGGTGGTTCTTCGGCTCATCGATCGCCCGCTTGGCCGCCTCGGTGATGAAGGCGGGCGTGTCGAAGTCCGGCTCACCGGCGCCGAATGCGATGACGGGCCGCCCCTGGCTCGAATACAGCTTGGCCAATGCGTCGATTGCCTGGGGTGCCGACTCTGACACGGAAGCCAGGAGTCGAGACACGGTCAGATCAGTCATTGCGCTTCACTTTCTTCGGAGTGCCGGATGAACTCGACCACTTCTGCACCCGCACCGCCAAGTAGGAGAGCGCGAGGCAGAGCGCGACGTAGATGGAGCCCATGACCATGGCCGCGGGGATGATGGGGCTGCCGTACTGCATCTGGGTTCCGTAGAACTTCGCCAGATAGAGCAGCTCGGGATAGGTGACCATGAAGCCGAGGGCAGTGTCTTTGAGGGCCACGACGAGCTGGGAGATAATTGCGGGCAGCATGTTGCGGATCGCCTGCGGGGCCAGGATGACGGCGAGCACCTGGCCCTTGCGGAGCCCAATCGCTGCACCGGCCTCTGACTGGCCCTTGGGCAGCGAGTTGAGGCCCGCCCGGAAGATCTCCGCAAAGACAGAACCGTTGTAGATGGCGAGCCCCACCGTCACAGCGATGAATGGTGTGACGAAGGTGGCGCCGAGCACCGGCAGTCCGTAGTAGATCAGCATCATCAGCACGAGCAGCGGGATTGCGCGGAACGTCTCGGTGAGCCACGTGACGGAGGTGCGGACCCACCGCGCCGGTGAGAGCCGGCCCAGGAGGAGCAGCACGCCGAGTATGAGGGCGAGAATCGCCCCGGTGGCGAAGGCGCGGAGGGTCGACCCGGTGGTTTCCAGAATCTCGCGTTGGACGAGCGGGAAGGTGAAGAGTTCCCACTTGGCTGCCGCGAACTGTCCCGACTTGTAGAGCTGAACGACGATGAAGCCGAGGATGAGTGCGACGACGGTGATCGTGACGAATCCGGCGATGTTGCTCTTGCGTCGTCCCTTGGGGCCGAGCACGTCGAAGAGCTCTTGGGTGGCGTAGCTCACGATTGCGCCCACTTTCTTTCGAACTTTCGTTGCACGGCAGCCAGGCCCATGACGAGCAGGAAGAAGAAGAATGCCACCCACAAGAGGGTGGCGAGGAGGTTCTCGCCGCGCTCCGACATGTTGGCGGAAATTGCCCCGGCCTGCATGACGGAGAAGCCGCTCGCGACCGTGGTGTTCTTGAGCAGGGCGATGAAAACGCTGATCAGTGGCGGCACGACGTTGCGGAAAGCCTGCGGAACGAGGACGACGGTGATGACCTGGTCGAATGTGAGGCCGATCGCACGGGCCGCCTCGGTCTGCCCAACGTGGATGGAGTTGATTCCGGAACGGAAGACCTCGGCAACATAGCTGGCGGTATAGAGCACGAGCGCGATGATCGCGAGGGTCGTGTAGTCCAGCGCCGGAAGGCCGAGCTTGGGGTACCCGAGCGCGAAGAACATCATCAGCAGCGCGAGGGGCGTGTTCCTCAGTAAGTTGACGTACGTCGTGCCGACCGCCCGCATTGACGAGGAGGGCGAGATTCGCAGCACACCGATGACCACGCCGAGAAGTAGCGAGAACACCGCTGAGACGGCAAACATGAGCACCGTGTTCGCGAACCCCAGGACAAACAGGTCGAGGTTGTTGAGGAGAACATCCATGGGGGAATCCGTTCCGTAAACTGCTGAGCCTGCAGGGAGAGAGCCGCCGGGGGCGCGGCCCTCTCCCCGTCATATGGTCTGTGGCGACCTAGTAGTTGTCGACCGCTGCCGGCTCGAGCTCGACGCCCGAGGTGCCCAGAGTCTTGTCGTAGATCGCCTTCCAGACATCGGGGTTCTCGACGAGCAGACTGTTGACGAAGTGGCGCAGCGCTGTGTCGCCCTTGGCGATGCCGATGCCGAAGCCTTCGTTCGTGAACGGCGTGCCCACGACCTTCAGCTCGTCGGGGGCCAGCGTGACGTAGCCGATGAGGAGGGCCTCATCGGTGGTCACCGCATCGACCTGGTTGCTGAGCAGCGCATCGACGCACTGCGCCATGTTGTCGAACTCGACCGTTTCGACATCGGGGTGGTTCGTCTTGATGTACTGGATCGGTGTGGAACCGGTGATCGAGCACACCTTGTGCCCGGCGAGGTCTGACTCGCCCGCGATGGAGGTGTTGTCCTTGCGCACGAGGATGCTCTGACCGGTGGTCATGTACGGTCCGGCGAAATCGACGAGTTCTTTGCGCTTGTCGGAGATCGTGTACATGCCGACGATGAGGTCCACGTCGCCGTTGCTCAGCGACTGCTCCCGGCTCTGGCTCGGGATCGTGACGAACTCGATGCTTTCCTTGGCGAAGCCGAGCTCGGCGGCGAGCCAGGTGGCTAGCTCGATGTCGAAGCCGGAGCGGTCGCCGGTGGCAGAATCGCGCACGCCAAAGCCCGGCTGGTCTTCCTTGACCCCGAGAACAATGGTCCGGTTCTTCGTCATCGCGTCGAAGGTGGGGCTGCCGTCGATGGTGACGCTCGTCGCCACGGGGGACTCTGCGTCGGCCTTGACTGCATCCTCCTCGGGCGCCGCGGCGGTCGATGCGCACGCGCTCAGCATCAGTCCAGCGATTGCGGCTCCGGCGATCGCGATGGATAGGCGTTTTGTGATCATGGTTTCTCCTCGGGGGTGTGGCTTGGGGGTGATGGGGTCTAGCGGGCCAACACTTTCTGAAGAAAGTCACGGGCGCGCGTGGTTTTGGGGGCGGAGAAGAACTCGGTGGGGGTGGCCTCTTCGACTATCTGGCCGTCCGCCATGAAGATGATGCGGTCGGCGGCCTCGCGGGCAAAGCCCATCTCGTGGGTCACGGTGACCATCGTCATGCCGGTCTTCGCGAGGGCAAGCATCACGTCGAGGACTTCGCTGACCATCTCAGGGTCCAGTGCGCTTGTCGGCTCGTCGAAGAGCATCAGCTTGGGGCCCATCGCGAGGGCACGGGCGATGGCGACGCGCTGCTGTTGGCCGCCCGAGAGCTGGCTGGGCATCTTGTCGGCTTGGTCTGCGACTCCCACGCGGTCCAAGTGTTCGAGCGCGAGCGCACGGGCATCCGACTTCTTGGTCCGGCGCACCATCACCGGCCCGAGCATCACGTTCTCGAGCACAGTCTTGTGCGCGAACAAGTTGAAGGATTGGAACACCATTCCGACATCGGCGCGCAACGTCGCCAGTTCGCGCCCCTCGTCAGGCAATGCGACGCCATCAATGAAGATGTCGCCCGAGCTGATCGTCTCCAGGCGGTTGATGGCGCGGCAGAGGGTCGACTTGCCCGCGCCCGACGGACCGATGAGGGCAACGATCTCTCCGCGATTGACGATGGTGTTGACGTCGCGAAGCACGTGATTCTCACCATAGAACTTGTTCACCTTGTTGAGGATCACGAGCGGATTCGTCGCCGTCAGCGAGGGTATCGAGACTGTGTTGTTGAGATCCATTACCTGCGTGCTCATTTCCGGGTCGGTGTCCGTCGGACCGGCCTGCCGGGCGCGTCGGATGACGCGGGCGGCAGGCCAGGCCGGGGAAGGATGGGTGCGGCTACTGCACCCGCTGGATGAGAGCGCGCAATGACTCGTTCTCTGCTTCAGTGAGGTCGGTCAACGGGGGGCGGACGCGGCCGATCTCACGACCGGTCACGTTGAGGCCCGCCTTGATGATCGACACCGCGTACCCCTGCTTGCGGTCGCGGATCTCCAAGAACGGCAGCACGAAGTCGCGCAGGCCGGCGAAGACGAAGTCGTGGTCGCGAGCTCGGACGGCCGCGTAGAAGCTCAGCGCGAACTCGGGAACGAAGTTGAACATGGCCGACGAGTAGGTGGTCACGCCGAGCTCGAGGTAGGGGAGTGCGAAGGTCTCGGCAGTCGGAAGCCCGCCGATGTAGATCAGGCGATCGCCGAGTTGGCTGTAGATCCTCGTCATCTGGTCGATGCTGCCGACGCCGTCCTTGAAGCCGATGAGGTTCCGATTGCGCTCAGCGACACGGGCGACGGTGTCGGCCTGCAGTGACATGTTGGCGCGGCTGTACACGACGACACCCAGGTTGGTGCTCGCGCAGACGCCCTCGATGTACGCGGCCAGGCCATCCTGCGACGCCTCCGTGAGGTAGGGCGGGAACAACAGGATCCCGGCGGCCCCGGCCTGTTCGGCGATGCGGGCCTGCTCGATCGCGTTCGGCAGCGAGCCGCCGGCCGGTGCGAGGACGGGGACCCGTTCGGACGCCTCATCGACGGCGGCGGTGACGACGCGCGAAATCTCGTCGTTGGTCAGCGAGAAGAACTCGCCAGTCCCTCCGGCGGCGAACAGCCCGGCAACATCGTGGCTGCTCATCCAGGCAACGTGCTCGCGGTATCGCTTCTCGTCGAAGCTGAGGTCATCGGCAAAAGCTGTCACCGGGAAGGAGAGGAGACCGCTCCCTATTTTTGCCGCAAGGTCTTCCGGGCTGTACGCAGTCAAAGTCACGTCATCCTTTGTTTTGAGGTGATGAGTCGGGGAGTGGCTTCCCGACGGTTGTCTCAGCGTAAGGATCGCAACATGCCTCATCAACAGCACTTTTGAATGCTCCAATACCTTTCCAGCATGGCTGGGGTGCGGCGCTCACACGAGTGCGGAGGAGCTGAGCCGTTCCAAGGCGTTCCGGGTGGGTCGGAGGGCAGGATTGGTGTTATCCCTCCGCCAGATGGCGTGCAAGTGCACGATGGGCTCACGGTTCTCGGCGATGCTGCGGTAAGCGATGCCTGACATGCCCAGCCGCGTGGCGGAGGCAGGAACGAGAGCGATGCCCTTGTTGGCGGCGACCAGGCTCAGCATGCTGTGCACCTGCGTGATCTCCTGGCTGGGCACAGTGTTCACCGTCGCGAGCACCGTATCGACGAGACTGCGAAAGTACCGTGCCTCGTGCGGCGAGTAGGTGAGGATCTTCTCTCCACTCAGCTCCTCCACCGAGAGGGGGCGGGTCGTGACTGCGAGTGGATGTTTGCTGCCGATCGCGGCAACCAGTGCTTCGCGCCGGACGAGGGTGGACACGAGATCGGGTGACGGTGGCGTTTCGCGCACGAACCCGATGTCCACGGAGCCTCGGAGTACCGCGGCGATCTGATCCCGGGACACCATCTCGTGAATGTCAACGCGCAGTTCGGGTGCCACCGCGTCGATGTTGGCGAGAATGTCACCGAGCAGACCCATGATCCCTGTCGCTGTGATGCCGATCTTGATCTCACCGGCTTCCCCGTCTGCGATGCGCCTGGCGGTGTTCCTGGATGCCTCGGCGATGCTCAGGATCTTCGCCGCCTCGTCGCGGAAGGCCGCGCCGGCGGCTGTCAAGCGCACGCTCTTCTTGCTCCGGTCGAACAACGAGAATCCCAGTTCACCCTCAAGTTTCTGGATCTGCCGGCTGAGCGGCGGCTGCGTCATGTTGAGATGCTCGGCCGCGCGGCTGAAATGGAGTTCATCGGCAAGCACGATGAAGCTTCGGAGCTGGTCAAAAGTGAACATGGCCTCTTCGTTGGGGTCAGTGCTCGCCGCAGTTGTTGATCCGACGATACCTTCGCAGCATAACCCAATGCGTTTTTGGGCTTGGCGCCTCATGAACGCTTCGACCTAGCATGGGCCGGGATACGCACCGAAGCAGCCGGCAGGAGAACACACCATGGCAGACGCAACCACGGCCCGAGACGTCGAACAGATTGCGATTGGGGCGGATCGGGCGGCGGATGTCTGGGCGTCTACGAGTGCCACCGAGCGGGGTCGCGTGCTCAGGGCTGTCGCAGACGCCCTTGACGATGCCGCTGGCGAGCTCATCCCGATCGCGATGGCCGAGACGAACCTCGCTGAGGGACGACTCGCCGGCGAGCTGCGACGCACGACGTTCCAGCTCCGGATCTTCGCCGAGACGCTCGAAGAGGGCGGCTACCTCGATGTGCGCATCGACCACGCGGATGACGGCTGGCCGATGGGCGCGCCGCGCCCCGACCTGCGCCGCTCGCTGATCTCGGTCGGCCCGGTCGTCGTCTTCGCGGCCAGCAACTTTCCGTTTGCGTTCTCCGTTGCCGGAGGCGATACCGCCTCCGCGCTTGCCGCCGGCTCCTCGGTGATTCTCAAGGCGCATTCCGGGCATCCGGGCCTCTCCCAGCGCACCGCCGAGATTGTTGGCGACGCCCTCGCCGGTGCCGGTGCCCCCGCGGGGGTCTTCGCGGTCATCTTCGGCACAGAGGCCGGCCGGCTCGCCTTGCAGCATCCGCTCGTGAAGGCGGGTGCATTCACCGGGTCCATCGCCGGTGGTCGCGCACTCTTCGATCTCGCCCAGTCCCGCCCCGAGCCCATCCCCTTCTATGGGGAGCTCGGAAGCGTCAATCCCGTTTTCGTCACCCGCGCTGCCGCCTCGGCCAGGGGCGAGAGCATCGCGGAGGAGTTCGTGGGATCCTTCACTCTCGGAGCCGGTCAGTTCTGCACGAAGCCGGGCATCCTCTTCGTGCCGCGCGCCTCTGACCTGGCGTCCCGTCTTGCGGGAAGCACGTTGCCGCCGGCGGCGAAGCTGCTCAACGCGCGCATCCAGTCCGGCTTCCTCGATGCGCTCGCCGACGTGCGGAGCCATGCCGCGGTGCGGGTGTTGTGCGCGGGCGACGATGCGACCGACGGGCCGCCGGCCCCCACCCTCTTGGCGACCGACATCGCCGCCTTGTTGGACGATCCACAGGCCCTCCTGGCGGAGGTCTTCGGGCCGGCGGCACTGGTCGTCGAGTACGACGACGAAGCGCAGCTCCTCGATGTCGCCAGAGTCCTGGAAGGCCAGCTCACCGCAACCATCGTGGGGGAGGACGAGGACCAGATCGCGCCCGAGTTGATCCGTTTGCTGGCCAAGAAGGCTGGCCGGGTCCTCTGGAACCAGTGGCCGACGGGGGTCTCGGTGACCTACGCGCAGCAGCATGGCGGGCCATACCCGGCCACCACCGCCTCGGCATCCACCTCGGTGGGCACCGCGGCGATCACTCGCTTCCTGCGGCCGGTGGCCTTCCAGGGGCTCCCTCAGCACCTGCTGGCGGCCGAGCTGCGCGATGAGAACGAGCTCGGAATCCGCCGTCGTGTGAACGGCGCGCTCGGCTAGGCTCTCGCCCGTTCCCTCAGCGGCACCTGCACGCAGCCGCCCCCGGGCGGCATCCAGAAATGCGTTTGGCCCCACCCCCTGCTCGGGTGTGGGGCCAAACAGCGTGCGCCGGCTAGGCCCGCAGGAGAACCTTGCCGATACGGCCCGGCTCCGCGCTGGCGGCGGCCGCCGCCGTGATGTCGCCGAAGTCGAATGTGGCGGCGACGGGCAGCGTCAGGGTGCCGTCGAGCACGCGCCCGATCAGCTCCTGGAACAGCTGTCCCTTGAGCTCTGCCGGCATCTCGCGGCTGACCACGCTGCCCCAGAAGCCCTTGACGGTGATCTGCTTGAAGATGACGTCGCCAGAGGAGAGCTCGAGCTTCGGCGATGCCATGGCCCCGAACACGACGAGGGTGCCGGTCGCCGCCAGCGTGGACAGGACGTCGCCCGCGGCGGCGCCGCCGACGGAGTCGATGCCCACTCGGATGCCGGCACCTTCCGTGAGCGCGGCGAGCTCGGTGCGCCAGTGCTCAGAATCGGTGGAGATGACCTGCTCGATTCCCTGGGCGCGCAGCTCTTCGACGCCCTCGGCGCGGCGGACGAGGCCGACGACGTTGATTCCGCGAGCCGCCCCAAGCTGGGCGACCATGCGGCCCACGGCGCCGTTGGCGGCATTCTGGATGAGCCAATCGCCCGGCTGCAGGTCAAGCGAGTGCAGCAGGCTGAGTGCACTGAACGGCATGGAGACGAGTTGCGCGGCGGCCTCGTCTGACAGGCCTTCCGGCACGGGGATGAGAGCCGACGCGGGGGCGACGAAGTAGTCGGCCCACACGCCGAACGTCCCGCCGGTGGTGACGCGCTGGCCGAGGGCCAGGTGGGTCACGCCGTCGCCGAGCATGTCGACGACGCCGACGGCCTCGGTTCCCGCCTGCGCCGGCAGCTCGGGCTTGAAGCCGTAGGTGCCACGCACCGTCCACAGGTCGTGGTTGTGAATGGGGGAGAGCAGGGTGCGCACGCGCACCTCTCCGGCGCCGGGCAGCGGAAGCGGGCGTTCCTGCAGGCTCAGCACGGCGGCGGGGTCGCCAAATTCGGGGTGGACGAGGGCGTTCATGGTGGTGTTGCTCATCTGGGTAGTCCTCCGAGACTGTAGTGGTGAGGTCAATGTGGGGCGGATGCCCGGGCCGATGCCGCGGGCGGGTCAGCCCTCTGCGGCGGGATGCGCGCCCACGGCGCGCATCGTCTCCGTGAGGTGTTGCAGGGTTTCGATGAGGGAGGCGGCGGACTTCTCGTCCGACAGCCCGGTGCCGGCCGCGATCTTGGCTGGGATGCCGGCGAGCTCGGCGCGCAGCTCCAGGCCGCGGTCGCCGACCATCACGGTCACCACGCGCTCGTCGGCGGTGCGCCGCTCCCGCCGCACGAGGCCGCCCTCCTCCATCCGGCGAAGCAGTGGGGAGAGCGTGCCGGAATCCAGCTGCAGGTGCTCGCCCAGCGAGGACACCGTCTGGTCGCCCTCCAGCCACAGCGTCACCAGCACGAGGTACTGCGGGTAGGTGAGCCCCCACGGTTCGAGCAGGTGGCGGTAGGCCTGGGTCGTGGCGCGGGTCGCCGCATAGAGGGAAAAGCACACCATCTCATCAGTCACGGCCATAGATAAATGGTTGCACACAACTACATTGTGCACAACTTAAGTCGTGCACCGCCCGGCACTCCGGCCCGGCGAAGGGGTCGTCACACGGCCGTCATCTGCGGGCAACCCCAATGAATTGCACGAGCGTACGCTTGAGGGCGTGAACGCGCGACGACTTCCCACGATGTCCGATGACGGCATGAACTTCCACACCCGCAAATGGGTGCGGCCAGAGGACCTGAATGCCAACGGCACCCTGTTCGGCGGCAGCCTGCTCCGCTGGATCGACGAGGAGGCGGCGATCTACGCCATCATCCAGCTCGGCAACTTCCGGGTCGTGACCAAGTTCATCTCCGAGATCGAGTTCCAGGCCTCCGCGCTGCAGGGCGACCTCATCGAGATGGGGCTGATCGCGACGCACTTCGGCCGCACCTCGATCACCATGCGCGCCGTCGTGCGCAACATGATCACCCGGCGGGTCATCCTCTCCATCGAGAAGCTCGTGTTCGTGAGCCTCGACGACGACGGGCGCCCGCAGCCGCACGGCTTCACCCAGATCACGTACAACCGCGACCGCATGCCCACCGAGCACCCGGCGACGGGCGCGATTCGCCTGCCGGAGCGCTGAGCCGCACCGTTCGGCCGTTCGCGGGCTAGTCGGTGATCAGTCGCTTGCCGAGGGCGATGGTGTCGTCGATGCCATAGCCGAGGTGTTCGTAGAAGGCGACGACCTGCGGGTTCGTGGTGCGCACCTGCAGTGACAGTTTGGGGCAGCCCAGCTCGAGCAGGGCGGCCTCCACGTGCGCGACGAGCAGCCGCCCGACGCCCTGCCCCCGCGCATCGGATGCCGTCGCGAGATAGTTCATCCAGCCCCGGTGGCCGTCGTAGCCAGCCATGACGGAGCCGAGGACGCGGCCGCCGTCGTCGGTGGCGACCACGAACAGCTCGGGCTGCACCGTCGCCTTCCTGGCGATGTCCTTCCGCGGGTCGTTCCAGGGCCGGGTGAGCCCGGCATCCTGCCAGAGCGCGATGACCGCGTCGGTGTCCTCGGGGCGGAAGGGTCTGATCTGCATCACAACAGTCTCAAGCACCGAGGGGGCGCCCTGCGCCACTTCGGCGGCTTCCGCGCCACTTCAACGGGCGCGGAGGCCGCCGAACTGGCGCAGGGCGCCGGGCCGGCCCGGGTGGGGCAACGACGCCGGGCGCAGAGGCGTCAGGAGCCCGGGGCCGGGCCGGCAAGCGCGAGGCGGTACGACTGCATCGGGTCGCCACCGAGCGGATGCGGGATCTGCCCGCCGAACGGCACGAAGCCGGCACGCGTGTACATCTCGATCGCTCTGACGTTGGTCGTGCGCACCTCGAGGGTGAGCGAGCGGAACGCGGCGCGTGCGGCGTGTTCCACCGCATCGGCGAGGAGCGCCCTGCCGACGCCGCTCCCGACGCCACCCGGGTGAACGGCGAGGAAGTGCAACAGCGCCTCCCTCGGATCGGCGCGACCGGACTCCACCAGGGCGAACCCGTGCCGCGGGGCATCCACGACGGCGAATCGGACGATCGGATTCCCGAAGGCCGACCGCACTCGCTCGGCCATCGCCTCTGCATCCACGGTGCCGTCCCGCGCCTCGACGGCACGCACCCAGATCTCGGCGCACAGGTCCACGTCGTCGGGCAGCGCTCCCGCGCGGATGCGGAACGCGTCGGCAACATGCGCGAGGCTCATCGCCGCCCCGTGGCTGGCGCACGGTGGCGCACGATCGACTCAGGCATCCTCGTAGGGTAGGCGACTCCCGGCCCTGTCGGAAGTCGGTTTCAATGCGCCGGGTCTGCCTGGTGCGCCGGGCTGGACCGCGGGACACGCGCGAACAGGGTGTAGCCAGGCCCAGAGGGTCGCCGTGCACCCTGATGTTCGCTGTTTCGGCACTCCGAGGTGCGAGCGTTGACATGTGGACAACCCTGAACATATACTCGCCATGTTCATAGTTGTCCACGTACAAAGAAGTTCGGTTCGAATCAATGAAGATTGCAGTTGTCGGCAGTTACGGCGTCGGGCTCACGATGCGCGTTCCCCGCGTTCCCGCCCCTGGCGAGACCGTCTCCGGCGGAGCGTTCCAGGAGGGTCCAGGAGGCAAGGGGTCCAACCAGGCCATCGCCGCGGCGCGCCTCGGCGCCGACGTCTCGTTTCTCACCGCCATCGGCGCAGACGATTTCGGCCGTGCGGCCACGACGCTCTGGCGGGCGGAGGGCGTCGACGCCGAACACGTCGTCACGACATCCGCCCCCACCATGGTCGGGTTCATCCTCGTCGATCCTTCCGGCGAGAACTGCATCTCGATCGCCCCGGGGGCACTCGACGAACTGGATGCCGCATCGATCGAGCCGTTCCGCGCCGAGATCGCCGCCGCCGACATCCTCGTGGTCTCCATGGAGATCCCGCTCGCCGCCGCGACGGCGGCGCTGCGCATCGGCAGGGAGGTCGGCACACCCACGCTGCTGAACCCCGCGCCGGCCCAAGAACTCCCCGACGCGGTGTGGCCACTCGTCGACATCATCACCCCCAACCAGACCGAGGCGCCGGTGTTGCTCGGCCTCGCCCCCGACCATGGGCTGACTGACGCCGAGCTCATCACCGAGCTCCGGCGGCGCACGGGGGGATCGGCCATCCTCACCCGCGGCGGCCGCGGGGCGCTCGTCTCCGACGCCGACGGCACAGCCGAGGTTCCGGCGTTGCGCGTCGAGAAGGTCGTCGACACGACCGGCGCGGGCGACTCCTTCACCGCGGCGCTGGCCGTCGCCATCGCCGAGGGGCGCTCCCTCCGCGACGCGGCCCAGTTTGCCGCCGCCGCGGGCGCCCACGCCGTCACGATCGCCGGCGTCATCCCCTCCCTCCCCACCCGCGACCAGCTGAACCCCGAGATTGGATCGACCCGATGACCGCGACCTCCGTGCTTGCGCCGAAGGCCTCTTTCGACTTCCGCAAGCTTCTCCATGCGCGTGAGGCCGGCGTCTTCGCCGCTCTCGTTCTGCTCTTCATTCTCGGAACGGTGCTGTCGCCGAACTTCGCACAGTCCGGAAACCTGCTCTCGGTCGGCCAGCAGATCTCGCAGATCGGCATCATGGCGATCGGCGCCACCTTCGTCATCATCAATGGCGAGATCGACCTCTCGGTCGGCTCGATCTACGCGCTCGCGGCCATCTCGACCGGCATGGCGATCGCGGCAGGGCTCGCCTGGCCCGTCGCCATCCTGATCGGCCTCGGCGTCGGTGCGGTGGCCGGTCTGCTCAACGGCCTCGCGGTGGTGCTGCTCGGCGTCCCGTCCTTCATCGTGACCCTCGGCAGCCTGAGCGTCTTCCGCGGCATCACGCTGCTCATCTCGGATGGCGCGCCCATCTCGTTGAGCGCGAAGCAGCCCGGTGTGGCCGAGTTCACCCTCCTCGGCCAGGGCCGGCTCTTCGGCGTCGTGCCGATGCAGCTCATCATCTTCGCCGTGATCGCGGCGCTGGGCGTCGTTCTGCTCTCGCGCTCCCGCCTCGGATTCAACACATACGCGGTCGGCGGCAACCAGGAGGCGGCGCGGCTGGTCGGCATCAACGTCAAGACGGTCAAGCTCACCGCCTTCGTGCTCTCCGGCCTCACGGCGGCCATCGCCGGCGTTCTCGGGCTCTCGTTCCTCTCTTACGTGCAGGGTGTGACCGGCACGGGCCTCGAGCTCACCGTGATCTCGGCGGTCATCATCGGCGGCGCCGCCCTGTTCGGCGGCTCCGGAACGATGTGGGGAACCATCATCGGCGTCGCGTTCATCGGCCTGCTGCAGAACATCCTCAACATCAACGGGATCTCGTCCTTCTGGCAGACCGTCGTCACCGGTCTCGTGATCGTCGCCGCTGTCGCGGCCGACACCTGGCAGCGCAAGCGCAAGACCAGGGCCTGAGCCCCCCCCCCGCTCGTCGGGCCGGCCAGTCGGCTGTGCCCCCTCCGCACCACCCCTCTGCACCATCCCGCCCGGACACAACCAAAGGAGTATTGATGTCTATCCGAACCAAGACCCGCCGCTTGCGCGCGGTCGGTGCCATCGCCACGGCAGCTGCGCTTACCCTGAGCGGATGCGGCGCCATCACCTCCGGCAACGACGGCGCAGCCGCCGACGGCAGCTTCCACCTCGCCGACTACATTCAAGAGCGCATCGACGCTGGTGAGCCGCTGCGCATCAAGCTCAGCTACCACGACCCCTCCCTCGCTTTCGCCACCCCCATCAGCGAGGGCATGGAGCGGGCCGGTGAGGAGCTCGGCGCCGATGTGCAGTTGATCGGACCGACGGGTGGGGACGCCGCCAAGCAGGTCTCCGAGCTCCAGACGCTGATCCAGCAGAAGTCCGTCGACGCCCTCGCCGTCTCATCGGCATCCAGTGACGCACTGAAGCCGATCATCGCGCAGGCCTACGACGCCGGCATCCCGATCATCTCCTTCAACACCGACAACCCCGATTCGCAGCAGATGGGCTTCGTCGGCCAGGACCTCAAGGGCTCCGGGCAGTCGCAGGCCGAGGAACTCGTGGCTGCGCTCGGCGCCAACGCCTCCGGAAAGGTCGTCGTGTTCTCCCTCGACACCGGCGCCGGCTGGTCGCACGAGCGATTCAGCGGGTTCGAAGCGGGACTCGAGGGCAGCAAGCTGGAGATCGTCGGGCCGGTGAACGTCGGCAACGAGCCGAACGCCGCCTACAACACCGTCGAGTCGACCATGGCCGGCCAGTCCGGCGTCGTCGCCATCGCCGGCCTGGACTGCTGCTCCACCACCGCCGGTGCACAGTGGATCCAGCAGTCCGGCAACGCGGGCGCCATCACGATGGTCGGATTCGATCTGCTGCCATCGACCGCCGACTTCGTCGAGAACGGCGTCGTGACCTTCACCATCAGCCAGAACCCGGCCGAGCAGGGCTTCCAGGCCGTCAAGGTGCTTTATGACTTCCTGACGAACGGCACCGCGATCAGCGGCGTCGACACCGGCGCGCAGTTCATCACGAAGGAGAACCTCGGCGAAGCAACGGTGGAAGGCTAATGACGACGCTCTCGCCCCTCGGCGGCCCTGAAGATCTGCGGGCTCAGACCGGCGGCACCCAGCCTGCGATTCGAATCCGCGGCCTCAGCCGCAGCTTCGGCCCGGTGCGTGCGCTCGAAGACGTGAGCTTCGACGTGCCGGCCGGCGAGCTGACCGCGCTGCTTGGAGAGAACGGCGCCGGAAAGTCGACGCTGCTCAAGATCCTTGCCGGTCTCCAGCCGCCGAGCGGCGGGAGCGTCACCCTGTTCGGCCGGGAGGTCGACGCCTACGACCCGCACACCATGCTCACCGAGCACAGCATCGCCATCGTGCCGCAGGAACTCTCGCTGCTGCCCGACCGCACCGTCGCCGAGAACATCCTCGCCGGCGTCGAGCCGGGCAACCGCTTGTTCCCGTCGAAGCGCACCATGGTACAGCGCACGCTCGAGCTGCTGAGTGAGCTCGAGCTGCAGCTCGACCCGAACACCGTGGTGCGCACGCTCGACATGGCCACCCAACAGCTGGTCGTCGTCGCGCGCTCCATCGCCCGCGGCTGCCGCGTGCTCATCCTCGACGAGCCGACGGCGATGCTCACCCCGGCTGAGGCCGACCGGCTCTTCGCCCTCATGGCCAAGCTCAAGGCCGGCGGGACGACCCTGCTCTACGTGTCGCACCGGATGCCGGAGGTTTTCGCTCTGGCAGACCAGATCGAGGTACTGCGCGACGGTCGCCACGTCGCATCCTGGCGGCGTTCCGAGACGACGCCGGAGCAGGCCGTCGCCGCCATGGTCGGGCGCGAGCTCGGCCAGTTCACCAGCCGGGCCGAGCTGCACCCGGCCGCAGACCGATCCGGCAGCACCCCCGCCCTCGCGATCGCCGAGCTGAGCGGGCGACGCCACTCGGGAATCAGCTTCGAGGTGCGCCCCGGTGAGATCCTCGGCGTCGCGGGCCTGCCGGACTCCGGCAGGGTCGAGCTGCTGCACAACATCTTCGGGGCAGAGAAGGGCACGGGCGGAACGGTCGCGCTCGCGGGCCAGCTCTATGAGAACCGCAGCCCCATCGCGAGCGTCGCAGCCAAGCTCGCCTTCGTGCCCGGCGAACGCCGCGCGCAGGGACTGCTGACGACGATGAGCGTCGGCGACAACATCGGCGTGCTCACGGTGCGCGCGCTCAGCCGGCTCGGCCTCGTGCGGCGCGGCGCGTTCGACCGCAGCACGAGCGAGCGCGCCACGGCGCTCCGGGTGAAGACGGCGACAATCGACCAACCCATCACCAACCTCTCCGGCGGCAACCAGCAGAAGGCCATGCTCGCCCGCTGGCTCGCCATCGAGCCGACCGTGCTCGTGCTCGACGAGCCGACGCGCGGCGTCGACGTCGGCGCGAAGGCGGAGATCTACGAGCAGCTCTTCGCCCTGTCCAAGGGCGGCGTCGCAATGCTCTGCTCGTCGTCGGACCTCCCCGAGCTGCTGACCATCACCGATCGAATCGCCGTGCTCAGCGAGGGGCGCCTGGTCGGCATCGTCGACACCGCCTCGGCCACCGAGGAGTCGATCATGGCGCTCGCCACCGGCGCGGTCGCCTCGGCCGCCTGAACCACCAACCCAACCCCAACGAAAGGACCGCTATGAAGCGCAACGGCATCCTCAACGCCGAACTGAGCGGTGCACTCGGCACGCTCGGCCACACCGACCTCATCCTGATCGTCGACGCCGGATTCCCGATTCCCCGAGACGCCCACCGCATCGACCTTGCCATCGCCCCGAACCTCCCCGACCTGCGCCAGGTCATCAGCCTCATCGCCGAGGAGATCATCGTGGAGGGCGTCGTGCGCGCCGACGACGTTCCGAGCAACAACCCGCGACTCGACGACTGGCTGAAGGAGCGCTTCGCTGACGCCGAGTTCACCACACGCCCGCACGCCGAGGTGCTCGGCGAGCTCGCCAAGCAGGCGAAGGTCATCGTTCGCACCGGGGCCTTCGAGCCGTGGGGCAACATCGGGCTGTTCTGCGGCGTCGACGTTCCACGCTGGTTCGGCGGCGACGGCGTCATCGCCCCCGACTACTACGCATCCAAACTCTGAACCCCGGGCGTCGTCGGCGCCCACCCCCGGCATGCGCGGCATGCCACACAGCCACGAGAGAAAGATAGACAAGTGACAGAGACAAGCAACCACTCCGACCTCACACTGACCCCCGCCGAGATGGCGCCGTACATTCAGCACACCAAGATCGACGTCGGGGCGACCCGCGACGAGATGGTGGCGCACGCGCAGGAGGCCATCTCGTACGGCTTCAACGCCGCCATGGTGCCGGCATCCTGGGTGCCGCTTGTCGCGGCCGAGCTCGCCGGAACCGGCATCGGCATCGCCTCCGCCCTCGACTTCCCGACCGTCGGTGTGATGACCAGCGCCGGCAAGGCCGCCGAGGCGGCCGAGATCGCGCGGCTCGGGGCGACCCAGCTCGACATCGGCGTGCAGCTCGGCTGGCTGAAGAGCGGCATGTTCGACGAGTTCCGGGAGGACATCGCGGGTGTCGTGCGCGCATCGGGAATTCCCGTCAAGGTAATGCTGGAGCTGCCGCTGCTGACGGATGCCGAGAAGGAGGCCGCGGTCGAACTCGCCATGGAGGCCGGCGCGTCCTACCTGAAGAACGCGAGCAGCGGCCAGATCGAGACCGCGAACCCGACCAGTGTTCGGTTCCTCGTCGACCGTGCCCGCGACGGCGTGCTGGTCAAGGCCTCTGGGTCGATCAAGGGCTACGCGCAGGGCCTCGAACTGTTGCGGGCCGGCGCCGTGCTGCTCGGAACGAGCGCGGGCATCGCGATCGTCACCGACTCGAGCGACGAGAACACGACAAGCTACTGATCGCCCCCACCGCCCCGATTGTGTATACAGTCGGGGCGGTGGTAAGCATTATCGAGTCCTAGGGAGTTTCGTGAGCACCACGTCGAGCGCAGCGATCAATCGCGACGCCCCCGTCGCCATCCATGCGCAGATCTCAGAGGGCATCCGCTCCCGAATCGCATCGGGAGAGTGGCCCGCGCACTATCGGTTGAAGAGCGAGCCAGAGCTCGCTCATGACCTCGGCGTGAGCCGCGGCACGCTCCGCCGAGCCCTGACGACGCTCATCCAAGAGGGACTGCTGCGTCAGGTGCGGGGCCGCGGGACGTTCGTCACCTCGACGACGATCGAGCCTGCCATTGCTCAGAAGCTCAGCACGCTCTCCGAGGACTTCGCGAACCAGGGCATCGTCACCACGACCACGGTCTTGGAATGCTCGCTCATCGACCCGCCGCGGCCGATCGCCGCACTGCTGGACGTTCCCGCCGGCGGCTCCGTGCTGAAGCTGGTTCGTTTGCGCAGCACCGACCGCGGGCCCGTCGCCTTGCTCTTCAACTATGTGCGTACGGACCTCGCGCCCGGAATCGAGGGCGTCGACTTCACGACGGCCAGCCTCTTCGGCACACTGGAGGGCGCCTACGGTCTCAAGATCGATGCCGCCCGACGCACCTTCAGCGCGCAGGCGGCCGAGGCCGACGTGGCCGCGCAGCTCAACCTCGAGACCGGTTCGCCCGTGCAGTACCTGCAACAGGTGACCTACCTCGCCGACGACCGTCCCGTCGAGTACTCCGACGTCTGGATTCACAGCGGACGGCTGCAGGTCACCTCGCTGCTGTCGCGGCGCTAGCGTCTGGGCATGCTTGGCTCCGACGTCGCACAGTGTGCGTACGCGGCGACAGCTCCCACGGATGCGCCTGATCTTTCTGGCAGGGGGCGCCCTGCGCCACTTCGGCGGGGTCCGCGCCACACTATGTGGCGCGGACCCCGCCGAAGTGGCGCGCAGGGTTAGCCGAGGTTCGGCTCCCAGTCGATCGCCGGGGCGATGTGGTCGGCGATGGTCTGCAGCAGGCGCGCGTTGTAGTCGACGCCGAGTTGGTTCGGCACGGTGAGCAGCACGGTGTCGGCGGCCTGCACGGCGGCGTCGGCGGCCAGCTCGGCCGCGATCTGGTCGGGCTCGCCGGTGTAGCTCTTGCCGAAGCGGGCGATGCCGCCGTCGATGTAGCCGACCTGGTCCTGGCTCTCGCTGGAACGGCCGCCGAAGTAGCGCCGGTCCTCGTCGGTGGTGACGGGGATGACGCTGCGGCTGATCGAGACGCGGGGCGTGCGCTCCCAGCCCTGCTCGGCCCAGGCGGCGCGGAACATGGCGATCTGCTCGGCCTGCAACTGGTCGAACGGCACCCCGGTGTCCTCGGTGAGCAGGGTCGAGCTCATCAGGTTCATGCCCTGCTCGGCGGCCCACTGACCGGTGGCGCGGCTGCCGGCGCCCCACCAGATGCGGTCGGCGAGCCCGGGGGACTGCGGCTCGATCGCGAGCGGCTCGTAGCTGCCGGTCATCTGCGGGTTCGGCTCTGCCACGCCGGCGCCGGTGATGGCGGCGCGGAACAGCTCCGTCTTGACGCGGGCGAGGTCGGCATCCGCCATGCCCTCCGGCGGCACGTAGCCGAAGGTGCGGGCGCCGTTCAGGGCAGGCTCGGGTGACCCGCGGCTCACGCCGAGCTGCAGCCGGCCGCCGCTGATCAGGTCGGCCGCGGCCGCCTCCTCGGCCATGTAGAGGGCGTTCTCGTAGCGCATGTCGATGACGCCGGTGCCGATCTCGATGCGCGAGGTGCGGGCGCCGATCGCCGCGAGGAGCGGGAACGGCGAGGCGAGCTGCTTCGCGAAGTGGTGCACGCGGAAGTAGGCGCCGTCGATGCCGATCTCCTCGGCGGCCTCTGCCAGCTCGATGGATTGCAGCAGCACGTCGCTGGCGCTGCGCGTGCGCGAGCCGGGGATGGCCTGGTAGTGCCCGAAGGAGAGGAATCCGATGCGTTTCACACCGAGTGCAGCGTCGGGGATCGCGCCGTTATTCCTGCGTCATAGACTGCCGAGCATGCGATTCGGAACTTTCATCCCCCAAGGCTGGCGCCACGACCTCGTCGACATCGACCCCAGTGAGCACTGGGACACCATGCGGGCCCTGGCCCAGTCGGCGGATGCCGGCCCCTGGGAGTCGATCTGGGTGTACGACCACTTCCACACCGTGCCGGCCCCCACCGACCAGGCCACGCATGAGGCGTGGACGCTGATGAGCGCCTTCGCCGCCGTCACCGAGCGCGTGCGCATCGGCCAGATGTGCACCTGCATGAGCTACCGCAACCCTGCCTACCTGGCCAAGGTCGCGGCGACCGTCGACATGATCAGCGGCGGCCGCACCGAGATGGGCATCGGCGGCGGCTGGTACGAGCAGGAGTGGCGCGCCTACGGCTACGGCTTCCCCGGCATCCCCGAGCGGCTCGGCCGCCTCCGCGAGGGCGTCGACATTATGAAGCAGGCGTGGACGACAGGCGAGGCGACCCTCGACGGCCAGTACTACCAGGTGGACAAGGCCATCGTGCAGCCGATGCCGCCGCAGCAGGGCGGCATCCCGATCTGGGTCGCCGGCGGCGGCGAGAAGGTCACGCTGAAGATCGCGGCGCAGTACGCTGACTACACCAACTTCACCGGCACGCTCGAGGAGTTCGACCACAAGAGCGCCGTGCTGCGCGGGCACTGCGAGGCCATCGGGCGCAACTTCGGCAGCATCACCCGCTCCTCGAACTTCAACACCATCATCGCCGACACCGAGGCCGAGGTGGCCGAGCGCATCGACGCCGTCGAGGCGCGCATGGCCCGCCACGTCGGGGCGGACACCGCCGCCGAGTACGTGCACGCCAACTACCACTCGGGCGCCCCGGGCGTCGGCACGCCGGAGCAGGTGATCGAGCGCCTGCTCGAGCGCCAGAAGCACGGACTCGGCTACTCGATCCACTACTTCCCCGAGGCGGCGTACGACCGCTCGACCCAGCAGCTGTTCGAGCAGACCGTGATCCCGGCGCTCGCCGACTCGGCGGGCGACGAACTGTAGACTGTATACGCAAGCGACGAAGGCGCCCTTACCGGGGCGCCTTTGCGCGTTAAAGCGGGCCGCGCAGCTGCGGCATCCGTCCGGCCTCACCAGGCATCACGCGATCGTCTGCGCTTGCACGCACCCAAGGAGATACACAGTCATGAAGTCGACCCGTATGGTCACCGTCGCCGCGCTCGCCCTGGGCGCCGCACTCGCTTTCACCGGTTGCGCCGCTGAGGCAACCCCCGAGGCGGCCCCCGCCAACACCGCATCCGCCGAGGCCTGCTCCGAGGTGCGCAACGTCACCAACGGCGCCCTGAACACCCTGGCCGGCGACCTCGCCGCCGACCCGGCCGGCAAGTCCGACTACTTCGGCCAGCTGACCGAGCGCGTCGACGCCCTGATCGGAACCGTCGAGAACGACGCGGCCGACGCCGCGTTCTCGTCGTTCTCTGCCGCGCTGGGCGAGGCGGGCGCCTACGTCGCCACCGTGTCGACCGAGGCTCCGGCCGAGGACGCCGAGACCGACCCGGCGCTCATCGCCGCCACCACGGCCGTGCAGGACGCCTCCGTCGAGGCCGCGTCGAACTGCTCCGCCCAGTAACACCACCTCGCGAGCGCAGCAGCTCGCTCGAGCGCTCTGCTCGACACCCGGATGCCGGGGCGACACACTCTGTCGCCCCGGCATCCGTCGTTGGAGGCGCGGCTAGCGGTACTCCGGGTTCGCCTCGAAGCCGAAGCGCTCGCCGTTGTCCCACTCGCGGCGGAGGTTGCCGAAGGCGGGCACGCCGCCGTTGGCCCGGAGCATCGCGGCCAGGTGCATCAGGTTCCAGCTCATGAACGTGGTGTTGCGGTTGGTGAAGTCGCTCTCCGGGCCGCCGGAGCCCGGGTCGAGGTAGCTCGGGCCCGGCCCGATCGCGCCGATCCAGCCGGCATCCGCGGCCGGCGGAATCGTGTAACCGATGTGCTGCAGGCTGTACAGCAGGTTCGACGCGCAGTGCTTGACGCCGTCCTCGTTGCCGGTGATGATCGCGCCGCCGACCTTGCCGTAATACACGTACTGGCCGGCGTCGTTGAACAGGCCGGACATCGCATAGAGCCGCTCCACGATCCGCTTCGTGACCGAGCTGTTGTCGCCCAGCCAGATCGGCCCGGCGACGACCAGGATGTCGGCGGCGCGCACCGTGTCGAAGATCGCCGGCCACTCGTCGGTGGCCCAGCCGTGCTCGGTCATGTCCGGGTAGACGCCGGTCGCGATGTCGTGGTCGATCGCCCTCAGCACGTCGACGTGCACGCCCTGCTTGCGCATCAGCGCGGCGCTCAGATCGATGATGCCCTGGGTGTTGCTGACCTCGGGCGAGCGTTTGAGCGTGCAATTGATGAACAGTGCACGCAGGCCCGCATACTCTAAATCTGTCGGGGAGCTCATGCCCCGTAGTCAAGCACCGCATGCCGGTGCTGGCTAGGGGTGGGGAGGGGCCGCGTGCGGCGCGGGGACGCCGAACGGCACCCGCCGGCCCGAGCTTCGCGGGCGGCGCTTCCACGCCGCGCGCAGGAATTTGCAGCGGTTGTCGTAAACTTGCGCGCATGTCGAGGAGATTGGCCGAAGTCGCCCGCAAGGTGGGCGTCAGCGAGGCGACCGTGAGCCGGGTGCTCAACGGCAAACCGGGGGTCTCGGCCTCCACCCGCGAGTCGGTGCTCACCGCGCTGGACGTGCTGGGCTACGAGCGGCCGACCAAGCTGCGTGGGGAGCGGGCGCGGCTCGTCGGGCTCGTGATGCCCGAGCTGCAGAACCCCATCTTCCCCGCGTTCGCCGAGGTGATCAGCGGGGGCCTGGCCCAGAACGGCTACACCCCCGTGCTCTGCACGCAGACGGCCGGCGGCATTTCGGAGTCAGACTACGTCGAGCTGCTGCTGCACCAGCAGGTGTCCGGTGTGATCTTCGTCGGCGGGGCGTACGCCCAGGCCGACACCTCGCACGACCACTACGAGCGGCTGCGCGAGCTCAAGCTGCCCACTGTGCTCGTGAATGCCCCGGTGCCGGAGCTGAACTTCGCCACTGTCTCGTGCGACGACGCCGTCTCGATGGAGCAGGCGTTCGGGCACCTCGTGCAGCTCGGCCACGAACGGATCGGGCTCCTGCTCGGACCGGTCGACCACATGCCGTCGCGGCGCAAGCTCGCCTCCGCCCTGAAGATCGCCGACAAGGTGGGCGTCGATCTCGGGCCGGAGCGGATCGTGCACTCGCTCTACTCGCTTGAGGCCGGCCAGGCGGCGGCGACCAAGCTCCTCGCCACCGGGGTCACCGGCATCGTGTGCGCGAGCGACCCGATGGCGCTCGGCGCCGTGCGGGCCGTGCGCCGCTCCGGGCTGCGCGTTCCCGACGACGTCTCGGTGATCGGCTTCGACGACTCGGCGCTGATGAACTGCACCGAGCCGCCGCTGACGACGGTGCGCCAGCCGATCGAGTCGATGGGGCGCATGATCATCGAGCTGCTGATGCGCCAGATGAGCAGCGACAATGCGCACGGCGACGAGCTGATCTTCGCGCCGGAGCTCGTCGTGCGGGCCTCCACCGCCCGGCCCCCGCACTGAGCCGGCGGGTTCCGTCAGGCTCAGCCAGCGGGCCTTCTCGGCAGTTTCGCCAGGCATGCCCGCGTGCCCGGGCGTGGGCCTGCCCGCTGAGCGAGCTTGTCGAAATCCCGGCGAATCGAGCGACCAGAGCCGTTTTCGGAGCCGTTTTCCGAGCCGAAATCTGCCGCAAACCGACGCAAGCTAGCGCAAGCCGTTTGCAAATTGTTTAGTACTTGCATCATTTTGTTGCAAACACTACTTTCGACCTCACAACGATGGTGTTGCCCCCGGGCTCCGCCACCGACAACTGGCTCCGGCGCAGAAACTCTGCGCGGCTGTGTGAGGAGAACCCCGAGTGACTCTGCCCGTTCTGGCAACCGACACCATCGAGACGACGGATTCGGATGCCCTCTGGTGGCGAAGCGCCGTGATCTACCAGGTCTACGTGCGCAGCTTCGCCGATGGCAACGCCGACGGCACCGGTGACCTCGCCGGCGTCCGCGCTCACCTCGGCTACCTGAAAGACCTCGGCGTCGACGCCATCTGGTTCAACCCGTGGTACCCGTCGCCGCTGGCCGACGGCGGCTACGACGTGAGCGACTACCGCGACATCCACCCGGCCTTCGGCACCCTGCGCGAGGCAGAGCTGCTGATCGCCGAGGCGCTGGCGCTCGGCATCCGCACCATCATCGACATCGTCCCCAACCATGTCTCCGATCAGCACCCCTGGTTTCAGGCCGCCCTAGCCGCCGGCCCCGGCTCGCCCGAGCGCGAGCGCTTCTGGTTCCACCCCGGTGCCGGCGAGGGCGGCAACGAGATGCCGAACCACTGGGTGTCGAACTTCTCCGGCGACACGTGGACCCGCACCACGAACCCCGACGGCAGCCAGGGCGAGTGGTACCTGCACCTGTTCACCCCGGAGCAGCCCGACCTCAACTGGAACCACCCCGACGTGCGGCGCGAGCACGAGGAGATCCTGCGCTTCTGGTTCGACCGGGGCGTCGCCGGCGTGCGCATCGACTCCGCCGCGCTGCTGGTCAAGGCCGCCGGGCTGCCGGAGGTGCCTGAGGCGCCGGGCCCCGGCGAGCACCCCAACACCGACCGCGACGAACTGCACCAGATCTACCGCGACTGGCGGGCGATCGCCGACTCCTACGAGGGCACCCGCGTGCTCGTCGGCGAGCTGTGGCTGCCCGACGCCGAGCGCTTCGCCAAGTACCTGCGCCCCGACGAGATGCACACAGCGTTCAACTTCGACTTCATGACCAGGCCCTGGGATGCCGCCGAGCTGCGCACCTCGATCGACCAGACGCTCGCCGCGCACGCCCCGGTCGGCGCGCCGTCGACCTGGGTGCTCTCCAACCACGACATCACCCGACCGGTCACCCGCTACGGCCGCGACGACTCCTCCTTCGACTTCCTGAAGAAGCGCATCGGAACCCCGACTGACCTCGAGCTCGGCGTGCGCCGGGCGCGGGCCGCCGCCCTGCTCACGGCGGCGCTGCCCGGGTCGCTCTACATCTACCAGGGCGACGAGCTGGGCCTGCCGGAGGCCGAGGGCATCCCGGCCGCCCTGATCCAGGACCCGATGCACTTCCGCTCCGGCGGGGTGGATCCAGGGCGAGACGGATGCCGCGTGCCGCTGCCCTGGCGCGGCACCGAGCCGCCGTTCGGCTTCAGCGCCGACGCTGCCGAGGCTGCCAACGGCGCCCAGCCGTGGCTGCCGCAGCCGAGCGAGTGGGCGACGCTCACGGTGCAGGCTCAGGAGAGCGACCCACGCTCGATGCTCTGGCTCTACCGCCAGGCCCTGCGCACCCGCAAGCGGGAGGCGGCGCTCGGTGACGGCGGGCTGCACTGGCTGCCGAGCGATCCGGACGTGCTGGCCTTCGCCCGCGGCGACCGCTTCGTCAACGTCACGAACCTCTCGTCGGCGGCGATCCCGTTGCCCGCCCACGACAGCATTCTGCTCAGCAGCAGCGCCCTCGACGGCGGCCTTCTCCCCGCCCAGGCCACCGTCTGGCTCCGAGTTTCCCCGCAACACCCACAGCACCACAAACACACCGAAAGGATCCGACAATGAAGTCTCCAAGACGAGTGCTCATGCTCACAGTGGCGACCCTCGCGGGCGCCGCACTGCTGGCCGGCTGCACGGCCAGCCCCGAGGCAGAGAGTGGCGGCAAGACCAAGATCACCGTGGTCAGCCTCATCCCCGGCACCGAGCAGGCGGCGTTCGACGCCTTCGACGCGCAGGTCGCCCAGTTCGAGAAGCTGAACCCAGACATCGAGGTCGAGGGCGTCGAATACGAGTGGACGGCCCCCACCTTCGCGGCTCAGCTGGCCGGCGGCACCCTGCCGGACGTCTTCCGCATCCCGCTCACCGACGCCAAGACGCTCATCGCCAACGGCCAGCTCGCCGACCTGACCAGCCAGGTCGAGGCGCTGCCCTTCTACGACAAGTTCAACCCGAGCGTGCTCGCGGCCGCGCAGGACGCGAGCGGCAACGTCTTCGGCATCCCGCGTGAGGCCTACGCGATGGGCTTGCAGTACAACCGCGCCCTGTTCGAGGAGGCCGGGCTCGACCCGGAGAAGCCGCCGACAACCTGGGACGAGGTGCGCGAGTACGCCAAGACCATCTCGGAGAAGACCGGCCAGGCCGGCTTCATGCAGATGTCGCAGAACAACACCGGCGGCTGGCAGCTGACGGCGGCGACCGTCGCCCGCGGCGGCGCGATGGAGGAGGTCTCCGGCGACACCGTCACCGTCACGGCCGACAACCCCGCCACCAAGGAGGCCCTGCAGTACCTCAAGGACCTCCGCTGGGGCGACAACTCCATGGGCAGCAACTTCCTGTTCGACTGGGGAACCATCAACCAGGCGTTTGCGGCCGGCCAGATCGGCATGTACACCAGCGGCTCCGACCTCTTCACCTCCCTCACCCGGGAGAACAATCTGAACCCTGACGACTACGGCCTCGCCGCCATGCCGCTCGGTGACTCGCAGGACGCCGCCGTGATGGGCGGTGGCACCCTCAACGTCGTCAACGTGAAGGCGTCGGATGCCGTCAAGGAGGCCGCCGTGAAGTGGATCTCGTTCTACGACCTGAACAAGCTCCTCGACGAGGATGCCGCAGTGCTGGACGCCCAGACGCTCAGCGCAGCCGGTCAGGCCGTCGGAACCCCGGCCCTGCCGATCTTCGACCAGGCGACGCTTGACCAGTCGCGCGAGTGGATCGCCGACTACATCAACGTGCCGCAGGACCAGGTGCGCTTCTTCGCGGAGGGCAACGCCGGCCGCACGATCAACGGCGAGCCGGCCGCGCACACCCAGGAGCTCTACGGCGCCCTGGACGTGGTGGTGCAGGCCGTGCTCACCGACCAGAACGCCGACGTCGACGCCCTGCTCAAGCAGGTGAACACGACCATCCAGGCGCTCGTCGACGCCGACTAGGCGCCGCACGACCGGCGGATGCCGCGCACGGGAGCGCGGCATCCGCCCCTTCTCCCGTTTCACGCACCACGCCAGAGAGAGTCAGCATGAGCCTGCTTGAGCATCCACCGATCGAGAGCGCTGCTCCACCGGAGTCGCCGGGGGCGTCGCGTCGCGTGCGACGCAGGACCCCGTTCACCTGGCTGCGCGGCGGCGGCCTCGGCAGCCTGCTGTTCGCCCTGCCGATGCTTCTCATCTTCGGCATCTTCGCCTGGTTCCCCATCGTGCGGGCCTTCGTGATGAGCTTCCAGAAGACGAACCTCGTCACAGACCCCACCTTCGTCGGCCTCGACAACTTCTTGAAAGTGTTCAACGACCCGGTGTTCTACACGGCCGTGCAGAACACCGCCTGGTTCGCCCTGCTCGCGCTGCTGTTCGGGTACCCGCTGCCCCTCATCGCCGCCGTGCTGATGAGCGAGGTGCGCCGGGCCAAGGGCCTCTACAGCGCGCTCGCCTACCTCCCGGTCGTCGTGCCGCCCGTCGTGGCGGTGCTGCTCTGGAAGTTCTTCTACGACGCCAGCCCGACCGGCGTGTTCAACACGATTCTCGGCTGGGTGGGGATTCCGCCGCAGCCGTGGATCCAGGACGCCACCATGGCGATGCCCTCGCTCGTGCTCGAGGCGACCTGGGCGGCGGCCGGTGGAACGGTCATCATCTACCTGGCGGCGCTCACCTCTGTCGCGCCCGAGCTCTACGACGCTGCCGAGGTAGACGGGGCCGGCATCTGGCGCAAGGTCTGGCACGTCACGCTGCCGCAGCTGCGCGGCATCCTGCTCATCACCTTCATCCTGCAGATCATCGGCACCGCACAGGTGTTCCTCGAGCCGTTCCTCTTCACCGCCGGCGGCCCGGCCAACTCCACCGTCACCGTGCTGCTGCTGATCTACCGCTACGCCTTCCAGAACAGCCTCGGAGGCGACTACGGCGCGGCGACGGCACTCAGCCTGATGCTGGCGATCTTCCTGGCGCTGCTCTCCCTTGTTTACTTCCGCCTCACCAAATCCTGGAGCCAGAATTGACCGCCGCACCGGATACCGACCGCGGTATCGTCTCCGTCTCCGACTGGCGCAAGCCCGGCGTGCGCCGGCCGCTTCGGCTCAGCCACCTCGCGCTGCTCGGTGTGCTCATGGTCTCCGGCCTCGGCCCGCTGCTCTGGCTGGCGAAGGCGGCGATCACACCCACCCAGGACACGCTCCGCACCCCGATGGCGATCTTCCCGAACGGCGTGGACTGGGCCAATCTCAGCACGGCATGGAACACCATCGGCCTCGACGTGCAGTTCATGAACACGGTGTGGGTGGCACTCGGGTCCTGGGCTGTGCAGCTGATCGTCGCCACGACCGGCGGCTTCGTGCTCGCCGTGCTGAAGCCGCGCTGGGCGCCCGTGCTGAACGGCATGGTCGTCGCCACGCTGTTTGTGCCGGCCGTTGTCCTCTTGGTGCCGCTCTACCTCACCATCCTCAACGTGCCGTTCCTCGGAATCTCGCTGATCAACACCTTCTGGGCGGTCTGGTTGCCGGCCGGGGCGAGCGCGTTCAACGTCGTGCTCGTCAAACGCTTCTTCGACGGCCTCCCACCCGAGATCTTCGAGGCGGCCCGCACCGACGGGGCCGGGCCGTTCCGGTTGTTCTGGTCGATCGTGCTGCCGATGTCCAAGCCCATCATCGGCGTCGTGTCGGTGTTCGCGATCATCGCCGCCTGGAAGGACTTCCTCTGGCCGTCGCTCGTGCTCGCCGACCCCAAGGTGCAGCCGCTCTCGGTGCGCCTGCCTGCCCTGCAGCAGACGATCGAGCTCGACGTCTACCTGGCGGCGCTGGCCATCTCGACGCTGATCCCGATCGTGCTGTTCGTGCTGTTCCAGAACATGTTCCTGCGCAGCGCCGGAATGGGCGGAGCCGTGAAGGGCTGAGCGAGGGAGCCTCCGGCTAGAGTGGCCGCACCACGATCGGCGGGAGCGCGGATGGGCACGCACTGGGGCAGGACGGTCGTGTTGGTGCGCGACTACGACGAGGCGATCGCCTTCTACCGCGACGGCTTCGGCTTCGAGGTGCTCTTCGACGAGCCGGGGGAGGGAGGATTCCGGCTGCTGCACCTCGGCACCGGCGGCGAGACCGGCCTCTGGCTGATGCGGGTGCTGCCCGGCGACGAGCACCTGGTCGGTGCGCAGACCGGCGGGCATCCGCTGGGCGTGCTCTACGTCGACGACCGTGATGCCGCGCTCTCCCGCCTGGCCTCGATCGGCACGCTGCCGGCGCAACCACCGGGCGCCGACGCCGACTCCCGCTGGGCGCACGTGAAGGATCTCTACGGCAACGAGATCGTGCTGGTGGAGATGCTCGAGCCGAGCGCCTAGTCTGTCGGCATGGAGCACCCGCGGCTCTTCGAACCCGGCGACCCGCTCGTGCAGCGGGTGCGTGAGCTCTGCCTCGACCTGCCAGAGGCGGTGGAGGTCGAGGCCTGGGGGCGGCCCACCTTCCGGGCGCGCAAGCCGATCTTCGTGCATGTGGGCTCCTCGATGCAGCGGCCGTACTCCATCGTCTTCAAGACCGACCCGGACGAGCACCCTGCCCTGGAGCAGGACGAGCGGTTCTTCCACGCGCCCTACTACGACGGGGCAAAGTGGCTCGCGATCGACTTCGATCAGCCGCGCACCGACTGGCAATTCCTGGCCGAATTGATCGAGACCTCGTACCGGCAGGTGGCCGTGACACGCCAGGCGCGACTGCTCGAATTGGCGAGACCGCGCGGCTCGGGCTATAGTAACTAAGTTGCTTCTGAGCGCCTAGCTCGCCCAGATGCCCAACATGCGCCCGTAGCTCAACGGATAGAGCATCTGACTACGGATCAGAAGGTTGGGGGTTCGAATCCCTCCGGGCGCACAGACAAACCCCCGCAATCATCGCGATTGCGGGGGTTTTTTGTTTCCCGCGACGCCGGCAGCGTGTGTCGAATGATGACAGCGCCCATCGCGCCGGTCACGGGGCTGCGCGATGCTGGATTGATGAACACCCTCCCGTGTCCGCCGACCGACACACTCCGGCAGCAGCGCAGCAGCATCAAGTGGACCCGGTTCCCCGCCGACGTGCTCCCGCTGTTCGTCGCGGAGATGGACTACGCCGTCGCCCCCGCGATTGTGGACAAGCTGGTCGAGCGGGTGCGGAGCTCCGACATCGGCTACCTCGACGGCCCCGGCGAGCTCGCCCCGGCCTTCGCCGCCTTCGCCGGCGACCGGTGGGGCTGGACCGTCGACCCGGCGTCTGTGCACCTGGCCACCGATGTGAGCGTGGGAATCGTCGAGGCCCTGCGGCTGGTGCTGCCGCGCGGCGGGCGGGTCGCGTTCACCCCGCCGGTGTACCCGCCCTTCTACGAACTGGTCGAGGAGGCGGCGGCATCCGTCGTGGAGGTGCCCCTGGTGGAGGTCGGCGGCGCCTGGGCGATCGACCTGGTCGCGCTGGAGCGGGAGTTCGCGGGCGGCGTCGACGCCTTCCTGCTCTGCAACCCGCACAACCCGCACGGGCTGGTGCACGACCCGGCCACGCTGGCCGAACTCGCACGCCTCGCGGCGAGGTACGACGTCTTCGTGCTCTCCGATGAGGTGCACGCGCCGCTCGCGCACCCAGGCGTCACCTTCACGCCGTTTGCGCCGATCGCGGATTCCGCCGGCGGGCGGGCGGCCACGGTGACCTCTGCCAGCAAGGCATGGAACATCGCCGGGGCCAAGTGCGCGCTCATCATCGCGGCGGATGCCGCCACCGCCCAGCTGCTCGACCTGCTGCCAGAGGAGGTGGCGTGCCGCACCAGCATCCTGGGCCTGCACGCCAACATCGTCGCGTTCTCGTGCACCGACTGGCTCGACGAGACGGTCGAGCGGATCGTGGCGAACGACCGCCTGCTCGACGAGCTGCTGCGCGCCCAGCTGCCCGCCGCCGTCTACCACCGCCCGAGCGCCGGCTACCTCGCCTGGCTGGACCTGCGCGGTCTGGGGCTCGGCGCCTCGCCCTACACGCGCATCCTGCACGAGGCTCGCGTCGCGCTCAACGACGGTGCCGCGTTCGGCACCGGGGGCGCCGGTTTCGCCCGCCTGAACCTCGCCTGCTCCCCGGACACCCTGCGGGAGGCCATCACCCGCATCGCCGCTCTCGTCGCGCAGGTCGCCACGGATGACGCAGGCGCCGCAATTCTCGTTACCGAAGGAGCCGGCGATGCCGTACAACGAACTGCCTGAGAGCCGCCAGGCCGAGCTTGCCGCGGCCGCGCCGCTGGCCCCGGCGACGCCCCTGTTCGACTGGGAGGGCTGCGGATTCGACACCCGGCAGGTGCACGCCGGCGACTACTCCGACCAGAACCGCGGGGCGCGCGTGCCCCCGATCACCCTGAGCGCCGGCTACGTCTTCGACTCCTTCGACGACAGCGTCGCCCGCTTCGCCGGTGAGTCGCAGAACCCGATCTACTCCCGTCAGGGCAACCCCACGAACGCCGTCGCCGAGCAGCGGATCGCGTCGCTGGAGGGCGGCACCGCCGCCGTCGCGGTGTCATCGGGGCAGGCGGCGATCACCGCGGCCCTGCTCGCGCTGGCCGAGTCCGGCGAGCACATCGTGTCGACCTCGAGCATCTACGGCGGCACCCGAATCCTCTTCGGCCGCAGCTTCCGCCGCTTCGGCGTGAGCGTCGACTACGTCTGGGACATCGACGACGACGCCGAGTGGGAGCGGGCCATCCGGCCCGAGACCAAGGCGATCTACACCGAGACGATCCCGAACCCGCGCAACGACGTCGTCGACATCGCCCGAATCGCCGAGGTGGCGCGCCGCCACGGCATCCCGCTCGTCGTCGACAACACGGTCGCCACGCCCTACCTGATGCGCCCGTTCGAACACGGCGCAGACATCGTGGTGCACTCCAGCACGAAGTTCCTCTCCGGCCACGGCGCCGGGGTGTCCGGGGTCATCGTCGACGGCGGCCGCTTCGACTGGGGCGCGACCGGCCGCCGCTATCCGCTGCTCACCGACCCGCCCCGGCCGGGGGCCGCCTCCTACCTCGACCGCTTCGGGCCGACCGCGTACGCCCAGTACGTGCGCGAGGCCGTCGTCAACGACATCGGGCCCTCGCTCTCCCCGTTCAACGGCTTCCTGCTGCACCAGGGCATCGAGACGCTGTCGCTGCGGATGGACCGCCACGTCGAGAACTCGCAGACCATCGCCCGCTGGCTCACCGAGCAGCCCGAGGTCGTCGGCGTCGACTACGCCGGCCTGCCGGAGAGCCCGCTGCACGAGCTGGCACAGCGCGACTACAACGGCCGCACCGGCTCGGTGTTCGCCTTCACAGCCGCCGGCGGCATCGAGGGCGCGCGCGCCTTCACCGACGGGCTGCGTGTGTTCAGCCGGATGACGGGCATCGGCGACACCCGGTCGATGGTGTTGCACCCGCTCACCAGCACCCACGGGTCCTTCCCCACCGAGCTGAACGAGCGCCTCGGCATCACCCCCGGCCTGCTGCGCCTCTCGGTGGGTATCGAGTCGGTCGACGACCTGCTCGCCGACCTGCGCCGCGGCCTCGACCGGGTGGCGCTGCTGCGGTAGCCCCGGCCGTGACCGCCCGCCGGCCGGTCAGGCGAGCGCGACGGCGAGGGTGAGCGCGGCCTGGACGAGGCAGCAGGGTGTCATCGTCATCCGTCCCGCGCGGCTGCGTGAGATCCCGTTTCTGCCCGTGCCGAGCAGGAAGCAGCCGAAGAGCGCCCACACTCCCCACCCCGTGAGGCGGGCGGCTCCGGGCCAAACGTGATTGGGTGGGGGTCATGACGATCTCCTCGACACTCACGGAACGGGACCGCCGGCACCTGCGCCGGTGCGTGGACCTGGCGCACGAGGCGCTCGACGCGGGGGATGAGCCGTTCGGCTCGATCCTCGTCGACCAGGACGGCGAAGAACGATTCGCGGACCGCAACCGGGTCGCCGGCGGTGACCACACGCGGCACCCGGAATTTGAGATTGCACGCTGGGCCGCCACCCACCTCACCCCCGCGCAACGCGCCCTGGCGACGGTGTACACCTCGGGTGAGCACTGCCCGATGTGCGCGGCGGCGCATGCCTGGGTGGGGCTCGGCCGGATCGTCTATGCCAGCAGCAGCGCGCAACTCTCGCAGTGGTACCGCGACTGGGGGATCCCGCCGGGCCCCGTCGCTCCCTTGCCGGTGAACACGGTTGCCCCGGCAGTCGCCGTTGCCGGGCCGGACGCCGAGCTGAGCGCGGAGGTCCGGGGGCTCCATGCGCGACTGCGGGGCGTCGAGTAGGCCACTGACGGCCGCCATGGGCAGTCGCTGAGCTGCTGGGGGACCGCCTCGAAAGCGAAGCGCGGCAGAATAGAACAATGGCCGCAGCAGAGAGCACCCGCGAACACCCCGGAACCACCGCACTGTGGGCGGCCCGCGACCAACTCCTCGAACTCCGCACCGATTCGGCGCGGGCGAGCGCCGAGTTCCGCTGGCCGGATGTCGGCCCCGACTTCAATTGGGCGCAGCACTGGTTCGATGTGCTGGCCGCCGGCCCCGACGGCACCGGCAACGACGACACCGCGCTCTGGATCGTCGAGGAGGACGGCCGCGAGGCCCGCTACAGCTTCGCCGAGCTGAGCGCGCGCTCCAACCGCCTCGCCAACTGGCTGCGTGCAGAGGGCGTCCGCCCCGGCGACGCGGTCATGCTCATGCTCGGCAACCGGGTCGAGCTCTGGGACTCCATGCTCGCCGTGCTCAAGCTCGGCGCCGTCATCCTGCCGAGTTCCGTCGTGCTCGGACCGGCCGAGCTGACCGACCGCGTCGAGCGGGCCGCCGTGCGCTTCGTCATCGCCGACCCGACGGATGCCGCCAAGTTCGCCGACGTGCCGGGCGACTACCGCGGCATCTGCGTGGGCGCCGGGGCGGCCGGCAGCGCGACCGCTGCTCCCGCCGGCTGGCTGGACATGGCCGATGCGGCGGCCGCGCCGGCATCCGCCATCGAGAACACCGTCGGCAGCGACGACCCGGCCCTCATCTACTTCACCTCCGGCACCACCAGCCTGCCCAAGATGGTCGTGCACAGCCACCTCTCCTACCCGGTCGGGCACCTGAGCACCATGTACTGGCTCGGCGTGCAGCCCGGCGACGTGCACATGGCCATCAGCTCCGCCGGCTGGGGCAAGCACGCCTGGAGCAGCTTCTTCGCCCCGTGGATCGCCGGCGCCACCGTCTTCGTCTACAACTACGCCCGCTTCGACGCCGCCGCCCTCGTCGCCCAGCTGGACCGCGCCGGCGTGATGACGTTCTGCGCGCCGCCGACCGTCTGGCGGATGCTGATCCAGAGCGAGGTGCGGGTCAAGCCGCACGCACTCCGCGAGCTGCTGTCGGCGGGCGAACCGCTGAACCCCGAGGTGATCGGCCGCATCCGCGAGTGGTGGGGGCTGGACATCCGCGACGGCTACGGCCAGACCGAGACCACCGCGCTCATCGGCAACACCCCCGGCAACCCGATCGTTCCCGGTGCTATGGGGCGCCCGCTGCCCGGCGTGCACGTCGCGCTGATCGACCCGCTCACCGGCAAGCCGACCGCGGGCGACGAGGGCGAGATCTGCCTCGACCTCGCCACCCGGCCGCTCAACCTCATGACCGGCTACCTCGGCGCCCCCGAGCGCACCCGCGAGTCGATGCGCGGCGGCTTCTTCCACACCGGCGACGTCGCGTCCCGCGCCGCCGACGGCACGCTCACCTTCATCGGCCGCACCGACGACATCTTCAAGTCCAGCGACTTCAAGGTCTCGCCCTTCGAGGTCGAGAGCGTGCTGATCGAGCACCCGGCCGTCGCCGAGGCCGCCGTCGTGGGGGCCCCGGATGCCACCAGGCTCAACATCACGAAGGCCTACATCGCCCTGGCCGCCGGCGTCGTCGCCGACGAGGCGACCGCCCTCGCGGTGCTCGCGCACGCCCGCGCTGCCCTGCCGCCGTACATGCGGGTGCGCCGGATCGAGTTCTTCGAGCTGCCGAAGACCGCTTCTGGGAAGATTCGCAGGGTTGAGCTGCGCCAGCGCGAGATCGATGCCGCCGAGGCCGGCCTGCGCGCGCCGGGCGAGTGGCGCGAAGAGGACTTCCCGGGGCTCAAGCGCGGCTGAGTCCCGGCGGAAGATCCGCACGGTGGCGGGCGAGAGCGGCCCGGCGCCGTCTTCGGCGCGCCCGCTCGGCGGTCGCCGCGGCGGGGCGGCCTGGACTGCCGGGGCCGCGCCGGCGCGGCGGGCGCGCGGCCGCCGGAATCCATGCGTTTGGATGCTTTGCCCAGCCAAAAATGAGCTTTCGTCCATTTTCGTCGACCAGCCTTGATGCTTTGCGCCTGACAGCGCCCCGCCGAACGAAGGATCACCGCTCCCGTTATGCTTCACCACTCGCCTGCCCCCACAGCCGCCCCGAGCCGCCCCGACTCCGTCGAAGAATCCGCCCGCTCGCGGCGCCGCTTGAAGGCCACGCGCGTAGCCCGCCGCCGCTTGCTCATCGCCGGCGGTGTGCTCGCCACCTGCGCGATCGTCGGCTCGACCTTTGCGATCAGCGCCGCCTCCGAGAGCCAGGCCGCCCAGCGTGAGACCGAGATGCTGAACGCCAGCGCGTCGCTCAACGACGAGGGGCGTGACGTCTACGGCAACCTCATCGCCGCGCACACCAAGAAGGATGCCGCGGCCACGATCGATGCCGCCGGCGTCGCCCTGGCCGGCGCAGAGGGCAAGGTCGACACGGCCCCGCTGGCGGCATCCGTCGCCTCGCTCGAGGGCTTCGAGCTGCTCGCCGTCGACGAGGTCACCGGGCTCATCGAGCAGACCCAGGCGCAGATCGGCAGCGTGCAGGCCGCCGTCGCCGAGCACGAGCGTGCCGCAGCCGAGGCTGCAGCCGCGCAGGCCGCCGCCGCCGACCGGGCATACGCGAACACCCCGGAGGGCGCCCGGACGGTCGCCCGCGCCATGGCCGCCGAGAAGTACGGCTGGGGCGACGACCAGTTCGCCGCGCTCGAGAAGCTCTGGCAGAAGGAGTCCGGCTGGTCGTACACCGCGTACAACGCGTCGAGCGGCGCCACCGGCATCCCGCAGTCGCTGCCCGGCAGCAAGATGGCCAGCGCCGGCTCCGACTGGGAGAGCAACGCCGCCACCCAGATCGCCTGGGGCCTGGAGTACATCGCCAGCGTCTACGGCAGCCCCGCCTCGGCCTGGTCGCACTCGCAGTCGGTCAACTGGTACTAGGCCCGCACCACAAGACAGCGCCCGGAGATGCTCCGGGCGCTGTTTTTGCACTCCGGGCACTTTCGTGCATAATTGCACTTCGTGTCTGAGAGTGCAAAAAGCCCAGCGGATGCCGCAACGCCAGGCCTGCGTGAGCGGCGCATGGGCCGCACCCGCCGCGAGCTCACCGCCAACGCCCGCCGGCTCACCGTCGAGCACGGCCTGAACGGATTCACCGTCGAGGAGCTCTGCGAGATCGTCGGCGTCTCCCGCCGCACCTTCTTCAACTACTTCCCCTCCAAGGAAGAAGCCGTCATCGGCCACCGCGACGACGGCCTGGACGCCGAGGCGCTCACCGAGTTCATCAACGCCCGGCCCGCCGACTGCGTCGGCCTCTCCCCGACGCTGCTGGACGACCTGCTCGAGATGGTGATCGTGACCCTCGGGCAGTTCCGCGACGAGGGCGCCGACATCACGCCGCCGGAGGCCGTGATCGCCCGCGAGCCGCAGCTGCTCGGCAAGTTCCTCCGCGAGGGTGCGGAGATGGAGCGCCTGCTCGTCGGCGTCATCGCCACCCGCGAGGGCCTGCCGGGGGGCGACGCGGTGGCCGAGATGGCCGTCGCCGTGCTCACCGCCATCGTGCGCCGCGCCGCCGCACTCTTCTTCCGGCCCGGCAACGACATCTCATTCATCGAACACCTGACAAGCTCGGCGGACGCCGCGACCGCGCTCTTCGCCGCCGCGCTCCGCCGGTAGCCGGCCACCCCAGCCTCCCTCTGAACGACACGACGAAAGAAGCGCATGACCGCCGCATCAACCGAGCAACCGCTGCTGCTCACGCAACGACGAATCTGGATCATCTTCGGCGCCCTCATCGCCGGCATGATGCTCTCCAGCCTCGACCAGACCATCGTCTCCACCGCCATGCCGACGATCGTCGGCCAGCTCGGCGGCGTTGAGCACCAGGCCTGGATCACCACCGCCTACCTGCTGGCGACCACGATCGTCATGCCGATCTACGGCAAGTTCGGCGACGTGCTCGGCCGCCGCAACCTGTTCCTCATCGCGATCGCGCTGTTCACCCTGGCCTCCGTCGGCGCCGCGTTCGCGCCCGACTTCTGGACCTTCGTCGTCTTCCGTGCCATGCAGGGCCTCGGCGGCGGCGGTCTGATGATCCTCTCCCAGGCGATCATCGCCGACATCGTGCCCGCGTCCCAGCGCGGCAAGTACCTCGGCCCGCTCGGCGCCATCTTCGGCCTCTCTGCCATCGCCGGCCCGCTGCTCGGCGGCTTCTTCGTCGACCACCTCACCTGGCAGTGGGCGTTCTACATCAACATCCCGATCGGCATCGCCGCGTTCGCCATCGCCTGGTTCACGCTGACCCTGCCGAGCAAGAAGGCGACCAAGCGCGTCGACGTCGCCGGCGTCGTCACCCTCTCCCTGGCCACCACCCTGCTCATCTTCTTCACCGACTTCGGCGGCAAGTCCGACTTCGGCTGGGGCGCCCTCGAGACGTGGATGCTCGGCGCCGGCTTCCTCGCCGCGGTCTCCGCCTTCGTCTGGGTGGAGTCGCGCGCCCAGGACCCGATCATCCCGCTCGGCCTGTTCCGCAACCCGATCTTCATCAACGCCACCGCCATCGGCTTCACCCTCGGCCTCGGCATGTTCTCGGCGATCGCCTTCGTGCCGACGTTCCTGCAGATGTCCTCCGGCACGTCTGCTGCCGCATCCGGCCTGCTCATGCTGCCGATGATGGTCGGCATGATGGGCACCTCGATCTGGTCGGGCCTGGCCATCACCAAGACGGGCAAGTACAAGCTCTACCCGATCGTCGGTGCGCTCGTCACCGCCGCGGCCATGGTCGCCATGACGTCGCTGGCCGCCTCCACTCCGATCTGGCTGATCTGCGTCTACCTGTTCGTGTTCGGCGCCGGCCTCGGCCTGATCATGCAGGTCGTCGTGCTCGTGGTGCAGAACGCGGTCGACCCCGAGATGGTCGGCACCGCCACCAGCACGAACAACTACTTCCGCGAGGTGGGCGCCTCGCTGGGTGTCGCCATCTTCGGTGCCATGTTCGCCTCGCGCCTGTCTGAGAAGCTCACCGACATCTTCGCCGGCTCGGGGGCGGCGGATGCCGGCGGCGCGGCGGCCTCGCTCGACCCGCAGACGCTCGCGAAGCTGCCGGAGCCCGTGCGCGATGCCATCGTCACGGCCTACGCCGACTCACTGGCGCCGGTGTTCTGGTACCTGATCCCGTTCATCCTGATCGCCTTCGTCTTCGCGCTGTTCCTCAAGCAGGTTCCGCTCTCCGACCAAGCCGGAATGGTCGCCCGCGGCGAGGCCATCGGTGGGGCAGAGGCCGAGGCCCTCGAGGCCGCCCAGCGAGCCGGTGCCGTTGCGGATGCCGGTGCGGATGCCGACCTGGACCCCGCAGCGGATCCCGTCGGAGTGAGCACCGGCTCCATCGCCACCGGCCCCGGTGCACCGGACGAGGCGGACGCCCCGCGCGCCTAGCCCGCACCGCGCCGCGCGCGCCGAAATGACAGTTGAGTGTGTTCCCGATGCCCGGGAACACGCTCAACTGTCATCTGGAGGCAGAGACCGATGCGGGCAGCGGATGCCGGCGCGGCACCCAACAGGCGACCGCGCGCCGGTAGGCGTCGAACTCCGCGCCGAAGCGCGCCGCCAGGTCAGCCTCCTCGAGCGGGCGCACCAGGTAGTTCCAGACCACGGAGCCGCTGAGCGCGTAGAGAACGACCAGCCAGGAGCCCGCCAGCAGTCCGACGGCGACGCCCTGCGCGATGCCGGCGACGGCCATGGGGTTGCGCACGAGCCGGTACGGCCCGGCGATCACGAGCCTGCGGGGCATCGCCGACGGCAGCGGCGTTCCCTCGCCCCGGGTGGACATGGTGAACGCCGCCCAGAGCCCGAGCGCGCTCGCGGCGGCGAGCAGCACCCCACCGGCGAGCCGCACCATGAGTGGGGCGTCGAGGCCCAGCTGCCAGCGCCCCTCCACGAAAACGATCGCGGCGGGGATCACCCCGAGGAACAGCCCCCAGAACACGACGATCTGGCCGGCCGTGCGGCCGAGCTGCACCCGCGGTGCCGCGGGGCGTGCCAGCCGGAAGCCGAGCGGGCCCGCAACCAGGCGCGCGGCCGGAATCCAGCCCGCCGTGACGAGGAAGCCGGCAGCTGCCGTGCCGAGCAGAGCGGCGAGCATGAGCAGGCCGCCCCAGCCGGCCAGTCCGGTCACCGTGGCGTAGAGCGCCATCCCGGCGGTCACGATCGCCGTCCAGGGCACGAGCACCCAGAGCGCGGCGCGGATGCCGGCCGCGACGAGGGCGGATGCCGCCACGAACAGCGGCACGTCGAGGGCGGCGATGGCGACGGCATCCAGCCCGCCGAGGGTCGCCGTGCGCACCGCGTCAGAGCTGAAGACCCCGATCCACCAGAGCGCCCCGGCGGCGGCCTGCGCCGCGAAGTAGGCCCGCCCGAGGCGCGCGCCCCCGCGGAACCCGGGCGTGAACGGGCTCAACCGGGAGCGGCCGGGGGCTGGCATGGGCCCAGCCTAGGGGCGGCCGGGCGCGGGCGTGCGCGCCGACACACAGGCGTCCGGACAGGCGGGCGTTCGGGCAGGCAGGCGTCCGGACAGGCAGAGACCCGGGGCGGATGCCATGCGGCATCCGCCCCGGGTCTCGACATGTGTTGGGGCGGCGCTGGGGTCAGTGCCCCTTGCGCTGCTTGAGGAATCCGGTGTCGGCCTTGACCTCGCGCTTTGCTGCGCGCTTGTCCTTCAGCGAGGCCTGCGGGGCCTTCTTGGCGTTGCTGGCCTTGGGTGACTTGTCTGCCATGAGACATCTCTCCTTCTTCTGGCTCGATGAGCTTCCGAAGACCATAGCCCATTCCCTGTACGAAAGCATCTTGTATCTGACCAGCAAAAAAGCCCCCGAAAGTTGCTATGGTAGGCCGTTACGGTTCACGAGAGAGGAGTACGTTGTGGACGCATTTTTGAAACGAGTGGAGTCGCTCACCAGTGAGGAGATTGCGCTGATCGCATCAGCACAAGCCGCAGCGCAGCGCACCGCTCGCGGCCAGGCCTACCGGCAGGGGCGGCAGAACGTCGCCCGCCTCGACGAGGGTGGCGCCGTGGCGGCGCGCATCGAGGAGAGCTTCCTCAATGCCGTGCGCGAATCCGGCTTCACGGGCGAGAAGGTGCGCGCCCAGTCGGCCGTGCGCTGGGCGGGGTTGGTCGCGGCGTTCCGCGCCGAGCTCAGCGCCGACGAGTGCGAGGCCCTCGAGTCCGCGTGGCTGTCCGGCCTCGAGCAGGCCGCCAGCGAGCTCGCCGCGGCCGTCTAGCCACGCGGGCCGACAGCACCCCCAGCAGATCCCCGTCGGCGCTATCCGTCGGAGGCGCAGCAGAGCTATCATCATCGTGCGCGGGCCCAACGCTCGCGCACGATGACGCGTTAACGCTCCGCCCGCACGGTCGGTGCGCGAAGCCGCTGTCGCCGACCCGAAAGGCACGCAGGCTATGGAGCCCGAACTCCAGAAGTCAGTACGCGCGTTGACGGCGCGTGCCCGCCGCCCGCAGCCCTGCGTCGCGCCGTCCATACCTCGACGACGCCCGCGGCCCGTGGCAGCCCGCCACACGGCCGGGCACCCACTTCGCATGACGCGTGGGTGCATCGCGACTCACCTGGCAATGTTCGGGTTGCCTGTGTGAGGGGCATCCCGCGAGGGAATGCCGCGGTGGGGCGGGGGGTAGGGCCTTCGCCCCACCGTCATGCTCGGGGGCGGGTAGCCGGGTCTGTCCGGGTCTGTCCACACCGGATCGCCGGAGACGGACGGCCGGGTCAGGCCGGGCCGGCGCCGCGCAGCTTGTCGCAGAGGGCGGTGAGCTGGCGGAGCTCGTCGTCATCGAGCGCGCCGCCGACACGGCGGGTGATCGAGTCCATGTGCGAGACGGCCACCCGGCGAAACAGCTCGTAGCCAGCATCCGTCAGCACGATCACGGTGCCGCGCCCGTCGTGGGGGTCGTGCTCCTTCTCGAGCAGCCCGCGGGCGCTCATCCGGTCGACCAGGCGGCTCACGCTCGGCTGGGTGAGCAGCATCTGGCGGTTCAGCTCGCGCAGCCGCAGCCGCCTCTCGGGGTGCAGCGAGAGCGTGAACATCACGTCGTACTCGTTCAGCGAGATCTCGCGCGAGGGGAACTCGGCCGCGAGTGTGCGCATGACGGTGACCTGCGCACGGAACAGCGACTCCCATGCGGCGACTGCTTCGGCCCTGTGGCTCATTTCGCCTCCCCTGAATAAGGATAGGCAGTCGGGGCGATCGGCACACAACTGGGCTTCCGGGAGCGGCAGTTAACGGACTGAGGGCCGGTCGTTGAGGCTAACGACCGGCCCTCTCCCTTTGCACCAAGAGTGTCCTGCAATCACATTCTGCGCCAGCTGCCACAGCAAACAACTGGCGCTCTTTGAATATATAACGAAGCGGTAACGAAAGCTAGTTATCGGATCGTTATTTTCTCTGAGAGTTTCCTCTGTGCTGGTTCGGTGCCTGCTGCGCGGCGCATGACAGCCCACTCGGAGGGCGCTACTGCGCCGGGTTGGCGGTGCTGCGCGCGCGGAGGTGGAGGCGCTCGCCCTGCTTTCCGAACATGCTGAGGATCTCGACGGCGCCGGCGCCGGTCGACCCGAACCAGTGCGGATTCCGCGTGTCGAACTCGGCGGCCTCGCCAGCGCCGAGCACGATGTCGTGCTCGCCGAGCACGAGCCGGAGGCGCCCGGAGAGCACGTACAGCCACTCGTGCCCGGTGTGCGTCTTGAGGTCGACCGTCTGTTCTGACGCCGGGATGACGACCTTGTACGCCTGCGGCTCGCCCGGGTGCGCCGAGAGCGGCGTGAGGATGCGGCCGTCGGCGCGCGTCGTCGCCCGTTGCACCCGGGGGTCCTCGATGCGCGGGGCCGTGACGATCCGATCGAGGGGAACGCCCAGCGCTGCGGCGATCGGCAGCAGCAGCTCGAGGCTCGGCTTGCGCTGGCCGGATTCCAGCCGGGAGAGCGTGCTCTTGGAGATGCCGGTCGCAACCGACAGCTCGTCCAGGGTGAGATCCCCCTGCTGGCGGATGCGGCGGAGCCGTGGGGCGATCTGTTCGAGTTCGGCGGCGACTCTGAGGGTGGCGCTCATCTGCCCATCCAAGCAGCCTGTTGCCATTTCAGCAACAGAAGTCCCCGTTTCGATGCCGGCGGTGCGAGTGTGAGCACGGAGGTGGTGACCATGACGACAACGACCAACCACGATGTGATCATTCTCGGAGCGGGCGCGGCAGGGCTGAGCGCCGGACTCGTGCTGGCCCGAGCCCAGGCCGACGTGCTGCTGATCGATTCCGGAGCGCCCCGCAATGCGGCTGCAGCGGACGTGCACGGCTTCCTCTCGCGGGACGGGATGCCGCCGGCGGAACTGGCCGCGCTGGCCCGGCGCGAGGTCGGTGCGGCGGGCGGTGTGCTGCGCGCGGGGGAGGTGACGGAGGTCGCGGGGAGTGCAGACCGCGGCTTCGCGGTGACCATGGCCGACGGCTCGGTCGAGCGCGGGCGGGCGCTGCTCTTCGCCACCGGGTTGAGCGACGAGCTCCCGGAGCTGGAGGGCCTGCGGGAGCGCTGGGGCACACTCGTCCACCACTGCCCCTACTGCCACGGCTACGAGGTGTGCGGCCAGGCCATCGCGGTGATCGGCGGCCCGGCCCGGGCGATGTCGATCAAGCAGGCCGGACTCCTGCGGCGCTACAGCGAGCGGGTGGCGCTCATCAGCAACGGCATCGAGCTGACAGAGCCCGAGCGGCACCGGCTGGAGGCGTTCGGCGTGCACCTGGTCACCGGAATCGCGTCCGGGCTCCGGGGCGAGCCGGGAGAGCTGGACGCCGTCCTCCTCGAGGATGGGCGCACGATCGCCTGCGACGCCGCCTTCATCGCCCCGCGGCCGCGCCCCCACGATGCGCTGCTGCGCTCACTCGGCTGCGCCACCGAGCAGGGCTCGGGGCTCGTCGCCGTCGATGCCAGCGGCCAGAGCAGCGTTCCGGGGGTCTGGGCGGCCGGCAATGTGGTCACGCCGGGCGCTCAGGTCATCACGGCGGCCGGCGCGGGGAGCGCGTCGGCCATCGCGATCAACGGCTGGCTGCTCGAGAAGGACCTCGACCTCGCATCCGCCGGCTGACCAGCCCGCCCCGCTCCGAATCACCCACGAAAGGCAGACAGCATGTCAGAGAACGTCCCCCAGCCAACCGAAACCCAGCCAACCGAAATCCGGCCGACCGGAACCCAGCAGGCCGGAACCCAGCCCCCGCGCCCGCCGTCGGTTCACGCGCGGGCGCTGATCACGTGGCTGGCGATCTTCCCGCTCGTCACCCTGGGCTTCTACGTTCTGGAGCCGTTCGCGGGAGGGTGGAACCCCGTCCTCCGCGCGTTCGTCCTCTCGATCGTCGTCGTGCCGCTCGCCGCGTACCTGGTCGTGCCGCAGCTCCTGCGCGGGTACCTGTCCCTCCGCGGGCGTTGGGCCGGCGGCCCTCGGCTCTAGAAGAAGTCGGGGCTGGGCGTGGAGGCCTGGCGGATCGAGACGTCGGCGTGACGGTCGAAGCGGTAGCCGATGCCGCGCACGGTGCGCACGATGTCCTCGTAGCCGCCGAGCTTGGAGCGCAGGCGGCGCACGTGCACGTCGATGGTGCGCTCGTTGGGCGCCTCGTCCTCGTCAGCGTTCCAGAGCGACCCGATGAGCTCGGCGCGGTCGATGGTGCGTCCCTCGCGCAACACGAGGTACTGCAGCAGCTCGAACTCCTTATAGGTGAGGGCGGCGGCGTCGCCGTCGAGCAGCACGCGCTTGCGGCTGATGTCGACGATCACGCCGGCCGGGTGGCGGTCGGCGGCGTCCGTGTCCTCCTGCTGGCGGTGCTTGGCCAGCGCAGCCGGGTCCTGCAGTGCGAGGCGCACGACGTCGACGTCGCGGCCGCCGGAGCCCTGCGGGGCCAGCGCGACGGCGGCGTAGGTCTGGGCGCTCGGGGCGAGTTCGCCGGCGAGCTCCTTGAGTGCCTCGACCAGGCGGTGCAGGCTGGTGCCCTCCGCGGCGGCCTTGGCCTCGTCGAGCCCGACGTAGAGCACGAAGCCGCGGGCCTCTGTGCCCTCGGGGACGGCGCGGATGCGCGGGGCCGGGGCGGCGACGGGTGCCGGGGCGAGCGAGAGCTCAGCGCGGGCGGAGGTGAGGGGAGCGGGGGAGAGCTGTGCGATCGACATGGGGTGTCCTTCTGATGATGTGAGACGCGTGGAACCCCGCGCAGACGCGCTCACCGCGGCCCTGTGGAGGGCCCAGCGGGTCGGCGTTCATTGGCGACCTGAGGGTTCGAGAACGAAGCAGCGAAGCTGCGGGTGAGGCGGCGTTCAGAGGCCGTCACCGGTACGAAGCGCTCCGTGTGCGGGGCTTCGGGAGTTCGACCGATCGGGGGCGTGGCCCGGTCAGAGCGTTCTCGACTGTGGTTCGCGGGTCAGCGGCACATTCGACAGAACGAAGCGTTACCACCGGGCATCATCATCCCGGTAGTCCTCTGTGCCTCGAAGGAGGTCAGGGGGTGAGCGTTCGTTGTCATGGCTGTAGTTAAGCGAGTGTTACGCCGGGTGTCAATTCAGTGACCGAAAATGACGCGCTATGGCACGCATGGTGTGCGGTGCGCACGGGGCGAGGCGGCATGATCCATGACAACGAGGGCATCTGCGAAAGAATCGACGATGAAACACGAATTCATCGGATTTTCGTGACCAGTATCACGTTCGGCGCGTTGCAAGGCGAAGAAGCTGCATTGCGACGGAAACGCCGCCGCCCGGCCTGGCGGTGCGCAGGCTGGGCGGCGGCGTGAACGGATGCCGCGGCATCCGTGAGAGGGGGTTCCTAGACGGTGCCGTACAGGCGGTCGCCGGCGTCGCCGAGGCCCGGCACGATGTAGCCGTGCTCGTTGAGACGCTCGTCGAGGGCGCCGAGCACGATGGTGATCTCGCGGCCGGCCATGGCCTTCTCGACGGCCTCCAGGCCCTCGGGGGTGCCGAGGATGCAGATCGCCGTGACGTCCTTGGCGCCGCGCTGGAACAGGAACTCGATGGCCGCGGCCAGGGAGCCGCCGGTGGCCAGCATCGGGTCGAGCACGAAGCACTGGCGGTCGGAGAGGTCGTCGGGCAGGCGCTCGGCGTAGGTGGTCGGCTCGAGGGTCTCCTCGTCGCGGGCCATACCGAGGAAGCCGACCTCTGCGGTGGGGACGAGCTTGACCATGCCCTCGAGCATGCCGAGGCCGGCGCGCAGGATCGGAACGATCAGCGGCTTGGGGTCGCCAATGCGCACACCCTGGGTCTCGGCGACGGGCGTCTGGATGGTGACCGGCTCGACCCGCACATTGCGGGTGCCCTCGTAGGCGAGGAGCGTCATGAGCTCTTCGGTGAGTGAGCGGAACACCGGCGACGAGGTGTTCTTGTCGCGCAGCACCGTCAGCTTGTGCGTGATGAGCGGGTGGTCTGCAACGTGTACTCGCATAGGCTCAATCTTAGTTCGACCGCGCCTCGGAATGAGGCGAAAACGGCCCTCCGGGAGGAGAACATGAGCCAGCAGGCCCTGCACAGCGAGTGGATGCGGCGCGCCATCGCCGAGGCGAGGGGCGCACTGGCCACCGGCGACGTGCCGGTCGGGGCGGTTCTGCTCGATGAAACGGGCTCCGTGATCGCCTCCGGGCGCAACGAGCGGGAGTTGCTCAACGACCCGACCGCGCACGCCGAGATCGTGGCGATGCGGGCGGCGACCGCGGCGCGGCGCGACTGGCGGCTCGAGGGCTGCACGCTCGTGGTCACCCTGGAGCCGTGCGTGATGTGCGCCGGCGCGATCCTCGCGGCCCGGCTGCCGGTCGTCGTCTTCGGCGCCTGGGACGAGAAGGCCGGGGCATCCGGCTCGGTCTACGACGTGCTGCGCGACCGCAGGCTGCAGCACCGCGTCGAGGTGTTCGCCGGCGTCGAGGAGGCCGAGTGCTCGGCGCTGCTCACCGACTTCTTCGCCGACCCCGCCCGCCGGCCCTAGCGGTCGCGCGGGCTGGCCTCCCCGTCGGCCGAGTAGCGAGGAACGAGCGTATCGAGACCTCGCACGAGGCTCGGTTTCCGGTGGTGTCGGGGTCTCGATACGGCCCTGGCGGGCCTACTCGACCAGCGGGAGAGGGGGCTCCCCGTTGGCTCGAGGGAGCGCCGGCGACCGAAGTCAACAGCGCCCGATGCCGGCACTACTCGGCGATGCCGTCGAGGTACTCGCTGAACAGCCGGCGCGAGGCCTGCTGCATCGTGGCGTTGTAGCGCTCGTTCTCGGCCCGCAGCGTGTCCGCGGCGACGCCCTCAGCTGCGAGTGCCTCCGCGCTGTCCTCGAGCCAGCGCTCGTGCATCTCCGGCGTCACCTCGGGGTGGAACTGCACGGCCAGCGCCCAGTTGCCGATGCCGAACGCCTCGTTGCGGTACTCCGGAGAGCCGGCCAGCCGGGTCACGCCCTCCGGCAGCTCGAAGGTGTCGCTGTGCCACTGCATCACGGGAACCCCGGCGATGTGGCGCACCGGCGAGCTGGCACCCTCGACGGTGGGCTCGACGCTGCGGTAGCCGATCTCGTTGCTCGGGCCCTTGTAGACCGTGCTGCCGAGCGACTCCGCCATCAGCTGCGCGCCGAGGCAGACGCCGAAGACCGGCCGCTCAGCCTCGAGCCGGGCGCGGATCAGGGCGATCTCGTCGACGAGGTACGGGTGCTCCGCGCTCTCGTACACGCCCATGTCGCCGCCGAGCACGACGACGAGGTCGGCCGCGGCCGGGTCAACGGCCGAGAAGTCGGCGCCCGGGGTGTCGAGCACCGTCAGCGCGTAGCCGTGCTCGCGCAGCACCGGCTCCAGGTTGCCGAGGTGGATCGTCTCGTCGTGGCGCAGCACGAGCGCCATGCGCAGCCGGTCGCCGACGCCTGCGTCATCCGGCGTGGAGGGTGCAGCCGAATCGAGGGAGGCCATGGCTACTCGAGGCCCTTGATCACGATGGTGTCGGTCGGCGGGTTGGGGCCGTTGAACTTCGAGAAGACGTCTGGCTCCAGGTAGATCACCCTGGCGGTCGGGACGGCCACGCGGATGCGGGCCTCGATCGCGTCGATGTCGTGCGCGACGTCGGAGAAGCGCTTGCCGGCCGGGAAGGCGATCTTGGCGCCGACCAGCAGCTCCTCCGGGCCGAGGTAGAGCGTCTTCATGTGGATGATGCCCTCGTGCTCGGTGCCGGCCATGATCGCGTCCTCGATGGCGGCGGCATCCGCGGGGTTCGCGCCCTCGCCCACGAGCAGGCTCTTGGTCTCGATTCCGAGCACAACGGCGACGGCGATGAGCAGGAGGCCGATGAACAGGGTGCCGATGGCGTCATAGAGGCCGTCGCCGGTGATCGCGGTCAGGCCGACGCCGATGAGGGCGAAGACGAGGCCGCAGAGGGCCGCGACATCCTCGAGCAGCACGACGGGCAGCTCGGGGGCCTTGGAGTGGCGGATGAACGCCACCCAGCCCTGCTTGCCGCGCACGTGGTTGCTCTCGCGCACGGCGGTGCGCAGCGAGAACGACTCGAGCACGATCGCGATGAGCAACACGACGATCGGCAGCCACCACCAGGCCGGGTCGAGCGGATGCGGGTCCTGCAGCTTGCTGACGCCCTCATAGAGCGAGAACACGCCACCGACGGAGAACAGGATGATCGACACGACGAAGGCGTAGACGTAGCGCTCGCGTCCGAAGCCGAAGGGGTGCTCCGCGTTCGCCTTGCGCTTGGCCTTGCGCCCGCCGAGCAGCAGGAGCAACTGGTTGCCGGCATCGGCGACGGAGTGCACACCCTCGGCGAGCATCGAGGAGGAGCCCGAGAGGGCTGCCGCGATGAACTTGGTGATGGCGATACCCGTATTAGCGAGGAAGGCCGCGATGATCGCCTTGTTTCCACCCGATGCACTCATGGGGTAATCCTAGGATGGTGGCGTGACCACTACACACCTGCCTGCAATCACGTTCCTCGGTGCCGGATCGATGGCGGGTGCCGTCATCGCGGGGCTGCTGAAGCCAGAGGTCGTCGTCGCCGGCGGCATCCGCACCACCAACCGAACGGCCGCACGGGCCGCAGAGTCCGCCGCGCTGGAGGGCGTCACGGCGTTCGCGACGGAGGACGACCCCGAGGCGAACCGCGCCGCCGTGCGCGGCGCGCAGATCGTCGTCGTCGCCGTGAAGCCCGCGATGGTGCCCGACCTGCTCCGCGAGATCGCCGACGCGCTCGAGCCGGGCACTCTCGTCATCAGCGTCGCCGCCGGCGTCACGATCGCCACCTTCGAGTCGCTGCTGCCGGAGTCTGTCGCCGTCATCCGCTCCATGCCGAACACCCCCGCCGTCGTCGGGCGGGCCGTCACCGGGCTCGCCGCCGGCACCCGCGCCTCCGCCGAGCAGCTGGCGCTCGCCGTGGCCCTGTTCGAGACCGTCGGCTCGGTGCTGGTGATCCCCGAGGAGCAGATCGACCCGCTCAGCACGATTTCGGGCTCCGGCCCCGCCTACGTCTTCTACCTGATCGAGCAGCTCACGGCCACGGCCGTGGCGAAGGGGTTCACCCCGGAGCAGGCCGCGCTGATGGTGAACGACACCTTCCTCGGCGCGAGCGAGCTGCTCGCGGCTTCCGGCGAGAGCCCGGCCGAGCTGCGCCGCCGGGTCACCAGCCCGAAGGGCACCACAGAGCGGGCCATTGCCGTGCTCGAGCAGGCCGGCCTGAGCGCCCTGTTCGACGAGGCGACGGATGCCGCGCTCGCCCGCGCCCGCGAGCTCGCCGCCGGCTAGCCGCTCCGCGGCAGCTGGGCCGAGAGAGTCCGAGCACACAAAACGGCCTGGCGGTGCACCGCCAGGCCGTTTCGTGTTGCGCTTTACGAGCGGGGCGAGGAATCGACGAGCTCGGGGCCGCCAACGGCCGCTTCGAGTTCCGCGATCTCCCGGGCTCCGGCGTCGGGGCCCGCGTGGAAGATCCCGAGCTTGCGCTCCTTGATCATGAGGCGGCGGCTGCGGGCCGCGTCTTTGTTGTGCCAGCGGTCGATCCAGGCCAGGCCGAGGGCGGAGAGGATGAAGATGGTGTGGATGGCGACCTGCCAGAGCACGCCGGCCTCCGAGTAGACCTCGCCGGTCAGGTTCTCCACCTCTTCGGCGCCGAGATCGTTCACCTCGATGAACGTCTTCAGAAGGTGAATCGAGGAGATGCCGATGATCGACATCGCGAGCTTCGTCTTGAGGACGTTCGAGTTGACGTGGGAGAGCCACTCCGGGCGATCCCGGCTGTCCTCGAGATTCAGCTTCGAGACGAAGGTCTCGTAGCCGCCGATGATCACCATGATGAGCAGGTTGGCGATCATGACCACGTCGATGAGGCCGAGCACCCCGAGCATGACGACGGCCTGCTCCGCCTTCCGCGGGTCGGTCACCACGTGCTCGGCGAGGTGCCAGAGCTCGCCCATGAACTGGAACACGTAGAGCAGCTGGGCGACGATGAGGCCGAGGTAGAGCGGGGCCTGCAGCCAGCGGCTGAGGAAGATCAGGCTGCCGACGGAGTTCGTCCAGCGGGATCCGATGGTGGGGGTGGGGGTTGCGGGGTTCATCGGATTCCTGCCTCGGTCTCTTCGATTACAAGTTCGCGTTCTTCAAATTCGGCCATCGCGCCCCAGCGGTCGATCCAGGCGAGGCTGATCGCGGAGACGATGAAGATCGTGTGGATGATCGACTGCCAGAGCACGCCGGAGACGGTGTACGTCTCGGTGGCGCCGTGCCCCGAGCCGCCGAGGTTGGAGACCTCGATGAAGGTCTTCAGCAGGTGGATGGACGAGATGCCGACGATCGACATCGCGAGCTTCGTCTTCAGCACGTTCGCGTTGACGGTGCTCAGCCACTCCGGCCGGTCCTGGGACTCGCCGGTGTCGATCTTGGACACGAACGTCTCGTAGCCGCCGACCACGACCATGATCACGAGGTTCGCGACCATGACGACGTCGATCAGCCCGAGCACCCCGAGCATCACCGCGTTCGCGTCGATGTCCATCGGGTCCGAGAGCACCGCGTCGCTCATGCCGATCAGCTCGTTGATGAACACGGCGGCGTAGAGCCCCTGCGCGACGATCAGGCCCAGATAGAGCGGCGCCTGCAGCCAGCGGCTGAGAAAGATGAGGTAGCCGATGGCGTTCGCCCATTGGGCGAGGGGGTTCTTGAAACGGGAAGTTTTGGGGCCTTGTCGTGCGTTCACTTACCCAATTATGAGCGCATTTTGCCCAGCTAACGCACAGTTAATACATGGCTAACGCTCAGCGAAAGGCTGCCGATAGTCAGCCCTAGGCGGCCCGTTCTCAGGTGCCGAGGGCCGCGAAACGCTCGAGGTCGCCCTCGGTCCCGGAGGCGATGATGAGGTCGTGGTTGGAGATCACGGTGTCGGCCGTCGCGTAGGTGAACGGGCGGCCGGGGCTCTTCACGCCGACGACGGTGATGCGGTGCTTGGTGCGCACACCGGAGTCGGTCAGCGACTTGCCGCGGATCGGCTTCGGCGGGTACATCTTCACGAGGGCGAAGTCGTCGTCGAACTCGATGAAGTCGAGCATGCGGCCGCTCACCAGGTGGGCGGTGCGCTCGCCGGCCTCCGCCTCCGGGTAGATCACGTGGTTGGCGCCGATGCGCTCCAGGATCTTTCCGTGCGACTGCGAGATGGCCTTCGCCCAGATCTGAGGGATGCCGAGGTCGACGAGGTTCGCCGTGATCAACACGCTGGCCTCGACCGAGGAGCCGACGGCACAGACCGCGACCGAGAAGTCCTGCGCGCCGATCTGGCGCAGCGCGTCGATGGAGCGGGCATCCGCCTGCACGGCGTGCGTCACGCGCTCCGCCCACTTCTGCACGAGGGCGGCGCTGTCGTCGACGACGAGAACCTCGCGGCCGAGCCGGTCGAGCTGGCCGGCAGTTGCCGCACCGAAGCGGCCGAGGCCGATCACGAGCACCGGGGCGTCGTGTCTATTGCGATCAACCAACGATGGGCCTCTCCTCTGGGCGTTTGAACAGCTGGCGGCGCTCGCTGGATGCCAGGGCTGCCGCGAGTGTTACTGTACCAATCCGGCCCATGAACATGGTGGCGGCCATGATGTAGACGCCCTCCGGGGGGAGGTCGGCGGTGAGCCCCGTCGAGAGCCCACAGGTGGCGAAGGCCGAGATCACGTCGAACAGCACGTAGTCGAACGGCGCCTTCGTGATCTGCAGGATGGCGATGCTGGAGACGGCGACGATGGTGGCGCCCCAGAGCACGACGCTGACGGCGAGGCGCAGGATGTCGCGCGGGATGCGGCGGCCGAAGGCCTCCATCGACTCGTTGCCCCTGGCCTCGGCGAAGGCGGCCAGGAACAGGACGGCCAGCGTGGTGACCTTGATGCCGCCGGCGGTGGACGCAGAGCCGCCGCCGATGAACATGAGCATGTCGCTGACGAGCAGGCTGGAGCCGTGCAGGTCGGCGATGTTGATCGTGGCGAAACCGCCGGAGCGCGTCATCGCCGAGAGGAAGAAGGCCTGGAAGATTGTCTCTGCCGCGCCGTGGCCGCCGAAGGTCTTCGGGTTGTCGAACTCGAGCAGGATGTAGAGCAGGCCGCCGGCGGCCAGCAGCAGGCCGAACGTCACGAGCGTCAGCTTGACGTGCACCGACCAGCGGCGGGGGCGCCGCCAGCCTCGCACCAGGGCGTAGATCACCGGGAAGCCGATGGCGCCCAGGATGACGCCCACCATCAGTGCCGAGAGGAAGAAGTAGTCGTCGGCCCACGGCGTCAGGCCCTCGGGGTTGGGGTTGAAGCCGGTGTTGGTGAACGCCATGGCCGCGTAGTAGAGGCTGTGCCAGGCGGCCTCGCCCGCCTGCACGCCGACGGCAAGCATGCGGGGGAACAGCATCAGCGCCACGACGGCCTCGATGACGAGGGCGCTCACCGCCACGGTCGCGAGCAGGTTGCCCACCTCGCCGAGGCGCACCGTCTGGCCCTCATTCACCGGACCGACGTGGATGCGGGACGGGTTGCTGTCGCTTGCCGCCAGCAGTTTGGCGCGCAGCCCGAGGCGGCGCGAGATGACCATGCCGAGGATCGAGGCCAGCGTCAACACGCCGATGCCGCCGACGTTGACGCCGATGAACACGAGGACGTCGCCGAAGTCCGACCAGTGCGTGGCCATGTTCACCGTGGAGAGGCCCGTGACGCAGATGACCGAGACGGCGGTGAACAGGGCATCCGGCAGCGCGGTGACCTGCCCGTTCTCGGCCGCAATCGGCAGCGAGAAGAGCAGCGTGAACAGCATGACGAGCGCGGTGAAGATGGCGATCGCGAAGCGTGACGGAGAGTGGCCTGCGAAGTGGTCGACACCGTCGCGGATACGCCCGGGTACGGAGCTCAACCTGAGCGGTGCACGCAGTTGGCGCATCGCCATACCGATCTATTCCTCTCCGCCGGACACGCGCTGTGTCGAATGGTCATGGTACTCCCCACAGGGAGTGACTAGCCTTGATCCCATGGCGGACATCTTTGACGTGGTAGCAGACCCGACCCGACGCGACATTTTGGGCATCCTGTTGGCGAAGCACAACACGCGCTCAGATGCGGCGGGCGAGATCAGCGTCTCAGAGATCGTCGCGGAGCTCGGGCTCAGTCAGCCGACCGTTTCCAAGCACCTCAAGGTGCTGCGCGAGGCCCGTCTGGTTGCCGTGCGCGAGGAGGGCCAGCACCGCTACTACCACCTCGACCACGCCCCGCTGGAAGCCATCGAGGACTGGCTGATCCCGTTTCTGAGCGTCGACTTCGACGCGGTTGTGCGCGAGGGGGACTTCGCGGATGCCGGCCTCAAGGACGAGCAGCGTGCCTTCGCGACCGCCATCGGCAAGGCGTTCGCCGACACCTCCGTGAAGGTCAGCTCCGTGGTGAAGGATGTCGCGCCCAAGAAGTGGCGCCGCTACGAGTAGTGCCCCACGGCACCTCCGCTGAGTGAGCCGGTCGAAATCCCGGCCCTAGACAAGTGTGCGCCCGCGGCCTAGAGTTTCGTCACCTGCACGCGTCACTCGAGTCACACCTGTCACACGCGCACCGTGCAGCGAGGGCCTACCCGGGGCCCGCCGGGCCGCGAGCGAGGAATCATGGCACAGGATCTTTCTGATGTGCGCTTTCTGACGGTCGCCGAAGTGGCCGCGATGATGCGGGTCTCCAAGATGACCGTGTACCGGCTGGTGCACGCCGGAAAACTGCCCGCCATCCGATTCGGACGCTCTTTTCGAGTGCCGGAATCCGCCGTTCAAGAGGCCGTTGAGCACCACGTCAGCGGTTCTGGGTGAACTTTCGGCAAGAGAACCCCGTCGAATCCGGTAGACTGGCCACTTAGTTTCGGCTGCACTCGCAGTCATCCAAAATCTTGTGAGGTTTGTGTGGGTTCTGTAATCAAGAAGCGCCGCAAGCGTATGGCGAAGAAGAAGCACCGTAAGTTGCTTCGTAAGACTCGCCACCAGCGTCGCAACAAGAAGTAAGCCGGAGAACTCGCCGCGTCCGCGCGGTGGGTCCTTCAGGCAGCGAGCGCTAGACCCCTGGGTCTAGCGCTTATTGCTGTTAAAGCGTCGATTTCTGCGCCCGGGCGGTCCGCTCGGCGTGCGGGGCCCCGACTAGGCTGGAACGGTGACCACCCCCGTTCTGACGCTCATCGGCAAGCCCGGATGCCACCTCTGCGACGATGCGCGCGCGGTCGTGGCCGCGGTGCTGGCCGATCTCGCCACCGAGCATCCCGCCGACGCGATCGTGTTCGAGGAGAAGTCGATCCTCGACGATCCCGCTCTGCACGAGCGCTTCGTCGAGGAGATCCCCGTCGTGCTGATCAACGGCGCGGTGCACAACTACTGGCGCATCGACCCGGTGCGCCTCACGAAAGCCCTGCAGGAGGCGCAATGACCATCCGTCACATCGTGTCGTGGAGGCTCGCCGAGAGTGACCCAACGCTGAAGGCAGCGCAGGCCGCCGAGATCAAGACCGGCCTGGAGGGCCTGCGCGGCCAGATCGACGGCATGAGCGCCATCGACGTCGGCCTCAACGTGCTGAATCCAGGCGCCAACTGGGATGTCGTGCTGATCGCCGACTACGCCGACGAGGCCGCGCTGGCCGGCTACCAGGTGCACCCGGCGCACGTCGCCGTGGCCGGATTCATCAAGTCCGTCGTGGCCGAGCGCAGCTGCGTCGACTTCCAGCTCGGCGCATAGCGCCCGGCAACGAGAAACGCGCATGTCCCGGAACCCGGGGCATGCGCGTTCTGCGTGTGTGTGAGGCCTAGGCGAGCGCCTTGGCCTTCAGCGCGTCAAACTCGGCCTGGGTGATGGCGCCGGAATCCAGCAGGGCCTTCGCCTTGTTGATCTCCTCGGCGGGGCTCGACGAGCTGGCAACCTGCTTGATGTACTGCTCGCTCGCGCGCTGCGCGGCGGCGACGTCCTTGGCCTGGCGCTCGGCCATGCCCTTGCCGCGGGCGATGAGGTACACCAGCGCGGTCAGGAACGGCAGGAAGATCAGGAAGATGATCCAGAGCGCCTTCCACCATCCGTTGAGCTTGTGATCGCGGAACAGGTCGCCGATGATCGCGAAGATTGCGAACAGGTAGGCGATGAATGCGAATGCCCAGAAGAACGCCCACAGGACGTTCCAGAAGTTTTCCCAAATGCTCATTGACTCTTCCCCTCATCGTGCTGTGTGACGTTCCCAATTGGAGGTCGTTGGGGGACACGCTATCGCCGTTCTCCCAGCCAGCGGAAGTACATGACACGCTTTGCCCGCCACAGAGCCGATAATCCTGCCACCCTAGATTTTCGCGCGGGACCGGGTCTAGATTGTCGAACAGCGCGTCGCGCTGGCGGCGCCGCCAGTCCTGCACTGCGCTGGCGGCCTCGCACCGGGAACTCGTGTGAGGTGGGGAGCGGCTCGTGGCCAAGGATTTCACCGGCAGCATCAAGTTGGACGTTCGGGACTCCGTCCCCGATTGGGACGCGTTCCTGGGCGCCGCCGCCCCGGTGGGCGCGCCGAATGTTCTCGTCGTGCTCTACGACGACACCGGCCAGGCGGCCTGGTCGCCCTACGGCGGTCGCATCAACATGCCCACGATGGACCGGCTCGCGGCTGACGGCCTCACCTACTCGCAGTGGCACACGACGGCGCTCTGCTCGCCGACCAGGTCCACGTTCCTGACCGGCCGGAATCACCATTCCAACGGCTTCGCGACGATCTCCGAGTCCTCGACGGGCTTCCCGGGGTACAACTCGCACATCCCGCCGGAGAACGCCACGATGGCCAACATCCTGCGCGACGCCGGATGGTCGACATACTGGGTGGGCAAGAACCACAATGTGCCGATCGATGAGTGGACGGCCGGCGCCTCGAAGAAGAACTGGCCGCTCGGCCAGGGCTACGACCGTTTCTACGGCTTCATCGGGGGCGAGACCAACAACTGGTACCCGTCGCTCGCCGAGGACAACCACTACATCGATCAGCCCGCCCTGCCGGAGGACGGCTACCACCTCTCGAAGGACCTGGCCGATCAGGCGCTCAAGATGATCAGGGACTCGAAGCAGACCGAGCCGGACAAGCCCTGGTACCTGTGGTTCTGCCCCGGAGCCAACCACGCCCCGCACCACGCGCCAGAGGAGTACATCGCCAAGTACAAGGGCCAGTTCGACGACGGCTACGAGGCATACCGCGACTGGGTCGTGCCACGCATGATCGAGCGCGGGCTGCTGCCGGAGGGGACGACGTTCGGCGACATCAACCCGATGCCCGACGGCACCTTCAGCCAGACCGACGAGGTGCGCCCCTGGGCAGAGCTCAGCGCGGAGGAGCGGGCGATGTTCTCGCGGATGGCCGAGGTGTTCGCCGGATTCTCGGAGTACACCGACGCGCAGGTGGGGCGCATCGTGGACTACCTCGAGGAATCCGGCCAGCTCGAGAACACTCTCATCATCTACTGTGCCGACAACGGGGCGTCCGGTGAGGGCAGCCCGAACGGTTCCGTCAACGAGGGCAAGGTCTTCGGCGGCTACCCGGATGACGAGGCGCAGAACCTCACGATGGTCGACGAGCTCGGCAGCCCCGACACCTACAACCACTATCCGACCGGCTGGGCGATGGGCTTCTCCGCGCCGTACAAGATGTTCAAGCGCTACACCTACCAGGGCGGGGTCTGCGACCCGATGGTGATCCACTGGCCGGCCGGCATCCAGGCCAAGGGCGAGGTGCGCAACCAATACCACCACTCGACCGACATCGTCGCGACGATCCTCGACGTGTGTGGCGTCGAGATGCCGAAGAGCTACAACGGCGTCGAGCAGAGCCCGCTCGCCGGGGTGTCGATGCGCTACTCCTTCGACGCGGCGGCGGACGGCCCGACGCAGAAGGAGACGCAGTACTACGAGATGCTCGGCAGTCGCGGCATCTGGCACAAGGGCTGGAAGGCCGTCGCCGAGCATGGCCCGGTGAGCGGCATGAGCGGCTTCGACAAGGACGTCTGGCAACTGTTCCACACCGACGTCGATCGCGCGGAGGCCCACGATCTCGCGGAAGAGTTCCCCGAGAAGCTCGAGGAGCTCAAGGCGCTCTGGATGAGTGAGGCCGAGGCGAACAAGGTGCTGCCGCTCAACGACCTGCAGATCATCGGCAACCCCAAGGACTTCGAGACGTTCGTGAACATGGAGTTCAAGGTGCCGGTGCCGCCGAGTGGCCAGTACACCTACTACCCGGGCACGACGGAGATCCCGGAGCGCTCGGCGGCGAACGTGCACGGGGTCTCCTACAAGATCCTCGCCGAGGTCGATCTCACGGCCGACGCGGAGGGCGTCATCTTCGCCCACGGCTCTCGGTTCGGCGGCCACGCCCTGTTCATCAAGGACGGCGAGGTGAGCTACGCGTACAACTTCCTCGGGATCCCGCCGGAGGATCGCATCTCGGCGCCGCTCAAGCTGACCGGCAGGCACATCATCGGCGTGGAGTTCACCAAGGAGCGGATGGGCGAGTACCGCGAGGGCGTCGGGCCCCTCAAGCTCTACATCGACGAGCAGCTCGTTGGCCAGCAGGAGATCCGCACGGTGCTCGGGCACTTCTCGCTCTGCGGCGAGGGACTCTGCATCGGCTACGACAGCGGCGACGCCGTCTCCAGCGCCTACAGGGGGTCGCGATTCGAATTCACCGGCGGCACGATCGAGAAGGTGGTGTTCGACATCGGCGACGACGTGTACGTCGACGTCGAGGCTCACCTGGCCGCAGCGTACGCCAGAGACTGAGCCGGGTCGAACGGGGCTGAGCCGAACGGAGCAGAGCCGAGCTGAGCTGCGCGGCCCCGGCCGATCGGCCGGGGCCTGGGGGATCCGGAGGGGGTATTCAGATGCGAGACACGCTGAGGTCGTGGGCGGAGACCCCGACGCGCAGGCGCATCGTCGACTTCGTCGAGCGGGTGAGCGGGGTCGGGCCCGGGGCGGTTCCGGCCGCCGAGCGGGTCGCGGTCTTCGACAACGACGGAACGCTGTGGACGGAGAAGCCGATGCCGACGCAGCTGCACTACATCGTGCAGCAGTGGGCGGCCGCGGCGTCGGCTGACCCCGCACTGGCCGAGCGCCAGCCGTATGCGGCCGCGGTCGGCGGCGACTTCGGCTGGCTGAGTGACGCCGTCGACAAGCACTACGCGGGCGACGACAGCGATCTGAAGCTGCTGATCGGGGCCATCCTCACCTCGACGGACGGCGTCGCCGTTCAGGACTACGAGAGAGCCGTCGCCGAGTTCTACCGCAGTGCCCGGCACCCGACCCTCGGCACGCCCTATCGCGGAGCCGTCTACCAGCCGATGGTCGAGCTGCTGCGCTACCTGGAGGCGCACGGCTTCAGCTGTTACATCATCTCGGGCGGCGACCGGGACTTCATGCGGCCGATCACGAGCGAGTACTACGGCATCCCGCCCGAGCGCGTCGTCGGCTCCGCGGTCGGGCTGAGCTATGACGCAGAGAGCGCCGAGGTGCGCTACGGGGCCACCTTCGACTTCATGGATGACGGCCCGATGAAGCCGGTGCGCATCTGGACCAGGATCGGGCGCCGCCCGATCCTCGCCGCCGGCAACTCCAACGGCGACATCGAGATGCTGCGCTACACCCAGGGCAGCCCGGACTCCCTCGCGCTGCTGATCCACCATGACGACACCTCTGGGCGCGGCGATGCCCCCTACGACTCCGGGGCAGAACGGGCGCTCGCCGCGGCGGCCGAGCACGACTTCACCGTCGTCAGCGTGCGCGACGACTGGACGAGCGTGTTCGTGCCGCAGGCCGCCGCGGGCACCGCGTGACGGGCCTGGGGAGCCGGCCCGTGACATCGACGCCGGGGCCGCGACCACCCGCCGAGAAACGGCGCGCCTGGTTCGCGCCGACGCTGCGCGGATACCGGCGTGAGTGGATCGGGCCCGACGTCATCGCAGGGCTCGCCGCCGGGGCGGTCGTCGTGCCGCAGGGGATGGCGTACGCCACCATCGCGAGCCTGCCCGTGCAGATCGGCCTGTACAGCTGCATGGTGCCGATGCTCGTCTACGCCCTGCTCGGCGGCGCCCGCGCGATGAGCGTCTCGACGACATCGACGATCGCCACCCTCACCGCGACGACGCTGGTGAGCGCCGGGGTGGCCGTCGGCTCGGATGACGCCGTCCGCGACCTGACGACGCTGACCCTGCTGGTCGGCGTCATCCTGCTGCTGGCCCGCCTGCTCCGGCTGGGCGCCATCGTCGAGAACATCAACAAGTCCACGATCCTCGGCATCCAGATCGGGGTGGGGGCGACCGTCGCCGTCGGGCAGCTGCCCACGCTGCTCGGCGTCGACAGCAACTTCACCGGGCACGGCTTCATCCGCTCAATCAATGCGGTGATCGTGGCGCTGCCGACCGTGAATGTTCCAACGCTGTTGCTCTCCGTGTGCTCGATCGCCGTGCTGTTCGGGTTCAAGCGCTTCGCCCCGCGCATTCCGGGGCCGCTCATCGTCGTGGCCGGCGGCATCCTGCTCATCGCCTTCACCGGGGCGCGGGCGGCGGGGGTCTCGGTGATCGCGCCGGTGCCGCAGGGCCTGCCGCTGCCGAGCCTGCCGGCACTCGGTGACATCGTGGACCTGATTCCCGGGGCGCTCGCCATCGCCGTGATGGCGTTCCTCGAGTCGGCGGCGGTGGCCCGCGGCATCCGCGCGGCCGGCGAGAAGCAGATCGACAGCAACCAGGAGCTGCTCGCCACCTCGGCCGCCAGCATCGCAGGGTCGTTCTTCTCGACGCTGCCGGCCGCGGGCGGCTTCTCGCAGAGCGCGGTGAACCTCGCCGCGGGGGCCCGCTCCCAGCTGTCGACGCTGGTGACCGTGGCGTTCGCGGTGCTCGTCGCGCTCTTCCTCGGACCGGTGCTCAGCCTCTTGCCGGAGGCCACACTGGCCTCGATGGTGTTCGTCGCCGTCATCGGGCTCATCGACGTGCCGTCGCTGCTGCGGCTGGCGCGAGTCAATCGACCCGATTTCTGGACCACGGTCGCCACCGCCGCCGTCGGCCTCACCGCCGGCCTGCTCCCGGCCGTCGCGGTCGGGGTCGCCCTGACCCTGCTGCTGATCCTCATCGAGCTCAGCAAAGTCAGGGTCACGGTGGGGGAGCGGCGCGGCCCGGTGCTCGCCGTCGTCGTGGGCGGGCCGCTCTACACCGCGAATGTGTTGGAGACCGAGCAGGCGGTGCTCGCAGCCGCCCGGGCCGCCGAGGGGCTGGGCGCGGTGGTTCTCGACCTCGGCCGCATGGCAACGACATCGGTCACCGTGCTCGACACGCTCGCCGACCTGGACAGGGAGCTGGCGTCGCAGGGGGTGCAGCTGCGCATTGCCGCCCTCCCGGATGCCGCCCTCCTGATTGCCCGGCGCACGAGCTGGTTCCATGGGCTCGAGGCCGACGGTCGGGTGTTCGACAGCGTCGAGTCCGGGATGGGGTAACAGGATGGACGGCGGCGCGGTGGGCGACTTCTTCGGTTCCAGCGACATCAGCGGATGGGACCTGCTGTTCGCGACGCTGGTGGTCGTCGCGGGCTGGGTCGTGTCGATCTTCGTCAAGCGCGGTGTGACGGCGCTGCTCACTCGGACGCCGGGAATCTCGCCGGGCGCCACCCTGCTCATCGCGCGGATCGCGAAGTACGTGGTGATCCTGCTGGGCATCGGCATCGGGCTGAGCTTCCTCGGCGCCTCGGTGCAACCGCTGCTCGCAATCGCGATCATCGTCGGGGTCGTGATCGCGCTCGCGCTGCGCGGCGTCGCCGACAACTTCGCGGCCGGCGTCGTGCTGCAGTCGCGGCACCCGATCAAACCGGGCGACGAGATCGCCACCGACGACTACGTGGGCACCGTGCTCGAGCTCAACGGCCGCACCGTGATCCTGCGCACCGCTGACGGGCGCACCGTGCACGTGCCGAACGGGCGCCTGCTGCAGGAGCCGGTCGTCAACCACTCCCAGGCGGGTGCCCGCCGCAGCGAGGTGGAGGTGCGCGTTGCCGCCGGGGTGCTGCCGCCGGAACGGCTCGGCGAGGTGCTCTCCGCCGCGGCATCCGCGGTCGACGAGGTGCACACGACCGAACCGGCGCGGACCCTCATCATCTCCGTCGAGCCACGCCGGATCATCGCCAGGGTGCAGTACTGGCACCATCCGATGCGCGGCGTCGCCGTCACCTCCGCCGTCGTGACAGCACTGGCGGCGGCGTGCGCGGAGCGCCAGCTGCCGGCCAGCGTCACGTCCGCGCTGCCGCCTCCGCCGCTGACACAGTCAGGGGAGCTCTGATGACCGCCTTGACCGACATGCCCGCAGGGGCGCCGTCCCCGCGGACGGCGCTCCTGCTCTCGATCCCGGCGATCCTGATCGGCCTCGTGACGGCCGTCGTGCTGATCGGCCTGACCGTTCTCGCCGACTGGCTGGAGACGCTCGTCTGGCAGGGGCTGCCCGGCCTTCTCGGCGTCGGCGACACCACCGGCTGGTGGACGATGGGCGTGCTCACGCTGACCGGGCTCATCGTCGGACTGATCGTCTGGCTCGCGCCCGGCCACGCCGGGCCGGACCCGGCGACGACGGGCCTCGTGGCGCCGCCGCTCGCGCTCGGCGTGCTTCCCGCGCTTGCCGCCGTGCTGGTGATCGGCGAGGCCGGCGGTGTGAGCCTCGGGCCGGAGAACCCGGTCATCGCGATCAACACCGCGCTGACCGTGGCCATCACGGCCAAGCTCTGGCCCCGGGTGCCCCTCCAACTCGTGGTGCTGATGGGCGCCGCCGGCACGATCGGCGCACTGTTCGGGACGCCGGTCGGGGCGGCCCTGGTCCTCACCGGGATCGTGGGGATGACGAGCGGCGGCGGCGCGCTCTGGGACAAGCTCTTCCTGCCGCTGGTCTCGGCCGGGACCGGATCGCTGGTGATGGCGATCGCCGGTCGGCCCAACCTGTCCGTCGACGTGCCGGCGTTGGGCGCTCCCGAGCTGATCGACCTGGTGAGCGGCGTTGCCGTCGCGGCCGTCGCCGTGCTCCTCGGCCTCCTCGGCGTCTACCTCTTCCCGCTGCTGCACCGCCTCTTCCACCTCCTGCGCAACCCCGTGCTGCCGTTGACGATCGCGGGGGCGCTGCTCGGCGTGCTCGGCGTGCTCGGCGGCCCGGACACGCTGTTCAAGGGCTTGACGGAGATGAAGGACCTCACGGCGAATGCCGCCGAGCTCAGCGTCGGGCAGCTTGTGGCCGTGACGCTGATCAAGCTGGCCGCCCTCCTCATCGCCGCAACGGCCGGGTTCCGGGGCGGGCGGGTCTTTCCCGCTGCGTTCATCGGGGTTGCGGTCGGCCTGGTCGCCCATGCGGTGTTCGCCGGGATCCCGCTCAGCCTGGCGATCGCGTCCGGCGTGCTCGGCATGGTCCTGGTGGTCACCAGGGACGGCTGGCTCTCGTTGTTCATGGCGGTGACCGTGGTGGCTGACATCACGGTGCTGCCGCTGCTCTGCATCATCGTGCTGCCGATCTGGCTGATGGTCACCCGGCAACCGCCGATGCTGATCGGCAGCAGCACCCCGACGGCGGCGCCCGCCGGCCCGTCGACCCCACCCCACTGATGCGCGTTCCGCGCCACGAAGGAGCACCATGGGTCCAGTAATCGGCAACATCCTCCCGCTCGCGCTCGGCATTGCGATCAGCCCGATCCCGATCATCGCCGCGATCCTCATGCTGCTCTCGCCCCGCGCGCGCAGCACCAGCGTCGGGTTCCTGCTCGGCTGGGTGCTCGGCATCATCGTCGCCGTCGGCGTGTTCACCCTGCTTTCCAGCGTGCTGCCGGAGAAGGACCCGGATGCCTCCCAGCCGATCGCCGGGTGGATCAAGATCGCGATCGGCGCGCTGTTGCTGCTGCTCGCCCTCAAGCAGTGGCGCGGCCGACCGAGGGAGGGCGAGCAGGCGGCCCTGCCCGGGTGGATGTCGGCCATCGACTCTATGACCGCGGTGCGCGCCGCCGGGCTCGGCTTCGTGCTCTCGGCCGTGAACCCGAAGAACCTGCTGATGGCTGCCGGCGCCGGCGTCATCGTCGGCAGCGCGGGCCTCGACGGCGGTGCGATCGTGCTCAGTCTGGCGATCTTCGTCGTGATCGCCGCGGCATCCGTCGCCGTGCCGGTGATTGCCTACCTCGTCGCGGCCCCCGCGATGGAGGCGCCGCTCGAGCGGCTGCGCGTCTGGCTGCAGCAGAACAACTCCACGGTGATGGCCGTGCTGCTGCTGGTGATCGGCGTGGTCATGGTCGGCAAGGGGATCGCGAGCTTCTGAGCCGTTGCACCGAGATACCCCCCGGGGGTACTATGGGGGCATGACGAACACCACGACTTCTGACCTGAACCCTGCCGACCTGGGCCTCACGAGCATCTCGGAGGGCGCCAGCTGCTGCGGTGGCGGTGGCGGGGGCTGCGGCAGCAGCGACGCGGTCGCCGAGCCGCGCGAGGAGGCGGCGGCATCCGTCAGCACCGAGCTGCAGGTGACCGGAATGACCTGCGGGCACTGCGTCACGAGCGTCACCGCCGAGCTCAGCGCCCTGCCCGGGGTCACCGGCGTCGCCGTCGCGCTCGTCGCGGGCGGCCTCTCGACCGTCACCGTGCAGAGCGAAGCCCCGCTGGCGACGGAGTCCGTCGCGGCCGCGATCGACGAGGCCGGCTACGCCCTGGCCTAGCAGCACCGCCCCACAACGCACCGAGCGGGGGCTTCCGCACAGTCCCGGTGATGGACACTGTGCGGAAGCCCCCGCTCGGTTTCGTTCTGCTGGGGCCTACGGCTCGAGGCGGGTCGGGCCGCGGAAGAGGTAGGTGACCTCGCGGATCGACGCCTGGTGCAGCATGAGCATCAGCACGCGGGCCAGGCCCATGCCGAATCCGCCGTGCGGCGGCACGCCGTAGCGGAAGAAGTCGAGGTAGGTGCCCAGCTCCTCCGGGTCCATGCCCTTGTCCTCTGCCTGCGCGACGAGCACGTCGATGCGGTGCTCGCGCTGGGCGCCGGTGGAGATCTCGGTGCCGTTGAACAGCAGGTCGTAGCTGTTGGTCAGGCTCGGGTCGCCCTCGTGGCGCATGTGGTAGAACGGGCGGATGCTGGACGCGTAGTCGGTGATGAACACGAACTCGTGCCCGAGCTTCTCGGCGACGTACGCCGAGATCTGGCGCTCGCCCTCCGGGTCCATGTCGTCGTCGGCGCGGGGGATCTCATAGCCGCGCTCGGCGACGATCTGCTTCGCCTCGGCGAGCGGGATGCGCGGGAACGGGCGAGAGGGCACCGTGATCTCGACGTCGAACAGCTCCTTGATCGCGTCGCCGTGCTTGGCCTTGACGGCCGTGAAGCCGGCGACGAGGAGCTCCTCGTGCAGGTTCATCACGTCTTCGTGCGAGTCGATCCAGCTGATCTCGGTGTCGACGCTGGTGAACTCGGTGGCGTGGCGGCTGGTGAAGGAGTGGTCTGCGCGGAAGGCCGGGCCGACCTCGAAGATCTTGCCGAAACCGGCCGACTGCGCCATCTGCTTGTAGAACTGCGGGCTCTGCGCCAGGTACGCCTTGCCCTCGAAGTACTCGACCTCGAACAGCTCGGCGCGCGACTCGCTCGCCGACGCCATCAGCTTCGGCGTCTGGATCTCGATGAAGTCGTTGTCGACCCAGTACTCGCGCATGGCGTGCAGGAAGGTGGTCTGGATCTTGAAGATGAGGTTCTGCTTGGGGTGGCGCAGGTCGAGGAAGCGCCAGTCCATGCGCTTGTCGAGGCCCGAGTCGGTGGCGATCGGGGTCTCGGCGATGGCCTCGCTCACAACGGTGAGGCTCTCGATCTTGACCTCGAGGCCGCCGAGCTTCACGCGCTCGTCCTGCTTCAGCTGCCCGGTCACGGTGATGAAGGAGCCGTTGGCGAGGTCCGAGATCGCCTCCGTGGTGGCCAGGCGGGCCTCGGCCGCCGCCAGCTCCTCGCCCTCGAGTGCGACGGTGCCCGCTTCGGCATCCGTCACCGGGAGGGCGCGCAGGGCCGGGTTCACCAGCTGGGCGGCCCCGGATTCATCGCGCAGCACGATGAACTGCACCTTCTTCTGGTCGCGCACGGTATCGACCCAGCCAGACACCGTAACGGGGCCGTCGGCCAGGGCGGAAAGGTCCTTGATCAATACACGAGAAGTCACGCGGTCAATCCTACCTTCGGTGCTCTGCCCTCAGAACTGGCGGCGTGACGCAGAGGCGTTCCCGGGTTAGCATCAGCCATGAAGAAGCCCGCTGCGGTGCTTGTCATCGCCTCATTCCTCGCCCTGGCCTTGGCCAGCTGCGCCGCCCCGGCCGCGCAAGCTCCGAACACGTCTGAGCCGACCGAATCGAGCACCGCCGCTGCGCCGGAGACCACAGCCGAGTCGGAGCCCGCTGCTGAGCCGGCACAGCGCGCTGCCAGCGTCACGGTTTCCGTCGAGGGCATCGCGATTCTGGCGGCGGACGGAGCGACCCTGGCCGAGTTCGGCTACTTCGACGCCGATGCCGCCCCGGCGATCGCCGCACTCACCGAGGCCTTCGGCGCGGAACCCGTGGTGACGCACCAGGATGCCGTCACCCACTTCGCCGCGGCCGACGAGCTGAACTGGGGCGGATTTGAACTCATCGACCTCGACACGGAGACGAGCTTCCCCGACTTCCCCAACTACTTTGTGCGGATCGGCACGGCGGGCAGCGGCGGGGTGGCGATTGCCAGCACCGACGGCGTGCACGTCGGCATGACGGGCACCGAGGTCGGGGCACACTCCTACCGAGACTGGATCGACACGGGCGGCGGCACCGAGAAGGCGATGTTCCTGCTCGAGCAGCAGCCCGTCGAGGGCGAGTTCTACCCGGACTATGAGCCGGCCGCCCTCTCGGTGCGCGTCATGGCGTCCTCGCCGGACGGCGTCGTCGAGCAGATCATGGCGCCGACCGCGAACTGGGGGAGCTGAGCGAGCGCGCACACAGGAAGGCGGGGCAGATTCACAGCATGCCCCTCCGTAGACTTGAGCCCGTGGTAGCCAGACAGATCCACCTCGTCCGTCACGGAGAGGTGCACAATCCCGAGCGCGTGCTGTACGGGCGCCTTCCGGGGTATCGGCTTTCCGAGCTCGGCCAGGAGATGGCCGCCGCTGCTGCCGCCGATCTGGCCGGCCGCGGCATCCGCTACTCGGCCCTCTACGCCTCACCCCTGCAGCGCACACAGGAGTCGGCGGCGCCCGTCGCGGCCGCGCTGAACCTGCCGGTGCAGCTGGAGCCGCGCATCATCGAGCCGGCGAACCACTTCGAGGGCCAGCGGATGCGCGAGGCGCTGAAGCAGCCCGCCAACTGGCCGGCACTCGTCAACCCGCTGCGCCCGAGCTGGGGAGAGGCGTACAAATCGATCGCCGCCCGCATGGTCGCCGCCATGAACGACGCGTGGGAGACCGCGGCGCTTCTGCCCGACGGCGCCGAGGGCGACATCGTGATGGTCAGCCACCAGCTGCCCATCTGGACCACCCACAACTTCCTGGCCGGCGACCGGCTCTGGCACGACCCGCGGCAACGCCGCTGCGCGCTCTCCAGCATCACCAGCTTCAGCCGCTTCGGCGGCACCTTCGTGGAGACCGGCTACACAGAGCCGGCCGCATCGATCTCGGCGCACGCCGTGGACCTGGGAGCCGTGTGATGGCAGTTTTCACCCGTAAGCGACTGCTCGGAGCCGTGGCGGTCGCCGTGGCATCCGTCGCCCTGCTGGCCGGCTGCTCGAACGACCCGCTCGCCGAGCAGTACCGCGAGGGAAGCAACAAGAACTACATCTCCGGCACCGGTGTCGTGAAGGAGATCGCGCTGGAGAACCGCGGCGAGGCCATCGACTTCGAGGCGCAGGACTTCGCCGGCGAGACGGTCTCCTCCGAGGACTTCCGCGGCGAGGTGCTCGTGGTGAACTTCTGGTACGCCAGCTGCGCGCCCTGCCGGGCCGAGGCGCCCACCCTCGAGGCGGTGAACCAGCAGTTCGCCGGCCAGGGGGCCAGCCTGCTCGGCGTGAACGTGCGCGACCAGGTCGACACGGCGCGCGCCTTCGAGGAGACCTACGGCGTGACGTACTCGTCGATCGCCGACATCAACGACGGCAGCATGCAGCAGGCCTTCGGCAACGAGGTGCCGCCGAACGCCGTGCCGACGACGCTGGTGCTCGACCAGGAGGGGCGCGTCGCCGCCCGGATCCTCGGCCAGATCAAGGACGAGTCGATCCTGCGCACCCTCGTGCGGGACACCATCGCCGAGGCCGAGTAACACCGTGGGCGAGATCGTTTTCAGCGGGCAGTTGCTGCTCGCGATCCCGATCGCGATCCTGGCCGGCCTGGTCTCCTTCCTCTCTCCCTGCGTGCTGCCGCTCGTGCCCGGCTACCTGGGCTACATCGGCGGCCTCAGCGAGATCCCCGCCGACAAGGACGAGGCCCGCGCGGTGCGCCGCCGCCTGCTGCTCGGCGTCTCGCTGTTCGTGCTCGGCTTCACCGTCGTCTTCGTCGCCTACGGCGCCCTGTTCGGGGCACTCGGCCTGTGGCTGGCGGCCAACGAGACGCTCATCATCCAGATTCTCGGCGTCTTCGTCATCCTGATGGGACTCGTCTTCATCGGCCAGTTCACCTTCCTGCAGCGCACCATCAAGCCGTCCTGGAAGCCGGTCACCGGCATTGCCGGCGCACCCCTGCTCGGCCTGGTCTTCGGCCTCGGCTGGACGCCGTGCATCGGCCCGACGCTGGCCGTCGTGATGAGCCTGAGCACGGATGCCGGTTCCGCCGGCCGCGGCGCCCTGCTCGGCCTCGCCTACTGCATCGGCCTCGGCGTGCCGTTCCTGCTCGTGACGCTCGGCCTCAGCTGGGTCACCGGATCGGTTGCATTCTTCAGACGGCATATTCGTGCCGTCAACATCATCGGAGGTGCACTGCTCATCGCGATCGGTGTGCTCATGGTCTCGGGTCTCTGGACTCTGTGGATCTACCAGCTCGCAGGAGGGATTGGCAGCTTTGTCCCGGCCATCTGATTACGTTGACGCCGGCGCGCCGAATCGCGCGCCACAGGGTGAGATCAACCAGCCCCAGCTCGGATTCGTCGGCTGGATGCGCTGGTTCTGGCGCCAGCTCACCAGCATGCGCACCGCGCTGTTCCTGCTGCTCCTGCTCGCCATCGCCGCCGTGCCGGGCAGCCTCGTGCCGCAGCGCTCGAGCGACCCGAACGGCGTCACCCAGTACTTCAACGACAACCCCGACCTCGCGCCGGCCCTCGACAAGATCCAGGCCTTCGACGTCTACACCTCCGTCTGGTTCTCCAGCATCTACCTGCTGCTCTTCGTCTCGCTGATCGGCTGCGTGATCCCGCGCACCAAGCACCACCTGCAGGCGCTGCGCGCGAAGCCGCCGAAGACGCCCGCCCGGCTCTCGCGGCTGGCCGGTTTCACCGCGCGCACCGTTCCGGCCGAGCAGGCCGACGCGGCGTCCGCCATCGACTCGGCCCGCAGCCAGCTGAAGGCGGCCGGCTACCGCACCGCCCTGTTCGACGGCGTCGTCGCAGGCAAGCGCGAGTTCTCGGTCTCGGCCGAGCGCGGCTACCTGCGCGAGACCGGCAACCTGGTGTTCCACTCCGCACTCGTCGGCGTGCTCGTCACCGTCGGCTTCGGCGGCGGCTTCGGCTTCGCCGGCCAGCGCGTCGTCGTCGAGGGGCAGACCTTCGTCAACACGCTGCTCGCCTTCGACTCGTTCAACCCGGGCCGCTTCTTCGACCCGGACTCGCTCGAGCCGTACAAGCTCACCCTGGACAGCTTCGACGTCGTCTACGAGACCGAGAACCAGGACGCCTTCGGCGCCCCGACCGACTTCGCGGCCAACGTCACCGTTGAGCACAAGGGGCAGGAGCCGGTTCAGGAGCAGGTCAAGGTCAACGAGCCGCTGCGCACCGGCGGCACCGATGTCTACCTGCTCGGCAACGGCTACGCGCCGACGATCACCGTCACCAACCCGGCCGGCGAGGTCGTCTTCACCGACTCCATCCCGTTCCTGCCGCAGGACGCGCAGCTGACCTCGCTCGGCGTGGTCAAGGTGCCGGACGGCCTGGCCGAGCAGGTCGGCATGATCGGCTTCTTCTACCCGACGCAGGCCGCCAGCGAGCCGCCGTTCTTCTCCAGCTTCCCCGATCTCGAGTTCCCGATGCTGACGCTCGACGTCTACTCGGGCGACCTCGGCATCGACGACGGCACGCCGACCTCCGTCTACACGCTCGACATCGACACCATGACGCAGCTCACCCGCGGCGACACGGGCGTCGACTCGATCCAGTTGATGCCCGGCCAGAGCGCCGAGCTGCCGGGCGGCCTCGGCACCGTGAGCTTCGACAACGTCGACCCGAACGCGCCGGCCGCCGGCGAGCCGGTGAGCGACTACTCGCACAGCGTGCACCGCTTCGCCTCCTTCGACATCCACCACGACCCGACCCAGTTCTGGGTCGCGTTCTTCGCGGTGCTCGTTCTGCTCGGCCTCGGCACCTCGCTGTTCGTCCCACGCCGCCGCGTGTGGGTGAAGGCGATCGAGGAGTCCGACGGCTCGCTGCGGCTCGAGTACGCGGGCCTGGCCCGCGGCGAGGACCCGGCGCTCGACGAGGCCGTCGCGGCCCTCGCGAGCAAGCACGCCGCCGGGCTCGGCATCCCCGATGTCGATCCCGCTTCCCCCTCCACCCCATCCGCCCCCACCCCTCGCGCTGGCGAGACAAGCGACCTAGGCTAACTCCGTGGCATTCGACGAAATCTCCATCATCGCGCTCTACTCGGCCATGGCCGTGTACGCGCTGGCATTCATTGCGTTCTCGATCGACCTCGCCAAGCGCTCGGCGGTCGTGGGCGCGGTGCAGGATGCCGCGGCCGAGGCCGCCGCAGGCGCTGCCTCCGGCGCTGCAGTCGCGGGCACCGCGGCGCAGAACGCGGCAGGCGGCACCGTGCTGACCGCGGAAGCCCCGGCATCCGCCGCCGCCAAGCGCGTCGGGCTCGGCAGTGTCGACTACGGCCGCTCGCCCGCGCTGCGCGTCGGCATGGCGCTGACCGTGGTGGGCTGGCTGCTGCACCTCTCCGCCACCGTGCTGCGCGGCGTCGCCGCCGAGCGCGTGCCGTGGGCCAACATGTACGAGTTCGCGATGACCGGCACGCTGGTCATGGTGACGGTGTTCCTGATCGTCAACATCAAGTTCGACCTGCGCTTCCTCGGCACCTTCGTCACCGGCATGGTCGTCATCCTGCTCGGCCTGGCGACCGTCAACTTCTACGTCAGCGTCGTGCCGCTGCCGCCGTCGCTGCAGTCGGCCTGGCTCGTCATCCACGTCTTCGTCGCGACCTCCAGCATGGGCTTCATGGCGCTCGGCTTCGGCCTCTCGGTGGTGCAGCTGATGCAGACCCGCCGCGTCGCCCAGCCGCTCGAGAAGCGCTCGCGCGGCCTGCGCTTCCTCGACACGCTGGCCCCGGCCGACAAACTGGAGAGCCTCGCCTACCGCGTGAACATCGTCGGCTTCATCCTCTGGACGTTCACCCTGATGGCCGGCTCTGTCTGGGCCGAGGCGGCCTGGGGCCGCTACTGGGGCTGGGACACCAAGGAAGTCTGGACCTTCATCATCTGGGTCATCTACGCCGGCTACATCCACGCCCGCGCGACCCGCGGCTGGCGCGGCTCCCGCTCGGCCTGGCTGTCGATCATCGGCTTCTCGGCGATCCTGTTCAACTACACGATCGTCAACCTCTTCTTCAAGGGGCTGCACGCCTACTCGGGCCTGTAAGCCGCCGGCTGCTCTCACGCCACTTGCGCATAGTCTGCGCCAGCTCAGCTGGCGCGGACTCGGCGCAAGTGGCGTGTTTGCGTGGGCGGCGGAGGTGGCGCGTGTGCGCGGGCGGGGCGGCCTGCGGTGGGCGGGCTACAGGGCGCGCTCGCGCTCGAGCACGGTGTAGGCGCGGGCGATGCGGGCGATCCACCAGTCGCGGCGGGCTGGAGCCGCGGCGTACCGGCCGAGCAGGGCCGCGTCGGGCTGTACCCGGCGGACGGCGATGGAGCCGCCGTCGGCGAGCAGGGGGTCCGTCGTGACGTCGGCGGCGAGCAGCGAGGCCGTGCCCAGCCCACAGTCGTATTCCAAATCGGGAATGCTCGCGGCGAGGGAGGCGCCCATGCTCAGGCCGATCGAGGTGTCCAGGGCACTGGAGACCACGACGGGCAGGCCGACCTGCTGCACGATGTCGAGGGCACGGCGGATGCCGCCGAGCGGCTGCGCCTTGATCACGATCAGGTCTGCGGCGCCCGCGGCGGCCACGGCGAGCGGGTCGCTAGCCCGGCGCACGCTCTCGTCGGCGGCGATCGGGATGCCCATGTAGGCCGTGCGGCGGCGGATCTCGGCGAGCTCCTCCACGCTGGCGCAGGGCTGCTCGGCGTACTCCAGGTCGAACTCGGCCAGGGCGTGCAGGGCGTGCTCGGCCTCGTCGACGTTCCAGCCGCCGTTCGCGTCGATGCGCACCCGTCCCTCGGGGCCGAGCGCCTCGCGGGTCGCCCGCACGCGGGCCACGTCGTCGGCGAGCGTCTGGTCGCTGGCCGCCACCTTGACCTTGGCGGTGCGGCATCCGGGGAAGCGGGCCAGCACCTCGGGCACCTGTTCGGCCGCGATGCCCGGGATCGTGGCGTTCACGGGGATCCGCTCGCGGAGCGGGGCCGGGGTCGCCCGCCAGCCGAAGTCGATCGCGGCGCGCAGCCAGTTCGCCGCCTCGGCGTCGTCGTACTCGACGAACGGCGAGAACTCGGTCCAGCCCTCCGGGCCCTCGAACAGTGCCGCCTCGCGCACGGTGATGCCGCGGAACTTGGTCACCATCGGCAGGGTGACCACCCGCGCGTGGGTGAGAATCTCGGCGAGCTCCGGCAGCGGCGACTGGGTCATGTGCCCAGTCTGGCACCGCGGTCATAGGCTGGGAGCATGACTGCCCAGGTTTCCGAGATCTTCGACGCGAGCCAGTGGAGCGAGGTGCCCGGATTCGAGGCGCTCAGCGACATCACCTACCACCAGAGCCTCGACGGCCGGGTGGCGCGCGTCGCCTTCAACCGGCCCGAGGTGCGCAACGCGTTCCGGCCGCGCACCGTCGACGAGCTCTACGCCGCGCTGGAGGACGCCCGGGTCAACCCGCGCATCGGCGTCGTGCTGCTGACCGGCAACGGGCCGAGCCCGAAGGACGGCGGCTGGGCGTTCTGCTCCGGCGGCGACCAGCGCATCCGCGGCCGCGACGGCTACAAGTACGCCGAGGGTGAGACGGCATCCGGCATCGACGCCGCCCGCTCTGGCCGCCTGCACATCCTCGAGGTGCAGCGATTGATCCGCTTCATGCCCAAGGTCGTCATCGCCGTGGTCCCCGGTTGGGCGGCCGGCGGCGGGCACTCGCTGCACGTCGTGTGCGACCTCACCATCGCCAGCGAGGAGCACGGCAAGTTCAAGCAGACGGATGCCGACGTCGGCAGCTTCGACGCCGGCTATGGCAGCGCGTACTTCGCCCGCCAGATCGGGCAGAAGAACGCCCGCGAGGTGTTCTTCCTGGCCCGCGAGTACTCGGCGCAGCGCGCCTACGAGATGGGCGCGGTGAACGCCGTCGTGCCGCACGCCGAGCTTGAGGCCGTCGCGCTCGAGTGGGCGCAGGAGATTCTCACCAAGTCGCCGACCGCGATCCGCATGCTGAAGTTCGCATTCAACGCGGTTGACGACGGACTGGTCGGCCAGCAGGTCTTCGCCGGCGAGGCCACCCGGTTGGCCTACGGCACAGACGAGGCCGTCGAGGGCCGCGACTCCTTCCTGGAGAAGCGCGAACCCGACTGGTCGCCGTACCCCTGGCAGTTCTAGGCCGCATGATGACCAGGCCCCTCCGGGTGATGGACGGCGCGGCGGCGCACGCCGTGCTGCTGGCGCTGCGCGCGGCGCTCTCCGGCGACGGCCCCGCCGTGCTGCCCGCGGCGGCGCCGCTGGGCGAGGCCGTCGAAACCCGCGTGCCGCGCCGGGTCGCCTTGGTGATCGAGACGTCCGGCTCCACCGGCACCCCGAAGCGGGTCGCGCTCAGCACCGACGCGCTGCTGGCCTCGGCGGCGGCCTCCGCGGCTGCCCTCGGCGGCGCCGGCCAGTGGCTGCTGGCCCTGCCGACGCACTACATCGCCGGTGCGCAGGTGCTGGTGCGCTCCATCGTCGCCGAGACCGAGCCCGTGATCCTGCCCGCCGGGCACTTCGACCCGCTCGTCTTCGCCGAGCACGCCGCCCGGATGGACGCCCCGCTGCGCTTCGTCTCGCTGGTGCCGGTGCAGCTGGCCCGGGTGGTCGAGGCGGCCGAGGCCGACACCGTTGTGCTCGCAGCCGCGCGCCGCTTCGACCGGATCTTGGTCGGCGGCCAGGCCACGCCGCCCGCACTGATCGCTCGCGCCGAGGCGCTCGGCCTCCGCGTGACGCGCACCTACGGCTCCTCCGAGACGGCCGGCGGCTGCGTCTACAACGGTGTGCCGCTGCACGGCACCCGGCTGCACCTCGAGGGTGTACCGGGCGACGGCGGGCTGATCGAGCTCGGCGGACCGATGCTGGCCGAGGGCTACCTGGCCGCGGACGGCAGCCTGGACGCCGAGCGGACGGCATCCGCCTTCACCGAGCACCACGGCGACCGCCGCTACCGCACCGGCGACCTCGGTGAGCTGGTCGACGGGCGGCTGCGCGTGCTCGGCCGCTCCGACAACGTCATCATCAGCGGGGGAGAGAAGGTCTCGCTCGAGGCCGTCGAGCGTGTGCTGCACGGCCAGCGCGGCTTCGAGTCCGCCGTCGCCGTCGCCCTGGCCGACCCGGTGTGGGGGCAGGCGATCGTCGTGGCCAGGGCGGATGCCGCCGACACCGGCGACGGCGCCGACCTCGAGCGCGTGCGTGCGGCCGTGGCAGCCGCCCTCGGCCCCGCGGCCCGGCCGCGCGCCCTGCACACCGTCGCCGAACTGCCGCAGCTGCCGTCCGGCAAACTCGATCGCGCCGCACTCGCCCGGCTGATCGCAGCGGATGGTGCGCGAACCCGGGATTAGCATGGGGGTGTGGCAGCATCCTCCCGGCCCTCGAGGCCCAAGCAACAGCGAATGAATCCGGCAGCGACGGGACGACCCGGCGCAGGGAAAAACGGAGCAGGCAAGAACGGCGGCAAGACGCCGGCCCGGGCGCAGGGCGCGACGGCCGGTGACTGGGTCTCCGGGGCCCGGCTCCGCACGCTGCCGCTGGCCATCGCGCCGGTCGCGCTCGGCACCGGGGCGGCCGTCGTCGCCAACGGCAACGGGCACTGGGAACCCGTGCTCGCGGTGCTCTGCCTCGTCGTCGCCCTCTGCCTGCAGATCGCCGTGAACTACGCCAACGACTACTCCGACGGCATCCGCGGCACCGACGACCACCGCATCGGCCCGGCCCGGCTGACCGGCTCCGGGGCGGCCGCCGCCAAGCAGGTGCTCGTGGTGTCCTTCGCTTTCTTCGGCCTCGCCGCGCTCTCCGGCCTCGCGATCGTGCTCATCACCCAGCAGTGGTGGTTGCTCGCCGTGGGCGCCGCCGCCATCGCCGCCGCCTGGTTCTATACCGGCGGCAAGCACCCCTACGGCTACTACGGCCTCGGCGAGGTCTTCGTCTTCGTCTTCTTCGGCCTCGTCGCCACCTGCGGCACCACCTGGGTGCAGGCCGGCGCCATCAACACCGAGAGCTGGCTCAGCGGCATCGCGATCGGGCTCATCGCCTGCGCGGTGCTGATGGTCAACAACCTGCGCGACGTCGCCCCGGACACTGCCGCCGGCAAGCGCACCCTCGCCGTGCTCGTCGGGCCGCGCGCCGGCAAGGTGCTGTTCTGCGTGTTCCTGTTCGTGCCGTTCGCGATCGCCGGCTTCTTCGCGCTGTTCTACCCGCTCGCCTGGCTGACGTTCTTCGTGCTGCTGCTGGCCCTGCCGGCTGGCATCATCGCCGCGACGGCGAAGACGGCGCCCGAGCTGATCCTGGCGCTCAAGCTCACCAGCTTCACGGCGCTCGGCTACGGCCTGGCGCTCGGGGCCGCATTCGCCTTCTAGGCGCCCCCGGTTCCACGCAAAAAACAGGAGGAGAGCCCGGCCGGCCGCACATGCGGCCCGGTGGGGCTCTCCTCCTGTTTTTCTGAAGCGGATGCTGCGGCGCGGGCACCGCGCTGCAGCTAGCTCTGGCGCGACTCGGGGGTTGCGGGGGTCTCGGCGGCCGGGGCGGCGGGGGCCTCGTCGAGCGCATCGAGAACGGCATCCTCGACCTCGTCGTCCTCGCGGACGGGCGCCTTCTCGGCGTGACGCACCTCGTAAAGCTCGCGGGCGACGCTCTCACGCGGCTTGCGGAAGAAGATGAACGAGACGCACAGGCCGATCACGGCGGCCAGCACGGTGGCGATCCACGGGTTCACCTGAATGAACAGCAGCACGATCAACGGCACAAAGAAGGCCAGCAGCCGTACGACGGTAAAGGTGATCCAGGAGCGCTTATTCACCCTTTCAGTGTAGGCGAGAGCCGCTGGACGCCTGCCGGGCAGACCGCCAGCTTGCTCCCACACTTCGCGGCCTAGACTGGGGGCATGACCCGCCTGCTGTTTGGACTCGCAGTCGCGGCCGTGGTGCTCACGGTGTACGCGCTCGTCGACGCCGCGCTTTTCGACCGCAGCCGCATCAGGGGCCTTCCCCGCTTCGCCTGGATTCTGGCCATCCTCTTCGTGCCCGTGATCGGCGCCCTGCTCTGGTTCGTCGTCGGACGCGGCCGCCGAGGCTCCTCGCCGCGCGGCCCCCGCACCGTGGCCCCGGACGACGACCTCGAGTTCCTCGGCCAGCTCGGCCGAGACGCCCAGCAGGAGCAGCGCATCCGCAGGCTCGAGCAGGAGCTCTCCGACCTCGACGGCGGCACGCCCCGCCCCGGCACACCGAACGCGGGCCCCCGGCCCGGCACCACCCCCGGCACCGGCCCCGGCGCCGCAACCCCGGGCGGCAACGACGAGACTGGCGACGCCCCCGGCCCCTCCGGCTCGCGGGATGCCTGAGCGCACCGAATCTGGGCTTCAGCCGGCACTGAGCGCCGCCGAGCCCGCGGGCAGCGGCAGCCCGGCCACTGACTTCGCCTGGGCGTTGCTCACCGAGCTGGTGCGCCGAGGCGTGCGCCACCTGGTTGTCAGCCCCGGCTCGCGCTCGCAGGCGCTGGCGCTGGCCGCCGCAGAGCTGGAGCGCCTCGGCGCCGTGCAGCTGCATGTGCGGATCGACGAGCGCAGCGCCGGCTTCACGGCCCTCGGCATCGGCGTCGAGTCCGGGGTGCCCGCCGCAGTGATCACCACCTCCGGCAGCGCGCCGGCCCATCTGCATCCCGCCGTGCTCGAGGCCCACCACGGCCGGGTGCCGCTGCTGGTGCTGAGCGCCGACCGGCCGCACGAACTCCGCGGCATCCGCGCCAACCAGACCACCCTGCAGGATGGGCTGTTCGGGCCCGCCGCGCGCCTGGCGGCAGACCTCGACGCCCCCGACGAGGCGACGGATGCCGGCACCGCCGCCGCCCTCGCGGCGCGCGCCTTCGAGTTCGCGGTTGGCACGCCGGAGCCCGGTCCCGTGCACCTCAACCTGGCGCTGCGCGAGCCGCTCTCCGCGCCAATCCCGCCCGCCGCGCTCGACCGGTTCCGGGCCGAGCTGGACGCCGAGACCGCCCGCGCGGCGCTGCCGGCCGCGGCATCCGCCCTGCCGGCGGGCGACCCGGTCGCCGAGCCGACGCACATCGAGCGGCGCATCGGCACCGTCGTCGTCGCCGGGGCCGGCGCCGGCCCGGAGGCCGAGGCGTTCGCCCGCGCCGGGCACTGGCCGCTGCTCGCCGAGGTGTCCAGCGGCTCCCGCTTCGGCCCGAACCTCGTCGTCGCCGCCCGCGAACTGCTCGGCTCGCCCGAGTGGGCGCCGGAGTTCGGCGAGCAGGTCGACCGCGTCATCGTCTTCGGCCACCCGACGCTCAGCCGCGAGGTGCCGGCCCTGATCGCCCGGCCCGGCGTCGAGACCGTCGTCGTCGACCCCGTCGGCCGCGAGTGGTTCAACCCGTCGCGCTCCGCCCAGCGCGCATTCGCCGTGCACACCGACGACGGCGCCGCCAGTGCCGAGGAGCGCCGCTGGGTCGGCCGCTGGGTGCACGCCAGCCGGAGCATCCGAGACGCGGCCGAGAGCCCGGCCGGCTCCGCCGCGACGGCCGACGCGGATGCCGCCGCCGCGCCGCTGCGCAGTGGGGTCGCCCTCGGCGGCCACGTCGAGAATTTCGCGGCGCAGCGCGAGTACGTCGCCACCGAGTTTCGCGCGATCCGGGCTCCGCTCACCCGCAGCAGCCTCATGCAGGCCGTCTGGGCGGCCAGCTGGCCCATGGACCGGCTCGTCTTCGGCGCCAGCCGGCTCATCCGCGAGGCCGATCGCGTCGTGCCGGGCAAGAAGATCCCCGTGCACGCCAACCGCGGCCTCGCCGGCATCGACGGCACCATCGCCACCGCGATCGGCATCGCCCTGGCCGCGCCGGAGGGCGCGGGCCTGGTGCGCGTCGTGCTCGGCGACCTCGCCGCCCTGCACGACGTCTCCTCGCTCTTCCTCGGGGTGGGGGAGGAACGCCCCCGGCTGCAGCTGATCATCGGCAACGACGGCGGCGGCACCATCTTCGACTCCCTCGAGGTGGCCCAGCGCGCACCCGTGGACGCCTTCGACCGGGTGCAGTACACGCCGCAGGACACCGACTTCGCCGCCGTCGCGGCATCCGCAGGGTGGGCGCACACCCGCGTGACCACCCGCGGCGGCCTGAGCGAGGCGCTCACCGCGGCCGTCACCGGCCCGACGATCATCGAGGTTCCGCTGCCCCGCTGACCGTGCCGCCCTAGCGGCGGGCACCGGCACGCGGCAAGATGGCCCTACGCAACCGAGGGGAGCCATCGTGGGCCATGCAGCAGAGAGCATCTGGGACGCGGAGCCGGGCGAGAGCCTGCGGGTGGGCCCCGGCTTCGTGCTGGCCGACGTCGACACCGACTCGGCCCCCGGCTACCGCGGCGACAAGCAGAGCGCCGGCGATGACCTCGCAGCGGGCGCTGCCGAGTTCGACCAACTGCAGGAGATGTTCTTCGCGAACAGCCGACTCGGCGATGAGCGCAAGATCCTGCTCGTGCTGCAGGCGATGGACACCGCTGGCAAGGGCGGGATCCTCCGCCATGTCATCGGCGCCGTCGACCCGCAGGGCGTGCAGATCACCGCCTTCAAGAAGCCGACGGACGAGGAGCTCGCCCACGATTTCCTCTGGCGCATCCGCCCGCACGCACCAGGGGCCGGGATGATCGGCGTCTTTGACCGCTCGCACTACGAGGACGTGCTGATCGGACGGGTGCGCGAGCTCGCCCCGGCCGCCGAGATCGAGCGCCGCTACGACGCGATCAACGCCTTCGAGCGGCAGCTCGTCGACGAGGGCACCACCGTCATCAAGGTGATGCTGCACCTCGGCGCCGACGAGCAGAAGAAGCGGCTGCAGGATCGGCTCGCCCGCCCGGAGAAGCATTGGAAGTTCAACCCGGGCGACATCGATGAGCGCCTGCTGTGGCCGAAGTACCGGGAGGCGTACCAGGTCATGTTCGACCGGACGTCAACGCAGGATGCCCCCTGGTATGTGATCCCGGCAGACAAGAAGTGGTACGCCCGGCTCGCCGTGCAATCGCTGCTGATGGATGCCTTGCGCGGCATGAACTTGAGCTGGCCGGTCGCGGACTTCGACGTCGAGCACGAGAAGAAGCGACTCGCCGCGTCCTAACCGGCATAAGCGGTTACGGATCGGGCTTGATCTCAACCTCGGTTGAGGCATCGGCGGCACCGAGCTGCGCTTCGTGCCGTTCGGCGCGGGCGCCGCCACACATCCCGTCAACCACCTGGCGATCACCGTGCCGCGCAACCAGTTCGCCGCGGCGCGGCACTGGCTCCTGGAACGCACAGCCGTCATCGAGCTGGACGGCGAGAGCGGGTTCGCGCTGGGGGAGCCGTGGCACTCCGTCTACTTCCTCGGCCCCGACGGCATCATCCTCGAGTTCATCGCCAGGCACGGTCTGCCGAACGACAAGGTCGAGCCGTTCGGGGCTCGGTGCGACGGTGGCCGCCCGAGCGTGACCGCCCGAGCGTGACTGACCGGGAGTGGCCGCGCCGGCTAGAGCAGGGCGTCGACCATCGGGCGGAACTTCATCCGGGACTCGGCGAGCTCCTGCTCCGGCTGCGACTCCGCGACGATGCCGCAACCGGCATATGCGCGGATGCCGCCGTCGGCGTCGATCTGGGCACAGCGCAGCGCGATCGCCCACTCGCCGTCGCCGGCCGCATCCACCCAGCCGACGGGCCCGGCGTAGCGGCCACGGTCGAACGGCTCCAGCTCGTCGATCAGGGCGAGCGCGACATCCGTCGGCGTGCCAGCGACGGCGGCCGTCGGGTGCAGGGCGGCGATCAGGTCGAGCGAGGTCGAGCCGTCGCTCAGCGTGCCCTCGATATCGGTGGCCAGGTGCCAGAGGTTCGGCAGCTTGAGCGTGAACGGCACCTCGTCGGCGGCGACGTGGGTGGCGTGCGGGCGCAACGTGGCCAGCAGGCTCTGCACGGCGAACTCGTGCTCGTCGTTGTCCTTCTCCGAGGTGGCGAGGGCCACGGCCGCGGCCTGGTCGGAGGCCGGGTCGGGGCCGCGGGAGATCGTGCCGGCCAGCACGCGCGCGCTCAGATCGCCGTGGTGCGCACGGATCAGCGTCTCCGGGCTGGATCCGACGAGGCCGTCGACGGCGTAGGTCCAGCAGTCCGGGTAGCCGGCGGCCAGCACCCGCAGCACCCGGCGCAGGTCAGCGCCGGGCGGCAGCTGGCCGACGAGGTCGCGGGCGAGCACCACCTTGCCCACCTCGTGCCGGTTGATGCGCTCGATCGCCTCGCCCACCAGCTCCAGGTAGCCCTGCGCGTCAAGGGAGCCGGGGCTGAGCGTGACCGAGTACTCGGCCCCGAACGCCCGTGCGGCGGGCAGCTCGGTCGGCGGCGCGGGCGTCGACGCGGCCGCGGCATCCGCCGTGCCCACCCGGGTGACCCAGCAGGCACCGTCGCGCTTGCCGACGATGAGCTCGGGCACTATCAGCACGCTGCTCTGGCCGGAGAACGCCGAGAAGGCGAAGGCGCCGAAGGCGAGCAGGCCGGAGCCGGGCACGCCGAGCGGGTCGATGACGCTGGCCCGGTCGACGATGGTGCGCCAGGCGGCCGCCGCGTCGGCGAAGCGGCTCGGTCCGTGAAACTCGAGGCGCAGGATCTCCCCGATGCCGGCGAGACCGTCGCCGCGGCGCTGCCAGAGCAACGGGTCGCGCGCATCGACGAGGGCGGCCAGCTCGGCCAGGTCGTCGACGGGTCCGGGCAACGGCGAGGTCTCCACGTGCAGAACGGGCAGGCGAGCATCCGAAACAGTCACCGCACCAGACTACGGGCCTGCGTGCTGGGCGATGCCCGGTAACTCTCAGGGAGAACCCTCCATGCTCGATACACTTGAGTACGTGACCAAAGCAGACCTGAGCAAGCGCCCGGCGCAAGTTGCCGCCATGTTCGACGAGGTCGCCGAGGGATACGACCGCACGAATGCCGTCTTGAGCATGGGCAACGCCACACTGTGGCGGGTCGCAACCACCAAGGCGGTCGGTCCCAAGCGCGGCGAACGCATCCTCGACATGGCCGCAGGAACGGGCACCTCCAGCGCCAGCCTCGCCGCCAGCGGCGCGCACGTCGTTGCCGGAGACTTCTCGCCCGGCATGATCGAGGTCGGCCGCAAGCGCCAGGCGCACATGTCGAACATCGAGTTCGTCGAGGCGGATGCCACGGCCCTGCCCTTTGCCGACAACGAGTTCGACGCCGTCACGATCAGCTTCGGCCTGCGCAACGTCGTCGAGCCGGAGAAGGCCCTGGCCGAGTTCTACCGGGTCACCAAGCCCGGCGGCCGCGTCGTCATCTGCGAGTTCTCCACCCCTCCCGTCGGCTTCGTGCGCTGGGGCTATGGCTGCTACCAGCGCTACGTCATGCCCACCCTGGTCAAGCTGGCCAGCACCAACGACGCCGCCTACGACTACCTCAACGAGTCGATCCGCGAGTGGCCGGACCAGCGCACGCTCGCCTCGTGGCTGCGCCGCGCCGGGTTCACCGGCGTCGAGTTCCGCAACCTCACCCTCGGCGTCGTCGCCCTGCACCGCGGCGTGAAGCCGCTCGCCGCCGCAGATGCCGCGCAGGAGGCCCCGGCCGTCGAGGCTGTGCCCGCCGCAGCCCCGGCCGCCGAGACGAAGGCCGCCGAGCAGGCGACTGCCAAGCCAGCTGCCGCTAAGCCCGCTGCCGCGAAGCCCGCACCCGCGAAGGCTACCGCCGCCAAGCCGGCCGCTGTGAAGCCGGCTGCCGCGAAGCCCGCACCGGCGAAGCCCGCCGCTGCCAAGCCCGCACCGGCGAAGCCGAGCACGGCCAAGCCCCGCACCCCCGAAACTCCTCCCGCGTCGCCCCCCGAGACCGCGGCATCCTAAACACATCGCAATCGTTAGGCTGTAACAGTGAAACCGAGTGTCCCCGTTGTGCGTCGCGGCAGTGCCCTTGCATCGCAGCTCGGTCTCAGTGACCGCATCCTTGCGACATCCGCCGACCGCAGTCTCGCCAAATCGATCGACGCCGGCCTCGACCGGGTCGAGGAGGGCCTGCTGCGCGAGGTCCGGTTCGCCGACGCGATCGCCGACGTCACCACCCGCTACCTGCTGAACGCCGGCGGCAAGCGGGTGCGCCCGATGCTGACGCTGCTCACCGCGCACCTCGGCGACGGCGTCACCGACGAGGTCATCACGGCGGCCCAGGCCATCGAGATCACCCACCTCGCCTCGCTCTACCACGACGACGTCATGGACGACGCTGACAAGCGCCGCGGCGTGCCCAGCGCGCAGACCGTCTGGGGCAACTCCGTCGCGATCCTCGCGGGCGACCTGCTGTTCGCCCGCGCCAGCCAGCTCATGGCCGGCCTCGGCGAGGGCGCCATCCGCCTGCAGGCCGACACCTTCGAGCGCCTCGTCCTCGGGCAGCTGCATGAGACCGTCGGCCCGAACCCCGAAGACGACCCGGTCGAGCACTACATCAACGTCCTCGCCGACAAGACCGGCTCGCTCATCGCCGCCGCCGCCCAGGCAGGCATCATCTTCTCGAATGCGCCGAGCGCGTTCGAGCGGCCCATCGTCGAGTTCGGCGAGCGCATCGGCGTCGCCTTCCAGCTCATCGACGATGTCATCGACCTCTCGCAGCAGCCGGAGGAGACCGGCAAGGTGCCCGGCACCGACCTGCACGCCGGCGTCGTCACCCTGCCGCTGCTGCGCCTGCGCGAGCTGGCACTGACGGATGCCGGGGCAGCCGACCTGCTCGCGCGCCTCCAGGAGCACGTGCTCGGCACCCCGCTGCCCGCCGCGGACGGCGACCCGGCTCTCCGCGCCGCGGCCGTCGCACAGAGCGCCGCCCTCGTCGACGAGCTGCGCGAGCACGCCGTCACCGCATCCACCCTGGCCGAGGCGCACAGCTGGGCGCGCAACGCCGTGGCCGCGCTGGCCCCGCTGCCCGACGGCAGCGTCAAGAAAGCACTGACCCGTTTTGCAGACACCATCGTCGAGCGTTCCAGTTAGCTCAAGTGAGGACGAACCCATGACCAAGCTTCGCCTGGCCATCGTAGGAGCCGGCCCCGCCGGCATCTACGCCGCCGACATCCTATTGAAGGCCGAGAAGTCCTTCGACGTGTCGATCGACCTGTTCGACGCCCTGCCCGCGCCGTACGGCCTCGTCCGCTACGGCGTCGCGCCGGACCACCCCCGCATCAAGGGCATCATCAACGCGCTGCGCGAGGTGCTCGACCGCGGCGACATCCGCATCTTCGGCAACGTCAAGTTCGGCGAGGACATCACGCTCGAAGACCTGAAGCGGCACTACAACGCCGTCATCTTCGCCACCGGCGCCGTCAAGGACGCCGACCTGAGCATCCCCGGCATCGAGCTGGAGGGCAGCTACGGCGCCGCCGAGTTCGTCAGCTGGTTCGACGGCCACCCCGACTTCCCGCGCGAGTGGCCGCTGGAGGCCCGCGAGGTCGCCGTCATCGGCAACGGCAACGTCGCCCTCGACGTGTCGCGCATCCTGGCCAAGCACGCCGACGACCTGCTCGTCACCGAGATCCCCGACAACGTCTACGCCGGCCTCAAGGAGTCTCCGGTCACCGACGTGCACGTGTTCGGACGCCGCGGCCCGACCTCGGTCAAGTTCACCCCGCTCGAGCTGCGCGAGCTCGGCGAACTGCGCGACGTCGACATGATCGTCTACGACGAGGACTTCGACTACGACGACGCGGCCCGCGCTGCCGTCGCCGGCAACAAGCAGGTCTTCGTCATCGACAAGGTGCTGAACCAGTGGCGCCAGCGCGAGGTCGGCCAGGCCAGCCGCCGCCTGCACCTGCACTTCTTCGCCAAGCCGCTCGAGGTGCTCGACGACGGCAACGGCCACGTCGGCGGCTTCCGCTTCGAGCGCACCGCGCCCGACGGCGAAGGCGGCGTCGTGGGCACCGGCGAGATCCGCGAGATCCCGATTCAGGCCATCTACCGCGCCGTCGGCTACTTCGGATCGCCGCTGCCCGGCGTGCCGTTCGACAAGAAGCGCGGCGTCATCCCCAACCGGGAGGGCCAGGTGCTGGTCAAGGACCCGGATACCGGCCACAGCCAGCAGATGTACGGCGTCTACGCCACCGGCTGGATCAAGCGCGGCCCCGTCGGCCTGATCGGGCACACCAAGTCCGACGCCATGGAGACGGTGCGCCACCTGATCAACGACCTCGGCAACTGGTGGACCCCCGAGCAGCCCGACGAGGAGAGCGTCGTCAAGATGCTCGACGAGCGCGGCATCCGCTACACCGACCTCGACGGCTGGCACAACCTCGACGAGCACGAGAAGGCTCTCGGCGAGGCGCAGGGCCGGACCCGCATCAAGGTCGTGCCGCGCGAGGAGATGGTCGACATCTCGACCGGCACCGAGGCCGCCGCGCAGGCCTAGGCCGCCTCGCCCCGACTGCAGGACAGAGTGCCCAGGCACGGACGATCCCCAGGATCTCGTCTGGATCTGGGCACTCTTTCCTTTCTCGGCGGCGGCGGATGCCGGGGCACTAGGGTGGGCCCGTGACCGATTCGCGCAAGGCCGAGCAGTGGGTGCCCGACGTGCTGGGCGGCAACTTCGAGCAGCTGACGCTGCCGCTGAAGCCCGATGCGGAGGGCGAGGTCGTGGCGACGCTCGTGCGCTACACCGCCATGCGCCCGCTGGACCTGCGCACGCTACCGGCCGACGGCGCGGATGTGCTCTACGTGCACGGCTGGTCGGACTACTTCTTCCAGACCCACCTCGCCGAGTACTGGCGCAGCATGGGGGCGCGCTTCTACGCGCTCGACCTGCGCAAGTACGGGCGCAGCCTGATGCCCCACCAGACGCCCGGCTTCGTCGACGAGCTGAGCATCTACGACGAGGACATCGAGGCGGCGTTGGAGGCCATGGGGCACGGGGCGGTCAAGCCCGGGCCCAGGGTGCACGTCGACAAGCGGCGGCCGCTGATCCTGATGGGGCACTCCACCGGGGGCCTCACGCTCAGCCTCTGGGCGGCGCGGCACCACGGCCGGGCGCAGGCGCTCGTGCTGAACAGCCCCTGGTTGGAGTTCCAGGCGCGCGGCATCGGCCGCGAGGTGATCGCCCCGGCCGTCGTCCTCGGCGCGAAGGTGGCCCCGCTGGCGCCGCTGCCGACCGTCGACCTCGGCTTCTACACGCGCACCGTCTCCAAGGACCTCGATGGCGAGTGGGTCTACAACAAGCAGTGGCGCCCGCAACGCGGCTTCCCCATCCACCCGGCCTGGCTGAAGGCCGTGCTGCGCGGACACGGCACCGTCGCAGCGGGCATCGACGTCGGAGTCCCTGTGCTCTCCATGATGTCGACGCGCTCGACCATCTCACTGGTCTGGTCGCCGGCGATGCTCACCAGCGACAGCGTGCTCGTCGTCGACGACATCGCGGTGCGCTCGCTCCGGCTCGGCCCGAGCGTGACGGTGGAACGGCTGGACGACGCGATCCACGACGTGATCCTCTCGTCCAAGCCCGTGCGCGAGGCTGCGTTCGCCGCCATGACCCGCTGGCTGCGCGGCTACCTGCCGCGCTGACATCCGCCCTCCGCGCCCTAGGCGCGGGCGAAGGGGCCCGTGAGGGCCGACCACTGCAGAAGCATGATGGTCTTGGCGTCGACGATGTCGGTGCCGATCATGGCGAGGGCCTCGTCGATGCCGAGCTCGAGCGCCTCGATGTCCTCGCCCTCCTCCTGCAGGCCGCCGCCGGCGCCGGAGCGCGTGCCCTCGTCGTAGGGCGCCGCGAAGAAGTGCAGCCGCTCGGTGACCGAGCCGGGGCTCATGAACACGTCGAACACGTGCTCGACCGGGCCGATGGTGTGCCCGGTCTCCTCCTCGGCCTCGCGCCGGATCGCCTGCTCCGGGGCGTCGTCGTCGAGCAGGCCGGCGGCCACCTCGATGAGGTTGCCGTCCGGATGCCCGTTCACGTAGGCGGGGAAGCGGAACTGGCGGCTCAGCAGCACGGTGCGCCTGGCCACGTTGTAGAGCAGGATGCAGGCTCCGTCGCCGCGGTCGTAGGTTTCGCGCTCCTCGACGGAGACGTGGCCGTCGCTGTGCTGGAAGTCAAAGGTGGTGGAGCGGGTGACGAACCAGTTCGAGGTGAGCACGCGCACGTCGAGCACGTTCACGCGCGGGTTGCCGGTGAGGCCCCGCCCGGCCTGGTCGAGGCCGGTGCGACCGCGGCGGTCGGGCACGTCGAGCCCGGGAATGCCGGCCCCACCCGGGCGCTCCGCCTGATCGGCGGGCGTCGCGGGCGAGGCCGGCTCCTCGGTCATCAGCGGAAGTTGACGAACTGGAGGGCGACGTCGAGGTCCTTGCCCTTCAGCAGCGACATGGTCTCCTGCAGGTCGTCGCGGCTCTTGGAGGAGACCCGGAGCTCGTCGCCCTGGATCTGGCTCTTGACGCTCTTGGGCGCCTCGTCGCGGATGATCTTGTTGATCTTCTTCGCGTTCTCCGAGTCGATGCCGGCCTTCAGCGAGGTCTCGATGCGGTACTCCTTGCCGGAGGCGAAGGGCTCGCCGGCGTCCAGGCTGCGCAGCGAGATGCCGCGCTTGATCAGCTTGGCCTCGTAGACCTCGAGGATCGCCTTGGCGCGCTCCTCGCTGTTCGCCTTGATGAGGACCTTCTCGCCGCTCTGCTCGATCGAGGCGCCGACGTTCTTGAAGTCGTAGCGCTGGGCAACTTCCTTCTGGGCCTGGTGCAGGGCGTTCTCGCCCTCCATCGGGTCGACCTTGGAGACGATGTCAAAAGTGGAATCAGCCATGCCTCGATGTTAGCCCGCGGCGCGCTTTCGCGGGCGGGGCAAGGCGGCCGTGCGGCTACGCCGGGGGCGGCGTGGCGGTGCTGGAGCGCACCACCAGGTCGAACGGCAGCGCCACCGAGGGCTGCACGGGGTAGTTCCGCTCGGGGTGCAGCTCCTCCATCAGCATCTGCACCGCCTTCTCGCCCTGGGCCCGCGGGTACTGCGCCACCGTGCTCAGCCCGAAGAAGTCGGCGAGGTCGTGGTCGTCGATGCCGATGATCGAGACGTCCCGTGGCACGCTCAACCCGAGGTCCTTCGCGGCGAGGATCGCGCCGATCGCCATCTCGTCGCTGGCCGCGTAGATCGCGCTCGGCCGGCCGTGCGGGCTGCCGAGCAGCTGCTTCGCCGCCTGGTAGCCGCCCTGGATCGTGAAGTCGGCCGGGCGGAACAGGGCGGGGTCGACGGGCAGGCCGGCATCCACCAGGGCGCTCTCATAGCCGACGCGGCGGCTGGACGGCAGGTGGAAGTCGACGTCGAGTTCGAGCACGCCGCCGATGTGGCCGATGCGGCGGTGGCCGAGGGCGATCAGGTGCTCGGTGGCCAGGCGGGCCACGGCGGCGTCGTCGACGGCGAGGGTGCGGACGCCGGGGATCGGCCCGCCGACGCCGACGAGCGGCTTTTTCAGCCGGTGCAGCCGGGCGACCTCGTCGCCGGTCAGCTCGAGCGAGATGGCGATGACGGCGTCGACCCGCTGGCGCAGCAGGAAGTGCTCGAACACGCTCTGCCGCTCGCTGCCGTTGCCGGCCAGGTTGTAGAGGGTGACGTCGTAGCCGTCGCGCAGCAGGGCCTGCTGGGCGCCCTCGAGCACGGTGGAGAAGAACCAGCGGTTGAGGAACGGCACCACGACACCGATGTTGCGGGTGCGGCCGGAGGCCAGGCTCGACGCGTTCGAGGAGACGACGTAGCCGAGCGCGTCGGCGGCCAGCTCGACCTTGAGCTTGGTCGGCTCGGAGACGGAGCCGTTCCCGCTCAGCGCGCGCGAGACGGTGGCGGTCGAGACACCGGCGAGCTTCGCCACCTCTTCGATGCCGGCCATGCTGCGGCCACCTTCCGTTGTGCCTGCGGGATACGCCTGAAGTCTAGCGAGGAGGCCCCGTCGCGGTGCCGCCGGGCCGCCCGCGCGCCGTCGGTGGGGCGGGCGCCACGGCATCCGAAACGCCCGGGTTTCCACTCGCTGTTTCCTCAATTTCACGAGATGGCCGTTGATACGTATGATTGTGGAGCGTCTTCGGTCAGGTGGATACATATGGTCGGGTGCGCACTGGCGAGTTACCCAAGCGGCCAAAGGGATCTGACTGTAAATCAGACTGCTCAGCATTCGGGGGTTCGAATCCCTCACTCGCCACAGGCAAAACCCCGGAATCACTGAGATTCCGGGGTTTTTTCGTTCTCGGATGCCGGGGCTACTCGCTGAGCGGCGGCGAGTACTTCAGCACGAAGGCGAGCGCCTCGTCGGCCACCTCGCGCCAGCCGGAGTCGATGGTGAGCGAGTGCCCGCGGCCCGGGATCGTCACGAGCTCGGTTACCCCCGGGTTCTTCGACTGCAGCTCGTAGCTGGCGTGGACGATGGCCGGCGGCACCGTGTTGTCCTTCTCGCCGGAGATGAGCAGCAGCGGCCCGCGCGCATCCGCCTTGGTGTCGACCTTCGTCTCGGCGAAGGGGTTGAGGTTGGCCGTGGCCGCCTGGAACAGCGGGACGCCGGAGGCGGGCACGTGGTAGGTCTCGTAGAGCTCGCGCGCCTCCGCCTCGTCGAGGTTGTTCGCCCAGCCAAAGGTGAACTCCTCGAAGGTGAGCGCGACGGCACGGTTGACGTTCGCCGGGTTCCGCAGCACCGGGAACGCCGACTTGAGCGAGGAGCGCGGCAGCGTCAGCACGCCCTGGAACGGGGCGTTGTCGATGGACACCGTCGAGGAGGCTGCCCCCTCGCCGGCGATCTTCTGCGCGATCAGCCCGCCGAAGGAGTGGCCGATGACAACCGGCTGCTGGGTGAGCGCCGAGATCGCCTCCAGGTAGTGCTCTGTCACCTGCTTGACCATCTTCTTCGCGAAGACCTCCGGGTCCTTCCTCGCCGCCTCGACGCTGTCCGGGTCGTCCGGCCAGCCCGGCGCCAGGGTGACGTAGCCGTTGTCCTCGAACAGCTCCCGCCACTTCTGCCAGCTGCTGGAGAGCAGCCAGAGTCCGTGGATGAACACCACTGGTCGGGCCTCCGACTCATTGGCGCGTGCGACTTCGAGCTGTTCCGATTCGGTCAAGCTGCTCACGGTGGACCTCTTCCTCGGGCGCAGTGCCCGTGATGCCGGATGGGCGGCTCCGCCCGGCACGATGTTACGCCGCGCCACGACCCCTGAACAGGGGGCGTAGCATTCACGGGTTTTCGAGCGGCCTCACAGCGCGCTGCGGGGCCGCTCTGCGAAACTTGACTCCACCCACGGCGCGCAGAGGAGTTGGATCGACATGATGGCTCCGACAGCGCGCTCGGTGGAGACGCGGGAGCGCATCCTCGCGGTGGCCGCAGAGGAGTTCGCAGACCGGGGTTACGCCGGCACGTCGATCGGCGGCATCGCCGAGCGGGCCGGCGTCGGCAAGGGCCTGGTGCAGTACCACTTCAAGGCCAAGGTCGACATCGCCGTCACGCTTGTGCAGTCCACGTTCGCGCAGGCCCCGTTCGCCAACGTGGTCACCGTCGACCCGCCGCCGCGTGGGGTCGCCGCGATCGTCGCCTCGATCCGCGCCGTCTCCCGGGCCTTCCGCGACAACGTCCGCGTGCGGGCCGCCGTGCGCCTCGTGCGCGAGTACGACATCATCCCCGTCGTCTTCCCCACGCCCTACGTCGGCTGGATGGCCGTGATGGCGCAGTGCCTGCGCGATGCGACGGATGCCGGCGACATCCCGCCCGGCCTCGACTTCGAGACGGAGGGCTGGCACCTGGTCGCCACCTTCACGGGGGTGCAGGAGACCTCGCAGCGGCTCACCCAGCGCGAGGACCTGCCCGAGCGAATCGAGGAGATGCTGCAGCGCCAACTGCGCCTGCTCGGCGTCATCGACCCGCAGAGGTTTCTGTGAGCCGCATCTGGCGCTGTACACAAAATATAGTACGATCGTACTAAGGGACACGCTCGGCCGGGGGACGCGAGCTGGTGCCGGCGGCACAGGGGGGAACAGTCGCCGGTGCCCCCTTGCTCCCCGCGCAGCTTCGCCGCCGTGCTGCCTCAGGCCGGCCAGCCCTCCCGCGCGAGCAGGGTGATCGTGCGTGCCAGCCAGGCCTCGTAGTCGGCCTGACTCCAGCCGGACTCCCGCACCAGTTGCCCGTAGCTCTCCGGTGACACGAGAAAGGACAGCGCCTCGGCCAGGCGCGCTGGCGGAACGCTGGCCGCCACCATGCCGCGCTCGGTCAGCACGGCGACGAGCGTGTGGAAGTCGGCGCGGCGTCGCTGCTGCAGAGCGGCGAGCTCCTCGGCGACGACCGAGTCGGACGAGGCGGCGGCGAGGAATGCGGCCCAGAGCCGGCTGCTGCGCCGGTTGGCCTCGGCCACGAAGTGCACGATCCCGCGGAGGTAGTCGGCGTCATCCGCCGTCTCGGTGATGGCGGCGATGGGCTCGTGGTCGGCGAGCGAGTCGCGCCCCTCGCGGCCGGCGAAGCTCTGCTCGAAGGCGGCCAGCAGCAGGTCGCGCTTGGGGCCGTTCAGCTTCACGGTCTCCACGGAGACGCCCGCGGCCCTCGCGATGTCGGCGAGCGAGGTGCCGCCGTAGCCGGTGGCCGAGAAGCACTCGGCTGCGGCCTCGAGGATGCGGCGTCGCGTCTCGGCTGCCTGGCCGGCGCGCAGGGAGGAGTTGTAGCTGCGCGTGGCGGGCGGGGCAATCTCATCCGACATATTGACTGGCCTCCCAAGGTAGTGAATACTTCTGCGGTACAAACAATTCTAGTGCGCACACCAGTCGGGTCTGGCGGGTGCCCATCTTCCCCATCTCTGAGAGACGCGTCATGACCTCCTACTTGATCTGCAGCACCCCCGTCCACGGCCACGTCACGCCGTTGCTCGCCGTCTCGCGCCACCTGGTGGCGCGGGGGCACCGAGTGCGCTTCCTGACCGGCGCCCGCTACCGCGACGCCGTGACCGCCACCGGCGCCGAGCACCTGCAGCTGCCGGCGGAGGCCGACTACGACGACACCAACATGGATGCCGCGTTCCCCGGACGGGTCGGCAAGAGCGGCGTGCCCGGCATCCGCTGGGATATCAGCAACATCTTCTTGAAGCCGGCGCCCGCCCAGATCCGAGCCGTCGATGAGGCGGTGCTCGCCGAGCCGACCGACGCCATCCTGGTGGAGAGCATGTTCATCGGCTCGATGGGGCTGCTGGCCCGCCCCCGGGCGGAGCGCCCCGCCATCGTCAGCCTGGGCATCATCCCGCTCGGGCTGGGCAGCGTCGACACGGCGCCATTCGGCCTCGGCATCCTGCCCAAGCCCGGCCTCGCCGGCCGCCTGCGCAACGCCGCGCTCCGGGTGGTCACCGAGAAGTTCATCTTCGGCGGGCTGCAGAAGGAGGCCGCGGCGATGATCCTCGCCACGACGGGCCGCCCGCTCGACGTCTTCTTCATGAGCGGCGCCTCGCAGGCCGACGCGATCGTGCAGTTCACCGTCGCCGACTTCGAGTACCCGCGCCGCGAGCTGCCCGAGACCGTTCACTTCGTCGGGCCCGTCTCGCGCACCACCCCGAGCGTGACGCCGCTGCCGGCGTGGTGGGGCGAGCTCGACGGCTCCCGCCCCGTCGTGCACGTGAGCCAGGGCACCGTGGCGAACAAGGACTACGAGGAGCTCATCGCGCCCGCCATGCGCGGGCTGGCCGGAGAGGACGTGCTGGTGCTGGTGAGCACCGGCGGGCGCCCGGTCGAGAGTCTGCCGCAGCCGCTGCCCGCCAACGTGCGCGCCGCCGAGTATCTGCCCTACGACGCGCTGCTGCCGCTCACCGACGTGTTCGTCAGCAACGGCGGCTACGGCGGGGTGCACTACGCGCTCGAGCACGGGGTGCCGCTCGTGGTCGCCGGCACCACCGAGGACAAACTTGAGGTGAACGCCCGCGTGGAGTGGGCGGGCGTCGGCGTGAACCTGCGCAGCCACAAGCCGGCGCCGGATGCCGTCGCAGCCGCCGTGCGCACGGTGCTGGTCGACCCGGGCTACGCCGCGCGCAGCCGGGCGATTGGCGCGCAGATCACCGCGTCCAGTGGGTTGGCCGGGCTCGAGGAGGTCGTGCAGACGCTGACCGCCCAGGCCGCCGTGCGCCGGTAGGCCCGGGCGCTCGCCGGCCGGGTGGCCGGGTGGCCGGGCGGCTGGGCAGCTAGGCCGTCTGGCTCGTCGGGGGAGCCTCGGAGGCGAGGATCTCGGCCGCGTTGCTGTCGATCCACGACATCAGCGGCAACAGGTGCGCGCTGAGCTCCCGACCACGGGCGGTGAGACTGTAGTCGACCCGCGGCGGGATCACCGCCTGCGCCTCGCGCAGCACGAAGCCGTCGCGCTCGAGGGTGCGCAGCGTCTGCGCCAGCATCTTCTCGCTGATGCCCTCGATGCCGCGGCGGAGCTCGCCCCAGCGGTGCGACTCGCGCGAGAGCGCCAGCAGCACGAGCACGCCCCACTTGCTCGTGACATGGTCGAGAACGGTCCGGCTCGGGCACGCCGCCGGGAAGATTCCCTCGGTCGTTCCCGGGATTGCCTGCAGCTGCACATTTCTTACCGTCACGTATGTACCTTACCAAAAGGTGGGTACCTGCGGATGGGAAGTATCCCGGACCGATGCCGGTTGTACCGGGAAGCGGCCGGAGCGGCCGCGGATCTCGCCGCCCGTCTGGGCGGGCTCGAAAGGAAGACCATGACCCTCGTCATCACCGGAGCAACAGGCCAGCTCGGCACCCTCGTCATCGACGCGCTGCTCGAGCGCGGCGTTCCCGCCGCGAACATCGTCGGCACGGGCCGCAACGAGCAGCGCCTGGCCGCACTGGGCGCGCGCGGCATCCGCACCGCCGTCGCCGACTACAGCGACGGGGCCGCACTCGAGCGGGCCTTCGCCGGCGCCGAGGCGGTGTTGCTCATCTCCGGCAGCGAGGTCGGCCAGAGGGTCGCCCAGCACGCCACCGTGATCGACGCGGCCAAGACGGCCGGCGTCGCGCGCCTCGTCTACACCAGCGCCCCGCACGCCACCACGTCCGCGCTGATCCTGGCCCCCGAGCACAAGGCGACGGAGGAGCTCATCGCGGCGTCCGGCATCCCGGCAACGATCCTGCGCAACGGCTGGTACACCGAGAACTACGCCGGCGCACTCGACCAGGCCGCCAGCGGCGAGATCGTGGCCAGCGTCGGCGACGGCCTCGTCGCGAGCGCCAGCCGCGCGGACTACGCCGAGGCCGCCGCGATTGCGCTGGCCGACCCGAGCCACGTCGGCCAGGTCTACGAGCTGAGCGGCGACGTCGCATGGACGCACGCCGAGCTCGCCGCCGTTGCCGCCGAGCTGCTCGGGCACTCCGTCGCCTACCGCAGCCTCACCCCGGAGCAGCACCTGGCCGCCCTGGAGCAGGCCGGGCTCGACGCCGGAACGGCCGGCTTCGTCGTCGCGCTGGACGGCAACATCCGCGACGGCCTGCTTGCCGAGACGAACGGCGAGCTCGCCCGGCTGCTCGGCCGACCGACCACCCCGCTGCGCGACGGCCTCGCGGCCGGGCGTGAGACGCTCGCCGCCTAGCATCCGCCCGGCCCGCGCCGCCGGGCTTGCACGCCCCCGCCCCCGCTTTCGAGGGGCGGGGTAGCGTGGGGGCATGAGCGCTGAACTGTTGGACATGGCCCGCCGGATCGCCCTTCAAGCCGGGGCCCTGGCGGCCGAGCGCCGGCGCGAGGGGGTCAGCGTGGCGGCGAGCAAATCGAGCGACGTCGACATCGTCACGGCGGCCGACCGTGAGACAGAGGCGCTGATCCGCGCCCTGATCGCGCTGGAGCGCCCCGACGACGCCTTCTACGGGGAGGAGTCGGATGCCGCGGCCGGCAGTTCCGGCCTCGTCTGGGTCGTCGACCCGATCGACGGCACCGTCAACTACCTCTACGGCAGCCCCGCGTGGGCGATCAGCATCGCCGTCGGAGAGTTGGGCGAGGCCGGTGACGCCGGCGCCGAGCCAACCGCGGGCTGGCGGGCGCTCGCCGGAGTGGTCTACGCGCCGAGCACCGGCGAGCTCTTCGTGGCATCAGCCGGCGGCGGGGCCTGGCTCGAGCACGTCGGCTCGCCGGACGCCGCCCCCGAGCGGTTGCTGGTCAACCGCGGTGCCGAGCTCGCCCACGCCCTGATCGGCACCGGCTTCTCCTACACGGCCGGGCGCCGGGCGGCGCAGGCCGAGGTGCTGCGCACGCTGCTGCCGCTCGTGCGCGACATCCGCCGCGTCGGCTCGGCTGCCCTGGACCTCTGCGCCGTGGCGGCCGGCCGGCTCGACGGCTACTACGAGCGCCACCTCAACCCGTGGGACCACGCGGCCGGCGCCCTCATCGCGGCCGAGGCCGGCGCTCAGGTGGCCGGCCAGAACGGTGCCCCCGCGACCGCCGATCTGCTGATCGCGGCGGAGCCCGAGCTGTTCGCCGCGCTGCACGGCGCCCTCCTGGCCGCGGAGTGAGCGGCGACCTTCCGGGCCCCCGGCTCACGACGGAGCGCCTGCTGCTGCGCCGCTGGAACGAGGCCGACCGGGCGCCGTTCGCCGCCATCAACGCCGACCCGCGGGTGATGGAGCACTTCCCGGCGGTGCTGGATGCCGCGGCATCCGATGCCCTGATCGAGCGCATCGAGCAGGGCTTCGAGCTGCACGGCTTTGGACTGTGGGCGGTCGAGCTGCGCGGCACGGGGGAGTTCATCGGCTTCGTCGGCCTCTCCCGACCGGGCTTCACCGCGCACTTCACCTCTCCGGAGCACCCGGCCGTCGAAGTGGGCTGGCGCCTGGCCGCCGACTCGTGGGGCAACGGCTACGCCAGCGAGGCGGCATTCGCGGCACTCGCCTTCGGCTTCGACACGCTCGGCCTGCTCGAGATCGTCTCGTTCACCGCGACGGGCAATCTGCGCTCGCGGCGGGTGATGGAGCGCATCGGGATGACGCGCGACCCGGCCGACGATTTCGCCCACCCGGCCCTGGCCGCCTCGGACCGATTGAGCGCGCACGTGCTGTATCGAGTCGCTCGGCCGGTGCCGGGCGGCGGTGCGTAATGCCCCCGAATGGACTGCCCCCGTCCGGGGGTGATTGAATAGACCTGCATAGCCTTTTCAGACGCAGGAGGTTAGCCTTTATGAATTCGTTACCTGGGTGAGCCCAAGGTGATCACCTCGTAATGCTTCCCGCCCACCTCGCCGAGAGTCCCCCACTTGCCTGCTGAACATACTGCCCCGGATGCCCCCGCCTCCGGCACAGCTGGCTTGGCGACGCCGGAAGCCGGGGCGCCCGCGCAGCCGTTGACTCGTCGCGAAATGCGCGAGCGCGAGCGGGCCCTGGAGCTCGCCGCGAACGGTTCGCAGGAGCCGGCCACGGCCGTTCTGCCGATCGCCGTCGCTCCGGTCGCCGATGAGGTGCCCACGCGCACAGCGATCCTCCCGACCATCCCGCAGCCCGAGGCGCACACCGCGGAGTCCTACTCCGATCTGCTCAGCTCGCTCCTGCTGCCGCCGCGCGAGCCCGCTCCGCTGGCCTCCGCCGAAGACTTCATGAACGCGGCGGCCCCGGCCGCCTTCGCTGCGCCGACCGATTCGGACGAGGCGCCCGTGCTTCGCCGTTCGCGTCGCGCGGCAGACGTCGACTTCGACGCGATCGTGCCCGGTGCGCCTGCAGCCGACCCCGGCTCCCGTCGCGGCGCACGCACTCGCGGCCCCGTCGCGGCCCTGGGCGCCAGTGAGCTCAGCGCCGGTGGCCTCGACACCCCGCCCGCCGATTCCCTGGACGACGAGCTGGGCGACGATGACCACACCGTCGGCACGCTGAGTGTCGAGTCGCTCACCGCCGATTCCCTGAGCGTCGACGCGCTGTTCGCCGAGGCGCTGGCCGCCGGCTCCATGGCCGGCGAATCCGTGCCTTCCGGCTCCGCGCGCAGCGCACAGGTCGACGACCTGACTCCCCGCCGACGCGCCAGCGCAGGCGGACGCCCCGGGCCGCGCGCCTCGAGCGCTCCCAGCGCCCCGAGAGCCAGCGCGCGCTCGATCACCCGCCGCGTCGCGACCAAGACGACCGTTGTGGTTGCCATGGGCTTCGTTGCGCTGATGGCCGTGGCCACCTCGGTTCCCGCCGAGGCCCTGCTGACGGCCGACGACGTCAAGGCTGCCGCTCTGATCGCGAAGATGCCGAGCAAGTCCGAGCCCGGCCAGTCGGTCATCGCCAGCGGCGCCGACTCGATCACCGTTCAGGCCGACGACTACGAGACGGCCACCATCGCCGAGGCTGCGGCGGCCAGCGGCATCCGGATGGAAGCCACCTTCGTCAACAACCCGAACGGTGCCGTGCAGTGGCCGTTCGCCGTCGGCGTGCACGTCGGCGACCGCTTCGGCTACCGCGACTGCGCCGGCTGCTCCAGCAACCACGGTGGCCAGGACTTCAACCCGGGCCTCGGCGCCGAGATCCAGTCCATCGCCGATGGCGTTGTGACGCTCGCCGAGGACGGCGAGGGCAGCCTCGGCGTTCACATGATGATCGAGCACCAGATCAACGGCGAGACCATCACCAGCGTGTACGCCCACATGCAGCACGGAACGATGCGGTACGGCGTCGGAGACGTGATCAAGGTCGGCGACGTGATCGGCAACACGGGCACCACCGGCATGAGCACGGGCCCGCACCTGCACTTCGAGATCCGCCTGGGCGGCATCAACGGCACAAAGACCGACCCGCTCGACTGGCTGTACGCCAACACCAACTAGCTCCCGCTCCGACACACCGGAGCACGCGCCAGCCACTCCCGGAAGCGGTGCCCGCGTGCGGCCGCTCCTGTGTTCTTTGCGCGCGCAGAAAAACAGGACCACACGCCGACCGCACCGCCATGCGGCGGCCGATCCCGTCTACTCCTGTGTTTTCGCCGCGGCCGTCACCGCCGCCGCCCTGGCCGCGGCGGTGACGCCTGTTGTGCTCCGCGTCTGTTGTGCACAGCGCCCGTTCGCCCCGCAGCTGTCCACAGCCCGCCGACGCGCCCGTCGGGCCGCGGACGGCGTCGAGACGATGAAGGCATGCCCATCGCCCTCGTCTCTCAGGTTCTTGCCTCCCTCGGAGGAGTCGCCCACTACTCTGGCTTGGAACGCGCCGGTGTCAGTCGCGCAGCCGTCGCCGCGGCACTGCGTCGTGGCGAGGTCTTTCGTGTGCGCAACGGCTGGTTCGCCTGCGCCGGGGCCCCGGCAGAGTTGGTACGGGCCGTGCGCGTTGGGGGCACGCTTACCGGCGCCTCTGCGGCCGCCCTCTACGGCCTCTGGACGATCGCCGACCCGCTCCTGCATCTGCGAGTGCGCTCGAGCACGAGTCGACTCGCGGCGCCCAGCGGCGGCGGGCGGCTGGTGCCGGGACGGCACGGCGTCTGCGTGCACTACAGAAGCGATCGGGTGAGCATCGCGGCAGACCCGCTGCTCCGGGCTCTCGCCGAGATGTTCAACTGCTCCGACGAGGTGGCCGCCCTCGTCGCTCTGGACTCGGCGCTGAACAGCGGCAAGCTCGGCGTCTGGCAGTTGCCGGAGCTGAAGGCGCTGATTCTGTCAACGCGGCGGGCGAGCGTCGACAAGGCGGATGCCGGAAGCCAGTCCGGCCTCGAGACGATTGTGCGGCTACTGATGCGCTCGCACGGCGTGCGCCTGCGCAGCCAGGTACAGATCGCCGGGGTCGGCCGCGTCGACCTGCTGATCGGGGACCGGCTGGTCGTAGAGCTGGACGGGCGTGGGTTCCACGAGGGGCGGTTCGAGGAAGACCGGGAGCGGGATTGGGAACTGATCCAGCGTGGCTATCTGGTGGTGCGGGTGAGCTACGCGATGGTCATGCAGCAGCGCGAGCGCGTTGAGGCCGGACTGCTGTCGCTGGTGCGCCGCGGCGCGCATCGCGGCCCGGTGTGGTGAGCGAAACACAGGACCAGGCGCCAGCCGCTGCTTCTGTGGCTCTCTGGGGGTGCGGGTGCAAGAAAGCAGGAGGAGAGCCGCGCCGACGCCGCATGGGCGGCCGGCAGGGCTCTCCTCCTGCATTCTCTGAGGCTGTGCCTAGGCGCTGAGCCAGACGGTCGTGTCGGCCGGCAGCAGGCGGGCGCCATCGGCGGAGCCGAGCGGCCCGCTGGCCAGCAGCACCGTGGCGCCGAGCGACTCCGGCAGTGCCACCGGCTCCGAGCCGGTGTTGCCGATGACGGTCACGGCCCCGTTGCGGAACGCGACCACGTCAGCGGCGTTGGAGCCGTCGACGCCGAGCGCCTCGGCATCCAGCCACTCCAGCGTGCCCGCGCCGAGCGCGTGCTGCTTGCGCAGGGCGAGCGCGCTCTTGTAGAGCTCGAGGGTCGAGCCCTCGACGCCGCTCTGCCGGTCGCGGGCCAGCGTCGCCCACTCGGTCGGCTGCGGCAGCCAGGAGGCGTCGCTCGGGCCGAAGCCGTACGAGGGCGCGTCGCCCTCCCAGGGCAGTGGCACGCGGCATCCGTCGCGGCCGTAGCGCTCCCCGTTGGTGCGGAACCAGGTCGGGTCCTGACGGGCGTCGTCCGGCAGGCCGATGACCTCGGGCAGGCCGAGCTCCTCGCCCTGGTAGATGTAGGCGCTGCCCGGCAGGGCGAGCATGAGGGCGGTCGCGGCGCGGGCGCGGCGCAGGCCGAGCTCGGCGATGGGCAGGCCCTTCGACTTCGGGCCGATGCCGTGGCCCTGCGGGTTCTCGGCGGTCAGCGCGAGGCGCGAGGCGTGCCGCACGACGTCGTGGTTGGAGAGCACCCAGGTGCTCGGGGCGCCGACCGAGGCGAAGGTCGCCAGCGAGTCGTCGATGACCTTGCGGAGGGCGTCGGCCTTCCAGGGCGTCTCGAGGTAGGCGAAGTTGAACGCCTGGTGCATCTCGTCCGGGCGCACCCACAGGGCGGTGCGGGGGAGCGGGTCGACCCACGCCTCGGCGGCGAGGATGCGGTCGCCCTCGTACTCGTTGAGCAGCGAGCGCCAGTCGCGGTAGATCTCGTGCACGCCGTCCTGCGCCCAGTACGGCGCACTCGGCAGCTCGTCCAGCGCGCCCTCGAGCAGGCCCTCGAGGCCGGCCGCGCCGCCCATGCTGCCGCCCTCGGCGGGCGGGGTGTAGTCGGGCAGGCCGTCGGCCTTGACCAGGCCGTGCGCGACATCGACGCGGAAGCCGTCGACGCCGCGGTCAAGCCAGAAGCGCAGGATGCGGCGGAACTCCTCGCGCACCTCCTCGTTCGACCAGTCGAAGTCGGGCTGCGAGCTGTCGAAGAGGTGCAGGTACCACTGGCCGGGCGTACCGTCCGGCTCGGTCACCCGGGTCCAGGCGCGGCCGCCGAACACCGACTCCCAATTGTTCGGGGGCAGCTCGCCGTTCTCGCCGGTGCCGTCGCGGAACAGGTAGCGGCCGCGCTCCGCGCTGCCCTTCGGTGCCGCCAGCGCCGCCTGGAACCAGGGGTGGTCGCTCGAGGAGTGGTTCGGGACCAGGTCGATGATGACCCGGATGCCGCGCTCATGCGCCTCGGCCAGCATCGCGTCGAAGTCAGCCAGCGTGCCGAACAGCGGGTCGACGTCGCAGTAATCGGCCACGTCGTAGCCGCCGTCGCGCTGCGGCGAGGTCTGGAACGGCGAGAGCCAGATCGCGTCGATGCCGAGCTCGGCCAGCGCGGGCAACCGCGAGCTGATGCCGGCGAGGTCGCCCATGCCGTCGCCGTTCGCGTCTGCGAACGAGCGGGGGTAAATCTGGTAAATCGCGGCAGTGCGCCACCACTCTGAAGTCATGTCGCATACTTTAGGCCGGATTTCCCGAAAATGGAAGCGGTTACATACGCGACCGCGGCAGCGGCCCCCCAGAGTGGAACGACTAGTTTGCGTATCCACAGGTAACGATCGGATCACGGCGGTTTGTGTATGCCGAGCCGAGCAGGTATACATGTAATCGCTTGCATTGTTGGCGGCACCGCGACAGGCAGCACATCGAGAGAACGGCCTCTCGGGCGTAGCGGGGCACCAACTGGTGCGCCGGGCGACTGCGAGGCCACTCACAGCGCTTATAGAAAGGCACACACCAATGATGGTGAAGAAGAAGGGCCTCCTGGCTGCCGGTGCAGTCGCGGTCGTTGCAACTCTGGCACTCGCGGGCTGCGCAAGCGGAACCTCCGACGCCCCCACCAGCGACAAGCCCGGCGCCTCCGCCGGAGCGCTCACCGTCTGGGTGGACGCCGAGCGCGTCGACGCCCTCAAGGGCGCGGCAGCGTCGTACACCGAGAAGACCGGCGTCGAGGTCAAGCTCGTCTCCAAGGACAACAACACCATCAAGGACGACTTCATCCAGCAGGTGCCGACCGGCAAGGGCCCGGACATCACCATGGGCGCCCACGACTGGGCCGGCGAGCTCTCGACCAACGGTGTCGTTGCCCCGCTCGAGCTCGGCGACAGCGCCGCCAACTACCTGCCGATCGCGATCGACGCCGCCACCTACGACGGATCCGTCTACCTGCTGCCGTACGCCGTCGAGAACATCGCCGTGCTGCGCAACGCAGACCTGATCCCCGAGCCCGCCGCCAACTTCGACGACATGATCGCCAAGGGCAAGGCAGCCGGCCTCGAGCAGCCCTTCGTCGTCGAGCAGGGCGCAGAGGGCAACCCCTACCACCTGTACCCGTTCCAGACCGGCTTCGGCGCCCCCGTCTTCGGCACCAACGACAAGGGCTACGACGCCACCGACCTGCAGCTCGGCAACGCCGGCGGCGAGCAGTTCGCCACCTGGCTCGGCAGCCAGGGCAAGAACGGCACCGGCGTCTTCAACACCGACATCGACGGTGAGATTGCCAAGCAGGCCTTCCTCGACGGCAAGGCGGCCTTCTGGCTGACCGGCCCGTGGAACGTCGGCGCGGCCATCGACGGCGGCATCAACGTCGCCATCGACACCGTCCCGAGCCCGACCGCCGACGTCGCCTCGCCGTTCGCCGGCGTCAAGGGCTTCTACCTCTCGTCCGAGTCGAAGAACAAGGTTGCCGCCAACGACTTCCTGGTCAACTACATCGGCACCGAAGAGGTCCAGCTCGAGCTGTTCAAGGCCGGCAACGTGCTCCCCGCGCTGAAGTCCGCCGCCGACACCGCCTCCTCCGACCCGATCATCGCCGGCTTCGCCGCCGTCGGTGCCCAGGCCGTCCCGATGCCCGCCATCCCCGCCATGGGCTCCGTCTGGCAGTACTGGGGCATCGCCGAGGCTGACATCATCAATGGTGCAGACCCCGTCGCCACCTGGCAGAAGCTCGCCGCCGACGTGCAGGCCGCAATCAACAAGTAACAACCTCGTGAGCCGGGGCGGATGCCATAAGCATCCGCTCCGGCTTTTCTCACCACCAGTCGAGAAGAACAGGCAGTAAATGAGCACCATGACCAGCAACGTCGGCGTCGACGCCGGCGAACCCACCCCGGAGAAGCCCAGCAAGCGGCAACGGCAGGCGGGCCACATCGCCGATCTGGCGTCCGCCGGCATCAAGGTGCTGCTGATCAAGATCATCGCCCTCGGAATCCTCGACGCACTGGCGCTCACCGCGGTCTTCATCCTGATCGGGCAGCGCGAGTGGCTCGTCACCGCCATCGTCGTCATCGCGACGGGCCTCATCAACTGGATCTACCTCGGCCGGCGCCGGCTGCCCGCCAAGTACCTCACGCCCGGCGTGATCTTCCTGCTGATCTTCCAGGTCTTCGTGCTCGGCTACACGGCCTACATCGGCTTCACCAACTACGGCACCGGCCACAACGGCACCAAGGATCAGGCCGTCTCCGCGCTGATGAGCTCCGCGCTCGAGCGTGTCGAAGACTCGCCCACCTTCGCCGTCACGGTGCTCGAGCAGGGCGACACCCTGAACCTGCTGGTCACCGACCCCGACGGGGCGGTGCGGGTCGGCAACGCCGAGACCCCCCTGCACGCAGTCGACAACGCCCAGATGGACGGCGGCAAGGCCGTCGGCCTCGACGGCTACAGCACGCTGAGCTTCCAGGAGATCCTGGCGCAGAGCGACGCGATCACCGCCCTCGCCGTGCCCGAGTCCGAGGACCCCAACGACGGCGCCCTGCGCACCCCGGACGGCAGCAGCGGCTACCTCTACGTCTCGAACCTCGAGTACGACGAGGCCGCAGGCACCATGACCGACACCCGCACCGACACCGTCTACACCGATGACGGCTCCGGCGCATTCACGGCCGCCGACGGCGAGCAGCTGATGCCCGGCTGGCAGGTCGTCGTCGGTGCAGACAACTTCGTCCGCGCCCTGACCGACGAGAGCATCCGCGGCCCGCTCGTCTACGTGACGATCTGGACATTCGTGTTCGCCCTCGTCTCGGTGGCGACAACCTTCTTCCTCGGGCTCTTCCTCGCCATTGTCTTCAACGACATGCGCATGCGCGGCCGCAAGTTCTACCGCGTTCTGATGATCCTCCCGTACGCCTTCCCGTCCTTCCTGTCCGCCCTGGTTTGGGCCGGCATGATGAACGAGAGCTTCGGCTTCATCAACCAGGTGCTGCTCGGCGGAGCCGCCGTCCCCTGGCTCACCGATCCGACGCTCGCGAAGGTCTCCATCCTGATCGTCAACCTCTGGCTCGGCTTCCCCTACATGTTCCTCGTCTGCACGGGGGCGCTGCAGTCGATCCCCGAGGAGCTGCAAGAGGCGGCGACGGTCGACGGGGCCAAGCCCTGGGCCGTGTTCCGGCTGATCAAGCTGCCGCTGCTGCTCGTCTCGCTGGCGCCGCTGCTGATCGCGTCCTTCGCGTTCAACTTCAACAACTTCAACCTGATCTACATGTTGACCAACGGCGGGCCGCGCGACTCCAGCGCGCCCATACCGGTCGGGCACACCGACATCCTGATCTCGATGGTCTACAAGGTGGCCTTCACCGGCCAGACGCGTGACTACGGCCTGGCCAGCGCGTTCACGATCATCATCTTCATTGTGGTCGCGATCATCTCGATCATCAGCTTCCGCAAGACCAAGGCGCTGGAGGAACTCAACTGATGAGCACCCTGACCAAGACCCCGGGCGCCGACAGCGACGACATGTCCACCCGCGCCATCACCAGCGGGCCCGGCGCGGGCCTCAACGGATACGGCACGTACGAGAAGCGCCCGTTCAACGCCGGCCGCTGGTTCCGGGCGACCGGCTGGCGCCACCTCGTCGGCGTCGTGATGATCGTCTTCTCCTGCTTCCCGCTGCTGTTCGTGCTCTCCTCCTCGCTGAACCCGAAGGGCACCCTGACCGGATCGAACGCGCTGTTCTCGGCCATCGGCCTGGACAGCTACGCGCGCATCCTCTCCAGCCCCGACATCCCGTACACGGACTGGTTCGTCAACACCCTGATCATCGCCGGCATCACGGCGCTGGCCACCGTGTTCCTCGGGGCGCTGGCCGCCTACTCCTTCTCGCGGATGCGGTTCACCGGCCGCCGCGTCGGGCTGGTGTCGATCGTCATCATCCAGATGTTCCCGCAGCTGCTGGCCGTCGTGGCCATCTTCCTGCTCATGTCGAGCATCGGCGACTGGTTCCCGGCCCTCGGCCTGAACACCCGCATCGGCCTGATCATGGTCTACCTGGGCGGCGCGCTCGGCGTGAACACCTACCTGATGTACGGCTTCTTCAACACGATCCCGGCCTCCATCGACGAGGCGGCGAAGATCGACGGGGCCAGCCACGCGCGCATCTTCTTCACCATCATCCTGCGCCTGGCCGCACCGATCCTGGCCGTCGTGGCGCTGCTCAGCTTCATCGCCACGATCAACGAGTTCGTGGTGGCATCCGTGATCCTGATCGACCCGGAGAACCAGACGCTCGCCGTGGGACTCACCAAGCTGGTCTCGAACCCGCGCTACGCCGACTGGAGCGCGTTCAGCGCCGGCGCCGTGATGGCGGCCCTGCCGGTCATGGCGGTGTTCCTGTTCCTGCAGAAGTACATCGTCGGCGGGCTGACCGCGGGCTCGGTCAAGTAGGCCGTACCGCCGCCCCACGCCGCACCGCACGAGACGGAGAATGGGTTTCATGCTCGCACCCCACCACGACGGATCCCCACTCCACGTCTCGACCCAGACGCCAGCGCTCGGTGAGACCGTGCGGGTGCGGCTGCGGGTGCCCGCGGGGGAGGCGGGGCCGGCCGGGCTCGGCCTGGCCGCGCTCGAGGCCGTCAGCGTGCGCTCCAACCCGAACCATGAACCGCGCTTCGCCCCGGCCGTGCTGCTCGGCGAGCACGGCGGCTGGGCCTGGTGGCAGGCCGAGGTCGAGGTCGAGAACCCGGTGCACGGGTACCGCTTCCTGCTGACCGGGCCGGCAGCGGATGCCGCGGGCGCCGGTGACGCAGCGGGCGCCGGCCTCCCGGCCCAGCGCTGGCTGAACGCCACCGGCCTGCACAACATCGAGCCCCTCGACGCAGAGGACTTCAAGCTCGTCGCGAGCCCGGCGGATATCGGCGCCCCGCCCGAGTGGCTGGCCTCCAGCGTGCTCTACCAGGTGTTCCCGGACCGCTTCGCGCGCTCGGCCGCGGCCGACGGGCGCGAGCTGCCGGAGTGGGCGATCGCCGCCACCTGGGGCGACCCCGTCGATCCGGAACCGCCCGCACGCTCCACCCAGTTCTACGGCGGCGACCTCGACGGCGTCACCGAGCGCCTCGGCCACCTGGCGGACCTCGGCGTCACGCTGCTCTACCTGACGCCCGTCTTCGCCGGCCGCTCCAACCACCGCTACGACGCCACCAACTTCGACGCCGTCGACCCGCTGCTCGGCGGCGACGAGGCCCTCGTGCGGCTCGTGGAGGCGGCGCACGCCCGCGGCATCCGCGTCATCGGCGACCTCACCAGCAACCACTCCGGCGACGCGCACGAGTGGTTCCTGGCGGCGCACCACCACCCGGAGTCGCCCGAGAGTGACTTCTACTACTGGAAGGACGCCGCCAACGACGGCTACGAGTCCTGGCTCGGCGTGCCCAGCCTGCCGAAGTTCAACTGGGCGTCCGCGGAGCTGCGCCGCCGCTTCATCGAGGGGTCGGACTCGGTCGTCGCCCGCTGGCTGAAGCCACCGTTCAATCTCGACGGCTGGCGCATCGACGTCGCCAACATGACCGGGCGGCTCGGCGCGGAGGACCTGAACGCCGAGGTGCGCCAGACGATCCGGCGCACGATGGTCGAGGTCAACCCGGACACGATCCTGCTGGGGGAGTCGACCAACGACGCCGCCAGCGACTTCCAGGGCGACGCCTGGCACGGCGCGATGACCTACACGACGTTCACCCGGCCCCTGTGGAGCTGGCTGATGCGGCCGGGCAGCGAGGCGGCCGGCGGCATCGGCTTCGCCGGGAATCGGGTGCCCAGCTACACCGGGCGGCAGTTCCACGCGGCGCACACCCGCTTCGTCGCCGGCTTCCCGTGGCGCACCCGCCTCGGCACGCTGAACGCGCTGAACACCCACGACACCCCGCGCTTTGCCACCAGCGCGCTGCCGGGCGCCGTGCCCGTCGCGCTCGGACTCTCGGTGACGCTGCCCGGCATCCCCGTGGTCTTCGCCGGCGACGAGTTCGGCCTGACCGGCGTCGACGGCGAGGCCTCGCGTACGCCCATCCCGTGGCCGCTGCTGGAGCAGGACCGGGCCGTGGCTGCCGCGGCGCTCGCCCAGGACACCGCCCGCCTCTACGCCGAGCTGATCGCGCTGCGCCGCGGCCAGCCGGCGCTGAACGGCGGCGGCATGCGCTGGCTGCACGTCGGCGACGACGTGCTGGTGTTCGTGCGCGAGTCGGAAGAAAATTCTGTGCTCGTGACGGCCGGGCGTGGCGACTTTTCCGTGACGATTCCCGTCGCCGCCCTCGGTCTCGCGGCGGGCGGCGCGATGGGCCTGCAGCCCTTGTTTGGCGCGGAAGTTGCCGGTGCGCCCGGCGTGCAGCTGGCGGAATCCGACGGCGAAATCCGGCTCAGCGCACACGGCCCGAGCTTCGCCGCGTGGGCATTTTCCGGCGTGAAAATGCCGTAGTGGTCACGAGGGCCCAAATCTTTTGATAATCTCTACTGGTTGCCAAATTCACCGTGAGCTTCACGGAGAACATGGTTTCGCCCCGATAGCTCAGTGGTAGAGCACTTCCATGGTAAGGAAGGGGTCCCGGGTTCAAATCCCGGTCGGGGCCCTGGCTTTGTGTTCACATAGAGCCCACGGCTGAGTAGCTCAGATGGTTAGAGCGCACGACTCATAATCGTGAGGTCGCGGGATCGATCCCCGCCTCAGCTACAGGGCCGATGCCCACCTTTAAAGCTCCAAGATCTCGCCGTCTTGGAGCTTTTTCTTTGCCTGGATGCCGGGGCGCCGCCGCCGCGCCCCGCGCGCCCTGCGCCCCCTGCGCCACTTCGTCGGGGGTTGCGCCACACCATGTGGCGCGGAGGCCGCCGAAGTGGCGCAGAGCGCCTCCCGGCTCGGGCTACCGCGCCGCGCTGAGCGTGAGGGCCAGCTCCCAAGCGACCGGCCTGCCGGGCTCCAGCCAGAGCGCGCTGCCGTGCCCGACGGCCCGGTCCAGCGCGTCGAAGTAGCCGGTGCTGGGCTCCAGCGCGATCACCGGCTCTCTGCTGTACGCCCGGTTGTCGAACCACAGGCCGAGGTAGGGGGCGCGCTCGTCCCAGTCGAGGCGCAGCTCCGACCCGTCGGCGTGCCGCAGGGCCGCCGTCTGCACCGGCGTTCCCGGCTCGACGTAGAGCTTGCGGCATCCGCCCGGCTCAAGGCTGTCGAGCCCGGCCAGCGCGGGCGACCAGGGCCCGACCGGGTGCGTGGGGTCGAGCACGTCGACGACAGCGCCGACTTCGGGCGGCAGGATGACGCGGCTGCCCGCTTCGGCCAGGAACTGCGGATGCGCCGCCCAGAGGAACGGCACCCGGCGGCCCAGGGACTCTGCGGTGTAACGGATCTGGACGGGCGCACCCTGCGCCCGTCCGAGCACGATCTCGCGGCGCAGCCAGAACCCGCACGCCTCGCTCCGCACCGAGAGCAGCGCGCTGGAGGCGTCGACGCGCTCGACCGCCCACTCCCGGGCCCAGACGTCGCCGTGGTCCGGGGCGAGCAGCCCGCCGACCGCGCAGGCGTCGATGGTGGGGGCGCACTCGTCCCAGCCGCCCATCTCGGCGGCGGTGAAGCTGTCGGACTCGGCCGACCGGGCGTCGTCGCCCGGGGCCAGCCACTGCCGCCCGGCGCCGTGCAGCGAGAGGATCTTGCCGCCGCGCTCCGGGCGGATGGTGAGGCGGACGCCGACGCCGACGAGCTCGATGTCGCTCACAGGGGGAGGGCTTTCCGCATCGTCCGAGCATAGGGCGTGGGTGCGGCCGGCTGGCGCGGGTGGTTTCACCAGGGTCCAGCAGTGGAGACGGCGCCGCGCTCAGCCCTTGTGCTGGGCGCGATAGCCGCGCGGGCTCACGCCGTGGGTGGCGCTGAACTGCCGCGAGAAGTAGAGCGGGTCGGCGTACCCGGTCGCGCGGGCGACCGCCGCGATCGGCAGGTCCGTGCCGTCGAGCAGCTGCCGGGCCCTGGCCATGCGCAACGTCGAGTGGTAGGCGATCACCCCGCCGCCGGTCGCCGCCCGGAACAGGGCGCCGAGGTGCGACGGGGAGACCCGGGCGTGCCGGGCGAGCTCCTCGACCCCGACCGGGCGGTCCAGGCGCTCGGCCAAGTAGCCCATGGTGCGCTGCACCGGGTCGTCCCCGCCCGCCTCGCCCGTGCGGGAGGCCAGCAGCGTGAGCAGGTTCCAGGCGAGCCCGGATGCGCGCACCAGGTGGGCCCTGGACGGGTCCCGCTCCAGGGCGGTGACGATCTGCTCGGCGAGTGCGGCCAGCTCGGCGCCCTGGCCGGCATCCGCGAGGCCCGTCACGCCGACGCCGGCCTCCGCGAACAGCTCGGCAGACAGCGAGCCACGCAGGTGCAGCCACCAAATCGTCCATGGGGTGCCCGTGGAGGCGCCGTAGCGGTGCGGCGCGCCGGCCGGGATCAGCGCGACGGCGGGCGCGCGCACCTCCTGCCTCACCCCAGCCAGCTCCACCCAGCCGCTGCCCTCGGTGCAGAGCAGCAGAATCGACTCCGCGCTGCCGTGCTCGCGGGAACGCTGGTGCCCGGCCGCGCGCGGGAACCAGCCGGCATCCGTCACCTGCAGCGCGCCGGTGAGCGGGAGTGCGGCGGCCTCGAGGGCGAGGGGGCGCGGGAGGACGGCCAGCCGCTGCCGCGTGAACCCATCCCGAACCATGGGCCCAGTCTCACAGAGATTTCCAGCGTTTTCTCCATATGTGCCAGCGGATCGCCCATTCTGCGGCCGCCGGGCGCTTCCTAGCCTTGGACCATGAGCACCGAGTCAGGCCAGAACAAGATCATCCTCCCCGACGCCGCGGGCGAACACGCGGAGCGCGTCGCGGCCGGCGGGGCCACCGCCTGGCGCGAGCCGCTGGAGATCAGGAGCTACGCCGCCGGCGAGCCCGACCGCTACCCGATGTTCTTCGAGCACCGGGTGTACCAGGGCTCGAGCGGGCGCGTGTACCCGATCCCGTTCACCGACTCGATCGAGACGACCGCGCACACCCGCAGCTGGGACGCCATCCACCTGGAGAACAAGTGGCTGCGCCTCGTCGTGCTGCCGGAGCTCGGCGGGCGGATCCACATCGGCTACGACAAGAGCGCCGACTACGACTTCTTCTACCGCAACAACGTCATCAAGCCGGCCCTGGTCGGCCTGGCCGGGCCGTGGATCAGCGGCGGCGTCGAGTTCAACTGGCCGCAGCACCACCGGCCGGCGACCTACCTGCCCGTCGACACCGAGATCGAGTACGGCGCCGACGGCTCCGTCACGGTGTGGTGCTCCGACCACGACCCGTTCAGCCGGATGAAGGGCATGCACGGCATCCGCCTGCGCCCGGACAGCGCCCTGATCGAGCTCGTCGCCCGGCTGCACAACCGCACCAGCGAGACCGAGACGTTCCTCTGGTGGGCCAACGTCGCCGCCCGGGTGCACGACAACTACCAGTCCTTCTTCCCGACCGATGTGCAGTGGGTCGCCGACCACGCGCGCCGCGCGATCACCGCCTTCCCCGCGGCCGACCGGCCCTACTACGGCCACGACTACACCGAGCACGCGGCGACCGGCGGCGACCGGATCGACTTCTACAAGAACATCCCGGTTCCGACGAGCTACATGGTCACCGGCACCCAGGACGACTTCTTCGGCGGCTACGACCACGACGCGCAGGCCGGCTTCGTGCACTGGGCCGATCGCCGCGTCGCGCCGGGCAAGAAGCTGTGGACGTGGGGCGATGCCCCGTTCGGCCGCGCCTGGGACGCGCTGCTGACCGACGAAGACGGGCCGTACATCGAGCTGATGGCCGGCGTCTTCACCGACAACCAGCCCGACTTCACGTTCATCGCCCCCGGCGAGACGAAGACGTTCTCGCAGTACTGGTACCCGATCCGCTCGATCGGCGTCGTGCACCAGGCGAACCTCGACTGCGCCGTGCACCTGAGCGTGCAGGCGGCCGCAGGCGGCACGCTGGTGCGCGTGGGCGTTGCCGCCACGGGGGAGCGCGGCGAGCAGCGCATCCTGTTGACGGATGCCGCGGGCGCCACACTCGGCGACTGGGCGGTGCCCCTCGCACCCGAGACGCCCTTCACCGCAGTGGTGGAGGTGCCCGGGGAGGTCCGCGCGGACGAACTCACCCTCGACGTCGTCGGCGCGCTGCGCTGGCGGCCGCGCGTGGAGGCCCCGCAGCCGGAGCCGGAGACGGCGGTCGCCGCCCCGCTGCCGGCCGAGATCGACTCGCTGGACGAGCTGTACGCGACGGGCGTGCACCTGGCCCAGTACCGGCACCCCACCCGGGCCGCCACCGACTACTGGCGCGAGGCGCTGCGCCGCGACCCCGACGACGTGCGCAGCAACCTGGCCATGGCCAGGCACGCCTACGACGGCGCCGACTACGAGACCGCACACGAGTACGCGCGGAGCGCGATGGGGCGGCTGACTGCGCGCAACCTCAACCCCGACTCCGGTGAGGCGTCTTACCGGCTCGGCCAGGTGCTGCGCCGCCTCGGCGAGACCGCCGAGGCCTACGACGCCTTCGCCAAGGCCGTCTGGGACAGGAAGTGGGCGCAACCGGCCGAGTTCGAGTGCGCCCGGCTCGATGCGGCGGCGGGGCGCGACGACCGCGCCCTGGAGCACGCCGCGCGCGCCCTGCGGCTGGACGCCGACGACCTGCGCACCCGGGCGCTGCTCGTCGTGCTGCTGCGCCGCGTCGGGCGGTCCGGCGAGGCCGCGGAGCTGCTGGCCGCGACCCGGGCGCTGGACCCGCTGGACCAGCTCTCCCGCGCCCTGGCCGGGGAGGCCGATGGCGGCGCCCCACTGAGCGCCGACGCGGCGAGCCGTGTGGATGTGGCCGTCGACCTGGCCTCCTTCGGGGCGTTCGCGGAGGCGGTGGCCCTGCTCGAGGATGCGGCGTCGATGCCGGCGACGGCCGCGGGCAACGTTCGGCCGCTCGCGCTGTACACGCTCGCCGCGGTGCTGGAGCGGGCCGGTGACGCGGAGCGGGCCGGCCGCGTGCGGATCGAGGCATCCGGCGCCGACGCCGTGCGCACCTTCCCCAGCCTGCTCGACCACCACGATGCGCTGCAGGCGGCGCTGCAGGCGAACCCGGATGACGTCCAGGCCCGCGCCCTGCTCGGCATGCTGCTCTTCCACCACCGCAGGCACGATGACGCCCTCGAGCAGTGGGAATACGCCCTCGAACTCGGCTCAGAGGATGCGACCGTGCTGCGCAACGCGGCCATCGCCTGGTTCAACCGCCGCGGCGACGGGGAGCGGGCACGCGCGTACTACGAGCGGGCCATCGCGCTCCGCCCCGGCGATGCCCGTCTCTGGTACGAGTCCGACCAGCTGCTGAAGCGCCTTGCGGTGCCGCCGGCCGAGCGGCTGGCGCGGATCCCGCTGGCGGCCACCTCGCGCGACGACCTCGCCGTCGAGTACGCGGAGCTGCTGACCGAGCTCGGCCGGCCGGCCGAGGCGCTGGCGCTGCTGGAGTCGCGACCGTTCAGCCCGTGGGAGGGTGGGGAGGGGCGCAGCCTGGCCGCCTGGGATCGGGCGCGCGCCGCGCTCGGGATGCCGCTCGGCACGCCGCCGGCCTCGCTCGGCGAGGCGCGGCCAGACGTGCAGGGGCCGCAGGCCGAGAGCGTCGACGGCGGCATCGACTACTTCGCCACCTCGCTGCCCGACCTGCTGCTCTTCACCCGCGTCGACGGCTGAGCCCGCTGGCTCGGGAGTCCCACTTGCTCGGGAATCCCGCTGGTCGAGTAGCGAGGAACGAGCGTATCGAGACCGGTTGCGGGGTCTCGATACGGCCCTGGCAGGCCTACTCGACCAGCGGTGTGGGCGGTCTGGTGCTGTCAGGGCTTCGCTCGTGCCTCGCTCAGCCGGCGTGGGGGCGGGGTGGGGGAGTGGCGGGCGCGTCGCTCAGCTGCCGGGGCGCGGGGCGATCTGCTGCTGCACCTGGCGGCGCAACACCTTGCCGATCAGCGAGCGGGGCAGCTCATCCACCTGCACGAAGCGGCGCGGCACCTTGTACGGCGTGAGCGAGCCCTTCGCGAAGGTGCGCAACTCGTCGGCGTCCAGCGCAACGCCGGGCGCCAGCACCACGGCGGCCGTGACGACCTCGGCGCCATCGGCGTCCGGGGCGCCGACCACGGCGATGTCGAGCACGTCCGGGTGCTGCAGCAGCGCCGCCTCCACCTCGGTCGGCGAGACGTTGAAGCCGCCGGTGACGATCAGCTCCTTGGCGCGGTCCACGATCGAGATGAAGCCGTCGGGAGACACCGTGACGATGTCGCCGGTACGCAGCCAGAGGCCGGCATCCGCCGCGGCCGCGTCGCCCTCGACGACGCTCGCCGCCAACAGCACCTCTGCGCTGTCGCTCGGCCGGTTCCAGTAGCCGGAGAACACCTGCGGGCCGCGCACCAGCAGCTCGCCGGCCTCGTCGAAGCCGCGGTGCACGTGCGGCTGCTCCGGGTCGACGACGCGGATCTCGATGTTCGGCAGCGGCAGGCCGACGGTGCCGGCCCGGCGGTTGGCGGCGACCGGGTTCACCGAGATGATCGGCGAGGACTCGGTCATGCCGTAGCCCTCCACCAGCAGGCTGTCGGTGCCGGCCTCCCAGCGCTCCACGAGCGCGGGCGGCAGCGCCATCGCACCGGAGATAGCGAAGCGGATGCTGCCGAGGCTCACGCCCGCGGCATCCGCCGCCGTCAGCATGCGGTCGTAGACCGGCGGCACGGCGGGCAGGAACGTCGGCGGGTTCTTCCTGGCCGCGGCCAGCACGAGCTCGGGGTCGAACGCGGGGAACAGCACCAGGCGCGCGCCCATGCTCATCGCCGACGTGATGCAGAGCGTCAGTCCGAAGGCGTGGAACATCGGCAGCACGCCGTAGAACACCTCGGCGCCGGGCTTCGGCCCGGGCAGCCAGGCCTGGCCCTGCATCGAGTTCACAATCAGGTTGCGGTGGCTGAGCACGGCGCCCTTCGGGGTGCCGGTCGTGCCGCTGGTGTACTGCAGCAGGGCGGTGTCGTCGGCCAGCGGGCGCGGGTGCTCGGCGGCGATTGGCGCGTGCTTGAGCAGGCTGGCCCAGTCGACGGCGCCGGGGGCCGGATGCCCGAGCGTCAGCTTCTCGCGGCCGGCCCGCGCGGCGGCCACCGGCAGGCGCAGCTTGACCCGCATGCCGAGCGGCATCGCGCGGGTCACGTCGACGGCGACGATCGTCTCGACACCCATCTCGGCCGGGAAGTCGGCGACGGTGGCGGCGAGCTTGTCCCAGACGATGGCGGTCTTCGCGCCGTGGTCCTCGAACTGGTGGCGCAGCTCCCGCGGCGTGTACAGCGGGTTGTGCTCGACGACGATCGCGCCGAGGCGCAGCGCGGCGTAGAACGCCACCAGGTGTTGCGGGCAGTTGGGCAGCACGAGGGCGACGCGCTCGCCGGCCTTCACCCCGAGGGCGCGCAGTCCCTCCGCAGCCCGGTCGATGGCCTCGCCGAGCTCCCGGTAGCTCGTCGTCGCGCCGAAGAACTCCAGCGCCGTGTGGCCCGGGTAGCGCCGCACCGATTCTTCGATCACGTCGATGAGCGAGTCTTCTGGCACGTCGATCAGGTGCGGAACTTCCGGCGAGTACGAGCCGAGCCACGGCTTTGCGGCGAAGACGCTCATCGGGCGATTCGGTTCGGGCGCGGCTGTATCATGCGAACAGTCTGCCAGCACAACGGGGGAAACGCCCATCGCAGGGGCTCCTCCGCCTGTGCGCGCTCGGGCCCGGGAACCGAAACGTGGGCACGGACAATTGCACTGGCGCACGCACACATTGCAGAGGAACATGGGCAGCGTGAACGCCGCAGCTCGCCGCATTCAGCGGATCTACCTCACCCTCACACTGGGCAACACGCTGGCGGCGTCGTTCATCTGGGGCGTGAACACCCTGTTCCTGCTGGATGCCGGGCTCAGCAGTTTCGAGGCCTTCGCCGCCAACGCCTTCTTCACACTCGGCATGGTGCTGTTCGAGATCCCCACCGGCGTCGTCGCCGACGGCTGGGGGCGCCGCACCTCCTTCCTGCTCGGCACCATCACGCTCGCCGGCTCGACGTTCCTCTACTACCTGCTCTGGCTCTACCACTCGCCGTTCTGGGCGTGGGCGATCGTCTCGATCCTGCTCGGACTCGGCTTCACCTTCTTCTCCGGCGCCGTCGAGGCCTGGCTGGTCGACGCGATGCGCTTCTCCGGCTACGAGGGCGGGCTCGAGGGGGTGTTCGGCCGCGCCCAGATGATCTCCGGGGTGGCGATGCTCGTCGGTTCCGTCGCCGGCGGCGTCATCGCCCAGGCGACGAACCTCGGCGTCCCATTCCTGATCCGAGTCGGCGTGCTCATGGTCATGTTCGGGGTCGCATTCTGGGTGATGCGGGATGTCGGCTTCACCCCGGAGCGCTCGCGGCACCCGGTGCAGGCCACCAAGGGGGTGCTCACGGCATCCATCGACAACGGCCTCAAGAACCCACCGGTGCGCTACGTGATGCTGGCCGCGCCGTTCACCGCCGGCGTCGGGATCTACGTCTTCTACGCGCTGCAGCCGTTCCTGCTCGACCTGTTCGGCGACCCGAAGGCGTACTCGATCGCCGGGCTCGCGGCGGCGATCGTCGCCGGCTCGCAGGTGCTCGGCGGCTGGCTGGCCCCGCGCATCCGTCTGCTCTTCCGCAAGCGCAGCAGCGTGCTGATCGCGAGCGTGTCGGTGAGCGCCGGCATCCTGGTGGTGCTCGGCATCACCAAGGTGTTCTGGGTGGCCCTGCTGCTCCTCGCGGTGTGGGCGATGGTCGCCGCGGCAGCCATGCCGGTGCAGCAGGCCTATCTGAACGACATGATCCCGTCGAAGCAGCGCGCGACGGTGTTGAGCTTCGCCTCGCTGATGGGCTCCAGCGGCGGGATCGTGGTGCAGCCGGTGCTCGGCCGGGCCGCCGACATCTACGGCTACCCCGCGTCGCTGGCGCTCGGCGGGCTGATCGAGCTGATCGCGCTGCCGTTCCTCGTGGCGAGCCGGCGACAGAACGCGCCGGCCGACAGCGCCCGCGACGGCGACGAGCCGGCCGCCGTCGACGGGCTCACGCCCGAGACGCCATGAGCCCCTGCTCGTAGGCGAAGATCACGGCCTGGATCCGATCGCGCAGGCCGAGCTTCATCAGCACCTTCGAGACGTGCGACTTGACCGTCGCCTCGCCGACGAAGAGCCGGGCCGCGATCTCGGCGTTGGAGAGCCCGACGGCCAGCAACTGCAGCACCTCCGCCTCCCGGTCGGTGAGGCTGGCCAGTTGGGCGGATGCCGGGGTGCCGCGCCCAGGCGCGGGGATTTCGACAGGCTCAATCAGCGGAGAAGGGGGCTCAACCGGCGGAGGGGTGTGCTCAGCCGCCGGCGGAGGCGTCGGGGCGGTGGCCGCCGCGATCACCTGGCGGGTGACATCCGGCGAGAGCAGCGCGTCGCCGCGGGCCAGCACCTGCACGGCGTTGACCAGGTCCTCCGGGGAGGCGTTCTTGAGCAGGAAGCCGCTGGCGCCGCTCTGCAGCGCGGTGAACAGGTAGTCCTCGCGGTTGAAGGTGGTGAGCATGAGCACGCTCGCGCCGAGCGCCGGGTCGGCCGTGATCAGCCGGGTGGCCTCGAGGCCGTCCATGCCGGGCATCTGCACGTCCATGCAGATGACGTCTGGCGCGAGGGCGCGGGCCGCCGCCACCGCCTGCTCGCCGTTGCCGGCCTCGCCGACGACCGTGATGCCGGGCTCGGACTCCAGGATGATGCGGAAGCCGGCGCGCACCAGCTCCTGGTCGTCCACGAGCAGTACCCGGATCGGGGCGGGCGGATGCGGCTCAGTCATGCGGAGTGCTCTCGATCAAGGGGGAGTGGGTGTCGGCCGCGACCGGCGCGATCGGGAACCGGGCACGCACCAGGTAGCCGCCGCGGGCGCGGGGGCCGATCTCGATGCTGCCGCCGACGGCCGCGACGCGCTCGCGCATGCCGACGTGGCCGAGCCCGGAGCCGCTGGAACTGTTGGTGGCGCGCGCCGCCCCGCCGCGGGCGCTCGCGCCGACGCCGCTGTCGCTCACCTCGAGCTCAACGGCATCGGCCAGGTAGCGCACGCGGAGGTCGGCGCGGGCGCCGCCGCCGCCGTGCTTGCGCGCATTGGTGAGCGCCTCTTGCGCCACCCGGTAGACGCCGAGGCTCACCCCGCCGGGCACGGCCCGCGGCTCGCCGATGATGCTGAGCTCCACGGGGAGGCCGCCGCCCGCGGCATCCGCCACCAGCTCGGCGAGCTGTTCGATGCCGCGCGTGCTGCTGCTCTGGGCGGGCACCGGGCCCGTCTCCTGCTGCTCGGAGCGCAGCGTGCCGAGCAGCAGGTGCAGCTCGTCGACGGCGCTGCGGGCGTTCTGCTCGATCAGGCTGAGCGAAGCGCTGGCTTGGGCGGGGTCGCGCTCCAACACCCGGCGGGCGGCGCCGGCCTGCACCCCCATCACCGAGACGTGGTGGGCGACGACGTCGTGCAGCTCGCGGGCGATCCGCACCCGCTCGAGGGCGAGGGCCTGCTGTTTGGTGCGCTCCCGCTCCTCGGCGAGCTCGATCGTGCGCTGCTCGAGCAGCGCCCTGGCTCGAGCGGAGCGGTACGCGCTGTCGCCGAAGAACCAGGCCCCGCCGAAGTAGAGCAGGTTGGTGATGATGTTGATGAGGCCATAGGCGAGGTAGGGCGAGAGGGCGCCCTCGCGGGGCAGCTCGGGCAGGTAGTCCTGCACGGCGGAGTAGTAGATGAGCTGCCAGAACACCCAGGCGAGCATGGCCGAGACGATGACGGCGCGCACGATGGTGGCGATCCGGCGGTTGCGTCCCCAAGCGCCGACCGAGTAGATCGCCACGAACAGGCAGATCTGGCTGAACAGCATCTCGCCGATCTCGAACACGTACGCCGCGGCGAAGGCCAGCGAGGAGATGAGGGCGACGACCTCCGGCCAGCGTCGGCGGAGGGCCAGCGGCATCGTCGCGGCCACGATCCAGATGGCCGCCTGCCAGCCGGGGGCCGTGCCGAAGGTGCCCGTCGCCCGGAACAACACCAGGGTGATCGTCGTCCCGACGGCGAGGGCGAGCGCCAGCAGCAGGTCGTTGCGGTAGCCGGTGCGGCTGGGGCGCGGGCGCACCCATTCCTCGCTCTGGCCGGCCTCCGTGGTCTCGCTCATGGCTCCACGCTAGCGGGGCGGATGCCGCAGGGGATCCACCGCGCGGGGGATGAGGCCGACGAAATTGGACCGAGGTCTTGTTTAAAGGAAGATAGCTTCCTATAGTTTTGCCATGGCACGCAGACGACCGGGAACACTGTTCCCCCTGGAGATCGAGATCCTCGAATGCGGGATCGCGTTGCAGAGCAGTGACGGCGACTTCTATGGCTTCGCCCTGGCCAAGGCGCTCGCCGGGCGCAACGGCGAGGGGCTGACCGCGCACGGCACGCTCTACAAGGCGCTGGCCCGCATGACGGATGCCGGCCTGCTCGACGCGTCCTGGGAGGACGCCGCGCTCGCCGAGGCCGCCGGCCGCCCGCGCCGCCGGCTGTACACGGTCAGCGGCGAGGGCATCCGCGCCCATCAGGCCGCGACGGCCGGTACCCCGGCCGCATCGCCCAGCGGCCTGGCAGCCTTCGCATGAGCGTCACCCCCGTGCCTGCCGCGGCCGGCGCCGTGCGCGCCTGGTGCGAGTGGTACACCCGCGGCCTGCCGGAACAGCTGGCGGCCGAGCGGCGCGACGAGATCGCCTCCGACCTGCACGAGCACGCGGCGTGGGCGGCCGAGCAGGGCATCGCCGAGCGCGATCTGGAGCGCGGCATCCGGCTTCGGATGCTGGGCGGCGCCCTCGCTGACCTGAGCTGGCGGCGCCAGCAGCTGCGCGCGCACGAGACCGCGGAGGCGACCGCGCTGCGCCGCAACGCCCGCGGCGGCCTGCCCGTGCTGGCCTACACGCTCGCCCTGCTGGTGCTCGTCGCCAGCGGTGGCGTGGTGCTGCGGGTGCTGCTGAGCACGGGCCCCGGCGACGCCGCGTTCCACGCGCAGGGCGCCGCCTCTGCCGTGCTCGCGCTGGCCGGGAGCGCCTGCGCCCTCGCCCTGATGGCCCGCCGGCGCACCCGTTGGGTCGGCGCCCTCTGGATGATCGTCGCCGTCTACTGCCTGGTGCGCTACGGAACGAAAGCGCTCGTGTTCGCGAGCGCCACGAGCTCACAGCTGTCCTACTCCGCGGCCGCCTGGGACACCTTCGGCAAGCTCCTCATCGTCGGCCTCACCCTGTTCTTCCTCGGCATGGCGGTGCGCTGGGCGCCCAGCCGGCGCGAGATGGACCGGGGCGCGCGGGCCGTGGCCCGGGCATCGGCGCACATGTCGGAGCAGGCGTCCCGCGTGGGCGAGCCGCTCGCCGTGAGCCGAGGGGCGGTCGGCGGATGACGCGCTCACCCCGCTCCCTCGTCAGCGGCCTGCTCGTGGCGGCCGGCCTCGGCGTGAGCGCCGTCGCCGTCGTCGGCCTGGCGCTCACCGCCGCGGCCACCCCGATGGTGGGCATCGTGCTGCAGCCCGGCGCCCCGGATGCGGGGCAGCAGCCCGCGGCATCCGGAAACGGGGCCATCGACAACTACGAAGAGGCGCTCGACCGCCCGCTCGACCCGTTGACCGCCGACTCCCGCGCCGTCATCGACACCGACCGGGAGCGCGCCCAGTTCGCCGCGTTGCAGGACGACTGCATGGCGGAGGCCGGCTTCGACTGGTGGGATGCGGCCCGCGGCAACACGCCGGCTGGCGAGCCCTGGTGGCTCGCCGAGATCAGCCCGAACGAGGCGACCGCGGTCTACGCGGCGCTGCACGGTGAGAGCGCCGCGGCCGAGTACCGCTGGGAGCAGGCCGGCTGTTACGGCTACGCCCTGCACGAGACCGGCAACGACAACAACCACTAGCCCGACACGGAAACACGGACAGCCCGCACCAGTTCACGCACCATGAGGGGAACATCATGAAACGCAGGATCATCGGCATCGCCGCCGTGGCGAGCGTCGCCGCGCTGACGGCGGCCGCCTTCGCGCTCTCGGCGCAGGCGGCCCCGTGGCAGCAGGCCGCGGCCCCCGCGTCCACCGAGGCACCGGCCGTGCTCGAAGCGGCGACGAATGCCGTACCGGCGGAGGAGCCCGTCGCCCTCGACCCGATGTCGGCGGACTACAACCCGTACACCGACCCGGCCAGCCCGGACTACGTGACGCCGGTCGCCAAGGCCGCCTGGTACGCGAAGGACGCCGTCGTGCGCAAGTGCATGACCGACCTCGGCCTGGGCTACGAGACGGCGCCGTGGTGGCTGGGCGGCAGCGCGCAGCCCAGGGGGCTCGACCACAACCAGAGCATCGACTGGCTCATCGGTTACTCCGGCGCGAACTTCATGCAGCCAACCGGGGTGCCGGAGGAATCCGGGTGCTCCGGGCTCCTCGCGCTCATCGACGCCGGCACGGTCGCGGCCCCGCCCGTGCCCGTCCCCGCCGACCCGGTCGGGCTGCCCACGGAACGCCAGACCTGGCTCGCCTTCGACCAGCTGGTGCGCGACTGCATGACCGAGCGCGGCGTCGAGTACCTCTACTGGGAGTGGTGGAACCCGGAGTACCAGACCCCGTTCGACCCCCTCTCGCTCGAGCCGATGATCCCTGCGGCGCGGCCGCTCGACCTGAACGACGAGCAGATCGCCGCGTGGGAGTTCGCCCTCAACGGCGACGCCGGTGCCGGCGCGGAGTACCGCTGGGAAGACGCCGGCTGCCACGGCTACGCCGTGCACGCCTCGGGCAACGACAACATGCACTAGCCACCGAGATTCCGCGCTCCGCGGCGCCCGGGACATGCAGGAGGGGCGCTGCCGAATGGCAGCGCCCCTCCTGTGCGCAGAGCGGTGTGCGCGGTCGCGTTGTTAGAGCTGTGCGCTCCGACGGCGGGCCACGAGCGCCGCGGCGCCGAGCAGCAGCATCAGCGAGGCGGCGCCGAGCGGCAGCTCGGTCTCCGGCCCGGTCTCGGCCAGCCCGGCCGTGACGTTCAGCGCGTACGCCTGCACGCTCTTCGAGCTCTGGCCCACGACGACGAGGGTGTGGTCGCCGGCGCTCAGCTGCGAGAGCAGACCCGTGGTGAGCTCGACCTGGACGGCGCCGTCGACGACCGCGAACGTGCCGACCAGCACGGGGCTCGAGTACGCATACACATCGACGAAGCTGTCCGCACCCGACCAGGTGATGTTGGCGGCGTGGTTCGATCCGGCGTTGAGCGATCCGGCAGGCAGGCCGGCGGCATCCTGCGCCTGCACTCCGGCGGGAGCGTTGGCCGCCAGGAAGCCGGCGAGCTCGGAGGAGCTCGCGGCCGGGGCGGGAGCAGCGGGCGCGCTCGGGGCCGTCACGGCGGCCGTGATCCCGCTGTTCAACCCGGTGGCGGAGAAGCCCTCAGCGGTTCCGGTGACGCGGACGCCGAGGAAGCGCGTGACCACGTCGTGCGTGACGGTGTAGCTCGTGCCCGTCGCGCCCTCGATGCCGCCGCCCATCATGCCGCCGTTCCAGAACCACTCGTAGCTGAGCGTGGTCCCGGCCGGCCAGCCGGCGGAGGCTGCGGTCAGCGTCTCGCCGACGACGGGGGAGCCGGTGAGGGTGACGGTGACGCCCTCCAGCGGGAGGGAAGGCGGGCCGCCGAAGGTGAACGCCGCGCCGGGCACGTCGAGCGAGACCAGGTAGCTGGCGCTCCGCTCGGAGTAGATGCCGTAGCTGATGACCTCGGTCAGGCCGGCGGCGTCGAGCGCGGGGAGAATCGTGGCGAGAGCCGTCGGGGTGCCGGCGGTGAGCCCGGGGACGTCGCTGTTGACGGTCCACGAGGAGCCGAGGCCCGGGGTGTTGGTGCCGGAGACGGCGCCGACGAAGCGGAGCGTGGTGCTCTCGAGCGCGCTGTTCTGCACAGTGAGCTCGAGCGCGGAGGGAGTGGTGTCCTCGGTGGTCGTCCATGAGACGCGCGCGTCGGCGAAGGCGCCAGCGTAGTCAGAGAGGGGCGTTGGCGTGTCCAGCGTATTCGTGATCGCGGTGGAGTAGGAGATGGACAGCGCGCCGCCGACGTCCTCCAAGCCCTGGGGCGCGTAGGTCTGCCAGCCGGCTTCGCCCGGAACGGCGCCGATGTCGGCCGTGGTGATGTGCGTGACGCCGGCGTCGGCCTGTGCCGGGGCGGCAACGGCGAGGCCGGCTCCGGAGAGCAGGGCGACTCCGAGCCCGAGTGCGGCGCCGCGGCGAAGCCGGGCGACGAGTGTGGTCTGGTTCACGTGTGTGGTTCCGTTCGTAGGGGGCAGATCACCCGTGCAACGAACCAGACAGATCTCGCCTGCAATTCGCCAGACGAACGCCGACTCTTCCGGCGAGATCCGCCTGAGCTTATCCACGTGTCTGCGCGCACGGCGCGACGATCGGCAAATGACACCAGCACTGGGGGCCCGGCGGCGGCCGCCCTCCACCCGATGAGCGCGCGAACTGCGGCCAGCCGGCCGTGTCGTGCCGCCGGAACCGTGGCGCCCTAGGCGGCGTCGACGAGCCCGACGATTCCGGCGACGGCGGATGCCGCGGCCAGCACCAGCGCGGAGCCGATCAGCACGGCGTGCACGGTGAGGAACTTCGTCGGCTTGCCCGCGGCATCCCGCGCCCGCGGGTCGCGGGAGACACGGCGCCAGAAGGTGGGCCAGACCAGCACGTTGAAGGCGGCGTTGACGAGGAGCAGGATGGAGAGCCAGACAGTCATGATGGGTCCAGCCTATTGGCGGTGAAACCCGGGGCCGGCGGGTCGCCTACGCGGGGTCGAGCGGGATGTACGCCCCGTTGAGCTCCGCCGCCGTGGCGTCCCACAGCCCGACGACGCGCTCGGCCAGCTGCTGTTCCAGGCCCGCCAGCGACTTCACGACGAAGATGACGGCGGCGGCAGTGGGGGGCTCGGGCGCTGTGGCCTTGGCGAAGCCCTGCGCGACGGCGCGGGTCCACGCATCGGCGGCCGCTTTGGCGGCGGCGTAGTTGGCGCCGCCGGCGAGCGGGCGCGCGACGGACGCGCTCGAGACGATGGCGAGGCGGCCGGCGTCCGAGGCCAGCAAGTCGTCGTTGAACGCCCGCGTCGTGTTGCGCAGGGTGCCGAAGGCCGCCTCGAGCGCCTGCCAGTCCTCCTCGCTCTGCCCGGCCAGGCCGCCGCCTCCGCGCCAACCGCCGACCAGATGGATCAGCCCGTCGATCCCGCTGTGGCCGTGCGCGGCTGCCTGCGCCCTGATCTCCTCGGACAGCTCGGTGACCGCGGCGAAGTCGCCGAGGTCGCAGACGCGGGTGATGACCCCGGGCACGGATGCCGCGAGCTCGGCGAGCCGCCCGGCATTGGAGCCGACGGCGATCACCCTGGCCCCGGCCGCCGTGAGCGCCGCGGCGCAGGCGTGCCCGGAGGCGCTCGTGGCGCCGGCGATCAGGACGGTGCGCCCGGCGACGCCGGGCGCTGCGGTCGACGTGCTGACGGGCTCAGGCATGCTCATGCTCTCAGGCTAGTGAAGTCGGGCCTCCGCGCCACTTTGCGGCCCTCCGCGCCACACCGGGTGGCGCGGAGGCCGCCGAACTGGCGCGGAGCGCGGGCTAGGCGTCGGGCGAGTTGCCCGTGATGCCGAGCGTCGACTCGATGACCGGCTTCATCTTCTTGTCGAGCGCCTCGAAGAACATCGACAGCGGGAACTCGTCGTCCAGCACCAGGTCGGTGTAGCCCTTCGGCGCACCGGCGAGCACGTCATCCGGAAGCCCCTTGGCCCAGTGCGACGCCGGGTTCGGGGTGAGGGTCTCGGCGATCATGTCGTAGGCGGCAAGCCAGTGCGCCTTCTTCGGGCGGTCGATCGACTTCCAGTACAGCTCGTCGATTTGGGCGCCGAGGGCGATGACGACCTCCGGCACGGCATCCCAATCGAAGGCGAGCTGCGTGTCTGTCCAGTGCAGCACGTGGTGCTGGTGCATCCACGCGAACAGCAGCTGGCCGCCGAGCCCGTCGTAGTTGCGCACCCGGCTGCCGGTGATGGCGAAGCGGAAGATGCGGTCGAAGATCACCGCGTACTGCACCAGCTTGGCGTGCTTGCGCGCCTCCGGGCTCGCGTTCTCGTCGCGCTCGATCGCCACCGACTCGCGGAACGCGGTCAGGTCGCAGCGCAGCTCCTCCAGCGAGTAGAGGAAGAACGGCATCCGCTGCTTGATCATGAACGGGTCGAATGGCAGGTCGCCGCGCATGTGCGTGCGGTCGTGGATCAGGTCCCACATCACGAAGGTCTCTTCGGCCAGCTTCTGGTCGTCGAGCAGCGAGGCCGCGTCCTCCGGCAGTTCGAGCTTGGTGATCTCGGATGCCGCGCGCACCACACGGCGGTAGCGGGCCGCCTCGCGGTCCTGGAAGATCGCGCCCCACGTGAACGTGGGGATCTCGCGCATCGCGACGGACTCGGGGAACAGCACGGCCGAGTTGGTGTCGTAACCGGGCGTGAAGTCGACGAAGCGCAGCGGCACGAACAGCTTGTTGCCGTAGTCGCCGGCCTCCAGCTCGCCGATGAACTCCGGCCACATGACCTCGACCAGCACGGCCTCGACGAAGCGGTTGGTGCTGCCGTTCTGCGTGTACATCGGGAACACGACGAGGTGGCGCAGGCCGTCGACCCGGTGCTGCTGCGGCTGGAACGCGGTCAGCGAGTCGAGGAAGTCGGGCACGGCGAAGCCGCCGGTGCTCCACCGCTCGAAGTCGATGGCGAGCGCGGCCAGGTAGGCGGCGTCGTGCGGGAACAGCGGGGCGAGCTCGCGCACGGCGGCCACGAGCGTGGCGACGTTCTCGGCGGCGGCCGGGTGGTTCGCGGCATCCGGAACCGAGCCGTCCTGTGCCTGCACACCCTGCAGGGCGATCGCGGCCTGCTTGAGGCGGGCCCACGCCGGGTGGTTCTGGACATCGGCGGCGAGCGCGATGTCGAGGGCGGTGGTCAGGCCGTCTTCGACAACCTCGGGCTCACCGACCAGTGCTTGTGCAATGTAATTCGACATGGGAACCTCCCGTCCTCGTAGACGGCCGCGCGCGATGCGAAGTGCAGGCAAACGGCAGTGTGTGCGCCGAAGTGGCGTGTGATCAAGGCTAACGAGCAGAGCGCTGCGTTTTCATGAGGGAGTGCGCAAGGAAGCTGCGTGGTCGCCCGTTCTCGCGCTGAGAATCGGTGCTGCGCTGCGGATTCTCGCGTTCCCGTCGGGACGTAGGCTGAGCGCGTGCAATTCTCGCTCTGGCTCGCCCTGCTCGGCGCCACCCTCCTGATCAGCTTCACGCCCGGCGCCGGAGCGATCAATACGATGAGCAACTCCCTGAACGCGGGCTTCCGCCGCTCGATCTGGGGGATCCTCGGCCAGCAGGCCGCGCTCGTGATCCACATCGTGATCGTGGCGCTCGGCGTCGGCGTGCTCGTGGCCAGCTCGCCGATCGCGTTCAACGTGATTCGCTACACCGGTGCCGCCTACCTCGTCTACCTCGGTGTGCGGCAGTTCCTTGCCAAGCCCTCGACAGACGAGGAGAGCATCGAGCTCCGGCGCAACGAGCCTGCCTGGTCGATGTTCCGCCGCGGTCTCTGGGTGAACCTGCTCAACCCCAAGGCGATCGTGTTCTTCCTCGCCTTCCTGCCGCAGTTCATCCGGCTCGACCAGCCGCTGCTGCCGCAGTACCTGGTCGTCGCCGTCACGGTGATGGTGGTCGACATCCTGGTGATGTGGTTCTTCTTCGCCGGGGCGGCACGCAGCTTCCAGCGCTTCACCCGTGACGCCCGCGGCCAACTGGTGTTGAACCGCGTGTTCGGCTCGCTGTTCGTCGCCGTCGGCGCCATGCTCGCCGTCATCCACTAGCCGGCTCGGCCGGGGTCAGAGGCGGCCGAGGGCGTGCTCGAGGATCGCCGCGTGGCTGGGCGCCAGGTTGGCCTTGGCCGCGAGCGTGATCGAGCGCGGGTCGGCGAACGCGTCGGCGCTGACCTCATTGCCGCGGGCCACGGGCATGCAGTGCATGAGCACGCCGCCGGCGGCCGTGAGCTCGAGCACGGCGCTCGTCACCTGCAGCGCCTGGAATGCGTCCCGGATGCCGCCGGGCTCCAGCGCCGCGGCCGGCCAGCCGTCGCAGTAGAGCACCTCGGCGCCGGAGCACGCCGCCTCGAGCTCGGTGCTCGTGGCGACGGCGCCGCCCCGGGCCCGGATGCCGTCGAGGTAGGCGTCGGGCGCGGCGAACCCGGCGGGTGCCAGCTGGGTGACGGTGATCGCGTACCGGGTGGAGAGCTCGCACCACGAGCGGAACAGGTTGGTGTCGGCGCCGACGAAGGTCAGGGCGAGCCCGTCGAGGCTGCCCCGGCGCTGGCGCAGCGTGAACGCCTCCGACACGACCTCGCAGGGGTGCCCGAGCGCGGTCATCGCGCTCACGACGGGCACGCCAGAGTGGGCGGCGAGCTCGCGCACCTCGGCGTCGTCGCCGTGGCGGACGACGACGGCGTCCACCCCGCCGCTCAGGATGGCGGCGGTGTCGCAGATCGGCTCGCGCTCGCCGAGGGCGATCGGCAGGTCGACCCGGTGCCCGCCGATCAGGTCGATGGCCGTGTCGAAGGCCAGCCGGGTACGGAAGGCCGGCCCGGCGAACACCGTCGCGATGCGCACGCGGGGCCCGCGGGGCTCCGCGCTGCCGGCCGCCCACTCGGCCGAGCGGGCGAGGACGGCGTCGAGTTCGGCGCGGGTCACGGTGAGCAGGTCGAGGAAGTGCGGCATCGCCCCAGTCAACCATCGGTCGCGTAGAGTCGCGCCATGACAGCGGATGCGGCCACGCCACAGGTGCCCGATGGCGCTGCGGCCGTGCAGCGGGCGCTCGCCGAGCTGGCCGACCCGGAACGGGCGGCCTCCAGCCAGCGCTTCTTCAAGACCGGGCCGGGCCAGTACGGCGAGGGCGACGTGTTCGTGGGCGTGACGGTTCCCCAACTGCGGGGCGTCGCCCGCCGCTTCGCCGAGCTTCCGCTGGCCGAACTCGACCTGCTGCTGGCGAGCCCCGTGCACGAGCACCGCCTCATCGGGCTGCTCATCGCTACGAGACAGTTCGAGACGGCGAGCATGCCGCGCGGCCTCGACGAGGGCCGGCGGGCGGCGCTCGCGGCGTGGTACCTCGGTGCCGTGCGCCGGGGGCGCGTCAACAACTGGGACCTGGTCGACAGCTCGGCCCCCGGCATCCTCGGCGGCTGGCTGTTCGACCGGCCGCGGGACGTGCTGTTCGAGCTGGCCGCGAGCCCGGTGCTCTGGGAACGCCGCGTCGCCATGATCTCCACGCAGGGCTTCATCAACCGCGGCGATGCGTCGACCGCGCTCGAGCTGGCTGCGCTGCTGCGCGACGACCCCGAGGACCTCATGCAGAAGGCGGTCGGCTGGATGCTGCGCGAGATCGGCAAGCGCGTGGACCGCGGCCTGCTGATCGCTTTCCTCGACGAGCACGCGAGCCGGATGCCGCGCACCGAGCTCAGCTACGCCACCGAGCACCTCGACCCCGCGCTGCGCGCCCACTACCGCGCGCTGCGCTGAGAGCGCCTCGCCGCTCGGCTGTTGGCTTCGGTCGCTGGCGCTCCCTCGAGCCAACGTGGGCTTTGGCGGGCTGGACCGCGGGGTCGCCTCTGTCCACGTCGGCTGGAGGGCGCCGCGCCGCGACGAAGGAGCAGCGCAGCGCCCGAAGCCCTGAGCGTCTTGGCAGACACAGGTGCCCGCGGCATCTGCGTACGCCGCGCAGGCTCGTCGGGCGGCGGCTGTTGGCTTCGGCCGCTGGCGCTCCCTCAAGCCAACGGGGTTTACTCCGCCGCGGCGAGCCGCCAGAGCGAGGTGATCTCGGCCGCGCGGGCCACGTGCAGCGGGTCGCTCGTGTCGCTGGCGCGGCCGTGCGTCGGGCGAGTGTCGTGGCGCTCGATCACGCGCAGGCCCGAGTCCTCGATCAGGTCGAGCAGCTCGCCGCGCGAGCGCAGCCCGAGGCGCTCGGCCAGGTCCGAGATGACCAGCCAGCCCTCGCCGCCGGGCGCCAGGTGCGCGGCCAGCCCGCCGAGGAAGCCGCGCAACATCCGGCTCTCCGGGTCGTACACGGCGTAGTCGCTCGGGATCCGCGCCTCGACCGGCAGCCACGGCGGGTTGCAGACGATCAGCTCGGCGAGCCCCGGCGCGAACAGGTCGGCCTCGACCACCTCGACCTGCTCGGCCAGCCCCAGCCGGTCCAGGTTCTCGCGGGCGCAGGCAATGGCGCGCGGGTCCAGGTCGGTCGCCGTCACGCTGCGGATGCCGCGCCGCGCGAGAATCGCGGCGAGCACCCCGGTTCCGGTGCCGATGTCCATCGCGCGGCTCACCTCGGGCAGCGGGGCGCTCGCCACGAGCTCGAGGTACTCGCCGCGCACCGGCGCGAAGACGCCGTAGTGCGGGTGGATGCGCCCGGGCAGGCCCGGCGCGTCCAACTCCGGCACCTCGACGCCGCGGCGGCGCCACTCGTGCGAGCCGATCACGCCGAGCAGTTCGCGCAATGAGACGAGCGAGTCCTGCGCGGCGTCGACTGGTCCGTACACCTCCACGCACGCCTCGCGCACGTCCGGCGCGCGCCGCAGCGGCACCGCGTGGCCGGCGTCCAGCGGCACAAGCAGCAGGCCGAGCAGCTGCGCCCGGTGGAAGCTCTGCTCGCGGTGCTGGCGGAAGGCCAGTGAGAGATCCCGCGGCGGGCGGCGGTTGCCCTTGTCGATGCGGGCCGCGAGCGCCCGCAGCAGCTGGCGGGCGGCCTGGTAGTCGCCGCGCCAGAGCAGCGCCGTGCCCTCGGACACCAGGCGGTGGGCCTCGGCGGCCGGCATCCGCTCGTCGGCGATGGCCACGCGCGCCGGAACCGGCCAGCCGCTCTCCGAGCGCCAGAGCGCCGTGTGCCGCTCGCCGCCCTCGAGCCAGCTCACGCGGGCGGGCTCGGCCTGCCGGTCGAGGGGCGTGGACTCAGTGCTGGGCATGGTGGCCAATCTGCGCGGCGGCGGCCGCGGGCGGCCCCGCGCGAGCGCGAGAAAATCGTGTCGGCGGAGGACCCACCGTGCCATCGAGTATCCCAGCCCGAGCTGGGGCCGGCGCGGCACCTGCGAGAATGGGGCCATGTCCCGAACTGTTCGCGGTGCCCGCGTTCTCATCACCGGAGCCGCCAGCGGCATGGGCCGCCTCTACGCCGAGCGCGCAGTGGCAGAGGGGGCGGCATCCGTCGTCCTCTGGGACAGGGATGCCGCGGCACTCGCCCGCACCGTCAAGGAGCTCGGCGGGGAATCGCAGGGCCGCACCCGCGTGCACTCCTACGTGATCGACCTCGCCGATCTCGGCGCGATCGCGCAGACGGCCCAGCGGGTGCGCACCGAGGTGGGCAACCCCGACGTGCTCATCAACAATGCCGGAATCGTGCGCGGCAACCAGTTCTTCTGGCAGAGCGACAACGGCGAGGACACCCGGCCGACGGTGCAGATCAACGCGCTCGCGCCGATGTACACGACCCGTGAATTTCTGCCCGGCATGATGGCGAACCCGTATCGGGCGGCGCGCATCGTGAACATCGCCTCGGCCGCCGGCACCCTGTCGAACCCGCGGATGAGCGTCTACGCCGCCTCGAAGGCGGCCCTCATCGGCTGGAGCGACTCGCTGCGGCTCGAGCTCGAGCAGGAGGACCACGGCAACGTGCGGGTGACGACGGTGTGCCCGAGCTACATCTCGACCGGCATGTTCGCCGGCGCCCGCGGGCCGCTGCTCACGCCCGTGCTCACCCCCGAATACGTCGTCGACCGGGTCTGGCGCGCCATGCTGGCCGGCAAGCCGCAGCTGCTGCTGCCCTGGTCGGTCGGGCTCTCCAAGGCGCTGCGCGGCGTGCTGCCTGTGCGGGTCTGGGACGCCGTGGCCGAGGTGTTCGGCGTCTACCGCTCGATGGCCGGGTTCACGGGCCGGGAGCGCAGCGGCGAGCACGGCGGCAGCCGCCCCTGAGTCAGAGGCCGCAGCCGAGACCGGTGCCCGGCGCCACGCGGAACCGGCCTGGCCAGGTGTCTCTACACTTGAAGCGTGGATATCACCGGATTGAATGAGTTCCTGGCCGACATCGAGTTCTCGGGCGTCGTGCTTGTGCGGAAGGGCGACCAGACTCTCTTCGAGGCCGCCAGCGGCCTGGCCACACAGCGCTGGGGCGTCGCCAACCGGGTGGACACCCGGTTCGACACCTCCGCGATCACCAAGCTGTTCACCAGCGTCGGCGTGCTGCAGCAGGTCGTGGCCGGTCGGCTCGATCTCGAGGCCTCCATCCACGACTACGTCGACCTGACCGGCACCACCATCGGCCGTGACGTCACCCTGCTGCACCTGCTCACCCACACCAGCGGGCTCGCGGATGACGCCGACGAGGCCGCCGGCGAGGACTACGCCGAGCTCTACGTCGACACCCCCAACTACTCGATCTCCCGCACCAGCGACCTGCTGCCGTTCTTCGCGCAGAAGGCCCCGCTGGAGGCGCCCGGCGTGGAGAGCCACTACATCAACGCCGGCTACGTGCTGGCCGGCCTCGCCCTGGAGCAGGCCACCGGGCTCAGCTACCGCGCCTACATCGAGCGCGACGTCTTCGCCGCCGCGGGCATGAAGTCGAGCGGCTTCTTCGAGCGCCAGGGCGCCACCCCGAACGTCGCAGAGGGCTGGGACCAGGCCGAGGACGGCAGCTGGGAGTCCAACATCTACAAGGCGCCGCCGATCGGCGGCCCGGACACCGGCGCGCACGCGACCGCCGAGGACCTGCTGCGCTTCCTCACGGCACTGCGCACCGGCGTGCTGCTGAACCCCGAGTACACCAGCGAGTTCTTCACGCCGCAGGTCGAGCACGACGAGGAGACCTTCTACGGGCTCGGCCTCGAGTTCGACATGAACGAGGACGGCAGCGTGCGCTCCTACTTCAAGGACGGCATCAGCGCCGGCGCCAGCGGCATCCTGCGCCACTACCTCGACGAGGGCATCGACGTCGTCGTGCTCAGCAACGCCGAGGAGGGCGCATGGGACGTCATCCGTGAGCTCGACGAGCGCCTCGGCGGCTAGTCGGCAGCTCTGCCGCGCGCGCTCCTCGTCTCGCTAGGATGGCGGCACGCGAACGAAGGGGATGCGCGATGGCGCTTTCGGGCTGGCACCTGCTCGTCATTCTGGCCGTGCTCCTCGTGATGGCGGCCGGGGCGGTCGGCATCATCTTCCTGGGCGTGTACCTCGCCCGGCGTGCGGCGCCGGCATCGCCGGCGTTCACGGCCGAGCCGGGGCACGCGCCCGCGGCGCAACCGGAACCGGCCGAGCTGCGTGCCGCGCGCCTGGCCGAGCTCGAGGACCTGAGCGCGCGCAGGCTGCTCAGCGTGGCGGAGTACGAGGCCAAACGGGCGGAGATCCTCGACGAGATCTAGCGCTCCCCGGCGCTCGGGACCACGGCAGCTGCCTCCAGAGGCGGGCGGCGAACTGGGGGCCTAGGTCCCCTGACTTCGCCGAACCGGCTGCGTAGCGTGGCGGCATGCCTACGCAATCCACGGGGATCTCCCTGCGCCACGTCGTTCTGCCGGGGGTGGCTGCTGCCACCGCCCTGGCCTTGGCCGCCGTCGCCCCGGCATCCGCCGAGCCCGCTGACACCATTGCAACGGTCACCACGCACACGGTCGCCGCCGCGAGCGTCGCGCCGATGGACCCGAGCCTCAACCCGTTCATCGACGGGATGCAGGAGGCCTGGTACTCCACCGGCGCGATCGCGCCCGCCGGGCCGATCTCGTTCCCCCACATCGTCTCGGACGCGTCGGGGGCGGATCCGAGCGGAGACACGAGCGACGGGGGCTTCGTCGACAACCTCTTCTTGCTTCCGGCGACACCGCAGAACTGCACGCGCACGGTCTCGAGCTTCAGCTACTCCTACGACCTCCTCGAGGTCATCTCCTGGCACACCGACATGGTTGAGAGCTACAGCGCGCTCCTCTCCGGACCGGACGCCGCTGCGGTGCCGATGAGCGACGAGAGCGCCTCGACAGACGGGATCGGCTGGCTGGAGTACCCCGAAGAGGCGCCCGGCCTGGTCTTCCACGGGCTCACCACGCCCTACGCGGACGTCATGCCGCTGGTCGGCAGCATCACGATGGCGTACCCGGAGCCGGTGGATGCGGCAACCGCCATGGCGTACGTCGGGTTCGGGTATCCCGTCGTCTCCGCGTGGACCCTGACCGACGCCTCGTTCGTGGTGACCGACACCTGCACCACGAACAAGCCTGTCGTGGTGCCGCCGGTTGTTGTTCCGCCGGTTGTCGTGCCACCGGTTGTCGTGCCGCCGGTTGTCGTGCCACCGGTAGTCGAGCCGCCGGTTGTCGTGCCGCCGGTCGTGGTGCCACCGGTCGTCGAGCCGCCCGTGGTGGTGCCGCCGGTCGCGCCCGCGCCCGTCGTGGTTCCGGCCGCAACGCCTGCCCAGCCCCTGGCCGAGACCGGGGTGGAGGCGGGCGCCATCGGTGCCGCCGCCGCGCTCCTGCTCGGCGTTGGTGCAGCTGCAGCGCTGTTTGCTCGCCGCCGCGCGACCAGCTAGGAGCCCGCGCTCAGAACTGCCGCTCGCTGCCGCCGCCGAGCAGGCGGGCCCCGCCCGCCTGCTCGGCCCGCAGCGGCTTCGCCATCTCGAACTCCAGCCTGCTCCGGTCCAGCGGGTACGGGTGCACGGCGCCGGTCTCCTCGAAGCCGTGCCGCTTGTAGAACCGGCGGGCGGCGGTGCTGTCCTGGTGCACCTCCAGCGTGAGCACATCGCCGTGCAGCCCCGCCCACTCCTCGATGCCGGCGAGCAGCGCGCCGCTCACCCCGGCTGCCGCCCCGCGCCAGTCCGGCGCCACATACACGCCCACGAGCCGCGCACCGGCGGCGCCCTCCGGCAGGATCGCCGCCATGGTGCCGACCCACCGGCCGGTCTCCTCGCCCCCGGTGAGGATCGCCGCGAGGCTGATGGCGCCCGGCCCCGCCGTGCGGCGCGCGCGCTCCCGCCAGCCCGCCTCATCGCGCGCCGCGGCATCCGCCACCGTCTCGAGGTAGGCGTGCGGGGTGTCGGCGAGCATCTCCAGCCGGAGCGCCCGCGTCTCGGCCCAGTCCTGCTCGGTCGTTCGGCGGATGAGGAACGGGGCGGCGGTCATCTCCCCAGTCTGCCCGATGCACCCGGGCGGCGTGGCTTCGGGCCGTGCTAGGTTTGCCATGCGCACATAAGTGCGTTTGGCAAACATTCTGACGATGTGGTTGGGTGGGCTCGGCATGATTTCAAAGGTGGTCCCCGCGGTTGCGGATGCCGTCGCGGGCGTCGCGGACGGCGACACGATCCTGGTCGGCGGCTTCGGCCGGGCCGGCCAGCCGGTCGAGCTGATCGACGCGCTGCTCGCACAGGGCGCGCGCGACCTCACCATCGTCAGCAACAACGCCGGCAACGGCGACGTCGGCCTGGCCGCGCTGCTGGCGGAGGGGCGCGTGCGGAAGATGGTCTGCTCGTTCCCGCGGCAGGCAGACTCGCACGTCTTCGACGCCCTCTACCGGGCGGGCAAGGTCGAGCTGGAACTCGTGCCGCAGGGCAACCTGGCCGAGCGGATCCGGGCGGCCGGCGCCGGCATCGGCGCCTTCTTCACGCCGACCGGGGTCGGCACCGTGCTCGCCGAGGGCAAGGAGACGCGCTCCATCGACGGCCGCGACTACGTGCTCGAGTACCCGATCCGCGCCCAGTTCGCGCTGATCAGCGCGTTCAAGGGCGACCGCTGGGGCAACCTCGTCTACCGCAAGACGGCGCGCAACTTCGGGCCGATCATGGCGACCGCGGCCGCCATCACGGTCGCCCAGGTCGACGAGATCGTCGAGCTCGGTGTGCTCGACCCCGAGACGGTCGTCACGCCCGGCATCTTCGTCAACCGCGTCGTGCAGGTGTCGGAGCGCGACTGGCTGCGCGACGGACACTTCGTTGGCCAGCGGGAATCGGCAGTGACGGGGGCAACCGCATGACCACCAGAATCAGCCGCGACGAGCTGGCCGCGCGCATCGCCCGCGACATCCCGGAGGGCTCCTACGTGAACCTCGGGATCGGGGCGCCCACCCTGGTCTCCAACTTCCTCCCGCGCGACCAGGAGATCATCCTGCACACCGAGAACGGCATGCTCGGCATGGGCGAGGAGCCGGCCCCCGGCCAGGTCGACCCCGACCTGATCAACGCGGGCAAGCTGCCGGTCACGGAGTTGCCGGGCGCCTCCTACTTCCACCACGCCGACTCCTTCGGCATGATGCGCGGCGGCCACGTCGACGTCTGCGTGCTCGGCGCGTTCCAGGTGTCGGAGCGCGGCGACCTCGCCAACTGGAGCACGGGCGCGCCCGGCTCCGTGCCGGCCGTCGGCGGCGCCATGGACCTGGCCGTCGGCGCGAAACAGGTGTTCGTGATGACCGACCTGCTCGGCAAGGACGGCACCTCCAAGCTCGTGGCCGCCTGCAGCTACCCGCTCACCGGGGTGCGCTGCGTCACCCGCGTGTACACCGACCACGCCGTCTTCGACGTGGGCGAGAGCGGCTTCGTCATCCGCGAGCTGTTCGCCGACAACACCCGCGAGAGTCTGCAGGCGCTCACGGGCCTGACCCTGACCGAACCGACCCCGATCGAGGGAGCATCATGACCGGCAGCTTCATCTACGACGCCGTGCGCAGCCCGTTCGGGCGCTACGGCAAGGGCCTGGCCGAGGTGCGCCCGGACGACCTCGCGGCGCACACCCTCAGCAGCCTGCTCGCCCGGCACGCCGGCCTCGACCCGGTGCTGATCGACGAGATCCTGCTCGGCGCCGCCAACCAGGCCGGCGAGGACAACCGCAATGTGGCGCGGATGACGGCGCTGCTCGCCGGGCTGCCGACGAGCGTCACCGGGGCGACCGTGAACCGGCTCTGCGGCTCCGGCATGGAGAGCGTCATCCAGGCCAGCCGCGCGGTTGAGTCCGGGGACGCATCCCTCGTCGTCGCCGGCGGCGTCGAATCGATGAGTCGGGCGCCCTGGGTGCTGCCGAAGCCCGCGCGCGGCTACCCGGCCGGCAACGAGACCCTGCACTCGACGACGCTGGGCTGGCGCCTGACCAACCCGCGGATGCCCGCGCAGTGGACGGTCGGGCTCGGCGAGACCGCCGAGATGCTCGCCGACCGCTTCGCCATCTCGCGCGAGGAACAGGACGCCTTCGCGCTGCGCAGCCACCGACTGGCCGCCGCGGCGTGGGACGCCGGGGTTTTCGACGACGAGGTCGCCGCCGTGCCCGGCACGAGCGTCAGCCGCGACGAGGGCGTCCGGGCCGAGTCCACTCCGGAGGCGCTGGCCGGTCTGAAGCCCGCCTTCCGGCCGCAGGGATCGGTCACCGCCGGCAACTCCTCCCCGCTGAACGACGGCGCATCCATGCTCTTCGTCGGCGGCGAGCGGACCGCCCTCGGAATCGACCCGCTCGCCCGCATCATCGGCCGCGGCGTGGCCGGCAACAACCCGGACGAGTTCGGCATCGCCCCCGTCGAGGCCGCGAACCGGGCGCTGGCCCGCGCGGGCAAGAGCTGGGCGGATGTCGACGTGCTCGAGATCAACGAGGCCTTCGCCTCGCAGGCGCTGGCCTGCCTGCGGCTGTGGCCGGAGTTCGACCCGGAGAAGGCCAACATCCACGGCGGGGCGATCGCCATCGGGCACCCGCTCGGCGCCTCCGGCGGCCGCATCATCGGACACCTCGCGCACGAGCTGGCCCGCCGCGGCGGCGGAGTCGGGGTCGCGGCGATCTGCATCGGCGTCGGGCAGGGGCTCGCGGTCGTGCTCGAACGCTAACCTGAAGCACATGGAGACCAAGCCCAGCAGTGACTATGTGCAATCGCTGGCCCGCGGACTCGCCGTCATCGGCGCCTTCGACGCGGAGCACCGCGAGCTCACACTGAGCGACGTCGCCGCCCGCACCGGTCTCACCCGGGCGACGGCCAGGCGGTTCCTGCTCACGCTGGTCGACCTCGGCTATGTGCGCGCAGACGGCCGCGGCTTCTCGCTCACCCCCAAGGTGCTCGAGCTCGGCTACAGCTACCTCTCGGCGCTCGGCCTGCCCGAACTCCTGCAGCCGTTCCTCGCCGAGCTCAGCCGCGAGCTCGGCGAATCGACATCCGCGGCCATCCTGGACGGGTCAGACATCGTCTACGTGGCGCGGGTGCAGGCCAAGCGCATCATGAGCGTCGGCATCACGATCGGAACCCGCTTCCCCGCCCCGACCACCTCGATGGGGCGCGTGCTGCTGGCCGGGCTCGGCCAGCCGGCCCTCGACGCGGTGCTGGCGGCCGCGCCGCCCACCGGGATCACGGCGGGCACGCTGACGGATGTCGCGGCGGTGCGCCGGAGGATCGACGAGGTCCGCACGGCCGGCTGGTGCCTCGTCGACCAGGAGCTCGAGGTCGGGCTGCGCTCGATCGCCGCGCCGATCCGGGCGGCCGACGGCCGGGTGCTCGCGGCCATCAACGTGTCGACGAGCGTCGCCACAGTGTCGCTGGAGCAGTTGGCCGGACCCTACAAGGACGCCCTGCTCGACGTCGCGGCGCGGGCCAGCGCCGCCGCCGGCCACGGCGCGTTCCACGCGCACTAGCGGCCGCGGCGTCCGCCGGCCCCGCCGCCCTAGAAGGTGAGGAGCCGGGGAACGGCGCTCAGCGAGATCCAGGAGCCGAGCAGGAGCCCGAGGCCGACCGCGACGGTGCCGAGCAGCGGAACCCAGTAGGCGACCCGGCGAAGGCGCAGGAAGGCGATCGTGGTGACGATCGTCACCAGGGCGAGGAGGATGGGCAGCGCCACCGCCACGACATAGCCCAGTTGCATCTGCTCGGGGCTGCACCCCTCGCCGCAGCCGCCTGCGGCCATCGGCAGGGACAGGCCGACCAGCGCGGAGCCGCCGGTTGCCACGAGCAGCACGAGGATGAACACGGAGGAGAGCGCGACGTCCCAGACGCGGATACGGCGAGTGACAGTCATTGAACCAAATGTACCGGCGCCGCCTCCACGTCTCCTGAAGCCGCTCGGGCGACGACCGGCTAGCTGGCGAGCAGCGCCCGGTCGTCGAGCGTTGCGCCCTTGATCTTGGCGAACTCGGCCAGCAGGTCGGGGACGGTCATGGAGCGCTTCTGCTCCTCGGCGGCCTCGAAGATGATGCGGCCCTCATGCATCATGATGAGCCGGTTGCCGAGGCGCAGAGCCTGTTCCATGTTGTGCGTCACCATCAGCGTGGTCAGCCTGTCCTTCTCGACGACGTTCTTCGTCAGCGTCGTGACCAGCTCGGCGCGCTGCGGGTCGAGGGCGGCCGTGTGCTCGTCGAGCAGCAGGATGCGCGGCTGGGTGAAGCTCGCCATCAGCAGCGACAGCGCCTGGCGCTGGCCGCCGGAGAGCAGCCCGACCTTCGCCTTGAGCCGCTTCTCGAGGCCGAGCTCCAGCGCCAGCAGCTCCTCGGCGAACTGCTCGCGGCGGGCCCGCGTCACGCCCCGGCCGAGGCCGCGCGACTTGCCGCGGCGCAGCGCGAGCGCGAGGTTCTGCTCGATGCTGAGCGTCGGCGCGGTGCCGGCCATCGGGTCCTGGAACACGCGGCCGATGTAGGCGGCGCGGGCGTAGTCCTTGAGCCTGCTGACGTTGCGGCCATCGATCGAGATGGTGCCGGTGTCGACGCCGAGCTTGCCCGAGATGGTGTTGAGCAGCGTGGACTTGCCGGCGCCGTTGCTGCCGATCACGGTGACGAAGTCGCCGGCGTTCAGCTCGAGCGAGACCTCGCTGAGCGCCTTGCGCTCGTTGACCGTGCCCGCAAAGAAGGTCTTGGAGATGTTGTCGATCTTCAGCATGTCGATTCCTCTGGAACTCTGGGCTACTTGGCGGAGGCGGTCGAGGCGAGCTCGGGCTCGGGCTCGGCGGCGGCGGCATCGGACGAGGCGGGCGCCGCGGCATCCGGCATCTCGAAGGTCGAGCGGCCGCCGCCGATCCGCAGGCGCGGCAGCTTCTTGAGGAAGCCCCAGCGCGGCAGCAGCAGCGCGGCGACGACGAGGCCGGCGGTGACCAGCTTCATGTCGTTCGGGTCGAGGCCGCCCGCCAGCGCGAAGAAGATGACGAGGCGGTAGACGATGGCGCCGACGATCACCGCGAGGGTGCTCACCATGACGCTGCGGCCCGACAGGATCGCCTGGCCGATGATGACGGATGCCAGGCCGACCAGGATCAGGCCGATGCCCATGCTGATGTCGGCGAAGCCCTGGTACTGGGCGACGAGGGCGCCGCAGAGGGCGACGAGGCCGTTGGAGAGCGCGAGGGTGAGGATCGTGGTGCCGTCGGTGTTGACGCCGAAGCTGCGGATCATCTGGTCGTTGTCGCCGGTGGCCTGGATGGCGAGGCCTCGGTCGGTGCCGAGGAACCAGTCGATGGCGAACTTGATCACGAGAACGAGGATCGCGAAGACGAGGATCGCCCCGGGGCCGCCGATCAGGCCATTCTCGCGCAGCGGCGTCATGACGGTCTCCTCGCGCAGCAGCGGCAGGTTGGATTTGCCCATGATGCGCAGGTTGATCGACCAGAGGGCGATCATGGTCAGGATGCCGGCGAGCAGGCCGTCGATCTTGCCCTTGGTGTAGAGCAGGCCGGTGACGGTGCCGGCGACCAGCCCTGACGCCGCCCCCGCGAGGGTGGCGACAGGGGCTGGCACGCCCTGGAGGATGAGTGATGCGGCGACCGCAGCACCGGTCGTGAAACTGCCGTCGACGGTGAGGTCGGGAAAGTTCAGTACCCGAAAAGTGAGGTACACCCCGAGCGCCATGACGCCGTAGAGCAGACCGAGTTCGATCGCCGCATTCATCTCAATGTCCTTCGTGAAGGTGATTCGTTGGTGGCGGAGGCCGTGTTACTCGATGACCTGGTCTGCACGGTCGACGAGGGAGGCGGGCAGGGTGACACCCATGCGCTCCGCGGCGGCCGGGTTGATGATGACCTCGAGGGTGTCGAGGGTCTCAACGGCCATGCTGGCCGGGTCGGCGCCCTCTTCGAGGATGCGGATCGCCATCAGGCCGGTCTGGTAGCCCAGGTCGGAGTAGTTGATGCCGTAGGTGGCGATGGCGCCGCGGGTGACCTGGCCGCCCTCCGCGCCGAACAGCGGAACGCCGTTGGCCTCGGAGAACTGGATGACGGCCTCGAGGCCCTCGGTCACGCGGTTGTCGGTGGGGATGTAGATCGCATCGACGCCCTTGAGCGAGTCGGCGGCCTGGGCAACCTCGCTGGAGTTGGTGACCGTGGCCTCCTTGATCTCCAGGCCGAGCTCCTTGGCAGCATCCTTGGCCATGTCGACCTGCACGGAGGAGTTGACCTCGCCCGAGCTGTAGATGATGCCGACCGTCTTGGCGCCGGGCACGACCTCGGTGATGAGGGCGATCTGCTCGGCGACCGGGTTCAGGTCGCTGGTGCCGGTGACGTTGCCGCCCGGGGCCTCCCAGCTGGCGACGAGGCCGGCCTCGGCCGGCTCGGTGACGGCGGTGAAGAGGATCGGGATGTCGGTGATGGCCTGTGCCGCGGCCTGCGCGGTCGGCGTGGCGATCGCCAGGACGAGGTCGACCTTGTCGGTGGCGAACTTGCCGGCGATGGTCGTGGCGGTGGCCTGCTCGCCCTGGGCGTTCTGCTCGTCGTAGATGACGTCGGTTCCGTCGACGTAGCCGGCGTCGGTGAACGCCTTCTTGAAGCCCTCGCGGGCGGCGTCGAGGGCCTCGTGCTGCACGATCTGACTGATGCCGATGCGGATCGGCTGGGTGCCGGACTCGCCCCCCTCACTGGCGCCGGGGCCGGCCGCGGGGGCGCAGCCGGCGAGTGCGGTTGCGGCCGTGGCGACGATGGCCAGGCTGAGCAGTGCGCGTGAACGCTTCATGGGTGGTTCTCCTTTGAACGGGTGGTGCATTGCTGTGAGAGGTGAAGTGTCAGGGCGTGGGCTGCAGCGTCGCCATCGCCGCGAGGAAGCGGTTGTTGGCCTCTGTGCTGCCGATGCTCACGCGGATGCCCTCGCCGGGCCAGGCGCGGGCGAGCACGCCGTGCTCGGTGAGCGCCGCGTTCACGTCGTCTGTCTGGGCGCCGGTGCGCAGCCAGACGAAGTTGGCGAGCGAGTCCGAGTGCTTCCACCCGCCCGCCGCGAGCTCGGCGGATACGCGGCCGCGCTCGGCCATGATCTGGTCGATGCGCTCGCCGAGCTCGGCCTCGGCGTCGAGCGAGGCGACGGCCGCGCGCTGGGCGAGGTCCGTGACCGCGAACGGCACGGCCACCCGGCGCAGGTTGGCGGCGACGGTGGGCTGGGCGATGGCGTAGCCGAGGCGCAGGCCGGCCAGGCCGTACGCCTTCGAGAACGTGTGCAGCACGGCGATGTTCGGGTAGCGGCGGAAGAAGTCGATGCCCTCCGCGGTGTTCTCGTCGCGGTTGAAGTGCACGTAGGCCTCGTCGATGACGACGAGCACGTCGGCGGGGACGCGCTCGAGGAAGCGCTCCAGCTCGGCCCGGGTGACGCCGGTTCCGGTGGGGTTGTTCGGGTTGCAGACGAAGATCAGCCGGGTGCGCGGGGTGATGGCATCCGCCATCGCGTCGAGGTCGTGCGCGTCGTCGGCCGTCAGTGGCACTGCGATCGGGGTGGCGCCGGCCACGGTCACGAGGATCGGGTAGGCCTCGAAGGAGCGCCAGGCGAAGATGACCTCGTCGCCGGTGCCCGCGCTGGCCTGGATCAGCTGCGCCGCGACCTCGACCGAGCCGGCGCCGAATGCCACGTTGTCGACGTCGACGCCGAACTTCTCGGCCACGCGCTGGCTGATGGCGGGTGCCGACATCGCCGGGTAGAGGTGGATCGTGCTGAGCGCCTCGACGACGGATGCCACGACGGAGGGCAGCGGCGGGAACGGGTTCTCGTTCGACGACAGCTTGAACACGTCGGCGCTGGACGGCGTCGCGCCCTGCTTGTACGCGGGCAACTCCGCAATGACCTCGCGCTGCCGAACCATGACTCACGACCTTCTGGGTACTGGGCCGTGACTTCTGCGTCAACGGCGACGTGATGAGTGAGCGTAGTTCGAATCAGAACGACCATGCAAATTGGATGTGGATTACCGAACAAGCTGTAGTATCTGCGACGTAGTTGCCCATAGATGTGTGACAAGTTGGCAGGTAGATCATGAGCGTTGACGCTTTGGACTATGCGATCGTCAAACTCTTCGCCGAGGAACCCGGCGTCAGTGTCGTCGAGGCGTCGCGGCGCCTCGGGGTGGCCAGGATCACGGTGCAGGCCCGGCTCAGCCGGATGCACGAGAACGGCGTCATCGAGCGCATCGAGCCGCGGCTGAACCCGGCGGCGTTCGGCTACCCGGTCTCGGCGATCACCCACGTCGAGCTCGACCAGGGCGTCGGCTACGCGGTGGCGTTCGAGTCGCTGCGACAGATCCCCGAGGTGATCGACATGTACACGACATCCGGCGACAGCGACGTGGTGATCCGCATGGTGGCGCGCTCCAACTCCGATCTGCAGCGCGTGTTCGACGCCATCATGCAGTCGAAGGCGGTCACCCGCACTCGCAGCTCGATCGTGCTGGAGACCCAGTTCGAGAACAAGGTGATGCCGCTGTTCGCCGCCGCGGCCGCCGAGCGGTCGACGCCCGACCGACGCCGCACCGCCCCGCACCACGACGCCGCAGGGTCGCCGACTCGGGCCGAGCCCGCCGCCCCCGCTGGGTGAGCCTGCTGCCGCTGGTTGAGCCCACCCCGCTGGTTGAGCTTGTCGAAACCTAGAAGAAGTTGGGGATCGCAGTCATAACCAGGGCAGCGCCGATGAGCAGCCCGACGACCACACCGCCGATTCCGGCCAGCGGCACCCAGAAGGCCAGCCGGCGCTTCACCAGGAACACGATCGTGATCACGATCGCCGCGAGAGCCGCCACGATCGGCAGCGCCAGGGCCAGGATGACGCCGACCTCGATCTGGCCGATGTTGCAGCCCTGGCCGCAACCGTCGGAGGCCATCGGCAGGAAGATGCCGATCGACAGCGCGGTGAGGGTCGCCGCGAGCAGGGCCAGCACGAGCACGGCGGAGAGGACGATGTCCCAGACACGGACGGGGCGAAGTTCAGACATTCCACCCACGCTAGCGGCGCCCTCCGCCCGGCCCGGCGGCGCCGCGGCCCCAGTTCTGGGCGGGCGCAGTGGGAATGCACGTCGGCTGAGGCGGCCGCGCCGCGAGGAACGAGCAGCGGAGCCGCCGCTGCCCGGGAGCGGGCGTGGTCGTGCGGTTGTTGGCTTCGGTCGCTGGCGCTCCCTCGAGCCAACGGGAGGAGACCCGCACCGTCCCGCCCCGATCCCGTTGGTCGAGTAGCGAGGAACGAGCGTATCGAGACCTCGTACTGCGCACTGTCGCACGCCGGAAGCCGGGTCTCGATACGGCCCTGGCGGGCCTACTCGACCAGCGGGGCAATGTACCTCGGCTGTGGCGCGGCCAGCGGGGCAATGCGCGTCGGCTGGAGGCGGCCGCGCCGCGAGGAACGAGCAGCGCAGCCGCCGAAGCCCGGGAGTCGGCGTGGTCGTCCGGTTGTTGGCTTCGGCCGCTGGCGCTCCCTCGAGCCAACGGGAGGTGCCGCGCCCCGCCGCGATCCCGCTGGTCGAGTAGCGAGGAACGAGCGTATCGAGACCTCGTACGGCGCACAGTCGCACGCCGGAAGCCGGGTCTCGATACGGCCCTGGCGGGCCTACTCGACCAGCGGGCCAATGCGCGTCGGCCGATGCGTGACCAGTGGGGCGAAGCACGTCGGCTGGGGGCGGCCGCGCCGCGAGGAGCGAGCAGCGCAGCCGCCGAAGCCCGGGAGCCGGCGTGGTCGTTCGGTTGTTGGCTTCGGTCGCTGGCGCTCCATCGAGCCAACGGGAAATGCCCCGCCGCGATCCCGTTGGTCGAGTAGCGAGGAACGAGCGTATCGAGACCTCGTACCGGGTACAGTCGCACGCCGGAAGCCGGGTCTCGATACGGCCCTGGCGGGCCTACTCGACCAGCGGGGAGCGCACGTCGGCTGAGACGTGACCAGCGGGGAGCGCACGCCGGCTGAGACGTGACCAGCGGGCGGGGCGGCGAGACCGGGGCAGCGCGCTAGTAGAACATCGGCCGATCGTCGTCGTCGCCGTCGAGCTCGACGTCGACCACCACGGGCACGTGGTCGCTCGGGGCGTCGCCCTTGCGCTCGTCGCGGTGGATGCTGGCATCCGTCACCGCGTCGGCGAAGGCCGGCGAGCCCAGGATGAAGTCGATGCGCATGCCCTCGTTGCGGGGGAAGCGGAGCTGCTTGTAGTCCCAGAAGGTGTAGCCCTCCGGCACCAGCGGGCGCACCACGTCGCTGACGCCGGCCGCCTCGAGCGCGGCGAACGCGGCCCGTTCGGGCTCGGAGACGTGCGTGGAGAGGCCGGGGGTGAAGCTCGGGTCGCCCATGTCGCCCTCGAGCGGGGCGACGTTGAAGTCGCCCATCAGTGCGAGCGCCAGCTCGGGGTTCGCGGCCAGCTCGGCGCGGGTGTGCTCGGTGAGCGCCGCGTACCAGTCGAGCTTGTAGTGGAAGTGCGGGTCGCCGAGGGCACGGCCGTTCGGCACGTACAGGCTCCACAGCCGCTGCTCGTTGACGGTCACGCCGAGGGCGCGCGCCTCGAGCGGCTGGTCGGGGCCCTCGAGCCCCTTCTGGAACCCGGGCATGCCGGGGAAGCTGGTGGCGACGTCCTCGAGCGGATGCCGGCTGGCGAACGCGACGCCGTTCCACTGGTTCAGGCCGTGGATCGCGAGTTCGTAGCCGGCCTCCTCGAAGGCGTCGACGGGGAACTGCTCCGGCTTGCACTTGATCTCTTGCATGGCGAGCACGTCGATGTCCTCGCGCACCATCCAGTCGACGACGCGGCCGACGCGGGTGCGGATCGAGTTGACGTTCCAGGTGGCGATGCGCATGCCCCCAGCCTATTTGGCCCTGCGGATGCTCGCAGCCCGGCGACGAGTGCCCGACGCGTGCCCGGCGAGAGCTCGGCGCGAGGGCCCGGGGTGCGAGAATCGGGGAGTGACCAGCGCAGAGATCGGCTACGCCGCCATGTTGGAACGCTTCGCACCCTCCGAGGCGGTGGCCTTGGCCGCGCACGCGGAGGCGCACGGGTTCCGCGGTGTGATGGCCAGCGACCACTTCCAGCCGTGGGTGCCGGCGCAGGGCCAGTCCTCCTTCGTCTGGAGTGTGCTCGCCGCGATGGGCGAGCGCACGAGCGGGGCGCTCGGCACCGGGGTGAGCACCCCCGGCTACCGCATGCACCCGGCCACGCTCGCCCAGGCATCCGCCACCCTCGCCGCGCTGAACCCCGGCAGGCACTGGCTCGGCATCGGCTCGGGCGAGGCCCTCAACGAGCACGCCGTCGGCGAGTACTGGCCGGAGCCGGCCGACCGCATCAACCGCATGTTCGAGGCGGTCGACGTGATCAAGAAGCTGTTCTCGGCCTCACTGGCCGGGCGCGACGTCAAGCACACCGGCCCGCACTTCCGCCTCGAGTCGAGCCGGCTCTGGACGATGCCGCCGGTCGCCCCGCCGATCTACGTGGCGACGGCCGGCCCGGTCACCGCCAAGCGCGCCGGCAAGACGGTCGACGGCCTCGTCACGACCGGCGCCCCGCGCGACAAGCTCGAGCACCTGCTGGCCCGCTTCGCCGAGGGCGCGCGGGAATCCGGGCGCAGCTCGGCCACGATGCCGAAGGTGTTGCAGCTGCACCTCTCCTGGGCACCCACGCACGAGGAGGCGGTGCGGAACGCGCTGCGCGAGTGGCCGAACGGCGGCATGCGCTTCGCCAAGAGCGACATCCGCTCGCCATATGAGTTCGACCAGATCGCCAAGATGGTGCGGCCAGAGGACTTCGAGGGCCGGCTGCTCATCTCGAGCGACCCGGAGGAGCACCGCGCGCACATCCAGGGCTTCCTCGACCTGGGCTTCGACCGGATCCACCTGCACAACGTCGGTCGCAACCAACGCGAGTGGATTGAGGTGTTCGGGCGTGACGTACTGCCGAAACTGCGAAAGTAGGGCCAGATGAACCGATTCAGTGCATGGGCGCTCGAGGGCATCCCCGAGGTGAGCCCCGGCGACGACCTCGTCGAGTTGGTCGCCGCCGCCACGGCATCCGGGGCCGACGGGGCCGGCCTGCCGAGCTGGGAGCTGCAGGACGGCGACATCCTCGTCGTCACCTCCAAGATCGTCTCCAAGGCGGAGGGCCGCATCGTGGCCGCCGCCGACCGCGAGGCGGCCATCACCGCCGAGACTGTGCGCCTCGTCGCCAGCCGGGAGCACCCGGGCGGGGTGACCCGCATCGTCGAGAACCGCCTGGGCATCGTGGCCGCCGCCGCCGGGGTCGACGCGAGCAACACCGCCGACGGCACCGTGCTGCTGCTGCCGGTCGACCCCGACGCCTCGGCGCGGGCGCTCGCCGTGGGGCTGCGCACCCTGACCGGCGCCCGGGTGGGCGTCATCCTCAGCGACACCCTCGGCCGGCCCTGGCGCGAGGGGCAGACCGACGTGGCGATCGGCGCCGCCGGCGTGCACGTCTTCGACGACCTGCGCGGGCAGACGGATGCCGCGGGCAAGCCGCTGCTGGTCACCATGCCGTGCGTCGCCGACGAGCTGGCCGCCGCCACCGACCTGGTCAAGGGCAAAGCCACCGGCTGCCCGGTCGCGCTCGTGCGCGGGCTCGGTCGCCTGGTGGGCGAACTGGACCTGCCCGGCGCGGCCTCGATCGTACGGCCGCCGGAGCGCGACATGTTCCGCCTCGGCAGCGACGAGGCCCGGGCGGAGGGGGTCGAGGCCGGTTACGCGAGCGGCTACACCGACGGCTACGCGGACGGGTTCGCCGAGGCGGACGCCGAGGACGCCTAGCGGGCGGTGCCGGCTCCGCAGGGTCTCGGCCGATCGCGGGCCGATCGCGGGTTGATCGCGAGTTCATCGCGCCACGCTCGAATGAGCAACGCACGATTCGGCTGCGCCATGAGAGCATCGAGGGCATGACGTTGACCCTCGGATACAAGGCCTCTGCAGAGCAGTTCTCCCCCCGCGAACTCGTCGAGATCGCGGTCTCGGCCGAGAAACACGGCTTCGAGTCGGTTGCGACGAGCGACCACTTCCAGCCGTGGCGGCACGAGGGCGGGCACGCCCCCTTCTCGCTGGCCTGGATGGCGGCCGTGGGGGAGCGCACCTCCACGATCAAGCTCGGCACCAGCGTCATGACGCCGACGTTCCGCTACAACCCGGCCGTCATCGCCCAGGCCTTCGCCACGCTCGGCTGCCTCTACCCGGGGCGGGTCATGCTCGGCGTCGGCACGGGCGAGGCGCTCAACGAGATCGCCACCGGGTTCCGCGGCGCCGGCGAGCAGGACTGGCCCGAGTTCCGCGAGCGCTTCGCCCGACTGCGCGAGTCGATCCGCCTGATGCGCGAGCTGTGGGACGGCGACCGAGTCAACTTTGAGGGCGAGTACTACTCGACCCATGACGCCTCGATCTACGACCGCCCGGAGGGCGGCGTGCCCGTCTACATCGCGGCGGGCGGCCCGGTCGTCGCCAAGTACGTCGGCCGTGCCGGCGACGGCTTCATCTGCACCTCGGGCAAGGGCATGGAGCTCTACACCGAGCAGCTGCTGCCGGCGCTCCGCGAGGGCGCAGAGGCGGCCGGCCGCGACTACGACGCCATCGACAAGATGATCGAGATCAAGCTCAGCTACGAGGAGGACGAGCAGACCGCCCTCGACAACTGCCGCTTCTGGTCGCCGCTCTCGCTGAGCGCCGAGCAGAAGCACAGCATCACCGACCCGGTCGAGATGGAGAGGGCCGCCGACGCGCTGCCGATCGAGCAGATCGCCAAGCGCTGGATCGTGGGCACCGATCCCGATGCGACCGTCGCCGAGATCAAGAAGTACACGGATGCCGGCTTCAACCACCTGGTCTTCCACGCCCCCGGCCACGACCAGGAGCGCTTCATGACCCTGTTCGAGCGCGACCTGGCCCCCCGCCTCCGCGCCCTCTGAGCACCACCGTGCGCCCGCCCGGCCTCGCGCCGGGCGGGCGCAATCGCGCGATAGTCTGTGCGAAAGACTGAGGCGGGGAGCCCGCCGACGACCGAGGGGGCCCTGTTGTCGCGAACGGCCACGATCTCGCGGCAGGCCGCTTCGCCTGACGCCCACCCGCTGCTCCAGGGTGCGGTCCAGCCCGACGGCACCGCTCTGCTGGAGGGCTCGGAGCAGCTCGTCATCGTGCGCGCACTGCCCGGAATGGGCAAGACCCGGTCGGTTGACGCCTGGCGCGCGCTGTGCGAAGAGCGCGGCGTGCAGACCACCATCGCCTCGGCGCGTGAGCTGCGGATGCCGCTGGCCGAACTGGTGGCCGAGGCGGCAGCGACGGCATCCGGCCTGGCCCACACCCTCGTCATAGACGATGCCGAGCTGCTCACCGCGCCGCAGCTCGGGCAGTTGTACGCGCAGCTGCAGGTCGAGCCGGGGCTCCGCGCGGTGCTCTGCACCTCCTGCGCGGCCGCCGCCGATGCCCCGGCGCTGCCCGCTGGCCTCACCGTGCGCGAGGTCGGGGCTGCGCAGCTGAAGCTGACCGTGCGCCAGAACCCTGACGCACGGCACGACGCCGACGCGTCGCCGAGCGCCCTCGCCGCGCAGCTGCTGCAGGCCGCCGACGGGTGGCCCGGCTTGATGATCCGCCTGGCGGATGCGGCCCCGGCCGGCGGTACGGAGCTGGAGAGCGCAGGCGCCGAGGACGCGGCGGCCGCCGTCGCACTCGCGGTCGGCACGCCCGCCGTGGCCCAGTGGCTGCGCGCCGCCGTGGAGCGCGCGCTCGGCGACGGCGAACTGCTCTCGATCGCGCGCAGGATGGCGCTCGCGCCGCAGCTGCTGGAACGCCACATCGCCCTGCTTGGGCTGGAGGGCGATGCCGTCGTCGGGACGCTCAACACCCTGGGCTTCTTCGTGCAGTCGGGGGCGGCCGGCGCCCCGGGGGCGCGGCAGATGGTGCCGGCCATCCGGGCGCTGCTGCGGGATGACGCGCGCACGCACTCCCCGACCGAGTTCCGGGAGTGGAACCGGGTCTTCGCCGACGGGCTGGTCAGCCACGGCGGGCGGGACGAGATCTGGGTCGCGCTGGAGCACGCCAGGGCCGCGGAGGCCTGGGACATCCTGGCGTCGCTCTGGGCCAGGCACGGCCTCGGTCTCCTCAACCGCAACTTCACTGTGGCCGTCGGCGCCTACTCTGACCTGCCGGACGGGGCCATCCGGGAGTACCCGGAGCTGCGCCTGGCGCAGCTCGTCCTGATGAGCCTGGATGCCGCGGGGAGCGCCCCGGGCGCCACAACCGGAAGCACGACGGGCGGCGTCTGGCTGCGCGCGTCGACCCAGGCCGCCACCCCGCTGCTGCCCCAGTTGAGCGACTCCACCACGGCGGACGGCCTCATCGGCGTGATGTCGGCCGTGCTCGTGAACCAGCGGGTGACCGGCGCCGTCGCCGGGGCGCTGGAGTCGTCACGATTGCTCGCCGAACAGCTGGATCAGCGCGCCGCGCTGGGCGAGCAGCCGAGCGCCTCGAACTACGCCTGGGCCCGGTTCCAACATGCGGTGACCCTGCTCCTGGCCGACGATCTGCCCGGGTCGTTGGCCGCGGCCACCGATTCCTACGAGTGGGCTGTGGGCGCCGGAATCGACGCCGAGCATGTCGTCGTCAACGCCGCCGCCCACCTCGCCCTCTGCCACGCGCTGAGCGGAGCGGAGGAGGATGCGCTGGACTGGCTGGATGTGGCCGGCCCGCATGACCCGAGCCAGTGGCACGGAACCCTCACCCGCGTGCCCGCACAGGTCGCAGCGGCATGCGTCGCCACGGAGCGCCTCGACCGCGCGGCTGCCGAGCTGGCGCTCGCCGCGACGGGTGACGGCTCCGCGCCGATCGAGATGTGGCCGTTCGTGGCGGCGCAAGCCGCGCGCTCCGCGCTGACCTTCGGCGACCCGACCGTGATGCTGGCCGAGTTCGACAGGGTCGAGCTCGCGCAGGCCCGGCTGGGCCGGACAGGCTCGAACGGGGCGCTGTTGATGATGGCGCGCACGCGCGCAGACGGCCTCATCGCGACCGGCGCCGCCGGCCGCGCAGTCGAGCTGCTCGAGATGGTGGCGCACCGGGTCTGCGCCGCGAAGCCGGACGCCGTGCCGGAACTGCTCGTCAGCTACGCGCGGGCACACCTCTACGGCGGTCGTGCTGCCCAGGCGGCGCGGCTCGCCTCGACGGCGGTGAACTCGCGGCGCACGACACCGACCGACGGCGTCGAGGCATCCCTGATCCTCGCCGAGGCATTGCTGCGGCAGGGCGAGGAGGCGGCGGCGGTCGAGGCCTTCACGCACGCCCACACGCTGGCGGTGCACCGGAGGCAGTGGCGTGTCTTCCTCGGCATTCCGCGCGAATCACTCGCCCGGCTCTCGGCTGCGAGCGGCGCGACACTGCCTGCGGTCGCCGCCGAGCGCCTCGCCGGGCTCAACCCGCTCTTCCCGGAGTCGGAGCAGATCGCCGAACTGACCGCACGCGAGCTGGTCGTGCTCGACGGGCTCCGGAGCGGCGGGTCGACGGCCGAGGTGGCAGCGGCGCTCTCGGTCTCACCAAACACGGTCAAGAGTCAGATTTCCTCGATCTTCGCCAAGCTCGGTGTGCGCGACCGCGAGCGGGCGCTCAGCGTCGCCGAGCGCCGTGGCCTGCTCCGCCGGCGGCCGTAAGCGCCAGATCCTGTGCGTTCGCCACGGAACAGCCCCGATCCGCGGGGGCGAGGCGTAGCCTGAGCCCATGCGCGCTCAGAGCTCCCGCACACAGAACAGCACGGCATCCCGCACCTTCAGTCGCTGGATCCCCGCGATCGTCGCGCCGATTGTGATCGGCGTCGGCGTCATCCTCGTGCCGCTGCAGGCCAATGCGGCGGTCGACCTGCCGGACAAGACCCCGGCCGAGCTGTTGCAGTTCGCGGCGGAGAGCCCGGCACAGCCGCACTCCGGCACCATCGAGCAGAGCTCCGAGCTTGGGCTGCCAGACCTCTCCGGCCTGACCGGCGCCCTGGGCGGTGCGGGCGCTGACGGTTCGTCGGCACCCGCTGCCGCGTCGTCCGCCGACCTCGAGCAGCTGCTCTCCCTCGCCCTCGGCTCGCACACCGCCCGCGTCTACCTTGACGGGCAGAACGCGCGGCTGCAGGTGCTCGACCCGCTCGCCGAGCGGAACGTCTACCGCAGCGCCGACGGCGTCTGGATCTACGACTCCGCGGAGAAGGCCGCGACCCACATCACCGTCGACGAGGCCGCCGTCGAGGCGCTCAAGGCCGAGCTGCAGACGGGCCACGCGGATGCCGGGGCCAGCGCGGAGCTGCCGACGCCGGAGGCCATGCTCGACCAGGCTCTCGCCCGGCTGGATGAGTCCACCGCCGTCACCGTCGGCACCGACGCCCTCGTCGCCGGCCGCGCCGCCTACGAGCTGGTGCTCACCCCGCGCGAGCGCGGCACCCTCGTCGGCCAGATCTCGGTGGCGATCGACGGCCAGACGGGAACGGCCCTGGCCGCCTCCGTCACCGCGCGCGGCGCAGACACCCCGGCCTTCAGCGTCGCCTTCACCGACGTGACGTTCGCGGCGCCGGACCCGGCTGTGTTCGCCTTCACCCCGCCGGCCGGCACCGCCGTGACCGAGAAGCCGATCCCGGTGCCGACCGCCGCCGAGCTGCAGCAGGCGAAGGCCGAGGCCGGCTCCGGCGCCGCAGACGCCCCAGGCTCCGCCGACTCCGCCGCGAAGCCGGTGCTGCACGGCACCGGTTGGACCACCGTGGTGGAGCTGCCGGCCGGGGCGCTGCCGGCCGGGGCGCTGCCGGCCGGGGCGCTCGGCGCACCGGCATCCGGCCCGCTCGACACCATCACGCAACCCGTCGACGGCGGCCGCGTGCTCACAACCTCGCTCGTGACCGTGCTGTTCACCTCCGACGGGCGGGTGTTCGCCGGCGCCGTGGACGTCGCAACGCTGCAGGCCGCCGCGAGCGCGCCGGCTGCTTCGAGCGGGCGCTGACGGGCGCCGGGAGTGACGGGCTTCGCGATCGAGACAGCGGGGCTGTCCAAGCGCTTCCGCGCGCAGATGGCCGTTGACGGCATCGACCTCGCCGTGCCGAGCGGCTCCGTGTTCGGCTTCCTCGGCCCCAACGGCTCGGGCAAGACCACGACGATCCGGATGCTGCTCGGGCTGGTCGCGGCCAGCAGCGGCACCGCGCGCGTGCTCGGCACCGACATGCCCCGCGGCGTCGGCAGCGTGCTGCCTCGGGTCGGCGCGCTGGTTGAGGGGCCGGCGTTCCTGCCCTTCCTCTCCGGCGAGGCCAACCTGCGCCGCTTCGACGCGGCCGACCGCAGCGCCGGCGGCCGCAGCCGCTCGGCCCGGGTGGCCGACGCCCTCGACCGGGTCGGCCTCTCGCACGCGGCGGACAAGAAGGTGCACGCCTACTCGCTCGGCATGAAGCAACGCCTCGGGCTGGCCAACGCCCTGCTCATGCCGCGCGAGCTGCTCGTGCTTGACGAGCCGACCAACGGCCTCGACCCGCAGGGCACCCGGGAGGTGCGCAACCTGATCCGCTCGCTCGCCGGCGACGGCACGACTGTGTTCGTCTCCAGCCACCTGCTGGCCGAGGTCGAGCAGATCTGCACGCACGTCGGCGTGATGCGCGCCGGGCGGCTCGTGACACAGGGCACCCTCGACGACTTCCGCAGCACGGGCGCGGTCAGCGTGCGGCTGCAGACCCCGGACGTCGCGGATGCCCGCGCGGTGCTCGCCCGGCTCGGCCTGACCGTGGACGCGCCGGCCGGCACACCGGCGCCGGCCGCTGTCCCGGCCGACGCCACCCGCCTGGTGACGGCCCGGCTCGACGCAACGCCTCCGGAGGCCGTCGTCGCCGCCCTCGTCGCCGCCGGGGTGCGGGTGCGCGGCTTCGAGGCCGCACACACCAGCCTGGAGCAGCGTTTCGTCGAGCTGACGGGGGAGGGCTTCGACGTTGTCCAGTGAGCCGCAGTCCGCGCCAGACCCGCAACCCGATGCGGGGCGCCGACCGGCATCCGCCCCGAACGCCGACCCCAGCACCCAGTTGCCGATTTTCGGGGGTGTGGGCGACGCGACACCCCCGAAAAACGGCAACCGGGGAGCGGGACACGGCGGCGTGCGCGCCGAGCGCCGGGGCAGCACCGCTGCGCTGTTCGGCTCGGAGCTGCTCACGCTGTTCCGGCGGCGCCGGACCGTCGCTCTGCTCGCCGCGCTGGCACTCATCCCGGTGCTGATCGGCGTCGCGATCCGGCTGGCCGGCGACGCCGGGAGCGGCCGCGGGCCGGCCTTCCTCGACCAGATCACCAACAACGGGCTGTTCGTCGGGGTGACGGCGATCATCGTCGCGATCCCGCTGTTCCTGCCGCTGACGATCGGCGTCGTCGCCGGCGACACGATCGCCGGGGAGGCCAGCCACGGCACCCTGCGCTACCTGCTCATCGCGCCGGCCGGGCGGCTCCGGCTGCTCGCGGTGAAGTACCTGAGCGCCGGCGTTTTCTGCCTCGCCGCCAGCTTGACGGTCGTCGTCGTCGGCACGCTCGTCGGCTGGGCGCTGTTCCCGATCGGCCCGGTCACGCTGCTCTCCGGCAGCACGGTGAGTGTCGGCGAGGGGCTGCTGCGCCTGCTCGGCATCGCGGCCTACGTCTGCGTCTCGCTGCTCGGCCTCTCGGCGATCGGCCTGTTCCTCTCCACCCTGACCACCGTGCCGGTCGGCGCCATGGCGGCGACCGCGATCCTCGCCGTCGTCGCGCAGATCATCGGGGCGCTGCCGCAGCTGGACTGGCTGCACCCGTGGCTGTTCAGCGAGCACTGGCTGGGCTTCGCCGACCTGCTCCGCGACCCGGTGCAGTGGGCGTCCTTCGCCGACAACGCGTTGCTGCAGGCCGGCTACATCCTTGTCTTCGGGGCGCTCGCCTGCGGACGCTTCCTCACCAAGGACATCCTCTCCTAGCCCCCGCACGCCCCCGCGGCCCCGCACACCCCGTCGAGACTGCGCGACTTGTAGTTGGAGGCCGCTAAAACTACAAGTCGCGCAGTCTCGACGGGTACGGGTATGGGTGGGGTGGGATGGGGTGGAGTGCGGGTGCGGGTGCGGCTAGGGGCGCGAGCGCGCGGCCAGCGCGAGGGCGTCCGCGGCGATCGCGGCCGTCTCCTCGACGGTGTGGAACCAGAGCGGGCGGGCGAGGGTGCGGATGCCGGCCAGCGGCCCGCCTGCCGCCGACTCCGCCGCCGCGGCATCCGTGCTGTCGACGAGCCAGCCATCGAGCAAGCCAGCGCCGGGCAGGTCAGCGCCGAGCAAGCCAGCGCCGGGCAGGCCAGCGCCGAGCAGGCCAGCGCTGGGCAGGCCGCGTGCGCCGTAGTGGGCGCCGACTGCGACCGCGCTCGTCTCCACGCCGATCGCGCTCAGGCAGGCGTCTGCCATGCCACGCACGACGGCGCCGCCGATGATCGGCGAGATTCCGACGACGGGCGCCGCGGTCTGCCGCACCGCGTCGGCGATGCCGGGGATGCCGAGGATCGTGCCGATCGAGACGACCGGGTTCGACGGCGCGAACAGCACCACGTCGGCCTCCGCGATCGCCTCGAGCACGCCGGGGGCCGGGCGGGCCCGCTCGACGTTGTTCTGGGTGAAGGCGAGCGCGGGCAGGGCGGCCCGGTGCCGCACCCACCACTCCTCGAAGTGCAGCTGCCGGGTGCCGCCGGCCTCGTCGGCGACGGTCACGAGCGTCTCCGCCTCGTCGTCGGTGGCCGGCAGCAGGGTGACACCGGGGTTCCAGCGGGCGCACAGCCGGGCGGTCGCCTCGCTGAGCGGCAGGCCGTCGCGCAGCCAGGAGCTGCGCGCGATGTGGGTGCCGAGGTCGAGGTCGCCGAGCGTGAACCACGGCCAGCCGACGCCGTAGGCGGTCAGCTCGGCGCTGACCCGCTCGCTCTCGCCACGCCGGCCCCAGCCGCGCTCCTCGTCGTTCGCGCCGCCGAGGGCGTACATGATCGAGTCCAAGTCGGGGCAGACGCGCAGACCGGCCAGCCAGAGGTCGTCGCCGGTGTTGGCGATCACGGTGACGGATGCCGCGGTGCCGCTGCCCGGCATGCCCTCCTCCGGGCTGCCCGCGGCCGCCGGCCACTCGGCGCGCAGCCCGTGCAGCAGGCCGCGCACGAAGCGGGATCCGCCCACGCCGCCGGCGAGCACGGCGATGCCGGGCGCGGCGCTCATGCGCTCACCCGCGAGGCCGTCGCGGCAGCGGAATCCGTCCCGGCAGCGGCATCCGCCCCGGCATCGTCCGCGGGGAGCGCCGAGAACGCCAGCAGCGCCCGCCCCGTCGTCGGATGCCGCAACACCTCGGCGTGCACGCCGTAGACCTCGCGGATCAGCTCACTCGTCAACACGCTCGCGGGGGCGCCGGCGGCCACGACCCGGCCGGCCGCGAGCACGATCACGTGGTCGGCGAAGGCGGCGGCCAGGTTCAGGTCGTGCAGGGCGGCGACGGCGGTGAGGCCGCGCTCGGTCAGCCGGGAGACCAGGGCGAGGGTGTCGAGCTGCGCCCGGATGTCGAGGTGGTTCGTTGGCTCGTCCAGCAGCAGCAGGCGCGGCTCCTGGGCGAGCGCGCGGGCGAGGTTGACCCGCTGCCGCTCGCCGCCGGAGAGGGTGCGGTAGAGCCGGTCGGCGAGCGCGGCCGCGCCGGTGTCGGCGAGGCAGCGCGCCGCGATGGCGTGGTCGTCGGCGCCCGGCCCGGCGAACAGGCTGCGGTGCGGGGTGCGCCCGAGCAGCACGGCATCCGTCACCGAGAGCTCCAGCTGGCTGTCGGCGTGCTGCTCGGCCAGGGCGACGACGCGGGCGCGGGCGCGCCGGGTCGCGGTGTCCAGCCGGGTTCCGCCGTGGCTGACGGTGCCGCCGTCGCCGTTCAGCACACCGGCGATGAGGTGCAGCAGGGTGCTCTTGCCGGCGCCGTTCGGCCCGATGATCGCGCCGAGGCGGCCCTGCGGGATGGTGCAGTCCACCCCGTCGATGACGAGGGCGCCGGCGCGGGTGAAGTGCAGGCGCGAGGTCTCCAGGCCGGGAGGCGCGGCATCCGGGGCCAGGCCCGCGGCGGCGGCGGGCGCGCGGCGTGCGGCGGTGACGGTCATCCGACCCTCCGGTTTCTGAGCATGATCAGGGCGAAGACGGGGCCGCCGACGATGGCGGTCAGGATTCCGACCGGCAGCTCGCGCGGGTCGAACAGGGTGCGCGCGCCGGTGTCCATCCAGACCAGGAAGATCGCGCCGGCCAGGGCGGAGAGCGGCAGCAGGGCGCGGTGGCCGGGGCCCGCCCCGCCGCGGGAGACGAGCAGCCGCACGGCGTGCGGCAGCACGAGGCCGACGAATCCGATCGCACCGCTCACCGCGACGAGGGCACCGGTGAGCAGGGCGGTCGCGCCGAGCAGCAGCCAGCGCACCCGGGTGACCGGGATGCCGAGCGCCGAGGCGGCGGTGTCGCCGAAGGCGAAGGCGTCGAGCACGGTGCCGCTGAACAGCAGTGGCAGTCCGATCACGAGCAGGGCGGCCCCGGCGATCACGACGGCCGGCCAGCGGGCGCCGGCCAGCGAGCCGAGCAGCCAATTCAGGATCTCCCGGTAGCTGTCGCCGGTCGCGCTCCAGAAGATCACCAGGCTGGTCAGCGCGCCGAAGATCGCCGAGACGGCGAGGCCGCCGAGGATGGTGCGGCTCGGGCTGAGCCCTCCGCCGCCCCCGGCGAGCAGCAGGGTGGCGCCCAGGGCGAGCAGCGCCCCGAGGAACGCCGCGACGGGCAGCGCGATGGCGGCGCCCAACACGATCACGCTGACGGCGCCGAGCGAGGCGCCGGAGCTGAGGCCGAGTAGGTACGGGTCGGCGAGCGGGTTGCGCATGAGCGCCTGCATCACCGTGCCGCAGAGGGCCAGGCCCGCGCCGACGGCCGCTGCCGTGAGGACCCGGGGCAGGCGCAGCTCCCAGACGATGCCATCGCGGAGCGGCGAGAGCGGCTCGAGCCCGAACAGGCCGCCGAGGCCGAGGTGGTGCAGCACGCTGGCGAGCACCTCGGACGGGCTGAGGTCGGCCGGGCCGATCGCGATGGCCAGCAGCACGGATGCCGCCAGCGCCAGCCCGAGCACGGCAGCCACGACCCCGGTGCGCCCGCGCCCGCGTCCCCGCGCCACCGCGCCGAGACTGCGCGACTTGTCGTTCGGGGCGCCCGGAACGACAAGTCGCGCAGTCTCGGCGGGCGGTGCGGCGGGGGAGGGGCTAACCATCGAGGGCTGCCAGCTGGGTGTTCAGCGAGGCGACGGCCTCGACGTTGCGCACGCCGGCCTCGCCGGCGGGGAACGGCACGGTGAGGTAGCGGCCTGCCTGCACGGCGCTCAGCTCGGCGGTCGCGGGGTTCGACTCGAGCAGCGCGATCTTGCTCTCCGCGGTGTTCCAAGCGGCGTCCACGAGCACGATCACGTCGGGGTCCGCGGCCACGATCGCCTCCCAGCCGAGCGGCGCCCAGCTGTCCTGCACGGAGGCGGCCACGTTCTCCAGCTCGAGCGCGTCGAGGATCATCTGCGGGGCGCCGATGCCGGCTCCCACATAGGGGGTGTCGTTGCCCGAGCTGTACCAGAGCGCGGTGCGGCCGGCACCGGCCGGCTGCACCGCGGCCAGCTCGGCCTGCTGTCCGGCGATGAGGGTCGCGGCGGCATCCTGCACGTCGAAGATCTCGCCGAGCTGCTCGATGTCGGCGAACACCGCGTCGAAGGTGAGCGGGTTCGGGCGGTACGCCTCGGCCTTGCACGCGGCGGACGAAACGAGGCTGTTCACGCCGAGGGCGGCGAGGGTCGCCCGGTCGCCCGCGCCCTCCGCACTCAGGTTCGACTCCCAGCCGGCGTAGACCAGGTCCGGCTCGAGCTCGAGCGTCGCCTCCTGGCCGGGCAGCTTGTCGCTGAGCACCGGCAGCGCCTCGGCCTCGGCCTGCCAAGTCGCGGCGGCCGGCCCGTCGCCGAACGCCGTGCCGACGATCCGCTCGCCGAGCCCGAGTGCCAGCAGCGCCTCGGTCGAGGTGGACTTGATCGTGATGACGCGCTCGGGCGCCGCCTCGAAGGTCACCTCGGTGCCGCAGTTGTCGATCGTGAGCGGGTAGTCGGTGCCGCTCTGCTCGAGGGTCGGCGGCAGCGAGACGACACCGCCGGGCGGCGCGGATGCCGGCGCGGCACAGCCGGCGAGGAGGGCGAGCGATGCGGCGGCGACGCCGATGGCGAGGGGGCGGCGGGCGGTGCGCCGGGCGGGGTTCAGCGTGAACAAGAGGGGCCTCCGGACAGGGTGATGGCAGGGAATCCGAGCGATGTCGGCGACCTGCGGCCCAAGTCCAGGCCGGTTCAGCCCCGTCATCCCGACAGGGGGTCGCATTCAGCCTAGACGCCCGGCGCCGTCAGGCGCCAGACTCCGCTGGATTCTGGGTCCAGCGCATCTCGCACCCAGGGGATGGCTTCGGTCGCTGGCGCTCCCTCGAGCCAACGGGAAGCGGCACCGGATGCGGAGGCAAGCGCGACATCGGGAGGCAACTTCGTGCCGGAAGCGGCCTCCCGATCCGCCGTCGGCCTCCCGAACGGCGGCGCCGGGCGGGCTCAGGGCGCGACGCGCCAGCGCTCCGCGGGTGCCGAGCCGGCGGGGCCGCCCGCCGCTACGCCTCCAGCGTGTAGAAGGCGCGCGGCCCGGGCAGCGCCGCGCCGGCCAGCGCCCCGGCCACCTCGGCCGCGTTGCTGCGCACCATGCCGGCCGTGACGCGCACGAAGCCGGGACCGACGCCGGGCACCGAGGAGACACCGCCGATTGCGGCATCCGTGTGCACCGCCCCGCCGGCCAGGAAGGGCGAGCCGGGCGCGACGCGGATGCCGGCCGCCGCCAGCTGCACCAGCGCTGCACGCTCGTCGGCGACGGGCAGCCAGAGGTTGATGCCGTCCGGGAGCGTGGTCGAGGCCTCTCCGACGCCGGAGACCGCGTGCACGCCCACCTGGGCCAGCTCGGCGTTCAACGCCTTCTGCCGCGAGTAGTACTGTCGGCGTGCCTCCGTCACCTCGTCGAGCGCGGTGCCGTCGGTGAGCAGGTCGGCGAGGATGCGCTGCACCATGCGGGAGGTCCAGCCCGGGCCGAGCATGCGCCGGGACACGATGCGGTCGATCAGCGCGGCCGGCCCGCCGAGGGCGGCGATGCGCAGGTCGGGGCCGTGTGACTTGGAGAAGCTGCGCACGTGCAACACCTGGTCGGGGATCCAGCGGCCGAGGCTGACCGGGGCGGCCGTGCTGATCTGGCCGGAGTGGTCGTCCTCGACCACGATGAGCTGGGAGCCGTTGCGGGCCGAGCGGATCACCCGGGCCAGCTCCTGCGCCCGCTCCGCGGTCATCGAGGCGCCGGTGGGGTTCTGCGCCCGCGGCTGCAGCACGAGTGCGGACGGCCCCTGGCGCAGCGCCACGGCGAGCGAGCTCGGCAGGATGCCGTGCTCGTCGATGGCGACCGGCACGACGGAGGCACCGAGGGCGCTGACCAGGTCGAAGAAGGCGGGGAAGCCGGGGCTCTCCAGCACCACCCGGTCGCCGAAGCGCACCACCGACTCGAGGCTGCGCGAGACGGCGTCCTGGGCCCCGTCGACCACGGTCAGCGACTCGGCGCGGTACGGCCAGCTCTCGTCGAGCACCCGGCCGAGCTCCGGCACCACCGGCAGCTCGTGGTAGCTCGAGGTCTCCGCCCGCAGCGAGACACGGGACAGCGCCGGGCCGAGCGCGGGCAGCAGCAGCGGGTCGGGGGTGCCGTGGGAGAGGTCGAGGTGGGTGGCGTCCTGCGGCAGCTCGCCGCCGGCGACGAGGCCGAGCATGCGCGGCGGCAGCCAGGTCTGCGGATGCTGCCGCACGAAGCTGCCGGCCCGCCCGCGCGATTCGATCAGCCCGGCCTGGCTGAGCGCCTGCCAGGCGTGGCTCACCGTCGCGGGGCTGACGCCCAGCAGCGTGCCGAGCGCGCGCACCGTCGGCAGCCGGTCCCCGGGGCGAAGTTCCCCGCTCGTGATGCGTCTGGCGATGGCCGCGGCGATGCCGCGCGGGGTGGCATCGTCGATCTCGTTCCAGAACTCGTTCACAGAAACCCTTGCCTTTCTGGCTGGTTCGGCAACATGATGATTAACGCGTGTGTCACACACTGAAACAAAAGAGAAATGTTTACGCCGAACAATAACAGAATGAGCAAAGAAGCTCGGTTCGGCTCAACCGCTCGGCGTTGGTGACTCCCGTGAATTGCCAACGCCGGCACCCCGCGAAGTATTACGCATCGCGGCTCAAACCCAGTTTGAAATAGGCGCAAGTGGAGGCAAGATGACCGGCGACACCCCCAAAATCGTTCGAGCAGCACTCACCCAGACCACGTGGACCGGCGACAAGGAGTCCATGCTCGACAAGCACGAGCAGTTCGCGCGCACGGCCAAGGAGCAGGGCGCCCAGGTGATCTGCTTCCAGGAGCTGTTCTACGGCCCCTACTTCGGCATCACGGAGGACGCCAAGTACTACGACTACGCCGAGCCGGCAGACGGCCCGATCGTGCAGCGCTTCGCCGCCCTGGCGAAGGAACTCGGCATGGTGATGGTGCTGCCGATCTACGAGGAAGACCAGCCGGGCGTCTACTACAACACCGCCGTTGTGGTCGACTCCGACGGCACCATCCTCGGCCAGTACCGCAAGCACCACATCCCGCACCTCGACAAGTTCTGGGAGAAGTTCTACTTCCGCCCCGGCAACATGGGCTACCCCGTCTTCAACACCGCGGTCGGCCCGATCGGCGTCTACATCTGCTACGACCGGCACTTCCCGGAGGGGTGGCGCGAGCTCGCCCTCAACGGCGCGCAGATCGTGTTCAACCCGAACGCCACCAAGCCCGGCCTCTCCAACCGGCTCTGGGAGATCGAGCAGGCGGCCGCGGCCGCCGCCAACGGCATGTTCGTCGCGGCGTCCAACCGCGTCGGGCGCGAGGACAACGAGTACGGCGACCTCGCCGTCACCTTCTACGGCTCCAGCCAGGTGCTCGACCCGCGCGGCAACTGGGTCGGCGAGCTCGGTTCGTCCACCGACGAGGAGGTGCTCGTGCGCGACCTCGACATGAGCCTGGTGCGCCAGGTGCGCAACGACTGGCAGTTCTTCCGCGACCGCCGCCCCGAGTCCTACACGTCCATCCCGAAGCCGTAGCCGCCGAACAGGAAAGAGGAGCAGGAGAAGGGGAACAGACATGGCAACGACCCTCATCACCGGCGGCACCGTGGTCACCTCCACGGGCCGGGCGGATGCCGATGTGCTCATCGACGGCGAGAAGATCGTGGCGGTGCTGGCGCGCGGCAGCGTGCTGCTCGGCACCGACCTGACGGCCGGCGTCGACACCGTCATCGACGCCACCGGCAAGTACGTGATCCCGGGCGGCATCGATGCGCACACGCACATGTCGCTGCCGTTCGGCGGCACCGCGGCATCCGACAACTTCGAGACGGGCACCCGGGCGGCCGCCTGGGGCGGCACGACGACGATCATCGACTTCGCCGTGCAGACCCACGGCCAGAAGGTGCAGGACGGCCTGGCCACCTGGCACGGGATGGCCGCGGGGCAGTGCGCGATCGACTACGCGTTCCACCAGATCGTGGGCGACGTGAACCCGGAGTCGCTGCTCGCGCTCCGCGGGCTCCCGGACGAGGGCATCTCGAGCTACAAGATGTTCATGGCCTACCCCGGCGTCTTCTACAGCGACGACGCCCAGATCCTGCGCGCCATGCAGGTCGCCGCCGACACCGGGCTGATGACGATGATGCACGCCGAGAACGGCCCGGCCATCGACGTGCTCGTCGAGCAGCTGCTCGCCCAGGGCAAGACCGACCCGTACTACCACGGGGTGGCGCGCGCCTGGCAGATGGAGGAGGAGGCGACGCACCGGGCGATCATGCTCGCCAACCTCACCGGGGCGCCGCTGTACGTCGTGCACGTGAGCGCCAAGCAGGCCGTCGAGCAGCTCGCGGCGGCCCGCGACAACGGCCAGAACGTCTTCGGCGAGACCTGCCCGCAGTACCTCTACCTCTCGCTGGAGGACCAGCTCGGCGCCTCCAGCGACGAGTGGGGCAACTTCGAGGGCGCCAAGTGGGTGTGCTCGACGCCGCTGCGCTCCAAGGAGGAGGGCCACCAGCACCACATGTGGCAGAGCCTGCGCACGAACGACATCCAGATGGTCTCCACCGACCACTGCCCGTTCTGCATGAAGGGGCAGAAGGACCTGGGGCTCGGCAACTTCTCCAAGATCCCGAACGGCATCGGCTCGGTCGAGCACCGCATGGACCTGCTCTACCAGGGCGTCGTCGACGGGCAGATCACGCTGGAGCGCTGGGTGGAGATCACCAGCACCACCCCGGCGCGCATGTTCGGGCTGTACGGCAAGAAGGGCGTCATCCAGCCGGGTGCCGACGCAGACATCGTCGTCTACGACCCGAACGGCCACACCTCGATCGGCTACCCCGTCGACTCCGACGGCAACCCGACCGGGCGCAGCCACCACATGAACATGGACCACTCCGCCTGGGAGGGCTACGAGATCGACGGCCACGTCGACACCGTGCTCTCCCGCGGCAAGGTGGTCGTCACCGACCGGCAGTACGTCGGCCAGAAGGGCGATGGCCAGTTTGTGAGGCGCGGGCTCAGCCAGTACCTCATCTAGCAGCGGCAACGGGCGGATGCCGGAGGCTCCGGCATCCGCCCCTCACACAGACGTGAATCGGCACATTTCGTAAGGAACGGGAACCAGATGGATTTTGGAGCGGTACTGCAGACCAACCCACCCTCGGCGCGCACGGTGCAGCTGGCCAAGCTGGCAGAGGACCACGGCTTCAGCCATGTGTGGACCTTCGACTCGCACCTGCTCTGGCAGGAGCCCTACGTCATCTACAGCCAGATCCTGGCCGAGACGCGCAAGGTCATCGTCGGCCCCATGGTCACCAACCCGGCCACCCGGGACTGGACGGTCACCGCCTCGCTCTACGCCACGCTCAATGAGATGTACGGCAACCGCACCATCTGCGGCATCGGCCGCGGCGACTCCGCCGTGCGCGTCACCAACGGGGCGCCGACCACGCTGACCACGCTGCGCGAGTCGATCCACGTCATCCGCGAGCTGGCCAACTCCCGCTCGGTCGAGTACAACGGCGCCACCCTGCAGTTCCCGTGGAGCGTGGGATCCAAGCTCGACGTCTGGGTGGCCGCCTACGGCCCGCTCGCGCTCAAACTCACGGGGGAGGTCGGCGACGGCTTCATCCTGCAGCTGGCGGATGTCGACATCGCCGCGTGGATGATCAAGACCGTGCGCGCGGCGGCCGAGGCGGCCGGGCGCGACCCGATGTCGATCAAGTTCTGCGTCGCCGCCCCGATGTACATCGGCGACGACTGGGAGCACATGCGCGACCAATGCCGCTGGTTCGGCGGCATGGTCGGCAACCACGTCGCCGACATCGTCGCCAAGTACGGCGCGCATGGCGAGATCCCCGAAGCCCTCACCGACTACATCAAGGCGCGCGAGGGCTACGACTACAACGAGCACGGCCGATCGGGCAACACGCACGCCAGCTTCGTGCCGGACGACATCGTCGACCGCTTCTGCCTGCTGGGCACCGCCAAGGAGCACATCGAGAAGCTCGAGGCGCTCAAGGCGCTCGGCGTCGACCAGTTCGCCGGCTACCTGCAGCACGACAACAAGGAAGAGACGCTGCGGGTCTACGGGGAGACCGTGATCCCGGCCCTCAGCGATCACATCACGGCCAAGGCATGACGTTGACCACCTCGCCGCCCGCAGAGCTGACCGAGCCTGCCCAGACCCGCCGCACCGGCGGGGGCTCCGGCGCGCGCCGGAGCGGCGCCCCGCGCGGCGCCCGGGAACTGCAGGTGTGGGCATACGGCGCGCTCGGCCTGGCCGCGATCGTGATCGTCTGGGAGCTCTACAAGCTGCTCGCCCCCGCCGACGGCGTCGTGATCGGCGGGCTCCGGGTTCTGCCGCGCACCACCGACCTGGCCATGCCGCACATCTGGGACATGCTCGCCCGGCTGTTCGAGCCGGTCACCCGGGCCGAGGGGGCTGCGCCGCTCTGGGCCGCCGTCGGCGCCGGCGCGCTCGTCACGCTCGGCATCGCCGCGGTCGGCTGGCTGGTCGGCCTCGTCGTCGGCGTCGGGCTCGCACTGGTGATGCTGCGCTGGCGACTGGCCGAGTGGGGCCTGCTGCCCTGGATCATCCTCAGCCAGACCGTTCCGCTCATCGCCTTCGCGCCGATCGTGCGCAGCTGGGGCTCCAAGATCCAGATCGGCGGCTTCGAGTGGGCAGACTGGATGTCGGTCGCCCTCATCGCCAGCTACCTCGCCTTCTTCCCGATCGCGATCGGCGCGCTGCGCGGCCTGCAGTCGCCGGACGTGATCCACACGGAGCTGATGCGCAGCTACGGCATCGGCTGGTGGCGCACCCTCGTCAAGCTGCGCGTGCCGGCATCCGTGCCCTACCTGCTGCCGGCGCTGCGCCTCGGCGCGGCCAACGCCGTCATCGGCGCCGTCGTCGCCGAGGTGTCGACGGGCCTGCAGGGCGGCCTCGGCCGCATCCTCATCCAGTACGCCGGCCAGGCCAGCGGCGACCCGGCCAAGGCCTGGGGCCCGATCTTCGGCGCCATCGTGCTCGGCCTCGTCGTGGCGGGCTCGATCGCCCTGCTCGGCGTCTTCCTCAAGAACTACCGACGCGTGGAGGTCAACGCATGAACCAGGCTCAGCACGGCGCACCGTCTCAGACAACCGCCGACGCCGTCACCGTGACCGGCGTCGACAAGACCTTCGACACCCGGAGCGGACAGGTGCACGCGCTGCAGGGCATCAACCTCACCGTCAAGGCCGGCGAGTTCGTGTCGCTGATCGGGCCGAGCGGGTGCGGCAAGTCCACCCTCATGCGCATCATCGCCGATCTCGACCAGCCCACCGCGGGGAGCGTCGCCGTCTTCGGCAAGAGCGCGGGCCAGGCGCGCCTCGACCAGGACTACGGCATCGCCTTCCAGCAGGCCGGCCTGCTGCCCTGGCGCACGGTCGCCGCCAACGTCGGCCTGCCGCTCGAGCTGCACGGGGTCGGCAGCGCCGCCCGCGCGGCCCGGGTGGCCGAGCTGCTGAGCATGGTCGGGCTCACCGAGTTCGCCGACCGCTACCCGGACCAGCTCTCGGGCGGCATGCAGCAGCGCGTCGCCATCGCCCGTTCGCTGGCGGAGAGCCCGAGCCTGTTGCTCATGGACGAGCCGTTCGGCGCGCTCGACGAGATGACCAGGGAGCGGATGCAGACGGAGCTCGTGCGCATCTGCGCCGAGACCCAGGCCGCCGTCGTGTTCGTCACCCACTCCATCCCGGAGGCCGTCTACCTCTCCGACCGCGTGGTCGTCATGTCGGCCCGCCCCGGCCGGATCCAGGAGATCGTGCCGATGCGCCTGGACGGCGAGCGCACCGAGTCCCTCCGCGAGGACACCCGCTACTTCGAGATGATCACCGCGGTGCGCGAGGCGCTGCACGGCGGCAACCCGGGCGGCGGCATCGCCACGGGTGGCCTGGCCACCGGCGCCGTCGCGGCCTCCGCGCCCGTGCGCGGGGCGGAGACGCGCTGATGAGCACGGCTGCGGTATCGAGACGGGGCGCGGCCCCCGGCCGGAAGCCGATGAGCGCGCGCACCGAGTCGTGGCTGCGCATCATCGCGCCCGTCGCGGTCGGCGCGATCGTGCTCGGCGGCTGGCAGTTCCTGGTGACCGTGGTCGGCGTCAGCGAGTACCTGCTGCCGAGCCCGGCATCCATCGCCACCCAGTTCGTCGACTACCTGCCCTCGATCCTCTCCGCCATGTACATCACCGGCATGAACGCGCTGATCGGACTGCTCGTCGGCTCCATCCTCGGCATCGGCCTGGCGGCACTCGCCGCGAACTCGCGGCTGGTCGACGGCATGAGCGCGCCGATCGTCGCCTCGATCGCCGTCATCCCGATCGTGGCCCTGGCCCCGGTGCTGAACTCGATGTTCGGCGCGGACAGCCAGTTCAGCCGGCAGGCCATCGCGGCGCTGGCCACCTTCGTGCCCGTGTTCATCAACACGCTGCGCGGGTTCCGGCAGACCCGGGCCGTGCACCGCGACCTGATGCGGGTCTACGCGGCCAGCCCCGGCCAGGTGCTGCGCACCGTGACGCTGCCGACGGCGAAGCCGTTCATCTTCACCGGCATCCGGATCGCCTCCTCGCTGGCCGTGATCTCGGCCCTCGTCGCCGAGTACTTCGGCGGACCGCGCGGCGGCCTGGGCGGCCTCATCTCGACCTCGGCCGCGTCCAGCGCCTACGCCAGGGCGTGGGCCTACGTCGTCGCATCCATCGTGCTCGGCCTCCTCTTCTACGTCGCGACGCTCGCGCTCGAACGCCTCGCCAACCGGCGCGGGGGTGGTTCGTAGCCCACACACTCCCCGGGCCCGACGGGCCAGGGGCAGGCAACACCAGGCAACTCAACACAACGCACGGCAACACAACGCACGGCAACACAGGCACCACTGAGAGCAGGGAAAGGACTGAAATGAAACACAGCACACGTCGCCTCGCGACACTGGGCGCGCTCACACTGTCGGCAGCGCTCGTACTCTCCGCTTGTTCCGGTTCTGGCGACACCTCCGGAGGTTCGGGTGGCTCGACCGATGGCGCTGGCGGCGGCGACGCCACCACCGCGGTCAAGCTCCAGCTGCAGTGGCTGCCGCAGGGCCAGTTCGCCGGCTACTTCGCCGCCGCCGAGCAGGGCTACTTCGCCGATGAGGGCCTGGACGTCGAGATCATCCCGTCCGGCGGCGACATCGTGCCGCAGGACGCCCTCGCCAACGGCGACGTCGACTACGCGATCGCCTGGGTGCCGAAGGCGCTCGGCTCGGTCGAGGCCGGCGCCAACATCACCGACATCGCGCAGATCTTCCAGCGCTCCGGCACCCTGCAGGTGTCGTGGGCGGATTCCGGCATCGACTCGGTCGCCGACTTCGAGGGCAAGAAGATCGGCTCCTGGGGCTTCGGCAACGAGTGGGAGATCTTCGCGGCCATGGCCGAGGAGGGCCTGGACTCCTCCACCGTGCAGATCATCACGCAGGACTTCAACATGAACGCCTTCCTGCAGGGTGACATCGACGCCGCGCAGGCGATGACCTACAACGAGTACGCGCAGCTGCTCGAGGCCGTCAACCCCGAGACCGGCAAGCAGTACACGGATGCCGACTTCAACGTGATCAGCTACCAGGACACGGTCGGCGCCATGCTGCAGGACGCGATCTGGGCCGACACCGCCCGGCTCGAGAGCGACACCGCCTACCAGGACACCACGGTCAAATTCCTCAAGGCCGTCGTCAAGGGGTGGATCTACGCGGCGGAGAACCCGGAGGAGGCCTCGGCGATCACCATCGCGGCAGGGTCCAACTGGGGCCCCAGCCACGAGCTGTGGATGGTCAACGAGACCAACAAGCTGATCTGGCCGGCACCGGAGGGCATCGGCGTGATCGACGAGGCCGCCTGGGACGCCACCGTCAAGGGTGCCCTCTCGGCCGTCAACGAGACCGGGGCCTCCCCGATCACGAAGGAGCCGCCGGCATCCGCCTGGTCCAACGACTGGATCACCAAAGCACTCGACGAACTCAAAGCTGAGGGAGTCGATGTGACGGGCGAGAGTTTCACGCCCATCACCGTCACCCTCGCCGAGGGCGGCAACTAAAACCGGATCCGACAGGCCCAGCCACCGCCGGCTGGGCCTGTCGGAGCCATTCACTGCACCATCGAAAGGCAGCAACACATGCTCGAAACATCCAACCCCGATCTCGACGCCATCACGGCCGAGCTCGATCAGCGCCACGTCTTCCACTCGTGGTCGGCGCAGGCCGCTCTCGCGCCGTTCGTGATTGCAGGCGGCAGGGGGTCGCGGGTCTGGAACCATGAAGGGACCAGCTACCTCGACTTCTCGAGCCAGCTGGTGAATGTCAACATCGGGCACCAGCACCCCGCGGTCATCTCCGCCATCCAGGAGCAGGCCAGCCTGCTCGCCACCGTCGCCCCCGCGACCGCCAACCTGGCCCGCGGCGAGGCCGCCAAGCGCATCGCCGATCGTGCACCGGAGGGCTTCAACAGGGTCTTCTTCACCAACGGCGGGGCGGATGCCAACGAGAACGCGATCCGCATGGCACGCCAGTTCACCGGCCGCGACAAGGTGCTCAGCACCTACCGCTCGTACCACGGCAACACCGGCTCTGCCGTCGTCGCCACCGGCGACTGGCGCCGCATCCCCAACGAGTACGCCACCGGCCACGTGCACTTCTTCGGCCCCTACGCCTACCGCAGCGACTTCTGGTCGAGCACGCCGGAGCAGGAGGCGGAGCGTGCCCTGCGCCACCTCGAGCGGGTCATCCTGAGCGAGGGACCGTCGTCGATCGCGGCGATCCTGCTGGAGACCATCCCCGGCACGGCCGGCGTGCTGCTGCCGCCGCCCGGCTACCTGGCCGGCGTGCGCGAGCTCGCCACCCGCCACGGCATCCTGCTCATCCTCGACGAGGTCATGTGCGGCTTCGGCCGCACCGGCCGCTGGTTCGCCTTCGACGGCTACGACGTCGTCCCCGACCTGATCACCTTCGCCAAGGGCGTCAACTCCGGCTACGTCCCGGTCGGTGGCGTCGTCATCAGCGACCCGATCGCCGACTTCTTCAACGACCGGGTGTTCCCCGGCGGCCTCACCTACAGCGGCCACCCGCTAGCGATGGCCTCGATCGTCGCCGCCCTCGACACGATGGCCTCAGAGGGCATCGTCGAGAACGCGGCAGCCGTCGGTCGCGAGCACATCGGCCCCGGCCTGGCCGCCCTGGCCGAGAAGCACGACATCATCGGCGAGGTGCGCGGCGAGGGCGTCTTCTGGGCCGTCGAGCTCGTCGCCGACCGCGCCACCCGCGAGCCGGTCAGCGCCGCCGTGATGGGCCGCATCAAGAAGGAGCTCGTCGCGCGCGGCCTGCTGCCCTTCCTGGCCGAGAACCGCATCCACGTCGTGCCGCCGTGCGTCGTCACGCCGGACGAGGTCGCCGAGGCGATGGCCATCTACGACGAGGTGCTCTCCCTCGACCTGCTCGGCTAACGCCCCGCACCACAGATTTTCACCAGAAAAGAATAGGAACACCGCAATGTCCGAAATCCCCACCGTCCAGCACTGGGTCAATGGCGCACCCGCAGCCGGAACCTCCACGCGCACCGCACCCGTCTTCAACCCGGCCCGCGGCGTCGCAGAGAAGAACGTGCTGATGGCCAGCACCGCCGACGTCGACACCGTGGTCGCGGCAGCCAAGGCCGCCCTCCCGGCCTGGCGCGACATGTCGATCGCCAAGCGCCAGAACATCATGTTCAACTTCCGCGAGCTGCTGCACAAGCGCACCCCCGAGCTGGCCGCGATCCTCACCAACGAGCACGGCAAGGTGCTCTCGGATGCCGCAGGCGAGATCGCCCGCGGCCTCGAGGTCGTCGAGTACGCCTGCAGCATGCCGACCCTGATGAAGGGCGACTACTCCGAGAACGTCTCCACCGGCGTCGACGTGTACTCGCTCAAGCAGCCGGTCGGCGTCGTCGGCATCATCAGCCCGTTCAACTTCCCCGCGATGGTGCCGCTCTGGTTCTTCCCGCTGGCCATCGCCGCCGGCAACACGGTCGTGCTGAAGCCCTCGGAGAAGGACCCGTCCGCGGCCAACTTCATGGCGCAGATGCTCAAGGACGCCGGCCTGCCCGACGGCGTCTTCAACGTCGTGCACGGCGACAAGGAGGCCGTCGACGCCCTCCTCGTCAACCCGGATGTCGGCTCGATCTCCTTCGTCGGCTCGACCCCCATCGCCAAGTACATCTACGAGACGGCCAGCGCCCACGGCAAGCGCGTGCAGGCCCTCGGCGGCGCGAAGAACCACATGCTGGTGCTTCCGGATGCCGACCTCGACCTGGCCGCCGATGCCGCCGTCAACGCGGGCTTCGGCTCGGCCGGTGAGCGCTGCATGGCGATCAGCGTGATCCTCGCCGTCGACGCTGTCGCCGACGAGCTGATCGCCAAGATCAGCGAGCGCATGGCGACGCTGAAGACCGGTGACGGAACCCGCGGCTGCGACATGGGCCCGCTCATCACCGAGGTGCACCGCGACAAGGTGTCCGGCTACATCGACATCGCCGCGGCCGACGGCGCGACCGTCGTCGTGGACGGCCGCGGCATCGAGGTCGACGGCGACGCCGACGGCTTCTGGCTCGGCCCGACCCTGCTCGACCGGGTGCCGCTCAGCTCCGCCGCCTACACCGACGAGATCTTCGGCCCGGTGCTGTCGATCGTGCGCGTCGAGGGCTACGAACAGGGCCTCGACATCATCAACTCGAGCCAGTACGGCAACGGAACCGCCATCTTCACCAACGACGGTGGTGCAGCCCGGCGCTTCCAGAACGAGGTGACCGTCGGCATGATCGGCATCAACGTGCCGATCCCCGTGCCGGTGGCCTACCACTCCTTCGGCGGCTGGAAGAACTCGGCCTTCGGTGACGCGAAGGCGTACGGCCCGGCCGGCATCGCCTTCTTCACCCGCGAGAAGGCCGTCACCTCGCGCTGGCTCGACCCGAGCCACGGCGGCCTGAACCTGGGCTTCCCGCAGAACCACTAGGGAATCCTGCGTGAGGGGCTCCTCCGGCATCCGCCGGGGGAGCTCCTCTCTCGTTGGCGCGGTTGCCAGCCGGCGGGCAACCGCGAGTGCTCTCGACTTCGCCGCCGTGCACTGCCAGACTGGCTCGAAGACGGGTCGACCACGTGTCGGGGGATGCCGCAGCGTGGCGGCAACGGTGCGGGCGCCCCGGAGGGGGAGCCGCAATGACAGTCGACGACAACCGCACAGCCGCATCGGTGAAGGCGAAGGCGCCGCTCCCGGCGGCGCCGATTCTCCCCTTCCCGCCGAAACCAAGCGGCAGCGTCGCAGGCATCACCATGCAACAGTCGACGTACTCACCGCTGCCCCATCGGCAGTCGCTGCCCGACGATGCGCCGAACATTCTGATCGTCTTGATCGATGACGCCGGGCCCGGCCTTCCGTCGGCGTTCGGCGGCGAGGTGAACACGCCGACGCTGGAGCGCGTGCACGGCGCCGGCATCGGGTTCAACCGCTTCCACACCACCGCGATGTGCTCACCGACTCGGGCGTCGCTGCTCACCGGCCGCAACCACCACCGTGTCGGCGCAGGTCAGATCGCCGAGTTCGCCAATGACTGGGACGGCTACTCCGGTCTCATTCCCCGCGACGCTGCGACACTGCCGGAGATCCTGAAGCACTATGGCTACGCCACCAGCGCCTTCGGCAAGTGGCACAACACCCCGACCACCGAGACCTCGGCGGCCGGGCCATACGACAACTGGCCGACCGGCCTCGGATTCGAGTACTTCTACGGTTTCCTCGCCGGGGAGGCTTCGCAGTACGAGCCCAACCTCGTGCGCAACACCACGAGCGTTCTGCCGCCGAAGAGCGCGGAAGAGGGCTATCACCTCTCTGAGGACCTCGCCGATGACGCCATCTCGTGGCTGCGACGCCACAAGACGCTTCGTCAGGACTCGCCGTTCATGATGTATTGGGCCAGCGGGGCCATCCACGGCCCACACCACGTGCCGAAGGAGTGGGCGGACAAGTACGCAGGCAAGTTCGACGATGGCTGGGATGCCTATCGCGAACGCGTGCACACACGGGCGATCGAGAAGGGCTGGATTCCCGCGGACACCGTGCTGACCGAGCGCGACGAGGCGCTCGATGCGTGGGACGCCATCCCCGAGGACGAGAAGCCGTTCCAGCGCCGCCTGATGGAGGTGGCAGCAGGCTTCGCCGAGCACGTCGACCACCAGGTTGGGCGGCTGCTCGACGAGGTGGACGCCCTGGGCTTCGGCGACAACACGCTCGTGCTCTACATCTGGGGCGACAACGGTTCATCGGCCGAGGGACAGGGCGGCACCATCAGCGAGCTGCTGGCGCAGAACGGCATCCCGTCCACGGCGAGGCAGCACATCGATGTGCTCGACCAGCTCGGCGGGCTCGACGTGCTCGGCAGCCCCGCCACCGACAACATGTACCACGCAGCGTGGGCCTGGGCCGGCTCGACTCCCTACAAGGGAATGAAGCTGCTCGCCTCGCATCTGGGCGGAACGCGCAACCCGATGGCGATCAGCTGGCCGGCGCGCATCGCCCCCGATGACCGGGTGCGGAGCCAGTTCCACCACTGCAACGACGTGATGCCGACCATCCTCGAGATCGTCGGGATCACCGCGCCGCAGATCGTGAACGGCGTCACGCAGAAGGCCATCGACGGCACGAGCTTCGCCTATGCGATCGACGATCCGGATGCCGACGGTCAACTGCACACCCAGTACTTCGAGATCATGGGCAGCCGCTCGATCTACAACGACGGCTGGATGGCCAGCGCCCGCGGCCCGCGGCTGCCCTGGGTGCCGGGGCTGCCGCCGGGAATCCGGACGTGGACGCCGGAGGAAGACGTCTGGGAGCTCTACGACCTCGAGAACGACTGGTCGCAGTCGCGAGATGTGGCGAGTGAACACCCCGAGCGGCTCAAGCAGCTCCAAGACCTCTTCTTGGTGGAGTCGACGAAGAACGACGCGCTCCCCATCGGCGGCGGCCTCTGGGTGATGGTGCTGCACCCGGAAGACAGGCCGCAGCCGCATTACACGGAGTGGGAGATGTTTGACAGCACACTCCGCGTGCCGGAGAGCGCGGCGCCGACACTGGGCAACCGCTCCAACGTCGTGACCATTGAGGCGACGCTGCCCGAGCGCGCATCCGGAGTGCTCTACAAACTGGGCGGCGGTGCCGGCGGGCTGACGCTCTTCCTGGACGAGGGCGTCTTGCGCTTCGAGTACAACCTCTTCATGATGAACCGCACCAAGATCGCATCCGAGGTGGCGCTCCCCGCCGGCCCCGTGCGCATCACGGTGACGACGGTGCGGCACAGTGCTGCGCCAGACTCCGGCCTGGACATCGAGCTGCGCGTCGACGGCGAGGTCGTCGGTTTCGGCGTGGTGCCGTTGTTGGCCGGTATCGGCTTCACCGCCAACGATGGCCTCGACATCGGCCGGGCCCTGGGGTCGCCGGTGTCATTGGATTACCGTGATCGCGCCCCGTTCCCGTTCACCGGCAGCCTGGAACGCGTGCACATCGCCTACTCCTGACGCTGCGCGCGCCGCCTGCGCGCCGCACCCGTCATCCGACTCGAAGAATCGGCCGCCCTCGCTCGAGGGTGCGCCGATTCTTCGAGTCGGCACCCTCGTCGAGGCGTTGAGGTCAGGCGTGAGGCGTCAGGCGACCGTGATGACGACCTTGCCCGCCGGGTGGCCGTCGCGCCAGTGCCGGATGGCGGCGGGGGCCTCGGCCAGCGGGTAGGAGGAGTCGATCACGGGCGCGAGGCTGCCCGCCTCGATGAGCTCGGTCAGCGAGTGCAGCAGCCCGGCGTTCTCGGTGGCCGCCAGCATCCGCAGGTTCTGCCCGACGAACGGCGACTTCAGGCTCGCACCGACCGGGCGTCCCAAGCCGCCGAAGACCGGCGCATCGACCTCCGACCCCACGATCACGAGCGTGCCGTGCGGTGTGAGTGCCGTGCGCAGCTCGGCGACGGAGCGGTGCCCGGCGGTGTCGATGATCACGTCGAAGAGGCGGATGCCGGTCGTGAACGACTCGCGCGTGTAGTCGATCACGTGGTCGGCGCCGAGCGACCGCACGAGCTCGAGCTTGCCGGTGCTGGTCACGCCCGTCACGCTCGCGCCGAGTTCCTTCGCGATCTGGACGGCGAAGGCCCCGACGCCGCCGGCCGCCCCGATCACGAGCACACTCTGGCCGGCCTTCACCGCGCCGCTGTCGCGCACCGCCTGCAGCGCGGTCCCCGCCGAGATCGGCAGAACGGCCGCCTGCTCGAAGCTCAGCGAGGCCGGCTTGGGGGCGATGCGGTCGGCGCGGGCGCAGACGTACTCGGCGAAGGAGCCCTCGCAGTATCCGTAGACCTCATCGCCGACCGCGAACCCGGTGACCCGGTCGCCGAGCGCCGCGATGACACCGGCCACCTCGCGGCCCTTGACCCTCGTCTTCGGCCGGCGCAGGCCGAACCCCATCACGCGCGCCAGGTACGGGCGCCCCATCATCAGATGCCAGACGCCGGCGTCGACGCCGGCCGCCTCCACCCGGATCAGCACCTCGCCGGCGCCGGGGGTGGGGGTGTCGATGTCGCCGAGGCGCAGTGCCTCCACGTCGCCGTACTCGTCTTGAACTATTGCTCGCATGGTCTGGATCCCTTCTGTTGTGGGTCGGGTCCTGCTGCTTGGGGTCGGGCCCTACTGTTGCTGGGCCGGGTAGTGGAAGACCGCGTCGAGGGGGACCCCCAGCGCGTGAGCGATCTGGAACGCCATCTCCAGCGAGGGCGAGTAGCGGCCCTGCTCGATGGCGATCACGGTCTGCCGGGTCACGCCGATGCGCTCGGCGAGCTCGGCCTGGGTCATCTCGCCGCGCTCGAAGCGCAGCCGGCGGATGTCGTTGGTCACCCGGGTCGGCTTCACCACGACTGGAACCCCCGGCGGTAGGCGATGATCCTGACGGTGCAGCTGAGGATGGCGGAGATCACGAAGCACAGGTAGAGCACGTTCGCGATCCAGAAGTAGCCGAGCTCGAACATGGCCAGCAGCATCGCCGCGACGCCGCCGATCACGAGGAACGACTGGCCGATCCGCTCACTGAACTGGTAGATCTCGCGATCGCGCTGGTCTTTCTTCCCCTCGCCGCCCGGGGTGAACATGCCCCACACGATGCGCGCCAGGATCGACACGACGATGGCCCCGCCGATCGTCCACAACATCGCCGGCACGTAGTCGACCTCGCTCGGCTGGCCGCCGGCACCCAGGATGACGACGAGGTAGACCACGTATCCGCAGACGGCGACGACGCCCATGACCCAGGCGCTCTTCTCTTCGGATGACATCAGGACTCCCGCCTCCATGTAAAGAACTCTTGACGCCGAATGTATGCCAGAGCAGACACGGTGTCAAGAGTTCTTTACATAGTGCGGATGCTGGAACTAGCGAGAAAGCGTGATGCCGACGGTGGCGAGGGTACCGAACACCACACCCCAGATGGTGATTGCGATGATCTGCCAGAGGATGACGGAGTTCTTGGACGCGCCGAAGGAGACCATGGCGGCGGAGGTGAACTGGCTCGGCAGCACGACCGGGCCAACCAGGCTCACCCCGGCGACGCCGTACTTGTCGAACCAGGCGCGCACTTTTCTGCTGCGGGCCGAATCCTGCCGTGGCGCCTTGGAGTTGACCACGCCGGTGCGCACTCGATGCGCGGCGAACACGAAGATCAGCATGGCCAGAACGTTGCCGACGATCGCCGCCGCGATGGCGACGACGGGGTTGAGGCCGGCGAGCACGCCGATGACCGAGCCGAAGTAGGAGTCGACGAACGGGATGGCCGCGACGAGCATCACGCCCACCCACTGCAGCAGAGCGGGGAAGGAGGAGGTGAAGTCTTGCAGTGCGTCGATCATTCGTGGTGCCTTTCGTGGTGGCCGTGGCCGAGAGTGTGTGCTGAAGCGATAGCTCCATCCTGTCGGCGGCGCTGGAAGCGAAGTAGTGCCGCACTGTCACGGTGTTTATGGCACTTTCGCCCGCGAAAACATGACAAATGTCACTGCTCTACGCTGGGGAGGATGAGCAGCCCTGACACCCGCCCGGCCCGATGACGGCGACCCCCACCCCCGTGCGCAGCGTGCAGACGACGTGGTTGTTCACGCTGGGCTCGATGGTGTTCTTCACGGTGTTCCTGTACGCGTGCGTCGCGATGATCCTGCTGGCGGACTTTGCCGCGACCGGCGGCGCGCTCGACGCCGTGCTGCTTGTCCTGTGTCTGGCGGCGGCCGCCGTGAACGTGCGGTACTGCTGGTTCCTGCGGGTCGGGCGCGGGGGAGGGATGCCGCGGACCGCGTGGACGCTCGCCCTGCTGGCGCCAGCGGCATTCGTCTGGGTCATCGCCCTCTTCAGCTCGAACGCGGCCCTGCTCGGGGCGATCCCGCTGTGGATGGCGCTCTGCCTCATCGCCTGCCTCCTGCCCAAGCGCCCGCGCTGGCTGCTGCTCACCGGCGGCGTCGGGCTGATCGCGGTGCACCCGTTCCTCAGCGACGCGATCACCGGCAGCACCGTCGACTTCACCGACCGTTACTCGGCCTGGCTGCTGGCGGTGTACGTGGTCGCGCTGCCCGTCATGCTGCTCAGCAGCCTGTGGTGGTGGGAGATCGTCGTGATGCTGGACCGCAACCGGCACACCGCCGCCGAGCTGGCCGTCGCCAGGGAGCGGCTGCGCTTCGCCGCCGACCTGCACGACATCCAGGGCCACCACCTGCAGGTGATCGCCCTCAAGTCGGAGCTGGCCGAGCGGCTGCTGACCGTGGACGCCGAGGCCGCGCGCGTGCACGTGCACGAGACCCGCATGATCGCGAAGCAGGCGCTCGAGGAGACGCGTTCGCTGGTCGCCGGCTACCGCGAGGTCGCGCTCGACGACGAGCTGCAGAACGCGCGCGAGGTGCTCACGGCGGCCGGCGCCACGTGCACGCTCGACGTCGACCCGCTGCCGGCCGGCACCGACCTGCGCCGCGCCCTGGCGATGACGGTGCGCGAGGCGACGACGAACATCCTCCGGCACAGCGAGGCCGGCCGGGTCGGCATCCGCTTCCGGTCGACGGCCGAGGCGTACACGCTGGAGATCGGCAACGACGGCGTCGGCGCGGTGTCCAGCCCGGGCACCTCCGGCTCGGGCCTGGCCGGGCTGCGCGAGCGGCTGCTGCCGGTCGGCGGCGAGCTCGAGACCTCCTTCGACCCGGATGCCGGCCAGTTCACGCTGACGGTGTGCGTGCCGACCCGGGTGGGGGCCCGGGCATGAGCGCGCTCGGCGAGGTCGGGACCGGGACCGGCACCGGCACCGGCGCCGACACGGGCGCGGGCATCGCGCAGGCCGAGCGGCGCGTCATCCGCCTGCTCATCGCCGACGACGAGCACCTGATCCGCGGCGCCCTCGAGGCGCTGCTCGGGCTGGAGCCGGACATCGAGGTCGTGGCCAGCGCCGACAACGGCGTCACCGCCGCCGAGCTCGCGCTGCAGACCCGGCCGGACATCTGCCTTCTCGACCTCGAGATGCCGCACGCCGACGGCATCGAGGCGGCCGCGCGGATCCTCTCGACGGTGAGCACCCGGGTCATCATCGTGACCAGGCACGCCCGCCCCGGCGTGCTGCGGCGCGCGCTCGAGGCACGGGTCTCCGGGTTCGTGCCGAAGTCGACGCCGGCGGGCGAGCTGGCCGAGGTGATCCGGGATGTCGCAGCTGGCAAGCGCTACATCGACCACGAGATCGCCGCGGCGGCCCTCACCGCCGAGCGCTGCCCGCTCACCGACCGCGAGCTCGACGTGCTGCGGGTCAGCCGCACCGCCGTCGGCGTGCAGCAGATCGCCGAGCGCCTGCACCTGGCCCCCGGCACCGTGCGCAACTACCTGTCGGCGGCGATGACGAAGCTCGACGCGGCGTCCCGGCACGAGGCAGCCGAGAAGGCGTGGCAGCAGGGCTGGATCTAGGGCGGCCCCGCGCTCCCCGCCTGTTGGCTTCGGTCGCAAGCTCCCTCGAGCCACCGGGGGTCCTGCTGGTCGCGCCTGTCGAAGCCCCGCGGTTCAGTCGTGCAGGATCCGCTGGAACAGCACGTGGTCCTGCCAGTCGCCGGCGATCTTGAGGTAGCGCGGGGCGACCCCGATCCGCTCGAATCCGGCCCGCGCGAGCACCGCCTGCGACGCGGCGTTGTGCAGCAGCGTGCCGGCCTCCAGCCGGTGCAGCTGCAGCCGGTCCCTGGCCAGCTCGACGACGTGCTGCAGCATGGCCTGCGCGATGCCCCGGCCGGTGTACTCGCCGTCGACCCAGTAGCCGAGGCTGGCGCTCTGGAACGGCCCGCGGGCGATGCCGGAGAGGTTGATGCGCGCGAGAATCTCGGCGCCGTCGCTCAACACGAGCGGGAAGCCGGTGCCCGCGCCGTACTGGCCGAGCTGGCCGAGCACGACGGAGCGCTGCCCGGCCGGCGTGAAGTAGTCCTCGGAGCGCACCGGTTCCCACGGCGCGAGGTGCGCGCGGTTGCGCAGGTATGCGCGGGTCAGAGCCGCGCTGTCGTCGGCGCGCAGCAGGCGGAGGGCGGTTCCGTCGGGCAGGGCGCGGGGCAGATTCGCGGATGTCGGCACGCAACGATGCTATCCAGAACGATGCTATCCAGATGGCCGGGGCCGGGGGCAACGCGCGCGGCCTCCGCCAGCTCATAGGCTCGAGGCTGTGCCCACACCCTCGCCCGTCCTGATCGCCGTCGAGTCACCGTTCTCGGACGAAGCCCGCGCGATCTCCGCGCGCTACTTCGACGACCTGATCACCCGTTATCACGGCCGCCCCGCGACGGCCGCCGAGATCGCGGACGTCGACGCCTCGTACCCGGGGGAGCGCCTGCAGGAGCCGCACGGGCTGCTGCTGCTCGCCCGGCGCGGCCAGCGCGTGCTCGGGTGCGCCGGGATGCGGTTCGTCGCTGAGGGCGCCGTGCCCGGCGCCGAGGGCGCGGAGGCCGCCCCGCAGCGGGTGGGCGAGGTGACGCGGGTGTTCGTCGACGCGGCCGCGCGCGGGCTCGGGCTCGGCCGACTGCTGATGGGCGAGCTGGAGGTGCAGGCGCGGGCGCGCGGGCTCTCGGCGCTCCGCCTCGACACGCGATCGGATCTCGTCGAGGCGCGGCGGCTCTATGCCACCGTCGGCTACGCCGAGGTCGCCCCGCACAACGACGACCCCTATGCCGACCACTGGTTCCGCAAGCAGCTGGACGGCTGACCGGCTCGGCCCGGGGAAACCAAGCGGCCCCGACAAGCCGCTCGGCGGGGGAGCGGAGCAGCCTGTCGGGGCCTGGGGCGATCGGGCCGGCGCGCCCCGCGGGGGAGCGGGGCGGCCCGCCCGATCACCGGTTCGACAGGGCCACCGGCTGGGGGCCGCCGGCTCGGCCTGTCGAACGCGGGGGGAGCATTAGGGCGCGCTGCTGAGCGCGGCCGCCAACTCCGTGATCGAGACGCCGGCGAGGGCGGGGACGAAGAGCCCCTTCACGGCGTCCAGCTGGGTGTCCCAGCTGGTGCCGAGCAGCTCGGCGGGGTCGATGGCCCCCACGAGGGCACCGACCATGGCCGGCAGGCTGTCCGACTTGCGGCCGAAGGCCAGCGAGACGAGGAGCGCCTCGCTCAGGCGGCCCTCGCAGAGGCGCACGATCGAGAAGGCGAGCGGCAGGGTCTCCGGGGCGACGCCGCCGTGGCTGTACTCGCGCGAGTTGAGCGCCGCGGACAGCTCGGGGATGCTCGCGAATGCGCTGCTCGCGGCATCCGTGATCTCGCGGGCCCTGGCCACGTTCGCGCCGAGCCAGCTGGATGCCGGGATCTGCTCCTCGGCGAGCGCGAGCGCCGCCTCGAGCGGCGAGCCGTCGGCCAACTCGGCCATCGCGACCGCCATGGCCGCCGTGGCCCAGACGCCGTCCTCGGCGTGGGTGATCGAGGCGTAGTCGAGCGCGATCGCGGCCGCGCGCGCGGGGTCGCCCGCACAGTGCAGGCCGATGCTGACGCCGGCGGGGATTGCGCTGTCGGTGTAGAAGGCCGGGTTGTCGTTGCCCGTGATCGGCGGAACATAGCCGCGCTGGGTATTGATGATCGCCGAGCGCTCCGCGATGCCGCTCCACACGTCCTCGCCGAGCATGTGCTTCTGCCAGCCGGCGAAGAGCGCCTCGGCACCCTGCCCCGAGCCGGACGCCGCGCACTCGATCAAGACCTTCGCGGCGACCACGGCCGACTCGATGTCGTCGCTCGCGTTGAGCGTGGAGATGCCCATGCTGTGCGCGAAGGGGAGCATCGGGCGTGCGACGCGCTGCTGGTCGAGCTCGGCCGAGCCCCGCCAGAGCATTCCGCGCACCCAGGTGTCGCGAATGGACTGGTGGTAGTCGGAGGCGATTCCGAGGGAGTCCCCGGCGGCGAGGCCGAGCAGGGCCCCGTGTGCGCGCGTCGCGCGGCTCAACGAATCAGACACGGGCGGGCTCCTCAATTGTCGTGGCGCTCAACTCGACCAGGGCATCGGCGAGCTCGAGCAGGTTCGTTCCCGCGGTGGAGAGAATGCAGCGACCCATGACCTGGATCACCTGTGCGCTCCAGGCCTCGGGGATGGCCGAGTAGCCGATCATGGCCCCCGCCATCGCGCCGGTCATGGCCGCAATCGTGTCGGAGTCTCGACCGATGTTGACCGAGGACTCGATCACGGTGGCGAAGTCGCCCTTGCTGGCAGCGAAGAGCCCGAACGCGAGCGCGAGCGCCTCGGGCCCGGCATCCGCCCAGGGGTAATGCAGAAGCGAGATCTCCTCGTAGAGGATGCTCTCGGCCTCTTCGACGGATCCCGCGGCGCGGGCGAGGCCGAGCGCGCGAGTGACCAGGCGGTGGGACCACGAGTCGGTGGGCAGGGCGGCAACGCCGGCGGCCAGGACCGCCTCGAAGTCGTCGCTCACCATGGCGACCGCGACGGCGGCGGCGATCGCCTGACCGCAATAGATTCCGTCACGGGCATGGCTCACGGAGGCGTCGATGCCGGCCAGCCGCGCGGCCTCGACGGGGTCGCCGAGGGCGAAGATGCCGATCGGGGCGACGCGCATGGCCGCGCCATCGCTCCACTGCTCGTAGTTCTCCTGGCCGCTGCGGGGCGGCGTCACGCCCTTGATGAAGTTGCTGATCGCGACCATTTCGCTGAAGCCGGCGCCGAAGAAGCCGCCCTTCTGGTGTGAGACCGCGCCGACCCACTGCGCCATGACGCCCTCGGCGCTCAGCGCGGAGCCCTGCGCGAGCACGCCCTGGGCGCAGAGGACGGCGTACTCGGTGTCGTCGGTGCCCGCAGCGTCTCCGCTGAGGTAGCCGGTGACCCGGCCGAATTGCTCGCGGATCGCGGAAATCGTCATGCCCTCCGTCGGGGCACCCATGGCGTCGCCGATGGCGAGGCCGATGATTGCGCCGCGGGCGCGATCATGAATCGTAGTCACGTATCTTCCAAACCATTACGTTTTGCGGGATAAGTCATCACCATAGCGGCAAACATCGTTGCAACCTCGCGGAATTTCCTATTTGACAGAGCGGGGTTCCGCGCTGAATACTGAGGCGACGCAAAACGTTATGCGCAAGGAGCCCAATGAACAGTGCCACCGGAATTGTCGCCGTCGCGGCGGAAGCCGGCGTCAGCGTGTCCACCGTTTCGCAGGTGCTCGGCGGCAAGCGCCCCGTCAGCGCGGCCACGCGCTCGCGGGTCGAGGCGGCGATCGAGAAGCTCAACTACCGCCCGCACCCCGGCGCCCGCAGCCTGCGCAGCCAGCGGACCGAGTCGGTCGCGCTCATCGTGCCCGACATCACGAACCCCTTCTACCCGCTGGTGGCCGTCGGCATCCAGGATGTGTTGATGCCGCAGGGCTACCTGCTCTCCGTCAATGACGTCGCGCTGCCCTCGCGCACGGTGAGTGAGACGCTGCGGCACGTGCTCGCCCGTCGGGTCGACGGCATCGTGCTCACCACCTACGGCTGCACGCAGGCCGACCTCGACCTGATCGCGCAGTCCGGCACCCACGTGGTCGCCCTCGGCCAGGACATCGGCGTGAGCGGCAGCGACTACGTCGACGTCGACGAGGCGGCCGGCATCGGCTCCGTCGTCGCGCACCTGCTCGGCAACGGCTTCCGGCGCATCGCCTTCGTCGGCGGGGAGCGCGACGACTTCACCTCCTCCCTGCGCCACTCCGGCTATCGCGAGGCCCTCCTCGGCGCGGGCCTGGCGGTGGATGACGCGCTCTCGGTGTTCACCTCGTTCACCCGCGACGGCGGCGCGGCCGGTGCCGCCCTGCTGCTCGAACTCCAGGAGCTTCCGGATGCGATCGTCTGCGCGAACGACCTGATCGCGATCGGCGTCATCGACACGCTGCGCGCCAGGGGCATCTCGATCCCGGAGTCCATCGCCGTCACGGGATACGACGACATCGAGGCCGCCGGGCTGATCACCCCCGCGCTCACGACGGTCGACAACCCCGCCAGGGAGATCGGCCGCACCAGCGCCCGCCTCCTGCTCGACCGGCTGAACGGCTCGGTCGACGACGTCACCCGCCACGTCCGACTCTCCCAGCGCCTCGTCATCCGCGAGTCCAGCACCGTTGTCACCCACTGAAAGGAACACCTCCCCCGTGTCAAAGTTTTCACGACGCGCTCTGCGCACTGCAGTAGTCGCGGTCGCCGCTTCAAGCCTTCTGGCCGGTTGCGCCGGAGCGGCGAGCTCTGCCGACACCGTTAGCTACTGGGCTGCCTTCAACTCGACCGACACCCAGAAGACGTTCCAGTCGGAGTTCATCGACGCGTTCAACGAGTCCTCGGATGGCGCCCAGGCCAAGCTGGACGTCAAGCAGTGGTCGAACATCGGCTCGCTCACCGACACCGCAGTTGCGGCCGGCCGCGGCGCGGATGTCGTCTTCTCTCCCGGCCCGTCGAGCGCGCTCGGCTTCGCCTCGGCCGAGCGCATCGAGTCCCTCGACTCCTTCGCCACGGAGTACGAGTGGGAGAAGCTCCTCGAGCCGTGGGCCTACCAGGCCAGCCTCGTCAACGGTGAGCTGTACTCGATCCCCACCGGCTATGGCTCCATCGTGATGTTCTACAACCCGGGCGTCTTCGCCGAGCACGGCTGGACCGTCCCGACGACCGCCGCCGAGTTCGAGAAGGTGGCCACCGAGGCCGCCGCAGCGGGCATGATCCCCGTGGGCGCCGGCAACAGCGGCTACCAGGCGCAGAGCGAGTGGTACCTCTCCGCCGTGCTCAACGCCGCCGTCGGCCCGGAGAAGCTCTACGAGGTGCTCACCGGCACCGCCAAGTTCACCGACCCGGAGTTCGTCGACGCAATGACGACACTCAAGACGCAGATCGACAAGGGCTGGTGGGGCGGCAGCGCGAACAGCTACTTCACCAACACCGACACCGACATGTTCGCCGGCCTCGCCAGCGGCAAGGTGGCTCTCTACATGACCGGCACGTGGTCGTTCAGCTCAGCCGGCTCCTACTTCGGTGAGGCTGCCGGCAACGACGCTGAGTGGGACTGGGCCCCGCTGCCCGCGCTCAGCGACAACGTCGAGCCGGGCGTCTACCCGCTCGCGATCGGCACCTCGCTCTCGATCAACGCGGTCTCCAAGAACAAGCCCGCGGCGGCCAAGTTCCTGGACTCGCTCATCAACGACCCGGCCAAGATCTACAACTACATGGCCAAGACCAGCGAGAACCCCGCCCCGGTCGTCGTGGACGAGGCCGACTTCCCCGCGGATCTCGATGAGCGCGTCGCCCGCCTGTACAAGGACATCCCGACGAGCAGCAACCTCGGGTACGCCTCGTGGACCTTCTTCCCCGCGGCGACCGACACGTACCTGTACACGGAGTTCGACAAGATCATCACGGGCGACATGAGCCCGAGCGACTACCTCGCGGGTCTGCAGAAGACCTTCGACGGTGAGCTCGCCGCGGGCAAGGTCATCGTGCCGTTCGCCCCGACGGCTGGCTAATCCACCCCATGTCACGAACCGCAACCGCCGTGCCGCCGCAGGGAACCCCCCTGCGGCGGCACGGCAGCACGAAGATCAAGTACCGCACGCGCGGACTCGCTTGGGCGTTCATGGCGCCCCTCCTCATCGTCAACCTCCTGGTGATCGGTGGTCCGGGGCTCGCCTCGTTCTTCTACTCCTTCACCGACTGGGACGGCCTGGGCGCGGCCAACTTCGTCGGGCTCGCGAACTACGTCGAGCTCTTCACGAGCCCCGCCGTGCTCAGCGCGATCCAGCACAACCTCATCTGGACCGGGTTCTTCCTCGTCGTCCCGATGTCGATGGCCCTCCTCGGCGCCTTCCTGCTCTCGCGCGTGCGCCGCGGCCAGATCCTGTTCCGCGTGCTGTTCTTCATCCCGTACGTGCTCGCGACGATCGTCTCCTCGATCATCTGGCGGCAGATCCTCAGCCCGACGGCCGGGATCGGGCAGGCGCTGCAGAGCATCGGCATCGACTGGTTCGCTGACACCAACTTCCTCGGAGACCCGGCGCTCGCTCTCGGTTCCGTGGCGTTCATCAACAACTGGCAGTGGTGGGGCTTCCTGCTGGTGCTGTTCCTGGCCGCGATGCAGGGCGTCGACCCAGCGCTCTACGAGGCTGCCCGTCTGGACGGCGCGAACGCGTTCCGCGAGTTCTGGCACATCACGCTGCCCGGCATCCGCCCCACCCTCATGTTCCTCATGCTCATGACGGTGATCTGGTCGTTCCTCGTCTTCGACTACGTGTTCATCCTCACCCAGGGTGGGCCGGCCGGGTCGACGGATGTCGTCGGAACGGTGCTCTACCGCACGGCGTTCTCCGAGAACCGCGCGGGCTACGCCTCCTCGATGGCGATGCTGCTCACCGTGATCAGTGCGGCCATCGTGCTCGGCTATCAGCTGCTTCGCAAGAAGCTCAAGTGGGAGGTTTAGCGTGAGCATCGTCTCTGAAGTGAGCGAGAAGCCCGCGATCCGCTCGCGGCCGGGCCCCACGTCCCGCCGCGGCCGGCGCAAGACCGGCACGAACACGGGCACCGGCCCGCTCGGCTGGTTCCTGCTCGTCGTGCTCGCCGTCTACGCCGGCGGACCGCTCGTCGTGTTCCTGTTCAACTCGCTCAAGAGCCCCGCGGAGATCAGCAACTCCCCGCTCGGCGCGCCGACCGAGTGGCGCTGGGAGAACTTCGTCACGGCGTTCCAGGACGCCAACATGGGCCAGGGCATCCTGAACAGCCTCATCATCTCGGTCTCGACCGCGGTGGGCGTCTGTGTGATTGCCGGGCTCGCCGCCTACGCGATGACCAGGCTCGACCTGCCGGGCAAGAACAACTGGATGCTCTACCTCCTGGTCTCGACCTCGCTGCCGATCCAGATGTTCCTCGTTCCGCTGCTGACCTGGTGGTCGACTCTCGGGCTCTACAACTCCCAGTTCGGCCTCATCGTCATCTACTGGGCGATCTACAGCCCGTTCGCCACCCTGCTGCTGCGCTCGTTCCTCATCGCGATCCCGCCGCAGTACGAGGAGGCGGCGCGCATCGACGGCGCGGGCGAGTTCCGCCTGTTCACCAGCATCGTCGTGCCGATGATCTGGCCCGGCTTCATCACGGCAGCGCTCGTCGCCGGCCTCCAGGCCTACAACGAGTTCCTGCTCGCGGTGACCTTCATCCAGGACGCCGACCGGCTCCCGGCCTCGCTCGCGCTGTACTCGTTCCAGCAGAACCTGACGCCGAACTGGGCGCTCGTGAGCGCGGCCGGCCTGATCATGGCGCTGCCGGCGATCGTGATCTTCATCTTCCTGCAGCGCAAGTTCATCGAGGGCTACACGCAGGGCGGCATGGCGAACTAGCCGAGCCGCCCCGCACGCAGACGGGCCCGCCCGCGGATTCTCCGCGCGGTGGGCCCGTCTGCGTTTCTGGCCCGCTACAGGCTGCGGCCGGACTCCCAGAGGTTGTCGGAGGTGCCGCTGATCAGCGCCGCGATCCCCATCGCCTGGGCGTCGGTGAAGGAGGCGATGTAGTCCACGACGGCGCGGGAGCGGCCGAAGCGGGCGATGTCGGCGTCGCTCGTGGTGGCGCCGACCGCCGCGAAGTACTCCGGGGCGTCCGCGCGCAGCGCCCGGTACTCGTCGGTGGCGGCCTCGATCGAGTCGAGCAGCCGGCGCGGGGCGCGGCCGGCATCCGCCGGGTCGTTCAACCAAAGGTGGAAGCCCTCGGCGAGCGTCTCGAGCACGCGGGCCTGGCCGCGCTGGTAGACGGCGAGGTCGCTGCGGTCGAGCACGAAGCGGGTGTGCACGAACTTGAGCACGACGACGTCGTGCCAGGCGTCGCTGCGCAGGCGCACGTGGCCGCTGCGCACGTTCGGCGTGCGCTCGACCCGGATGGAGCCCTTGAGCCGGTCGATCCAGCGCCGGGTGAAGGCGGCGACCGCGCGGTCGGCCTCGAGCCCGCCGTCGTAGGGCAGCGTGAGCAGGCCCTCGACCAGGTCGTCGGTGACCCGCTCGACCGACTCCCGGAACGCGTCGGCGTCGGCGATCCAGGCGTCCTTGGCCTGGGTGTGCCGCCAGGCGGCCTCCAGCGCGTAGCCCGGCCGGCGCACGGCTAGGCCGGCGCGCAGCTCCTCCGCGTCCAGGTCGGCGAGCGCGCTCTGGGCGATGAGCCAGCCGTTCAGCTCGACCGAGACGGAGGTGTACTGCAGCACGCCCGCGCGGTAGAAGTCGTCGAGGTCGTGCACCGAGTAGGCGATGTCGTCGGCGATGTCCATCACCGAGCACTCCAGCGTCTGCTGGTGCCGCCCGATCGCCGGGAACACCGAGCGCACATCCGCCATCTCGAGCGCGTCGATCGAGTAGGCCGAGAACTTGAGGGCGCCGGATGCCGAGTCGGCGCCGACCCCGCGGGGCAGGCGCTCCGCCGGCTCCGGGGGCAGCGCGCGCCACTCGTTGCGGGTCCACGGGTACTTGAGCACGGCGGCCCGCACCGCCCGGGTGAGGTTCAGGCCCCGCGCGGTCGCGTCGCAGCTGTCCAGCGCGGTCAGGATGCGGAACGTCTGCGCGTTGCCCTCGAAGCCGTCGGGCAGGCCGAGATTGCCGCGGGCGAGGCGGTCGAGCACCTGCTCGCCGAGGTGGCCGAACGGCGGGTGGCCGAGGTCGTGGGCGGATGCCGCAGCCTGCACGACGACGGGGTCGCAGCCGCCGAGCTCGGCGACCGTGTTGCGCACCTCCTCCGGGGCGTCGCGCAGGCCGACCGCGATCGAGCGGGCCACGGCCGACACCTTGAGCGAGTGGGTGAGCCGGTTGTGCACGGTCGTGCCGGAGCCGGCCTGCGGGATCACCTGGGTGACCGCGGAGAGCCGGGAGAAGTAGGGGGAGAAGCGGATGCGCTCGATGTCGACGCGGAACTCGTCCTCGCCCGTGCCGGGTGCCGCGGGCTCGGGGATCGCGCGCTCGCGCCCGCCGCCGGTGTGGGATTTCGCAAAGCTCTGCATGGTGTCGTCAGCCTAGCGCCGGCGACCGAGGCCAACGCCGCCGGCGGAGGGGCCGCCGCGGCATCGACTACGCGAAAAGCGCGCCACAACGGGAGTCTTGGCGCACTTTTCGCGTAGTCGATGGCGGCGCCCGGCTCAGCGTCGGGCTCAGCGCCCGGCTCAGCGCCGGGCGAACGCGGCCACGCGAGCCATGGCCTCCGGGGTGGCGAACGCGGCGCCGATGGTGCCCGCCTCGTCGTCGAGCGACTCCCGGAAGCTGCGCGTGCGGGCGGCACGGAGCAGCCGCTTCGCCTCGGCGAATGCGGCCGGGGCCCCGCCCAGCCACGAGTCGGCGATGGCGCGGGCGCGCTCCGCGACGGCATCCGGGGCGGTGACCTCTGTGACGAGGCCCCAGTCCAGCGCCTCGGCCGCGGTCAGCGTGCGCGGGGTGAGCAGCAGCTCCAGTGCCCGGCGCTCGCCGACGGCCTCAGGCAGCAGGCTGGTCACGCCGCAGTCGGGGGTGAGTGCGACATCCGCGTACTTGCTGGCGAAGCGGGCCGTCTCCGCGGCGACGATGATGTCGGCCACGAGCATGAAGCCGAGCCCGCCGCCGGCCGCCACGCCCTGCACGGCGGCGACGATGGGTGTGCCGCTCTCGCGCAGCAGCAGGTGCCCGGCGTGGATCACATCGGCGAGCTCGCGCACGGCGGCTCCCGCATCCCTGCCGGTTTCCGGGCCTGCGGCGGCCAGCGCGGCCATCTCCATGACGTCGCCGCCGGCGCAGAAGGCGCGGCCGGCCGCGTCGAACAGCACGGCGCGGATGTCGTCGCGGCGGGCGATCTCGCCCGCGATCTCGCGCCAGCGGTGCGCGGCCTCCGCGTTGATCGCGTTCAGGCGCTCCGGCCGGTTGAGGGTCACGTGGGCCAGGCCGTCGTCGCTGACGGTGAAGAGGATGCTGTCGCTCATGGCGTGCAGTCTACGGAAGGCCGCGGCACGGCATCCGCAGACTGCCCCTTGCCGGTAGCGTGCGTGGCCAGTATCTTGTGACGCATGAGTGAGGACGTCGGGGCCCAGCTGCGCAAGGGCGTCGTCGAGCCCTGCATCCTCGGGCTGCTCGCGCGCGAGCCGATGTACGGCTGGCAGCTCTCGGAACAGCTCGTCGGCCACGGCATGATCGCCAGCATCGGCACGCTCTACCCGATCCTCGGCCGGCTGCGCGCGCAGGGGCTGGTGAGCAGCTTTGACGAGGCCTCGCCGGCCGGGCCGGTGCGCAAGTTCTACGAGCTGACGGATGCCGGCCGCGGCCGCCTCGCCGCCTTCCGGCAGCAGTGGGCTCCCTTCTCCGCCACGGTCCTCCAGCTCGTCGGCCCCCTCGACCCACGCAAGGACGACTCCCATGACTGATGCACGCCTGCCTGACGCCCGCCTGCCTGACGCCCGCCTCGCCGACGCCGCGACCGCCTACCTCGCCCGCCTGGATGCGGCGCTCGACGGGGTCGACGAGGGGACGGCGGCGGAGATCCTCGCCGGAGTGCGGGAGGAGTTGCTCGGGCAGGACGCCGCGGCGACCGGTGCGCGCATCCGGGAGCTCGGCGACCCGGAGTTCATCGCGGCCGAGGCGCGCGGGGCGCTGCCGGGGGAGCCCGCGGCATCCACACCCGCCGCAGCACCCGTGTCGGGACCCTCGCCCGCGTCCGCCGATGCGCGGCCGGAGCCGGCCTGGTTCGCGGTGCTCGCCGGGCTGCTGGTGATGCTCGGCGGCGTCGTCGTGCCCGTGCTCGGCGGGCTCGCCGGCTACGTGATGGTGTGGCTGTCGACGGCGTGGACCCGCAGGCAGAAGCTGATCGCGACAGCCGTGCCGGTGGTCTACCTCGCGGTCCTGTGCGCCGTCGCGGCCCTCGTGACCGGCGGGGCGCAGCCGCCGGCGACGGGCGCTGCCGGCGCTGGATCGTCCGAGGCGGGGGCCGCGGCGAACCCGCTGCTGCCCGCCGGCTACGACGTGCTGTGGAGCGGCGTGCTGCTGCTGGCCGTGGTGCAGCTCGGCGTCGGCGCCTGGCTGCTCGCCGCCGCGCGCCGCACCCGGATGCGCCGGGCCGGCTGAGGCCTCCGCCCGCGCGCCCTGCCTGGCCGCCCGCCCGCCCGCGCTGCCCGCCCTGCCCGCCCGCGCTGCCCGCCCGCGCTGCCCGCCCTGCCCGCCCGCGCTGCGCCAGTTGCTCGCCCTCCGCGCCACCCCGGGTGGCGCAGAGGGCGAGCAACTGGCGCAGAGGGGCACGGATGCCGCAGGCGAGCGCGCCCGGCCAGACGACCCCTTGCTCGCGCCCCGACCGCGCACTAGCGTGATCCACAGCGGCCACAGAGTGGCGGCCGGGAGCGAGCGGGGGCAGCGAATGGCGCACGTGGTGGCATCTGGGGCGGGCAAGGCGCTGATGGAGCGCCGCAATGATCCGACCCACGACTACATCCTGGATCTCACCGGCAAGGAGCGCCCGCGGGTGCTCTTCGTCGGCACGGCGACGGGCGACGAGCCGGGCTACATCCTGAGCTTCTACCAGACGTATGACTCCGACCGCTGCGCCCCGCACCACCTGCCGCTGTTCCACCGCACCCTGGACGACCTGGCCGGCTTCGTTCGCGGCTTCGACGTCATCCACGTCGGCGGCGGCAACACCGCCAACATGCTCGACGTCTGGAAGCGGCAGGGCCTCGACGTGATCCTCCGCGAGATGTGGGAGGACCCCGCCTCCAACGCCGTGTTCACCGGCGGCAGCGCCGGCGGCATCTGCTGGTTCGAGGGCGGCACCACCGACAGCTACGGGCCCACACTGCGGGTGTTGCCGGAGAGCCTCGGCTTCCTGCCCGGCAGTTTCAGCCCGCACTACGACGCCGAGGACCAGCGCCAGCCGCTCTACCACGCGGCGCTGAAGAGCGGAGAGCTCGGCCCCGGCTACGCGGTCGGCAACCTGCAGTCCGTGCACTTCACGACCACGGCAGGGCGCGCCGGCGCCGAGTTCGTGCGGGCGATCAGCCCCGTCGACGGCGGCCTGGCCCTCACCGTCGCGGCCGTCGACGGGCAGATCGTCGAGACGCCGCTGCCGATCACCGTGCTCGCCACGACGCGCGCCGCGGGCGGATCGGTCAGCGCATGAACGACAGCGTCGTCATCCTGATCCTGCAACTGCTCGTGGTGATCCTGGCCATCTTCATGGGCACCCGCACGAGCGGGATCGGGCTCGGCGTCTGGGGCCTGGTCGGCGTCGCGGTGCTGCTGTTCGGCTTCCAGACGGCACCGGGCAACGCGCCCATCGATGCCGTGTTCATCGTGCTCACCGTGGTGACGGCGGCATCCGTCATGCAGGCGGCCGGCGGCATCGATTGGATGGTCTCGATCGCGGCGAAGGTGATCAGGCAGCGCCCGAAGAGCGTGGTGTTCTTGGCGCCGGCGATGTCGTTCCTGTTCACGGTCGGCGCCGGAACCGGCAACATCTTCTACCCGCTGCTGCCCGTCATCTACGACGTCTCCTACCAGCAGCGCATCCGGCCGGAGCGCTCGCTCTCGGTCTCGGCCGTCGCCTCCCAGGTCGGCATCCTCTGTAGCCCGGTCTCGGCCGCGACGGCGTCGATGGTTGTGCTGCTCGCCCCGAGCGGTTTCGACCTCGGCAAGCTGCTGCTGATCATGTGGCCGGCCTCGATCGTCGCCCTCTTCGTCGCCAGCCTGGTGATGGTGCGCTGGGGGAAGAACCTCGAGGACGACCCGGAGTTCCAGCGCCGGCTGGCCGCCCACGCGATCAAGCCGCCGGAGTCCAAGGAAGACAGGGCCCCGCTGCCCCGCACGGCCGTGCTCTCCGCCTCGCTCTTCCTTACCGGCGTCGGGATCATCGTCCTCACCGGCCTGTTCGAGGGCCTGCGCCCCATCATTGGCACGGATGCCGACGGCAACCCGGAGCGGGTCTCGGTCGCGATCGTGATCGAGGTCGTCATGGGCGTGATCGCCGCCGCGATCTTCCTCACCTGCAAGGTGAAGGCCGCGGACGTGCCGAAGCAGTCCACCTTCCCGGCCGGCATGGTCGGTGCGTTCGCACTGTTCGGCATCGCCTGGCTCGCCAACACCTTCGTCGCCAACAACAACAACCTGATCGTGGAGGGCCTCGGCGCCGTGGTGTCGGGCTCCTCCGCCTTCCTCGGCGCGCTGCTGTTCGCCCTCGCGCTGGCCGCCGTCGCCATGCTCACGACCAGCCAGTCGAGCGCGACGAACGCGATCGTGCCGATCGGCCTCGCGATCGGCCTGCCCGCCTCGCTGATCGTCGGGCTCTGGCCCGCGGCGATGGGCATCTACATCCTGCCGGCCAACGGCAGCCAGGTCGCCACGGTCGCGTTCGACCAGACCGGGTCGACCAAGATGGGCAAGTTCGTCTTCGACCACTCGTTCCAGATCCCGAACCTCATCTACATGGTGGTGGCCATCATCGTCGGTGTTGTGCTGTCGTTCGCAATCGCCTAGCGAGGCTTTCGCTTGCCGGGGTGTCGCGCACGTAGAATCGGGGGGTGACTGACGTGCGAACCAAACTGATCGACTACATCTCGGCTGAGGCCGTCTTCCACGGTGACTTCACCCTCACCAGTGGCAAGAAGGCGACCTACTACGTCGACCTCCGCAAGGTCAGCCTCGACCACCGGGTCGCCCCGCTGATCGGCCAGGTCATGCTCGATCTCATCGCCGAGATCCCGGATGTCGCCGCCGTCGGTGGCATGACGATGGGCGCCGACCCGATCGCCGCCGCCGTGCTGCACCAGGGTGCCGCCCGCGGAGCCGCCTACGACGCCTTCGTCGTGCGCAAGGAGCCGAAGGACCACGGCCGTGGCCGCCAGGTCGAGGGCCCGGACCTCGAGGGCAAGCGCGTGATCGTGCTGGAGGACACCTCCACCACCGGTGGTTCGCCGCTGGCCGCCATCGAGGCGCTCAAGAAGGTCGGAGCGATCATCGCCGGCGTGGCCGTCGTCGTCGACCGCAACACCGGTGCCCGCGAAGTGATCGAGGCCGCCGGATACCCCTACTACGCAGCGATTGGCCTCGACGACCTGGGCCTCTCGGATGCCTGATCTCGACCAGCCGGCGGCATCCGACGATCGAGAGACCCCGGATGCCGTGGGCTCCGCCGAGGCTGCTGAGCGTCCAGAGGACGACGGCCCCGCCTTCGGCAGCGCCGAGTGGCTGCTCGCGCAGCTGAGCGGCGACCGCAAGCCGGCCGCGGCGCCGCGCAGCCCGCTGCTGCCGCCCGTGCAGGAGGAGCAGCCGGCCGCCCCCGCAACCGCCCCGTCGACCGCTTCGCAGCCGGTCGTTCCGCCGGCGACCCCGACCGCGGCCCTGCCGGTCACGCCGGCCCCGGCCGCCGCACAGCCCGCCGCCCCGGCGCCGGCCGTTCGCGCCACCCCAGCGCAGGAGGCGCCCGCCAACCCGCCGACGCCGCCGGCCCGCGACTACGCTGTTGCCGACTACTCGGCCGCGCGCTCGGCCCAGCCCGACTTCTTCGAGCTCGCGCCGGTCGTCGAGCCCGAGGCAGAGCCGGCACCAGCTCCGGCCGCCGCGCCCGCCGCACCCGTCGAGGAGCCCGCCGCCCCCGCTGCCGCCCCAAGCTTTGCCGACACCGCCGCGCTGGGTGAGACCCAGCCGTTCACCGAGGTGTTCCCCGTCGCCGACGTGTCGCCCGAAGCCGTGCTGCCTCACACGGCACCGCCCGCGCCCTCGCTGCCTGCAGCGGCCCCGGCCGACACCGCGCCGTACACGGGCACGGAGTCCCTCGCCGGCGCCGCGACCGTCGCGGAACCCCCGGCCCCGCGGATGTTCAAGACCCCGCCGGCTCCGCTCGTCGAGCCGCCGGCAGCGGCGCCCGCAGCGCCTCTCACGCCGCCGCCCGCCGCCGCCGCGCCTGCCGCGCCGCAGCCCGCCGTGCCCGCCGACACCGCCTCCCCGCTCGACCAGAGCTTCACCGCCGCGATCCTCATCCCCGCAGACGGCCTGGACGCCCACTACGACGACGAGTACGACGACTTCGACGACGACTCAGAGCCGGAGGAACCGGCCGGCCCGGTGTTCCAGTGGGGCCTGACGGCCGGTGCCGCCAATGGCGCCCCGGCAGCGGATTCCGGCCTCCCGCCGGCACGGGTCGTGCCTGCTGCGTCCGTGACCGCCGCTGAGGCTGTGCCGGTCGCGCCCGCTGAGCCCGTTGCTCCGGCTGTGCCGGTCGCGCCCGCTGAGCCCGCCGCCCCGGCGGCGCCGGTCGAGGCCGCAGCGCCGATCGTGCCCGCATTCTTCGCCCGAGTCACGGGCGCCGACGTTCCGGCCCAGCCCGCTGCGCCGACCGAGGCTGCCGCGCCAGCGGAAGCTGCCGCGCCCGCTGATGCTGCCGCGCCCGCGGAAGCTGACGGACCAGCCGAGCAGCCCGCAGCAGCCACTCCGGCTGTACCCGCCGTCGACGCCGCACCCGCCGCTCCGGTCGCTGCCGCACCGGCCGCCCCCGAGAGTGACGAGAACGAGGAGTCGGCGACGACCTCCGATGACGTCCTCGCCGAGTGGTTCGCCGCGATCATGCCTGGAGCCGACGAGACCACCCCGGACGCGTCCGGCGTCGACGCCGCCGCGTCGGAGCAGGACGCACCCGTCGCGGAAATCGCGGAACCGGCCACCCCTGCCCCGGTCGAGCCGCCCGTCGAGAAGCCGGTCGAGGAGCCCGCCGCGCCGGCCGCTGTGCTGCCGCCGCTCATCGCGCCACCGGCGCCGAGCGAGGCCCCGCTGCGGGTGCCCGGCGTTCAGCCGGCCCCGGCCGTGCCGGCCCCGGCCGCGCCGGCACCTGTCCAGCAGGCACCGGCCGCCCCGACTCCGGCCGCACCGACCGCCGCGCAGCCGGCCCCGGCCGCACCGAACCAGGCACCAACGCTGCCGTACTCCGCCGGAGCCGCATTCACGCCCGTCTTCGGCGCCCCGCGCTCCGAGCAGCCCCAACAGCTTCCCGGTGCCGCGCCGGCGCAGCACCCCGCGACGCCGACCGCTGCCGCGCCCGCGGCGGCAGCACCCGCGCGCCCTGGGGCGTCCGCAGCGCGGCCCGGCATGCCGGCCGGGGCCGCCGCCGAACCGTTCGGCCACTGGGCCGCAGCGGTTCCGGCATCCGCGGCACCGGCAGGAACCCCGCAGTCGGGAGGCCCGAACGGGCCCGCCTCGACCGGTTCGGGGCGCCCGCCCGGCCGCGGGGGCAAGCCGCCGCGCGCTCTCATCATCACGCTGATCGCCGTGGTCTGCGTCGCCGTGCTCGCCGGGCTCTTCATCCTCGGCACCAAGCTGCCCGCGCTGCTCGGCACAGCGCCGACGCCGACGCCCGCAGCGACCGAGGGCACCGCGCCCGCCACGGAGGCGCCGACCCCGCCGCCCGCCCCGACCGCGATGCAGCCGGCCGGCGAGCACAACTGGGACGAGCTGTTCGGCGGCGAGTGCCTCGACCCGTTCGTCAGCCCCTGGGCCGAGACCTTCACCGTCGTCGACTGCGGCGCCCCGCACGCAGCCCAACTGGCGTTCCGCGGCAACCTCGGCGGCGACGAGGCGACGCCGTTCCCCGGCGAGGAGGCCATCGCCGCCCAGACCAACCAGCTCTGCGGGCGGACCGGAATCGTCGACCCGGCCGCGGAGTCCGCCTCCGGGCAGCTGCAGATGCAGAGCTCCTTCCCCGTGACCGAACAGCAGTGGGCCTCCGGCCAGCGCAACTACTACTGCTTCGTCAGCGCTGTGTCGGGCGAGCCCCTCACCGCGAGCGTCGCGGGCCCCGGCCCAGCCGCCTAGACCCCCCGCCTAGACTCCGCCGAGCCCATCGCCCGGCCAAGCCCGGCCCGCGAGGCCGACCGGTCCCGGCCCCAACCGAACACACACACCCTTCACAGCAGCAGGAGACGCCACCGTGCCAGACACCACCGCGACAGACACCACCACCGCCCGCCTCGTCGTCGTCGGATCGCTCAACGTCGACAGCACGAGCTACGTCGAGCACTTCCCCGCACCGGGGGAGACGGTCGAGAGCACCGGCTTCGCGGTTGCGCTCGGCGGCAAGGGCACGAACCAGGCCGTCGCCGCGCACCTGGCCGGCGTTGAGACCCGGCTGATCGCCCGCATCGGCGACGACAGCTCCGGCGACTTCGCCCTGCAGACCCTCACCGAGCTCGGCATCCCGACGCTCGGCGTCGGGCGCCTGCCCGGCGTCACCACCGGTGTCGCGCAGATCACCGTCGTCGCCTCCGGCGAGAACACGGTCATCGTCACGGCCGGCGCCAATGGTCTGCTCGCCCCGGAGTTCGGCCCAGCCGACACCGCGGCGATCGCCGGCGCCGAGCTCGTGCTCAGCCAGGGCGAGATCCCGGCCGCCACGGTCGAGGCGCTGGCCGCCACGGCCGCCGCCGCCGGCACCCGCTTCGTGCTGAACCTCGCGCCGCCCATCGCGATCGACCCGGCCGCGCTGGCCGGCTGCGACCCGCTCGTCGTCAACGAGCACGAGGCGCGGGCCGTCGGCCTGGTGCCGGATGCCGCGGCCGAAGACGGCGCAGACCTCTCGATCGAGCGCTGGCGGCAGCTGGCGGCATCCGCCGTTGCAGAGGGCCGCTGTGCCTCGCTCGTCATCACCCTCGGCTCGGCCGGAGCCGTCGCCGCGGATGCCGCGGGCAGCTGGCACAAGCAGGCGCCGCGCGTCACCCCCGTCGACACGACCGGTGCCGGCGACTGCTTCACCGGAACCCTCGCCGCCTTCCTCGCCGAGGGCCGCGGGTTGGCCGACGCGACCGGCCTGGCCGCGGCCGCCGGGGCACTCTCCGTGCAGGCGCGCGGCACGGTCGGCTCCTACGCCGGGCGCGACGCCGTGCTCGCCTTCGCCGCCGAGCACGGCCTGACCGAGAAGCGCTGAGGACACCGTGGCGACGACGGCGATCCCCCTGATCCTGGACTGTGACCCGGGCCACGACGACGTCTTCGCCATCTGGCTGGCCGCCGGCAACCCCGCGCTCGAGCTGCGCGCCATCACCACCGTCGCCGGAAACGGCACCCTGGTGCACACGACGCTCAACGCGCGCATCGCCTGCACCGTCGCCGGCATCAGCGGCGTGCCCATCGCAGCCGGCGCCGACCGGCCGCTCGTCAAGCCGCTGGCGACGGCCGAGTGGATCCACGGCGAGAACGGCCTCGGCGGGCCCGAGCTGCCCGAGCCGACCGTTCCGCTCGACCCGCGGGGTGCCGTCGAGCTGATGGCCGACACCCTGCTCGCCTCGGCCGAGCCGGTCGCCATCGTCGCCACCGGCCCACTCACCAATGTCGCCACGCTCATCCGCGACCGGCCGGAGCTGCTCGGCCGCATCCGCGAGATCGTCTGGATGGGCGGCACCACCGAGCGCGGCAACGTCACCCCGTACGCCGAGTTCAACGCGTGGGTCGACCCGGACGCCGCCGCGATCGTGCTGGCCAGCGGCATCCGCTTCACCATGGTCGGGCTCACCGTCACCCACCAGGCGATGGTGACGGATGCCGTGCGCGACGCCGTGGCGGGCATCGGCAACCGCACCGGGGCCTTCGGCGCCGAGCTGCTGGACTTCTTCCGCTCGATGAACCAGGAAGCGCTCGGCCTGCCGGACGGCCCGCTGCACGACCCCGTCGCGGTGGCCGTGCTCGCCGATCCGGAGACGGTCGGCAGCGTGTTCACCCGGCTCGACATCGAGCTGGCCGGAACCGAGACGCTCGGCGTGACCAGCGTCGACCTGGTCGGCATCCTCGAGCGGGAGCCGAATGCGCACGTCGCCCTCGAGCTCGACGCGCCCCGTTTCTGGCGGCTCATCACCGACGCCCTCGCCACCCTCGCCTAGCCCCCCCTCCCAGATGTCGCCGAGACTGCGCGACTTGTCGTTCCGGCGCCGAAAAACTACAAGTCGCGCAGTCTCGACGAGATGGGGCGAGGGCGGGGCGGGGCGGGGCAGGTTGGACGAAAGTGGGTTCGGCGGGCGGTTGTGGAGACTAATGGGGAATGCTGGGCAAAATGGGTCGGACGAACTGGACTGAAAGTCGTCGATTTCGAAACGGACTGCATCATCGTCCATACTCGACTCGTGAACGCTGCCTCCGCCCCCGCCATCCCCGCCTCGATCGACGGACTCGAGTTCGTCATGATCTCCTCCTCGGGGAGCGCCGTCTCCAGCGAGTCCCCGACGCGCTTCCGCTACCAGCAGCTCGGCCAGATGATCTGGGGCGGCTACATCGGCGACACCGTGCAGCTCGGCCGCTTCGTCGGCCGCCGCGACGGCGACGTCGTCACCATCTGCTTCGCGCACAAGCCCGTCGACGGCGGAGAGGTCATCCTCGGCACGGCCGAGAGCACCCTGCGCCGGGCGGATGACGGCAAGCTCTACCTCGACGAGGTCTTCGAGAAGGACGGCGAGGCGCACGAGAGCGCCTGCGTCGAGGTGGAGCCGCTGGCGGAGTGGCCTGCCCTCGACCTCGCACACACCAGTGAGCCCCGCATGGACGGCACCGCCTTCGTGCTGCAGCGCTCCACCGCGAGCACCGTCAACGTGGACTCGCCGACCCGCTTCGAGTTCAGCGAGAACTCCGGCATCATCTGGGGCGATTACTTCGGCGACACGGTCACCGGCGGGCGCTGCGTCGGCCGCTACAGCGGCGGCGTGCTCCAGGAATACTTCGTGCACCACGTCGTCGCCAGCGACGCCACGCTGCTCGGCGACAGCACCACGACCGTCAAGCAGACGGATGACGGCCGCTTCGAGCTCATCGAGGACTTCGTGCTGGACGGCGTGCCCGGCTTCAGCGTCTGCGTGCAGGTCGACTGACCGCGCGACGCGAAGCGTCGCGAAAGGCGGCAGCCCAGTCCAAGGAAAACTGCGAAACCGTCCCCGGTGCTTGCCGAGTTTCGGTGCGATCGACCAGCGGGCATGCCCAGTGCCCCGTTGGTCGAGTAGGCCCGCCAGGGCCGTATCGAGACCCTGACGTGGCGGGAAGCTGAGTCGGGTGCGGGGTCTCGATACGCTCGTTCCTCGCTACTCGACCAGCGGGTTTCGGCGCGATCGACCAGCGGGCATGCCCAGCGCCACGTTGGTCGAGTAGGCCCGTCAGGGCCGCGTCCCGTTGGTCGAGTAGGCCCGCCAGGGCCGTATCGAGACCCTGACGTGGCGGGAAGCCGACCCGGGTGCGGGGTCTCGATACGCTCGCTCCTCGCTCCTCGACCAACGAGTTTCGGCGGCCCCGCCGGGCGCCTAGCCGCTCAGGCTCGCGCGGCCCGGGTTCGCCCGGGTGAAGCGCGTCATGCCGAGCTGGGCGCCGGCCGGCTCCCGCGGGGGCAGGTCGCTCGGCAGCAGGTACGGGCGCTGGAACACCTCGTCCAGCACCAGCACCGTCTCCACCGACTTCACCTCGGGCAGCGCCGCCAGCACGCCGATCACGAAGTCGTGGATCGCGCCCACCTCGTCGCCGCGGATGAGCAGCATGGCGTCGTGCTCGCCCGTCGTGATGCGGCACGACTCGATCTCGGTCATCTCGCTGATCTGGCTGCGGAAGCGCTCCCACGACTGCGGGTGCACAGAGAGGAACACGAGCGCGCAGATGCCGAGCCCGGCCTTGGCCGGATCGATGCGCGCGCTGAAACCGGTGATGACGCCATCTGCCATCAACTGCTCGACCCGCGTATAGACATTTGCGCGTGAGACGTTCACTCGTTCAGCTAGGGCTGACATTGAGATTCGTCCGTTATCTCGCAGTTCAGCCAAGATTTTCATGTTGATCTCGTCGAGAGTGCGGGGTGATTGTCCAGACTGATCCTGAGCGCTTTGAGCTTTGCTAGACATAATGGCGGGCCTTTCCGTCGTTGGTGGCGCATTATCTGTAACTCTGGGGCTTTGATTGGACAGAGTAGCGCTGATTGTGCGAATGTCATGCAAAGCCGTCCAAGTATTTGGATCGTTGAGTCGGATGCCTCGCCCAGAGATGCGCGCAGGCCGCCCGGCGTCTGCCCCCGCAGTTCATGAGAAGGAGTTACCCCGTGCGCACCAAAATCCGCTACGTCGCAACAGCTCTCGGGCTGAGCGCATCGCTCGCCCTCGTCGGTTGCGCCGCAACCGCTCCGGAAGGCGGCACCGGCAGCGCTCCCACCAGCATCGTCATCGACACCGCGTTCACGCTCGAGACGGCCGACCCGGGCCGCAACTACGTGCCGACCGGCTACATGGTCTCGAAGGCGCTCTACGAGACGCTCCTCGACTTCGCCGGCTCCGACGAGAGCACCCCGGTGCCCGGTCTGGCCAGCTACACCCAGAACGACGACGCAACGGTCTTCACCTTCACCCTCGACGACGGCCGCGTCTTCTCCGACGGCACCCCGGTCACCGCGGACGACGTCGTCTTCTCGCTGAACCGCGTCAAGGGTATGACCGAGAGCAAGGCCAACTTCCTGATGGAGGGCATCGAGGTCGCCAAGGTCGACGACAAGACCGTCGAGCTCAGCACCGCGACCTCCTCGCTCAAGCTGCCCGCGCTGATGACCAACCCCTCGCTCGCGATCCTCAACTCCAAGGTCGTCATCGAGAACGGTGGCACCACCGACAACACCGACGCCGCCGAGAAGTTCCTCAACACCACCTCCGCCGGCTCCGGCCCCTACATCCTCGACACGCTCAGCGTCGAGTCGCAGGTCGTGCTCACCGGCAACGAGAAGTACAACGGCGCAGAGGACATCGACTTCGACCGCGTCGTCATCCGCAACGTCTCCGAGAGCGCCACCCAGAAGATGAACCTCGAGGGCGGCGACTCCCAAGTGGCCGTCGACCTGAGCGGCGACCAGGTCGCCGGCCTGAGCGGCGCGGTCAGCGTCACCTCGGTGCCGTCGGCCCAGACGATCTTCCTGCTGCTGAACCAGAACCCCGAGGTTGCCGGCGTCACGGCGAACCCGGAGTTCGCCTCGGCCGTGCGCTACGCGCTCGACTACCCGGCACTCCTCGAGCTGGCCGGCGCCGGCTCGGAGCAAGCGACCGGCGTCATCCCGCCGTCGTTCCTCGGCGCGCTGACCGACGGTGTCAAGCAGGACCTCGCCGCCTCGAAGGCCGCCCTGGCCAAGTCCGGCTACGCCGGTGAGACCATCACCCTCGAGTACCCGAACGACTACCCGGTCGGCGGCGTGAGCTTCACCCCGCTCGCCGAGCGCATCCAGTCGCAGCTGTCGGCAGCCGGCATCTCCATCGAGCTCGCACCGGCGCCGTTCACGACGCAGATCGACGAGTACGTCAACGGCCGCGAGGCGTTCAGCATCTGGTTCTGGGGCCCGGACTACGCCGACTCGGCCAACTTCCTGCCGTTCCAGGCCGGGGCCAAGGTCGGCCTGCGCGCCGGCTGGACCGCCGAAGCCGCCCCGTCCATCGTCGAGCTGGCCACCGCCGCCGAGACCGCGACCAGCATGGAATCGCGTGAGGGCGCCTTCAGCGACTTCGCCGAGGCGCTGCAGCAGCAGGGCCCGTTCGTGCCGCTGATCGTGCCCGGCTCGAACATCGCCACCGCCGACTTCATCTCCGGTGTCAACTACAACTCGACGTGGACGATGGACATCGCCGAGCTGCAGGCCAAGTAGAAGCCGAAGGAATCTCTAGCGTGGGAAAGAACACCCGCGCGACCCGCGTGCACCCGGCCAGAGCTCCACTTGGTGGATCCCCTCTGGCCGGGTACGTGCTTCGTCGCCTCGGAATGTCAGTACTGTTGCTCTTCGGCGTCACCCTGGTGACGTTCAGCCTCGCCAACCTCGTCCCGGGCAACCCGATCGTGGCAGCGCTCGGCGAGGGCGCGGCCAGCAACCCTGCCACTGTGGCGGCGTACATCGAGAAGCACGGCCTCGACCAGCCGTTGCCCGTGCAGTACCTCAACTACCTGCTCAACCTGTTCCAGGGCGACATGGGCGTCTCGCTGCGCACCGCGCAGCCGGTGGCATCCGACCTCGCCAAGGCTGTGCCGGCCACGATCGAGGTCGCCATCGGCGCCATCATCGTCAGCCTCGCCGTCGGCGTGGCCCTCGGCTCGCTCGCGGCCTACCGCCGCGGCAAGATCAGCGACCAGCTGGTGCGCGTGCTCTCTCTCATCGGCCTGAGCATCCCGACGTTCTGGATGGCGCTGGTCAGCTTCAACTTCTTCTTCCTGCAGCTGCGCATCGCGCCCGGCTCCGGCCGGCTCTCGCCGATCCTCAGCCCGCCGCCGACGGTGACCGGGCTGTACACCGTCGACGCGCTGCTCGCCGGGCAGTGGGTGACGTTCATGGACGCCATGGCGCACCTGATGCTGCCGGTGTTCGTGCTCTCGCTGTTCACCATCGGCCTGCTCACCCGCTTCGTGCGCACCTCGGTGCTCGAGGTGCTCGACGCCGACTACATCCGCGCCGGCCGGGCGAAGGGCCTCTCCGGGCCGCGGATGCTCTTCGGCTACACGTTGCGCGGCGCCTCGCTGCCCATCCTGACCATCGTCGGGCTCGCCTTCGGCTCGCTGCTCTCCGGCACCGTGCTGGTCGAGGCCGTCTTCGCCTGGCCGGGGCTCGGCAGCTACGCCTACAACTCCGCCACCAGCCTGGACCTGCCCGGGGTGATGGGCGTCGGCCTCATCGTCGGCGTGATCTATCTGGGCATCAACTTCGCCGTGGACCTGCTCTACGGCGTGCTCGACCCGAGGGTGAGGCTCGCATGACGCGCCGCTGGTTGCGGATTCCATCCGCCTGGGTGACGCCGCTCGGCGTGATCGGGGCCGTCATCGCGGCCTTCTGGATCGTCGTCGCGTTCACCGCGCAGTTCTGGGTGCCGTTCGACCCGCTGGCGCAGGTGCTGCCGCGCCTGCAGGCTCCCGGCATCGACACGATCATGGGCACCGACGCGCTCGGCCGCGACATCTTCTCGCGCCTCATGACCGGCGCCGGCGTCACGATCCCGCTTGCCCTCATGCTCGTCGTCATGTCGATGGTCGTCGGCACCCTGATCGGCGCCATCGCCGGCTACTTCGGCAAGTGGGTCGACGAGGTGCTCATGCGCCTGACCGACCTGGTGATGGCGTTCCCCACCGTCATCCTCGCCATGGTCGTCGCGGCAGCCCTCGGGCCGTCGCTGTTCAACGCCGTGATCGCCGCCTTCGTCGTGTCCTGGCCGCAGTACGCCAGGATGACGCGCAGCATCGTGCTCGGCCTCCGCACCCAGAACTACGTGATGGCCGGCCGGCTGCTCGGCTTCTCGCCGTTCAAGACGCTGCGCGTCGACGTGGCGCCGAACGTCGTCGGCCCGATCCTGGTGCTCGCCAGCCTCGACGTCGGCACCGCGATCCTGCTGCTCTCCGGCCTCTCCTTCCTCGGCCTCGGCGCCCAGCCGCCGACCGCGGAGTGGGGCTCGATGATCTCCGCCGCCATGGCGAACTTCGACAGCTGGTGGATCGGCGTCTTCCCCGGCCTCGCGATCCTCACCGTCGTGATGGCGTTCAACTTCGTGGGTGACTCGCTCCGCGACATCTTCGACCCCACCTCCCAGATGAGCAAGGCGGGTGCACGCTGATGACCGACGTTCTGAACACCATGGTCCCGGATGCCGAGGCGACCGCCCCGGCCGTGCTCAGCGTGCAGGGGCTCACCGTCGGGATCGGCCCGCGCAAGGCGCCGAAGCCGATCGTCACCGGCATCAGCCTCGACCTCGTGCCCGGCCGCATCCACGGCCTGGCGGGGGAGTCTGGCTCGGGCAAGACCGTCTCGTCGCTGGCGATCCTCGGCCTGCTGCCGGCGAACGCCACCGTCGGCGGCTCCATCAGGCTGTTCGACGCCGACGCGAACGGCGCCGAGCCGGGCGGCACAGAGCTGGCCGGCACAGAGCTCATCGGCATGCGCCGGCGTGCACTGAACCGCATCCGCGGCCGGCGCATCGCCATGATCTTCCAGGACCCGTCCTCCAGCCTGCACCCGCAGCTGACGGTCGGCTCCCAGCTGACCGACCACGTGCGCACCCACCTGAAGCTCGGCCGCGAGGCGGCGCGCGACCGCGCCATCGAGCTGCTGATGCGGGTGCGAGTGCCGAACCCGGTCGAGGCCCTCGGCCGCTACCCCCATCAGTTCTCGGGCGGGCAGCGCCAGCGCATCGCGATCGCGATCGCCCTGGCCTGCGACCCGGTGGTGCTGCTCGCCGACGAGCCGACCACGGCCCTCGACGTCACTGTGCAGGCCGGCATCCTGCACCTGCTGCGTGACCTCGCCGACGAGCGCCAGCTCGCCGTGCTGCTGGTCACCCACGACCTCGGCGTGATGAGCGCCATAGCCGACGAGGTCTCGGTGATGCGCCACGGCGCGATCGTGGAGACCGGCCCGCGCGAGCAGATCTTCGGCGCCCCGCAGCACGCGTACACCCGCGAGCTGCTGGAGTCGCTGCCGAGCGCCCAGGGTTCCGACACGCCGTCCGTGATCCAGAAGGAGGCCGGCCGATGAGCGCGAGCCCGAACGATCTGCTGAGCGTCACCGACCTCGTCATCGAGTACCACGGCGCCTCTGTCGTGCGGGCCGTCGACGGCGTCTCGCTGTCGATCGCGCCCGGTGAGGTGCTGGCGCTAGTCGGCGAGAGCGGCTGCGGCAAGTCCAGCCTCGCCCGCGCCGTCGTCGGCATGGAGAAGCCGCGCTCCGGGAGCGTGAGCTACCGCGGCCAGGCCGTGCCGCTGCTCGGCGTGCGCCGCCGGCCGACCGCCTTCACGTCGATCCAGATGGTGTTCCAAGACCCGAACTCGTCGCTGAACCCGCGCATCCGGGTCGGTACCCAGATCACCGAGGGTATCCGCGCCGCGCTCGCCCGCGGCGAGGCGGGCTCGAAGCCGGAGGAGTGGCTGGAGCGGGTCGGCCTGCCGACCGCGATGGTCTCCCGCTACGCGCACGAGCTCTCCGGCGGCCAGCGGCAGCGCGTGGCGATCGCCCGCGCCCTCGCCGCCCGGCCCGACCTGCTCGTCGCCGACGAGCCGATCTCGGCCCTGGACGCCTCCAGCCAGGCCTCCGTCGCCGACATGATGCGCCGGCTGGCGCTGGATGCCGGGGCCGGCCTGCTGTTCATCTCGCACGACCTCGCCATCGTGCGCCTGATCGCCGACCGCACCGTTGTGATGTACCGCGGCCAGATCGTGGAGTCCGGCGTCTCGGAGCGCATCTGGGAGGAGCCGGCCCACCCGTACACGCAGGCGCTGCTCTCGGCCATCCCCGCGCCGGACGGCCGCGGCATCCTGCCCGCTGCCCCCGCTGCGGAGGCGCCGGCCGAGTGGCGCAGCTCGCTGCCGGCCGCGCTCGACCGCGTCTAGCGGCGCCCAGCCGCGCGCCCAACCGCCGCAACCCCACGCAACCCCACGTCGAGACTGCGCGACTTGTAGTTCCAGCCCCCGGGAACTACAAGTCGCGCAGTCTCGACGAGCTGGGCGCGCGGGCGCGGGCGAGGGCGCGGGCGCGGGGCAACAGCAGAAAACTCAGGACCACAGCCGCACTGGCCCTAGATTCGGGGCAGCGGGCGTGTGGTCCTGAGTGTGCGGGTGCGTCGCTGCTAGAGCGCGGTCTCGCGCGGCTCGGCGTAGACGAGCTCGTGCACGCCGGAGAGGATCTCGTCCGGCCGGAACGGGTAGCGCGCGATCTCGGCGTCGTCGCTGATGCCGGTGAGCACCAGGATCGTGTGCAGGCCCGCCTCGATGCCGGCGACGATGTCGGTGTCCATCCGGTCGCCGATCATGGCCGTGTTCTCGGAGTGCGCGCCGATCTTGTTCATCGCCGAGCGGAACATCATCGGGTTCGGCTTGCCCACGATGTAGGGCTCCATGCCGGTCGCCTTCGTGATGAGGGCGGCGATGGCGCCGGTGGCGGGCATCGGGCCGTCGGCGCTCGGGCCGGTGGCATCCGGGTTCGTGGCAATGAATCGGGCGCCGCCGACGATCAGGCGGATCGCCTTGGTGATCGCCTCGAAGGAGTAGTTGCGGGTCTCGCCCACGACGACGTAGTCGGGGCTCGTCTCGGTCATGATGAAGCCGGCCTCGTGCAGGGCCGTTGTCAGGCCAGCCTCGCCGATGACGAAGGCGCTGCCGCCGGGGCTCTGCGACTTGAGGAACGCGGCGGTGGCCAGCGCGCTCGTCCAGATGGCCTCCTCCGGCACAATGAGGCCGGAGGCGCGGAGCCGCGCGCTCAGGTCGCGCGGGGTGAAGATGGAGTTGTTGGTGAGCACCAGGTAGGGGTTGCCCTCGGTGCGCCACTGCTCGAGCAGTTCGGCCGCGCCGGGGAGCGGCTCGTTCTCGTGCACCAGCACGCCATCCATATCGGTGAGCCAGCATTCGATTTCATCGCGACGTGCCATGAGCATCCTTCCTTCAGTGCTCAGCCTAGGGCGGATGCGGCGTGCTCATGTTACGGCGACGGGTCGGAGGCGTTTCGCGGGCGGCCTCGCGGGCCCGAGCGGCTAGGCGCTGACCCAGATGCTCGCGAGCGCCTCGGCCGAGAGCGGGAGCAGGCGGCCGTCCGGCAGCAGCACGCCGGCATCCGCCAGCTCGAGCGCGGTGTCGAGGCCGATGCCGTTGTCGGTGAGCAGGCGCAGCACGGCCGGGTCGCGGTCGCTGATGCGCACGACGGCGCCGCGGTGGCCGGCGACGGCCTCGGCGAGCAGCACAGCGGCGGGGCGCTGCAGGCTGCCGTCTGCGGCCGGGATGGGGTCGCCGTGCGGGTCGCGCCGCGGGTGGCCGAGCCGCGCATCGATCGCCGCGAGCAGCCGCTCGCTCAGCGCGTGCTCCAGCACCTCGGCCTCGTCGTGCACCGCGTCCCAGGTGTAGCCCATCTCGTTCACGAGCCAGGTCTCGATCAGGCGGTGCCGGCGCACCACCTGGAGCGCCCGCGCGGTGCCCGCCTCGTTCAGTCGCACCGCGCCGTAGGGAACGTGGGTGACCATTCCCATGGCGGCGAGCTTCTTGACCATCTCGGTGACCGAGCTGGGCGCGATGCCGAGCTTGCCGGCCAGCGCGGAGGGCGTGATCGGCTCCGGCTGCCACTCGGTGTGCGCGTAGATGGTCTTGAGGTAGTCCTCGATGGCGGGGGTCGTGGCAGGCATCGACCCCAGACTATCCGCCGAACAGCAGCACGAGCAGGGTGACGTTGAGCGTGATGAGCAGAACGGATGCCACGGCGCCCGCCGAGGTCGTCACCCAGCGGTTGCGGTACTCGCCGAGCACGCCGGCCTTCGCCGTCAGCCAGACCAGCGGCACCAGGGCGAACGGGATGCCGAAGGAGAGCACCACCTGGCTGAGCACGAGGGCCTGGGTCGGGTCGAAGCCGCTGCCGAGGATCAGCAGCGCCGGGATCAGCGTCACGAGCCGGCGGGCCACGAGCGGCACCCGCACGTGCAGCAGGCCGTGCATGATCTCGGCGCCGGCGTACGCGCCGACCGAGGTAGAGGCCAGCCCGGAGGCGAGCAGGCCGACAGCGAACAGGGTTGCGACGACGGCGCCCATCGAGTCGTGCAGCGCCGCGTAGGCGCCCTCAAGGCTGTCGGTGCCGGCGACGCCCTGCAGGTTCGCGGCGGCGAGCAGCAGGATCGCGAGGTTGACGCTGCCGGCGATGACCATCGCGATCGAGACGTCCCAGCGGGTGGCGGTGAGCAGGCGCTTCGTGGTGAGCCCGGATGCCCGCACCTCGAAGCGGTCGCGGGCGAGCGCCGAGTGCGCGTAGATCGCGTGCGGCATGATCGTCGCGCCGAGGATGGAGGCGGCCAGCAGCACCGAGTTGGTTCCCTCGAAGCGGGGGACCAGCCCGCCCAGCACGCCCTCGGGTGACGGCGGCGCGATGAAGACGCCGGCGGTGAAGCCGATCGCGATGATGGCGAGCAGGCTGATGACGACGCGCTCGAACACGCGGGGGCCGCGCCGGGTCTGCACGGCGAGCATCACCATCGACACGGTGCCGGTGATGACGCCGCCCCAGATCAGCGGCAGGTTGAACAACAGGTTGAGCGCGACGGCGCCGCCAATGATCTCGGCCAGGTCGGTGGCCATCGCCACGAGCTCGGCCTGCAGCCAGTAGCTGCGGCGGGCGTGCCGGTTGCGGATGCGGAGGCCGAGCAGCTCGGGAAGGCTCTTGCCCGTGACGATGCCGAGCTTGGCCGAGAGGTACTGGATCAGCCAGGCCATCACATTGCCGGCGACGACCACCCAGACGAGCAGATAGCCATACTCGGCGCCGGCGGTCATGTTGCTGGCGACGTTGCCCGGGTCGAGGTAGGCGACGCCGGCCACGAGGGCGGGGCCGAGCAGCCAGAGGATCCGGTGCTGACCGCCGCGGCCGAGGCGCGCGGCACGGCGCTGGGCAGGGCTCGCGGCAGGGCTCGCGGCGGTTCCCGCTCCCCGCGCCTGCTCGTCGTTGAGAGTTTTAGGCATGCCTAAAACATAGCAACTTTTAGGCGCACCTAAAAGCCCTCGCGCCCGCCTCCCGGTTGCCACAAATCGGGGGTCCGCGCGCCCCACACCCCTGATTTGTGGCAACCGGGAGGGGGCGCGGGGGAAGTAGCCTTGTGTGGTGAATGAGCAGACGCAGGACGCCGCGGCCGACGGTGACGAAGGCCGGGCCGCGGAGGCCATCGCGCCGACCCCAACCGTCGAACTCAGCACCTGGGGCGTCGGGCCGTGGCCCGGCGGCCGCGAGGAGTGGCCGGACGAGGACTACTACGACCCCGAGCTGCTCGCGCACGGCGACACCCGCAATGTGATCGACCGCTACCGGTACTGGCGCATGGAGGCCATCGTGGCCGACCTCGATGAGCACCGGCATCCGTTCCATGTCGCCATCGAGAACTGGCAGCACGACATGAACATCGGCTCGATCGTGCGCAGCGCCAACGCCTTCGCCGCCGACACCGTGCACATCGTCGGCCGGCGCCGCTGGAACAAGCGCGGCGCCATGGTCACCGACCGCTACCAGCACGTGCTGCACCACTCCACCGTCGATGAGCTCGTCGAGTGGGCGCGCGCGGAGGGGCTGCCGATCATCGCGATCGACAACGTTCCTGGCTGCGTGAAGATCGAGACGTTCACCTGGCCCGAGCGCTGCCTCATGCTGTTCGGCCAGGAGGGGCCCGGGCTGTCGCCGGAGGCGATCGCCGCCGCCGCCGCCGTCGTGGAGATCACCCAGTTCGGGTCCACCCGCTCGATCAACGCCAGCGCGGCCGCGGCCGTCACCATGCACTCCTGGGTGATGCAGCATGTGAGCTTCGCCACGCAGTAGGCCCGCGCTCAGGTTAGGGCCAAAGTGCCCCCAGTTCGGGGTGCAAAGGGTGATTTTCGGGGTGAAATCGGTCCTCACTACGGGGGACAGTTTGGGGTACAGCCACTCGGACTGGGATTCTGGAAGCGTAGCCCGCCCTAGACGCACGTGCGCGAGGTTCTCGGTGACGAGAATGTCGCGCGACCGGGCTGCACGCCCGATCCGCAGCCCAGGGGGATATCCATGCCTGTTCCACGTTTGCGCTCCAGCGCGCCTGCCCACCGCGCACCGCGTCGACGGTACCTCGGGCAGACGCGCCTCTTCTCGGTGGCGGCCGCGTTCCTCTCGGTTGTGGCGCTGCTGGCGGGAGGGCTCGTCGTCGGCGGAGTTGACGGTGGCCAGTCGCACGCGGCCGAGATCGAGTCGGAGCTCGCCCTCACCAAGACGGTGACCGCGCCGAACACCTCCCCGTATGCCCCCGGCGAGACCTTCAGCTACACGATCGAGCTCCGCTGCAACGTTGTGAGCGCCGACGTCTGCACCGACGCGCAACTCACCGACGCCCTGCCCGCACCGCTGGTCTTCGACGATGGCGTGCCGGACCCGGTCCGGGTGCAGGGAGTCTCGGCTCCCACGGTCACGCTGGATGGCACGTCCTTCACCGTTGACTTCACCGCCAAGGGCGAGAGCGGGACGGGCATCCTGGGCGGCGAAACGTACTCCATCGCCGTGTACGTGAAGGTTCCTGCCAACGTCAGCGGTGACCTCGACGGCACCGAACTCGTCAACGTCGCTCACGCGACAGCCTCGAACGCGGAGGCAGTTGAGAGCCCGGCGAGCATCACGCTCGAAGTGCCCGTGGTTCTGGACTCGAGCGTCGCCAAGTCGGTCGACAACAAGCAGGTAGCCGGGGCAACAGTTCCGGCTGTTGCCGATCAGCCCGTGGAGTACACCATCGGCGGCGGCAACGCCTCGAACCGCGCAGTCGACACCCTCGTCATCCAGGACCCGGCCGACGGTTCGACGAGCCCGCTGGGCGGATACCTCGACTTCGCCGGGATCGGCTCGATCACGGCGCCGACCGGCGCGGACCGGGTGAAGATCGAGTACCGCGACGCCCTCGGCGACTGGGTTGAGGCCTATGCGACCGGCCCGATCCCCGCCGACACCACCGGCATCCCGGCCATCGATCCGTTGACCGAAGTCAAGGGCCTCCGGTTCACGTTCAGCAAGAACGCCGGCCAGCTCCCGCCGACCCCGGCGGACGGCCAGGCCGCGATCGTCATCAACACGGTCACCAACAGCACCGTGAGCACGATCCCGCAGGATCAGTCGGTGACGATCCCCAACACCGCCGCGTCGCACGTCACGCTCGGGGCTACCGCGACCCCGCCGAAGACCGCCCCGGCCGACGTCGTCGTCAGCAACACCGGCCCGCAGGTGGGCGTCACCAAGGTGTTCACGAAGGACGCCCTGCTCGCCGGCGAATCGACCACCGCGCTGATCACCGCGACGAACGGCAATCGCGCGGTGACCGAGCTCGTCATCGCGGAGCCGTCGCCTGGCGCTGCAGACCTCGCCGCCCAGGGTCTCGACTTCGGTGGCTTCACTGACGACCTCGAGTGGCCGGCCAACGCCGATGCTGCGAGCGTCGAGTACGAATATGCGGACGGAACCTTCGAGACCATCGCCGCGGACGGGGTTGACACGCTCCCCGTCGCACCGGCGGGAAAGACTGTTGTCGGCTTCACCGTGCGCTTCACCGGCCCGATCCAGGCCAACGCGACAACCGACATCTCGTTCACCGTGACCGCGCAGCCGGTCCCTGGCGTGGACGACGTCACCAATACCAATGAGACGACCGCCACCGTCACCGACGTCCACGGCAAGACCGGCATCGACGACGCGCAGGACGACCTCACACGCCAGCCGGCGCGCGTCTCGACCAGCGTCGAGAAGAACATCGCGCGCGAGGAACTGTGGGCCGCGCCCGGCGCGGTGAGTTCCGTCTCCATCGTCGGCGCCGTCAACGACGCCGGGTCGAATGCGTCCACCATCGGCTCCGAGCACCTCACCATTACCGATCCCGCCGACACCGCCACTCCGAGCGAGTTCTGGAACACCTTCAACCTTGCGCGGATCACCGCCGGCGTGCCCAGCAACGCCAACCTCACGGTGAAGTATTGGGACGGCTCCGACTGGCAGACCTTTGCGGGCGCCGGCCTGATCGAGGGCAGCGCAAATTGGGACTTCACCGTTCCGAACGCACTCAAAGACACCATCCAAGGCGTGCAGTTCGTCTATACCGGCAAGGACGGCAAACTCCTGCCGCCCGGGTTCACGGCCGCGCCCTACCTGAGCGTGCAGACGCGCGACGAGTTCCGCGACGGGAGCGGCAGCGTCGCCGACGCGGCCAAGGCCGCCGATCCGCTTGTTGTGGCGAACCGGGCGTCCGCCGCGGTCAGCAACCCGAACGACACCACACCGGCCGACAACAAGGCAGAGGCCGACGACACGATCAGCCTCAAGCCGCTGGACGGTGCCGGTGTCGGTCCCGACCTGATCGAGAAGCACTGGCTGAGCGACGAGGTGTATGCGTTCAGCGATGAGCAGCGCACCGCGCGCCTCAGCTGGTCAACCGAGGGGCTGCCCTTCACCACGGTCACCGTTGTGGACGACCCAACCCCCGGCGCCGCTTTCGGAAACATCCAGGCCTCCGTCTACGACGCCTTCGACCTGGCCAAGATCGAGCCGATCACCCCTGCACTCGACCCGCTGATCGCCTACGACAAGGTTGAGCGCGTCGAGCTGTTCAACGACGCCTCCGACACCTGGGACGACATCACCGGCCAGGTCTGCACCCCCGCCGCCGCGTGCGACGGCGCATTCCCCGGTTACGTGCTGACAGCTGCCGAGCGCGCCTCGACGCTGGCCGTGCGCCTGACCTACGCCGAGGGCTCCAAGCGCACGGCGGAGGCCGCGCCCCCTGTCGACAGTGGAGTCGCCGCGTCGTACAACCACGAACGCGGACTCGACCTCACCTTCCAGATCCGCCAGAAGAAGCGCAGCGGCGGGCCGGTCGTCGGCGACATCCACACCGACACCTACAACACCGGCGTGCGCGGCCTCGTGAAGAACACGGTGAACCTCAGCGGGCAGGGTGCGCACAACGTGTCCCAGAGCGCCGAGGACACGATCACGATTCGCGACACCCCGGTCAACGTCGAGATCACGAAGACGTTCGACCAGAACGAGCTGCCGGTCCCGCCGGCCGGGACCGACGCCGGCAAGTACCCGCTGGTCACCGCAACCATCGTCGCGACGAACACGACCCAGCAGGGGGTCAAGGTAGAAACCCTGAGCGTCTCGGATCCTGCTGCCGCGCAGGCCGCCCCGACCGCATACAACTGGCTCAACCTGTACGCGATCGGCCGCATCACCGTGCCGGACGCCGCGACGACATCGACGGTCACGCTGACCAGGGTCGGTGGCGCCACCACCGATTACACGATCCCCCAGGCCCAGGCCCTGACGGCCAGCGCGCTGGGTGATGTGATCGGCGTCAGTGTCGTTCACTCCGACCCGACCAGGGCCACGATCGTGTCTGGCGCATCGAGCACGCTGGAGCTGACCTTCCAGATGCGAGAGTTCCAGCGTGACAGCCCGGGCACCGCGGTCGCCGTCGGCAACCAGGCCCGGAATGTGGCCCACACCGATGCCAGCCGCCCGGGTGGGCACACAATTGACGAGGCAGAGGGCACCTCCGAAGCCACCGTCGGATTCGTTGCCGCCACCTACGGCGTTCTGGCGGACAAGACGCTCGCCCCCGCCACCCGCTTCGAGGACCAACCCCGCACCGGGTACCAGCTGACCCTCACCGGGCAGCCGACCGGCAACGTGCGCACCACCAAGCTCACGATCTCCGACACCACGCCGACCTTCTGGAACGCATTCGAGCTGGCGTCTCTGCCCCAGGTGACGCTGCCGACCGGCGTGCGTCAGCTGCGCACCTCGGTGCTGGTCGGCGTCGAAGCTTCCCTGGTCGGCTCGGTGCTGACGCACACCTGCGAGGCCGACACCGATCTCAGCGCGTGCTGGGTCAGGGGCAACTGGGAGGACGCCGCCACGAACGGCACCATCACCCCGAAGCTGCCGGACGGCGTCACAGCCGCCGACGTGCGCGGTGTGCGCTTCGAGGTGCGCCGCGACACCGCTTCGAGCAACTGGGAGCGCCCGCGCAACCCGCAGGTCGTCATCAAGGTCAATGCGACGCGCCTGGAGAACTTGCGCGTCGGTCCTGGCGGCGAAGTCGACAGCTACCTTGCGCCGACCACCCGGGTCGGTGTCGGTCTGAGCGCCGCCCCGGGCGAGACGGTCCAGGGCACGACCAGCAACGTGCTCGACGTGCACGGAGACGGCTCGTGGGGGACGCCGCAGGCGCCCGCAACCCTCTGGACCGGCGACGCCGCTGACTCGGCCAACACGGTGCTCCAGCACCGCGTCAACCGCATCAAGGTGGAGAAGGCGCCGGGCAACGGCGCCGGAGGCGCGGTCTCCCAGCAGTACCCGCCGGACTTCAGCATCCCGTACGCCATGACGATCACGAACACCGGCGACTGGAACATCACCGGGCTGAAGCTCGCCGACCAGATCGCCGTCGACGGTGGGGGCGCGCTCCTCGTTCCGATGACGGGCGTCGACCCGGTCTTCAAGTTCACACTCTCCAACCAAACCAGTGGTGCGCTGCCCAACACCGGCTTCTCCGCGTCCCTCGACGAGAGCAGCGGCGCGGTCGCGATCACCGTCCCGCCGTCCTTCGTCTTCAAGCCGGGCGACAAGATCGTCATCCAGGCCGCGCTGATGTTCCGCCTCGGCCTCGTGCCGAGTACCCCCGTCGAGAACTCCATCACCGCGACCAGCGATCGTGTCTTCGAGCGGTGCGAGTCGACGCTGAACAACCGGCCCCGCACGGACACGACGAACGTCGCCTCCTGTGAGGCGTTGACGACGGTCAACCCGGCGGCGTCGGCCCCGATCGGTGTGGCCAAGGCCGTCAAGGGCGTGGCAGCCGGTGTACCGGACGCGCAGCCCGGCGACGTCAACTACGACGACCTCGGCGTGCTGAGCACGTCGGCTTCGGGCTCTGCCGCCGCCTGCGCCACGCCGAACGCCGGCGGTGGGTACTACACGAACAACTGTGTGCCGATCACCCGGCCCGGCGGCGTTGAGTCCTGGCGCATGACCTTCACGAACCGCGGCAACATGGCCAGCGATTCCATCGTCGCCATTGACGTGCTTCCGGCAGTGAACGACACCGGCGTTGTGACCGCTCCGAAGCGAGGCTCCGCGTGGTCTCCCACGCTGCTCGGCAACGTCGCGAGCAATGCTCCGGGCGCCACGGTCAGCTCGTTCTACACGAACGTCACGCCGGCGCGTGCCTGCAACGGCAAGGACATCGAGTACACCGCCCGCGTCGGCGACATCCCGACGAACGACGCCTGCTACCGCGACGTCAGCACGCGCGTCTGGACCCCGTTCGACGCCAACACCGCCGAGTCTGAGCTCGCCGCGGCCAAGGCCGTGAAGTTCGTGATCAGCTTCGCGACCGGCGCCGGCTTGGCTCCGGGTGGAGCCGCGTCGCTGACGTTCGAGACCCGCACTCCGTGGGTGTCGGATGCCGCGGTCGCGAGCGGTCTGCCCATCGCCTGGAACACGGTTGCCGCCGGTTCGCGCGGCACCGACGCCGGTGTCGAGATCTACCAGGGCCCGGTCGAACCCGTCCGGGCCGGTGTGGCGGCCCCCACCGGCGTGATCGCGCTGAAGAAGAGCATTGACACGCCTGCGGGCTGGACGGCGCCCCTGCCGAGCGGCTACGACGTCGGCCTGCAGTGCGTCTCCGGCGTGACCCCGGTCAACCTCGTCGGCGCGGGCGGCGTCAACCGGTCCACCGCGACCGTCGCCGCCAACGGAACCGTGCTGTACTACGGCGCGGGCACCAACCTTCCGCTGTTCTCGACCTGCACGGCCGGCGAGCTCCCCAGCCAGGGCGCAACGGCCAGCTACGACCCCGCGGGTGCCAACGGGCGCTCGGGCAGCATTGAGGCGCTGCGCGGGTTCGGCGATCGCACCGACGTGCACCACCCCTTCGAGGACGCGCCGGAGCACAACCTGATCGAGGTCACCAACAGCTACGAGTACGCCGGGTTCTCGGTGACCAAGACCGTCGATGCGGGCGGTGCGCTGAACCAGGATGGCGAGGGAATCGTCTACTCGGGGCCGTACAACTTCCGCGCCAGCTGCCAGTTCCTCGGCAACACAGTGCTGAACGAGACGTTCTCCCTCGGCATTGACGGGGTCAAGGAGTTCACCTCTCTGCCCGCCGGGGCCACGTGTTCCGTCATCGAGACGGGCCGCGGCGGTGCGTCCTCGACCAGTTCGGTGTTCACGCAGGCCGGCTCCCCGCCGGTTGCGGGCACCGGCCCGACGTCCTCCTTCACCCTGACGGCGGATGACGCACAGGGTGATTTCACCAGCGCACTCGTCATGAAAAACGTCTTCACCGTCGGTGCGGCGACCATCACCAAGGCGTTCGCCGGAACCGGCGCCGCCGACTGGGGCAACGAGGACTTCACCGTCGACCTGAGCTGCACGCTGGCATCGGCCAACCCGACCACGGTCTTCTCCGACACGCAGGTTCTGAACAAGACGGCTCCCACGTGGAACGTCTCCGACCTGCCGAGCGGCGCTAGCTGCACCGTGAGTGAGCCGAAGACGGGCGGGGCCAACGGCACCGCGTTCTCGCCGAGTACCTTCACCGTCGGAGCGAGCGTCAGCGCGCCGACGGCGGTGACGGTGACGAACACCTTCACGACGGGCAGCGTGCGAGTGACCAAGACGCTCGCCGGTGAGCCCGCCGCGTCGCTGGCACCCGCCACAGACGACGAGTACACCGTCTCGATGTCGTGCACCAGGGAGGTGGACGGCGTCAGCAAGTCCATCGCCATCCCCGGCGGCGCGACGCGCACGATCACGGGTGGCGGTTTCGCCGACTACAACGGCCTGCCGACCGGCGCTGAGTGCACCGTGGCCGAGACCGATCTCGGCCACGCGCAGAGCTCGACGATCAGCCCGAACAACGGCGTCATCACCGTCGGTGACAACGCCGCGACCGTTCAGGTCTCGGTCACCAACACCTTCGAGAATGGCTCGCTGGAGATCAGCAAGGCGGTGACCGGTGCTGGTTCCGCCTTCGCTGCGGCCACCTTCGACGCAACCGTGAGCTGCAGTTGGCAGGGCGCCGCACTGACTCTGCCGAACGCGGGAGCGGTCACGCTCGAGCCCGGTGTGCCCGTGACGGTGGACGACCTGCCGCTCGGCAGCGTGTGCTCGATTGACGAGGCAGACGCTGGTCAGACCTCATGGACGGCCAGCCCGGCATCCGTGACCGTGACCGATGCCACGGACGCCGCAGAGATCGCCGTGCAGAACGTGTACGAGCTGGCCAGTCTGCGGGTCGAGAAAACGGTGCAGGCCGGCAACGAATCCACCACCCTGCCGACACGCTTCGCGTTCAGCGCACAGTGCACCTTCCAGGGTGCCGAGGTATTGCCGCTGACCTCGTTCATGCTCGACCATGGCCAGTTCCGTGAGTTCACCGGACTCCCGGCTCGCTCGGAGTGCGCCGTGACCGAGACGGATGCCCGCGGGGCCGACAGCACGGTGAGCAGTGTGAGCGTGCAGAACGCCACGGTGCCCCCGGTCGTCGACCAGGGCACCAGCACGGTCACGATCCCGGAGCTCAGCGCCGATGTCGATGACGCCGCACAGAACACCGTCGGCTTCACGAACCTCTTCGACGCTTCCGCGCTCATCGTGACGAAGAAGCTGGAGGGCGGCGCGGCGAGCTACGCGGCTGACAAGACCTTCGACGTGGACGTCTCCTGCACCCTCGCCGGTGAGGAGACGGTGACGAGGAGCCTCGCGTTGAACGCCGCGAACGGCTTCACTGCCAGCGTCGGCGAGCTCGTCGACGGTACGGAGTGCTCCGTCGTCGAAACGGGCGAGCACGGGGCAGACGCTGTCGTCATCACGCCGAACGACGGGGTCGACGAGACCGTGGGCCTGGTGACCATTCCGGCGTCCGGCATCACCGAGCTCACGGTGAGCAACTGGTACCTCAGCGGTTCGCTCCAGGTCACGAAGTCCGTCGTGGGCGATGCAGCGGCAAAGTTCGGCACCAGCGACTTCGGAGTTGACCTCAGCTGCTCCCTGAACGGCACGCCGATCGAGATCGCCGGAGGCAACGCGCGCACCGTGAGTGCGGCGGCGCCGTCGGCGCTCTACACCGGCCTGCCGACCGGCGCCGTGTGTGAGCTCAACGAAACCAGTAACGGTGGCGCCGGCTCCAGCCGTCTCACCGATGCCGCGGGCGAGACGCTGGCCGGCAACGCCGCGGACGGCCACCGCTTCACGGTCGCAACGGACGCCAGCCTGCTGGACTCGGCAGACCAGCCGCAGTCTGCCCTGGGGGTGGAGAACACCTTCAACTTCGCGAGCGTCACCGCGGCGAAGACGGTCGAGTCCAGCGTTCTGGGCGCCGACGGCCAGCCGTTCGACCACGGCTCCTTCGAGCTCGCCCTCTCCTGCACCCTCGACGGCCGGGCCGTCACCGGTGCGGAGCCGAATGAGCGCACCGTGACGGCTGGCGAGAGCATCAGCTGGACCGAGCTGCCCGAGGGCGCGGTCTGTGAGATCAGCGAGACGGATGCCGGCGGTGCCATCGGCACCACCATCCTGTCCGAGCAGGGGGAGACCAAGACAGCCGTCGCCGGCCGCAGCCTCGTGCTCGACCCGCTGCTCGCCCTCGACGGCGCCAACACGGTGTCGATCTCGAATGAGTTCGCCGCGGCATCCGTCGCGGTGCGCAAGGTTGTCGACGGCACCGCCGCCGACACCGTGAAGCGCAGCTTCCCCGTTGAGTTGTCGTGCGTGCTGATCGACGAGCGGCACCCGGCACCCGGCCTGGTCGTGCGGGATGCCGTGCACCAGATCGGCGGCAGCGAGAACCTGACGGTCATGGATGACGAGCTGCCGGCGGGTGCGGAGTGCACCGTCACCGAGACCGAAACCGGCAACGCTACGAAGACCACCGTGGCGGTGGGCGATGAGGTCACCGACGGCCCGACGTCAACCTTCGCCCTGGCGGCCGGCCTGGCCGGTGCGGCCACGGTGACGGTGACGAATACCTTCACCGCTCCGGCTGTCGTCCCGCCCGTCGGAGGGCTGAGCACCACGGGCGTCCAAGCCGCCGCGATCATTGGCTCCGCCGCCTTGGTCCTCGGCCTGGGAGCACTGCTGTTGTTCGTCGGCCGGCGACGACGCCTGAGCAAGAGCGCGGCCGAGTAGCCGACCAGAGGTGCCGGGGCATTGCCCCGGCACCTCTGCCATTCGGTGATAGCGTCGGGTGGAGACCACGAACGAGACATCACCGAATGCACCCTCGAACCACCGCACCGGCTGCGCCGTTCCGCGAGCGTCACGTGCTGAACAGGCCTCGTCTTCTGCGAAAGGTGAGCAGGCAGACGGCGCTCCTGGTGGTCCGCGGCAGCAACGGCAGTGGAAAGACCACCTTGCTCGCCGAGTGGGCCAGGCAGCAGCCGGGCACCGTTGTGTGGCTGAACATCGGGGCGCACACGTCGGACCCGGTGCCGTTCTGGCAGGCAGTACTGCAGGGGCTGCGCGATGCCCGCCTTGCCGAACCCGGCGCGCCTCTGCACAGCGGCGGTGAGCTGCCGGGCTCGGGGCGCGACCATCTCCGCCGGGTCCAGGCAGGCCTGCGCGCCCTGGAGGCGCCCGTCGCCCTCGCAGTGGACGGGGCCGAGAGCCTCTCGGCGCAGGCCGCAGAGGAGCTTCTCGCCGTGCTGGCGGTGGCGCCCGCGCTCGTCGTCGGTGTCGCCACCCGGGAGCGCGGCGCGTTCGAACTGCCCGCGGTGCGCCTCGCCGTCGACACCGTCGTCGTCGCCGGCGCGGAACTGGAGTTCACCGCCGCGGAGACGGCGGCCGTGCTGAGCGCCGCCGGGCTCCCCGACGACGCCGAGACGGTGCGGCTGGTGCGCGGCGCCAGCCTCGGCCACCCCCGCTCCACCCGCGCTCTGCTGAGCGCCCCGAGTTGGCCAGACCTGCCCAACGCCGAGGAGCTGGACCGGCACCTGCTCGCCGCCGCCGACGGGGCCGACATCCGCCTGCTCGAGCTCGCCGCCGAGGACGGCGCCCTGCTGGAGCTCGCGCTGCACGCCTCTGTCGTCGACGAGCTGCCGCTCGGCCTCGCCGAGGTGCTGGCCGGCCAGCGTTGCGCGGCCAGGGCCGCGGATGCCGCCGAGCTGCTCGATCGAGCGGAATCGCTGGGCCTCGGGTACTGGACAAGCGATGTGCCGGCGCGGGGCTTCCGCTTCACGGCGCCCGTGCGCGGCATCCTGCGCCGGGAACTCGGTGAGCGCGGCGTCGCGGAGCTGGGCGCGGCCCGCCGCACGGCCATCGGCTGGCTGCTCGACAGCAACAGGGCGGAAGCTGCTTTCCTGCTCGCCGTGCAGAGCGGCGAGTACGAGCTGGCCAGCGAGGCCGGCGCGCAGTGCTTCCTCGCGCTGCTCGCCTCCCGCGCCGAGGAGCTGCGCGCCGTGCTCTCGCCGATCCCGGTGGAGACGATGCGCAGCCAACCGATCCTGGCGATGCTGCTCGCGGTCTCCTACAACCAGGTTGCCCGGTTGCGCCCGCGGGCGCTCGAGTACTTCGCCATCGTGGTGCTCGGGGCGAAGGCCGTGCGCGCCGAGTTGGGGGTCACGGAGACGATCGCGCTGGACGCTATGGTGAGCGTCGCGCTGCGGGTGACGGCGCAGACGGCCCGGGCTGCGCGGGCCGCGGAGAGCGCCTTGGGCGGCTTCGCGGCGCTCGACGACGAGGGGCGTGAGCAACTCGGCCACCTGCGGGCCGACGTGATGGTGCACGCCGGGCTCTCGCTGCTCTACGGCGGCGCTCCGGATGCCGCACTCGCCGCATTCCAACGCTGCCGCGAGCCGCTGACCTCCGCGGGCAGCCTGCACGGCCTGTCGGTGCAGGCCGGCACTCATGCGCTCATGGGGGAGATGGCCGAAGCGGCGGCCGTCGTCGCCGAGGGTCGAACGCGGCGCTGGCCACGGGGTTGGGACGGCGGCTACATCGGCTCGTTCTATGAGCTCGCCCAGACCCTGCTGGCGATCGAGGCGCTCGAGTTCGAGGCGGCGCAGGCGCACATCGATGCGGTCGACGAGAGCATGGCAACGCTGGAGCACTGGGCCTTTTTCGCGGAGGCTCAGGCCAGGCTCGACCTGATCTCGGGTGCGGCGGTCGCCGGAATCACTCGTCTGCACGTGGCGCGGCACCGTAGGCGCGGCCGGGCCGACCTCGATGCGCGCGGGCGCACGGAACTCGACATCGCGGCGAGCACGCTGCACCTCGCGGCCGGCGACATCCTCGCCGCGGAATCCGCGCTGCCCGGTGTGAAGCGCCCCGGCCCGGCCTTGTTGCTCGCCCAGGCGCGGTTGGAATTGGTCCGCGATGCGCCGGACGCGGCCCTGGCACTGCTCGCCAAGGCCGGGCGCGCATCGACCACGCTGCGGCTGCAGGCCGAGCTCTCCGCGCTGAAATGCGCCGTCCGGCTCCGGCTCGGGCGCCCGGACGAGGCGCGGGACGCGCTCGAGGGCCTCGCGGCGACACTGGACGCCTCCGGGCTGGTCACTCCGCTGGCGCTGCTGCCCGCCGAGGACCTGCGCGACCTGCGCGCGCTGGCCGAGACGGGCTGCTCCGCGCTCGTGGTCCGAGTCCTCGCGCAGCCGGTTCCGGCGGTGCTGCGCCGCATCCCCGTGATCAGCCTCTCGGAGCGCGAGCGCGTCGTGCTACGCGAACTCGTCGCCACGAGCAGCATCCCGGCGATCGCCGAGGCCCTCTTCGTCTCGGTGAACACCGTGAAGTCGCAAGTGCGCAGCCTGTACCGCAAGCTCGACGTCGGCTCGCGGGAGGAGGCGCTCGTCGTCGCCGCGGCGCAGCGCCTCTTCGATGGCCCGGATGCCGGCTGAGCCGCCCCGCTAGCCGATGAGGCTCGGCTCCAGGTCGCGCAGCGTGCGGAAGTGCGTCATCCTGGCAACGCCCAGCGCCGCCAGCACGAAGGCGATCGCACCCCACGTCGCGAGCACCCCCAGGTCGGCCCAGGCCCGGCTCACGTCCCCGCCGTACATGAGCTGTCGGATGGCGTCGACCGTGAAGCTCATCGGGAGCACGTGGTGCAGCCCCGCGAGCGGCCCTGGCAGCGTCTGCCAGGGGAAGGTGCCCCCTGCGCTGACCAGTTGCAGCACCATCATCACGAGGCCGATGAACTGGCCGACGCTGCCGAGCCACACATTGAGCGCCAGGATGATCGCGGTGAACACCATGGAGGACAGCGCCATGATGCCGTAGCTGGCGAGCGGGTTCGAGAAGTTGAAGCCGAGGGCGACGGCGACGACGAAGAACAGCCCGGCCATCTGCAGGGTGCCGATGAGGGCCGGGGTCAGCCAGCCGGCGACGGTGATCTTCATCGGCGAGTGCAGGGCGGTGATCGCCCGGTTCGACACTGGCTTCACGATCAGGAACAGCGCGTAGATGCCGATCCAGGCGGCCAGCGCGATGAAGAACGGCGCGAGGCCGGCGCCGTACGTGCCGGCGGCGGCCACCTGGCTGGTGTCGATCGCGACCGGGTTGGCGATCGTCTGCGCCTGGTTCTGCCGGCTCTGCTCCGTGCTCTCCGGGATCTGCTCGACGCCCCCGCTCAGCCCGCCGGCCAGCGACTCCAGCCCGCCGTGCAGGGTGTCGAGCCCGGCGCTCAGCGCCGCGGAACCGCTCGCGGCTTGGCCGGCGCCATCCGCCAGCGCCGCCGAGCCGTTCGCGGCCTCCTGCGCGCCCTGCGCCAGGGCGGGCGCCTGCTCGGCCAGCTCGCCGGTGCCGACGGCGAGCTCAGCGCTGCCGGATGCCAGCAGGTCAAGCTTCCCGACGGCATCCTGAACGCGCGCATTGCCGTCGCCGATGCGCGCGCCGATCTGGTCGAGCGCGGCCAGGGCGGCGGCCACCTCCGCCTCGCTCAGGCCGGCGGCGCTGAGCCGTGCGGCGATGTCGGCGCGCACGGCGGGCAGATCGTTGACGACGCCCTGCGTCACGGCGCCGATCTCGTCGCCGATGCGGGCGATCTCGGCGTTGCCGGCCGCGACCTGGCCGGCGCCGGTGGCGAGCCGCGACGCCGCATCGGGCAGCGCGGCCGCGCCGCCCGCGAGGGTGCCGAGCCCGTCGCGGAGCGCGGCAGAGCCCGTTGCGAGTTGCTCTGTGCCGCTGGCCAGAGCTGTCGCTCCCGCCTGCGCCTCCGCGGCGCCGGCTACCAGCTTGCCCGCGCCGTCGACGGCCGTGACGAGGTTGGACCGGATGGTGGCGAGCGCGCCCAGGAACTGGGTCGCCGCCTGCTCGTTGACGGTGGCGACGATCTGCCGCTGGATCTCCTTGATGGCCGTCTCGCCGATCGTGGAGGCGAGGTATCCGTTGGCGTCGTTGGTGGTGAGGATGACGGTGGCCTGTTGCGGCTCGCTGCCGGAGGAGCTCACCAGCTGTTCGGAGAAGTCGGCCGGGATGGTCACGCTGAAGTCGAAGGACGAGTCGTCGACGCCGGCCTGGGCCTCGGCGGCAGACACCTCGTGCCATGCGAACGTGCCGTCCTTGACGAGCTCGTCCGCGATCTGCTCGCCGTAGTTGGTGAAGCCGCTCGGGCCCTCCGCGCCCGTGTCCTCAACGACGAGCGCGACGGGGATCTCGTTGAGCTTGCCGTACGGGTTCTGGTTGGCCCAGAGGTAGAGCCCGCCGTAGAGAAGCGGAACGATGCCGAGGGCGAGCAGGGCCAGGATGGCCATCGGGCTGCGGGTGAGCCGGCGAAACTCGGTCACGACCATCTGCGGGATCTTCATGGCTGCCCCACCTCCGTCGGGCTGTCCTCGAAATCGCCCGCCGCGGCCAGCTCCTGCGCGGTCTCCGCCGCGTCGATGACGCTCTTCGCCGCCGTGCCGCACACCACCAGCACGGCGAGCCCGCGCCCGGCGAGCCCCTGCGCGATCCGCCACCAGTCCTGTGGGTCGCCGCCGTGCCGGTCCGGCGCCGTCAGGACCAGCCCCTGCACGCCAGCCCGCAGCACGGCGAGCTCGGTCAGCACGTGGATGCGCGTCTGCGGGGGAACGTCGGCGATCGCCTGCCTGCCCCACTCGGCCGCCTGGAGCGTCGCCAGCATGCGCGAGGTGGCGAGCGGGTGGGAGGGCCGCCCGGCGAACATCAGCTCCTCGGCGACGACGGCGGAGAGCGTGACCTCGCCGACGGGGTCGTTCACCTCCGGGGCGTCGATCACCGCCACCCGGCGGCGGAGCTGCGCGTTGTCGACCGCCCCGTCGATGCGCACGACGCCGGCATCCGGGCGCATCCGGCCGCTCGCGATGAGCGCCAGGACGGCGGGGCGGCGCTCGGTCTCCGCGGCGACGAGCGTGGCCGAGCCGGTGCGGTATCGGGCGCTGAGCGGGGGGAGTGCCGCGGCGTCGCGCCCCTTGCTGACCATGTCGAGTGTGACGAGCATGTGTCCTCCTCGGTGCGCTCAATCCTAGGCAGCGAGTGTCGCGCTGCACAGGGTGGGCGCCGCCGGGCGGGACGCGCGCTCCGGTCGCCCGGCTCCGAGGGTCAAGCCGCGTCAGTCGACCACGGGGACCGGCGACGGCGCCGGCAGGCTGTCGTACTCGCCGAGCGCGAACCGGACCCGCTGGTTCAGATCATTGAGCGCTTGGCGGAGTTCGTGCTCGCCGTCGCCCGGTGCCGCATAGCCGTCGGCTTGCGCCCGGTCGAGCAGCAGGCCCAGTTCGTCGCCGGAGATCCCACGAGTCATCACCAGGAGTTCGAGGTTTGCAAGTATCCCGATGAGAGCGGCGGCATCCGCCTGTGTAAGCGGGCGGGGGCATTCGTCGGCGTCAACCATGGATCCATCATTTCCCGCGCCGGCTGAGCGCACAACGGTTTAAAGCCCGCTGTGCGCTGCGCCCGACGGCGGTGGCTGGCGGTGGCGTGCCGACGTCCGCGGCAGTCACGGGCCCCGCGGCGCTCCCCGCGTTTGCGATTCCGCGCCCATCGTGTCTAAACTGACTAGTCAGTACAAAAGGTTTCTGACACCACGAACAATCGGAAGGATCGACGTGCAGTCGATAGTGCGGGCGAAAGAACTCGCCCTCAACGCGGGCCGCGGCCGGGTCTACGGGCCATTCAGCGCCGAGATCGGTGACGGCCTCACCGTCATCAGCGGCCAGGCCGGCAGCGGGCGCACCAGCCTGCTGCTCACCCTCGCCGGGCGCATGAAGGCGAGCTCCGGCAGCCTCACCGTTCTCGGGCGCGAGCTGCCCCGCAAGGCGCGTGCCGTGCAGAAGGAGACGGCCATCGCCGGATTCCACGACATCGACACGCTCGAGGAATCGGTCACGATCGGCGCCGCCATCCGCGAGCGCCAGGCCTGGCTCTCGCCCTGGTGGCGCAACATTCCCCGGGCGGATGACGCCACCGTGCGCCGCGTCTGCCTGCCCGTGTTCGGTGCACCGGGGGAGCCTGGCGCCACCCCGCTGCCGACGGCGGACACCCTCGTCTGGGACCTCGACGAGACGCAGACCGCGCTGTTCCGCACCGCCCTCGCCGTGATGAGCGGCCCGCGCATCCTGTTCTTCGACCAGGTCGAGCAGCTGCAGTCGCCCGCGGCGCGTTCGGCACTCTGGGCGCGTCTGGACGCGCTCGGCCGCGGTGCGGCCGGACGGCCCGCAATGGCCGTCGTGGCATCCGTCGCCGCCCCGGACGCCGTGATCTGGCAGGAGCTGGGCATCGCGCCCCGGGTGCTCCAACTGGCCCCGAACGCGCCGACCGGCCCGCGCGCCGCGCAGCCGGCACACACCCCCGCCGACGTCGACGGCCTCTCTGAACTCACGAAGGAGCTCGTCTGATGCTCGCCGTTCTCTCTCCCGGCACCGAACTGAAGCGCTTCCGCAAGGGAGTGATGCCGAAGATCGCCGTCGCCGTGCTGCTGTTCATCCCGCTGATCTACGGCGCCCTCTACCTCTGGGCGTTCTGGGCCCCCACCGACGAGCTGAAGAACCTGCCCGTCGCGCTCGTCAACGAAGATGCCGGAGCCGTCAACGACGGCGAGCGCATCACCGCCGGTAACGACGTTGTCGACAATCTGCTCGACGGCGGCGACCTCAACTGGCAGGTGACGGATGCCGCGGACGCCCAGACCGGCGTCGCCGACGGCGACTACTACTTCTCGGTCACCATCCCGGCCGATTTCTCGGCCAACGCCATCTCGGTCGGCACAGACACCCCCACCGCGGCCGTTGTCGACGTCAACTACAACGACGCGAACAGCTTCCTCGCCTCGACGCTCGGCACCTCGGCGATGGCGCAGCTGCGCGCCGCCGTCGGCGCCGAGATCGGCGAGCAGGCGGCCAACGCCGTGCTGGTCGGCCTGAACGACGCCGGTGACGGCATCCGCAGCGCCGCCGACGGCGCCACGACGCTGGCCGACGGCCTGAACACCGCCCGTGATGGCGCGGGCACCCTCATCGTCGGACTGGGCTCGCTGGCCGATGGTGCGGTGTCGCTGGATGCCGGGGCGGCCCACCTCTCCGATGGGGCCGCGAGCCTCTCCGGCGGCCTGGCCACCCTCAACAGCGGAGCCGGCACCCTCGCCGCGAAGTCCGGCGACCTCGTCGCCGGTGCCAACTCCCTCGCCGGCGGCATGCAGGCGGCGGCCGACGGTGCGGCAACGCTCGCCGACAAGTCGCAGCAGCTCACCGCTGGCGCCGACACGATCGCAGGGGGCACGGCGGCACTCGCCGCCGGCGCCGGCCAGGTCTCCGGCGGCATCGACGAGCTCGTCGCCGCCATGCAGGCCGCCCCGGCCGGCACCCCGGCCAGCGCGTTCCTGCCCAGCCTGCAGAAGCTGCAGGCCGGTGCGACCGAACTGGGCAGCCAGAGCGCAGGGGCGGCCGCCCAGGTGCAGGGCTACGCCGGTTTGAGCGCCCAGTTCACCGCCGGCGTCGGAGAGCTCTCCAGCCAGCTCGGCGCCGGAGCCCCCGGCGCCGCCCAGCTCGCCGACGGCGCAGCGCAGCTGTCGGCCGGGGCCGCGCAGCTGGCCGACGGTGTCTCCACCGCGGCATCCGGCGCATCGACACTCGCCGACGGAGCCGCCACGCTGAGCGCCGGAACAGGCACCCTCGTCGACGGCAGCGGCCAGCTCGTGGAGGGCGGCACCGCTCTCGAGGAGGGCGCCGGCCTGCTCGCGGACGGCAGCCAGGAACTGGCGCAGAAGCTCGGAGAGGGCGGCGACGCCATCCCCGCGATGAGCTCGGCCGACGTCGATGCGAAGGCCGGCGTGCTCGCCGAGCCCGTCGCGCTCGATGAGAGCTGGCAGAACAAGTCAGAGGGCTTCGGCGAGGGCTTCGCCCCGTTCTTCATCGCCCTGGCCACCTTCGTCGGCGCACTCATCACCTGGCTGATCCTGCGGGCCCTGCCGACGCGTGCCCTCGCGGCCGGAGCCAGCGGCATCCGCGCCGTCATGACAGGCTTCCTGCCCGCCGTGGCGATCGGTGCCGGCCAGGTCGTGATCATGGTGCTGGTGCTCGTCTACGGCATCGGCCTGCAGCCGCAGTACTGGTTGGCCACCTCGGCCTTCATGTTCCTGGTCACGCTCGCCTTCCTCGCGCTGCAGCAGATGTTCATCATCCTGCTCGGCACCGCCGCCGGCCGGGTGGTGAGCCTGGTCTTGCTGATGCTGATGCTGACCTCCTCCGGCGGCACCTACCCGGTCGAGACGACACCGGCGTTCTTCCAGGCGCTGCACCCCTGGATGCCGGCCTCCTACGTGGTCAGCGGACTGCGCGAGCTGATCACCGGTGGCGTGGACTCTAGACTGTGGATCTCGGTGCTCGTGCTCGCCGGCATCCTCGTCGGCTCGCTCGCAGTCAGCGCGTGGAGTGCAGGCAAGCAGCGCATGTTCACCATCGCCAAGCTGCACCCCGAGCTGTCGATCTAGCTCCAACACCACCAGCAACACAGAACGGATGATGCCCCATGGGTCGCTCCAGCGGAACGAAACGCGCCATTCTCGACGCGGCACTCGAGCTGGCGGCGACCAGGGGCATCACCGGCACCACCATGGATGACGTCGCCGAGCGCGCCGGCGTCGCCAAGGGCAGCCTGTACTACAACTTCAGCTCGAAGGACCAGCTGTTCGAGGCGCTCCTCGAGGAGGGCGTCGGCGCGCTCGCCGAGAACCTGCGGGCCGCCCGCGGCACCCTCGTCGGCTGGGAAGCCATCGAGGCGCTGGTGGGGGCACTGCTCGACCGGATCGCCGCGAACGCCTCGCTGGCCAAACTGATGGCGAGCGAGATCTTCCGCACCGATCGGGCCTGGCAGAAGACCCTGTTCGCGCTGCGGCACGAGGCGCTCGCCGTCTTCGCCGAGGCCATCGCCGAGGCCAGCTCCGGTGCGAGCGCGCCCGGCGCGCAGCCCTCCGGCGCGCAGGGCGCTGATGCCGGCACCCCGGCATCCGGGGCCAGCACGATCATGGCGGCCAGCGTGTTCGGCGCCGTGCTGATGTCGGGTCTGGAGTGGCTCGTGTTCGAGCCGGAGCGCGGTCGCGACGAGGTCGCCGCCGCAATCCTCGCCTCGCTGAGCGGGGCCTTCGCGCCTCGCTAACCGCCCCCGCCTCCCGCACAATTCCGTGGGGCGGCACGATGGCGGCCAGAGGCCTCTCACCATCTCGCTGCATCGGCCGATAGTGGCTTCGAGGCGTTCGCGTCGCACGCACAGGAGCGCGCGGACTTGTTGTGGCGTCAGATCAGTGGGGAACCCAGCACATGCCACGGCACACAATTGCACGCACGCCCAGGCGCGCGTCGCTCGTTGTCCTCTCTCTGGTGCTGACCGCCAGCTTGGCCGCCTGCGCCGGAGCGACGTCGCCGCATGACGGTGCCCCGGATGCCGCACCCATCCCGCACTCGTCGGCGAGCGCTGGTTCGCGCCCGCTGGCGCCCACACCGACGTCTTCCGCCGAGAAGACACCGGTTGTCGCGCGCGACACTCCGGCTGCGCGCGACACCCCCGCAACCGAAAGGCTCACGTGGCCGACGTGGCCCTCCTGGCCGTGGTGGCCGTCCAAGCCCACCCCGGCACCGTCGCCCAGCCCGACTCCGGCGCCGACCACAGCGCCGACGCCCGAGCCGACGGCGGCCCCCACACCGGGGCCCAGGCCCGAACCCACGACAGCGCCAGGGCCGAAGCCCGAACCCACGACAGCGCCAGAGCCGAAGCCCGAGCCCACGACAGCGCCAGAGCCGAAGCCCGAGCCGACGCCGGAGCCGACGGCAGGCCCAGAGCCGAAGCCGGAACCGTCGCCGGAGCCGACGGCAGGCCCAGAGCCGAAGCCCGAGCCCTCGCCGGAGCCGACGCCACCGCCCCGGCCCGTCAAACCCGCTCCCGCGCTGAACGCGCTCGGCTTCCACGACACGACGGCCACCGGCGCGGAGCGCGCCGTGCGCAACGACCTGACGGGTGCGCTCGAGGGCCAGGTCGAGTTCGCGCAGACGCACACCATCAACCCGGCCGGCAACGCGGCGCGCACCATGCCGACACTGGTCGCCGAACGGGCGGCACTGCTGCTGTTCTCCCCGGTCGAGCCTGTGCCCAGTGGCGAATCCGTGACCGTCACGGCCAGCGCGAACGGCGCGCTGCTCGGCGAACTGGTCTTGGCCGAACCCAACCTCATTCCGCGGGCAGACATGCGTGCCCAGACCGGCCGCGACGAGGTCGTCTACACGCGCAGGGCGTGGACGACCGAGCTGCCGTGGAGCTGGATGAAGCCCGGCCTCGAGCTCAGCTTCGCCACGAGCGCTGACGGGGGAGCGCACGCCGACGCACAGGGCCTGCTCGCCGCCGCGCAGATCGAGTTCGCCCCACCGAGCGAGATCGTGATCAGCTCGATCGAGCTGGGCATGCTCACCGATTATCCGACGTCGGCCGACCACTACATGTTCGCCCAGCCGGAGAAGGCCGCCGCCGACTACTTCCAGACGATCCCCGTCGCGAAGATGCACATGGCCGTCTACGAGCCGGTGCGGCTCGACCGGGTGATCGTGGCATCCGGGAAGATCTATGAGGCCCCCGGCGCGAGCGACTCGACCGATGCCGGCGTGTACAGCGGTGACCTGCGCGAGAACGTGGGCAAGGCGCAGGTGAGCACGGGCATCAACCTGGCGAACTTCGGCATCACGAGCGCGCAGATGAACCAGTCGCAGCCGAGCACCTTCAACGAGCGCATCATTCACCACGCGTGCGGCCTGTACAAGACGGTCGACGGCGCTCCACGCACCGAATGCCATGGCTTGAGCGGCGGCAACGGCATGGCCACGATCTTCAGCTCGGCGGGCAATGAACTCAGCCACGAACTCGGGCACTCCTACGGCCTCGGTCACTACCCGGGCTGGAACGGCTCGGCCGAGGGCGATGCCAAGGTCATCAACGCCGTGCACCACAGCGAGAGCGGCTGGGGATACATCGCCTACCGCGACAGGATGCGCTCGAACCTCGCCGCCCACCAGGCCTTCTCGACCCAGGGCACCGGGGTGAACGGCGCCTACCTCACGCAGAACTATGCCGGGCAGTACAACTACCACCGCGATGCCATGTCGGGCGGGGAGAACAGCAGCACGCTCAGCCGGTACACCCTGCACACCGGCTACAGCGCGACCGCCATCCAGAAGGCGCTCATCAAGCCGGTGCCAGACACGGCATTCCCCAGTGGTTACCGCTCGTGGGATGCCACGACGGGAACGGCCGTCGACGCCAAGCTGGCCGACCCGCAGTTCGCGGCGGCCAGGCCAGCGCAGGTCGGCGTTCCCGTGTTCACGCTGCTGGGTGGCTACAACCCGCAGGTCCCCGAGCAGACGGTGCTCTACCCCGCCTTCCGCAGCAACTACGGCAATGTCTTCGAACTGCCCCAGGCGGATCCGACGTCGACGGATGCCGCACGCAGCTGCTGGATGAGCATCAGCTACCAGGACGGCCACGTCGAGCACACCGCGCTCGATGCGCGCAACGGCGTCAAGCAGTTCAACATCAATGTGGCGGATGCCGCCCAGCCCACCGGTGCGGAGCTCTTCTGCCGCGCATCCGGGGTCACCACCCAGCTCGGCAACAGCATCAGCATCGCGACCGGCCTGCCGGCCATGCGCCCGGCCGTCACCATCGGCGGCGACGCCGGGTATGAGGCGTTGCGCGCCGTCGAGGTGGCCGAGCTCGACACGGCACTGCTGGCTCTGGCCGACACAGCCGTGCCGGTGCTCGACGCCGGGATGCGGCTGAGCTACGACAGCTGGAAGGACGACCTCAGCGCGCTGAGCGCTGCAGCCCGGGCTGTCCTCGACCGGGCGATGGCCGCTGTCGCGGCGGCGACCGCGATCGACGACTTCGTGGCCGAGAACCAGGACGCACTGAGTGCAGGGGAGGCGGGCGTCACGGCCGAACTCACCGCGCTGCTGCAGGACGCAGGAATGAGCGAGGGCACGGGCGCACTCCTGCCCCGCGGCGGCAATGTGACCGTCGACAACGGTCTCTGTCTCAACCTCGACGCCGACACCCTGCGCGTGAGCGTTGACGGGAAGAAGACCGCCTGCTCGGACGTGCCGACCCAACGGTGGGTGGCCGACTCCCGCGGCGCCATCCACAGTGAGGCGCGTCCCGACCTGTGCGTCGAGGCAGCGACACCGGTGCGCATGACCACGTGCTCGCCCGCGAACGCCGCCCAGATCTGGGTGCACCAGGCCGACGGCCACCTCAAGAGCGCAACCTCGTCCTACCTCGACCTCAACCGCTCCACGCGCCAGCCCGGCATGTACGGCCACACCACCGGCAGCAACCAGGTCTGGAAGGCGCTCCCCGTGAGCGCGAACCCGGTGCTGCTCACCCTGAGCCCGTCCACGCTGCTCGTGCTCTCCACCCTGGCGCTCGACGCCGGGTGAGGCGGCGCCGGCCGCGCCGGACCGGGTCGGCGCGTAGTCTGGCGGGGAAGCCTTTGGCCGCCTCAACGAAAGCACGCGACATGCCGCAGCGACAGAACGACGGATCAGCACCGCGTCGGCCCGGATTGTTCCGCCGGGGCAGCGGCGGCCAGGCCCCAGCCGCTCCGGGCACGACGCGCCGCACCACCTACGTCGTGGACGGCCGGTTGACCAGCGCGCCGCCGCACACCTCGATCGCCGACGCGCTCCGGTTCTCCCAGGAGGAGCCCGGGCGCATCGCGCTCTGCCTGTTCCCCGATCCAACGGTCGACGACATCGCGGAACTGGCCGACGCCTGGGGGCTGCACCCGGTGCTCGTCGAAGACCTGCAGGTCGCCGGCCAGCGGCCCAAACTGGAACGCTACGGCGACGTGCTCTTCCTCGTGGTGCGGTCGGCGCGCTACGTGGATGAGGCGGAAGAGGTCGACTTCTCCGAGTTCCACGTGCTCGTGCGCCCGAACTCGGTGGCGGTGCTCTGCCAGGACGGCCGATGGGTCGACGGCTCGGATGACGCCACGCTGCCGCGCAACGCCGAGACCGCCGATCACACGCTGCTCGACGACTCGGAGCTGCTGGGGCTCGGGCCGGAGGCGGTCGTCTACCGGCTGCTGGACGTGATCGTCGACGGCTACACCCCGGTGCTGCGCGGCCTCGCCATCGACCAGGAGCAGATCGAGCGGCAGGTGTTCAGTGGCGACGCCGCCGTCGCCGAGCGCATCTACCGGCTGAGCCAGGAGGTCATCGACCTGCGGCACGCGACATCCTCGCTGGTGGATGTGGTGGCGGCGCTGCGGAAGGGCTTCGACCGCTACGGGATCCCCGACGCGCTGCAGACATACCTGCAGGATGTGGCCGACCACCTGACGCTGGTCGACGGGCGCGTGTCGGAGCTGCGCGATTCGCTCTCGCAGATCTTGAACGTGAACGCGACGCTGGTCTCCCAACGGCAGAACGAAGACATGAAGAAGATCTCCGGCTGGGCCGCCATCCTGTTCGCGCCGACCCTGATCGCCGCCGTCTACGGCATGAACTTCGACAACATGCCCGAGCTGCACTGGGCCCTCGGCTACCCGCTCGCGGTCGGCGGCATGATCGCGTTCGCCGCAGTGCTCTACATCACCTTCAAGCTCAAGAAGTGGATGTAGCCCGCCCGCGTCGATCCGGGACTCCTTAACAGGGTGTTGGAGCTGGGCGCGATAAGGTGGAGTGTGACTGGCGACAACACGCTCGGCCCTGCCGAGACCGAACTGCCCGATGCGCCCGCTGTGCGCGAGGCGCTCGCTTCAGCGAATCGCGACGAGGTCGCAGACCTCGCACTCCGGCATCCGGAGTCCCCACTGGTCTGGGCCGAGCTCTCTGACATCGCCCACGCCGACGGCCGCCTCGTCGACGCCTACGCCTATGCGGCGGTCGCCCACGCGCGCGGCCTCGAGGCCCTGGACGCCGCGGGCTGGCGCCCCGGCGACAGCGTGTCCTGGCAGCACCGGGCCAACCGCGGCGTCTTGCGCGCCGCCTACGCCCTGCGGCGCGCGGCCAGCGCGATCGGCGCGCACGACGAGGCCGACCGGCTCGGCGACTTCCTGCAGGGTCTCGACCCGGAGGCTGTGGAGCGGATCGAGATGAAGTACACCACCACCCAGCTCTTGCCGGTGATCACACCCGAGATGCTCGCGGCAGCGCAGCCGCCCACTGAAGCCTTTGTCATCCGAGGAGAGGACTAGCAACAACATGCCAGCAATCGTTTTGATCGGCGCCCAGTGGGGCGACGAGGGCAAGGGCAAGGCGACCGACCTGCTCGGCTCGCGCGTCGACTACGTCGTCAAGTTCAACGGCGGGAACAACGCCGGCCACACGGTGGTCGTCGGCAGCGAGAAGTACGCGCTGCACCTGCTGCCCTCCGGCATCCTGACCCCGAACGTCACGCCCGTCATCTCCAACGGCGTCGTCGTCGACATCGAGGTGCTGTTCGAGGAGCTCGACGCCCTCGAGTCGCGCGGCGTCGACGTCTCCAAGCTCAAGGTGAGCGCGAACGCGCACGTCATCACCCAGTACCACCGCACCCTCGACAAGGTCACCGAGCGCTTCCTCGGCAAGCGCCAGATCGGCACCACCGGGCGCGGCATCGGCCCGAGCTACGCCGACAAGATCAACCGCGTCGGCATCCGCATCCAGGACCTCTTCGACGAGAACATCCTGCGCCAGAAGGTCGAGGGAGCCCTCGACCAGAAGAACCACCTGCTGGTCAAGGTCTACAACCGCCGCGCCATCTCCGTCGACGAGATCGTCGACGAGCTGCTCAGCTACGCCGAGCGCCTGCGCCCGATGGTCGACGACACCGCGCTCACGCTGCACAAGGCGCTCGAAGACGGCAAGACCGTGCTGTTCGAGGGCGGCCAGGCGACGATGCTGGATGTCGACCACGGCACCTACCCGTTCGTCACCTCGTCGAACGCGACCTCGGGCGGCGCCGTCACCGGCTCCGGCATCGCGCCGAACAAGATCGACCGCGTGATCGCCGTCGTCAAGGCGTACACGACCCGCGTCGGCGCCGGCCCGTTCCCGACCGAGCTGTTCGACGAGTCCGGCGAGTTCCTGCGCGCCAACGGCTTCGAGTTCGGCACCACCACCGGCCGACCGCGCCGCTGTGGCTGGTACGACGCCCCGATCGCCCGCTACACGGCGCGCATCAACGGTGTCACCGACTTCGTGCTCACCAAGCTCGACGTGCTCACCGGCCTGCCGACCATCCCGGTCTGCGTCGCGTACGACGTCGACGGCGTGCGCCACGAGGAAGTGCCGGTCTCGCAGTCCGACTTCCACCACGCCACCCCGATCTACGAGGAGTTCCCCGGCTGGACCGAGGACATCACCGGTGCGCGCACGTTCGAAGACCTGCCGAAGAACGCGCAGGACTACGTGCTCGCGATCGAGGCGATCAGCGGCTCGCGTATCTCGGTGATCGGCGTCGGCCCCGGCCGCGACGAGATCATCGTGCGCCACGACCTGATCGACTAGTCGCTCGGCTCTGCTTCACCGGATGCCGGTGCCCCCCGTTCACGCGGGCGGCGCCGGCATTCGTCGTTAGTGCCTGCGCCCGTGCCGGCGCCCGCGCATCGAAAAGCAAGAAAACGTTCCAAATGCGGAGTTTTGGCGCGTTTTCTTGCTTCTCGATGCGGGGCCGGGAGCGGGCCGGGGCGGGGCCTCGTCAGGGCAGCAGCTTGAGCGTGCCGTCGATGAGGGCGACGGCGCCGCCCGCGTAGGCGATCCAGATCACGGCGACGCGGGCCGCGTGGTGGCTGATGCGGGTGTGCAGCAGCTCGCCGAGCCCGAGCCCGGCCACGAGGGCGACGACCACGAACACCCAGCTCGCGGCATCCAGAGCCGGGAGGGTGCCGCCGGAGAACGCGAACTTGGTCAGCAGCGAGGTCGAGCCGATCAGGACGAAGTACGGCTGCAGCGTCGCCGCGAACTGCGCCTGCGGCCAGCGGGTCAGCACCGCGAAGACGCTGAGCGCCGGGCCGCCGACGCCGGCCGCTGTGTTCATGAATCCGGATGCCGCGCCGGCGACGATCGCCGCCGGCCGGCGGGGGACGGTCTGCGCGGTGCGGGTGACGACGAGCGACGCGGTGAGCGCGGCGATCACGAGCAGGCCGACGCCGATCTGCAGCTGCGGCCCGGCGAGGTTCGCGGCCAGCAGCGAGCCGGGCACGATCGCCAGCAGGGCGGGCACCGCCAGCCAGACCAGGGTGCGCCACTCGATGTGCCGCCAGACGCGGGGGATGATCAGCAGCGAGGAGAGCACCCCGCAGAGATTCACGATGAGCACGCCGTCGAAGGGGCCGAGGATGATGACGAGCGCGGGGGAGACCACGAGCGCGAAGCCCATCCCGGTGATGCGTTGGGCGAAGGCGCCGACCAGAACAGAGACGACGACCAGAGCGAGCATCCTGCCAGCGTACTGGGCGGGTGGGCGCCCTCCGGACGGCGGGTAGGCGCCAGTGCGCCCTTCGGCGAGCACGGGCATCTCAGGGCATGGGAGACGACCTAGGCGTGTCGCTAAGCCGGTTCACCCGCCGTCCGCGCGGCTGTGTTCCTAGTCGAATGCTGCAGCTACCCCCGGGATCGCTGCCCGGTATCTGTCGAGGAGCTTCTTGGCAACGCTCACGGAGTCCACCAGCGGGTGGGCGGCGAATCCGCGCCACGCGAGAGTCGCATCGCGCTCGAGCGAAGCGGCGATGATGAGCTGCTCGGAGGCTTTGAGCTGTTGCATGAGCCCCAGCATCTCGCCGCGCACAGGGGCCACCTTCTGAGGTTCGAGCCGCCCCAGGTGCACCGTTGTCGGCACCTCGATCACGGCGTCATCCGGCAAGCCATCGACGATGCCGTTGTTGGCAACGTTCAGGATCATCGTGGAGGCGCGGCCCGTCGTTAGCCCGGTCATGAGGTTGAGGGCGACGGTCTGGTAGCCACCACCGTCTACATCGCTCTGCTCGCGGCTGTGGCGCTCCTCCTCGGGTCGGCTCTCGGCCATGTAGCTCGACTCACGATCGTGTTTCGTGCTGTTCCACAAATCGAGAGCGCTGTCGGGATGGCTATGTGCGCCTGTGTAGAAGCTGCCCTGCTGCTTCCGCAGGAACTCCCCGCGGGTCTCCACCGAGAGACGAATCCGCTCGGTCGCCTCGCGGTTGTAGTAGTAGTAGTAGAGGTACTCGTTGGGTATCGCGCCGAGAGCACGTACCCAATCGATTCCCATCAGCCGCGCCTCTTCAATGGTCGCAATTGCGGAGTCGTCGGCGAGCAGCCCGGGTAAACGATCGACGCCGTCCGTGCACACGCTGCGGAGCCAGCCCAGGTGATTCAGCCCCACGTAGTCGAAGGTGACGTCGTCTGGCTGCGCCCCGATCGCGCCCACTGCGCGTCGCATCAGACCGATCGGGGTGTCGCAGATTCCGATCACGCGGTCGCCGAGCGAGCGGCGCATCGTCTCCGTGACGATGCCGGCCGGGTTGGTGAAGTTGATGACCCACGCCTCAGGGGCGAGCGCCGCCACCCTCTCGGCCAACCGTCTGGCGAGAGGAAGCGTGCGGAGGGCGTAGGCGAGGCCACCGGGGCCAACCGTCTCCTGGCCGAGAACACCCAGTTCGAGCGCGGTGCGCTCGTCAAGAATGCGACCTTCCAGGCCATCAACGCGCATCGCCGAGAAGACAAACGCCGCGCCGGTGACGGCTTCGTCGAGGTCGAGAGTGCAGCTGACACGCGGCGGGCTGGCGAGTGCCGGCGCGAGCTGCTCGAGGATCTTTGCAATGGTCTGGAGCCGGTCGCTGGACACATCGAAGAGGCAGAGTTCGGTGACACGTGCGTGCTCTCCGTCGTTGGAGATCGCCTCGAAGATTTGGGGGACGCGAAATCCGCCGCCGCCGATGATGGTGAGTTTCATGGGAATAGAACTTCGCTTCCTGCTGAGCGGAAAGCCTCGAGCGTCTGGGCGTCAGATGCCTCGGAGGTGACCAGAGTGTTGATGGCGGATGCTGCGCAGACAGAGAGCAAGCCCGTCCCTGGGAACTTTGTCTCGTCTGCGACTAGCACTGTGTGTGAGCCGGCGGTGAGGAGGCCCCGCTTGACGGGCACCTCGATGCCTGTTGAATCCATGACGGTTCCATCTGGCAGGATGCCGCTGGTTCCGATGATGCTGATGTTTGCCCGCAGTTGTTCGAGAGCTGTGTCTGTGAGGCTGCCGACGAGCGAGTGGTAGGAGCGTCGCAGTACGCCGCCGAGGAGCACAAGCTCCACGCCCTGGTCGTCGCGCAGCTCGTCAAGCACCGCGAGGCTCGAAGTGATGACCGTGATGGTCTTTCCGCGGAGTGCCCGCGCCACGAATGCTGTAGTTGTTCCGATGTCGAGGGCCACGACGTCACCGTCGGAGACCAGTTCGGCTGCGCGTCGAGCGATCTTCTCCTTGGACGAGCTCGACTTCTTCACGACCTCATGAAATGGCATCGCATCGGTCTCGACGCTTCCGCCGCCGCGAACACGGCGCAGCAAGCCATCCGCACTCAGACTGTTGAGATCTCGGCGGATTGTTGACTCGCTGACATCGACGTACATGGCGAGATCATTTACCGAGGCGGCGCCGGTCTCTTTGATGCGCTGCAAAATCGCAGCTTTGCGCGAACTGGTCAACATGATCGCCATGCTAGCAAGCATTTTTGAGCAGTTACAAGCATGATCATGCTTGAACTTGCTCGAAACTGCGTGTTATGGTCGGCTGACGTGGCACCGGTGCTCGACTCTGATGCGCCGCACATGAAGCGAAGTCGTAGGGAGCGTGGCAATCTCGTGAACGGGAACGAGCAAGGCGGCACCGTGGGCAGTTCCACTGCCGACGAGGTGGACGTAGTCCTCGGCGGGCCGATTTTCCTTGACATCGTTTTCACAGACCTGCCCGCCGCACCCGCTGCCGGCACCGAGGTCTGGGCTGGCGGCATGGGAACCATGCCGGGCGGGATCGCCAATCTTGCTGTCGCGACCAGCCGGATGGGCCTGAAGACACGCCTCGTGACGCAATTCGGGGACGACGACTACGGGCGCTGGCTGGAGAAGGTTCTCGGGGAACAGGAGCAGATCGACCTCAGCCGCGCCCGCATCGCCCACGGCGAGCACACCGTGGTCACGGTCTCGATGGCCTACGACGGCGACCGCGCTATGGTGACCCACGGACACCCGGAACGGATGCCGATCCGCGATCTGATCGGTGACGTCTCGCCCTCGACGGCACTGGTCGGCGAGCTCGCGAACCCCGCGGAGGAGCCATGGTGGCTCGGCCCGGCAATCGCCGGCTCCGCTATGTTCGCTGAGGTCGGCTGGGACGATGCCGGCCTGTGGGACCCGGTCGTTCTCGAGGGACTCGAGTACTGCCATGGCTTCATGCCCAACCACCTCGAGGCGATGAACTACACCCGCACCAGCAGCCCGCAGGCCGCCCTCAGCGCACTCGCCGACCGTGTGCCGCTCGCGGTGGTCACCCGAGGCGCCGACGGCGCCATGGCGGTTGACTCAATCACGGGCGAGGCTGCCGATGTTCCGGCGCTCGCCGTCAAGGCGATCGATCCGACAGGAGCCGGCGACGTGTTCTCGTCTGCCATCGTCCTGGGCACCAGACAAGGCTGGCCGCTCGAACAGCGTTTGCGCTTCGCAAACCTGTGCTCGTCGTTGGCCGTGCAGCGACGGGGCGGATCGTTGGGGGCGCCCGGATGGACAGACATCGAATCGTGGTGGGCCGAAACGAGACGGCGAGCTCGATCTTCTCCAGAGGCTGGCGAGCGCGCGCTGCGCTACGGATTCATCGCGGATCTGCTTGCCGATCGGAAGTTCCGGGCGCACAGCCAGGCCCCGGCAACCATCGGGAGCCACACGGAGAGCTGTCGCACGTAGTGGTCACGCGGCAACCGTCGCGTGCAGATTCTTCGCACAAAGAACGAGCCTGAAGGCTCCAAGAGTAGGGGATGACCAATGAAGTTCAGTACAAGGCCCATCGTGGGCATCGCTGTTGCAGCGGTGGCCGCACTTGCACTCTCCGCATGCACGCCGGGTGCGGCCAGCACGCCCAAAGAGACACTCGACCCCAATCGCACGGTCGGGACCGATGTCTCGGCGATGGGCGAGCTGACGCTCACCGTCTGGGACCAGGAGGTCAGAGGCGGCCAGAACGAGCAGATGGAGAAGCTCAACGCAGCGTTCGAAACCAAGTACCCGAACATCACCATCGACCGCGTTTCGCAGTCGTTCGATGACCTCGGCAAGACCCTGCGTCTCGCCCTGAGCGGCAAGGACGCCCCGGACGTCGTGCAGGCGAACAACGCCCGCAACTCCCTCGGCGCCTTCGTCGCCGCCGGTCAGCTGCATCCCTTCGACGCGTGGGTAGACGCGTACAAGTGGGAGGACCGCTTCTCCGACAGCGTGCTGGCATACTCGCGCTACAGCGAGGATGGCACGACGTTCGGGTCCGGCTCCGTCTACGCACTGCCTCAGGTGGGTGAGGTCGTCGGCGTCTTCTACAGCAAGAAGAAGCTTGCCGAGCTCGGCGTCGAGTTGCCGACCGAGTGGTCGGCGTTCGAGGCGTCGCTGAAGACCGCGAAGGATGCCGGCGAGGTGCCCATGTTGCTCGGAAACATCGAGAAGTGGCCGGCGGGACACGTCTTCGGCCCTATTCAGGGTGCCCATGTAGCGGCGGACCAGGTTCAGTCCCTCGGCTTCGGAAACGCCGGCGCAAGCTGGGAGACCGCGGAGAACGTCGCGGCGGCTTCCACGCTGGACGGCTGGATGAAGGCTGGCTACTTCAACGACGGCGTGAACGGAACCGACTACGACGCAGCATGGCAGGAGCTCACCACGGGCAACGGCGTCTACCTCATGGGTGGATCCTGGCTCGCGGCCGATCTGCAAGACGCGATGGGCGATGACGTCGGATTCTTCGCCCCGAGCGCGAACGCCGGTGCTCCAGCAAACACCACGGGCGGGACGGGCCTCCCGTTCGCGATCACCACGGGCTCGAAGAACCCGGACCTGGCAGCCGCTTACATCGACTTCATCACCAATGATGACGCGATGGCCATCCTGGCCGAGACCGGCAATCTCCCGGTCAACCGGACGGCCGAGCTCGCCCCCTCGAGCGGTGTGCTCAAGGACGTCTACGCGGTGTTCGGCGACGTGACCACCAGCGGCGTGCTTCTGCCCTACCTGGACTACGCAACTCCGACCATGGGCGACACCCTCGGCGAGGCCCTCCAGGGCCTGATCGATGGGCAGCTGACCCCGGATGCGTTCACCGCAGCTCTCCAGTCCGACTACGGCAAGTTCACAAGTGGCAATTAGCAGTCCGACAACGACGAGTCCACAAGTGGCAGCCAGCACTTCGACTCGCAGCGCGGGCGACCTCGGTCGCCCGCGCTGGCGTGGGGGCGCACGCCTCACTCCGTACGTCTACATGCTTCCGGCGCTGCTCGTCTACGCGGCGTTCATGCTCTACCCGTTGGGCCGTGCCGCGCACCTGTCCCTGTTCCAATGGGACGGGCTGACGCTGGCCACGTTTGTCGGCGTCGACAACTATGTCGACCTGATAACCGACGAGCGACTTCGTGCCGCCTTCATGCATGCGCTCGTGTTCGTCTTTTTCTATGCGATCCTGCCCGTCTGCATCGGGCTGGTCCTGGCATCCATTCTCACGCGTGCCCGCGTGCACGGACTCTCGATTTTTCGCACAATCGTCTTCCTGCCGCAGGTCATCGCGATGGTGGTCGTCGCGATTGCATGGCGCCAGATCTATGCGCCCAACGGCCAGCTCAACACATTCCTGCGTTCGATCGGCCTGGACTCGCTCACCAGGGCGTGGCTGGGCGACTACACCTTCTCGCTCCCTGCAGTCGGAATCATCGGAACGTGGGTCTCCACCGGTCTTGTAACCGTTCTGCTCATGGCCGGCATGGCCAAGATCCCGATCGAGCGCTACGAGTCCGCCCGTCTCGACGGCGCCGGAGCGATCCGCGAGTTCTTCTCGATCACGGTGCCCGCAGTTCGCGCCGAGATCACCGTTGCGCTGACGCTGACGATCGTGGCGTCGCTCAAGACATTCGACCTGATCTATGTCACAGCAGGGGGCGGGCCGGGCAGTTCCACAACCGTGCCGAGCTATGAGGTGTATCGACGGGCGTTCCAGCTGGGCGAGGTCGGGTCGGCCGCCGCTGTCGGGGTGACACTCACCTTGCTCATCTTCCTCATCAGCCTTGTCGTGAACAGTATTGGAGACAAATCCTCCTCATGAAGGTCAGTCCGATTGAGAAGTTCGGAAACTACGCGATCCTCATCGCGTTCTCGTTTCTCATCCTCTCCCCGCTTGGCTCCATCATCGTCGCCGCCTTCGCTCCCGCGAGCGCCGCCGCCGGGCGCGAGGGACCATTCCACCCCGAGAATTTCGTCACCGCGTGGACGGAAGGCCGTTTCAGCCAGTACATGCTGACCTCGGTGTCCGTGTCCGCACTCGTGCTCGCGCTTACTGTCCTGCTCTCGATCCTGAGCGGCTACGCCTTCGGCACGATGAAGTTTCGCGGGCAGAACGTGTTGTTCTATCTCTTCCTGCTCGGGATCATGGTGCCGTCAGAGGCGATCATCATCCCGCTCTTCTTCGATCTACGAAGCCTGGGGCTCACCGACACGATTTGGGCGGTGGCGCTCCCGCAGGTTGCTCAATCTGTCGCCTTCGGCACGTACTGGATGCGCACCTACTTCCGAGGGGTCAACCCGTCAATCACGGAGGCAGCCCGCGTCGACGGCGCAAGCCCCTGGCGTGTCCTGTGGTCGATCCTCGTGCCAATGGGACGTCCCGCCATCACCACCATGATCGTGCTCATATTCATGTGGACCTGGAATGAGTTCCTGATCCCGCTGGTGATGTCCCCGACGGGCGGATTCCGCACGGCGCCGCTGGCGCTGGCGTTGTTCCAAGGCCAGTACACCCAGGGAACGGCTTTGCTTGCGGCCGCCGCGGTCATGGTGGCCCTGCCGGTCGTGGTCTTGTACTTCATCCTGCAACGGCACTTCATCCGCGGGATGCTCGAGGGCGCGGTCAAGGAATAGCACCGGGCCGGCCGACGGCACCGGATTGGCGCGACATAGAAGGGGCAACACATGAGCATCGTCGTAGCGGGGGCACCCGTGAGCTTCGGGGTATTCGAGCTCACTCCGACATCGGGGGACCTCGTCCTGCCGACGGCGGACGAGGTCGTGGCGGTGCTGGAACGCACCGGGTACAGCGGCGTCGACTTGGGCCCTGTCGGGTTCCTCGGTCGTGGGCAAGAACTGCGAGAGCGGCTGGACCGGCACGGCCTGGAGTTGGCCGGTGGGTGGATCGACCTTCCCTTCTCGGATGACGCTGCCTTCGCCCGCGCTCTGCCATCGCTCGACGATGCGCTCGACGTCTTCTCTGAGGTGCTGGAGGCTGCCCCGAGCAAGCTCCCGCTGCCGACATTGGCCGACTCCGGCGACGCGATACGGAAGGCCAACCCGCGAGGCGGTGCCGGGCACGGACTTGATGAGGCCGGCTGGGACCGCTTCGCGAAGAACCTCGCCACCGCTGCCGCACGGGTGCGCGCGCGGGGACTCGAGCCGACTTTCCACCACCACGCCTGCACCTTCGTCGAGACTCCGCACGAGATCGACGCCTACCTTGATGCGAGCGACGTCGGCCTGACCTTCGACACCGGGCACATGCTCATCGGCGGCGGGGACCCGTTGGAAGCGTGGCGGCGCTGGCGGGACCGCATCAACCACCTGCACATCAAGGACGTGCACACCGCGGTGCTCGCGGACGTGCTCGCCGAGGGCGGCGGCATGATCGACGTCTGGTCCTCTGGCAGTTTCGTGCCCTTGGGCGAGGGCGACCTCGACGTCGAAGCGATGATGTCGGAGGTTGTCGACTCCGGCTTCGACGGCTGGCTCGTGATCGAGCAAGACGTCTACCCGCAACCGGGCGACGACCCCGCGCGGCTCGAACGCGACCACCGGGTCAACCGCGAAGCGCTCCGCCGCTGGCTGTAGCCGCGTGCCGAGCACGGAACCACACGCAGCACATCGAGCTGGCCGGCTCCTGCGGGCAGCATCCATTGAGAGGAACTACGTGAGCACGGAATCATTGCGCATCGCGGTAGTCGGCGCGGGCATCATGGGCGCCGACCACATCAAGCGCATCACCAACACGATTAGCGGCGCCCGCGTCGTCGCTGTTGTCGAGCCGGATGCCGCACGCGCGGCCGCTGCCGCGGCATCCGCCCCGGGCTCGGTCGCCCGTCGGAGCATCGAGGAGTCGTTGGCGGAGGACGCGCTGGACGCTGTCATCATCGCTACTCCCGGCCCCTTCCACGAGAGCGTGTTGCTGCCAGCACTCGAGGCGGGCATCTCGATCCTGTGTGAGAAGCCCCTGACCCCCGACTCCGAGGCCGCGCTGCGCGTGATTGAGGCAGAACAACGCGGCGACAAGCCACGGATCCAGGTCGGCTTCATGCGTCGGTTCGACCCGGAGTACGTCGAGCTTCGCCGACTTGTCGAGTCGGGTGAGGCGGGCCAACTCCTGGCCCTGCACTGCGCCCACCGCAATGCGTCGACGCCGCCCGGCTACGTCGAATCAATGCTCATCACCGACTCGGTCGTGCACGAGATCGACATCGTGCCGTGGATCGCCGGCGAGCCGATCGCGGCTGTCGAGGTCAAGAAGACCAAGCGCAACAGCCTGGCCCCGGCCGGCCTGCACGAGCCACAGCTCGTGCTCCTCGAGACGGTCTCCGGTGTTCTGGCTGATGTCGAGATCAACGTCAACGCGCAGTTCGGCTACCAGGTCACGACAGACGCCGTGTTCGAGCGCGGCATGGCGGCGATCGGGCGCACCAGCGGCATCACCCGGTGGGAGAACGGCCGGCTCACAGTCGCCGAGCACATGACGTACACCACCCGGTTCGAGGAGGCCTACGACCGGGAGGTGCAGCGCTGGGTGAACGCCAGCCGGCGGGGCGAGATCGACGGCCCGTCGGCCTGGGACGGCTACCGCGCGGCGGTGGTGTGTGAGGCCGCCCTCGAGGCCCAGGCCACTGGGCGTCGAGTTGACGTGTCGTACGCCGACATGCCGGCGTTCTACGCCGGCTGAACTGCCCACACCGCCACACCGCCACCCCGCCTGGGGCATGGTCGGGTGTCGGAGAGAGGAACAGGTTTCCCAGTGGGCCAAGCGGAAGGCAGGTGTGGTTCGTGAAGGCGAAGACCGCGGTGGGTATGGCAGACAACGGCCTCGGGCTCCCCGAGGGCGACTGAGCGGGAAGGGGACCGGCATGGTTCAGGATCAGAGCTGGGTGCACCCACGAGGCACTCTCGCCACAGGCGGGTGGGAGGGCGTCGTGCGGCACAGCACCGCGCGGTGGAGCCACACCGGATTGCGAATCGCAGAGCTCGCCGGCGGTGAGTCATTGAGCCTGCCGGCCGAGCCAGTTGAGCGGATCATCGTGCCGCTGAGCGGCAGATTCACGGTTCGCTACCGCGAACCAGGGGCGGGGTCGGTGGCGGCCGCCGAGCACGAGGTTGCCCTGGCCGGGCGCGCGTCGGTGTTCTCGGGCCCGAGCGACGTGCTCTACCTCGGGTCGGGCAGCAGCGCTGCGGTACACGGCGTGGGCCGCTTTGCCGTCGCCGAGGCCCCGACGAGCGTGCAACGCCCCACGCAGCTGATCGCCCGCGGCGAAGTGCCCGTCGAGCTGCGGGGCAGCGGGCAGGCGAGCCGCCAAGTGCACAACTTCGGCGTACCGGGGGTGCTGGACGCCGCTCGGCTGATCGTCTGCGAGGTGATCACGCCCGGCGGCAACTGGTCTTCCTACCCGCCACACAAGCACGACGAGCACGTCGACGGTATGGAGAGCGAACTCGAGGAGATCTATTACTTCGAGGCCGCGGCCGTGCGCGACGACGTCCACGGCGACCCGTTCGGCCTGTTCTCCAGCTACTCCTCCCCGGCCGGGGAGATCGACATCAACGCCATGGTGCGCACCGGCGACATCGCCCTGGTGCCGCACGGTTTTCACGGCCCGGCCGTTGCCGCCCCTGGCTACGACCTCTACTACCTGAACGTCATGGCGGGGCCGGGGCCGGAACGCGCCTGGAACATCACCGATGACCCGCACCATGCCTGGGTGCGTGAGTCGTGGAACGAGCAAGAGATGGACTCGCGGCTGCCCTTCGGCACCGAGAAGGAGTAAAGACAATGCGCACCAAGAGGATGACGGTCAGTCAAGCCCTGATCGAGTTTCTGGCACAGCAGTGGAGTGTCGACGGCGAGAGGCGCGAACGCACTGTCGCCGGCGTGTTCGGAATCTTCGGGCACGGCAATGTGGCCGGGATCGGGCAGGCTCTCAAACAATCGCACGAGCTCACCCCGGGGTTGATGCCGTACCACCAGGCGCGCAACGAGCAGGCGATGGTGCACCAATCGGTGGGCTATGCCCGGATGCGCCGCCGCCTGGGCACCTATGCCAGTGCGGCGTCCGTGGGCCCGGGTGCAGCGAACATGCTGACCGGCGCCGCCCTGGCCACCGCCAACCGGCTGCCAGCCCTGCTGCTGCCGAGTGACACTTTCGCGACCCGCGTCGCCGACCCCGTGCTGCAACAGCTGGAGCTGCCGCACGACACCGGGATCCAGGTGACAGATGCGTTCCGGCCGCTGTCGCGCTACTTCGACCGGATACAGCGGCCGGAGCAGCTCTACTCGATCGCGCTCGCGGCGATGCGGGTGCTCACCGACCCGGCCGAGACAGGGGCGGTGACCATCGCGCTGCCAGAGGATGTGCAGACGGAGTCGCTCGACGTGCCGCTGGAGTTTCTGGCGCCGCGCGAGTGGCACCTCTCGCGCCCGCTGCCGCAGCGCTCGCAGTTGGCGCGGGCCATCGCGGCGATCCGGGAGGCGAGGAATCCGCTCATCGTCGCCGGCGGCGGCGTCATCTACTCGGGCGCCGAGGCAGCGCTGCGGGTGTTTGCCGAGCAGACCCTGATCCCGGTGGCGACCACCCAGGCTGGCGGGGGCTCACTCCTATGGGACCACCCGCAGTATCTGGGCGGCGTGGGGGCGACCGGCACGACGGCAGCCAACCGGATCGCCGCAGAAGCTGATCTGATCATCGGTGTCGGCACCCGCTACAGCGACTTCACGACGGCCAGCCGCACGGCGTTCCAGAACGAGCAGGTGCGCTTCGTCAACATCAATGTGGCATCCTTCGACGCGTACAAGCATGGCTCGCAGCTGCCCGTCATCGCGGATGCCCGCGAGACGTTGCTGGCGCTCGAGCGCGAACTGCGCGGCCACCGGGTCTCGAGCGGATACGCCGCGCGCGTCGAGCGCGAGCGCACAGGTTGGAACGCCATCGTCGACGCGGCACTCGCGCCGACAGGCTCACCCCTACCCGGGCAGCCGGAGATCATCGGGGCGGTGCACCGCGCGAGCGGCCCGCGCGATGTCGTCGTGCAAGCGGCCGGTTCCCTGCCGGGCGACCTGCACAAGCTCTGGAGGGTGCGCGATTCCCTCGGCTATCACGTGGAGTACGCCTTCTCCTGCATGGGCTACGAGATCGCGGGCGGCCTGGGCGTCAAGCGCTCTGCGCTGGCCGACGGTGACGAGCGCGACGTCATCGTGATGGTCGGCGACGGCTCCTACCTGATGCTGCACACCGAGCTGCTGACCGCTGTGGCCGAGGGCCTCAAGATTATCGTGGTGCTGGTACAGAACCACGGCTACGCCTCGATCGGCCACCTCTCCGACACTGTCGGCTCGGAGCGGTTTGGTACGAAGTACCGGCTCCACGAGCCGGATGGTGCCGGGTTCCAGGGCGAGCGCCTGTTGCCCGTCGACCTGGCGGCGAACGCGCGCAGCTACGGCATGCACGTGATCGAGATCGAGCCGGGGGCGGACGCGGTCGAGCGGCTGAGCGCCGCCGTTGCCGCGGCCAAGTCGAGCACCGGGTCCACACTGATCCATGTCGAGAGCGACCCGCTGCTCTACGGGCCAGATGGCGAGGGTTGGTGGGATGTGCCCATCGCGACCACCTCGGAGCTGCCCGCGACACAGCGGGCGCTCGCCGAGTACGAGCAGCAGCGCGAGGCGCAGCGGCCGCTGCTCGGCTGACCGCCGCTACGCGCCCGGCAGCTGCCGCTGCCGCTCCGGCGTGTGCAGGCGGGCCAGCACCCGGCTGACGCTGAGCGGGCGGCCCGACGCCGTCGCCAGCGACACGGCGATGGTCACGCCGAACGCGAGCGGCACCGTCCACGCGGCGGGCTGGGCGAGCAACTCGCCGGCGAACGGCGCGGCCCCGGCGAGCAGCGGTGCGAGCGCCGGGCCGAGCATCATCGCGCCGCCGCAGAGGGCGGCGCCGGTGAGCATGCCGGCGATCGCGCCCTGCGCGGTGAGCCCGCGCCACCAGATACCGAGCAGCAGGGCCGGGCAGATCGTCGAGGCGGTGAACGCGAACACGAGGCCGACCGCGCCGGCGATCGCCGAGCTGCCGCTCAGGAGCGCGACGGTGAGCGGCACGAGCGAGGCCAGCACGGCCGCCCAGCGGAAGCCGCGCACGCTGCCGCCGAACAGCTCCTGGCTGATCACGCCGGCCAGCGAGACGACGAGCCCGGAGGTCGTGGAGAGGAAGGCGGCGAAGCCGCCGGCGATGAGCAGGGCAGTGAGCAGCTCGCCGAGCAGCCCGGGGGCGAGCACGCCGGGCAGCAGCAGCACGACGGCATCCGCCTGCCCGGATGCCGCCAGCTCCGGCATGAACGCGCGGCCGAGGAAGCCGAGCACGGTCGGGAACACGTAGAAGACGGCGAGCAGGCCGAGCACGATCAGCGTGGTGCGGCGGGCGGAGGCCCCGTCGGGGTTCGTGTAGAAGCGCACGAGCACGTGCGGCAGGCCGAGCGTTCCGAACAGCAGCGCCACCAGCAGCGACACGGTGCGGTAGGCGCTGGCCGTTTCGGTGCCGCCGAGCAGCCCGTCACCGAGTTGGGCGCCGAGCTCTGCCCCCGTCATGCCCTCGCGGGCGACGACGATCAGAAGGAACACGACGGGCACCGCGATGGCGGTGAGCTTGAGCCAGAACTGGAACGCCTGCACGAAGGTGATCGAGCGCATGCCGCCCGTCACCACGACGAGGCAGACGACGGCGGCGACCGCGACGGCGCCCACCCACGCCGGCAGCCCGGTGCTGATGCTGACGGTGAGGGCCGCCCCGTGCAGCTGCGGCACGATGTAGAGGCAGCCGACGACGATCACGAGCAGGCTGGTGACGCGGCGGGCGGATGCCGACTCCACCCGCGCCCCGACGAAATCGGGCACCGTGTACGCGCCGGAGCGGCGCAGCGGCGCGGCGACGAACAGCAGGAGCATCAGGTAGCCCGCGGTGTAGCCGATCGGAAACCAGAGGGCGTCCTGTCCGCTGAGCAGGATGAGCCCGGCGATGCCGAGGAACGACGCGGCGGAGAGGTACTCGCCGCCGATGGCGGACGCGTTCCACCAGGGCCGCACCGTGCGGGACGCCACGAAGAAGTCGCTCGTGGTGCGGGAGATGCGCAGGCCGTAGAAGCCGATGAACGCGGTGGCCAGCACGACGGTGGACACCGCGATGTAGCCGACGGCCTGGTTCACGGGCCCTCCTCGGCGAGGGCGGTGTAGCGCGCCTCGTTGCGGCCGGCCGCCCAGACGTAGAGCCAGGCGCTCAGCCCGATCATCGGGTAGACGCCGAAGGCGAGCAGGAGCCATGCGACGGGCACGCCGAACCAGCGCTCCGCCTCGAGCTCCGGGGTGAGCCGCAGCACGAGCGCGAACGCCGCCAGCGAGACCAGGAACCCGAAGGCGACCACGAGCGCCAGCCGCAGCTGGGAGCGGATCAGCGAGCGCACGTACACCTCGGCGACCTGCGAGGGCGCGTCGGCGCCGCTGCCCGCTGCGTTCTCGCCGCGGGTGCCGGCCGGTCCCGTGCCGGGGGCCGCGCGCGACCCGGGCGCCGTCACCCGCACCCGCTGCGGGCGCTGGTCGGCGGCCGGCGCGCTGTCGGGGATGGCGCTGCCGGGGACGGCGCTGCCGGGGACGGCGCCGTCCGAGACGGGGCTGCGCGGGATGCCGCTCACGGGGCGCTCACGGCGCGCTCGGCTTCACCCTGTTGGCCTCGAGGCGCTCGCGCAGCCGCGGCAGGTGCCGCCGGCTCACCGGGATCTCGGCGCCGCCGACGGTGACGGCCGGGCTGCTCTGCCCGAGCTTCAGCCGGGTCACGTGCGCCATGGCGACGAGGTAGCCGCGGTGGATGCGGATGAAGCCGGCATCCGCCCACTGCACCTCCAGATCGGCCAGCGGCACGCGCACCAGGTAGCTGGCCTCCTCGGTGTGCAGGCGGGCGTAGTCGCCCTGCGCCTGCACGAATCGCACCTCGGCGCGGTCGATCATGCGGGTGACCCCGCCGAGCGTGACCGCGATCATCTCCGGCCGCTCGACCGGGGCGCTGGCCTGGCCACCGTGGCTGCCGGCCAGCGTGTCGACGATGCGGCCGACGGCGCGCACGAGTCGGTCGGAGCGCACGGGCTTCAGCAGGTAGTCGACGGCGGCCAGCTCGAACGCCTTGAGCGCGTGGTCCTCGTCGGCGGTGACGAACACGACGGGCGGGGCCTTCGGCAGCTGGGCGAGCGAGCGGGCGACATCGAGGCCGCTGAGGCCGGGCATGTGGATGTCGAGGAAGATGCCGTCGACCTGCTCCTGCTCGAGCAGCCGGAGCACGCCCGCCCCGCTGGAGGCGCGGTGGACGGCCCCGATGCGCGCGTCCTTGCCGAGCAGGTAGGCGAGCTCTTCGAGGGCCGGCAGCTCGTCATCGGCGATGAGCACGGAGATCATCGCCCCAGTCTCGCATCTCCCGCGGGGCTCGCCGCGTCGTGCCCGGGCTGGGACTTGGGCACCCGCATGGTGATGAGCGTGCCGGCCCCGACCGCCGTCTCGATCACGAGGCCGAACTCGTCGCCGTAGACCTGGCGCAGCCGCTGGTCCACGTTGCGCAGCCCGACGTGCTCGCCGTCGTTCTGCCCGGCGAGCACGGTGCGCAACCGCTCCGGGTCGATGCCGACGCCGTCGTCCTCGATGGTGATCTCGGCGACGGCGCCGAGGTCGCGCCCGAGGATGCTGATCTGGCCGCCCTGCTCGCTGCCCTCGAGCCCGTGCCGCACCGAGTTCTCGACCAGCGGCTGCAGGCTGAGGAACGGGATGACGGTGCTGAGCACCTCCGGCGCGATCTGCAGCGACACCCGCAGGCGCTCGCCGAAGCGGGCCTGCTCCAGCGTCAGGTAGCGGTGGATGCTGCCGAGCTCCTCGGCGATCGTGGTGAAGTCGCCGTGCCGGCGGAAGGAGTACCGGGTGTAGTCGGCGAACTCGAGCACGAGCTCGCGCGCGCGGGCCGGGTCGGTGTTGATGAAGCTGGCGATGGCGTTCAGCGAGTTGTAGATGAAGTGCGGGCTGATCTGGGCGCGGAGGGCCCGCACCTCCGCCTCGACGAGCAGCCGACGCGAGCGGTCCAGCTCGGCCAGCTCGACCTGGGCGGCCACCCAATCGGCCACCTCGTTGGTGGCGCGCACCAGCCCGGGCCGGGCGCGCGGGGTGAAGGCCGCGACGACGCCGAGGATGCGGGTGCCGGCCCGGATCGGCGCGACGACGGCGTCCAGCGCCGCCGTGCCCTGCCGCCCGCCCGCCGCGCCCGCGGTGCCGCGCTCCGCCCGCAGCACGCGCGTCTGCCCGCTGGCGAAGACCTCGGCGGCGAGGCGCATCACCTCGACGTGCGGGTGCTCGCGTGCCGCGGAGTCGGGGCCGGGCACGCTGGCGTCGATCGCGGCGATCGACCCCGTGGCCACGCCGACACCCTCCGAGCTCGCACCCGCCCAGGCCACGACGGAGTGCGCATCGGTGAGCGCCAGCGCCTCGGCACCGAGCAGCGTGCGCAGGTGTCTGGCCGCCTTGCCCGCCCCGGCCGGCTCAAGCCCGTTGCGCAGGTGCTTCCCGGCGAGCGAGGCCAGGTGCAGCGTGGTGAAGGTGGCCCGCTCGGCGTCGGTGGCCAGGTCCCGGCCGCCGCGCAGCAGCCGGAAGCCGATGAACAGGACGCCGAGCACGACGAGCGTCACGACGCCGGCGGCGGCAACGGTGAGCGACAACGACTCAGGCATCTGCCCAGAGTAGGCGACGGGCGGCCGCGGCATCCGTTCGGCGCAGCGGGGCGACCGCTCGGCGCTGCGTGCGGGCCGGGGCGGATGCCGGGCGCACCGGCTTTGGCAGAGTGATCGGACCGCGCGCGCACCGATGCCGCCGGTCGACATCCAGTTGAGGAGAAGCGCCATGGGCAACGACGCCCTGCACACCGCCGAGGCGACGGGCACCGATGCCGTCGACTTCGCCGCGATTCAAGAGACACCTCGATTCCAGAAGCTGCGCAACAGGCACCGCCGCTTCGTGTTCCCCGTCCTGATCGTCTGCCTGGCCTGGTACCTGGCCTACGTGCTGCTCGCGGCATATGCGCCGGCGCTCATGGCGACGCCGGTCTTCGGCAGCGTCAACGTCGGCCTGCTTCTCGGGCTGGCCCAGATCGTCACGACCTTCGCCGTGACCACCTGGTACGTCACCTTCGCCAACCGCGACCTCGACCCCATCGCCAGCGAGATCCGCGACGAGGCCGAGGCGGCCATCGCGGCGTCGGCCGCGGCACCCCGCCACGCGGCATCCGCCCCGACCGCTGAGGAGTCCCTGTGAACCTGCACCTCATGAACCTGCACCTCGAGACCGGATCGCACCCCGGCGACCCCGTCATCAACATCCTGATCTTCGCGGCCTTCGTCGCCATCACCATGATCATCGTGTTCCGCGCCAGCCGGAACAACAAGACGGCCGCCGACTACTACGCGGCCGGGCGCTCCTTCACCGGCGGCCAGAACGGCGCGGCCATCGCCGGTGACTACCTCTCGGCCGCATCCTTCCTCGGCATCGTCGGCGCCATCGCCATGACCGGCTACGACGGCTTCCTCTACTCGATCGGCTTCCTCGTGGCCTGGCTCGTCGCCCTGCTGCTCGTCGCCGAGCTGCTGCGCAACACCGGCAAGTTCACGATGGCAGACGTGCTCTCGTTCCGGCTCAAGCAGCGCCCGGTGCGCATCGCCGCCGCCATCACCACCCTCGTCGTCTGCTTCTTCTACCTGCTCGCCCAGATGGCCGGCGCCGGCGGCCTGGTGTCGCTGCTGCTCGGCATCGACGACGCCGTCGGGCAGTCGATCGTCATCACCGTCGTCGGCGCGCTGATGATCGTCTACGTGCTCGTCGGCGGCATGAAGGGCACCACCTGGGTGCAGATCATCAAGGCGTTCCTGCTCATCGCCGGCGCCGCCGTGATGACCATCTGGGTGCTCGCCCTCAACGGCTTCAACCTCTCCACCCTGCTCGACAGCGCGGTGGCGACGGCCGGCAACCCGGCGATCCTCGAGCCGGGCCTCAAGTACGGCGTCAGCGACATCGCCAAGGTCGACTTCATCTCGCTCGGCCTCGCCCTGGTGCTCGGCACCGCGGCGCTGCCGCACGTGCTGATGCGCTTCTACACGGTGCCCACCGCCAAGGAGGCCCGCAAGTCGGTCGTCTGGGCGATCTGGCTGATCGGCATCTTCTACCTGTTCACGCTCGTGCTCGGCTACGGCGCCGCCGCCCTCATCGGCGCGGATGTCATCGCAGCCGCCCCGGGCGGGGCGAACTCGGCCGCGCCGCTGTTGGCCTTCGAGCTCGGCGGCCCGCTGCTGCTCGGCCTGATCTCGGCGATCGCGTTCGCGACGATCCTCGCGGTCGTCGCCGGCCTCACCATCACGGCTGCCGCCTCCTTCGCCCACGACATCTACGCCAGCGTCGTCAAGAAGGGCAACCCGGCCCCCGGCTCCGAGATGAAGGTCGCCCGGCGCACCGTCGTCATCATCGGCGTCGTCGCCATCGTCGGCGGCATCGGCGCGAACGGGCAGAACATCGCCTTCCTCGTCGCCCTCGCCTTCGCCGTCGCGGCATCCGCCAACCTGCCCACGATCGTCTACTCGCTGTTCTGGAAGCGCTTCACCACACAGGGCGCGCTCTGGAGCATGTACGGCGGGCTCATCTCGGCGATCGTGCTGATCGCCCTCTCGCCGGTCGTGTCCGGCTCGGAGTCGGCCATGATCAAGGGCGCCGACTTCGCGATCTTCCCGCTGGCCAACCCCGGCATCGTCTCGATCCCGCTGGCGTTCCTGCTCGGCTGGCTCGGCACGGTGCTCGACAAGAAGACAGAGGACCCGGCCAAGCAGAGCGAGATGGAGGTGCGCTCACTCACCGGCATCGGTGCAGAGAAGGCGAGCAGCCACTAAGGCGCAGGCGCTCCGGGGCGCCGTCGGCCGCGAGTCCAGACTCGCGGCGGGCGGCGCCCACTGCCATTCTTCGGCGCATTTCGGACTTCGCGCCCGAGCGGCGCCCGCTGCGCGCGACAGGGCCCGCGCGGAGCGATAACGTCGTCGAGTGAGCAACGCACCCACCCAGAACCACAGCTACAGCCAGGTCTCCATCGCGCTGCAATTCCTCGCGATGGGCACCATCTGGGGCGCCAGCTTCCTGTTCATGAAGGTCGCCCTCGACGGGGTCAGCTTCGGCCAGATCGCCTGGTCGCGTCTGGTGCTCGGCGGCCTCACCCTCGGCCTCATCGTGCTCGCCACCCGGCCGCGGGTCGCCGGCGGGCCCGTGCTGCCGCGGGAGAAGATCGTCTGGCTGCACTTCACCGTCATCGCGATCACCGGCTGCGTCGTGCCGCACCTGCTCTTCGCCTGGGCCGAGCAGTACGTCTCCTCCAGCCTGGCCAGCATCTACAACGCCGTCACGCCGATCATGACGGCCGTGATGGCGACCCTCGCGTTCCGGGTGGAGAAGCTCGACCGCGGGCAGATCACCGGCATCGCCGTCGGCGTGCTGGGAGTGATCGTGATCATCGCCCCCTGGCAGTACACCGCGCTGACCGGCTCGCTCTGGGGCCAGCTCGCCTGCATCGGCGCGGCCACCTGTTACGGCTTCACCTTCGGCTACACCCGCAAGTTCCTCAGCCAGCGGCCGATCGCCGGCGCCACCTTCGCGTTCCTGAACATCGGCATCGGCGGCGTGATCATGCTGCTGCTCACTCCGGCGATCGCCTGGCACCCGGTCGCCCTGACCTGGCCGATCGTGCTCAGCCTGCTCGCCCTCGGCGCCCTCGGCACCGGCCTCGCCTACATCTGGAACATCAACGTGCTGCGCGCCTGGGGGCCGACGAACGCGTCGACGGTCACCTACGTCACCCCTGTCGTCGGCGTGCTGCTCGGCGTGCTCATCCTGGGCGAGCGCTTCGGCTGGCACGAGCCGCTCGGCGCCGCCTGCGTGTTGCTCGGCATCCTGCTCGCCCAGCGCCGGCTGCGCTTCGGCCCGCGCCTCGCCACCGCCTGACGCGGCGCCCTGCTGCAACATCGGCGTGGGCCGGATGCCGCGGGCGATAGGGTCGATGCATGGCAGCAGACGAGCGCGAGGCGCGCGAAGAACTCAACGGCATCCGCATGAGCATCGACAACATCGACGCCGCTCTCATCCACATGCTCGCCGAGCGCTTCAAGTACACCCAGCGCGTCGGTCGCCTCAAGGCCGACCACGGGCTGCCGCCCACCGACCCCGACCGTGAGCGCCGCCAGATCGCGCGGCTGCGCGCCCTCGCCGAGGAGTCGCACCTCGACCCCGCCTTCGCCGAGAAATGGTTCAACTTCGTCGTCGCCGAGGTGATCCAGCACCACGAGGAGATCGCCGGCTCGAACGGCTCCGCAGACACCGAATGACGGGGTCTGGCGGCTGGAACCCGAGCGAGCTCCCCGCGCAGCGGGGCAAGACCATCGTCGTGACCGGCGCCAACGCCGGGCTCGGCTTCTGGGCCAGCGAGCAGCTCGCCCGGGCCGGCGCGCACGTGGTGCTGGCCTGCCGCGACGAGGGCCGGGCGGATGCCGCGCTCCGCGCGATCCGGGCCCGGGTCTCCGGCGCCTCGGTCAGCACGCTCGCCCTCGACGTGGCCTCGCTCGACTCGGTGGCCGCGGCATCCGCCCGACTGCTCGAGTTGGAGCGCATCGACGGCCTCGTGCTCAACGCCGGAATCGTGCACCCGCCGCGCACCCGGCAGCTCAGCGCGGACGGCCTCGAGCTCGTCGTCGCGACGAACTACCTCGGCCACTTCGCGCTGACCGCGCGGCTGCTGCCCGCGCTCCAGCGCACGCCGGGCGCGCGCGTGGTCGCGCTCGGCTCGATGATCTCGCGGCTGATGGACTCCTCGCTGGAGGACCTGCAGCTGGCCGGCGGCTACAACTCGTGGCGCGCCTACGCGCAGTCCAAGATCGCGATGCAGGTGTTCGGCTTCGAGCTCGACCGGCGGCTCGCCGCCGCGGCCCGCGCCGCCGGCATCGGGGATGGCGCCCGGGCCAGCGCGCTCGTCGCACACCCCGGCTACTCGATCGGCGGGCGCACCCCACGGGTGCCCGGCGTCAACGAGCCGAGCGCGCTCAAGCGCTTCGTGGACAACCTGCAGGCACCGATCACGCAGGGTAAGAACCGTGGGGCGTGGCCGATCGTGCGCGCCATCGCCGACCCGGATGCGCGCGGCGGCCAGTACTGGGGCCCGCGCTTCGTGACCAAGGGCGAGCCGACCCTGCAGCAGCCGACCGCCACCAGCACCGACCGCGCCGTCGCGGAGCGCGTCTGGCGCGAGTCCGAGCAGCTCACCGGTGTCGACTTCGCGCTCGAGGGCGGGCGGCCCTAGCGTGAGAGTGGGATGAAGATAGGACTTCCCGCTGGATTCAGGAACGAGTCCCTGATCTCCTGAGCCGAGAAACGCGCGTAGCGCGCCCACTCGCCCGCGCTGCGGTAGGTGAGGACTACCTCCTGGCGACCGGAAGGCTCTGTCCAGGACACGCGCGTGTCGGCCGGCGTCCCACTCGCGCTGAAGCCATTCTGCTCGGCTCCGAGTTCCGCGTCTGGTGCATCTGCGAGCCAAAGCGCAGGAAGGCCCCTCCCGCGCCTGACGGCGTTGCCATACCTGAACGAAAGAAACTTCTCGATGTCAGCCAGGCGAGCAGCTCTGATGACTGGCCTGCTGACCATCCCGCGCTCGTGCTTCCGGATGACGTAGCCACTGTCCTCGACGGTGCACACATCGTCAGGATCACCGGTCATGAACGAGAAGGCCGCCCCGTGCGGCTCAGCCCACTGCCATCCGCCGAGAGCGGCGAACTCGACGAGGCCACTCAACGCCTCACGTACTGTCACTGCCGCGTTCACACCGGGGTGCCCCTGTTCCAACCCGGCTGCTGCATGAGCAGATCGTCGTGCTCGCGACGACGGCATTCCTCGATGAATGTGACCGCGGTGGCGGGGTCGGCGAGCATCTGCGCGTACTGTGACGCGGTGAGCTCGAAGTACTCCTCGTAATCCACGACACCAGTGCTCACGGGCGACGACACAACATATCGCCCCGACTCGTCATCGAAGCCGAGGGAGTAGCGATCCTCACGGGAAAAGAACTCTTCGCGAGGTCTCATGGTTCGTTCTCCGATCTGCCGAACCCTGAAAAGCTAGCGGATAGCCACCAGCGTCGGGCGTTACGCGCGGTGGGTAAAGAGCGGGTTGCTCGGCGAGAGGTAGGCGGCGGCGATGTCGGCGTGAGCCATGCGGGCGACGATTGCGGCGGTGACGGCGGGGTGCAGGTCCCCGGCATCGTAGGTGAACGCCCCGGCGCCCTGGCCGTCGAGGTAGAGCACCTCCCGCCCGCCGGTTCGGGTCTCGTACTCGGGGATGGTCTCGAGGCCGGCATAGTCGGGGAGGAGGCGCACGGCGAGGGGACGGCGCACCTGGGGCGCCGCGGCGCCCGGCGGGATGACGGAGTTGCCGAAGAGCGTCATCAGGTACTTCTCGGCCAGTTCGACACCGGCGACGTCGAACGTCCACACATCGGGGGTCCCGCGGTCGGCGCGGGTCACGCGCACGATCCCGTTCTCGAAGGCGGTCATCGTGTACACGTATTCGGAGCCGGGCCCGGCGAGCGTCGCCACGTCTTCGCGATCTGCAGCACAGCGGATGCCGGCCAGCTCGGCCCATTCGACGAATGCGGGCGTGAGGGTGATGGTCATGCGCTGAGCACTCCGAATTCGTGGAGGAGGGAGTCGACGGTCAAGGCCCGCGAGTAGTGGGTGCCGAGCTTCACAAAGCGCACCTGCAGGGCACCGCCCGGGCGACCGAACCAGGGTGCCACGCGGGACACCTCGATCGAAACGCCCTGCGCGTTGAGCACCTGCACCGCACTGTCAGCCAAGTGATAGACCGCGTGAGGCTGGCTGAGGGCCTCAACGGGCAGGGAGCGTTGTTCGAAGCTTGCGGCGGTGCCGTTCTCGACGACCCAGAGCACCTGCCCGTCGACGCGCCCGATGCGGTCGAGCTGCTCGCCGAACTCGCGGATGTACGCGGCAGGGTCGGTGAAGAGCACGGTTGTGCCCGGCACCGCGAGCGGCGTTGGCAGCGGCGCGTGTTGCGAGCCAGGCGAAGCGTGTGGAGTCACGTGTTTCCTTAGTCAGTATGTGGTGGAGGCGATTCGGAGTCTAGGAGCTGGGCGTTCGCTTCACTGATTCGGGAAGCGTCCCATCGCGAAAAAGTGCGGCGATCTGGCGGAGCTCGAGGGGGAGCAGCCCCGCGGCGAGGCCTGCGTAATGCAATTCGAGCCCCAACCGCCTGAACGTTCCCACGTAATTGCCAGCGAAGAAGAGTTCGTCTCGTGACGAAGATGTCTCCCCCGGTGCGCGCTGAGCGGCAACGACCGACGCCTCCTCCGGCAGCCCTTCGAGGCGCATAAGCTGGCCAAGACCGGTTGCACGGGCCGGGGAAAAGCTGCGGCCAAGCGCAATCAAGAGGTAGCGGAGCGCGAAGCTCGATGTGGAGAGGTCGGCCTCCCACGTCTTCTTCGAGTTGTGATCGCGATCGTTGGTCTCGATGGTGAAAGTGCCCGTGTCATTTTCGCTGATGTAGAAGTGCGTCTCGCCGTTCGACGCGACGAGCGCACCGCGATCCTCAAAAACCTTCCAGTTGGCCGGCGCTACCGCCTCCGTGAAGTCCGCGAGCTCGACGGGATCAAAATTCAGATTGTGCATGTGCGAATCATTCGCTTTCAGGCGCTGTGTGCGCCGACTCTAGTGGAGGACGCCAAGGCCAAATTCGCCGCTTGCGAGTTGTTCACCGGTGAAGACGTTGCCATTGCCATCGATGAAGCGGGTTTGGAGCGCGCCCCCTTCGCGGCCGAAGGCAGGAGCGATTCGAGAAATCTCAACGTGAATGCCGTTTGCCTTCATGATCTCTGCGGCTCGCTCAGTAAAGGAAACCCCGTAGTAATCGGCAGCCAAGTTGCTGAGGGGGAGCCCACGCTGCTCAAAGGATGCTGCGACCCCATCTTCGACGACCCCGAAGTACTTGCCGCTCATCGGACCGACGCGGTCGAGTTCTGTTCCGAAGTCCCTGATGTAGGCGGCGGGGTCGGTGTAGGTCACCCGCGTTCCGTGCTCGACGCCGGCAGAGTCTGGATAGCGGATGTCGTACTTGCCGGTTTGCGTGAAGCGGGATGCGTACTCCTGCTCGGTAAAGGGGGTTCCGCTCGAGTCCCGACCCCACGGGGCGGCCGAATCGCTGACCGTTGAGTATCCGGTGCCCGTCACATCGGCGGGCTTCGGTGGCAGGGGCGCCTCGGTCAGCGAATTCACCTGGACCTCACCGTAGGGGGCATCGGGGGCAAGGCCAGCAGCCTGAAGCTCACCGTCCCGCTTCGCCTTCGCGGCGGCGTCCATCGCTTGTTCCTCGGCCTCAGACGTGCGAGTCCAACCGTCGCCAGCCGGGGCGCTGCCATCAACCGACTCATGGTGGACCTTCGGCGCAGGCGTTGCTGGGTCGACCGTCTTGTCACCTGTCACCGGTTTGGTGTCGCCGTCGCCCTTGGGCGGCGTGGCAGTGTCGACGTCGGGCTTGCTCGATCCCGGTGCCTCCGGCGTGCCATCGCCCTTCACAGGCGCGACACTGTCGCCATCGCCCTTGCCGCCAACGGCGGTGTCACTGTCGGCCCTGTGGCCCGGCGCACCGTCGTCGCCCTTGTGCGCCGGGGTGTCGCCGTCTGCCTTGTGTGCCGGCGCGCCGCTGTCCGTGTCGGCCCGAGAGCCGTGCAGGCCGCCGTCGGTGTCGACCTTGTGGACGGCGGGCGCATCCGCGTCGATCTTGGAGATCGGCGGCTTCTCGAAGAGATCCTTCGGAATGTGGAGCTCGCCCTTGCCGAGCAGGTTCTTGACGCGCTCGAGCGTGTTCGTGAAGGCGTCGCCGATGTGCACCACCGCGGTCTCGATCTTGGTGACAACCTTGGAGACCAGCGACCCGGCCTTCGCCGCGCCCCCGATGACCTTCGTCGCGCCGGCCACAACCCCACCGACGGGGATGAAGATGGATCCGACGTTGAAGAGCACCTGCCCGGCGGCCTCTGACGGATTGTCGGCCCAGGTGTCCCACGCGACGAGGCCCTTGAGCATCTCCACGCTCGTGTCCCGCGCGTCAACGAAGACGGGCACGCCGAGCGCCGCGAGCAGGGGAGCGCCCGGTGCGAGGTTGAGCGCGAGCGACCCGAGCGCCGTGCCGGTGGCCGTCCAAGCCTGGCCGGCGTGCTCCCAGTCCCCCCACTCGCCCTTCAGGGGGTTGTAGCTGATCAGCGAGCCCAAACCCTCCACGGTGCCCTTGGCGCCGATCACGATGCCGTTGCCGAAGTTCTCTCCACAGTTGCGGTCCTGCTCAACGCGGTGGCCCCAGGGCAGCTCGGCGACGCTGTCGCCCTCCTGCTTGAGCTGCCAGGCCTCGACCGCCACGAGGGGAGCGGCGCAGATGTCGCGTTCTCGGTTGATCGTGTTGGCGCACTCGACCTCGGCCGCGTTGACTTTCGCGTAGGCGTCGGCGACGCGGTCCAGGAGATCGTTGTTGGCGTTGACGTGGTGGCCGGACTCCGTCCATGACGCGAGGATCTGCACGACTCCGCCGTGGTTGCGGGCAGACTCGCCACGCCCGCGGAGGTAGCTGACGGGGTCTTGGACCGTTGTGGTGGCGCCACCGGTCGACGTCGCCCCGTACGAGTACCCGGCGGCATAGCCGTATGAGCCACTCGCGTAGCTCGCGTTCGAATCCCATTCGTAGGCCTTGGTTGCGCGCGCGTTGATCCACACGAGACCGTCTTGCCCGATTTCGTTGGTGAACGTGATGGCATCGGCCTTGATGGTGGCGAGCGTCTTCTTGATGGGTTCTACGGCATCTGCGAAGACGTCGAGCGCTGCAGAGACGCGCGTCAGTTTGCCCGCGAAGTCGCGGGCCTTCGTTGAGGCGGGACCCATCGCCGCGTAGAGGACCCCGGCATCCGGCGCAACGAATGAGGCGGGCAGCGCCGCCCAGGTCGAGTCGATCGAAGTCGACTGGGTGCGCAGCGTCGTCGCCGCGGTGCGCATGGCCGTTGCCGAGGTTCGGATGCCGGTGGGCGACAGGTCGTCGCCGGGAATCTTGTCCGGGATGATCAGTCCGTCGCTGCGGCTGACGTTTTTCGAGCCGCCGCCTCCATCGCGTTGATGCATGGTTAAGCCCCGCCCCCGATCGCGCTGAAGTCGCCCGTGTCCGCGGCCTTCTCTGTCGCCGCGAGGGTGGAGATGGCCATCTCCTCGTCCCCGGTCAAATAGGCGTTGGTCGCGCACGCCGTCGCCTGGAGTGCCGCGCCGTAACGGTTCATCGCGGGCTGAACACGCGAGGCGACCTGCTCATCGAGAAAGCCCACGACAGCGCCGGAGACGATGCCGTCGAAACCGCAACCCGTTTGCAGCGGCTCCGAGATCGCGGTTGCCATGGTGGTGATGGCGGCGGCCAGGGTCTCCACCTCGGCCGAGGTATCGACCAAGGTCTTCTGGATCCCCGCGGGTGTCAACTGCCAGCTGGTCATTGCGGAATCCCCCTCAGGATCAACGAGCCGCCTGCAAGCTCTTCGAGCGCCGCGAGCACCCTCAGGCCGCTGCCGTCGCGAAAGTTGTAGTAGTGGATGAAGCCCTCGTACATCGCCGTCGTGGCCTCGGGGATGCGGGCCTCCACGCCGAGCAGGCGCACGAGGTCGCTCCGGCTCTGCACGACACGGGCTCGACCGAGAGTGAGTTGTGGTTCGCCGGCGAAATCGCGGAAGACGACGTAGCCGCCGCTGTCGCTCTCGACAACGGTGAGGGGCGGGTTCAGGGCCTCCCCGACGCCGCGCAAAGTGTCGAGGTCAAAATATCCTGGCGTGAGGAGCACGGCTTCGACGGGCATCAGCGTTCCTCCCTGTCGAGGCCGTATGCGCGGGCGATGGCTTCTGCGCCGAATGCCTCGGCGATCTCGAGCGCCTCTTGCCACGGCGGTGTGCCGTTGCGTCCGACTCCGGCGATCAGCGATGGCAGCTTCTTGCGGCCGGCCTCCGAGATCTGGTGCGTGGCTTGCAACGCGCTCAGATTGGCATCGAGTGCGCGCACGGCGCGCGGCCCGATGAGGAAGGCGGCGGGCACGGCCGAGAAGTCGGGCGCGCTCGCCGCGTAGTTCTGCCGCCAGCCCGGTGTGATGGTGAGCGAGCCGACGAGCGGCATCGAGAGCGTCTCTGTGATCGATTCGAGCACGGATGCGGCCCGCTGGGCCAGTTCGTCCTGGCTCGTTCCGAGCTGAGCGAACGGTGCCTGCGCAAGCACAGTCTCTTCGATGCCGATGCGGGTGCGGCGCACGATGGACACCGCCTGGAACGCACCGCCGCCACCCTGCAGCACAGCGCGGATGCCGTCGGGCATGTGTGCGCGCGCGAAGTTCGTGAACCCGTCGACGTCCCATGTGAGAGCAGCGGGCTCGTGGGCCCCCCACGCGAGAACGGTGGAGTCGACCAGGCCGTGCGCCAAGGCATCGGCCGCGATGCCCACCCGGCTGTCGTCGTGCGGCGCGAAGTGCGCCGAGAGGGCGACCGAGGCGGTGAGCACCTCGGGCGCCGGGTAGCCGGTGAGAGGAGGGGGCGTGGCAGAGAACGCGCCCGCTTCGCGCAGGTCGGTGGCAGGGTCGAGCACGGCCGGTGCGCTCGCGCCCCTGGCGCCGGTCGCCGGATTGATGAACTCGCGGCTGGCATCGCGCACGAGACGGGCTCCGCCGTGCAGCGAGAGGTAGTACCGCAGCGCGAAGGTGAGCTCCGCGTCGTGGCGCGACACAATCACCGGCGTGAGACCGGCCAGCGAGGCCGCCACCAGGAAATCGGTGAGAGCCTCGCTCAGGTAGACCACGGACGCCCGCGTCTCGGAGCACGCGTATGGGCCCTGCCTGTAGTCCAGCAGAGGGTGCGAGAAATCTGCCATCTGGATGGCGGGGTTAGCCGATGTTCGCGACGGCAGACTTCGCCTTGTTCACAGCGGCCTGTGCCGTCTCATCGTTCTTCGCCAAGGAGTTCTGCAGCGTGGCCACAATGCTGCGAACGTTGTCCGCGGCATTCTTCCAACGGAGCTCCTTGGCCGAGTATTCAGCCGAAACGCCGGTCGCCTCGTAGTCGGACATCGCGTTGCGCACGTCCTGGTCACGCTGGTCAATCAGCGAGAGCAGGCGGCCGGCCACGGCATTGAAGTTGTCCTGAGCGGACTGCGACGCTGAAAGGTCATAATCGCGACGGTCAATCTGGTTTCCAGACATAAGTTGTCAGCCTTTCAGAGTTAGCGCGACGAGCTGAAGCGCGCGGCGTCGAATGAAACAGAGGACTCCGTCGACCGAGTCTCATCGGCCATGCTGCTGTCGCCCTCCTTGTAGGAGCGGTCCATGCCGGCGATTCCGGCGAGCACAGCGGCCAGGGCGGCGTTCAGCTCGATCGAGATGTGATCGGTCTCGGCCTTGAACCGGTCGAATGCCGAGCGACCGGCACCGTTGAACTTTCCCTCGAGCGGCGCGGCGGCCTGGGCGAGCTGCTTGACGAGCGCCCCCATGTCGTCGCTGGAGGATGAGGTCTTTTTCGTGAGCTGGGCGAGAGTGTCTGCCCCCATGACAAATTTCACGAGCCACGTTCCCTTCAGTAAGTTTGAGTTCCTCAGGCTAGCGTAGGGATGCGACACTTTGGTGCCTAGTTTGGGGGGTGCCGCAAATCGGGGGAGAAAACGGATGGCGCAGGCCACGCACGCCACGCAGATCACGCACGCCAGGCACGGCACGCAGGGCACCTCATGCGGCCAGTGCGGGGCGGCGCTCGCGGCCGGCAGCCAGTTCTGCACCCGGTGCGGTGCGCCTCGCCTGCGCCGCACCGAGCTTCCTCGCGCGCGCGCGACGGGCGGCATCCGGCTGGCTCGCATGCCGCAGATTGCGGCTGCAGTATCCGTCGATGTCGTTCTCGGTGCCGTTCTCATCGCGGGGGCCGTCTTGCTTGGAATCAGCGCTCACGACGTCAACCTGTGGATCGTCTATTCCGCCGTCGTCGCCCTCGCCGCCGCTGCGCACGTCTACGTGCTGCTCTACACCGGGCAGAGTGTTGGCGCTCGACTTGCCGGCGTGCGGTTGGTCTCCAGCGTGACGTGGTCAGCGCCAGGGGCGCGGCTGAAGTCTCTGCAATTCGCGGATCTGCGCAGGGGTGAGGACCCCGTGGCGCCTCAGCTTCCCCCGGTTGAGGTCACGCTCGGCGAGCGCACGGTCGCGGCTGGGCACGACGTCGTCGCGCCGCAACGGAAGGGCTGGGTGCTCATCATCGATGAGGAGCGGCGGGTGCCCCTCACCGGGACCTTCGTCGTCGGCCGGAACCCCGCTGTGGACCCGGGTGAGACCGCCGTCGCCGTTCCTGACCTCGGCCGACTGCTCTCCAAAGGCCATCTGCGCTTTGACATCGATCCGGACGGGTCGGTTTTCGTCACCGACCTGGGCTCGACGAACGGTTCCCAGATCGATGACGACGCCCTCGTGCCGTACGAGCGGGCCGCTGTCACGGCCGATGCCCGCATCCTTGCCGGCGACCATGTCTTCCGGGTCGAGAATCGCGCACACAGCCGTGAGGGGGCCCGCCGATGAGCAGTCACGATGACAGCGCGCTCCTCGAGACGGTTCGCACTCACCGGGAGCGCCTGCGCGGAGCCTTCCTCGCCGGGGCGCTCGGAACGCGCCGCACCATCTCCACCCTGACCGGCAAGGTCATGGGCAGCATCGTGCTCGCCGCCGTTGCCGTGGCGGTCTGCGTCGGCGTCTCCTTTGTCATCAGCGTGCTGCCGCAGTCCCGCGGTGGAGCGGCGAGCACACCCGCGCCCAGCCCCGCCAGCACGTCCGAGCCGCAGCCCGCATCCGCCGTTGAGACAGGAACCAATCCGTGACCGATTTCACCCGCATCACCGTCATCGGCTCGGTCAAGAAGGCGACCCTCGTTCTCCCCTCCGACGAGCCGCTCGCGGCGCTGCTCCCCGAGATCGCCGATGTCATCGACGAGCCGGCGACGGCCAGCGGGCTCACCCTGGTCGGGCGCCTGGGCGACGAGGTGGAGCTGGCGCTCAGCACCGCCGATCAGGCGGTCGTCGACGGCAGCGTGTTTCGCCTCGTCTCCGTGGCCGACGCCCCGCCGCCGCCCGAGGTCTCTGACGTCACGGCCGCCGTCGCCGAGACCCTCGACACCGCCACCGGCCGCTGGAGCAGCGGGCACCGCACCGCCGTCACGGCGTTGGTGCTCGGGGCATCCGTTGCACTGATCGATCTGGGCGCCTGGTTTGCGCCGACCGTCTACGTGCTCGCGGCCGTTGCCGCAGTGCTGCTCGGCGCGCGGGGTGCTCGCCGGGCAGCCGTCCTGAGCGCGGCGCTTGCTGTCGGCGCCGTGCCGGCGACCACTGTCTGGCTTGCCGATCTGCTCGGTCAGGGCGCGGGGCTCACCCCCGTCGTCATCGTCGAGCTGGGCCTGCTGCTCGGCTGGGTCGCCCTGGCCGCCCTGGGCGGGCGCAGTTCCCTCCTCGGCGCGGCCGTCGGTGTGGTGCTCAGCCTCCTCTTCCTCGGGGCACACCTGATAGGGGCAACTGATGCCGAGGCAGCCGCCATTCTCGGAGTCGCGGTTGTCGCGGGGCTGGGCTTCCTGCCCGCCCTGGCTCTGAACGCCTCCGGGCTCGCGACGCTCGACGACAAGGTCATCGCGGGAGTCCCCGCCGAGCGCCTCACGGTGCGCTCACGCGTCGTCGAGGCATATCGGCTGTTCGGCTGGGCGGTGTACGCGCTGGCCGCGGCCGGCGCGGTCGCCGTCACGGTCCTGCTCGCGGATGGCGGCCTGTGGCCCCTGATACTCGGGGTCAGCATCGCCGCCGTGCTCGTGCTGCGCACCCGTGTCATGCCACTCGCCGTTCAGGCGTGGGCGCTCTGGGGGGCCGCCGGTCTGGCGATGTTCCTCGGGATGGGCCCGCGCGTCGCTGAGGCGCCGGGCACGGGGGCGCTCGTTCTCGCGGCGGTGATGGCCGGTGCCGTTCTCGCGGGGACGCTGTCGCCGCGGCCGCACACGCGCATTCGCTTGCGCCGCGGTGGAGACCTCGTCGAGGGCCTCGCCGTCCTGGCGCTCGTGCCGGCCGTGCTCGGCATCTTCGGCGTCTACGAACTCGCGCTCGGGGCGTTCAACTGATGTTGTGGACCGCGAACGCCCAGGCGGAGCTGATCGACGCCACCGAAGGCGCCGAAGCTCCTGTTGGCGCGGTCAGGCGGCTCGCCGTCGCTTCGCTCATCCGCGGCGTCGGGGTCTCCACCCTGACCGTGCTCGTCGCCGAATCGCTCGCGCGCAACCGCAGTGGCCGCATCCTCATCGCCGAACGCCGAATCGGCCACGCCGCCACGAAGCTCCGCAACGCCAACACCCGCGGAATCGAAACGCTCTCGATCGATTCGGGCAGCACCTGGGAAGAGCAGGTTGCACCCATCGCGCGCAACTTCGACATTGTGCTCACCGACGGCGGGAACGTCGCCGGGATCGACGACCTCACGGCCGTTGCCGACTCGGCCCACGTGCTCTGCCTGGTCACGTCCGATGACCGCGCCGCTGCCGAGCAGGTCATTGCCCTCGCGCGGGGCTTGCATGCACACCCCGCTGCGCCCCGCCCCATCGTCACCTTCGTCGACACCCTCAACGTCAACTCGACCTGGCCCGCCCTCGTCGCCGCACGGCTGCCGTTCCCGGTCACGCGTATTCCGCACGACAGGGCGCTCGCCGCCACACGGGCCGCACCGAACAGCCGCACACGGCGAGGCGCCCTGCAGACGGCAGCGGCCCTCTTGCGCACGTCAGAACCGGGAGCCGTCCGCTGATGACCCACGACAACATGACCCTCGTGCACCGCCCGGCCCGTGTCACCAAGCCGCTGGACCCGCCGGCCGACTACCCGCTCGCGCCTCCGCCCCAGCAAGGCGACGCGCCTCCCGGCGGCATCCCGCTGATGACACTCCTGCCCGTGCTCGGCTCACTCTCCTCGATCACGATGATCGTGGTGCTTCGCGCGAACCCGGTGATGGTCGTTCTCGGCGCCGTCATCCTCGTCGTCGCGCTGGTCGGCGCTGTCGGCATGGCCCTGGGCCAGCGCGGCACGGCGATCCGTGCCCGCCGCCGCGAACGGGAGCTCTACCTGGACTACCTCGAGGGCCAGCGCGCCGAGCTGCGTGAGAAGCACGCCCGCGTGCGCCGCCACGCGCTGACGCTCGACCCTGCGCCGACCGCTCTGGCCGAGATCGCGCGCAACCCAGAGCGTCTCTGGGAGCGCCGGCGGGGCGACGCCGATTTTCTGCGCGCGCGGATCGGCGCCGGCTCGGTGCCGTGGTTCCCGCTCGAGCTGCCCGCCGATGCCAACCCGGTGCAACCGCACGACGTCATCATGGCGGGTGAGGCTCGCTCATTGGCCGCATCGCACAGCTCGGTCGGCGGCATGCCCGTGACCGTCTCGCTCGCGGGGGCCGGAATCGTCTCCGTTGTCGGCGACCCCGCCGAGACGTTCGCCGTCGTGCGCGCCCTGATCGCGCAACTTGCCACTTTGCACTCGCCCGACGATCTGCAACTCGGCCTCGTGACGCCCGCAACGCGCCTGCACGAATTCGCCGGCTTCGGGTTGCTGCCACACAGCGTCCTCACGGAGTGGGACGGGCCCGTGCCCGGCCGCCGCATCGCAGCCGACGTGCACGCCATGTCGGCCCTGCTCGACGCAGAGCTGTCCCGGCGCGCGGCCCGGCTGGCCGCCCGCCAGCGCGGTGCCGCCGGCTCCCGTGCCGGCACGGAGACCCCCCTCGTGCTCGTTCTCGACGACACCGACCGTCGCGCCGGCGGCATCAGCCTGCCGCAGGGCGTCAGCCCGCAGCAGCTCGGCGTGACCGTGATCTCACTCGTGCGCGAACGCCTGCACGAGCCCGGCGAGACCCGCGTGCGCGTGAGTGTGAGCGCGCGGGACGGGGCTGGAACAGGGGAGACCGACGCGGGCGTCGGCATCCGTTTGGAGGATGAGCGTCGCCCGGACGAATCGGAAGCGCTGGATGCGCGCCCCGACGCAATGAGCACGATGCTCTTCGCGTCCCTCGCGTCTCGCCTCGCGCCGATGAGACTCTCCGTGGCCTCGCGCGACGGCGAGGGGGCCGGGGCGCGCGAGCTCGACGCCCTCGAGCTTCTCGGCATCGAGTCGATCGCCCAGGTTGCCCCGGAGAATTGGCCCGTTCACAGCAACGAGACCTTCCTCACGGTGCCCGTCGCGATCGCCGATTCTGGTGCGGTCGTCACCATCGACCTCAAGGAATCTGCGCACGGCGGGATGGGGCCGCACGGCATCTGCATCGGCGCGACGGGCTCCGGCAAGAGCGAGTTCCTGCGGACCCTGGTCTTGAGCCTTGCCCACTCGCACTCACCAGAAGACCTCAGCATGATATTGGTGGACTACAAGGGCGGCGCGGCCTTCACCCCGTTCGCGACCCTGCCGCACATCGCCGGGCTCATCGACAATCTGGCCGACGATGCCGGGCTCATCCAACGGGCCCGCGCGTCGATCGAGGGTGAGATCGTGCGCAGGCAACGCCTGCTCAAGGACGCCGGCTCGTTCGCGTCGGTCACCGACTACCGCGCGGCACGTCGCGAACTGCCAGAGCTCGCGCCGATGCCGCACCTCTTCCTCGTGATCGACGAGTTCGGCGAGCTGCTCACCGCGGAGCCGGAGTTCATCGACCTGCTGCTGCAGATCGGGCGCATCGGCCGTGCGCTCGGCATCCACCTGCTGCTGGCCAGCCAGCGCATCGAGGGTGGGCGCCTGCGTGGCCTCGAAAGCTACCTCTCCTACCGGGTCGGCCTGCGCACGTTCTCCGAACAGGAGTCGGCGGTGATCTTGGAGACCCCCGACGCGTTTCACCTGCCTGCAGTGCCCGGCTACGGCTACCTCAAGGTCGACACCACCGTCTACACGCGTTTCAAGGCAGGCTATGTTTCAGGCGCCGTTCCCGACGCGAGCGCACGCGACATAGACAACGGGGACGAGCAGTGGGGCGTGTTCGAACTGCCCACCTACAACACGATCGAATCGTCACGGCGGGCGCGCGAGCGGGGACTGCCGGAGGCAGCGGCACCCGCACGCCGGAGCACCGCGACGATCATCGACGAGGTGGTGCGCCGGCTGCGACCAGGGGTGAGCCCCACCGCACCGATCTGGTTGCCCGTGCTCTCTGAGCGCTTTCCGCTGTTCCAGATCGTCGACAACCCCGAGCGTCAAGCGCTGCACATCCCCCTCGGCATCCTCGACGAGCCGGCCCGCCAAGCGCAGGGGCCGTGGGAGCTCGACCTCACCTCGGCCGGCGGGCACTTCGCCGTGATCGGTGCGCCCCAGTCGGGCCGGAGCACCTTCCTCCGGGCTTTCGCCGCCGGCGCCGCGACAACGCACACGCCCCGCGAGATCACCATGTACGGGCTCGACTTGACCGGGTCGGGCCTGGCCCGTCTCGAAGGCTTCCCGCACGTCGGCGGTGTGGCCACGCGCGGCTCGCGGGAGGAGCAGCTTCGCCTGCTCGAAGAACTGCAGGGAATGCTCCGACAGCGTGAGGAGGTGTTCCGCAGCCACCGCATCGAGTCGCTCGCGCACTTCCGCACGCTGCACGCGGCCGGGAGGCTGCCCACGATCGTCTCGCCCGACGTCGTGCTCCTCGTTGACGGCTACTACTCCGCCCGCACCGAGTTCGAGGAGCTCGAGGCCCCGCTCTCAGATCTGCTGCAACGCGGAAGCTCGTTCGGCGTGCACCTCGTTCTCGCGCTCACCCGGTGGAGCGAAGTGCCGATGAGCATGCAACCGCTCATCGGCAACCGCTTCGAGCTGCGCCTCAACGACCCCGCTGACTCGGGTATCGCCCGCAAGCTTGCCGAGACCATTCGTGTTGATCAGCCGGGACGTGTTCTCACCGACCGCAAGCTCTTCGCCCACGTCGCCCTCCCCGCAATCGACGATGTCGACGATGCGCAGCTGGGTGAATCGCTGACCTTGCTCGCCGGGCAGACCGCGGCGGCGTGGAATGGGCCGGCCGCATCGCCCATCCGGCTGCTGCCGGAGGAGCTGAACCCGGATGAGCTTCCCGACGCGTTTGAGTCGCCTGACCAACTCCCCATCGGCTTGCGGCAAGACACGATGGAGCCGGCCATGATCGACTTCGACGGCCTCGACCAGCATGTGCTGGTTTTCGGTGATGCGGGCAGCGGCAAGACCACACTCCTGCGGCAGATTCTCGCGACGCTCGTCGAGCGGTACAGCACAGAAGAGCTCGTGGTCGCGATCATGGAGCCCCGCGGCGGCATCGCGGCCAGCTGCCCCGACGGTTATCTGGGAGGCGAGGCCAAGAACTTCACGCGCGCCCGGCAACTGGCTGCCGCTCTGGCGAGCGAGCTTGACAAGCGCCAGAACGAGGGCGAGCCGGCCTCCATGCGCATCGTCCTGCTGATCGACGACTACGACATGCTGGCCAGCGGCGGGAACAACCCGTTGGAGCCGCTCATGCCCTACCTGGCGTCAGCGCGCGATCTCAATTTCAACGTGGTCCTCACCCGGCCCGTCGCCGGCTCGGCCCGCGCCCTCTACGAGAACACCATCCAGACGCTCAAAGACACGGGCGGCACGGGCGTCATCCTCGCCGGTGAGCGGGCGGAGGGCCCGCTCTGGCCGGGCGTGCACGCCGGGCAGGCCGTGCCCGGCCGCGCCAAGCTCGTGCGCCGCGGCCAGCCGCCCCGCCTCGTGCAGATCGCCCACCGGCAGGAGTCCCCGCCGCAGCAGGACGGGGCTGAAGCCGCGCTCGATGCGCTGGCGGAGACGACCGTGGTGGCGGGCTAGGCGGTCGGCAGCGCGACGACGACGTCGATCTCGACCAGGATGTTGGCGAGGTCGCTGCCGACGGTGGTGCGCACGGGGTACGGCTCGCTGAAGAAGCCGGCGTATGCCACGTTGTACTCGGCGAAATCGCGGTGCAGGTGCTGCAGGTGCGCGGTGGTCTTGACGACGTCGTCCATCGTGGCGCCGACCTCGTTCAGCACGGCCTGGATGTTGCGCAGCACCTGGGCGGTCTGCTCGGCGACGCCGCCGGGCACGACCTCGCCGGTGGCCGGGTCCTGCGGGCCGAAGCCGGCGGTGAACAGGAAGCCGTTGGCGACGACACCGTGGCTGTAGGGCCCGGCGGGCTTCGGGGCGTTCGGGATGGTGATGGCCTGCTTGGTCATGAGGATTCCTTGCTGTGAGTGAGTGCGAACCAGTATGAGCGCGGATGCCGTCGCACACGGCATCCGCTCGGGACTAGCCCAGTTGCGCGCTGATGCGAGCGGTCGTGTCGAGCAGGTCGGGCAGGTGGCGCCGGAGTGCGTCCAGGTCGTTGACGACCTTGATAGAGCTGATGGAGAGGGCGCCGAGCACGGTGCCGGTGGAGTTGGCGATGGGGGCGGCGATGCAGTTCATGAAGTCCTCGAACTCGCTGTCGTCGACGCCCCACCCGCGGCCGGAGATCGTGGCGAGATCGGCGTCGAGGCTGGCGCGGGAGGTGTGCGTGGTGCCGGTGAACGCCGTCCACTCGGTGCCGGCCAGCAGCTCGTCGCGGCGTTGGCTCGGCAGCTGCGCCAGGATCACCTTGCCGACCCCGGTGGCCTGCGGCAACACCGGCAGGCCGATCCGCGAGTACATGCGCACACTGGAATCTCCCTCGACCTTGTCGATGTAGACGACGCTGCGCTCCAGCAGCTGGGCCAGGTGCACGGTCGTGCCGACGCGGCGCTGCAGGGCCCGCAGCTCCTCGTGGGCGACGCGGCGCAGGTCGAAGTTGTCGAGCGCCTGCTGCGCGATCGCGATGATGCGGGTGCCGATGGCGTACTGCCCGTCGGCTCGGTGCATCACGAAACCGGCGCGCTCGAGCGTCTGCAGCTGGCGGAACACGGTCGTGCGGTGCACCTCGAAGTGGGTGGCGACCTCGTTCAGGCTGCGCGGGCTGGCGGCGAGCAACTCGATGATCTCGGTCGCACGGTGGATTGTCTGTGACACGGCGATCTCCCCTAGAGTGAACTCACTAGCCATTCTTGCACAGGCTGTTGCAGCATATGCACACCGCGCCGGCGTGGGTGGACAGGCAACGACCGGCCGAGCGCCGAGAAACCGAGGAATGGTGCCCGACTGGATCCTGCGCGGCGGCGAGGTGATCGACGGACTCGGCGGTGCGCGCTTCCGCGCCGACGTGCACATCAGCGCCGGCCGGATCAGCGCGATCGTGCCTGTCGAATCGGCCTCAAGGGTTGAGCCGGTCGTAACCCAGGCCCGCATCCTCGACGTCGCCGGGCTGATCGTCGCCCCGGGCTTCATCGACATGCACGCCCACTCCGACCTCGCCGTGCTCGCCGACCCGGCCCACCTCGCCAAGGTGCAGCAGGGCGTCACCCTCGAGGTCGTCGGCCAGGACGGCCTCGGCTACTCGCCCGTCACCGACGCCACCATGGCGGCGACGCGCGCCCAGCTCGCCGGCTGGAACGGCGCCCCCGAGCTCGACTACGCCTGGCGAAGCGTCGCCGACTACCTCGACCGCGTCGACGGGGGAGCGGCGACGAACGTCGCCGTGCTCGTGCCGCACGGCACCGCGCGCATGAACGTGATGGGCATGGATGCGGCATCCGCGAGCCCGGAGCAGCTCGACCAGATCCGCGCATATGTCGATCAGGGCATGCGCGACGGGGCCGTCGGGATGTCGACCGGGCTGACGTATGCGCCCGGCATGTACGCCAGCGACGCCGAGCTCGCGCACGCCCTCGCGGCGGTGCGCGCACACGGCGGCTACTACTGCCCGCACCACCGGAACTACGGCGCCGAGGTCGTGCAGGGCTACGCCGACTGCCTCGAGCTGGCCGCCCGCGCCGGGGTGCCTCTGCACCTGGCGCACTGCCACGTGAACTTCCCGCTGAACCGCGGCCGCGCCCCCGAGGTGCTCGCCGCGATCGACGCGGCCATCGCCGCCGGCGGCGACGTCACCCTTGACGCCTACCCGTACCTCTCCAGCGCCACCTACCTCTCCTCCATGCTGCCCGGCTGGGCGCAGTCCGACGGCGCCGACGCCACCCTGGCGCTGCTCGCCGACCCGGCCACCCGCGCAGCCATCCTGCACGAGCTCGAGGTCACCGGCTCCGACGGCCAGCACGGCGTGCCCGTCGACTGGCAGACGATCTCGATCTCGGCCGTCGCCGACCCGGCCAACGCCTGGGCCGTCGGCCACACCATCGCGGAGCTCGCCACAGCACGGGGCATCGCCCCCGGCGAGCTCTTCGCCGAGCTGCTCATCGCCGACCGGCTGGGCCCCGGCTGCCTGATGGCGGTCGGCAACGCCGAGAACATGGAGGCGGTGATGCTGCACGGCGCGCACACCGTCGGCACCGACGGCATCCTCGTCGGCGAGAAGCCGCACCCGCGCGGCTGGGGCTCCTTCCCGCTCTGGCTCGGCCACTTCGCCCGGGACAGGGGGCTGCTCAGCCTCGAAGAAGCCGTGCTGCACGCCACCTCGCGCCCGGCCGCCCGCCTCGGCCTCCTCGATCGCGGTGTCGTCGCGGTCGGCAACTGGGCAGACCTCGTCCTGCTTGACCCGGATGCCGTCGGCTCCCCGGCCAGCTATGACGAGCCGACGTTGCCGCCGACCGGCATCCCGCACGTGTTCGTCAACGGCGTGCCCACCCTGCTGGACGGCCGCCGCACCGCCGAGCTGCCCGGCCGCGCCATCCGCGGCGCCGGGGCGCAGACCGCGCGCGGCGACCTGTCAAACCACCCGGGCACCGCGCCCGCGCACCGAGGAGACACGCATGACTGAGCTGCCGACCACCGCCCGGGGCGCCGCGCCCGAGGCCCTCTGCATCGGCGAGACGATGGTGATGCTCGTGCCGGAGCCGGGGGAGCCGTTGGCGCACGCGGAATCCGTCGCCACGCACATCGGCGGCGCCGAGTCCAACGTCGCCTCTGGCCTGGCCAGCCTCGGCATCGGCGCCGAGTGGTTCAGCCGCCTCGGCGCCGACCCGCTGGCCGCGCGCATCCTCGGCGAGCTGCAGGCACGCGGCGTCGACACCCGCGGCGTCACGACCGATCCCAGCCGGCCCACCGGCCTCTACCTCAAAGACCACGGTTCCGGCTCCAGCCGGGTGTACTACTACCGTGCGGGCTCCGCGGCCTCGGCCCTCGGCCCCGCCGACCTCGACGCCCTCGCCCTGGAGAGCCGCCGCCTCGTGCACGTCTCCGGCATCACCGCTGCCCTCTCCGACAGCTGCGACGCGCTGCTGCAGCGCATCCTCGTCGAGCGGGCCGCTGCCATCACCGCCGCCGTCAGCTTCGACGTCAACTATCGCCCGGCGCTGTGGGGCATCGCCGAGGCGGCGCCGCGCCTGCTCGAGCTGGCCCGCGCCGCCGACCTCGTCATCGTCGGCCGCGACGAGGCCGAGACGCTCTGGGGAACGACCGACGCCGCCAGCGTGCGGGCGCTGATCCCGGATGCCGCGCAGCTCGTCGTGAAGGACGCGGAGTTCGGCGCCACCCAGTTCGACGCGCACGGCGCCAGCTACGTGCCCGCGCTGCGCGTGGACGTGGTCGAGGCCGTCGGCGCCGGCGATGCCTTCGCGGCCGGCTACCTCGCCGCCTGGCTGAGCGGCACCGACACGGCGACGGCGCTCCGGCTCGGCCACATCATGGCCGGGTACACCCTCGGCGCGGTCAGCGACATCGTCGACCTGCCGTCCCCCGAGCTGCTGTTCGCGCTCGCCCAGACTCCCGACGACGAGTGGCAGGCGCTGCGGCTGCCCGCCCCCTCCGTCGTCTCCCACCGCTCCCAGCCCACCACGTAGAAAGAGGCCACCATGGCGAACGACATCGAAACCCTGCTCGGCGAATCGCCGATCATGGCCATCCTCCGCAATATGACACCGGACGCGGCCGTCGCCCTCGCTCACCGCGCCTGGGACCTCGGCATCGACCTCGTCGAGGTGCCGATCCAGACCCCGGATGCCGTGCCCAGCCTGGAGGCCGTCATCCGCGCCGGAGCCGAGCGCGGCAAGCTCGTCGGCTCCGGCACGATCGTCACGGTGGAGCAGGTGGAGGTGAGCAAGCGCCTCGGCGCCGCGTTCTCGGTGGCGCCCGGCCTGAACCGGGACGTGGCCGAGGCCAGCACGCGCCTCGCCGTGCCGCACCTGCCCGGCATCGCGACCGCCACCGAGATCCAGGACGCCGTCGGCATGGGCTTCACCTGGGTGAAGGCGTTCCCGGCCGCGGTGCTCGGCACAAGTTGGTTCGCCACCATGCGAGGGCCGTTCCCGAACGTGCGCTTCGTGGCCACCGGTGGAATGGATGCCGGCAACGCCCGCGCCTTCCTCGCGGCCGGCGTCTCGACCGTCGCCGTCGGCGCGGCCCTCGCCGACCCGAACCAGGTCGACCTCCTCGCCGAGATCCTCGCGGAACCGCGCTCATGAGCCACCCGCTGGACATCGCGCCGAGCTGGGCGGACAAGGGCATCTGGCGGCCGGAGGGGGAACCCAGCGCCGATCTCGAGGGCCATCTGGCCGAGCGGCCCGCACTTTTCGGAGGCAGCAGCGCCTGGCCGGTCATGGTTCTGCGCGAGGAGGAACTCGCCCACAACCTCGCCGCCCTCGCCGCATTCTCTGAACGGCATGAGCTGCTGTTCGCGCCGCACGGCAAGACCTCGATGGCGCCACAGCTCTGGCAGCGCCAGATCGACGCGGGCGCCTGGGGCATCACCGTGGCGACCCCGGCACAGCTCCTCATCGCGCGCCGGGCCGGTATCGCCCGGGTGCTGCTGGCCAACGAGGTTCTCGACACGACCGCGCTCGACTGGATCGCCGCCGAGCTGGCCACGGAGCCCGGCTTCGAGTTCGCCTGCCTCGTGGACTCCGCGGCCGGCGTGCGCGCGGCGGCGGCGGCCGGCCTCGCACACGGCCTGGACTCCGCGCGCGGCGGGTTCCCGGTGCTCATCGACCTCGGCTTCCCCGGCGGGCGCACAGGGTTGCGCAGTGTCGCCGAGGCGCGCGAGCTCGCCGGGCTGGTCGCCGCCACCCCCGGCATCCGGATCGCGGGCGTCTCCTCCTACGAGGGAGGGCTGCCCACCGTCGAGGAGGTGCAGGACTACTTCGCCCGCGTGCGCACCCTCGTCGAGGAGCTCGCCGCCGCCGGCCAGCTGCCCGCCGACGCGATCGTCACCGCCGGAGGCAGCGCCTACTTCGATCAGGTCGCCAGTGAGCTCTCGATCGGCTGGGCACGCGGGGTGCTGCCCGGCGCCCGGGTCGTGCTGCGCAGCGGCGCCTACGTCAGCCACGACCACGGCACATACGTGCGCAAGACGGCATACAACCGCATCCCCGCCGAGGGCGCCCTCGCCGGCGCGCTCCAGGTGTGGGCGCAGGTGCTCTCGGCACCCGAACCCGGGCTCGCCCTCGTCGGCATGGGCAAGCGCGACGCCCCCTACGACTCGGGGCTGCCCGTCCCGCTGCTGCTGCGCCGCGCGGATGCCGCAGGCCGGCTGGCCGAGTCGGTGAACGAGTCGATCGCCGGCGCCGAGATCACGGCGCTCGACGATCACCACGGCTACCTGAAACTGCCAGAGGGGGTTACGGTGCAGCCCGGCGACCTCGTCGCCTTCGGCATCTCGCACCCGTGCACGGCGTTCGACAAGTGGCGCAACATCCCCGTGGTCGACGCCAACGATACGATCGTCGACGTCGTGCGCACCTATCTCTAACGCACGACCCCGCCAGCTCCAAAGCATTCCCTGAAAGGCATACTCATGAACGCAACGCTCCTTGTCGGCGGATACACCGGTGATTCCGGAGCCGGGGTCGGCATCGAGACGGTGCGGGCGCGGAGCGCCGCCGGGCTCGAGGCGGTCGGTACCGCCGTGCCGGCCGACTCGCCGTCTTACCTCGCGCGACACCCGCGCCTCGACGTCGTCTACGCCGCGTGCGAGCAGATCGCCGAGGTGCGGGCGTTCACCGTGCGCGACGGCGGCCAGGTGCTCGAGCCGCTCGGCGCGGCCTGGGGGGCGGGCAGCCTGGTCTGTCACGTCGCCGTGGACCCGCACGGCCGCTGGCTCGTCGCGAGCAGCTACGGCGACGGCGTCGTGCACCTGTACACCCTCGACGAGAACGGGGCGATTACAGCCAGCTTCGAGGGCCCGGCCGCGATCGACCGCGCAGCTGCCGCGGCCGGCACCCCGCCCCGCCCGAGTCGGGCGCACGCCGCCCTCGCCCTCCCGGACGGCCGCATTGCCACGACCGACCTCGGGCATGATCTGCTGCGCATCTGGAGCGTGGTCGAGGGCGCCGGCGGGCTCGCGCTCGCGTTGGAGCAGGAGCTGGCGCTGCCCGCCGGGAGCGGGCCGCGCCTGTTGGACCTGCACCCGAACGGCTGCATCTACATCATCACCGAGTACTCCATCGAGATCCTCGTCGTCGCTCCGAACCCCGCGGACGACACATATTCACTCGCAGGCATATTCCCGATCCTGACCGACGGCGAGGCGCCGGCCGAGGGCGACGCGGGCGGACACATCAGCATCGACGCGGACGCCGCCCGCGTCTACCTGACGGTGCGCCGGCGCAACACGCTGCACACCTTCGGAATCGCGGATGACGGCCGCACGCCGCACCCGCTGGCCGAGACCGCCAGCGGCGGCAGCTGGCCGCGGCACCACCTGCAGCAGGGCGACCAGCTCCACGTCACGAACCAGCTCTCGAACATCGTCACCACCTTCCAGCTCGACGCCGACGGCATCCCGCGCTCCGTGCTCGGCGAGCTCGCCACCGGCTCGCCCAGCTGCCTCCTCCCGCTCTAGGCGCCCGTCGGTCACCAACCCCGCACGCAGCCCGCCCGCCCCGTCGGCTCGAGGGCGCGCCAGCGACCGAAGCCAACCCTCGCCCCCGCCCCAATCCGCCATTCCCCGAACTCCCTCAGATCGGCCTGCCCGTTCCGCGACGAACGAACATAGACTGGCGACGAGGGAGCTCGTCGGAATCGGGGTCGTTTCACTCGGGGTCGGCACTTGGCTCTCGAACTGTGGAGCGACGATGGGGAGTTACACGTGCAGCACACCGACATTCCGAGCAGAGACAGCATCCTGAGCCTCGCCACCGCGCGAGATCCACTGAGCGTGTCGATCTATCTGCCGACCAGCCCATTGCCGCAGGAGTCCGAAGCCTCCCGCATCGCCCTGCGCAACCAGGTCGATGAGGCGCAACGCCAGCTGCTTGCGGTCGGGGCCGACAAACGCGAGGTGGCCGCGATCACCGAGCAGATCGGCGACTTCATCGCCGACCGCGCGTTCTGGACCCACCTCTCCAACAGCCTCGCGATCTTCGTGACGCCGACCTCGTTGAAGACCTACCGCCTGCCGAACCGCCTCGAGGCGGCCGTCGAGGTGGCCGACCGCTTCTACGTGAAGCCGTTGATGCGGGCGGCGACCTTCCCGCAGACCGCCTACGTGCTCGCCCTCGCCCAGAACTCCGTGCGGCTGCTGGAGATCAGCGCCGACGACGTCCCGCACCGCATCACGGTGGACGGCATGCCGGAGAACGTCGCAGACGGCGCCGGGCTCGACCCGATCGCGGGTCGTTCACCGGTCGGCCACCAGACGGGAGGGCGCGCGGGCGGTGGCAATACCCCCGCCGGGCGGGTTCAGGGTGCAGAGGGGCAGAAGGTGCGCATGGCCGAGTACTCGCGCGCGATCGTGCGCGCGCTCCGGCCGCTGTTCAACGGCCTGAACGTGCCGCTGATCATCGCCGGGGCCGAGCCGCTCGTCAGCATCTTCCGCAGCGTCGCCACCTACCCGCACCTGGCTAGCCAGACGATCACGGGCAATCCGGAGGAGATTCCGGATGCCGATCTGGCGGCATCCGCCCGGCTGATCCTCGACGAGATCTACGCGGCCCAGCTGGCTGCGCTGCGCGACAACTTCGCCGACAGGCACGCGAACGGGCGGGCGTCCACCGACCTCAGCGACGTCGCACGCGCGGCCACCTTCGGCGCGATCGAGACGCTGTTCGTCGACATCGACCGCTCCATCCCCGGCCGGATCGACTCGGAGTCCGGGGCCGTGACCGTCGCGGATGAGGACAACGCCGTCAACTACGGCGTCGTCGACGAGATCCTGCGGCGCGCGCTGCTCAGCGGCTCGCAGATCTTCGCGGTGCGCGCGGAGGACGTGCCGGGCGGCGGCGCCTTCGCCGCCACCCTGCGCTTCGCGGCGTAGCCCAGGCGACGACGAAAACAACACGGCGGCGGCGCGACTCCATTGGGGTCGCGCCGCTTCCCCGTCGACGGTGCCCGGCGTTTCCCGAACAAGTCATTGTCAGGAATCCTAACTAACCGCTACGCTGGCATCGTTCGCGCCGATCGGGGGACGGCAAGCATCACAGAGGACCGCGCCCCGTGGCACACGCGTGAACATCTCACCCCGTGCTGACCACGCGAGACGAAGGCGTCCATGACTGAGAGCAACCGAACCCCCGGTGCAGACGGAGCGGCACCCGGCGCCGCTCCGAGCCCTGCGCCCACAGACCCGACCGCGCACGAGGGCGAAGAGCACGCGCGGCGACACTTCACCCTCGTACTCACCTCGCTGCTCGTGCTCGTCGTGCTGGTGGCCGCGGTGGCGGTCGTGATCGCCGCGATCGTCCTGGCGCGCGGCGGGCCGGTCGGGGGCGCGGATGCCGACGACGCCGGCGCCGCAGACGGGGCCGCGCTGGGAGACGGCGTCGCAGCGGCGAGCGGGCCCGGCAGCCTGGCCTGGGCCAGCCCGCTCGGCGCCGAGAGCTGGGGCACCCCGGCCGTCGCCGGTGACCTCGTGCTCGCCGGCGCCAACAACGGTGTGCTCTCCGCCTTCACCCATGCGGACGGCGAGAAGGCGTGGGAGTTCGACACCGGCGGCCAGGTCCGCAGCGCGGCGCTCGTGGGAGGCGACGCCGTCTACGTCACCAGCGACAGCGGAATGGTCTTCGCACTCGCCGTCGACGGCTCAGAGCTCTGGCGCGTCGACACCGGCGCCGGGCCGGTGCGGAGGGTCTGGGACGACTTCGGCTCGCGCCCGGCGCTCCTCGGGGATGCGCTCTTCGTCGGCACCGCGGACGGCCGGCTGCTCGCCCTCGCGGCCTCCGACGGGAGCCAGCTCTGGGAGTACGCCACCGGCGCCCCGATGCGCTCCGACCTCACGACGGGCGACGGCCGGGTCTACGCCATCGGCCGCGACGGCGTGGTGCACGCCGTCGACGCGGCATCCGGCACAGCGGTCTGGACCAAGCCACTCCGCGGGGACGGCACCACCTCGCCCGGATTCAGCGACGGCGTGCTCGTCGTCGGCAGCCGGGCGCTCCAGGTTCTCGGGCTCGATGCGGCGACGGGCGAGGAGCTGTGGAGCTCGTCCTACGGGGCATCCTGGGTGCAGTCCGGCGCCACGATCGTGGGCGACCGGGTGACGATCGGCAGCTCAGACATCGGCGAGGTGCGACAGCTCGACCTCGCCACGGGCGCCCCGGCGTGGGTGGCCACGATCGGCGGCTGGCCGTGGGGGATCCCGGCGCATGCCGGCGGCGTCTTCTACGCCAGCAACATCTCGACCGAGGGCATGCAGCCGTGGGAGGCCTCTCTGTTCGCCCTCGACGGCGCCAGCGGCGACGTGCTCTGGAGCGCGGCGACGGGCCCGGCGGCGGAGTGGGCGGTCGACGGCCAGGCCATGTTCGGCATCGCCGGATCTCCCGTCGTCGCTGACGACCTCGTGATCGTGGCCGGCCTCGACGGCGTGCTCTCGGCGTTCCGCCGCTAGGCGCCGCCGGACACGAGAGGGGCCCGGCCGCGAATGCGACCGGGCCCCTCTGTTCCTGCGGGAGTGGCTAGTAGCCGACCACCGGGCCGAACGCGTCGGCCAGCGGCGAGCGGTGCGCGGTGCGCAGCTCGTCGAGGGTCGCGGCGAACTCGCCCTGGATGTCGAGGCCGGAGGTCTCGGAATCCGTCACACCGATGCGGATCACCTCGTACTCGCGACCCTCGCAGAGGCCGCGGAACTTGACGTCGTCCTCGCGCGGGACGCTGACGATCACGCGACCGGTCGACTCCGAGAAGAGGGCCGTCGCTGCGTCGATGCCGTCGCGCTCCATCAGGTCGCCGAGCCAGACGCGGGCGCCGACGCCGAAACGCAGAACAGACTCCACCAGCGCCTGGCCGAGGCCGCCGTCGGAGAGGTCGTGGGCGCTGTCGATGAGGCCCTCGACGGAGGCCGCGTGCAGCAGCCCGGCGAGGCGCTTCTCGGCTGCCAGGTCCACGGCCGGCGGGCGCCCGCCGAGGTGGTCGTGCACGACGCCGGCCCACGCCGAGCCGTCGAGCTCCAGCGCGGTGGTGCCGAGCAGGTAGATGTTGTGTCCGTCGTCCTGCCAGCCGGACGGGATGCGGCGGGCGACGTCGTCGATCACGCCGAGCACGGCGACAACCGGCGTCGGGTGGATCGGGGCGTCGCCGGTCTGGTTGTAGAACGAGACGTTGCCGCCGGTGACGGGAACCTCCAGCTCGAGGCATCCGTCGGAGAGGCCCTCGACGGCCTGGCTGAACTGCCACATGACCTCGGGGTTCTCGGGGGAGCCGAAGTTCAGGCAGTCCGAGATGGCGACCGGCACGGCGCCGGTGGCGGCGACGTTGCGGTAGGCCTCGGCCAGCGCCAGGCGCGCACCCTGCTTCGGGTCGAGCTGGCAGAAGCGGCCGTTCGCGTCGGTGGCGACGGCGAAGCCGAGCCCGCTCTCCTCGTCGATGCGCACCATGCCGCCGTCGTCGGGGAAGGCGAGGGCGGTGTTGCCGCCGACGTAGTGGTCGTACTGGCTGGTGATCCAGCTCTTGTCGGCCAGGTTGGGGCTGCCGACCAGCTGCAGAAGCTGGGCGCGGAGCTCCGCGGCATCCGTCGGGCGGGCCAGCTTCGAGGCGCTGTCGGCCTGCAGGGCGTCGATCCACGTCGGGTAAGCAACGGGGCGGTCGTAGACCGGGCCGTCGACGGCGACCGTGTTCGGGTCGACGTTGACGATCTCCTCGCCGTGCCAGTTGATGACGAGGCGGCCGGTGTCGGTCACCTCGCCGAGCACGCTGGTCTCGACATCCCACTTCTTGACGACCTCGAGGAAGCCGGCGAGTTTCTCCGGGGTGACGATCGCCATCATGCGCTCCTGGCTCTCCGACATGAGGATCTCCTCAGCGGTGAGCGACGGGTCGCGCAGCAGCACGTTCTCGAGGGCGATGACCATGCCGCCGTCGCCGTTGGCCGCGAGCTCGCTGGTCGCACAGCTGATGCCGGCGGCGCCCAGGTCCTGGATGCCCTCGACGAGCTCGTTCTTGAACAGCTCGAGGCAGCACTCGATGAGCACCTTCTCGGCGAAGGGGTCGCCGACCTGCACGGCGGGGCGCTTGGTGGGGCCGCCCTCGTCGAAGCTGTCGGAGGCCAGGATCGACGCGCCGCCGATGCCGTCGCCACCGGTGCGCGCACCGAACAGCACGACCTTGTTGCCGACGCCGCGGGCGTTGGCCAGGTGCAGGTCCTCGTGGCGCAGCACGCCGACGGCGAGGGCGTTCACGAGCGGGTTGGCCTGGTAGACCGAGTCGAAATAGGTCTCGCCGCCGATGTTCGGCAGTCCGAGGCAGTTGCCGTAGAAGCTGATGCCGCTGACGACGCCGTGCACGACGCGGGCGGTGTCGGGGTGGTTGATGTCGCCGAAGCGGAGGGCGTCCATCACGGCGACCGGGCGGGCGCCCATCGAGATGATGTCGCGGACGATGCCGCCGACGCCGGTGGCCGCGCCCTGGAACGGCTCGATGTAGCTGGGGTGGTTGTGGCTCTCGATCTTGAAGGTGACCGCCCAGCCCTCGCCCACGTCGACGACGCCGGCGTTCTCGCCCATGCCGACCATGAGGTTCTTCTTCATGGCGGGGGAGACCTTCTGGCCGAACTGGCGCAGGTAGTTCTTCGAGCTCTTGTAGGAGCAGTGCTCGCTCCACATGACCGAGTACATGGCGAGCTCGCCGCTGGTGGGGCGACGGCCGAGGATCTTCTTGATCTGCTCGTACTCGTCGGGCTTGAGGCCGAGAGCGCCGTAGGGCTGCTCCTTCTCGGGCGTCGCGGCGGCATTCTGAACGGTGTCGGCGACACCGCGGCCCGCAGAAGCAGGCGCAGAAGTAGTGGCAGGGTTTTCGGTCACGAGTGGCGCTCTCCCAAAGCAATGGCACGGCCCGGGATGGCGGGCACGGCTGGCGGATGCTGGCTTCGCCCAGTCTATCGTTCAGCTCTGGGTCCTCCGCCCTCGTGCCCCCGGCCGCCGCGCCTAGGCTGGATGGGCCGATTCCCGGCGCACAGAAGGAGCACAATGGTCAACGCACACGCCGGATTCACGACGTCGGGAGGCGCTGCCGGCGCCGTCTCCGCTGGGAGCGGGGCCGAGCGGATGCCGCGGGCCCGCCGCACCGCGCTGACCCTCGCCGCCGCGCTTCTCAGCGTGCTGCTCGTCGTGCTGCTGAGCGGCTGCTCGAGCAAGCCGCCCGTCGTCGCCTCTGCCGACGCGGCATCCGTCGACGTCGCCGCGACCATCACGGTCAAGGACATGGCGTTCAGCCCGGCCGAGGTCACGATCAAGCTCGGCCAGGCGGTGACCTGGGTCTTCGACGACGGCGTCGTCAAGCACGACGTGGTCGCCGCCGACGGCAGCTTCGTCAGCGAGCTGATGACGCAGGGCAGCTACACGCACGTCTTCACCGAGGCCGGCAGCTTCGACTACGGGTGCAGCCCGCACCCGCGCATGCTCGGCGTCGTCACCGTCGAGTAGCGCCCCCCGCCGACGCCGGTTGATTTCGACAAGCTCAATCAGCGGGAACCCGCCCCGCCCGCGGGTCGACCCCCACCCGCCGTTCGAGCCCCCGCTGGTCGAGCGACCCCCGCTGGTCGAGTAGCGAGGAACGAGCGTATCGAGACCTCGCACCCTGCACAGTTTCCAGCCGTGTCGGCCGTCGATGCGGCCCCGCGCTGGCCTACTCGACCGACGGGATGGGCGCGCCAGCCTGAGCAGCGCCCGCCGCGAATGCCGTCGCGTGCGTGTGCCCGCCGGCCGGCTCGTCGACGAGGTGCGGGCGCCCGCCGGCATCCCGTCGCCAGCGATCGCCGCGCGCATCCGTGAAGCGCAGGCACGGAACGGCCCGCGTCGCGTGCTCGCCCGGTGCGGCAACGCGGGTGAGCCCGGGCTCGACATGCGCGAGGCGCAGCGTGACGCCATCGTCAAGCTCCACGCCCACGTCGAGAATCAGGTGGTGCGACTGGTTCGAGACGACGAGCTCCTTGTCGGCCACCCATGCGGTGACCCGGTCGGCGTGCTCGCGCTTGGCCAGCAGCCAGTCGTGCAGTTCGCGCCGGTGCCGGGCGGCCCGCTCGCGGTGGATCTGCCAGAACGCGGTGCCGAAGGCGGCGATGGTGCCGATCGAGCCGGCCCAGGTGGCGAAGTCGCCGTATCGCTGGGGCATCGTTCCTCCTCCTGCCCGCGAGGGGCGAACGGGGTGAACGATCCATCCTCACGCAGAAGCGCGCCCGGCGCCAGAGGGCCGGGCGCGCTTCGGAGCGTGCGGGTGTGAGGCTACTTCCAGCCGCCGGGAGGGCCGACGATCAGCAGCACCGTCATGATGCCGGCGATGCCGACGACGAAGATGCCGATGAGTGCGGCCGGGTGGTTGAGGAACCAGCGCATGGTGCGGTCGATCCAGTGCTTGTCGCGCGGGTCGTCGCTCAGCTCGCGGCGCCACGGGCCGTTCAGGCGGCCGGTGCGGTCGGCCCAGATGTCGAACGGCACGGTGGCGTATGGCACGATCGCGGTCGCGACGCCGAGCACGATCAGCGGGATCGACCAGCGCTGGTTCACGCCGACGAGCACGGCCGTGAAGGCGTAGGTGAGGAACACCAGACCGTGGATCGACCCGGCGATGAGCACGGGCAATCCGCCGGCATCGAAGCCGTACTTGAGGATCATGGCGCCGATCAGGCCGGTCCAGGTGATGGCCTCGGCTATGGCAAGCGTGCGGTAAAAAAGGCGTGGTGACACGGGGTAAGCACTCCAAAGTGGTGGGGGGTAATCCATCCTCTCAGCCGCGGCATCCATTTGGCATACGTCAAAAGGTTGAACATCGCCGAGGCTCACTCAGTTGTTTTGATTATATCAAAACAACTGCTAGCGTTGAGTTATGACCACGGATGCCGCACACGAGAGCACAGAGGGGCGCCTGCGCTCCGCCGGGCTCAAGGTCACGGCGCCGCGTCTCGCGGTGCTCGACGCCTTCCCGGCCGACCCCATCCACCTGAGCGCCGACGAGGTCTACGCCCGGGTCGCCCCCGCGCTGCCGAGCACCTCGCTGCAGGCCGTCTACGGCGTGCTCGCCGCGCTGGTCGCGTCCGGCCTGTTGCGCAAAATCGAGCCGGCCGGCTCGGCCGCCCGCTACGAGAAGCGCATCGGCGACAACCACCACCACCTCATCTGCCGTGGCTGCAACGCCATCGAGGATGTCGACTGCGTCATCGGCGAGGCGCCCTGCCTCACGCCGAGCGACACGCACGGCTTCCGGCTGCAGGCCGCCGACGTCACCTTCTGGGGCCTCTGCCCCAGCTGCCAGGCCGCGCTCGCCGAGTAAGCCGGCATCCGCTCACCGCAGGCACTGCGCCCAACCACCGCTGGTTGAGCCTGCCGAAGCCTGCCCACACGCCTCTTCGACCCACCGAACACCAACAGAGAAGGAAGCCATGTCGGAATTCACGACCACGCAAACCGGAACCCCCGTCGCCAGCGACGAGCACTCGCTCACCGCCGGAGCGAACGGGGCCACCGCGCTGCACGACCGTTACCTCGTCGAGAAGCTCGCGCAGTTCGCCCGTGAGCGCACCCCCGAGCGCGTCGTGCACGCCAAGGGCGGCGGAGCATTCGGCACCTTCGAGGTGACCGGTGACGTGTCGGCGTACACCCGTGCCGCCGTGTTCCAGCCGGGCGCGAGCAGCGAGACGCTGCAGCGCTTCTCCAGCGTCGCCGGCGAGCAGGGCTCGCCCGACACCTGGCGCGACGTCCGCGGCTTCTCGGTGAAGTTCTACACCACCGAGGGCAACTACGACATCGTCGGCAACAACACCCCGGTGTTCTTCATCCGCGACGGCATCAAGTTCCCCGACTTCATCCACTCGCAGAAGCGCCTCCCGGGCTCCGGCCTGCGCGACGCCGACATGCAGTGGGACTTCTGGAGCCTCTCGCCCGAGAGCGCCCACCAGGTCACCTACCTCATGGGCGACCGCGGCCTGCCGCGCTCGTGGCGCGAAATGCCCGGCTTCGGCTCGCACACCTACCAGTGGATCAACGCCGCCGGTGAGCGCTTCTGGGTCAAGTACCACTTCACCTCCAACCAGGGCAACATCGAGATCGACGCCGCCGAGGCCGAGATCATCGCCGGTGCGGACGCCGACCACTACCGCCGCGACCTCTACGAGGCCATCGAGGCCGGCAACTTCCCGTCGTGGGACCTGCACGTGCAGATCATGCCCTACGAGGACGCGAAGTCGTACCGCTTCAACCCGTTCGACCTCACCAAGGTGTGGCCGCACGCGGACTACCCGCTGATCAAGGTGGGCACGCACACCCTGAACCGCAACCCGCAGAACTTCTTCGCCGAGATCGAGCAGGCCGCCTTCTCGCCCGCGAACACCGTTCCCGGCATCGACATCAGCCCCGACAAGATGCTGATGGCCCGCGTGTTCAGCTACCCGGACGCCCAGCGCTACCGCGTCGGCACCAACTACAACCAGATCCCCGTGAACGCGCCGCACGCGGCCCCCGTGCACAACTACTCGCAGGACGGCGCCCAGCGCCACGGCTTCAACTCGCCGTCGACGCCGGTGTACGCACCGAACTCGTTCGGCGGCCCGGCGGCCTCCGTCGAGGCGGCCGGCATGGGCACCTGGGAGAGCGACGGCGAGCTCGTGCGCGCCGCAGCCACCCTGCACTCGGAGGACAGCGACTTCGGCCAGGCCGGAACGCTCTACCGCTCGGTCTTCGACGATGCAGCCAAGGCTCGCTTCGTCGATACCCTCACCGGCCAGGGCTCCTCGATCACAATCGACGAGATCCGCGAGCGCTTCTTCCAGTACTGGACCAACGTCGACGCCGAGCTCGGCGCCACGCTCCGCGTGACCGTCGCGGCGGTCCTCGCGGCCTAAGTCACACCCCGTACCGTCCGGGCGCTCCCCACGGGGCGCCCGGGCGGAACACCAGGGCATTCGGTAGCCCACCAGCCACTGGGTGCCCAACCGACGCCGTCCAAAGAAGCTCTGCGTTCACATATGAACCCGCATGCGACTCGCGTGTGGACAAGGAGAAGAAATGAACTCGTACGTCACCACCAGCAACACCGCCTGCCGCCTCTCGAGCGGCTACGTCAGCACGGATGCCGCGGCGCCCGTGGCCGCCGGCTACGTCTCGCTGCCGGCATCCGCCGCCGCCCCGGCCGTGGGCAGCTACGTGAAGAGCGAGCTCGGCCGCGCGTCCCGCTACGTGCTGGCCAGCTAGCAGCTAGCAGCTAGCAGCTAGCAGCCAGCAGCTCGCAGCTCGTGCTCGTCGAAGCGCCCCGACCCCGCGTGGGTCGGGGCGCTTCCGCGTATCCGCCCGGCCGCCCATCGACTACGCGAAAAGTGCGCCACCCGGCGTGCGGAGGCGCACTTTTCGCGTAGTCGATGCGGCGAGCGTGGGCGGATGCGGCGGGCGCGCGCGGCTAGCCGGGCCAGCCCGCCTCGCGCAGCGCCGACCGCACCCTCGCGACGGTCGCGTCCTGGCGCACGAAGAGCCCGTGGGTACGCACCTGGATCACCGCCCAGCCGGCGCGGCGCAGTGCGTCGAGGCGCGTCTGGTCGCGCTCGTACTGTCGTGTGCTGGTGCGGTGCTGGTCGCCGTCATACTCGACGATGACGCGCCACTCGGGGTACGCCATGTCGACGCGTCCGATCAGCAGCCCCAACCGGTCGCGCACGGCGTGGTTGAGCAACGGCTCCGGTAGCCCCGCATCGAGCAGCAGCAGGCGGAGCAGCGTCTCGGGGCGCGACTCCGCGCCGACGCGCACCCGGGCGAGCGCCCGCAGCGCGGCCCGCTTGGCGCGCCCGCGGTAGAGCTCCAGCCGGGCGGCCAGCTCGGTGATGCTGGTGAACGGTCGCGGGTCGCCCGGGTCGCGCTGCTGCGGGTCGAGAACGAGATGGTCGCCGACGACCACGAGCTCCTCTGGCGCGAGCACAGCAGCCAGCGTCACCCAGCTTGCGGCGGGGTCGGTGACCGGCAGGCCGAATCGCCGGATGGGCGCAAGACCCGTCGCGGGGAGCTGATGGCTGATGATCCCGCGTGTCTGGGGCGGCCGCTGCGGCGCGGAGACCGAAATGTGCAGCGGCTCGCCTGCCGTGAACGGCACCGGGAGCGGCGCTCCCCAGAGGCGTGCCGCGGTCAGGTGGCTGAACACCTGGCCGGGGCGCATGCGCTCGGCGTATGCGGCGCACATCTCGAGCACGCCGGGTTCGGGCATGAGCGAACTCTCATACGGGGAATCCCCTGGAACGCTCGTGCCGGCGGCGGCGCGAACCCCGTGGAACGGGCTCACCAGATCGGCGCTGCGCAGCCGGGCGACACTGATCCCGGCGGAGCGCGCCTCGCGCACCGAGAATGCGCGCCCGGAGAACTCGGGAGGCAGGGGTACGAGCCTGGGCATGCCCACATGATCGCGCACCGCGCAGGCGCCTGCAGAAGTTATCCACAGGCGCCGCCGTCCTGCGGCGCGCGTCTGAGCGCCCCAGCGCCATCCGCCTCATCGACTACGCGAAAAGTGCGCCAAACGCTCCGGCTTGGCGCACTTTTCGCGTAGTCGATGCGCCGCGCGCGCACGCAGAAGCGCCCGGCCCCGCGGATGCGGGAGCCGGGCGCTTCGTGAAGCGGGTGGCGCGAGGCGCGAGGCCTACGCGTTGACCAGTGCCTGCTTGATCACCGAGGTGAAGAAGGCGAGGCCGTCGACGCCGGAGCGCATGGCGACATCCGTGTCGGGGCCGAAGCCGGCCTCGACGGCGTGCTCGGGGTGCGGCATCAGGCCGACCACGTTGCCGCGGGCGTTGCGCACGCCGGCGATGTCGTTGAGCGAGCCGTTCGGGTTCACGTCCGCGTAGCGGAACATGACCTGGCCCTCGCCCTCGAGACGCGCGAGCGTCTCGGCATCGGCGATGAATCCGCCCTCGCCGTTCTTCAGCGGGATGGTGATCTCCTGGCCGACGGCGAAGTCGCTGGTCCAGGCGGAGTCGGTGTTCTCGACGCGCAGCTTCTGGTCGCGGCAGACGAAGTTGCCGTGGTCGTTGCGGATCAGGCCGCCGTCGACGAGGTGCGCCTCGGCGAGCATCTGGAAGCCATTGCAGATGCCGAGAACGGGCATGCCCTTGTTTGCGGCGTCGATGACCTCGGTCATGATCGGCGAGAGGCTGGCGATCGCGCCGCAGCGCAGGTAGTCGCCGTAGCTGAAGCCGCCGGGCAGCACGAGGGCGTCGACGCCCTCGAGGCTGTGCGAGCCGTGCCAGAGGGCAACGGGCTCGGCGCCGGCCAGACGCACGGCGCGCTGGGCGTCGCGGTCGTCGAGCGAGCCGGGGAAGGTGACGACGCCGATCTTCATCAGTGCGTCTCTCCGGCGGGGGTCTCGTAGTGGATGCCCACCACGTCTTCAATCACCGAGTTGGAGAGGATCTCCGCGGCGATCTGCTCGACCTCGGCGCGCACGGCGTCGGTGATCGGTCCGTCAACGGTGATCTCGAAGCGCTTTCCGATGCGCACGGAGCTGATTCCGTCCTTACCGATTCGGGCGAGGGCGCCGGCTACGGCCTTGCCCTGCGGGTCCAGCAGTTCGGCCTTCGGCATTACTTCGACGACGATCGTGGGCACCGTGATTCTCCATCCGGAGTTGAGAGGGGTGGGGTCGAGTCCAATTCTAGCCCGCGCCCCGACACCGCTCCGGACCGCCCGACCGCCCGGCCGCAAGCTGGGCAGCACCCGAGCACCGGCGCCCAAGCCTTGCCGCCTCGGGGGCGCGCGACTACCGTGCACTAGGTGAGCTTTATTCAGATCGAGGGTCTGGTGAAGATCTACCGGCCCAAGGGCGCCGACCCGGTGCATGCACTCGACGGCGTCGACCTCGACGTGCGGCAGGGCACCGTGCGTGCGCTGCTCGGCCCGAACGGCGCGGGCAAGACCACCATGGTCAAGGCGCTGACGACGCTGATCAGGCCGGATGCCGGCCGCGCCACGATCGACGGCATCGACGTGGTGCGTGACGCGCACCGCATCCGCCCGATCATCGGCGTCTCCGGCCAGTACGCCGCCGTCGACGAGAACCTCACCGGATTCGAGAACCTCGAGATGGTCGGCCGGCTCTACCACCTGGGCGCGAAGGCCTCCAAGCGCCGGGCGCAGGAGCTGATCGACGCCTTCGAGCTGACCGAGGCGCAGAACCGCCCGGTCAAGGGCTTCTCGGGCGGCATGCGGCGGCGCATCGACCTGGCCGGCGCCATCTTCTCCCGCCCGCCGGTGCTGTTCCTCGACGAGCCGACGACGGGCCTGGACCCGCGCAGTCGGCTCGGCATGTGGGACGTCATCACGTCGCTGGTGAGCGAGGGCACGACGGTGCTGCTGACCACGCAGTACCTCGAGGAGGCCGACCGCCTGGCCGACGACATCTCGGTGATCGACGGAGGCAAGCTGATCGCTGAGGGCACCGCCGACGAGCTCAAGGCGCAGATCGGCGGCCAGCAGATCGAGCTGACGCTGATGGACGCCGCCGACGGCGGCGTGGCCGGCGAGATCCTGCGCCGGCACGGCGAGGCCCAGCCGCACGTGGGCGGCGACGGCCGGGAGCTCTCCGTCGGGGTGCGCGAGGGCCCGATCGCGCTGGAGCGGGTGCTCGGCGAGCTGAACGCCGCCGGCATCCGTCTGCACGATGCCGGCATGCGCCGGCCAACCCTCGACGATGTGTTCCTCAAACTCACCGGGCATTCCGCCGGCGGCGAGGAGGAGCAAGACGCGGAGGTGAAGTCATGAGCGGCCAGCGCACCGAATCGACCGGCTCGGCCGATTCAACCGACTCGCTCGCGGCGACCGAGGTCAAGGAGGCCGTCGTCGGCACCGGGCTGCCGAATGCCGCCAGCATTCCGACATCCGTCGGCACCTGGATCAGCGACGGCTGGATCACGACCCGGCGCAACCTCATCAAGATCAAGCGGGTGCCGGACATCCTGGTCTTCACGACCCTGCAACCGATCATGTTCGTGCTGTTGTTCACCTACATCTACTCGGGCGTCATCACGATCCCCGGCAGCAGCTACACCGAGTTCATCATGGCCGGCATCTTCGCCCAGACCGTGGTGTTCGGCTCCACCTACTCCGGCTCGGCGATGGCGCAGGACCTGAAGGACGGCATCATCGACCGCTTCCGCACCCTGCCGATGAGCCCGTCGGCCGTGCTGATCGGGCGCACGAACGGCGACCTCTGCATCAACGGGCTCTCGATGGTCGTGATGATGCTCACCGGCCTGATCGTCGGCTGGCGCATCAACTCCAGCTTCTGGGAGGGCGTCGCCGGCGTCGCCCTGCTCCTGCTGTTCGCCTACGCCTTCTCCTGGGTGATGGCGTTCGTCGGCATGAGCGTGCGCAGCCCCGAGGTGATCAACAACGTGGCGTTCCTGATCCTATTCCCGCTGACGTTCATCTCCAACGCGTTCGTGCCGGCCGAGACGCTGCCGCCGGTGCTGCAGACCATCGCCGAGTACAACCCGGTGTCGGCGCTGGTGCAGGCGGCCCGCGAGCTGTTCGGCAACGTGCCGCCGGGCGCCCCGGTCGGCGACGCCTGGACCCAGCAGAACCCGATCGCGACGGTGCTGATCGGCGTCGCCGTGATGCTCGGGGTGTTCGTGCCGCTGTGCATCCGCAAGTTCGTGCGGATCAGCTCGCACTGACGGCGGATGCCGGGCCCGGACGGCGCTGGCCGCCTACTGCTTCTCGGCGAGCACCGCCACGAGCGTGTCGCGGGCGGCGGCCAGGCCGCGGTAGACCTCGTCGAAGCTCGTCGACAGCGGGGCCAGGCCGATGCGGAGGCCGCCCGGGTCGCGGTAGTCGGGGATCACTTCCTGCGTCCAGAGCCGGGCGTTCACCTCGCGCATCGCGGGGTGGTGCAGGGTGACGTGCCCGCCGCGCTCGGCCGGGTCGGCCGGCGTCGCCAGGGTCGCGCCGAGCGGCGCCAGCCACGCCTCGTGCAGGCAGATCGCATACGCCGTCAGCGCCTCCGACTTCGCGCGGATGGCGGCCATGCCCGCCTCCTCGATCATCTCCAGCGTGTCCTGCATCGCGAGCATGCCCACGATGGAGGCGGTGCCGCTGACGAAGCGCTGCATGCCGGGCGCCGGCTCATACCGGGGCCCCATCGCGAACATGTCGCTGGTGCCCCACCAGCCCTGGATCGGCTGGGACAGCTCGCCCTGCAGCCCCTCTCGCACGTAGGCGAAGGCGGGGGAGCCCGGGCCGCCGTTCAAGTACTTGTAGGTGCAGCCGACGGCCAGGTCGAAGCCCCAGGCGTCCGCCTCCACCGCGGTCGCGCCGGCCGAGTGGCAGAGGTCCCAGAGGATGAGCGCGCCGGCCTCGTGCGCGATGCGGGTGAGCTCGGCGGCATCCGCCAGATGGGCGGAGCGGTAGGCGACGTGCGAGAGCACGACGAGCGCCGTCTTCGGGCCGACGACGCCGGAAAGCTGCTCGGCGGTCACGCCGGCGCTCGTGTCGACCTCGATCCAGCGCAGGGTGAGGCCGCGCTCCTTCGCGATGCCGTCGAGCACGTAGCGGTCGGTCGGGAAGTTGTCGGTGTCGAGCACGATCTCGGTGCGCTCCGGGTCGCGCGCCACCTGGGCGTCGACAGCGGCGCGGGAGAGCTTGTACAGCAGCACCGTGGTGGAATCGCCGATGACGGTCTGACCAGCGGCCGCGCCGATCACGGAGGCGCCGATCCGGTCGCCGATCTCGTAGGGCAGGCGCAGCCAGTTCTCGTCCCAGCCGCGGATCAGCCGGCCGGCCCACTCCTCGCGGAGGAAGGTCTCGACCCGCTCGATCGCCGAAACCGGCGGGCGCCCGAGCGAGTTGCCGTCGAAGTAGACCAGGTCGCTGTCGGCCCCGGCGAAGCGGGCGCGGTAGTGGGCGAGCGGGTCTGCGGCATCCGCCTGCCGGGCAAAGGCGAGCAGGGCGTCGCTGCCGGTGCTGTCGGTGCCGGCGCTGACACTGCCTGCGCTGACGGTGCCCGCCGCCGTGGTGCCCGGTGCGCCGTTGAGCGGTGAGTCGGATGCGCCGGCGGCGCGGTGCAGGCCGGGGCCCGGCTTCGGGAACGGGGTCATGGCAGGGTCTCCTCGAGCTGGGCGGTCGTGGTGCCGCGGGCTCCGGCGAGCCAGCGGGCGGTGTCAGAACTGTAGCCGGTGGTGGGCGGGGTTCCGGGGACCCAAGCCAGGCGCGGCCCGATCGCGGCCTGCGGTGCGGGGTCGCCGCCGGCGATGCTGGCGACGAGGGCATCCGGGGTCAGCCCGGCCGCGGCCAGGGCGAGCAGCTCGCGCTCGTTCACCCCCTTCGGCAGCGGACCGTTGCCGAGGTCGGTGCCGTACAGCACGCGCCCGCCGGCCGCGGCGAAGCGGCGCACGTTGTCGATGGCGGTCAGGCGCTCGGGCGTCTCCGCGCCCCAGCCGTGGATGTCGAGCGTGGAGATCCAGGCCAGCCCGGCGCCGGCCATGCGCTCGAGCAGGGCGTCGCCGAGCCGCTCGGTGAATGGGGCGTGGGCGAGGGTGGACACCCCGGCGGTCAGCGCCCGCTCGGCCTGCCCGGCGCCCTCGGTGTGCGCGACGACGGGGAGGCCGTTCGCGCGGGCGGCTGCCACGACGGCGAAGGCCACGGCGTCGGCCGGGACCGGCCCGGCGACGCTGTTGAACATGAGCTTGATCACGCTGGCGCCGGCTGCTGCCTGGGCGGCGACGGCATCCGCTGCCGCCCCGGATTCGGCGGCGTCGGCGGCGAGCTCGACCGTGGCGCCGGCCGGCGCCCAGCCGGAGGCGCTCGGGTAGCCGCCCGCGCAGCTGAGGAAGGCGCCGGCGATGCGCACCTCGGGCAGCGTCGAGCCCGCGGCCGCGCCGGCGGCGAGCCAGGCGGCGGCGTCGGCGGGGATCCAGCCGAGGTCGGTGACGCTCGTGATGCCGCCGGGCAGCAGCAGCTCCGGCTCGCCCAGGCCGAGGTGCACGTGGTGATCGGTGAGGGTCGGGAACAGCGTGCCGGGCAGCTCGAGATCGACGGGCGCCGCGGCGCGGCCAGAGCCGGGCAGCGGATGCAGCAGACGGCCCCTTTTGGATTCGCGCAGTGCGAACACGGCCGGCCCGCGCCATCCGCCCGACCACCACTGCTGCACGCCGAGGTGGAGCACGGCCGGGCGCACGGTCAGCGGCCGATTTCGGTGCGCACCGCGTAGAGCTCGGGGAAGAAGGTGAGCTCCAGCGCCTTCTGCAGGAACGCGGCGCCGGTCGATCCGCCGGTGCCGGTCTTCATGCCGATGGTGCGCTGCACAGTCTTCAGGTGCCGGAACCGCCAGAGCTGGAAGTTCTCCTCCAGGTCGACGAACTCCTCGCACGCCTCGTACGCCGACCAGTTCTCGCTGGCATGCTCGTAGATGTTCGTGAACACGGGCACCAGCTCCGGGTCGAGCACCCACGCCTCGGTCACGTCGCGCTCCAGCACGGATACCGGCACGGCATGCCCGGCCCGGTGCAGGTAGCGCAGGAACTCGTCGTAGATGCTGGGCGCCTCGAGCAGTTCGCTGAGCAGGGCGGAAGCCGCGGCATCCGCCTGGAACACGCTCAACATGCGCCGGTTCTTGTTGCCGAGCACGAACTCGACCGCGCGGTACTGCCACGACTGGAAGCCGCTGGAGTTGCCGAGGAAGCCGCGGAACTCGGCGTACTCGGTGGGGGTGAGGGTGGCCAGCACCGACCACTGCTCGGTGAGCGTGCGCTGGATGTGCTTGACCCGGGCGATGCGCTTGAGCGCGGGGGCGAGCTGGTCGGCGCGGAGCAGGTCGCGGGCGCTGGCCAGCTCGTGCAGCACGAGCTTGAGCCAGAGCTCGGTGGTCTGGTGCTGCACGATGAAGAGCAGCTCGTCGTGGTGCTCCGGCGTGCTCACCGGCAGCTGGGCCGAGAGCAGGGTGTCCAGCTGCAGGTAGCCGCCGTAGCTCATCCGCTCGCTGAAGTCGGTCACGATGCCGGGATCGAAATCACGGGTGTTCTTCTCGACCGACACAGTTCTCCTCGCACGACACGTCTCGCAGCCCAGCGGCTGCTCTGTGTATTTTCCCGCCGAACGGGGCCGCGGCGCAATGTGACCGGCCGCCGGCCGGTGCGCGGTCGCTTGGGCTGGAGAGCGTCCTAGGTATCGAAATCGGCACGCGCGTATGCTGGAAACATGAGCTCTTCCGACGGAGCCGCACGCGCGCGCCGTCCCGGCAGCGCACCGCCGGGACGGCGTAAAGACGCACAGCGCAACTACGACCGCCTGCTGCTGGAGGCGCGCCGCGTCGTGGCCGAGCAGGGCAGCGCGGCGTCGCTCGAGGAGATCGCGCGGCGCGCGGAACTCGGCATCGCGACCCTCTACCGGCACTTCCCGAATCGCACGGAACTGCTGCGGGCGCTCTACGAGCAGGCGCTCGCCGAGGTGGAGGCCGCGGCATCCGATGCCCGCGCCGCCCCGAACGCCTGGCAGGGCCTCGCGGGCTACGTGGAGCGGCTGGCCGCCTGGCTGATCGAGGACCCTGGTCTGCTCCCGATCATCGAGCACCTGGGCGCGGCCGAGCCCGATTACCGCCCGGGCGGCACCCTGGAGCGGCCACTGGCCGAGCTCATCGCCCGGGCGCAGGCGGCCGGCGAGCTGCGTCCCGACGTCGACGTGGCCGACCTGGCCCGCCTGATCACGATGCTCGGCGGGCTGTCGCGCGGCCGCGGACCGGCCGTGGCACGCAGCTGGCGCCGCGAGCTGGGGATCGTGCTGGACGGGCTGCGCGCCGAGAACGTGCGCAACCCGCTGCCGGGCGAACCTGCCGGCTAGGCCGTGCGCACCCGGATGACGTTCGCCCACGGGTCGTCGAAGCTGAGCGTCTGACCGTCGTTGCGCACGCCCACCTTGTGGTGCGTCATCCGCTCCTCCAGGGCGCCGAGGGAGTCGGCATCCGGCACCAGGATCTCGACCTGGCCGAGGCCGAGGGCCAGCTGGCGGCGGCCGGCGCCGCGGCTGTTCCACGTGTTCATGGCCATGTGGTGGTGGTAGCCGCCGGCCGAGACGAAGAGGGCGCTGCCGCCCATCTCGGCGGTGGAGTCGAAGCCGAGCGTGTCCACGTAGAAATCGCGGGCGCTGGCCACGTCGCCGACCGAGAGGTGCACGTGCCCGACGACGGCGCCGCCGACAACGGGGTCGGCCACGCCGGCCTCGGTGAGGTGGGCCTGCAGGTAGGCGTTGGGGTCGAGGGCGAGGGTGGCCATCTCGATGGAGCCGTGGGTCCAGCTCCACTCGGTGCGGCTGCGGTCCCAGTACAGCTCGATGCCGTTGCCCTCCGGGTCGTTGAAGTAGAACGCCTCGCTGACGAGGTGGTCGGCGCTGCCGGTGAAGGTGTTCGGGTGGCGGCTGGCGACCGAGTAGACGGCGGCGGCGAGGGCGGCCTGGGTCTCGAACAGGATCGCGGTGTGGAACAGCCCGGCGGCGCGCGGCTCGGGGTTCGCGAGCTCGGGGGCGTGCTGCAGGATGACGATCGGGGTGGTGCCGCGGCCGAGCACGGCGACGCTGCCCTCGTGGCTGAGCAGCTGCAGGGTGACCGCATCGCGGTAGTACGCGATCATGGCGTCGAGGTTGCCGACGCGGAGGGTCACCGCTCCCATCCCGGTGTCGGGGGCGAGCAGGTCGGCGGCGCTACGTGCAGGAGTTGGTGCGGTCATGCAGTGTGCAACGGATGCCGCCGCCGCCATATTCCGCGAGGCTGCCTCCGCCGCTGGCTCCGGGGCTTCGGGGGCTGCGCTGCTCCTTCGTCGCGGCGCGGCCCCCTCCAGCCGGCGTGAATCTCCCGTCGGCTCGAGGGAGCGCCCACATCCGTTGGTCGAGTAGCGAGGAACGAGCGTATCGAGACCTCGCACGTGGAACGGTTTTCCGCCGGATACCGGGTCTCGATACGGCCCTGGCGGGCCTACTCGACCAGCGGTGCGGAATTGGCGGGCCCGCTCGACCGGCGGTGGCCGCCCGCATCCGTTGGTCGAGTAGCGAGGAACGAGCGTATCGAGACCTCGCACGTGGCACGGTGTCCCGTTGGCTCCGGGGCTTCGGGGGCTGCGCTGCTCCTTCGTCGCGGCGCGGCCCCCTCCAGCCGGCGTGAATCTCCCGTTGGCTCGAGGGAGCTTGCGACCGAAGCCAACCTCGCCCCGTGCGAACCCGTTGGTCGAGTAGCGAGGAACGAGCGTATCGAGACCTCGCACGTGGTGCGCGGGCGACGGGCCCGGGCCGCTAGAGCGCAGTCAGCCGCCCGAGCAGCTCGCGGTAGCGGGCCGCCGTCTGCTCGACGATCTCGGCCGGAAGCTCGGGCGGGGTGCCCTGCTGGTCCCAGTTGGCGGCGAGCCAGTCGCGCACGATCTGCTTGTCGAAGCTGGCCATGCGCGCCTCCGGGGTGGTGCCGGCGGCGTACGCCTCGCCGTCCCAGTAGCGGCTGGAGTCGCTCGTGAGCACCTCGTCGCCGAGGCGGATCACGCCGGTCTCGCGGTCGGCGCCGAACTCGAACTTGGTGTCGGCCAGGATCAGCCCGTGCGCCTCGGCGATGGCGGAGGCGTCGGCGAAGATCTGCAGCGACAGCGCGCGGAGCTCGGCCGCGACATCCGGGCCCACCAGCTCGACCGTGCGCTCGTAGCTGATGTTCTCGTCGTGCTCGCCCATCGGGGCCTTCCACGCCGGGGTGTAGATCGGCTCGGGCAGGCGGTCGCCGTTCTGCAGGCCGGCGGGCAGCGGGATGCCGCACACCGTCTGCGAGGTCTGGTATTCCTTCCAGCCGCTGCCGGTCAGGTAACCGCGGACGACGCACTCGACCGGGAACATGTCCAGGGTGCGCACCAGCATCGAGCGGCCGGCGACGGCGGCGGGGATGCGGCTGGCGCCGTCCAGGCCGTGGTCGGCGATGAGGTGGTTGGGCACGCGCAGCTGGTCGAACCACCAGAGGCTGAGGGTGGTGAGCAGCTCGCCCTTGCCGGGGATGCCGGGCTCGAGCACGTGGTCGAAGGCGCTCACCCGGTCGCTGGCGACAACGAGCACCTCGGGGCTGGCGGCGAGCGGGTCGCCCGTCCAGGTGTCGTCGTCGGTCATCGTCGCGCTCGGCACGTAGAGGTCGCGCACCTTGCCTGAGTACACGTGGGTCCAGCCCGGGAGGTCGACGGCGGACGATGCTGAGGGCTGGGTCTCGTTGGTCACGGAACCATTCTCGCGCACATCCGCGGACGCCCCGACGACATCCGCACGCGCCCGAGTCGCTGGCGGGGGAGCGCGGGAGCGGCAGGATGGGCGCTACTCTTCCGAGTGCATCCTGCGTTTCCACCGAGAAGGGCGGTCTCCCGGTCCATGACGATCAACTGGTTCACCGACACGCTGGGCACCGAGATGGTGCTGCTCGGCCTGGCGTTCGTGCTCTCCGCCGTGATCGGCCTCGAGCGGCTCTGGCATCGCAAGAGCACCGGGCTGCGCACGCACACGCTCGTCGGCGTCGGCTCGGCCCTGTTCACCCTCGTCTCGGCCTACGGCTTCAGCCAGGTGACCGACCCGAACGCGGTCGTCGACCCCTCGCGCATCGCGGCACAGGTGGTCTCCGGCATCGGCTTCCTCGGCGCGGGCGTAATCTTCGTGCGGCAGAACGTCGTCAACGGCCTGACGACCGCCGCGTCGATCTGGATGACGGCCGCCGTCGGCATGGCCTGCGGCGCCGGCATGCCGGTGCTCGCCAGCGCCGCCACCGTCATGCACCTGTTCACGACCACGCTGCTCTCGCGCTTCGGCCGGCGCCTGCGCCCTGTCCCCGAGGACACCGTCGTCGTGCAGTACAAGGGCGGCCGGGAGGTGCTGAGCGAGGTCCTCGCCGCGGCGACCTCGCTCGGGCTGCGCACCTCGCTGACGAGCACGAAGGCCATCGAGACGCCGAGCGGGGCCGAGCGGATCGAGGCGGTGCTCACCTTCGACAGCGCGGGGCGCCGGGCGCAGCAGCAGCTGCTCCAGGACCTCTCCGGCATCCGCGGCGTCGTCTCGGTGGCGCTCGCCGACGAGGACTCGGACTAGCCGGCCGCGCGCCGCAGCACACGCCGCCGCCAGAAATGTTTACGTTGACACAATTTCGATGTTTACGTTGACATTTCAGTCAGGGCGGCCCTACTCTGGCGGTGTCAGGCACCCGAACCGGCGTTGTCCTTCGACGCACGGCGGTGCGCGAAAGACGAACAGAGAGGTTCGCAGAATGCAACGTCGCACCGTGCGGCTCATCACCGCGATCGCGACGGCCGCCTTGGCCGTGTCGATCGCCACCCCCGTGTACGCAGAGACCCCGACACCCGTCCCGCCGATCCCCGTGCTCACCGGGGCCGAGCTCTCCGCGTCCTGGGCCGCCCCGCTCAGCACCCGCGGCCGCTACGTCGTCGACGCCAACGGCAACCGCTTCAAGCTGAAGTCGGCGAACTGGGACGGCGCCCAAGGGCACTGGAACGGCACGCAGCCGAAGTCCGACCCGGCCAACCACAACAACGGGCTCACCTACGACATCCCGTTGGGGCTCGACCGGGTGCCGCTGAACACGCTCATGGCCGACTTCCACGCGGTCGGCATCAACAGCATCCGCCTGCCGTTCTCCAACGAGATGCTGGGCATGACGGCGCCGGTCCCGGATGCCGCCGTGCTGGCGAACCCGCAGCTAAAGGGCAAGACACCGCTGCAGATCTTCGACGCGGCGGTGGCCGCGCTCACCGCCGACGGCTTCGCCGTCATCCTGAACAACCACAGCACGACCTCGCGCTGGTGTTGCGGCGAGAACGACGGCAACTCCAAGCCGCACAGCAGCCAGACCCTCGACAAGTTCGTCAGCGACTGGGCGTTCCTGGCCGCGCGCTACGCCGACAACCCGCGCGTGGTCGGCATGGACCTCCGCAACGAGGTGCGCCGCGACATCACGGACGACCCCAACTGGGGCATGGGCGACGCCAACGACCTGTACAAGGCGTACCAGCTGGCGGCGATCGCCATCCAGAAGGTGAACCCGAACACGCTGATCGTGATGGAGGGCATCAACTGGCAGGGCATCCCGCTCGACGGCTTCTTCCACGAGCGGCCCAACCTGCGCCCCGTCGCGACGACGTCGAACACGATCCTGTTCCCCGACAAGCTCGTGTACTCCTCGCACGTCTACGGCTTCACCGGCCCGAAGCACACCGGGGCCACCGGCCTGGGCGAGACCCACGACCCGCGCTACCGCGACATGACCGCCACCGAGCTCTCCACGGCGCTGAAGGCGGAGTCGCTGTTCGTGACGACCACGGGCCAGCACTACACGGCCCCGGTCTGGGTGAGCGAGTTCGGCACCACCGGCGCCGGCCAGGACAACCCCAAGGAGATCGCCTGGTGGGGCAACCTCATCGACGTGTTCGTCGCCAACGACACCGACTTCGCCGTCTGGCCGCTCGTCACCCACGCCACCGACGCGGGCGTGTTCAGCGACAAGTTCGCGCTGATCGGCTACTCGGCCAGCGGCACCAAGTTCAGCATCGCGGATGACTGGCGCTACCCGGCGTGGAGCAAGCTCGTCACCGCGAACGGCAAGACGGGCCCCGTCGCCGTCGAGGCCCGCTGGAACATGCTCGGCAGCGACAGCCACCAGCCAGACACCAACGCCTCGCTGCGCATGCAGACCCAGCCCGACTGGGACACCGGCAAGTGGAAGGGCAGCTGCCCCGACTCGGAGCGGCTGGTCGGCGTCTCGCGCAGCGCGAACCGCGCGCTGTGCACCGACAACGCGCAGCCGGCCCTGGGCAACGCGTACACCGCGGTGAGCAATGAGTCCACGGTGACGCACGACTGGGCGGGCGGATACAGCAAGCTGCAGTGCCCGAGCGGCCAGATCGCCACCGGCCTCAGCCTGAACAACACCACGACGAACAAGTGGGCGACGTCCAAGCTGCTCTGCACGCAGAGCAGCGACGCCCTGCCCGCCAGCCAGGGCCGCACGCTGTGGTTCGACAAGGCCGACAACCGCCCGGCCGGTGTCGGCTCACGGGCGAGCGACTGGGCGCCCGGCAAGTTCAAGGGCCAGTGCAACAACAACGAGTACATCGCCGGTGTCGCGTACACCTACCGCTGGAACAACGGCGGCGTGCCGAGCGCGCTGCTCTGCAAGCCGCTGAGCTAGCGGCACGCCAACGCCAGCCGAAACGGCTGAGGGCCGGACTGCCATGCGGCGGTCCGGCCCTCAGTTCGTGTGTGCTGCGTGCCCCTAGCCGGCGACGCGGGCGGCGATGTCCGTGCGGAACTGCGCCCCCTCGAGGCCGATCAGCGCGAGCGCCTCGTAGGCGCGGGCGCGGGCGGCGGCGAAGTCGGGTGCGGTCGCCACGACGTTGAGCACGCGGCCGCCGGTCGAGACCAGGGCGCCGTCGCGGAAGGCGGTCGCCGCGTGGGCGATGTGCACGCCGGGCACGGCCGCTGCGGCATCCAGCCCGCTGATCTCGCGACCGGTCGCGGGCGTTTCCGGGTAGTTCTCGCTGGCCAGCACCACGGTGACGGCCACGTCGGCGGCGAACTCGGGGTTCTCGCGGGAGCCTAGGGCACCGGTCGCGGCGTCGAACAGCAGGCCGGAGAGCGGCGTGACGAGGCGGGGCAGCACGACCTGCGTCTCCGGGTCGCCGAAGCGGGCGTTGAACTCGATCACGCGGATGCCGCGGGCGGTCAGGATCAGGCCGCAGTAGAGCAGGCCGATGAACGGCGTCTGCTCGGTGGCCAGCTGGCGCACGGTGGGCAGCGCGATGGTGGCCTGCACCTCGGCGACGAACTCCGCCTCGCTGCCGAACTCGGCGTCGAGCCAGGGCAGCGGCGAGTACGCGCCCATGCCGCCGGTGTTGGGGCCGGCGTCGCCGTCGGCGAGGCGCTTGTAGTCCTGGGCGGGGGAGAGCGGCAGCACGTTGTGGCCGTCGCTGAGGAAGAAGAGGGAGACCTCCTGGCCGTCGAGGAACTCCTCGACCAGCACGCTGCCGTGCTCCAGCCAGTGCGCGGCGTGGTTGATGGCGGCGTCGCGGGCCTCGGTGACGAGCACGCCCTTGCCTGCGGCCAGGCCGTCGGCCTTGATCACGTAGGGCGAGCCGAACTCGTCGATGGCGGCGGTGGCCTCGGCGAGGGTGCCTGCGCGCACGGCGCGGCCGGTGGGAACGCCGGCCTCGTCCATGATGCGCTTGGCGAAGGTCTTGGAGCCCTCGAGCTGGGCCGCGGCCTGCGCCGGGCCGAAGACGGGGATGCCGCGGGTGCGCAGGGCGTCGGCGACGCCGGCGACGAGCGGGGCCTCCGGGCCGATGACGACGAGCTGCACATTGTTGTCCATCGCGAAGTCGGCGACGGCGGCGGGGTCGTTGGCGTCGAGGGCGACGGTGCTCACCGAGCCGGCGCCTTCCGCACCGGCATCCGCGGCGATCCCGGCATTGCCGGGCGCGGCGATGATCTCGTGGGCGTCGCCGCCACGAGTCTCCTCTGCCAGGAGGGCGGTGATGATGGCGTGCTCGCGGGCACCGGAACCAAGGACCAGAATTCTCACCGGTTCAGGCTACCGGATGCCGGATGCGCCCGCGCCCGGCCGGCGCCCACGGCTCGCGCCCACGGCTCGCGCCTGTCGAAACCCCACGCTGGCTCGAGGGCGCCTGCGACCGCAGCGCACACGCTCGCGGCCCTCGTTTCGGCTCGCGGCCCCGGACATACCGAGGGCCGCGAGCGCAAACGAGGGCCGCGACGGCGGTTGCCGCTCACGCCCGCCGGCTGAGCCCGCCGGCTGAGCCCGCCGGAGCCCACCCCGCGCGATACCGTTGACCCATGGCACGAGCACGCATCGACGACGCACAGGGCCGGGCGGCCGTCGCCGCCTGGCGGGCCGATTCCACGGGCGCCAGCCGCGACATCCGCGCCCTCGCCGTGCGCTACACCCTGCAGCTGCTCGCCGAGCTCGCCCCCGGCAACACCCTCGAGGTGCGCGTGCCGCCGTTCGGCGCCGTGCAGTGCATCGAGGGCCCCCGGCACACCCGCGGCACCCCGCCGAACGTGATCGAGACGGATGCCGCCACCTGGCTGTCCCTCGCCACGGGCGAGCGTCCGTGGGCCGAGGCGCTCGACTCCGGGGCCGTGCACGCCTCCGGTCAGCGCGCCGACCTCGCCGAGCAGCTGCCGCTGCTGCAATAGTCGCTCCGCTCGGAACTCACGCTGGCTCGAAGGAGCAGCCGAGGAACGAGGCCGCGACTGAAGCCAAGCTCCTGCCGCACACCGTGTGCGGCGTGCACGGGCTTCGCTCGTTCCTCGCTCAGCCGACGGGGGATGCCGGCGTCAGCGCAGCGGGACGATCAGCGGAGCCCCCGTGCGCGGGTGCTCGAACACCTCGACCGCCTGGCCGTAGACCTCGCCGATGCGCTCGGCGGTGAGCACATCGCGGGGCGTGCCCGTGGCCACGACGCGGCCGTGCTGCAGCAGCGTCACCCGGTCGGCGTAGGCGGCGGCCAGGCTGAGGTCGTGCACGACGACGATCACGGTGGCGCCGGATGTCGCGCGCTCCCGCACCAGGCGCAGCACGTCCTCCTGGTGCTTGAGGTCGAGGGCGGCGGTCGGCTCGTCCAGCATCAGCAGCGACGCGCCCTGCGCGAGCACCCGCGCCAGGGCTGCCCGGGCACGCTCGCCGCCGGACAGCGACGGCACGGTGCGCCCGGCCAGCGCCTCGATGTCGCAGAGCGCCATGGCCTCCGCGACGAGGCGCTCGTCGTCGTCCTCCGCGGCGGTGCCCTGCCAGGGCGACCGGCCCATCTCGACGACCTGGCGCACGGTGAACGGGAAGTACACGTCGTGTTGCTGCAGCAACACGGCCCGCTCGCGGGCCAGCTCGCGCAGCTTCCAGTCGCCGAGCGGGCGGCCGTCGAGGCTCACGCCGCCGGCGCTCGGCCGCACGTCGCCTGCCAGGGCGCCGAGCAGCGTCGACTTGCCTGCGCCGTTCGGGCCGAGCAGTGCGTGCAGCTCACCGGGGCGGGCCGTGAAGTCGACGCCGTCCAGCAGGCGGGCGCCGTCGACGGTCACGCCGAGTCCGGTGGCGTTCAGGCGCGCGGAGACGGGCGCCGCGGCATCCGTCGGTGCGGTGAAGGTGGCGGTGTCGCTCATGCCCAGCCTCCCGAACGGCGCCGGGTGCGCCGCAGCAGCCAGAAGAAGAACGGGCCGCCGACGAGCGAGGTGAGCATGCCGATCGGCAGGTCGGCCATCGGCACCGCGGTGCGGGCGACCAGGTCGGCGCCGGCCATCAGCAGTGCGCCGCCGAGCACGCTGGCGATCAGCAGCGGACGGTGAGCCGGGCCGAGCACCATGCGCATGAGGTGCGGGATGACGAGGCCGACGAAGGCGATGATGCCGGCGAAGGCGACGGCGGCCGACACGAGCACGGCGACGACCACGATGACAAGGATGCGCACGAACTCGACGTTGACGCCGAGGTGGCGGGCGCCGCGCTCGCCGAGCGAGAACAGGTCGAGCGTGCGAGCCAGGCCGAAGGCGATGATCAGGCCGATCAGCACGAGCGGCGCGATGATCGCGATCTGCTCCCAGCGGGCGCCGTTCAGGCTGCCGAGCTGCCAGAAGATGATCTGCTCGCGCGAGGCGCTGTCGCCGAGGAAGGTGAGCAGGGCGAGGGCCGAGCCCGCGAAGGCGTTGATCGCGATGCCGGTCAGCACCAGGGTCACCACCTCGGTCTTGCCGCGGGTGCGGCTGGCGAAGTAGACGAACAGCGTGGTGGCGAGGCCGGCGACGAAGGCGGCCGCGGCCACGCTCCACTCGCCGAGGAAGGTCCAGCCGAACACGATCGCGGTGGCGGCGCCGAGCGCGGCACCGGCCGACACCCCGACGACGCTCGGCTCGGCGAGCGGGTTGGAGAACACGGCCTGCATGAGGGTTCCGGATGCCGCCAGGGCCGCACCGATCAGCAGGGCGAGCACGATCCGCGGGAAGCGGATCGTCCAGAGCGCCACGTCGTGCGTCGGGCTCGCGGCGGGGCCGACGTCGAAGCCCATCGCCCGCAGCACGGAGCCGATGACCTCGCCGGGCGCGATCGAGAGTTGCCCGCTGCCGGCGGAGACCAGGAACACCACGACGAGCGCGACCGAGAGGGCGGCGAACAGGATGCCGGCCCGCTTCGCGCTGGGCGCGCCCTTCTTCGCTGCTGGCGTGGTCTCGACGCGCTCAACCGGCGGGCTGAGCTGCTCCTCCGAAACCGTGGCGCTACTCACCGATCGGGCCAGACTGCTCCGGCGCGTATACGGCGCGGGCCAGGGCGTCGAGCACCTGCGGGGTGCGCGGGCCGAAACTCAGGATCTCGGTGTCGCTCATGTCCACGAAGCGCCGGTTCTGCCCGGCCGGCGTGCTGGCCAGCGCGGGGATGCTCTCCAGCAGCCCGTCGACGCCGTTCACAGAGTCGAGTCCCTTGGTCATCAGCAGCACAAGGTCGGGCGCCGCCTCGACGAGCGCCTCGGCGGTGACGGGGCGCATGCCCTGCCAGCCGATCTCCCCGGCGACGTCGCGTCCGCCGATGCTCGTGATCAGGGCGTCGGCCCCGGACTCCTCGCCGAACAGGTAGTAGACCCCGGCACTGCCGCGCAGGTAGAGGAACAGCATGCGCGGGCGCTCGGCGGGGTCGGTCGGGGCGATCGCCTCGACGTCGGCCTGCACCGCTGCGAGGTCCGCGTGCAGCTGCGCGGTGAGGCGCTCGCCAGCATCCGGCACCCCGAGGGCGGCGGCGACCTGCTCGATGACGGTGCCGATCGTGTCGATGTTGCGCTTGGAGGTGGTGATCACGACCGGGATGCCGGCATCGCGCAGCTGCTCGATGACGGCGGGCGGGCCGAGCGTCGTGTCGGTGAGGATCACGGTCGGGGCGAGCCCGAGGATCGGCTCGGCCGAGAGCTGGTGGCCGCCCGTGGTGACGAGGGGGAGGCCGGCCGCCTCCGCGAAACCCGTGGAGCTGTCGCGGCCGACGACGCGGTCGCCCAGGCCGAGGCCGAACACGGTGGCGGCGAGGGAGCCGGAGACGTCGACGGCCAGGATGCGCGACGCGTCGGTCACGGTGACCTCGGTGCCCTTGTCATCGATGACGGTGACGGGCAGCTGCGGCTCGTCGGGGGAGTCGATCGCGGTGATCCCGGCGTCGGCCAGGCAGGCGGTCGACGGCCCGACCCAGTCACGCGGGGCGTCGAGCACGGCCAGCTCGGTGAGCGGGATCTCGGATGCCACGCACTCACGCTGCGCGCTCTCTGCGGTGCCGGGGCCGGCGGTGGGGCCGGCACACCCCGTCAGCATCAGCAGGGTCAGCGTTGCACCGATGAACGCGGGGGTTCCGAACCGGAACGGGCGCCGTCCGGCACGGGAAGAGAGGGGGGAGCTCATAAGAATTTAGCTTAGCCTAACCTAAGAGTTGACAGTCTCCTGTGAATCTGACTACGGTTAGGCAAGCCTTAGCTAACCATGCTCCGGCGTCAAAAACCAATCCAGCCCACGCGAACGATGACCGTTCCCTACGTGGGCTCCTTCTTGCCTGGAGAAGCCGCGTCGTGAAGACACTGCAGCAGCATCGTGCCCGCCCACAGAGATGGCTAGCCACACTCACAATCGCGGTTCTCGCGCTCGGGGCCCCGCTGGCCACCGCCGCACCCGCCTTCGCGGACACGGCGCTGCCCGCCGTCGAGCAGGTGCTCCCCGAGCAGACGCCGGCTGAGCAGCCCCCCGCCGCGGCAACTCCGGCGGATGAGTCCCGTGCAGAGGAGGCGCCCGCAGAGGAGGCGCCCGAGAGCTGGGACGCGGTCCAGAACGCTCCCGTCTCCACGTTGAGCGCTGAGGCGCCCGCTCCGGCTCCGGCCGTTGCAGCCACCCCGGTGGTCACGCTCTCCGAAGCGCCGCACGATGGCGGCGCCGTCGTCGTGCGTGGCACCGGCTTCGCCGCAGCCACCCCCGGCGTCTACCTCGGTGTCGGCATCGCCGGGTCCGACGGCTTCTACAGCCCGGGCCTGGTGGCATCCGAGACCGTCTGGATTTCGATCGAGAACATCGCCGGGTCCTCCGACGCCGGCAAGACCGCGCCGATGAACTCGGACGGCAGCTTCGAGGTCACCGTCACCGTTCCCGCGGTGAGCGACGCCGTTCCGAGTTACGCCGTGTACACCTCCAAGGCGCACGGCCAGGGCTTCATGGACAAGAGCCAGAACACGGCAACAGTCGTGAGCTACGCCGCGGCGCCGCCTGCTGTGGTCGCCCCGGTGCTGACGCTGTCGAAGTCGACGGGTCTGCTCGCTGAGGGCGAGACGGTGACGGTGACGGGCACCGGGTATGACCCGGCCGTGCCGATGTACCTGATCGTGTGCTCGGACGTTCCGGTCGAGGATGTGAACTTCACGTTCGCGTCGAAGTGCACGACGGGTGCGAAGTTGATCAAGCCGAACCCGTCGGCGTCTCCGAACCAGGTCAAGCTGGAGGAGGACGGTTCGTTCACGACTGAGTTCCTGGTGACCGACAAGGGTGCCTCCGGCACCGCGGTGTACACGGTCGCTGATCACACGGCGATGCAGAACCGCACCCAGGACGTGAAGGTCGCTGTGAGCTTTGCCCCGCCGGTCCCGCAGGGGCCGGTGCTGACGCTGTCGAAGTCGACGGGTCTGCTCGCTGAGGGTGAGACGGTGACGGTGACGGGCACCGGGTACGACCCGGCCGTGCCGATGTACCTGATCGTGTGCTCGGACGTTCCGGTCGAGGATGTGAACTTCACGTTCGCGTCGAAGTGCACGACGGGTGCGAAGTTGATCAAGCCGAACCCGTCGGCGTCTCCGAACCAGGTCAAGCTGGAGGAGGACGGTTCGTTCACGACTGAGTTCCTGGTGACCGACAAGGGTGCCTCGGGCACCGCGGTGTACACGGTCGCTGATCACACGGCGATGCAGAACCGCACCCAGGACGTGAAGGTCGCTGTGAGCTTCGCCCCGAAGGTCGTCGGCCCCGCCGTCACCGCATCTGTCGCGTCGGCGTCGGCGTCGAGCGGACTCTCGGTGCGCCTCGTCGGTTCCGACTTCGGCGTTACGAAGTCCGTGTACGCGGCGATCATCGAGAAGGGCACCGAGTCGTCGGTGACCGCCGATTCCGGCTTTGCCGTGATGGAGTACTGGCCGGAAGCGGTTGTGGGTGGTGTCTTCGACAAGAAGCTCGTCGCGCCGACAGCAGTGCTGGATCGCAGCAAGCAGTACGAGGTGCTGGTCTGGAGACAGCACTCGCTCCCGAACGCCGACACCATCTACGCTCGTGCCGATGTGACCCCGACGTCCGGCCAGTGGGACGCACTGTTCCCGGCTCCGCAGCCGGGCGCAGAGGCGACCACGACGACGCTGAGCGTCGACAAGACGGCCGTCGTCGAGGGCGCCACCGTCACGGCCACCGCCGTGATCGCGCCGGTCACGGCATCCGGAACCGTCAGCTTCCTCAACGGCTCCACCGTCGTGGCGAAGGATGTCGCCGTCACCGGCGGCACCGCGACCGCATCGCTGAAGCTCGCCAAGATCGGCACAGCCTCGCTGACCGCCGTCTTCACGCCCGCCAAGAACGCGCTCTTCCTCACCAGCACCTCGGCCGCCGTCTCGGTGGCGGTCGCGGCCAAGCCCGTCACCCCGCCGGCCGCCCAGACCGGTGAGCTCTCCTGGGGCATCTACGGCGCGTTCCGTGACTACATCACCGGGCCCATCGCGAAGGGCGAGGTCGCGCTGAGCGACGGCGCCTCCGCGTCGGGCAGCGGCTACCTGTTCGCGCAGACCGGCGGCACCGTCGACCTGCAGGCAGGCAAGGGCGCCGCGGACTACAGCGGCGCCGTGCGCTTCACCGGCCATCACGGTGCGCTCGACGTGACCATCGGCTCCCCGACGCTGCGCCTCGACAGCAAGACGACGGCAACGCTCCGCGTCGTCGTCAACGGCACCCGCGTCGACTTCGCAACCGTCAACCTGGCGGCTGCCGGCACCAGCACCGACAAGGACAAGACCCTCTTCGTCGACGCCCCCGTGACCCTCAGCGAGGCCGGAGCAGTCGCCTTCCTGGGCAACTACCCCGCCGGAACCGTGATCGACCCGATCACCGTCGCCTTCAGCACCGGCGCAACTGAGCCGGTCGAGACCGTCGGCACCCGCACGGCCCTCAGCGTCGACAAGGACACCGTCGTCGTCGGCGGCTCCGTCAAGCTGAGCGCCACCGTCACGCCGGCCAGCGCCCAGGGCAGCGTCATCTTCGCCGCCAACGGCAGCCAGCTCGGCGCCGCGGTGCGCGTTGCCGACGGCCAGGCCTCGGCCGACGCCGTTCTGCGCACCGTGGGCAGCATCGCGCTGACCGCGCGCTTCGTGCCGGATGCCGGTTTCGGCGCGAGCAGCTCTGCTGCGAGCACCGTGAAGGTGACGAGCTCCGTGCTGCCGCCGGTCAAGCCCCCGGTGATCACCCCGCCGACGACGCCCGTCGTTCCCCCCGTTGTCGCCCCGACCGTGCAGGGCGGATCGCTCAGCTGGGGACTCGGAAGCGTCTTCCGCAACTACATCACCGGACCCATCGCCAAGGGCTCGATCAGCGTCGGCAGCGGCGCCACCTCCTCCGGCGGCGTGTTCCAGTTCGGCCAGAGCGGCGGAAGCTTCGACCAGGGCAGCGGAACGGGCACGGCCGACTACGCCGGCAGCGTGCGCTTCACCGGGCACGGCGGCATCCTCGACCTGACCTTCGCCAACCCGACGCTCAGCGTGACGAGCGCCACCAGCGCACTGCTCTCGCTCTCCGTGAACGGCGGCCGCGTCGACTTCGCCACGGTCAACCTGGGCTCGGCAGCGCGCTCCAGCCTGAACGGTGCGACCGTCTTCAGCGGTGCCCCGGTCACGCTGACCGCCGCCGGCGCGAGCGCCTTCCAGGGCTACTACAGCGCTGGTGAGGTCCTCGACCCGATGACCGTGACCATCGGCGCCGCAGCCGCAGCGCCGTCCGGCACCACCGGGACGATCGCCACGGCATCCGTCAACACGCCCGCCCAGGGCGCCGTCCCGGCCAGCCCGCCGGCCACCACCGGCATCACGCTCACACCGGAGGTGCTCGGCTCGATCGCAGCCGGCGGCCAGATCTCCTTCGAGGCCGACGGCTTCCAGCCCAACGAGACCGGCATCCGCGTCGTGATCTACTCGACGCCGACCGTTCTGGCCGAGAACCTCACCGCCGACGCCAACGGCGTCGTGCGCTGGAGCGGCACGCTGCCGGCCACGCTGACCGGCGAGCACACGCTCACCGTGCAGGGCTCGATCAGCAAGGGTGTCGTCATCACGATCCCCGAGCGCGCCGTGGTCGGCTTCTGCCCGGTCGAGGGCGCGACGCTGGACTGGGGCTTCAAGCAGAGCTTCCTCGCCTACATCAGCAGCGGCATCGCCAACGGCGGCTGGGAGCTCGCCGGCGGCACCACCGAGGCCGACGGACTGTTCCACTGGGCAGACGGCACCGGCAGCATCGACCAGAAGAGCGGCGCAGGGCTCGTGTCCTACCTCGGCAGCATCCGGTTCACGGGCCACGACGGCGCACTGGACACCACCGTCGCCAACCCGCGCATCGAGCTGGTCAGCGAGACCGAGGGCTACCTCGTGCTCGACGTCACCGGCACCACCCAGCAGGGCGAGCCGATCGACGGCCAGGCATTGCGCTTCGGCCAGCTGACGCTCGGCGCCGGCAGCCTCGAGGTGACGGAGGCCGGTATCACCGGCACCGACATCGAGGCCGTGCTGACGGATGCCGGGGCCGCAGCCTTCGGCACCTACCCCGCCGGGGACGCCCTCGACCCGATCAGCTTCACGCTGCCGACCGCCGACTGCGCAGTCGTGGCCGCAGAGGCCGAGTCGAGCGAGGCCGGCCCGAGCGACAAGACGGTGACCGCCATCAGCGCGGACGTCGCCGAGCAGGGCGTCAGCTGGATCGTCTGGGTTCTGGCCGCGGTGCTCGCCGCTGCCCTGGCTGTGATCGTGGTGCTGCTGGCCAAGCGGCGTCGAGCGGGGGCTGACGCCTCGGCCGAGTAACACGGCGATTGCATGATGCGGGGCCCTCACCGAGATCGGTGGGGGCCCCGTTCGTGTGCCCGGGATCTGGCCCCCCGCTCTCGCCGGGTGCGCCCGCACACAGAATGGTGCGCGACAATAGAAGTGTGAGTGAAACCGCCGCGTCAGAACCCGTCCAGCCCCGGCCCGAGACCGAGCCGGCTCAGGGTGCGCCTGTGCCGCACGAGCCGGTGGAGACCGTCGTCGCGCACGAGACGCTGCGCGTGCGCCGCGCCCCCAAGGTCACCCGGTTCCTCGCGATCGGCGTCGGCGTCGGCGTCGTGGCCGCGCTGATCCTCACCATGATCTTCCCCGAGAACGACGACTACGACCGCGGTCAGGTCTTCGGTTTCCTGCTGCTCTTCTGCGGTGCGGTGGGCCTCGGCCTGGGCGCACTGACCGCCCTGATTCTCGACCGCCGCGCTGCCCGTCGATCCGTCACTGTCGTGGCCGATAGAATTGACGCGCACTCGGGCGACAACTCACAGTAAGGGGCCTCGACTTGGCCAGCGGCGACGGACTTCTCAACCATGATCTGCTCCCCGGCGAGAAGGGACCACAGGATGCCTGCGGTGTCTTCGGCGTCTGGGCTCCCGGCGAGGAGGTGGCCAAGCTCAGCTACTTCGGGCTCTACGCGCTGCAACACCGCGGCCAGGAGTCAGCCGGCATCGCGACCAGCGATGGCAGCAAGATCCTCATCTACAAGGACATGGGCCTTGTCTCGCAGGTCTTCAACGAGACCGCGCTGAACACCCTCACCGGCCACATCGCCGTCGGGCACACGCGCTACTCGACCACCGGGTCCTCCAGCTGGCAGAACGCGCAGCCGACGCTCGGCCGCACCTCGACCGGCACCGTCGCCCTCGGCCACAACGGCAACCTCACCAACACGGCCGAGCTGCTCGAACTGGTGCACGAGCGCTACCCGGAGACGGATGGCGAGCTGCGCCGCGGCAACACGACCGACACCGCCGTCGTCACCGCGCTGCTGACCGGCGACACGAACCACACGCTCGAGCAGACCGCCCTCGAGGTGCTGCCGCGCCTGCGCGGCGCCTACTGCCTCGTCTTCATGGACGAGCACACCCTCTACGCCGCCCGCGACCCGCAGGGCGTGCGCCCGCTGGTGCTCGGCCGTCTCGACCGCGGCTGGGTCGTGGCATCCGAGACCGCCGCCCTCGACATCGTCGGCGCCGCCTTCGTGCGCGAGGTGGAGCCGGGCGAGCTGATCACCATCGACGAGGACGGCCTGCGCTCGCAGCGCTTCGCCGAGTCCAAGCCGGCCGGATGCGTGTTCGAGTACGTCTACCTGGCGCGCCCCGACACCGCGATCGCCGGCCGCGGCGTGCACGAGGCCCGCGTCGAGATGGGCCGCCGCCTCGCCGCGGAGCACCCCGTCGAGGCCGACCTCGTCATCCCCACCCCCGAGTCGGGTACCCCCGCCGCCATCGGCTACGCCCAGGCCAGCGGCATCCCGTTCGGCCAGGGCCTGGTCAAGAACTCCTACGTCGGCCGCACCTTCATCCAGCCGTCGCAGACCATTCGCCAGCGCGGCATCAAGCTCAAGCTGAACCCGCTGAAAGAGGTCATCAAGGGCAAGCGCCTCATCGTGGTGGACGACTCGATCGTGCGCGGCAACACGCAGCGCGCCCTCGTCTCGATGCTGCGCGAGGCCGGCGCCGCCGAGGTGCACGTGCGCATCTCCAGCCCGCCCATCACCTGGCCCTGCTTCTACGGAATCGACTTCGCCACCAAGGCCGAGCTCGTCGCCTCCGGCCTCGGCGTCGACGAGGTGCGCCAGTCGATCGGCGCCGACTCGCTCGGCTACCTCTCCGAGGACGGCATGATCGAGGCCACCGAGCAGCCGCGCGAGCGCCTCTGCACCGCCTGCTTCACCGGCAAGTACCCGATCCCGCTGCCCCAGTCGCAGCACCTCGGCAAGAACCTGCTCGAGCGCCCCGTCGCCTCGAACGGCTGCGAGCCGGGCCCGGATGCCGAGTTCGAGAGCGTGCTCGAGGTGGGCATGCCCCTCGTCATCGGCGACCCCGGCCGCCAGGAATAGTAGTCCTTCACGTCGGCTGAAGGAGCGCCCCATCACGTCGGCTGAAGGAGCGCCACATCACGTCGGCTGAAGGAGCGCCAGCGACTGAAGCCCGGTTTCCGGCGTGAGAGATCGTTTCGCGAAGCCGCTCAGGGCTTCGCTCGTTCCTCGCTCAGCCGACGGGGGAGGCGGCTCTGCCGGCCGGAGAGCGATCAGGCGAGCTCGGCGATGATGGGCCGCAGCGCGTCGGTGAACCCGGTCGGGTCGGTGCGCAGCGTGTCGGTGATGGCGACGCTCGTGCGCCCGATCCACCAGGCACCGGATGCCGCAAGCGGCAGCAGCTGCACGGTGAGCTCGAACACGCGCGCCCGCCGGCCGTGCACCCGCTCGTTCTCGGCGATCAACCCCGCGTAGGCGAGCTTCAGCGAGCCGCGCGGTTCGTGCTGGTAGTCGGCGAATCGTCGCGCCGCGGCATCCGACCACGCCACCGCCGCCTCGGCGTACGGGGTGATCGCCTCGAGCAGCAGCTCGGCGCCCCGCACGGGGAGGGCGACCAGGTCGCCGAAACCCGGTGCCAGCTCCAGCGGGATCGGTGACGGATAGCGCTCGGGCTCGACGGTGCTCGCCCACCACAGCAGCCACTGCGTCTCAAGCTGGCTGCGCTCTGGCTCCGGGATCAGCTCGAAGGGCAGCGGCGCGGCCGGCTGGGCGTCGGCGGGCGGGGGAGTGAGCGCTGAGTGCTGGGGCTGCCTGAGCAGCGCGTGGTGCAGCGGGTGGCGCAGCTCACGCAACGCGGTTCCGTCGGAGACCCCGATCACGCCCTGCAGCCGGGGCAGCTCCACCGGGGCTTCGATGCCGATGCGGTCGCGCAGGTAGAGGGCGAGCAACACCTGACGGTTCGCCTCTTCACGAACCGACCACCATGCCGCGCCGGAGCCCCACATAGGGTCAGTGTAGCCCGCGCGCCCGCGCCCGGCTCCGGAGATTTCCGTGGATTTCCGGGGATTGTCGGGGCAGGGTGAAGCCGGGGCGGCGCCGTCGAAATCTGGCGCCCGCGCGCCCGGTACCCTATAAGGGTGACCGAGAATTCTTACGCCGCAGCAGGCGTCGACACAGCAGCCGGCGACCTTGCGGTCGAACTCATGAAGGCGGCCGTCTCCAAGACGCACGGCCCGAACGTCCTGGGTGGTGTCGGCGGCTTCGCCGGCCTCTTCGACGTGTCATTCCTCACCGCGTACAAGCGGCCCCTGCTGGCCACCTCGACCGACGGCGTCGGCACCAAGGTCGCCATCGCGCAGGCCCTCGACAAGCACGACACCATCGGCCAGGACCTGGTCGGCATGGTCGTCGACGACATCATCGTGGTGGGTGCCAAGCCCATCTTCATGACCGACTACATCGCCTGCGGCAAGGTCGTCCCCGCCCGCATCGCCTCGATCGTCGAGGGCATTGCCAAGGCCTGCTCCGCCACCGGCACCGCGCTCGTCGGCGGCGAGACCGCCGAGCACCCCGGCCTCCTCGGCCCGGACGACTACGACGTGGCCGGCGCCGCCGTCGGCGTCGTCGAGGGTGACGCCGTGCTCGGCGCCGACCGGGTGCAGCACGGCGACGTCGTCATCGCCATGGCCTCCTCCGGCATCCACTCCAACGGCTTCTCGCTGGTGCGCCACATCCTCGCCCAGAACAAGATCGGCTACACCGACCACTCCAACGAGTTCGGCGGCGTCGTCGGCGAGGTGCTCCTCGAGCCGACCCGCCTCTACACCGGCCCGCTCGTCAGCGTGCTCGAAGACCCGGCCCTCGCCGGCAGCGTGCACTCCCTCAGCCACGTCACCGGCGGTGGCATCGCCGCCAACCTCGCCCGCGTGCTGCCGGTCGGCTCCTGGGTCGAGGTGGACCGCGCCAGCTGGTCGCCGAACAGCGTGTTCCGCGTGCTGAGCGACCTCGCCGGCACCAGCCTGGAGAGCGCCGAGGGCACCTGGAACCTCGGCATCGGCATGTTCGCCGTCGTGGCCGCGGATTCCGCCTCCAGCGTCATCGCCAAGCTCGAGTCCGAGGGCATCCACTCCTGGGTCGCCGGCCGTGTCTCGACGACGCCGCGTGACTTCACCGGTTTCGAGCAGGGCGCCAAGGGCGTCGACGGCGGCGCCGTGCGCCTGGTCGGCAGCTACGCCGCCTAGTCAGCTCGCTCCAGAAGAGCCCGCCCCAGACGAACCCGTCGGTCACACCGTGGCCGGCGGGTTCTTTCTGTGCGCGGCCCGTGGCAGCCCGAAAAATGGCATGCGAAAAGCCGTGAGCTCAGCGTTGAAACGCTGAGCTCACGGCATCCAGTGCGGAGAAAAGACTAAGCGCGCTTCTGCTCGTCTTCGGTCGCGTAGGTGTCCTCGTACGGTGTGGCCTCATACTCAGGCCACTTGGCGAGGTCTTCGTCGAGACGATCCCCACCAGGTCGAACATCACCACTATGCGTGAGTTCGCGTTCGAGAGCACCGTAGTTGGTGTCGGGGCTGAAGTACTTCAGCTCACGGGCTACCTTGGTGTGCTTTGCTTTTTGACGGCCGCGCCCCATGCGAGACCCCCTTACGATGACAGGCCGGTTGCTAATGATGCGCCCGGGATTTACCGATAAAAAGTATGAAAACTAACTGCCAGTTTAGCATGTAGGGTGCACAGTGCCGGTGGCCGCTTCAGAGACAGAGAATGGGACGAGGTTTGATGAGATTCGACCGTGATGTGCCGGTCGTTGTCATCGGATCTGGGCAGGCCGGGCTGGCCGTTTCCTACTACCTGCGCCGCTTCGATTTGGTGGCCGGGCAGGACTTCGTGGTCCTGGACCGGGGGCCAGACGCCGGCGGCGCCTGGCAGCACCGGTGGCCAAGCCTGCGGCTCGGCTCCGCCCACCGTGTTCACGATCTGCCCGGGATGGCCGAGCTCGACCTGAGCTTCGACACCGCCGCGCGGGACGTGCCGGCCCGCGATATCGTCGCCGACTACTACCGGCGCTACGAGGAGCACTTCCAGCTGCACGTCGAGCGGCCCGTCACCGTGCGCTCGGTCGTGAACAGCGGGGCGGACCTAGTGGTGCACACCGACAGGGGCTCCATCGGCACGCGCTTCGTCGTGAACGCGACGGGCACCTGGGGTGCCCCATTCATCCCGCACTACCCGGGGGTGATGGATTTCGCCGGGCGCCATCTGCACACCGCGGACTACGTCTCGGCCGAGGACTTCCGCGACAAGAACGTCATCGTCGTCGGCGGCGGCACCTCGGCGATCGGATTCATGCTCGAGCTGGAGGGTGTGGCGTCCGGCCTCACCTGGGTGGCGCGCCGGCCGATCGACTGGCTCGACAGCGAGCAGCTCGACGTGGAGGGGGCGGCCGAGGCGGTCGCCGCGCAAGACAGGGCGGCGCGGGCGGGGCAGGCGCTGCCGAGCATCGTCAGCGGCACCGGCGTGCCCAAGACCCGGCGCATCGCGGCCGGCATCCACCGCGGCCTGCTCGTGGCCAAGCCGATGTTCAGCGTGCTCGAGCCCGGCGGCGCCCGCTGGGCCGACGGCAGCGTCGTCCCGGCCGACGCGATCATCTGGGCGACGGGCTTCCGGCCGGAGCTGCGTCACCTCGCGCCGCTGAAGCTGCGCGAGGCCGCGGGCGGCGTGACCGTGGGCTCCGGGGCCTCGTGGACCGACCCGCGCATCTTCCTCGCCGGCTACGGCCCGCAGGCGTCCACGATCGGCGCCAGCAGGGCGGGCCGCACGATCGCCCGCCAGATCATGGCGCTGCTCTAGCCGTTCCCGTTGGCTCACGCTCCCCGTTGGCTCGAGGGAGCGTGCGACTGAAGCCAACAGGCGGCCACCGCCCAAACCCGCTGGTCGAGTAGCGAGGAACGAGCGTATCGAGACCTTGTGCGTGGAACTGTTTCGAGTCGTGTCAGGGTCTCGATACGGCCCTGGCGGGCCTACTCGACCAGCGGGCGGGGGCCGCCGCTGGCGGGCCTACTCGACCAGCGGGTGCTGGCGGGCCTAATCGACCAGCGGGTGCTGGCGGGCCTACTCGACCAGCGGGTGGGGGACCGTCACCGGCCGGGCCGCGCCTACCGCTTGTTGCGGGGCGGCCGGTTGCGCGTCGTGGTGCCGGAGGCCGGGGCGATCGGCTTGCGCTGCACCGGGCGCACGGGGCGCACTGGCTCGCCGCGGCGGTCCTGGCCGGGGACCGGGCGCGAGCGGCGTCCGTAGATCAGCTCGCTGGAGTCCAGCAGCCACGGCACCAGAGCAATCGTCACGCCGTGCACCAGCATCAGTTTCTGCCGCACCCGGCGCGCCTTGTGGTTGTGCAGCAGCCCCTCCCACCAGTGCCCGACGATGTACTGCGGCATGTAGATCGTGGTCACCTCGGAGCCGTGCTCCTCCCGCCGCGACTTCACGTACTGGATCAACGGGTGGCTGATGTCGCGGTACGGCGAGCTGATCACCCGCAGCGGCACCTGGATGTTCATGCGCACCCAGTCCTTCTTCAACTGCCTGGTCTGCTCGTCGTCGATCGAGACGTGCACCGCCTCCAGCGACTCGTGCCGCGCGGCGATCGCATAGTCGAGGGCCTTGAGCACGGGCTTCTGCATGTTGCCGACGAGCACGATGGCGTGGTCGCCCTGCGAGCCGAACATCGTGGTCGGATCCACCTCGATCTCCCGCGCCACGTCGCGGTAGTAGCGATTCACGCCGAGCATCAGCAGGAACAGCACCGGCATCATCAGGAAGACGAGCCAGGCGCCGTGGGTGAACTTGGTGATGGTCACGACCAGCAGCACCACCGCGGTCATCACGGCGCCGAGCGCATTGATGGTGAGGCCGCGCCAGATGGCGCCGCGGTCCGGTTTCGGTTGTTTCAGTGCGCGCAGCCAGTGCACCACCATGCCGGTCTGGCCGAGGGTGAACGAGACGAAGACGCCGATGATGTAGAGCTGGATCAGCACGGTGAGGTTCGCCTGGAACACGGCGAGGATGACGATCGCCGCCAGCGCCAGTAGCAGCACGCCGTTCGAGTAGATTAGGCGGTCGCCGCGGGTGCTCAGCGACTTCGGCGCGTAGCCGTCCTTGGCGAGCACCGAGCCGAGCAGTGGGAAGCCGTTGAAGGCCGTGTTGGCGGCGAGCAGCAGCACGAGTGCGGTGGCGGCCTGGATGATGAAGAACAGGATCGTGTTGTTGCCGAAGGTCGCGGCGGCCACCTGCGCCATCAGGCTGCGCTGCGGCTTGGTCTCGCAGTCGACGAAGCCGATCAGATTGCAGGCACTCTCGGCGTAATGCACCTGGGTGATCAGGGCGAGGGTGGTGAGGCCGGCGAACAGCGCGATCGCGATGCCGCCCATCAACACGAGCGTGCGCTGGGCGTTCTTGATCTTGGGCGCCCGGAACGCCGGCACGCCGTTCGAGATGGCCTCCACGCCGGTGAGCGCACTGCATCCGCTGGCGAAGGAGCGCAGCAGCAGCAGGATGACGGCGGCCTGGGTCAGCTGCTCGGCCTGCACGGCATAGCCGGCCGACTCGGCGACCGGGGCATCGCCGAGCAGGGTGCGGGCGAGGCCAACGACGATCATCAACGCGACACTGCTGATGAAGAGGTAGGTGGGGATGGCGAACGCCTTGCTCGACTCGCTGACACCGCGCAGGTTGACCGCGGCGAGGATGATGACGAAGACGACCGCCAGCTCGACGCGGAACGGGTTGAGCTCTGGAATGGCCGAGATGATGTTGTCGACGCCGGAGGCCACCGAGACGACGACGGTCATGACGTAGTCGACGAGCAGGGCGGATGCCACGACGAGGCCGGACTTCTCGCCGAGGTTGCGGCTGGCCACCTCGTAGTCGCCGCCGCCGGACGGGTACGCCTTGATCAGCTGGCGGTAGCTGGCGACGACGGTGACGAGCAGCACGACGACGGCGAGGGCCACCCAGGGGGCGAAGCTGAGGAAGGCGAGGCCACCGATCATCAGGATCATCAGCAGCTCCTGCGGCGCGTACGCCACGGAGGAGAGCGGGTCGCTGGCAAAGATCGGCAGGGCGAGGTGCTTGGGCAGCAGCTGTCCTTCGAGCTTCTCGCTGGGGAGAGGATCCCCGATGATCCAGTGTTTTGCGGAACGCGGTTCCGCAGGTATTGAGGGGAGGTCTTTCGTCACGGCTGGTCAGCCTACGCCTGCGCGCGGGAAAGGCAAGCGGTCCTCACGGAATCCTCACGGTCGCCGGCCCCTGCGGTGATTTCGTGCGTGCGGGGCGGGATCTGCGCCGAACTGAGCGCCGAGCTGAGCGCCGATCTATGCGCTGAGTGCGCGGGCGGCGATGATGTGGCGGTACTCCGAGCCGCTCCGCTTGAGTGTGCGCCGGCCGGACTGGTCCAGGTGCACGAGCCCCGAGCAGCCCTCGGCGCTCTGCACCGCCTCGGCCGTGTCGAGCAGCGAGCAATAGAAGTAGCCCCGCACGTCGACGCCGGTGGCTTCGGCATCCAGCACGGCGCCGAGGTGCGCGCGCAGGAACGCGGTGCGCTCGGCATCGTCCACGACGCCGTCGGGCTCGACGGTGTCGTCGGTGACGGCCCCGTTCTCGGTGACGAACAGCTCGACGTGGGCGGGACCGGTGTACTCGGCCTCGACCTGGACGAGGGTCTCCCGCAGTCCGTCTGGCCGCACCGCCCAGTCGATCGCGGTGAGCGGCGACCACGGCAGCGGGGGCGACGGCATCCGGGTCGGGTCGCCGACGCCGGGGGTGGGCGGCGCGCCCGCCGGCTCGCTCGCGGTCGCGCCGAGGTAGTAGTTGACGCCGAGCAGGTCGATCGGCTGCGCGATCTTCTCGAGGTCGCCGGCGTGCACATGCTGCTGCAGGCGGATGCCGGCGGCATCCTCGAGGAAGTCCTCCGGGTAGCTGGCGCGGAAGATCGGGTCGAGGCTGGCCCGGTTGAACTGGGCGTCGACACGGCGGGCGGCGTCGAGGTCGCCTGCGCTGCGTGGATCGGCCGGCAGTGCGGCGGTCAGGTTCAGCGTCACGCCCAGCCGGATCTCGGAATCCTGCTCGCGCAGCGCCTCGGCAGCCAGGCCATGGGCGAGCAGCCGGTGGTGTGGCGCGGCCGGACCCTCGGCGAGGTCGAGCCCGCCGGGCCCCCACGGTTCGCCCAGCGTCAGCCAGACGGGCACCCGGTCGCCGAGCGCCGCGTGCAGGCCGGACGCATAGTCGGCGAAGCGGTGGGCGGTGTCGCGGTTCGCCCAGCCGCCCCGCTCCGCGAGCGGCTGTGGCAGCTCGCCGCGGTACAGGGTCAGCCAGGGCATGACGCCGGCACTCAGCAGTTCGTCGACCAGCCGCGAGTAGGCGTCGATGTGGCGGGGCTCCGGCGGCCCGCCGCTGGGGCAGACGCGCGCCCACGAGCTGGAGAAGCGGTAGGCCTGCAGGCCGATCTCGCTCATCAGCGCAACGTCGTCGGCCGCGCCGTCGCTCTGCCCGGCGGCGGTCGCCGCGCCGAACAGGAAGTCGGCGGGGAAGTGGCGAGCCGAGCCGGCATCGCCCTGGGGAGCCCGGAGATTGCTCATGCCCTCATTGTTCGCCTGTTCCGGCGATTCGTACACCGCCTGGCTCGGATTGCATGCCCGAGCCGCGCGCTGCTCTGTGCGTTACTCCGCGCCGACGGCGGCGATCACGCGGGAGAGGGTGGTGCGCAGTTCGGCGAGCTCGTCCAGGCTCATGCCGAGGCGGGCGATGATCTGCGGCGGGATCTGCAGCGCCTGCTCGCGGAGGGCCAGGCCGGCATCCGTCAACGACACGTCGAGGGCGCGCTCGTCGTGCGGATTGCGGGCGCGGGTGACGTAGCCGATGCCCTCCAGCCGCTTGAGCAGGGGCGAGAGGGTGGCCGGCTCCAGCTGCAGCGCCTCGCCGAGCTCGCGCACGGTGCGCGGGCTCGCCTGCCAGAGGGCGAGCATCACGAGATACTGCGGGTGGGTGAGGCCGAGCGGCTCGAGGATGGGGCGGTAGGCGCCGATCACGCCGCGCGCGGCCACGGCCAAGCCGAAGCAGACCTGGCTCTCGAGCGCGAGCAGGTCGACGGGGGCCGTCTCATCCTGAGTCTTCGCCGGTGTGCTGCTCACTCGTGTCGCCTGCCTTCGCATCTCCTGTGTGCCTGTCCCCACGGTTTGGGGACCCGGGAATCAGTTAGTACACTAACCATTATGGCACGAAGCAAAAATGACGGCGCGGGCGGAAAGCTCGCAGGGCTCTTCGATCGACTCAACCGGAAGCTCGTGCCCTACATCGGCCCGCCCCCGCTCGGGCCGTACAACGAGACCCCGCCGGCCGTGCCGGCGCCGCGGCTCTGCCCGCTCTGCGGCATCCCGATGGACGAGCACGAGATCGACCGCTCGGGCGAGCGCACCCAGCTGTACTGCCCGCGCCCCGAGTAGCCGCACCCCGCACTTCGCGCGCACTCCGCGCTCGCGCACCTCGCACCTCGCACGCGCACCCCGCACCGCACACCCCGCGCTCGCGCGTCACGCGCACTCTGCGCCACTTCGTCGGGCTCCGCGCCACATCATGTGGCGCGGAGCCCGACGAAGTGGCGCAGGGCGCGTGCCGAGGGTCGCGGTCGGAGGCTGCGGCGACCGCTGCCGCTGCGGCGACCGCTGCCGCTGCGACGACCGCTGCCGCTGCGGCGACCGCTGCCGCTACGGGGCCCGCAGCAGGCCGAGTACCTCCGCGCGCACGGCGTCCAGCCGCTCGCGCAGCACGGTCGCCGCCTCGATCGGCACGTTGGCCCGGGCCGCCTGCGTGCGCAGCTCCGTGCGCATCTCCTGCCGGAACTGGTTCAGCGTCAGCTCGGCGTCGTGCATGGCCCTGGCCGACTCCTGCATCGCCTGCGCGTTCGCTCCCGCTGAAGCCGCGGCCTTCGCCGACTCCGTCTTGCCGGCCTGCTTGGCGCTCCGCGCGGCGCTCGCCAGATCGGCGCGGAGGCTCCGCATTGCGTCGTTGACTCCGGCCCGCACCTCGTCGGCGATGCGTCGCACCGAGTCAGTCATCGCCTCCTCGATCGAGTCGAGCTCGCCGCGGCGGGCCTCCAGTTCGGCCCGGCCGGCATCCGTGATCGAGTAGGTCGTCTTGCGCCCGTCGGTCTCCTTGCTGACCAGCCCCTCCTCCTCGAGCTTGGCCAGGCGCGGGTAGATCGTGCCGGCGCTCGGGATGTAGCTGCCGCCGAAGCGGTCGCTCAGAGCCTGGATCAGCTCGTAGCCGTGCCGCGGCTGCTCGGCGAGGAGGGCGAGCAGGTACAGTCGCAGGCTGCCGTGGGCGAACACCGGCGGGGTCATGCCGACGCCTCGCCGTCGTGGGTGACCGTGAAGCCGGTGTCGGAGTCGGGTGTGGAGGCCCCGTGCCGGCGCACGATCGAGATGTTGCCGGAGACCGAGTTCGCCTGCAGGTCGAGCCAGCTGCCGGAGAGCTCGCCGATGACGCGCTCGAAGCCCTTGCCGAGGGTGCCCTTGAAGTTGGTGTCGTCGAGGAAGACGGTGCCGGCGACCGTGTTCACCCGGTAGCGCTCGCCGCGGCCGGCGTCCATGCGCACGGTGAGGTCGCCCGAGACGGTGTTGGTGTTGACCTCCGCCGGGGTTCCGACGACGTCGAGGATCATGTTGCCGGAGACGCCGTCGGCGCTGAATCGGGTGATCGCGCCGCTGGCGACGACATCGCCGGAGACGGTGTTGATGTCGATGCGCCCGGTGTGGTGGCCGACCGAGATCTCGCCGTTGACCGTGTTGACGTCGAGGTCGCCGATCAGGTGGTCGACGACGACGTCGCCGGTCACCGTGCTGAGCTTGGCGTCGGAGACGAAGCCGGAGACGAGCGCGGATGCCGAGACGACGCCGAGCTTGATGGCGACGTCGCGCGGAAGGAGCACGCTCACCTCGGCCTTGGCGCTGCCGGTGAACCCCTTAAACACGTCCAGGAAGTTGTCCCAGCGCAGCTGGGGGTGGTCGATCTCGAGGCGGTCGCCGTCGATCTCCACCCTGAGCTCCTTGCCGGTCACCGAGTTCACCTCGACGCGGGCGCCGGGCTCGTCGTGGGCGAGCACGTCGATCTTTCCGCCGATCATGCCGACCTTGAGTTTGCGCACGAGTTCCAGGTCGATGACCTTGCTGTCGCCGGGCTGAATGAGCCACTTCTCGATTGCCATTGCGTTCTCCTTGTGTGGGCGGCGGGTGCCGAACCGGTGCACACGCGATATATCGCGTGTTACTGAAATTCACGATATATCGCGTTTCCGCGGGCGTCAAGTGAAAGTTGCCGGGAGTTGTTGACATTGACGCAACGTCAACTTCTAGGCTCGAGTCATGCGGAGGTCTTACCGGCATCCGTCTGGGGAACCCGACACGGAAGGGGGGCGCACATGGACTGGTCGATCCAGGAGATCGCCAAGCTGGCCGGCACGACGAGCCGCACGCTGCGGCACTACGACGAGACCGGCCTGCTGGCGCCGAGCCGCGTCGGTGCCAACGGATACCGCCACTACGACCAGGCCGCGCTCGTGCGGCTGCAGCGCATCCTGCTGCTGCGCGAGCTCGGCCTGGGGCTGCCCGCCATCGCCGAGGTGCTCGCCAACGAGCGCGACGAGGGGCAGGCGCTGCGCGGCCACTTGGACTGGCTGCAGCAGGAGCAGCACCGGCTGGCGCGGCAGATCGCCTCGGTGCGGCACACGATTCACACTCTGGAAGAAGGGAAGCAGCTCATGGCTGAGAACATGTTCGACGGCTTCGACAACTCGCAGTACAAAGACGAGGTCGAAGAGCGATGGGGACAGGCGGCGTACGCGACAGGCGACGCCTGGTGGAGCTCGATGAGCGACGCCGAGAAGGGCGACTGGCAGGCGCGGCAGAAGCAACTCGCCGCCGACTGGGCGGCTGCCGCGGCGCGCGGCGTCGACCCGGGCAGCGACGAGGCGCAGGCGCTCGCCCTCCGGCACTTCGAGTGGCTGCGGGGGATCCCGGGCACGCCGGGCGGCGGCACGAGCGGCCCGCCCCGCGACTACCTGCTCGGGCTGGCCGAGATGTACGTGGCCGACGAGCGCTTCGCCGCGAACTACGGCGGCACCACCGGCGCCGAGTTCGTGCGGGCCGCCCTGACCGTCTTCGCCGACCGCCAGCTCTAGCCGCCTGGTTCAGCCCCGGCCGCCCGCGCCCGCTGGCTCGAGGGAGCGTGCGACCGAGGCCACCACCCCGTCGGCTCCGGGGGATTGCCCCCGTGACGGTTCCGCGCGGCCCGCGTAACGTTGCACACGACGGACCGCGGCTCCCGCATGGGTCGCCGCCACAGAGGAGAACGATCATGCGCACCACAGTTCGAGCAGTCACGGCCGCGGCCGGCATCGCCATCGCGGCGCTGGCCCTCAGCGGATGCTCCCTGCTGCCCGCCCACAAGACGACGGACACCGCGACGCTCACCGACTCGGTCAGCACGATCCACTTCGAGGCGAGCAGCGGCAGCATCTCGGTGCACGGCGTGGCGGGAGCCACCGACATCCGCATCGAGCGCGAGATCAACTACTGGGGCAATAAGCGAGAGTTCGGCGCGACGTACGAGGTCGGCAGCGGCGAGCTGCTGCTGAGCGGGTGCGGCAACCGCTGCAGCATCGACTACACGGTCGAACTGCCTATCGGCGTCGACGTGAGCGGGGTCACCGAGAACGGGTCGATCGAATTGGAGGGCGTGAACGACGTCGACGTGGCGACCAGCAACGGCCGCATCTCGCTCGAGGAGGTGGCCGGCAAGGTGGAGGCCTCCACCAGCAACGGTCGGATCGAGGGCAGCGAGCTGAATGGCTCGGGCATCCGGGTCAAGACCTCGAACGGCTCGATCGAGCTGGAACTCGAGAAGGCGCAGAACGTGCGTGCGAACACCTCCAACGGCTCCATCACGGTGCACGTGCCGAGCGGCTCGTTCCAGGTCGAGGCCGAGACATCGCTCGGCTCCAGGAACATCAACATCCCCACCGATCCGAACGGCGACTTCCTGCTCGAGCTCGGCACCTCCAACGGTTCCATCACGGTCCAGCCGCTGGACGCCGGCAACTAGTCGCGTCTCCCCGCTGGTCCAGCACGTCGAGACTCCGCTGGTCGATCCCGTCGAGACTCCGCTGGTCGAGTAGCGAGGAACGAGCGTATCGAGACCTCGTGCGTGGCACGGTTCCGGCTTGGATGCCGGGTCTCGATACGGCCCTGGCGGGCCTACTCGACCAGCGGGGAGGGGCTGTTGGCCGTCCCGCCAGCGGGGAGGGGCCGTTGGCCGTCCTGCCAGCGGGGGAGGTGCTGTCGGCCGTCCTGCCAGCGGGGAGGGGCTGTTGGCCGTCCCGCCAGCGGGGAGCTGCGGTCGGCCGTTCGAGAACTCAGGACCACAGCGCCGCTGGCCTCGCCGACGACGTGTCGTGCCGCTGGTCCTGAGTTTGTGTCTGCCGTGCCCGCGGAACCGCTCGGTCACCGGGCACGGGGCCGGCGCCGTGCCACTATGGTCCCTGTGAGCCGCCCCGACCAGCCCGACGTGCCGCTCATCCTGCCGCGCCTCGAAGGCCCCGCTCTCAGCATGCGGGCGTTTCGGGGCGACGACGTCGATGCCATCCGAGAAGCCGGCCGCGACCGACTGGTCCCGCTGATCACCACGGTGCCGGAAGACGCCGACCAGGAGCAGGCGCTGGCCTTCATCCGACGGCAGCATGATCGGCTGCGACGACGTGCGGGCTACTCCTTCGCCATCGCGGATGCCGACGACGTGGCCATCGGGCAGATCGGCCTCTGGCTGCGCGACGAGCGTCACGGGCGGGCCAGCATCGGCTACTGGCTCCGCCCATCAGCACGCGGGCGCGGCCTTGCCGCCGCCGCCCTCGCGGTGCTCTGCGACTGGGCGTGCACGCTGCCCCAGCTGAACCGCCTCGAGCTCTACGTCGAACCGTGGAACGAGGCATCCTGGCGCACCGCCGAGCGCGCCGGCTTCGTGCGCGAGGGGCTGATGCGCTCGTGGCAGATCGTGGATGGAACGCCGCGAGACATGTACATGTACTCGCTGCTCACGGCCACGCAGCGCTAGCGGGCGGCGCGAAGCTCCGGGTGCCGGTCGGGCACCGCGCGGTAGCCGTCGCGAGCGGCGGTCACCACCGCCGCGATGACGGCCCAGGCGGCGAGGAGTGCGAGTGCGATCATGAGGAGAAGCATGACGAGTGGTTCCTTTCTGTGCGTTGGATTCCGGTGGCAGAGCCCCGGATGCCGCTAACCCGCGGCCGGGTCGAGCACGGGCGCCGCGGCATCCGTGGCCCGCGGCTTGATGGCGAAGAACGGGATGGCCCACTGGCAGAGCGGTCCGACGAGCACGGCGAACGCGGCGGTGCCGAGCCCGACGTTGCCGCCGAGGATCCAGCCGAGCGTGACGACCGTCAGCTCGATGCCGGTGCGCACCTTCCAGATCGCCCAGCCGGTGCGGGCGTTCAGCCCTGTCATCAGCCCGTCGCGCGGGCCGGGGCCGAAATGCGCGCCGATGTACAGCCCGGTCGCGACCGCCAGCACGAGCAGCCCGGCCACGAACAGCAGGATGCGCACCCAGAGGTCGAGCCCGGTCGGGATCAGCGCCAGGCCAATGTCGGCTGCGGGGCCGACGAGCAGGGCGTTCAGCACCGTGCCGATGCCGGGCTTCTGCCGCAACGGGATCCAGACCAACAGCACGACAGCGCTGGTCAGCACGGTGATGAGGCCGAAGCTCAGGCCGGTGTGCTTCGCGATGCCCTGCGTCAGCACGTCCCAGGGGGCGGCGCCGATCTCGCCGCGCACGATGAGCGCGATCCCGATCCCGTAGAGGAACAGGCCGACGAGCAGCTGGGCGAAGCGCAGCGGGAGCCGGCCGGTGACGGGGGGCAGGGAGTGAGTCGAAGAAGCCACCTTGCAATCCAATTGCATAAGTGGCCTTCCCTCCAATAGCCAATTCGCCTAAAGTGGCCTCATGGTCACCGCCTTGTCCACCGTGCTCAGCAGCGGCGCGCGCACCCTCAGCGCCCGTGCCCTGGCCCCGCTGCTCGGCGAGTGGCGGGATGCCGGCCCCGCCTACGGCGCGCTCGCCGACCGCATCCGCCTGCTCGTCATCGACGGCCGCATCCCCGTCGAGACCCGGCTGCCCGCCGAGCGCGAGCTCGCCGAGCACCTCGAGCTCAGCCGCACCACCGTCACCGCCGCCTACCGGCAGCTGCGCGAGCTCGGGTTCCTGCAGAGCGTGCGCGGCTCCGGCAGCATCACCTGCCTGAACGGCAGCCCCGGCATGCTCTCCGTTCCCGGCGACCGCGGCTACCTCGACCTCAGCAAGGCGGCCATGCCGGCGCTGCCCTGGCTCACCGACGCCAGCCGCCGCGCCGTCGACGAGCTGCCGCGCCACCTCGGCGACGCCGGCTACGACCCCGTCGGCATCCCCGAGCTGCGCGCCGCCATCGCCGAGCGCTACACCGCACGCGGGCTGCCCACCCGGCCAGAGCAGATCATGGTCACGATCGGCGCCCAGCACGCCATCGCCCTGCTCTCCCGGGCGCTCATCGGCCGCGGCGACCGCGCCCTGATCGAGCAACCGACCTACCCGCACGCCTACGAGGCGCTGCGGGCCGCCGGCGCGCGGCTGGTGCCGGTGAGCGCCACACCGCAGTCGCCGAGACCGGATGCCGGCGAGCGCGGCGTGGAGACCGCCGGCTTCGAGCAGGCGATCCGGCAGTCCAACCCCGCCATGGGCTACCTCATGCCCGACTTCCACAACCCGACCGGGCGCTCCCTCGACGCCGTCCAGCGGGAGCGGATCCTGGCCGCCGCCGCCAAGCAGGGCACCGTCATCGTGGCCGATGAGACCACGGCCGAACTCGACATCGACCGGCCTGACGCCCCGCTGCCGATGGCCGCCTACGGCGACGCCGTGCTCGTCGGCTCGCTCGGCAAGACGGTGTGGGGCGGCATCCGCATCGGCTGGATCCGCGCCGAGAAGCCGCTGATCCGCAAGCTCATCGGGCTGCGCGCGCCGGGCGACCTGGGCACCCCGATTCTGGAGCAGCTCATCGCGACCGAGCTGCTGCCTGACATGCCGCGCATCCTCGAGTTGCGCAGCGCCCAGCTCCGCGCGGGACGCGACCACCTCGAGCAGCTGCTCGCCGAGCGGTTCCCGCAGTGGACCGTGCCGCACGTGCACGGCGGCCTGGCCACCTGGGTGAACCTCGGCTCCCCGGTCAGCTCGCAGCTCGCCCTCGCCGCCCGCAACCACGGGCTGCTCATCGCGGCCGGGCCGCGCTTCGGCATCGACGGTGCGTTCGAGCGCTTCCTCCGGCTGCCGATCAGCTACTCGGCCGAGGAGACGACGCGGGCCGTCGACGCGCTCGGCCTCGCCTGGGGCTCGCTGCTGCGGCATCCGGTGCCGGATGCCGGCTACCTCGCCGACGTCGTCTAACGCGCGGAAGCCCCGGCCGAACAACACCATCCAGCGGATGACGCCGCGCCCGCCGCGCCCTGCAAGAATGGCGCAATGCACCTTCTCGCTGCGCTCTCCATGAAGAACCGCGCGCTGATCGCACTGACCACGGTGGTCGTGATGATCTTCGGCGGTCTCGCCCTCACCAGCCTCAAGCAGGAGCTCGCGCCGTCGATCGCCTTCCCGCAGCTGGCGATCATGACGACGTACCCCGGCGCATCGCCCGACGTAGTGAACACCGACGTGTCCACGCCGATCGAGACCGCGATCCAGGGCGTCACCGGCCTGGAGTCCACGTCGACCACCAGCGAGACGGGCGTCTCCATCGTCAGCGCCTCCTTCACCTACGGCACCGACATGGCCTTCGCCGAGCAGAAGCTGCTCAGCGCGATCAACCGCATCTCCAGCCAGCTGCCCTCCGGCGCCGAGCCGCAGGTGCTCGCGCTCAGCCTCGACGACTTCCCCGTCATCCAGGTGGCCGTCACCGGCGCGGATGACGTCAGCGCGCTCTCCGACGAGATCTCCCGCACCACCCTGGGCGAGCTGCAGGACATCGACGGCGTGCGCGAGGCGAGCATCGTCGGCAAGGTCGGCCAGCGCGTCACGATCACCCCGAACATGGCCGAGCTCACCGCCCGCGGCATCTCGGTCACCGCCATCACCGACGCCCTCTCGCAGAACGGCGTGCTGCTGCCCGGCGGCACGATCACCGAGGACGACAAGACCTTCTCCGTGCAGACCGGCACGCGCATCACCACCCTCGACGAGCTCGCCGCGCTGCCCGTGCTGGGCGCGACCCAGGCCGCCCCGGTCGACGCCGATGCCTTCCCGGATGCCGACAGCGGCGCGCTCGGCGGCGATGCGGGAGCGCAGGCGCAGGCCCAGGGCCAGGCGCAGGCGCAGGCCGCCGCCCAGGCCGCGCGCACCCCGCTGCCCACGACGATCTCCGACGTGGCGACCGTCGCCCTCGAGAACAACCCGGCCACGAGCATCTCCCGCGTCGACGGCCAGCCGGCGCTGACCATCGCGATCACCAAGCTGCCCGCGGCCAACACCGTCGACGTGTCCAACGCCGTGCGCGACCTGCTGCCGTCGCTGCAGAGCTCGCTGGACACCACGAACCCCGGAGCCACCTTCACGGTCGTCTTCGACCAGGCGCCGTTCATCGAGCAGTCGATCGAGTCGCTCGCCGTCGAGGGCGCGCTCGGCCTCGTCTTCGCCGTGCTCGTCATCCTGCTGTTCCTGCTCTCGGTGCGGGCCACCTTGGTCACCGCGATCTCCATCCCGACCTCGGTGATGATCACCTTCATCGGGCTGCAGGCCGCCGACTACACCCTCAACATCCTCACCCTCGGTGCGCTCACCATCGCGATCGGGCGCGTCGTCGACGACTCCATCGTCGTCATCGAGAACATCAAGCGGCACCTCGTCGCCGGGCCGGACAAGGCCGCGACCATCGTCAGGGCCGTCAAGGAGGTGGCCGGCGCCATCACCGCGTCGACCATCACCACGGTGGCCGTGTTCGTGCCGATTGCGCTCGTCGAGGGCGTCACCGGCGAGCTGTTCCGGCCGTTCTCGCTCACCGTGACGATCGCCCTGCTCGCCTCCCTGCTCGTCTCCCTCACGATCGTGCCGGTGCTCGCCTACTGGCTCCTCAAGCCCTCCGAGGCGCACAAGCACTCGGGCACCTCGACAGAGGCGCTGGCCGAGGAGACCGGCATCGATGAGCTGGAGCACCCCTCCCGCCTGCAGAAGGGCTACCTGCCCATCATCCGCTGGACCCTGAACCACGGCGTCGCCACCCTGCTGGTGGCCGTGCTCATCCTCGGCGGCACCATCGCAATGCTGCCGCTGATGAAGACGAACTTCCTCGGCGACTCCGGCCAGAACACCTTCCAGGTCAGCCAGGAACTGCCAGTCGGCACCAGCCTGGCCGCGCTCGACTCCGCCTCGACCGAGGTCGAGCAGGTACTGCGCGACACCGACGGCGTCGAGATCGTGCAGACCTCGATCGGCGGCGGCACCGGGCTGCGGGCCGTCTTCGGCGGCGGCAGCTCCACCATCACCTACTCGATCACCACCGCCGACGGTGCAGACAACGCGGCGATCCAGGCCGAGGTGCGCACAGAGCTGGACAAGCTGACGGATGTCGGCGACGTGACCATCGCCGCCTCGAGCGGCTTCGGCGCCTCCAGCGACATCGAGGTCGACATCACCGCCTCCAACGCGGCCGACCTCCAGCAGGCGACGGACACCATCGAGTCCGCGCTCAGCAAGCTGGACGCCGTCTCGCAGACCAGCACCAACCTCTCCGAGTCGCGCACCTACATCGCGGTGCAGGTCGACCGCGACGAGGCGGCCGCGGCCGGCTACAGCGAGGTCGCGCTCGGCAGCGTGGTGTCCCAGGCGATGCAGCCGCGCCAGGCCGGCTCGATCGTGATCGACGAGAACACGCTCACCATCTACATCGCCTCGGCGAACCCGCCGAGCACGATCGAGGCGCTGGCCGCGCTCGAGATCCCGACGGTGACGGGGCCGGTGCGCCTGGACTCGCTGGCGAGCGTCGCCCAGGCGGAGGGGCCGGCATCCATCACCACCGTGCGGGGCCTGCGCAGCGCGACCGTCACCGCCACCCCGAACAGCGACGACCTCGGCACCGCCAGCGCCGAGGTCTCCCAGGCTGTCGACGCGGCCGACATCCCGGCCGGCACGACGGCGTCGATCGGCGGCGTGACGGCCGACCAGGCCGACGCCTTCTCGCAGCTCGGCCTGGCGCTGCTCGTGGCGATCCTGATCGTCTACATCGTCATGGTGGCGACGTTCCGCTCGCTGCTGCAGCCGCTGCTGCTGCTCGTGTCCGTGCCGTTCGCGGCGACCGGCGCGATCGCGCTGCAGGTGATCTCCGGTGTGCCGCTCGGCGTCGCCTCGCTGATCGGCGTGCTCATGCTGATCGGCATCGTCGTCACCAACGCCATCGTGCTCGTCGACCTCGTGAACCAGTACCGCGACCGGGGCATGCGTGTGCGCGACGCCCTCGAGCACGGTGCCTCCCGGCGTCTGCGCCCGATCCTGATGACCGCGCTGGCCACGATCTTCGCGCTGCTGCCGATGGCGCTCGGCATCACCGGCCACGGCGGCTTCATCTCGCAGCCGCTCGCGATCGTCGTCATCGGCGGTCTCGTCTCGTCGACCCTGCTGACGCTCGTGGTGCTGCCCGTGCTCTACTCGCTCGTCGAGGGCGGGCGCGAGAAGCGCAGGCTGCGCAAGGCCGAGGCGGATGCCGCGGCCGAGGGCCCCGCCGCGGAGCCGGAGCCGGTCCCCGCCGCCTAGCTGTACTGCCCAGGGACGTTGGTTGAATCGGTGTGACGACTCGCTGTAGTCCTTCGGGAATGAGTGAGGACCTCCTGCTGCAGAGTGGAGCTGCTTAGAAACCAGTTCTGCGAGACCAGGAGGCCCTCATGTCCCACGCTAACGCTGCGCTGACTCCACGCCAAAGGCTGCGCATGGCGCGCCTGATCGTGGACGACCGTTGGCCGATCTCGCAGGCCGCGAGACAGTTCAACTGCTCCTGGCCGACCGCCAAGCGGTGGGCTGAACGTTACGCGGCGATGGGTGAGGACGGCATGCAGGACCGCTCCTCCCGGCCGCACCGGAACCCGAACAGGACCCCGCAGCGGCTGGTGCGGAAGATCGTGCATCTGCGGTGGAAGAAGCGTTTGGGGCCGGTCGCGATCGGCGCGAAAGTGGGCATGCCCGCGTCGACCGTGCACGCCGTGTTGACCCGGTGCCGGCTGAACCGGTTGAGTCACGTCGACAAGCGCACCGGGGAAGTCGTGCGGCGCTACGAGCACGACAAGCCGGGGGCGATGATCCACGTCGACGTGAAGAAGCTCGGCAACATCCCCGATGGCGGCGGCTGGCGTTACCTGGGCAAGCAGCAGGGCGGCAAGAACCGGGCCGCGACCGTTGGCGCGGGCCGGAGCAAGCGCCGGCAGCCGCTGGTCGGGACGGCGTTCGTGCACACCGTCATCGACGACCACTCCCGCGTCGCCTACGCCGAGATCCACGCCGACGAGCAAGCGGTCACCGCCGTGGGTGTGCTCCGCCGGGCCGTGTCCTGGTTCGCCGCCCGAGGCATCACGGTCGAACGGGTCCTCTCCGACAACGGCTCTGCCTACAAGTCCCACCTCTGGCGCGACACCTGCACCGAGTTGAACATCACACCCAAGAAGACCCGCCCCTACCGGCCACAGACCAACGGGAAGATCGAACGCTTCCACCGCACCCTCGCCGACGGCTGGGCATTCTCACGGTTCTACGCGTCCGAGTCAGCCCGCCGGAACGCCCTCCCGGCCTGGCTCCACGAATACAATCACCACAGGCCCCACACGGCCATCGGGAGCAAACCACCCATCAGCCGGTTAACCAACCTTGCTGGGCAGTACACCTAGCCCGCGCCGCGGGCAGACGACGGCAGCGATACTGGAGGGATGACGCACGACTTCGACAAGGCGTACTGGGAGCAGAAGCACCAGGACGAGAGCCACGCCAGCGAGTCGGCCGGCACCGGCGAGACGCCGCCGCATCCCTACCTCGCGGCGGAGACCGCCGGCCTGACCCCCGGCACGGCGCTGGACGCAGGGTGTGGCACCGGCGCCGAGGCGGTCTGGCTGGCCGCCAACGGCTGGCAGGTCACCGGCGCCGACATCTCGGACACGGCGCTCGCCCGGGCGGCGGCGCGGGCGGATGCCGCGGGCGTCACCGACACGGTGCGCTGGGTCCTGGCCGACCTCACCGCGTGGGAGCCGGAGCGGACGTTCGAGCTGATCACCAGCAGCTACACCCACCCGAACATCCCGCAGCTCGACTTCTACGAGCACATCGCCCGCTGGGTCGCGCCCGGCGGCACGCTGTTGATCATCGGGCACCTGCACGACGACGCCGCTGGACACGGGCACGGGCATGGCACTGAGCCCGCCGGCCACGAACACGGCGTCCACGAACACGGCGGCCACGACGAGAACCCGCCCGCCAAGGCGACGGTCACCCTCGCCGACATCCGGGAGCGCCTGGCATCCGCCGGCTGGGTCATCGAGACTGCCGAGGAGCACGACCGCACGCTGACGAGCCCGGGCGGCCGGGCGGTCTCGCTGCGCGATGTCGTGGTGCGCGCCCGCCGCGGCTGAACACTCGCGCGGCATCCGCTGCGGGGCAATACTGGGAGCATGACGCTCGCACGCAGCACCAAACTCACCGTTGTCGGAGCCGGCAGTGTCGGCTCCTCGCTGGCCTACGCGGCCCTCATCCGCGGCTCGGCCCGCGAGGTCGTGCTCTACGACATCGCCACCGCTCGGGTCGAGGCCGAGGTGCTCGACCTCGCGCACGGCACGCCGTTCACGGGCGCCTCCCGCATCACGGGGGGCAGCGACATCGAGGTGACCGCAGAGTCGGATGTCGTCGTCATCACCGCCGGCGCCAAGCAGCGGCCGGGGCAGACCCGGCTCGAGCTGGCCGGCGTCAACGTCGGGATCCTCGCGCAGATGATGCCGCGGCTGGCCGAGCTCTCCCCGAACGCGGTGTTCGTGCTGGTGACCAACCCGTGCGACGTGCTGACCGCCGTCGCCGAGCGCATCACTGACCTGCCGCCCGGGCGCATCTTCAGCTCGGGCACCGTGCTCGACTCCGCCCGGCTGCGCTGGCTCGTGGCCGAGTCGGCGGGCGTGGCCCCGCAGAGCGTGCACGCGCTGATCGTCGGCGAGCACGGTGACACCGAGTTCCCGCTGTGGTCCACGGCGACCATCGGGCAGACCCCGCTGAGCGAATGGACGGATGCCGCGGGCGCCCTGCTGTTCCCGCGCGAGCGGCTCGAGACTCTCACCCACGATGTCGTCAACGCCGCGTACAAGATCATCGAGGGCAAGGGCGCGACGAACTACGCCATCGGCCTCTCCGGCGCCCGCATCGTGGAGGCCGTGCTCAAGGACGAGCGCCGCATCCTCCCCGTCTCCAGCGTGCTGCACGGCTTCCGGGGCATCGACGGCGTCGCCCTCAGCCTGCCGTCCATCGTCGGGGCGGGCGGCGTGCACCGGGTGCTCGACATGCCGCTCGACGCCCGCGAGGAGCAGCTGCTGCAGAACTCGGCGGAGGCCCTGCGCGCCTCCATCGCGCTCTTCTCCTAGGCTGCTGGGCATGGCCACCCCCGACTTCGTGCTCACCCTCCGCGAGAAGATCGGCACCGCGCCGCTCTGGTTGAGCGGGGCGACCGCCGTCGTGCTGCGCGGCGACCCGGCATCCGGCAGCCAGCAGGTGCTGCTCGTGCGCCGCGCCGACAACGGCGCCTGGACGCCGGTGACCGGCATCATCGACCCCGCTGAGGAGCCGGCGGATGCCGCGGCGCGCGAGGTGCTCGAGGAGGCGGGCGTCGTCGCCGAGGTGGAGCGGCTCGCCTGGGTGCAGGCGCTGCCGGAGCGCGCCTACACGAACGGCGACCGGGCGGCCTACCTCGACCTGGTGTTCCGCTGCCGCTGGGTGAGCGGCGAGCCGCACCCCGCCGACGGCGAGAACACCGAGGCGGCCTGGTTCGCGCTCGACGCTCTGCCGGAGATCTCGGCGAACATGCGGCAGCGCATCGCCGAGGCGCTGCAGCCCGACGGCCCCACCCGCTTCAACCGCAGCTAGCCCGGCCGACAGGGGGACCCGATGCGCATCTTGATTCTGGGCGGCACCGCCTGGCTCGGCCGCGAGATCGCCGGGCAGGCCCTGGCGCGCGGGCACGCGGTGGCCTGCCTGGCTCGCGGCGAATCCGGCGAGGTGCCTTCCGGTGCGGAGCTGATCGCGACCGATCGCGCTCTGCCCGACGCGTACGCGCCCGCCGCGACCCGGCAGTGGGACGCCGTGGTCGAGCTCTCCTGGCAGCCCGGTTTCGTGCGCTCCGCCCTGGCCGCGCTGGGCGGGCAGGCCGGCCACTGGACGCTCATCTCCTCGACCAGCGTCTACGCCACGGCCGCCGAGCCCGGCGCCGACGAGTCGGCCGAGCCGCTGGCGGCGCTCGACGGGGATCACGCCACCCGGGCCGAGTACGGCGAGGCCAAGGCGGCGGCGGAACTCGCCTCCCGTGCCGTGCTGGAGGACCGCCTGCTCATCGTGCGGCCGGGGGTGATCGGCGGCCCCGGCGACGAGACCGGGCGCAGCGGCGCCTGGGCGGCCCGTGCGGCGCGGGCGCCGGACGAGCCGATGCTGGTCGCCGCCGAGGCGTCGCTGCCGACCCAGGTCGTCGACGTGCGCGACCTCGCCGCGTTCGTCCTCGACTCGGCAGAGCGCGGGAGCGTCGGAACCGTCAACGCGGTGGGCCCGGTCGTGCCGCTGGGGGAGTGGATCGACCTCAGCCGTCGGGCCGGCGGGCACCGCGCCGGCACGGTCGCGGCGTCATCAGCGTGGCTCCGCGCGCAGGGCGTCGAGCAGTTCATGGGCGAGGAATCGCTGGCACTCTGGCTGGCCGACCCCGACTTCGCCGGCTTCTCTGCCCGCTCCGGCCACGCGGCCGTCTCCGCCGGGCTCCGCCATCGCCCCCGCGCCGCGCTGCTGGCCGACGTGTTGAGCTGGGAGCGCGCGCAGGGGCTCGACCGCCCACGGAGGGCCGGGCTGAGCGCCGCGCGCGAATCCGAGCTGCTGCGCCTGCTCGCCGCCGAACACTGAGGTTCCGCGCCTCCCGCGCCTTATCGACTACGCGAAAAGTGCGCCACGATGCGGGCCTTGGCGCACTTTTCGCGCAGTCGATTCCCGCATCCCCCGCCCGCGCGCCGTGGCGGTCCGGCGTCTGGCCGCACAGACTGCGCGCCGCGCGGATGCCTGTCGCGCCGGCATCCGGATTGCTAACGTCGAGGCTGTGACGACGTTGACACCACACCCCGACCACCAGCCCGTTCTGCCGCACGACCCGCTCTGGCCGCGCCTGGGCGGCTGGCCGGCGCCGGAGGCGCTCATGCCCGGCGCCCACATCGACCTGGCGATCGTCGGGCTGCCGGCCTGGCGCACCTCGCTGTCCACCACGAACGCGGGGGAGACGCCCGACGCGATCCGCGCCGTGCTGCCGCGCTACTCCGACGCGCTCATCGCCGACCGGGGCGTGCGCGGGGAGCCCCGCAGCATCGCCGACCTCACGATCGTCGACCTGGGCAACGTGCACGAGCCGGACGGCCCGGCGGGGGAGAAGCGCGCGCTCGCCGCCCTCGCCCGGGCCGCCGGGCTGGCCGACATGGTGGTCGCCCTCGGCGGCGACAACTCCGTGACCGTCTCCGCCGCGCTCGGCGTCTGGGGTGAGCAGCTGCCGAGCGCCGGGCTCATCACACTGGACGCCCACTACGACCTGCGCGACGGCGTGAACAACGGCTCGCCCGTGCGGCGGCTGGTGGAGGCGGGCCTGGCCGGCACCCGGATCGTGCAGATCGGCATCGCCGACTTCGCGAACTCGCGCCGCTACGCCGAGAGGGCCCGCGACTACGGCATCACCGTCGTGCACCGCGACGAGTTGCACCGCCGCCCGATGGCCGACGTCATGGCCGAGGCTCTCGACATCGCCGGCGCGGCCGGCGGCCCCGTGCACGTCGACCTGGACGTGGACGTCTGCGACCGCTCCGTGGCGCCGGGCTGCCCGGCCTCCGTGCCCGGAGGCATCTCGGCGTACGAGCTGCGCCAAGCGGCCCGCGCGGCCGGCGCCGACGCCCGGGTGCGTTCCCTCGACATCGCCGAGGTCGACGCGACGGCGGATGCCGCGGACGGCCGCACCGTGCGCCTGGCCGCGCTCTGCGTGCTCGAAGTCGCAGCCGGGCTCGCCCTGCGCTGATTCGCCCTGCGGCCAAGAGGCCGCGCTCTGGCGCCCCGTTGCTCGACGCCCCGCACGCCGGCGCCGCTCACGCCGATCACCCCCGTGCGCCGCGCACGGGGGTGATCGGTGTGACTGCGGCCGCTATTTGACACCAGCGAGGTTTTCGGTGAAACTCGGATTTGATAGATCCTATTGGATCTTTACTTTCTCAGAGTGGAGGGAACCGGATGTTTTTTCGCACCAAGACCGTTCGAGGGCTGTTTGCAGCCACCGCAATCGCAGCGCTCGCGCTTTCAACCGCGGGATGCACCAGCAAGTCCGACGGCAGCACTGACCCAGGAGCCGCAGCCGGTGGTGAGCTGAGCTCCATCAAGGTCGCGCTGGTTCCCGGCGGCTCGCACCCCTACTTCCAGCCGTGGGCCGAGGCGGGCGAACAGGCCGCCACTGACTTCGGTCTGGGCGGCGCGACGGTCAACGAGACCGCCGAGTGGGACCAGGCCAAGCAGAACGAGGTGCTGAACTCGCTGGCGGCGCAGGGCTACAACTCCTTCGGAATCTTCGGCGTCTCGCCCACCGACATCAACACGACCTTCGCCTCCCTCAAGAAGCAGGGCTTCGCCGTCGGATCGCTCGGCTCCTGCCCGGCCGGCGACACGAACGAGGCCGACTTCTGCCTCTCCACCGACACCGAGGTCGCCGCATACAAGGCCGCCCAGGCCGCGATCGAGGCGATGGGCAACACCGGCACGCTGGTGCACCTCACCGGAAACAACGTTGACGCGAACACCCAGCGTCGCATCAAGGGCGTCGAGAAGGCCGTCGCCGAGACGAACGGCGCTGTCACGCTGTTCCCCGCCGTCACCGACATCGACAAGGACCTCTCCACCGCGCAGAAGGCCGTCGCCGACCTGCTCGCCGCCAAGGGCAGTGAGATCAACGGCTTCGTCTCGACGGCGTACAACCCGGCCGTCGCCTCGGCCTCGGCCGTCAAGGCCTCCGGCCTGCCGATCGTCGTCGTGGCGATCGATGACGACAAGGCCATCCTCGACGGGATCAAGGACGGCTCCGTCTCGGCGACCGTCGTACAGAACCCCGTCGGCCAGGCCTACGTCGGCTCCTGGGTGCTCGCCCAGCTGCAGACGGGCACCTGCACCATGAAGACGCCCGGCGTCACGGTCGACTCCGGCTCCTTCGTCGTGACCTCGGCGAATGCGGCCACGTACGCGGAGGAACAGTCCGCTGCCTCGGACCAGATCATGGACGCCTTCGCCAACGACCTGCTCACCTGCAACTAAGAATCAAGAAACACGGGTATTCGACACCATGACAACGATTGCTGCCGCACGCGCCTGGCTCATTGACCTCGAGGTCGAGACGCTGCGTACCGACGCCGTGCAGAGTTTCATCAAGCAAGAGACGATCTTCGTAGAGATCGATGACGCCGATGGGCGCACCGGTGTCGGATACTCGTACACGATCGGGACGGGTGGTCGCGCAGTGCTTTCGATGCTGCGCGACCACCTCATCCCGCGCCTGGTCGGGCTCGACAGCCGCAACATCGAGGCCATCTGGGGCTCGTTGTTCTGGTCGACGCACTCGACCACCGTCGGCGCCATCACGTCGCTCGCGCTGGCCGCGGTCGACACCGCGCTGTGGGACCTCAAGGGCAAGCGCACCAGCGAGCCGCTCTGGCGCATGGCCGGCGGCTTCCGCCGCGAGGTGCCGCTCTACGACACCGAGGGCGGCTGGCTGCACCTCAGCACCGACGACCTCGTCGCCGGCGCACTCGAATCGAAGAGCAAGGGCCTGCGCGGCGTCAAGCTCAAGGTGGGCAAGCCCTCCATCGCCGAGGACCGCGACCGGCTGCTCGCGGTGCGCGCCGCCGTTGGCCCCGAGATGCACATCATGGTCGACGCCAACCAGTCGATGACCGCCTCCGAGGCCATCCGTCGGGCGGCGGCCTTCACCGACGCCGACCTGTTCTGGCTCGAGGAGCCCCTGCCCGCAGACGACGTCAGCGGGCACGCCCGGCTGGCCGCCTCGACCAGCATCCCCATCGCTGTCGGCGAGTCGATGTACTCCGTGGCCCAGTTCCGCGACTACCTGCACCGCGGTGCAGCCGGCATCGTGCAGGTCGACGTCGCGAGGATCGGCGGAATCACGCCGTGGCTCAAGGTGGCGCACCTGGCCGAGGCCTACAACACCGTGGTCTGCCCGCACTTCCTCATGGAGCTGCACGTGAGCCTCGTCGCCGCGATCCCGAACGGCGAGTACGTCGAGCACATCCCTCAGCTGCGCGGCATCACCCACAGCCCGATGCAGATCGTGGACGGTCTCGCCGTCGCCCCAGAGACGCCGGGCCTCGGCATCGACTGGAACCGGGACGAGATCGACAACCGGAGGGTGTCATGAGCGGCCGCACGCGTGTGACCCGGCTGGCGGCCGACCAGCGCGTCGGCCTCATCGTGCTCATCCTCGTGCTCGTCGCGGCGATCGGCACGGCGAAGCCGATGTTCTTCTCCACCCAGTTCATCATCGCCCCGATGCTCACGAGCATCGCGATCTTCACCGTCGTCGGGCTCGCCCAGATGATGGTGCTCTCGGTCGGCCAGATGAACCTCGCGGTCGGCGGCATGGCGGCGGCCGGCGCAATGGTCGCCGGCATCGCCTACCAGGCGCTCGGCGTCCCGCTCATCGTCGGCCTCGTCATCGGCCTCGCCGCGAGCGGACTGATCGGCGCGGTGTGCGGGCTCCTGGTCGCCAAGGCCGGGGTCAACTCCTTCGTCGTCACGCTGGCGATGAGCTTCGCGCTGCTCGGGCTCGTCCCCAGCACCTATGCCTGGGTGAGCCCGGGCGCGGCGATCACGGTCGACACCCCGGGCCTGGCCGAGCTGGGCCGCGCGACGACCGCCGATCTCTGCATCGGCGACGTCTGCGGGCCGGAGGGCATCCCGCTCATCCTGTTCATCGCGCTGGCCGCGATGGCCGTCATCTGGTTCCTGTTCGCCCGCATGCGCGTCGGGCGGGAGACCCTGCTCACCGGATCGAGCGAGAAGGCGGCACTGCTCTCGTCGATCCCGGTGGCTCGGCGCATCGTCACCGTGCACACCCTCTCCGGCGTGCTGGCAGGCCTGGCCGGCTTCATGCTCGGCGCGAGCACGGGCTCCTTCACGCCGGGCATCGGCCAGGAGTTCATGCTGCAGTCCTTCCTCGGCCCGATCCTGGGCGGAACCCTGCTGGCCGGCGGCTACGTCTCGGTCATCGGCACGTTCTTGGGCATCGCGCTCACCGTGGTGATCCGGCAGGGGCTCCTGCTCTTCGGCGTGGGCATCGAGGGCCTGAACATCCTGCTCGGGTCGATCCTCTTGATCGCACTGTCCTTTGACCGAGTTCGGGATGCCGTCGGCAAACGCTCCGCACTCGGCGCCGCTCGGCGGCCAGAACCTGTTATTGAGGAGGAGGCACGATGAACAACGCCAGCCTTGCGCGCGTCCTGCACAGCCCCAACACCCCCCTGGCCATCGTCGTCGTCCTCGGCGTGGCCGTGCTCACGGTGCAGTCCGGCGGGAGCTTCCTCTCGCCGATCTCCGTGCAGACCTTCTTCCAGTTCCTCGCGATCCCCATCGTGATCGGGCTGGCCCAGATGGCCACGCTCGCCGTCGGCCAGCTCAACCTCGCGGTGGGGGCGATCGGCGGGTTCTCCGCCTGCCTCGCGGCGATCTTCATGGCGGACTTCGGCCTGCCCGGCTGGCTCGGCGGCATCGCCGCGATCCTCATAGGCCTGGCCTGCGGTTTCGCCAACGGCCTGCTGGTCGTCTTCACCCGCATCAACGGCTTCGTCGTGACGCTGGCCACGATGACGATCCTGAGCGGTGCCCAGTACGCGCTCGTCGGAACCCGCACCATCACCGCGGATGCCTGGCCAGAGCTCCAGGCCATCGGCCGGGCGCAGCCGCTCGGCATCCCGCTGATCTTCTGGATCGCCGTGGCCATCGCCGTGGTGCTCGCCATCGTCTACCGGCACGCCCTGCTCGCCCGCGACATGCTGGCCAGCGGCGGCAACCCGCTCGCGGCCACCCTGAGCGGAATCTCGAACAACCGCAGCCTCGTTGCGGCGCACGCCCTGTCCGGTCTGCTCTGCGGCTTCGCGGCGCTCATCGTGCTCGCCTCGCTGCCCGGGGCCAACAAGTCCGTCGGCGGTGACTGGCTGCTCTCGAGCTTCGCCGCCCCGATCATCGGCGGCGTGTCGCTGGTCGGCGGGACCGTCGCGGTGCTCGGCACCGTGCTCGCGGCGACAATCGTCCGCCTCGTCGACAGCGCCCGCGCCGCCTTCCAGCTCGACCCGAGCTGGGTGAACTTCGTGATCGGCGCCGTCGTGCTGGGGACCGTGGCGTTCGACCGAGTTCGCGCCCGCCGTCAGTCCGGTGCGCAGCGTCGCCAGAGCAAGACCCCGGATGCGCCGCCCACCGCCGCCGTCCGTGCCGTTGAAGGAGCATGACCATGGCTACGAGCCCATACGCCCTTGAGGTCAGAGGGATCACGAAGAGCTTCCCCGGCGTTCGCGCCCTCGACAACGTCAATCTGCGCCTGAAGCCCGGCGAGGTGCACGCCCTCCTCGGCGAGAACGGGGCAGGCAAGTCCACGCTGATCAAGATCCTGACCGGCATCCAGCCCGCCGACTCCGGATCAATCCTTGTCCGCGGCCAGGAGCGCACCTTCCAGTCCGCCCACGCGGCCACGATGGCCGGCATCGGGGTCGTGCACCAGGAGCGCAACGTCATCGCCGACTTCACCGTCGCCGAGAACATCGTGCTCGGCAACACCCCCCGGCTCCGCGGCGGGCGGGTCGACTGGAAGGCCGTCGACTCCGGCGCCAAGCGCGTGCTGGACATGCTCGACTTCCCGATCGATCCCAGCATGCCGACACGCCTGCTCTCCTCCGCCCAGACGCAACTGGTTGAGATCGCGCGCGGCCTGTACGCGGACAGCGCCGTGCTCCTGCTCGACGAGCCGACCGCCTCCATCAGCGAGGCGGAGTCGACGCTGCTGTTCGACGTCGTGCACCGCCTCACCGCGCAGGGGCGGGCGATCCTCTTCGTCAGCCACAAGCTCGAAGAGGTCTTCGCGCACTGTGACACTGTCACGGTGTTCCGGGATGGCCGGTCGGTCGCCGAGTCGGAACCGCTCTCGGCGTACACCCGCGACAGCATCGTCGACCTGCTCGTCGGGCGCACGCTCAGCAAGCTCGACGTGCCGGAGCGCTCGCCCGATGTTTCGGGAACGCCGGCCCTGGAACTCGTCGGCGTCGACACGGCGACGGGGCACCACGGCATCGACCTGAACGTGCACTCCGGCGAGATCCTCGGGCTCTACGGCCTCGTTGGCGCAGGGCGGACGGAGCTGGCCCGGGCCGTTCTCGGCCTCGACCAGATCACCTCCGGTGACCTCAAGGTCAACGGCACGCCCGCTGTCATCCGCTCGGTTGGGGATGCCCTCGAACGATTCGGGATCGGCTACGTCACCGAGGACCGCAAAGCCGAGGGGCTCTTCCTCGACCAGACGGTGGCCAAGAACCTCACGGTGACGATTCTGAAGAAGCTCTCCAACGGGCTGGGCGTCGTGCGGGAGAAGGCGGCGCGCCAGGCCGCCGACGACTACATTTCGTCGCTCGACATCAAGGTGGCCTCGCGCGACCAACTCGTCGGAACGCTCTCTGGCGGAAACCAGCAGAAGGTCTCGCTGGGCAAGTGGCTGGCCGCGAAGACCGAGATTCTCATCATCGACGAGCCGACCGTCGGCATCGACGTGCGCACGAAGGGCGCCTTCTACACGCTGATCTGGCAGCTGGCCCTCGAGGGCAAGGCCGTCATCGTGATCTCGAGTGACCTGGCCGAGATGGTCACCCTCGTCGACCGCATCGCAGTGATGCAGGACTTCGCGATCACGGGAGAGGTCGTCAACACCCACGACTACGAGCAGATGAGCAAGGCCGTCATCCGGCTCATCCACGAGGAACAGCCCGCTCCGGCCGGTGGGCGATGAGTGTCGCGGCCCGCCAGCCCCGTCTGGCACACTGATGAGCATGCCAGCCCCTGGACCGAACCGCATCGCGCGCAGCGTCTTGTCTGACGAGACATATTTTGTGATCCGCGACATGCTGCTCGACCATCGCATCGCACCGGGGCAACGCGTCAACATCGAGGCGCTCGCCGCCGATCTCGGCGTCTCGCCCACGCCCGTTCGGGAGGCGCTCGCCCGGCTGGAATCGGACGGCCTCGTCGTCAAGACGCCGTTGCGCGGGTACTCATCGACCCAGCTGCTCGGGGTGCGCGAGTTCACCGAGCTGTCGCAGTTCCGCGACCTCATCGAGCCGTGGACGGCCGCGCAGGCTGCCCGCAGCATCGACGAGGCCGGCATCGAGGCCATCCGCGACGAGCTCGCGAATGCGCGCGCCGCCATCCTGCGCGAAGCGGATGGGGCGGGCAGCTACGCCGCGCTGACCGAGCACGACGCGCGATTCCACTCGCTGATCGCGCGGCTGGCCGGCAACGAGCTCATGGTCCAGGCCTTCGAGCGCACCCACTTCCACCTGCACTTCCTGCGGCTCTACATGGCCTCCCTCGCGCAGACCTCCAGGCCGGAGGACGAGGCGCGGCTCATAGCGAATGCGTTCGGCGACTACTACCGCAGCGACGGTGGTTCGCTGGCCCTCGACGAGCACACCGCCATCGCAGAGGCGATCATCGAACATCGGGCCGAGGATGCCGCCCGGCTCATCCGTGAGCACATCGAGTCATCGCAGCGGCGCTTCGAACCCGTCGTCGCGCTGCTCGAGCGCGAGGGATGACGGCGCGCTGAGGGCCCCGGCCCTCAGCCGCCCGCGGGCGTGAGGCGCTCGCGCAGGAACGCGACGACCCGCTCCCGGGCGAGCAGCGCCGGGTGGCCCGGCGTCTCGCGCAGCTCGGTGGTGAGCACCGAGTGCGCGCCGCTCGGGAATCCGGTGGGGTTGCCCGGCGAGGAGTCCAGGGTGATCACCTCGAAGGCGTCGCCGAGGCGCTGCTTCAGCGTGCGGAATCGGGCGCCGCGCGAGACGGCGTCGTTGCTGAAGCGCAGGCCCAGGGCGCAGAGCTCGCCGGATGCCGCGCGCTCGGCCACCCGGTCGAACTCGGCCGCGCTCATCCCCGGGTCGGCGCGCCGCCGCGCGCCGAGGGGGAACGGCACAGACGGCTGGCTGGCGACCGCGGCCAGCACGGTGTCGTCGACGGCGGCGGCCAGCGCGAAGCCCCCGCTGAAGCACATGCCGATCACGCCGACCCCGCTGCCCGGGGTCCGGGCCGCGAGCTCGGCCGCCACCGCGCGCAGGTAGCCGGTGATCGGGCGCCGGGCGTTCACCGCGAACGCGCGGAACTCGGCAGAGACGCACAGCCGCGCCACGATCGGAAGCACGGTGCCCGTCGTCGCGGCCCGGCCCGGCTCGCCGAACGGCGACGGCACGACGACCGTGAAACCCTCGCCGACGAGGTGCTCGGCCAGGCCCAGCACCTCGGGGGTGATGCCGGGAATCTCGGGGATCAGCACGACCCCCGGGCCGGCACCCTTCTCGAAGCAGTCGTGGCTGAGGCCGGCGCCCGAGAACGGGCGTTTCACCCAGCCGTCGAGCGTGGCGGTCGGTGCATGCTGTGACGTCATCGGGCTCCTCGGCAGGACGGGACGGGCGGGGCAGGGCGGGGCAGGGCGGGCAGCGGCAGGCTGCGCCGCTCCGACACAGTCTGGCCCGCCCTGGCCTGCAGAACGACGAGTGACGCGGTGCCGGCAGAAAAAACAGGAGCAGACGGGAGCGGCGCGGATATGCGGCCCCGCTCCGCTCTCCTCCTGTTTTTTCGCGGCACCTATTCACAGCAGAGCGCGCCGATTATGGGGTGACGGGGCGGGGCTGGCTGTGTAGTCTCGGCGGTGGAAGCGGGGCCATCATGAAGACGCTCATACTTGTTCGACACGCCAAATCGAGCTGGGACGAACCCAGCCTCGTCGATGAGGCCCGCCCGTTGAACAAACGGGGCCGCCACGACGCACCGGAGATGGGCCGCCGCCTGCTCGCCCGGGGCGTCGTCCCCGAGACCATCCTGGCCAGCCCCGCCGTCCGCGCCCGCACGACCGCCGAGCTGATCGCCCTCGAGATCGGCGCCGAGGACGCCGTCGTCATCGACCACCGGCTCTACGCGACGAGCGCCTCCGGCATGCTCGCGGTCATCCGCGAGCAGGATGACGCGATCGACAGCCTGATGGTGGTCGGCCACGATCCGGAGATGAGCGATCTGGCCCACCGCTTCTCGCCGCTGTCACCGCCGATGGTCACCTGCGCCGTGCTCGAGCTGCAGTTCGACCGGGACAGCTGGACGGGCATCGAGCCGTCCGGCCTCAGCTCCAAGCACTTCGACTCACCGAAGGCGGGCGAGAAGGCCGGGGTGGGCGCAGAGGCACACGCCGGGGCGGGTGCCGAGCAGGCGCCGCGGCCCGGCTCGCGCGCCGACTAGGCGACGAGCACGCCGTCCTTCCACACCCGCTCGACCAGCGGGACCCCGGGCCGGTAGGCGAGGTGCACGTAGCTCGGCGCGCGCAGTTGCACCAGGTCGGCCCGCGCGCCGACGCCGAGCCGGCCGACATCCGTGCGCCGCAGGGCCGCGGCCCCGCCGGCCGTCGCCGCCCACAGCGCCTCGGCCGGGGTCAGGCCCATGTCGCGCACGGCGACCGCGATGCAGAACGGCATCGAGGAGGTGAAGCTCGAGCCGGGGTTGGTGTCGCAGGCGATGGCGACCGTCACGCCGGCGTCGAGCAGCCGGCGGCCGCTCGGGTACGGCTGCCTGGTCGAGAACTCGACGCCGGGCAGCAGGGTCGCGACCGTGCCGGAGCCGGCCAGTGCGGCGACATCCTCGTCGCTCAGGTAGGTGCAGTGGTCGACGGATGCCGCCCCCAGCTCGACCGCGAGCCGCACCCCGTCGCCCGGCCCCAGCTGGCTGGCGTGCACCCGCGGCAGCAGCCCGGCGGCGATGCCGGCCGAGAGGACGCGGCGGCTCTGCTCCACCGTGAACGCGCCCGTCTCGCAGAACACGTCCACCCACTTCGCGTTCGGCGCGCAGGCGGTCAGCATCGGGCCGACGACCAGGTCCACGTACTCGTCGGAGCGGCCGGCGTACTCGGCAGGCACGACGTGCGCGCCGAGGAAGGTGACCTCGTCGGTGGCCTCGGCGGCCAACCGGACGAGCCGTTCCTCGCTCTCGACCGAGAGGCCGTAGCCGCTCTTGATCTCCACGGTGGTCGTGCCCTGCGCCCGCAGCTCGGCGATGAACCCGGCCAGGCGGGCGCGCAGCTCCTCGTCTGTGGCTGCCCGGGTCGCGGCGACCGTCGAGCGGATGCCGCCGGCCTCATAGCTCCGGCCGGCCATCCGAGCCTCGAACTCGGCGGCCCGGTCCCCGCCGAACACGAGGTGGCTGTGGCTGTCGACGAACCCCGGGATCACGCAGGCGCCGCCCGCGCTCAGCCGTGCGAGCGCCGACAGCGGGCCGAGGCCGAGCTCGGCGATGGCGGCGGCCGCGTCCACGGCCGCCCCGACCCAGGCCACCCGGCCGTCGGTCACGAGCAGGGCGGCATCCGTCAGCTCGCCGGTCGCGCCAGTGCCGAGGCTCGGGTCGTTCGTGACCAGCAGGCCGATGTCGCTGAGCAGTGTCGTCGTCATGGCCCTAGCCTTCCAGCATGGGCACGCGGAGGCCCCGCTCCGCGGCCACCTCGACGGCGCGCGGGTAGCCGGCGTCGACGTGGCGCATCACCCCGGTGCCCGGGTCGTTCACCAGCACGCGGGCGATCTTCTCCGCGGCGAGGTCGGTGCCATCGGCGACGATCACCTGGCCGGCGTGGATGGAGCGGCCGATGCCGACGCCGCCGCCGTGGTGGATGGACACCCAGGTGGCCCCGGACGCCGTGTTCAGCAGCGCGTTCAGCAGGGGCCAGTCTGCGATGGCGTCCGAGCCGTCGGCCATGGCCTCGGTCTCGCGATACGGCGAGGCGACGGAACCGGAGTCGAGGTGGTCGCGGCCGATCACGATCGGTGCGCTCAGCTCGCCCGAGGCGACCATCTCGTTGAACTTGAGCCCGGCCAGGTGCCTCTCCTTGTAGCCGAGCCAGCAGATGCGGGCGGGCAGGCCCTCGAACTGCACCTTCTCTCCGGCGGCGGTGATCCAGCGCTTGAGGTGCTCGTCCGCCGGGAACAGCTCGAGGATCGCCTTGTCGGTCGCGGCGATGTCGGCCGGGTCGCCGGAGAGCGCCGCCCAGCGGAATGGCCCCTTGCCCTCGGCGAACAGCGGGCGGATGTAGGCGGGCACGAATCCGGGGAAGGCGAAGGCGCGCTCGTAGCCGCCGAGCTCGGCCTCCGCGCGGATCGAGTTGCCGTAGTCGAAGACCTCGGCGCCGGCATCCTGGAACTCGACCATCGCCTGCACCTGCTTGGCCATCGACGCCCGGGCGCGGGTGGTGAACTCCTCGGGTGCGGATGCCGCCAGCTCCCGCCAGTCGTCGACGGAGACGCCCTCTGGCAGGTAGGCGAGCGGGTCGTGCGCACTGGTCTGGTCGGTGACGATGTCGATCGGCACCCTGCGCGCCAGCAGCTCGGTGAACACGGTCGCCGCATTGCCGACGAGGCCGACGCTCAGCGCGCGGCGCTCGGACTTGGCGGCGAGCACCCGGGCGATGGCATCGTCGATGTCGGCGGTCATCTCGTCGAGGTAGCCCTTGGCGACGCGGCGCTGCAGCCGGGTGGCGTCGACGTCCACGATCAGCACGACGCCCTCGTTCATGGTGACGGCGAGCGGCTGTGCGCCGCCCATCCCTCCGCAGCCCCCGGTCAGGGTGAGCGTGCCGGCGAGGCTGCTGGTGTGCGGGTCGTCGCCGCGGGCCGTCGCGAGCTTGGCCGCGATCGCCGCGAACGTCTCGTAGGTGCCCTGCAGGATGCCCTGGGTGCCGATGTAGATCCAGGAACCGGCCGTCATCTGTCCGTACATGGTCAGGCCGAGCGCCTCGAGCCGGCGGAACTCCGGCCACGTCGCCCAGTCTCCGACGAGGTTGGAGTTGGCGATGAGCACTCTCGGGGCCCACTCGTGCGTGCGGAACACCCCGACCGGCTTGCCGGACTGCACCAGCAGCGTCTCGTCGGAGTCGAGGCTCTCAAGCGTGCGGACGATGGCGTCGTAGGCCTCCCAGCTGCGCGCCGCCTTGCCGGTGCCGCCGTAGACGACGAGCTCGTCCGGGTGCTCGGCGACCTCGGGGTCGAGGTTGTTCATCAGCATCCGCAGCGGCCCCTCGGTCTGCCAGCTCTTGGCGCTGAGGGCCGTGCCGCGGGCGGCGCGGACGATACGGGGTCCTGACATGGTGCACTCCTTCGTGGTGGGGCGGCCGTGGTTGAGCCGGTCCGTCCCGTTGCCTGGGCCGGGCTCTCCCGCTGGTTGAGCCTGTCGAAACCCCTCACTACCGATTCGACACCGAACGGATGCCGCGTACAACGCGCACCGGCTAGCCTGTGTCTGTAATCACAGACGTGTTGCGACGCAGACGCGCGGGCCCCGGCCCACGGAAGGAGCCCGATGGTCTCGAGCAAGGTGCCCGCCGCCGACCACACGCTGCGGATCCTCTCGTTCCTCTCGACGCAGCGCGGCCCCGTCGCCGCGGCGACGATCGCCGCCGCCCTCGACATCCCGCGCTCGAGCATCTACCACCTGCTGGCGGTGCTCACCCAGCACGGCTTCGTGCTGCACCTGCCGGAGGCCAAGCGCTACGGGCTCGGGCCGGCCGCGTTCGAGCTGAGCGGCGGCTTCTCTCGCCAGGAACCACTCACCCGCATCGGCCAGCCGCTGCTCGCCGGTCTCGTCGACCGGGTGGGCGAGAGCGGGCACCTCGTCGTGCTGCACGGCCGCGACGTGCTCTACATCGCCGAGGAGCGCGCGCCGCGCCGCCCGCGACTCGTCACCGACGTCGGCATCCGCCTGCCCGCCCACCTCACCGCCAGCGGGCGGGCCATGCTGGCCACCCTGCCGCCGGCGCAGCTGCGCGCCCTGTACCCGGATGCCGCGGCTTTCGTCGACCGCAACGGGCAGCCGCCGCACAGCTACGGCGAGCTCAAGCAGTTGCTGCACGCCGTGCGCGAGCGCGGCTACGCCATCGAGGACAGCGCCGTCACCCAGGACTTCGCCTCGATCGCCGTCGCCGTGCGTGACCACGTCGGCTGGCCTGCAGCCGGGATCGCGCTCACCTTTCCAGAAGATGCCGTCGCGCCGGGGCGCTGGCCGAAACTCGCCGCGCAGATCGGCGAGGTCGCGGAGGAGCTGGCCCGCCGCATCCGCGGCTCCGCCCGCTGACCCCGGGCACTGACCCCGCCCGCTGACCCCGGGCGCTGGCGCCTGGGTCAGCCGACGGTGACGCCGCGAGCGGCGAGGAACGGGATGGGGTCGGTGCGCACGCCGTCGATGGCGACCTCGAAGTGCAGGTGGCAGCCGGTGGAGACTCCCGTGCTGCCGGACAATCCGATCGCCTCTCCGGCCGCAACGGCCTGGCCGACGACCACGGCGATGCCGCCGTCGACGAGGTGCGCGTAGCTGGTGGTGACGCCGTTGCCGTGGTCGATCACGATGCGGTTGCCGAGCCCTGAGAACGCGCCAGCGGCGCTGACCGTGCCAGCGGATGCCGCCACGATCCACGCGTTGCAGCCGGTGCCGATGTCGACGGCGTAGTGGAACGGGCCAGCGCCGGCCGGCCTCTCGGGCCGCGGGCCGAAGGTGTCGGTGATCGGGCCTGAGCCCGGCGCTGTCCATGCCGCGTCGATCAGCCGGCCGTCGTCGAGGGGAGCCGGCGGCAGTGCAGCGACCTGCGTGGCCGCGGCTCCGGCCACCCGGAGTGCGGCGACGGCGGCCGTCGCGGCCGTGACCGCGGCCTCGGCCGCCTCCAGCTCGGTGCGCGCCTCGTCGAGCGGGAGCTGCCCAGCGGCAGTGAAGGCCTGGTCTGCGTGGGCGCGGGCGGCCACGGCGCGGTCATGGTCGCGGTCAGCGCGGGCCGCGAGCACCTCGGGGTCTACGCTCTGGCTGTTGAGCCGTTCGACCGTCGAGAGTTCGCCCAGGAGTGCCTCTTCCGACGAGTCACCGAAGAGCACATCGAGCGGGCTCACGCCCTGCCGCGGGGAGCCGGTCGGCCGCATCGCCTGCACCAGGAGCCGGGTGGAGGTGTCTGCCACGGCCTCCGCCGTGGTCGCGGCATCGGCCAGAGCGGTGGCGGCCAGCAGCGCGGCGTCGTACTCGGACTGCACGAAGTTGTAGCGGGCCTGGGCCCTCGTCAGCTCCGACTTGCTCTTCGCGAGCACCAGCGAGGCGCGGCTCATCGCGGCCGAATTGCGTGTCGCCGCGAGGCGGGCGACGGCCAGGCCGGTGTTCGCGGGCGTCGTCACGGTGAGCCGGGGCGGTGTCGGTCGAACGCCGGGCACCGGGCGCGGGGTCGTTGTCGGGGTCGTCGTCGGGGTCGCCGTGGGCGTGGGCGTCGGCGTCACCGTGGGTGTGGGCGTCGGCGTCGGCGTCGGCGTCACGGTGGGCGTGGGCGTCGGCGTGGGAATGGGAGTGGGCGACGGCGTCGGAGTGGGAGTGGGGGTCGGCGTCGGCGTCGGCGTCGGCGTCGACGTGGGTGTCGGAGTCGCGGTCGGTGTCGGCACGGGCGTCACCGCCGGCGCGGGCGTCACGGTCGGAGTCGTGACCGGAGTCGGTGCCGGCGTGGCTGTCGGGTCCGGCGTGGCTGCTGGAGGGGGCGTGGCCGCTGGTGTCGCCGTCGGATCCACCGCCGTGGGCGTGGGCCCTGGATCTGTCGGGGCCGGGCCGGCCGGGTCGCTGACCGCGGCGCTCTCCTGGCTGGCCGCGAGGTCGGCAGCCTCCAGGGACTGGTCGTCGGCACTCGCGGTGGACGTCGCGCCGGCGATCGCGAGGGCCATCGTCAGCGTGAGCGCGATGGCTGACCGGTTCCGCCGCCCAGGGCGGCCCGGGTCCAATCCAGGGTCGTTCGCGAAGCGCAGTGTCATGACAGAAACCATCCATATTCGGGTTATGGACAGCCGGCCGAGAGGTCAGCCCCGTCAGTCTGTCACCCAGATGGGGCGCGCACAATGGCTTGGCGCAATTGTGGTCGTGCGCGGGTGGGCGGGCGCGGGCCCCGCCAGCATGCCGATCTAGGCGAGCGGGCCGGTCACCGCGCTCGCGGAATCCAGCACGCGCCCGCTCTGCACCAGCTCGACGACGGCCTCGATCTCGGGGGACAGGTAACGGTCCTGGCCGGGGCCGCCCGATGCGGCGTTGACGAGCAGGGTCACGGCGCCGGTCGCGGCACCGGGGGTGAGCGGGGCGCGCAGGGCGAGGCCGCGCGCCGCGGTGAGCAGTTCGATGGCGAGCACCCGGCCGAGCCCGTCGATGGAACGTCGCAGCTTGCGGGCGGCGGCCCAGCCCATCGACACGTGGTCCTCCTGCATGGCCGAGCTCGGGATCGAGTCCACGGATGCCGGCACGGCCAGCCTCTTCATCTCGCTCACGATGCCGGCCGCCGTGTACTGGGCGATCATGAGGCCGGAGTCGACGCCGACCTCGTGTGCGAGGAACGGCGGCAGGCCCTGGTTGCGGGCCCGGTCGAGGAAGCGGTCGGTGCGGCGCTCGCTCATGCTGGCCACGTCGGCGGCCGCGATGGCGAGGAAATCGAGCACATAGGCGACGGGGGCGCCGTGGAAGTTGCCGTTGGACTCCACCCGGCCGTCGAGGGTGAGCACCGGGTTGTCCACGGCGCTGGCCAGCTCGGCGTGCGCGACGTTCGTGGCGTGGGCGACGGTGTCGCGGGCCGCGCCGTGCACGATGGGGGCGCAGCGCAGCGAGTAGGCGTCCTGCACGCGCGTGCACTCCGGCCCCTTGTGGCTCGCGACGATCGGCGAGCCGGCCAGGATCGTGCGGAAGTTCGCGGCGGAGAGGGCCTGCCCGGCCTGCGGCCGGAGCTTGTGCAGATCGGCGGCGAAGACGGCGTCCGTGCCCATCAGCCCCTCGACACTCATCGAGGCGGCGATGTCGGCGGTCTGCAACAGCGCGCCGAGATCGTGGATCGCGAGCGAGAGCATGCCGAGCATGCCGTCGGTGCCGTTGATGAGGGCCAGGCCCTCCTTCTCGCCCAGCTGCAGCGGGGCGATGCCGGCCTGGGAGAGGGCGGATGCCGCGCTCATCAGAATTTCGTCGTCTGAGTCGTTGCCGGCCGACGCGATGGTTGGGTCCGGGATTCCCGTTGTCGAGAGTGCCTGGTTCTGGGCTGCCGCCTTGCGAAGGCCAGATTCGCTGGCGCGAATCTCACCTTCGCCCATGGCCACCAGCGCGCAGTGCGCGAGCGGGGCGAGGTCGCCAGAGCAGCCGAGCGAGCCGTACTCGCGCACGACCGGGGTGATGCCGGCGTTCAGGACGGCGGCGTAGGTCTCGGCGGTGACCCGGCGCACACCGGTGCGGCCGGTCATCAGGGTGCTGAGGCGCAGCAGCATGAGCGCTCGCACGACCTCCCGCTCGACCTCGGCGCCGGAGCCGGCCGCGTGCGAGCGGACGAGGCTGACCTGCAGCTGGGCACGCCGGTCGGCCTCGATGTACGTCGTGGCGAGGGCGCCGAAGCCTGTCGAGATGCCGTAGTGCGCGGCCGGGTCGGCGGCCAGGTCGTCGATGATGGCGCGGCTGGCGGCGACGGCGTCCAGCGCGGCCGGGTCGAGCACGATCTGCGCGTTGTGCCGGGCGACGGCCACGACCTCCGCGATGCTGAGCGGCCCCTGGCCGACGGTCACGGTGCTGGCGGCGGAGGGTGCTGAGATGCTCATGATTCCAGTGCACAGCACGCCGGTCGGCCCGGCAACGCGAGACGGGGTTCTGCCGTCTGTAATGCCAGACAGGCGCGCGCTCTAGCGCCGCGGCTCCAGCCAAGGCCGGAGCAGCCGGGTCACGGCCGGGAGCATCAGGTACGTCATGATCGGCGTGAGGCAGAGCGTCGTGATGAGCGCGCGCAGTGCAAGGGGGAGGTCGTCCCAGCCGGGAACCAGCCAGGCGGTCAGATAGGCGAAGACGACGTTCAGCGGGAAGAAGCCGAGCCAGATGGTCGTGGCCTGCTTCCAACGCGGCGGCACGGGCGTGCTGCCGCCCGAGTGCTCGACGGTGACCACGGTGGGCTCGTCGAACCAGCCCTCGATGCCGGTGCGCCGCTCGGTCTTCTGCTCGTGCGCGAAGCCGCTGCCGCTCTCCAGCCACCAGGCACGCTCGGGGGATTGTTCCCAGCGCAGCAGCGCGGCGTCATCCGCGAATCGGTAGAGCATGTGCCAGGTCGTGGAGCTCGCTCCGGCGCGCACCCAGCCGGAGCCGAGGAAGCCGGGGTACTGGGTGGCGAGATTGATGCCGGTCTGCATCCACGCCGTCGCCTCCGCGATGCGCGCCGGGTCGACGGTGCGCTCGATCGAGACGGTGATGGGGGTTGTCGTCATGAGTCAAGCTCAACACACTCATGTGTCGGCAATGTGACGGGGCGGCGCGTTGGGCGCCGGCTCCGGCGACGCCGGTGGCGGGTGAAAACGGCCGCAGGCGTGGGAGGCCTCAGGCGGGGACGATCTCTGCCGTCGGGTCGAGCGCGGGGTAGAGGGCGTCGAGCGCGTCGACGAGCGGCGCGAGCTCCGGCACCTGCCTGGCCTCCTCGACGGCGGCGTGGAGGGTCGCCTCGTGGGTGGGGCGTGCCTTCTCGAGCAGCGCCTGGCCGGCCGCGGTGAGCTCGGTGTAGATGCCGCGGCGGTCGTCGGCGCAGAGGATCCGCGTGAGCAGCCCGCGGTCTTCGAGGCGGGTGACCAGCCGGGTGGTCGCACTGCTGGAGAGCGCGGTCGCTCGGGCGAGCTGCTGCATGCGCATGTGCCAGCCATCCTGGCGGCTCAGTGCGTCGAGCACGGTGAACTCGACGACCGAGAGCTGGTGCTCACCCTGGAGCGCCTTCTCGAGAGCGGATTCAATGATTCCGTGCACCGCGGCGAGCGCGCGCCACCCCTGGGCTCGGATCTCAACGGCGTCGTCGGCGATGCCCATCGGTGCTCCTTCCTGGTGCGGTCACTGCGTATGCGAAAACCATACCAGCTTGCGCAGATATAACGCGTGTGCAAGCATTTAGGGAGCGTCTGCAACTACTGCGCACGCAGATAGTTGCAGACGCATCAAACAATGAAGGAGAACCACCTCGTGCCCCTCGCGCTGTATGCACTGGCCATCGGCGGCTTCGCCATCGGGCTCACCGAGTTCGTGATCATGGGGCTCCTGCCCGAGGTCGCCGCGGACTTCGCCGTGTCCGAGACGGCCGCCGGATACCTCATCTCGGGCTACGCGCTGAGCGTGGCGCTCGGCGCCATCGCCCTCACCGCCATGCTGACCAGGGTCGACCGCAAGAAGGCCCTCCTCGGACTGATGGTCCTGTTCATCGCCGGCAACCTACTGTCGGCGCTCGCCCCCGACTACACCACGATGATGATCGGGCGCATCGTCGCCGCGCTCTGCCATGGGGCGTTCTTCGGAATCGGCGCGGTCGTCGCCGCGCAGCTCGTCGCCCCGAACAAGCGGGCGGCCGCCCTCTCGATCATGTTCGCCGGCCTCACCATCGCCAACGTCATGGGCGTGCCGCTCGGCACCCTGCTCGGTCAGGCGGCCGGCTGGCGGTCGACGTTCTGGGCCATCACGCTCATGGGCGTCCTCTCCTTCGCCGCGATCGCTCTGCTCGTGCCCGCGCGGACAGGGGCGGATGCCGCACGCAACCCCGACGGGCTGCGCGGGGAGTTCCGGGTGTTCCGCAGCCCGCAGGTCTGGCTGTCCATCGGCATCACCGTGCTCGGCTACGGCGGAATGTTCGGCGCGTTCACCTACATCGCCTTCACCCTCACCGAGGTGAGCGGATTCGTCGCTGCCAGCGTGCCCTGGCTGCTGATGCTCTTCGGCGCCGGACTCTTCGTCGGCAACATCATCGGGGGCCGCCTGGCAGACAAGAGCCTCGGGCTCACCCTGCTCGTCCTGCTCGTCGCGCTCACCGCGGTGCTCGCCGTCTTCGCCCTGACGGCCGGCAACCAGGCCATGACGCTGCTCTCGCTCGTGCTGATGGGCGGCTTCGGCTTCGCCACCGTCCCCGGGCTGCAGATGCGCGTCATGGCGCACGCCGCCGAGGCCCCGACGCTGGCGTCCTCCGCGAACATCGCCGCCTTCAACGTGGGCAACGCGCTCGGCGCCTGGGTCGGCGGGCTGACCCTCGCGGCCGGCCTCGGCTTCACCTCGCCCATCTGGGCCGGTGCCGTCGTGACCGTCGGCGGGCTCGCCGTCCTCCTCGTCGCGGCCTTCGCACCGGGTGGCGAGTTCAGGCGGCCGGCACGCACGCCCCGCGGCACCCCCACCCTGACCACCCCCGTTCCCACCCACTAGGAGAAACCATGCCCGCAACGACAACACTCGTGCCCACGCTCACGCTGAACAACGGCGTCGAAATTCCGCAGATCGGCTTCGGCGTCTTCCAGGTGCCGGATGACGCCACAGAGGCCGCGGTCAGCGCCGCGCTCGAGGCCGGCTACCGCAGCATCGACACCGCCTCGATCTACGGCAACGAGAAGGGCGTGGGGCGGGCGCTCGCCGCATCCGGAATCGCCCGCGACGAGCTCTTCGTCACCAGCAAGCTCTGGAACAGCGATCAGGGCGCCCCGGCCGCCGCGGCATTCGAGCGGAGCCTGGACGCGCTCGGCCTCGACCGGCTCGACCTCTTCCTCATTCACTGGCCGGCCCCCGCCAACGACCTCTATCTGCAGAGCTGGGAGGCCCTCGAGCTTCTGGCGGCGAGCGGCCGGAGCCGCGCGATCGGCGTCTCCAACTTCCTGCCGGAGCACCTCGAGCGCGTGATCGCGCTCGGCGGCACCGTGCCGGCCGTCAACCAGATCGAGCTGCACCCCGCGCTCCGACAGCGGGAGACCGCGGCGTTCAACACGGCGCACGGAATCGCAACGGAGGCGTGGAGCCCACTCGCCCAGGGCGGGATGCTCGCAGACCCGGAGATCGTCGGGCTCGCCCGGGCGCTCGGGCGCACCCCGGCGCAGCTCATCCTGCGCTGGCACCTGCAGCAGGGGCGGATCGCCATCCCCAAGTCGGTGACGCCCGCGCGTATCGCCGAGAACCTCGCCGTGTTCGACTTCGAGCTGGATGACGCGGCCATGGGCGCGATCGACGCGCTCGAGCCGGAGGGCGGTGCCGGCCGCGTCGGGCCGCACCCGGCCGAGTTCAACGGCTAGACCCCGGGCCGGCCCCACCGCTGAGCGCAGCTCGCTGGGGCGCGGCCCCGGCGAGCGCGTCGTGGAAGAACGCCGCGACGCGCTCGCGCATCGCAGCGTCGAGGATGCCGATGGAGTGGTCGTCGCCGGGAGCGGTGACGAGCTCCACGCCGACGCCGGCGGCAGCGAGGGCGGCGGCGAAGTTCTGCGACTGGGCCAGCGGGATGAACTCCGCGTCGGCGTGACCGATGAGGAACGGCGGGTCGCTCTGGTCGATGAACGTCGAGGGGGAGGCGTCCTCCGCCTGCGGGCAGAGCGCCCACTCCGCGCAGCCGAGGTACCGGCTGATGATGTCCTGCACGAGCGCGTTGCCGCCATCGCGCACCACGGCGGCCCGGCGCAGGTCGATCGGCGCCGAGAGCTCGGCGACCGCCGCGACCCGGCTGCCGCGGTCGAGCGGCCCGGTGCCGCGGGTGCCGAGCAGCGCGGCCAGGTTGCCGCCGGCCGAGCCGCCGAAGGCGCCCAGCCGTGCCGGGTCGATGCCGAAGCGCTCCGCATTGGCGGGGGCGCGCACCCAGCGGGCGGCGAGCTCGACGTCGTCGATCGCGGCGGGGAACAGGCTCTCCGGCACCAGCCGGTAGTTCAGCGAGTAGGCCACGAAGCCTTCGCTGGCCAGCCACTGGCAGACCGCGCGCCAGTCGGCGTTGGCCTTGTCGCCGCGCGCCCAGCTGCCGCCGTGAATGGAGAGCACCGCCGGCCGCTCGGTGCCGGCCTCGGCCGGCGCGCAGACGTCGAGGGTGAGCAGGGTGCCGTCGGCCCGCGTGCCGTACACCACGTCCTCGGTGACACGGATGTCGGTCGGGGCCGCGAAGGTGCGGATCCCGATGATCTCCGGCGTGACGAGCTCCGACGTCGTCGTGCCCGATTCCGGCTGGATCTCGTGCACCCCGATGTGGAAACCGCTGAGCAGGGCGGTGGCGAGCAGCCCGGTGCAGGCCGCGGCGAGCACGGCAAACGCCCGTGTGCGGCGCGAGCGGCCGACGAGGGCGGGCTTCGATTTCACTGATGCTCCGGGTGCGCAACGGTGCGAGGGGTGGTGGTGCGAGTGAGACGAGCGTAGGGCACCGGCGGGGGCGGCGCGAATCGGCCGCCGGGCCCGTCGTTTCGTCTACTCCCCGGCAAGCGGCTTCGCCAGGCAGATGCTGTGCGCCTCGCCGATGTATTGCCCGAACTGCGGGATCTCCCGGTAGCCGTGCTTGCCGTAGAGCGCGAGGGCGGAGGCGTGCAGATCGCCCGTCTCCAGCACCAGGCGGCGGATGCCGCGCTCCGCTGCATCCGCCTCGATCCGGCGCAGCAGGGCGCCGGCCACGCCCAGGCCGCGGGCGCGCTCGCCGACGAACATGCGCTTCAGCTCGGCGTCGCCGGGCCGGCCGCCGTCGGCATCCGGCTCCAGCGCGACGAGCGCCGCGAGGCCGAGCGCACGGCCGCCCTCGTCGCGGGCGACATAGACGCGCACACTCGAGCGCTCCAGTGCGTCGACGTCGAGCAGGAAGTTGCTCTCCGGCGGGTAGCCGAGGCTCCGGGCGTAGACCGTGCTCTGCTCGAGCAGCGCCAGCAGCTCGTCTTGGCGCGGTGCCTCGACGTCGATGCTCAGGGCGGGCCTGGGTGCGGTCGGGCGGAGTTCTGCTGTCGTCATGGCGCGAGCCTACGGGCGAGACGTTTCGGCGGGGTTTCGGGGCGATTGCTGGGCGCCCCGGGCCCGGCCCGGTCGGAGGGGTGCGCCGTTCAGGGCGACTTCTCAGCCGGCATCCGGTAATGTAGACAAGTCGGCTCTAGACACCGCATGTGTAATGCGGATGGGTTTGTAAGTCTGGTGGGCCGGTTTCGCAACAATTCTGTTGGCGAAAAATCACAATGTATGTGAACGGCCCCGGTCATTACTCCCCGGGTTCTCAGTTGCGGTGCGCTCAGTGAAGCGCAGCGCTGTTCTGCCATGTACTCGAACAAAACCCAGGAAATCTCTATGTCGAATAACCACAATTCTTCGGGTCGCACGGCCAAGAACTACGATCCTTCCTACGCCAAGGGCGGCAGCAAGGGCGGGCCCAAGGGCGCCGGCTCTCGCGCACCCGGCCACCGCGGCCACCGTCCGGAAGAGGGCGGCCCCAAGAAGGCTCGCTGGAACGCCGACGAGCGCGCAGCCCGCGCCGGCGGAAACGACCGGCCCGCATACGGCAACGACCGCCCGGCCCGCGGCAACGACCGCCCGTCCTACGGCAGCGACCGTGGCGCGCGCTCCGAGCGCCCGTCCTACGGCGACCGCGCCCCGCGCACCGACCGCCCGGCCTACAACAACGACCGCGGCAACGACCGCGGCAACGACCGCGGCGAGCGTCCCTCCTACGGCGCCCGCTCCGAGCGCCCCTCATACGGCGCCGACCGCGGCGCACGCAGCGAGCGCCCCTCCTACGGCGACCGCCCGCAGCGCGGCAACGACCGCCCGTCCTACGGCAGCGACCGCGGCGCGCGTTCCGAGCGTCCCTCCTACAACAACGACCGCGGCAACGACCGTGGCGCACGCCCGGCCTACGGCCAGGGCAGCGAGCGTCCCGCCTACGGTGACCGCCCGCAGCGTGGCAACGACCGCCCGTCCTACGGCAGCGACCGCGGCGCGCGTTCCGAGCGTCCCTCCTACAACAACGACCGCGGCAATGACCGTGGCGCACGCCCGGCCTACGGCCAGGGCAGCGAGCGTCCCGCTTACGGCGACCGCCCGCAGCGCGGCAACGACCGCCCGTCCTACGGCAGCGACCGCGGTGCACGCTCCGAGCGCCCCGCATACGACGCCAACCGCAACGACCGCGGCGACCGCCCGGCCTACGGCCAGCGCCCGTCGTACAACGACCGCCCGCAGCGTCCGGAGCGCACCGAGCGCCCCGCCTACAACGCCGACCGCGCCCCGCGCAAGGACTTCGCCGACCGGGCCGACCGCCCGCGTCGCAACTTCGACGAGCGCCCCCCGCGCCGCGACAACTTCGACCGTCCCGGCTTCCAGAAGTCGGACCGCAGCGACTCGAGCTTCTACCCGAAGCGCGACTTCTCCGGAACCGCGGGCAAGGGCCACTTCACCCCGCAGGATGACGTCGTGCTCGAGCGCCTCGAGGCCGAGGCCATTCAGGCCTCCGATGTCGTCGGCATGAGCTTCGGCGATCTGGGCCTCGGCGGCAACATCGTTGCTGCCCTTGCCGAGCTCGGCGCACCGAGCCCGTTCCCGATCCAGGCTGCGACCATCCCCGACGTTCTCGCCGGCAAGGATGTACTCGGCCGCGGCAAGACCGGCTCGGGCAAGACCATCGCCTTCGGCGCACCGCTCGTCGAGAAGCTGATGGAGAACGGCGGCGGCAAGAAGCGCGCCATGTCGCGCAAGCCCCGCGCCCTGATCCTCGCCCCGACCCGCGAGCTCGCCCTGCAGATCGACCGCACGGTGCAGCCCATCGCGCGCTCCGTCGGCCTGTTCACCACGCAGATCTACGGCGGCGTGCCGCAGCACCGCCAGGTGGGCGCGCTGCAGCGCGGCGTCGACATCATCGTCGGCACCCCCGGCCGCATCGAGGACCTGATCAACCAGGGCCGCCTCGACCTCAGCCAGGTCACCATCACGGTGCTCGACGAGGCCGACCACATGTGCGACCTCGGCTTCCTGGAGCCGGTGCAGCGCATCCTCCGCGAGACCGCCGACGGCGGCCAGAAGCTGCTGTTCTCGGCCACGCTCGACAAGGGCGTCGCCGCCCTCGTCAAGGAGTTCCTGCCCTCCCCGTCGGTGCACGAGGTTGCCGGTGAAGACCAGGCCTCCTCGACCATCGACCACCGCGTGCTCCTCATCGAGCAGCGCGACAAGACCCGCATCATCGAGCAGCTGGCCGACCGCGACGGCAAGACCCTGGTCTTCGCCCGCACCCGCGCCTTCGCCGAGCAGCTCGCCGACCAGCTCGACGACGCCGGCATCCCGGCCGTCTCGCTGCACGGCGACCTCAACCAGGCCCGCCGCACCCGCAACCTGGCGCAGCTGACCAGCGGCCGCGTCAGCGTGCTGGTGGCCACGGATGTCGCGGCTCGCGGCATCCACGTCGACGACATCGACCTGGTGATCCAGGCCGACGCCCCCGACGAGTACAAGACGTACCTGCACCGCGCCGGCCGCACCGGCCGCGCCGGCAAGCAGGGCACCGTCGTGACGCTCATCCCCAAGCAGCGCCAGCGCCGCATGGCCGAGCTGCTCGAGCGCGCCGAGATCGAGGCCGACTTCGTCCAGGCCTTCCCCGGCGACGCACTCGTGTCGCAGATCGCCGGCCACGCGCCGGCCAACGCGTAGTCACACGCAGAACCCCTGGGCCCGCTCGACCTTCCGGTCGGGCGGGCCCTTCTACATACCCGGGGCACCATCGGATGCGGGCCGCACCCCGAACGGGCGGGCCCAATGCGCGCTCGCCTCTCGCACTCGGCCGGTGCGCGCCGCTAAGCTCTGCGGCAACCGCGTGCGAAGGAGCCCACCGTGACCGAAGCCAACGATCGACCCGACTCCGCCTCTGACCCCGTGCCCGTCGGCACCCCGGGGTCGGCGCCTGTCGGAGCGCCCGCCGGCGACCCGGGAGGCAAGCCGGCTGCGGCGGTCACCAGGGCCACGCTGCTCTGGATCGGGGCCGGCGTCGTGCTGCTCGCCTTCGTCGCCTCCTTCCTCGGATCCAGCATGGCCGCGGCGACGGCGGAGCCCGCCCCGGCGCCCACCGTCTATGTGACGGCGACGCCCGAGCCGAGCGCGCCGGCGCCCGAGCCGAGCGAGCCGCCGCTGGACCAGGCTGCGCTCGACGCGATGATCGCCGAGTTGATGCCAACCGGCTCGATCGTGCGGGCCGGCGTCGGGGCCCCGTCGGTGGACGCCGGCTTCGACGGCGACCTCTACATCGACCTGCAGAGCGCCAACGTGTACCTGCGTCAGGACGGCGTGTGGACCTCCGTCGGCAACATCAAGCAGAACGCCGCGGAGAACCTGGCCGGCGAGCAGGGCGAGCAGGGGGAGACAGGCGCGACCGGCGCCCAGGGCGAGCCGGGCAAGCCAGGCAAGCCGGGCGAGCCCGGGGTCGCCGGCACGCAGGTGTCGCTCGGCACGGGCAGCCCGGACCCGGCGGCCGCGTGCGGCGCGGACGGCGACATCTACCTCGACACCGCCAGCATGGCCTTCTACACCTGCTCCGCGGGGGCGTGGGTCGCGCAGCAGTAACGCGGTGGGCGGCCCGGCGCGGAGGGAATGCCAGCGGCATCCGCCGTGTTATGTCAACAGCGGATCGGGACAGTCACGGCGTGGGCGCAGCCAACACGCAGCGTGCACGCAGCGGCGGGTGTTCTGATCGCAGGGAAGTGCCAACGATGTCGAGCCGCGCCGGCCAGGCCGCGCGCGGGTCGAGATCGATCCGGTGGAGCAGAGAGGGGCCGCGATGAGCACCAACTACGTGGACATTGAAGACAGCGCCGGCGTGCTGCGCCGTTACCGTCACCACGCGAACGGCCGCGGCTTCGTCTCGGCCGAGGCCACGGTGCACCGCACCGCCTACATCGCGCGGGGGAGCTACGTCGACCCCGGGGCCGAGGTCCATGCCGAGGCTCAGATCGGCCCGGACAGCTGGATCGAGCCGGGCGCGATCGTCGGAGCCGAGGCACGCCTGGGGGCGCGGGCCCACCTCGCGCCACACGCCGTCGTCGGGGTGCGGGCGCGGCTCGGCAACCGGGTCACCGTCGGCAAGGGTGCTCGCATCGGCGAAGGCGCCCGCGTGGGCGACGATGAGACGATCCCGGCCGGGGCCACCATCCCGGGCACCCGACCGGTCGCACCGAGCCGAGCCCACCTGGGGCTCGCCGCCTAGCCGAGCCCGTGTACCGCTAGCCGACTTCCTGGCTGATCGTGCTCCAGCCCTGTTCGCTGACGGCCACCTGCAGCGAGGCGTGAATCTGCTCCTTCATCGCCTCGACGTGGCTGATCAGCCCGATGGTGCGGCCTCCCGTGCGCAGCCCGTCGAGTGTCGTCATCGCGATCTCGAGCGTCTCGGCGTCCAACGACCCGAATCCCTCGTCGATGAAGAGGGTGTCGAGAGTGATGCCGCCGGCCCGTCCGGTGACGACCTCGGCCAGGCCGAGAGCCAGGGCGAGGGACGCCAGGAACGTCTCGCCGCCCGAGAGCGAGTGCGTCGGCCGCTGCGCCCCGGTGTGGCTGTCGAGGATCGCCAGGCCGAGACCGGACTGCGTGGAGCGGTAGCCGACGGCGTCGTCGTGCTCGAGCAGGTAGCGGCCGCCGCTCATCTGGTGCAGTCGGGCGTTCGCCGCTGCCACGATCTCCTCGAGCTCCGCGGCGAGCACGAAGCTCTCCAAGCGCATCCTCCGGTCGTTCGGCGCGTCACCTTTGACCGTCGCGGCCAGGCGCGCCACGACCTCGTGACGGTCGATCAGCTCCGCGGATGCCGCCAACGCCGTCTCGACGGTGTCGACGAGCTCACTCAGGCTGGCCGCGTGCGCGGTGAGCGTCGCCCGCCGGGCGAGGGCCTCGTCGCGGGCCGAGCGGGCGAGCCGCACGGCCTCCTCCGACTCCTCGAGCTCGACCTCTTCGCTCGGCAGCCCGGCGAGTTCGGGCTCGGCGAGCGTCGCCTTTGCCGCCGCGACCGCGTCATCGTGCGCCCGGAGGCCCGCCCCCAGCTCCGCGCGCCGCTCGGCGTCGAGGTGCGCCGCCACGACGGCCGCGGCACTCTCGAAGCCCTGCTTGTCCAGCCGCGCGCGCTGTTCGGAGTCGGCGGAGGTGGCGGCAGAACCGGCCACCGAGACGGCGTTCTGGGCTGCGGCGAGGGCACGCGCCGCCGTCAAGGTGAGGGCGAGCGCCTCGCTGCGGGCCGCGATCGTGACATAGCCGGCGCGCTGCTCCGCCACGCGCTGCTCGGCCGCCTCGCTGCGGGTGCGCGCCGCGGTTGAGGCGGCGGCGGCGCGGGCGAGGGTCTCGCGGCACGCGGCCACCGCCGCGGTGAGCGTCGCGAGTTCGGCATGGTGCTCGCCGAGTGTGGCGGCCAGCTCGTCGGACTCGGCGGCTGCGGCCGCGGCCAGCGCCACCGAGGTCTCGGCGAGCAGGATCTTGGCCTCGAGCAGCTGGGTGGGCAGCGTGCCGGCGAGGGCCGTCGCCGCGGCGAGCTCGGAGTCCAGGGCGTGGGCGGCCTCGCGTGCCGTGTCGGCGACGGCGCGGCACGCGGCCAGCTCGGCCTCGGCGGCGGCGATGTCGTCCGGGCCCACCGCGTCGGCGGAGGCGGCGGCCGGGTGCGGGTGCTCGTGGGCGCCGCAGACGGCGCAGGGCTCGCCGAAGCGCAGCTCGAGGGCGAGCTCGGCGGCATGCCCGCTCAGGCGTCGTGCCCGCAGCCGGTCGAGCCTGGCGGATGCCGCCGTGCTCTCCTGGCCGGCCCCGAACTCCCGCGCGCGGGCCTCCGCGAGCTCGGGCTGCAGTGCGGCCACCCGCTGGGCCTGGGCGAGCGTCGCCGCCAGGCGGTCCCGCTCGGCGGACTCCGGGTCGAGCCGCGCCGCCGCCAACCGCAGCTCGCCCAGGCGCGCCGTGTCGGCCGCGATCAACGCCGGCAGCGCGGTGGAGCGCTCGACGGCCTCGGCCAGGGCCGTCTCGGCCGCCGTGTGCTCCCGGGCGTGCTGCTCCTGGGCGTTGTGCAGCGCCGGAAGCTCGCGCTCCAGAGCCAGCGTCTCGTTGACGGCGCCCTGTTCCTGCGTCGCCGACTCGATGAGCCTGGCCAGTTCTGCCGGGGCGGTGCTGTCCGGGGCGCCGGGCAGGACCACGAACGCGGACTGCGCCTGCGCGACCGCGTCCTCGGCGGCCCGCAGTGCCGCGCGGGCGCGCTCGGCGGCCGTCACGGCTCCGAGGGCCACATCGGCGCGGGCGGCCGCGGCCAACGCGGCGCGCTCGGCGTCGATCGTCTCCGTTGCCGCGCGCAGCTCGGCCAGGCGCGCCTCCGCGGCGGCCCGGCGCTGCTGCGCGGTGCGCAGCGCGATGCGGGCGTCGTGGGCGGCGTCGGCGGCGGCGAACTGCGCGTCGGCCGTCTCGGCCGCGTCCATCGCCTGCCGGACGAGCAGCTGGCCGTCATCCGTCAGCGCCGCCAGCCACGGGGTGAGCTGCTCGGCCGTGTGGGACTCGGGCACCGCGGCGGCCTCAGCGGAGACGCCCAGGGCTCGCGCCGCCGATGACGCCTGCTCCACCAGCTGCTCGAGGGCGGCCCGCCGCGCGCCGAGCTCGCCGTCGAGCTGCTTGCGCCGCTCGGTGAGCGTGGCCTCGTAGTCCTGGAACCGCCGGGTGCCGAAGAGCGAGCGCAGCACCTCTTGGCGGGCCTCGCTCTTGGCCAGCAGGAACTGCTGGAACCGGTTTTGTGCCAGCAGGATCACCTGCAAGAACTGGTCTTTGTTCAGGCCGACGAGCTCGGCGATCCGCGGGCCCACCTCGCGCGGCTGTGCCTCGATGCCGTGCCACTCGGTGCCGCGCAGCTCGAACAGCTCCGCGGTCGCCTTCTGCTTGGTGGTGCCGGTGCCGCGTGCCTTCTGCCGCTCGAACTCGGGCGCCCGCTCCACCCGGTACCGGGTGTCGCCCGCCGTGAACTCGAGCGTGACGAGGCTCGGGTCGTCCGGGCCGGCGTGGTCGCTGCGGAGCCGGGCCTTGGTGCCGTCGTAGCGCGGCACGCTGTCGTACAGCGCGAAGCAGATCGCGTCGAGGATGCTCGACTTGCCGGCCCCGGTCTTGCCGCCCATCAGGAAGATTCCGTCGTCGGCGAAGGCGTCGAAGTCGACGTGCTGCAGCGACTTGTACGGCCCGAAGCCCTGCACGCTCAGCTTGTTGATCCTCATGCCGCGCCCCCTGCCGGTGCGCCGGCCAACTCGCCGGCCAGTTCGCCGGACCGGGCCGCCTCGTTCGTGGCGATCACCTCGGCCAGGATCTCCCGTTCGGCGTCGCTGGCACCGTCGCCGTTCCGCACGTGCTCGAGGAACCCGGCGACGATCTCGGCGTCGCTCTTGGCCTTGACCCGCTCGGCGTAGCTGGCCTCGGATGCCGCGGCCACCACGCTCGGCTGGTGGCTGAGGTCGGCGCACCAGCGGTAGCGCTGCTGCAGTTTGCGCATGGCGTCCAGCGGCCGGGACTGGTCGGTGAGTATCGCGCGCACCCAGTCGCCCTCGGCGGGGGTGTGCACGGCATCCGTCAGCAGCTCCTCCAGCGTGCCGGTGAGCACGCTGAGCGCGCGCGGCACGGGCAGCGGCAGCCACTCCACCGCGTCCAGGCCGTCGGGGCCGAGCTCGACCAGCCAGCCGCCGCGCTGCTTGCCCGCCTCACTGAACGAGTAGTGCACCGGGGCGCCAGAGTAGCGGGCCCGCTCGCTCAGCGTCGAGCGGCCGTGGATGTGCCCGAGGGCGACGTAGTCCGGACCGTCGAAGGTGCGAAGCGGCACCAGGTCGAGGCCGCCTGCGGTGATGTCGCGCACGACGTCGTCGACGAAGGGTGCCGCGCTGGTGTCGTCGGCAGGGCCGACGTTCACCGCGAAGCAGTGCGAGATCGCGACGCTGCGCCCGCCGCGCTCGGCCAGGTCGGCGCGGACCCGGTCCATGGCGAAGCCGAGGGTCTGCGCGTGCGTGCGCAGCTCGGCCTCCGGGTACCGGCCGCGCACCAGCGCCGGCTCCAGATAGGGGATGCCGTAGAAGTGCACAGGCCCGTGCTCGTCCGCCAGCGTCACCGGCCGGTCGTGCTGCTCCGGCCGGGCGATCACGTGCACCCCGCCGAAGGAGGCGAACTCGGACTGGAAGCCGAGCCGGGTCGCCGAGTCATGATTGCCGCTGGTGAGGATGACGGTGGCGCCCGCCGCGCGGATGGCGCCGAGTGCGCGCGTCAACAGCTCGTAGCTGTCGCGCGACGGCACCGCCGAGTCGAACACATCGCCCGCGACGATGACCACGTCGATGTCGCGTTGCCGCACCTCGACCGAGAGCGCGGCCAGCACCTGATCGAGCGCCGCGAGGGTGGAGTGCCCATGGAAGGTGCGCCCGACGTGCCAATCCGAGGTGTGCAGAATCCGCATGACTACAAGCTAGCGCCGACCGCTGACAGAACAGCGGAAACGCGTTCCGGCTCGCTGGCTAGCTGGCCAGCAGTCGCAGCGTCTGCTCGCGGCCCGGCGTGCGGTCCAGCGGCTCGTCGGCGAAGCTGCCGCCGATGGCCGACACCATGACCTCGTCGACGCCGTGCTCGGCGGCGAACGCCGCCAGCTCTGCCCGGGCGGTCTCCGGCGTGCCGATCAGCCAGCGCGACTCTGCCGCAGCGATGAACGCCGCGCGAGCGGCATCCGGGGCCTCGATCTCTGCGGCCTGGGCCTGCTCCACCGTCTCCAGTGCGGTGAGCCGCTGGCCGGAGCGCAGCCTGGCCATCATGCGCAACTGCGGAAGGGCGCGGGCCCGCGCCTCCTCGAGCGTCGGCGCCACCGAGGCGTTCAGGGTGAGGAAGCTCTGCGGCGTCGGGTGCGCCTCGCTCGGCTGGTACTCGGTGCGGTAGAGGCGCATCGCTGCGGCCAGCCCCTCGCCGCTGAAGTGGTTGGCGAAGACGTAGGGCAGGCCGAGCCGGGCGGCGAGCCTGGCCGAGTAGTCGCTGGAGCCGAGCAGCCAGATCGTCGGGGCGCCGGATGCCGCAGGCGTCGCGTGCACGACGTACTCCTGCCCGCTGGTGAGTGTGAACGCGGCACCGCCCGGCTGCAGCAGCGCCTGGATCTCGCCGATGTTCTCGGGGAACCGCGACACCTCGCTGGTCGCGCCGCTCTGGTTCAGCAGCGCGGTGATCACCGGGTCGCTGCCGGGGGCGCGGCCGAGGCCCAGGTCGATGCGGCCCGGCGCGATCGCCTCGAGCGCGGCGAACTGCTCCGCCACGACGAGCGGGGCGTGGTTGGGCAGCATCACGCCGCCGGAGCCGACCCGGATCCGCTCCGTGCGGCTCGCGATCGCGGCGATCAGCACCGGGGGAGTGGTCGAGGCCACGGCGGGCATGTTGTGGTGCTCGGCCAGCCAGTAGCGCTCGAAGCCGAGCTCGTCGGCGGTCTGGGCGAGTGAGACGGATGCCGCCACGGCCTGGGCGCTGCTCTGCCCGCTGCGCACAGGCACCAGGTCGAGCACGGAGAGGCGGGGCAGGGCGGGCGCGGGGGTGTGTGCTGCGGTAGTCATCGCTCGGTCAAACCGGCGGGGCCGTTCCGGTATTCCAATCGGAAACCGCGCGGCCAGCTTTCAGGCAAGCCCAAGGCCGAAGTGACAGACTCGACAAGGCCCTTGAGCGGAATACGCCGAGTGGCCGCCCCTGCGGCGATCCCCTGCAGCCGCTCCCGACGCGAATCGAGAACCTCACCAGCATGAAAAAGACATCACCGCTCGGCCGCCTGGCGCCGCTGGCGCTCCTGGCCGCCTCCGCGCTCGTCCTCACCGGTTGTGCATCCGGTGAGAGTAACTCCACTGCCTCCCCCTCGTCCTCGGCCGAGGCCTGTGGCGAGTACACCTCGGGCTCGCAAAGCAAGTCCGTCAAGGTCACCGGTGACCACGGCAGCGAAGTCACCGCCGAGTTCAAGACCCCGTTCACCGCGACGGAACTGCAGCGCACGATCGTGGAGGAGGGCGACGGCGAGGTCACCGCCCCCGGCCAGACCGTCGAGCTGCGCATCAACGTCTTCGGTGGCAACACCGGCGAGCTCGCGATCTCGGAGACCTCCGAGTTCATCGCCGGCGACCCGCAGATCTTCCCGGCCTTCATCGCCGGCATCGACTGCGTCCCGGTCGGCTCCCGCGTCGTCACCACCGTGCCGGCCGATGAGCTGTTCGGGGATGCCGGCAGCGAGGGCCTCGGCATTGCCGGCGGCGAGAGCGTCGTCATCGTCACCGACGTGCTCAGCATCGTTCCGCCGCTGACGCCCGCCGCCTGGACCGAGAACCCGCCGACGGTTCAGTTCAACGGCGACGAGCCGCCCGTGCTCACCCTGCCAGAGGGCGGACCGCGCCCCGAGCTGCTCATCGACGTCATTGAAGAAGGCGACGGCGCGACCGTCAAGGCCGGCGACTCCGTCACCGTGAACTACCAGGGCACGAACTGGGACACCGGTGAGATCTTCGACCAGAGCTACGGCAAGCAGCCGGCCACGTTCGCCACCACCGGCGTCGTGAAGGGCTTCGGCGCCGCACTGGTCGGCCAGAAGGTCGGCACCAAGCTCGTCGTGTCGATCCCGCCGGAGTACGGCTACGGCGTCGCGGGCAGCAGCGAGCACGAGCTCGCCGGCCAGACCCTCGTCTTCGTGATCGAGATCCTCGACGTGGCCTCGACGCCAGCACAGTAAGCAGAACTGCAACGCACGAAGGCCCGCTCCTCTCGGAGCGGGCCTTCGTGCGTATCCGCGTTGCTCTGCGTTCAGCGCGCGGCGAGAGCGCGCTTAGATCGCGGCGAGCTCGGTGAGCTTGGCGTGCAGCTCGGAGTCGCGGGGCTCCACCATGTGGCTGGCATCCGGGAACACGATCACGGGGATGTTCGTGCGGCCGCTGATGGCCTTGGCGCGGTCGGCGCCCTCGATCTCGACCTCGAGGTCGACGTAGTCGTAGTCGACGCCCAAGGTGTCGAGCAGCGACTTCGAGCGGCGGCAGTCGCTGCACCAGGTCGCACCGAACATGGTGATGCGGTCGAAGGTCTCGGCGGGAGCAGAAGATTCAGTCATGGCCATCATGCTAAGGGGTCGGAGCTGAGCGATACTCTGGAGAGGGCCGCATGTGCGGTCGACACCGGGCTCGAAGACGGCAGGGCAGAGATGGCGCGGCGCAGGCGGAGGGACTTCACGCCGTTCAACGATGAGGCGCTGCCCCGGCGCGAGGAGGCCAGCCTCGCCGAGCAGGTCGAGGAGGGCGTGATGCTCGCCGAGTTCGGCGCGCGCATGGCCCTGAAGAACCAGATCATCGTCGGCGTGCTCACCGAGCCGGATGACTTCGGGACGGAGCAGATCCGGGCCGCAGCCCGCGCCGCCCTCTATGAGGAGGTGCAGCAGGAGGACGAGTCCGCGTCGATCGCCGAGGAGGAGCGCGACTCGGCAGCGAACCGCGAGGGCAAGGCGCTGCACCACCACGACTACCGCACCGACGACGTGGCGAACCTGCGCCGCCGCGAGAAGATGCACGCCGCCGTCGCGGAGCGGCTCTGGCGTCTGCGTGAGGACCGCGAGTACCTCGACGGCTTCATCGCCCGGGCGCAGGCGGATGCCTGGGGCGAGATCTCGGCGGCGATCGAGGCGAAGCTCGACGCGGTCTGGCCGGAGCTCGTGGTTGAGGACAAGGCGACCGGCACGGCCGAGAGGCGGCTCAAGGAGCTGCGCAAGCAGATCCGCCGCGAGGCCCGGCGCTCCCGCCGCGGCTGGTAGCCCACCGCTCCCGTTCTGCGTTCTAGGAGACGAAGCCAGTCATCTCGACGAGCCGGAGCCGCACAGCTGCCGCTAGGCGGTTGCCGCCGCGCCCCGCGCCTTCGTCAGCGTGCTGCCCACCCAACCGAGCAGAACCGACACGACGCCGACGCCGATCGCGAACAGCGCGATGCCGAAGGAGATCACCGAGGTGAACAGCGACGCGCGCAGGAACGACGCGTTCATCACGACGGCGCGCCGCGGGTCGTCCTGGGCGAGCTGCGCATACGTCTGCCCGTCGCTCATGGCGAGGGCGTGCGTGTTGATGATGTCGGCCTGGGCATATGCGGTCAACGGCCCGGCGACCGGCCATCCTTGGAGGAATGCGGCATCGTCGCTCACCGTGATGCCCTCCGCGCGGAGCTTCATGCTCACCGCGATCCAGGCGATGACGCCGACCACAATGAAGACGAAGCCGAGGACGACGACGGCGACGCTCGCTGTGTGCGCCAGGCGCAGCTTCTGGTCAAGGGTGCTGGTGGTTCCGGACATCTGTGATCCTCCCCGAATCGAATGATGCTCGCAGCGTATCGACCCTGACCGCCCGCGCAACAGGGGCTGAGCGATCGGCGTCTCCGAGTGGGCTGCCCTGAACGCTACGCAATTGGTCGCCCGAGCCGCGGTGGCGCCGCCGGCTGTGCCAGATTGGCAGACATGACCGACACCGATGCCGACACCGCCGCGCCCCGTCCCGAAGCCGCGCCACTGCCCGCCGCGCTCGCCGCAGTACTCGACCACCTCGTGCTGGCCGGCCCCGATCTCGGAGCCGCCGTCGCGCACGTCGCCCGACTCACCGGCGTCACCGCCGCGCCGGGCGGTCGACACGCCATCGGCACCGCGAACGCCCTCATCGCCTTCACCGTCGCAGGCGCCCGCGGCCCGCACTACCTCGAGATCATTGGCCCCGACCCCGAGGGGGAGCAGCCGGCATCCGCAATCGCCACCTTCGGCATCGACACTCTGCAGGCGCCGACTCTCAGCAGCTACGCCGTGCATTCGGATGCCGCCGCACCCGCGGACATCGCAGAGCTGGCGGCGCGCGGCACCGACGCCGGCCTGCCACTCGGCGAGGTCGCGGCGCAGTCGCGCACGAAGCCTGACGGCAGCGTGCTCGCGTGGAGCTACACGGCCCCGCCGAGCCGGGTATCGCCGGTCGTGCCCTTCCTGATCGACTGGGGCAGCACCGCCCACCCCGGGCTGAGCGACCTGCCCACGCTCGAGCTCGTCGCGCTGCGCGGCGAGCACCCGGCGGCGGGATCGCTGCGCGCGCAGCTCGACGCGCTCGGCGTTCCGCTCGACCTCGTGCCCGGTGCGGTTCCGGCGCTGGTTGCCACGGTGCGCGGACCACTCGGGGAGGCCGAACTGCGCTGAACGCTGGCCCCCGCATCCGCCCGATCAGCGGCGTGCCCGGAGCGTCGCCGCGGCAGCGCCAGGAGCGGCCGTGCCGGCGCTCGAACCGGAACCGGTAGATTTCATTCGGGGCCCGGAGTCGGCCGCCGACCCCGAATGAGGAGCAGAACCGCATGAATGCAGACGTCGGCGGCGTCGCCACCGGCTTCGCAGTGATTGCACTGCCGATCCTGCTCGGCTACCTCGTCGGCCGCACCGGGGTGCTCGGTCCGGGCGCTCGTCCGGTGCTGAGCAAGATCGTGTTCTACGTGCTCTCGCCGCTGCTCTTGTTCTCCGTGCTCTCCGGGGCGGATGTCGCCACCCTCTTCTCCGCGCTGCTGCCCGTCTCGGCGCTCGCCGCGGGGCTCATGATGCTCGTCTTCGCCGCACTCTCGCTGCTCGTCTGGCGGCGCCCGCTCGCTGAGACGGTGATCGGATCGCTCAGCTCCGGCTACGTCAACGCCAACAACGTGGGAATCCCGCTGGCGCTGTACATGCTGGGCAGCGCGGCCTACGCGGCGCCCATCGTGCTGCTGCAGCTGTTGCTCTTCGCGCCGATCGGGCTCGCGATCCTCGATGCGCGCAGCACGGGCACCACCTCGCTGCCGCGCATCCTCGGCCGCACCCTGCGCAACCCGATCATCGTCGGCTCCCTCGCCGGCCTGTTGGTCTCGCTGGCCGGGATCACCCTGCCCCCGATCGTGCACGACCCCATCGCCCGCGTCGGCGAGGCCGCGATTCCGCTGATGCTGATCAGCTTCGGCCTGTCGCTGGCGGGGCAGCGCATGCTCAGCCCGGGCAGTGGGCGCGCACTCGTCGTGCTGGCATCCGCCCTCAAGCTCCTGGTCATGCCGGCCACCGCCTGGCTGTTGGCCTCCTTCGTGTTCGGCCTGGACGGCGAGGCGCTGTACGCGGTCGTCGTGTTGGCCGCGCTGCCCACGGCGCAAAACGTGTTCAACTATGCGCAGCGCTACGAGACGGCCGAGATCATGGCGCGCGACACCGTCTTCGTCACCACGCTGGGCTGCATTCCGGTGCTGTTCGGCATCTCGCTGCTGCTCTCCTGACCCGGCAGGAAGAAACCCTTGACAGGGTGATCGGTGCGGCGTAGCTTGTAATCAATTAAATAGTTGATCAAGCAAAAGGTTGAATAAAAACGTGAGCACACTGGTGTCAGCATGATCGATGAGAACCCCGCCGACGCGCGCCTCGACCGGGCCTTCATGGCCCTGGCCGACCCGGTGCGGCGGGAGATCATCGCCAGGCTCAGCCGCGGGCCGGCCACGGTGAACGAACTCGCCGAGCCGTTCGACATCAGCAAGCAGGCCGTGTCGAAGCACATCCAGGTGCTCGAGCACGCGGGGCTCGTCACGCGCAGCCGTGACGCCCAGCGCCGCCCGGTGCACCTGGACGCGGCCGCCCTCGAAGCCCTCACCGCCTGGATCGACGGGTACCGCCTCATCCACGAGCAACAGTTCCGCCGACTCGACTCACTGCTTGGATCGCTGACCAGCACCACCGAATCATGAGGAGAAAGAACAATGAGCACCACCACCAACGCTCTCACCGTCACCGCTCCGGCCGGTGTGCAGTACGTCGACTTCGAGCGTGAGTTCGACGCCCCCATCGAGGCCGTCTTCCGCGCCCACACCGAGCCGGGGTTGATCAAGCAGTGGCTCGGGCCGAACGGCTACGAGATGCGCATCGAGCGCTACGACTTCGTCACCGGCGGCGGCTACCGCTACATCCACATCGGGCCGGACGGCGAGGAGTACGCGTTCAACGGCGTCTTCCACGTCGTGCGCCCGAACGAGTTCGCCATCCAGACGTTTGAGTACGAGGGCTATCCAGACACCGTCAGCATCGAGGCGCTCCGCTTCGAGGACCTGGGCGGCGGGCGCAGCCGGCTCTCCGGCCACTCCGTCTACCCCAACCTGGAGGCGCGCGACGGCATGATCGCCAGCGACATGGAGATGGGCATGCGCGAGGGCTACGAGCGCCTCGACGCCCTGCTGCCCTCGCTGTAGAACGGGACGGATGCCGCGGGCGCCGGCCCGCGGCATCCGCCACCAACACCGCACCCACGAATCGCAAGGAGAAGCATCATGGATTGGACACTCGAAGTCGTCATCCTGCCGGTCAGCGACATCGACCGCGCGATCGAGTTCTACCGCGACAAGGTCGGGTTCCACCTCGACCACAACACCCAGACCGAGCAGATGCACGTCGTGCAGCTGACCCCGCAGGGCTCCGGCTGCTCGATCGTGTTCGGCAACCTGCCCTCGCAGAACGAGATGGCGCCCGGCTCGATGCGCGGGCTGCAGCTCGTCGTCTCGGACGCCCAGGCCGCCAGGGCCGAGCTCGTCGGGCGCGGGGTGGAGGCCGGCGAGATCATGGTCATCGACCCCCGCGACGGCGGCACGTTCTTCGGCTTCAGTGACCCCGACGGCAACAGCTGGGCGGTGCAGGAGCTGAAGGTGCGCGCAGAGAAGCCCCTCATCCCGGTGGAGGCGCGCGGCCGCTTCGGCGCCGACATGTGATCCGGCGCCGGGGCGGTGCCGCGCGCCCGCGCCGAGCGCCTAGAGTGCAGGGATGCCGATCCTCAACAAAGACATGACGCTGTGCATCTCGCTCTCCGGGCGACCGAGCAACATCGGCACCCGCTTCCACAACTACCTGTACGACGCCCTCGGGCTGAACTACATCTACAAGGCGTTCAGCACCGACGACCTGCCCGCCGCCATCGCCGGTGTGCGCGGCCTCGGCATCCGCGGCTGCGCCGTCTCGATGCCGTTCAAGGAGGCCGTGATCCCGCTCGTCGACGAGCTGGATGCCTCGGCGTCGGCGATCGAGTCGATCAACACGATCGTCAACACCGACGGGCGCCTGGTCGCCTACAACACCGACTACCTGGCGATCCAGCGTCTCCTCGACCGGCACGCGGTCGACCCCTGCAGTGTGGTCGTGCGCGGCAGCGGCGGCATGGCCAAGGCGGTCGTCGCTGCGCTGCGCGATGCCGGGTTCCAGAACGGCACCGTGCTGGCCCGCAATGCGGCGGCTGGCCGGGCGCTGGCCGCCCAGTACGGCTGGCGGGCGACGGATGACGAGTCGGCGGTGCACGCGGAGCTGATCGTCAACGTCACACCGCTCGGCATGGCCGGCGGGCCGGAGGCGGGGGAGCAGTCGTTCTCGGACGCGGCCATCGCCGCGGCGTCCGTCGTCTGGGACGTGGTCGCCCTGCCCAGCGAGACGCCGCTCATCCGGGCCGCCCGGGCCGCGGGCAAGCCGGTGATCACCGGCGCCGAGGTGATCGCGATCCAGGCCGAGGAACAGTTCGTGCTCTACACCGGCGTGCGCCCGAGCCCGGAGCTCGTCGCCGAGGCGTCGGCCTTCTCGCTCCGCCAGGACTAGGCGCTCCGGGCCGGGCCACGCTCCGGCCAAGCCCGCGCAACGGGCGGCTCGGCCGGGCGTCGGTGCCGCTAGGGGTGGACGATGATCTTGACGGCGGTCTCGTTGTGGTTGATCAGGGTGTCGAAGCCCTCGTCGATCAGATTCTCCAGCGCGATGCGGCCGGTGATGAACGGCTCGAGGTTCACCTTGCCCTGCTGCACCAGCTCGATGGTCGCCGCGTGGTCGCGCACGTAGGCGATCGTCCCGCGCAGGTCGATCTCCTTGAGCACGAGCTTCTGCATGTCGATGCTGGCCGGCTTGCCCCAGATGGAGACGTTGACGATCACGCCGGCGGGCTTGACCGCGTCGAAGAGCTGGTTCAGCACGACGTTGACGCTGGTGCACTCGAAGGCGACGTCCACGCCGATGCCGTCGGTGATCTCCAGCACGCGCGCCTGCAGGTCCTCGGTGCTCGGGTCGACCACGAAGTCGGCCACGCCCGTGTCGATGGCCTTCTGCTTGCGGGCGGCGCTCAGCTCGGACATGATCACGGTCACGCCGATGGCCTTGAGCACGGCGGCGGTCAACAGCCCGATCGGCCCTGCGCCGCCGATCAGTGCGATGTCGCCGGCCTGGGCGCCGCTGCGCATGACGGCGTGGTGGCCGACGGAGAGCGGTTCGATGAGGGCGGCCTGGTCGAGCGGGATGTCGCCGACGGGGTGCACCCAGCGTCGATCGACGACAACCTTCTCGCTGAGCCCTCCGCCGCCGCCGGCGAGCCCGATGAAGCCCATCTTGGTGCACAGGTGGTAGTTGCCGGCCAGGCACGGCGCACACTCGTTGCAGACGAAGTACGGCTCGACGACGACGGCTTCGCCGACGGTGAGGTCGGTGACGCCGTCGCCCAGCGCGCTCACCGTGCCGGAGAACTCGTGGCCGAGCGTGACCGGGGCGGTCTCGTGCGAGAGCGGGTGCGGGTGTCCCTCCGGCGAGATGAAGATCGGGCCCTCGAGGTACTCGTGCAGGTCGGTGCCGCAGATGCCGCACCAGGCGACGTCGATGGCCACGGCGCCGGGGCGCAGCTCCGGCTCGGGGATGTCTTCGATGCGGATGTCTTTCTGGGCGTGGAAGCGTGCAGCCTTCATGCTCGGTTCTCCTTTGTCGTGGTGCGAGCGTTCAACCGTCGGGCCCCAGCCTCGTAGGCACGGGCCCGGCCCCTCCATCGTTTCACCGTGCGGCGGATCCCGCCATTCCGGGCGGCCGGCCCGCGGCCCGGTTCCGCACGGCCGGGCGGCGGTCGGGCGGCGGCCTAGGCGAGCGCGAGCAGGCCGGCGGCGGCCTAGGCGAGCGCGAGCAGACCGGCGGCGGTCAGCGCCAGCGCCAGGCCCACCCACTGCACGGGGGCGATGCGCTCGCGCAGCACGAGCGCAGCGAGCAGGATCGTCCCGGCCGGGTACATGGCGACGAGCACGCTCATCACGCTGAGCTCGCCGAGCCGCAGCCCGATCAGGATGAGCACGTTGGCGCAGGCGTCGCAGAGCCCGCCGAGCATGGCGAGCAGCAGCCCCGCGCGCACGGTCGGCGACAGCGTCCGCGGCCGCACCGGCAGAGCGCGGGCGGCGCCGACCCCGGCCCCGACCCGGCGCACCCCGATGCGCCAGATCAGCACAGCGGCGGTGCCCATGATGAGCGCGTTCACGAAGCGACCGACGATGAGCGGGTTGATGCCGCTCTCCTCCGGGGTGAGGTCGATCAGGATCAGGAACACGCCGATGGCCGCGCCGCTGCCGATCGCCATCAGCACGCCGCGCAGGCTCGGCCGCACCGCCCCCTTCTCCGGCACGAAGCCAACGAGCACCACGGCGATGAGCGCGAGGCCGAGCGCCCCGTAGCCGAGGGGGGAGAGCGACTCGCCGCGGGCCAGGCCGACGCTCATCGGAACCAGCGCGGAGACCACCGCCGTCAGCGGCGACAGGATGCTCATCGGCCCGAGGGCCAGACAGGCGTAGAGGAGCGGGAGCGCGACGGCGCCGGCCAGGCCGGCGAGCACCCCGAGGCCGATCGCGGATGCCGACCACTCCCCGCCCAGCCAGGGCAGGGTCAGTGCGAGCGCGGTCAGGCCCGCCGCAGCCGCGATGGCCGAGGTCGGCAGTGCCGTGATGCGCCGAGAGGCGAGCCCGCCGAAGAAGTCGGCGGTGCCGTACGCCAGCGCGCCGGCCAGGCCGAGGATCGAGAGGAGCATGAGAGCTTCAGAATAGCCTGCGCAGGCCCCTGCTCAGATGAGCAGGAAAGGGAACAATCTGCTTAAGTGCAGAAGAAAAATCGAGGTTCCCTCTTGGCACGACTCACAGGGAACCCTAAGCTGCCGATGACCCCCATCAGAGGGCCAGTCTGCCGTCCCGATCGGCTCGCCAGCGCGGTCACACCGCGGTATTCGGCGCGCCTGAACGCGGCACCACTAGGACAGGAGATCTCGTGCACCAGAAACACAGCTCTCGGCCCCGGAGGCTTGGAGTGCTCGCCGTCACCACGACGGCCGCGCTCGCCTTCACGGCCTTCGGCGCCGCACCGGCCTTCGCGGCCGACCCCGCCGCCCTCGCCACCCACACCATCGCCGACGTGCAGGGCACCGGCGCGGCCACCCCGATTCCCGGCCAGACCGTCACCGTCGACGGCATCGTCACGGCCGACCACCGCACGGGCGGCTACCGCGGCATCTACGTGCAGACGCCCGGCGTCGGCGGCGACGTCGACCCGAGCCCCGGGGCATCCGACGGCATCTTCGTGTTCCTCGGCAACAACCAGGCCGCCGGCATCGCAATCGGCGACCAGGTCAGCGTCACCGGAGCGGTCAGCGAATTCAACGCGGTCACCCAGATCACCGCGAGCGCGGCCGGGGCCGTCGCACTGGTCACGGCCGGCGTCGGCCTGCCCGCTCCCGTCCCGCTGCCAGACAGCGTGCGCGGCGACGCGCGCGAGGCGTATGAGGGCATGCTGGTCGCCCCGACCGGCAGCTACTCGCTGGCGTCGAGCCACAGCCTGTTCTCCTTCGGCGAGCTCTGGCTGAACGCCGGGGCAGCCCCCGCGATCAAGAACACCGAGCTCGTCGGCCCGGGTGACGAGGCCACCGCCATCGCCGCGGCCAACAAGGGCGCCCGCCTGCTCGTCGACGACGGCTACAGCGCCCGCGTCGATGCCGCGACGCACGTCGGCGAGCAGCCCTACTTCACCAAGGACACCGTCGTCCGCAACGGCGACACCGCCGTCTTCCCGGACGCCGGCATGGTGCTCAGCTACGCCTTCAACGAGTGGCGCCTGCAGCCCCAGCTCCCGCTGACCGACAGCAGCGACGCCGCGCTCAAGGTGTCGTTCACCCCGGTGAACGTCCGGCAGGATGCCCCGCCCGCGGTCGGCGGCGACGTGAAGCTCGCCTCCTTCAACGTGTTCAACTACTTCACGACGCTCTCCTCCGTGAACTCCGGCGCCCGCGGCGCCGCGACGCAGGCCGAGTTCGACATCCAGAAGTCCAAGATCGTCGCGGCCATCAACGGCCTGGACGCCGACGTCGTCGCCCTGATGGAGATCGAGAACTCGGTCAAGCTGGCCACGCCGGCCGACATCGACCACGCGCTGAACGACCTGGTCGCCGGCCTCAACGCCGCGACCGGCTCCGAGGTGTGGGCGGCGGTCCCGACGCCGGCCGCGCTGAACGACGCGGCCATCACCGACTTCATCACGAGCGCCATCATCTACAAGAAGGACGCCGCGACGCCGGTCGGCGCGAGCAAGACCGTCATCGACGAGACCGTGTGGGACATCGCGCGCGAGCCGATCGCCCAGACCTTCACCCTCGGCGCTCGGACCGTCACAGTCGTGGCGAACCACTTCAAGTCGAAGTCGGCGCCGAGCGGAAACACGGCGCCGGAGCCGGCCGACGGGCAGGGCTTCTTCAACGCCGAGCGCACCGAGCAGGCGCAGGCCCTGCTCGCCTTCAGCCAGCAGCTGCAGGCGGACTCGGGCAGCGATGACGTGTTCCTGATCGGCGACTTCAACGCCTACGCGCACGAGGACCCGATCAACGTGTTCACCGCCGCCGGCTGGAGCGACCTCGTCCCGGCGAAGGCACCCGGCCAGTACACCTACACCTTCAGCGGGGAGCTCGGCTCGCTCGACCACGTGCTGGCCTCGCCGTCCGTCGCCCCCCGGGTGACCGGTGCCGGCGTCTGGGGCATCAACTCGCCCGAGTGGGGAGATCGCGGCTACGAGTTCGCGGCGACGGAGGCCGGAACGCCGTTCCGCTCCAGCGACCACGACCCGATCGTGGTCGGCCTGAACAGTGAGGCCGTTCCCGTCGACATCAACGTCGTCACGGTGAACGACTTCCACGGCCGGATCGAGCAGCTCGCCCCCTCCGGCGGTGCGGCGGTGCTCGCCGGCGCGGTTAAGCAGATCCGCGACGCGAACCCGAACACGGTGTTCGCCGCGGCGGGCGACCTGATCGGCGCCTCCACCTTCACCTCGTTCATCCAGCAGGACAACCCGACGATCGACGCGCTGAACGCCGCCGGGCTCGATGTGAGCTCCGTCGGCAACCACGAGTTCGACCAGGGCTTCGCCGACCTCACCGACCGGGTGATCCCGCGGGCCAACTGGGAGTACCTCGTGGCCAACGTCTACGACAAGACCACGGGCAAACCCGCGCTGGACGAGTACTACACCGAGACGTTCGACGGCGTCACCATCGGATTCATCGGTGCGGTCACCGAAGAACTGCCCTCGCTCGTCAGCCCGGCCGGCATCGCCAACCTCGAGGTGCGCGACACCGTGACCGAGGTGAACCGGGTGGCCGACCAGCTGCGCGACGGCGACCCGTCCAACGGTGAGGCGGATGTCGTCATCCTGCTGATCCACGAGGGTGCCGCGACCACGGCAATCAGCTCGGCCACCGACCCCAACTCGGCGTTCGGCAAGGTCGTCACCGGCGTGGACGGCGACGTCAACGCGATCGTCTCCGGGCACACACACCTCGCCTACAACCACGTGATCGACGGGCGACCGGTGATCTCCAGCGGGCAGTACGGCGAGAAGTTCGGCCTGATGGACATCTCGGTGAACCCGCAGACGAAGGAGCTGCTGGAGATCAGCAACCAGACGCTGCCGCTGATGACCGACCCGATCCCGGCGACGCCGACGACGCCGGCTGTGCCGGCGAAGCCGCTCTACCCGGCCGTGCCGGAGGTGCAGACCATCGTCGACGACGCCGTGGCGGTCGCCGCGGTGCTCGGCGCGAAGAAGCTGGGCGACATCACCGCCCCGTTCAACCGCGCCAAGCTCGCCAACGGCACAACGGAGAACCGCGGCGGCGAGTCGACGCTCGGCAACTTCGTGGCCGACGTGCAGCTCTGGGCGACGCAGAGCGCCAACGCCCAGATCGCCTTCATGAACCCGGGCGGGCTGCGCACTGACATGCCGTACGCGAGCTCGGGGCCGACCGACCCCGACGGCAACGTCACCTACCGCGAAGCCGCCATCGTCCAGCCGTTCGCCAACACCCTGGTGGCGATGGACCTGACCGGTGCCCAGCTGCGCGCGGTGCTGGAGCAGCAGTGGCAGCCGGCGGGCGCGTCGCGGCCGTTCCTCAAGCTCGGCGTCTCGGAGGGGCTGGTCTACGACTACAACCCCGCCGGCGCCAGCGGGGCACGGATCGGCACGATCACGCTGAACGGGGCGGTCATCGACCCGGCCGCGAGCTACCGGGTGACGGTGAACTCGTTCCTGGCATCCGGCGGCGACAACTTCACGATTCTCGCATCCGGCACCAACCGGGCCGACACCGGCAAGGTCGACCTGGCCGCGATGGTGGACTACCTCGCCGCCAACTCGCCGGCAGCGCCCGACTACGCCCAGCGGGCCGTCGGCGTGGTGCTGACGCCGCCCGCTGCGGCGGCCGGCTATGTCGCCGGGGAGAGCGTGACCGTCACGCTCAGCTCGCTGGCATTCGGCGACGCGTCCACCCCGGCCCCCGGCACGGTCAACCTCTCGCTCGGCGGGGCGGTGCTCGCATCCGCCCCTGTCGACGCCACGGTCGGTACCGCGGTGTTCGACGAGACCGGCACCGCGACCGCCCAGATCACGATCCCCGCCGGCATCGACGGTGTGCAGCAACTCGCTGTCACGGTCGCCGCCACAGGGACCGCGGTCAACGTGCCGATCACGATCCAGAAGGTCGTCGCGCCGGTCAAGGTGTCCAGCCTCACGGTCGGGGCGCCGAGCAAGCTGCTCGCCAAGGCGGGATCGACGGTCCAGTACACGGTGAGCGTGCTCGCCGTCTCCGGTCCGCGGCCGACCGGAACGGTCGAAGTGCTGGACGGCAACAAGGTCATCGCGACCATCCAGCTGACCGCGAAGGACAAGGGCCAGGCGAAGGTGAACCTGCCGAAGCTCAGCTCGGGCGTCCACCTGTTGAAGGCCCGCTACCTCGGCTCCGACACGGTGAAGGCCTCGACCGGCCTGACCCTGCCGCTGATCCTCTGGTAGTAGGCGCAGCAACGAGGAGGCCCCTCCCGGTCGACGACCGGGAGGGGCCTCCTCATTCCCGTGGGCGCCGGCCGCGGGTCGTGCCGGTGAGCGGCGCCGGCCCTGGCGTGGGTTGCGCGCGCGATAAGGTTGAGGCATGACGAGCACACGCTGGGCGCGGTTCACGCGCGGGTGGCTCGTCGCCCTGTTCTCGGTTTTCGTCGCGGCGCTCTCGCACAGCTTCGCCGGCGGCGTCACGCCGGGCTGGCTGGCCATCGTGCTCTCGCTGGCGTTCGCCGCCATGCTCAGCATCGGCCTGTCCGGCCCGAAGTGCCCGGCGCCCGGCCGCACCGGCCCGGCTCCGTGGCGGGTCGTGCTCTCCGTCGCCGGCAGCCAGATCGTCTTCCACGGGCTGTTCAGCCTGTTCGGCGGCCAGCTGGCGGCCACCCCGCTCGCCGGGACCGGGCACGCCGGCCACCACCTGAGCTCCGCCGAGATCGCCGCCCAGCTGTCGGCGATCGCGCCGGCTGGCATCGCTCCGGTCCTCGGCAGCGCGCACCACGACGTCTGGATGCTGCTCGGCCACACCATCGCCGGACTGCTCACCGTCGCCGCGATCCTGCGGGGCGAGTACGCCCTGCGCGGCCTGTTGCGCACCGCCGGCCTCGCGCTGAGCGCCCTGGCCGTGCGCCCGATCGTCCTCGCCCCGATCCCGGATGCCGCACCGGCCCGCCCCGCCGTGGCCGCCGTGTGGATCCCGCGCCCGCTGGACGTCGTGCAGTCCGCGCTGCGGCACCGTGGACCGCCGGTGCTCGCGCGCGCCTAGCGCCCCACCGCGTCATCCATACTCTCTTCGCCGAACTCTGACCGGCCGCGCGCCGTGCGCTCTGCACTGCGCGGCGGCCCTCGGCACCACACCAAGGATTCTCATGACCAGCCGTACCCGCTCCACCCGCACCCTCGCATTCGCCGGCCTCGCCGCCGGAGCCCTGCTCGCCGTCGGCGCGCCCCTGGCGGCATCCGCCCACGTCGGCGTCACCCCGAGTGACACCGCCGCCGGCTCCTACTCGCTGCTGACCTTCTCGGTCGGCCACGGCTGCGACGGCGCCGCGACCACCCGCATCGCCATCGACATCCCCGAGAGCATCGTCAGCGTCACCCCGACGGTCAACCCCAACTGGACCATCGAGAAGGTGAAGACGGGCGACGGGGATGCCGCCCGCACCTCGCAGGTCGTCTACACCGCCATCGCGCCGCTGGAGGACGGCCTGCGCGACACCTTCGTGCTCTCGGCCAAGCTGCCGGCGGAGGCCGCTGGGGACACGCTCGAGTTCCCGGTGCTGCAGACCTGCACGGTCGGCGAGACCAACTGGAACGAGACGACCGTCGCCGGAGAGGCCGAGCCGGACGCCCCCGCGCCCGCCTTCACGCTGACCGAGGCGTCTGCGGAGGGTGACGGCCACGGCCACGGCGGCGCGACGACCGAGAGCACGAGCGGCGACGCGTCCGCGACTGCGGCAGGCGACAGCTCCGTGGCCCCGGCCGCGCCGAGCGCCGACATCGTCGCCCGCGTGCTGGGCGTCGTCGGCCTCGTCGTCGGTGCCGTCGGCATCGCGCTGGCCGTCATCACCCGCCGTTCAGCAGCCTCGAAGTAGGCGGTGGCAGCATGCTCGGCATGAAGAACCGTCGCACCGGCGCCTCGATCGCGCTCGCCCTGGCACTGGGAGTCGTGCTGTTCGGCGCCGCCGCGCCCGCCTCCGCGCACAACCAGGTGCTCGACACCGTTCCGGCCGCCGACTCGGTGGTGACCGAGCAGCCGGGCACCTTCTCGGTGACCACGAGTGACGCCCTGTTGCAGGCGGAGTCTGGCAACGCCATGGTCGTCAGCGGGCCGGCATCCGACCCGCGCTACTACGGGGAGGGCTGCGGCGTCGTCACCGGCGGAACGCTCGCGCTCGACGCGCAGCTCGGCGAGCCCGGCATCTACACGGTGACCTGGCGGGGCATCTCGGTCGACTCGCACGTGATCTCGGACTCCTACGAGTTCGAGTGGGCGCCGGGCGCCGGCGTCGAGCTCGCCGAGGGCACCGTCGAGCCGAGCTGCGCTGCTGCGAGCTCGGGGGATGGCCAGGCCACAACCGCGCCGGATGCCGGCAACAGCGGTAGCGAGCCGGCCGTCGCCCTCGGCGACGTGCTCTGGATCGGCGGCAGCATCGTCGCGGCGCTGCTCGCCGTCCTGCTCACTGTGGTGTTGGTGCGCCGCAAGAGCTAGCACGCGCAGCACGCGCGAAGCGGCCCGGGTTCTGTGGAACCCGGGCCGCTTTCGCGTCGGTCGCTCGGCCGACGGTGTGCACTCAGTTGCTCGGCATCAGCACCGAGTCGATCAGGTACACGGTCGCGTTGGCCGTGTGCACCCCGCCGCAGATCACGGTGGCGTCGTTGACCTTGAGGTTCTCGCCGCTGCCGGTCACCTCGACCGTGCCGCCCTGCACTGTCGTGTGCGTGCCGACGATGGCATCCGGAGCGATCTGGCCGGGCACCACGTGGTAGGTCAGGATGCTGGTCAACAGGGCCGAGTCGGTCTTCAGCGTGTCGATGGTGGCCGGGTCGATCATCGCGAACGCGTCATCGACGGGGGCGAACACGGTGAACTCCGAGCCGTTGAGCGTGTCGACCAGGTTGACGTCGGGGTTCAGCTGGCCGGAGACCGCGGCGGTCAGCGTGGTCAGCATCGGGTTGTTCGACGCGGCCACGGCGACGGGGTCCGCCGACATGCCCATGATCGAGCCGTCGCCGGAGGGGACGGCCTCTGCGTACGCCGCGCAGCCGGGGCCGACGAGGTCGGCGGCCGGGTCAGCGGTCATCGCCTGCGGGGTGCTGCTCTGCGAGGTTTCCGGGCTGCTCGAGTCGGAGCTGCCGGAGCCGGCCGTCGAGGCGCCCATGGAACAGCCGGCCAGGGCGAGCGTCGCGACGGCCGCGACCGAGAGGGTGGTGAGCGTGCTGCGGGTGAAGTGTCGCATGGAAGATCTCCTTCGATAGTTCGGCGGATGCCGGGGCCCACGCGCTGTGAGGGGCTCGACAGGGGATTCGGCGGCATCCGCGAATCGGATTGGTCGAATGCGCAGAAAAGTCCGGGCAATCTCTTCCGGGCGCCGCACCGAACCCCTGGCAGCCGAATTCTCGGCCACCGTTTCGAGAGGAAATCGTGCTCACCCTCGCACTCATCGGCTTCGCCGGAGGCCTCATCACCGGCATCTCGCCGTGCATCCTGCCCGTGCTGCCCGTCATCTTCCTGTCGGGCGGCGTGCAGAGCGCGCGCACCCAGGCGGGCGCAACGGATGCCGCGCCCGCCACCCCCTCCCGCTGGCGGCCCTACCTCGTGATCCTCGGCCTCGTCGTCAGCTTCAGCGTGTTCACGCTGATCGGCTCGCTGATCCTGGCCCTGCTCGGGCTGCCGCAGGACGTGCTGCGCTGGGCCGGCCTCGTCGTGCTGGTGCTGATCGGCGTCGGGCTGATCGTGCCCCGCTTCGAGGCGATCCTCGAGAAGCCGTTCGCCTGGATTCCGAAGAGGGACGTGGGCACGGAGCGCGGCGGCTTCGTGCTCGGCCTCGCCCTCGGCGCCGTCTACGTGCCGTGCGCCGGGCCGGTGCTGGCCGCCATCACCGTCGCCGGCTCGACGGGGCGCATCGGCCTGGAGACCGTCGTGCTGACCGCGAGCTTCGCCGTCGGCGCCGCGCTGCCGCTGCTGGTGTTCGCGCTCGCCGGGCGCCGGGTCGCCGAGCGGGTGCGCAGCTTCCGCACCCATCAGCGCGGCATCCGCATCACCGGCGGAATCGTGATGATCGCCCTCGCCATCGGCCTGGTCTTCAACGTGCCGCAGCTGCTGCAGCGGCTCGTGCCCGACTACACGAGCGCGCTGCAGGACCAATTCGGCAACTCGGAGCAGGTCGACCAGGCTCTCGACCTCGGCGGGCTGGTGAACGAGCAGAACAAGGACCTCGACCAGTGCACGAACGGGGCGAGCACCCTGCAGAGCTGCGGCACCGCTCCAGATCTCACCGGCATCCAGCAGTGGTTCAACACCCCGGGAGACGCGCCGCTCGCACTCGACCAGCTGCGCGGCAAGGTCGTCCTGATCGACTTCTGGGCCTACTCCTGCATCAACTGCCAGCGCTCGGTCCCGCACGTCGTCGCCTGGGACAAGGCCTACCGGGCGGCCGGGCTTGAGGTGATCGGCGTGCACTCGCCCGAGTATGCCTTCGAGAAGGAGCCCCGCAACGTGGTGGCCGGGGCCGCGGCCCTCGGCATCGACTACCCGGTCGCCCTCGACAACAGCCTCTCGACCTGGACCAACTACCGGAACCGCTACTGGCCGGCGCACTACCTGATCGACGCCGACGGCACCGTGCGGCACATCCGCTTCGGCGAGGGCGGCTACGCCGACACCGAGAAGCTGATCCGCGAGCTGCTCGTCGCGGCCAACCCGGATGTGCAGCTGCCCCCGGCCACCGAGGTAGCCGACACCACGCCGAGCGCCGGGGCGACGACCCCCGAGACGTACCTCGGAACCACCAAGGCCGTGAACTTCGGCGGGGCCGAGAAGTACTCGGCGTCCACGAGCCGGTTCAGCCTGCCGGCCGAGCAGCCGAAGGACAGCTTCGCCCTCGCGGGCGAGTGGGCCCTCGGGACCCAGTCGATCGAGCCGGCCGCCGCCGGGGCCGCGATCCGGCTGAACTACAGCGGCAGCGAGGTGCGCATGGTCCTCGGAGGCAGCGGGACGCTGACGGTCACGGTCGACGGCGTCGACCACGCCATCGAGGTGAGCGGCGTGCCGCGCTCCTACGAGCTGCTGAAGACGGATGCCGCGGCATCCGGCACCCTCACCGTCGCAGCGGGTCCGGGCGTGCAGGCCTTCTCCTTCACCTTCGGCTAGACCACGGCACCCCGGCCCGCTGGTCGAGTAGGCGCGCCAGCGTCGTATCGAGACCCGGTTTCCAGCGAGAAACCGAGCATCGCGCCAGGCGGCTCTGACACCTCTCGCCGGAGCTGTCAGGGCCGCCGGTTACACTCAACGGGTGACTTTTCTAGCGGAACCAGACTGGGCTGACGAGGGCTTCCCGCCTCCCCCCGAAGACGACTGGGCGCCGCCGGAAGACGGCTGGGTGCCGCCGGAGGACCCGTACTTCGCGCAGGCGCAGGCCCCCGCAAGGGCCTACGCGGCCGCCGCGTCGACCCCCGCTCGCCCGGCCCCGGCGAAGTTTGCCAGTGCTGCAGAGGCGCTGCACACGGTGTTCGGGTACGAGTCCTTCCGCGGCGAGCAGGCCGCCATCATCGAGCAGCTCGCGGGCGGCGGCGACGCCGTCGTGCTGATGCCCACCGGCGGCGGCAAGAGCCTCTGCTACCAGATCCCGTCGCTGCTGCGCGAGGGGACGGGCATCGTCGTCTCGCCGCTGATCGCCCTGATGCAAGACCAGGTCGACGCGCTGAACGCCGTCGGCGTGCGCGCCGCCTACCTGAACTCCACCCAGGACCCCGGCACCCGGGCATCCGTGGAGCAGGCCTACCTCGCCGGTGAGCTCGACCTGCTCTACATCGCCCCGGAGCGGCTCGGCACCGAGCAGGCCAAGCAGTTCCTGGCCCGCGGCCATGTGGCCCTGTTCGCGATCGACGAGGCGCACTGTGTCTCGCAGTGGGGGCACGACTTCCGCCCCGACTACCTCGCCCTCGGCGAGCTGGCCGAGCGCTGGCCCGACGTGCCGCGCATCGCGCTCACCGCGACGGCGACGGATGCCACGCACAAGGAGATCACCTCCCGGCTGCACCTGCAGCGGGCCGCGCACTTCGTCTCCAGCTTCGACCGGCCGAACATCCAGTACCGCATCGTGGAGAAGAACGAGGTGCGCAAGCAGCTGCTCGACTTCATCCGCACCGAGCACGCCGGCGACGCCGGCATCGTCTACGCCCTCTCCCGGGCGACGACCGAGAAGACGGCGGCCTTCCTGCAGGCCAACGGCGTGAACGCGCTGCCCTACCACGCGGGCCTCGACGCCGGCGTGCGCGCCCGCACCCAGTCCCGCTTCCTGCGCGAGGACGGCATCGTCGTCGTCGCGACGATCGCCTTCGGCATGGGCATCGACAAGCCCGATGTGCGCTTCGTTGCCCACATCGACCTGCCGAAGTCCGTCGAGGGCTACTACCAGGAGACCGGCCGCGCCGGCCGCGACGGCGACCCGTCGACGGCCTGGCTGGCCTACGGACTGCAAGACGTCGTGCAACAGCGGCGCATGATCGACTCCTCGCCGGGCGACCTCGCGCACAAGCGACGCATGGCCGCGCACCTCGACGCCATGCTCGCGCTCTGCGAGACGGTGGAGTGCCGCCGCGTCAACCTGCTCAGTTACTTCGGCCAGTCGAGCGCGCCCTGCGGCAACTGCGACACCTGCCTGGCCCCGCCCGCCTCCTGGGACGGCACCGTGCCCGCCCAGAAGCTGCTCTCGACCGTCGTGCGGCTGCGCCGCGAGCGCAACCAGAGCTTCGGAGCCGGCCAGATCGTCGACATCCTGCGCGGCAAGCAGACGCCCCGCACCAGCCAGCACAAGCACGAGGCCCTGGCCACCTGGGGCATCGGCGCCGACCTCAGCGACCAGCAGTGGCGCGGCGTCGTGCGCCAGTTGCTGGCGCAGGGCCTGCTGGCCTCGACCGGCGACTACGGCACCCTGGCGATGACGGATGCCGGTGCGGAGGTGCTCTCCGGCAACCGCGCCGTCTCGCTCCGCACGGAGCCGGAGCGCACCGCGTCGCGCAGCACCCGCTCGAGCAAGCAGGCCGCGGCGCTGTCCGACCTCAGCCCGGCCGGCGTCGAGCTGTTCGAGGCGCTGCGCGCCTGGCGCTCCGAGACCGCCAAAGAGCTCGGCGTGCCCGCCTACATCGTGTTCGGCGATGCGACGCTGCGCGCCGTGGCGTCGGCGACGCCGCGCTCGCTGGCCGCGCTCGACGGCATCACCGGCATCGGCGCCAAGAAGCTGGAGGCCTACGGCGACGCCCTCGTCACGGTCGTCTCCGCCTTCGCCCCCGCCGGCTAGCCCCACACCGTTGGCTCGAGGGAGCGCCCACCTCGTTGGCTAGAGGGAGCGCCAGCGACCGAAGCCAACACCGCCTCGTATGCACCCGTTGGTCGAGTAGCGAGGAACGAGCGTATCGAGACCTCGCACGAGGCCCGTTTCCGCGCTGGAAACCGGGTCTCGATACGGCCCTGGCGGGCCTACTCGACCAGCGGGTGTCTCGCCACCCACACTCCCCGTTGGCTGCCCCCACCCGCTGGTCGAGTAGCGAGGAACGAGCGTATCGAGACCTCGCACGAGGCCCGGTTCCCCGCGGGAAACCGGGTCTCGATACGGCCCTGGCGGGCCCACTCGACCAGCGGGTGGGGACGCAACCGGCGCGGCTGAGGAGCCGGCCGAGGCGGATCGGGAGGCCGGCGGGGGATGGGGAGGCGGCTTTCGGTCGAAAGTTGCCTCCCGATCTCCGGGTTGCCTCCGCATCCGGCGTCTCTCCCGTCGGCTGGCGGGAGCGCAAGTGCAACTCCCGTTGGCTCGAGGGAGCCTGCGACCGAAGCCAACGCCGCCGCCCTCCTTGCCCCGTGTCAGTGCCCGGTCGTAGCCTCGTCGCATGGACGAGACGATCACGCTCCGCCCCTGGAGCGACAACGACTTCCCCGTGTTGGAGCGCAGCAACACCCCCGCGATGACGGTCTTCCTCGGCGGCCCGGAATCCGAGGAGGCGCTGCGCAACCGGCACGCCCGCTTCCTGCGGCTCTGGCAGGAGGGCGAGGCGCGCATGTTCGTCGTCGAGAGCTCCCGCGAGCCGGAGCCGGTCGGCTCGATCGGCTACTGGAAGAAGCAGTGGCAGGGCGAGGACGTCTATGAGACGGGCTGGAGCATCGCGACCGCCCACCAAGGGCGCGGACTTGCCGCACGCGCCCTCGCCCTGTGCGTCGCGGATGCCGTGCAGCAGGGTGATCGCCCGCTGCTCCTGGCGTTCCCCCGAATCGACAATGTCGCGTCCAACGCCCTCTGCCGCAGGGGCGGCTTCACGCTGCGCGGCGAAGTCGACTTCGAGTACCCGAAGGGCAACCCCATCCGCTCGAACATCTGGGCCCACGAGCTCGCGGCCGCGGCGTCGGCGCACCGACTCTAGTCGAGCCTCTTGCTCATGTTCACGGCCGCGATCGCGTAGCCGAGCGACTCGTAGAGCGCCTGCGCACCGGTGTTGTAGCCGAACACGTTGAGGCCGATCGACTGGGCGCCGAGCGCGCGCGCCTCTGCCTCGCCGAGCTGCAGTGCCTCCCGGGCGTAGCCGTTGCGGCGGTGCGCCTCGGCGATCTCCACGTCCCACACCCACCAGTCCGTCGTGCTGCCGAACTGCGGCCCAATCCAGAGGTGGCCGACGACGGTGCAGCCGGCATCCGGGAGCACCACGTCGAAGACCTGGTGCAGGGGCAGCGGACGGCCGGTGCCGAAGTAGCGCTCCGTCGACTCGGCTGCGCGGAGGCCCGCCAGCTCCGCCGACTCACCGGCCTCGATGCGGGACAGGCGAAACTCCTCCTGTGAGGCACGGATCCACGTTGCGAGTCGATCTTCAGGCATGGGTTTCAGCTGCACGCTCATCCCTCGATGATCGCACGTGCCCGGTGCCGGCCCACAGGCAGCCCACGCGAATTCCCCGAACCCACTCGAAAACCGAATCACATTCGGGTTATGCTGCGTGGAGCGCAGCGCTGCGCGCCCGATCGACTTCGGAGAAGTCGCCGAGAGAGGACACCATGCCTGAGTCGTCTGAGACCATGACCGCGGATGCCGCGGCATCCGCCCCCATCGACCCGAGCTTCCGCGATGCGAGCCTGCCCATCGACGAGCGGGTCGAGCGGCTGCTCGGCCAGATGACGCTGGAGGAGAAGGCCGGCCTGTTCTTCCAGACCATGATCACCATGGGCGAGGACGGCCAGCTGGCCGGGGCGGACGCCACCTTCGGCCTGCCCTCGACCGACGACTACATCAACGGCCTGCAGATGACGCACTTCAACCTGCTCGGCTCGGCGCCGAGCGCCGAGCTCATGGCGGAGTGGCACAACCGCCTGCAGGGGCTCGCGGCGAAGACGCGCCTGGGCATCCCCGTCACGCTGTCCTCCGACCCGCGCCACTCCTTCAGCGACAACCCCGGCGTCGCCATGAACGCCGGCCCGTTCTCGGAATGGCCGGAGACCCTCGGCCTCGCAGCCATCGGCGACACCGAACTGGTCGAGCGCTTCGGCGACATTGCCCGCCAGGAATACCTCGCCGTCGGCCTGCGCGTCGCCCTGCACCCGCAGATCGACCTCGCCACCGAGCCGCGCTGGTCGCGCCAGGTGAACACCTTCGGTGAGAGCGCCGAGCTGAGCGGCGCCCTGGGCGCCGCCTACATCCGCGGCTTCCAGGGCCCGGAGATCGGCCCGGAGTCCGTCTCCACCATGACCAAGCACTTCCCGGGCGGCGGCCCGCAGAAAGACGGCGAGGACCCCCACTTCGCGCACGGCCGCGAACAGGTCTACCCCGGCGACAACTTTGAGCACCACCTCAAGCCTTTCGAGGATGCCTTCGAGGCCGGCACCAGCCAGATCATGCCCTACTACGGCATGCCCATCGGCACCGAGTACGAAGAGGTCGGCTTCGGCTTCAACAAGAGCGTCATCACCGGCCTGCTGCGTGAGCGGTACAAGTTCGACGGCATCGTCTGCACCGACTGGGGCCTGATCACCGACGCCGAGATCATGGGCCAGCCGTTCCCGGCCCGCGCCTGGGGCGTCGAACACCTCAGCCCGCGCGAGCGCATGGTCAAGGTGCTGGAGGCCGGTGCCGACCAGTTCGGCGGCGAGGACGTGCCGGAGCTGCTCATCGAGATCGTCCGCTCCGGCGACGTCAGCGAGGCGCGCATCGACGAGTCCGCGCGCCGCCTGCTGCGCGAGAAGTTCCGCCTCGGGCTGTTCGACGCGCCCCTCGTCGACGTCGCCAACGCGGTGCGCACCGTCGGCAACGAGGAATTCCGCGCCGCCGGCGCTGCCGCCCAGCGCGCGGCGATCACGGTGCTGACCAACAGCACCTCGGATGCCGGCGCGCCCACGCTTCCGCTGGCCCGCGGCATCCGCGTCTACGTGGAGGGCGTCGACGCCGAGGTCGCGGCCGGCTATGGCACCGTCGTCGGCACCCCGGCCGAGGCAGACGTCGCGATCGTGCGCCTGCAGGCCCCATTCACCCCGCGGGAGAACCACTTCGAGAATTTCTTCCACCAGGGCTCGCTCGACTTCGACGCCGAGACCGTCAACCACGTCCGGGCGCTGGCGGCGGTCGTCCCGACCGTGGTGGACGTGTTCCTGGACCGTCCGGCGATCCTCACCCCGATCGTCGGCGACGTCGCCGCGATCGTCGGCAACTTCGGCGCCAGCGGCGCCGCGTTGCTCGACGTGCTGTTCGGTGAGTTCACGCCGCGGGGCAAGCTGCCGATGGAGCTGCCGAGCAGCATGGCCGCCGTCGAGGCGAACCGCCCCGATGTGCCCTTCGACACGAAGGACCCGTTGTTCCGCTTCGGCCACGGCCTGAGCTACTAGCGGCTGCAGCCGGCGGCAGCAGGCTGAAACGGCATGAGCCGCACGCGGAACGGGACGTACCCACTGGGGCGGCCCGTTCTGCGTGCGCGCCCTAGGGCCGCAGGATCCGGGTCCGGCTCAGGGCGTACGCCCCATAGCCGAAGAGGATCGTCACCGCCGCGATGAGCAGGCAGTACACGCCAACGGAGGGGTAGCCGGTGGCCGGGTCGAGGAAGGGGTAGGGCACCCAGCCGTCGTTCGCGCCACGGATCAGCACGACGACGAGCCAGATCGCCGGGTAGATCAGCATCACCCAGAGCTTGTCGAAGGGCAGCTTCACCTTGTCGCCGAACAACACCCAGTCGAGAACGGCGTAGATCGGGATCCAGACGTGGAGGATGTCGTTGGACCACGGCACATTGAACGAGCCGTCGAGGCCGGCATCCGCCAGAAGCGTGTTGTAGACGAGGCCGACGATGGCCATCACCACCGTGGCGAGGGCCCGCAGATACGAGAGCCAGCTGGGCTGGGCGCGTTCACGAAAAATGAAGAACGCCGAGAGCGCGAACGCGGCGGCGGCGATGATGTTGCTCTGCATCGTGAAGTAGCCGAAGAAGTTGAACGGATTGACCTCTGTTCCGGCGGCCGTGCTCTGGAACTGTGCAACGATCGCGATCACGATCGCCAGCGCCGCCGCCGTTCGAAGTGTTGCGAACACGTACTTCACGAATACCCCCGTCTCACGGTGGGGCGCGAAGCTCGCGCGCCACGGGCTTGAGCGTAGCGAATGTGCGCGGAGCGGCGCGACGTCCAACACCCCCGCGGCCACACCGCGCCTTGTGGAGAGCGGGTGCCGCCCGCCACGCTGTGCGCAGCGGGCTCACCTCTGCCCGCCCGACGAAGGGCAACGCTCTGGCCAACAGATCCCTCAACCGTCGCCCCGGTGGCGTCACGGCGGCAGCGGTACTCGCCTGAATCTCGGGTGTGCTCGACATTGTGGGTGGCGTTCTTCTGCTCTTCATGCAGCACGAGCCTGAGATCGTGCTCTCTGTCGGCGGAACCGCTCCGATTCTCACCACAGCGATCGTCAGCATTGTGGTCGGCGTGGTTGTGGTGGCGGTGGCCAACGGCCTCCTCCGCGGCAAGAGCGGTTCCCGCCTCGTCGTCACGATTGTCGAAATGCTCTCGCTCAGCGCGAGCATCTTCACCGCTTTCGTCGCTCCAGCGCCTTTCTGATCCGAACTCGTGAGCATTCCGGTTGCGGTGCTCGTGCTGGCGCTGCTGTAGTCGCGTTCGGCCAACGCGTTCTTCCGCGGCTGATCGCTCCGGGTGCCGCGGATGCCTGACGCCTGAAGTGGTGAAGGGCGTGTCTCGTCGAGACACGCCCTTCAGCGCAGGCACGCCCGCTAGCGTGCGGCGTCGGCCTTGCGCCTGCGCAGGAGCAGAGCTGCACCGCCGAGGGCGAGCAGCAGGAACGCTGCGATGCCGACCGGGAGCACGTCACTTCCCGTGCTCGCCAGGGGCATCGTTGGCGTCGTCGTGGTTGGAACAGCCGGAGCCGGAGCCGGAGCCGGAGCCGGACTCGGCGTTGGCGTTGGAGTCGGCGTCGGCGTTGGCGTGGGAGTTGGCGTCGGCGTTGGAGTCGGTGTGGGTGTCGCGGAAGCCGCGACCGTGACCGTGAGCATGGCCGACTCCGAGGGCGTGTTCCTCGCGTCACCGCTGTAACGGGCCGTGATCGAGTGGCTGCCGACCTCCAGGGCCGAGAGGGCCAGGGTGGCGACGCCGGAGCTGACGGCGGAGGTGCCGAGCGAGGTGCTGCCGTTGAAGAATTCGACGGTTCCGCTGGGGGCGATGGTCCTGGAAGGGGCGATGGCAGCGCCGGTGACGGTCGCGGTGAGCTCGACGGCGGTGCCGACGGCTACCGAAGCCGGCGCGGCGGTGAGTGCTGTGCTGCTGGCGGCTTTGGTGATCGTGACGGTGCTGGCTGCTGAGGTTGAACCGGTGTTGTTGGCGTCATCTGCGTACACGGCGGTGACCGAGTAGTCCCCAGCCGGGAGTGCCGAGGTGGTGAGTGTGGCGACGCCCGAGCTGTTGAGAAGTGCGGTGCCGATGGACGTTCCGCTGGCGAAAATTTCGACGTTGCCGCCGACGTCGTGACCGGTGACGGTTGCGGTGAATGTCACGGCCGAACCGACAGTGTGGGTGCCCGGCGCGGCGGTGAGAGTTGTGCCGCTGGCGGCTTTGGCGACCGTGATGATGGTGGCCACGGACGTTGAGGTGTTATTGCTCGCGTCGCCCACATACACGGCTGTGATCGACCGCGAACCAACGTCGATGCTCGACGTCGTGAGTTGTGCGAGAGCGGAGCTGTCGAGCGCCACGGCACCGAGCAAGACGCCGTTGTCGAAGAACTCCACGTTGCCACCAGGGGTGAATCCGGCAACAGTTGCGGTGAGCGTGACATCCGATCCAACTGTGGTCGATGCATGGCTGGCGGCGAGAGTTGTGCTGCTGGCGCCTTCGGTAACGGTGACGGTGCTGGCTGCTGAGGGTGAGCTGGAGTTGTTGGCGTCGCCTGCGTAGACGGCGGTAACCGAGTAGTCCCCAGCCGGGAGCGCCGAGGTGGTGAGGGTGGCAACGCCCGAGCTGTTGAGCGGTGCGGTGCCGAGGGAGGTGTCGCTGGCGAGGATTTCGACGTTGCCGCCGACATTGTGGCCGGTGACGGTTGCGATGAATGTCATGGCCGAACCGGCGCTGGGGGTGCTCGGGGAGGCGGTGAGCGTGGTGTTGCTGGTGGCCTTTCCGACTGCGACGGCGATGGGGTCCGAGTCCGAAGCCTTGTTGTTGTCGTCGCCGCTGTAGTGAGCGGTGATGGTGTGTGTGCCGGCGGTGGGGAACGAGATGCCGACCCCGAGAATACTGGCCTGAGCGTCCGGCGTGCTCGTGAATGCGAGACTGCCGATGACGGTGCTGCCACTGCGCACCTCGACAGTGCCCGTTGGACCATTCCCGTTGACGACCACGATAATCTGGCTGGGAATTCCTGCGACCGCTGGGCGCGGTTCGCCGAAGAGCGTGGTTGTGTTCGCCTTCGTGCTCAAGGTGGCGGTTGCGGCGTTCGAAAGTGGTGAGGGTGCGTTGTTCCCATCACCGAGGTATTTGGCGGTGAACGTGACGCTGCCTTCCTGAAGGCCGCTTATGGTCATGGACGTTGCGCCGTTGGCGAGGAGCGCTCTAACTAATTCGGCACCATTTTGGTAGATCTGCACGTAGCCAGTGGGGTCGTCGCCACTCACGGTTGCGGCGACAGTGATGACCGCCCCGGGGCGCGCTGAGGCCGGGGTGACGGTCAGCGTGGTGGTGGTTGGCGCAAGCGCTGGGTCCGCGTGGGCGGGCGCCGCGATTCCGATGCTGAGAATTGCCGCTAGGGCGATGGTCGCGATCACGGGTAGGCGCATTTGACTGATCATACGTGTGTCGGGGACGTGGAGCAGCCGATGCGTATCCCAAAGAGAAGGGGTCGCTCCGATAATTGTGCCCGGGCCTGCCCCGAGTCTCTTGTCGAAGACCTCCGGATGCCGCGCGCAGTTCTTGTGGGATTAACACAGCGCCTCTGCATCCGCTCTTCGGGTTCTTTGTAGCCCGCTGACGCATCATTGGCCCCCGCCGGCTGTACCTCATAGCGTGGGGGCAGATTCGTTTCCACGCGAAGAATGAGGACCAACGATGGTTGACACCGCCCGCAGCACCGCCCCAGCAGACGACGTCGTGGCGCAGACCGCCCCGGCCCCCGCGGCCGCGACGGACACCGGCCCGATCCAGATCGCCGGCGCCCCCGGCGCCCCGCGGGTCGACACCGCCAAGCTCGGCCGGCAGCTGCTCGGCAGCTGGCCGGAGCAGCGCCTCGCCTCCCGCGAGCTGGCCGGCCGCCCCGAGATGCAGCGCATCGAGGGGCAGAGCAAGGAGGAGCACCGCGAGCGCGTGCTCGGCCAGCTCAAGCTGCTGGTGGAGAACGGGCAGGTGCTCCGGGCGTTCCCGGAGGCCCAGGGCGGCCACGACGACCACGGCGGCAACATCGCCGGCTTCGAGGAGCTCGTGCTGGCCGACCCGAGCCTGCAGATCAAGTCCGGCGTGCAGTGGGGCCTCTTCGCCGCGGCGATCCTGCACCTCGGCACCACCTACCACCACGAGACCTTCCTCCCCGGCGCCATGAACCTCGAGGTGCCCGGCGCGTTCGCCATGACCGAGATCGGCCACGGCTCCGACGTCGCCAGCGTCGCCACCACGGCCACCTACGACGAGGCCACGCAGGAGTTCGTCATCCACACCCCGTTCCGCGCGGCGTGGAAGGAATACCTCGGCAACGCGGCCGTGCACGGCAAGGCCGCGACGGTGTTCGCCCAGCTCATCACGAAGGGCGTCAACCACGGCGTGCACGCGCTCTACGTGCCCATCCGCGACGACAACGGCGAGTTCCTGCCCGGCATCGGCGGCGAGGATGACGGCCTCAAGGGCGGCCTGAACGGCATCGACAACGGCCGGCTGCACTTCACGAACGTGCGCGTGCCGCGCGTCAACCTGCTCAACCGCTACGGCGACGTCGCAGAGGACGGCACCTACACGAGCCCGATCGCAAGCCCCGGCCGCCGCTTCTTCACGATGCTCGGCACCCTCGTGCAGGGCCGCGTCTCGCTCGACGGGGCCGCCGCCGCGGCATCCGCCATGGGCCTGGCCATCGCCATCAAGTACGGTGCGGAGCGCCGCCAGTTCACGGCGGGCAGCGACACCGACGAAGAGGTGATCCTCGACTACCAGCGGCACCAGCGCCGCCTGCTGCCGCTCCTGGCCACCACCTATGCCGCGTTCTTCGCGCACGACGAGTTCCTGGTGAAGTTCGACGCCGTCTTCAGCGGCAGGGCAGACAGCGACGCCGACCGCGAAGACCTGGAGACCCTGGCCGCCGCGCTCAAGCCGCTCAGCACCTGGCACGCGCTGGAGGCCCTGCAGGAGTCCCGTGAGGCCTGCGGCGGGGCAGGCTTCATGGCCAGCAACCGCCTCGTCGGCCTGCGCCAGGACCTCGACGTCTACGTCACCTTCGAGGGCGACAACAATGTGCTGCTGCAGCTGGTGGCCAAGCGCCTGCTCACCGACTACGCCAAGAAGTTCGCCAAGGCGGATGCCGCGACCGTCGCCCGGCTGGTCGCCAGCCAGGCCGCCGACCGCGCCTACCACGGCAGCGGGCTGCGGAGCCTGGCCCAGACCGTCGCCGACTTCGGCTCGACGGCCCGCTCCGTCGACCACCTGCGCGACGCGGGCTCCCAGCGGGAGCTGCTCACCGACCGGGTCGAGACGATGATCGCCGGCGTGGCCGGCGTGCTGCGCGAGGCCAAGGGCATGAGCAAGGCGGATGCCGCCGCGCTGTTCAACTCCCAGCAGAACGAGCTCATCGAGGCCGCCCGCGCCCACGGCGAGCTGCTGCAGTGGGAGGCGTTCACCCGCGCCCTCGACACCTGGAACGCCTCCACCGACCCGGGCACCACCCAGGTGCTCACCTGGCTGCGCGACCTGTTCGGCCTCGGCCTGATCGAGAAGCACGCCGCCTGGTACCTGATCAACGGGCGCCTCTCTCCGCAGCGCGCCCAGTCGGTCAGTGCCTACATCGATCGCCTGCTCGGGCGCCTGCGCCCGCACGCCGTCGACCTTGTCGACGCCTTCGGCTACGGCCCTGAGCACCTGCGGGCCACCATCGCCACGGGCATCGAGAAGGAGCGCCAGGACGAGGCGCGCGAGTACTACGCCCAGCAGCGGGCGTCCGGAACGGCGCCGCTGGACGAGAAGGTGCTCGCCAAGGCGGCGGCGAAGGCGGCCAAGGACGCGGCCAAGGTCGCGCAGAAGGAGGCGGCCAAGGCCGCGCCGAAGCCCACTGCCCGGGTTGAGAAGTAGCCGGCCGTGCGGTTCGGCTACAGCCTCGGCTATTGGCGGCAGGGCCCGCCGGCCGGCGCGCTCGAGGCGGTGCGGGAGGCCGAACGGCTCGGCTTCGACTCCGTCTGGACCAGTGAGGCGTACGGCTCCGACGCGCTGACCCCCCTGGCCTGGTGGGGCGCACAGACGGAGCGGCTGAAGCTCGGCACCGCGATCATGCAGATGTCGGCGCGCGCGGCCACGGCCACGGCGATGGCCGCCATCACCATGGACCACCTGAGCGGCGGCCGATTCATCCTCGGCCTCGGCGCCTCCGGGCCGCAGGTGGTCGAGGGCTGGTACGGCCAGCCGTACCCGAAGCCGCTGGCGCGCACCCGCGAGTACGTCGACATCGTGCGTCAGGTGCTGGCCCGCGAGGCGCCGGTCACGAGCGAGGGCCCGTTCTACCCGCTGCCGTACAGCGGCGCGGACGGCTCCGGGCTCGGTAAGCCGCTCGTCTCCACCGTGCACCCACTGCGCCGTGACCTGCCGATCTATCTGGCGGCAGAGGGGCCGAAGAATGTGGCGCTCTCCGCAGAGATCGCCGACGGCTGGCTGCCGTTCCTGTTCTCGCCGCAGCAGAGCGCGGAGGCCGAGGCGCAGCTGGCCGCCGGCTTCGCGCTCCGCTCCGGCGAGCGCTCGCCGGCATCCGCCTTCGAGGTGGCCGTCACGGTGCCGGTCGAGCTGAACGACGACGTCGAGAAGGCGGCGGATGCGGTGCGCCCGACGATCGCGCTCTATGTCGGCGGCATGGGCGCCAAGGGGGCCAACTTCCACCGCGACGTGGTGGCCCGCATGGGCTACGAGGCCGAGTGCGACACCATCCAGGAGCTGTTCCTCGCCGGGCGCAAGGCCGAGGCCGTCGCGGCCGTCCCGACCCGCCTGGTCGAGGAGATCGCCCTGATCGGGCCGGCCGCGAAGATCCGCGACGAGCTGGCCCGCTGGGAGGAGTCGGTCGTCACGACGATCCTCGTGCAGGGAGACATCCGCACGGTGCGCGGCGTGGCCGAGCTACTCGGCTAGCGCGTGCCCTCCGCGCGGGGGCGGCGCAGGCCGAGCATGTAGGGCAGGCCGAGCCCGGCCGCCGCGAACGTCCGCCCGAGCCGGTTGGACCAGCGCGGTGCCGGCAGCGGGGCGGCCGCGGCGAGCTCCCCGCCGCCGAGATCCCCGATGTCCAGCACGAAGGCGCGTGCGGTGCCGATCCCCTCGAGCTCGTCGGAGATCTCCTGCACAGGGGCGGAGGGCAGGTGGTCGCCCGCGCCGTAGAGCTCCTCGGAGAGGAGCACGTACTCGGGGATCGTGACCGGGTTCTTCAACCAGCGGTGGGCGAGGATGACGTCGATCCCGACGAGCTTCTGCCGCTGCCGGATCGTCTGGGTCGCCACATCGCCGATGTGGGCGACGAACTTGAGCTTGAGGTTGGCGGCGCCCTTGCAGCCGGTGCACGGGCAGAGGTTCGCCGCGACATTCTGGCGTTCCAGGTGGAAGGCGCGGTGCATGGCGAGGGCGACCTGGAGGAGCGCCAGGACGGTGCCGTCCGTCTCGGGTGCGACGGCCGGCCGCGAGAGGAAGGCGGCGTCCCCCTCGATCTCGATGAGCTCGTAGCCCGGGGCGGCGTCGATCATCTTGTCGAGCATGCGCGCGGTGTTCACCTCGGCGTGCGCGAGACTCATCCGATGGGTGCTCATGTAGTCGGTGTACCCGCCGATGTCGGCAATCAGCAGGACCGCACGCCCAGATTCCATGGGCCAAGGATGCCACCAGCACCCGCGATCCTCAATCGGCAATCCGCACCAATTCCTGCGGTCACGGGCTGGCCGGCGGTTCCTCGTGCGGTTCCCTCGGCTCATAGCGCTGCAGCATGTCGTCGACGTTGCTCGTCGCCTGCCGTGCGCTCGGCGTGTAGCCGAGCACGACGGAGAGGAATCGGCCGGAGTCGAGCGCACGCAGGCGCAGCTCGCCCCTGGCCAGCACGGACGCCGTGCGGCGCGTGCTGCGGAGCAGTGCGATCTCGCCGAAGCCCTCCCCGGGGCCGAGCGTCGCGATGAGCCGGCCGTCGCCCACCACCTCGGCCTGTCCCGCTTGGATCAGGTAGTACCTGTCCCCGACGTCGCCCTGCTGGAACACCCACTGGCCAGGGGGCACGACGACGGGCTCCAGGCCGCGGGCGAGCCGTTCGACGGCGGGCAGGGGCAGGGCGGCGAACATGGGCACGCGCCGGAGCAGTGCGGCATCCGCGTCGAGCATGTCGACGGACCGGTCCAGGCCCCGCAGTCGGCGCCAGGCGGCCGTGGCGAGCAGCGGGCAGAGCAGCCCGATCGCGATGAGCGTGGTCTGCACGCCCGCCCACTCCACGAGCAGGGAGGCGGCGATGGCCCCGATCCCGATGAACACGGTGACGAGGGCCTCCAGCACGCCGAAGACGCGGGCCAGCACCTCGTCGGGGGCCCGCCGGGCGATCAGGGTGAAGCCGGCGACGTCGATCAGGGCGTTGCCCACGCCGACGAAGGCCAGCAGCCCCAGCGCCGCGGACTGCTGCGGCACGAGCCCCACGAGGGTGAGCGGGAGCCCCCAGAGCGCGACCCCGACGGCGAACCAGGCGCCGAGGCGCCCGGTGCCGACCAGCAGGGAGGCCGCGAGCGAGCCGAGCACCGCGCCGACTCCGACGGCGGCCATCAGGGCGCCGACGCCGGGCTCGCCGGTGCCCAGCAACTCGATCGCCACGACGACCGAGAGCACGGTGAGCGCACCTCGGGTGAGGGCCTGTGCGGCGGCGAGTCCGAGGATCAGCGTGAGGTCGCGGTCGTGGGCCACCACACGGATGCCCTCGGCTGCCTCCCCGAGCAGGTTCGGGCGCCGCACGGCGGGCGGACGGGGCGGGGCCTCGTAGCGGAGCCGCACGAGCAGCGCGGCCGCCCAGAACGAGGAGGCGGCGGCGACCGCGAACACGACGGACACCCCGGTGAACTGCAGCAGCAGCGCAGCCAGCAGGGGGCCGACGAGCGTCGCCGCGGAGTCGAGCAGCCCGCGCACCATGTTGGCGCTGGCGAGTTCGTAGCCGGTGCGGCAGAGTGATGGCAGCAGTGCAGAGTGCGCGGGCCGGTAGAGGGTGGCGGCGATGGTCGAGAGCACGGCGAGCACGTAGATGACCAGCGGCGGGCCGGCCAGGGCGGCGACGAGCGCGGCTCCGGCCGTCGCGACGCCGCGCACCGTGGAGACCAGGATCAGCACCCGCTCGCGGCGCCCGCGGTCGGCGAGCGGCGAGAGCAGCGGGGCGAGGATCGCCGACGGCACCATGCGGAGCAGCCCGACCAGGCCGAGGGCGGCCGCGCCGCCGTCACGGTAGGCGACGATGCCGAGCGCGACGGTGAAGGCCCACTCGGCGGTCCACGCCCCGAGGAAGCTCAGCTGGGCTCGGCGCAGGTCGGGGTTGCGCACGTTGCTGGTGAAGGCGGCGGCCGCCTGGCCGAGCCTGTTCCGGCGTCCGTCGCCTCCCATGAGTGGAGTCTAGAACTCGGATGCCGCCGCGCTCCACGCCCGCGGGGGCTCGCATTGTCCGCTGGCTCGTGGGGGCGCCAGTTCCCCGTTGGCTCGAGGGAGCGTGCGACCGAAGCCGACATCGCTCTCACGTTGGCTCGAGGGAGCGTGCGACCGAAGCCGACCCCGAAACCCGGTAACCATCGGTGGCGGTTTCGCGGGTTTCCGTGGGCTGGGCTGCCGCCTTTCGCGACGCTACGCCTTCTTCGCCGCCGCCTTGGCCGCCTTCTTCGCCTCGCGCACCCGGGCGAGCGTCTCGGCATCCGTGATGTCGGCGACCGAGTGGCAGGAGCCCTCCTCGCCGTACGGCCCGGCCGCCTCCCGCCAACCGGCGGCCTGCAGCCCGCGCTGCTTGCCGAGCAGCGCCAGGAAGATGCGGGCCTTCTGGTCGCCGAAGCCGGGCAGCTGCTTCAGCCGCTTGAGCACCTCGGCCCCGCTCGGGGCGCTGCCGTCGGCGGTCGGGGCCGTCCAGATCGCCTCGGCGTCGCCGCCCCAGTCTCGCTCGATGATGCCGCACAGCTCCTGCATCCTGGCCGCCATCGAACCGGGGAAGCGGTGCACGGCCGGGGTCTGCCGACAGATCTCGACGAACGCCTCCGGGTCGTAGTGGGCGATCGTCGCGGCGTCCAGCGTGCCGAGTCGCTGCCGCAGCTTCTCCGGCCCGGCGAACGCCGTCTCCATGGTCACCTGCTGGTCGAGCTGCATGCCGAGCAGCAGTGCCAACGGGCTGGAGTCCAGCAGTGCGTCGCTGGCCGCATCCCCGGTCAAGTACATGTTCATCTCATTCCACTTCGGTCATTGTCGTCGAGACTGCTCGACTTGTAGTTCGGACGCCTCCCAACTACAAGTCGAGCAGTCTCGACGAGGGGGCGAGGGGGCGAGGGAGCGAGGGGCGGGGAGGGGAGAGGGCGAGGGAGGGCGGTCAGAGCAGGCCGAGGGCGCGGACGGCGTCACGCTCGCCGGCGAGCTCGGCGACCGAGGCGTCGATGCGCGCGCGGGAGAACTTCGAGACCGCCAGGCCCTGCACGATGCGCAGCTGCCCGTCGACCGACTCGACGGGGAACGAGCTGATCAGCCCCTCCGGTACGCCGTAGGAGCCGTCGGAGGGCAGCGCGACCGAGGTCCAGCCGGCGCCGGGGGAGGTGCCGCCCACCCAGTCGCGGACATGGTCGATCGTGGCCGAGGCGGCCGAGCCCACAGACGAGGAGCCGCGCACCTCGATGATCTCCGCGCCGCGCTTCGCCACCCGCGGGATGAACTCCTCGGCCAGCCAGCGCTCTGCGGCATCCGCCCCGCCGAGGCGCTCCGCGAGCAGGGGGAGCACGGGCGCCCCGTCGAGCGTCGCATGCGAGACGTCGGGGTACTGCGACGCCGAGTGGTTGCCCCAGATGGTGACATCGCGGAGGCCGCCGACCGGCGCGTCCAGTGCGGCGGCGAGCTGCCCGAGCGCCCGGTTGTGGTCCAGTCGGGTGAGCGCCGTGAAGCGCTCGGCCGGCACGTCCGGCGCGTGCGCGCTCGCGATGAGCGCGTTCGTGTTCGCCGGGTTGCCGACCACGACGACCCGGACGTCGTCGGCGGCGCCGGCGTTGATCGCGGCGCCCTGTGGCCCGAAGATGCCGCCGTTGGCCGCCAGCAGGTCTGCCCGCTCCATCCCGGGGCCGCGCGGGCGCGCGCCGACGAGCAGAGCGACGTTCACCCCGTCGAAGGCGGCCGTGGCGTCATCCGTCACGTCGACGCCGGCCAGCAGCGGGAAGGCGGCGTCCTGCAGTTCGAGCGCCGCGCCCTCCGCCGCCTTCAGACCCTGCGGGATCTCGAGCAGCCTGAGCCGCACCGGCACATCGGCGCCGAGCATCTGCCCGGACGCGATGCGGAACAGCAGCGCGTAGCCGATCTGGCCGCCGGCCCCGGTGAGTGTGACGGTAACGGGAGTCTGTGAGTTCGCCATAGTCCACACTAACCACGCCGGCGCAAGCCGAGAAAGATCTGCCGGACACCACGCATCAGGGATGCGCAGTTCGCGGACCCGGGAGGGCAGAGCCGAGCCAACTCCGGGCTCGGCGCGGGTGCGCCGGCGCCCGGCGTTTCCACGCAGCCGGCGCATGTGCGCCCCGTTCGGGGGGTGGACAGTCCTCCTGCGTGGTGGAAGTGTCGCCATCGTGAGCAAAGCTCAAGGCTTCGCAGTTCCCGAATGCGAGCCGTTCTCCCGCACACAGCAGAGAGCGGCGACCTGTCGCGCCGACCGGACACAACCGTTCGGTCTTCGCCGGCGAACTCACTCCTCTGTGTGGCGTTCCCTACGACAACCACCCCGGCTCCTTTGCGACCTCTTGAGGGATGTGACCGTTACCCGAACGGCAACATCGTCGACGAACAGACAGGGGGAGAACAGTGAGTTCTGCATTGCGAGTAGCGGTGATCGGCGCCGGATACTGGGGCCCCAACCTGGCGCGCAACTTCCATAACAGCGCGGATTGGGAGCTTGCGGCCATCTGCGATCTGGATGCCGGCCGCGCCGAGGCCCTGGCCAGGCGTTTCACCGGCACGGCAGCGGTCAGCGAGTTGAGCGCCGTGCTCGAGGACCCGGACATCGACGCGGTGGCGATTGCCACCCCGGCGCGCACGCACCACGCCATTGCGACGGCGGCGCTGACCGCCGGCAAGCACGTGCTGGTCGAGAAGCCACTCGCGGACAGCGGCCTCCACGGACGCAGCATGGCCGAGATGGCGGAGCGCTGCGGCCTCGTTCTGATGGCCGACCACACCTACTGCTACACGCCGGCTGTGATGAAGATCCGCGAGCTGATCGAGGCGGGCGAGCTCGGCGACATCCTGTTCATCGACTCGGTGCGCATCAACCTGGGCCTGATCCAGCCGGACGTCGACGTGTTGTGGGATCTGGCCCCGCACGACCTGTCGATCATCGACTTCATCCTGCCGGGCGGGCTCCGCCCGCTCAGCGTCTCGGCGCAGGGCGCCGACCCCTTGGGCGCCGGAAAGGCGTGCATCGGCTATCTCACCCTGCCGTTGGCGAACGGCGCCGTCGCCCACGTGCACGTCAACTGGCTCAGCCCGACGAAGATCCGCACGATGATCATCGGCGGTTCCAAGAGGACCCTCGTCTGGGACGACCTGAACCCGCAGCAGCGGGTCAGCGTGTACGACCGCGGCGTCGACCTGCAGACGCAGCGCGTCGGCGGGGTCGACCGCAGGGCGGCGATGGTCTCCTACCGTCTGGGCGACACCTGGTCGCCCGCCCTCGTCGAGCGGGAACCGCTCGACGCAATGGCCGCGGAGTTCGCGGCGAGCATCCGCGAGGGGCGCGCCCCGCGCACTGATGCGGGGTCAGGGCTGCGCGTGCTCGAGGTGCTGGAGGCCGCCAGCCGCAGCCTGGCGGAGGCGGCAGCGCCACCCCGGGGCCCCGAGGACCCCGCGGCGCGGGCACTGGTCGGCGAGCTGGCATGACCAGGCTCGAGGGCGCCCGTGTCTTGGTCACGGGCGGGGCCGGCACCATCGGCTCGACGATCGTCGACCAGCTGATCGAGGCAGGCGCCGCCCATGTCGACGTGCTCGACAATTTTGTGCGCGGGCGTCTGGCGAACCTGGAGCCCGCGCTGCAGAGCGGCCGCGTCTCGGTGATCGACGGCGACATCCGCGACGCCGAGCTGCTGCACAAGGCGACCGCCGGCAAGCAGCTGGTGTTCCACCAGGCAGCGATCCGCATCACGCAGTGTGCGGAGGAGCCCCGCCTCGCCCATGATGTGCTCTCGACCGGCACCTTCAACGTGCTCGAGGCCGCCGTGGCAGCCGGGGTCGAGAAGGTGGTGTCGGCGTCGAGCGCCTCGGTGTACGGCCTGGCCGAGGAGTTCCCCACCACAGAGCGCCACCACCACCACAACAACGACACCATCTACGGCGCGGCCAAGTCCTACGGCGAGGGGCTGCTGCGCAGCTTCCGGGCGATGTCCGGGCTGAACTACGTTGCCCTGCGCTACTTCAACGTGTACGGGCCGCGGATGGATGTGCACGGCCTGTACACCGAGGTGCTGGTGCGGTGGATGGAGCGCATCGCCGACGGCAAACCGCCGCTGATCTTCGGCGACGGCCTGCAAACGATGGACTTCGTCTTCACCACGGACATCGCCAGGGCGAACCTCGCCGCTGCCGCGAGCCCCAGCGTGGAGGGTGTGTTCAACGTGGCGAGCGGGACCGAGACCACCCTGCTCGGCCTGGCCGAGGCGCTGCTGGACGTCATGGGGTCGGAGCTGTCGGTTGAGCACGGGCCGGAGCGGGCCGTCAACGGCGTCTCGCGCCGCCTCGCCGACACCAGCTCCGCGCGCGATCAGCTCGGCTTCGAGGCGCGCGTCGACCTGCACGATGGGCTGCGGCAACTGGTGGAGTGGTGGGAGCCGCAGCGCGAGGAGATCGCCGCGGGGCGGGTAGGTGCACCATGAGCCGCATCAACGTGATGAAGCCGTGGATGGGCAGCGAGGAGGTGCTCGCGCTCGCCGAGGTCATCGCATCGGGCTGGGTCGCCCAGGGTCCCCGGGTGGCCGAGTTCGAGGCGCAGTTCGCCGAGGCCATGGATGCCGCGCATGCCGTCGCGACCTCGAACTGCACCACGGCGCTCCACCTGGCACTGCTCGTTGCCGGCGTCGGGCAGGGCGACGAGGTGGTCGTGCCCTCCTTCTCCTTCATCGCCACGGCAAACGCCCCCAGCTATGTGGGCGCCCGGCCGGTCTTCATCGATGTCGACCCGCTCACGGGCTGTGTCACCGCGGAGGGCGTCGCGGCCGCGATCACCCCGCGCACCCGCGCGGTCATCGTTGTCGACCAGGGCGGCGTTCCGGTGGACATCGACCCGATTCGCGCGCTGTGCGACCCGCTCGGCATCGTCGTGATCGAGGATGCCGCCTGCGGGGCCGGCTCGAATTACAAGGGGCGTCCCGTCGGAGCGGGCGCCGTGCTCACGACATGGTCGTTCCACCCCCGCAAGCTGCTGACGACCGGCGAGGGCGGCATGCTCACGACCTCGAACCCGGAGTGGGCCGCGCGGGCCAGGCGGCTGCGCGAGCACGCGATGAGCGTCTCGGCCGCCGACCGGCAGGCCAGCCTGCTGGCGCCGGCGGAGGAGTACGTCGAGATCGGCTTCAACTATCGGATGACGGACCTCCAGGCCGCCGTCGGCATCGTCCAGCTGGGGCGGCTGCCCGAGATCGTGCGGCGGCGGAGGGAACTCGCGCGCGCCTACACGGAGGCGCTGGCCGACATCGACGGGCTCCGCCCCGTCGCCGACCCCGAGTGGGGAACATCGAACTTCCAGTCCTATTGGGTCGAGGTCGAGGAGGGCTTCCCGCTCGGCCGCGAGGAGCTGCTCGAGGCGCTGGCCTCTGCCGGGATATCGGCCAGGCGCGGCATCATGGCCGCACACCGCCAGCCCGCATACCAGGGGGTCGAGGTGGGCGCGGAATCGCTGCGGGTGACCGAACGCCTGACCGACAACACGCTCATCCTGCCGCTCTTCCACCAGCTCGAAGACGAGGAGCAGAGCCGGGTGCTCGCGGTGCTGAGCGATTCCGCGCGCGGGGAGTTCTCGTGATCGACCTCGTGTTGTTGGCGGCGAGCGGCCTCGCCAGGGAGCTCGCGGCGGCCGATCTGGGCGAGGCGCGCATCATCGGCGTGCTCGACGACGACGCCGACCTGCACGGAACAGAATGCGCCGGCCTGCCCATCCTCGGGGGCCTCGACCGCGCCCAGGAGCTGGACGCGCAGTTCGTGCTGTGCATCGGCTCGGGTCGGGCCCGCCGGGAGGTGCTGTCCCGGCTCGGGCGGCTCGGCATTGGCGAGGAGCGCTTCGCGCGCGCCGTTGACGGCTCCGTGCGTGTGCCGCCGAGCTGCCGGATCGGGGCAGGAAGCATCGTGCTCGCCGGCACCGTGCTCACCACGGATGCCGCAGTGGGCAGCCACGTCGTGATCATGCCCAACGTCACCCTCACCCACGACACCATCGTGGAGGACTTCGCCACGCTCGCCGCCGGGGTGACACTCGGCGGCGCCGTGCGCGTGGGCGAGGCGGCCTACCTCGGCATGAACGCGTCGGTGCGGCAGGGCGTGAGCATCGGCCGCGACGCCGTCGTCGGGATGGGCGCCGCGGTGCTGCAGTCCGTTCCGGCCGGTCAGGTGTGGGCCGGTGTGCCCGCGCGGCCCATTGGACACAAGGGGGGAGAGTCATGAACGGTGAACTGACGAGGGTCCCGATGTTGGACCTGGCGTGGCAGAGCGCACAGATCGCGCAGGCCGTGCAGACCGGATTCGAGCGGGTGATCGCTGCATCCGCGTTCATCCAGGGCCCGGATGTCGCAGAGTTCGAGCGCGAGTTCGCCGAGTACTGCGGCACCGGGCACGTCATCGGCGTCGCCAACGGCACCGATGCCCTCGAACTGGCACTGCGCGCGGCGGGAGTGGGAGGCGGCGACGAGGTGATCGTGCCAGCCAACAGCTTCGTCGCCACCGCGGAGGCCGTGCTGCGCGCCGGGGCGCGTCCCGTGTTCGCCGACTGCGACGACAACTACCTGCTCGACCCGGCCAGCGTGGCCGGGGCACTCAACCCGCGCACCCGTGCCATCGCCGCCGTGCACCTGTACGGCCAGGCCGCCCCCGTCGAGCAGCTGCGCGCCCTCGTCGGCGATGACGTTGTCCTCCTCGAAGACGCCGCGCAGGCGCAGGGCGCGACACGCCTGGGGCGTCGGGCCGGCGCGCTCGGCGACGTGGCCGGCACGAGTTTCTACCCAGGCAAGAACCTCGGCGCCTACGGCGACGCGGGGGCGGTCATGACGGCATCCGACGAAGTGGCCGGCCGGGTGCGGGCCCTCGCCAACCACGGCGGGCTGCGCAAGTACGAGCACACCCTCCCCGGCACCAACTCGCGGCTCGACACCCTGCAGGCCGTCGTGCTCCGGGCCAAGCTCGCCCTCCTCGACGGCTGGAACGCCGACCGGCGCAGGCTGGCCGCGCGCTACGACGAGCTGCTCGCCGCGGCGGAGCGGGTGCGCACGCCCGGCACCGCGGAGGGCAATGTGCACGTGTTCCACCAGTACGTGGTGCGTGTGCCCGAGCGCGATCGCGTCGTGGCCGAGCTCAACGCCCTCGGCATCGGCGTCGGGGTGCACTACCCCCTGCCCATCCACCAGCTGCCGGCATTCAGCGCCTTCGCCCCGCGCCCCGGAGCAGTTCCCTCCGCCGAGGCGGGCGCGCCTGAGCTCATGTCGCTTCCGATCTACCCCGGCCTCAGCGAGCAGCAACAGGACGCCGTCGTCGACGGCCTCCTGTCTGTGCTCCGGCACTAGCAAGGCGCGCACGATGGCTGCGTCGGTCACAATCATCGGGGGCGGGATCGTCGGGCTTGCGCTCGCCGAGCGGATGTCGCGCACGATGGCGGTGACGCTGCTGGAGAAGGAGCCCGAGTGGGCCGCCCACCAGACCGGCCACAACTCCGGGGTGATCCACGGCGGCCCCTACTATGCGCCGGGCAGTCTCAAAGCCCGGCTGTGCGTCGCGGGCAACCGCTCGATGGTGGCGTTCGCCGCCGAGAATGACATCGCCCACGCGGTCACAGGCAAGCTGATCGTGGCAACGGATGCCGCGGAGCTGCCTCGACTGCGGTCGCTCGCCGAACGAGCGCACGCCAACGGCGTGCCCGCACGCATGATCAGTGCCGCCGAGGCGCTCGAGCGCGAGCCGCACGTGAACGCCGTCGGCGCGCTGCACGTGCTGAGCACCGGGATCATCGACTATGCGGCCGTCAGTCGCGCCCTCGCCCGGCGGGCGGAGGCGGCGGGCGCCCAGTTGATCCGCTCGGCGCGGGCCGTGGCGATCCGCACCTCGGCGACGGGCGCCGTGGTGGAGCACAGCAAGGGCGAGGCGGTGTCGGAGCTACTGATCAACTGCGCCGGCCTGCATGCCGACCGGGTGGCGCGCCTGGCCGGCATCAACCCGCCGGTGCGCATCGTGCCTTTCCGGGGCGAGTACTACGAGCTCGCCCCCGAGCGGCGATCCCTCGTCAACGGCCTCATCTACCCCGTGCCCGCCCCGGAGCTGCCGTTCCTCGGCGTGCACCTCACCCGCATGATCGACGGAACGGTGCACGCCGGGCCGAACGCGGTGCTGGCCCTCGCCCGCGAGGGCTACTCGTGGGCGCGCGTCAATCCGCGGGACGTCGTCGAGACTCTCGGGTATCCGGGCTTCCTGCGGATGGCTGGCCGCAACCTCGGCACCGGTGCGGGAGAGATCGCCCGCTCGCTGTCCGTGCGCCGCTTCGCCCGCAGCCTCGCCCGGCTGGTTCCCGAGATCGGTCCGTCCGACATCGTGCGGGCCGGCTCCGGCGTCCGCGCCCAGGCGGTGCGCCGCGACGGCTCCATGGTCGACGACTTCGTGCTGCACCGGGCCCCCCGGCAGTTGCACGTGCTCAACGCGCCGTCGCCGGCGGCGACGAGCGCCTTGGAGATCGCCCGGTTGATCATGGCAGAGGTGGTGCCCTCGTGACGGCGAGAGCCGCCCCCATTCGGGGGAGTGCAGGCACTGTGCGACTATGGGACAGTTGCATCTGTGAGAAAATCTCACAGTCTGCACGGCTTGAATTGCGAGCAGAACGCGCGTTGCGCCACATGACGCGCTGTGCCTTACGCCATGACCCGACATGAGCAGCAGGAACAGATGACATCTTCAACGACCGTCAACAAGCGCTGGACCAGCCTCCGGCGGCGCGTCAATCTTGCCGCCGCGGTGATCGCCAGTGCGGCTCTCATCGTCACGGCGCTCAGCGCGGCGCCACCGCCGGCGAACGCCGCAACCGGTTGCAGGGCCGCAGCCAACCCCGTCGCCTGCGAGAACGCGAAGACGGGGGCGGACCCGGCCGTCTGGAACATCGATGGGGCCGGCGACCCGAGCATTCAGGGCTTCGGAACCGACATCTCGGTTCAGAATGGCGCCACGATCGGATTCAAGATCGACACGGACGCCGCGAGCTACTCGATCGACATCTATCGCACCGGCTGGTACCAAGGGCTGGGCGCCCGCAAGGTGGCGTCCGTCACGCCGTCGGCGACTCTCCCGCAGACACAACCGCAGTGCATCTCGGAGCTGAGCACGGAGCTTTATGACTGCGGCAACTGGAGTCTCTCAGCGAGCTGGGCGGTGCCGGATGACGCCGTCTCCGGTGTGTACGTAGCGCTGCTGCACCGCAACGACACGGGCGGCGAAAGCCACATCATCTTCATCGTGCGCGACCAGGCGTCGACCTCCGACGTCGTCTTCCAGACGTCCGATCCCACCTGGCAGGCGTACAACAGCTACGGCGGGTCCGACTTCTACCAAGGTGCAGCCAACGGGCGCGCGTACAAGGTCAGCTACAACCGACCCTTCGCAACGCGAGAGGGAACCACCCAGCGAGACTTCTACTTCAGCAGCGAGTACGCCCAGGTGCGCTTCATGGAGCGCAACGGCTACAACGTCAGCTACCTGAGCGGGATAGACAGCGATCGCTTCGGTTCGCTGCTGCGCAACCACAAGGTCCTCCTCTCTGTCGGGCATGACGAATACTGGTCGGGCGCCCAACGGGCCAACCTCTTTGCGGCCAGAGACGCTGGCGTCAATATCCAGTTCCTCACGGGTAACACCGGCTACTGGCGCACCCGATACGAGCCGTCGCTCGCGAGCGGCACGTCGACGGCCTACCGCACGCTCGTCTCCTACAAGGAGACGTGGAACAACGCGAAGATCGACCCGTCCGCCGAATGGACGGGCACGTGGCGCGACCCTCGCTTCACGTCGCAACAGGCCGGGGGCGGGTTGCCGGAGAACGCATTGACCGGGACGCTCTACCAGGCCAATCACGACGATCTCCCGGTTACGGTGTCGGCTCAGGAGGGCAAGCTCAGACTGTGGCGCAACACCGCTCTCACCTCCCTGGCACCGGGAACGACGGCGGCGCTGGCGCCGCACACTGTCGGGTACGAATCGGACGAGGACGTCGACAACGGGTACCGCCCGGCCGGGCTCGTCCGGCTCTCGACCACTCTCGGCCCCACCCCGGAGTACCTGCGCGACTACGGAAACACCGTGAGCCCTGGCATGACGACCCACAACCTGACTCTCTACCGCGCTCCGAGCGGAGCGCTGGTCTTCTCGGCGGGAAGCGTCCAATGGGCGTGGGGCCTCGACCAGCAGCACGACGGCGATGGGGCGCCCGCAGATCCGCGGATGCAGCAGGCTCAACTGAACCTCCTCGCCGATATGGGCGCACTGCCGAGCACCCTGATGAGCGGCATGTCGAGCCCCCAGAAGAGCACGGACGCGACGCCGCCGGCCGTCAGCGTCACGTCGCCGGCAAATAACTCGACGATTGCCAACGGCACGCTGGTCACCGTGACCGGTACGGCAAGCGATGTGGGCGGCGTCGTGGCTGGGGTGGAATACTCCGTCGACGATGGAGCTTCCTGGCGGCTCGCGACCGGAACGACGGCCTGGTCCTTCGACTACATCCAGAGTGGCATCGCGGCCTCGAAGATCCTGGTGCGCGCCATCGACGACAGCGCAAACTATCCCGCGAATCCACAGGCCGTGCAGATCGTCGTCACCGGCGCCCACAGCGTGTTCGGCCAGCAGGTGCCGGCTGTCCAGGATGCCGGCGACACCTCCGCGGTCGAATTGGGCATGCGCTTCACCCCCGAGGTGAACGGCTTCGTCTCCGGCGTGAGATTCTTCAAGAGCCTGGGTAACATCGGCGCCCACACGGGGACCCTGTGGGACGCCGCGGGAACCCGGCTCGCGACCGTGGCATTCAGCGCCGAGACCGCGAGCGGCTGGCAGAGCGCGAGCTTCTCCTCCGCGGTGCCGGTGGTCGCGGGGCAGGGGTACCTCGTCTCGTACACCGCGCCCGCAGGCCACTACTCCGCGGCACCGTACTATTGGCCCTACTCGGCGAGAAAGAGCACGCCGATCGCCGTCCCCAGCGGGTTCGGCAACCCGGATCCCGGAGTCTACGGGGAGCCGGGCACATTCCCGACAAGCACGTTCAACGGAACCAACTACTTCGTCGACGTCGTCTTCGACATCGTCGACACGACACCGCTCACGGCCGCCGAGCACTGGCCCTCGGTTGACGCGACCGACGTCCCGCGAAGCACCACCGTGAGTGCACGGCTGTCCTCACCGGTTGTGCCGGGCTCTGTCACACTGTCCGTTCGAACTGCCGGGGGGCAGGCCGTCGACGGGACGGTGAGCTACGACACGGAGAGCAGGGTCGCCCGCTTCACACCGGCCACGCTCCTGCCGCCCGAGACGTCCTTCATCGCCACGCTCGACGCGACCGCGATAGCGGGCGGCGTCGTGAGTGCGGGGCGGAGCTGGGCCTTCGGCACAGTCGCGGCGGCCCAAGAAGTCACGTGCCCCTGCTCGATATTCGCCCCGACACTCACTCCGACCACGCTCGAGGCGATCGACAGCGGTCCGGTCACGCTGGGGGTGAAGTTCACCGCGCGAGCCACCGGCGCCATCGCGGGAATCAAGTTCTACAAAGGCGTGAACAACGTCGGAGCGCATGTCGGGACGTTGTGGAGTGCCTCGGGCGAATCCCTCGCCTCCGCGACGTTTGTGGCCGAGTCGGCGACGGGATGGCAAACGGTCTATTTCGCAGAGCCGATCCCCGTGCAGGCGGGATCCCAGTATGTGGCCTCGTACCGCGCGAACAGCGGGATCTACTCCGCGACGGCCGGGGCCTTCAGCAGCAGCGGAGTAGAGAACGGCCCGTTGGGCGTCAACCCGGGCGCCGGTCGGTTCGGCTACGCGCAGGGATTCCCGAGCTCAACATCCTCAGCCAACTACTTCGTCGACGTGGTGTTCGTGACTGATGGCCAGATCCCCGCTGCGCCGCTCTCGGTGAGCATTCCGAGCCCGGCGCACGATCAGGTGAACGTGCCCACAGCATCGCTCGTCACGGCCGTGCTCTCTGCTGCGCCGCCGCAGGGCGTCGTCCCATCGATAGGCCTGACCGCGGCCGGAGCACCGGTCCCCGGGGCCTCCAGCTATGACCCGTCGTCCCGAACCGTTACCTTCACGCCGGCCGCGGCGCTTGCCCGCTCGACGGCCTACACCGCAACGGTGGTGGTCGAGGGAGCGGTTCCCGCCGGCGGGGTGTGGTCGTTCACCACCGAGGCCGCGGCCCCGTACTCGGGCGAGTTCACCCTGCTGGGTGGTGGAACCCCAGAGGCGGCGTCGGCAACGAGCGAGACCGCCGCCGTGGAGCTGGGGATGTCGTTTGCGGCGTCCCAGAGCGGATCAGTGACCGGCATCCGGTTCTACAAGGAGGCAGGCAACACGGGCACGCACAGCGGGTCGCTCTGGTCGTCCACGGGCCAGCGCCTCGCTACCGTCACATTTGCGGGGGAGTCGGCCAGTGGATGGCAGACGGCGTCCCTGGCGACTCCGTATGAACTCGTGCCGGGCCAACGATACGTCGTGTCGTATTTCGCGCCCAGGGGCCGATACTCGTTCACTCCCGACTACTTCTCCCTGCTGCGCACGAACGGCCCTCTCGTTGCCGACACCGCAGTGAACGGTCGCTTCGTCTACGGGGCCGAAGGCGGGTTCCCGACCGGAAGCTGGAACGCCAGCAACTACCTCGTTGATGTGGTCTTCCAGGCCGGCGCGGTCGGTCCGGCGGCGCCCGTGAGCGTGGCCTCGACCGTGCCGGCGAATGGCGCTTCGGCAGTACTCCCGTCTGCGGCTCTGACGGCGGTGCTCTCGAGCGGAGCCATCGCCACGCAGCCGCTCATCACGCTCAGCGGTCCGAACGGCGACGTTGCCGGAGTGACGGCCTACGACTCCGCAAGCCGGACGGTTTCCTTCACCCCCGACGCGCTCCTGGACTGGGCGACGCAATACACCGCCACAGTGTCGCTGCAGGGTGCCGCGCTCGCCGCAGGGTCCTGGACGTTCGGCACGGCAGCAGCGCCCGCACCCAGCGGATCCTTCAACCTGCTCGGAGACTCCATGCCCGCCGTCACGGCAGCGGATGACGACTCTGCGGTCGAAGTGGGCATGGCATTCTCCGTGGCACAGCCAGGTTCGGTCACGGCCATCCGTTTCTACAAGGGGAGCGGCAACACAGGAACACATGTCGGATCGCTCTGGACGGACGCCGGGGTTCGGCTGGCCCAGGTCACGTTCTCCGGTGAGACGGCGGACGGGTGGCAAAGCGCGACGTTGGACACTCCGTATCCGCTGACGCCCGGCGAGCGCTACGTCGTGTCCTACCACGCCCCCAACGGCCGCTACTCGAGTACGGCGGGGTACTTCCAGTCGCAGCGCTCGAACGGTCCGATCAGCGCAGATCTCGTCGGCAACGGGCGGTATCGCTACGGCTCGGGCGGGGTGATGCCGACTTCGAGCTGGAACGCGAGCAGCTACAGCGTGGACGTCACCTTCGTCACGAGCGACGCGGCCCCGCTCACCGCCCCGACACCGACACCGACACCGACGCCGTCTCCGACCCCGTCTCCGACACCGACGCCGTCTCCGACACCGTCGCCGTCTCCGACCCCGTCTCCGTCTCCGACCCCGTCTCCGACACCGACCCCGTCGCCGACCCCGTCGCCGACCCCGACTCCGTCGCCGACCCCGACTCCGTCGCCGACACCGTCGCCGACTCCGTCTCCGTCGCCGTCGCCGACACCGACACCGTCTCCGTCTCCGTCTCCGACGCCCAGCGCAACGCTTCCGGAAGGCGCTGTGTCAGGAGCTCGGGATGTCGCACCGACCGCCCTGGTGGTGGCGAAGGTCGCGGGAGCAGGTGCGGAATTCACGGCGATCACGCTCGAAGGACCGAACGGCCTGATCGCAGGGACGTCGGCATACGACTCCGCAACCGGAAGCTTGTCGTTCGAGCCCACAGCCCCGCTGGGCTGGGCGACCGAGTATCGAGCGGCGGTTGTGGCGGGTGATCCGCTTGTTGCGCTGCTGAGTTGGACCTTCACAACCGCCCAGGAGCCGATTGTCGTCGTCGCATCGTCGATACTGCCGCCCGATGCCGTTCCGCTGAACGAAGCGTGGGACGATACTGCGGCCGTGCAGGTTGGAGTGCGGTTCAGCGCGAGCACCCCCGGTACCGTGACTGCCATCCGGTTCTACAAGGGCGCGGCGAACACGGGCGCTCACACCTGTTACCTCTGGTCTCCGGACGGCGTGCTCCTGGCCTCCATCGCGCTGGAGAACGAGACAGGCGTCGGCTGGCAGCTGGCTACGCTGAGCGAGCCTGTTCTCCTGCAGGCAGGACTCGAATACCGGGCCACGGTGCACAGCACCACCGGTCGCTACGCCGTCGACCTGAACGGCCTGGCGCAGCCGACAAGCTCTGGGCCACTCAGCACGCCCGCACAGGGATCCACATACCGCTACGGGATCGAATACCCGGAGGCAACCTCCTCCCACAACTACTGGGTCGACGTGCTGTTCCAGGCACAGGGCTGAGGCGAACGATGGCCTTGCGGAAGCACGAGGGGAGTCGATCATGAGGATCACACGGCCGCGCACTGACAGCGAGAGGGCCGCCGTGACGGTCGTCGTCCCCTGTTACAACTACGGCAGATTCCTCGGCCCCCTGGTCGCGAGCATCTTGGACCAAAACGATGTCGAATCACATGTCATCATCGTCGATGACGCATCGCCGGACGGCTCTGCCGACGTCGCTGCGGCCCTCGCCGAAGCACATCCGTCCCGTGTCACTGCTGTGCTGCATGATGTCAATCGCGGCCACATCCAGACCTACAACGACGGGCTCGCCGCCGCACGAACGGAGTTCGTTGCTCTCGTTTCGGCCGACGACATCGTGGCTCCAGGGGCGCTGGGGCGAGCGACCAGGCTCATGCAAGCGAATCCCCGCGTCGGGATGGTCTACGGCCATACTGTGGCATTCACGCACGGCGTTCAGCCTGCCGCGCCGCATGCGTCACTCCCTGAGACGTGGAGCATCTGGGGAGGGCGCAAGTGGCTGGCGTGGGCCGCCAAACGCGGGCGCAACTTCATCGTCTCGCCGGAAGCCGTCATGCGCACGAGCGCGATCAAACAGATCGGCGGCTACAACGCCGGGCTGCCCCATTCCGGCGACCTCGAGTACTGGCTGCGCACGGCCGCCACGTGGGACATCGCCCGGGTGAATGGTCGGCCGCAGGCCTACTACCGAATGCACGGTGCCAACATGCACGTCACGAGCTACGCGGGGCTGGCAGTGGATCTGCGGCACCGCATGGCAGCGTTCGAATCGCTCACCGGCCCGGAGCTTGCACCGTCTGTCCCCGGGGCAGATCGGATGGTGGCCCGAGCGCGCGCCGCGATAGCTCGGGAGGCTGTGTCGCTCGCGTTGCGAGATCTTGACCGCGGCATGCGGACCGACGAGGTCCGCCCGTTGCTGGAGCTTGCCGACGAACTGGACCCGGGTGCCTCGTCACAGCGCAAGGTCAGATGGCGTCTGGCCAGGGCGCGCCGCGGCCGATCTCCGGCGATCTCCCAACGTGCTCTCGAGCAACTGCGTCGGCAGGCGGATCGTTTGCGCGCGGTGCTGTACGAGGTTGCCGGGATCGCATGAGAGACGCAGCGGCCGGCATCGAAACTCCGAGCCTCGCAACGCGGGTCAAGGGCGGCTCTGCGTGGGGCGCGCTGAACATCGCGCTTTCGCGGATCCTGCAATTTGTGACGATGCTCGTCGTCGCTCGCCTCGTCGCCCCCGATCAGTTCGGTGCGCTTGCCGTCGCGCTCGTGGCACAGAGTATCGCCATCAACATCACCGAGCTGGGCACCACTGCCTCCTTGGCCCGGGGCGATCGAGATCCCGATGCAATTGCGCCAACCGTCTTCAGCCTGTCGCTGATGGCCGGCACCGTGCTGACGATTGTGATGATCGTGACGGCGCCGCTGCTCGCAGCAGCGCTCGGCGACCCGTCGGCGGCACCCGTGGTGCAGGTGATGGCACTCACGGTCTTCCTTGCCGCGTTCGCCTCTGTCCCGACGGCACTGGTCTGGCGGGACTTCCTGCAGAAGCGCAGGCTGTTCGTCGATATCGGTGCCATCGTCATCACGGGGCTCGTCGTGATCCCGCTCGCAGTGATCGGGATGGGAGCGATGGCATTGGCGTGGTCGAGGGTCGTGGGGCAAGCGGCCTCGACGATCGGGTACTGGTTGATCGTTCCCAAGCGATATCTCCCCGGCTGGAACCGTGCGGAGCTTGGCCCGCTGCTCCGGCTCGGTCTGCCCCTTGCCGCATCCAACATCGTGGCATTCGTCATGCTGAACGTCGACTACATCGTTGTCGGCCGTGAACTCGGCCCGGAGCAGCTCGGGCTCTACCTGCTGGCGTTCAACCTCGCGGCGCTGCCGAGCAGCGTGCTCACCACGATCCTGCGGACGGTCGCGGTTCCGACTTTCGGTCGCTTGTTCGCCGCGGGGACGCTGGCCGAACTCGTGCCCCGGTTCGTGGCCGGCGTCGCCTGGATCGCTTTCCCGATCGCGCTGCTGATCGGTGCTCTCGGCCTGCCGCTGATGACCGCGCTCTATGGCGACGAATGGGCGCCGGGCGCGATCGCACTCCTGGGACTCGGCGCTTTCGGAGCGGCGCGGGTCCTCTCCGAGCTCTTTGCCGACCTCTGTGTGGGCGCGGGCAAGACGATCGGCCTGATGTGGGTCCAGCTCATCTGGCTGGCTGTGCTCGTGCCGTCGATGATTCTCGGCGTGCAGCAGTTCGGCATCGCCGGGGCGGGTTGGGCGCATGCCGCCGTGTGCTGGTTTGTGGTGGTCCCGCTCTACCTCGTCACGCTCGCACGCGTTCTCCACGTCAGCTGGCTGAAACAGTTGATCGCATTCCTGCCCGCCATGGCTGCATCCGTTCTCGCAGCCCTCGCGGCCGCGTGGCTGGCCTCAACCGTCGACAATCCGTGGTTGGCGCTCCTCGTCGGAGGCTGTGGCGGTGTGCTCGTCTACGGGCTGCTGACCGTTCGCACGTGGCGTGGTTTGATGAGAACGATACGGCTGCTTCGATGAAGGGGACATTCGTGGGCGCTTGGGAACGGCTTGTGGTCACCGCGAAGGCGCGGGCGAGGCAGACGCAGAGGATTCTGGCCGCTGACGGAGTGAACGGCATCCTGCGCCGGGTTGCGGGCCGGATGGAGCGGCGTTTTGGCGTGCAGGGCCAGTCGATCCCGCTCCACCCGGCCGACATCGCCGATTCGACGCGTCTGATCGCGCCCGCCGCTGCTCCGGACGTGGCGGACCGACCGCTGCGCATCGCGTGGGTGACGACGCCACCGAGCGCCGGTTCAGGCGGGCACACCACGATGTTCCGGATGATTGAGGGGCTGGAGGCTGCTGGCCATTCGACAACCCTCTGCCTGTACGACATCTACCGCGGCGATGTCGCGCTGCACGAGAATACTGTGCGGGAGAGCTGGCCACGTGTGCGCTCCTCGGTGCGCGACTCAGCACAGGGATTCGGCGAGGCGGATGTCTGGATCGCCACCTCCTGGCAGACTGCCCACGTCCTGGCAAGCCACCCGGAGCTGCCGGGCACTCGCATGTACTTCGTGCAGGACTACGAACCCTACTTCTACCCGCACGGTGCGCTCGCTGCGCTTGCGGAGGACAGCTACAGATTCGGGTTCACCGGCATCACCGCTGGCGCCTGGCTGTCGGGCGAGCTGGGCGAGCGCTTCGGCATGGAGTGCGCACATTTCGAGTTTGGTGCGGATGCCAACGTCTACTCGCTGCGGGACGCCGCGCCCCGCGCCGGTGTCGTGCTCTATACCAAGCCGGGAGTCGCCAGACGCGGGCACGAGCTCGGGGTGCTCGCCCTGCAACGATTCGTCGAACAAGTCCCGGAGGCGCCGGTCCACCTGTTCGGCGACCCCCCGGGCACGCTGCCCTTTTCCGCCGTCAGCCACGGCCGCCTGACTCCGGCTGAGCTCAACGAGCTGTACAACTCCTGCAGAGTCGGACTCAGCCTCTCATTCACCAACGTCTCGCTCATCCCCTGGGAACTTCAGGCCTGCGGGGTGGTGCCCGTTGTCAACGACGCCCGGCACAACCGGGCCGTTTTGCGCAATTCGGAGGTGCACTGGGCGGCGCCGACCCCAGGCGCGCTGGCAGAGGCCATGGTTGCCGCCTGGCGGGGCTATGACCCCAGCTCGACGCCGACGCGCCAGGCCGCGGCGGTAGCGGGCGACAGCTGGGACGAGTCTGCACGTGTCGTCACCGAGTTCATCGAGAACACGGTGCGCACCGGCCGCCGTGATCTGCTCGACGGGGCGCGGCACTCGTCCTAGGCGGCCCGGAATCAGCGTGGAGGGTGGGGCCGAGTGCGGGCAGCGATCGCCGACTTCAGGCGATCCATGCCGTCTTTGCCGAGAACGCTGAGCGCCAGCCATTTGACGGACCCACGTGCGGATTCGGACACCGCCCGGGCCGGAGCGAGCAGTACGCGATCACGGGCGATCTGAGCGCGGCCGGGCACCCTGACGCCGGCGAGATCGTCGGCGAAGCGTGAGCGCCATTGGTCCGGCGACACGAGTCTGCCACGCACCCTGTTGCTCACGTTCTCGCCATGAACCACCTGCAACCAACCGGGTGCTCCCTCGAGCTCGATCGCGGGCATGCTGCGACGGAGCATCATGTGCCAGTCTGACCAGCAGGTGGTCGGATCGTCCCACGACTCGATCACGGTGCAGAACGCATTGTCGCGATCGATTCGCAGGTAGAGCCCGGCAGGACTGGCGATCAGGCCGTGGGTGATGAACACGGCGGTTCTCTCCTCCGGGAGCGGCACGGCCTGAATCCGAGCGACGAAGTCGCGAGCGAGCGCATCGTCATTGTCGAGGTTGGATGTCACCAAACGTTGGCCGGTTCCCTGCGCGACACCGCGGATGTCGCCGAGCAGTTGTTCGCGAGAGACGGACGCGCGATAGATCGGTGTGAACAAGCCGTTCCGGCTGATCTCGGTCACCTTGTCGACCAGCCAACGGGGACTCTCGGGGTCGAAGTAGATGATCCACGAGAAGTTCTTCTCGCTCTGCGAGGACACCGAGGGGGCGCAGTAGCGTTCGAAAAGCATCCACCGATTGCTGAGCCAGTGCTCGCTGGCCCTGATCGTTGCCTCAACGCCGCCGGACGGCAGGTTGAAACGGGTCAACAGCACATGGTCGACGCTGCTCATACCTGGTCGCTCTGGCGCACGGATGCGGCGGGCGCGCAGCGCTCCCGGACGAAGCGCGCGAACTCGGCCTCATCGAGCAGATCGACAGGGCGCGGTTCGTTCTCGCCGCGGGCGCCCAGCGCTGCAGCCGAATGCGGCCAGCGGCCGAGTCGGTCGTCACCGGCCGGGTTGTTCAACAGGTCATCGAAGACGCCGACGTAGGCCTGCGCCTGGGGTTTCCAGTCGAGCTCCTCGACGACCCGGCGGCGGGCGGCGATACCGAGCTCAACGCGGCGTTCCGGGTTGTCGAGCAACGATTCCAGAGCGTCGGCGAAGGCAGCAATGTCGCCGCTGGGCACGAGCACGCCGGTGTCGCCGACCGAGACACGAGTCTCGACGAGGTCGACCGACACGGACGGGAGCGCGTACGCCATGTACTCCATCGTCTTGTTCATCGTCGAGATGTCGTTGAGCGGGGTCTTCTGATCGGGCCCCACTCCCAGATCGGAGGCGCTGAGATACTGTGCGATCTCGGCAGGGCCAACGCGACCGGTGAATCGCACGTTGGAATCAAGGCCGAGCGCTGTGCAGCGGGCCTTGAGGTCATCGAGACAGTCTCCGAAACCGAGCAGGACTGCATGCACCCCAGTGCGCCCGCGCCGGTGCACCAGCTCTTCCATGACATCCAGCAGCGTGTCGACGCCGTCCTGGGGCCCCATGATTCCGAGGTAGCAGATCAGGTGCTCTGCGCCGCCGCGGATCCCGGCGTCGGGATACACCGGTCGCATGAGCCGTGTGTCCGGCCCGCTGCGCACGACGGTGACGGAGCTCGGATCGCGGCGGCCACGGCGCTCAGCAACCGCCTTGTACGAGGCGTTCGTGGAAATCACCCGATCCGCCACCCGGTACGTCATCCGTTCCAACCAGAGCAGCCCGCGGTACTGCACCCGCATCGCCGCGCTGCGCGGCTCGCCGAAGCGCGAGAGGAACAGTTCTGGGTTGAGATCGTGCTGGTCAAACACGAACCGCACGCCTCGAACACGCCAGAGTGCGGCAAGCAGCCAGTACGTGTCTGGCGGGTTGCAGGCTTGGATGACGTCGAAACCACGTTCGCGGCGCACGCGAATGCTGAGCCCCGCGGTGAGCAGCCAAGACCAGATGAACTCGACAGCGAATCCGAGCACCCCCTGGGCCTCGGGGGCCGGGCGGTACTTGTAGATTCCAATGCCGTCGAGCAGCTGGTAGCTGGGATCGCCAGGGCCTTTTGGGCAGATGACCGACACGGAATAACCCTGATCAGCGAGAGCTTTGCACTCGAGCCAGACCCGTCGGTCTAGGGGGACCGGCAGGTTTTGAACAATGATCAGAACACGTAGGGATGACAAGGCTGAGCACCTCCGCTGAGCGCGCTCCGGTGCACGCGAACTCAGGCTAGCGAACCTTGCCGCTCGGCACCAGAGTCACGGTATGCTCCCCTCATGTGCGGGATCGCAGGAGTGCGGCAGTTCGAGAGCACGGGGGTGTCCACCGACGTCCTCAGGGCGATGGCAGCGGCCCTGCAGCATCGCGGGCCAGACGACTCTGGAACCTGGAGCGAAGGTGGCGTCGGCTTCGCGCACACACGGCTTTCCATCATCGACCTTGCTGCATCCCGCCAACCGATGGAGAGCGTCGACGGCCGGTGGGTCCTGGTGTTCAACGGCGAGATATTCAACTATCGACAGCTGCGCGAAGAGCTCGACTACCCCTTCCACACCAACGGAGACACAGAGACAATCCTCGCCGGAGTCTCCATACATGGCCTCGACTTCGTGAACGAGCTGGTCGGCCAATTCGCGCTCGCGCTCTTCGACAGGGCCACCGGGTCGGTCCACCTCGTGAGGGACCGACTGGGTGTGCTCCCGTTGTACTACAGCCTGAAGCCTGATTCGCTGGTGTTCGGGTCAGAGGTCAAAGCTCTGTTGGCCGCCTCACCGAACAGGCCCGATGTCGATCTTGCAAGCCTGGACGCCTACCTGAGCGCGCGTTCCGTCGCTTCGCCCCACACGCTCTTCGCGGGCGTCTCCAAGCTCCCGCCTGGCCACCGGGCAGAGTTCAGCGCAGACGGATCGGTCGTGCTGACCCGGTACTGGCAGCTTCCGCCCCCGGACGACGATGGCGCATGGAACGAGCAGCGAGTCGTCGACGAGGTCGATCGGGCGGTGACCTCGGCGGTGGAATCGGCGCTCGTCGCGGACGTTCCGGTCGGGTCCTACCTCAGCGGAGGGATCGACTCCAGTCTGATCGTGGCGAAAGCGGCCGCGCTCCGGCCCGGGCGCACGCTGCACACCTTCGCGGCGGGTTTCGGCGACCCGCGCCACGACGAGTTGGGCTGGGCGAGGCGTGTCAGCGAGATCGTCGGCTCTGAGCACCATGCGGTCCAGGTGGACGCCGAAGACTTCGAGCGGCTGTGGCCGAAACTGACCTGGCATCGGGACGCACCGATGTCAGAACCGGCGGATATCGCGGTGTTCCGTCTCGCGGAGGCAGCGCGACAGCATGTGCGCGTCGTGCTCTCTGGCGAAGGCGGCGACGAGCTCTTCGCGGGGTACCCAAAGTACCGGGCGGCCGCGGTGATGTCTGCTGCAGCGCGGCTGCCCGCTGGCGTGCGTGCCGGGGCAGCGGGGCTGGTTGAGCGCCGATTGCCCGAGCGCTACGCCCGGCAGCGAATTGCGCTCCGCGTATGGGGTGCCCGCACCCCGAGCGAGCAGTACCGCACCTGGTTCGCCCCCTTCACCGCGTCGGAGCGCCGCGCCCTGCTCGCGGGGCTACCGGGCCGGCCGCTGGGCGGCGAAGGCGTCGGCCGCGACCCGATTCGCGAGATGCTGGTGCATGACCTGGGCTCCTGGCTGCCGGACAACCTCTTGGAGCGGGGCGACCGGATGTCGATGGCTGCATCGCTCGAGCTCCGACCGCCCCTGCTCGACCACCGGTTGGTCGAGCTCGCATTCCGAATCCCGTCTTCCTACAAGGTGCGCGACGGCAACACGAAGTGGGCGCTGAAAGCGGTTGCCCGGCGCTCATTGCCCTCGGAGATCGTCGACCGGCGCAAAGTCGGGTTCCGCGTTCCACTTGACTCATGGTTCCGCTCCGGGCTGCGTGACTCGATGTGGGACAGGCTGACGGGGACGGACTCCTTCGTGGCCCAGACTCTGGACCGCCAGGCGATCCGCAGCTTGCTTGAACGCCACGAGAGCGGAAAGTTCGATGAGTCGAGCAGGATCTGGACGCTCATGTCGCTCGAAGTCTGGCACGAGACGTTCTTCCGCGTGCCCCAGACGACCCGAGTCGACTGACAGCGTGTGCGGCTTGTGCTGGCCGCACGACGACGAGGTTTCCGAGTCAGAGCGTTTCGCGGGAGCTGCTGTCCCTCTCCCATGCGCTTCCTCGTGCGGTCTTGGCGCGCAGACGGGAGTAGCTCACGATCGTCAGGTAGACGCCCACGTCGACGAGTCGAAGGGGTTGTTGCCGCAACAGGCGTCGCAGGTCGTTGAGCTGCCCGCGCTGCCCCTCTGAGACGGCCAGGCCGGGGCGCGCCACCTCGGTTTGGGTGCGGTAGCTGCGCTGGAGGATGCGAACGAGGTCTGCCGTGCGGCGGGGTGTGGTCACGATCACGGGATCGGTCGAGACAATCGCGATCTCCTCGCGTGCGAACAATGCGTCGATGAACAGGTCATCCGAGACGATTTCGGGGAACTCCCCAAAACGGGCACGGCCGTTCGTGGAGAGCGCGTAGCAGCCGGCCCCCCAGAGTGCACCCGCAATCGATGGCAGCCGTGCGCGGACCCAATACCATCGGCGCACAGGCCAAGAGGCGCGGCTCGTGTCGAAATGATGAGGGGGGCGGCCTGCAAGCGTCTCGCCGGCGAGCGCATCGAACACGGCGCGGGCCGCACGGCTGCTGAGCACGACGTCGGCGTCGAGGTAGATGCGAGGGCCGGTTTGCGCGAGCCTGTCGCCCTCGCGCAGTGCGGCGGTCTTGGACGCGACGTCGAGCTCGATGACGTGCGCGAATGCGAAGCCGCGGCTGATGGCGGCCGTCTGATCGGTGCACCCATTGCAGACCACGAAGACCTCGACATCCGCTGCGGCCGCGAACTGTTCGAGGGCCTGCAGCGTCCGCCCGATGACGGCCTGCTCGTTGTGTGCGGCGATGATGATGCTGCCGCGGTGCGCGGTCATCGTCGCCCGCCGGGGAGCTCCGTGCGCGCGCGTGCCGAAAGCAGCGCCCTCAGGGCCGCGCGGGAGCCTGCACGATGTGGCCGGACAACGTTGTGCATGACCAGCACGGTCGCGAAGATGCTTGAGGCGAGGGGGCCGTGCCACTTGCGAAAGTAGCGCAGCTTGTTGATCTCAATGAGAGCGTCGAGTTGTGGCGAGGAGCCAGAGCCGGAACCGCGATGCCGAACAACCGCGGCGGGCGTGAATCGGAGCGTCATCCCCTGTTCTCGGATGCGCCGGGAGTAGTCCGTCTCCTCCGAGTACAGGAAGAAGCGCTGCTCGTCCCACGCTCCGACGAGTTCCGGCACGTCCGCACGAACGAGGAGGGCCGCTCCCGTCGCCCAGTCCACCGTCCGCGCCGACAGGTAGTGGTGGTCGGTGCGCACCATCTCGGCGAACCAGTGCGGCCTGCTTGGCCAGCGATCGCCGAACAGAGCTTCGCCGAGCGAGCGGGCGATGCTCGGCTCGCGCCGCTGGGAACGTTGGGTGAGACCGTCGGCGTCGAGGATCAGGGGGACGGCGGCGGACACGGATTCGTCGATCTCCGCCGCGAGCGCAGGGAGTGCTCCGGGCAGGAGGACGAGGTCCGGATTGAGGAAGACCGTGTACCGACCGGGAGGCGAGGCGGCGAGGCCCCGGTTGAGCCCGCCCGAGTAACCAAGATTGGCCCCAGCTTCGACGATGGTCACGTGACCACCATCGGCCAGGGCCAATGGGAGGGTGCTGCCGGGATCGTTGTTGACGATGACTGCATGCCAGCTGTGGCCGGCGGCAGCGGCGGGGAGAGAGGCCAGCAGTTCGAGGAGGTCGTCGTTGCTGCGGTAGGCGACAACTATGACCGTGAAGTCCAGCATCCGTCCCCCTCACTCACTGGCGGCAGCAGCAACGCTACGCTGTTGCCGCCAGCAAGTACAGGGATGTGCCTAGGAAGAAGGAACCGGGACCTTGGCGCCATTCTGCATCACATTGCCGGTCCACTCGTTGCCGACCCCGCGGGAGTCCCACGCGACGGCGCTGCCGTAGTAGCCACACTTCGGGTTGGCGTCGGTGCCGAAGGTGTTGTCGATGAACTTGACGTTCGAGGACGGGTACTGGCTGTTGTGAGCGGCTTCACCGCCGGCGTAGACGCAGTAGCCGCCGCCGTTGAACAGGTTGCCCTTCACCAGTGTGTTCGTGAAGGAGTTCCACTGGTTGAGGAAGGCGAGCGATGCCGTGAAGTTGCCGGCCGAACCGGAGTCCAGTCGGTTGTTCACGATGGTGTAGTTGGGGCCACCCAGGCTCAGGATCGCCTCGTTGTGCGAGCCGTTGGAGACGGGCATGTCGTGGATCCACGAGTTCGAGATGGTCACGTTGGCGTCGAGCATCGCGCCCTTGCCCCAGCCATGGATGTTGCAGGACTCGCAGGTGAAGTTGGCGTAACCGATGCCCTCGGTCTTCGATGCCCACTCGCCACCGGGGCCAGCGATCTCCGTGCGCTGCACGGTGAGGCCCTTGTACGGCGGGCGGATCTGAACGCGCCCGTTCACCTTGGAGTTGCGGATGGTCACGTTGTCAGCGTTGATGATGACGTCACCGTTGAACTCGACACCGTCGTAGACGGCCCCTGCGGTCTTGACCGTCAGCCCGTTCATCGGCTTCAGGACGGTCCCAGCCGGGTAGCCAGTGGTCTTGGCGCTGGGCCACGTGCCTGCGGGCAGCGGGTTCTCCGGCGTGACCGGCGGGGTCACCGGCGGCGTGACCGGCGGGGTCACGGGTGGGGTCACGGGCGGCGTGACCGGAGGGGTCACGGGCGGGGTGACCGGCGGCGTCACGGGCGGGGTCACCGGCGGCGTGACGGGCGGGCGGGTTGCGCTGTCGGACGGGGTGAAGAGCGCGTCAACCCAGTAATTCGAGGAATTCCACGTCTTGGTGGGGAACGCGGCCTTCGAGGTGTACTTGAAGACGCCGCTGTTGCGCTTGGCAACGCTCAGGTACTCCGAGCTGGCAGACGTGAACGTGTAGTTCTCGGTGGTGGCGTAGCGGCCCTTGGGCGCCAGGTAAGACACGGTGTAGCTCTTGCCCGCGGACAGCTTCACCGGCTCGCTGAACTGTGCGACCTGCCAGCCGGAGGCCGTGCCCGTCGGGAAGGTAGCGCTTGCGAGCAGCTTCCCCGAGCTTGTCCACAAGTGGCCGACCTGGGTGCCCGTGGTCGCTGCCGTCTTCCAGAACCGGACGCCGCTGACGGCGCCATCCGTCTTCGCAGTGAACTTGGTACCGAGCTCAACGCTCTGGCGATCGCTGTCGGTCTTGACACCGCTCGGAGCAGACGTGCCCCAGATGCCCATCGACTTCGACGTGGCGGTGGCGGTGGCGGTGGCGGAGGCGGGTGCCTGCGAGACTTCGGCCGCATTCGCGGACAGAGCGATGCTCCCCGCCAGGACTCCGGCCAGAATTCCTGCAGTCACCGTGACAGGTGAGAGTGCTCTTCGACGCCATGTTGACGCACTTCTGCGCTTCATGCTTCTCCAATGGATTGTGAAACGATCAATCAGGAACCGGGATCGGACATCCTTCGGTCGCTATCGAAACGCCGTGACGGATCCTGACGAAGTCTCAACTTTCACATAGGTTCGTGTGCTGGATCAAATTGGTTTGCATCTTTGCAGAGAGCTTGGAGGTTTGCGTGCATGACACGCCCCCCAATTATGGGTACATTCTCAGTGTACTGCTGCCGCCCGCCAGAAGTGAGGCCGCAGGCTCGGCGGGGGTGACGAGTCGACGGTACGCGCCGCTCAGCCCGATCACGAGAAAGAGCGTGCCTGCGGCTTGCGGGAAGGAGAGGGCGTCGAAGAGCGCGAGGAGCGAGGCGCCAGCGAGAAGTGAAGCCGTCAGCGCCACGCCGATGTCATTCATGAGCGGAGTGTGCGAGCGTCGACGAGCCCCCAGCGGGGTGAATGCCGAGGCCGCGAGGAGGCCGATCAGCGTCAACAATCCGAGCGCGCCCGTCTCGACGAGGAAGAGCAGGTACTGATTGTCCAGAATCCGATAGGCGGGCAACAACGTGCTGAAGCCACGGCCCGTCACGGGGAAGTTCGCGAACATGGATTCGACGAGGGCGTAGCTGGACGTGCGGGAGGCGGCACTTGCGTCATTGCCAATCGATTCGAAGAGAAACCTCAGATTGGTGATCACCCTCGGCACGATCAGGTACGTGAGTCCCCCCAGCGCGAGAATGAGGGTGAGTATCAGGCGCCTGGCACCGGGGCCGAGCGCCAGGAGAAGTGGAGCGAGCGCCGCAGCGAGCCCGATGTAGGCGGAGCGAGAGCTGGACAGGAGCACTCCAACGAGGATCAGCGCGCTCATTGTCCAGAGCAGCACTGCACGGGACCCACGGGAATGCAGCGCGTAGACGATGGCCAGGGGGAGCGTCATCGAGAGGATGACGGCATACTCCAGCGGGTGGGCAGACGTCGCGGCTGGTCGCGCGAAGCCGCCACGAAGATCCAGGCTCGAATAGTCGCTGTTTGCGGAGAGCCCCGGCAGGGTGATCTGATCCACGAGGGGAAGATTCGTCATGAACTGCGCGATTCCGAGGAGTGCGATGAGCCCGCCCGCTAACGCAAAGCGGCGGATGATCGCGAGAAACCGATCCTCTGTCGGCGGGCCGTCGAGGGCGATGACCGCGATTCCAACCATCGCACCGACTCGCAGGAGGCCCGTGTCGGCGGGGCTGATCTCAGCGACGGGGAGGGCGCGGGTCATCGCGGCGATGTAGCTGAGCAGCATGGCGCCGGTGAAGAGGAGCAATCCGAGCCGAATGGGGTTGCGTGGTGCCTCATCGATGGGGTGACCGAGCTGCGCGCGAAACCAGAACCACCAGACGAGTGCGCCGAGCCCAAAGATCGTTCCGAGCGAGCCAAGCGTGCCGAGCGCGCCGATCCGGAGGGTGGAGGGAATGGCGTAGAGCACGATGAAGTACAGGGTGAGGATTGTCACCCCGTCGGGGAGGATCTTGAATGCCGCCGCGCTGAGCTGGCGCGCGCGACTCGCCACGAGGCTCATCGGCTACGTCGGCATCGCGCGGTGTTTCACGGTCATGACTTGAGGCTCTCCCTGTGCGGCGCGGTGCTCGCGTTCTCCTGTGCCCACACCGCCAACGACTCAGCGGTCTCGGCATGTTCGGGGGACTTCGATCGCTTGCGACGCTTGTTGACGAGTCCATCAACGATTCCCGCCAGCAACACCGTGAGCGCGAGACCACCCGCGGCCACGAGCCCAGTGAGCTGGATGCGGCGCTTGTTGTCGCTCTCGGCGTTCACGTCGACGGTGATGTCCGAAGCCGTGATGAGGGCGTTGCGTGGAACGTTGAGGTCTGCCTGCATTCCGAGAAGTTCCTGCGGGATCTGCGAATGGATGCTCTTGACGAGTGCGAGGGCATCGGGGCCGGCTTCCGCCTCCGCCTCGATCAGCAGGATCGGCCCGGTCGAGTTCCCGTCAACCGTGACTGTGTACTCCGCATCGGGATACGTGTCTTCCAGTGGGCCACGAACCGCCTCGGCATCCAAGCGTCGTGTGAGCACGTCCAAGGCCTGCCCGAGCCCGCCCAAATACAGGTAGGGGTTCCCGTCTTCGCCCACGACTGTGGGCGGCGGGACCAAGAGCACGCTGGCCTTGGCTGTCCACGTTTGCGGGACGTTCATGTAGGCACCGACGGCGAGTGCGGCGGTAAGGAGAAGCCCGACGAGTACGACTGGCCACCGTCGGAGTAGGCTCGCGCCGAGGTCTCGAAGATACACTGCGCCTCACTCTCACGATTCTGTGAACATGATGTCTCACCTAGACTAGGGGCTCATTTCCCTGCAATGGCGAGGGAGGCCAGAGATGACCGTGTGGCGAGCGCTTGGGATCCTCGCGCGCCGTTGGTACGTGGTGCTTGCTGTGGCGCTGATCGCCGCACTGGCGGGTTTCTTCGCCCTGCGCGGCGCAGGTGTGTACACAGCTCAGGTTTCTGTGCGCCTGCTCACACCGGCCGCGCTCACAAGCGACGAGAACTCGCTGGGGGTGCGGCCCGAGGGGCTCGCCAAGTTCGCGGCGCTGATCGAGAAGCAGTTCAACGGCAATGACGAGATCATCAGGTTCGGCTCTCCGGATGCCACGCTGGCGGGAGCCGGAGTGCGCTCCGGAGTCAGCGTCCGCCTGCTGAACTCCGGCAGCCAGTGGAACCAGAGCTTTCGGGAGCCACTGCTGATCGTCGACGTCGTCGGGACGAGCGCCGCTGGCGTGACCAGCCAGGTCGACTCGACTGTGGCCGAATTGACGCGCATCATCAGCGAGAGGCAGGACGACGCCGGCATTGACCCGCGATACTCGGTGACGACCCTGGTCTCGCCGGATCCGCCGGCCGTGAACTACATCAATGGCAACCGCTCGCGCGCGCTCGCGGCGATTGGGATCCTCGGACTGGGGATTGCCGTGCTTGCCGCGATAGAGACCGACCGTCTGCTCCTGCGGCGCAGCGCGCGAAATCTCCTCAGCGCAGCACAGAAGGCGACCACGCGTGCTCGATGAACAGTTGTGCCGCGCCGGCCCCGTCGGCGCTGATCGCCCACACGTCATAGTCGCCAGGGCTGCCATCCCGGGGCATCCCATAAAGAAGCATCCGGTTGTCGAGCCACTCGATCTGATCGTCCACGCTGCGTGCCTCTGGAAGCACGATTTCCTCGCCTGTTGAGACGCTGCGAACAGCGATCGCCCAGAACGGGCTCGGGGTGTCGGACACCCTCTTCTTGTAGGCGATGCTGGCGCCGTCTGGCGAGAGGGACGGGCACTCGGCGGTCTTCGCGATCGCTGTCATGGTGCGGGTCGTGAGGTTGCCCAGTGCCAACCACGTTGCCCCACCGGACGCAACGGTTGCGTAGAAAGTATTGTTGTCCGCTGAGAACGTGACCCCCCAAATGTTGCGGTCTGCGGCAAGCAGTGGGGCGTCGTTCACGACGATGTCAAAGTTCTCGAGATTGCCCAGATCCTCGCCGGCAACGGTGTGAATCGTGGTTTGAGTCGAAAAGCCGACGGTCGCGTAATTGTGCCCGGTGACGAAGGCCGTCGTGGCGACGAGGGTGCCGTCCGGGGAGAGGCGTGTCCGACTCGGAATGCCGGCCAGGGGTGACTCGCGGAGGCGTTGCAGAGACGCATCGTAGAGGGCGGCACCGAATGTCGTGGTGATGCCGCGGTCCGTGTGCAGGCAGCTCACAACGTCCGTGTTCGCCGCAACGCGGTCGCACGCGATGTCCGTCAGGTTCCGCGGCCCGCTTGGCGCATCGACCGGGACGAAGGCGAGGAGCCCGTACCCTTGGCCCGATGCCGTGTTCCGGAACGCAATGTGCTGACCGTCCGGAATCCCCAGCGGCGCATCGGTGGCGTCGACTGCGCTGGGGGCCGAGGATCGTTGCTGATAGTCCTGATATGCAAGCACTCCATACGTGCCTGCACCGCCAAAGAGCAGCACGCCGACGGCTGCAACGATCAGCACGCGCCCGCGCGCTCTCACAGGCCCTCCGACCCTTCGGCAGTAGAAGCGATGCCCCGCACCAGCACACCGGCGACAACGATGGCGACGGCGAGGGCCGACGCGACGATGAGCACGGCGATGCTCTGGCCCACGGCGAACCAGAGCACGCCGAACCCGACCGACGCGACGAGTCGCGTCAGCGCGACCACGGTTTGCGCGGCAGCAATCCCGGTTGCGCGCGCGGCCACCGGGGTGTTCACCGCCGCAAGGGCCGCCAGAACGCCATCTGTGGACGCATAGAACGCGCCGAGGAGGAGCAGGCAGAAGATCGTGGTCACCGCACCCAGACTCGGCGCAGCTGCGCACAGGTAGGCGCCCAGCAACGCGAGGTGTCCCATCACGAAGACCCTGCCGCTCCCCAAACGATCAGCCAAGCGCCCACACGGAATCGCCAAGAGCAAGAATGCGATGTTGGTTCCCACATAGAGCAGCGGGAACCACAGCGCGGCGAAGCCGTCACGACTTTGTAGAAGCAGGTAGATGAACCCGTCACCGATGGTGACCAAGCCGAGGATGCCGGCGACCACGAGCACGCGCCGCAGCCGAGGGTCGGCGAGAAGGCGCAGACGGACGCGGCGCTCGACCGGTGATGACTCTGTGCCCTGCGCGCCACCTCTACCAGCGCGCCGCCGCGCTTGCGGGCGAAGGTTGGGCACGAGGACCACGAGCAGCACAACGCCGAGCACGGCAAACGCGAGCGAAACCAGGAAGACAGTGTGGTAGCCGTCCGGGATGAGGAGCAGGATCACGAAGGCCAGCAGCGGCCCGGCAGCTGCGCCGATTGTGTCGAGCATGCGGTGGGTGCCGAATGCGCGGCCAATGCTCTGTCTCTGAGACGCGGCGGAGATCAAAGCATCCCGGGGTGCGGTGCGCAGACCCTTGCCCAGGCGGTCGGCCGTAACGACGGCGATTATGGAGGCGAACCCCGTGGCGAAGAGCAACCCAATGCGGGCAACTGCAGACAGCCCGTATCCGGCGAAGGCGACCCATTTGGGGTGATCCCCCCGGTCAGCGGCCCACCCGCCCGCTATGCGCACGAGCGCGCTGACCCCTTGGTAGAGGCCATCGATGAAGCCGTAGGCAATGGTCGAGAGCCCCAAGGCGCCTGTGATGTACAGCGGGAGAATCGCAGCGGTGGATTCCGACGAGATGTCAGTGAGCATGCTCACGATGCCCAACGTGATGACGACGGAGGACACGCGCCCTGAGCGCGAATGGCCTGTCGGCGTCTCGGCGCCGGGGAGGTCGTCTGAGGGCTCCGGAGGCGAGGACGAGAGGGAGATGTACAACGCCGGCGCCGCTCAGGGCTCGATGGGGAGGAGTCTGCCGCTGCTCTCGGAGTAGAGCTCGCCGGTTTCCGGACACTTCCAGATGCTCTCAGCGGAGCGCTGCAGGGGTATGCCCGCGCGGCCGACCCAGCCGACCTGTCGCGCGGGTACTCCCGCGACAATGGCGAACGCGGGCACGTCCCGGGTCACCACGGCGCCGGCGGCGACGAGCGCCCAGCGCCCGATCTCGAGCGGAGCGATGCACACGGCTCGCGCGCCGATTGACGCCCCCGTGCGCACCGTCACGCCGACCGCGTTCCAGTCCTCGGCACCCTTTCGCGAGCCGTCGGGGTTGACCGCCCGCGGGAACTCGTCGTTCGTGAAGACGACCGCCGGCCCGACGAAGACTCCGTCTTCGAGCACGGCCGGCTCGTAGACCAACGCGTGGTTCTGCACCTTGCAGTTGTCGCCCAGCGTGACACCCGGCCCGATGTACGCCCCGCGGCCGATCACGCAGCCGGAGCCGATGCTCGCGAGCTCACGCAACTGAGCCAGGTGCCACACCGCTGATCCTGCGCCGATGTGCGCGCTCGCGTCGACATCGGCGGTCGCGGCAATGAGCGCGGCCGGCGGGCTCGGGGGCACCCTCTTGCGTGCCGGGTCATCCATGGTCGTCCTTCGTGTGCCGAAGGGCGCAGCGCGCCGTGGCGAGAGCTGGATGGCGGGGCCTAGGCATGGCCGCACCGCAATCCGGTGCGGAGGGGTGATGCCGAGAGAATCCCGAGGCTGGGTCGGCCGGCGCCAACAGGCGCAGCAGGTGGGGGACCTAACTGCCAATGTGGTGGTCGGCACGCTTTCACAGCGATCACGGTTGCTCCTGCATTTCGGGCCTACAGGTACGGCGGCGGGCGAGCCGCCGAAGTTGACAACGCCTCAACTCTTGTCGTTCCCGAGCCTACGCCTGGCCCTGTCGAGCCCAATGCCCCAATTCGGGGGCCGACTTTCCGCGGCGCGTTGCGGGTGAGCGCACCCAATCTCGACCGCGTCCAGCGCCCGGCGCAGTGCACTGCTGGCGGTGGTGATCGTGTAGGGGAAGTAGACCACCTCGACTCCGATGTCGGCGAAGGTGAATTCCAGTGCGTGCCCCCGCTCGGTGCCCTTCCAGTCATCGCCCTTGAAGTAGATGTCGAAGCCGACGCGCTGCCACGTTTCCAGCTTGTCGAGGGCGGTTTCGGCGACGGCCTCATCGACAAAGGAGATGTGTCGAACGATCTCCAGCCTCTCCGCGAGCGGAACCACGGCAGCGGAGCCACGAGTGTGGAGGAGCACCTCATCCGACACGACTCCGGCGATGAGGTAGTCGCACTGACTCTTGGCGTGGCGAAGGATGTTCAGGTGGCCGACGTGGAACATGTCGAATGCGCCGCCGGCATAGCCCACGCGGTGGCGGATCCGCTCACCGGCAGTGGAGCGGCTCTCCATCAGTAGGCCCCGCGGGGGCTGATGACGGTCCTGAACGTGCGCCAGATGATCATCACGTCTCCGGTCAGCGACCAATTCTCAACGTAATAGAGGTCGAGCCGGATGCTCTCCTCCCAGCTCAGGTCAGAGCGGCCGCTGATCTGCCAGAGACCCGTGATCCCCGGCTTGATGAACAGCCGGCGGTGCGCGCTGCCCTCGTAGGACTCGACCTCGGTGGCCAGAGGGGGCCGCGGCCCCACGACACTCATGTCGCCGACCAGGGCGTTCCAGATCTGCGGCAGCTCGTCCAGCGAGTACTTGCGCAGAACGCGCCCGGCGCGGGTTACCCGCGGATCATTGCGCAGTTTGAACAGCACACCGGCGCCCTCGTTCTGGTCGAGCAGCCCGGCGAGGTCGTCCTCGGCGGTCTGCACCATCGAACGGAACTTGAGCATCTGGAAGCTGCGCCCGTTGCGGCCACAGCGCTCCTGTCGAAACAGGACGGGCCCGGGGCTGTCGAGCTTGACGACGACGGCGATTGCAACCATCAGCGGGAACAGCGCGACGAGCGCGAGGGCCGCCAGCGTGACGTCCAGGGTGCGCTTGAGGATGTGCTTGCCGCCCTCGAAGCTCGGGATCTCGACGTGGATGAGTGGGAGGCCCTCGACTGGCCGGAAGTGGATGCGCGGGCCAGCCACATCAGTGAGTCGAGAGGAGAGCACCAGCTCAGCCGCGGTGCCTTCCAAATCCCAGCCGAGGTTTCGGATGAACTCGCTGCCGCCGTCTGGGTTGCCGGCGACGATGACGGTGTCTGCGTAGACGGCTTCGGCCGCCTGGGCGATGCCGGCGAGGCCGGACACAACCGGCACGCTCTGCGTGCCGACGTTGAGGAACTCGCTGGCGCCGTCCTGGAGTGAGACGCCGACCACATGGAAGGCAGCACCGGACTTCGACTCGATCTGCGAGATGACGTAGCTGACATCCTCGCGCTTGCCGACGACTATGGCCCGGGCCAGGTAGTGCCCGAAAGATCGCTGGTGCAGCAGCCACTTGCGCCACAGCCAGCGATCGAGCACGAGGCAGGCGATGCCGATTGGCAGCGCGATGATGAAGTAGCCCCGGGCGACGTTGACTTGGAGCACCAGGAACGTGATCGCCAGCAGCCCGAAGGCGAGCGCACTGGCGTTGACGACTCGCTTGTACTCGAGCGCTCCGACGCCGACGACGTGGGGGGCCCGCGTGTGGAAGGCGGCCAGGGTCAGCAGCCAGGCACCGAGGACGAGGGCGGTCACGGTGGCGTACTCCGCGGCCAGGAGCTCGGACCGCCTGAGAGCGTCGCTGGAGAAGAAGCCGACGAGGCCGACGGCGACGACGACCGAGAAGATGATGCTGACATCGGTCAGTCGCAACCGGTCCCGATAGCGACGGGCCCAGCGCAGGCCGGAGGCGGGGTAGTCGGCGGCCAGAGCCTGAGCTTGCGGCTTCAGCGTCGGTGCACCGACCAGCTTCAGCCGGCGCGGCAGCGGAGGTGTGTTGGGCTCCACAGAGCGGAACTCACTCATGGTCCCACCGCAGAACAGCGCGAGATGCGAGCGGTGCGAACAGCGACCGGAGGGGCGCGGGGGTGCTGGATTCTTGAACTAGAGGTTGACGATTGGGTCGACAAAAAATTAGAGCGGTCACAAATATCCCTGCATTTCGGGTCTACAGGTACTGCGTCGGGTGAACTCAAGATCAGCTTTGACAAGGTCGCTAGGACGACCGAATCAAGAAGTGAAAACCTCTCAGCTAATCTCGTGCATGACCTTACGCCCCGTCGGCCAGCCCGGTATACCCCAATTTGGGGGCCATCGCCGGGGCTGCTGCTCGGAGCGCTCCGCTCAACGAAAAAACGGCCCCGCCGAAGCGGGGCCGTTCAATGACCTTGGAGGTCTAGCGCACGGCCCGAGGGCGGTGCGCGGTACTCAGACTAGAGCGGGCGGATGTTCTCAGCCTGCAGGCCCTTGGGGCCACGGGCGGTCTCGAACTCGACCTTCTGGTTCTCGTCGAGGCTGCGGTAGCCATCGGTTGCGATTGCGGAGAAGTGCGCGAACACGTCGGCGCTTCCGTCGTCGGGGGTGATGAAGCCGAAGCCCTTTTCAGCGTTGAACCACTTCACGGTGCCGGTTGCCATTTTTGTCTCTCATTCATGAGGTCTCGATCGAATTCGACCTTCGAATCCGAGCGTCGCGTGTCTTGATTCGCCCTCAGAAAAGCGACCATGAACCGGGTTAGTTCGTGGTTGCTTGAAATACAATGCGCAACACAACAACTTGAGCGTCAACACTAGCTCATGAAGGCGTGATAATGGTGAACTTTTTTTGAAGCGTGATACGGATCGTTACAAAAGTGCCGAAAACCGCGTGATTTCGCGCCGATCTCCCGCTCCCTGTGAAGTCCCGTCATGCGGAGGGCGCGGGTGTGGCACGAGCCGTTTTGACTCTCAGGCGGCCTTGCGCAGTTCGTGGCCGTGCACGGTGAGCGCGTAGATCACGAGCACGTCGAGGGCGATGACGATGAGTGACCACCAGGGTTGGACCGGCAACAGGAAAAGCTGCCCGACGGCGTTGATGATGACGAGGATGACGGCGACGATGCGGGCCCAGGTTGCTCCGGCGAGCATTGCCAGCGCGACGACGATGAGGGCGAGGCCGCTGATCATGTGCCACCACCCCCACCCCTGCACGTCGAGGAGGAAGAGGGACCCATTTGACGTCGCGAAGTACGCGCTGTCGGGCCCGATGATGGCCATGAGGCCGTAGAACGCGTCGAAGATTCCCGCCGTCATGAGCACGAACCCCGCGAACCAACCCCAACCGACCCAGCCTGTGGTTTCAGTCTTCGATGCAGTCTCGGACATCTCTCAACCTCCCGGACAATGCCGACGCACGCACGGCCGTTGCAGTGCGCTTCGACGGGTTTCCGTCACGGTACTGAGGCTGTGAGCGGGCGGGCATCACGCAGGTCGGGTGATCTTGCCGGGTGCCGGCGTGGCCGGGCGGCGGTGCGTGGGCAACAAAAAAGCCCCCGCAGAACCGAAGTTCTGCGGGGGCTTGTCTTGTGGCTCCGACCGGCGTCGATCCGGTGACCTTTCGATTTTCAGTCGAACGCTCTACCAACTGAGCTACAGAGCCCGGAGCATTCGAAAATGCTGCCGAGAAGGAGAAAGCCCCAACTTTCGAAGGGGCTTGTCGCCTGAGCGACCCTGACGGGACTTGAACCCGCGACCTCCGCCGTGACAGGGCGGCACGCTAACCAACTGCGCTACAGGGCCTCGTGAGAAGCTATTCAATTATATATGTTGCGGTGTTTCTATTATGACCTATTCAGTTATGTGACCCCAACGGGATTCGAACCCGTGCTGCCGCCGTGAAAGGGCGGTGTCCTAGGCCACTAAACGATGGGGCCGGATTGTCTTGAAGTGCAGGACAACCGAGGCATAAGCATACGTGGATTTCGGGCCGGCGCAAAAACGGCTGCGCCCGGGCGTGTCTCACGCGCGTCGAAGTTGCCGCCACGGCCTCAAATCTCCCCAGTTTCGGCCCTTCTCCGGGCTAGTCTCGCCGTGACTGCGCAGTGTGCGCTTCCGCACGCTCGCCGAACCGAGTTGTTACTGTTGTCAGAGTTGCCAGTGCTACCGCTGTGACGGAAGTTACTTGTCGAGGGTTTCGGGACTCTCGAACGGGGGAGAGATGAAGCGCACAGACCAGGACCACGATCGCGGCCGCGCCGCACGAGGACGGGGCCGCACGCGGCACGCTCTCCGCTCCAAGATCGGCGCGGGCCTCGCGGTCGCCCTCGCTGCGACGCTGGCCCTCGGCGGGCCCGCCGCCGCGGCGGGCTTCCCGAGCTGGGAGGACGTCCAGGCGGCCAAGGCCAATTCGGCCTCCGCGCAGCAGGCGGTCGACAACATCCGCTCGCTGATCGTTGAGCTGGACGCCGCGGCGCAGACCGCCCAGGCGGAGTCGGACAAGCGCAGCGAGGAGTTGCTCGCCGCCAAGAACAAGTACGACGATGCGGCCGAGCGCGCCGCTGCTCTGCAGGAGCAGGCCGACGCCAGCAAGGCCACCGCCGATGCCGCGACGAAGCAGGCCGGCCTGCTGGCCGCGCAGCTCTACCGCTCCGGCGGGGGAGACCTGAGCGTCAACCTGTTCCTCGACGGCGGCCAGGGCGGCGCCGACGCCGCGGACGGCCTGCTGTCGCGCCTCGGCAGCATGAGCAAGATGGTCGAGCGCAGCACGGACATCTACGCCAGCGCGCAGACCACCACGAACACGGCCGCCTCACTCGGCGACCAGGCCAAGATCGCGACCGCCGAGCGGGAGAAGCTCCGCGTCGAGGCCGAGGCTGCACTCGCCGTCGCCGTCGCCGCGCAGCAGGCGGCAGACGCCGCGCTGCAGGAGTCGCAGGACCGCAGCGTCGTGCTGGACGCACAGCTCGCTTTCATGCTGGACACGCAGGCCAAGACGGCGGCTGCCTACGAGGAGGGCGAGCGCCAGCGCATCGCCGCCGAGGCTGCGGCTGCCGCGGCGGCCGCAGCGGCAGCGGCGGCAGGCGGAGGGGGCGGTGGCGGCGGTGGCAGCGGCCCCGGGCCCGGGCTCGGCGGCGGCTACATCAACAACGGCTGGGCCGTGCCGGCATCCGGACGCATCACCGACAACTTCGGCCCTCGCCCGAGCATCTGCACGAGCGGCGGCTGCTCGAACAGCACCCACCGTGGAACTGACCTCGGCACCGGCTGCTCCGCCCCGATCTACGCGGCGGCCTCCGGAACCGTCACCTACTCTGGCCGCAACGGCACCTACGGCAACTGGATCGAGATCGACCACGGCGGCGGCGTGAGCACCGGCTACGCCCACATCCGCGACGGCGGCCGCTTCGTCGGCGTCGGCGAATGGGTCGAGGTCGGCCAGAACATCGCCAGCTCGGGCACGACAGGGGCATCGACCGGATGCCATCTGCATTTCGAGGTCTACATCGGAGGAAACAGAGTGAACCCTGTTCCGTTCATGGCCGACCGGGGGGTTCCCCTTGGCTGACCCGCGCACCAGACCGCTGTCGAGGGTGAAGCCCGCGACGATCTTCTCCGCCGTCACGATCGGCGCCGTCGCGGCGACGGTCGGCCTGGTCGGACCCGTCTCCGCCGCCCCCGACTACCCGTCGTGGAGCGACGTGCAGAACGCGAAGAACAACGAGGCCACCAAGAAGGCCGAGATCGCCAAGCTGACCGGCTTCCTCGACGCGTTGCGCGCGACGGCGGATGCCGCGATGAAGGACTCGATGGTCGCCGCCGAGGCGTGGCGGGTCAACCAGGAGCAGCTGACCGCCGCGACGGAGCGCGAGAAGACGCTCAAGTCGCAGCAGGCGGCCGCGGCCAAGAAGGCCGAGACGTCGAAGATGCGGGCCGGGCTGCTGGCCTCGCACCTGGCACGCAGCGGCGGCCAGGACATGTCGGTCAACCTGTTCCTGCAGGGCGACGGCGCCGACGACCTGCTGCGCCAGCTCGGCGTCGCCAGCAAGCTGAGCGAGCAGTCCCGCGAGATCTACAGCGAGGCGATCCAGGACAGCAACACCGCGGCCTCCCTCGCCGACCAGGCCGCGGCGGCCACAGTGGAGCGCCAGCGGCTCAGCGCCGAGGCGCAGAGCCGGCTCGACACTGCCAACAGCACGGCCCAGGTGGCGGTCAACGCCTACGACGCCGAGCAGCGGAAGTCCGACGAGCTCTACGCCCAGCTCGCGCTGCTGCGGGACAGCACCGCCGAGCTCGAGCGCGCCAGGGTCGAGGGTGAGCGCGCCGAGGAGGCCGCGAAGAACCCGCCGCCCGTCGCGCCCCCGATCACGCCGCCGGCCGGTGGCTCAAACGGCGGCACCGGCAGCGGGGGAGGCTCGACGCCCAAGCCGACCACCCCGCCCACGACCCCGGTCACGCCGCCGACAACTCCGGTCACCCCGCCAGTGAACCCGCCGGTGAACCCGCCCGTCGAGCAGCCGGTGGTGCCCCCGGTGGTGCCGCCGCCCGTGTCGCCGCCGAGCAACACCAGCGCGGTCGAGCAGGCGATCTCCTTCGCCCTCAGCCAGACCGGCAAGCGCTACCAGCTGGGCGGTGCGGGCCCGGACGTCTGGGACTGCTCCGGCCTCACCATGAAGGTCTACGGCTCCGCCGGCATCGGCATCGGGTCACACGGTGCGACCGCCCAGTACAACACGATGCGCAACCAGGGGCGGCTCGTGCCGTTCAGCGAGCGGCAGCGCGGCGACCTGATCTTCTGGGAGGGGCGCCCGGGCGATGTCTACCACGTGGCCATCTACCTGGGCAACGGCCGCATCGTCGAGGCGCCGAACGAGAACGCGCCGGTGCGCGAGTACTTCATCTGGGGCATGGGCGACGTGGTGTCGTACGTGGGGCGCCCGGGCTAGAGCCAGACGCCGGGCGGATGCCGCGGCATCCGCCCGTCCCAGAGCAGTCAGCCCGGCCCGTCGGGCTGGGACGCAAGAAGGGGCACGCCATGTGGCGTGCCCCTTCTGCGTTCAGCAGCGAGTGCTGGCGGTGATCAGTGGCCGGGGAAGGCGACGATTCCGGCCTCGATGATCGCGGTGGCCTCGGCGGCGTCGCCCCAGCCCTCGGTCTTGACCCACTTGCCGGGCTCGAGGTCCTTGTAGTGCTCGAAGAAGTGCTCGATCTCCTTGCGCTGGAACTCGGGGATGTCGGTGACGTCCTGGATGTGGTTCCAGCGCGGGTCGCCGGCCGGGACGGCGATGACCTTGGCGTCGCTGCCGCCGTCATCGGTCATGTTGAAGACGCCGACCGGGCGAACCTTGACGCCGACGCCCGGGAACAGCGGGTAGTCGAGCAGCACGAGCACGTCGACGGGGTCGCCGTCCAGGCCCAGCGTGTTCTCGAAGTAGCCGTAGTCGGTCGGGTAGACGAAGGTCGTGTAGAGCACGCGGTCGAGGAAGACGCGACCGGTCTCGTGGTCGACCTCGTACTTGTTGCGGCTTCCCTTGGGAATCTCGATAACGGCGAGGTACTCAGCCATGGTGGGGTCTCCTTGAATCCATGAAATGGGTGTGGATGCAGCGCAAACCCCGAGTGGGGAAAGTCCGGAATAAGGTTACTTGATGGAATCCCTGCGCCGACCCCGTTTGACCCCGGCCATTGCCGACGTCCGCAGGGCGGTGCGCGAGGGGCTGCTCGCCGCGTTTGAGGCGCCGGATGCCGCCGATTCCCCGCTCGTGCTGGTCGCCCTGAGCGGCGGCGCCGACTCGCTGGCGCTGGCCGCCGCGACCGCTTTCGAGGCGCCGCGGGCCGGGCTCCGCGCCGGCGCCGTCGTGATCGACCACGGGCTGCAGGACGGCTCCGCCGCGATCGCTGCCCGGGCCGCCGAGCAGGCGCGCGGGCTCGGGCTCGACCCCGTGCACGTCGTCACGGTCGCCGTTGGCGAGGATGGGGGCATGGAGGCCGCGGCCCGCACTGCCCGCTACGCCGCGTTCGCCCGGCTGCAGGCCGAGGCCGGCGCCAGCGGCATCCTGCTCGGGCACACCCTGGACGACCAAGCCGAGACGGTGCTGCTCGGGTTGGCGCGCGGCTCCGGGCCGACGAGCATGCACGGCATGGCCACGCAGACCGGCCCGTACCTGCGCCCGCTGCTCGGCATCCGCCGTGCCGACACCGTGCAGTTCTGCGCGGATGCCGGTCTGGAGCCGTGGCGGGACCCGCACAACGCCGACCCCGCCTACGCCAGGGTGCGGGTGCGCGACACCGTCCTGCCTGTGCTGGAGGCCGAGCTCGGCCCCGGGATCGCCGAGGCGCTGGCCCGCACCGCCGAGCAGCTGCGCGAGGATTCCGCCGCGCTCGACGAGATGGTGCTCGAGTTCATCGAGGAGATCTGCGAGCCGGCGGAGGCGGGCATCGCCGTCTCGGCCGCGGCGCTGGCGGCCAATCCGGCTGCCCTGCGGCAGCGCGTCATCCGCTTCGTGGTGCAGAGCGAGTTCGGCGTCACGCTCGAACGCGTGCACACGCTGGCGGTGGCCAGGCTGGTCACCGACTGGCACGGTCAGAAGGCTCTCAACTTGCCAGGCGTTAGGGTTGAGAGGAGCGCTGGGCTGCTCGTGTTCACGGCCGCCTAGCCAGACCTCCAAGCCACACGGCACTACTCCCCGCATGACAGAGCAGCAGGGCCTCGGCGCAGCCGAAGCCAGAACGGATCGAACGTCCATGGAATCGCACAACATCGCCGGTGACCTCGAGGAAGTCCTGCTGACCGAGGAGCAGATCCAGGGCCGCCTGGCCGAGCTGGCCCGCCAGATCGAGGCCGACTACGCCGGCGAGAACGTGCTGTTGGTCGGCGTCCTGAAGGGCGCCGTCATGGTGATGGCCGACCTCGCCCGCGAGCTGAACATGCAGGTCACCATGGACTGGATGGCCGTCTCCTCGTACGGCTCCGGCACCACCTCCAGCGGTGTCGTGCGCATCCTCAAGGACCTCGACAGCGACCTGACCGGCCGCAAGGTGCTCATCGTCGAGGACATCATTGACTCCGGCCTGACCCTCAGCTGGCTGATCTCCAACCTCAAGTCGCGCGGCCCGGAGTCGGTCGAGATCTGCGCCCTGCTGCGCAAGCCGGAGGCCGCCCGCGTCGACATCGACGTCAAGTACCTCGGCTTCGACATCCCGAACAAGTTCGTCGTCGGCTACGGCCTCGACTACAACGAGCAGTACCGCAACATGCGCAGCGTCGGCATCCTCGCCCCGCACATCTACAGCTAGCGCCTTCGCCCACTCCGTGGGCGCGAGGCCCCGGGCCCCGGACGCCGCATCGCGCGGCATCCGGGGCCTGTCGCTTTCCCCCGACTCTGGTGGGGTGTCGACCCGCCGCCGGGGGCCGCAGAGGCCGCCGCGCAGGGCACAGGGTGAGCCTGCAGCGAACATGCGGCAATCGTGCAGCGCGGTCGCGGTAGCCTTGCAGCACCATGAACGTCAAGAAGCTTCTTCGCGGTCCGCTGCTCTACATCGTGCTCGCGGTTGTTGCCGTGTGGATCGGGTCCAGCCTGATCACTATGTCCGGGTTCCGAGAGGTCTCCACGCAGGAGGGCCTCGCGTTCCTGAAGGACGGCAAGGTCGCCAGCGCCAAGATCGTCGACGGCGAGCAACGCGTCGACCTCACGCTGAGCAAGGCCGACCCGAAGCTCGGCGACCAGGTGCAGTTCTACTACGTCGCCCCGCGCGGCACCGAGGTCATCGACGCGGTCACCGCGGCGGACCCGCCGCAGGGCTTCGACGACGAGGTCCCGCAGCCCAACTGGCTGCTCTCCCTGCTCGGCATCCTGCTGCCCGTCCTGCTCATCGGCCTGTTCTTCTGGTGGATGCTCTCCAGCATGCAGGGCGGCGGCAACAAGGTCATGCAGTTCGGCAAGTCCAAGGCCAAACTCGTCACCAAGGAGAGCCCGAAGGTCACCTTCGAGGACGTCGCGGGCGCCGATGAGGCGATCGAGGAGCTCGAGGAGATCAAGGACTTCCTCAAGGACCCGGCCCGCTTCCAGGCCGTCGGCGCGCGCATCCCCAAGGGTGTGCTGCTCTACGGCCCTCCCGGCACCGGCAAGACCCTGCTCGCCCGCGCCGTCGCGGGTGAGGCCGGCGTGCCGTTCTACTCGATCTCCGGTTCTGACTTCGTCGAGATGTTCGTCGGTGTCGGCGCCAGCCGTGTGCGCGACCTGTTCCAGCAGGCGAAGGAGAACGCCCCGGCCATCATCTTCGTCGACGAGATCGACGCCGTCGGACGCCACCGCGGCGCCGGCATGGGCGGCGGCCACGACGAGCGCGAGCAGACGCTGAACCAGCTGCTCGTCGAGATGGACGGCTTCGACCCCAAGGCGAACGTCATCCTGATCGCGGCCACGAACCGCCCCGACATCCTGGACCCGGCGCTGCTGCGCCCCGGACGCTTCGACCGCCAGATCGGCGTCGACGCCCCCGACATGCTCGGCCGCAAGAAGATCCTCGAGGTGCACGGCAAGGGCAAGCCGCTCGCGAAGGGCGTCGACCTCGAGGTCGTCGCGCGCAAGACGCCCGGCTTCACCGGTGCAGACCTCGCCAACGTGCTGAACGAGGCCGCGCTGCTCACCGCGCGCTCGCACGCCCAGCTGATCGACAACCGCGCCCTCGACGAGGCGATCGACCGCGTCGTGGCCGGCCCGCAGCGCCGCACTCGCGTCATGAAGGACAAGGAAAAGCTGATCACGGCCTACCACGAGGGCGGGCACGCCCTCGCCGCCGCGGCCATGAACTACACGGACCCGGTCACCAAGATCACGATCCTGCCGCGCGGCCGCGCCCTCGGCTACACGATGGTGATGCCGCTCGAGGACAAGTACTCGATCACCCGCAACGAGCTGCTCGACCAGCTGACCTACGCCATGGGCGGCCGCGTCGCCGAGGAGATCGTCTTCCACGACCCGACGACGGGTGCCTCCAACGACATCGAGAAGGCCACCGCCACCGCGCGCAAGATGGTCACCGAGTACGGCATGAGCACCGACGTCGGAGCGGTCAAGCTCGGCCAGTCGAGCGGCGAGATGTTCCTCGGCCGTGACATGGGTCACCAGCGCGACTACTCCGAGCGCATCGCAGAGCGTGTCGACCAGGAGGTGCGCGCGCTCATCGAGCAGGCGCACGACGAGGCCTGGGAGGTTCTGAACGAGAACCGCGACATCCTGGACCGCCTGGCCGCCGAGCTGCTGGAGAAGGAGACGCTCGACCACAACCAGATCGCCGAGATCTTCAAGGACGTGAAGAAGCTGGCCGAGCGCCCGCAGTGGCTCTCCAGCGACAAGCGGCCGCTTTCCGAGCGCCCCCCGATCGACTTCCCCGTGCTCACCTCCCCGGTGAACCCCGGGGCGACCGACGGCGGCGTTGAGTCGGGCGACGTGGGCCCGGAGCCCGCTCCCGGGCGCACCCCGACGATCAACCCCCGCCCGGCCACGGCGTAGGCGGCGCTCGTGAGCGGAGTCGACCGGGCTCGCATCGAGGCAGCCGTGAACGAGATCATCCTCGCGATCGGTGAGGACCCGGCCCGCCCGGGCCTGGCCAGGACGCCGGCCCGCGTGGCCGACGCCTACGCGGAGTTCTTCGGCGGCCTGACCCAGGACCCGCTGGAGCACCTGCGGGACTCGGTGCCGATCGGCGCCGACGTGGACGGGGCGCCCCAGACCAGCGACGCCGTGCTGCTGCGCGGCATCGACTTCCGCTCGGTCTGCGAGCACCACCTGCTGCCCTTCGTCGGCGTCGTGCACATCGCCTACCTGCCGAGCGACCGCGTCGTCGGCCTCGGCAGGCTGCCGGCCGTCGTCGACACCCTCTCCGCCCGGCCACAGCTGCAGGAGCGGCTGACCGAGGAGATCGCCGACGCGCTGCAGGAGGGGCTCGACCCCCGCGGCGTGCTCGTCGTGCTCGACGCCGTGCACCGCTGCGTCGTCGCCCGCGGCTCCCGGCAGGCCTCCAGCTCCACGGTCACGATCGCCAGCCGCGGCGAGCTCGCAGAGCCCGCCGCCCGCGCCGAGCTGATGGCGCTGATCGCATCGGGCGGGCACGGTGTCTGACCCGGCGCTCCCCGCCAGCACGCCTTCCAGCCACGCCTTGTTTGACCGGCCGGATGCCGCACCGCTCGTCATGGGCATCGTCAACGTCACACCGGACTCCTTCAGCGACGGCGGGCGCTGGGCCGAGCCGAGCGCGGCCGTCGCCCACGCGCGGCAGCTGGTGGCATCCGGCGCCGACATCATCGACGTCGGCGGGGAGTCGACGAGGCCGGGCGCCCCGCGCGTTGACCCGGGGGCAGAGCAGGAGCGCGTCGTCCCCGTCGTTGCCGCCCTGGCCGCCGCCGGCATCGCGGTGAGCGTCGACACCATGAACGCCTCGACCGCGCTCGCCTCCGCGGCCGCTGGCGCGCTGATCATCAACGACGTCTCGGGCGGGCTGGCCGACCCGGCGATGGCCGACGCCGTTGCCGCGAGCGGCCTGCACTACGTCGCCATGCACTGGCGCGCACACGCCGACACCATGCAGCAGCTCGCGCAGTACGGCGACGTGGTCGCCGAGGTCTGCGCCGAGCTCACCGCGCGCGTCGACGTGATGAAGGCGGCCGGCGTCGCCGCCGACAAGCTGATCCTCGACCCCGGGCTCGGCTTCGCCAAGACCGCCGCGCACAACTGGGCGCTGCTCGGCCGACTCGGCGAGCTGCGGGCACTCGGCTACCCCGTGCTGGTCGGCGCCTCGCGCAAGCGGTTCCTCGGGGAGCTGCTGCCGGACGGCACCGCGCCCGCCGAGCGCGACCTGGCGACCGCCGTGGTGAGCGCGCTTTCCGCGCAGCAGGGGGCGTGGGCGTTGCGCGTGCACGACGTGGCGGGCACGCGGGTTGCCCTCGACGTGCTCGCTTCGTGGCAAGGTGGAGCACGTGCCTGATCTCAATTCGGTTCGCCAGAGCCCTGACGCCCCCACCGCCGTCGTGGACTGGGCGGCGCGCGACCACATCACGCTGACCGGGCTGCGCGTGCAGGCCCACCACGGCGTCTTTGACTTCGAGCGGGAGAACGGCCAGGCCTTCGTTGCCGACGTGACCGTGTGGCTGGACTTCGCCGCGGCCGCCGCCGGCGACGAGCTTGCCGCCACCATCCACTACGGCGTGCTCGCCGAGGAGGTCGCCGCCGCGGTGCAGCGCGACCCCGTCGACCTCATCGAGACGGTTGTCGAGCGCATCGCCGCGACCGTGCTCGCCCACCCGGCCGCCCAGCGCGTGCGGGTGACCCTGCACAAACCAGACGCACCGATCACGGTGCCCTTCGACGACGTCTCCGTCACGATCACCCGGGAGCGCTCATGAGCACCGCCGACCAGTCCATGCAGCCGGCCGTCATCGCCCTCGGCGCCAACCTCGGCGACCGCGACGAGACGTTGAGCCAAGCCGTCGTGGCCATCGCCGAGCTCCCCGGCACCGAGCTCACCGGCGTCTCCGCTCTGATCGAGACCCCCGCGCTCAAGCCGCACGGTGTCGACCACGACGCCCCCGCCTACCTCAACGGCGTGGTGACGGTGCTCACCAGCCTCACCCCGCACGCTCTGCTCGACGCCCTCAACGCCATCGAGAACGAGCACGGCCGCCAGCGCACGGAGCACTGGGGCGACCGCACCCTCGACCTCGACCTGATCAGCTATGGCGAGCTGGAGCAGAGCGACGAGCGCCTCACCCTGCCGCACCCGCGCGCGGCGGAGCGCGACTTCGTGCTGGTGCCCTGGCTCGAGCTCGACCCGGACGCCACCCTGCCCGGCCACGGCCGAGTCGACGCACTGCCCGCCTCGCAGGCCGACGGCCAGGCGCCCGACTCCGGGGCCCCGCGATGAGACGCACCGCCCCGGCGACGCTGGCGTTGCTGGCGCTCGGCGGCACGGTGCTCGCCTTCCTGGCCGAGCTGGCGATCGCGTCATCCGGTCGCCCGATCATCGTGCCCCCGATCACGCTGGCCCTGACGCTCGTCGCCCTCGGCGTGGTCGTCGTCGCGCTGGCCTGGCCGATCCGCCGAGCCGTCAAGGCCACCGTCAGCACCCACGTCGACCCGTTCCGGGCACTGCGCGTGGCGGTGCTGGCCAAGGCCTCCAGCCTCTCCGGCGCGCTGCTCGGCGGGGCGGGGCTCGGCCTGCTCGTCTACCTGCTCAGCAGGCAGAGCACGCCGCCTGCCGCGACCCTCTGGATGGCGATCGCCACCGCGGCGGGCGGCACCCTGCTGCTCGTCGCCGGGCTCGTCGCCGAGCACTTCTGCACGCTGCCGCCAGACAAGCACGACCCCGACACCGAGAAAGCGTAGGGCCGCCATGCCCGCGTCCGATGAGAGAGATGCCATGACCGAGCCGATGACGGATGCCGCCCCCACGACACCCGCCGGAGCGCCGGCCGCACCGGTTGCCCCGGCCCCGGAGCCGGATGCCGCCGCGGACGCCGCCCCGGCCCCCGGCCGCCTCGACCTCGGCGACCCCACCGTGTGGCACCGGGTCTCGCCGAAGTACCTCCTCGTCGAGGTCGTCGGCACGCTGTTCGGCGGACTGCTGTTCTGTGCGGGAGCCGCCGCCGTGTGGATCCTCGGGGGCCAGCAGTGGGCGCTCTGGGTGCTCATCGGCCTCATCGTGATCTTCCTGGTCACGCTCGTGATCGAGCCGCGCCGGGTGCGCTCCATCGGCTACCAGCTGCGGGCCGACGACCTGCTGTTCCGCCGCGGCATCATGTTCCAGCGCTTCGTGTCGGTGCCCTACGGGCGCATGCAGCTCGTCGACATCACGCGAAGCCCCATCGCCCGCGCGCTCGGTCTGGCCGAGCTCAAGTTCGTCACCGCGGCCGCCGCCACCGGCGTCGTGATCCCCGGCCTGCCCCTGGAGGAGGCGGAGGAGCTGCGCGACCGGCTGGTCGCGTTGGCCGAGAGCCGCCGGGCGGGGCTGTGAGCATGACCCAGGGCCCGGCGCAGGGTCCGCTGCAGGACCCGCTGCCCGGCCAACCCGGGGCGGTGCGAGCTGTGGAGACGAGCCTCGCCGACGGGGAGTGGCACCGGCTGCACCCGGCCACCCCGCTGCTGAAGGGCGGCGTCGCGCTGATCGCGATCACGGGAATCGTGATCGCCAACCTGCGCGAGCGCCTGCTGGAGCTGTTCTTCAGCGTGCCCACCTACGGCGGCGACCCCCTCGACGAGATCTATCGCCGCGGCATGGTCGGCTGGGCGCTGCTGGCCGTGCTCGGCGTGCTGCTGCTCGTGATGGCCGGCTTCTACCTGTCCTGGCGGATGCACAGCTTCCGGGTGACGCCGGAGGCCGTCGAGGTGCGCAGCGGCATCCTGTTCCGCACGAACCGCAAGGCCCGCCTCGACCGGATCCAGGGCGTCAACATCAACCGGCCGGTGCTGCCGCGCATCTTCGGCGCCGCCAAGCTCGAGGTCGGCGTCGCCGGCCAGGACGCGAACGTCCAGCTGGCCTACCTCGGATCCGGCCACACCGACGCTCTGCGCCGCGACATCCTGCGGCTCGCCTCTGGCGCGCGTCAGGGTGCCGGTGCCGGCGCGCAGGCGGTGGCACCGGCGGGGACAGCGGCCGTTCCCGCCGTTGCTGATGCGCACCCCGACACGGCGCCGCACGCGGGGCCAGACGGCGAGGCGGGGGCCCACGGCGGGCACCGGCTCGCGGCATCCGTCGGCGCCCTCGTCACCCAGCGCGCCAACGAGTTCCTCGCCCCCGAACTGGACCCGGACGCCGCGCCGCCGGAGTCGGTGGTGCACATCCCGCCGCTGCGCCTGATCGCCTCCATCGTGGTCAGCGGCTTCAGCGTCGTGGTCATCGCCCTGTTCATCGTGGTGCCGATCGGCGTCGCGAACCAGCAGTACTGGATGCTCTTCAGCTTCATCCCCGCCCTGATCGGTGTCGCCAGCTTCTACATCAACCGCTTCACCAAGGGGCTGCGCTACACGATCGCCGGAACGCCGGACGGCGTGCGGGTCGGCTTCGGCCTGCTCTCCACCAGCAACGAGACGATCCCGCCCGGCCGCGTGCACGCCATCGCCGTCACCCAGCCGCTGCTCTGGCGGCCGTTCGGCTGGTGGACGATCCGCATCAACACCGCCGGGCGCTCCCAGCAGAACGGGCAGAACGCCTCCAACACCACGGTGCTGCCGGTCGGCCGCATCGACGACGTCGAGCGCGTGCTGGCCCTGCTGCTGCCCGGGGCCGGGCTGCAGCCCGAGCCGGCGGATGCCGCGGCGCCCGCGCTCGCGGTGACGGCGGGTACGGTGCCGCCCGCTGGAGTCGGTGCACCCGACGGTGCACCCCACGGTGCGCCCGGCGGCGCACCAGACGGTGTCCCCGACGGCCTGCCCGGCGCCGCGCCCGTCGCCCCGGTGGCGGCGACGCCGTCGCTCATCGAGCGCGGCCTCACCTCGAAGGGCGGCGCCGACGGCTACACGAACGCGCCGAGCCGGGCCGCCTGGCTGCGGCCGTTCTCCTGGCGCCGCACCGGCTTCGCACTCACCGCGAGCACCGTGCTGCTGCGCCGCGGAGTGATCTCCCGCGAGCTCACCCTCGTGCCCTTCGCCCGGGTGCAGAGCGTCGGAGCCTCGCAGGGGCCGATCCAGCGCCGGCTGGGCCTTGGCGGCGTGCAGCTGCACACCGTTGCCGGGCCGGTCTCCGCCCGGCTCGGCGTCATCGACCGCGCCGTCTCGGCCGAATTGTTCGAACAGCTCGCGGCCGGCGCCGTGGCATCCGGTGCCAGCGACACCAGCCACCACTGGGGCACCCCACAGGAGGCTTTCTGATGACCGGGCAACGTGCGGGCCGACTCGGCGTCGGCATCGTCGGCGCGGGCAAGGTCGGGCCGATCCTCGGCGCCGCCCTCGCCGGAGCCGGGCACGCGATCGTCGGCATCTCGGCGATCTCCGCCGAGAGCAAGGAGCGGGCGGAGACCATCCTGCCCGGGGCGCCGATCCTGGACGTCGACGTGCTTGTCGAGCGCAGCGAACTCGTGATCCTGGCGGTGCCGGATGCCGAGCTCGAGCCGCTCGTCGCCGGCCTCGCCGCCCGCGGCGCCTGGCAGCCGGGCCAGCTCGTGCTGCACACGGCAGCCCGGTACGGCATCGGCGTGCTGCGCCCGGCCCTCGCCGCCGGCGCGATCCCGCTCGCCCTGCACCCGGCGATGACCTTCACCGGCACCAGCCTCGACCTCGCCCGGCTGGCCGGCACCTGGTTCGCGGTGACCGCGCCTGCCCCCGTGCTCCCGATCGGGCAGGCCCTCGTCGTCGAGATGGGCGGCGAGCCGCTCGTGATCGCCGAGGCGGACCGCGCCGGCTACGCCGAGGCCATCGACACCGCCGTGTCATTCTCCACCGCCATCGTCGAGCAGGCCGCCGGCATCCTGGCCGGAATCGGCGTCGAGGCACCGGGCGCCGTGCTCGCGCCGCTCGTGCGCTCGGCCGTCGAGCGCGCTCTGGCGCAAAGCGGGGGCGCCGAGCCGTCCCGCGAGCTGCTCGACGAGGCATTCCCGAGCAGCCAGTACTACGAAAACGACGACCCAGAGGAGCAGGCGTGACCGCCCCGCAGCTGTTGACCACCGTCTGCGCCACCCGCGCGGCACTCGAGCGGAAGCGGGCGGGGGGATTGACCGTCGCCCTCGTGCCCACGATGGGCGCCCTGCACGAGGGGCACCTCACCCTGGTGCGCCGCGCCCGCGAGCTGGCCGATGTCGTGGTCGTGTCGATCTTCGTCAACCCACTGCAGTTCGGCGCGGGGGAGGACCTCGACGCCTACCCGCGCACGCTCGACGCCGACAGGGAACTGCTCGCCGCCGAGGGCGTCGACTTCGTCTTCGCCCCCGCTGCACGCGAGATGTACCCGAGCGGCGAGAGCGAGACCCGGGTGACCGCCGGCCACGTCGGCACCCTGCTCGAGGGCGCGACCCGGCCCGGCCACTTCGACGGCATGCTCACCGTGGTGGCGAAGCTGTTCAACATCGTCGGCCCCGACGTGGCGCTGTTCGGCCAGAAGGACGCCCAGCAGGTCTTCCTCGTGCGCCGCATGCTCGCCGACCTCAACCTGCCGCTCGACCTCGAGGTCGTCCCGACCGTGCGCGAGGCCGACGGGCTGGCCCTCTCCAGCCGCAACCGCTTCCTCGACGCGGGCGCCCGGCAGGCCGCGCTGTCGCTGAGCGCGGCGCTGCAGGCCGCGGATGCCGCGGCGGGCGAGGGCCTCGTCGAACTGCTCGCCGAGGCGACGGCCAGCTTCGGCGACCACGACGAGGTCACGCTGGACTACCTCGTCGTCGTCGACCCGGACACGTTCCTGCCCGTCGACGAGCACTACCGCGGGCGGGCGCTCGCCCTCATCGCGGCCCGCGTCGGCGCCACGCGGCTGATCGACAACGCCGCCATCACGATCGGCTAGATCCCCACACTCCGCGCGCCCGCCGCGCCAGCCGGCACCGGCGTCCGGAGAGCTCGGGCGCTGGGTCGCCCGGCTGCCCTCACACGCTCAGCGGGGCAACGGTCCTCAGCTTTCTGGGACCGCTCAACGATGTTGGCTTCGGTCGCTGGCGCTCCCTCCAGCCAGCGTGCGGCTCCCGTGCCCCTCTCTCCACGTCGGCCGAGCTTCTGTCTCCACGTCGGCTGAACTTCTTTCCCCACGTCGGCCGAGCTTCTCTCTCCACGTCGGCTGAGGGAGCGAGGAACGAGCGACCGAAGCCCGGTTTCCAGCCCGAACGCGGCGCCACTTCCGACGCTACCGCACCCCACCGACATTCCGCGGAAAGTTATCCACATCAGGCATTTTTCTCGGGAATTGCTTGCATTCCGCCGTAGAATAGGAGCATGGAATACGCGGCGGGGCAGCTGGCAGAGGCACAGTCCCTCCTGGCCCGCGCACTCGCCGATTCCGACGAGCGGATGCTGCGCGACGATGCCCTGCTCGAGCTCACCGCGACGGCCGAGGCCGTCGGCCGGCTCGCTGATGCGCTTCGCATCCGGGCGGCTGGCGAGGTCGCGTTCCGCTCCCGCCGCGAGCTCGGCGAGGACCGCCTGTCGGCCAAAAAGGGTTGCCGCAACGCCGTCGAGCTCCTCGCCCGGACCACGCTGGCCTCCGAGCGCACTCTCACCCAGCGGATGCGACTCGGCGCGGCCACGAGGCCGCGCACCGCCCTGACCGGCGACACCCTCCCGGCCGCGTTCCCCGAAGCTGCCGCAGCGCTCCGGTCCGGCGCGCTCGGCTACGACAGTGCTCTGGCCATCATCGACACGCTCGACCCGATCCGCGGCCGGGTCGGCGACCTCAACGTCGAACTCGCCGAGACCGCGCTCGTCGCCGCCGCCACCGGGCCCACCGTCGAGTCCGCGCTGCCGTTCGCCGCCGACGAGGTGCGCGGCCAGGCCCGCGTCTGGGAGAGCGTGCTGGACGAGGACGGCACCGTCCCGGCCGAGGAGCGCGCCATGGCCGCCCGCGGCATCAGCGGAGGCCTCACCCGCGACGGCCTCGTGCACCGGAAGATGGCGCTGCTGCCCGAGGTCGACGCGAAGTTCGAGACCCTGCTGAACGCCTACCTGAGCCCGCGCTCGAAGCCCACCTTCGCTGACCCCGACCAGCCGAAGGACCCGCGGGCGACCGCGCAGGCCCGGCACGACGTCTTCGCCAGCCTGATCGACGGGGCCGCCCGCAGCGCGGACGCCCCGACGATGGGCGGCGCCGCGCCGACGGTGCTGGTCTCGGTGCGGCAGGCCGACCTGGCCGCCGGCAGCGGCGCCGGGTTCATCGAGGGCTGCGAGACCCCAATCTCCCTGCAGGCAGTCGAGCAGTTCATCTGCGCAGGCGGGCAGCAGCACGTGGTGATCGGCGACGACGGGCGCCTGGTCAGCCTGAGCACGTCCGACCGGGTGTTCAACGCCGCCCAGCGGCGGGCGATCAGCCTCCGCGACGGCGGCTGCATCATCCCCGGCTGCAGCATCCCGGCCGCCTGGAGCGAGATCCACCACGTCATCGCCTACCGCGACGGCGGCGAGACCGAGACCTGCAACGGAGTCCTCCTCTGCTGGTTCCACCACCGCACCATCGAGACGAGCGGCTGGCGGATACTGATGATCGACGGCGTCCCGCACGTGAAGCCGCCGCCCTGGCTGCGGAACGGCCGCAGCGAGGCAGACACCCCGTGGCGAAGATCCACCAGATCCCGCACCCAACTCGCCGACCTCCTCGAACAGCAGCGCAAACGTGAGCCCGTCCTGGTCGAGTAGACGCCGCGGCCACAACGAAACCCGTCCAACCCGATCGAGCACGCGCTCAGGGCTTCGGTCGCTGGCACTCTCTCCAGCCAGCGGGGAGGGCGGCAGCCCGGGTGCGGGACGGCAGCGGCGGCGCCGAAGTGCACCGCCGAATTAGCCGGGCAGATGCCCAGTCCACTGCCGGTACTCTTGAAGGTGCGTGTGTATACGTCTTGATACCCCGCATCCAGCCCCAGTTCACGGAGTAGACATGGCCGACGCCCCCACCTCGCCCGAGCCCACAGCCGAAGAGATTGCAGCAGACGTCTCTGAGCAGAAGGCCGTGCGATTGGCCAAGCGCGAGCGGCTCATCGCAGCCGCGGCCGACCTCGGTGGCGGTGCCTACCCGGTGAGTGTTCCCGTCAGCACGACGATCCCCGAGCTGCGCGCCCGCTTCGGCGAGCTTGAGCCGGACACCGCCACCGGCGAGATCGTCGGCGTGGCCGGCCGCGTCATGTACCTGCGCAACACCGGCAAGCTCTGCTTCGCCACGCTGCAGGCCGGCGACGGCAGCCGCATTCAGGCCATGGTCAGCCTCGCCGAGGTCGGCGAGGAGAGCCTGGCCGAGTGGAAGGACCTCGTCGACCTCGGCGACCACGTCTTCGTGCACGGCGAGGTCATCGCCAGCCGCCGCGGCGAGCTGTCGATCATGGCCGACAGCTGGCAGATCGCGTCCAAGACGCTGCTGCCGATGCCGAACCTGCACAACGAGCTGAGCGAGGAGAACCGGGTGCGCAGCCGCTACCTCGACCTCATCGCGCGCGAACAGGCCCGCACCAACGTCATCGCCCGCGCCAAGGCTGTCGCCAGCCTCCGCCGCACCTTCGACGAGCTCGGCTTCATCGAGGTCGAGACGCCGATGCTGCAGGTCATGCACGGCGGCGCCTCCGCCCGCCCCTTCGTCACCCACTCCAACGCCTTCGACACCGAGCTGTTCCTGCGCATCGCGCCTGAGCTTTACCTCAAGCGCGCCGTCGTCGGCGGCATCGACCACGTCTTCGAGATCAACCGCAACTTCCGCAACGAGGGCGCCGACTCCACGCACAGCCCCGAGTTCGCCATGCTGGAGGCCTACCAGGGCTACGGCGACTACAACTCGATCGCCGACCTCACCCAGAAGCTGATCCAGGACGCCGCCACCTCCATCGCCGGCGGCCACGTCGTGACCTGGGCCGACGGCACCGAGTTCGACCTCGGCGGCCAGTGGGACCGCATCTCGATGTACGACAGCCTGAACGCCGCCGCCGGCACCAGCTTCACGCCGGAGACCCCGATCGCCGAGCTCAAGGCCCTGGCCGAGCGCGAGGGCATCGAGATCGACCACCCGATCCACGGCAAGTACGTCGAAGAGCTCTGGGAGCACTTCGTCAAGGGCGACCTCGTGCGGCCCACCTTCGTGATGGACTTCCCCGTCGACACCAGCCCCCTCGTGCGCGGCCACCGCTCCATCCCGGGCGTCGTCGAGAAGTGGGACCTCTACATCCGCGGCTTCGAGCTGGCCACCGGCTACTCCGAGCTCGTCGACCCCGTCATCCAGCGCGAGCGCTTCGTCGAGCAGGCGACGCTGGCCGCCGGCGGCGACCCCGAGGCGATGCGCCTGGACGAAGAGTTCCTGCGCGCCCTCGAGTTCGGCATGCCGCCGACCGGCGGCATGGGCATGGGCATCGACCGCCTGCTGATGGCCCTCACCGGCCTCGGCATCCGCGAAACCATCCTGTTCCCGCTGGTCAAGTAGAACGAGGGCACGCCATGAGCAACGAGTTCCTGCCGAAGAGCGAGACGGACCCGCCGAAGGACCCCAAGCGGATCTCGAACAACCGGCTCGCCTTCTGGATCATCGCCGGCGGCATCGGCGTGTACATGCTGGGCAGCGGCATCTGGGGAATCGTCACCGGCGGATCCTGATGTGAGGGTGCGGATGCCGGTGCAGCCGGCATCCGCCCCGCAATCAGCGCGTGCGCCCACGGCGGCGCCGAAAGCAACGTATTCTGGAGTGGCTATGGATAACTTTTGGGTGAACGCGGTCTTCTCGCTGGTGCCGACGCTGCTCGTCGGAGCCATCTTCTGGCTCGTCATGCGCTCGATCATCCGCATGGACCGCACCGAGCGTAAGGTGTACGCCCGCATCGAGGCCGAAGAGCGCGCCCGGCTGGGCCTCGACAAGCCGGCTCACTGAGCTCCATGCTGATTGACTTCACGGATCCATCGGACACGTCGCTCGTCATCATCTTCCTTCTGCTGTTCGTGGACCTCGCGGTCCGCGTTGCGGCGATCATCATCATCCCGCGCAACCGCCGTCCAACGGCCGGCATGGCCTGGCTGCTCGCGGTCTTCTTCATCCCGTACATCGGGATCCTGCTGTTCCTGCTGATCGGCAACCCCAAGCTGCCGCGCAAGCGAATGGCCAAGCAACGCCGGATGGACGCGTTCATCCGCGCCAACTCCGATGTGCCGGGCGGCCGGCCGCACAACGAGGAGTGGCCGGAGTGGTTCGCCTCGGTGGCCCAGCTGAACCGCAACCTCACCTCGATGCCGATGGTCGACGGCAACTCTGCGACGCTGCTCGAGGACTACGACGGCACGATCCAGGCGATGGCCGACGAGGTCGACCGCGCCACGAAGTACGTGCACGTCGAGTTCTACATCCTCTCCTGCGACCAGACCACGGCTGTCTTCTTCGACGCACTCGAGCGGGCCGTCGCGCGCGGCGTGACCGTGCGCGTCTTGTTCGACCACTGGGCGTCCTGGCGGAGCAAGGGCTTCAAGCACACGGTGCGCCGCCTCACCGAGATGGGCGCGACGTGGCATCAGATGCTGCCCGTGCAGCCGTTCCGCGGCCACTTCCAGCGCCCGGACCTGCGCAACCACCGCAAGATCCTCGTCGTCGACGGCAAGTCCGCGTTCATGGGATCGCTCAACCTGATCGACCGCAGCTACAACAAGCGCACCAACATCAAGCGCGGCCTCAAGTGGCAGGAGCTGGTCACCCGCGTCGAGGGGCCCGTCGTCGATGCCCTCAACCTCATCTTCATCACCGACTGGTACATCGAGTCGGAGGAGCTGCTCGAGAACGAGGCGCGGGTGCTCGAGTCGATCGACGACCCCGCCCTGCTGGAGTGCCAGGTGGTGCCGAGCGGGCCCGGCTTCGAGGGCGAGAACAACCTGCGCCTGTTCCTCGCGCTGCTCTACGGCGCGCAGCACCGCATCGTCATCACCAGCCCGTACTTCGTGCCGGACGAGTCGATGCTCTACGCCATCACCACGGCGGTCGAGCGCGGCGTCCCGGTCGACCTGTTCGTGTCGGAGATCGGCGACCAGGCCCTGGTCTGGCATGCGCAGCGCTCCTACTACGAGGCCCTGCTGCGGGCCGGCGTGCGCATCTACCAGTACAAGTCGCCGTACATCCTGCACTCCAAGCACTTCACGATCGACGACGACGTGGCCGTGATCGGCTCCAGCAACATGGACATGCGCTCCTTCGGCCTCAACATGGAGGTCTCGATGCTCGTGCGCGGGGAGAGCTTCGTGCGCGACATGCGCGCCGTCGAGGACCACTACCGCTCCGTGAGCAAGGAGCTCACCCTGGACGAGTGGATGAAGCAGCCGCTCCGCTCCACCGTGCTCGACGGGCTGGCCCGCCTCACCTCGGCGCTCCAGTAGCCCCTCGCCCCCGCCCCGCCCGCCCCGCCCGCTCCTCGTACCCCGCGCCCCGCGTCGAGACTGCGCGACTTGTCCTTCGGGGCGCCCTGAACTACAAGTCGCGCAGTCTCGGCGAGGGGGGTGGAGCGAGGGGTGTGGAGCGAGGGACGGGGCGGGGACGGGGTCAGCCGCGGGGCTTGAGGCGGACGGTCGGCAGCGCCGGGGCTGGCAGCGCCGGGCCGGGGTAGTCGGCGACGGTGCCGAAGCGGCCGGATGCGGCAGCGCCCGCGATCACGTCATGCTGCCAGTCGTGGCGGTACTCGACGACCTCGTCGTGGCTGCGCCCGATGAAGTTCCACCACATCACGATCTGCTCGGGGAACGGCTCGCCGCCGAGCAGCACGAGGCGCACGGGGGAGTCGCCGGCGCGCAGCGTGACGGATGCCCGGCCGGGGGCCAGGTAGCCGAGCTCTGACCGGGCCAGCAGCGTGCCGCCGTTGCCGGCGTCGTCGTCGAGCGTGACCGGCCCGGCGTCCACCAGCAGGCCGTGCTCGAAGCCCGGGTCGAGCGCGAGCGTCAGCGTGCCGCCGGCCGGCAGGTCGAGCTGCGCGCCGAGCAGGGCGGAGAAGACGGTGGGCGCCGCCGCGTCGGGGCCGACGGCCGGGGCGGGCTCGTCAGCGAGGGCGCCCACGAACACCTGCGCCGTCGCGTCGCCGCGCTGCAGGCGGCGGGCGTCGTGCCGCTCGAAGAATGGCTGCACGCTGCGCGCGGCATCCGGCAGCACGATCCAGAGCTGCACGCCGTGCAGCACCGTCGTGCCCGGGGTGGACACCTCCGAGTGCGAGATGCCGCGCCCGGCCGTCATCAGGTTGAGCTCGCCCGGCCGCACCATGGCGTGGCTGCCGACGCTGTCGCGGTGCTCGATCTCGCCCTTGAACAGCCAGCTGGCCGTCTGCAGGCCGGTGTGCGGATGCGGCGGCACCACCATCCCGCCGGTGGCGGCGACGTCGTCCGGGCCGTAGTGGTCGGCGAAGCACCAGGCGCCGATCGTGGTGCGCCCGCGCTGGGGCAGGGTGCGCCGCACCGGCATGGCGCGCGGCCCGCCGAGGGGCACGTCGCGCGGCAGCAACACCTCGACCGGTGGCGGCCCGGCATCCGTCACCGCCGCGATGTACTCGCAGACGAGCTCGGCCGGGTCGCGTTCGAGGTTGCTCATGGCTCCAGCCTAGGCCTGCGCCGAGCCGGTAGTCTGGCCGCATGAAGAGCTTTCGTGCCGTTGCCGCGCTGCTTCTCGCGGCCACCGTCGTCGTCGGAATCAGCGCCTGTGCGAGCACGCCGGGCGCCGGTTCGGGCGGCTCGCTCAGCGCCGTCGAGGACTACTCCGGCCTGCCAGAGGGCATGGTCGGGCTGCCGCAGAACCCGAGCGGCGAGCCGCAGCTGTACTGGTTGCAGGACGGCGCGCAGATCGGCATCACTCTGTGGGGCAGCTCGACCTGCCCGCCGATCGTTGAGTCGCTGACGCAGACCTCGTCGAACGCGTTCACCGCGACGCAGGCCGAGCTGCCGGCGAAGCCGTGCACGCGCGACCTCGTGCCGCACACCACGGTCTTCACGACTCCGAGCGACACGGCGACGAGCTCCGACGTCACGATCGTGCTCGACGGCACCAGCCTGACCCTGCCCGGGCGCCGTTAGCCACGCCCAGCAAGATGCTGGTGACGCCGGCGCCGCCGCCACTAGAGTGGCGGCATGGCTACTACCCTGCGTACCCGTCGTCTCGTGCTCGCAACCGTGGTTGCGGCGTCCGCCTTGCTGCTCACCGGCTGTGCCCCGATCGGCAACACGCCGACGGGCAACTTCCCCGGTTTCCCCGAGGGAACTGAGCCGAGCGGCGACGTGACCGGCGAGCCGCACGCCGCCTGGGTTTCGGAGGGCGACAAGATCGCCATCACTCTCTTCGGCAGCTCGACCTGCCCCTACATCGCCAGCACCATCAACGTGGTGAAGAAGGCCGACGAGGGCAACGCGGTGAGCATCGAGGTTCCGCCGCTGCCCGACCAGCCCTGCACCATGGACCTGGTGCCGCACACGACCGAGTTCTGGACCCCGCAGGACGTCACCACCACGAAGCCGCTGCAGATCACGGTGCTCGACCAGACCATCGAGCTGCCGATCAAGTCGTATAACCCGGGCCAGGACACCAGCCACTAGGCCGCCGCCGAGCGCGCCGGTCGGATCAGCGCTGGTCGGATCAGCGCTGTGCGCGCACGAGCAGCTCGCCGACCTCGCAGTCGAGTGCGTCGCAGATCGCCTGCAGGGTCGAGAAGCGGATCGCCCGCGCCCGGTCGTTCTTCAGCACGCTGAGGTTTACGACGCTGACGCCGACCAGCTCGCTCAGCCGGGTGAGGGTCATGCCGCGCTCGGCGAGCAGCTCGTCGAGTCGGCAACGGATGCCGTCGTCGCCGGTGTCTGCCGGGGCCATCAGACCAGCCCCACGGTGTCGCGCTGCATCCGCTCACTCTGCCGGAACGCCGCCGCGACGGCCAGCAGGGCCAGGCCGAGGAAGATCGGCCAGAACTCGATGCTCGCGTCCATCGTCGGCTGCGGCAGCCCGGTCGTCAGCGGATCGAAGGTGCCGAACGGGACCCCGCCGATGCCCGTGTCGGGGCCGAGGGTGCTGCCGGCGACGCTGATCTGCTCGGAGCTCCACGCGGTGATCAAAAGCGCCTGCTCTGCGGCCTGATAGCCCGCGGTCTCGAAACAGATCTGCCAGCCGATGCCGCCCACCATCAGCGCGACGGCGCCCACGATGAAGCTGCGGGCCACGATCGGGCGGAACGGCTCGTTGGCGAGAAGCCGGTGGCAGAGCACGGCCACCGCGGCGGCGAGCACGGCAACCGTCGCGCCCTGCAGCAAGTGGCCGCCGGCCAGGAGCACGCGGGTGCCGGCATCCAGTCCCTCGATGTCGACGGTCGCGCTCGAGAAGCCGCCCCCGGTGACCGTGGCGGTCGGGCCCTGCTGGATCTGCACCCAGGGGTAGACGCCCGGCCAGAAGGTCTGCACCGGGATGGTGACGCTCACCGCCTGCGCGGTGAGCGTCTGCAGGACGAGGGCGAGCGCGGTGACGGCGGCGATGCCGGCGGCAGCGGTCGCGCCGAAGCGGGTGAGCACGAGGACGGCCGGGCGGGCGGTGGCCGGCATCCGCTCATCGAGGGGGATGTCGTCTCCGCGTCTGCGCAGCAGCCAGTACCCGACGGCGACGCCGAGGAGAACGACGACGGAGCCGAGCACGATGATGTTCCAGGCGAGCATCAGATGAGTCCTTCCGTGTCACGCTGCATTCGCTCGCCGATCTCGAAGGCCGCCGCGACGACGCCGAGCACGACGCCCACGAACACGATCGTCAGATCGAAGCCGCCGGCGAACGGGAAGACGCTGCCGACGGGGTCGGGATTGAGCTCGGCGGCGATGGTGAATTGGGCGGCAGTGCCGAGCGCGTAGCCGAGCAGGCCGCCGGCGATCAGGGTGATGGATGCCGTCGCCAGCAGCCAGGTCATGCGGCGCCCGAACGGGCGGCCGCGCACCAGCCCGACGCTGGTGAACACGATCGTGCCGGCGATGAGCACCTGGGCGAGGCCGAGCGCCAGGGCCGACCCGGCCAGCAGCAGACGGGCGGTCGTCGAGACGTCGGCGAGCACGAGCTGCGCGCTGTCGAAGCTGCCGGACACGAGAGTGGCGGCGCCCGTGACGGCGCTCGCGGGAACAGCGAACACCGCGCTCATCTGTGCCTCCACGGTCGGGGCGCTGAGCACCGAGACGATGCGGGCCGCGCTGCCGACGGCGACCAGGATGCCGTAGGCCGCGGCGACGACGGTGAAGAACAGCAGCGAGCCGCGCTCCGACCTGCGCAGCTGGAAGCCGGCTGTGTGAGTGCTCATCGCGTCCCCTAACGATTGTCGATAATAACGATAATCGTTAAGGTAGGGGCGGCCCCGGCGGCTGTCAAGGGGAGGGCGCCCGTGCCCTGGCATCCACAAGCTTCCGTTGCGGGTCAGATCCGCGGCGGGCGCTACCGGCATCCGCCCGTCACATCGTCATGCTCTGGGCGAACACTGGCATAACAGCCCCGCGCGCTCGTTACTCTCTATGTATCGGTGCTGTATCCGGTACGGCATTGCGAGGAGTAGAAGATGTTTGAGAGATTTACCGACAGAGCCCGCCGTGTCGTCGTCTTGGCCCAAGAAGAAGCCAAGATGCTCAACCACAACTACATCGGAACCGAGCACATCCTGCTCGGTCTGATTCACGAGGGTGAGGGCGTCGCAGCCAAGGCGCTCGAGTCGTTGGGTATCTCGCTCGACGCCGTGCGCGAGCAGGTGCAGGACATTATCGGCCAGGGTCAGCAGCAGCCGACCGGCCACATCCCGTTCACCCCGCGCGCCAAGAAGGTGCTCGAGCTCTCGCTGCGCGAGGCGCTGCAGCTCGGCCACAACTACATCGGCACCGAGCACATCCTGCTCGGCCTCATCCGCGAGGGCGAGGGCGTCGCCGCCCAGGTGCTCGTGAAGCTGGGCGCCGACCTCAACCGCGTGCGCCAGCAGGTCATCCAGCTGCTCTCCGGTTACCAGGGCAAGGAGCAGGTCGCCGTCGGCGCGAACGAGCAGGCGACCCCCCAGGGCGGCTCGCAGATTCTCGACCAGTTCGGCCGCAACCTGACCCAGGCTGCCCGCGACGGCAAGCTCGACCCCGTGATCGGGCGCGAGAAGGAGATCGAGCGGGTCATGCAGATCCTCTCCCGTCGCTCCAAGAACAACCCGGTGCTGATCGGTGAGCCCGGCGTCGGCAAGACCGCCGTCGTCGAGGGCCTCGCCCAGGCCATCGTCAAGGGCGATGTGCCCGAGACCCTCAAGGACAAGCAGCTCTACTCGCTCGACCTCGGCTCGCTCATCGCCGGCAGCCGCTACCGCGGAGACTTCGAGGAGCGCCTGAAGAAGGTCACCAAGGAGATCCGCACCCGCGGCGACATCATCATCTTCATCGACGAGATCCACACCCTCGTCGGTGCCGGTGCGGCAGAGGGCGCCATCGACGCGGCCTCGATCCTGAAGCCGCTGCTCGCCCGCGGCGAGCTGCAGACCATCGGCGCGACCACGCTCGACGAGTACCGCAAGCACTTCGAGAAGGATGCCGCGCTCGAGCGCCGCTTCCAGTCGATCCAGGTCGCGGAGCCGTCGCTGCCGCACACCATCAACATCCTCAAGGGCCTGCGCGACCGCTACGAGGCGCACCACAAGGTGTCCATCACCGACGGTGCCATCGTCGCCGCGGCCAACCTGGCCGACCGCTACATCGCCGACCGCTTCCTGCCGGACAAGGCCATCGACCTGATCGACGAGGCCGGCGCCCGCCTGCGCCTCTCGATCCTCTCGAGCCCGCCCGAGCTGCGCGAGTTCGACGAGAAGATCGCCGTCGTGCGCTCCGCCAAGGAGGCCGCGATCGAGGACCAGGACTTCGAGAAGGCCGCCAGCCTGCGCGACGAGGAGAAGAACCTCCTCGGCGAGCGTCTGCGCCTCGAGAAGCAGTGGAAGTCCGGCGATGTCAAGACCACCGCGGTGGTCGACGAGGGCCTGATCGCCGAGGTGCTTGCACAGGCCACCGGCATCCCCGTGTTCAAGCTCACCGAGGAGGAGTCCTCGCGGCTCGTCTTCATGGAGAAAGCACTGCACGAGCGCGTCATCGGCCAGGAGGAGGCCATCTCGGCCCTGTCCAAGACGATCCGCCGCACCCGTGCCGGCCTCAAGGACCCGAAGCGCCCCTCTGGCTCGTTCATCTTCGCCGGCCCGACCGGCGTCGGCAAGACGGAGCTGGCCAAGGCGCTCGCCGAGTTCCTGTTCGACGATGAGGACGCCATCATCTCGCTCGACATGAGCGAGTACGGCGAGAAGCACACCGTCTCTCGTCTGTTCGGTGCCCCTCCCGGATTCGTCGGCTTCGAAGAGGGCGGCCAGCTCACCGAGAAGGTGCGCCGCAAGCCGTTCTCCGTCGTGCTGTTCGACGAGATCGAGAAGGCACACCCCGACATCTTCAACTCGCTGTTGCAGGTGCTCGAGGAGGGTCGTCTCACCGACGGCCAGGGCCGAGTCGTCGACTTCAAGAACACCGTCATCATCATGACCACGAACCTCGGTTCGAAGGGCATCTCCGGCGGGCCAGTCGGCTTCCAGCTCGAGGGCGACAGCGCCGTGGGCTACGACATCATGAAGGGCAAGGTCGTTGAGGAGCTGAAGAAGCACTTCAAGCCCGAGTTCCTCAACCGTGTCGACGAGACGATCGTCTTCCCGCAGCTCTCCAAGAGCGAGCTGCTGCAGATCGTCGACCTGTTCATCAAGCGCCTGAGCGAGCGGATGCTCGACCGTGACATGACGGTGGAGCTCACCCAGGCCGCGAAGGAGCGCCTCATCGAGGTTGGCTTCGACCCCGCTCTCGGCGCCCGGCCGCTGCGTCGTGCCGTGCAGCACGAGGTGGAGGACCTGCTCTCGGAGAAGATCCTGCAGGGCTCGCTCAACGCCGGCGACCACGTGCACGTGGACTTCGTGGACGGCAAGTTCGTCTTCACGACCACGCAGCGCGAGCTGGCCGCGACCTCGAACGTGAACGCCAACGCCGCCCTCGGCACCGGCTCGGTCACGCCCGACATCGCGATCACCGGCTAGCCAGCACGAACGATCTGAAGGGCCCGGCAGCTTCGGCTGCCGGGCCCTTCTGCGTTCCCGGCCCGGCGCCGCGCCCTGCCCGGCCGTGCGGGGGCTGGTGCGCGGCACCCCCGGGGCACCGCAGTACGCTGGAATCCACGCAAACAGGAAGGTGCCAGGGTGGCCCAGGAATTCACGGTGCGCCGGGCGCGCACGAGCGATGTACGCGGCATCCAGGCCCTGATCGAACCGCTCGTGCAGGAGCGCATCCTGCTCGGCAAGGACCTCGTGGTCTTCTACGAGGCGGTGCAGGAGTTCCGGGTCGCCGAGAGCGCCGACGGCGAGATCATCGGATGCGGCGCGCTGCACGTGATGTGGGAGGACCTCGCCGAGGTGCGCACGCTGGCCGTGTCCGACGACTGGCGCGGCACCGGCGTCGGGCACGCCCTGCTCGACCGGCTGCTCGAGGATGCCGCTGAGCTCGGCCTCTCCCGCGTCTTCTGCCTCACCTTCGAGGTGCCGTTCTTCGAACGGCACGGCTTCGCCGACATGGGCGAGGAGACCGTGGCGCCCGACGTGTACGCCGAGCTCGTGCGCTCGCCCGACGAGGGCGTCGCTGAGTTCCTGGACCTGGCCAGGGTCAAGCCGAACACCCTCGGCAACACCCGCATGCTCAGACGGCTCTGAGCTGCGGCTGAGCTGCGTCTGAGCTCCCACTGTGGGGCTGCCGCGCCGCAGCGGGCCAAAGCGCGGAATCACCGGCCAAATGCCGGGCAAAGCGGGGTGGGCTGGCTAGCCTGAAGGCATGTCGACGATCAAGCACCCCGTCGGGCCACAGCCGAACAAGGTTTACTGGCGCCGCAGGCTCGTTGTGTTGCTCGGCCTGCTCGCCGTGATCGTCATCGTCGTGCTGATCATCGTCGGCCCCGGGCGCAGCGCGGAGGCCGAGAAACCGACCGCCGACCCGGGCACCAGCTCGACGCCCGACGCGGGCAGCACCCCGGCGGCGGCTGTTGCAGGCGGCGCCTGCGCACCGGGCAGCGTCAGCGTGGAAGCCGTCACCGACGCCAGCGACTACTCCGGCGAGCAGGAGCCCGCGCTCTCGCTCGTCGTGACGAACACCGGCGCGACCGCCTGCTCGCTCAATGTCGGAACGGCCGCCCAGGTGTTCACCGTCAAGAGCGGCGAGGACGTCTATTGGACGTCGACCGACTGCCAGACGGAATCCAGCGACATCCCGTTCGAGCTGCAGCCCGGCGTGCCCGTCAAGTCCTCCGCCCCGATCGTGTGGGACCGCACCCGCTCGGCGCCGGACACCTGCGACTCGGACGAGCGCGAGGCCGCTGCGGCCGGCGGCGCGTCGTACCACCTCGTCGTGAGCCTCGATGGGAACACCTCGACGACCTCGAAGCAGTTCATCCTCAACTAGCCAGCAGCCAGCAGCCAGCAGCCAGCAGCCAGCAGCCAGCAGCGAACAGCCCGGCCGGAGCCGTGGAGCCTCGGTAGGCTGGAGCAATGGCATCCGGAGCTCAGAAGAAGTCCAAGCGCGTCGGCGGGCACCCCGCGACCAAGGCCGCGAAGGCGGGCAAGGGCGGCCCGACCGCTGAGGAGTTCCGCTCGCAGGCGCTGGCCGAGGCACTGGAGCGCCAGGACATGGCGGCCGTCGCCCTGGCGCTGCGCAACGGGAACACCGTCGTGCCGCTGATGAAAGCCGGCGACCGCGACCGGCCGTTGGAGTCCGGCGAGGTCTGGACGTACCGCGACCCGAACACGGGCGAGATCGCGCTGCTGCTGTTCAGTGATGCGCGCAACAAGCCGGCCAACCTGCCGCCGGCGGTCGGCCTGCAGGGGCCGGAGTGGCTGAAGGTGTTCCTCGGCCGCTACGGCGAGCAGATCACCACCGTCTTCCTCGACATCGCCGGGCCGCACCCGATGCAGGCGTCACCCGCCGATCTGCTGGCCGCCCTCGAACTGTAGCGCGGACCGGCCGCGGAGGAGGCCGGAACGGGTGACGAACGCCGGGGCGCCTAGAAGACCCGGTCCAGCTCGCGCTCCCGGGCCTCCACGCGCCGCTCGCGCTGCTCGGCCGGCGTGCCGGGCCCGGCCAGGCGCAGACGCTCGAGCGCGGCGGTAACGCTGCCGAGCTCGGCATCCAGAATCTTGTTGAAGCCCAGCCGCCTGGCCTCCGCCCCGCGGTGCTTGCCGGCGTTGACCGGTCGCACCTCGCCGGCGAGGCTGATCTCACCGTAGGCGGCCATGTCGTGCGGCACGGGCCGGTCGTGCATCGCGGAGGCGATGGCCACGGCGATCGCGAGGTCGGCGGCGGGCTCGGTTAGGCGCACCCCGCCGACCGTGGAGATGTAGACGTCCAGCTGGCCGACGCCGGAGAGCTTCGCGCGCCGCTCCAGCACGGCCAGGATCATCGCGACGCGGGACGGGTCGACGCCGTTGACGACGCGGCGCGGCTGCGGGCCGGTGGACTTGACGAGCAGCGCCTGAACCTCAACCGGCAGGGCGCGCCGGCCCTCGAGCGCCACGGTGACACAGGTGCCGCTGACGCCAGTGGCGCCGCGGCTGAGGAAGAGCCCGCTCGGGTCGGGCACCTCGGCGATGCCGTCGCCGGTCATCTCGAAGCAGCCGACCTCGTCGGTCGGGCCGAAGCGGTTCTTCAGGGCGCGCACGAAGCGCAGCGCCGTCTGGCGGTCGCCCTCGAACTGGCAGACGACGTCGACCAGGTGCTCCAGCAGCCGGGGGCCGGCGATCGAGCCGTCCTTGGTGACATGGCCGACCAGCAGCACGGGCAGGTGCCGGTCCTTCGCCACCCGGATCAGGGTCGACGCGACCTCGCGCACCTGGCTGGGCTGGCCGGCCAGGCTGTCGGAGTTGGAGCTGGCGACGGTCTGCACCGAGTCGACGATGAGCAGCTGCGGCCCGACGGCGTCGATCTGGCCGAGGATGGTGGCCAGATCGGTCTCGGCGGCGAGGAACAGCGTGGGCACGAGGGCGTTGGTGCGCTCGGCGCGCAGGCGCACCTGCTGCACCGACTCCTCGGCGCTGACGTACAGAACCTTCTGCCCGGTGGCCGCCGCGCGCGCCGCCACCTCCAGCAGCAGGGTGGACTTGCCGACGCCGGGCTCGCCACTCAAGAGGATCGCGGCACCCGGAACGATGCCGCCGCCGAGGACGCGGTCGAACTCGTTGATGCCGCTCGGCCAGTGTTGCACCGACTCGGTCGTGACGGCGGTGATGGGGCGGGCGGCACGGGCGTCGGACACCTGCACCGGCTTCAGCGCCCGGGCCGAGGCGCCCTGGTCTGCGGTGTCGAGCACGGTTCCCCACTGCTGGCATTCGCCGCATCGGCCGACCCAGCGGATGCTGGTCCAGCCGCACTCGACGCAGCGGAAGGAACTCACGGATTTGGCCATGATCCGAGGGTAGCTTGACCCTCCGACACCGGGCCCGACACGGGGTCCGACACGCGCTCGGGTGCTCGATTCGCGCTGCGGGCCGCTGGCTACTAAACTTGTCCTCGGTACCGTGTCCGAGCGGCCGAAGGTACAACTCTCGAAAAGTTGTGTGGGTGAAAGTCCACCGTGGGTTCAAATCCCACCGGTACCGCCAGAAAGACCCCCTGAATCTCAGTGAAAACTGCAGAGGCAGGGGGTCTTCTTTGTTGTCGGCCGCGTTTGCCCTCCTGGGCGCGGCCCCGATGCCCATACACGGTTTTTGCCGCCGCCACAAGGGTGTGCGCGGAGCGAAGCGACTTCGGTAGCGTCTCGCGAGAGGTTCTGCGGTCACCGCAGTTCCGGCCATTCCGAAAGGAGTATCAGAGTGAATATCCTGCTTGTCATCATCATTGTCGTGGCGATCGTGCTCGCGATCACCGGAGGTTTCGTTCAGTCGCTGAACTTCCTCCTCTGGGTGGGCATCGTGCTGCTCATCGTGGCGGTCATCGCCTGGTTGATTCGGTCTCTCTCGGGGCGGAGGAACGGCTGATGAGCATCGGACTGGGGATCGCGCTGATCGCGATCGGGGCCATCTTGGTCTACGCGCTCAACTTCACCGTCGACTGGATCGACATCGACATGGTCGGCTACATCCTGATGGGAGCTGGCGCCGTCATCGTGATCATCGGCATCGTCCTGCTCGCACGCCGTCGGCGCAGCGTCGCCACGACGCACACCCAGGTAGACCCGGCCAGCGGCGAACGGCTCACGCGCAGCGAGAACTCCACGCCCGACCTCTGAGCGCTGTTGCCACCCGGCACCGCAGGTTCTCCGCGCCTGCAACGCGCACACAGCCGTTTCACAGGATGCCGGACCCAGGCCAGTGTTTCAGCGCAAATGCTTCGGCCCGCAAGCGGAGGATGTCCCCCGAATGGGTTGCATTCGGCGCTGCAGGGTGGGACGGTGGAATCCGCTCGTCGTTCATCGACGGGCAGGGAACGGGCCTGAACCGCCCGACTCCCAACGAGAAGGGACATGACCATGGGGTTCTTTGCATTTCTTCTCCTCGGCTTGCTTGCCGGGGCCATCGCCAAGCTGATTCTGCCCGGCGATCAGGGCGGCGGCTGGTTCGCCACGTTGCTGCTCGGCGTGCTCGGCGCGATGCTCGGCGGATGGCTGGGCGGGCTGCTGTTCAACGCCAACCTCGAAGACTTCTGGTCGATCCAGACCTGGCTTCTTGCGATCGGAGGAGCGATAGTCGTGCTCCTGGTTTGGGGACTCATTGTCGGTCGCAAGAAGGCTGCGTAGCCGCAGCCTGTAGCGGCCCCCGCCGGCCCGGGGCTCTCCGGGCCGGCGGGTGCCGCCGCACACACCTCGAAGCGGGCGCGGGCCGGCATCCGCCCGCGAGAAACCCCCTGTCTCGATCAGAGGCAGGGGGTTTTGCGTGCCGTGGGAAGCGCCGCCCAGGCGTCGATTCAGTCGCCGGGCGAGGTCATCACCACGGTGCCAGATTCCAGGGCGGCGAGCACGCAATCGGCCACGCGCTGTCGGTCAGCGGGCAGTGCGCCGAGCACGAAGGGGGCACGCAGGTAGGGGAACGGCTCGTCGACTCGGACGATCGCGGCCTCGTCAACAGCGGGGTCGGCGATGCACGCGATCGGCTCCTCGGCGGGCGCCCAGTCGGCCAACTCGAGCACGAACTCGCCACCGTATCTCCAGGTCTCGATCCCGACGGCGTCCGGGGGCCCGACGTCGTCCAGGTCGGGCAGGCCCGTGGTGTTCCAGTACTCGACGCTGGCGGCGAACTCGATGACTTGGTTGGCCCCGGTGGCCATGATGTCCGCGGCCGTAATGTCGGCCACGCTGGTGCCCACGGTGCGGCCGACGGTGACGTTCCCCTCCCACGGGGCGTTCCACTCCGCTGGTCGGAACTCGTAGGAGACGACCCTAAACGCAACCGGGCCTTCGTGCCCGCCGGCGCTGGGTGTCACGATCTCTGCGTCCTGTCGCACGGGCGGGTACACCGACATCACGTCTCGAACCATGCCGCCGGGGGAGAACGGGAGGTCCGTTGCGCCCATCTCGGCGTCGACGGCCGCCGCGGTCTCGTGCGGCGTCCGGGCGTCGGGGATGACTGCGATGGCCGTCCATGCCGACTCGCAGCGGTAGCCGAGGTCTCTGGTGTCGTCGAACCACCAGTTCTCCGCGGTGTCGCAGTTGTCCTGTTGCACGTCACCCAGCACGATGACGCGGTCGGAGAGCACGAGCCGGGTCCGCATCTCCGCAAGCTGGGCTGCGGCCACGGCGCGCGCCTCGGGGATGCCCGGATCGGTCGGCGTCTGGTGCGGTTGGGGCGAGAAGATGCACCCGGAGAGCAGCAGCGCGAGCGCCACAGCTGCTGTGGTCGCGACCAGCGACCTTCGAACGGAAGTGTGCGTCACCCGGTCACTGTACCGAGGGGCCGTTGCCCCGGCCGGTATTTCGCCGAGGCAGTCCGGGCCACGGCCTGTCGCACGCTCGGAGGGACCAATGGGCCTATCGGGGCGTCGGGGCGGCCGGCGGCGCCCCGACGGCGGGGAGGGTGACCGTCACGGTGAGGCCGACGCCCGGGCTGTTCTCCAGCGCGATGGTGCCGCCCGCGTTCGTGACGATGGCCGCGACGATGGCCAGCCCCAGTCCGGTGCCGCGGCCGGCGGCGCGGGAGGCGTCGCCGCGGCTGAACCGCTCCAGGGCGTGCGCCTCGAAGCCGGGCTCCAGGCCGCCGCCGGTGTCTGCCACGCGCAGCACCAGGGCGCCGCGGGCGAGCGCGAGCGTCACGGTGAGCGCACCGCCGCCCGGCATCGCCGTCACCGCGTTGCTGGCCAGATTGTCGATGATCCGACCGAAGTCCTCCGCCTTGATCGCGAACTGCGCACCGGCGCCGGGCCCCGCGAGGCCCTCGTAGCTGAGCTCGATGGCGGCGGACCCGAACCGGAAGCGGGCCCGCTCCACGGCGTCGCGGGCCTCCCGCTCGAGCTCGGCGGCATCCGAGAGCCCGCCCTCCTCGCGCGCGGCGAGCCCCTCCAGCGTCGAGAGCTCGAGCAACGAGTTCACCAGCGCCGTCAGCCGGGCCACATTGCGGCGGGCCCCCGCCACATCCTCGAGGAGCTGCTCGACCGACGACGCCTCGGCCTCGGCCAGCTGCAACTGCATGGTGAGAATCGCCAGCGGAGTGCGCAGCTCGTGGCTGGCATCCGAGACCAGCTGCCGCTCGCGCGATGCCGAGGCGCGCAGCCGCACGATCAGCTCGTTGAGCGTCTCGGCGAGCTCCGCGATCTCATCGCGGGCGGATGCCACCGGCAACAGCTCCGTGCCGGGGCTCGCGCTCAGCTCCTCCGCGCTGGCGCGCAGCCGTTTCACCGGGGCGAGCGCCGCCGAGGTGAGCAGCCAAGCGGTGGCCGCCGTGCCCAGCACGATGAGGGCGAGGCCGACGAACAACAGCAGCCGCATCTCGTCGAGCACGGTCGACTCCTCGTGCCCGCTGCGCGCCGCGACGACATGCCACTCGCCGCCCGCGGTGGTGATCGGCGTCGAGAGCACCAGGTAGCTGATGCCGGCGGACTGGGCGCTCTCCGGCGTCACCGAGCGCGGCGTGTGCGCCGCGACGAGATTCGGCAGCATGTCGCGCAGCGCGCTCGGCAGGGTATTCACCGGGGTGCTGCCGTCGGGCGCGACCACGGCGATGTGCTGGCCGAGCCCCGGCGGGTCCAGCGGGCCGCCGTCCTGGTTCTGCAACGCGCTCACGTAGGCCGCGCTGTCGCTCTGCAGCACCGCAATCGAGCCGTCGCGCAGGATCCGCTCGATCTGCGCGTTGAACACGATGCCGGCGGCGAGGGAGATGAGCAGGGCGATCACGAGGCTGCCGCCGGCGATCCTGTTGCGGATCGTCAGCACCCGCGGAAGCGGACGGGGCGCCCCCGGGCGGGCGGCAGCCGGCATCAGGGCTCCGCGGCGACGAGCCGGAATCCGACGCCGCGCTCGGTCACGATCTGCGCCCCACTCTCGCTGTGCTCGAGCTTGCGGCGCAGGTAGCTCACGTACTGGTCCACGACGTTCGGGTCGATGTGCTCGTTGGTCTCCCAGACCTGGGCGAGCAGCTCGGAACGGCTCACCGTCTCTCCGGCCTGCGCGGCGAGGGCGCGGAGCACGTCGAACTCGGTGCGGCTGAGCGCCAGCTCGCGGTCGCCGGCCTTGGCACGGTGGCGCAACAGGTCGATGGTGAGCGTGCCAACCGTCAGCGCGCGTGGCGCCGTGAGCGCATCGCGACGGCGCACCGCCCGGATCCGCGCCGAGAGCTCGGCGATGTCGAAGGGCTTGATCATGTAGTCGTCGGCACCGGCGTCGAGGCCGCGGATGCGGTCGCCGACGGCATCCCGCGCCGTCAGCAGGATGACGCCCATGGTCGGGTCGTGCGCCTTCAGCCGCCGGCTGAGCTCGAACCCGGACATGCCGGGCAGCATGACGTCGACGACGGCCAGCTCGAAGTCCTCTGCGGCCAACAGCGCCATGGCGGCGATGCCGTCGTGGGCCTCGGCCACCTGGTGCCCGTCGGCGCCGAGGCCGCGGCGCAGCAGCGCGGTGAGCTCTGGCTCGTCATCGACCACCAGGATCCTCACGGCACTCCCTCCGTCGGCTTGCACACATCCTAGGACCGGAATCGCTCGGCCAGACCGGGCGGGCACCCCCTCTCTGAAAGGGCTCTCACGAAACGTTCATCAGAAATCATGCGCGGTCCAGTCGGCACTCAGACGATGAGAAATGTCCGAAGCCCGCAGCGGGAGGAGCGCCGACATGATCGATGTGCGCTCAGCTGTGGCCATGCGGATGCCGCACGCGGCGGCCCGCGCGCACCCGGCGCGTACCGCGGCAATGCTCGGCGCCGGCGCGGCACTGCTCTCCTTCGCGGGCAGCGGGATCCCCTCCTATTGGGGCGACGAGGCGGCCAGCGTGCTCTCGGCGGAACGCACCCTGCCCGGACTGTTCGGGCTGCTCGGGCAGATCGACGCCGTGCACGGCGCCTACTACCTGTTCCTGCACTTCTGGGTGCAGCTGCTCGGCACGGGTGAGTGGGCGGTCAGGGCGCCGAGCGCCGTCGCCATCGGGGTCGCCGCCGCCGGCTGCTGCGTGCTCGGCCGCCGGCTGTTCGGGCCCGCGACCGGGCTCCTGGCCGGCATCCTCTTCGCCGTGCTGCCGCAGGCCACCCACATGGGCGCGGAGGCGCGCTCGTACGCCTTCACCATGGCGGCCGCCACCTGGCTGCTGATCTGGCTGCTCATGTTGCTCGACCGGCAGGAGCAGCGCCCCCGGGTGTGGGCCGGCTACGGGGTGGCGACCGCCGGCTCGATCTACCTCTTCCTCTACCTCGGGCTGATGCTGCCCGTCGGGGCGGTCGTGCTGGTGATCCTGCGCGCACCGAGGCGCACCTGGGCGGGTTGGGCGCGCGCGGCCGCGCTGGCGCTGCTGCTCGCACTGCCCATCCTCGTCGCCGCCGTGCTGCAGCGGGCGCAGATCAGCTTCCTCGCCGAGCGCGGATATGCGACGCCCGATGCGGTGCTCGTGTCGCAATGGTTCGGCTGGCCGGGCCTCGCGCTCCTCGCCTGGGCGCTTATCGTGATCGCGCTGCTGGGCGCGGTGCGAGCTCTCCCCGCGTCGCACGGCGCCGCGGCGCAGCGCGCCGAGCGGATACCGGCCGCAATGGGAGCCGCACTGCCGCACCGCGACGCGGTGCTCATAGTCACTGCGTGGCTGGTGCTGCCGACCGCCGCGGTGTTGCTCGTGAACGCGGTCGCGCTGCCGGTCTACAGCGTGCGCTACCTCGCCTTCAGTGCGCCGGCCGCCGCCCTGCTGATGGCGGTTGGGCTGCGCGCCGTCGCCACGTGGGCGCTCGGCCCCTGGCGAGCCTCGGCGCGTAGGCAGCAGCTCGGGCTGCTGGCCGGCACGCTCGTCATCGCGGCGCTCGCCGCACCCAGCTACCTCGGGCAGCGCACCCCCTTCGCCCAGGGCGGCAGCGACCTGCGCCAACTGGCCGAAACCGTCGCCGCCAACGGGCAGCGCGGCGATGCGGTCGTCTTCGACGAATCCGTGCGGCCCTCGCTCCGCCCGCGCCTGGCGCTCGACCTCTACCCCGCACACTTCGCCGACTACGACGACGTGATGCTCGACACTCGCTACGTGCAGCGAACCCGGTTGTGGGACACGGTGCGACCGCTCGCCGAGCTCGGCGCCCGGGTACAGGGCCACAGTACGGTGTGGGCCGTCGAGCGCGGCGCGGACCGCCCAGATGTCACCGCGCTCGAGGCACTCGGCTACCGCGTGGACGCGGCCATGCCGATCAACACCACCACAGTCTTCAAACTCACGAAGGAGCAGCCATGACCCGCACAATCGTCGTGATTCCGACGTACAACGAGATCGAGAACCTCGAAGCCGTCGCCCGGCGCCTGCTGGAGGCCGTACCGGAGGTCGAGCTGCTCGTCGTCGACGACAACTCGCCTGACGGCACAGGGCGCCTGGCGGAGGACCTGGCCGCCGCCGATGCGCGCATCCATGTGCTGCACCGACCGGGCAAGGGCGGCCTCGGCGCCGCCTACCGGGCCGGTTTCGCCTGGGCGCTGGGGCACGGCGCCGACGTCGTTGTCGAGATGGACGCCGACGGCTCGCACCTGCCGGAGCAGTTGCCGCGCCTGCTGGACGGGCTCCGTGCGGCCGACGTCGTGATCGGCTCCCGCTGGGTGCCGGGCGGCGCGGTGCGCGGCTGGCCCGCCCACCGCAAGCTGATCTCCCTGGCCGGCAGCGAGTATGCGCGCCTCGCCCTCGGGGTGACGCAGCGTGATGCCACGGGCGGATTCCGGGCCTTCACCGCCCCCGCACTGGCGCGGATCGGGGCCGAACGCTCCACCAGTCAGGGCTATGGCTTCCAGATCGAGACGCTCTGGCAGGCGGTCGGGCAGGGGCTGCGCGTGATCGAGGTGCCGATCACCTTCGTGGAACGGGTCAACGGCAGCTCGAAGATGAGCGCCGGCATCGTGGTGGAGGCGATGCTGCGGGTCACCGTGTGGGGGCTCGCCGCGCTGCCGGCGCGGGTGCGCCGGCGCCGGCCGGCCGTGGCCGTGAGCGCGGCCCCCGTGCACCGCTAGCCGGCATCCCCGGTAGCAGGAAATCATCCCCGGCGCCGCGACGTAGGCTGGGGGAACGCCCACCGGGAGGGGGTGCAGCATGGCTCAGACACGTCGCAGCACCGGCAACACCCAGACCAAGGCGCCCCGCCTCGACCGGGTAGACCCGCAGAACCTCGGCGCCGGCTACGCGGGCGATCTCGGCGCGAATTCCACCGTGGACGGCCTCTCCTTCGGGGCGCTCGAGCTCGACACCTTCGCGCTGGACTACGCCACCGTGAGCGAGAGCGTCTTCGCCGGCGTCACCGCCGACGAGGCCGAGCTGCGCAGCGTCCGCATCGTCGACTCGCTGCTGGAGTCGGTGAACGTGCCCGTGCTCCGGGCCGCCCGCTCCACGTGGCGGGACGTCGTCGTGCGCGGTTCCCGGATCGGCTCCGCCGAGCTGTACGAGACCGGACTGCGGGCTCTGCGCTTCGAGAACTGCAAGCTCGGCTATGTGAACCTCCGGGGCGCGAGCCTCAACGACGTGCTCTTCGTCGACTGCACCATCGACGAACTCGACCTCGGTCAGGCCACGGCGGCGAGGGTCGCCTTCGACGGCTGCTCGGTGCGGGCGCTCGACTTGCAACGGGCCACCCTGAGCGACTTCGACCTGCGCGGAGCCGACGTGCAAGAGATCGCCGGCATCCGCAACCTCGCCGGGGTCACCATCAACGGGCTGCAGCTCGGCATGCTCGCCCCGGCGCTCGCCGAGAGCATCGGTATCCGCGTCGAGGGCTGAGCGCCGGCTCACGCGCTCCGCGCACCCCGCGCGATGACCCCCAAAAGGGTTGCATTGTCGACCCGTGCGTGCCAAATTGGGAACGCACGCCGTTCGCGGACTGGTGGGGTCCGGTGACCGGCGTCGAGTTCACGCGGTGATGCTCGCACGGTGAAGGGAGTACGACGATGGGGTTCTTTGCTTTTCTCCTTCTAGGCCTGATTGCGGGCGCCATTGCCAAGATGATCATGCCCGGCAATCAGGGCGGCGGCTGGTTCGCCACCCTGCTGCTCGGAGTGGTCGGCGCGATGCTGGGCGGCTGGCTCGGCGGCCTGCTGTTCGGCGCCGACCTCGAGAACTTCTGGTCGATCCAGTCGTGGCTGCTCGCGATCGGCGGCGCCTTCATCGTCCTCCTGATCTGGGGCCTGATCTTCGGTCGAAAGAAGGCCGCGTAGCCACAGCCGGGAGCGGCGGTGGGCTCGACCCGCGAGCACGGATGACGCACCGCTCGACGACTCACGCCAAGCGGCTCTGCGCCGGCACGGTCGACCACAGTGCTCGCAGCGCCGGCCTGGGATCCGAGCGACCAATCGGGTTCTCGTCCCAGACCTGTGTGTGGCGGGACCCTTCGCGATACGTCGCCCAGCTGCCAGGGCGCCCGGTGCGGGCGAATGCCGCCCACGCCGTCATCATCCGCGAGCTCAGCTCCGGGGGCGGCTGCGTGCCGACAAAGAACGCGGCCGCGGGTCGGTCAAGTGTGCCGAAAACGAATGGCAACTCCGCACCGTGGCAGGCGCCGAGACGACCGTTCATGGCCGGACTCGCCCAATCGAAGAGGTAACTGAAATTGAGCCCCTCACCTCCCAGACGCGCCTCGAGGAGTCGATTGCTTGGCTGACGGTAGCTGCGATCACTCAGATACGCCTCCAGGGCCTCGGCCTCCGACGGGCGCTGGCCGACATCCGACTGCACTGCCCGCACGTACTGCTCCGGGCCGAGTACGCCGCCCAGATCGGCGGCGATCTCCCCGCGCAACGTGCGGGCCAGTTCCTTCGGGTCGCGCGGTGGGCCGAAGGCGAGGCTGAGGGACGCCTCGTTCCGGTTCGTGCCGATGAGGAGGTCGACGGTGCTATTCAAGCCGGCGCGGACGGCGTCCAGCGGCGAGGCAGGCAGCAGCGTGCCGTCGACGACCGGTTGGAACGGAACCGAGAGCCCCACCGTCCGCGACTCGTACTCGAGGCAGACGGCGGACTGCGCTGCGAGAAGTTCGCTGGTCGGCCGGTCGAACACTGTGCTCGCCTCCGAACCATCGATGCCGAGGTGCCGCAGGATGTCGCAGGTCACCGCAGACGCTTCAGCAGGGGAGTGCACCCGTTCGGCGGTCCCGCTCTGCATGATCGCTCGATGGAAGAGCCCGGTCGCCGTCGGCACCCCGAGCAGGGTGCCGACGAGCGCCGCCCCAGCCGATTGCCCGCCGATGGTCACGTTCGAGGGATCGCCGCCGAACTGAGCGATCTCGTCGCGGACCCACCTCAGAGCGGTGATGAGGTCGTGCACGGCCCCGTTGCTGAGCCCGCTGCCGTGCGTGGCCCGCTCCAGGTGGAGGAAGCCGAAGACACCCAGCCGGTAGTTGACCGCGACAACGACGAGGTCACCGTCGGCAGCGAGCGCAGCGCCGTCGTGCAGGGGCTCGGCGTTGGAACCGATGATGTTGGCGCCCCCGTGGACCCAGACCAGCACCGGCCGGCCCCGTTTCGCACCCGCCGGTGCCCAGATGTTCAGGTTGAGCCCGTGCAGGTCGTCCTGATGGCTGCTCGGTGAATCCGCGCCGCTGCCGAACGGGCTGGGGTTCTGTGGCACTGCGGGCCCCGGCCGACTGCAGTCACGCACTCCCGCCCACCCGTCGGGTGCCCGGCCGGGAGCGAACCGCAGCCGGCCGGGCCCCAGAGTGGCGTAGGGAACGCCGAGGAAGGCCTCCACCGGGCCGTGCGGAGTGGTGAGGCGGATGCCGGAGAGCGCCCCGGCGGACGTATTGGCGTGCGGAACCTGCATGGCGCTCGGCATGTGCTCTCCTTCGGACGATGTGCGGCCCTCCCACCGTAGAGAGCCGCCGCCGTGCGGAGCGGGGTGGCTGCCGGGCAATGGAAACGGGGAGCCAAACCACGGCTGCCGCGCCGGCCGGCAGCTCCGGGGTCGAAGTTCCATCCAATGAAAAGCGGGTACCTCAGAACCCTGCCGTTCGCCCACGCTGAACTCAGCCGGATCGCACCGATCCGGCCGAAAGCAGTAGGGACACGACATGAAGTTCATGGGCATCGCCGCCGATGACAGCAACGACACTCGCATCGGCGTCGTCCAGGGCGACTCAGTCGCACCGCTCACCACGCTCGTCGAGTTCTGGCAAGACCCCTTCGCCTGGCAGCAGCGCGCAGCGGCCGGCGCCGCGGGTGCCGCGCTGCCGCTCAGCAGCGTCCGCGAGGTGCCACTGGTGCCCGCGTCCGCCCGCGTGCTCTGCGTCGGCCTGAACTACAAGGCGCATGCGGCCGAGGGCAACTTCGAGGTGCCGGAGTACCCGACGATCTTCGGCCGGTGGACGGCCTCGCTCAGCGTCGGCGGCGTGCCGGCCCCCGTCCCCACCGGCGAGGCCGGCCTGGACTGGGAGGGCGAGATCGCCGCCGTCGTGGGAGCCCGCATCCAGTCAGCGGATGCCGCGACGGCCGAGTCGGCCGTGTTCGGCTACTCCGTGTTCAACGACCTCACCTCGCGCCGCGCGCAGAAGCTCACCGCGCAGTGGACGCTCGGCAAGAACGGCGACTTCTCCGGCCCGATGGGGCCGCTCGTCAGCCGCGACGAGGTCGGCGACCTGCGAGACGGCCTGCAGCTGCGCACCCGCGTCAACGGCATCGAGGTGCAGAACGGCAACACCCGCGACATGATCTTCTCCGTCGGCGACATCCTCGCCCTCGTCAGCCAGACGCTCACCCTCCACCCGGGCGACGTGCTCGTCTCCGGCACGCCGGAGGGCGTCGGCTACGTGCGCACCCCGCCGTGGCTGCTGCAGCCGGGGGACAGCGTCGAGGTCGAGGTGGACCGGCTGGGAACGCTGACAACGCCGATCGTCAACGCGTCGGCCCGAGACCGTGCCTGAGGGCCTGATGTCCGCAACGGCCAAGCCCGGCCCGAGCGCCCTCGCGGCGCTGCCCGACTTCGTGCCGGTGCTGATCGTCGGCGGGGGCCGAGCGGCCTGTTCCTGGCGGCCGACCTCGACCGGCGCGGCGTGCAGAGCCTCGTCATCGAGCCGCGGGACGCAGTGGACCATACCCGCCCGAAGGCGAAGACCACCAACGCCCGCACCATGAGTCACCTGCGCCGGCTCGGCCTGGCCGCGCCGCTGCGGAGCGCCGCCCCGCTCACGGCCGACTACTCAGAAGACGTCATCTTCTGCTCGAGCCTGACCGGTCACGAGCTGGCCCGCTTCCGCAACGCGTTCCAGCTGGCGCGGGGTCGCTACGAGCTGCAGCCCGAGTGCGGGCAGCAGGTCTCGCAGCCGATCGTCGAGGAGGTGTTGCGCGCCGGCGTCGACGCCTCGCCGCTGGCCGAGCTCGCGACCACCCTGCGGGTCGAGCGCATCGACGCCGCACCGGGGCGCCGGCCGCGCGCCCTCGTCGTCGACGAGGACGGCGCCTCCCGCTGGGTCGAGTGCGAGCACCTCGTCGGCGCGGACGGCGGCTCCTCGCTGGCGCGGCACGAGCTCGGCATCGCCATGGAGGGCGGCTCGGCCGCCAAGTCCAACTTCAACTTCCTGTTCCGCTCGGAGCGCTTGGCCGAGGCGATCGCGCTGGAGCCTGCCGTGCAGTACTGGGTGCTCCGGCCGTCGGCGGCCGGCATGATCGGCCGGATGGACCTCGAGTCGACCTGGTGGGTCATCATCCAGAACATCGAGCCCGACGCGCACCCCGACCCCGCAGCGTTGGTGACGGAACTCGTCGGCACCGACGTCGACATCGAGGTGATCGCGACCGACCGCTGGACGGCCAGGATGCTCCTCGCCGCCAGCTACGGCCGCGACGGCGTCTACCTGGTGGGCGATTCCGCACACCTCAACCCGCCGTGGGGCGGCCACGGCTTCAACACCTGCGTCGGTGACGCGGCCAACCTCTCCTGGAAGCTCGCGGCCAGCCTGGCAGGCTGGGCAGGCGAAGGCCTGCTGGCCAGCTACGAGCACGAGCGCCGCCCGATCGCGGCGCGCACCATCGCGGATGCCGCATCGAACGGCCGCAGCCTGGCCTCCGACTTCGCCCACAGCGTGCTCGACGACGACACGGATGCCGGGGCCGAGGCCCGCCGGCTGATGGCGCAAGACCTCGAGGTCAAGCGCAGCGAGTTCAGCTCGCTCGGGCTCGTGCTCGGCTACCAGTACCCCGGCTCGCCCATCGTCGTCGACGACGGCTCGGAGCAGATTCCCGAGCACCCGATCCACTACACCCCGTCGACCCGGCCCGGCAGCCTGCTTCCGCACGTCTGGGTCGGCGAGGAGTCGCTCTACGACGCCATCGGCCAGTGGTTCACGCTGTTGGTGGACGCTGCCGAGCCTCGCCTGGCCGAGTTCGCGCAGGCCGTGGACGCGGTGCGGGGGCAGACCGGGGTGCCGCTCACGCTGCTGCCGCTGGACTTCTCCGCCCACCCCGAGATCCCGTGGCAGGCGGCCGCCATCCTCGTGCGTCCGGATCAGCACGTCGCCTGGCGCGGCGACGAGCCGGCAGCGGTGGCGGAGGCAGTCGCGGTCGCCGTCGGACGCGCCTCGGCGGCATCCGACACCCTGGACGAGCTGGAGGGCACCCACCGTGGCCGATGACGACTTCCGCGCACACCTCTTCCCCGTTGACGACCCCCGGATCAGCGCGTTCCGCGGGCTCAGCTATCGCGAGTACGCGGAGGCGGTCAAGAGCGACCCGTTCGCCGGGCCGATGATCGTGGACTGGGCCACCCGCTACCCGGTGCCCTACCGCGGCGTGAGCCACGACGGCAACATCACCTCGCAGCCGCTGGCTGAGCTGCGCGCCGGCGAGGCCGCCCCCAACGCGGCCATGGTCGCGGCCGCCGAGCTGCTGCTGGCCGGGCTCTCCGCGCGGCAACGGGCCGACATCGGCTACCCGCTGCGCGCCAGCCAGTGGCGCAGCTGGGCCAACCCGGAGTTCCTGCAGCACGACACCGGCCTGCGCCTGGAAGACCTCGACCAGGTCTCGCGGCACCGCGCGCTCGAGCTCGTGCGCGCCAGCCTCAGCGAGCAGGGCTTCGAGTCCGTGAAGACCCTGATGTGGGTCAACGGCTACCTGGGCGAGACGATCGACCTCGCCAACGTCATGAACGACGCCAGTTACAACGTGGCCATCTATGGGACGCCCTCGACGAGCGAGCCGTGGGGGTGGCAGCTCTTCGGCCACCACCTGGCGCTCAACTGCGTCGTCGACGGCGAGCGGATGACGGTCTCGCCCGCGTTCCTTGGAGCGGAGCCCTCGCTGATCCTGGAGAGCCCGATCGGGCCCGTCGACGTCTTCGGGGCGCGCATCGCCCACGCCAGGGCGCTGATGGCCGGCCTGACACCGGCCGAGCAGGCCGAGGTGCTCAGCTACCCCGAGATGGTCGACCCGGCGATGCCGCTCGGCCGGCTGCACCCTGGCGATGAACGCCACCTCGGCGGCTGCTTCCAGGACAACCGCATCGTGCCGTTCGAGGGGATCCTCGTCGGCGACCTCGACGAGCCGACGCGCGCGGAGGTGAGCGCGGTCGCCGCCGCATTCCTCGACCACCTGCCCGCCGGCGTCGCCGCGGCCCGGCTGCGCGAGATCGAGTCGCGCTACGACGAGACCTGGTTCTCCTGGATCGGCGGCTGGGGCGCTGAGGACGCGTTCTACTTCCGGATCCAGAGCCCCGTCGTGATGCTGGAACTGGACCACCACTGCGGCGTCTTCCTCAGCAACCGCACCCCGGCGCAGTTCCACGTGCACACCGGCATCCGCACGCCCAACGGCGGCGACTACGGCGGGCTCCTACGCGCGCCAGAGGCCGGCGCCTCGTGAGCGGGCAGGCCGGTGCGCTCGCCGGCACGGTCGTGCTCGACCTCAGCCGTGCCCTCGCCGGGCCGCACGCCGGCATGATGCTCGGCGACCTCGGCGCCCGGGTGATCAAGGTGGAGGCCCCGGGCAGCGGCGACGACACCCGCGGCTGGGGGCCGCCGTTCCTCGGCGAGCCCGACGCGGAGGAGTCGAGCTACTTCCTCTCCTGCAACCGCAACAAGGAGTCGATCGCGCTCGACCTCAAACACCCGGACGACCGCCGCGTGCTGGACGGCCTGATCCTCGAGGCTGACGTGCTGATCGAGAACTTCCGCACCGGGGTGATGGACCGCCTCGGATACTCGAGCGCCCGGCTGCTCGAGCTGAACCCGCGCCTCGTCATCCTCTCGATCACCGGCTTCGGGCACGACGGTCCGGAGGGCGGCCGCGCCGGCTACGACCAGATCGCCCAGGGCGAGGCCGGGCTCATGTCGATGACGGGCTCCGGCCCCGACGACCCGCAGCGGGTCGGCGTGCCGATCGGCGACCTGCTGAGCGGCATCTACGGCGCCTATGGGGTCGTCGCCGCGCTGCTCGAACGCGCAGAGACGGGCGCCGGCGGCGTCGTGCGCACCTCCCTGCTCTCCGCACTCGTCGGCGTCCACGCCTTCCAGGGCACCAGGCAGACGGTCGCCGGGGAGACCCCGCTGGCCCAGGGCAACCACCATCCGTCGATCGCCCCCTACGGGCTGTTCCGCTGTGCGGGCGGCGCCGTGCAGATCAGCGTCGGCAGCACGGCGCTCTGGGAGCGCTTCTGCGGGCGCTTCGGGCTGGATGCCGGCGCGCCCCGCTTCGCCACCAACGCCCTGCGGGTGGCGAACCGCGACGCGCTGATCGAGATCGTGGAGGCGGCGTTCGCGCCCTTCGAGGCGACGGATCTGCTCGGCCAGCTCGAGGCGGCCGGGATCCCCGCCGGCCGGGTGCGCACCCTCGACGAGGTCTACGCCTGGGACCAGGTCGCCTCGCAGGGCCTGCTGCTGGATGTCGAGCACTCGAGCCTCGGACCGCTCACCCTGCCCGGCCCGCCGCTGCGCTTCTTCGGCACCGACGACGAGGTGACGTTCCGCGGGCACCGCGCGCCGCCCACGCTCGACCAGCACGGCCCGGCGATCCGCGCCTGGATCGCGGAGCGCCAGCTCCCCGAAAAGCAGAGCGCCGGCATTCTGTGAGTTCCACGCGCACCCGTTTGCCCTCCCTCAGCGCCGGCGAGCTGCTCGAGCTCGTCGCCGACGCGGGCAGCTTCCGCTCCTGGGACGCGGCCGTGCCGCCCCGGCACGTGCAGCCCGGCTACGCCGCCGACCTGGAGCGGGCCCGCGCCCGGAGCGGATGCGACGAGTCGGTGCTGACCGGTGAGCTGCGCATCGACGGGCGCCGCGTCGCCGTGCTGGTCAGCGAGTTCGGCTTCCTCGGCGGCTCGATCGGCGTCGACGCCGCGGGCAGGCTCATCGCCGCCATCGAGCGGGCGACGCGGGAGCGGCTGCCGCTGCTGGCCGGACCGGCATCCGGCGGCACCCGGATGCAGGAGGGCACGGCCGCGTTCGTGGCCATGGTCGGCATTGCCGCGGCGATCGCCGAGCACAAGAGTGCCGGCCTGCCGTACCTGGTCTACCTGCGGCATCCGACCACGGGCGGGGTGATGGCGAGCTGGGGCTCGCTCGGTCACGTGACCGTGGCGGAGCCCGGGGCGCTGCTCGGCTTCCTCGGCCCACGCGTCTACGCGGCCCTCTACGGCGAGCCGTTCCCCGACGGGGTGCAGACGGCCGAGAACCTCTACCGCAACGGCGTGATCGACGGCGTGATCGCGCCCGCCCAGCTGCCCCGGCTGGTCGCCCGGCTGCTCTCGGTGGTCGCGCCGCCAGAGGGCGCAGGTAGCCTCGGGGGAGACAGCGGGCAGTGCGACGGTCAGTACGACGGTCCCGCCATCAGCGCCTCGGCCTCCATCGCCGCCTCGCGGGCGCGGGCGCGCCCCGGCGCACGCACCATCCTGCGCCACGCCGCGCGAGACATCGTGCCGCTGAGCGGCACCGGGCAGGGCGAGGCCAGCGAGGGCCTGCTCCTGGCCATCGCCCGCTTCGGCGCCGTGCCCTGCGTCGTGATCGCACAGGACCGCTATGCCCAGCGCGCGGGCGCGCCGTGGGGCCCGGCCGCACTGCGACAAGCCCAGCGCGGCCAGCGGCTCTCGGCCGAGCTCGGCCTGCCCCTGGTGACGATCATCGACACCCCGGGCGCCGCCCTCTCCCGGGAGGCGGAGGAGGGCGGGCTCGCGGGCGAGATTGCGCGCACCCTGGAGAGCCTGGTCGGGCACGAGCAGGCCACGGTCGCCGTGCTGCTCGGCGAGGGAACCGGCGGCGGCGCGCTCGCCCTGCTGCCAAGCGACGTGACGATCGCCGCCCAGCACGCCTGGCTGGCCCCGCTGCCGCCAGAGGGCGCCAGCGTCATCATGCACGGCGACACGGCGCACGCCTCCGCCATGGCCGAAGCCCAGGGCATCGGAGCGGTGGCGCTGCGCACGGCCGGGATCGTGGACTGGGTGGTGCCGGAACGCCCGGATGCCGCGCTGGAGCCCACCGAGTTCAGTCGGAGGATCGGCCGGGTGATCGAACGGCAGCTGCTCGAACTGGCCGCGGCCACGCCCGCCGAGCGGCTGCGCCGACGCCGGGGCCGCTACCGCGCGTTGGTGCGGCTGCCCGGGCAGGCGGCAGACTCAGGACGGGACACCGTCGGTGAATAGCAACAACAGACGCATCAGCCACAGCAGCACCAGCGGCACCAATGGCACCAGCAACGTGAACGTCAGCACCGGCGTGGATTTCAGCACCAGAGAGAGTGGAGGCCAGCAGATGGCACCGGAGAAAGTCAGCGCCCCGCACACCGACGGCCAGGCCCTGCGCGAGCAGCCGGGCATCGAGTTCGCCCCCGGACTGCTGCTGGACATCGTGCGCCCCGCCGACGACCGGGCCCTGCCGGCGATCATCTGGCTGCACGGCGGCGCCTGGCGGATGGGCGACCGCAGCTGGCGGCCCGACTTCGCCCGGTACTTCGCCCGCTCCGGCTTCGTCATGGTGAGCATCGACTACACACTCTCCGGCGACGCCGTCTTCCCGCAGCAGCTCCTCGACGTGCGCGCCGGCATCCGCTGGGTGCGCGAGAACGCGGAAGCGTACGGCATTCTGGCCGACTCGATCGGGCTCTGGGGCTCCTCGGCCGGCGGGCACCTCGCCGCCCTGGCCGGGCTGCACGGCGGGGCCCCGGCAATCTTCGGTGAGCCGGAGGGCGCGGGCAGCGCCGCCGTGCAGGCGGTCATGGACGGCTACGGCGCCGGCGACCTGCTTGCGCCCGACCAGGACAACCCGCCTACAGCCGGCCTGCTCGGCGGCTCGCCCGGCGAACGGCGCGAGCTGGCAACGCTGGCGAGCCCGGCGCGCACCGCGGTGACGGGCGCCCCGCCGTTCCTCATCATGCACGGCGCCGCAGACGACCTGGTGCCGGCCAGCCAGAGCATCGCGCTCTACAAGGCGCTCGCCGCGGGCGGGACGGACGCCACCCTCTACCTGATCGACGGCTTCGGCCACGGCTTCCTCAACCCGGCCGGCCTCGACGAGGTGGCGCCCGGCCCCCGCCTGGACTCCGGCCGGCTCGAGGCCGACCCCACGGCCACGGCCGAGCTGCGCAGCACGAGCGGCCGGGCCTGGCCGGTGTCGGCCACGTTCGAGGTCATCGAGCAGTTCTTCCGTGAGCACCTCGACAGCACCTCGAACACGACCACCGGGGCCGAGGCGTGAGCACGGTGAGCACGGCGGATGCCCTGACCGCAGCCCTGGCATCCGCGCAGTGGATCTCGCCGTATGAGCCCGTGCCGCACCCCGCCGGGCAAAGGCCGGCCCACGAGCTGGCCGGCCGGTTCCACTGGGACGGCGCGGCCCCAGAGACAGGCGCAGACGCCGGCGCAGAGGCCGTCGTCTACGCGACCGCGCACGGCGTCTACGAGCTCTTCGTCAACGGCGTCCGCGTCGGCGACGAGGAGCTCTCGCCCGGCTTCAGCTCCTACCGCAGTCGGCTGCAGGTGCAGCGCTGGGAGATCACGGCGCTGCTGCAGCCCGGCGAGAACTCGGTCACGGTGCTGCTCTCCGACGGCTGGTTCCGTGGCCGGCACGGCTTCGTGCGGCGGGCGGACGGCTTCGGCACCGACACCGCGTTCCTGGCCGCCGTGCTGCTGGAGCCGAGCACGGGCGCGGCCCGGCCGCTGCTGGCGACCGGCGCCCACTGGGAGTCCCGCCCGAGCCACATCACCCGTGCCGACCTGATGGACGGGCAGCGCATCGACCTCCGGTTGGAGGGACCGGACGCGCCGGGGCGGCCCCAAGGCGCGGTGCTCTCGACCGACCCGCTCTGCGACGACCGCACCCGGCTCGTCCCGGCCGAGGCCCCCGCGGTGCGCCGCATCCAGGAGCTGAGCCCGACACAGATCAGCACGCCCGGCGAGGGCATCACCGTCGTCGACTTCGGACAGAACATCAACGGCTGGGTGCGCCTGCACGAACTCGGCCCGGCCGGCACCCGCACGGTGCTCCGCCACGGCGAGGCCCTGGACGATGCGGGCCTGTTGCTCGTGGAGAACATCCGGGCCTTCGACTTCGCCACCCGCGCGGTGCTGCCGGCCGGCCAGGTCGACGAGGTCATCTCGGCCGGCCGGGCGGGCGACATGTTCGAGCCCCGGCACACGACCCACGGCTTCCGCTACGTGCAGATCGAGGGCGCCGCCGGCCCGATCGGCATGGGCGACATCCTGGCCATCGTCGTGCACAGCGAGCTGGCGCGCACCGGTACATTCACCGCCAGCGACCCGCTGCTGAACACGCTGCACGACGTCGTCGACTGGAGCTTCCGCGGCAACGCCTGCGCGGTGCCGACCGACTGTCCGCAGCGGGAGCGCTCCGGCTTCACCGGCGACTGGCAGGTCTTCGCCGACACCGCCGCCCTGCTCTATGACGTGGCCGCGTTCAGCGAGAGCTGGTCGACCGACCTGGCCGCCGACCAGTGGGCCGACGGCCGGGTGCCCACCGTGGTGCCCAACCCGGCGGGTAACAGGCCATCCGGCAGCGCGTTCGAGGACATGGCGGCCGGCTCGGCCGGGTGGGGGGATGCCGCGGTGCTCGTGCCGTGGTCGATGTGGCGCGCCTACGGCGACCGGGTCGCCCTGGCGCGCGCACTGCCGTCGATGCGGGTCTGGGTCGAATACGCCGCCCGCTCGGCCGCCGCCGGCCGGCACCCCGACCGGGCAGCGGAGCGCCCGCTCGAACGGCCGCACGAGCGCTACCTCTGGGACACTGGATTCCACTTCGGCGAGTGGCTGGAGCCAGACACCCCGCCCGCGCCGGACCCCACCGTCGACCACGGCATCGTCGCGACCGCATTCCTGCATCGATCGGCCCACACGCTCGCGCTGGCCGAGGCCGCCGTCGGCCGGCCCGCCGATGCCGAGCACTACAGCCGGCTCGCCGAGAACGTGCGCGCGGCCTGGTGCGCCGAGTACCTGGCCGCCGACAACACGCTCAGCGAGGAATCGCAGGGCCACTACGTGCGCGCGCTCGCTTTCGGCCTCGTTCCGGAGGAGCGCCGGCAGGCCGTCGCCGACCGGCTGGCCGCCCTGATCCGCGAGAATGGCACCCGGCTCGGCACCGGGTTCCTCGCGACCGGCTTGCTGCTGCCCACCCTGGCGGATGCCGGACACCTCGACCTCGCCTACGAGCTGCTCTTCGCCCGCGACATCCCGTCCTGGCTCGGCATGATCGATCACGGTGCCACCACGATGTGGGAGTGGTGGGATGGCGTGACCCCGAGCGGGGTGCGCGGTTCTCTCAACCATTACAGCAAGGGGGCCGTCGCTTCCTTCCTCTACACGCACGTCGCCGGCATCCGCCTGGCCGAGAACCCGGAGCCCGGCGCGGAGGCGTACGGCACGGTCGTCATCGCCCCGCAGCCGGGCGGCGGCCTGAGCTCCGCCGCCGCGAGCGTGCACACCCGGCGGGGAACCATCGGCGCCGAGTGGCGGATCGAGGGCGGCACGTTCCGGCTCACCGCCACGATCCCCGCCGGCGTCACCGCCGAGGTGCGGCTGCCGGACGGATCGCGCGTGAGCGGGGTCGGCGGCGGAACCCACAGTTACACCGTCGCCGCCGCCGGCCGCTGACGCCCGAGCACCGGAAGGCACTTCAGCATGGCGAGTTACACGAACCCCGTCGTCAGGGGCAACGCCCCAGACCCCTCGGCGATTCGAGTGGGCGACGACTACTACCTGGCCACCTCCACATTCGGGCTTCTGCCGGGAATCGTCATCCGACACTCGACCGACCTCGTGAACTGGCGCATCATCGGCCATGCCGTCACCCGGCCGGCGCAGTACCGCCGCGACGGCCAGCCCGGCCCCATCGTGTTGTTCGCGCCGACGCTGCGCCACCACGACGGCCGCTTCTACCTGGCCACGACGAACGTCGCTGACCGACAGGGGAACTTCTACGTCACCACGGAGGACCCGGCCGGCGAGTGGTCGGACGCGATCTGGATCGACGAGGCGGACTTCGGATTCGACCCGTCGCTCTTCCGCGACGACGATGGCGTCTGGTACTACACCCGGCGCACGCTGGAGTTCCGCGAGGATGGCAACCTCGGGGCCATCGTGCAGACGACGATCGACATCGACACGGGAGTCATCGGCGAGTTCCAGCCGATCACGGCCGACCACCGCGGTTTCGTGACCAATGACATCGAGGGCCCGCACCTCTACAAGATCGACGGACGGTACTACCTGAGCGCCGCGGAGGGCAGCAGCTGGAAGGGGCACATGCAGACGATCGGTCGCTCCGACTCGCCGTGGGGTCCGTTCGAGCCCGCCCCGCACAACCCGATCCTCTCGCACCGCGACCGCGTCGCCCACCCGATCCAGTCCCTCGGTCACGCCGAGCTCGTCGACACGGCGGACGGCGACTGGTGGGCGCTCAGCCTCGGCACCCGGCATGCCGGGATCGCCCTGCACCACAACCTCGGCCGCGAGACCTTCCTCACCCCAGTGCGCTGGGTGGACGGCTGGCCGGTCGTCGGCACAGCCGACGGCACGACCGGCGGTTCAGAGTTGGAATTCGACGGCCTGACGCTGCCGGCCGGCCAGGGCAGCGTGGATCGGGGCAGCGTGGACCAAGCAAGCGTCGGCCAGATCGCCGACACCCTGTGGACGCGCGGCTGGAGCACCCTCGGCGTGCCGGCGGCCGGGCTCGATGAGCACGCCGGGGACGCGCGGATCGAACTCCCCGCCGGCGCGCGGCTCGAGGGCGCGGATGCCGGACCGATCGGCGCCCTGCTGCTGCCGCAGACCGAGGACAGGCAACGCTTCAGCGCCACGGTGGCGGCCGACTCCACCGCGGTGGCCGGCGTCGCCGCGTTCGCGACGCGCGGGCACCTCTACTCTGCTGTCGTCGAACAGGGAGAAAGTGGCAGACGAATTGTCTTCAGTCGGGCCGTCGACGACCTGCGCACAGAGACGGTGACGCCGATCGCACCGGACGGCGACGTCGTGCTCCGCATCGACGCCGGCGAGAGCACCTATTCCTTCAGCGCCGAGGTCGACGGCGTCACCAGTGAGCTCGGGGCCGGCTCCGCGCGGCTGCTGTCCGCCGAGACTGCATCCTGGTTCGTCGGCGTGCACTTCGCGCTCGTGGCGATCGCGGATGCCGCCGCGGGTGCAGGCACGGGGCACACCGATGCCGCCGCGGTGTTCCTCGACGTGATCGTCAGCGACACCCCGGGGGAGGCGCCCAGCCTGCACATGGAGTTCTGACCCGGCGCGAAACCCGGGCAACGAAGAACGCCGTTGCGGATTCCGCAGCGGCGTTCGTCGTTGCCCGGCCAGCGCAGCCGGACGAGGGCTAGATGTCGAGCCCGGCGACGCGCTCGGGCGGCGGGCCGACGACCACCAGGTCGAGCTCGGCCTGGGCGCGGCCGAAGCCGGGGCCGTTGAAGCCGGGCACTGCGCCCTCCGTGTAGATCGACTCCTCGGTGGGACTGAAGACGTACTCGAAGAACGGCTCGAAGATCGAGGGGGCCAGCACGCCCACCATCCGCGCGTAGGCGGTTTCGTAGGCGTAGGAGTGGATCGTGCCCGCCGGGGCGTGCACGAAGTCGCCCTTGCTGAGCAGCACCTCGCGCCCGTTCACGTGCAGGCGCACGCGGCCGTCCAGGCAGATGAAATTCTCGGTGTGCTGCTGGTGGAAGTGCAGCGGGATGTAGCCGGAGCGCGCGCCGCTGGACTCCACCGCGAAGTAGCGCCCGCCGGTGTTGGCCCCGCGGGACATGTAGCTGTGCATCTCGTCGGCTCCGAGGTAGCGCTCGCCCTCGCCGGCGCTCAGGAAGAACGCCTCCTCCGTGCGAGGCAGGCCGGCGTGGCGGGCGCCGGCAGCCGGCTGCCGCGCGGCGTCGAAGAGCGGCACCGCGGTGACGTCGACGCCGAACTCCTCGCCGACCGCGCGGAACTCGTCGAGCGAGACGAGCCGCTCGGCCCGGGCCGGGCGCACGTGCGAGGCCGTCGGGGTGCCGAGGCGGCTGAGCAGCTCGAGCGAGTGACCGGGCGAGGACCAGAGCAGCAGGCGGTTCTCGCCGGCAAGCATCCGGTAGGCGAAGGAGGTGCCGGCCGGGATGACGACCTCGTCGCCCGGGGAGAGCAGGCTCGTCTCGGAGCCGAGCCAGACCTGCACGAGGCCGTCGAACACGATGACGGTGCGGTGCTCGGCGGCATCCGTCGTCGCGGGCAGCTCCGCCCCGCGCCCGCCGGAGAGGTACGCGGCACCGAAGAGGTCGCCGGTGTCGACCGGGCGGGCGATCACCGTGAGCAGCTGCCCGTTGAGCAGGAACCGATCGCCGTGCCCCGCCGCCATGACATACGGCAGCTGCGCCCCCGGGAGCGCGTTGGCGATCGGGACGTGGGCCCCAGGCTCGAGCAGGGTGGATGCCATCGATGTCTCCTCATTGAGTCGTGTGTGCGCCCCCACCAGAGAGGGCAGCAGCCTTCATTGTTCCCGAGACGGGCCGCACAGAATACGTTCCTTCCACTGAATGGAAGTGCGTTTCATGCTCAGCGGCTCTCGCGGTCCGGCTGCGAGCGGATGCCGTCGATGCCCGGCGGGTGGTAGCCGAGGGCGCGGGAGATCGACCGCGCCGTCGCCCGCAGCGCGGGCAGCGCGACATCCGGTGTGAACGCGCCGTCCGGGGCCAGGATCGACACCGCGGCGGCCACCTGGCGATTGGCGCCGAAGACGGGCGCGGCCAGCGAGATGGTGTGCGAGGGCTGGGTGCGGCGCACGACGGAGTAGCCGAGCCGGGCGACATCCTTCAGCTCGAGCCGCAGCGCCTCGATGGAGCCCAGATTCTCGACCTGGAAGTCCTCGTCGAGCGGCAGCGCGAGGGTCGCCTCGCGCTCCGGCGTCGGCTGCGCGGCCAGCAGCACCCGGCCGACCGCAGTGCTGCGCAGCGGCAGCCGACCTCCCAGCCGGTAGGCCACAGCCGGCGCGCGCCGGGAGGAGAGCCGCTCGATCAGGATCGCCTCCCGCCCGTCCTGCACGGCCAATAGCACGTGGTGGCGGCTGACCTCGTAGAGGTCCTCGAGGAAGGGCAGCGCGATCTCGCGCACGCCGTGCCCGCGGGGCGCGAGCGAGGCCACCTCCCAGAGGCGCACCCCGATGACGAAGTCGCCGCCGGGCAGTCGTTCGAGGGCGCCCCACTTGAGCAGTCCCTGGGCCAGCCGGAGCGTCGAGGAGAGCGGAATCCCGGAGCGGGCGGAGAGCTCGCCGAGGCTGAGCTCGCGGCGGTCATCGCTGAAACAGTTGAGCAGCGAGAGCGCGCGATCGATCACGGGCTCGCCGCGCGGCGGCCGCTTGCCGCGGGTGGGGGCGGGGCGGGGCGGCTGCACTTCGGCGGGCATGTCCATGCCGCCGATCCTGTCGGAACCGGCCCAATATGTCCAATCAATGGAATTGTCTTGGATTCGAGGTCGGGGTTCAGCGCACAGTGGGCCGAGCGATGGCGCTCCGGCGCCCGCTGAAACGTCTCACAGCACCAAGCCAATGCAGTCAGAACACGAACACCAACAAAGCAGTCAGTGCAATCAATCAGCGTAGATGGAGGCCGAACGTGAACAAATCAACTTTCGACTGGGTGCGACGGGCGGCTGCAGTCGCCGTCACGGGAACACTCGTCGTCGCACTCGCCGGGTGCAGCGCAGCGGGCGGGGCCGGCACAGCCGCTGGCTCCAGCACGCTGACGATCGCGCAAGAGGCAGACATGGCGCCGAGCGGCTTCGACCCGATCGCCTACTCGGCCGGCCAGCAGCAGATGTTCTCTGCCGCGTACAACTCGCTCCTGTCGATCCAGCCCGACGGCTCGGTCGGCCCTGGACTGGCATCCGCCTGGGAGTTCAACGAGGACGGCACCGTGCTCACCCTCACACTGGCAGAGGGCGTGACCTTCAGCGACGAGAGCGCGCTGACGGCCGACCTCGTCGTGGCCAACTTCGAGCGGCGCACCGACCCCGCCCTGCAGGCATACAGCGGCTTCGCCGCCGGCGGCGACGCCGAGATGGTCTCGGTCGAGGCCCCGGATGCCGGCACCGTCGTCATCACCTTCGCCGCCCCGCAGTTCGCCGTCGTCTCGACGCTCGCCAACGTGCCGGGAATGATCCTCGGCCAGAGCGCCCTCGACGACCCGACACTGCTCAAGGCTGCCCCGGTCGGCTCCGGCCCGTACGTGCTCGACACCGCCAAGACGGTCAAGGCCAGCACCTACACCTTCGTGCGCAACGAGGCGAGCACCGAGACCGCCGACTACCCGTTCGACACGATCGTGTTCCGCCCGATCCTCGACCCGCAGGCCCGCGCCAACGCCCTGATCTCCGGCCAGGTGGATGCCGGCGTGATGAAGTCCTCCAGCGTCGACCTGCTCGAGTCCAAGGACATCGGCGTCGCGCAGATCGGCGGCACGATGGTCTCGCTGATCCAGTTCGACAAGAACGGCACCTCCGTTCCCGAGATGGCCGACGAGCGCGTGCGCCAGGCGATCCAGCTCTCCATCGACCGCGACCGCTTGGTCGAGCTGCTGCACGTCGGCGACACCGCCCAGCGCAACGCGCTGCCGTCGGCATCCGCCGGCTGGTCGAAGGACGTGGACGCCGCGTGGAAGCGCGACGTGCCGAAGGCCAAGGCACTCCTCGCGGAGGCCGGCTACCCCAACGGCTTCAGCTTCGAGATCCTCTCCAGCCCCGACACCCAGGCCGACCTGGAGACCATCCAGACCGACCTCGCCGAGGCTGGGATCACGCTGGAGATCCGCCCGGCCGCCTCGACCCAGGAGGCATTCGACGCGGTGAAGACCACCGCCATGGGCCACATCCCGATCGACTGGTCCAACCCGCTCGGCATCATGTACGGCGTCGTCCTCGGCTTCGCCAACTCCCAGGGCGGCGACGACGAGCAGCTGCGCGCGGCCACCGGTGCACTGGCCGGGGCACAGACGGACGACGCCCGCGACGAGGCCCTGCAGGCGCTGAACGCCCGCCTGGTCGAGGCCGGCTGGCTCTATCCGCTCTACGAGCCGCTGCTGAACATCGGCTACAACCCCAAGAAGCTGAACCCGGTCGAGTTCCCGGGCCAGCAGAGCATCCCGCTGCTCTCCGCGTTCACCCCGGTGACCGCAGCTCAGTAACACCAGGGGGTGGCGGCCGCTCGCGGCCGCCACCCCCTCCATCTTTTCCACCATCAGCCCCCTGGAGGCGACATGGCCGGCTTCATCACGAAGCGCATACTGTTCGGCATCCTGACGATCTTCGTCGTATCCGTTGTCGCCTTCCTCCTCGTGCGCCTCATGCCGGGCAGCCCAGGGACCATCGTGCTGGGGATCGGGGCCAGCGACGAGGACATCCTCGCCTACGACACCTCGATCGGCTGGCACGACCCGCTCGCCGTGCAGTACCTCGCCTGGCTCAGCGAAGCCGTGCGCGGCAACTTCGGGGTCAGCCTGCTGGACGGCCGCCAGGTCAACGCCGACATCGCCGCCCGCCTGCCCGTGACCTTCTCGCTGGCGCTCGTCGGCACGCTGATGAGCGCCCTGATCGGCGTTCTGCTCGGCGTCATCGCCGCGGTGCGCGGCGGGCTCGTCGACCGCATCGTCAACGCGTTCTCCGCCCTCGGCGCCGCCATCCCCGCGTTCTGGATCGGCATCGTCTTCGTCTTCGTCTTCTCGGTGCAGACCGGGCTTCTCCCCGCCACCGGGTTCGTGCCGTTCGAGCAGGACCCGGCGCTCTGGCTGCAGTCGCTGATCCTCCCCGTCGCCACCCTCGCCCTCGGCGGCGCCGCCTTCGTCGCCCGTCAGACGCGCGCCTCGATGATCGACGCGCTCTCCCAGGACCACATGCGCACGCTGCGCGCCACCGCGATGCCGGAATGGCGCATCCGTTACGTGCACGCGCTCCGCTACGCCAGCCTGCCCATCGTCGCCGGCGTCGGCCTGCAGTTCATCGCCCTGTTCGGCGGCTCGGTCATCATCGAGCAGATCTTCGCGATGCCGGGCCTCGGCCAGTCGATCCAGGGCGCGGCGGCCTCCAACGATGCGCCGCTCGTGCTCGGGATCGTGGTGACGACGACCGTGGTCGTCGTCATCGTCAACCTCCTGCTGGAGCTCTCCAACCGCTTCCTCGACCCCAAGCTGAGGACCTCATGACCACTCGAAACGACTCGACCGTCGCCATCGCGACCGCGCCGCCGCGCACCGTGCGCCCGTCCCGGCTGCGCGCCATCCGGCAGTCGCTCTCCACCCCTGGCGCACTCTTCGGCATCAGCTGGCTGCTGCTGATCGTCGTCGCCTCCTTCACCGCCCCGCTCTGGTCGCCGTACGGGCCGAACGAGCAGACCGGCAGCGGGGCGCTGACCGGCCCGAGCGCCGCGCACTGGCTCGGCACCGACGACCTCGGCCGCGACGTGCTCACCCGCATCTTCACTGCCGGTGCGGATGCCATCGCCACCTCGGCCCTCGGCGCCGTCGTCGCACTGACCGTCGCCATCCCGCTCGCCCTCTGGGCCGCCTCGCGCGGACGAGGCACCGAGACCGTGATCAACCGGGTCACGGAGATCGCCATGTCGATCCCCGTCATCATCATCATGCTGACCGTGGTCGGGATCGTCGGCACCAACCTGCCGCTGATCATGGTGATCCTCGGCCTGGTGATCTCCACCGGCATGTACCGCGTGCTGCTCGGGCAGGCGAAGTCGTTGCAGTCCCAGCTCTACGTCGACGCGGCCTTCGTCGACGGCCTCACCGCACCCCGGGTGAGCGGGCGGCATGTGCTCCCAGGGCTCACGACCACGATCATGGTGCAGTTTGCCCTGGTCTTCTCCATCGGGCTGATGATCCAGACCGGGCTCGCGTTCATCGGCTTCGGGCCGCCCGTTCCCGCCCCGAGCTGGGGTGGCATGATCCAGAACGCCTCAACGCACATCTACGACGCCCCCTGGCTGATGGTGCCGACCGGCGTGGTGCTGATCCTCACGGTGTTCGCCGCCAACTCGATCGGCGACGCGCTGAGCGGGCCGCGGGAGAAGGCGCCGGTGCGCGCGAGCACGCGCAGCCCGCGCGCCCGGCGGGCCGCGGCATCCGCCGGCAACACGGAACCCACAGGCGGCGCCCCCGCCGCCGCATCGTCTGCGACGGAACCCGCGCTGCGCGTGCAGGGCCTGCACGTGGGGCTGGACGACGGGACGACCCTTGTCAGCGATGTGTCGTTCGCAGTCGGTGCCGGGCGGGTGCTCGGCCTGGTCGGGGAGTCCGGCTGCGGCAAGACGCTCACCTCGCTCTCGCTGATCGGCCTGCTGCCGACCGCGGTGGCCACCACGGCCGGCTCGATCCTGTGGAACGGCCGCGACATCGCCGCCCTCAGCGAGCAGGAGCTGCTCCGGGTGCGCGGGCGCGAGATCGCGTTCATCGCCCAGGAGCCGATGCGCGCCCTCGACCCGATGTTCTCCATCGGCTCGCAGCTGACCGGGGCCGTGCAGCGCCTGCGCTCCGTTCCCAAGCGGGAGGCCGGGGCCATCGCGACCGCGCTGCTCGAACAGGTCGGCATCGTCGACGCCGCGCGCGTGCTCACCTCCTACCCGCACGAGATCTCGGGCGGAATGGCGCAGCGCGTCGCCATCGCCCTGGCCCTGGCCGGCCGGCCGCGTCTGCTCATCGCCGACGAGCCAACCACCTCGCTCGATGTCACGGTGCAGGCCGAGATCCTCTCCCTGCTGCGCCAGATCATCGCAGAGGAGGGCATGACGATGGTCATGGTCACGCACGACCTCGGCGTCGTCGCCGACATCTGCGACGACGTCGCGGTGATGTACGCCGGGCAGATCGTGGAGACCGGGGCCGTGCGCTCCGTGCTGCTCGAACCGGCGCACCCGTACACGAAGGCGCTGCTCGGCGCCGACCCGCACGCCACAGTGAACGGCGGCCCGAAGCGCCGGCTGGTGTCGATTCCCGGACAGGTTCCCGCGCCCCGCGACTGGCCGAGCTCGTGCCGCTTCGCCCAGCGCTGCGAATTCGCCACGGCGGCCTGCTCTGGCAGCGTGCCGCTAACCCCGCGGCCCAGCGGGGCCGGCCTCAGCCGCTGCATCCGCGCCGAGGAGCTCTTCGCCCGCCCAACCTCCAGCCTCCCGGCGCACGCCGCCGCCTTGAAAGAGCAGGTCGACCGATGACTCTCCTCAGCCCGCAGAGCCTCGCGTCGGATGCCGCGGCCCAGCCCGTCCTCGAGGTCGAGAATCTCGTCATCCGCTATGGCCGCGCGACCCGCCGCCCGACCGGACCGGCGGCCGTCGACGGCGTCAGCTTCACTATCCGGCCCGGCGAGACCCTCGGCCTGGTCGGCGAATCGGGGTCGGGCAAGACGACGATCGGCAAGGCCATCCTCGGCCTGCAAGCCGTCACCTCCGGCTCGATCCGCTTCGAGGGCCAGCAGATCGACGGGCTGAAACCGCGTGCCCGCCGCGTGCTCGCCACCAAGCTCCGAGCCGTCTTCCAAGATCCGTACTCTTCGCTGAACCCCCGGCTGTCCATCGGCGACTCGCTGGCCGAGCCGCTGCTGGTCAGCGGGGTGCGCCGAGAGGAGGCGCAGCTGCGCGCCGAGGACATGCTCGAGCAGGTCGGGCTGCCGCGGGACGCGGTCACCCGTCTGCCGCGCCAGTTCTCCGGCGGCCAGCGCCAGCGCATCGCCGTCGCCCGCGCCCTGATCACCCGGCCCAGCCTCGTCGTCTGCGACGAGCCGGTCAGCGCCCTGGACCTCTCCACGCAGGCGCAGGTGTTGAACCTGCTCGCCGACCTCCGCGACGAGCTCGGCCTCAGCTACCTGTTCATCGCCCACGACATGGCGGTCGTGCGCATGCTCGCGCAACGCGTGATCGTGCTGTACCGCGGACAGGTGATGGAGGAAGGTTCCACGGCCGCCGTGATGGATGACGCGCGCCACCCCTTCACCCAGGCGCTCCTGGCCGCCTCGCCTGTGCCCGACCCGATCGCGCAGGCCGAGCGCCGCCGGCTGCGGGAGTCCCGCCTGGTCGACGGTGCCTCGGCGTCATCCATCTCGGCGACCGGCTGCCCGTTCGCGGCGCGCTGCCCGATGGCGACCGAGCTGTGCCGCACGGAACGCCCCGCACTGCGGCCGGCCGCCACGTCGCTGGCGGCCTGCCACTACGCGTGACCGGCGCAGCGCCACACCGACCACACACCATGCAACGCCAAGGAGCCCCAGTGTCACTTTCGCCATCGACAACCGTCGCGAGCCTCACCGCCGACCTCGCACCGAGCGGTCCCTTCGTCGGCGGAGCGACCCCGAGGCTTTCCTGGCGCACAGAGAGCGACGCCGCCGACTGGCTGCAGCGCAGCGCGGAACTGGAGATCCAGCGGGGCCGCGAGACACACCTGGCTGTGCAGGAGAGTGGCGACTCGAGTCTCGTCAACTGGCCGTTCGCACCCATCGAGCCCAGGGAGCAGGTGATCGTGCGGGTGCGTGTGACCGGCACCGACGGCGTCAGCTCGCCGTGGAGCAGCCCACTCGAGCTCGTCGGCGGGTTCCTGTCGGCGGGGGAGTGGCGCGCGCAGATGATCGGCGCAGCGGATGCCGCAGAGCCGGGCGCCCCGTTCCTCGCCCGCCGCACGCTCAGCGTGACGGGCGCCGTCGCGCGCGCCACGCTCTACGCGGCCGGCCACGGTGTCTACCAGGCCGCCGTCAACGGCCGCGACGTCGACGACCACGTGATGAAGCCGGGCTGGACCGGCTACGCCCGTCGGCTGACCCACGAGACGAGCGACGTGACGGCGCTGCTCCTGCCGGGCGCCAACGAGATCACCGTGCGGGTGGCCGCCGGCTGGTACGCGGAGCGGCTGCGGCTGTTCGGCCCGCCGAAGGCCTTCTACGGAGAGCAGCCGGCCGTCGCGGCACAGCTCGTCATCGAGTACACCGACGGGCGCACGGAGACGCTCGCCACCGACGGTTCCTGGGAGTCCACCCTCGACGGGCCGCTGCGCGCCAGCGGCCTCTACGCGGGCGAGCACGTCGACTCCCGGCGTGCACATGCATTCGGCGTGGAGACGGGCTGGCTGCCCGTGCGGGTGGACGGTGCGAGCATCGTGCCACGGATGAGCACGCAGCCGCCGGTGCGGGCCATCGAGGAGGTGCCGGTGCAGCAGGTCATCACCGCGCCGAGCGGCGCCGTCATCCTGGACTTCGGCCAGAACCTCGTCGGGGTGCTCCGCATCAGCGTGAACGGCGCGGCCGGCGACACCGTCACGCTGCGCCATGCGGAGGTGTTGGAGAACGGCGAGCTGGGCACCCGCCCGCTGCGCGAGGCGCAGGCGACGGACAGCTTCGTCTGCGACGGCTCCGGCCCACAGACGTGGCAGCCCGAGTTCACGTTCCACGGCTTCCGCTACGCCGAGGTGAGCGGGTGGCCGGGCGAGCTCGACCCCTCCGACGTCGTGGCCGTCGTGCTGCACACCGACATGACCCGCACCGGCTGGTTCCACAGCTCGGATGCCACCCTCGACCGCTTCCATGAGAACGTGGTGTGGGGCATGCGCGGCAACTTCCTCTCCATCCCGACCGACTGCCCGCAGCGCAATGAGCGCCTCGGCTGGACGGGCGACATCGGGGTCTTCGCCCCCACCGCGAGCTACCTCTACGACTGCCGGTCGATGCTGGCATCCTGGCTCGAGGACCTCGCCATCGAGCAGCAGGCCTCCAACGGCGTCGTGCCGTTCTTCGTGCCCTCCTACGACCCGGCCATCGCCGCGGCGGCCGGGTGGGGCGACGCGGCGACGGTCGTGCCGTGGGCCCTGTACGAGCGCTTCGGCGACGCCGGCGTGCTGGCCGAGCAATACCAGAGCATGGCGTCCTGGGTGGACACCATCGCGGCGCTCGCCGGGCGGCGCCACCTCTGGGAGGGCGGCTTCCAGTTCGGTGACTGGCTCGACCCTGACGCCCCGCCGGAGAGCCCCGCGAAGGCGAAGGCCGACCCCGACGTCGTCGCGACCGCGTACCTCTGGCGCAGCTCCGACATCCTGGCCAAGGCCGCGGCCGTGCTCGGGCACACCGCGGACGCCACACGCTACCGCGAGCTCGCCGAGCGGGTCCGCACGGCCTTCCTGCGGGAGTACGCGACGGATGCCGGCCGTCTCGTCTCGGACTCCGCGACACCCTACGGCCTCGCGATCGTCTTCGGCCTGGCCAGAGACGAAGCCCAGCGGCAGCAGTTCGGCGATCGGCTCGCCGCACTCGTGCGCTCCTCCGGCTATCTGATCAGCACCGGCTTCCTGGGCACACCGCTCATCACCGATGCCCTGACCAGCACCGGCCACCACGACGCAGCCGCCCGGCTGCTGTTCCAGACGCAGTGCCCGTCCTGGCTCTACCAGGTGCGGATGGGGGCCACGACGGTCTGGGAGCGCTGGGACAGCATGCTCGAGGACGGCTCGATCAACCCGGGCCAGATGACCAGCTTCAACCACTACTCGCTGGGATCCGTCGCCGACTGGATGCACCGTGAGCTCGGCGGGCTCTCGCCCATCGAGCCCGGCTACCGGCGGATCCGGATCGCACCGCGGCCGGTGCCGCAGTTGCAGCACGCGCAGACGGAGCACGACACGCCATACGGGCGGGCGGCATCCGGCTGGGAGCGCACCGCGGCCGGCCTCGTCGTGACCGCGGTCATCCCGCCGAACACGCGCGCCGAGGTGCTCCTGCCCGGGGCCGCCAGCCCGTTCGAGGTCGGGTCCGGGCGGCACGAGTGGCGGCTGGACGGGCACGAGGAGTCCGGGCAGCTGCCGAACCACGAGCTCGGTTCGCAGACGCCGCTGGCCGAGCTCATCGATGACGAGCAGGCGTTCAGCGCCATCATCGAGGCCATCGAGTCCGTGGACGTGGACCGGGCGCGGGCGTTCCACCGCGAGACGAAATGGCGCGGGGACACCAGCCTCGGCGACGTCTCCTTCTTCCTGCAGGGCCCGGTCGGGCAGAGCGTAACCGCGGCCATCGCAGCGCTCAATGCGGCGCGCGCGCGGGCGAGGGCGGGCAATTGAGCCGTCCAATCCTGCCGGGCTTCCACCCGGATCCCACGATCTGCCGCGTCGGGGATGATTTCTACCTGGCCACGTCGAGCTTCGAGTACTTTCCGGGTGTCCCGCTCTTCCACAGCACCGACCTGCTCACCTGGACGCAGCTCGGCAACGTGCTGGACCGGCCATCCCAGCTGCCGTTGACCGCGCAGTCCGGCGGAATCTTCGCGCCGACGCTGCGACACCACGACGGCCGCTTCTGGATGGTCACCACCCAGATCGACCGCATTGCAGATGGCCACCTCATCGTCACGGCCACCGACCCGGCCGGGCCGTGGTCCGAGCCGGTCTTCACAACGGGCACGCTCGGCATCGACCCCGACCTGGCCTGGGACGATGACGGCGTCTGCCACCTGAGCTGGACACGGTTCTCGCCGACTGGCAGCGAGATCGTGCAGGCTCGCCTCGACCCGGAATCCGGAGCGCTGCTCTCCGAGCCGAAACCGCTCTGGAACGGCACCGGGCTCGCCCATGCCGAGGGGCCGCACCTCCACCGCCGCGGCGACTGGTGGTACCTGCTCATCGCCGAGGGCGGCACGGAGCGCGGCCACGCCGTCTCGATCGCCCGCTCGCGTGCCATCGACGGGCCGTTCGAGTCGAACCCGGCGAACCCGATCCTCTCCCACCGCAGCACCGATCACCCCGTGCAGAACACCGGCCACGCCGACCTCGTCGAGCTGCCGAACGGCGAGTGGGCGATGGTCTACCTCGGCGTGCGCCCGCGCGGCATGACCCCGGGCTTCCACGTGAACGGTCGGGAGACCTTCCTCGCCGGCATCGACTGGGTCGACGACTGGCCCGTTGTCGACGAGTCACGCCATGTGGCGCCGCCCGCGCAGACCGACTTCGTCGATCGCTTCGAGGCCGACGAGCTGGACCCGCGGTGGATCTCGTCCGGCGGCCCGGCCGGGGCATGGCTCCCGCGGGGAGTGGCCGGCGCAGTGACGGTGCCGCCGCTGCGCGAGGCGCCCGACGCGTTCCTCGGCGTGCGCACCCGCGACGAGCGCTGGCAGGCCGAGCTCACCGTCGCCGCCGGCGATGCCGCCCTCGTGCTGCGCCTCGACGCGGCCCACCTGGTGCGGGTCGAGACGGATGCCGGCTGCATCCGTGCCATCGCCCGGATCGGCGGCATCGACATCCCGCTCGGGGAGGAGACGCGGACGGCCGAGTGCGTCGTCCTTGCCATCAGGGCCGACGACGCACCGACGGGCATCGGCGTGCGCAGCGGCCCCGACATTCTGCGCCTCGGCGTCGTGCTGGCCGGCGTCTTCGCCGAGCTGGCCAGCCTCGACGGCCGGTACGTCTCGACCGAGGTTGCCGGTGGGTTCACCGGCCGCGTCATCGGTTTCTCGCCCGCAGCGCGCGGCGGCACGATCAGCACCTTCGCCACCCACCGAATCGAAGAGGACGACGCATGAGCATCATCACCATCCCCGAGACAGGCTACGTTTTCCCGCAGTTCCGCCCGCCGGTCTCCGCGGGCCGCTCGCCGGTTCCTGCCGGAACGACGGCACATCTCGGCCTGAGCTACGCGCTGCTGGAGGGCTATCGCGAGTTGGGCCTCGACCTGTACGTCCCGACGGATCGCCCCGGCCCGGTTCCCTGCGTCATCTGGATCCACGGTGGGGCCTGGCTGAGTGGCGACCGGCGCTACTTCCCCGACATCTGGCCGGAGGGGATCGTGTTCGACGGGCTCATCGCGCGCGGCTATGCCGTCGCGACCATCGACTACCGGCATGCGCGCGAGGCGAGCTTCCCCGCGCAGCTGCACGACGCCAAGGCGGCCGTGCGCTACCTGCGGCACTTCGCCGCGGAGCTCGGCATCGACCCGACGCGTTTCGCCGTGTGGGGAGAGTCGGCCGGTGGCCATCTCGCGGCCCTCGTCGGCCTGGTATCCGGCCGGCCAGAGCTCGAGGGCTCGATCGGGGTCGCGGAGGGCGACAGCTCCGTGTCGGCCGTCGTCGACTGGTACGGCGTCAGCGACGTGGCCACGATGCCCGCCTTCGCCGACGCGGCCCTCCCGGATGCCGACCCCCACGCCGAGGCGGAGGGCGCCTGGCGCGGCGAGGAGCCGATCGACGTGGTGCTCGCAGGGGTGGCCGACCGTGAGGCGGCGGAGCGGGACTTCTCTCCCGTGAGCCATGTCTCGGCCTCCGCCCCGCCGTTCCTCCTCGTGCACGGTGACTCCGACGGGCTCGTGCCCATCGGGCAGAGCGTGCTGCTGCATGAGCGCCTGCGCGCCGCCGGCGCACCGGTGCACTTCCACCCCGTCCCGGGTGCCGACCACGTCTGGATCGGCGTCGACATGCAACCGCTCGTGACCGAGGCACTCGACTTCCTCGAGGGGGTGCTGGGCGGCTAGACGAGACGCCGCGCTCCGGGCCCTCGCCGTTCGTGCAGGCGCAGCTTGGCCAGCATGTCGCCGACGATGAGCCGGAAGTCGATGTCACGGTAGACCCGGCGCTCCGCGCGGCCGGGCACGGCGGGCGCCTCGTCATACGCGCTGGAGAGGTCGCTCAGCGCGGTGATCAGCACGGACGGGCTATCGCCGAGGGGCCAGTTGTCGGCCAACTCGATGAAGTCGGGAATCGGCAGCGCCACGAAGCGCTCCCACAGCCAGGCGCCGAGCGGGCCGCTGCCGCCGAGATCGTGTTCCAGCTCGGCGACCGAGTAGGTGCAGCGGCGGTAGGTCTCAGCGGGGAACTGCAGGACAGAGAGCTCCGCGTGACCCAGCACAAACTCGGCGGCGTCCGGGTCGGTGTCCCGGTTGTACTCCGGCGCCGCGGGGTCCACGGTCCCGCCGATCCAGACGAGTGTCAACGTCGCCGCGATATCCGGCGCGTGGCGGAGCGCCTGCGCGACGTTGGTCAGGGGCCCGCCGCAGACGAGGAACAGCGGCAGGGCGTCGGCGCGTCTGGCCTCGACGACGATGGCCTCGGCGGCAGCGGAGGGAACCTCCACGCCGCGGTCGGCGTCGTAGGAGCTCTCGCTGCCCGCCCACACTCGGGGCGGCAGTGGCAGCGACATCAGCGCGATCAGTTCTTCGGCAAGCCGGGCACCATCGGCGGCCGACGTCGGCGCCTGGAACATCGGGCTGATATGCGAGCTGGTCACGGCGACGACGCGGTTGGCCGGGGAGAGGAGGTGGTGGGCGAGCGCGACCAGCCCGTCGGGGTCGCCTGACCAGTCGTTGTCGATGACGACCCGGCACCGCTCGGCCACGTGCAGCGACGACTTCTGTGGCATTCGGTGGTTCCTCTCCCCCGCTGTACTTCCCGCGCCGTCCCGGCGCGGGTTGGTTGCTCCCGTGTGGCCTAGGCGGCCACGGCAGCGCGCTGGGCGGCGACGATCCCGGCGTAGACGCCGGCGCTCGGCTTGGCCGTGCGCTCGAAGGTGGTGCGGTCCACGGAGTGCAGGCCGAGCTGGTGGCCGTAGCCGAAGACCCACTCGAAGTTGTCCATCAGGGTCCAGTGGCAGTAGCCGAGCACGGGCACGCCGTCGGAGATGGCCTCCAGGAGCCCCGCAAGCGAGGGTTCGATGAAGGCAGCGCGCACTGCATCGTCGGGGGTGCTCGCACCATGCTCGGTGACGAGGACCGGCACGCCGCTCACCGCGTGGGCGTAGCGAGCGGCGCCGCCGAGGGAGGCCGCATCCACGGCGGATCCCATCTCGTTGATGATGGAGCCCGCGGCAGGGGGCAGCTGGCCGTCGGGCCCGAACCAGAGACGCTCGTAGTTCTGCACGCCGATGAAGTCGTCCGTGCGGGCCAGGCGCAGCCAGTGGTCGTAGACGTCCGCGCGCTTGGCGTCGCGGGTGGACTCCCCGCCCTCCGCCGCACAATCGTCGGAGATCGCGATCGAGAGGCCCACCGGCAGCTCGGGGCGGCGCTGCTTGATCGCGGCCTTGGCCGCCAGGTGGGCGTTCGTCATCCCGATCTGCATGGCGTCGAAGTCCTCCGCGACCATGACGTTGCCCGAGCGGTACTTCTCGACACCGGCGGCGGCGGATGCCGCGTCCAGCGTGGCCCTGGTGAGGTCGGCGACGAAGGCGGGCAGACCAGCCCAGGCAAGCATCTGCGGCAGGTTTGGCTCGTTGAAGGTCACGGCCGCCGCGATCCGGTCGCCGAAACGGTCCATCACCACGCCGCAGAACCGCGCGAACAACGCCGGCGCCTCGGCGTCGAGCCAGGCGCCGCGCTTCGCGAACCAGTGCGGCTGGGTGAAGTGGCTGAAGGTGACGAGCGGGGCGAGCCCGCGCTCGATGCACCCGTTGACAACGGCCTCGTAGTGGGCCAGCGCCTCCTCGTTGAACTCGCCATTGGCGGGCTCGATCCTGGCCCACTCCACCGAGAAGCGGTAGGCGTTCAGCCCCATCCCGGCGACGAGGTCGAGATCCTCGCTCCAGCGCTCGTAGCCCATGCAGGCCGGGCCGGAGGGCTCGGCGAAGACTGTGGGTGTGACGTTCTCCAGGAACCAGGTGTCGCTGTCGCGGTTGTCTCCCTCGCTCTGGTGGCCTGCCGTTGCCACGCCCCAGAAGAATGGTGCGGGATAGATGCCGAGAACCATGGGATACCACTTCCTAGTCTGAGAAAGGCAGCGCGTGCCGATGACGCGGCCTGTCGGCCGCTGGCTGCGCGAGCGGTTCGACGTACTCAGGTTCGCGGAGCTGAGTACCCAATGCACTCGGGATTCCGTTGATTGGGAGAACCGGGACGTGCACCACCGGGCCGGGCACCACGCCGGCCCGCACCCGGCGGGCCCGACCCCGCTGCGTCTCCTCCGCTGCGCCTGCCAGCAGCCCCTACTCCGCGGGCACCGACCGGGCCTGTGCCCGATTCCCCGGCCGGCGCGCGCCGCGAGCCCAGGGGAGCGCCAGCAGGAGCCCGAGCAGGATCAACACACCGCCGGCCGCGGCCGCGTACCACGGCGTCGCCAGGGGGATCTCGAGGTAGACCGTCAGGCCGAGGATGCGCGAGAGCCCCCACGGCAGCAGAGACATCTCGTCGTTCCAAGCGGTGAGCGCCTGCTCCAGCCCGATCGCGCCGAGGAAGCCGCCCAGGGCTGCGAGCACGAAGCCGGAGGCGGCGAGAACCGTCCCCGTTGCCCGACGTGCGCCGATCTGGCCGCCGAGCGCCCACGCGGCGGCGACGATCACCCAGAGGAACAGGGCGAAACCGAGCGTGATGTAGGCCGTCCGTGCGAGTGGGTCGGTCCAGAAGCCGAACCAGTAGTAGCCGGGCCCGCGCACGGCGAGCACCGCCAGCAGCAGCAGCGTGCGCAGCAGGACGGCCCCACCCGCCGCCGCGATGATCGGCCAGGCCGAGCGCCGACGGAGTGCGAGCGCGATGACCGCGGCGAACAGCAGCCAGGCCGCCGTGGTGAACAACACGTGTGACGGCGCCAGGAACCAGGTGTAGATGCCGCGGCTGAGCAGCAGCAGGGTCGCCGGCACGGCGACGAGCAGCACCCGTGAGCCGGTGGAGAGGCCGGCGACGGCATCCGCCGCGCGCCACGGGCACGTGCCGGCGAGCCACAGCGCCCGCGCCGCCGCGGCGCCCGGCCAGGACGCGAAGCGCGGCCAGCGGGCCAGCATGCCGAGCGCGAGCCAGAGCACCAGCAGCGCGCCGGCCACCCGGGCCAGCCACGCCATCGGCAGGTCGAGGGACGCCCGCGTCTCGCCGATTCGAGCCGCCGTCAGGTTGAAGGCGGGCAGCTCGATCGAGGTGCCGTAGCGGGCCTCATGCTCGGCCGCGAAGCCGTCGAACGCCGTGCGGGCGGCCGCCCACTGCTCCCGCGCCTCGGCGGAGCCGGTGTCGAGCCACTGGCTGTGCCGCAACACCATGGTGCGGTAGGAGCCGAGCGTCTCGAACAGGTTCACCTGGTAGTCGAGGGTGTCCACGAACTGCGCGTGCAGCGCTGGGTCCTTCCACGTCGACGGGTCGGATGCCGCCACGGCGTCGCGCATCGAGACGGCGGTGCGCACGGCGTCGGCGCCGCCGGCGATGGCGGCCTCGAGCTCTGCGCGGCTCACCTCGTAGATCACCGAGAGCACGGCGCTGTCGCCGGTGAGGATGTCCCACTCGAAGATCCACATCATGGGCGGCGGCTCGAGACCGAGCGCCTCGACCCGTTGCTCGGCGAACGGCCCGATGTAGAGGCCGGCGGTCACGGCATCCCGGGACTGGGACATCGCCGTCGCCAGGGTCTGCGCGGTGGCCGGGTCATCGGAGAACCACTCGTGGATCCAATCGGCCGTGATCCGCGCCGGATCCTGCTCCGGGTCACGGGCCAGCCGCACCGCGAGCTCGGTGTTCAGCTCGTAGAGCTGCCAGAAGCCGGCCTTCAGTTCGAGCGTCAGGGGGCCGGCACGCCACGGCCCACCGTCCTGGGTCCAGGTCCAGATCCCCTCGACCTGCGGGTTGGCGGCGATGAAGTGGGTGAGCGCGCTCTGGTAGAGCGAGCCGAGGTCGTTCGGCAGTGCGCCGAAGGCCTCGAACTCGCGCCGGCTCTGAAACTCGACGATGCGCCGCTGGCTGCCGGACTCCAGCGTGGTGTTCAACGGCAGGTAGCTGTAGAAGTCGCCGAGCGTGTACTTCGTCGAGACGACGAGCGCCGGCGAGTCGATGCCGTCGAGCACCTGGGCGTAGGAGTCGGGATTCGTGTGCATGTCGCCGACCGCGCCGACACCGACACTCCAGGAGCGGAAGATCACCTCGCGCCCGGCCGACTCGGCCTGCGCGCTGAACGTGGTGAGCATGGCGCGCACCGCGTCGACCGAGGTCACGGCCAGGTCAGAGTAGTAGTCCCACCCCGGCAGGTCGTAGACCCGGCCGGCCTCGCCGATGCGCACGACAACGCCGTCGACGGCGGGCAGGGCGGTGTACAGCTCGTCGAGCCCGGCCCGGTAGACGTCCCAGAACGCCGAGTCGTCAGTCGCGAGGCCGCCAAAGCTCCGCTCGAAGTACTGGGCGAGCGGATCGCTCAGCGCGAGCATGTCGGTGCGCATGTACACCTTCATGCCCAGCTCCTGTGCGTCGTCGAAGAGCGGGCCGAAGGCCCGCTGCATCGCGAGTGCGCGCTCGCGGTGTGGGTCTCCGGCCGGGTACACGGCCGCGCCGTCCTCGACACCGTCGAAGGTGACGTACTCAATGAAGCCGGGCACGGCAATCGCGTTGTAACCGAGGGCGAGGGAGTGGCGAACGAAGGCGTGGAACTCGCTCGTCGCCTGCGCCATCTCCTCGGCATCGATGTAGGGCGCCTCGGCGAGCATCACGTCTTTGAACGCGTTGGAGTTGTGGGAGTAGTCGGTGCCCGTCGCGTAGGCCGCGGCATCCGCCTTCACACCGACTGCGCCGAGGTCGACCATGCGAAACGGCAGGGCGGAGTCGATGGTGCGGCCGAGGTTCTCGGTGATGGGGCGGCCGGCCCGCACCGCGGCGGCCAGGTCATAGACGCCGAGCACGGCGCCGGCGCGGCTGGGCGCGGTGATGGTGATCGCCTGCTCCGTGCCCGAGAGCGTATAGCCCTGCTCGCTCTCCGGCTCGAGGGCTTCGTAGCGCACGGAGAGCGTCGTCGTGCCCGTCGTGCCGCCGGCTCCGGCCGCGGCCTCCCGCAACGCGTCGAGCGCGGTGTTGGTGCGCAGGTCGTCGGGGGCGTCGATGCTCGTGAACGCTGGCGGCAGCACGACGGGTGCGTCCGGCGCCACGGTCAGCTCTTCCACGGGGATCCCCACCGCGGGTTGAGCGCTCAGGCCGAGGGCGTCGGACACCTGCACGGCCACGCCGGCGCCGAGCGCGAGGAGCGCGGCCGCAGTGCCGAGGAGCGTCAATCTGTGGCGCAACTCACGTTTCACTGCACCAGACTAGCGCCCGCTGTACCCCAGTTCGGGCGAGCGTTCCTCACGGATGAGCTCACGCGGACAGTGCGTTTTGGGCGGTGATGGGGGCTGGGAAGTCGAGCCTCAAGTGACTAGCCTCAAAGTTATGGCAACTGCGGAGAAGTCCAAGCAGCCAGGAGTGAAGCGGTGGGTTTTCTGGCCGGCCGCGGTCATCGTCACGGTCTTCGTCGGCTTCGCCTTGTTGGCGCCGAACGCGGCCGAGGCCCTGTTCGGCGCTATCCAGAGCAACATCGTCAACACCTTCAACTGGTACTACGTGCTGATAGCCGCGTTCTTCGTGGCCTTCTGCCTGTTCCTCGGGTTCAGCCGCTTCGGCGACATCCGCCTCGGCAAGGACGACGAGGAACCGGAATTCTCGTTGATGTCCTGGTTCTCGCTGCTCTTCGCCGCGGGCATGGGCATCGGGCTCGTCTTCTACGGGGTCAGTGAGCCGCTCAGCCACTTCGCGACTCCGCGCCCCGGAGTCGAGGGGACGCCGCCGGAATTGGCCCAACTGGCGCTCACGCAGACCTACCTGCACTGGGGCGTGCACGCCTGGTCGATCTATGTCGTGGTCGGCCTCGCCCTGGCCTACGCGATCCACCGCCGCAACCGGCCCATCTCGATCCGCTGGGCCTTGGAGCCGCTGCTCGGCAAGAAGGTGCGCGGCGCGTGGGGCAACGCGGTCGACGTGATCGCGCTGGTCGGCACCTTGTTCGGCGTCGCGACATCCCTCGGCCTCGGGGTGTTGCAGATCGGCGCCGGGCTCGACGCTGCCGGGTTCGGCAAGCCGACGGAGCTCTTGCAGGTCGTGATCATCCTCGTCATCTCCTGCTTCGTGCTGTTCTCGGTGCTCTCCGGTGTGGAGAAGGGCATGAAGTGGCTGTCCAACACCAACCTCGTGCTCGCCGGCCTGCTCGTGATCTACCTGCTGGTGACCGGCCCGACCACCTTCCTGCTGCGCGAGTTTGTGCAGTCGATCGGCGGGTACATCCAGAACTTCGTGAGCCTGTCGTTCAACGTCAACGCGTTCACCGGGGATGCCGGGGAGTCCTGGCAGGCCAGCTGGACGTCGTTCTACTGGGGCTGGTGGATCTCCTGGGCGCCCTTCGTCGGCATCTTCATCGCCCGCGTCTCGCGGGGGCGCACGGTGCGGCAGTTCGTGACCGGCGTGATCTTGGTGCCGACGCTCATCGGCGTGCTCTGGTTCAGTGTGCTGGGCGGCACGGCCATCGCCATGGAGCTGGCCAACCCGGGCACGCTGGTCGGCGCCAACGGCGCCGTCAACCTGGAGGGCGCACTCTTCACGATGCTCGCCCAGATCCCCGGCGGCCAGGTGATCACCTATGGCGTCATCCTGTTGATCGGCCTGTTCTTCATCACCTCCGCCGACTCCGGCGCCCTCGTGATGGGCATGCTCGCGACCGGCGGGCAGATCCACCCGGCACGCTGGATTCGCATCTTCTTCACCGCGATCACCGCGCTGCTCGCGATCGCCCTGCTGCTCACCGGCGGGCTCAAAGCACTGCAGACGGCGGCGATCATCATCGCGCTGCCGTTCAGCGTCGTGATGCTCATGATCTGTTGGTCGACCGTGCTCGCCTTCAGTCGGGAACGCCGCGCCTACGTGCTGGCCCGGCGGGCGCAGCTCGTCGACAACATCGGTGACTTCTACGGCTTGGACCCGGAGGAGGCCGCCGACGACGTGGCGACGTCCGGACCCACGTTCTGGACATGGCCGCTGCGGAAACGCGCGCAAGGACGCCCGGGCGACCCGTTGCCGCCGGAACAGGTGCTGATCACGACGGCGGAGAGCCTGCCGGACCCGGAGCCGTCGACGGCCGCCATCGACATCCTGGTGGAGGTCGAGCAGTTGGCTCAGGCGGGCGAGAGCCTCGAAGACGCCGCGATAGACGCGCAGGACCTCCCCGTTGGCGGCATAGACGAATTCGGAGTTCACGATCCGAAGCACCGGGACACGGCGCAGTATGACACTCAGACGCCGCCCGATGGCGGCGAGCAGCCCGGCGAGGGAGGGCCGCGGGAACCGCAGCCCTAGCCCGCGCTGTCCGCGTCGACCCGCTTCGGCAGGGCGAAGACCAGCAGGAAGGCGAGGACGCTGAGTCCCGCGCTCACCGCGAGCGCGGACGTGGCGCTGCTGGCGAAGGCATCCGCGACACCCGACGGCCCGGTGACGGTGAGGGTGCCGAACAGCACGCTGCCGACGACGGCGATGCCGATGGCGCTGCCGACGCGCTGCATCACGCTGATGACGCCGCTGGCCGCCCCCGCCTCCGACCGGTCGACGGTGGCGACGATGAACTGGGCGTTCGGGGCGATGAAGAGGCCATTGCCGATGCCGGCGATGAACAGCGGGGGCAGCAGCAGCCAGTGTGTGAGGTCGCTGGCCGGCGTGACGAAAAGGATCACCCACAGCCAGACCAGGCCGATGCTGACCAGGCCGGTGCCGATGACGAGGATGGTGCGCCCGAGCGTTCGGGACAGCCGGTCGCTGAAGGACGCGCCCAGGATGCTGCCGATGGCGAAGGGCACCGACACGATGCCGGACTCGAGCGCGGTGTGGCCGAGACCCGCCTGCCAGAGCAGCGAGATGATGAAGAAGATTCCGGTGAACGAGGCGAAGTAGACGAGGGCGAGGATGACGCCGCCGCTGAACGCGGGATGGCTGAACAGGTGGGGTGGCACCAGCGGAGACTTGTCCGCCCTCGCGAGCCGCACCTCCCAGAGGGCGAACAGCACGATGAGGAGGGCGCCCGCGGCCAGAGTGACGAAGGTCCAGAGCGGCCAGCCCTCGTCCTGTCCCTCGATCAGCGGCACGAGCAGCGCCACGAGGCCGGCGGTGAGCAGCAGCAGGCCGACCGGGTCCGTGCCGGTCCTGACCAGCTGGCGCTCGTGCGCGGGCAGCAGGACCGCCGCGGCGATCAGTGCGATCACGCCGATCGGCAGATTCACCCAGAACACGAGCCGCCAGCCGTTCTCGTCGCCGAACGCCTCGATGATCAGCCCGCCGAGGATCGGGCCGATCGCCGTGGAGACACCGATGACGGCGCCCATGATTGCGAACGCCTTGCCGCGGCTCTTCAGCGGGAACAGCAGCTGGATGGTGGCCGTGACGGCCGGCACGAAGATGCCTCCGGCGAAGCCCTGGACGACGCGGGCGACCACCAGTTGGAGGTCGTTCGTCGCGAGCCCGCAGGCCAGGCTGGCGAGGGTGAACAGGGCGAGGCCCGTGAAGAACACCCACTTGTGGCCGATCCTGTCGCCGACCCGGCCGGCCGGGATGAGGGCGAGGCCGAAGGCGAGCGCGTAGCCCGAGATGATCCAGGACAGCGTCGCCTCGGAGGCGTCGAGGCTGGTGCGGATGGTGGGCAGGGCCACGTTGACGATCGTCGTGTCGAGCAGGGCCATGAACATGCCGAGCATGAGCACGATGAGGGCGAACCACGCCCGGCGGGGCACCGCCGGTGAGGCGGCGGTGGGCACGGCACCGGCGAGGGGAGTCTCAGGCACGAGCGGGGTCCTTCCGAGTGACGGGCGTCGCCGCGATGCGCGACTGATCAAGTATCGCCCCGCGCGGGCCATGCCGGAACAGCATTCGCCGGGCGGATGACGCGGGGCGGTCAGCTGGGATCAGCAACGGCTCAGCAGCAGATCAGCAGGCGCCCCAGAGGCCGGCGCCGCCCGCCTGGGCGCTCGCCTCGCTGGAGCGGAACAGCTCGGTGTGCGCCCGGTTCGGGTCGATCTGCAGCACGGTTGCGGCGCCGGAAAGCAGCAGCTCGTTGTTGACGAAGCGGCCGTCGTCCGTCCACATCAGCAGCAGGCTGCGGTCGTACCTGTCGCGCGGGTTCACGTCGCTGAGCGTCCAGGCGGTGGCGCCCTCCGGCAGCAGCGCGCGCAGCGCCTCGGTGGCCTCGGCCCCGAAACACTCGGCGTTCTCGCCGACCTCTGGGGTGTCGACGCCGAGCAGGCGCACCTTGATGCGGTCGGCGCTCGGGTCCTCCGGGTAGACGAAGAGGGTGTCGCCGTCGTGCACGTAGTCGACGGTGACCGGCACGGCCTCGGCCGGGCGGGCCGGTGAGGCGTCGGGGGCGGGGTTGCCCTCGGGTGCGGTGCCCGGCTCAGTTCCCTGCCCGGGGAGGAGCTCCGTGCTGGATCCGCCGCCCGGGCCGGCGTCGCCGAGCCCGAACCAGCCGATCTTCGGCCCCCAGATCGCGGCGGTCGCGGCGAGCACGAGCACGATCGGCACGAGCAGGCGCAGCCACGGGTTGACGCGACGGCGGGAGCGGCGGGAGGTCGAGGAGGTCACCACGTGAGCGTACGGCATCCGCCCCAAACGACCGCTCTCCCGCTCAGGGCTTCGGGCGCGGCGCCCTCCAGCCGACGTGCAGAGGACCGAAGCCACACCCCGTTGGTCGAGTAGCGAGGAACGAGCGTATCGAGACCTCGCACGCGACACGGTTTTCGCTTGGATGCCGGGTCTCGATACGGCCCTGGCGGGCCTGCTCGACCAGCGGGTGGGCCGCGGCATGCCTCGACGCGACGGCAGGATTCGAACCTGCGAATGACGGGCTATGAGACCGTTCCCTTGGACCACTTGGGTACGCCGCGATCCCTCGACGCTAGCCGCGCGGCCGCGCATCCGCACCTGGTGTTGCGGCGCGCTACCGCCGGTGACGCCGCGTGACGCCGTGCTGCCTCCGCCTACGCGGCCGGCCGGGCGAAGCGCTGCACGAAGCGGCTCATGATCAGCGCCGGCTCGGTGACGACGGATGCCGCCAGTCGCGCGACGACGTCCTCGAGCTCGTGCGCGGGGAAGTAGCCGTGCTCCCGGTACACGTGGGCGCGGGCGATGAAGTCCTGCGGCAGCACCTCCGGGTGGAACTGGGTGGCGTAGACGGAGCTGCCGACGCGGTAGATCTGCACCGGGCAGGAGTCGCTCGTGGCGAGCAGCGTGGCCGACTCCGGCAGCACGCTGGTCGCCTCCTTGTGGCCGGTGAGCGCCGTGAAGCTGGGGTTGAGCCCGGCCAGCAGCGGGTCGTCCCGGCCTTCCGCGGTCAGCGTGACGGTGACCGGGCCGGCCTCCTCGCCGTACTCGGTGCCGACGACGCCGCCCTGACGCTCGGTGAGCAGGCCGATGCCGTAACAGGTGAACAGTGCGGGCAGCCCGGCGTCGACCGCCCAGTCGGCCAGCAGCGACAGCTCGTTCTCGACCCGCCGCTGCGTCTCCGACTTGCTCGCCGGATCGCTCGTGACGTTGAACGGGCTGCCGCCGACGATCACGCCGGAGTACCCCTCCAGCGGAAGCGGCGGCAGCGGCTCGAGGTCGAGCCGGTGGTGCTGCAGCTCGCCGGCCTCGAGCCCGGTGGCGGTGAGCATGGCCTGGTACTCGGGGCCGACGGCGTCGTCCTCCGGTCGGGCGGAGAGGAAGAGGAATGGCCGTTTCCGGCTCATCGACGCTTGCCCTTCTTCTTGTTCGAGTGCGGGCGGCCGGGGTTCGGGTTCGGCCGGTGACCGTTTCCGGCGACCTTCTTCTTGCCCTCGCCCGGCTTCTTCTGCTTGCCGCTCGCCTCGCGGAGCGCGCGCGCCGCCGCCTTGGCCTTGTCCGCCCGGCTGAGCACCTTGCCGTTCGCGTTCGTCTCCGGGGCGATGCCGCGCGAGCTCTGCGCGGTGCGGCCGCGCACGATGCCGACGAACTCCTCGACGTCGTCGGTGGTGCGCTCCGTCGGCCAGGCGATCGCGATGCGGGTCGACGCGGCATCCGTCACCGGCTTGGCGACGAGGTCTTTGCGGCTGTGCAGGCGGGCGATGCTGTGCGGCACGATCGCGACGCCGACGCCGGCCGCGATGAGCTCCATGGCGATGCCGAGGTCGGGGTCGCCGGGGGCGTAGCCGGTGCTGCTCGGCCCGGCCAGCTCGGCCAGTTCGGCCAGGGTGAGCTCGTCGAGCTTGGCGATGGCGTGCTCCTTGGGCACGACGACGACGGCGATCTCCTCATAGAGCGGGATGACGCTGAGCTCGAGGCCGGCCGGGGTGTCCAGCGGCAGGCGCACCAGCAGCACGTCGGCCGTGGCCTCCGTCTCGGGGTCGGCGGTCAACGGGGCGAGCTGCTCGCTCTCGGCCATCCCGAACGCGACGATGCCGACGTCTGCGAATCGTTCCTTCCAGATTCCGATCCACTTGGTGGGGGTGACCCCTTCAACAAAGCCGAGCTTGAGTGTCACGGTGTTCTTTCTGCCGGTGGGGCACGGATGCCGAGCCCTCAGGTTCAGGCTATACGCTGAGTCGGTGAGTACCGTAGAGAGCAATCCAGTCGACCCCGTTGCCGACAACGCCGAGGCACCCGTTTACCGCGAAGACAAGCGCCAGCAGCCCAAGCCCAAGACCAAGAAGCCGCAGATCATGAAGGCCGAGACGGCCGCCAAGAAACTGGGCATCCTGCTCAGCGCGGCCCCCGAATCCTTCACCGCCGAGCCGATCAGCCGCGAGCAGCTCGACGCCATCCTGGCCGACCCGCCCGCCTGGCTCGTCGAGCTGCGCGCCAACGGCCCGCACCCGCGCCCCGTCGTCGCCGCCCGATTGGGCGTGTCGATCTCCGGACTGATCCGCGCCGAGGTGACCGAGCCGCTGACCACCGCCGAGATCAAGCACCTGCTCGAGACCAAGCCGCAGTGGCTCGTCGTCGAGCGCGCCACCCAGCACGAGGTGCGCGAGGAGCAGATCCGCGTCAAGAACGCCCAGGCCGGCAAGGAAGCGCTGGCCAAGGAGGCGCAGAAGAGCGCCAAGAAGTAACCAGAGTTCCGCTGTTCAGCCGGCTCGAGGAGCCGCAGATCGAAGCCCCGCCGCCCGACGAGAGTCGTGGCGACGGGGCTTCGGTCGTTCCGGCCTCAGTCGACGAGGAGCCGAGCGCCGGGCCTACGCGTACTGCTCGTTCAGGAACGCGACGGTGTCGGCGAGCTCGGCCTGCGACACCGAGTGGCCGAGGCCCTCGTAGATGCGCTCGGTGAGGCTCGTGTGTCCGGGGAGCCAGGCCTGCGTGCGGTCGACGGCCACCGCCGAGATCACCGCGTCCGCCGTGCCGCGCCCCCAGAACACCGGCGGCTTGCGGGCGCCGAGCTCGGTGTCGCCGGCCTGTGCGCCTCCGGCCAGGAACCCGGCCAGCACCACGGCGTAGTCGAAGCGGGCCGGCTCCAGCCGCATCAGTTGCAGCGCCATGGCGCCGCCCTGTGAGAAGCCGAGCAGGCCGACGCTCGACGGCTGCACCGTGAGCGCGCCCAGCCAGTCGAGCACGCTGCGGGCGGCATCCGTCACGCCCTGCGGATCGGGGACGCCGGGCTGCGCGCCCAGCTCGAACCAGGCGTGCCCCGGCCCCATCGGGATCGGCGCGCGCAGCGAGGCGATGACGGGGGAGAGTGGCAGGTACGGGGCCAGGTCGAACAGGTCGGCCTCGTTCGATCCGTAGCCGTGCAGCAGCACGAGCAGCGGGCGCCCGGCGCGGTCGTGCTCGCTGGCCGACCAGAGCACGGCGTCGGGGTCGAGGGGGAGTGCGGTCATGATTCCTCTGATTCTGTGGGAGCGGCGGGAGGGGTCGGGGCGGCACGGGCGGCCCGGCTCGCCCACTCGGCCGCGTCGATGCGCAGGTGCACGGCCGGGAGCTTCTTCGGGTGCGGCTCCTGCTCGGCGTCGAGCTCGAGGAAGACGCGGAACCCCAGCTTCTGGAGCAGCCCGATCGACGCCGTGTTCGGCGCCCAGGCGATGGCCCGCACCTCGCTGGCGGCATGCTCCTCGAACAGCCAGCCGATCAGCAGTGCGGCCGCCTCGCGGGCGTAGCCCCTGCGCTGCATGTCCGGGTGGAGGGCGTAGCCGAGCCAGAAGATCGACGGCTCCTCGGATGCCGGGGCGCTGCCGTCGGGCAGCAGGTTCCAGACGCGCAGATCGCCGATGGCCTCGCCGCCGGCCTCGTCGCCCTCCGCCGCTTCGAGCAGCTCGACGGCGAAGCTCAGGCTGAACCACTCGGCCGGGTACTCGCCCCAGCGCTCGAGTGACTGGGCGATCCTGGCCCGAGTGGCGGCCGGGCTGAGCGGCTCGTGCAGCAGGTAGCGCGTGACGTCCTCGCGGCCGCGGTAGCTCTGCATCGCGTCGGCGTCGCCGGCCTCGATCGGTCGGAGCAGCAGGCGCTCGCTGCGCAGTTCGGGGCGGCTGGGGTGCATCGGGTCCTCTCGCGACAAGGCTCTGGCTGCGTGGTGGTGCTGCTCCCATCTTCGCACCCGGCGCCTGCACCGTTCTCGCGATCGGTGAGCAACAATGGACCCATGAGCGTGCGCACCCCCGACCCCGACCCGGAGTGGACCCCGGATTCCGATCCGCCCGGCCCCGTGGAGAGTGTGACCCCGGGCTGGCTGAGCGACATCGAGCTCGCCGAGATCCGCGGCCGGCTGCCGCTGCTCTACGTCGAGGCCGTGCCGGTGCGGGTGGACGGGCTCGGCCAGGTGACCGAGCTCGGCGTGCTGCTGCGGGCGACCGCGGTCGGCGAGATGACCCGCACCCTCGTCTCCGGCCGGGTGATGTACGGCGAGACGGTGCGCGACGCGCTGTTCCGGCACCTCGAGAAGGACCTCGGGCCGATGGCGTTCCCGCAGCTGCCGCTCAGCCCGGTGCCGTTCACCGTGGCCGAGTACTTCCCGATGCCCGGTCTCTCCGCCTTCCACGACGACCGGCAGCACGCCGTCTCGCTCGTCTTCGTCGTGCCCGTGACGGGCACCTGCGAACCGCGGCAGGATGCGCTCGAGATCACGTGGATGACGCCGGAGGAGGCGTCATCGGCCGGCGTCGGCGCCGAGATGGAGGGCGGCCGCGGGGTGCTGCTGCGCCAGGCGCTCGCCTCGGTCGGCGCGCTCCGCTAGCGTCAGCGGGTGACGGCGTAGGCGACGTAGACGACCCCGCCGTCGAACCGGCGCTCGTCGATCAGCTCGAGACTGCCGTGCACGGAATCCGGGAACATGCGCAGCCCGCCGCCCAGCAGGGCCGGCGCGACCAGCATCCGAATCTCGTCGACGAGGCCCGCCCGCAGGGCGTACCCGGCGAGCGTCGCCCCGCCCACGAGGATGTCGTGCGGGGACGTCTCCTTCAGCTCCCGGATGGCGGGCACCTCGAAGCTGCGCTCGACGCGGGTGCGTGGCCCGACCGGTTCCGTCAGCGTGCGCGAGTACACGGTCTTGTCTGCGGCCTGCCAGATTGCGACGTACTCCTGCTGGTAGTCGGGCAGCTCCGCGAGCGTCTCCGCGGAGTCCCACACCCTCATCGCCTCGTACATGCGCCGGCCGAAGAGGTAGCTGCGGATCGGGCGCAGGGACTCGTTCACGAACCGGCTCACCTCGACATCCGGGTCCGAGTAGTCGAGGTTCCCGTGCGCGTCGGCGGTGAACCCGTCCAGCGAGCAAAAGCTCTGGTAGATCAACGTGGCCATGGCGGTCTCCTGTCTAGGTGCGGCGCACCCGGTAGCCCAGGTAGACGACGCCGCTGTCGAAGCGGCGCTCGTCGGTGAGTTCGAGCGTGCTCTGCACGGCCTCCGGGAACATGTGCAGACCGCCGCCCAGGATGAAGGGGAACACCAGCAGCTGAACCTCATCGACGAGACCGGCGCGCAGGGCGTGGGAGGCGAGGGTCGGCCCGCTCACGCTGATGTCGCGGGCGGATGCCGCCTTCAACTCCCGGATCGTCGGCACGTCGAAGCGGCGCTCGATCCGGGTGCGCGGCCCGGCCGGCTCGGTGAGCGTGCGGGAGTAGACGATCTTGTCGGCCGCCTGCCAGACAGCGGCGTACTCCTGCACAAAACCCGGCATATCGGAGAAGTCGTTCGTCGCCTCCCACCAGGTCATCACCTCGTACATGCGCCGCCCGTAGAGGTGGGTGCCGACGGAGCGCTCGAGCTCGTTCGCGAAGCGGTGCACCTCCTCATCCGGCATCGCGAACTCGAAGCTGCCGTGTGCATCAGCGGTGAATCCGTCGAGAGAGCACAAGCTGGTGTAGATCAACGCGGCCATGCCGGCCTCCTCCGTGTCGAGCGAGGGTGTGACGCGGAATCGAGCCTAGGAGCGTCGGCGGCGTCGCGCCAGTGCCTCGTGCCGGTTCGCGCGCTCGCCGCCCAGCAGAAGCGCGTACCCTCATACGGTGCCCGTTCCCGCCACCCTCGCCCCCGCGCCTGCCACGGCTCCCGTCGTGCTCGCCGCCGCGGAGTGGCGCGCCCTCGAGGCGGCGCACGTCGAGCGCGCCGACGCGCTGACGCTTGGGCGGCGCGAGCGCGTGCAGCGCCGCGAGACGCACCCGGTCGAGGACTTCCTCTTCACCTACTACCCGAACAAGCCGTCGGCGCTGCGCCGCTGGCACCCGGGGGCCGGCACCGTGCTGAGCGGCGCCGCCGCCGAGGACCGCGCCGAGTGGCGCTGGTACCGCGCAGCGGGCGGCGACCTCGAGGTGGATGCCGCCGCCTTCCTCGCCGCGCGCGGCGCCACCGTCGACTTCATCGCGCGGCTGCTCGGCCGCACGGCGGAGCGCACCGCGCGCTTCGGCTGCTTCGGCCTGCACGAGTGGGCGATGGTCTACAAGCAGGGCGAGCACCGGCACGAGGTGCCGCTCCGGCTCGGCCAGGCCGCCACCGACGCCGTCGTCGAGGCCGCCAACATCAGCTGCACGCACTTCGACGCGTACCGCTTCTTCACGCCGGCGGCCGTGCCGCGCAACGCGCTGACGCCGACGCGCGAGAACCAGCCGGAGCTGGAGCAGTCTGGCTGCCTGCACGCCGGCATGGACCTCTACAAGTGGGCCGTGAAGCTCGGCCCGCTGGTGCCGGGGGCGCTGCTGCTCGACACCTTCGAGCTGGCCCGCGACATCCGCTGGCTCGACATGGCGGCCTCGCCGTACGACGTGAGCGCGTGGGGTGCACCTGCCGTCGCCATCGAGACCGCGGAGGGCAAGGCGGAGTACGTCCGCGCCCAGCGCGGCTTCGCCGAGCGCGGCGACGCGCTGCGCGTGCGGCTGCTCGCCGCGATGGAGAGCGCGCGCGCAGCCGCGCTGGTCGAGTAGGCCCGCCAGGGCCGCATCGAGACCCGGCTCCCCGCCTGGGACCGTCCGCAGTGCGAGGTCTCGATACGCTCGTTCCTCGCTACTCGACCAACGGGGTCGGCGCGGTGTCGGCTTCGGTCGCCGGCGCCCCTCGACCAGCGGGGTCGGCGAGGTGCCGGCTTCGGTCGCCGGCGCCCCCTCGACCAACGGGGTCGGCGGGGTGGTGGCTTCGGTCGCCGGCGCCCCTCGACCAGCGGGGGATTCACGCCGGCCGGAGGGGCCGCGCCGCGACGACGGATCAGCGCAGCCCCCGAAGCCCCGGAGTGCACGCGATCGGGTCCTACGCCACTTCCGGTGGAACCGCGCCAGTTCAGCTGGCGCGGTTCCGGTGCAACTGGCGTGGCTGCGGCGGGCGGGGGGAGCCGGCTACTTGAGCCCGAGCGTCTCCAGGAACAGCTCCGCGTAGCGCGGGGCGTCCACGTCGAGGGCGATGTCGATGGTCGCCCACTCATCGGCCAGGCCATGCACGATGTCCTCGCCGCCGAACAGGCGCATGTCGACGAGGGTCTGGCCGCGGCCGTAGCCGCCGAGCTCGATCCGCACCGGGCGGTGCTCGATGCGCAGCGACTCCGGCTCGACGAGCGCGCAGACGGCGCCGGCGTCGCCGATCAGGCCGGTGTACTCGGCCGTCGAGTCCTCGCTCAGCGCAATCCGGTTGCCGAGCAGCGCGCCGACGATCCGGCCGACAGGGTCGTCGCCGGCGGCCAGGGCTGCCGCGGCATCCTGCTCGACAGCGACCTGGTTGAACACGTCGAGGCCGTACATGAGCGTCGGCACACCGGAGTCGAGAACGATGGCGGCGGCCTCCGGGTCGTGCCAGACGTTGAACTCGGCGACGGCGGTGGCGTTGCCGACGGATGCCGAGCCTCCCATGAACACGATGCGCTCGAGCTTCTCGGCCACCTCGGGGTGGGTTCGCAACAGCAGGGCCAGGTTGGTCTGCGGGGCCAGCGCCACGAGCGTGACGGGGCGCTCGGCGTCCATGATGGTGCGGCGCATCAGCTCGACGGCGCTGACCTGCTCGGCGACGCGCTGGGTGGCCGGCAGTGCGATGCCGCCGAGGCCGTCCGCTCCGTGCACGTGCGAGGCCGAGCGGGCCGGCTCGATCAGCGGGCGGGTGGCGCCGGCGGCGACGGGGATGGCCGGGGCGTCTGCGGCATCCAGGATCTTCAGGGTGTTCTCGACGACCTGCTCGAGCGAGGCGTTGCCGGCCACACACGTGATGGCGAGCACCTCGATCGCGGGGTGCTTGACGGCGAACAGAATGGCGAGGGCGTCGTCGACGCCGGTGTCGACATCGAGGATGACGGGGATCGTAGGCATCTAGCAAGGATACGGCCGCCTCGCCGACGCGTTCGCTGCGAGGCGGCCGCGAGGTGCGGCCTATCGAACGAGCCGGACTTCCTTGATCTCCTCGCCGAGGAACGGCTGCAGCTGGGTGGCGCCATCCGGCACGAACCCGTTGCGCTTGTAGAAGCCGTGCGCGCGCGGGTTGTCCTCGGCGACCCAGAGGTAGCCGGGTCGGGCCTCGCAGGCGGCGTCGAACAGGCGCTGGCCGAGGCCGGTTCCCTGGTAGGCCTCGAGCAGGTAGATGAAGTAGAGCTCGCGCTCGCGGGGGGCGTCTTCGTCGCGGGCGGGGCCGGAGCCGACGAAGCCGACGATCTCGCCATCGACCTGCGCGACGTAGAGGTGGTGGTCCGGGCCCTGGCTGACCCAGTGGGTCCAGAGCTCGGCCATGCGGCGGGGGGAGAGCTTGGCGAGGGTGGCCTCGCTGATCAGGTGATCGTAGGTCTCGTGCCAGCACTGGGCGTGAACGCGGCCGAGGGCCTCGGTGTCCACGTCGCGGACGGGTCGGATAATCGCTTCAGCAACTGCATTGGTGCTCATGACCAGAGACTAAGCCAGCACCCGCTCGTCTGTGAAATCGGCGCGGATACAGGGGATCGGGAGCCTCGTGCGGTAATATGTCACCCATTACGATCCACTCTGGAATTCTCGCCGATGCCCCGCCAGAAAGGCCACTTCATGCACACGCACACCGACGCGCACCCGCACGAACAACCGACGTCGTCGATGCCGCGCCCGAGTGAGCCAGACCCCCGCCTGCCGCGTCTCGCCGAGTCGGCCGGGTTCATCGAGTACATGGGAACCGGGTGGGCAACCCCGGACCGCACCCCGGTGACGGTGCCGGGAGTGGCCGGCGCTGCGGCGGCGCACCGGCAGCGGCTGAGCGCGGTCAGCGCGGGCAGCACCATCGTCGTGCTCGCCGGCCGCGCCCCGGTGCGGGCCAACGACACCTACTACGACTTCCGCCCGGACAGCGACTTCTTCTGGCTGACCGGCTGCTCGGCCGAGGACGCCGTCGTCGTGATGACGCCCGTCTCCGGCGGCCACGACGCGACCCTCTACGTGCCGGCGCCGGCATACCCCGGCGAGGCGGGCTTCTTCGCCGACGCCGCCCACGGCGAGCTCTGGGTTGGCTCGGCGCCCGGCATGCCGGAGTGGAGTGCGGCGCTGGACATCGAGACCAAGCCGCTCAGCCAGCTCGCCGCCGCGCTGCGGGGCGCCTCCGAGGTGCTGCTCGCCGGCAACACGGTGGCCGCGCCGCGCGAGCTCGCCGAGTTCCCCGTGTCGGTGCCGCTGCGCCGCACGCTCGCCGAGCTGCGGATGATCAAGGACGCGTGGGAGCTCGCCGAGCTGCGCCGTGCCGTTGACGACAGTGTCGACGGCTTCGCCGCCGTCGCCCGCGAGATCCCGAACGCCATCGCGTTCGGCGGGGAGCGCTGGCTGCAGGGAACATTCGACCGCTACGCGCGCACGGTCGGCAACGGCCCCGGCTACTCGACGATCGTCGGCAGTGGCGCGCACGCGCCGATCCTGCACTGGGTTCGCTGCGACGGCCCCGTGCTGCCCGACGCGGCGCTGCTGCTCGACATGGGGGTCGAGGCGCGCTCGTTCTACACCGCGGACGTCACCCGCACGCTGCCGGCATCCGGCACCTTCTCCACCGCCCAGCGCGCCGTGCACGACCTCGTCGAGGCCTCGCACCGCGCCGGCCTGGCGGCGGTTGGTCCCGGCCGCCAGTTCAGCGACTTCCACACCGCGTCACTCGAGGTCATCGCGCGCGGCCTGCACGACTGGGGCCTGCTCCCCGTCTCGGTCGACGAGGCACTCAGCGCGGAGGGGCAGCAGCACCGGCGCTACATCGTCTGCGGCATCGGCCACCACCTCGGCCTGGACGTGCACGACTGCGCCCAGTCCAGCTACGAGGCCTACCAGGGGGCGCCGATGGCGCCCGGCATGGTGCTCACCGTTGAGCCCGGGCTGTACTTCCACGCCTGGGACGAGACGGTTCCCCCTGAGTTGAGGGGTATCGGGGTGCGCATCGAGGACGATATTTTGGTGACGGATTCCGGCTCCGATATTCTTTCTGACGCATTGCCCATCGATGCGTCTGGCCTTGAACAGTGGATGCGCGCGCTCGCGTGATTCACCCCAGCCGAGAGACGAAGGAGCACAGATGAGCATCCCAGCAATGGAGCCCGTCGGCCAGCCGATCAGCCTCCGCGCGCACGTCGAGAAGGCGCTGTCCTCTGCGATCATCTCGGGCGAGCTCGCGCCGGGCACCATGCTGACCGTGCCGACGCTGGCCGCGCAGTTCGACGTCTCGGCGACCCCGGTGCGCGAGGCGATGCTCGATCTGGAGGGGCGCGGCTTCGTGGAGTCGGCCCGCAACAAGGGCTTCCGGGTCACCGAGATGAGCGAGGACGCGCTGCGCGAGCTGGCCGAGGTGCGCCTGCTGCTCGAGCCGCCGGCCATGGAGCGGCTCGCGGGCAGCTTCCCACTCGAGCAGCTCGCCGCCTTCGAGGAGCTGGCTGAGCGGATCACCGCCGGCGCCGAGGCGGGCGATCTGCGCGCCTATCTGGAGGCCGACATGCAGTTCCACCTCGACCTCACCCGGCTGCTCGGCAACACCCTGCTCGTCGACACCGTCGCGGAGTTGCGCTCGCGCACCCGCTTGCTCGGCCTGGCCTCGATGCTGGAGAGCAAGAAGCTCGGCGACTCGGCCGCCGAGCACGCCGAGCTGCTCGGCTACCTGGCCACCGGCGATGCGCAGGCCGCACGCGATCTCATGCGCCGGCACATCGCGCACACGACCGGCTGGTGGTCGGGAAACCCCGAGTCCGAGCAGGGCGCCTAGACCCGATTCCGCCCGCCGTCTGAGCGGGACACCAGGGGCAGCAGGTCGTTCCCACGCTCCCCATTGGCAAAATCAACAATATGTGACATATTACTAAAACGAGCCGCAGCAGCGGGTCGCAGAGAACGACAAGCCTCAGAGAGGAGGCGCAATGCCGCTCGGTACCCTCCGTGCCACCGCCCACCACGCGGGTGCGCGCTCCGCCGACGTCATCGTCATCGGCGCCGGGATCATCGGCGCCGCCTGTGCTCGCTCTCTCTCCCGCGCCGGCCTCTCGGTGATCGTGCTCGAGCGCTCCGCCGCCGCCAGCGGCACCAGCGCCAAGGGCGAGGGCAACCTCCTCGTCTCCGACAAGGGCCCGGGCGCCGAGCTGCGCCTGGCCCAGTACGCCGGCTCGCTCTGGCCGAGCGTCGTCGCCGAGCTGCGCGCGGAGCTCGGCCCCGACTTCCCCAGCCTCGAGTACGAGCGCAAGGGCGGCCTCGTCGTCGCGACGACGGATGCCGGGGCCGCGCCGCTGCTCGCATTCGCCGCAGGCCAGCGTGCCGCGGGCGTCGACGCCCTCCCCGTCGGCATCGACGAGGCCCTCGAGCTGGAGCCCGAACTCAACCCGGCCGCCACGGCCGCCGTCTTCTACCCGGATGACGCCCAGGTGCAGCCCGTCGCGGCCACCGAGGCGCTGCTGGCATCCGCCCGGCGCTCCGGTGCCACCGTGCACATCGACGCCCGCGTGACCGGGGCGATCCGCAGCCAGCTCCACCCGGACACGGTCACCGGCGTGCGCACCACCGTCGGCGAGTTCCACGCCCCCCACGTCATCGTGGCCGCCGGGCCCTGGAGCGGAGAGGTCGCAGAGGCCCTCGGCGTCAGCCTCCCCGTGCGCCCGCGGCGCGGCATGGTGCTCGTGACCACGCGCATGCCGCACCGCATCTTCCACAAGGTCTACGACGGCGACTACTTCGGGGCCACGCAGTCCAGCGACGCCGCGCTGCAGACGTCGAGCGTCGTCGAGTCCACCGCGGCCGGAACCGTGCTGATCGGCTCCAGCCGCGAGCAGATCGGCTTCGACGAGCGCCTGCGGGTCGAGGTGCTGCGCGGCATCGCGGCCAAGTCGCTGCGGCTGTTCCCCTTTCTCGAGAATGCGAGCATCATGCGCACCTACGGTGGCTTCCGGCCGTTCATGCCCGACCACCTGCCGGTGATCGGCGCAGACCACCGCGCGCCGGGCCTCTGGCACGCCAGCGGCCACGAGGGCGCCGGGATCGGCCTCTCCCTCGCGACCGCCGAGATCCTCGCCGCCCAGCTGCTCGGCACGACGCCGCCGACGGATGCCGCGCCGTTCTCGCTGGCGCGGGCATCGCTCGCCCCTCACCTCGGAAGCGCCGCCTGATGGCCGCCCGACTGCTGCCGGCCGGCACCGACCCGATCCGCCCGGGCGCGACACGCGCCCTCTCCCTCTCCGTCGACGGCGAGCCCGTCGACGGCGTCGACGGGCAGAGCATCGCGGGCGTCATTCTCGCGTCCGGCCGGCTGAGCTGGCGGCGCACCTCGAGCGAGGGCAAGCCGCGCGGGCTGTTCTGCGGCATCGGCGTCTGCTTCGACTGCATCGTCACTGTGAATGGGGAGCGCGACGTGCGCGCCTGCCAGCGCCGCGCCGCAGACGGCGATGTGATCCAGAGCCAACACGACACCCTGCCGGAGGTGCGCGCATGAGCCACCGCAGCGTTCTCGTCATCGGCGCCGGCCCGGCCGGGCTGGCCGCAGCGCGCGCCGCGCGGGCGGCCGGCGCCAGCGTCACGCTGCTCGACTCGTCCGACTACCTCGGCGGCCAGTACTGGCGGCACCTGCCGGCGGCCCGCCCGGCCGGCAATGAGAAGGTGCTGCACCACGGCTGGTCGACGTTCTCTGCGCTCCGCCGGGAGCTCGAGGCGGATGCCGGCTGCGAGATCGTTCTGGGTGCGCAGGTCTGGGCGCTCGAGACCGCCAACGGAGCCGCGGCACCCACCGTCCACGCTCTGATCGGCCCGGTCGACGGCATCCGCCGCTCTGGCCGCAGCTTCACCGCCGACGCACTCGTGCTCGCCACGGGCGCACACGACCGCACCCTGCCGTTCCCCGGCTGGGACCTGCCCGGCGTCTTCACCGCCGGCGCCGCCCAGGCCTTCGCCAAGGGCGAGCGGGTGGCTGTCGGGAGCCGCGTCGTCGTCGCCGGAGCCGGGCCGTTCCTGCTGCCCGTGGCCGCGTCGCTCACGCAGAGCGGAGCCCGCGTGCTCGGCGTCTACGAGGCCAACGGCATCGGCCGGCTGCTGCGCGGCTGGCTGCCCCGGCCCTGGCGCCTGCTCGGCGCGTCGAAGAAGGCCGGCGAGGCGCTGGGCTACCTGCGCAACCACCTCGGCAACCGGATCCCGTATCGCACGGGCCAGGCCGTCATCGCGGCGCACGGCACCGACCGGGTCGAGGCGGTCACCGTCGCCAAGCTCGACGCCGAGTGGCGCCCGATCCCGTCGACGGCCAGGCGCGTGAGCGCCGACGCCGTCTGCGTCAGCCACGGCTTCACCCCGCGCCTCGAGCTGCCGATCGCGGCCGGCTGCGCCCTCGACGCCGACCGCTTCGTCACCGTCGACGGCCGCCAGGCCACGACGACCGCGAGCGTCTACGCCGCCGGCGAGATCACCGGCATCGGCGGCGTCGACGCCGCCCTCGCCGAGGGCCAGATCGCCGGGCACTGCGCGGCGGGAGGGCACGAGGGCGACCCGGCCATGAAGGCGGCGGTCGCGGCGCGAGCCACCTTCACCGACTTCGCCTCCCGGATCGAGGCCGCCCACGGCATCCGCCCCGGCTGGACCGCCTGGCTGCACGAGGACACCCTCGTCTGCCGCTGCGAGGAGGTCAGCTACGGCCGGCTCTGCAGCGCGGCCAGCGCCACCGACTCGGCCAGCCTGCGCTCGCAGAAGCTGAGCAGCCGGGCCGGGCTCGGCATCTGCCAGGGCCGGGTGTGCGGCCGCACCGTCGAGCAGATCCTCGCCGCCGAGCGGCCGGGCGGCATGCGCGACGGGGCGAGCACCGACCGCCGCCCCATCGTCGCCCCCGTGCGCATCGGCGAGCTCGCCGCGGCGGCGGCGGACCAGACCTCTTCACCCACGCTCATCACCACAGAACGTCCGTAGAAAGGACAACCATGACCGACACAACAATCGATCTGGGCGGCGTCGTCGTCGCCACGACCCTCGCGTTCAAGGAAGACGCCTCTGCCCCCGCCGGCCTCGCCGTCGACTGGGAGAAGTTCGCGGAGCACTGCAACTTCCTGATGGAGAACGGATGCCGCGGCGTCGGCCCGAACGGCTCGCTCGGCGAGTACGAGGCCCTCACCGACGAGGAGCGCCGCAAGGTCATCCAGGTCGCCGTCGAGGCCGTCGCCGGCCGCGGCGTCGTGGTCGCCGGCGTGCACGGCGTCGGCTGGCACCAGGCCGTCAAGTGGGCCCAGTACGCCAAGGAGGACGGCGCGGACGGCGTGCTGCTGCTGCCGCCGACCATGTACAAGTCCAACGACGACGAGATCTTCCTGCACTACCAGAAGGTGGCGGAGGTCGGCCTGCCGATCATGATCTACAACAACCCCTTCTCGATGAAGGTCGACATGTCGCCGCAGCTCATCGCGCGCCTCGCCACCATCCCCGGCGTCGTCGCCGTGAAGGAGTTCTCCACCGACATCCGCCGCGTGCTCGAGATCAAGGAACTCTGCGACCTCGACGTCATCTGCGGCGCGGACGACCTGCTCTTCGAGTCGCTCGTCGCCGGCGCGGACGGCTGGTTCGCCGGCTACCCGAACGCCTTCCCGAAGGAGGCCGTCGAGATCTACGACCAGGTCAAGGCCGGCAACATCGCCGAGGCGCTCGAGCTGTACCGCCACCTGATCACGGTGTTCCGCTGGGACACCAAGATCGAGTTCGTCCAGGCCATCAAGCTCTCGATCGACATCGCCGGGCAGAGCTACGGCGGCGTCACCCGCCCGCCGCGCGGCCCGCTGAGCGCCGAGCAGGAGGCACAGGTGCGTGCCGACACCCAGAAGGCACTGGACTACATCGCCAGCCGCTAACACCAGCAGCACGGATGCCGGCCGGGCACGCGCCCGGCCGGCATCCGCCCCGTGACGTCACACCGCAACAGAACCACCCCCTGGAGGACACATGCGTTCCACTCGACTGATCAGCGCCGTCGACTCGCACACGGAGGGCATGCCCACCCGGGTGGTCACCGGCGGCGTCGGCGTCATCCCCGGCGCGACCATGAACGAGAAGCGCCTCTACTTCATGGAACACCTCGACCACATCCGGCAGTTCCTGATGAACGAGCCCCGCGGCCACGCCGCCATGAGCGGGGCCATCCTGCAGCCCGCGACGCGCGAGGACTGCGACTGGGGCGTCGTCTACATCGAGGTCTCCGGCTGCCTGCCGATGTGCGGCCACGGCACGATCGGCGTCGCCACCGTGCTCGTGGAGACCGGCATGGTCGCGGTGCAGGAGCCGGTCACGACGATCCGCCTCGACACCCCGGCCGGCCTGGTGATCGCCCGCGTCGCCGTCAGCGACGGGCACGCCGACTCGGTCACGATCGAGAACGTGCCGAGCTACGTCGACCGGCTCGACGCCACGATCGAGGTGCCGGGCCTCGGCACCGTGCCGTACTCGCTCGCCTTCGGCGGCAACTTCTACGCCATGGTCAACCTCGCCGACGTCGGCCTCCCCTTCGACCGGAGCAGGCACCAGGAGGTCACCGCAGCCGGCCTCGCCATCATGGAGGCCATCAACGCGGGGGACCCGCCCCGGCACCCGTCCATCGACGGCGTCGACCACTGCCACCACGTCGAGTTCATCGCCCCCGGCTCTGACGCGACGCTCTCGCGGCACGCCATGTCGATCTACCCCGGCTGGTTCGACCGCTCCCCGTGTGGAACGGGCACCTCGGCCAGGATGGCCGAGCTCTGGGCGCGCGGCGAGCTGCCGCTCGGCCAGGACTTCACGAACGAGTCCTTCATCGGCAGCCGCTTCGTCGGCCGGCTCATCGCCGAGACGGAGGTCGACGGCCGCCCGGCCGTCATCCCGACGATCACCGGCCGCGCCTGGGTGACCGGCATCGGCCAGTACATGCTCGACCCGAGCGACCCCTTCCCCACCGGCTTCCAGTTCTAGGAGAATCCCATGACCAGCACACTCTCTGAGGCGCGTCGCGCCGAACTGGACTCCGTCGCCGCCCGCGCGGACGCGGCGGCCGCGCCCTATGCCGCCACCGCGCCGGGCGAGCGGGCCGCCGCGCTCGTGGCCGTGGCCGACACCCTCGCCGCGCACGCCGCCGAGCTCGTCGCGCTCGGCATGGCGGAGACGGGCCTCACCGAGGCGCGCCTGAACGGCGAGCTCACCCGCACCGCGGTGCAGTTGCGCCTCTTCGCCGACGTCGTCAGGGACGGCGGCTACCTCGACGCCCGCATCGACGCGGCAGACGGCGATTTCGTGCTCGGCGCGCGCCCCGATGTGCGCCGGGTGCTCACCGCGCTCGGACCCGTCGTCAACTTCGCCGCGAGCAACTTCCCCTTCGCGTTCTCCGTGGCCGGCGGCGACACCGCCGCGGCGCTGGCTGCCGGCTGCCCGGTGATCCTCAAGGGCCACTCCGGCCACCCGCGCCTCGGCGCGCGCACGGCCGAACTCGTCGCGGCAGCCCTCGACGGCGCCGGGATGCCGGACGGCACCTTCCAGTTCATCCTCGGCCAGCAGGAGGGCGTCGCGATCCTGCAGGACCCGCGCGTGCGCGCCGGGTCGTTCACCGGCTCGATCCCGGCCGGCCGCCTGCTCGCCGACATCGCCGCCGCCCGCCCGGCCCCCATCCCGTTCTTCGGCGAGCTCGGCAGCGTGAACCCCGTGTTCGTCACGCCGGCCGCCATCGCCGAGCGGGGCGCGGCCATCGCCGCCGGCTACGTCGCGAGCGTCGCCGGCTCGGCCGGGCAGCTCTGCACCAAGCCCGGCTTCGTCTTCGTGCCGGCCGGGCACGGCCTGGCGGCCGCCATCTCGGATGCCGCGGAATCCGTCGCCCCGCACCGCCTGCTGAACCCGCGCATCGCGGCCGGCTTCGGCGCACGCCGCGCCGAGATCTTCCAGACGCCGGGCGTCAGCGTGCTGGCAGAGGGCGAGCTGAACGAGGACCAGGACGGGCAGGGCTGGGCCACCGTCACGATCGTCTCCGTCTCGGCGGAGACGCTGCGCGCGCAGCGCGAGCGGCTGCTCGAGGAGGCCTTCGGCCCGCTGTCGATCCTCGTCGAGTACCCGGCGGACGCGGACCTCGCCGGCCTCGTCGCCGAGCTGTTCGAGGGCAACCTCACCGCCACGGTGCACATCGGGGCGGGGGAGGACTCGGCCGAGCTGCGCGAGCTGGTGCGCGTGCTGAGCGGCCACGCCGGCCGCGTGCTGTTCGACGGCTGGCCGACCGGCGTCGCCGTCACCCCCGCGATGCAGCACGGCGGCCCGTGGCCGGCCACCACGAACGACTCGAGCACCTCGGTGGGCACCGCGGCCATCTCGCGCTTCCTGCGCGGCGTCGCCTACCAGAGCACCCCGCAGGCGCTGCTGCCGGCGCCGCTGCAGGACGCGAACCCCTGGAACGTGCCGCAGTCCTTCGCGCCCGCCGGGCAGTCGCGCAGCTGGGGCTCCGCCTCGTAGCAGCACGCCCAGGCTGGCTAGGTCACGATTCCGCACTGACGCTAGCCAGCCTCGGCTCAAATATGTAACATGTCACCTACTACAGGTGCCAACCGGGTGCCCATATTCAACGATGAACATGGTGAAAGATGACGAAGCTTTTCAAGAGTGCAATTGCCATCGTCGGCACAGTCGCGATTCTCTCCACCGCGGCCTGTTCGACACCTGGAGACGGCGGCACAGACAGCCAGGGCGCGACCGGCGGGACCCTCAAGGTCCTCGCCAACGGCGACGTCGACCACCTCGACCCGCAGCTCACGGCCTACGTTCCCGTGGCCGGCGTCATGCACGCGATCTCGCGCTCGTTGATCGGATACCCGACGGTCGAGGACCCGGACGCCCGCATCGTGCCGGAGGGCGACCTCGCCGCCGCGCTCCCGGAGGCCAGTGCAGACGGCCTGACCTACACCTTCACCCTCCGCGACGGCGTGAGCTGGGGCGCCCCCGACGGCGCCCGCCCCCTCGTCGCCAACGACTTCGAGCGCGGCATCAAGCGCCTGTGCAACCCGCTGATGTCCGGCGCCATGCTCGGCTACTTCCAGTTCCTGATCGAGGGCATGGACACCTTCTGCACCGGCTTCGCCGATGTCGCGCCGGATGCCGCCTCGATGAAGGACTACATCGAGAACAGCGACATCACCGGAATCGAGTCGCCGGACGAGAAGACGATCGTCGTCACGCTCACCGAGCCGGCGAGCGACTTCATCTACATGGTCTCGCTCGACGCCGCGGCCCCCGCGCCGATCGAGGCGCTGGACTACCTGCCCGACTCGCCGGAGTACCGCGCCAACTTCGTCGCGAGCGGCCCGTACACGGTCGAGAGCCACAGCCCGGACGCGCTCCTCGTGCTCAAGCGCAACGACGCGTGGAGCGCCGACTCCGACACGCTCCGCAAGGCATACGTCGACCGCATCGAGATGACGATGGGCGTCGAGGGCGACTCCGCGATGCAGCAGCTGCAGGCCGGCTCCGCCGACCTGCTCTTCGACATCCAGCCGAGCCCGGCCAACATCCAACAGCTCAAGGCCGTGAACGACACGAAGCTGAGCACGATGCCGAACGGCGGCGTCGACCAGTTCATGTGGATCAACACCAAGACCTCCAACAACGGCGGGGCGCTCCAGGACATCCGCGTGCGCCAGGCACTGCAGTACGCGGTCGACAAGGCAGCCGTCATCCAGACCATGGGCGGCGAGGAGCTGGCCGCGGTCAACAACGGCATCTTCGGGCCTGGCATCGTCGGCTACCTGCCGTACGAGCCGTACCCCACCGCCGGGTCCAAGGGTGACCCCGAGAAGGCGAAGGCCCTCCTCGCCGAGGCCGGCTACCCGAACGGCCTCACGCTCAAGTTCCCGTACCGCAACCTCGGCCTGCAGCCCGACATCGCCCAGACCGTGCAGTCCAGCCTCGAGAAGGCCGGCTTCACGATCGAGCTCACCCCGGTGCCGCCGACCGACTACTACGCCAACCTCATGACGAACCACGACAACGCCGTCAACGGCGTGTGGGACATCGCGCTGGTCGGTTGGTCGCCGGACTGGCAGGGCGGCGCGGCCCGCTCGGTCTTCCAGCCGCAGTTCACCTTCAACGGCACCCCGCAGGCGTACAACTACCTCGACTACAACAACGACGAGGCGAACGAGTACGCCAAGCAGGCCCTGCTGGCGGCGAGCCCCGACGAGGCTGCCGCGCTCTGGCACAAGGTCGACGAGAGCGTCCTCGCCGACGCCGTGATCCTGCCGATCGCGTCGCGCCTCAAGGCGAACTACCACAGCGACCGGGTCGTCGGCTTCACGCCGTACGCGCTTAGCCAGAACGGTGACTGGACGAACGTGCAGCTCAAGAAGTAGCCCGGTCAAACCGGATCGTCTGAGTACACCTGGTGCCGGGCGGGAGACCCCCGCCCGGCACCGCACTATCAGCAAAGAGGCCGCTAGCGATGCCGATTCTTGAAGTACAGAACCTGACCGTTCGGATCCCAACGGAAGACGGCACGGTGCACGCCGTCCAAGACGTGTCGTTCAGCGTCGAGCCCGGCGAGTTCTTCGGGATCGTCGGCGAATCCGGCTCGGGCAAGAGCGTCATGGTGCAGTCGGTCATGGGCCTCGTCCCGGCCGCCGAGACGTCCGGACGGGTCTTGTTCGACGGCGTCGACCTGCTCGCGCTCGACGACAAGGGCCTGCGCAGCATCCGCGGCCGCGCGATCAGCATGGTGTTCCAAGACCCGCTGAGCAGCCTGCACCCGCAGTACACGATCGGCTGGCAGATCGTCGAGCAGATCCAGGCGCACGAGAAGGTGAGCCACGCGGAGGCCAAGGCCCGCGCGATCGAGATGCTCAAGAAGGTCAAGATCCCCAACGCCGAGAAGCGCTTCGACTCCTACCCGCACCAGTTCTCCGGTGGCATGCGGCAACGCGTCATGATCGCGATGGCTCTCGTCCTGAAGCCGGCGCTGGTCATCGCCGACGAGCCGACGACCGCGCTCGACTCCACGGTGCAGGCCCAGATCCTCGACCTGCTCGACGAGATGCGGCGCGAGCTCGGCACCACCATCCTCATGATCAGCCACGACCTCGGCGTGCTCCGGCGCGTCGCCGACCGGGTGATGGTCATGTACGCCGGGCGGCGGATGGAGACCGGCGCGGTCGAGGCCGTCTTCGCCGCACCGGCGCACCCATACACGGCCGGCCTGCTCCGCTCCTCCTCGTTCAACCGGGAGCCGGGGACGAGGCTCATCCCGATTGCGGGCAAACCGCCGAGCCTGCTCGCTCCCGGGCCGGGCTGCCCGTTCGCGGCGCGCTGCCCCGACGTGTCGGCGGCGTGCTCCGCGCCGCCGCCCATCCGCCGCTACGACGACGGCGTCGAGGCACAGTGCTGGCTCGAGGAGGCCCCGAGCGAACTCGCCGAACCGGCATCCGCGATCTCCACGGCCATCGACCTCGAGCTCGGGCACGCCACGGCCCCGGCAGAGGTGCCGATCGCGGAGGTCTCGGGCCTCGAGCTCAGCTTCGCCGTCGGCAAGCGCGCCGAGGCGCACGTGCTGAAGGGCATCGACCTCACGGTCAGGCGGGGAGAGACGCTCGGGCTGGTCGGCGAGAGCGGCTGCGGCAAGACCACCCTGGCCCGCGTCATCGCCGGGCTGGAGCTGCCGACCGGCGGCACCGTCACCTTCGACGGTCGGGACGTCGCCTCGCTCTCCAAACGGGAGTGGCGCCAGCTGCGCACCCAGGTGCAGCTGGTGTTCCAGGACCCGTTCGGCTCGCTGAACCCCCGGCGCCGCGTCGGCTCGATCATCGGCGACCCGTTCCGCATCCACAAGGTCTCCTCCGGGCAGGAGCGTCTGCGCAGCGTGCAGCAGCTGATGGAGCTCGTCGGCCTGAACCCCGAGCACTACAACCGCTTCCCCTCCCAGTTCTCGGGCGGCCAGCGGCAGCGCATCGGGATCGCCCGCGCACTCGCCCTGAACCCCGAGCTGATCATCCTCGACGAGCCCGTCTCGGCGCTGGACGTGTCGATCCAGGCGCAGGTGCTGAACCTGCTCGACGACCTGCAGAAGGAGTTCGGCCTGACCTACCTCTTCATCTCCCACGACCTCTCCGTCGTGCGGCACGTCTGCGACCGGATCGCGGTCATGGACGGCGGGCGGATCGTCGAACTCGGCGACGCGCAGAGCATCTACGAGCGGCCGCAGCACGAGTTCACCAAGGTGCTCCTCGCCGCCGCGGCCCGCGAGGTGGCACCGGAGCGGGGCGCGGTGCGCAGCCTCGTCGAGAGCGTCCCGGCCGGAGAGCGGGTGGCGGCATGACGATCCTCCCGAAGTCCCCCAGCCGCGCCGCCAGGGAGGCGGCCGCCGTCGTCCAGCGCAGCTCGACCTCGCTGACGCTGCGCCGGCTCGTGCGCGACCCGGCGAGCCTCGTCTCGATGCTCGTCATCGTGCTGATCTTCGCGTTCGCGCTGGCCGCCCCGCTGATCGCCGAGCTCACCGGCCACGGCCCGACCGAGCAGTTCCGCGAGACCGGTCTGAGCCCGGCCGGGATCCCGGTCGCCCCGAACAGCGAGTTCCTGCTCGGCACCGACCAGCTCGGCCGCGACATCCTCGTGCGGCTCGCCTACGGCGCGCAGATCTCGCTGCTCGTCGGCGTGGTCGCCTCGCTCTTCGCGGCCGGCATCGGCATCACCGTCGGGCTCACCGCCGGCTTCTTCGGCGGGGCGACGGACACCGTGCTCAGCCGGGTGATGGACCTCGTGATGAGCATCCCGTTCCTGCTCTGCGCGATCGCGCTCGTCTCGGTGCTCGGGCCGAGCCTGACGCTCAGCATCGCGGTGATCGTCTTCTTCAGCTGGACCGGGCTCGGCCGCGTCATCCGCGGCCAGGTGCTCGCCCTCAAACACCGCGAGTTCGTCGAGGCGGCGCGCTCGCTCGGCGCCAGCGGGTTCTCAATCATGTACCGCGACGTGCTGCCCAACCTGATCGTGCCGATCCTCATCTACACCACCCTGATGATCCCGAGCGCGATCGTCTTCGAGGCGACGCTGTCCTTCCTCGGGCTCGGCATCGTGCCGCCGACGCCCAGCTGGGGCGGCATGCTCGCGGACGCCGCGAACAACTCGCTCTACCTGGTCGCCTGGTGGATGGTCATCGTGCCCGGCACGGCCCTGCTCGTCACGACGCTCTCCTTCAACCTCCTGGGCGACGGGCTGCGCGACGCCCTCGACCCGACCAGCGCGAGAGGCGGCAAATAATGCTGTTCCGCTTCCTTCTGCCCCGCATCGGCTTCGGTCTGCTGGTGCTGTTCCTGCTCAGCATCTTCGTGTTCGTGCTGTTCTACGTCTCGCCGTCCGACCCGGCCCGCATCATCGCCGGAGACAAGGCGACCGAGGCGCTGATGGAGCAGATCCGCGTGAAGCTCGGGCTCGACCAGCCGATCTACGTGCAGTACCTGAAGTTCGTCGGCGGACTGCTGCAGGGCGACCTGGGCTACTCCTACCGCAGCAACGTGCCCGTCGCCGACCTCATCGTCGCGCGCATCCCGGCGACGCTGTCGCTCGTCTTCGGCGGCATGGTGCTCTGGCTCGCGATCGGCATCCCGATCGGCATCAGCTCGGCCAAGCGACCCGGCAGCCTGCGCGACCGCATCGGGCAGTCGTTCGCCATCATCGGCATCAGCTTCCCGACCTTCGTCCTCGGCATGGTCGCGCTGTACACGCTGTACTTCCTGCCCACCCGCTTCGGCGTCATGCTGTTCCCACCGAGCGGCTACGTTCCGCTCACGGCGGGGGCCGGGCAGTGGGCGTGGCACCTGATCCTGCCGTGGACCACTCTCGCGCTCGTCGTGGCGGCCGTCTACGCCCGGCTCACCCGGGGACAGATGCTCGAGGTGCTCGGCCAGGACTACATCCGCACGGCCAGGGCCAAGGGGCTGAGCGAGCGCCGGGTGATCTACCGGCACGCCTTCCGCAGCGCCATGCCCCCGCTGGTCACCCAGCTCGGCATCGACATCGGGCTGCTGCTCGGCGGCGTGATCGTGATCGAGCAGGTCTTCGGCCTGCTCGGGCTCGGCAGCCTGGCCGTGACCTCGGTGAACAACCAGGACCGCCCCGTCGTGATCGCGATCGTGCTGCTCGGCGGCGTCTTCGTGGTGACCGTCAACATCATCATCGACACCCTCTACGCCCTGATGGACTCGCGCGTGCGCACCTCCGGCCGGGCCTGATCGGAGCACGCATGAGCACCGCAGCACACGCCACGGCCACAGGCGCCGAGTACACGATCGCCGACGGCATCCTCGTGCGCGACCACCGCATCACGGTGCCGGTGGACTGGGGCAACCCGGAGTCGGGGGAGGGCATCGAGTTCTTCGCCCGCGAGCTCGTCGACGGCGCCAGGCGGCACGAGAAGTTGCCGCTGCTGGTGTACCTGCAGGGCGGGCCGGGCGGCAAGTCTCCGCGGCCGACCGGCAGGGAAGGATTCCTGCGGGCCGCGCTCGACCGCTTCCGCGTCATCCTCCCCGATCAGCGCGGAACCGGGCGCAGCAGCGCCGTCACCGCGCACACCATGGAACGGTTCCCCGGCGGCGAGGAGGGCGCAGACTACCTGCGCCACTTCCGCGCGGACTCGATCGTGCGCGACCTCGAGGCGCTGCGCGCGCAGGTGTTCGGCGGCGAGCGCTGGTGGACCCTCGGCCAGAGCTACGGCGGATTCCTGACGCTGCACTACCTCTCCACCGCGCCGGAGGCGATCATCGCCTCGGCCGTCGCCGGCGGGCTGCCCAGCCTCGAGCCCTCGGCCGATGAGGTGTACCGGCGCACCTACCCGCGCGTGCTCGAGAAGAACGAGCGCTTCTACGCCCGCTTCCCCGGCGACCGGGAACGGGTGGCCAGGGTCGCGGATGCCGTCGCGGCCGGCGGCGTCCTGCTCCCCGACGGCGACACCCTCACCGTGCCGCGGCTGCAGAGCCTGGGGCTCGACCTCGGCATGAAGCCGGGCGCTGACCGGCTGCACTGGATCTTCGACGAGGCGTGGTCGGACACGGCGGAGACCCGACTGTCCGAGACGTTCCTCTCGGCCGTGCGCGCGCGGACGGCCTTCGACACCAACCCGCTCTTCGCCGTCTTGCAGGAGAGCATCTACGGCGGGGCGCCGGCGCGATGGGCCGCGCAGCGCGCCCTCGCCGCGCACCCGCAGCTCGACCCGTCCGCCCGGCCGCTGCACTTCACGGGCGAGATGATGTACCCCTGGATGTTCGAGCAGATCCGCGCGCTCCGCCCGTTCCAGGCCGCGGTCGAGCGACTGATGGTCAGGGAGGACCCGATCGAGCTGTACTCGCTGCCCCGGCTCGCGGCCAACGAGGTGCCGGTCGAGGCCGTGGTCTACCACGACGACATGTACGTGGATGCCGGCCTCTCGCTGCAGACGGCCGGCCGTGTCGGCGCCCTGAACGCCTGGGTCACCAACGAGTTCGAGCACGACGGCCTGCACGGCGACGGCGTCGCGGAGCGCCTGTTCGGGAGTCTGGCCGCCCGGGTCGGCTAGCCGGGCGCGCTCGTCGTGAACGTCATCGAAACGTGACCATGAAGCGCGAACGGGGGCTGTCGGAATGCACCCACTTATGTAATATGTCACACAGTAGATGTGCCACGGGCCCATCGAATCCGACGATCCAAAGTTGTATCCCGGAAGGAACTTCATGACTCTTCGCAGCTCACGCGGTATCTCACGCGTCCTGATTCCCGCGGCCCTGTTCGCGAGCGCGGCCCTCGTCCTCACCGGGTGTTCCGGTGGGCTCGGCGGCGGGGGCGAGGCCGGCGGCGACAGCTCCGGCCCCATCAAGATCGGCATGCTGGCCCCGTTCTCCGGCTCCGAGTCTGCGTTCGGCGTGTACATGGAGAACGGCGCGCAGATGGCCGTCGACGAGCTCAACGCCGACGGTGGGGTCGACGGGCGCCAGCTCGAGCTCATCACCGAGGACGACGCCTGTGATGCAACGGCATCCGTCGCCGCCGCCAACAAGCTCGTCACCGCCGGCATCGTCGCCTCGGTCGGCGGGTACTGCTCCGGCGCCACGCTGCCGACGCTGCCTATCTTCAACGATGCGGGCATCCCCATGGTGATTCCCGCCGCGAACTCCAACAAGCTGGTGGAGGCGGGCCTCGACGGGGTGTTCCTGATCAACGGCACCGGCACCCAGCAGGCCGCCGCGACGCTCAAGTACGCGCTGAAGTCCGGCGCCACCCGCGTCGCCGTGCTGAACGACAACACCGACTACTCCAAGGACCTCGCCAGCACGTTCGTCGAGATGGCCAAGGCCGACGGCACCATCGAGGTCGTGCTCGACCAGTCGGTGACCCCGGGCGAAAAGGACTACTCGGCCAACGTCAACAACGTGATCACCTCCAAGCCCGACTTCGTGGTCTGGACCGGCTACTACCAGGAGGGCGCGCTCATCACCCGCCAGCTGATCGATGCCGGCTACAGCGGCCCGATCCTGGTGGGCGACGGCAGCGTCGACAAGAAGTTCGCCGAGATCGCGGGCGCCGGCTACACCGACAACGTCGTGGGCACCTTCACCCAGACGCCGGACATGCTCGAGGGTGCAGGTGACTGGATCGCCGCATACAAGGAGGCGTTCGGCGCAGAGCCCGGCCCCTACTCGACGCAGTCCTACGACGCCGTGCGCGTCGTCGCCGAGGCGATCAAGAATGCCGGCAGCACCGAGACGGATGCCATCATCGCGGCGCTGCGCGGTCTGGACGGCTTCCCGATCTTCTCCGGGCCGCTCACCTTCACGCCGGAGGGCACCCTGACAGAGGGTGGCTTCGCCATCGTCCAGATCGGCCCGGACGGCAGCTTCATTCTCAAGGACGACCTGCAGGGCTAAGTCCATCCGCTGAGGGCGCGGCTCTTCTGGGGCCGCGCCCTCCCCGTCCCTTGGGAGCTCCACTCGTGACTGAATTCTTTAGCGATCAGCTCTTCCAGCTGATCTGGAACGGGCTGTTCGTCGGCTCCTTCTACGCCCTCGTCGCACTCGGCTACAGCATGGTCTACGGCATCATCAAGCTGCTGAACTTTGCGCACGGCGACATCTACATGCTCGGATCGTTCATCGCCTTCGTCATCCTGGGCGGTGCGGTCGGCCTCTTCGGGGTCGCCTCCCTGCCGATCCTGCTGATCGTGCTGCTCATCACCATGCTGCTGACCGGCGCGTTCGGCGTGCTGATCGAGAAGGTCGCCTACCGGCCGCTGCGCTCGAGCCCCCGGCTGGCCGTGCTGATCACCGCCGTCGGCGTCTCCTTCACCATCGAGTACGGCGTGCGCCAGATCTTCGGCGCTGACCCGCAGGTGTTCCCCTTCCGGCTGAGCGGCGAGGCCTTCAACTTCCTGGGCGCACGCATCTCGACGCCCCAGATCGTGCTCATGGTCATCGCCGGCCTGCTCATGTGGGTGCTGCAGAGCTACATCATGCGCTCCCGCGAGGGCCGCGCGATGCGCGCGATCGCCCTGGACCCGCGCGCGTCGCTGCTGATGGGCGTCAACGTCGACCGCGTCATCTCGCGCACCTTCTTCATCGGCTCCGCGCTGGCCGGCGCGGCCGGCGTGATGGCCGGCACCTACTACGGCTCGATCGACTTCCTGATGGGCTTCACCATCGGCCTCAAGGCGTTCACGGCCGCCGTGATCGGCGGCATCGGCAACATGCAGGGCGCCATGCTCGGCGGCCTCGTCCTCGGCCTGCTGGAGTCCTTCGGCACCTTCGCCCTCGGCGGCGAGTGGCGCGACGTCTTCACCTTCGGCTGCCTCATCCTGTTCCTCTCGATCCGACCGACGGGCATCCTCGGGTCCCGCGTCGTAGAAAGGATGTGACCCGTGGCCGACAAGAACCTGCTCCCGCGGCTGGACCGCCTCACCCGGATCACGGCGCCGCAGCCGCTCTTCAGCCGGCCCCGGCCGCTGAGCGGCCTGCTGGCTCCGCAGCGCTTCATGGGCCTGCTGGGCCTGGCCCTGTTCATCGGCGCGCTCGTGCTGCCGTTCATCACGGCCTCGCCCTACATCATCTCGATCCTCACCTCGGCGTTCATCTACGTGATGATCGCGATGGGGCTGAACGTGGTGGTCGGCTACGCCGGCCTGCTCGACCTCGGCTACATCGCCTTCGTCGCCGTCGGGGCGTACACCTCCGGCATCCTGTCGACGACCCTCGGCTTCACCATGCTCGAGACCATCCCGTTCGTCGTTCTCGCCTGCATCCTCGCCGGCATCGTCATCGGCGGCCCGACGCTCCGGCTGCGCTCCGACTACCTCGCGATCGTGACCCTCGGCTTCGGCGAGATCATCCGCATCACGGCGACGAACCTGAGCATCACCGGCGGGGCGAGCGGCATCCACGGCATCCCGACCTGGTCGTTCTTCGGCTGGTCCTTCGCCGACGGCGCCGATCTGTTCGGGATCCACTTCAACGCCAAGATCCTGTTCTACTTCTTCGTCGTGATCGTGGCGCTCGGGCTGGCGACCGTCGGCGCCGCGCGCCTGGCCAACGGCAAGCTGGGGCGCGCCTGGAAGTCGGTCCGCGACGACGAGGACGCCTCGGAGGCCATGGGCATCAACGGCTACACCGCCAAGCTCTCCGCGTACATCATCGGCGCGGTCTGGGGCGGCGTCGCCGGCTCGCTGCTGGCCACCCACCTCAGCGCGATCTCGCCGCCCAGCTTCGAGTTCCTCTACTCGGCGCTGATCCTGATGGCGGTTGTGCTCGGCGGCATGGGCTCGACCCCCGGCGTGATCATCGGCGCCCTGTTCGTCTCGCTCGCGCCCGAGCTGCTGCGCGAGTTCTCCGAGTGGCGCTACCTGCTCTTCGGTGTGCTGCTCGTCGTCGTCATGATCTTCCGCCCGGCCGGTCTCTGGCCGGCCAACTTCGTGCTGCCGTTCCTCAAGCGGCGCCCACCGGCCGAGCCGGTGTCCACCACCAACATCCCCTGGGCCCAGCAGGCCAAGGAGGAGGCGGAGGCCGAGCAGGAGGAGATCGAGCGGATGTCGGCGGTGACCTCCACCGTCCCCGATTCGATCCCGGATGCCGTGGCGGGCGTCAACGCCATCAGCGACAACCCGGCAGACCAGGAGGAGAACCGATGACCGACACCGTCGCGACCGCGACCGCCCGCGGCGAGCTGCTGCTGCGCGTCTCCGGCCTCGCCGTGCAGTTCGGCGGTATCCGCGCCGTGGACGGGCTGAGCTTCGACGTGCACGAGTGTGAGATCGTCTCGGTGATCGGCCCGAACGGCGCGGGCAAGACCAGTGCGTTCAACTGCATCACCGGCTTCTACCGGCCGACCGGCGGCACCGTGCTCTTCGGCGGGGACGACATCACCCGCATCCGGCCCTCGACGATCACCAAGCGCGGCATGTCCCGCACGTTCCAGAACCTGCGCCTGTTCCGTGACATGAGCGTGCTCGACAACGTCAAGACGGCGATGCACAGCAGGCTGCGCGAGAACGTCTTCGACCAGTTGCTGCACACGCCGCGCTACAAGCGCGCCGAGGCGCAGTGCACGCAGGACGCGCGCGGCTGGCTCGACTTCGTCGGCTTCCGCGGCGACGAGGAGCTGTTCGTCACGCAGCTGCCCTACGGCGAGCAGCGGCGCGTGGAGATCGCCCGCGCGCTGGCGACGCAGCCCAGGCTGCTGCTGCTGGACGAGCCGGGCGCCGGCCTGAACCACCAGGAGAAGGCCGAGCTGATGGCGCTCATCCGCCGCATCCGGGACCTGGGTGTGGGCATCGTGCTCATCGAACACGACATGGGGCTGGTGATGGAAGTCTCAGAGCGCATCGTCGTGTTGAACTTTGGCAAGGAGATTGCCGACGGATCCCCGGCCGAGATCAAGGCCAACCCGGCCGTCATCGAGGCCTACCTCGGAGCGGAGGAAGACGAATGACCGCACTCGTTCTCGACGGGGTCGAACTGTTCTATCACCGGGTGCAGGCCCTGCGCGGCCTGAGCATCGAGGTCAACCAGGGCGAGATCGTCGCCCTGCTCGGCAACAACGGCGCGGGCAAGACGTCGACGCTGTCGATGATCTCCGGGCTGGTGCGGCCGCGCGCCGGCAGCGTGCGCTGGGGCGACCACGACCTGACCAAGATGACCCCGTGGGACATTGTGGGCGCCGGGCTGCTGCACATCCCGGAGGGGCGGCGCATCTTCTCGACCATGACGGTGCACGAGAACCTGCTGCTCGGCGGCTACCTGGTCAAGGACCAGAAGCTGATCCTGGAGCGGGCGAACTACGCCTACGAGCTGATGCCGAGGCTGGCGGAGCGGCGCGCCCAGCAGGGCGGGACGCTCTCGGGCGGAGAGCAGCAGATGCTCGCCCTCGGACGCGCGCTCGTCGGCGGGCCCCAGCTGCTGCTGCTCGACGAGCCGTCCATGGGCCTGGCCCCGCTCGTCGTCAAACAGGTGATGGAGATCATCGCCGCGGTCAAGGCACAGGGCACGACGGTGCTGCTCGTCGAGCAGAACGCGCGCGCCGCGCTGCGCATCGCCGACCGCGGCTACGTGCTCGAGTCCGGCGCGGTCACCATGTCGGGCACGGCCGCCGAGCTCGCCGAGGACCCGCGCGTGATCGAGGCCTACCTGGGGGCCTAGCGAGTCAGCGAAACAGCGGCCGAGAGACACAGCGGCGGAGAAACACAGGGGCGGCCCGGCACGAGGTGCCGGGCCGCCCCTGTCCATCCGCTGCCGCCTGGGTTCAGCGAGCCCGGCGGTGCACCTCGGCGGCGACCACCAGGTCTTCCCAGCCCATGCCCATGCTCTTGAACACGCGCGGCTGGCCGGGGGCCGGCCGCGCCGCCCCGGTGACCAGTGTGTGGATCGGCACGATCGTGTCGACGTCCAGTGCGCCCTCGCCGATCGGGATGATGACGTCGCCGGCCTCGCGTAGCGCGGATGCCACATCCTCCACCACGACGAAGCTGCGCCCCATGAGGTCGGAGTCGATCTCGCGCATGAACGGCTCGTGCGAGCCGACGGCCACGACAACGGTCTCGCCCGTGACGAGGGAGCCGTCGAACACCGGCTCGCTCGCCGTCGTCGCGCACACGATGATCGTGGCGCCCGCGGCGTCCGCCGCGCTCCCCACGCGTGCGGCGAAGCCCTCGCCGCGGAGCGTCTCGACCAGGCTCTGCGCCTTCTCGGCCGAGCGCCCGGTGATGATGACCTCGCGGAGCTCGCGCACCGCGGCGACCGCGTGCACGTGGCCCCACGCCTGCGGGCCGGAGCCGATGACGAGGAGCGTGGCCGGGCCGGCAGGTGCCAGCGCGTCGACGGCGACGGCCGAGATCGCCGGGGTGCGCAGGGTGGTGAGGGCGGTGCCGTCGAAGAGGGCGATGGGCGTCAGGGTGTCGGAGTCCATCAGCACGTAGATCGCCTGGATTCGCTCCAGCCCCCTGGCCGGGTTCGCCGGGGCGATGGTCGCGAGCTTGACCCCCGCGAAGCCGGCGCCCTCTGCCGGCATCAGCAGCAGCTGGCCGTTCTCCACCTCGGCGAAGGTGCGACCGAGGGCGGCGGCCGGGTCCAGCCCGCCGCGCAGGGCCGTGTCGAGGGCGTGCACGGCGGCGGCGAAGTCGACCGTGCCGAACACCTGGTCCGCGTCGTAGAAGGGCAGCGCGCTCATCGCAGCACGAATCCGGTGCCGAGGGCGTCGCGCTCGTCCAGGGTGAACAGGTGCTCGCCCGTCTTGTACGCCGAGCCGGTGACCTCGGGGACGACCCGGGGCGCGTCGCCCGCGGCATCCGCCGTGCGTTCGAAGCGGGCCGTGAACCGGGTGTCGACGATGGAATCGTGCGTGAGCGTCTCGGCCTCGCCGAGGGTGCCGTCATCGGCCAGCAGCGCCACGCGCGCCCCGGTGCCGGAGCCACAGGGGGAACGGTCGACCTCGCCGTCGGCGAAGACCGTGACGTTGCGCTGGTGCGGGCCGGATGCCGTGCGCGGGAGCTCGTCGAACAGGATCGTGCCGTAGACGCCAGAGAGGCGGGGGTCGGCCGCGTGCTGGGCAAGCGGGGAGTCGTTGAGCAGCCACTTGACCTCGCGGCCGATGGCGATGAGATCGGTGTAGTGCTCCGGCGCGACGCTCAGGCCGACGGTCGAGGCGTCGAGCGAGGCGTAGATCGCGCCGCTGAAGCTCAGGTCCACCTGCACCTCGCCGCAGCTGGTGCGGACGGGCACCGACCGGGCGATGACGTGCGAGGCGACGTTGCGGAAGGTGACCGACTCGATCACGCCGGCCCGCTGGGTGACCCGGGCGACGACCCGGCCGGACGGCACGTCGATGCGCACCTCGGTGTCGCCATCGGGGTTCGACGGCACCCGCCCGGTCTCAACCGCCCAGACGCCGAGCGCGATCGTGCCGTGGCCGCACGCGGTCGAGAAGCCGTCCTTGTGCCAGAACAGCACGCCGAAGTCGGCGCCGTCGTCGTCGGCGGGGGTGATGAAGCCGCCGTACATGTCGGCGTGCCCGCGCGGCTCGTTGCAGAGCAGCTCCCGGATGCGGTCGACGCCGTTCTCGTTCGCGATGGCGTTCATGCGCCGGGCGCCGACGGTGTCGCCCGGGATCGGGGGCAGCCCCTCGGTGACGATGCGGAACGGCTCGCCGGCCGTGTGGTAATCCTCGGTGCGGAGGCGCAGTGTGGCGTGCTGGGTCATGCTCCGAGCGTATCGCTTTGATGTGTGACATACCACTGGCGTTGCGGGCATGCCCGCTTCCGCCCCCGGGCATGCCGAAGGCCCGGGGCTAAACACACCCACCCGGGATACTTCACCAAGTGTGTGCGCCGCAACCGGGCCTGTCAGTACTGCTGTGTGTGAGCCGCGCCGGCAGCCGCTGGGGCCGGGCGCGCTCGTGGAATGCGAGGTATGGGGAGAGCCGGGGCACGAGACATACCCTTGGCACCGGCTCTCCGCATGAGCTGAGCAGATGGTGCGCGCGATGACGCTCGCGCGCGGAAGCGGGGCGGGAACCCGGCAGGCCTAGAGGGCCGAGGGCGACTTAGCCCTGGGCGCGGCGCGGGCCACGCGACTGCGAGGAGCCGCGAACCAGGCCGCCGACCTGCAGGCCGCCGGAGCGACCTCCCTGCGAGGCGCCGGATGCCGAACGCTCGCCCTGTGCGGAACGGCCACGGCCGCCTTGCCCAGAGCTGTTGCGTGCGGCGCCGGTGCGCTCGCCCTGACCCGAGCCGCCATCGCGGCCGCCACGGCCGCCTTCGCGGCCGCCGTCACGACCGCCGCGGGTCGAGTCGCTCGAGGACGAGCCGGCCGGGCGGCCGGAGCGGTCGCGACGTGCGCGACCCTCGCCCGAGCCCGAACCGCCGCGCCCGGCGACGTCGCCGCCGTCGCGCAGTGCGCGCTTGCGCTGGGCGTTGGCGCCCTGCGAGCGACCGCCGCCACCCTGCTGCTGGCCGCGCGAGGCGTCAACCGGAAGCGGCTTGACGTACGCGGCGACCTCGCCGACCAGTGCGGTCACGGCCGGGGAGTTCGGGGTGACGCTCTGCACGTCGACCTTGATGTCGGCCTTGCGCATGAGCTGCTGCAGGTCGCGCTTCTGGCCGGGGATGATGACGGTGACGACATCGCCCTCGCTGCCGGCGCGAGCCGTGCGGCCCGAGCGGTGCAGGTACGCCTTGTGCTCCATGGGCGGGTCCACGTGCACGACCAGCTCCACGTTGTCCACGTGCACGCCGCGGGCCGCGACATCCGTGGCCACGAGCACGCGGGCGGTGCCATCGGAGAACGCGGCCAGGTTGCGGTCGCGCTGCGGCTGGGAGAGGTTGCCGTGCAGGTCGACGGAGGGGATGCCCTGCTCGGTGAGCTTCTTGGCCAGCTTCTTGGCGTGGTGCTTGGTGCGCATGAAGAGGATGCGACGGCCGGTGCCGGAGGCGAGCGTCTTGATGAGCTCGTTCTTGGCGTCGACGTCGGAGACCTCGAAGACGTGGTGGGTCATCGCGGCGACGGGGGAGTTGGCCTCGTCGACCGAGTGCAGAACCTCGTTGTGCAGGAACTGCTTGACCAGCTTGTCCACGCCGTTGTCGAGCGTGGCGGAGAACAGCAGGCGCTGGCCGTTGTTCGGGGTCTTGTTCAGGATGCGGGTGACGACCGGCAGGAAGCCGAGGTCGGCCATGTGGTCTGCCTCGTCGAGCACGGTGATCTCGACGGCGTCCAGCGTGACGAAGCCCTGCTTCATCAGGTCCTCGAGGCGGCCGGGGCAGGCCACGACGATGTCGACGCCGTCGCGGAGCGCCGCCACCTGGCGGGCCTGCGAGATGCCGCCGAAGATGGTGGTGGTCTTCAGGTTGTAGGCGTCGGCCAGCGGTGCCAGCGTCGCGGTGATCTGCGTGGCCAGCTCGCGGGTCGGGGCGAGGATCAGGCCGAGCGGGCGACCCGGGCGGCGCTTGCCGCCGGAGAGCACGCCGCCGAGGCGGGCGACCATGGGCAGCGCGAACGCGATGGTCTTGCCGGAGCCGGTCTTTCCGCGGCCGAGCACGTCGCGCCCGGCGAGGGTGTCTGGCAGGGTGTCGGCCTGGATCGGGAACGGCTCGGTCTTGCCGTCGGCCGCGAGAACGGCGACGAGCGGGGCCGGGAGGCCGAGTGAAGCGAAGGTGGTTTCAGACAAAGTGATGCCTTTCGGGGCAGACCCCGCTGCGAGCGGCGCGCGGGCGCACCGGCATCTCGGTCGGATTCCTGGGCTGCCCGGCTGCGCATGTGCACTGTGCAGGGCAATCCACGCGACCGACGATCGGGGATAAATGGCGAAGGTGCCGGTGGGCACATCCGTTCGCCGTATGAAGAGTCAAATGATGATGCGCGAGCGCTGCTGTCACTCAGCACAGCTCGGCACATCGAAAGAATGCGTTCTACGACGCAAGGAGGGCGTCAACGCACTCACAAGTTCCACAATTCTAGCACAAGCCGGCATAAGGCCCGATTGGGGGCCGATCCGCGGGGACTCCGGCGGGGCGGATGACGCCGGATGACGCCGTGTGCCGCAGCATGACGCGGCCCCCTGTCGCATCCGTCGGCCCGGCCCTAGCGTCGCAGCAGCGGCACTGCAGAGGGCAGGCCGCGTCGTGTCCCGCCCGTTGAATTCGAAGGAGACGCCATGAGCGCCGACGCAGCAGCCCTGTCCACCACCCCCGCCGTCCCGACCATCACGGCGGAGGCCCGCCACGAGCGACTCACCGCCGTGGCCACCAACTGGGTGGCGACGATCGCCGAGCGGCCAGCGAAGGCACAACTGCGCTTCACCGCAAGCGGGGAGGGCGTCGGCTCGGTGGGCACCACGATCCGCACCGGCACGCACACCTTCCAGGTCGACGAGCCCGCCGGGCTCGGCGGCGACAACGCGGCGGCCAACCCGGTCGAGGTGGCGCTGGCGGCGATCATCGCCTGTCAGGTGGTCAGCTACCGGGTGTGGGCGCTGAACCTCGGCGTCGTGCTCGACACGATCGAGGCCAGTGCAGAGGGCGACCTCGACGTGCGCGGCTTCTTCGGCCTGGACGACACGGTGCGCCCCGGCTTCACCGCCGTGCGCGTCACCGTGAACGTGAGCGGGCCGGAACCCGAGGCGCGCTACCGCGAGCTGCACGCCGCCGTCGATGCGCACTGCCCGGTGCTCGACCTCTTCGCCAACCCGACCCCGGTGCAGACAACGCTCGTCGTCGACTAGACCAGCCCGCTCAGGCACGGCGCGCCGCATTCCGACGGATTCTCCGGCCGGCGGCGCGCCCGGAACGCCCCGCACCCGCCAGCGGCCGCACTCCACTCAGCTTCTCGGCCCCCGAGAAGGCGTAGACTTTCGGGCCGGAGAAAGTGGGGTCGTGTGCCGTCATCGGAACTCGAACGGGAGCGCGCCGTCGTCGCGTCGTTTTACCGTCGTCTTGACCAGTTGCGTGCCGAAGTCGAGGAGCGCCTCGTCGCCGTGCAGCGCGGCAACGTCGGCAGCAATCACCAGGCGCGCAGCGAGCGCGACTCCTTCGCCCGGCTGCACGAGGACAACCTCGCGCAGCTGAACGAGGTCGACGCCCGCATCGCCTTCGGCCGCCTGCAGGTGGCCGGCGACGCCCCCGGCGCCGACGCCCTCCACTACATCGGCCGCATCGGCCTCCGCGACACCGACCAGTCCACGATGCTGCTGGACTGGCGGGCCCCGCAGGCCGGCGCCTTCTACCAGGCGACCGCGGCGCACCCGCTCGGCGTGCGCGCCCGGCGCCACCTCACCATGCGCGAGCGCGAGCTCACCCGCGTCGACGACGAGGTGCTCGACGCCGCCCTGCTCGACGAGCTGCGCGCGGATGCCGCAGACGGCACCGCCGGCGTCGCGGCGGCATCCGGGACCCTGCAGGGCGAGGGGGCTCTGCTGGCCGCTCTGACCGCCGAGCGCACCGGCCACATGCACGACATCGTCGCCACCATCCAGGGCGAGCAAGACCGCATCATCCGCTCCGAGATGCGCGGCGCCCTCGTCGTGCAAGGCGGGCCGGGCACCGGCAAGACGGCCGTCGCGCTGCACCGCGCCGCCTTCCTGATCTACGCCAACCGCGAGCGGCTGAAGTCGGCCGGCGTGCTCGTCGTCGGCCCGAGCGCCGCCTTCGTGCACTACATCGAGGCGGTGCTGCCCTCCCTCGGCGAGACCGGCGTCGTGATGCGCACCCTGGGCTCCCTGTTCCCGGGCGTCGAGGCCGACGCCGACGACGCCCCGGCCACGGCCGCGCTCAAGGGCCGACTCGAGATGTCCGGCCTGCTCTCCCGGGCCGTGCGCGGGCGGCAGCGCGTTCCCGCCGGCCCGGAGCAGGTCGAGGTGAACGGCGACACGATCACGGTCGCGCCGGAGCTGATCGCGGGCGCCATCCAGCGCGCCCAGCGCACCGGCAAGCCGCACAACGTCGCCCGCGTCACGTTCGTCAGGCACGCCATCGCCGAGCTGGCCACCCAGCTCGCCGCGCAGCTGGCGAAGAACGGCGCGGCGATCGACGACTCCGACGTCGCCGCCCTCCGCGAGGACCTGCGCGAGAGCCACGCCGTGCGCGTGCTGCTGAACACCGCCTGGCTGCCGCTGACCCCGGAGAAGCTCCTCGGCGACCTGTACTCCCGCCCGGAGTGGCTGGCCGAGCTGACGCCGCGCTGGTCGCCGGAGCGCCGCGCCCTGCTGCACCGCCCGCGCTCCGCCCCGATGACGGTCAGCGACGTGGCCCTGCTCGACGAGGCGGCCGAGCTGCTCGGCGACATGCCCGCGCGCCGCAGCGCCGCAGACAAGGAACGTGAGCGCCAGCGCGAGGCCGACATCGAGAACGCCCGCGCCGCGATCGCCAACATGGGCGTCGAGGGCATGGTCAGCGCCGAGCAGCTGGCCGACGGCTTCGCCGAGCGCGGCGAGCGCATGAGCGTGGCCGAGCGCGCGGCATCCGACCGCACCTGGACCTACGGCCACGTCGTCGTCGACGAGGCGCAGGAGCTCTCGCCGATGCAGTGGCGGATGCTGGTGCGCAAGTCGCCGATGCGCAGCTTCACGATCGTCGGCGACATCGCCCAGGTCAGCTCGGCGGCCGGTGCGCGCAGCTGGGCCGACGCCCTGCACGCCGGCTTCGGCGACCGCTGGCGGCTCGAGCAGCTGAGCGTCAACTACCGCACGCCGGCGCAGATCGCCCGGGCCGCCGAGGAGTTCGCCGCCGACGCCGGGCTGCCGATCACGCCCGCCCGCGCGGTGCGCGAGGGTGACTGGCCGATCGACACCGTCGTGGCCGGCGGCGGGCTCGCGCCGGCCGTCGTCGACGCCGTTCGCGGGGTGCGGGCGGATGCCGCGGGCGGCAACCTCGCCGTGATCGTGCCGGCCGCGGCGATCGACGAGATCGCCGATGCCCTGCACGCTGCGCTGGATGCCGCCGGCGCCCGCCCGGTCACCGGGCGCGGAGCCGCCGGGCTCGACCGGCCGGTCGCCGTGCTCACCGCCCGCGAGGCGAAGGGCCTGGAGTTCGACGCCGTCGTGATCGGCGACCCGCGGGGGATCGTCGCGGAGTCCCCGCGCGGGGCTGCGGCGCTTTATGTCGCGGCGACCAGACCCACCCAACGGCTGGCGATGGTCTACCCGAGCGGGGAGGAACCCCTCGCAGGCTTTGCCTGAGCCGAGGAAGTTTCGACAATCGGGCGGAAACGCCCGCGATTTGTCGCAGAAGCTGCGTCAAGGTGTGCGACTATTGCGCCACACGTTCGTCGCGAGATGCACGTTGGGGGCCCGGTGCGCTATTCGGGTTAGCTGCCCGGGCCCCACCCTCTCCCTCCCGGCTTCCGCCTTCACGTGCCGCGGGATGTCGCACAGATGCGCCACAATCAAGCCATGGCAATTCGTTATTGGCTCGGAGTGGTGCACCGCGAGCACGTGCTGCGCGGCGTCGAGCTCGGCATTGCCCAGCTCAACCACGGCTCCAAGCAGGCGGTCTCCCGGCTGCGCGAGGCCGACGGGCTGATCTACTACTCGCCCAGGGTGAGCGGGCCAGACGGCGAGGTGCTCCGCGAGTTCACCGCGATCGGGCGGGTGGCCGACGACTCTGTCTTCCAGGCCCCGGACGGCGCCGTGATGACCAACTCCTTCGGAGAGCCGTACCGGCCCTGGCGGCGCCGCGTCGACTACGACCCGTTCGCCGTGCCGACATCCATTCGCCCGCTGATCCCCGTGCTCGACTTCACGTCGGCCTCGCCGAACTGGGGGTTCCAGCTGCGGCGGGGCCTGATCGAGCTGAGCCGGCACGACTACGAGCTGATCAAGGCGCAGATGCGGGCTGTGATCTGAGCGGCGCGGCGTCGAAGCTCCACGTCGGGGCCAGCTGGCGCAGCCGCAGGCCGCGCCACTGCCAGAACAGCCAGATCGGGTACCAACTCGGGGCGGCCAGCGGCCCGCTGAAGTGCAGCCGGTCGCGGTAGAGGGTGCCGCCTGGTGCGGGGGAGACCGCCATGCGGTGGTCCCACTCGCGCAGCCCCCGGCCAAGGCCGCCGCGCAGCCCGCCGGTGTCGCGCAGCATCCGCACCTCCTGCGGCAGGTCGCCCGGGCGAGTGATGTCGACCGCGACGGTGCCGACCTGCACGGTGCGCAGCGCGAGAGCCCGCATCAGGTGCTCGCCGTTCGGCCACTGTGTGGGCAGTCCCTCCGGCTCGAGCGAGGCGAAGTCCAGCCAGGGCGAGGCGACCTCGCGCAGGCCGGCCGGGCTCTGCAGGGCATGCCAGGCGGCATCCGGCTCGCAGTCGAGCACGAGTTTCAGTTGCACGATCATTCGGCGAGGCTACGGGATGCCGGCCCGGCCAGCCAGCAGCGCTCAGCCGACCAACAGCTAGCGTCCACCCGCGCGCCCTAGGCTGGCAACTATGTCTGACTCGCTCTGGTGGCTGCCGTCGCTGCTGGTATTCGCCATCGCCGGGGCCATCGCAGTCTTCGGCATCGCCGCGCTGCGCCGGGCGAGCCTGCGCCGTGACGCCGCCACAGACTCGAGCCTGCTCGAACTGCAGCGCCGCGCCGGCGGGCTGCTCGTGCGCACCGACAACCGGGTGCAGGAGAGCGAGGACGAGCTCGGCTTCGCCCAGGCCCAGTTCGGCGACGCCGCCGTGATCGACTACCGCAACGCCATCGATACGGCCAGGCGGCGCCTGCGCGAGGCGTTCCTGCTGCAGCAGCGGCTGGATGACGCCGAACCTGACACCGTCGACGAGCGCCGGCGCTGGAACACCCAGATCATCGAGCTGTGCACCTCGGCTGATGCCGCGCTCGCCGGCGAGGACGCCCGGTTCCGGGAGCGCCGCAGCACCGAGCGCAATGCCCCGCAGCAGCTCCTCGTGGTGCAGACGCAGCTCTCCGCGGCCGAGCTGCGTGCCGACGAGATCCGCGCCGTCAGCCAGAGCCTCTCCGCCCGCTTCGCCCCGTCGGCGCTCGAGGCGCTGGAGCGGCACATCGACGACGCCAGCGAGCTGCTGGTGTCGGCGTCCGGGCTGCTCGAGGCGGCCTCGCTGCGCATCCAGGGCGGCGGCGTCGAGCCCGTCGCCGACGTGCTCCGCTCGGCCCACGACGACGTGACCCGCTCCGGCGGCGCGCTGGGCGCGGCCGAGTTGGCCGCCGCCCGCATCGCCGCCGCCGAGACCGCCTCGGCCGGCCTCGCCGTGCAGCTGCAGGGGGCCATCGCCGAGGCCCGCGAGGTGCGCGACGGCCACGTCGACCCCGCGGCGGCCATCGCCCTGAACCTCTGCGTCGACCAGGCCGGCATGGCGCTGGCCGAGCACGCGCGACTGGCCCGCTCCGGCGGCGTGAGCGCCGACCCCGTGGCCGACCTGGACGCGCTGCGCGCCGCGATCGACCGGCTGGACGCCGCGACATCCGCCGCCCGCGGCCAGCAGGACAGGCTCGAGCACGCCCGGATCGCACTCGGCGGCGCGCTCGTGGCCGCCCGCAGCCACATCGCGGTCGCCCGCGACTGCATCGGGGCCCGCCGCGGCGTCGTGGGCGCCCCCGCGCGCACCCGGCTGGCCGAGGCCGAGCGCCAGCTGATGCTCGCCGAGGCGGAGTCCGACCCGGTCAGCGCCCTCGACATCGCCCGGCGCGCGGTGCGCCATGCCGACGACGCCGAGGCCCTCGCCCGCTACGACGGTGAGATTCGGGGCGCGTAGCGAAGCTACGCGAAAGGCGGCAGCCCACACCCAGGCATCCTCAAAAACCGCCACAGATAGAAAACGCCCCGCGCCACCTCACGCCGCACCCGGCTCACGCCGCACCCGGCTAACGCCGCACCCGCCGCACCCGCCGCTCAGCAGACCGTCCCGCGCCACCTCCCGCCGCACCCGACTGCCTCCTGCCGCGCCCCTGCGCCACTTCCTCGCTCTCCGCGCCACATCACCGGGCGCGGAGCACTACAAAGTGGCGCAGCACGAGTGGCGCAGGACGAGTGGCGCAGCGAAAACGGCGCGGGGCGGATGCCGCGTGCTGCGGCATCCGCCCCGCGCCGGAGTCGGAGCAGGCGTGGAGGCTCAGTCCCGGTCGGCCGGGTCGCGCGAGAGCCGCTGCGACACCCACACCGGGATGAACGAGGCCAGGATGACGACGGTCGCGACCACGTTCACCAGCGACGCCTCGTTCGGGCGGGCCATCTGGTTCATGATCCAGAGCGGCAGCGTGTCGACGCCGGGCGGCGCCGTGAAGATCGTCACGACGACCTCGTCGAAGCTGAGCGCGAAGGCGAGGATGCCGCCGGCGACGAACGCGCTGCGGAACTGCGGGAACGTGACCAGGCGGAATGTCTGCCACGGCGTCGCGCCGAGGTCGCGCGAGGCTTCCTCGACGTTCGGGCTCAGCCGGCGCAGGCGCGCCAGCACGTTGTTGAACACCATGACGATGCAGAAGGTGCCGTGCGCGATGATCATGCCGAAGTAGCCGACCTGGATGCCGATCGGCTCCAGGATCTGGTTGTAGGTGTTGTTCAGGGCGACACCGGTCACGACGCCGGGCAGCGCGATCGGCAGCACCACGAGCAGGTTCACCGACTGCTTGCCGAAGAACGTGAAGCGCTGCAGCGCGAACGCGACCAGGGTTCCGAGCACGAGGGCCACGGCGGTGGCGCCGAGGCCGACGACTACCGAGTTGAGGATGGCGGCGCGGATCGGCTCGCTGGTGAAGGCCTTGCCCCACCACTGCAGCGAGAAGTCCGTCACCGGCCACGTCGCGATGCGGGCCTCGTTGAAGGAGTTGAACACGACGAGGAACAGCGGCACGTACATGAACGCGAGGGCGACTGCGACGATGGCGCCGAGGCCGATCTTTGCCGCAAGGGAGAGTCTGAGCATTTCGGCCTTACATCCGCTCGAGGGCGCCGGTGCGCTGCACACTGACGAGGTAAATGACGACGAAGGCGATCGGCACGAGCGCGAACGCGGCGGCGATCGGGGGGTTCAGGTTGATGTTGGAGGCGATGATGCTGCCGATCATCTGCGTCGAGCCGCCCACGAACTTGGCCACGATGTAGTCGCCGAGGCTGAGCGAGAAGGTGAAGATCGAGCCGGCGATGATGGCGGGCTTGATCAGCGGCAGCACGACGGTGCGGATGGTGTGCCAGGCGCCGGCGCCGAGGTCGGCCGAGGCGTCGAACAGGTTCGGCGGCAGCTGGCGGATCGCGGTGTACACGGGCACGGCCATGTAGGGCAGCCAGAGGTAGGTGAGGGTCAGGACGACGGTGAAGGCACTGAACCCTGGGCCGCTGATGCCGAACGGCGAGAGGGCCCAGTTGAAGAAGCCCTCCTCGGTGAAGGTGATGCGCATGGCGAGGATCTTGACCAGGTAGCCCGCCCAGAGGGGCAGGGTGATCGCGACGGCCAGCAGTGCGCGCATCTTGGGCCCGGCCACCTTGGCCATGAAGATGCCGAGCGGGATGGAGATGAGGATGCAGAGGAGCGTCACGGCGAGGGCGATGCCCAGGGTGCGCATCGAGGTGCTGAAGTACGCGGGGTTCGCGATGATCTGTTCGAAGTTGCGCAGCGTGAAGCCGGGCTTCACCTTGGAGGTGAACGGATCGGTGATCCAGAACGCCGTCACGAGCAGCATGACGAGCGAGAAGATGTAGATGCCAATGAGCCAGAACATCGGCAGCGCGAGCAGGGCGCCCAGTTGCGCGCGGCGATTCATGGAGGGTCCGTTCGATCGATTACGGGGTGGGGCGGATGGGCGGGCCGGTCGGCCCGCCCATCCCGGTGCTTAGCTCTTGACGGTGAGCCAGGCGTCCGTCCACTGCTGGAAGTTGGTGCACGTGGCATCCGTGCGGCCGTCGATGCACTGCTCGATCGGCGTGGTCCAGAACCAGACCTTCTCGAAGTACTCCTCGTCGGTGGCGTTGAAGTAGTCGCAGTGCGCGGCTGCCTCGTCGTTGAGCGAGCAGAACGCGGCGTTGGCCGGGGCCATGCCGAAGTTCATGGCGATGGCACCGTTGACCTCGGGCGAGCTGGTGTAGTCCATCCACGCGTAGGCGCAGTTGGGGCTCTTCGACTCGGCGCCGATCATCCAGGCGTCAGACCAGCCGGTCGAGCCCTCTGCGGGCAGAACGCTCTTGAACTTCTCCTCGCCGGTCAGCTTGCGCAGGATCTCCCACGAGGTGCCGAGGTTGGTCGTGCCACCCATGAAGGAGGTGATCTGCGCGGCCGGGTCGGCCCAGTACTCGGAGACGATCTTGTTCTGCTGCTTGAGCAGCTTGATGGCCGCGTCGAGCTGGGTCTGGTCCAGGGCGTAGGGGTTGGTGATGCCGAGCTCCGGCTGGTGCGCCATCAGGTAGACGGCGGCGTCGGCGATGTAGATCGGCGCGTCGTAGGCGATGATCTGGCCGGCGTAGGGGCTATCGGCCTCCCAGGCGACGTCCCAGCTGGTGGGCGTCTCGGTGACGACGTCGCTGTTGTACTGCAGGATGTTGGCGCCGCGGCCGATCGGCACGCCGTAGGACTTGCCGTTGATCGTGTCGTAGATCTGGCCCTTCATGCCGGGCACGATGTCGTCGCCGAAGTTCGGCACGAGGTCGAGGTTGATCGGGGCGACGTCGCCGCCGGCGATCAGGCGCAGGCTGGCATCGCCGGATGCCGACACGAGGTCGTAGTCGCCGGTGCGCATGAGCTGCACCATCTCGTCGCTGGTTCCGGCGACGCGGCGGTTGACCGTGCAGCCGGTGTCGGCGGTGAACTGGTCGCTCCAGGCGGGCTCGACGAAGCCGCTCCACGCGACGATGTTGAGCTCCTTCTCCATGTCGCCCATCGCGGAGTGCGTGGCAACATCGGGGACGTCGATGCTGAGGCCGCCGGTCGAGCCGCTGCCTGCCGTGTCGTCGCCGGCGCTGCAGCCGGTGAGGACGAGTGCGGCTGCGGCGACGAACGCTGCCCCCGCGAGCATCTTGGGTCGCCCTGTGAACATCTTTGATCGCATGGAATCGCTCCTTCTAGTGAGTGAGTGGTGCTGTGGGTCCTGCTGTGGTGCTGTGGTGCTGGCTGTGGTGCTGGCTGTGGGGATGCCGGCCGCGGCGGCGCGGCTCAGGCGACGCGCGTCGCGTGATCGGCCGTCCAGCCGACGCGCACGCGGTCGCCCCGGCCGAATGCGGCCTCGGCGCTCGGGTGGTGGTCGTTGGCGCGCTCGGCGGTGAGGCGCTGGCCGTCCTCGGTGTCGACGAGGAAGCGGGTGGTCGGGCCGGTGTAGACGGCCTCGGCGACCGTGCCGAGGAACGAGGTCTCGCCGGGGGCGGCGGCCGTGTCGGCCGCGCTCAGCCGCACCCGCTCCGGGCGCACGCTGACGAGCTCCGCGCCCGGCGCGGTGCCGCGGATCAGGTTGGAGAGGCCGAGGAAGCGCGCGACGAACTCGGTCTTCGGGAACTCGTAGACCTCGCGGGCGCTGCCGATCTGCTCGATCCGGCCGTTGTTGAACACGGCGACGCGGTCGCTCAGCGTCAGCGCCTCCTCCTGGTCGTGCGTGACGAAGATGAAGGTGATGCCGACCTCGCGCTGGATCTGCTTGAGCTCGATCTGCATCTCCTCGCGCAGCTGCTTGTCGAGCGCGCCGAGCGGTTCGTCCAGCAGCAGCACCTGCGGGCGCATGATGAGGGCGCGGGCCAGCGCGATGCGCTGGCGCTGGCCGCCGGAGAGCTGGTGCGGCAGGCGGTCGGCGACGGCCGAGAGGCGCACCTGCTCGAGGGAGGCGCGCACCTGGGCCTCGCGGTCGGTGCGGTTGGTGCCGCCGACGCGCAGGCCGTAGCCGACGTTCTCGGCGATGGTGAGGTGCGGGAAGAGCGCGTAGTCCTGGAAGACGGTGTTCACGGGCCGGGCGTGCGGCGGGGTCTGGGTGACGTCAGTGCCGCTCAGGTGGATGCTGCCGCTGGTGACGGTCTCGAAGCCCGCGATCATGCGCAGCACCGTGGTCTTGCCGGATCCGGACGGGCCGAGCATCGAGAGGAACTCGCCGGGCTGCACGTCGAGGTCGAGCTGCTCCACCGCCGAGAACTCGCCGAAACGCTTCGCGACCTGGCGGAGGGTCACCGTGCCAGGAAGGGACCGGGGGGAGTCCGAGACGGACGGGGCTTGCTGAGCGGACGCGCGCACTGTGCGGACTCCTTAGATCGGCGGTGAACTCAAAGGTGAGTGTTAACCTATAGAACCAGATGTCATATTTCAAGCTCGTTTCGGGGGCGTGTCGAGAATGCGTTGTTTGCGCGTGTTCGGTGTCAGAATTGAGCGGTGGACTCGCCGGAATCACGTGGACCCCGCGCGCTAGACGCGGGGCACGATGGCCCGGGGGTTCAGAACGGGGGAGTCGTGGCAGAGCCGCAGGCTGATCGGTCGATGGTTCCGCGCCGTTTGGAGGGCGCGCTGTTCCAGTCGATCGGCGATGCCGGCCGTGCAGAGCTCGTCGAGCGCCGGCTTGCCGACGCCATCACCGGCGGGCTGCTCCGCGCAGGCGAACGCCTGCCATCCGAGTCCGAGCTCGCGCGCACCTTCGGTGTCGCCCCGGCCACGGTGCGGGAGTCGCTGCTCGGCCTCCGGGCCCGCGGGCTGGTCGTCACCCGGCGCGGGCGCAACGGCGGCAGCTTCGTGGCGGAGGGCGCCGACCCGATCAGCCATGCGCGCGAGTCGTTGCGCACTGCCTCGCGGCTGTCGCTGCGCGACCTCGGCGCCCACTACGCGGCGATCACCGCAGCCTGCGTGCGCCTCGCCGCCCGCCGTGCGGTGCCGTCGGAGGTGCAGGCGCTGCGCACCCGCTTCGACCGCCTCGACGAGGGCGACCTCGAGCAGTGGCGGCGCACCCTGGACGACGTGCAGATCGAGCTCGTGGCGCTCAGCCAGTCGGCCCGGCTGACACGGGAGCAGATGCGTCTGCAGGCCGAGATCTCGCCGCTGCTGCGGCTGGTCGACACCGTGAGCGAGCACCGCGGCACCGAGCGCGCGCTGCTCCTGGCCGTGATCGACGCCGTCGAGCGGGGCGATGCGCCGGGCGCCGTCGACGCCACGGAGCAGATGGTGGATGCGGTCATCGACGCGCTCATCGCCATCCAGGCGCAGACGGCGTGAGTTGGCAGGGAGCGCCCTTCTCTCGATAAGCTCCGACGATCACGGCTACGAGGCGGTGACGACGGGAGCGCGACGCCATGGTGACGACGACACATTCCACGGCCACCCGTGCGACCGAGATCGTGTCCGAGTACTTCCGCGCCCCGATCAGCGTGCTGGAAGAGTCCGCACAGGTCCTCGGCGGCCAGCTCGCCGCGGCCAAGGGCTCGGGGGCGCTGACGGCCGCCCAGCTCGACCTGCTCGTCGAACCGCACGCCCACGCCGCGCTGGCCCTGGTCGAAGCGCGCGTCTACGGCGCGGGCTTCATTGCCGCCGTCGACCTGCTCACCGGCGCGCGCAACCACCTCTCCTGGTGGCAGGGCGATGACCGCGGCAAGCTCGTGCTCGCCGCCCAGTCGGTGAACAAGGAGTTCATCGACTACAGCGACTTCGAGTGGTTCCGGGTGCCGATGATGACGGGCGCCCCGCACGTCGCCGGGCCGCACGTCGACTACCTCTGCAGCGACGAGTACACAGTCACCGTCGCGGCCCCCGTGCACATCGACGGAGACTTCGTCGGCGTCGCCGGCCTCGACATGCTCATCGACTCGGTCGAGCGCCAGCTCCTGCCGCGTCTCAGCGCCCTCGGCGAGCCGGTGACGCTCATCAACGGCGTCGGCCGGGTGGTGCTCTCCACGGATGCCGCGCACACCACCGGTGACGCGGTGCGCGGCGGCCGGCTCGCCGAGCTGGAGCGGGCCCGCTGCGCCGGCGTCGAGCTCGACATCATCGTCGGCTGACACTCGTCCCGTCCGCCCCGATGGTGGGCCGATTCCCGATGGGTGGGCCTGTCGAAACCCGGTTTCCATGGGTTGAGCTTGTCGAAACCCGGCAAGCACCGGTAACTGTCCAGAGGATTCCTTGGGACTTGGCTGCCGCCTTTCGCGACGCTTCGCGTCGCGCGCTCATGCCACCATAGAACGGTGAGCACTGCAGACATCCCGCCCGCCCCCACCGCCCAGGCCAAGTACCAGGTGCGCTTCGACTGGGGCGTCGCCGGAGCCGCACGCATCGCTCCGGGCGCCGACGTGGTCGTCTGGGTCGACGTCCTGGGCCCCGGCCTCCAGCACACCGGCGGGCACGAGCCCAGCGGCATCCTCGACCTGCTCCCGACCGGCATCCCGGTGCTCGGCGCCGGCTTCACGACCGCGTCCGCCACCGCGCGCTGGATCACCGATCTGCAGCACCGGCTCGGCCGCCGCGCCATGATCGCGATCCTTGCCGCGGGGGAGCCGGAGAGCGGGCAGGGCCTCACGGCCGGCGTGCGCTTCGCCGTCGAGGACCAGCTGGCCGCGGGTGCCGTCATCGACGCGCTGGCCACCCTCGGCACCGACTACTGCTCGCCGGAGGCCGCCGCCAGTTGCGCCGCCTTCACCGGGCTCCGCGGCGCGGTCGCCCACCTGCTCACGGCCAGTGCCTCCGCCCAGCAGCTCGTGGCGGCAGGCGTCGCCCCGGCGCTGATCCGCGCGGCGGGCGCACTGGACACCGAGGAGCAGGCACGGCTGCTGCGCGGCTAGGGCGCTGCCCTACTCGGCCTGAGCCGCGGCCTTCGCCCGGTGCTTGCGCACCTTGGCCCGGTTGCCGCAGCGCTGCATCGAGCACCAGCGCCGGCTGCCCGCCCGCGAGGTGTCCAGGTAGATGATCGAGCAGTCGTCGGCCGAGCAGGCGTGGATGCGCCCGCCCGCCTCCGGCCCGAACAGGCGCACGGCCTCGCGGGCGAGCGTCGAGAGCGCCTGCGGCACCCGCACGCTGGCGTGCCCGGCCTGGCGGCTGCCGCCGGGCAGCGCGGGCGGAACGTCGGGGGTTGCCGCGAACAGGTTGACGATGTCGATGTCGGATGCCGGCAGCTCCTCGCCCGCCGCGGCGGCGACGGCCAGCCGGGCGATCGAGTCGCGCAGCCCGATGGCGTCGTCGAGGTCGCCGGGCCGGGGCGTGCCCTGCACCGCGCCGAAGCGCTCGCCGAGCCACTGCAGCAGGTCGTCCAAGGTCGGCAGCAACTCGGCGCCGGCGCCGGAGTCGTCGCTGGGGTCGGCCACGATGGGGCCGGTGTAGGCGAAATCGAGCGCGGCGGAGCCGGAATCGAACCACCAGCGTGTGCCGTCATCCGGGGTCAACCACTGCCCCGTGGGGATCACAACGCTCGCAACTGCCATGTAACTACGGTATCGGGTTACTCTGGGCGGCTCGTGCGCGCGCCGTCGCCCGCCGCCGCGAGGCGCCGCGCGGCGGGCGTGATCACGCGGTGCTCCCAGGCGATCAGGTTCGCCATCGAGAAGCCGCGCCCGCAGAGCCCGCAGGAGAGATCGCGCACCGGCTTGCGGTAGCGGTAGTGGGCGTGCCCGGCCGGGCAGTGGCCGAGCCAGGGTGCGAGCTCGTCGGCGATCTCGCCGTGGTGGGTGCGCTCGCCCTCGTAGCCGAGCTCCCTGGCCGTCGCCGCCCACCGCGGGCCGTGCCCGGCGCGCGGGCCGACCAGCGCGTGGGCGACCTCGTGCAGGAGGATCTGGTGGATCTCGTCGTCGTCGTAGCGGGCGGCCAGATAGCGCGAGACGGTGATGTGCTTCGCGGTGAAGTTGCACAGGCCAGCGCGCTTCTTGGCATTGTCGAAGCCGAACGTCCAGACGGCCGGGTCCAGGTGCAGGGCAATCAGGGCGTTCGCCCAGTGCCTCACGCGCTCGAGATCAGCCATGGCATGAGAATACTGCGCGGCACCGACGCCGTGTACTGGCGAATGCTAGCTGTCCCGGACAATGCGCCCGGAGATCGGCAGGGTCTGCATCATCGACTCGGCGAGCATCGACTCGACGACCAGCACCGAGGTCAACGAGGCCTCCATCTGGTCGGCCGGTGCGTTGTGCTTCTCGCGCAGGAATACCGCCGCTTTGAAGTCGATGAGGGCGGATGCCAGGTCGCCGGCGTCGAAGTGCACCTTGCCGCGGTGCTGCCGGGCGAAGGCCTCGATGCGGGTCCACTCGTGCGTGGCGGCATCCTCGATCACAGCCGTCATCTCGGACTCCGCCTCGGGCAGCTTGCCCTGGAACTGCAGCACCTGGGCCCGGCGCAGCCTGGCCGTGACGTTGTCCTTGCGGTCGCCGGTGAAGCGGGTCAGGCGCAGCGCCTCGTTGGCGACCTCGAAGGCCTCGTCCAGCCGGCCGAGCAGGCGGAGCAGGGAGGTGCGCTCGGCCAGCGCGCTCAGGCTGCGCAGCTCCGCGATCTCGGAGAGCCGCTCGTCGGCGGCCTGCAGGTCGACTTTCTCGCGCAGGGTGACGGGGTCGTAGCCAAGAATGATGCTCAGGGGTTCTTCCAGACGTGCGTCGCGAGGCTCTCGCGTGGCGGGGTGTTCTCCTCCACGATAACCCGCAACGGGGCGGCACGCCGCCACTTCGCGCGCCCGGTCACGCAACCGGCGGCGCTCAGCCCGCCGGTTCGAGCGCCACCTGCCAGAGGTGGTCGTCGCCGTCCCGCGGCGATCCGCGCCCGTCGGTGTTGTTGCTGAGGAACCAGAGCGTGCCATCCGGCCCGGCGGCCACGTCGCGGAGGCGCCCGAACTCACCGACGAACCAGGGCGAGGCCGGCTGGCCGGAGTCCGGCACCCACCGCCAGAGGCGCTCGCCGCGCAGGGCCGCGATGAACACGGTGTCGTCGACGACCGCCAGCCCGCTCGGGCTGGCCTCGTCCGTCGACCACTGCAGCACCGGGTCGAGGAACCGCGCGTCGCCGGCCGCGCCCTCGACGACCGGCCAGCCGTAGTTGCCGCCCGGGGTCACCTGGTTGAGCTCGTCCCAGGTGTTCTGCCCGAACTCGGCGGCCCAGAGGCGCCCGCGCGAGTCCCAGCCGATGCCCTGCGGGTTGCGGTGCCCGAGGCTCCAGACGAGGGTGCCGAAGGGGTTGCCGGCCGGCACGGCGCCCGTCGGCGTCATCCGCAGGATCTTGCCGCCCAGGTAGTCGGGGTTCTGCGCGCCGTCACGGTTGCCCGCATCGCCGGCGGTGGCGTAGAGCATGCCGTCCGGGCCGAACGCGATGCGGCCGCCGTCGTGGTTGGCTGCACGCGGGATGCCGCTGGCCACGAGCTCGGCCGGGCCGAGGGCGAGTGAGCCGGCCGCCCCCTGCAACGGCATCCGCACGATGCGGTTGTCTGACGCGCCCGTGAAGTAGGCGTACACCCAGGTGCCGGGAGCACCAGTCTGGCCGTCGGCCTCCTCTGCCCTGGCCGCGAGACCGAGCAGGCCGCCCTCGCCGCCTGGGGCCACGCCGGCGACGGTGCCGGCCACACGCAGGCTGCCGTCCACCAACAGCTCGAGCACGTCCCCGCTGTCGCGCTCGCTGATGAGGGTCGTCTCCTCCGGCAGGGCCGTGCCGTCGGCGGTGGTGACGGGCGGTGCGTCCGCGCCGACACTGGCCGCCGTCATCCTCAGGATCGACCAGGGCGCGTCGAGGCCCGTGGCCACGCTGCTCGGCTCACCGATCGGCTGCACCGGAACCACAACCGGCCGCGCCGATTCCCCGGCGCTCGCCGTGGGGCGCGGCGCCGCCGGCGGCGTCGACGTGGCTGTCGGCTGCGGCGCCGGCGCGGTGCAGCCGCTCAGCAGCCCGCCGCACAGCCCGCCGAGCAGCACCGCGACCAGCAGTGCTCTCGCTCGCCCGTCCCCGCGCACCTGGCCTCCCGCCTCCTGGTCACTCCCAGTCTGCGCGCGCGAGCGCCCGGCGTCCATGCCCGGCCGCGCGCCCGCAGTAAAACAGGAGCAGGCGGGTGCGACGCCCGCAGTGGAGCCCCGCGCCGCTCTCCTCCTGTTTTTCGGCGAGGAGCGCCGGCGGTCAGCTAGCGCTTGAGCGTGAAGATGGTGCGCTCCGGCAGCGGGGAGGCGATCGCCGTGGCATCCGTCACGATCGTGCCGGCGTTCGCGAACGCGTCGAGCTCGGCGCCGTCGATCACCTTGGCCGGGTGCGGGCCGCCCGCGAGCAGGCGCGGCAGCCAGTCCGTGTCGATGGGGTTCGGCGCGGCCACGAACACGAAGTTGCCGAAGCGGCGCCCCTTCAGCACCTGGGCCTCTGCCATCGCGATCACGTGCGGCAGCACCGAGCGGAGCGTCGCCGCCTGCGCCTTGGCGAACGCGGAGCCGGGGCCGTCGGCCACATTGACGAGCATCACGCCGCGGGGCGAGAGCAGCGGGGCGGCCAGCTCGTAGAACTCGCGGCTGGTGACGTGGGCCGGCGTGCGCGCGCCGGAGAAGATGTCGATCACGACGAGGTCGACGGTGCCGCGGAGGCCGGCGGGCAGCTTGCGGAGCACCTCGCGGGCGTCGCCGTGCCGCACCCGGATCTGGGCCCGCTTCGACCACGGCAGCGCCGTGCGCACGAGGTCGACGAGGTCGCTCTCGATCTCGACCACCTGCTGCCGCGACCCCGGCCGGGTGGCCTCGACGTAGCGGGGGATGGTGAGCGCTCCCGCGCCCAGGTGCACGGCGGTGATCGGCTCGCCCGGGTCGCCGATCAGGTCGATCGCGTGGCCCATGCGCTGGATGTACTCGAAGAACAGCTCGCTCGGGTCCGCCATGTTCACATGCGACTGTGGGGTGCCGTCGACGACGAGCTGGTACGCGCCGTCCACGTACTCATCCGGCGTGACCTCCGCCTGGAGACCGCTGAGGGCGAGCTTCACGCTCGGAATATCGTCGTTGCCGCGCCGTGAGACCATGCCTCAAGGGTACGTTGCGGGCAGGAATCGGCGGCACGGTGGAACCCGAGGAGCGCGCGAAGCTGCGTTATACCCGAGAATCCAAAGCAGGTCAACATTTCGCTGGACACGGCGCGCCAGAGCGCCTATAGTTGATCTTTGCGCTCCCAGACATTTCTATGCCCTCATATTGCGGTCGGCCCTGTGTCTCCTCGTTTTCGAGGCGCCACGCATTGAGCGTCTGCGGAGTTCTCCTTACTGATCGTAACGACCCGACGGGGTCCACGGAGGTTATTTCCTTGGCTGCTGCGCGCAACGCAACCACCAACTCACCCAAGAACGGTCGCGCCGCATCGCGTCTCTCGTTCGCAAAGATCACTGACACCCTGACGGTCCCCGACCTTCTGGCTCTGCAGACCGAGAGCTTTGACTGGCTCGTCGGCAACGACGCCTGGAAGGCTCGTCTTGCAGAGGCTAAGGCCGCCGGCCGGACAGACCTGCCGGAGCACACCGGCCTCGACGAGATCTTCGAGGAGATCTCGCCCATCGAGGACCTCGGCGAAACGATGCAGCTCAGCTTCACCAACCCGGAGCTCGAGCCTGAGAAGTACACCATCGACGAGTGCAAGCAGAAGGGCAAGACCTACTCTGCGCCCCTCTACGTGAACGCCGAGTTCATGAACCACCTCACCGGTGAGATCAAGACTCAGACCGTGTTCATGGGTGACTTCCCGCTGATGACGCCCAAGGGCACCTTCGTGATCAACGGCTCGGAGCGCGTCGTCGTTTCGCAGCTCGTTCGTTCGCCCGGTGTGTACTTCGAGCGCCAGCAGGAGAAGACCTCCGACAAGGACATCTTCTCCGCCCGCGTGATCCCCAGCCGTGGTGCATGGCTCGAGTTCGAGATCGACAAGCGCGACCAGGTCGGCGTTCGCATCGACCGCAAGCGCAAGCAGTCCGTCACCGTGTTCCTCAAGGCTCTCGGACTCACCTCCGAAGAGATCATGGAGGAGTTCAAGGGCTTCGCGTCGATCGAGCTCACCCTCGAGAAGGACGCCATCCTCACCAAGGAAGAGGCGCTCAAGGACATCTACCGCAAGCTCCGCCCGGGCGAGCAGGTTGCCGCCGAGGCCGCGCGTGCGCTGCTGGACAACTTCTACTTCAACCCGAAGCGCTACGACCTCGCCAAGGTGGGTCGTTACAAGATCAACAACAAGCTCGGCCTCGAGGCCCCGCTGACCGACTCGGTGCTGACCGTCCAGGACATCATCGCGACGATCAAGTACCTCGTTGCCCTGCACGACGGCCAGTCCACCATCCGTGGCACCCGTCAGGGCAAGGCTGTTGACCTGCGCATCGACACCGACGACATCGACAACTTCGGTAACCGTCGTATCCGTGCCGTCGGCGAGCTGATCCAGAACCAGGTCCGCACCGGCCTGTCCCGCATGGAGCGCGTCGTCCGCGAGCGCATGACCACGCAGGACATCGAGGCGATCACCCCGCAGACCCTGATCAACGTGCGCCCCGTCGTCGCCGCGATCAAGGAGTTCTTCGGAACCAGCCAGCTCTCGCAGTTCATGGACCAGAACAACCCGCTCGCCGGCCTGACGCACAAGCGTCGCCTCTCGGCGCTCGGCCCGGGTGGTCTCTCCCGTGACCGCGCCGGCGTCGAGGTGCGAGACGTTCACCCGTCCCACTACGGCCGCATGTGCCCGATCGAGACCCCGGAAGGCCCGAACATCGGCCTGATCGGTTCGCTCGCATCGTTCGCGCGCATCAACTCCTTCGGCTTCATCGAGACCCCGTACCGCAAGGTCGTCGACGGTGTCGTGACCGACCAGATCGACTACCTCACCGCAATGGACGAGGACGACTACATCGTCGCCCAGGCCAACGCGCTGCTGAAGTCGGACGGCCGCTTCGCCGAGGACCGCGTCCTCGCTCGCAAGAAGGGTGGAGAGGTTGACCTCTTCGCTCACGACGAGATCGGCTACATGGATGTCTCGCCGCGCCAGATGGTGTCGGTCGCGACCTCGCTGATCCCGTTCCTCGAGCACGACGACGCGAACCGCGCCCTCATGGGTGCCAACATGCAGCGTCAGGCTGTGCCGCTGCTGCGCAGCGACAGCCCGTTCGTCGGTACCGGTATGGAGGGCTTCGCAGCCATCGATGCCGGTGACGTCGTCACCGCCGAGAAGGCCGGTGTCGTTGCCGAGGTTTCGGCCGACGCCGTCACCATCCAGCTCGACGAGGGTGGAACGCAGACGTACTTCCTGCGCAAGTTCGACCGCTCCAACCAGGGCACCAGCTACAACAACCGCGTCATCGTCTCTGCCGGTGAGCGTATTGAGGTTGGTGAGGTCATCGCCGATGGCCCCGCGACCGACAACGGTGAGCTTGCCCTCGGCAAGAACCTGCTCGTCGCGTTCATGCCGTGGGAGGGTCACAACTTCGAGGACGCCATCATCCTGAGCCAGAACCTGGTGAAGGATGACGTTCTCAGCTCGATTCACATCGAGGAGTACGACGTCGACGCCCGCGACACCAAGCTCGGCAAGGAAGAGATCACGCGTGACCTTCCGAACGTGAGCCCGGAGCTGCTGGCCGACCTCGACGAGCGTGGCATCATCCGCATCGGTGCCGAGGTTCGCCCCGGCGACATCCTCGTCGGCAAGGTCACGCCCAAGGGCGAGACCGAGCTGTCCGCCGAGGAGCGCCTGCTGCGCGCGATCTTCAACGAGAAGAGCCGCGAAGTCCGTGACACGAGCCTCAAGGTTCCCCACGGCGAGCAGGGCACCATCATCGGTGTCAAGGTGTTCGACTCGGAGCAGGACGACGAGCTCGGCTCGGGCGTCAACCAGCGCGTTGTCGTCTACATCGCCCAGAAGCGCAAGATCACCGAGGGTGACAAGCTCGCCGGTCGTCACGGCAACAAGGGTGTCATCTCCAAGATCCTTCCGGTCGAGGACATGCCCTTCCTGGCCGACGGCACCCCCGTCGACGTCATCCTGAACCCGCTCGGCATCCCCGGTCGAATGAACTTCGGCCAGGTGCTGGAGACCCACCTCGGCTGGATCTCGAAGCAGGGCTGGAAGGTTGAGGGAAGCCCGGCTTGGGCCAAGAAGCTCCCCAAGCAGGCTCATGAGGCCGCTCCCGGCACCAAGGTTGCGACCCCCGTGTTCGACGGCGCGTCTGAGGAAGAGATCGAGGGTCTGCTGGACTCCACGACGCTCACCCGCGACGGCGACCGTCTGATCGACCGCACCGGCAAGGCCCAGCTGTTCGACGGCCGCTCCGGCGAGCCGTACCCGCACCCGGTCTCGGTCGGCTACATGTACATCCTGAAGCTGCACCACCTTGTCGACGACAAGATCCACGCACGCTCGACGGGCCCGTACTCGATGATCACCCAGCAGCCGCTCGGTGGTAAGGCGCAGTTCGGTGGACAGCGATTCGGTGAGATGGAGGTGTGGGCCCTCGAGGCCTATGGCGCCGCCTACGCACTGCAGGAGCTCCTCACGATCAAGTCCGACGACATCCTCGGCCGCGTCAAGGTGTACGAGGCCATCGTCAAGGGCGAGAACATCCAGGAGCCCGGCATCCCCGAGTCCTTCAAGGTTCTGATCAAGGAGATGCAGTCGCTCTGCCTGAACGTCGAGGTGCTCTCTGCCGATGGCACCGCGGTGAGCCTGCGCGACACGGATGACGAGGTGTTCCGCGCTGCGGAAGAGCTCGGCATCAACATCTCCGCCCGGTTCGAGTCCTCGTCTGTTGACGAGATCTAGACCCGGCCTCAGTGAAGACTTCAGAAACTTTCCAAGGAGAGAAATTGCTCGACGCAACCACCTTTGACGAGCTTCGTATTGGCCTGGCCACCGCTGACGACATCCGTCGTTGGTCGCACGGTGAGGTCAAGAAGCCCGAGACCATCAACTACCGCACCCTCAAGCCCGAGAAGGACGGTCTGTTCGGCGAGCAGATCTTCGGCCCGAGCCGCGACTGGGAGTGCTCCTGCGGCAAGTACAAGCGTGTCCGCTTCAAGGGCATCGTTTGTGAGCGTTGTGGCGTAGAGGTCACCAAGTCGTCCGTGCGCCGCGAGCGCATGGGCCACATTGAGCTCGCCGCCCCCGTCACCCACATCTGGTACTTCAAGGGTGTTCCCTCGCGTCTCGGCTACCTGCTGGACATGGCGCCGAAGGACCTCGAGAAGGTCATCTACTTCGCGGCCTACATGGTCATCGACGTGGACGAAGACGGACGCCACCAGGACTCGCCCGGCCTGGAGAACGAGCTTCGCCTCGAGATCAAGACCATCGGCGACAGCCGCGACGCCCGCATTGCGAAGCGTCTGGCCAAGCTGGAGGAAGACCTCGCCGCCCTCGAGGCGGAAGGCGCCAAGAGCGACCAGAAGAAGCGCACCAAGGACGCGGCCGAGAAGGAGATGACTCAGACCCGCAAGGCGGCCGACGAGCAGATCGCCCACCTCGAGCGCGTCTGGGAGGACTTCCGCAACCTCAAGGTCGGCGACCTGAAGCCGGAAGACTCCGTCTTCCACGAGCTGCAGGACCGCTTCGGCATGTACTTCGAGGCCTACATGGGCGCCGAGGCCATCAAGAAGCGCCTGGAGGCCTTCGACCTGGCCGCCGAGGCCGAGAACCTGCACCTGCAGATCACCGAGGGCAAGGGTCAGAAGAAGATCCGCGCCATCAAGCGTCTGCGCGTGGTGAGCTCCTTCCTCGCAACCGGCAACTCGCCGGCCGCGATGGTGCTCGACGTGGTTCCCGTGATCCCGCCGGAGCTGCGCCCGATGGTGCAGCTCGACGGTGGCCGCTTCGCGACCTCCGACCTCAACGACCTCTACCGTCGTGTGATCAACCGCAACAACCGTCTGCGTCGTCTGCTTGACCTCGGTGCCCCCGAGATCATCGTGAACAACGAGAAGCGCATGCTGCAGGAGGCCGTTGACGCACTGTTCGACAACGGTCGTCGTGGACGCCCCGTCACCGGTACCGGCAACCGCGCCCTCAAGTCCCTGAGCGACATGCTCAAGGGCAAGCAGGGTCGCTTCCGCCAGAACCTGCTCGGAAAGCGCGTTGACTACTCCGGCCGTTCGGTCATCATCGTCGGCCCGCAGCTGAAGCTGCACCAGTGTGGTCTGCCCAAGCAGATGGCCCTGGAGCTCTTCAAGCCGTTCGTGATCAAGCGCCTGATCGACCTGAGCCACGCTCAGAACATCAAGGCCGCCAAGCGCATGGTCGAGCGTTCACGCCCGCAGGTCTGGGACGTGCTCGAGGAGATCATCCGCGAGCGCCCCGTGCTGCTGAACCGCGCACCAACCCTGCACCGCCTGGGCATCCAGGCCTTCGAGCCTCAGCTCGTCGAGGGTAAGGCCATTCAGCTGCACCCGCTCGTGTGTGCCGCGTTCAACGCCGACTTCGACGGTGACCAGATGGCTGTGCACCTGCCGCTGTCGGTCGAGGCCCAGGCCGAGGCTCGCATCCTGATGCTCGCCTCGAACAACATCCTGAAGCCGTCCGACGGCCGCCCGGTGACCCTGCCCACCCAGGACATGATCATCGGTCTGCACCACCTCACCACCGTCAAGGAAGGTGTCGTCGGCGAGGGCCGCGCGTTCTCCTCTGTCTCCGAGGCGATCCTCGCCTTCGACCAGAAGTCGCTCGACCTCAACGCCAAGGTGCGCATCCGCCTCACCGACCAGCACTTCGCCGAGGGCACGCAGCCCGAGGGCGTCGAGCTGGTCGACGGCAAGGCAGCCGGCACGGTTCTGGTCTCGACCACCCTCGGCCGCGCCCTATTCAACGAGGCGCTTCCGGCGAACTACCCGTACTTCGAGAAGGTGGCCGACAAGGGCACCATCTCGGAGATCGTGAACGACCTGGCAGAGCGTTACGCCAAGGTCGATGTCGCCGCAGCACTGGACAACATCAAGGATGCCGGCTTCAAGTGGGCCACCCGCTCGGGCGTGACCGTTGCGCTCAGCGACATCCTGACCCCGCCGAACAAGCGCGAGATCGTTGCCGGCTACGAGAAGCAGGCTGCCAAGGTCCAGGGCCAGTTCGACAAGGGTCTGACCACAGACCTGGAGCGCCGTCAGGAGCTCATCAAGATCTGGACCAAGGCGACCGAAGACGTTGCAGAGGCCATGCGCGCGAACTTCCCCGAGGACAACACCATCAACCGCATGGTGACCTCTGGAGCTCGTGGTAACTGGCTGCAGGTGCGCAACATCGCCGGTATGCGAGGCCTGGTGAACAACCCGAAGGGTGAGATCATCCCTCGCCCGATCATCTCGAGCTACCGCGAAGGCCTGTCCGTCGCCGAGTACTTCATTGCTACTCACGGTGCTCGCAAGGGTCTGGCCGACACCGCTCTGCGTACCGCAGACTCCGGTTACCTCACGCGTCGTCTCGTCGACGTGTCGCAGGACGTCATCATCCGTGAGGACGACTGTGGCACCGGCAAGGGCCTGGAGCTGCCGATCGCAGCCGAGGTCGATGGCGTGCTGGTTCGCGACTCCAACGTCGAGAACGCCGTCTACGCCCGCAGCCTGGCCGCAGCAGCGGTCAACGCCGCTGGCGAGGTCGTCGCCGAGGCCGGTGAGGACGTCGGTGACGTGCTCATCGACCAGCTCATCGAGAAGGGCGTCGGCAGCATCAAGGTGCGCTCCGTCCTGACCTGTGAGTCGGCTGTCGGTGTGTGCGCGAAGTGCTACGGCCGCTCGCTCGCGACCGGCAAGCTCGTCGACATCGGTGAGGCCGTCGGCATCATCGCGGCCCAGTCGATCGGTGAGCCGGGAACCCAGCTCACGATGCGTACCTTCCACACCGGTGGTTCGGCCTCGGCCGATGACATCACGCAGGGTCTGCCCCGCGTGCAGGAGCTCTTCGAGGCCCGTACCCCCAAGGGTGCGTCGCCGATCGTCGAGGCCCCGGGCCGCATCACCATCGAAGACACCGACCGCAACCGTCGCGTGATCCTCACCCCCGACTCGGGCGACGAGCCGATCGTCTACAACGTCCTGAAGCGCTCCACGCTTCTCGTTGAGGACGGCCAGCACGTCGAGCTCGGTCAGCAGGTCATCGTCGGCACGCTCGACCCGAAGGAAGTTCTTCGCGTCAAGGGTGTCCGCGAGGTGCAGAAGCACCTCGTCGGCGGCGTCCAGGGCGTCTACCGCTCGCAGGGTGTTCCGATCCACGACAAGCACATCGAGGTCATCGTTCGCCAGATGCTGCGCAAGGTCACCGTCGTCGACCACGGCGACACCGACCTCCTGCCCGGCGAGCTCGTCGACCGCATGAAGTACAACGAGCTCAACCGTGCTGCGCTCACCGAGGGCAAGAAGACGGCTTCGGCCCGTCAGGAAGTCATGGGTATCACCAAGGCTTCGCTGGCGACCGAGTCGTGGCTGTCGGCCGCTTCCTTCCAGGAGACCACCCGCGTTCTCACGCAGGCGGCCATGGAAGGCAAGAGCGACCCGCTGGTCGGCCTCAAGGAGAACGTCATCATCGGTAAGCTCATCCCGGCCGGCACCGGTCTGCCCCGTTACCGCGACGTCACCGTCGAGGCGACGGAGGAGGCCAAGGCCGAGCGTTACCCGAACCGCATCTTCACCGACGATGCCACGTTCAACGAGGGTGACCTGAGCTTTGTCGACTTCGACAGCTTCAGCTCGGACGACTTCACCCCGGGCAACTACAGCTAGCCTGTAGCCGCTCAACACACAAGGCTCCGGATGCCGCTCCACGCGGCATCCGGAGCCTTTGTGGTTCCCTCGCTTCCCGTGTGTCTCGGCCGCAACGATTACCGGGCCGCACGGGGAGCCGAGTGTATGAGTTGAGCATCTGTAATTTAGGCTAGGGAGGGCAGCTGCCCGGCCCGAATGCCGCCTGGCAGCTGCCGACTGGGATGCTCTCAGTCACACGACGCGACGGAACGGGGGAGCACTGTGATGGCCAGCCGGCTCCCGTCCACGCCGCCCGTGCTCTCGGGCTTCCACTACGTGCGCCCGCTCGGCGCCGGCGGCTTCGCCGACGTGTTCCTGTTCGAGCAGAATCTGCCGCGCCGCTCGGTCGCCGTGAAGGTGCTGCTGCAGAGCGTCGTCGACGCCGAGGTGCTGCGCATGTTCAACGCCGAGGCCGACGTCATGGCCCGGCTCAGCTCGCACCCCTCGATCCTCACCGTCTACTCGGCCAGTATCTCGGCCGACGGCCGGCCCTACCTCGTCATGGAGTACTGCCCGAGCGGTCCAGCCGGGCGCTTCCGGCGCACCCCGTTCAGCACGGCAGACGCCCTCGAGGTCGGCGTGCGCATCGCCAGCGCCCTGGAGACGGCGCACCGCGCCGGAGTGCTGCACCGCGACATCAAGCCGTCCAACATCCTGCACACCGCCTACGGCACCGCCGTGCTCAGCGACTTCGGCATCGCCAGCTCGCTCTCGCACTCCAGCGCGGCCGAGCTCTTTGCCATGAGCGTGCCGTGGAGCGCCCCCGAGGTGATCGAGGAGCGCACGACCGGCACCGTGTCCAGCGAGGTGTGGGGCTTCGGTGCCACGCTCTACTCGCTGCTGGCCGGGCGCACCCCGTTCGAGCCGGCCAACGGCGAGAAGGTCACCACAGAGCAACTGCGCCAGCGCATCCGCCGGGCCAAGTACACGCCGATCGTCCGCGCCGACGTGCCGGCGAGCCTGAACTCGGCCCTCGCCCAGATGATGAGCCTCGACCCGCGCAAGCGGCCGCAGACCATGAAGGACTGCGCAGAGCTCCTTCGGGCCGTGCAGGCCGAGATCGGCCTGACCCCGACCGCGCTGGAGGTGGCCGTCGACGCGTGGGCGTTTGCCGGCGCCCCGATCGACTTCGACAACACGCTGCTGCGGCAGCCGGTCGTCGCCCCCGTCCTGGCCGAGGACTCCCGGAGCAGAGCGCGCGCCCGCGCCAAGGCCCGCGCGGCCCGGCCGCGCGAGGCCGCCGCGCAGCCGAGCGACGACGGCACGACCGTCGTCAGAGCCAAGCCGTCCCACCTCTGGCTCAAGCTGACGGCCGCCGCGGCCGTCGGCGTCGGCGCGGCCGTCGCCATCATGGCCGCACTGAGGGTGCTCTGATGCGTGCAGCCCGGGCGGAGCGCCGCCGCATCCCGCGGCCGCTGATCCAGGGGATCGCGGTCGGCATCATCGGCGCGGTGCTCGTCGGCGCCGCCGTCGTGGCGGCCGGCTTCGACGTGAAGCAGACACCGGTCAACGACGCCTCGATCTGGGCCCTGCAGAGCGGCGACGGCAACCGCTACGCCCGCGTCAACACCGAGCTGGGCGAGCTGGACACCATCAAGACCGTGCCCAACCCGAGCGCCCTCGCCCAGAACTCGGCACACACGCTGCTCCTGGCACAGAACAACGAGCGGCTCGTCGACGTCGACGCGGTGCAGCCGGTCGACTTCGACGCCGGCAGCACCGACTACGGGCACACCCCGGCCGGCACCGTGCAGGTCGTCAGCGCCGCAGACACCATCGCCTACCTCACCAGCACGGGCAGCATCTTCGTGGCGCGCATCAGCGACGGGGCCGCCGCCACCCCGCTCGCTGTCGACCCCTATGCGGCCGACGAGATCACCGACGGCGCCGAGCGCCGCTTCTACCGCTCCGACGCCATCGCCCTCGGCGATGACGGCACCCTGCTCAGCTACTCGTCCGCCGAGCAGAGCGTGATGCGCTATTCGGTCCCGGATGCCGTCGTCGCCGGATTCGACCCCGTGGCCGACGGTCCGACAGAGGGGGAGCCGCAGCTCAGCCTGGTCGCCGACACGTGGGCACTGCTCTCCGAGGACGGCGCCCGGCTCTGGCTGGCGGGCCGGGAGGCGCCGGTGGATCCGGGCGTCTCCGCGCCGTTCGTGCTGCAGGCGCCGAGCGCCACGGGCACGACGCTCTACATCGCCGACGAGCGCGGGCTGGCCGGCATCGGCATCCGCGACGGCTCCGTCGAGCGGGTGCTCGGCGAGCAGGAGGGCACGATCGGGACCCGACTCGGCGTTCCGGCCAAGCCCCTGCTCTTCGGCGGCGAGGTCTGGGCGGCCTGGCTGCCGAGCGGCACCGCGCAGGGAACCCTGTGGAGCAGCGACGGCGAGGCGCGGCCGCTCGACTTCGGCGCGCGCACCCTCAGCGACGACGCCCACCCGGTGTTCCAGGGCAACGGCTCCCGGCTCATCCTGAACGACACCCAGAGCGGGTGGGTCTGGACGCTGCCGGACGGCGCGTTGGTGCCCAGCTCGCAAGACTGGGGCGTGCTCTCCGCCGAGCAGGAGCTGAGCAGCACGGAGGAGGAGCAGACGGCCGAGGTGTTCGAGCCGAAGCCGCCGACCGCCGAGCCGGACTCCTTCGGCGTGCGCGCGGGCGCGTTGGCGGTGCTGCCGGTGCTGCTGAACGACCACGACCCGAACGCCGACGTTCTGACCGTGCTGCCGGCCTCCCTCACCCCCCTGCCGGCCGAGTTCGGCAGTCTGAGCGTGACCGACAACTCGCAGAGCATCGCGGTGCGCGTCGCGCCCGGCGCGACGGGCAGCGCCAGCTTCAGCTACGCGGTCACCGACGGCACCCGCGCAGACGGGCTGAATTCCGAGCTGACGACAGTCACCCTCACCGTGCACGACGAGCTGGCCAACTCCGCACCCGTCTGGTGCGGCACCGACGGCTGCCTCGCCCGCTGGCCGACCCCGGAGCTCGCCCCGGGCGGCACCGTCACCGTGCCCGTGCTGCCGGGCTGGGTCGACCCGGACGGGGACCCTCTGTTCGTCTCCTCCGCGCTCAACCAGAGCGGCATCGGCAGCGTCGGCACGACTCAGGCCGGGGAGATCGTCTACCGGCATCCGAACCCCGCCATCGAGGAGCCGCTCACGGTCGCCATCCTGGTGACGGTCTCCGACACCCGCGGCGCCACGGCAGAGCGGGTGCTCACCGTGCTGGTCACCCCGGCACCGCGGCTCACCGCCACGCCGTTCGCCCTGACGACGGCGGTGGGCGAGTCGCTCACCATCGACCCGGACGCCTTCGTCAACGGGGCCACCGGCAGCATCAAGATCGTCTCGGCGACGGCTCCGCCCACCGCGCAGGGCGTCACGGTCATGGTGAACAGCGGCGCATCCACCCTCGACTTCACCGCGGCCAACCCCGGCGACTACATCGTGCGGTACTCGGTGGCCGACACCGTCGCCGAGGTGGCCTCCTTCGTCCGGGTCAACGTCATCGCCCAGGATGCCGCCACGCTCAGCACCACGCCGGTGACGGTGTTCGTGCGGCCGCAGGCCGACGCCAGCGTCGACGTGTTCACCGCCGTCTCGAACCCGTCCGCCCGGGTGCTGCTGGTCAGCGACCCGCTGCCGCGCCCCACCCCGGGGGCGGCGCTCGAGGTGAGCGTCGTCGGCCAGAGCCTGCTGCGCATGCGCGGCACGACCGCCGACGAGCAGCCCGGCCTGCTCGGCGTCGTCGGCTACACGGTGTCCGACGGCACCGGTGACCCTCGCTTCCAGACGCAGGGCGAGGCCAGCGTCTACCTGCTGCCCGCGCCCACGCCGCAGCCGCCGATCGCCGTGGCCGACAGCATTGTCGTGCGCGCCGGCACCCAGATCGACATCCCGGTGCTTGACAACGACCTGGCGCCCGACGGCAATCGGATGGCGCTGAACCCCGACTCGATCGTGAACCAATCCGGTGAGGGTCTCGCCTTCGCCGCCGGCACCATCCTGCGCTACCTGGCCCCCGAGACGCCCGGCGAGTACGAGCTGCGCTACACGATCTCGACCTCCGGCGCCCCCGAGCTCAGTGACACCGCCACCGTCGCGGTCACGGTCACCCCGATGGGCGACAACCAGAAGCCGGTTCCGCGCACGCTCTCCGGCCGAGTTCTCTCCGGCGAGAGCGTGCGGATCCCCTTCGACAGCTTCGGCATCGACCCGGACGGCGACGACGTCGTGCTGGACCGTGTGCTCACCCAGCCGGCAAGCGGCACCGCCTCGGTGTCGGCGACGGGTGATGCCATCGTCTACAACAGCGTCAAGGGCTTCCGCGGCCCGGTGCAGTTCGACTACCGGGTGCGCGACGCACAGGGCGACACCGGCAGCGCCACCGTGCGCATCGGCGTGCTCGACGCGCAGTCCGACCCGAGCCCGATCACCTTCAGCGACTACGTCCAGGTGCAGGCCGGGCCGTCCACCCAGGTCGTGCTGCACCCGGGCGCCAACGACATCGACCCGACGGGCGGCACGCTCAGCCTCAGCGCGGTCCAGCCCGACGCGCTGCCGGGAACCCAGGAGCACGCTGCGCTGTCCGCGCACATCCTCTCGGTCAACGGCGACGACCCGAACGCCGTCGTGTTGAAGGCCGGCACCGAGCCGGGCACCATGGCCTTCACCTACACGGTCGAGAACAGCCGCGGCGACACCGGAGTCGGCCTGATCGTGATGACGGTCGTGCGGGCGTCCATCCCCGACTTCCCGGTCATCGCCGACACCGTTCTCACCCTCGACGAGCGATCCGGGTTCTCCAACGGCATCGACGTCGTCAGCGGCAAGGTGACCTGGACCGCGGGCGATGTCGGCGGGCTCACGCTGAGCATCTGGGGCGAGCCGCACGGCGTGGAGGCAGACGGCTGGAGCCTGAGCGGTGAGGCCCCGGATGCCGGCCTGCTGCTGCCGTTCGCTCTCACCGGCACCAGCTTCGCCGGCGAGGTCGTCACCAGCTACGGCTTCCTCCGCATCCCCGCCGAACACGAGGTGATCCTCTCGCTGAAGCCGGGCCTGTCCCCGCTCAAGGTGAAGGAGACCGAGTCGCTGGCCTTCGACATGGCCGCGCTCGTCGGCGTGCCGAGCGGCGAGGCGCTGCAGATCGACGGCGACGCCGTCGCGGCATCCGGCCAGCGCGCAGGCGGCAGCTGCGCCGTCGAGAGCGGCACCCGCCTGCGCTACACGGCGGGGGAGGGGCAGCCCTGGACGGACTCCTGCATCGTGCCGGTGCGGCTCGTCGGCGGCGATGCCTACACGCACCTCGTCGTGCCGATCGAGGTCACCCCGCGCGACCCGCAGCCGGAACTGCGCCCGGCCGCCGTCACGGCCAGCCCGGGGTCTCCCGCCGTCAGCTACGACCTCCAGCAGATGGTGCACTGGCAGGGCAAGCCGGACCCGGCCTCGCTGGTGTTCGTCATCGAGCAGGCGGCCGACCAGTTCGTGCTGACCCAGAACGGCAGCCGCCTCACCGTGCAGGCGCTGGACACGGCCACCCCCGGGCGCGACAACCCGGTCACGGTGCGGCTGAGCAGCCACCCGAACACCCCACCCGCTGTGCTCGTCCTGCACGTCGGCCCGGGCCCGAGCACGTTGCCGAAGGGGGGCACGATCGCCCAGGAGTGCAGCCAGGCCGCGGGGACCAGCTGCCTGATCGACGTGATCGGCGCGCCGGGCGAGGTGAACGCCTTCGCCAACACCCCACTCTCACTCGTCTCGGTGAGCCCGAGCGGCACCTGCGCCGGCGTGAGCTTCGCCGTCGAGGACAACCGGCGGGTGCGCGCCAGCTGGTCGAACGACTCGCCCGGCGGCATCTGCCAGGCCAGCTTCGTCGTCCAGGACGCCCAGGGCACGCGCAGCGCCGCCGAGCGCAACGGCTCGGTGACGCTCGACCTGCAGGGCTTCCCCCGCGCCCCGGATGCCGTGACCCAAGTGGCCTACGGCGACGGCACCCTCACTCTGGCGGTCAGCCCGGGAACGGCAGCCTCGGCGCACCCGGCGCTGCAGGGCTTCGCGCTTCTGCGCGACGGCGTCGAGGTGGCCGCCTGCACGCCGGCCGGAGTCTGCCCGCCCATCACGGGCCTGGCGAACGGCGAGAGGGCGGTCTACGAGGCCCGCGCGTTCAACGCCGCCGGCCGCTCGCTGGGAGCAGCCAGCACCACGGCGTGGGCCTACCAGGTGCCGGGGATGGGCACGGCCACGGCCACACCCGTGTTCGACGCCGCCCAGACGACGCTCGTCCAGGGCGTCGCAGAGCTCGTGATCCAGAACTCCGACCCGTCCACGCAGGGCTATGCGGTCAACGGGAGGCAGTTCCCGGTGTCGACGCCGGGCAGCGGAACGACCACGATCACCCTCGCGCTGCCGGTCGGGCCGAACACTCTGACGATTCAGCCGCTCAGCCGGTTCGAGCGGCCAAGCGGCACGGGCCCTGTCGACAACCTGGGCTCGGCGCGGGTGCGTGTTGCCGGGCTGCCCAGCGTCAGCGCGAGCGGTCAGCCCACCGCAACCGAGCGCACCGTCAGCGCACCCCAGGCGCAGGGCGAAGCCAACAACAGCGCACGGGACGGCGCCTATCTCTACATCGCGACGCCGTCGCCGGCGAGCGCCGTGTGCCGGGTCGACGCGAGTGGCCAGAACCTGCAGGCGGTGGGCAACGGCAGCATCGCCTCGGCGAGCACGACCATCGGCGGGCTGCAACCGTTCACGACGTACAACATCGACGTCTGCTACTCCAACGGCTTCGGCTACGCCCAGCTCGGGCTCGGCTCCGCGTTCACCTGGGCCCAGCCGGCTCCGCCGAGCGGGTTCACCTACACCGTCAGCGGTGCGGACGGCAATTACACGATCGACAAGCCGACCAGCACGCAGCTGACGCCGACCGGGTACGAGGTCGTCTTCGCGGGCTACCCGAGCGACGTCTGGGGCGGCGACCCGCAGATCACGGTGAAGTACTGCGTGCCGGGAAGCGCCGAGCGCTGCAGCACGGCCGCGCCCGTTTCGGCCGCAGCACCGGGCCGGGCCTGGCAGACACGCTTCGACGGCGCGACACTGAACCAGTGCAGCGTCGGACAGCCGCTCAGCGTCACCGCGGCCGGCCGGGGGCTCGGGATGACATCGACCGCCGTGACGAGCTACTGGTACTACGTGCCGCCGGCCCCGGAACCCCCTGTCGAGCCGCCCGTCGAACCCCCGGTCGAGCCCCCGGTCGAGCCGCCGGTCGAGCCTCAGGTCAGCCCGGCGGCCGTCCCAGAGCCGGGCGGCACCTGGCTGGAGGCCGCCGGCTCCCTGCCGCTGCCGGCCAACGCCACGCACATTCGAGACGTCGCCTGGCAGCTCAGCTGGACGGCCCCGCAGACCGCCGGATTCACGCCGATTGCCGGCAGCTTCCCGGCCGAGGTGGACTGCCGCTAGCGGCGGCATCCGACCCCGGCCATCGCCGCCAACGCCCGCACCTCCCCCGACAGCCCAGAAAGACGAGACATGACAATCAGCCCCGAACAGACAGCCTGGTTCGCCGCGACGTTCCGCTCGATGGTGGAGAACGTCGAGACGGTCGTGCTCGGCAAGCGCCATGTCATCGAGCTCGCCTTCACCGCCATGGTCAGCGAGGGGCACCTGCTGCTGGAGGACTTCCCCGGCACCGGCAAGACCTCGCTCGCGCGGGCCATGGGGCAGACCGTGCACGGCACGAACTCGCGCATCCAGTTCACGCCGGACCTGCTGCCCGGCGACGTGACGGGCATCACGGTGTACGACCAGAAGCGCGGCGAGTTCGAGTTCCACTCCGGGCCCATCTTCGCCAACATCGTGCTCGCCGACGAGATCAACCGGGCCAGCCCGAAGACCCAGTCGGCGCTGCTCGAGGCGATGGAGGAGGGCAAGGTCACCGTCGACGGCATCACCCGCAGCACGGGATCGCCGTTCCTGGTCATCGCCACCCAGAACCCGATCGAGCAGGCCGGCACCTACCGGCTGCCGGAGGCCCAGCTCGACCGCTTCATGATGAAGACCTCGCTCGGCTACCCCGACCTCGCCTCAACCATCCGCATCCTCGAGGGCACCAGCACCGCGCAGCCGACCGTCAGCCCCATCATCACACCGCAGGCGCTCGTCGGCATGAGCGACCTGGCCCGCGGCGTCTTCGTCAACCCGCTCGTGCTCGACTACATCGCGCGCATCGTGGAGGCCAGCCGCAACACCGGCCAGCTGCGCATGGGCGTGAGCGTGCGCGGCGCCCGCGCACTCACCAAGGCGGCCAAGACGTGGGCCGCCGCCCACGAGCGCTCCTATGTGATCCCGGATGACGTCAAGCTGCTCGCCGAGGCCGTGCTCGCGCACCGCATCGTCGTCGACCCGGAGGCGGAGTTCGACGGGGTCACCGCCAACGCCGTCATCGGGCAGCTGCTGCTCGACATCGTTCCGCCGATGAGGAGCGAATTGGCGTGACATTCAACACCGAGTCGCGGGGCAGCCAGACCGCGACGTCGACGGGCATCACCACTCACACCCGCTACTCGACGTCGCGTCGAGGGCTGCTTGTGCGCGCGCTCGTCCGGGTGTCCTCCCTCTGGCAGGCCATACAGGCCGGCCTCGTCACCGCGTGGACCTGGGTGCGCGAGACCGTGACGGCGGCCGGGGCCCTGGCCATCCTCGCGCTGCTCGCGCTGCCCATCGGAATCTCACTGGGCTGGACGGAGCTGATCGTGGCTGGCGCCCTTGCCGCCGCGCTGCTGCTGCTCGCCCTGCCGTTCCTGCTCGGCGGCAAGGCGTATTCCGTGCAGTTCCAGGTTCCCGTCGAGCGCGTCGTCGCCGGCGGCGAGGTGCACGGCACGCTCGACGTGAGCAACGTCTCGAAGAGCTTCGAGCTCCCGGGCCGGGTGGACGTGCCGATCGGCAGCGGCACCACCGAGATCGCCGTGCCGCTGTTGCGGCCGGGCGCCCACCACGCCGAGGTCGTCGTCATCCCGACCCCGCGCCGCGGGATCATCGATGTCGGCCCGGTCACCACCCTGCGCACCGACCCGATCGGGCTGCTGCGCCGCGAGCACGCGCAGGCCGAGGTGCACCGGCTGTTCGTGCACCCGGTGACGGTGTCGATCCCGAGCACCAGCGCCGGCTTCGTGCGCGACCTCGAGGGCAACCCGACGAACCGCATCGTCGACGCCGACATGTCCTTCCACGCCATCCGGGAGTATGCCGCCGGCGACGCCCAGCGCAGCATCCACTGGAAGTCCACCGCGAAGACCGGCCAGCTGATGGTGCGCCAGTACGAGGAGAGCCGGCGTTCCCGCCTCGTCGTCGTGCTCAGCCTCGCGACCACCGACTTCAACAGCGACGAGGAGTTCGAGATCGCGGTCAGCGCGGCCGGCTCCCTCGGCACGCGCGCCATCCGCGACGGGCGCGACCTCGCAGTCGTGGCGAGCGAGCAGATCCAGGAGCTGGCCCGCAGCTCGGTGCACAGCATCCGCAGCCTGCCCGTGCTCTCGACGCGGGCGCTCCTCGACGAGCTGAGCGGCATCGAGAAGGCCTCGGCCACCATGCCCATCGAGGACGTGTGCGCGCTCACCGGCCAGGCGATCCCCGACGTGTCCATCGCGATCGTCGTCTGCGGCTCCGCAGTGACGGCCACCCGCCTGCGCAGCCTCACCCTGCGTTTCGGGCCGGATGTCGCGGTGCTCACCGTGCGCATCGACCCGCTCGCCGTGCCGAGCTACCGGGAGCTCGCCGGCGTCGGCGTGCTCACCATCGCAGTGCTCGACGACCTCCGCTCCCTGCTGGCCAGGAGGGCATCGTGAGCGGCCTGCGCCCGGGCGAGAACCGCTTCGGCCTCACCGCCCGGCCGCCGAGGCGCCCCTCGCTGGGCGAGCGGTTGCGCGGCGTGCCGCTTGCCAGCGGAGCCGCCTATGTGCTGGCCATGGCGGTACTCGCGGCCGCGGCCGCGTGGCCGATCTACCAGACCCCGTATTTCTTCATCACCGCGGCCGGCGCCGCGGCGCTCGGCGTCGGCATCGCCGGCCTCAGCCTGGTCCAGGGCTGGTCCTGGTTCACGACACTGCTCGCGACGCTCGGCGCCTACCTCGTCTTCGGCGTGCCGCTCGCGGTTCCGTCCAGTCTGGGCCTCGGGCCGGAACTGCTGCGCGGGCTGGGCGAGCTGCTGATGCGCAGCGTCTTCGGGTGGAAGGAGCTGGTGACGATCTCGCTGCCGGTCGGCAGCTATCAGGCGCTGCTCGTTCCCTTCTTCGCCGTGATGCTCGGCACGATCGTGCTCTCGCTCTCGTTCGTCTGGCGCAGCCGCCGTCTCGATCTGCTGGCGGTGCCGCTGATGCTCGCGGCCGTCGCCTTCGGCATCCTCTTTGGCTCCAGCCTGATGAGCCCGGCCTGGAGCGTGGCCGGTCTGACGCTGCCCGCTCCGCGCGAGACCGTGATCGGCGCCGCCGCCTTCCTGCTCTCCCTCGGCTTCCTGACCGGGCGGGCGCGGCGAGCCCGCCGCGCGGCGCAGATGCACCGAGTGGCATCCGGGGCGGGCAAGCGCAGCTTCGCCGGCTCCGCGCGCCGCGCCAGCCGCAGCGCGCTGACCATCGGCGTGCTCGTCGCCGCGATCGCGATCGCCGTTCCCGTTGCCGCCGTGCCGCTCCGGGTCGACCAGCGCGACGTTCTGCGCACCAGCATCGAGCCCGAGCTCGCGCTGCGCGAGTTCGTCAGCCCGCTGAGCACCTACCGCGGCTTCCTCAGCGACGACCGCCTCAACACCGAACTGTTGCGCGTCACGGCCAGCGGCGCGTCGGCCGAGCGGCTGCGCGTCGCGGTCTTGAGCTACTACGACGGCGAGGTGTTCCGAGTCGTCGACCCCGCGCGCGGCATCGGCGAGCGCTCGACCGCCTTCGCCCGCACACCCGGCCTCGCGGTGGGCGCCACGGCCGCGAGCACCCTCGAGGTGGGCATTGCCGAGTATTCGGAGGTGTGGATGCCGCTGGCCGGCCAGCTCTCCCGCGTCGACTTCCACGGCAAGCGCAAGCAGGCGCTCACCGACGGCTTCTTCTACAACGAGCAGACCGCCGCCGGCGTGCAGCTGAACCAGCTGCGACCGGGCGACAGCTTCACCCTGCGGACGAACGCCCCAGCCGCTCAGCCCGGCGATCTCGCGGCGGCGCAGAAGCCCCGCGACCGCTCGGAGCGCGTCGAGGAGACGCTGTTCCCCGAGAGTCTCGACAAATGGGTCGCAGCCCAGGGCCTCGGCAGCACCGACGGCGCCGCCCTGCAAGAACTGATCACCCGGCTGCGGGAGCGCGGCTACCTGAGCCACGCACTGACCTCGGCGGGGCCCGCCGGGTATGCGTGGCAGCAGGAGCGGGGCAACATCGGATTCGCGCCGAGCCTGGCCGGGCACTCTGTCGGGCGCATCGACATGCTCTTCAGCTCCCTGCTCGACAAACAGAACACGACGAGCTCGACCGACAACGCCGACCTCGTGGCCGCGGTGGGCGACGACGAGCAGTTCGCCGTCGCCGCCGCACTGATCGCCGAGTCGCTCGGGTTCCCCGCCCGGGTCGTGCTCGGCTTCCACCTCGATGACGGCACCGCCGGCGCCTCCGCATCCGGAATGCCCGCCTGCGCTGCGGGGAGCTGCAGCGGGCGCAACCTGAGCGCGTGGATCGAGGTGCAGGAGGCCGGCGGCGGGTGGATCCCCGTCGACGTCACGCCGCAATACGAGAACCCGATCTCGCCCCGCGACGAGCAGACGCGCGACCCGCAGAACACCACAGAGGTGATCTCGGACGGGGCGACGGAGGTGACGCCGCCGGAGGCCGATCCCGCAGGCGGCGGCGAGACCCCCGACGAGCCGGCCGAGGAGAGCGCCGACCTGGCCTGGCTGTTGACGGCGCTCAGAATTGTCGGGTTGGTGCTTCTCGGCCTGCTGGTCGTGGGCGCGCCGCTGGTCGCCGCGACGGCCGCGAAGGCGTTGCGCCGGCGCGCGCGCCGCACCGCCGCCGGCACGACGGAGCGCATCGCCGGGGGCTGGGACGACTACGTCGACACCGCCGTCGACCTCGGGCTGCCCGCGCCGGGCAGCGACACTCGCACAGAGCTCGCCGCGCGCTACGACAGCCCGAATGGGCACATGATAGCGGTGCTTGCCGACGAGGCCGTGTTCGGCCCCGTCGCCCCCGGCCCGGCCGAGAGCGACGCATACTGGGCCGCCGTGGATGCCGAGCGGGCACTGCTCACCCAGGAGTTCACCCGCTGGCAGCGCATGCGGGCGCGCCTGTCGCTGCGCTCCTTCGGCCGCGGCGTCCGCGCGAAGAAGGCTCGCAATGGATAGATTCACAGGAGGACGGTTGACGCCGACCAGGCCAACGACTGTGCAAAGGGGGATGGCGCCGGCATGGCCTGCCTCGCCGAACGACCATGACTGAGAATCCGATTCTGCTCGTCGGTGCGCTCCTCGCACTTCTGCTCGCGGCCGCGCTGCTCGTCTGGGGAGTGTTCGCGCTGCGGGCGCGTGCCCGACGGCGCACCGATGCCGCGATCGCGGATGCCGGGGCGGAGAGCGCCCGGCGCGTCGGCGCACCCGCCTTCGCGCCTCTGCCGAGCGAGGAGGTGCCGGCGCGCATTCCGTTCGGCACCGCGGAGAGCTCGGCTCCGGCGGGCGGGCCGGTAGAGGAGCTTCCCTCTCCGGCGGCGGACGCACCGCTGCCGCACGCCGAGATCGTCGCTGCCGACGTGCCGCGTGCCGCCATCAGCTACACGCCCGCACTGCTGGAGTCGGCCGGGCCAGCGGGCGGGCCGGCCCCGGCCCCCATCGAGATGCCGGAGGAGCTCTCCGTCCGCATCGGCCCGCCGGCGGGAGCGCAGCGCGCGGCGCTGCCGCTGATCGACGCCGTCCCCGACTTCTCCGCGCCCGCCGCGCCAGCCCCGGCCGTGCCCAGCGCGCTGCAGGATCCGGTGCCGGCCAGTGGCCCGGCATCCGAGATGCATGCGGCCCTGTCGGTCGACCCGCTGGACGCGACCATCATCACCGGCCGGCGCAACAGCGCCTGGGTGTTCGAGTCCGAGTCGGGCCAGCGGGTGCCGCTCAGCGCCGCCGTGGTGCTGCTGGGGCGCAACCCGTCACACCTCCCCGGCCACGAAGACGCCCAGCTCGTCACCGTGCGCGACGCGGGGCGTACTGTGTCCAAGACGCATGTGATGCTGCACCGGCACGAGGACTCGTGGCGGATCACCGATCTGGACTCGACCAACGGCGTCTACCTCCTCGGGGCAGACGGCGAAGAGACCGAACTCGAGCCGGGCACTCCGGCACGCATCACCGACCGTTTCATCTTGGGCGAAATGTCTGCCCGAATCTTTCAAGAGGAGTGAGCGGTGCACCAACGCTCGACTGAAACACTGGCCAAGAGTCCCATCGTGCTGCGTCATCAGGCGCACACGGATGTCGGCCACAAACGCGCGGTGAACGAGGACTCGCTGCTCGCCGAGCACCCCGTCTACATCGTGGCCGACGGCATGGGCGGGCACGAGGCGGGCGACCTCGCCAGCGCCGCCGTCGTCGAGGCGTTCCGCCCGCTGGTGGGCGGCGCCGAGGTGCTGCCCGCCGACGTTGTCGCGGCGGTCGGCCGCGCGCAGACGGCGGTCGAGCGCATCTCCGCCGGGCGGGCACGGGGTGCGGGAAGCACCCTGAGCGGCATCGTGCTGGTCAACGAGCAGACCCAGCCCGCCTGGCTTGTGCTGAACGTCGGCGATTCGCGGGTCTACCGGCTGAGCGGCGGCGAGCTCAGCCGCATCACGCACGACCACTCGCTGGTGCAGGAGATGCTGGACTCCGGCACGCTCGCACCGGAGGACGCCGCCGACTACGTGGGGCGCAACGTGATCACCCGTGCCATCGGTGCCGCCGACGCCCGCGCCGACTACTGGATGCACCCGGTGATCACGGGGGAGCGCCTCCTGGTGTGCTCCGACGGGCTGAGCGGCGAGCTCCCCGACGAGGTGCTGCGCGTGCTGCTCGCCATGGGCGGTCCGGTGGACTCGACCGCATCCGAACTGCTGACGCAGGCGCTGCTCCACGGCGGGCGCGACAACGTCTCGCTCATCGTCATCGACGTGCTGAACGGCGGCGCGGCCGACCTCGGCGAGGGCGCGGGCCCCGACTCCGGTGTGGGCGAGCACGACACCGTCGACTTGCTTCTGGAAGACACGGCGAAACTCCCCTGGCGGAAGGGGCGCGGCGGTGGACGCTGACACCGCGGGCTCGAGAGTCCCGGCCGCCCACTCCGGCTCCGACGGGGACGCTGACGCGGCCTTTGCAGCCGTGTTCGACGCCGCCGCAGAGATGGACGCCGCCGATCCCACCCGCCGTTCCCTCCGCGCCGCCGACAGCCCCGCGTTCGATGAGGACACCCGGATCGTCGTCCGCGCGGCCCCGAGCCCCGAGCTGTCAGTCGAGCCCGAGCCCGAGCCCGAGCCCGAGCCCGCGACCGAGACAGAGACCGAGCCCGAGCCCAAGCCCGAGACCGCGCCCGAGCCCGAACTCGACGAGTCGACCAGGCTCGTGACCCGACGCCGGCCCCTCGAGGGCGAGCTCGACGAGTCCACCCGAATCGTGGCGCGGCCCGACCCGCTCGACCAGGAGACGGTGGCCGCGCCGTTCGTCGACGAGTCCACCCGACCCGTTCCCCGGCGCCGCCAGCCACGCGCGGACGCCGTCGCGCCGCTGCTCACGCTGGCCGACGTCCCGCCCGCCCCTGCCCAGCCCGCGCCGCTCGCCACGTCGCTGGAGTCCGGGCAGCGCGACAGCTACCCGCCCCGGGTCCTGCCCGAACAGCAGCCGGTCGAGCGCCTGAACGTTGCGGCGGAGCCCCGGGAGGACGCCGCCGTCCCCACACAGCCCGGGGAGCGCGCCCTTCGCCTGGCCATCACCGTGCTGGCCGTCATCGGCGGCGCCACCGTGCTGGCCGCCTCGATCGTGGCGATCGTGCTGCTTCTGAACACCCTCTGACGTCGCGCCGCGCCGCCGGGGCCGGCTGCCTCCCAGCCCGCGGCCGCTCGCTACACTGAATCCATGACTGCGACGCCCACGCCGAAGCCGCGTTCCCGAGACCGCAAGGTGGGGCTGGCGATTGTCGCAGCGATCGTGCTCGCGGTCGGCGCCGTGAGCGCCGGCTACGCGGTCGGGGCGATGCCGCCCAGCGACGCGGCATCCGCCGGCGCCAACCCCTCGGAGACGCCGGAGCGCCCCGCCCCCGAGACCAGCACGCCGGCGGCCCCGGAGCCGAGCGCAGCTCCCGTCTCGCGGGTTCCCGCCACCTGCGCGGGAATCTACAGCACCGACTGGGCCGCGCAGATGGGCGGCCTCGTGCTGAACCCGGCCTGGATCAACGAGCCGGGCCAGCCAGCGGTGTTCGGAAGCGCCGACGACACGTTGATCGCGGTCCTGCAGGCGGCGGATCCGCTGAGCTGCCGCTGGGGCAGCGAGGCCGGAGGGGGCGATCGATTCCTCGTCACCAACGTCACGTCCCTGTCTGGCTCGCAGCCGGCCGAGGTCCTCGCACGGTTGGCAGAGCTCGGGCTGAGCTGCTACGACGAGCTTGGTGGCACCCGCTGCATCATCGAGGCGACCGACGACAATGGTTTCTCTGGTGAGTCCCACTTCGTGCGGGGTGAGGTGTGGCTCGCCACCCGCTGGATGAACATCGCGCCAGACGGCTACACCCACGACATCGTCAACACCCTCTGGAAGTAGACCCCGCGAGCCCCGTTCGGGGGTGAGGCGACCGTTCGGCCCCGAAAGTGGGGTACCGCCGTTTGGCCCGAGCGCGTATCTTTGCGGCCTGAGATATAACTGCGAGCACGTTCTTGCCCTACACAACTGCGGCTGCTCGCGGATGCCGCAGCATACCTTTTTCCCGAGGAGGTTCTTGTGGCAACGCTTTCAGAAATCCTGATCCTGCATGGCCATTTACCGATCGAGCACCTCGACTCGATCGCCAACGCAGGAGGCAACGACGAGAGCGCCGTGCGCATGCTCGTCGAGAGCGGCGTCATCTCCGAGGTACAACTCTCGCGGGCGCGCGCGGCACAGGCCGGACTGCCCTTCGTCGAGCTGGTCGACTTCCCGGTCGACCGCAACGCGGTAGCGCTCGTCGGCGCCGCCATCTGCCGTCGCCACGAGCTGCTGCCCATCGCCATCTCCGGCGACCGCATCGCTGTCGCCATGGTCAATCCCGGCAACGTCTTCGCGATCGACGATGTGCGCGAGGCCTCGCGGATGCACGTCGACCTCATCGTCGCCGAGCGCAGCGACCTGCTCGCCGCCATCGCCCGGTACCACCGCGCCGACGACGAGCTGAGCGACCTCACCACCACGCTCGAGGAGGAGAACGCCCCGCTCGAGCAGACCGACTTCGGCATCGGCGAGAACAACGAGGACGACGCCCCCATCGTGCGCTTCGTCAACTTGCTGGTCAGCCAGGCCATCCAGGACAAGGCCTCCGATATCCACATCGAGCCGGCCGAGCGCGAGATGCGGGTCCGCTACCGCATCGACGGCGTGCTGCACGAGATGCAGCCGGCCCCGAAGAGCATCCAGAACGGCGTCATCTCGCGCCTGAAGATCATGAGCGACATCGACATCGCCGAGCGGCGCAAACCGCAGGACGGCCGCATGTCGGTCAACCACGGCGGGCGCAAGATCGACCTCCGCGTGGCCACCCTGCCGACGGTGTGGGGCGAGAAGGTCGTCATGCGAATCCTCGACAACACCAACACGAGCCTCGACGTGCGCGACCTGGCCCTGCTCGAGCGCAACTTCGAGGCGTACAAGGCCAGCTACACCAAGCCGTACGGCATGATCCTCGTCACCGGGCCCACCGGCTCGGGCAAGTCGACGACGCTCTACACGACGCTCGGCGCGGTCGCCCGCCCCGAGATCAACGTCATCACGGTTGAAGACCCGGTCGAGTACCGGATGCCGGGCATCAACCAGGTGCAGGTGAACCCCAAGGCGGGCCTCACCTTTGCCAGCGCGCTGCGCAGCATCCTGCGCTCCGACCCTGACGTGGTGCTGCTCGGCGAGATCCGCGACCACGAGACCGCCCAGATCGCCATCGAGGCGTCGCTGACCGGCCACCTCGTGCTCTCCACGCTGCACACCAACGACGCCCCGAGCGCCGTCACCCGCCTCACCGAAATGGACATCGAGCCGTTCCTCGTCGGCTCGGCCCTCGACTGCGTCGTCGCCCAGCGACTCGCGCGTCGCCTCTGCGAACGCTGCAAGCGGCCGGAGGAGCTGGAGCCCGAGTACGTCGCCCGGCTGCGTTTCCGCTACGACTCCGCCCAGCCCCGCCCCGTCGTCTACCAGCCGGTCGGATGCCAGAGCTGCTCGAACACCGGGTACCGCGGCCGCATCGCGGTGCACGAGGTCATGACCGTGACCGAGGAGATCGAGCGGATGGCGGTCGCCCGCTCATCCAGCGCCGAGATCGGTCGCGTCGCCCAGGAGCAGGGAATGATCACCCTGCGCGAAGACGGCTGGGAGAAGGCCAAGATGGGTCTCACGTCGATCGAAGAAATTCTGCGAGTCGTGGCGTAACCGCGCCTGCCCGACGACCCGCACCACGAGAGGAACACAGCCGCATGGACAGGCCACCGTACGACATCCCAGCCGAGCCGGGCGACTCCGCTGACGGCTGGGCGCCGCAGCGCCGCCGGGCAGCAGAGGGCTTTGACGCCACGCCCGCCGCGGCCGCGTCGCCCTTCGATGCGCTGATGGCCGAGTTCACGCTGCGTGCAGAGGCTGCCGGCCTGGACCCGGCAGCTGACGTCGCGCCGCCCGCAGTCGTTCCGCACGCCGCCGTTCCGCCCGTTGCAGCGCAGCCTGTTGTCACGCCGCCCATCGCGGCCGCTCCGCCGACTGCCTTTCCGCCCGCCTACGTCGCCCCAGTTGTGGCCCCGCCGGCCGAGCTGCAGCCGCCCGTCGTGTCGAGCGCCATCTCGGAGGGGCACGACGCGATCCCGAGCTACCCGCTGCCCGGTTACGCGCAGCCGCCGGCCTATGAGGCCCCGAGCTACCGCCCCGTCGACACCTGGGAGGAGCCGGCGAGCGAGCCATCGGGCTTCGAGCTGCTCGGCCTCGCGCCGGCCCCGGAGCCCGTGAGCCCCGTGCCGGCCGAGCCCGTCGCCGTGGCCGAGGCGGCGCCCATCTCGGCGCCCGTTCCCGTGCCGGTCAGCGCAGGCGGCGGCGCGTACGACGATGCCCTCACCGAGGCGCTCCCCGTCGTTCCGCCGCAGGCACCCGCCTACCCGCCGGTCAGCACGGCCGCGGCGTTCCCTGCGCCAACCCGCCCGTCCCCGGCGCTCTCCGCACCGGCCCCCGCGCCGATGCCCCCGCCCACTGGGGAGCGCTTCTCGCACGCGGTCGCCATCGAGCCGGAGCCCTTCGACACCAGCACGCTCACCGTCGTCGAACGTGCCGCTCTCGACAACGCCGACCGCGATCTGATCGCGTCGCTGCAGCAGGTCGTGCTGCAGCGGGCATCCGACCTGCACGTCACCGTGAACGCCGCCCCGACCCTGCGCGTGGACGGCAGCCTGCGCCCAGCGCTCGAGGATGTGCCGTGGTCGCGCAACAAGGTGACCAGCGCCCTGATGAGCCTGCTCAACGAGCGCCAGGCCGAGAAGTTCGCCGAGGTCATGGAACTCGACTTCGCGTTCACGATCTCGGCCAACGCCCGCTTCCGTGTGAACTTCTACCAGCAGCGCGGGGCGATCGGTGCGGCGTTCCGTCTGATCCCCACCGAGATCAAGCAGCTCAAGGCGCTCGGCGTGCCGGATGTCGTGGCGAAGTTCGCCACGCTGCCCCGCGGGCTCGTGCTCGTGACAGGACCGACCGGTAGCGGCAAGTCCACCACGCTGGCCGCCCTCATCGACCTCGTCAACGAGACGCGGGCCGACCACATCGTCACGGTGGAAGACCCGATCGAGTTCATGCACACGCACAAGAAGTCGCTTGTCAACCAGCGCGAGGTCGGTGCGGACACGCACAGCTTCACGGCAGCACTCAAGCACGTGCTGCGTCAGGACCCGGATGTGATCCTGGTCGGCGAGCTCCGCGACCTCGAGACCATCTCCGTCGCGCTCACCGCAGCAGAGACCGGCCACCTCGTGTTCGCCACCCTGCACACGCAGTCCGCCCCGCAGACGGTCGACCGCATCATCGACGTCTTCCCGCCGCACCAGCAGGAGCAGGTGCGCGCTCAGCTCGCCCTCACCCTGCAGGGCGTGGTCTGCCAGACGCTCGTCAAGCGCGCCAGCAACTCGGGGCGCGCGGTCGCCACCGAGATCCTGGTGACCACCCCGGCCGTCAGCAACCTGATCCGCGAGGGCCAGACTCACCAGATCACGGCCGCGATGCAGGCCGGTGGCCAGTTCGGCATGCGCACGCTCGAGCAGCACCTGGCCGAGCTGGTCAATGCGGGAACCATCACGCACGCCGCAGCCGCGGAGAAGGCGCAGGACCTCGAGAGCCTGCGTCAGTTGATCACCCGCGCCGACACCGGGCATCCCGCCGACGCACTCTCCAGCGGCATCGACTACGGCGGCTCCTTCGTGGGAGGGCCACGCTAATGTCCATGACCAAGCCGTTCGCCTACACGGGGCGCAACGCAGCAGGCAAGATCAGCAAGGGCAAGATCGATGCCGTGAGCAGCGGCGCCGTCGCTGCGCGGCTACGCGACATGGGGCTCTCCCCGGTCTCGATCACGGAAGCTCCGGCCGGCACCGGGCTCAATATGGAGATCAACATCGCCGGTCTCGGCGGGGGAGTGAAGCTCAAGGACCTCGCGGTGGCGAGCCGCCAGATGGCCACCATGATTGCCGCCGGGCTCTCGCTGCTGCGCACCCTCACGATCCTGGCCGGTCAAACAGAGAACAAGAAGCTGGCCAGCACCCTGGATGCCGTGCGCAGCGACATCGAGACGGGCGGCTCGCTGTCGGGCTCGATGGCGAAGCACGGCGAGATCTTCCCGCCGATCATGATCCACCTGGTGCGCGCCGGTGAGACCGGTGGCTTCCTGGAGCGCTCGCTCGAGCAGGTCGCCGACAACTTCGAGGCCGAGGTCAAGCTCGTCAACACCGTCAAGTCGGCGCTCACCTACCCGGTCGTCGTGCTGATCATGGCGTTGCTGGCGATGGTCGGCATGCTCATCTTCATCGTGCCAGTCTTCGAGAACATGTTCGCCGGCCTCGGTGGCGAACTACCATTCGCGACGAAGATCCTCGTCGTGCTCTCCCAGGCGATGGTCTGGGTCGGCCCCATCGTGCTCGTGACTGGCATCGTCTTCGGAGTCTGGTGGGGCAAGAACAAGCACACCGAAGAGGTGCGCAAGGTCGTCGACCCCATGAAGCTCAAGCTGCCCGTCTTCGGCGACCTCTTCAAGAAGGTGGCGCTGGCCCGCTTCACCCGCAACTTCTCGACGATGCTCGGCGCCGGCGTTCCGATCTTGCAGGCACTCGCCATCGTCGGCGAGACGAGCGGCAACTATGTGATCGAGGAGGCGCTCAAGAAGGTGGCCGAGTCGGTGCGCCAAGGACGCTCGATCGCCGAGCCGTTGTCGCATGAATCGGTGTTCCCTCCCATGATCGTGCAGATGGTCGCCGTCGGCGAGGACGCCGGATCGCTCGAGCAGATGCTCGCCAAGATCGCCGACTTCTACGACGAAGAGGTGGAGTCGACGACCAAGCAGCTCACCTCGCTCATCGAGCCACTCATGATCGCCGTCATCGGCGTCATCATCGGATCGATGATCGTCGCCCTCTACATGCCCGTCTTCAGCGTCTTCGACCAGATCAAATAGGGCGATTCGCTTACCCCGTAACTGGGGACAAGGATCGCGCCTTTCACCCCCGGTAAGGGGATGTTGCTGGGAAGTCGCTGGCAATATGCTCATACTCCGGCTGGCTTGCCAGCCCTGAGTCCAACCCCCTACAGATTGGAGACCGTCATGGTCATCCGCGTACAAGACGCACTTGCAGCCCGACGCAATGCCGCCGGAGACCGCGAAAAGGGCTTCACCCTGATCGAGCTCCTCGTCGTCGTCCTCATTATCGGCGTGCTCGCCGCCATCGCCATCCCGATCTACCTCGGCCAGCAGGACACGGCCAAGGACAAGGCCGTCTCGGCCGCCATCACCAATGCGAAGACCGCCGTCGTCGCTGAGCTGGTCACCGGAACCCCCGTCGCCACGGTCATCGCCGACACGAACCTCGCTGCTGTGAAGGCATACACGCCGAGCGCCGACATCAAGGTCACGATCGCCGCTGGCGCGACTCCGGACAAGTTCGTCATCACCGGCAACTGGGCTCCGGGCGGAACAGTCGAAGCCGGCCACACCCACACCATCACCGACAACGGCGCGGCGAAGAAGACTCCGTAGTCAGTCCGAACTTCACCGAAGTTCTTTTGCACCAACCCGAACACACAGAGTGGATTGACTCCCTATGGTCACCCTCACACCCGAGGCCGCGCTCGTCACACCCGAGAAGGGTGAGAACGAGCGCGGCTTCGGCGTGATCGAAATCCTGGTCTCGATGTTCCTCTTGGGGATCATCGCGATCGCCTTCCTGCCTCTCCTCATCCAGGCAATGAAGACAACACAGCTCAACACCACCGTGGCGACGGCCACTCAAATCGTCAATGAGCAGCTCGACGCGGCGCGTGCCCAGATCGGCAGCTGTGCAACGCTCAGCGGCTATGCGTCGGCGGCACTCATCCCCACCACCGACCCGCGCGGCGTCGTGCTCACCCCCCACCGTTCCGTGGTCAGAGGGTGCCCTGCCCCGGCGGTCTACCCGGCCACCGCGAAGATCAAGGTGTGGGTGACCGACGCCGAAGGCGACGTCATCACCGAGACTGTGGCCCTCGTCCTCTTGAAGACGGCCTAGTGATGCCCCGACCAACCGCAGTCACCGTAGCCCCGCTTCAGCGCGAAGCCGGCATCACGCTCGTCGAGCTCCTCGTATACATGATGTTGTCGGTCGTCGTGCTCACTATCGTCGGCGGAATACTCATCAACGGCGTCCAGAGCGAGAGCATCGTCAGGGACTCCACAAGTGCGAACGCGACGGGGCAGCTGGTCGCCCGCTCCGTCAAACAAGGCGTGTCGAATGCCTCAGACGTGAAAGCCACCGTCGATGCCCACGGCAACGAGCTCCTCGTCGTGCACACCCGAGACAGCGGCACCGCGCTGGCCTGGTCGTGTGAGGCCTGGTACTTCGCGCCCGGCGCGGAGGGCGCGGTCTATCGCAAGCGTGTCTCGCCCGTCGCGCACATCTCTGCCCCGGTGAGCACCGCGCCCGAGCACCTCGCCGGGTGGCTCCTGTTGGGAACCGGCGTCAAGCCTGTGTCAACCACACTCTTCGGCGTGACCGTGAGCCGCGTTGACCTCAAGTTCACCGTCGACGCCGGAACGACGAAGCCCGTCCTCTTCAGCACCGTCAATAGCCAGCGAATCACGAGTTCGGAGAGTCTCGCATGTTTCTGAACCGCTTCCGTGTCGTCATCCGGTCCGCCTCTGAAGAGCGTGGCAGTGTGCTGATGGGGGTGATCGGCCTGATGGCCGTGACCCTCATCATCAGCGCGGTCATTGCGGCATCGACCATCAATGCCCTCTCCTTCACCAGTGCCACGCGGGCCGGAGTCCAGTCGGTCTCCGCGGCCGAGTCCGGCATTAATCAGGCCGTGGCCGACGTACAAACCGGTAGCTGCCCGACCGGCGGTATCTACAGCTCCAACACCGATCCGGTCTACACGGTTCAGCTGTCGTGGAGCACGCACACCGATCTCGCGAGTGCGACGTGGACGATGGGCTGCCCGACGTCGGCGGCACAGATTCTGCGCATCGAGTCCACCGGAGAGGCGGCCGTGAGCGGAGTCGTGGGTAACGACACCGGCGACGTGAGCACGGTCGAGGCGATCTATCGCATGACACTTCCGGCCGCGGGCGTTCCGGCCACGGGAGCTGCCGTCTACGCATTCTCTTCCGCAGGATTCTCCGGCTCTGGAACCCTCACCTCGAGCACGGGAACGATCGCCAGCGTACAGATCCGAAACGGCGATGTCGCGTGCTCCGGTGCCAGCCCGACTTACGCCGACATCGTCGTCGCGAACGGCAAGTTTACCGGATCCGGATCGTGCACTGTGGCCGGCAGCGTGTGGGCCTCGCAGAGCGTCGCGATCTCGGGCGGGGTGAAGATCGGAGCAAACGCCATCGCAGGGACGACCATGGACATCCAGTCGGATGGGAAGATCGGGGGCAGCGTCTGGGCTCCGACGAGTGTGAAGATCAGCTGGGGTGGCGAGGTTGCGCAGAACGCGAACTCCAACAGCTCGATCATCTTGGCCGGCGGCAACGTCAAGGGCACTGTCTGGTCGAACAACAGCACGACGTGGTCTGGCGGTGGCCTTTCGATCAACGGGAGGATCATCACGCGTACCCTCACGGGTTCGGGCACGGCGCACGGCGGTGTGACTCAGGGTCTGGCCTGGCCGGGAGTCGGCCCGACCGCTCCGCCGGCTCCCACCGTTCCGAACTGGATCGAGTTCAACTACGACCTGGCCGACTGGAATGGCTTCCTCGTGCGTACGCTGACGGGGGCCTGCAACTACACCGCGCTCAAGACCGCGATCGACTCGCTGGGCGCCGCGCCCGGAGTGATCGATGCTCGGGCCTGCACCGGCGCAATCACCTTGGGCGGCGACGACAAGATCACTCTGAGTTCCGACGTCGCCATCTTCGCCAAGGGGTACTCCCTGGGCGGCAGCGCCGGGTTCCTCGCCGACTCGCCACGGAAGCTGTGGCTCATCGTTCCGGACGAACTCGACAACGGGCTCCCCACCTGCGTATCGGGTCGCAACTTCACCGTCGGTGGCGGCTTCATCCTTGGGGCAGTGCCGCCGGCCGCACAAAACATCTCCGCGCTGGTGTACAGCCCGTGTGAGTCAAACATCACCTCCGGCATTCACTGGCGGGGGCAGCTCTACGGCCAGTTCACGAAAATCGATGGGAATGCGAAGCTGATGTACTCGCCGGTTGGCCTTCCGGGCGTCAACATGGACACGGGCGACCCCGTGTCTCCGGGAGGTCCTGTCTACCCGGTGCTGTCGAGCCGCGAATCGATCCGTGACGTGGCGAAGTAGTGGTTGCAGTCCCGGTTCTCGTCGGCCTGTTTGGGGCATTCATCGGTTCATTCTTGAACGTGGTGATCTTCAGGGTGCCACAAAAGCTCTCGGTGGTGTCGCCGCCGAGCGCGTGCCCGCGCTGCGGAGTGCGCATCAAGCCGTGGCAGAACGTCCCTGTTCTGTCGTGGCTGCTGCTGCGCGGAAGCTGCGCCTCCTGCCAGGCGCCGATCTCGGCGCGCTACCCGCTGGTCGAGGGCGGCACCGCGCTGTTCTTCGGCGTCGTGACGTGGTGGTGGGTGGCCAGCGGCACCGCTGCACCGCTGGCCGCACTCGGCGCGGATTCCGCCGACGTGGCTTCCAGCCTGCTGCTCTTGCTCGCGTTTCTGTACCTGGCCGCGATCACCGTGGTGCTAACCCTGATCGACCTCGATCACCAGATCTTGCCCAACAGCATCGTGCTGCCGAGCTACCTGGTCTCCGCCGTTCTGCTGGCGGAGTCTGCGGCCCTCACCGGGAGCTACCCGGCTTTGCTTGGGGCGGCGATCGGCGGTGCTGCCCTCTTCGCGCTCTATTTCCTGCTTGCCCTGATTTCGCCGCGCGGCATGGGAATGGGCGATGTCAAGCTCGCCGGCGTTCTCGGCCTCTACCTCGGCTATCTGGGCTGGGGTGCTCTCATCGTGGGCGGCTTCGGGGCATTCCTGATCGGCGGTGTGTTCGGCATCGCGCTGATCGTGCTGCGCAAGGCCGGGCGCAAGTCCGGTATTCCCTTCGGGCCGTGGATGCTTCTGGCCGCGTGGCTGGGCATCTTCTTCGGCGAGAGCCTCTGGGCGGCCTACCTCAGCTTGTTCGGTCTGGCGTCTTAGGCATGACCGTCGACATCGTGCGATTCGCACTGACAGAAAGGAACCACCCGTGGCACAAACGGTAGTGGGAGTGGACTTCGCGGCGGGGGTCGTGCGCGCAGTCGAGGTGGGCGGATCCAGCCGCAAACCGATGGTCGAGCGCTACGCAGAAGTTGCGGTGCCGCTGGGCGCCATCGTGCGCGGCGAGGTGATGGAGCCGCACACCGTGGCCACCGCGCTCAGGCAACTCTGGTCGAACGGCGGTTTCAGCAGCAAGAACATCGCGATCGGCATCGGAAACCACCGCGTGTTGGCTCGTGACCTCACCGTCGCGCGTGCCTCCCGTGAGCGTATCCGCGAGTCGCTGCCGCACCTCGTTCAGGACATGCTGCCGATGCCCGTCGCCGACGCGCTCCTCGACTTCTACCCGGTCGCCGAGATTGACGGCGAGCACGGCCCGCAGGTGCAGGGCCTCCTCGTCGCTGCCGCCAAGGACGCGGTGCTCGGCAACATCAAGGCCGCCAAACTGGCCGGCCTGAAGACCGTCGAGGTCGATCTGGTTCCGTTCGCCCTTTCGCGGGTCTACCTGCGTGGCCCGGACGCCGCGGGCACCGTGGCCCTGGCTGAGATCGGCGGCAGCACGACGACCGTCGTGATCGCCACGGACGGCGTTCCCCAGTTCATCCGCATCATCCCGACCGGCAGCGACCAGATCACGCTGGAGCTGGCCCGCCGCCTCGAGATCGATCCCGCGCAGGCCGAGCAGCTGAAGCGACAGATCGGGCTCTCGGCCACGGCCGTTCCGCCGGAGTATCAGAAGGCGCTCGAGGTCATCTACGAGGTAGCCGGCGAACTGCTCACCAGCCTGCGCAACACCATCAACTACTTCAACAACACGCGCCCAGATCAGCCGGTTCGCCAGATTCTGCTGGCCGGCGGCGGCGCAGCACTGCCCGGCTGCGAGCGGGCGGTGAATGAGGTCACGCGCATGCCCGTCGTGGTCGTCGACCCGCTGGCCGGCCTGGAGATTTCACGCAAACTCGACGAAAACGCCCTGAGGCAGGGCCGCCCGAATGTGGCTGTCGCCCTCGGGCTCACGGCAGGGAGGGCCGCATGAGTGGGCAGAAGAAGGGCGGCGCCCGCGCCGACACGATTGAGATCGGCGGGGTTCCCCGGGTCGACCTGCTCCCGCCGGAGGTGCGGGCTGCCGCGGCGTCGCGAGTGCTGCGTCGGCGTTTGGGCGTCGGGTTGCTCGGTGTGGTTACCGTCGTCGTCTTGATGGTGACCGGAGCAACCGCCATCACACTGGGCAAGACGATCCAGCTGATCGACGCACAGGCCAGAACGGATGCGCTGCTGGCGGAACAGACGGAGTACGTCGAGGTGCGGCGGGTTCAGCAGGACTTGAACGCGGTCAGTGATGCCCGCATGGTCGGGTCGTTCACCGAGGTGCAGTGGCGGGAGTACCTGCAGGCCGTGCAGGCCTCGCTGCCCGCCGGCGTCGCGATCAGGACCGCGTCGATCAGCGCGGCCTCCCCCCTCGAGGAGTTCGCGCAGGCGACCACACCGCTGCAGTCCCCACGGATCGCAACGGTCGGGCTCGAGGCGACCTCACCGACACTGCCGAACGTTCCACTCTGGCTAGACGGCCTGGCAGGGCTGACCGGGTATGCCGGTGCAAGCCCCGACTCGGTCACCTTTGACGACAAGACCGGCCTCTACACGGTGAGCATCAAGCTGCAGGTGAACGGCGAGGCCCTGTCGGCTCGCTTCGTGCCCGAGGCAGAGGCTGCCGGGGAAACGCCGACGGACGACGACGCCGAGCCCACCGGTGACGCGGCAGCGCAGGGAGGCAACTGATGAACGACAAGCGCATCTGGACCATCGGGGCGGCCCTGCTGGGCGTCGTGCTCCTGCTCGGAGGCTACTTCCTCGGCGTCGCGCCGCAATTGGCAGCGGCCAAGGACGCCGATGACGAACGCGTCGCGGTCGAGGCGCAGAATGCCGGGCTCGCCGCGGAGCTCGCGGTGCTGAAGAAGGACTTCGAGAGCATCGACACCTTCAAGAAGCAGCTCGCCGAGGTGCGCGTCGCCGTGCCGGACAATGCCGGCTTCTCGGGATTCGTTGCACAGATCGATGCCATGGCCGTGGCCGCCGGCGTCCAAGTAAGTTCACTGACCGTCGCCGACGCACGCCCATACGCAGGCCCAATGAACAGTGCCGCGCTGATGCTGCCACCGGGTGCGGTGAAGGAGGTCGTCGATTTGCAGGCCAAGGCCGCCCAGACTGGTGACGCGGCAGACGCCGACGCTGCGGCCGCACTCGACAAGTCGCTGCTCCGACCGATTCTGGCACCCGTCGAAAGCTCCCTCGTCACACCCGCGAACTTCGTTGCGATCCCCGTCACGATCGAGACCAAGGGCGAATACCAGAAGCTGCTCGACTTCACCTCCGCCGTTCAGAACGGGTCCCGGCTCACGCTGGTCTACGGACTCGGCTTGGCTCCGGTGGAGGTGGAGGAAGGGGCCGCCGGGGAGGACGCGGCCGCCGCGGTCGTCGCGCCATACACAGCCTCAATCAGCGGCTTCATCTACGTGCTGCTGAAGGCGTCCGACGTCCCGGTCGACCTGGCCGCGCAGAAGGCTGCGGCCGATGCGGCCGCCGCGGAGGCGGCCGCATCGGAGTAGCGGCGCGACTCGATCAGATGGCCCCGAGACCCGCGTCTCGGGGCCATCTGCGTTTCTGCCGGCCTGCCGTCGTCGCGCGGTTGGCTTCGGTCGCTGGCGCTCCCTCGAGCCAACGTGCAGATGCGCGCCTGCACGGGCGCCCGCCTCTCCCCACGTCAGCTGGAGGGGGCCGCGCCGCGGCACGTCGGCTGGAGGGGCAGCACTTCTCCGCACGTCGGCTGGAGGGGGCCGCGCCGCGACGAAGGAGCAGCGCAGCCCCCGAAGCCCGGGAGCCCGCGTGAGCGTCTCGCCCCCGCCCACCCCGCTGGTCGAGTAGCGAGGAACGAGCGTATCGAGACCCCGCACGAGAGACGGTCTCCCGCCGGAAACCGGGTCTCGATACGGCCCTAGCGGGCCTACTCGACCAACGGAAGAGCGGCGCGGTTGGCTTCGGTCGCTGGCGCTCCCTCGAGCCAACGTGCAGATGCACGTCTGCCCGGGCGCCCCGCCTCTCAGCACGTCGGCTGGAGGGGGCCGCGCCGCGACGAAGGAGCAGCGCAGCCCCCGCAGCCCCGGAGCCAACCCGACACGGCCGCGCCGTGGGCTCCGGTCGCGCGCTCCATCACACCGGCGGGGTCGCGGCGCCCGCGGCGGAGTGTCGCGCGCATTCGCCCAGCTCAGGCGGCGATTTTGTCGGGCGGCGCCCGCGAGGCTCGCTGCAGAGCGAGGCGCTGATTGCTACAGTTACGGCTGAACTGGGCGCCATCGTGCGCGGGAGGAGAGTCAGCATGAGCGACACCACGCCGGAGCACGAGAACCACGAGGGCACCGAACCGACGGCCGCCGAACCGACTCTGATCGAGCCGATGAGCGGCGATACCACCGAGATCCCCGAGGACGCGCTGCCCGCGTTCTTCGCGGAGCCCGCCGCTCCAACTGACGCCACTCCAGCCCCCGCCGCACCCGAGGCCCCCGCCGCGCCTGAGTACATTCCGGCCCCGCCCGCGGCCTCCGCCGCGGCGGCAGCGGCCGCCGAAACCGCCGCCCCGGTAGCCCCGCCAGCGGCAGCCGCTCCGCAGCCCTACTTCCCCGAGGCCCCGATCGCGCTCGCGCCCCCGGCCACGGAGGTCGACTACGCCGAGGCGCAGCCGACCGCGGTCGACAACGTGCCAGAGGCAGGCATCGCCGCCGGCGCCGCAACGGTCGCCACCGCAGCGACCGTCGAGGCCCCGGCAGCCACCGGCGTCTACTACGACCCCAACGCCGGCGCCCCGATCGGCCAGTACGCGGCCGCCGGGCAGCCGATCTTCGTCCAGGCGCCGATCCCGCCCTCGCCCAAGGGCAACCGCGGCGCCGGCATCCTGATCGGTCTCCTCGCCACCCTCGCCTTCGCGATCCTCTACGCGGGCAGCACCTTCCTGATCAGCCTGAGCCAGAACCCCAGCGTCGAGAAGGCCGGCGAGAGCTTCGCCCTATTCGTCAGCGCCCCGGTCTTCTACATCCCCGTGCTCTTCTTCTTCGGTGCCTTCGCGCTGCTCGCGGCCATCGTCAACCGCGGCGGCTGGTGGGCCTATGTGCTCGGCGGCTTCGCCGTCGCCGTCATCGTCTACTTCTCCTTCATCGGTGGCTCGCTGCTGACCGTGCGCGCCTGGGAGCTGACCCCCGGCCAGGCCGGCCAGTTCATCGCCGGCCAGTGGCTGAACCCCGTCGCCATCGTCGCCGCCATCGCCGCCCGCGAGGTGCCGATCTGGTTCGGCGCATGGATCGCCGCGCGCGGCCGCAAGGTCACCGCACGCAACCTCGCCGTCCGCCAGGAGTACGACCGCGTTCTGGCAGAGGGCCCCACCCTCACCCGCCAGTAGTTCCAGAGCTGCCCGATTGAGGAGCCAGCCATGATCCCACTCGAGGTGCAGGAGTACCGCCGCTACGCCTTCTTCCTGGCGTTCTTCGCGCTCGGGCTCTACGTGGCGCTGGTCGTGGCCAGCTTCGGCATGCTGAGCCTGTTCCTCAACATCGAGGTGATTGCAGAGACGGATGCCGGCCCGCTGGTCGGCCCGGTCATGGTCGGCGCGGCGACGATCGCCCTGCTGCTCGTGCTCTGGGCGGGCGTCGGCCGGGCCGGCGCGGCGATGCACACCGTTCCGGTCAGCCTCGTGGTGCTCGCCGCCGCGCTCTGCTACCTCGTCTACGGCTTCGCCGGCGGCCTCGTCTACGGGCTGAACAGCATGAACGCGACCACCCCAGATACCCCGGCCGCGCCGGGCAGCGCGGCCAGTGAGCCGGTGACCGGATTCGTCTTCCTCGGCGAGCAACTGACGAGTCCCTTCGCCGCAGCGGTGGCGCTCTGGGCCGGGGTTGTCGCCCTGCTCTACTTTGTTCTGCTGATCTGGCGCGCCAACGGCGGACAGCGCCCGCGCTGGCCCTGGGAGAAGCACCCCCAATAGTCGCGTGCCCTACTCGCGGAGACCCCGGCAACGGGGTACCGTTCAGCTATGGAGGGCTCGATCGAAGCGCGCGTCAGCCACGAGGTTGATCTCTGGCTGCGCTGGGTGCCCAAGTGGCAACCCGGAACCCACCGCGCGCGCCTGCGCCTCTGCCGCAGCTGCTTCGGCTCGCCCATCATCGTTGCAGCGGGCCTGGCCAACGATGTTCCGCACGCCGTTCAGCACAGCATGTCGATGCGCATGAAGCTCATCATCGACGCCGCCGTCGACGACTACACCGACCGCAACCTGCCGCTGCTGCAGCGCGAGCTCGACCTCACCGAGCAGCGCCGCCGCGCACAGCACTACAGACCGGAGGCCGGGCTCGCGCCAGAGGCCGCCGGCCTAGACCTCGACCCGGAGCCCGAGGACGGCCAGCCGTTCCTCTTCACCCTCGGCGAGCTCGCGGCGAGTCCGCCCCCGGAAGCCGCGGCCGACGCCGCGCACGCTCACGATCAGAACACCCTCGACTTCACGATCAACGAGCCGGTTCCCACCACCTCCGCCCGGCACAGCGCGCCGGAGCCTCCGCCGCTCTCCGAGGAGGAGAAGCAAGCGATTCGCGCCGAGGTGAGGCTCGCCGACGAGTTCGCCGGGCAGGTCGGGCGGCGTGTCTGCGCCGAGCTCGTGCTGCACCGCCAGCGCATCGCGGACGGCATCGCGCAGTACATCGAGCCTCAGGTCGTCGCGCTCTTGGCCGACCTGGAGCGCGAACTCGACTCGCCGACCTGGCCGACTTCCTGAGCGTCCAACGGCCGACAGTGCTGTTTGATAGAGGGAAGTCGGGAGAGGGCTCGGGGCCCGGGAGCCTCCGCGACAGGGCAGGGACCGACCAGAGCAAGCGTGAGGGAACGATGACTGCAGCACGGCCGGCGACGCCATTGGAGCGGGCGATCGCTCGAGCCCAGCAGGGGAGCGTCAGCCCCGCGACCCTGCTGTGGACGCTCAGCGCCAGCGAGATCATCCTCCTGGGCACCACCGCGCCGTCAGCGGGCGCCCTCCCCGCCGCACCCTTCCTGCTGGAGGACGGCACGAAGACGCTGCTCGCCCTGTTCACCCACGAGGAGAGGGCGCTGCCCTTCCGTGAGGCTCACCCGGCCGCGGCTCCCGTGCTCGGCATGACCGTGCTCACGCGCCTGCCAGAAGGACTCGGGATCATCGTGAACCCGGGCTCGCGACTTGGCTGCGAGATCCCGGCGGCCAGCATCAGCGAGTTCGTCGGAGAGCTGATGGGCACTGTCATCGACGAGTCCTCGTGACTCGCGCGGGCGGCGTGTTATTCCGAGAATCGGGGGCCGTGCTCGCCCCGGCCCCAGCGGCGGCCCCAGACCCCCTGATTGCCAGTCATTGCACAGCCCCGCTGGTTTGACCGCAGCGACACACAAAGGTAATATTTCGTGGGTGTGCGTATCGTCGTGCGCGCGGATTGTGCCCGAAAGGCACGGCCCTCGCGTCTGATGCACACACATGGGAACCCTGATTCGGGTTACCCCCACGGCATATCCACCATCCAAAAGCAGAGCTACTCAGCGCTGCCGGTGGGTCCAGATGAACTCGAACGAAACTCTCAGGCGCAAGTCAGGGGCATCCGTTCGAATGCTAATCACCAGGCTGTCACCGTGCAGCACAAATAAGGAGCTCAGTAGTGCCAACGATTCAGCAGTTGGTCCGCAAGGGACGCACGCCGAAGGTCACCAAGACCAAGGCCCCCGCCCTGAAGGCCAACCCCCAGCAGCGTGGTGTTTGCACCCGCGTCTACACCACCACCCCGAAGAAGCCGAACTCGGCCCTTCGCAAGGTTGCCCGTGTCAAGCTCTCCAACGGCACCGAGGTCACCGCCTACATCCCCGGTGAGGGCCACAACCTCCAGGAGCACTCGATGGTGCTCGTTCGCGGTGGTCGTGTGAAGGACCTCCCCGGTGTGCGCTACAAGATTGTTCGCGGCGCGCTCGACACTCAGGCAGTTAAGAATCGTAAGCAGGCTCGCAGCCGCTACGGAGCGAAGATGGACAAGAAGTAATGCCTCGTAAAGGACCAGCACCCAAGCGCCCCGTCGTAGCCGACCCGGTATACGGCGCCCCGATCGTCAGCCAGCTCGTCAACAAGATCCTTCTTGATGGCAAGAAGGGCCTCGCTGAGCGCATCGTTTACGACGCACTCGAAGGCGTTGCAGCGAAGAACGGCCAGGACGCCGTTGTCACGCTCAAGAAGGCACTCGACAACGTTCGCCCGACCCTCGAGGTCCGGTCGCGTCGCGTCGGTGGCTCCACCTACCAGGTCCCGGTCGAGGTCAAGCCTCACCGCGCCAACACCCTGGCTCTCCGCTGGCTCACCAGCTACGCCAAGGCTCGTCGCGAGAAGACCATGACCGAGCGCCTCACCAACGAGATTCTCGATGCGAGCAACGGCCTCGGCGCCGCTGTCAAGCGTCGTGAAGACACGCACAAGATGGCCGAGTCGAACAAGGCCTTCGCACACTACCGCTGGTAGCAAGTGCCTTTCGGATGCCGCGGGCTCACGCCCGCGGCATCCGAGAGCCTCGTTCGACCCCATCAACCAACAAACTTTCGGAGGAATCCCGTGGCACAAGATGTGCTCACCGACCTGAGTAAGGTCCGCAACATCGGCATCATGGCTCACATTGATGCCGGTAAGACCACCACGACCGAGCGCATCCTGTTCTACACGGGCGTCAACCACAAGATCGGCGAGACCCACGATGGTGGCGCGACGACCGACTGGATGGAGCAGGAGAAGGAACGTGGCATCACGATTACTTCCGCTGCGGTCACCTGCTTCTGGAACAAGAACCAGGTCAACATCATTGACACCCCCGGCCACGTTGACTTCACCGTTGAGGTAGAGCGTTCGCTCCGCGTCCTCGACGGCGCCGTTGCTGTGTTCGACGGCAAGGAGGGCGTCGAGCCCCAGTCCGAGACCGTGTGGCGTCAGGCCGACAAGTACGTCGTCCCCCGCATCTGCTTCGTCAACAAGATGGACAAGCTGGGCGCAGACTTCTACTACACCGTCAGCACCATCGTCAGCCGTCTCGGCGCTCGTCCGCTGGTTCTCCAGCTGCCGATCGGTGAAGAGTCCGGCTTCGAGGGCGTTGTCGACCTCGTCGAGATGCGTGCACTCACCTGGCGCGGCGACGCAAAGGGTGACGTCCAGATGGGCGCCAAGTACGCCATCGAGGAGATCCCCGCCGACCTCGTCGAGAAGGCCGCCGAGTACCGCACCGCGCTGCTCGAGGTTGTCGCCGAGACCGACGACGCTCTGATGGAGAAGTACTTCGGTGGCGAAGAGCTCACCGTCGCCGAGATCAAGGGCGCGATCCGCAAGCTCACGGTCAACAGCGAGATCTACCCGGTTCTCTGTGGCTCTGCCTTCAAGAACCGCGGCGTTCAGCCGATGCTCGACGCCGTCATCGACTACCTCCCGTCGCCGCTCGACGTCCCGGCCATCGAGGCCCACGACGCCCGCGACGAGGAGAAGGTCGTCCTCCGTCACGCCGACGCCACCGAGCCGTTCGCTGCTCTCGCGTTCAAGGTTGCTGTGCACCCGTTCTTCGGTCGCCTCACCTACATCCGCGTGTACTCCGGCCGCCTCGACAGCGGTGCCCAGGTCATCAACTCGACCAAGGGCAAGAAGGAGCGCATCGGCAAGATCTTCCAGATGCACGCCAACAAGGAAAACCCTGTTGACTCCGTCACCGCTGGAAACATCTACGCCGTCATCGGCCTCAAGGACACCACCACCGGTGACACCCTGTGTGACCCGGACAACCAGGTTGTTCTCGAGTCGATGACCTTCCCCGAGCCCGTCATTGAGGTTGCTATCGAGCCCAAGACCAAGGCTGACCAGGAGAAGCTCGGCACCGCGATCCAGAAGCTCGCCGAAGAAGACCCGACGTTCCGCACCGAGCAGAACGCTGAGACCGGTCAGACGGTCATCAAGGGCATGGGCGAGCTCCACCTCGACATCCTCGTTGACCGCATGAAGCGCGAGTTCAACGTTGAGGCCAACGTTGGTAAGCCGCAGGTGGCGTACCGCGAGACCATCAAGAAGGCCGTCGAGAAGCACGACTACACCCACAAGAAGCAGACCGGTGGTTCGGGTCAGTTCGCTAAGATCCAGTTCGGCCTCGAGCCGATGGAGGTCACCTCCGACAAGATCTACGAGTTCGACAACAAGGTCACCGGTGGCCGTATCCCTCGCGAGTACATCCCCTCGGTGGACGCGGGCTTCCGGGATGCCATGCAGTACGGCATCCTCGCTGGGTACCCGTTGGTCGGCGTCAAGGCAATCCTGCTTGACGGCGCTGCCCACGACGTCGACTCTTCGGAGATGGCGTTCAAGATTGCCGGCTCGATGGGCTTCAAGGAAGCCGCTCGGAAGGCAAACCCGGTTCTGCTCGAGCCGCTCATGGCCGTCGAGGTCCGCACCCCTGAGGAATACATGGGTGATGTCATCGGCGACCTGAACTCGCGTCGCGGTCAGATCCAGTCCATGGAGGACGCAAGCGGTGTGAAGGTTATTCGCGCCAATGTTCCGCTCTCGGAAATGTTCGGTTACATCGGTGACCTGCGGTCGAAGACCTCTGGTCGCGCCGTGTACTCGATGACCTTCGAAAGCTACGCCGAGGTTCCCAAGGCTGTCGCCGACGAGATCGTGGCAAAGAACAAGGGCGAATAGCCCCTGTTAGTGCGAGCCATCCGGTTCGCGTAACATAACAAACAATCACCGTAGAGAACCGGTCGCAATCCAGCGACCGGGGCTTCTACTCGAGTCCTGAGGAGGACCCACAGTGGCCAAGGCCAAGTTCGAGCGGACCAAGCCGCACGTAAACATCGGAACGATCGGTCACGTTGACCACGGTAAGACCACGCTGACTGCAGCGATCTCGAAGGTCCTGGCAGACAAGTTCCCGTCCGCCACCAACGTGCAGCGCGACTTCGCTACCATCGACTCCGCTCCCGAGGAGCGCCAGCGTGGTATCACGATCAACATCTCGCACGTTGAGTACGAGACCCCGAAGCGCCACTACGCGCACGTCGACGCCCCGGGTCACGCTGACTACATCAAGAACATGATCACCGGTGCTGCTCAGATGGACGGCGCAATCCTCGTGGTTGCCGCTACTGACGGCCCGATGGCTCAGACCCGTGAGCACGTTCTGCTCGCCAAGCAGGTCGGCGTGCCGTACCTGATGGTCGCGCTGAACAAGTCCGACATGGTTGACGACGAAGAGATCCTTGAGCTCGTTGAGCTCGAGGTTCGCGAGCTCCTCTCCAGCCAGGGCTTCGACGGCGACGAGGCCCCCGTGGTCCGCGTCTCCGGCCTGAAGGCTCTCGAGGGCGACGAGAAGTGGACCCAGGCTGTCCTGGACCTCATGACCGCTGCTGACGAGCACATCCCGGACCCCGTCCGTGACCGTGACAAGCCGTTCCTCATGCCCGTCGAGGACGTCTTCACCATCACCGGTCGTGGAACGGTCGTCACCGGCCGCGCCGAGCGTGGAACCCTGAAGATCAACTCCGAGGTCGAGATCGTCGGCATCCGCCCGACGCAGAAGACCACGGTCACGGGTATCGAGATGTTCCACAAGCAGCTCGACGAGGCCTGGGCCGGCGAGAACTGTGGTCTGCTGCTCCGCGGCACGAAGCGTGAAGACGTCGAGCGTGGCCAGGTTGTCGTTCAGCCCGGTTCCGTGACGCCTCACACCAACTTCGAGGGCACCGCCTACATCCTGTCCAAGGATGAGGGTGGCCGTCACAACCCGTTCTACGCGAACTACCGTCCGCAGTTCTACTTCCGTACCACGGACGTCACCGGCGTCATCACGCTGCCCGAGGGCACCGAGATGGTCATGCCCGGCGACACCACCGACATGACCGTTGAGCTGATCCAGCCCATCGCCATGGAAGACGGCCTCGGCTTCGCCATCCGTGAGGGTGGCCGCACCGTTGGCGCCGGCACGGTGACCAAGGTCCTCAAGTAGTTTCTACTGGTTGATCCCTGATGGGGTCGAGCCTTCGGGCTCGGCCCCATCAGTCTTTTAACGCCGTCGAGCGCTGCCGTCAGTGCAGCGGTTCGCCGTTCACGGTCGTGCTCAGTTCGATGCTGTCGCCGACGCTGCGCGCCACGGTGCAGCTGGCCGCGATCGAGCGGCCGATGATCGCCAGCAGCTTCTGCTTCTCGGCATCGCTCAGCCCGCCCAGCTCGAGCAGCATCTCCTCCTCGATCGCGAAGTAGCGCTCCTCGGCCGGGTCCGAGTCGCCGTGCGCCCAGACGGTGGAGGCGAAGTCGTCGCCGAGCCGGCGGGCCGTCGCCCGATCCGAGCTCATCCCCGCGCAGCCGGCCAGCGCCAGCTTGAGCAGCTCGCCAGGGGTGAAATGGCCGGGCGCGTCGACGGGCCCGATCAAGACCTCGCTGCCGCGTGCGTTGCGACCGAGGTATCGCCGCGTGCCCGTGCGGGTGGCGCTCACGCTGGCCGGCCCGCTCCGGGCAGAGGGGGCGGCAGGTGGTGCGGCAGTGGGTGGTTCCGAGAATTCGCTCATGCCCCATTGTGCGGCAGCGGTCCCCTGTACATATTCAGGGAGCGGAACAAGAATGGAGGTATGCGCGCCGCTTGGCACGCGTGCCGCGACGAAAGGGGCGAGTATGGGTATCGAAGATCTGACCAACCAGGCCAAGGATTTCCTGAAGAGCGAGCAGGCTGAAGGCATCAGCGACAAGCTCCTCGACGGGGCGGCCGGCCTCGCCAACAAGGTCAGCGGCGACAAGTTCGCCGACCACGTCGACACCGCGCGCAACGCGGCCGACGGAGCCGTCGGCAACGAGTAGAGGCTTCCCGGGAGCAATCCCACAAATCCTGGGCGGGGCCGAGCGCAAGCTCGGCCCCGCTTTGCTGTGCACGCCCGCCGCGGCGGGGCCGCAGCGCGGGCTTCGCTAAAGTCGTCTGCGGAGGTCACCATGACGGATGCCACGCGCGCCCCATTCGACAAGAAGCAGGCCGATCGCTTCTACCTGCCCGCGCTGCTCCTGCTCACGCTCGCCACCGGCGTCGTCGACGCGGTCAGCTACCTCGCGCTGGACAGGGTCTTCACCGGCAACATGACCGGCAACGTGCTGTTCATCGGCTTCGCCCTGGCGGGGGAGGGCGGCATCCCGCTGCTGAACAACACGCTCGCGCTGGCCGGCTTCCTGCTGGGCGCGCTCGTGGCCGCACGCGTGCTGAGGGGCAGAAGGCACGCCAGCCGGCTGCCGACCGCCAACCTCGTCGTCTTGGTCGGCGGGGCCGCGTTCACCGTCGCCCTGGCCGTGTTCTGGCTCCTCGTCGGCGCCCTGGACGAGGGCGCGATGCTCGGGGTCACCGCGGTGCTCGCGCTCGTCATGGGCGCACAGGCGGCGAGCGTGCGCTCGACGGGCATCAGCGACGTGAGCACGATCGTCGTCACCAGCACCCTGGCCAACCTCGCGATCGACAGCCGGCTCTCCGGCGGGCCGGGCGAGAAATGGCCGCGGCGCGTCTTCGCCGTCGTCGCGATGGGCGCTGGCGGCGCGATCGGCGCACTGCTGCTCCGCTTCACCGGGCACGGGGCAATCCCGCTGCTTGTGGCCGGCCTTGTCATGCTCGCCTGCGTGCTGCTGCTGCACCGGGCGCGAACCCGTGAACTCGCTGCATCCGCCTGATCCGAGCACGGCGACTGCCCCGGAATGACGGGGGAGTCGCGCCCGCCGAGCGCGACACGCCCGGGTTGCACTTGCCCCTGATTTGTGGCAAACTTGTCCAGTTCAACATTTCCGTCGTTCGTGCTGCGCACAGCGACGGGATCACTGCCAGGTAGTGCATAGTTTCGCCCCGGTTCTCCGCTGTGAGAACCGATCGAGCTAGGCCGCGGGGAGCAGAACAAACTTCATCACAGCCATGCCCAGAGCTTCGCTCTGCGCCGTGACGGCCTCGGCCAGAACAGTGGGGTGATGAGGGTGGTGCGGGCCTCGGCCCAGAGCCGCCCGATTGACAGATAAATAGTGGTGCGACTTACGAAGTACTACGACGGCGTCCAATGCAGCCAACCGGATGTAAGACGCCTTGACAGAGAGAGAGTCAGACATGGCGGGACAGAAGATCCGCATTCGACTTAAGTCTTACGACCACGAGGTAATCGATACCTCCGCTCGCAAGATCGTTGACACGGTCACCCGTGCTGGTGCCACCGTTGTTGGCCCGGTACCGCTTCCGACCGAGAAGAACGTGGTGTGCGTCATCCGTTCACCTCACAAGTACAAGGACAGCCGGGAGCACTTTGAAATGCGCACCCACAAGCGTCTGATCGACATCATCGACCCGACGCCCAAGGCCGTCGACTCGCTTATGCGTCTCGACCTGCCGGCAGACGTCAACATCGAGATCAAGCTCTAAGGGGGCCGGGATGTCTTACGCAGATACGAAGACCTCCAAGGGACTGCTCGGCACGAAGCTCGGCATGACCCAGGTCTGGGACGAGAACAACAAGCTTGTTCCCGTTACCGTCATTGAAATCGCCCCGAACGTGGTCACCCAGGTTCGCAACGTCGAGACCGACGGCTACCTCGCCGTCCAGATCGCGTCCGGCCAGATCGACCCGCGCAAGGTGAACAAGCCTGCCGCTGGTCACTTCGAGAAGGCTGGCGTCACGCCTCGCCGTCACGTCACCGAGGTTCGCACCGCGGATGCCGCTGACTACAGCGCTGGCCAGGAGCTCACCGTCGAGGGAACCTTCGAGGCCGGCCAGCTGGTCGACGTCATGGGCACCTCGAAGGGCAAGGGTTTCGCCGGTGTCATGAAGCGTCACAACTTCAAGGGTGTTTCCGCTTCGCACGGTGCACACCGCAACCACCGCAAGCCCGGTTCCATCGGTGCTTCCTCGACCCCGAGCCGTGTCTTCAAGGGCATGCGCATGGCCGGTCGCATGGGTGGAGAGCGCGTCACCGTGCTCAACCTCAAGGTGCACTCGGTTGACGCCGAGAAGGGCCTCCTGCTGGTCAAGGGCGCCGTTCCCGGTGCTCGCGGCCGTCTCGTTTTCGTTCGCAACGCAGTGAAGGGGGCGTAACCAGATGGCTACCGCTACCAACACCATCGACGTCGTCGACGTGAAGGGCAAGAAGGCCGGCTCCATCGAGCTGCCCGCCGAGCTCTTTGACGTTCCGACGAACGTTCCGCTCATCCACCAGGTCGTTGTCGCGCAGCTCGCTGCCGCACGCCAGGGCACGCACAAGACCAAGGGTCGCGGCGAGGTTTCTGGTGCAGGCCGCAAGCCGTTCAAGCAGAAGGGAACCGGTCGCGCTCGTCAGGGCTCGATCCGCGCCCCTCAGATGACCGGTGGTGGAATTGTCCACGGCCCGACGCCTCGTAACTACGAGCAGCGCACCCCCAAGAAGATGATTGCCGCTGCTCTGCTCGGCTCGCTCTCGGACCGCGCTCGTGGAGCACGCGTGCACGCTGTCGAGTCTCTCGTTCTGAACGAGACCCCGAACACGCAGGCCGCTCTTGGGCTCCTCGCTCACGTCGCAACCTCGAAGCACGTTCTCGTCGTGCTCGAGCGCGGTGACGTTGCGAACGCCAAGGCCGTGCGCAACATCCCGTCGGTGCACGTGCTGCAGGCCGACCAGCTGAACGCCTACGACGTGCTCGTCTCTGACGACATCGTCTTCACCAAGGCTGCGCTCGAGGCGTTCATCGCTTCGAAGAGCAAGAAGGAAGAGGTCTCCGCATGAGCGCCACTCAGAACAAGGACCCGCGCGACGTCATCATCGCTCCGGTCGTTTCCGAGAAGAGCTACGGCCTGATCGACCAGGGTAAGTACACCTTCGTCGTGGACCCCCGCTCGAACAAGACTGAGATCAAGCTCGCTATCGAGAAGATCTTCAACGTCGAGGTCGCGTCCATCAACACCCTGAACCGTCAGGGCAAGACCCGCCGCACCAAGTTCGGCATGGGCAAGCGCAAGGACACCAAGCGTGCCATTGTCACGCTCAAGTCCGGTTCCATCGACATCTTCACGGCTGTCGGCTAGGGAGCAGAGGAAAAACATGGCTATTCGTAAGTACAAGCCCACGACCCCGGGTCGTCGCGGATCTTCTGTTGCGGACTTCGCAGAGATCACCCGCTCGACCCCCGAGAAGTCGCTGCTGCGCCCGCTGCCCAAGACCGGTGGACGTAACAACCAGGGACGCATCACGACCCGTCACATCGGTGGTGGCCACAAGCGCCAGTACCGTGTCATTGACTTCAAGCGCAATGACAAGGACGGCATCAACGCGAAGGTCGCTCACATCGAGTACGACCCCAACCGCACTGCACGTATTGCTCTTCTGCACTACGTCGATGGCACGAAGCGCTACATCATCGCTCCGAACAAGCTGTCGCAGGGTGACATTGTCGAGTCGGGTCCCGGCGCTGACATCAAGCCCGGCAACAACCTGCCGCTGAAGAACATCCCCACCGGTACCGTGATTCACGCTATCGAGCTCCGCCCCGGTGGCGGCGCGAAGATGGCCCGCTCGGCCGGTGCATCGGTTCGTCTCGTCGCCAAGGACGGCCCCTACGCGCAGCTTCGTCTGCCGTCGGGCGAAATCCGCAACGTCGACGCACGCTGCCGCGCCACGATCGGCGAGGTCGGCAACGCCGAGCAGTCGAACATCAACTGGGGTAAGGCCGGCCGTATGCGCTGGAAGGGCGTTCGCCCGACCGTGCGTGGTGTCGCTATGAACCCGGTCGACCACCCGCACGGTGGTGGTGAGGGTAAGACCTCCGGTGGACGTCACCCGGTCAGCCCCTGGGGCCAGAAGGAAGGCCGCACACGCAAGCGCAACCTTCCCAGCGACCAGCTCATTGTTCGTCGACGCAATGTCGGCAAGAAGCGTAAGTAGGAGTTGTAGAAGATGCCACGCAGTCTTAAGAAGGGCCCCTTCGTTGATGACCACCTGCTCCGCAAGGTGATCACGGCGAACGAAGCCAACAACAAGAACGTGATCAAGACCTGGTCGCGCCGCTCGATGATCATCCCCGCCATGCTGGGACACACCATCGCAGTGCACGACGGTCGCAAGCACATTCCGGTGTTCGTCACCGAAACCATGGTCGGGCACAAGCTCGGCGAGTTCGCGCCCACTCGCACCTTCCGTGGTCACGTGAAGGACGACAAGAAGGGCCGTCGCCGCTAACGCGGTGACGTGAAGGAGGAGAAGAAATGGTGGAGTCGATCGCACGCGTGCGACACATCCGCGTCACCCCCCAGAAGGCTCGTCGCGTTGTCAACCTGATCCGCGGCAAGCAGGCACAGGAAGCTCTGGCAATCCTGAAGTTCGCCCCTCAGGGTGCGAGCGAGCCCGTGTACAAGCTGGTTGCCTCGGCAATCGCCAACGCGCGAGTCAAGGCAGACGCCTCGAACACCTTCCTTGATGAGCAGGATCTGTTCATCTCGCAGGCATTCGTGGACGAGGGTGCAACCCTCAAGCGTTTCCAGCCGCGCGCACAGGGCCGCGCATTCCAGATTCTGAAGCGCACCAGCCACATCACTGTTGTGCTCACCACTCCTGAGGAGGGCACGAAGTAATGGGTCAGAAAGTAAACCCCTATGGCTTCCGTCTGGGAATCACCACCGACCACGTGTCGCGTTGGTTCTCTGACAGCACGAAGCCCGGGCAGCGTTACCGCGACTTCGTCGCGGAAGACGTCAAGATCCGTCGCATGCTGAGCACCTCGCTCGACCGTGCCGGCGTTTCGCGCATCGAGATCGAGCGCACCCGTGACCGTGTCCGCGTCGACATTCACACCGCCCGTCCGGGCATCGTGATCGGTCGTCGTGGTGCAGAGGCCGAGCGCATCCGCGCCGACCTCGAGAAGCTCACGAAGAAGCAGATCCAGCTGAACATCCTCGAGGTCAAGAACCCCGAGGCCGACGCTCAGCTCGTTGCTCAGGGCATTGCCGAGCAGCTCTCCGCACGTGTGGCCTTCCGCCGCGCAATGCGTAAGGGCCTGCAGGGCGCTCAGCGGACCCCCGCAGTCAAGGGTGTTCGTATCCAGGTCTCCGGCCGCCTCGGCGGCGCCGAGATGAGCCGCTCGGAGTTCTACCGCGAAGGCCGTGTGCCCCTGCACACCCTGCGCGCGAACATCGACTACGGCTTCTACGAGGCAAAGACCACCTTCGGCCGCATCGGCGTGAAGGTCTGGATCTACAAGGGTGACATCACCAACAAGGAACTCGCTCGCGAGCAGGCGAACCAGAAGTCGTCGCGCCCCGAGCGTCGTGACGACCGCCCGCGCCGTGCACCCCGTGCAGAGGCACAGGCGCCGGTCGCAGCAGGAGTTGAGGCATAACCATGTTGATTCCACGTAAAGTCAAGCACCGCAAGCAGCACCACCCGGGTCGTAGCGGCCAGGCCACCGGTGGCACCAAGGTTTCCTTCGGTGAGTTCGGTATCCAGGCCCTGACCCCCGCTTATGTGACCAACCGTCAGATCGAGTCCGCTCGTATCGCCATGACGCGTCACATCAAGCGTGGCGGAAAGGTGTGGATCAACATCTACCCTGACCGTCCGTTGACCAAGAAGCCGGCCGAAACCCGCATGGGTTCCGGTAAGGGTTCCGTCGAGTGGTGGGTCGCTAACGTCAAGCCGGGCCGCGTGCTCTTCGAGGTTGCCGGTGTCCCCGAGACACTGGCCCGCGAGGCACTGACCCGTGCAATTCACAAGCTGCCCCTCAAGGCACGCATCATCAAGCGCGAGGAGGGCGACGCATAATGGCGATCGGATCCAAGGAGCTCGCAAGCGTCGAGCTGGACACATTTGAAGACGAGCGTCTCGTCGACGAGCTGAAGAAGGCCAAGGAGGAGCTGTTCAACCTGCGCTTCCAGTCGGCCACCGGTCAGCTCGAGAGCCACGGCCGCCTGCGTGCGGTCAAGCGCGACATCGCTCGTATCTACACGGTTCTCCGTGAGCGCGAGCTGGGCATTCGTGCCACGCCCGCACCGGTCGAGGTTCCTGCCAAGGCTGAGAAGAAGACCAAGGCCAAGAAGGACGCCGCTGAGGCTCCTTCGGCTGAAGAGACGAAGGAGGCCTAGTCATGGCTGAGACCAAGAAGGCTGCTGCAGCCGAGGTCGCCGAGACGACCGAACTCGCTCGCGGCTACCGCAAGACCCGTCGTGGCTACGTCACCAGCGACAAGATGGACAAGACCATCGTCGTTGAGGTCGAAGACCGCGTGAAGCACCCCCTGTACGGCAAGGTCATCCGCCGCACGTCCAAGGTGAAGGCTCACGACGAGCTGAACTCCGCGGGCATCGGCGACCTCGTTGTCATCAGCGAGACCCGCCCCCTCAGCGCCTCCAAGCGCTGGCGCCTGGTCGAGATTCTCGAGAAGGCCAAGTAAGCCCTCGGGCTTGCTTCGTAGAAGGAGTTAGAAGTGCTTCAGCAAGAATCACGGCTCAAGGTTGCCGACAACACAGGCGCCAAGGAGCTTCTCACCATTCGCGTTCTCGGTGGCTCCGGCCGCCGCTACGCCGGCATCGGTGACGTCATCGTTGCCACCGTCAAGGACGCAATCCCCGGCGGCAACGTCAAGAAGGGCGACGTCGTCAAGGCTGTCGTCGTGCGCGTCAAAAAGCAGACCCGTCGTCCCGACGGTTCCTACATCAAGTTCGACGAGAACGCCGCAGTGATCCTGAAGAACGACGGTGACCCCCGCGGTACCCGTATCTTCGGCCCGGTCGGCCGTGAGCTTCGTGACAAGAAGTTCATGAAGATCATCTCGTTGGCACCGGAGGTTATCTAAGTCATGGCGAACATCAAGAAGGGTGACCTCGTAGAGGTCATCACCGGCCGCCGCCAGGAAAAGGGCGGTGACCGCGGCAAGCAGGGCAAGGTCATCCAGGTCCTCGTTGAGAAGAACCGCGTGATCGTGGAGGGTGTCAACTTCGTCACCAAGCACGTTCGCGTCGGCCAGACTCAGGGTGGCACCAAGACGGGCGGCATCGAGAAGCACGAGGCATCGATCCACGTGTCCAACGTTGCGCTCGTCGACCCCGAGACCAAGAAGCCCACGCGCGTCGGTTTCCGCAATGAGGAAGTAACGAAGGACGGCGTCACCAAGACGGTCCGCGTTCGTTACGCCAAGAAGTCAGGTAAGGACCTCTAATGACTGACATCGCTACTGGCAAAATCCAGCCGCGTCTCAAGGCGAAGTTCCAGGGAGAGATCTCTGACGCTCTGAAGGCCGAGCTCGGCCTGACAAACGTCAACCAGATCCCCGGACTCGTCAAGATCGTCGTGAACATGGGTGTCGGTGAGGCAGCCCGCGATGGCAAGATCATCGATGGCGCTGTTGCCGACCTGACCAAGATCACCGGTCAGAAGCCGCAGGTCACCAAGGCTCGCAAGTCGATCGCCCAGTTCAAGCTGCGTGAGGGCCAGCCCATCGGCGCCCACGTCACGCTTCGTGGCGACCGCATGTGGGAGTTCCTGGACCGCACGCTGTCCCTCGCTCTGCCCCGCATCCGCGACTTCCGCGGCCTGTCGGACAAGCAGTTCGATGGCAACGGCAACTACACCTTCGGTCTGACCGAGCAGGTTATGTTCCACGAAATCGACCAGGACAAGATCGACCGCGTTCGCGGCATGGACATCACTGTTGTGACGACTGCCAAGAACGACGAACAGGGTCGCGCGCTGCTCAAGGCGCTCGGCTTCCCGTTCAAGACGGCCGAGAACTCCTAGTAGTATCTATAGGTTGGCTCCTTGCTTGCGCAGGGAGCCAACCTAATACCGGGCGTATGCAACCGCATGCGCCCCAGCACCACAGGTCGGCGCCCTTGTAAAGCGCGTCGAAACCTGGTGAATGAAGGAAATGCATCCATATGACGATGACAGATCCGGTCGCAGACATGCTGACCAGACTGCGCAACGCTAACTCGGCGTACCACGACACCGTGTCTATGCCGCACAGCAAGCTCAAGTCGCACATTGCTGAAATCCTCAAGCGTGAGGGTTACATCTCCGGCTTCGAGGTCACCGACGCGAAGGTCGGACAGACCCTCACGCTGGCCCTCAAGTTCGGCCCCAACCGTGAGCGCTCGATCGTTGGCATCAAGCGTGTCTCGAAGCCCGGCCTCCGCGTTTACGCAAAGTCGACCGAGATCCCCACGGTTCTCGGTGGCCTCGGTGTTGCCATTCTGTCCACCTCCAGCGGCCTCCTCACGGACCGCCAGGCCGAGAAGAAGGGCGTGGGTGGGGAAGTCCTCGCCTACGTGTGGTAACCACCTATGTCACGTATTGGTCGACTTCCCATTGACATTCCCGCAGGCGTCACTGTGACGATCTCGGGCCAGAACGTCGCCGTCAAGGGCCCGAAGGGCGAGCTCTCGCTCGTCATCGCCAGCCCGATCGAGGCCAAGGTCGAGGAGAACCAGGTTCTGGTCACTCGCCCCGACGACGAGCGCGCATCGCGTTCGCTGCACGGCCTCACGCGCACGCTCATCGCAAACAACATCATCGGCGTCACCGAGGGCTACTCCAAGGGCCTCGAGATCGTCGGCACCGGTTACCGCGTCGCGCAGAAGGGCAACTCGCTCGAGTTCGCTCTCGGCTTCTCGCACCCCGTCACGGTTGACGCCCCTGAGGGCATCACCTTCACGGTCGAGGGCAACACCAAGCTCACCGTTGCAGGCATCGACAAGCAGGCCGTCGGTGAGGTTGCCGCCAACATCCGCAAGATCAAGAAGCCGGAGCCCTACAAGGGCAAGGGCATCCGCTACGCCGGCGAGGTTGTCCGTCGTAAGGCCGGAAAGGCTGGTAAGTAACCATGGGTCTCGGAACCAGAGGAAAGAGCAAGTCGGCTGCGCGCACACGTCGCCACACCCGACTTCGCAAGAAGATCGAGGGCACCGCGGTTCGTCCGCGCCTCGTCGTCAACCGTTCGGCTCGTCACATCTTCGTGCAGGTCGTGGACGACAGCAAGGGCCACACCGTGGCCTCGGCGTCGACCATGGAAGCAGACATGCGCACCTTCGACGGCGACAAGTCGGCCAAGGCCCGCAAGATCGGCGAGCTCGTCGCCGCGCGCGCGCAGGCTGCCGGCATTGACGCAGTCGTTTTCGACCGTGGTGGTAGCAAGTACGCAGGTCGTATCGCTGCTGTTGCCGATGGAGCGCGAGAGGCAGGGCTCAAGCTGTGAGCGAGATTACTAAGGAGCAAGAGGTGGCTGTAGAGGCACCGGTGGAGACCGCTGCGTCGACGGCTCCCGCCCAGAACGAGCGTGAGGCTCGTCGCGGCGGCCGTGAGCGCAACCCCAACCGCGGCGATCGCGGAGCCCGCGACGCTGAGAAGAGCCAGTTCCTGGAGCGCGTTGTCACCATCAACCGCGTGTCGAAGGTCGTCAAGGGTGGTCGTCGCTTCAGCTTCACCGCTCTCGTCGTCGTCGGCGATGGCAACGGACTCGTTGGCGTTGGCTACGGCAAGGCCCGCGAGGTCCCGACCGCCATCTCCAAGGGCGTCGAGGAGGCAAAGAAGAACTTCTTCCGCGTCCCCCGCGTCGCCAGCACCATCCCGCACCCCGTGCAGGGTGAGGCTGCAGCCGGCGTCGTCCTGCTGCGTCCGGCCGCTGCCGGTACCGGTGTTATCGCCGGTGGCCCGGTTCGCGCCGTCCTCGAGTGCGCTGGCATCCACGACGTTCTGAGCAAGTCGCTCGGTTCTTCGAACACGATCAACATCGTGCACGCAACCGTCGCAGCCCTGCAGCAGCTCGAGGAACCTCGTGCAGTTGCCGCCCGTCGTGGGCTCCCCTACGACGAGGTCGCCCCGGCTCGTCTGCTTCGTGCAGAGGCTCAGGCAGCCGAGGCCGCCGCAGCAGCGAAGGCAGGTGCGTAATGGCCGCGCAGCTCAAGGTTACGCAGATCAAGTCCAAAGTTAGTGAGAAGCAGTACCAGCGCGACACGCTTCGCAGCCTGGGTCTCAAGCGCATCGGTGACGTTGTCGTTCGTGAAGACACCCCGCAGAACCGCGGGTACGTCAAGACTGTCGCTCACCTTGTCAAGGTCGAGGAGATTGACTAATGGCTGACGCCAAGGAAACAGCAGAGAAGGACGCCGTCAAGGCTCCGGCCAAGAAGGCCGCAACCAAGGCTCCGGCCAAGGCTGCAGCTGCCAAGGCTCCGGCCAAGGCTGAGGTCGTCGAGGCCCGCGAGCAGGTTCTGAAGGTGCACCACCTTCGTCCGGCTCCCGGCGCCAAGAAGGCCAAGACCCGCGTTGGTCGTGGTGAGGGATCCAAGGGTAAGACCGCGGGTCGCGGCACCAAGGGCACCAAGGCCCGCTACCAGGTTCGTATCGGCTTCGAGGGTGGGCAGATGCCTCTGCACATGCGCACCCCCAAGCTGCGCGGCTTCAAGAACCCGTTCCGCGTTGAGTACCAGGTTGTCAACCTGGACAAGCTCGCCGAGCTCTACCCCACCGGTGGAGACGTCACCATCAGCGACCTGGTCGCCAAGGGTGCGGTGCGCAACAACGAGAAGGTCAAGGTTCTCGGCGAGGGCGACATCAGCGTTAAGCTGAATGTCACCGTCGACAAGGTCTCCGGCTCCGCCGAGGCCAAGATCGTCGCCGCTGGCGGATCAATCAACTAAAAGCACCAGTAGTTGTAACGAGCCTGCCGGGACCTCGCGTAGTATTCGTGGGGGCCCGGCAGGCTCGATTCACACAATGGGTGTGATTGCAGTGACTGATTCTTCACGGAATTACAGGAGGCCTTGTGTTTAGCGCCATCGCGCGGATCTTCCGCACGCCCGATCTTCGCAGGAAGATCGGATTCACCTTGGGCATGGTTGCCCTGTTCCGACTGGGCTCGTTTATCCCGGCGCCGTTCGTTGACTTCAACAGCGTGCAGCAGTGTCTCGCGGCTACCTCGGACACCTCTGGTCTCTACGAGCTCGTCAACCTGTTCAGCGGTGGAGCCCTCCTCCAGCTCTCCATCTTCGCGCTGGGCATCATGCCGTACATCACGGCCTCGATCATCGTGCAGCTGCTGCGCGTGGTCATCCCACACTTTGAGACCCTCTACAAGGAGGGTCAGTCGGGTCAGTCAACGCTGACGCAGTACACCCGATACCTCACCATCGCGCTGGCAGTGCTGCAGTCGACCACTCTGATCACCGTCGCCCGCAGTGGCGCGCTGTTCGGCAGCTCTGGCGGCCCGGCATGTACCCAGCTGCTGACCAACGACGCCTGGTACGCCATCATGCTGATGGTCCTCACGATGACCGCCGGTACCGGTGTCATCATGTGGATGGGCGAGCTCATCACCGAGCGCGGCGTCGGCAACGGCATGTCGCTGCTGATCTTCACCTCGATCGCCGCCATGTTCCCGAACTCGCTCGGCCGCATTGCCGCATCCAAGGGCTGGGGAACCCTCGCCATCGTGATCGCCATCGGGCTCGTGGTCGTCGCCGCCGTCGTCTTCGTCGAGCAATCGCAACGACGCATCCCGGTGCAGTACGCCAAGCGCATGGTGGGGCGCCGCACCTACGGCGGCAACAACACCTACATCCCGATCAAGGTCAACATGGCCGGCGTGATCCCCGTGATCTTCGCCTCCTCGCTGCTCTACCTGCCCGCACTGATCGCGCAGTTCAACCAGCCGGCACCCGGCCAGGAGCCGCAGCCGTGGGTGCTCTGGGTCACCGCGAACCTCACCGGCGGCGGCCAGCCCCTCTACATGGCGCTGTACTTCCTGCTCATCGTCGGCTTCACCTACTTCTACGTCGCCATCACCTTCAACCCTGAAGAGGTCGCTGACAACATGAAGAAGTACGGTGGCTTCATCCCCGGCATCCGTGCCGGTCGACCCACCGCCGAGTACCTCGACTATGTGCTCACCCGCATTACGCTTCCCGGCGCGCTGTACCTGGGCATCATCGCCCTGCTGCCGCTGGTCGCGTTCTCCGCGGTCGGCGCCGACCAGAACTTCCCGTTCGGCGGCGCGTCCATCTTGATCATCGTTGGTGTTGGTCTCGAGACGGTCAAGCAGATCGACTCGCAGCTGCAGCAGCGTCACTACGAAGGGTTGCTGCGATGAGCACTACCACCGCAGAGAGCAACATCGCCCGGGGCGCACGCCTCCTGATCGTCGGCCCGCCCGGCGCCGGCAAGGGCACTCAGGCCAAGCGCATCGGCGCGACGTTCGGGATCCCCGACATCTCGACCGGCGACATCTTCCGCTTCCACATCACGAACGAGACTGAGCTCGGCCTGCGCGTCAAGGCGATCGTCGCCGCCGGCGACTACGTGCCGGACTCGCTCACCAACGAGATCGTGGCCTCTCGCCTCGACGAGGCGGACGCCGCCAACGGCTTCCTCCTCGACGGCTACCCCCGCACGCTGGAGCAGGTGCACTACCTGGACGCGCTGTTGGAGAAGAAGGGTCAGCCCCTCGAGGCCGTGATCCGCCTGGTCGCCGACCAGGAGGAGCTCATCGCCCGGCTCACCAAGCGCGCCCACGAGCAGGGCCGCGCCGACGACACCGAAGAGGCCATCCGCCACCGCCAGGAGGTCTACCTCCGCGAGACCGCCCCGCTCGTCGAGGTCTTCCGCGAGCGTGGCCTGCTGATCGACGTCGACGGCCTCGGCAGCGTCGACGAGGTCGGCGACCGCATCAGCGCAGCACTGCAGGCAGCGGGAATCGGCTCAGCCGACTCCGCCGCCGTCGCTTCCTAGGGCTCTCCGTGGGATTCCGTCGCGCCTCGATCTACAAGTCAGCCGCCGAGCTCCGGCAGATGGTGGCGCCCGGCCTGGTCACGGCCGCCGGCCTCGACGCGGTGCGCAACAGCATCCGCCCGGGCATCACCCCGCTTGAACTCGACGCCATCGCCGAGGCCGCGATCATCGCGGCCGGCGGGGTCTCGAACTTCCAGATGGTGCCAGGCTACAGCCACACGCTGTGCATCTCGGTGAACGCCGACGTCGTGCACGGCATCCCGAGCAGCCGTCCGCTCGAGCCCGGCGACATCGTCTCCGTCGACGGCGGCGCCGACGTCGCCGGGTGGAGCGGCGACTCGGCTTTCACCGTCGTGGTCCCGGACCCCAGCCGACCCGAGCTGGTCGCCGCCCGGCAGCACCTCTCCGATGTCACCGAGGGCTCGCTCTGGGCAGGCATCGCCCGCCTGGCCCGCGCGCGCCACCTCAACGAGGTCGGCGACGCGGTGCAGGGCTACGTCGAGGCCAACCCCGCGCCCGGCCGCGACGAGCCGTACGGCATCCTGACCGACTACATCGGCCACGGCATCGGCCGCAGCATGCACGAGGAGCCCCCGGTGTTCAACTACCGGGTGCGCCAGAAGGGCCCGGAGGTCAAGCCCGGCCTCGTCGTCGCCATCGAGCCGATGGTCGTCGCCGGAGACATCGACACGTTCACCCAGGACGACGAGTGGACCGTCACCACCGAGGACGGCAGCGACGCCTCGCACTGGGAGCACAGCGTCGCCGTGCACAGCGGCGGCATCTGGGTGCTCACCGCCGTCGACGGCGGTGCCGCGAAGCTCGCGCCGCTCGGCGTGGTCCCCGTCCCGATTCCCTAGCGGAGCACGATCATGACAAGTCCTGCAGTACTGGCCGTCGCGGGGGAGCCTGCTCCCGACTTCGTCCTGACCGATGCGCGCGGCACGCGACGGGCGCTCAGCGACTATCGCGGCGGGGCCGTCATCCTCTACTTCTACCCGGCGGCGTTCACCCCGGGCTGCACCACCGAGGCCTGCGACTTCCGCGAGAACCTGGCGAGCCTCCAGAGCGCCGGCTACACCGTGCTGGGGGTGTCACCCGATCCGGTGGCGCGCCTCAGCGAGTTCGCCGAGGCGGAGCAGCTGAGCTTCCCCCTGCTGTCCGACGAGGGCGCCCGCGTCGCGAAGGCATGGGGAGCATGGGGCCAGAAGACCCGCGACGGCCAGATCTCAGAGGGGCTGCTCCGCACCACCGCCGTCATCGACGCAGACGGTGTGCTGCAGAGCATCGAGTACCGGGTCGACCCGAACGGGCATGTGGCCCGGCTCCGCGCCGCGCTCGGTATCTGAGCGAGGATCACCGCCACCAATTCACATCATCGGGCCGAGCGGTTAGGGTAGGCCCATGAACGTCAGCGGAACCGGCATTGGAAGCGGAATCGCGATCGGCAGGGTTGTGCGCATGCCCGAGCCGTTGCCGGAGCCGGTGGACAGGCCCAGCGCGCTGAGCCCCGCTGCGGAGAAGGCACGCGCGGCAGAGGCACTGGCCGCGGTCGCCGCCGAGCTCCGCCGCCGCGGCGAGCAGGCGGGCGGCGCGGCAGCAGAGGTGCTCGAAGCCCAGGCCATGTTCGCCGAGGACCCGATGCTGGAGAGCGACCTCGATGCGCGCGTCGACGCCGGCAAGACGGCCGAGCGCGCCGTGCACGAGGCCTACGCCGCCTACCGCGCCCAGCTCCTCGCCCTCGGCGGCTACATGGCCGAGCGCGCCACCGACGTCGACGACGTCTCGCAGCGGGTCATCGCCGAGCTGCTCGGCCAGCCGGCGCCCGGTGTGCCTGACCCCGGCCACCCGTTCGTCCTCGTCGCCCGCGACCTCGCCCCGGCCGACACCGCCACGCTGGACCTCGAGCAGGTGCTCGCCCTCGTCACCATCGGCGGAGGGCCCACCTCGCACACCGCGATCCTCGCCCGCGACAAGGCCATCGTCGCCATTGTCGCCGCCGACGGGGCGAGCGTGCTCCGCGATGGCGACGAGGTCATCGTGGACGCCGAGAACGACCTGCTGGTGACCGACCCGACCCCGGAGGAGCTGGAGGATGCCGAGGCCAGGCGCGCCGCCAGGGCCGCGCGTCTCAGCGCACCGCTCACCCCGGGCGCACTCGCCGACGGCACCCCGGTGCCGCTGCTGGCCAACCTGGGCTCCGCGGACGCCGCGGTCGCCGCGCTGGCGGCCGGTGCAGAAGGCGTCGGGCTGTTCCGCACCGAGTTCCTCTTCCTCGACGCGGCGACCGCGCCGACCGTCGCAGAGCAGCAGCTCGAGTACGGCCGCCTGCTGCAGGCGTTCGACGGCAAGAAGGTCGTCGTGCGCGTGCTCGACGCCGGGGCGGACAAACCGCTCGCCTTCCTGGACGACGGGCACGAGGACAACCCGGCCCTCGGTCTGCGCGGCATTCGCGCGCTGCGCGCCCACGAGGAGATCCTGCGCGATCAGCTGAGCGCGTTGGCCGCCGCCGATGCGGAGGCCAACGCCGACCTCTGGGTGATGGCTCCCATGGTCGCCACCGTGGAGGAGGCCGAGTATTTCAGCGCCCTCGCCCACGAGCTCGGCATCCGGGTGGCCGGTGTGATGGTCGAGGTGCCGTCCGCCGCGCTCCTGGCTGACAGGATCCTGCGGGCGAGCGACTTCGCATCGATCGGCACCAACGACCTGACCCAGTACACGCTGGCCGCCGACCGTCTGCTCGGCACCGTCGCCGCGCTGCAGAGCCCGTGGAACCCGGCCGTGCTCCGCCTGATCGCCGAGGTGGGAGCGGCCGGCCGGGCCAGCGGCAAGCCGGTCGGGATCTGCGGCGAGGCCGCAGCTGATCCGCTGCTGGCCGTCGTGCTCGTCGGCCTCGGCGCGACCACGTTGTCGATGTCGCCCGCTGCGATCGCCGACGTGCGGGCGTCGCTGCTCCGCTTCGACTCCGCGCAGGCCGCGGCCCTGGCCGAGGCGGCGCTGTCGGCCGACGGTGCAGCAGAGGCTCACGCCGCTGCCCGGGCGTACGCCGACGGCATCCGCTGAGCGCACAGATGAGCGGAGTTCGGGAATGATACCCCCTGACTTGGCAAAATCCGTGCTCATCGCATAAGATTGACCCTTGGTGTTTTGTGCACGTTTTGCGTGCCTCAGTTAGCTGTTCCCAGCTGGTCGAAAACACCGGAACAAACGCACGATCAGCATCCATTACTTAGTAGCGACGAAGAGGCTATGGCCAAAAAAGACGGCGTCATCGAAATCGAGGGCTCGGTGGTAGAAGCTCTGCCCAACGCGATGTTTCGCGTAGAGCTCACCAACGGACACAAGGTTCTTGCCCACATCTCGGGCAAGATGCGTCAGCACTACATCCGCATCCTCCCAGAGGACCGCGTGATTGTGGAGCTGAGCCCCTACGACCTGACCCGTGGTCGGATCGTTTACCGCTACAAGTAACGGGCTGCTGGAAGTAACGGCTCGCGGCATCCCGCGAGTACGAAGACAGCGAAAAAACAAGGAACCACAATGAAGGTCAACCCCAGCGTTAAGCCGATCTGCGAGCACTGCAAGGTGATTCGCCGCAACGGCCGCGTCATGGTCATCTGCAAGAGCAACCCGCGCCACAAGCAGCGTCAGGGCTAGTCTCTCCTCCTTCACGGGGCAGATACACAACTCAACACCGCAACGCATTTCCAAGAACCTGAGCGTCTGACGCCCAGGGGACACCCACGGTTGGAGGCCGTGGCACCGGGGATGCACCACACCTCCACTCATCCACAGGAGAAGCCACCATGGCACGTCTTGCAGGCGTAGACATCCCGCGCGAAAAGCGCGTGGAGATCGCACTGACCTACATTTACGGTGTTGGGCGCACGAGTGCGCTCAAGACCCTCGCTGACACCGAGATCGACGGAAACATCCGCGTCAAGGACCTCAGCGACGACCAGCTCGTTGCACTTCGCGACTACATCGAGGGCAACTTCAAGGTAGAGGGTGACCTTCGCCGCGAGGTCGCCGCCGATATCCGCCGCAAGGTTGAGATCGGATCCTACGAGGGCATCCGCCACCGTCGCGGCCTGCCCGTGCGCGGACAGCGCACCAAGACCAACGCTCGTACCCGCAAGGGCCCGAAGCGCACCGTCGCCGGCAAGAAGAAGGCTCGCTAGGCCCCGGCCAGCGACCTCCCCTCTAGGATTCAGGAGAAATCATGGCAGCACCCAAGTCGGCCGCACGTAAGCCACGCAAGAAAGAAAAGAAGAACATTGCTGTGGGCCAGGCCCACATCAAGAGCACCTTCAACAACACGATCGTTTCGATCACCGACCCCAGCGGAGCTGTTATCAGCTGGGCATCGTCCGGCGCCGTCGGCTTCAAGGGTTCGCGCAAGTCGACCCCGTTCGCCGCACAGCTCGCCGCCGAGTCGGCTGCGCGTCAGGCGCAGGAGCACGGCATGAAGAAGGTTGACGTCTTCGTCAAGGGCCCGGGTTCGGGTCGCGAGACGGCGATTCGTTCGCTTCAGGCCGCGGGCCTCGAGGTTGGCTCCATCAACGATGTGACGCCCCAGGCTCACAACGGATGCCGCCCGCCCAAGCGTCGCCGCGTATAACGCACTCTTCGTCCTAGCCTGAGCCTGCCTGGCCCCCCTCGGGGAGCCCGGCAGGCTCGGGCCGTGGACAGTTCCTTACACAATTCAACAACGCCGGGCCAGCTACCCGGTCGACAACGCAAGTGTCATATAGCGGACACTTAGCCGAAAGGAATCAATAGTGCTTATTGCACAGCGTCCAACGCTTACCGAAGAGAACATTTCCGAATTCCGCTCGCGGTTCGTTATCGAGCCCCTCGAGCCCGGCTTCGGTTACACCCTCGGCAACTCGCTTCGCCGCACCCTGCTTTCCTCGATCCCCGGCGCTGCTGTCACCAGCATCCGCATTGATGGCGTTCTCCACGAATTCACCACCGTTCCCGGTGTGAAGGAAGACGTCACCGAGATCATCTTGAACATCAAGGGTCTGGTCGTCTCGAGCGAGCACGACGAGCCCATCACCGCCTACCTGCGCAAGCAGGGCGCCGGTGAGGTCACCGCCGCCGACATCTCGGCTCCGGCCGGCGTCGAGGTGCACAACCCCGAGCTCGTCATCGCGACGCTCAACGACACCGCCAAGTTCGAGCTCGAGCTCACCATCGAGCGCGGCCGCGGCTACGTGTCCGCGACGCAGAACCGCAACGAGTACTCCGAGGCTGGCCAGATTCCGGTCGACTCGATCTACTCGCCCGTTCTCAAGGTGACCTACCGCGTCGAGGCAACTCGTGCCGGTGAGCGCACTGACTTCGACCGCCTCGTGGTCGACGTCGAGACCAAGTCGGCCATCAGCCCGCGCGATGCAATCGCATCCGCTGGTCGTACGCTGACCGAGCTGTTCGGCCTCGCCCGCGAGCTGAACACCGCCGCTGAGGGCATCGAGATCGGCCCGGCTCCTGTCGACGCCGTTCTCTCGAGCGAGCTTTCGATTCCGATCGAAGACCTCGACCTCTCGGTGCGCTCGTACAACTGCCTGAAGCGCGAGGGCATCAACAACGTGAGCGAACTGGTCGCCCTCTCGGAGACCCAGCTCATGAACATCCGCAACTTCGGACAGAAGTCGGTGGATGAGGTCAAGGACAAGCTCGTAGAGCTCGGCCTGTCGCTCAAGGACTCCGTTCCTGGATTCGACGGCGCCCACTTCTACAGCGGCTTCGAAGACGAGACCAACTAGCGTTTCGCGCTACCCGCGGCTCGTCGCAGAGCTTCCCACCACATTTGATACTGGAGACATAGAAAATGCCTAAGCCTACTAAGGGCCCCCGCCTCGGAGGCGGTCCGGCACACGAGCGCCTCATGCTCGCTAACCTGGCTGCCGCCCTGTTCACGCACAAGTCGATCAAGACCACGGAGACCAAGGCCAAGCGCCTGCAGCCCGTTGCTGAGCGCTTTGTGACCTTCGCCAAGAAGGGCGACCTGCACGCACGTCGTCGCGTCCTGGCCAGCATCGGCGACAAGACCGTCGTGCACGAGCTGTTCACCGTGATCGCCCCCCAGGTTGCAGAGCGTGAGGGCGGCTACACCCGCATCACGAAGCTCGGCTTCCGCAAGGGTGACAACGCCCCCATGGTGCAGATCGAGCTCGTTCTCGAGCCCGTCGTCGCCAAGCCGAAGTCGGCCAAGAAGGCCGCTGCTGCTGCAGCTGCCGAGGCTCCCGTCGAGGCACCGGCCGAGGCCGTCGCCCCCGCCGAGGAGACCGTCGAGGTCGTCGAGGCTGAGGCCACCGAGGTTGAGGCCACCGAGGCTCCGGCCGAGGAGAAGGCTGCCGAATAAGGCGCCTCGCTTCACCTGATTCAGCCGAAGGGCCCCGGACACTGTCCGGGGCCCTTCGTCGTGCCCTCCTCCAGGGCCGTGCGGCCCCGGGGCCGGGCGGCGGGCTGGCCTAGGGTGGAAGGCATGAACGCCACGGCCACGTCGACGTCCCTTTCACCCCGGTCACTTTCCTCGCTGAGCGAGCGGGTGAGCGCCCCGGCCGCGCTGCGGATGCCGCGGCACCCGGAGGTGGCGCTCTGGCGGCCCGCATCCCTGGACGACCTGGACGGCATCGCCGCCATGCAGCGCGCGGTCGACGAGGCCGACCACCCCGACTGGTTCACCACGCGCGAGTGGATCGCGGGCAACCTCCGGGCCGCGCACATCGACGCGGCCAGGGACACGCTGGTGGCGCTCGGCGCCGACGGCACCGTGCTGGCCTACGGCGTCGTCGCGGAGGCGCCCGGTGCCGGCGAACGGGTGCAGGTGTACCTGCTGGGCGGCGTGCACCCGCTCTGGCGCGAGCACGGCATCGGCCGGGAACTGATGGCCTGGCAGTACGGCCGCGCCCTGCAGCGGCTCGCGGCATGCGATGCCCGCCTGCCCGGCTGGATCACCGCGTTCCGCGAGGAGGCCAGCCGGGGCGCGATCTCGGTGGCGCTCCGGCTCGGGCTGCGGGTGACCCGCTACTTCAGCACCATGCGCCGGGGGCTCGATGTCGCGATCCCCGCCCTGCCTGCGCCGAGCGGCGTGCGCATCGTGCCGTTCACTGCCGAACTCTCCGCCGGCGCCTTGGAGGCGAGGAACGACGCGTTCCGCGACCACTGGGGCAACCAGCCCAAGGCCGCGGAGTCGTGGGATCAATGGATCACCGGCGACGTCTTCCGCCCCGACCTCTCCTGGCTGGCGGTTGTCGACGAGGCGGGGGACGGCGGCCGTCCGCGAACGCGCGTCGTCGGATTCTCCCTGGCCAGCGTCAACGAGGACGACGGGCATGCCCGGGGCCTCCGCAGCGTGTACATCGACCGGGTCGGGACGGTGCGGAGCCATCGCGGCCGGGGCATTGCGCCGGCCTGCATCGCCGCAACGCTCCGTGCCGCCCAGGAGGCCGGGCTGGAGCTGGCGATCCTCGACGTCGACGCCGACAGCCCGACCCAGGCGCACACCCTGTACGAACGGCTCGGCTTCCGGGCGGGGGAGCGGCGGCTCGCCCTCGTCTCGGTCTTCTGAGATTCGACTGTCTCCTAGACTTGATGCCGTGAGTGAGCAGTTTCAGGCGGACGGCGTCCGCATCCGCCTCGATATCGCCTACGACGGAACGAACTTCAACGGCTGGGGAATTCAACCGATCCTGCGCACCGTGCAGGGCGACATCGAGTCGGCGCTGGCCACGATCCTGCAGCGGAATCCGCCCATTCCGCGGCTCACCGTCGCCGGCCGCACGGATGCCGGCGTGCACGCCACCGGCCAGGTCGCGCACCTCGACCTCAGCCCGGAGCAGGCCGACAGCCTGCTCCGCCCACCGCGCGGTCGGAACGCGCGGGCGGCCGACACCGACGCCGCCGCGGCCCTGGCGCGGCGCCTGAACGGCATCCTGGGCCAGCGCGGCGAGATCGTCATCACGGCCGCGAGCATCGCCCCGGAGGGCTTCGACGCCCGCTTCGGCGCGCTCTGGCGCCGCTACGAGTACCGCATCGCCGACGCCGAATCGCTGCGCGACCCGCTGCAGCGCACGCGGACGACGTGGCTGCCCGGCCGGCACGACATCGCCCCAATGGAACAGGTGGCGCAGGCGCTCTGCGGGTTGCACGACTTCGCCGCCTACTGCAAGCCCAAGCCGATGGCCACCACCATCCGCACCCTGCAGACCTTCTCCTGGCGGCGCGACGACGACGGCGTGCTCGTCGCCTCGCTGCAGGCCGATGCCTTCTGCCACAGCATGGTGCGGGCGCTCGTCGGCGGCTGCGTCGCGGTCGGGGAGGGCCGGATGAGCGTCGAGCGCCTGCTCGAGCTGCGCGACGCGAGAGAGCGCACCGCCGCGTTCAAGGTGATGCCCGCGCGCGGGCTCGTGCTGACCCAGGTCGGCTACCCCGATGACGCCGCCCTCGCGCTGCGGGCCGCCGAGACGCGCGCCCACCGCGCGCTCTAGGAGCGGCATCCGCCCGCGAAGCGCCCCCGGCAATCGACCGGGCGAATTGCCTGCAGGCCTCCGACCGTCTAGTATTGATCCTTGGTGTCTCGGCTAGCTGGCCGGGCCCCCGAACGTGAGCCCTCCATCGTTTGTGTTCCATCTGGAACACGCCCGGAGCGGGATTCACGAACACCTCCGTTCGACACAGAAAGCAGCCACTACAGTGACGCGCACTTACACCCCGAAGGCTTCCGAAGTTTCGCGCAGCTGGGTCATCATTGACGCAGCTGACGTCGTTCTCGGCCGTCTCGCAAGCCACGCCGCAGTGATCCTCCGCGGCAAGAACAAGGCGACCTTCACCCCCCACATGGACATGGGTGACTTCGTCATCATCATCAACGCCGACAAGGTCGCCCTCACCGGCGCCAAGCTCGACCAGAAGAAGGCCTACCGCCACTCGGGTTACCCGGGCGGACTGACGGCCGTCACCTACTCCGAGCTGCTCGAGAAGAACCCCGAGCGCGCCGTCGAGAAGGCGATCCGCGGAATGCTGCCGAAGAACTCCATCGGCCGCGCTCAGCTCAAGAAGCTCAAGGTCTACGCAGGCTCCGAGCACCCGCACGCCGCGCAGCAGCCGGTGCCGTACACCCTGACCCAGGTCGCTCAGTAGAGCACCTCGGCCCCAGACTTCTCGACTTCTAAGACAAAGGATTACCACCATCGTGGCTACGATCGCAGACCAGATTGACGCTCCGGAGAGCTACTCCACCGAGACGCCGGCCGAGGCAGCCCCCAAGGCTCCCCGCGCCGTGCTGAACGTTGGCGGCGCAGCCGTCGGCCGTCGCAAGCAGGCCATCGCCCGCGTGCGCCTCGTTCCCGGCTCGGGCACGCTCAGCGTGAACAAGCGCGAGTTCGCCGAGTACTTCCCCAACAAGCTGCACCAGCAGCTCATCACCGACCCCTTCAAGGTGCTCGACCTCGTCGGCGCCTACGACGTGGTCGCCAAGGTCACCGGCGGCGGCCCCTCGGGCCAGGCTGGCGCACTGCGCCTCGCCATCGCGCGTGCACTCAACGAGATCGACCGCGAGAACAACCGCGCGATCCTGAAGAAGGCCGGCTTCCTCACTCGTGACGCACGCGTCATCGAGCGCAAGAAGGCTGGTCTCAAGAAGGCCCGCAAGGCCTCGCAGTTCTCGAAGCGCTAACCGGCGTTTCACAGGGAGTATCAGGCTTTGCCTCGACTCTTTGGCACGGACGGCGTCCGGGGCCTGGCCAACCGTGAACTCACGGCTGACCTGGCCCTGGGCCTCGCCCAGGCCGCTGCAGCGGTGCTCACCAAGGGGCACCACGCAGAAGAACGCGCCGCCTCCGGGCGTCGGCCCGTCGCGGTCGTCGCTCGCGACCCGCGCATATCCGGTGAGTTCCTCACCGCCGCCGTTTCGGCCGGACTTGCCTCCTCTGGCGTCGATGTTCTCGACGCCGGGGTGCTGCCCACTCCCGCCGCGGCCTTCCTGATCGCCGACATCGGCGCAGACTTCGGTGTGATGCTCTCCGCATCGCACAACCCCGCCCCCGACAACGGCATCAAGTTCTTTGCCTTCGGCGGCACCAAGCTTCCGGATGAGGTCGAGGACCGCATCGAGGACTACCTCCACAAGGAGGTGCTGCTGCCCACCGGCGGCGACGTCGGCCGCATCCGCCGGTTCGCGGATGCCGAGGACCGCTACGTCCTGCACCTGCTCAGCACGCTGCCGAACCGCCTCGAGGGCATCCACGTCGTCCTCGACTGTGCGCACGGCGCGGCATCCGGCGTCTCGCCCGAGGTGTTCACCATGGCCGGCGCCACCGTGACGCTGATCGGCGCAGACCCCGACGGCATGAACATCAACGACGGTGTCGGCTCCACGCACCTCGACAACCTGGCCAAGGCCGTGCTCGAGCACGGCGCTGACGTCGGCATCGCCCACGACGGCGACGCGGACCGCTGCCTGGCCGTCGACCACGAGGGCAATATCATCGATGGTGACCAGATCATGGCCATCCTCGCGTTGGCGATGAAGGAACGCGGCCACCTCACCAAGGACACCCTCGTCGCGACGGTGATGAGCAATCTCGGCCTGCGCAAGGCGATGGCCGCCAACGACATCACCATGGTCGAGACCAAGGTCGGCGACCGCTACGTGCTCGAGGAGCTGAACGCCGACGGCCTCGCCCTGGGCGGCGAGCAGTCCGGCCACGTGATCATGACCGAGTATGCGACGACCGGCGACGGCGTGCTGACCGGCCTGCACCTGGTGGCCGAGATGGCTCGCACCGGCAAGTCCATCGCCGAGCTCGCCAGCGTGATGACGGTGTTCCCGCAGATCCTCGTGAACGTGCGCGGCGTCAACCACACGGCCATGCACGGCGACGAGGGCATCGCGGAGGCCGTGCGTGCCGCCGAAGCCGAGCTGGGCGACACCGGGCGCGTGCTGCTGCGACCCTCCGGCACCGAGCCGATGGTGCGCGTCATGGTGGAGGCGGCCGACCAGGCCACCGCCGACCGGCTCGCCCACAGCCTCGCCGACGTCGTGCGCGAGCGTCTCCCGCTCTAGCGCGACCAGCCGCGGCCGACTCGGCCTGTGCCGGTCGGGCCCACCCGGGCTCGAGCAGGCGCAGCCGCAGCCGATTGGCGGACGCGGGGGCCGGCGCCGCGCGAAACGGGCGCCGCGCGCGGCGTGGTGCGTGGCGCATCCGCGAACCGGCTTGAGCTGATCGCCGCCCGTCCGGCCGCGCAGGCAGCCCTCTCTGCGGCTAGAGCTTGCGGAGCAGGACGCTGGAGACGGCGTGGTCCGAGTCCTTGCGCAGCACGAGGGTGGCGCGGGAGCGCGTCGGCCGGATGTTCTGCAACAGGTTCGGCTCATTGATGCTCTGCCAGATGCCGCGGGCCCGGGCGCGGGCCTCGTCTTCCGAGAGCTCGGCAAAGCGGTGGAAGTAGGACTTCGGGTTGCTGAACGCGCCGCGCTGCAGCTTGAGGAAGCGCTCCTCGTACCAGCGCGCGATGTCGGAGGTGCGGGCGTCGACGTAGACCGTGAAGTCGAACAGGTCGCTCACGGCCAGGCGGTGCCCGGGGGAGGGCGGCTGGAGCACGTTCAGGCCCTCGACGATGAGCACGTCGGGCTGGCGGACGGTGATCTGGGCGTCCGGCACGATGTCGTAGCTGAGGTGCGAGTAGAAGGGCGCCTTGACCTCCGGAGCGCCCGACTTCACCTCGCTGACGAAGCGCAGCAGCGCCCGCCGGTCGTAGGACTCGGGGAAGCCCTTGCGCGACATCAGGCCGCGGCGCTCGAGCTCGGCGTTGGGCAGCAGGAATCCGTCGGTGGTGACCAGCTCGACGCGGGGGGTGTCCTCCCAACGGGCGAGCAGCTCGCGCAGGAGCCTGGCGATCGTCGACTTGCCGACGGCGACCGAACCGGCCACGCCGATCACGAACGGCGTCGTCGCCGCCCGCTCGCCGAGGAAGTCGCTCGTGGCCCGGTGCAGCTGGCGCGTGCCGGCGACGTAGAGGTTGAGCAGGCGGCTGAGCGGTAGGTAGACATCGGTCACCTCGGCGAGGTTCAGCGGCTCGCCCAAACCGCGCAACTGCACCAGTTCGGTCTCCTGCAGGGGGAGGCGGGTCGAGGAGGCCAGTTCGGCCCAATCGGCTCGCTCCAGCTCCACAAAGGGTGAGTTGTGGCCGTTGCCATTCTGGTTGCGCTGCTCGGCCATAGCCCCCGAGTTTACGTGCACAGAGGTGCCCCCATCGAGCCATGCCCTGCTCTTTCAGGAATAACTCCACTAAAATCATGCTTCATGTGCGGAATCGTTGGATATGTCGGTGACAAGAAGAGCCTCGAGGTACTCGTTGGCGGGCTGCGACGACTGGAGTACCGCGGCTATGACTCGGCCGGTGTCGCCGTGATCGACGACCATGGCGAGCTCGGCGTTGCCAAGAAGTCCGGCAAGCTGGTCAAGCTCACCGACGAACTCGCCGCGCACCCGATCGGCGACGGCCGCGCCGGAATCGGCCACACCCGCTGGGCCACCCACGGTGGGCCGACGGATGTCAACGCGCACCCGCACCTCGGCGACGACGGCAAGCTGGCGCTGATCCACAACGGCATCATCGAGAACTTCTCCGAGCTCAAGGCCGAGCTGCTGGCCGAGGGCTACAGCTTCACCAGCGAGACCGACACCGAGGTCGCCGCCGCGCTGCTCGGTCGCGAGTACCGCGCCACCGGCGATCTGCGCACCGCCTTCCAGAGCACGGTCCGACGCCTGGACGGCGCCTTCACGCTGCTCGCCCTGCACAGCGACGAGCCGAACCTCGTCGTCGGTGCCCGCCGCAACTCGCCCCTCGTGATCGGCATCGGCGACGGCGAGAACTTCCTCGGCTCCGACGTCGCCGCGTTCGTGCAGTACACCCGCACCGCGATGGCCGTCGGCCAGGACCAGATCGTCGCGATCACCCCCGAGTCCGTCACCGTCACCGACTTCGCCGGGGCTCCCGTCGAGATGGAGACCTTCCAGGTGGAGTGGGACGCCGCAGCGGCTGACAAGGGCGGCTGGTCCAGCTTCATGGCCAAGGAGGTCGCCGAGCAGCCCGACGCCGTCGCCAACACGCTGCGTGGCCGCATCGTCGGCGACGCCGTCGTGGTCCCGGAACTCACGGCCTTCGGCGACGAGGTGCTGGCCGGCATCCGCCGCATCGTGATCATCGCCTGCGGCACGGCCGCCTACGCCGGCATGACCGCGCAGTACGCGATCGAGAAGTGGGCGCGCGTGCCCGTGACCATCGAGCTGAGCCACGAGTTCCGCTACCGCGAGCCCGTCATCACCGACGACACCCTGGTCATCTCGATCAGCCAGTCCGGCGAGACCATGGACACCCTGATGGCCGTCAAGTACGCCCGCGAGGCCGGTGCCCGCGTGATCTCCATTTGCAACACTCAGGGCGCCACGATTCCGCGCGAGTCGGATGCCGTCGTGTACACGCACGCCGGCCCGGAGGTCGCCGTGGCATCCACCAAGGCCTTCGTGGCACAGATCACCGCCCTCTACCTCTTCGGCCTGCACCTGGCCCGCGTGCGCGGCACGCTGAGCGCGGCCGAGCAGGCCGTGCAGGTGGGCGAGCTCACCGCCGTGCCGGCGAAGATCGCCACGGTGCTGGAGTCCAGCGCCTCGATCGCGCAGCTCGCGCACTGGATGGCGGACACCCGCTCCGTGCTGTTCCTCGGCCGCAACGTCGGGTTCCCCATCGCCATGGAGGGCGCGCTGAAGCTCAAGGAGCTCGCATACATCCACGCAGAGGGCTTTGCCGCCGGCGAGCTCAAGCACGGCCCGATCGCGCTGATCGAGCCCGGTCAGCCCGTTTTCGTCGTCGTGCCGAGCCCGCGCGGCTCCGCGAGCCTGCACCCCAAGGTCGTCTCCAACATCCAGGAGATCCGCGCCCGCGGCGCCCGGGTGATCGCGATCGCCGAGCAGGGCGACGCCGCCGTGCTTCCCTTCGCCGACGAGGTCGTGCACATTCCGCTGGCCGCACCCCTGTTCGAGCCGCTACTGGCCGTCATCCCGCTGCAGATCTTCGCAATGGAGCTCTCCATCGCCAAGGGCCTGGACGTCGACCAGCCGCGCAACCTCGCCAAGTCCGTCACGGTTGAGTAGGCGCGGCTAGCGGCGTGCGAAAGCTGCCAGAGCAAGGCGAGGCACAGTGATCATCGGAATCGGTGTCGACGTCGTCGACCTCGCCCGGTTCGAGCGCGCCATCGCGCGGACCCCGCGGCTCCTCGAGCGCTTGTTCGCTGAGAGCGAACGGGGCCGCTCTGCCTCGTCGCTGGCCGCCCGGTTCGCCGCGAAAGAGGCGCTGATCAAGGCGCTCGGCGGCCCGGGCACCCTGCGCTGGCACGACATGGAGGTCGTCAACGACGAGCACGGCAACCCCGGATTCGCGCTGCACGGCGCGACGGCCGCCGAGGCCGCCGCGCGCGGCATCAACCGCGTGCACCTCTCGATGACCCACGACGCCGGCATCGCCACCGCGTTCGTCATCGCGGAGGCTGGCGCGCCATCAACGATATGAACGACATGAACGACACACACGAGAAGACCGACACCCCGCGCACCGGCAACAGCGAGCGGGCGGAGGGCACCTTCCGCTCGGCTCGGATCGACCTGGACGCGGTGCGGAGGAACCTGGCCGCCGTGCGCGACTTCGTCGGCCGCGGCGTCGACACGGCTCCGCGCGTGATGGCCGTGGTCAAGGCGAACGCCTACGGGCACGGTGCCATCGCCGTCGCAGCGGCGGCACAGGAGGCCGGGGCGGACTGGCTCGGCGTCGCCGACATCGGCGAGGCGCTCGAGCTGCGCCGGAACGGAATCACCGCGCCGTTGCTCGCCTGGCTGCACGGCCCGGACGCCGACTTCTCCGCCGCGATCGAGGCCGGGGTCGGCCTCGGCATCTCCTCGGCCGCCCAGCTGCGCCAGGTCACGGATGCGGCGGCTGCCCTGTCGCGCACGGCATCCGTGCAGCTCAAGCTCGACAGCGGCCTCAGCCGCAACGGCCTGCCGGAGTCCGACTGGGCAGCCGTCTTCGCCGCCGCCCGCGCGGCGGAGCTCACGGGCTCGATCACCGTCGACGGGCTGTTCAGCCACCTCGCCAACGCCTCGGCTGAGGCCGACGCCGCCCAGTGCGCGCAGTTCGACACGGGCATCGCCGCCGCCCGCCGGGCGGGCCTGAACCCCACGCTGCTGCACATCGCGGCGACCGCCGCCGCACTCACCGAGCCGGCCGCGCGGTACACGATGGTGCGCATCGGCATCGGCCTGTACGGCCTCTCGCCCTGGGGCGACGGGCTGCCGGACGGCCTGGAGCTCACCCCCGTCATGACCCTGGCCGCCCGGGTCGCCGCCGTGCGCCGCGTCAGAGCAGGCACCGCCGCGAGCTATGACTACACTTGGCGGGCCGAGCGGGAGACCACCCTCGCGCTCGTTCCGCTCGGCTACGCCGACGGCATCCCGCGCCAGGCCTCCGGGCGGGCCTCCGTGTCGGTCAACGGCGCGCAGTACCCGATCGTCGGGCGCGTGGCGATGGACCAGTTCATCGTCGACGTCGGCGACGCCGCCGTGCAGGTCGGCGACGAGGTCGTGCTGTTCGGCGATCCCCGCAGCGGCGTGCCGAGCGCCGAGGACTGGGCGGATGCCGCGGGCACCATCAACTACGAGATCGTCACCAGGATCGGCCAGCGCGTGCCGCGGAGCATCCGGTGATCACCCGCAGCGTCCCCACCGCCGAGGGCATGCACGCGTTCGGGCTCTCGCTCGCCGCCGAGCTGCGGGCCGGCGACCTGCTGGTGCTGGACGGGCCGCTCGGAGCGGGCAAGACCACGTTCACCCGCGGACTCGGCGAGGGCCTCGGCATCCGCGGCACCGTGACCAGCCCGACGTTCGTGCTGGCGCGCACCCACCCGAGCGTCGTCGGCGGTCCCGCCCTCGTGCACGTGGACGCCTACCGGCTGAGCGACCCGATGGAGCTCGACGACCTCGACATCGACTACGCGCACTCCGTCGTCGTGGTGGAGTGGGGAGCCGGCATGCTCGACGGGGTGAGCGAGTCGTGGCTGGAGCTGCGGCTGCAGCGGCCGATGGGGGCGGGCGACGAGCAGTCGGGCGCCGAGTCGGAAACCGAGTCCGAGGCCGACGAGCCGCGCACCGTGACGATCGCCGGTTTCGGCCCGCGCTGGGCGGGCACCGAGTATGCCGGCACCGAGTATGCCGGCATCCCGGACGCGGAGCCCGGCGCGGAGCCCGGCGCGGAGCCCAGCGCGTAGGCTGGAGGGATGCTTCTCGCGATCGATACCTCCGCAGGAACAAGCGTCGCCATCGTCGACCGTGACCGGGGGATCCTCGCGGAGCGCTCCGAGGCCGACACCATGCGCCACGCCGAGGTGATCGGCGGCATGATCCAGGCCGTGCTCGACGAGTCGGCGGTCGCCCGCGCCGAGCTCTCCGGCGTCGTCGCCGGAATGGGGCCCGGCCCCTTCACCGGCCTGCGGGTCGGGATCGCCGCCGCGCGCACCTTCGCGCTCGCGCTCGGCCGGCCGCTCGTGCCCATCGTCAGCCACGACGCCATCGCGTTCGCGCACTTCGCCGCCGACGCCGCCGCCCAAGCCGCCGGCGCGCGCACGGCCCCGCTGCTCGTCGTCACCGACGCCCGCCGCCGCGAGGTGTACTGGAGCGCCTACTCCGGCGTCGACGAGCTCGGCCTGCCGGTGCGGCTGGACGGCCCCGGCCTGGCCAAGCCGGAAGCGCTGCCCGCCCTGGCCCTCGACGCATTCGGCGCATTCGACGGTGCATTCGAGCGGCTGGACGCCGCCGAGATCTCGGCCGGCGCCCTCGGCATGGTCGCCGAGCTGAGCTTCGCGGCCGGCCGCCCCTTCGCCGCCGACGAGCCGCTCTACCTGCGCTCGCCCGACGTCACCCCGTCCAACGGCCCCAAGCGGGTCACCCGGTGACCTGGCAGCTGCGCCGGGCCGGCCTGGCCGACGTGCCGGCGATCATGGCGATCGAGAACGCGATGTTCCCGAGCGACGCCTGGTCGACGGATGCCATGGCCCGCGACGTCGCCGACCCGCACTGCTACTACCTGGTGGCCTTCCCGCCCGACGCGCCGGAGCAGATCGAGGCCTACGCCGGCCTGCTCGCCCCGCGCGGGGCGCCGGAGGCCGACATCCAGACCATCGCGGTCACCACCGCCGCGCAGGGCCGCGGCCTCGGCCGGGTGCTCATGCTGCGCCTCATCGACGAGGCCAGGGCCCGGGGCGCCCGCGAGGTGTTCCTCGAGGTGCGCGCAGACAACCCCGGCGCGATCCACCTCTACACCTCGCTCGGCTTCGCCGAACTCGGCGTGCGCCGCGGCTACTACAAGCCAGACAACGTCGACGCCATCGTGATGCGCCTGAACATCCCCGCGCCCCAGGCCGCCCTGGCCGAGCCGAGCCCGAACACCACCACCCCGCTGGAGACCAACTCGTGAGCAGCCCGTCGCACACACCACTGAACCGCACCGACCCGCTCGTGCTCGGCATCGAGACCAGCTGCGACGAGACGGGCATCGGCATCGTGCGCGGCACCACGCTCCTGGCGAACGTCATCGCCTCCTCGATGGACGAGCACGCCCGCTACGGGGGCGTCGTGCCCGAGGTGGCCGCACGGGCCCACCTGGAGGAGATGAGCCCGGCGATCCACGCGGCGCTCGCCGAGGCCGGCATCCGCCTGGACGAGATCGACGCCGTCTCCGTGACCAGCGGCCCCGGCCTGGCCGGCGCCCTGATGGTCGGCGTGGGAGCCGCGAAGGCCCTCGCGATCGCCCTGGACAAGCCGATCTACGCCGTCAACCACCTCGTCGGCCACGTCGGGGCCGACCTGCTCGCCACCGGCGCGGACGGAGCCTCCGAGCCGCTGCAGTACCCGACGATCGCGCTGCTCGTCTCGGGCGGGCACACCTCGCTGCTGCTCGTGCGCGACCTGACCGGGGACGTCGAGCTGCTCGGCGAGACCATCGACGACGCGGCAGGGGAGGCCTTCGACAAGGTCGCCAGGGTGCTCGGCCTGCCCTACCCCGGCGGTCCGCACATCGACCGGCTCGCCGCGGAGGGCAACCCGAGGGCGATCCGCTTCCCGCGCGGGCTCACCTTGCCCAAGGACATGGCCAAGCACCGCTACGACTTCAGCTTCTCCGGGCTGAAGACGGCCGTCGCGCGGTGGGTCGAGAAGGCCCAGGATGCCGGCGAGGAGGTGCCGGTGGCCGACGTCGCGGCCAGCTTCCGCGAGGCGGTCGTCGACGTGTTGCTCGGCAAGGCGATCGCCGCCTGCGCCGACTACGGCGTTCCCCGCTTGCTGCTCGGCGGCGGCGTCGTCGCCAACGCCCGGGTGCGCGAGCTCGCGGCGGAGCGGACGGCCGCGGCCGGCATCGAGCTGCGCATCCCGCCGCTCAGCCTGTGCACCGACAACGGTGCGATGATCGCCGCGCTCGGGGCACAGATGATCATGGCCGGCAATGAGCCGAGCTCGCTGGGCTTCGGCGCCGACTCCACACTGCCCGTCACCGAGATTCAGGTGCGCTGAGCGCCCTCCCTCTCGCTGGGAAGTCCACTCGTTCCGGAACCATCGGCGCTAGGATTGCGAGTGCATCGCCAGTTGTGCCCCGATTCCGACGGCTCCGCTGCCCGATGCGCGCAAGTTCCGCAGTGACCGTGAGGCTGCACGAGGCCCGCACTGTTGATCAGAAGGGCTCCATCATGACAGACCAGAATCAGCCTCCCGTCCCGCCGAACGAGCCGACCCCGCCCGTGAACCCCGAGTTCACCGCCCCAGAGGCCCCGGCCGCTCCGGTGACGCCTCCCGCCCCGCCCGCGCCCGCCTACGGCGCCCCGCAGGCCGCGCCCGCTCCCGCCTACGGCACCCCGCCGGCCCCGCCAGCGCCTCCCGCGTACGGCACCCCGGCCCCCGCCTACGGCGCACCGGCCTATGGCGCCCCCGCCAACTACGGCCAGCCCGGCCAGGCGCCGAAGACCAACACATTCGCGATCGTGTCGCTGGTGGCATCCGTCGTCGGATTCTTCACCGGCATCACGTTCCTGGTCGGCATCATCTTCGGCCACATCTCGCTCAGCCAGATCAAGAAGACCGGCGAGAACGGCCGCGGCATGGCGATCGCCGGCCTCGTGATCGGCTACATCGGCCTCGTGATCGGAATCATCCTGTTCATCGTGTTCGCGGTGCTCTTGGGGATCGTCGCGTCGAACCCGAACACGAACTTCAACTACTAGGAGCCGCGCTGCGCCGAGCCCCGTCGGGGGCCGCGCGGCGAGCCCGTCGAGACGGCCCTCTTCCCTCGTGGAAGAGGGCCGTTTGTGTGCGATCGCCGGGGGCGGCTCAGACGCGCTCGACCAGCAGCGTCACGTGCTTGCCGGCCGCACGGGTGAGCACGATCGTCGCGGAGGCGCTGCCCGTCAGCTTCAACCGGGTGCGCAGCGTCGCCGGGTCGATGTCGATGCCGCGCTTCTTGATCTCCAGGGTGCCGATTCCGCGGGCCGCGAGCGCCGCCTTGAGCTTCTTCTCGTCGTTCGGCAGCTGCTCCAGCACGCGGAAGCACGTCGCGAACGGCGTCTCGTGGGCGGCGTCCGCCGTGAGGTAGGCGATGCCCTCGCTCAGCATCCGGGCGTCGAGGGAGCGGGCCAGGTCGCCGATCAGGCGGGCGCGGATGACGGCACCGTCCGGCTCGTAGATGTAGGCGCCGAGCGCGCCGGCCTCCGCGTCTGCGCTGTCTGCGGCGGCGCTGAGCTCATGGCTGCCGGCCTTGCCGAGGAGGAGGGCGCTGCGCCGCACGCCGGGCCGGGCCAGCGCGCCGAACCACAGCCCCATCTCCACCAGCGCCCCGTCGACCGAGACCCACTGTGCCTCGGCGCCGGCGGGGATCAGCTCGCGGTCGAAGCCGGGGCCGAGCTTCACGCCGGTCGGCAGGCGATCGCCGAGCCCGAAGGCGAAGTCGAGCGAGGGGGTGTAGTCCTCCGGCCGGGTGAGCCTCGACGTGTTCGAGTGCCCGGAGCTGCGCCGGGCCGGGTCCAGGTAGACGCCGTCGGCCGGGCCGTCGGCGAGGCCGTCCAGGTCGATCTCCTCCGCGCGGGCGTGCAGCACGGTCGCGCGGGGGAACGGCGCCAGGTTGAAGGAGGCCAACGTCGCGGTCACCTCGTCGGCGTCGGCGGCGGTCACCCGCAGCTCGAGGGCGGCCATCGCGAGGGCGTCGCCGCCGATTCCGCAGCCGAGGTCAGCCACGTGCTGCACCCCGGCGGCGGCGAAACGGCCAGCGTGCAGGGCGGCGACGCGCAGCCGGGTCGCCTGTTCCAGCCCGGCTTCGGTGAAGAGCATGGTGTTGGCGAACTCGCCGAACTTGCCCGCCGCCTTGGCGCGGAGCCTCGCCTGGCTGAGCACGGCCGCGACGAGCTCTGGCGGGTGCCCCTCCTTGCGCAGCGCGGCGACGGTGCGCACGACGTCGGTGGACGAATCCCACTCCGGCAACGAGTCGAGCAGCCGAAGCCCTTCGGGGGAGAGGAGGGCGACGAGCTCACTGCGTTCCATACGGCCACGCTAACACCGCCGGGGCCGCGCAGGCCGCGCGGCGGCGGCCACACGGCGGTTGGCCGCGGCATCCGCCACCCGGCGCCTCACGCTGTTGGCGAACGCCGCCCGATTCGGGCCGACTTGTCTGGCACTCACGTTGCACGAGTGCCAGCCAGGGCCTAAACTCGACTTAGCACTCTCGGTGTGAGTGTGCTAATTCCTTAGTCTTTTCTAGAAAGAGGTCAACCGTGTCGGTCAGCATCAAGCCGCTCGAGGATCGCATTGTCATCAAGCAGGTCGAGGCCGAGCAGGTCACTGCGTCGGGCCTCGTCATCCCTGACACCGCCAAGGAGAAGCCCCAGGAGGGCGAGGTCGTGGCTGTGGGCCCCGGCCGCATCGATGACAACGGCAACCGCGTCCCGCTCGACGTCGCCGTCGGCGACAAGGTGCTCTACTCCAAGTACGGCGGAACCGAAGTGAAGTTCGGCGGCGAGGACTTCCTCGTGCTGTCGGCTCGCGACGTGCTCGCAGTGGTTGTGCGCTAAGCACCTCTCCCGCTGAAGCTCAGCGTTTTCTCGAAAGACCCGGATGGCCCAGCCGTCCGGGTCTTTTGTCGTCCGCGCTCCCATCTGGGCGCGGGTCGGCCCACTGCGCACTGTATGCAGGCGTAGACTCCCGAGGTGCCTGAATCCGTTGACCAGCAGACGACAGCCCCGGCGACGGATGCCGGCACCCGCCGAGCCGGCCTGATCTACGCGGTCTCCGCCTATGTGCTCTGGGGCTTCCTGCCCATCTACTTCATCGCCCTCGCGCCGACCGGCGCGTTCGAAGTGGTGGCCTGGCGGATCGTGTTCTCGCTCGTGTTCTGCGCGATCCTGCTCGCGATCACACGCCGCTACCGGCTCTTCCTCGCCCTGCTCAAGCGGCCGCGCATCGCCTTCACCATGGCGGCGGCCGGCGTGCTCATCTATGTCAACTGGCAGACCTACGTCTACGGCACCCTGAGCGGCCAGGTCGTCGAGGCCTCGCTGGGTTACTTCATCAACCCCATCGTCACCGTCTTCCTCGGCGTCTTCTTCCTGCGCGAGAAGCTGCGCCCGGCACAGTGGGCCGCAGTCGGGATCAGCCTCGTGGCCGTGCTGGTGCTGGCGATCAGTGCGGGCAGCATTCCCTGGATCGCGCTCACGCTCGCGTTCTCGTTCGGGTTCTACGGCTACATCAAGAAGCGGGTGGGCACCACGGTCGACGCCGTCGCCGGCCTGAGCATGGAGACGCTCTGGCTGCTGCCGGTCGCCGTCATCCAGCTCCTCGTGGTCGGGGCGACCACCGGCATCACGTTCGGCACGGTCAGCGCCGTGCACACGCTGCTGCTGATCGGCACCGGCGTGATCACCGCCATCCCGCTGCTGTTCTTCGCGGCGGCATCTCGGCGCCTTCCCCTGGTCGTGCTCGGCTTCATCCAGTACTTCGCGCCCATCATCCAGTTCCTCGTCGGCGTGCTGATCTTGAACGAGGCCATGTCGACCGCGCGCTGGGTCGGATTCTCCCTGGTCTGGCTGGCCCTGGTGATCCTTGCGGTGGATGCCGCCCTCGGCACCCGCAACGGCCGGCGCAGCATTCCCGAACTCGTCTGAGCGGGCCGCCGCGCGGCGTGAACCTGCGCCGGGGCAGTGGGCGGCGCGCCCGGAGGATGTAACGATTTGACACGGGACGCAACGTTGTGGCCACAAAAACCTTGTTTCGGCGTGCGGCGGACAATACTGTGACTCAACGGCAGTCGTCCGAACTGCCTCACCAGTGTTTGATCGAGCCAAGGAGCACCATGAGTGTAATAGTGAAGGCCTCGGCTTCGCGCTCTGTCCGGGCCATGCTGAGCGGAGTCGCCCTCATCGGCGTCAGCGCACTTGTTCTCACCGGATGCAGCAGCGGAGCCTCCCCGGAGGCGACCACGTCGCCCTCTGAAACGGCGACCGCCGATGCAGGCAGCGCGCTGCCCATCGAGGCGGGCGACCGCGACCTGTCGATGAAGGTCGGCCAGCTGGCCCCGCAGAGCGGTTCGCTCGCGTTCCTCGGCCCGCCCCAGATCGCGGCGGCGAAGCTCGCCGTCGAGGACATCAACGCCGCCGACCTCGGCATCCAGCTCGAGCTGATCGTGCGCGACGAGGGTGACACCAGCGTCGACGTCGTGACCACCTCGGTCACCGACCTGCTCTCGCAGGGCGTCTCGGCGATCTCCGGTGCCGCGGCATCCGCTCAGACCCGCAACATCTACGAGCAGGTCACCAGTGCCGGTGTCGTGCTGATGTCGCCGTCCAACACGGGCCTCGACCTCTCCAACATCGCCGACAACGGGCTGTACTGGCGCACGGCGCCCTCCGATGTGCTGCAGGGCGAGGTGCTCGGCAACCTCATCGCAGAGGACGGCAACAGCACCCTCGGCATCATCTACCAGAACGACGCATACGGCACCGGCCTCGCCGAGACCACGAAGACCAACTTCGAGGCCGGCGGAGGAACCGTTGTCGCCGAGTCCAGCTTCAACACGGGTGACACCAACTTCACGACGCAGATCGCCGACGTGACGGCGCAGAACCCGGATGCGATCGCCCTGATCACCTTCGACCAGAGCAAGATCATCATCCCCGAGCTGGTCGGTTCCGGTTTCCCCGGTGACAAGCTGTACCTCGTCGACGGCAACCTCGTCGACTACAGCGCCGACTTCGCCCCCGGCCTCATCGCCGGATCGAAGGGCACCAAGCCGGGCCTTGACCTCACCAAGCTCGGTGACTTCACGGACCGCCTGCTCACCGTCGACCCGACGCTGACCGACTTCACCTACGCGCCCGAGTCGTACGACAACATCGTGCTCTTCGCGCTGGCCGCCTATGCAGCCAACGACACCTCGGGCCAGTCGATCGCCGACTACCTGCGCCAGGTGTCCGGCGGCGACGGCGACGGCGAGAAGGTCACCACCTTCGAGGAGGGCGTCGCCCTGCTCAAGGAGGGCAAGCAGATCGACTACGACGGTTTCTCCGGCCCGATCACCTTCGACGAGAACGGTGACCCGACCGAGGCGACCATCGGCATCTACCAGTACGACGCCACGAACGTGCCGTCTGAGCGCCTGAACTAGTCGCTTCAGCTCGTAGCGGAGGGCCCCGGCTTCGGCCGGGGCCCTCTCTGCGTCGCGCGACGGATGACGGCGCTGTCTCAGCGCCGACTGCGCCACTTCGTGGGGCTCCGCGCCACATCAGGTGGCGCAGAGGCGCACCACGTGGCGCAGAGCGGCCGGCCGGGGAAACCCCGGTCGGCCGAGTGCGGCGCTACTCGTCGTCTTGGCCGAGGGTGCCGAGGTAGAGGCCGATCACCTTCGGGTCGTTCAGCAGCTCGCGGCCGGTGCCCGTGTAGGCGTCGTGGCCCTGGTCCAGCACGTAGCCGCGGTCGCAGATCTGCAGGCAGCGGCGGGCATTCTGCTCCACCATGATCGTGGTGACGCCCGCCTTGTTGATCTCCTTGACGCGGAGGAAGGCCTCGTCCTGCCGCACGGGGGAGAGGCCGGCGCTCGGCTCGTCGAGCAGCAGCACGTGCGGGCCCATCATCAGCGCGCGCGACATGGCCACCATCTGGCGCTCGCCGCCGGAGAGCGATCCGGCGCGCTGCGTGAGCCGCTTGCCGAGCTCGGGGAAGATCGCCGTGACGAACTCCAGCCGCTCGGCCAGGCCCTTCGGCTTCTGGTAGATGCCCATCTCCAGGTTCTCCTGGATGGTCAGCGTCGGGAACACGTTGTTCGTCTGCGGCACGAAGCCGACGCCCTTGCCGACCAGCTTGTTCGCCTTGAGGTTGGTGATCTCCTCGCCGTGCAGGTAGATGCCGCCGCCGCGCACCTTGACCAGGCCGAAGATCGACTTGAGCAGGGTGGACTTGCCCGCGCCGTTCGGGCCGATGATGCCGATCAGCTCACCCTGCCTGGCCATGAGGGAGCAGTCGGTGAGGATGTTGATGCCGGGCAGGTAGCCCGCCGTGATGGAGCGCACGTCGACGACGGCCTCGCCGACGGGGGCGGATGCCGGGGCGGCAGAGGTGCCGGGGCTACTTGTCGTCATCGAGGAGCTCCTTCATCGCTTCGACGTTGTCGGCGTCGCTGCTGCCGAGGTCGCTGTCATGGTGTTGGCCGAGGTAGGCGTCGATCACCGCCGGGTTCTGCATGACGGTGTGCGGATCGCCCTCGGCGACGACGCGGCCCTCGGCCATGACGATCACCCAGTCGGCGATGTGCCGCACCATGTGCATGTCGTGCTCGACGAAGAGCACCGTCATCCCCTGCTCCTTCAACCCCAGGATGTGGTCGAGCAGCGACTGGGTGAGCGCCGGGTTCACGCCGGCCATCGGCTCGTCCAGCATCACCAGGGTGGGTTCGCTCATCAGCGCCCTGGCCATCTCGAGAAGCTTCCGCTGGCCGCCGGAGAGGCTGGCCGCGTAGTCGTTGCGCTTGGCGTCCAGCTTGAACCGGGTGAGCAGCTCCACCGCCCGCGCCTCGATCTCCTGGTCCTGCTTGCGCCAGAGGACGGGCAGCAGGGCGCGGAACATGTTCTCGCCGGTCTGGCCGGTCGCGCCGAGCTTCATGTTGTCCATCACGCTCAGCAGCGCGAGCGACTTGGTCAGCTGGAAGGTGCGGATGAGGCCCATCCTGGCCACCCGGTAGGCGGGCACGTGCGCGAGCGAGGTGCCGTCGAACGTCCAGCTGCCGGCATCCGGCTTGTCGAAGCCGGTGAGCAGGTTGAAGAACGTCGTCTTGCCCGCGCCGTTCGGCCCGATCAGCGCGGTGATGGCGCCACGGGGGATCTCGACGTGATCGACGTCGACCGCGGTCAGGCCGCCGAAGGTGCGGCGCACGCCATCGGCGACGAGGATCGGGTCGTTCTTCTTGCAGCCGGGGGCGGCGTCGCCGACGTGCAGGTCGATGGACTTGACCGGCTTCGAACTGGGGGTCGCGTTACTTGACAAAAGCCAGCTCCTTCTTGTTGCCGAGCAAGCCCTGGGGCCTGAATATCACGATCAGCATGATGGCCACGCCGACCAGGATGAAGCGCAGCTGCCCGCCCTGCACCTGGGTGATGTCCAGCCAGCCGACTTCGACAGCCCGGGCGACGAAGCCGGAGAAGAACGAGAGCAGCACCCAGAACAGCATCGAGCCGACCACGGGGCCGAGGATCGTCGCCGCCCCGCCGAGCAGCAGGATCGCGTAGATGAAGAAGGTGAGCGACGTCGCGTAGTGGGCGGGGATCACCGCGCGCGGCATGATGAAGATCATGCCGGCGAGGGTGCCGAACACACCACCCAGAATGAGGCTCTGCATCTTGTAGGAGTACACGTTCTTGCCGAGAGCGCGCACAGCATCCTCGTCTTCACGGATGCCCTTCAGCACGCGCCCCCACGGGCTGCGCATGAGCGACCAGGTGAACAGGCAGGCCAGGGCGACGACCGTCCAGGAGACGATGATCACCCACCAGTCGTTGGCGCTGTGCTGCCAGGGCCCGAAGCCGGCGGTGCCCTCGAAGTGCAGCGGGTTCAGTGCACGGAAGCCGTCCTTGTACTCGCTGAGGCCGTTGGCCGAGCCGGTGACGGCCACGAAGGTGTTCGTCGTGAACAGCAGTCGCACGATCTCCGCCGCCGCGATGGTGACGATGGCCAGGTAGTCGGCCCGCAACCGGAGCGTCGGCACGCCGAGTATCAGGGCGAAGATGACGGATGCCCCGATGCCCACCAGCACGGCGCCCCAGACGGGGAACCCGAAGGTGAGGATTGAGATGGCGTAGCCGTAGGCGCCGAGGGCCATGAAGCCGGCCTGACCGAAGTTCAACAGGCCGGTGTAGCCGAAGTGGATGGCGAGGCCGAGCGCGGCGAGCGCGTAGGCGGCGGTGGTCGGGCTGATCAGCTCGACGGCCGCGTTCGAAAAGATTTGTCCCCAGTCGATCATTGCGTCGCCTCCTATCCGATTCTCTCTTTGCGGCCCAGGATTCCCTGCGGCCGGACCAGCAGCACGACGATGAGCACGACGAGCGCCCCGACGAACTTCATGTCAGGGGGGAGGACGAGGGTGGAGAGCTCGACGAACAGGCCGACGATGATCGAGCCGACGAGGGCGCCGAACGCGGTGCCGAGCCCGCCGAGCACCACGGCGGCAAAGACGAGCAACAGGATCTGGAAGCCCATGTCCCAGCTGACGCCGGGGCGGAAGTACGCCCAGAGGATGCCGCTCAGGCCGGCCAGTGCCGCGCCGATGACCCAGACGACGCGGATGACGAAGTCGACGTCGATGCCGCTGGCCGAGGCCAGGCTCGGGTTGTCCGAGACGGCGCGGGTCGCCTTGCCGATGCGGGTGCGCAGCAGGAAGTAGGCGACGCCCAGCAGCACCACGACGCTGATGGCCATGCTGGTGAGGTCGATCCAGGACAGCGACAGCGGCCCGAGCTGCAGCTTGGCCGGTGAGGCCCCCGGCAGCTGCCTCGTGGCCCCGCCGACGTAGAACTGGTAGGTGTAGCGCATCGCCAGGGCGAGGCCAATGCTGACGATCATGAGCTGGATGACGCCGACACCGCGTTTGCGCAGCGGCTTCCAGAGCGCGGCATCCAATGTCCAGCCGAGCGCGGCGCTCAGGACGAGGGCGATCAGGATGGCGAGCCACACCGGCAGTGCGAGGTTCACCGCGAAGACCAGCGTCATGAGCGCGCCGAAGGTGATCAACTCCGAGTGGGCGAAGTTGCTGAGGCCCGTCGTGCCGTAGATGAGCGAGAGCCCGATCGCGGCCAGGGCCAGCAGCAACCCGAAGTTGAGGCCGTTCGCCACCCGGTTGATGAGCTGGTCGAAGAAGGAGACCGTGACCCGGGTGCCCTCGCCGAGGAAGAAGTTGACCGATTTCGTCTTAGTCAGGCCGAACTCGGCCGTCATCGTGTTCCCGCCCTTGGTGACGACGACGCCCTCCGGCAGGGTGTCCTCGTCCAGGGTCACCGTGTAGCTGGCCTTCTCGGGGACGCCGACCCGCCACTTGCCGTCTGCACCCGTCTTCACCTCGGTGTCGGTGCCCGGCCCCGTGACGGTGATGAGTACGCCGTCGAGCGGCTCCCCGTTGAAGGTGACGTTGCCCGCGAGCACGTAGTCGTACTTGTCGACGTCGACGTCGTCGGCGTGGGCGGGGGAGGCACCGCCGGCGAACAGCGCAACGGTGAGCGCGACGAGGAGCATCACCGCCATCGCTACCGCACGTATGGGGGACCTCTTGTGAGCCGATTCAGTGGGATTCACTGCACCTCCATGGGGGCGCCGACGAGCAAACTCGCCCGGCTCCGGGCCTCTGCCGCCGACAACACCGTCAGCGGTAGTGCTGATTATGTCCTAACTGCCCCCTCTCGTCGCGCATTCGGCATGCGATTGTGATCTGCGGAATTCTCTCCCAGCAATCTCGCTTAACATTGATGGATGCGAGAGCCACGAGTTCTCCGCATTCGACGCGTCAGGCATTCGCCTGCGCCACCCACATATTTCCTAGACGCAAAGGGGAGAGATGGATCAGGCAGATCCGTTCGGATTCATTGGACTTACCTACGACGACGTTCTGCTGCTCCCCGGTCATACGGATGTGATCCCGAGTGAGGCCGACACCACGTCCCGGCTGACTCGGCGCATCAACGTGTCCACGCCGCTGCTCTCGGCAGCGATGGACACCGTGACGGAGACGCGCATGGCCGTCGCCATGGCCAGGCAGGGCGGCATCGGCATCCTGCACCGCAACCTCTCGATCGCGGACCAGGCCGACATGGTCGACCGGGTCAAGCGCAGCGAGTCCGGCATGGTCTCAAACCCCGTCACAACGACGCCGGACGCGACCGTGGCCGACGTCGACGCCGTGTGCGCGACCTACCGGGTGAGCGGTCTGCCGGTCGTGGACGCCGAGGGCAAGCTCGTCGGCATCATCTCGAACCGTGACATGCGCTTCGTCCCGGATGCCGCCAAGTCCAGCACCACGGTGGCCGAGGTCATGACCAAGATGCCGCTGATCACCGGGCGCGTCGGAATGGACCCCGACGAGGCGCTCGCGATCTTCGCCAAGCACAAGGTCGAGAAGCTGCCCCTCGTCGACGCAGAGGGACACCTCACCGGACTCATCACCGTGAAGGACTTCGACAAGTCCGAGCAGTACCCGAATGCCACGAAGGACGCCGAGGGCCGCCTGCGGGTCGGTGCTGCGATCGGCTTCTTCGGCGATGCCTGGGAGCGCGCGGAGGCCCTGCGCGATGCAGGGGTCGACGTGATCGTCGTGGACACGGCCAACGGCCACTCTGCGGGAGTCATCGAGATGGTGCGGCGGATCAAGTCAGACCCCACGTTCGAGCACATCGACGTGATCGGCGGCCAGGCGGCCACCCGCGAAGGCGCGCAGGCGCTCATCGACGCGGGGGTCGATGCGGTCAAGGTCGGGGTTGGACCCGGTTCGATCTGCACCACCCGCATCGTCGCCGGTGTCGGCGTGCCGCAGATCACAGCGATCTACGAGTCGTACCTCGCGGCGCGAGAGGCGGGCGTGCCGATCATCGCCGACGGCGGCCTGCAGTACTCGGGCGACATCGCGAAGGCGCTGGTGGCCGGTGCCGACACCGTCATGATCGGTTCGCTGCTCGCGGGCACCGACGAGTCGCCAGGCGACGTGGTGTTCCAGGGTGGCAAGCAGTTCAAGCTGTACCGTGGCATGGGCTCCCTCGGCGCCATGCAGACGCGGGGCAAGAACACCTCGTACTCGAAGGACCGCTATTTCCAGGCGGATGTTCCGAGCGACGACAAGCTGATCCCCGAGGGCATCGAGGGCCAGGTTGCGTACCGCGGTTCCGTCGCGGCCGTCACGCACCAGCTCATCGGCGGCCTGCGTCAGTCGATGTTCTACGTCGGTGGCCGCACGATCGAGGAGCTCAAGGCGAAGGGCAAGTTCGTGCGCATCACGGCTGCAGGCCTCAAGGAATCGCACCCGCACGACGTGCAGATCGTCGTCGAGGCGCCGAACTATAAGCGCTAGAGGTCAGCGCGACGCGCTTCCTCTAGCAAGGCGGCAGCCGTAGCCCGCAGACGCGCCAGCGTCGAGGGCGTGCCGCGGCAGCCTCGCAACGCAACAATTCGCGTGTCCACCTCGGCAGGCAACTGATGGCCCGTCTCCTCACCGGAGGCGGGCCTTCTGCGTCCGTGCGCTCAGCCGCCGGCTGGGCCCACGCGGTAGATGATCTCGCCGTGGAGGATGGAGATCCACCCGTCTTCGTCGGTGGCCCATTCCCGCCATGCGTCGCTGATCTGCTGGAGGTCAGCCGGTGTCGCCAGGTTGGAGTCGGTGAGTTGCCGTGCGATCGCGGAGTTCAGGATGCGGTCGGCCCACATTCCTCCCCACCAGGCGCGCTCGGCCGGGGAGGCGTAGCACCACGTGCTTGACGTGGCGGTGACCTCGTCGAGACCGGCGGCGTGTGCCCAGGAAAGCAGCCGGCGTCCGGCGTCCGGTTCGCCGCCATTGGCGCGTGACACGGTGCGGTAGAGGTCGAGCCAGGTATCCAGTGCCGGGAGCTCTGGCCACCAGCTGAAGCCGGCGTAGTCGCTGTCGCGCACCGCCACGATGCCGCCGGGCTTGGTCACCCGGACCATCTCGCGCAACGCTTTCACAGGGTCGGCGACGTGCTGCAGCACCTGATGCGCGTGTACGACGTCGAAGGTGTCATCGTCAAAGTCGAGGGCGTGGACGTCGGCAACCCGGAACTCAACGTTCGCCACGCCGTGTTCGGCGATCGTCTGCCGTGTGAGCTCGAGCTCATCGGCGCCAATCTCGGTAGCCGTGATCTCCCCGACGAACCCGGCAAGGTCCGCCGTTATCGTGCCCGCCCCGGCGCCGACGTCAAGCAGGTGGTCGGTGGGTTTCAGCAGCGGGAGCAAGTATGCCGCCGAGTTGGCCGCCGTCCGCCAGCGGTGTGACCGCAGAACGGACTCGTGATAACCGTGCGTGTAGATCGCCATCGAAAACTCCCTCAACTCGTTGGACGTGCGCTGTACCCAGCTTCCCGACCGAGCGCCCGAGGCAGAAGGCCGTAATCTTCCTAGGAGTGCCGCACCCCGTCAGCCGCACCAGAATCCGAGGAGGTGGAGCGTGCCGAATGAGCTTGGCGGGTTTCTACGCGCGCGGCGAGCGGACACTGGCCTCGAGCCTCTGACGCACAGCAGCGCGAACCGTCGACGGGTGGCGGGACTGCGCCGTGAAGAAGTTGCGGCTGCCTCCGGGATCAGCGTCGACTACTACACCCGCCTCGAGCAAGGTCGCGAGGCCCATCCCAGCGACGCGGTGCTGGACGCCATCGCCCGCGTGCTCCGCCTCAGCGTCGATGCCACGGAACATCTCTACCGCCTCCGCTCGTCGGCCCCGTCGGCCCCGTCGTCTCGAGGCGCTCGCGGCGACGATCTCGAACTCGCCCAACGCCTGGCAGCGCTGGTTGAAGCCGTCCGACCGAACCCCGCGTACGCGCTCGACCGGCTCAGCAACATGGTCGCGGCGAACAGCGAAGGGCTGGCGCTCTACGACGGCTTCGCACTTCTCCCTCCCGGGGAGAGGAACACGTGTCGCTACCTCATGACAGACAACCGGGCGCGAGAGATCTTCGTCGAATGGGAGGAGATCGCCCGCGGTGCCGTAGCCCACCTCCGCGCCGCAAACGCCGAGAACCTTCTCGACGCCGACCTGCAGACGCTTGTTTCCGAGTTGCGCGAGCGCAGCACCCTGTTCAACAGGTGGTGGGACGAGCACCTCGTCGAGCGCCGGCGCGCCTCGATCAAACACCTGCGCGCGCAGGATGGAGGAATCACCGCTCACCGCTACGAGGTGTTGCACCTTCCCGATGAAAAGGTTCGCGTCACCATCTGGCTCCCAGAAACCTCACGGATCGCCGAACCCGGAGAATGAGGAATCGACGCCCGTCCGTCCTCCTCGCGGAGGGTGGCCCGGCGGTGTTGAACCAGCGCTGTTCAGCAGGCAGAGTTCAACCGGCACACTAGAGACATGAGTCGTTCAGCCATTGTCGTGACAGGAGGAACCCGCGGAATCGGTGCGGCGATCGCACGGGAGTTGGCGGCCTCCGGGCACGGCCTCGTTCTCGGCTATCGCAGCAATGCGGATGCCGCGACGGCGCTGCAGGCGGAGCTGCGCGCCGGCGGCGCCGGGTGCGAGATCGTGCAGGCCGATGTGACCAGGGAGGCCGACATCGAGCGGCTGTTCGCCGTGGCGGTGGAGCGCTTCGGCCGGGTCGGCGGCCTCGTCAACAACGCCGGGGCCACGATGCACATCGGGCCGCTGGCCGACACCGCGGCCGAGACGGTGCGGGCGGTGATCGACGTCAACCTCACGGCGGCCGTGCTCTGCGCGCGCGAGGCGGTGCGGGTGATGTCGACCCGCTTCGGCGGGGATGGCGGCGTGATCGTCAACATCTCCTCCGGGGCGGCGACGCTCGGCTCTCCGGGCGAGTACGTGCACTACGCCGCGGCGAAGGCCGGCCTCGACGCGCTGACGCTCGGCCTGGCCAAGGAAGTCGGCCCGGAGGGCATCCGCGTCGTCGGCGTCGCGCCGGGCACGATCCGCACCGACATCCACGCGGATGCCGGCGATGCGGGGCGCCCGGATCGCGTCGCCTCCCGGGTGCCGCTCGGTCGTGCCGGCGAGGTCGAGGACGTCGCACCGCTGGTCGCCTGGCTGTTCGGGCCGGGGGCCGGCTTCATCACGGGCACGACGATCCGGGTGGCCGGCGGCGCCTAGCCGCGCCTAACGCGCCGCTGCGATGCGCGCAACGGCCTCCCTCAGCACCTCAGGCGAGCACGCGAAGTTCAGTCGGGCGTGCCCGCGCCCCACCTCGGCGCCGAAGCTGATGCCGGGGGTGAGCGCGACCTTGGCCACCTCGAGTGCGCGGCCGGCCGGGTCGTCGCCCCAGCCGAGGCTGGAGAGGTCGAGCCAGGCCAGGAAGGTGGCATCCGGGAGGCGGTAGCGGGTGCCGGGCAGCTGCTCCTCGAGCAGGCTCCGCAGCAGCCGGCGGTTCTCATCGAGGGTGCCGCGCACGCCGTCCAGCCACGCGTCGCCGTCGCGGAACGCCGCGATGGAGGCGATCTGCCCGAAGATGCTGGTGCGCCACTCCACCTCGTAGGGCATGGCCGCGCGCAGGGCGTCGCCGCGGGCGCTCGCCGTGACGATGAGCGCGCACTTCAGCCCGGCCAGGTTGAATGCCTTGCTGGCGCTGGTGATCGCGACGCCGTGCTCGCGAGCGGCATCCGACACGCTGAGGAACGGCACGTACTGCGCCTCGCCCAGCGTGAGGGCGCCGTGGATCTCGTCGCTGACGATCGTCGCGTTGTGCCGCGCGGCGATCTCCGCGAGCTCCCGCAGCGTCTCGGCCGAGTGGCAGAGCCCGACCGGATTGTGCGGGTTGCAGAGCACCATGGCGCGGGCGCCGTCGGCGAAGGCCTGCTCGATGGCGGGCAGGTCGAGCGCCCAGCCGTCCTCGATGCCGCCGGCCAGCGGCACTTCGACGATGCGGGCACCGGCCTCCGGCGCCAGGTCGAAGAACGGCGGGTAGATCGGGGGAGTGATGATGACCCCGTCACCGGGCTTCACCGCCTGGCGGAGCGCCTCGACGATGCCCATCGACACGTCGGCGGTGCTGCTGACGCGGGCGGGGTCGACGGCCCAGCCCAGGCGTCGGGCGGCGAAGCCGGCGAAGGCCTCGGCCTGCGGCAGGCTGCTGGCGGCATAGCCGGTGTCCGAGCGGCGCACCGCGTCGTGCAGGGCGGCCGCGATCGGCTCGGCCAGCGGGAAGTCCATCTCGGCGACGGGCAGCGGCAGCACGTCGGCGGGGAAGTGCGCCCACTTCGCGCTGGTGCGGGTGCGCAGGCGGTCCAGGGATTCGGCGGCGACATTCGACATGCCCTCAGCATGGCCCGCGGATGCCGCGGGCGCCAGAGGCCGGCGCCGGCACGCGCTGCGCGGGACGCGGCTGGCGCGCGGCGGGCGCAACCCATATGCTGGTCGGCTGCCCTCCCGGTGGCGCCGCGCACACGGCCACCGAACTGGAGTCACCCATGGGCTACATCGACGTCAACGGCGTCTCATTCTCGCTGCCGGACGGCCGCCCGCTGCTGGCCGACCTCGCGTTCCGCGTGGGCGAGGGCACCACGACCGCGCTGATCGGCGCGAACGGGGCGGGCAAGTCCACGCTGCTGCGCATCATCCGCGGCGAGCTGCGTCCCGACGAGGGCAGCATCGCCATCGACGGCGGGCTCGGCGTGATGGACCAGTTCATCGGCCACGGGGCGCTGTCGACGGGCAGCGCCGTGGCGAGCCTGCTCATCGCCGTCGCCCCCGCCCGGGTGCGCCAGGCCGCGCTGGAGCTGGAGGCATCCGAGCTCGCCATCATGGAGCAGGACGACACCGCCAGTCAGATGCGCTACGCCACCGCGCTCGCCGAGTACGCCGACGCCGGCGGCTACGAGCAGGAGACGGTCTGGGACCACTGCACGATGGCCGCCCTCGGCGTACCGTTCGAGCGAGCCCGCTGGCGGGAGCTCGACACCCTCTCCGGCGGGGAGCAGAAGCGCCTCGCCCTGGAGGCGCTGCTGCGCGGGCCGGAACAGGTGCTGCTGCTCGACGAGCCGGACAACTACCTCGACGTGCCGGGCAAGCGCTGGCTGGAGCAGCAGCTGCGCGAGACGCCGAAGACGGTGCTGCTGGTCTCCCACGACCGGGAGCTGCTGGCGCGCGCCGCCGACCGCATCGTCACGATCGAGCTGGGAGCCGCCGGCAACACGGCCTGGGTGCACGGCGGCAGCTTCGAGGGCTACCACGCGGCCAGGGACGCCCGCTTTGAGCGCCTCGACGAGCTGCGCCGGCGCTGGGACGAGCAGCGCCAGGCGCTGAAGACGCTCGTGCAGACGCTGAAGGTCAAGGCGAAGTACAACGACGGCCTGGCCTCCCGCTACCAGGCGGCGCAGACCAGGCTCCGCCGCTTCGAGGATGCCGGCCCGCCGGAGGAGAGGCCGCCCGCCCAGGCCGTGACCATGCGTCTGCGCGGGGCGCGGACCGGCAAGCGCGCCATCGTCGGCGAGCAGCTGGAGCTGAGCGGCCTGATGAAGCCGTTCGACCTCGAGGTCTGGTACGGCGACCGGGTCGCCGTGCTCGGCTCGAACGGCTCGGGCAAGTCGCACTTCCTGCGCCTGCTCGCCCTCGGCGGCACCGAGCCGGATGCGACGCTCGGCCACGTGACGGCCATCGGACAGACGCTGGCGCCGGTGCCGCACGGGGGCCGGGCCGTGCTCGGCGCCCGCGTCGTCCCCGGCTGGTTCGCCCAGGTGCACGAGCACCCCGAGCTCACCGGCCGCACGCTGCTCGACATCCTGTACAGGGGCGACAGCCACCGGAACGGCATGCCGCGCGAGGCCGCCAGCGGCGCGCTCGACCGCTACGGGCTGGTGGCTGCGGCGGAGCAGACCTTCGAGTCGCTCTCCGGCGGGCAGCAGGCGCGCCTGCAGATCCTGCTGCTCGAGCTCTCCGGGGCGACGCTGCTGCTGCTCGACGAGCCGACTGACAACCTGGACGTGGTGTCGGCCGAGGCGCTGGAGGATGCGCTCACCCGCTTCGACGGCACCGTGCTGGCGGTCACCCATGACCGCTGGTTCGCCCGCGGCTTCGACCGCTACCTGGTGTTCGGCGCGGATGGGGCCGTGTACGAGTCCGAGCAGCCGGTGTGGACGGAGACCCGGGTGGTGCGGGAGCGCTGATCCGGGCGAGCTCGATCACCGGGCGGCAGGGTTGGGTAGGCTAGGGGGGTGAGCATGGAGATTGAAATCGGCCGGTCCAAGCGGGCACGTCGTGTCTACGCATTCGACGACATCGCGATTGTGCCCTCGCGGCGCACCCGCGACCCAGAGGACGTGTCGGTGAGCTGGGCGATTGACGCCTACCAGTTCGACATCCCGTTCCTCGCCGCACCGATGGACTCAGTGGTCTCGCCGCAGACCGCCATCATGATGGGCCAGCTCGGCGGCCTCGGCGTGCTCGACCTCGAGGGCCTCTGGACCCGCTACGAGAACCCCGAGCCCCTGCTGGCCGAGATTCGCGGCCTGAGCGACGCCAAGGCGACCGCCCGGATGCAGGAGATCTACTCCGCGCCGATCAAGCCGGAGCTCATCACCGCCCGCATCGCCGAGGTGCGCGCCGCCGGAGTCCCCGTCGCCGCCGCCCTCTCGCCGCAGCGCACGCAGGAGTTCTACAGCACCGTCGTCGCCGCCGGCGTCGACCTGTTCGTCATCCGCGGCACCACCGTCTCGGCCGAGCACGTCTCCAAGAACCAGGAGCCGCTCAACCTCAAGAAGTTCATCTACGAGCTCGACGTTCCCGTGATCGTCGGCGGCGCGGCCACCTACACGGCGGCCCTGCACCTCATGCGCACCGGCGCGGCCGGCGTGCTCGTCGGCTTCGGCGGCGGCGCGGCCTCGACCACGCGCGCCTCGCTCGGCATCCATGCTCCGATGGCCACCGCTGTCGCTGACGTCGCCGGCGCTCGCCGCGACTACATGGACGAGTCCGGCGGACGCTACGTGCACGTGATCGCCGACGGCGGCCTCGGCACCTCCGGCGACATCGTCAAGGCGATCGCCTGCGGCGCGGATGCCGTCATGCTCGGCACCGCGCTGGCCCGCGCCACCGACGCCCCCGGCGGCGGCTACCACTGGGGTGCAGAGGCGCACCACGCCAAGCTGCCCCGCGGCAACCGCGTGCACGTCGGCACCGTCGCCCCGCTCGAGGAGATCCTCTACGGCCCAGCCCCCGTGGCCGAGGGCACCGCGAACCTCGTCGGCGCGCTGCGCCGCTCGATGGCAACCACCGGATACTCCGACCTCAAGGAGTTCCAGCGGGTCGAGGTTGTTGTGGCCCCGTACCAGGGCAACTAGCCTCGAAAGACAGCTTCACCGGCACGACCAGTTCCACCAGCACCACAGGCAGCACCAGCTCCACCGGCAGCAATCCGTCAGTACCACGTACCTCGGGAGGCAATGATGGCCCAGCGCAACAGCGTGACGCGTTCCAGCAAGCTCGGACCGGAGGAGAGGGCGGCCGCCCTTGCCCGGCTCAAGGAGAAAGAGCTGGACATCCTCGTGGTGGGTGGTGGAATTGTCGGAGCCGGCTCGGCGCTGGACGCGGTCACCCGCGGCCTGAGCGTCGGGATCCTCGAGGAGCGCGACTGGGCGTCAGGAACGTCCAGCCGCTCCTCGAAGCTCGTACACGGCGGCATCCGCTACCTGGAACAGCTCGACTTCCGGCTGGTGCGTGAGGCGCTGATCGAGCGTGGGCTGCTGCTGCAGCGCATCGCCCCGCACCTGGTCAAGCCGGTGCGCTTCCTCTACCCGCTGAAGACGCGGGTGCTTGAGCGTGCCTACGTCGGCGCCGGGATGCTGCTCTACGACATCTTCAGCTACACCGGAGGCCGCCCGCCCGGGGTGCCGCACCACCGCCACCTGAGCAAGCGCCAGGTGCAGAGCCTGATCCCGTCGCTCTCCAACGACGCGCTGATCGGCGGCATCACCTACTACGACGCTCAGGTCGATGACGCGCGCTACGTGTCGTCGCTGGTGCGCACGGCCTCGTTCTACGGGGCGCACGCCGCCTCCCGGGTGCGGGTCGAGGGCTTCATCAAGGTCGGCCAGCGGGTCGTCGGCGTTCAGGCGCACGACCTGCAGACCGGCGAGAAGTTCGAGGTGCGGGCCAAGCAGGTCGTGAACGCGACCGGCGTCTGGACCGACGACACCCAGCGCATGGTGGGGGAGCGCGGCACCTTCAAGGTGCGGGCGTCCAAGGGCATCCACCTCGTCGTGCCGCGCGACCGCTTCCAGTCGGCGATGGGGCTGCTGCTGCGCACCGAGAAGAGCGTGCTGTTCGTGATCCCGTGGGGCCGGCACTGGCTGATCGGCACCACCGACACCGACTGGAACCTCGACAAGGCGCACCCGGCCGCGACCGCTGCCGACATCGACTACCTGCTCGAGCACGTGAACAGCGTGCTGTCGATCCAGCTCACCCGGGAGGACGTCGAGGGCGTGTACGCCGGGCTCCGCCCGCTGCTGGCCGGAGAGAGCGAGCAGACCTCCAAGCTCTCCCGCGAGCACCTCGTCGCGCACACCGTGCCTGGGCTCGTCGTGATTGCGGGCGGCAAGTGGACCACCTACCGGGTGATGGCCAAGGACGCCATCGACGCGGCGGTCGACGCACTGGACGGCCGGATCCCGCAGTCAACGACGCAGGACATCCCGCTGCTCGGGGCCGAGGGCTACCAGGCGGCGTGGAACAAGCGCGGCCGCATCGCCCAGGCCTTCGGCGTGCACCGGGTGCGCATCGAGCACCTGCTCAACCGCTACGGCACCCTGACCGATGAACTGCTCGACCTCATCAAGTCGGATGCCACGCTCGGCGAGCCCCTGCCAGGGGCCGACGACTATCTGGCCGCCGAGATCGTCTACGCGACCTCGCACGAGGGGGCGCTGCACCTGGAAGACGTGCTGGCCCGCCGCACCCGCATCTCGATCGAGGCGTGGGACCGTGGCGTCTCGGCCGCTCCGGTCGCCGCCAAGCTGATGGCCGGTGTGCTCGGCTGGGATGAGGACACCGAGGCGCTCGAAGTGGCGAACTACCTCAAGCGGGTCGCCGCCGAACGTGCGTCGCAGGAACAGCCGGACGACGCATCCGCCGACCGCGTGCGGCTGGAAGCCCCGGACATCATGGCGGTCGAGGGCAAGTAGCGTTCGCAGAGCGGTCCACCCCGGTGCTGCGCGCCGGGGTGGACCGCTCTGTCTAGTCTCGCCCGGCCGGTGCGGTAGAGTCCCGAATACCGGAGGGTAAGAACGGTGCGTTCCTCGGAACGACGGGGAAGGCAATGATGCGAGAAAGCGCGGTTGAGAATGTCGAGCGCGCGGCGGAACGGCAGGCCGCGCAGCGCATGATCGAGGCCCAGCAGAGCGGAACCCTGCTGGTCACCGGCCTGTCCGGCATGGGCAAATCGCAGCTCCTGCGCGCGATCCTGCCCGTCAAATCCGGGTGGAAGGCGCTGTACTTCAAGGCGGACGCCTACGAGGCCAAGGTGCCGTTCGCGGCGGCCGAGCGGCTGTTGCGCCAGCTCCAGCCGCGGGGGCCCATCGAGCCGGTCTCGGATGCCGAGGCCAACCCGCGGCAGATGGGCGCGCTGATCTTGGCCGCCCTCGACCGCGTGCGCACCCCCGTGTTCCTGGCCATCGATGACGCCCAGTGGCTCGACCCGCAGTCGGCGATCGCCCTGCGCTTCGCCGTGCAGCGGCTCATCGACGGCAGATTCTTCGCAGCCGTCGCCAGCCGCCCGATGACCGAGCCCAACGCACTCGTCGACCTCCTCGCCGGGCTCGTCGGCCGCTCGGAGCAACACTCCGAACTGCGCCTCGAACCACTCAGCACCGAACAGGTGCGCGCCGTCGCCGCCCGGCTCGTGCACCGCGGCGTCTCCCAACGCAGTGCCAGGGCGCTCCGCGAGGCGACGGGCGGTTCCCCCGCCCTGCTGAACACGGCGCTGGCCCTCAGCCGCGACACGGCGGCCGTGGACGCCGAGGCCGACATTTGGGAAGCCCCCATCCCCGTCATCGACGCCGCCCGCAACCCGTTCGCGCGGGTCGCCGCGGCCGCCCCGCCGGAGGCCAGCGCCTTCGGCAAGATCTGCGCCGTGCTGCGCGACCCCGTCGAGGAGCGCGTCGTCGCCGACATCGCGCAGGCGCTGAGCCTGCCCGCCGACGCGGATGCAGCCGATGCGGCGGGCCTCGTGGTGCGCTCGCGCTGGCGCGACGAGACGTGGGTGCAGCCCCGGCACGAACTGCTCGCCCATGCGGTGACGAAGCGCATGAGCGCGAGCGAGACGCTGGCCGTCCACCGGGCCGCCGGCGAGGCTCTGGACGGCCGGCGCGGCCTGCGGCACAGCCTGGCCGCTGCATCCGCAGTCGATGACGCGCTGCTCGGCCGCGTGCTCGACATCGCGCGCTCGGCAGCCAGCCCCGCACAGGCCGACGAGGCGATCGGCTACCTGCGCAGCATCCTGCTCCTCTGCGAGCCCGGCGACCAGCACGACGACATCCTGATCGAGATCGCCCTGCTGGCGATGCGCTTCCGACGGCACCAGCTCGTGCTCGACCTGCTGCCGCTCACCGAGGCGCTGCCGGCCGGGGCGCTGGCGACGGCGATCTCGGTCGAGATGCTGGCCGTGTTGGGGCGCATTCCCGAGGCCCTGGCCGTCGCGGAACAGGTGGTCGGCGAGGCCGCTGCGCCTGCCGGCGTGGTGACGGACAGCGCGGCGGACCGCATCCTCGCCGCGCACATCGCGGGCATTCAGGCGCAGTTCCAGCTCATGACCGGGGACACCGGCCCGATCGCGGCCCAGGTTGTGCGGGCCCGCGCACTCGTCGACGCCGTGCGACCCGGCGATGCGGCCGCCGCCGACCAGCGCCTGCGCTGGATGCACACCGCCGACGGGCAGCACATGCGCCTGCTCGGCTGGGCCATCACGGCCGCGGCGCGCTCCGGCGACATGGCTGCGTTCGGTGCGGCATTCGGCGAGCTCAGCATGCTGATCGCGCGGGCGGACGCCTCCCCAGAGCTCGTCGACGCGCTCGTCACACGGGCCGGCGTGCAGATGCAGTCCGGCGACGTCGGGGCCGTGCACGCGGGCATGCTGATGGCCTCTGCCACGCTCGTTCGCTCCCCGCACGCCTGGACCGCCGGGCATGTGCGCGTCATCCTCAGCCATGTGCAGTACCTGCTCGGCGATTGGGACGGCGCCGAGGCCGGCGCCGAGGCGGCGCTCAGCCTCGCAATGGACGAGACGGCGTTCACCGTGCGCCCCGTCACCCACTTCACGGCGGCCCTGGTGTCGGCCTCCCGCGGCGACGCGAGCGAGGTGGCGGCCCTGCTTGAGGCGGGGGAGCGCGCCACGATCAGCCGGCACGAGAGCTACGAGTCGTCGATGGCGGCCGTCGCGGCCGCCGAGCTGGCCCGGGCGATGGGCAATCCGGCTGAGCAGCTGCGCGCCTGCTCCGACCCAGCCTTGCGAGCCATGGTGTCGACGACGCACGGGTGGAAGACTTACCAGGTCGAGGCCCTCGCCGCCTTGGGGCGGGTGGCCGAGGCGCGGGCAGCGCTCGCCGACATCCGCGAGACCGCACGCTGGCAGCCGCACTACGGTTCGGCGCTCTGGCTCGAGGCGCGAATTGAGGATGCAGCAGACCGGCGCAAGAGCGCGAAGGCGCTCTACGAGCGTGCCGTGGCCGAACCGGATGCCGCGCTCTTCCCCTTCCCCCTCGCCCGAGCGCGCGCCGACTACGGCCGCTTCCTGCTGCGGGTGGGGGACGCGCCGGGGGCGATCGCGCAGCTGACCACGGCGGCCGAGGTCTTCACCCGGTTGGGCGCCACACCAGATCTCGAGCGCACGCTGGCCCTCTTGGAGCGGGCGGGCGGCAACGGCGCAGCGGTGTCGGCAGACCCGTTCGGCGCACTCACCGTCCGCGAGCGCCAGATCGCGCAGCATGCCGCGCGCGGGCACACCAACCGCGAGATCGCGGAGACCCTGTTCCTGTCGGTCACGACCGTGAACTTCCACATGCGCAACGTCCTGCCGAAGCTCGGACTGAGCTCGCGCAGGGGGCTGCGCGCGCTCGCCCCCCAGGGCCAGCCCACCTGAGCAATGCTCGATTGGCTGTAATCCCCGTCAAGAACTGACGGTTTCCCCCGTTGTCACTGACGGTTCCCTCCTCTCGCTCCTAGCGTGGAGAACCTGCACGCCGTTCCGCCATACTCGGACCGGTGTGCGCAGTCGCGGGCCCCTTCTTACCCAAGGGGCCCAGCGCGGCCGCTTACCCCGGCCGACGCGACGCGCTCCTTAGCCGGGCGTTGCGGCTGATTGTGCCCATCTCCCGAATGGAACCAGAATCACATGGCAATTCGTGCTGCGCTCGTGCGCGCTCAGAAACCGATTTCCCACAGTGCCGGACCCGCGCGTTCGCGCCTCCGAGCACCTGCCGCCTTCGTCGCGCTGAGCCTTGCACTGACCGGGCTCTCGACGACCGGTGCACTGCTCCAGGCGGAGCCCGCGGTCGCGGCGGCGCCGGAGGTCACCAAGGAGTTCAGGAACGCCGCTGGTGAGAACTGGACGGTCCCGGCCGGCGTCACGAGTGTGACGGCGACCGTCACCGGTGCAGCGGGCGGCGCGGGTGGCGGTACCGAGGGCGCTGCGGGAGGAGCAGGTGGCCAGGCCACCGGAACCTTCACGGTCAGCCCCGGCGAAACCCTGCGGATCTGGGGGGCGACGGCCGGTGGCACCGGCGGCATCAGGGCTGCGGGCGGCTCAGCAGGCACCGGATACAGCGCGGGCGGAGCCGGTGGGGCGGGCAAGGACGTGCCGCTCAGTGCTGACGACAAGTGGGCTGGCGGCGGCGGCGGCGGATCGAGCGCAATCGCGCGGCCCGGAAACGCGCCGCTGCTGGTCGGCGCCGGAGGCGGCGGTGGCGGCGGCGCAAGTGCCGGCCTGGTGCGATGCACACCGGGCGCGGGCGGCGCCGCCGCTGCGGCCGGCGCTAGCGCCACCCGTAACTCACAAATTTCGACATGTGGTAGGGGGGCTGGCGGCGCGGCCGGGGACGCTGGTGGCGCTGCCGGCGCGGCCGGCGCGACCGGGCACCACGCATCTAACCGCGACTCCAGTGGTGCTGGCGGTGGCGGTGGCGGTCTGCTCGGCGGCGCAGGGGGCACGACCGTTTTCGGCGCGAACGGTGCCGGCGGCGGCGGTGGCGGTGGCACCAACCACATTGCGGACGGGGTGACGGCTCCGGCGCCGGCGTTGGCCTCGCTAGGCGCAGGCACCGTAGTGCTGCGATTCACGCCGAGCTACATGACCAGCACCGCGCTGTCGGCCAGCCCAGCCTCGACCGTGGTCGGCGCGCCGATCGACTTCACCGCGACGGTGACCGGGCAGGGCGGTGTGGACGCCCCGCTCGCCGGCACCGTTGCGCTCTTCGGCGCAGGTAGCGTGCCGATCGGCGATGCGGTCGCGCTGTCGGGAACGACCGCGAGCTTCCCTGCTGTGGTCCTGCCGATCGGCACGCACACGATTACCGCGCGATTCAGCCCGTCCGCAGACAGCGCCTATCGCGAGTCCAGCAGCATCGACTACGAGGTCACCGTCGCCCAAGGCTCGACCACAACTGAATTGGACGTTTCGCCGGCGCCGGCAGAGTTCGGCGAATCGGTCACGGCCACCATCACGGTCAGCCCGGTTGCTCCCGCCGATGCCCTGCTCGACGGCACCGTCGAGCTGCGGACCGCCGACGACACACTGATCGAGAGCGTCGCCGTCGATTCTTCGGGCATTGCCACGATCGTCTTCATGCCGAGCGACTTCACCGCGAGCGACTTCACGTCGACCGGCCTGGAAACGCTGAAGCTCACCGCCTTCTACAGCGGCAACGGCTCCTTCACGCACTCGGAGTCGGTGGAGAGCGACCTGGGTGTCGTCAAGTCCCAGAGCCTGCTCGCTCTCAGCCAGTCCATCGAGACCTCGGTGTGGGGCGAGAACGTCACCCTGACCGCCGAGATCAGCGCGGCCCGCGACGCGGCCGTTGCGAACCGAATGGCTGCCGTCGGCACCGAGCCGACCGGAACGGTCACCTTCTACGCGGGCGGAGTCGTGTTGGACGAAGCCGCTGTGGTCGGTGGCTTGGCCGAGATCGACATTGACGACCTCGAGGTCGGACTGCACGAGCTGAGCGCCAGCTACTCCGGCGACACCTACTTCACTGCATCCGCGTTCCCTGTCGGCGACGAGGGTGATGGCCTCCGGCACGAGGTCGAGCTCGCCGAGACCGACACCACGCTCGCCGCGATCGGCGCGCCGCTGGTGGGCCAGGCGATCACGCTGAGCGCGGACGTCTCTGTCCGCCCGAACGGCGCCGGAACCCCCACGGGCTCCGTCGTGTTCACGGTCGACGGGATTCCGCTCACCGCCACCGCCTTCGCCAACGGCACGGCGACCCTGGAGCACGCCTTCTGGACGGTCGGCACCCACACGGTGTCCGTCGCCTTCACCGACGGCGTGCACTACGACGGGTCAGAGGACGGTCCGATCGAGTTCCGTGTCGAGCAGGCAGCGACAGATCTGGCCCTCGCCAGCGACGTGAGCCCGGCCGTGTTCGGCCAGGCCGTCACCGTGAGCGCGACGCTCGGCGTCGTCGCCCCCGGTGCGGGCGTCCCCGACGGTGAGATCGAGTTCGAGCTCGACGGAGCTCCCTTCGCAACCGTTCCCGTCTCCGCCGGAGTCGCAACGCTCCCGCTCGGCGCACTCCCGGTCGGCAGCTACGAGCTGAGCGCCGCCTACACGGGTGGCGACAACTACGCCGGTTCTGGCGCGTCGCTCACGATCACGGTGGAGCACGCAGCCACCGCGATCTCGCTGACCGCCGACAGCGCGGAGTCGACCTTCGGCCAGCCGCTGACACTGCGCGCAGCCCTGTCGGTCGTGGCACCGGGGGCAGGCATCCCGACCGGATCGATCGCGTTCCGCGCCGACGGCGAGGAGATCGCCTTCGCGACGCTCAACGCCGATGGCTCCGTGGACGCCCTGACCCTGCCGGAGGCGCTGGCCGTCGGAGACCGCCAGATCACGGCGCACTACGCCGGGGACGCGTCCTTCGCGGCATCCGACGCCGAGGCACTCGCACACACGGTGCTGCTGGCTCCGGTCAGCATCGCGCTGGACGTGCCGGCCGAGAGCGTTTCCGAGCAGAGCACCAGCTTCACCGCGACGGTGCAGCCGGAGACCTCGACCGGGCACGTGCCGAGCGGCTTCGTGCAGTTCTCGGTCGACGGCAAGCCGTTCGGCGCCCCGGTTGCGGTCGGCGGTGCGGCACCCGCCGCAGGTACCGCACCCCGCACGGTGGCGGATGCCGTCAGCGCCAGTCTCTCGACCGCGGACCTCGCCGTCGGTGACCGGGTGATCACGGCCAGCTACCTCGGTGACGGCTCCTTCGCCGCCGCCGACGCGAGCACCGCGAGCCACACGGTCAAGCCCCAGGCGCCGATCGACCCGATCAAGCCGATTGACCCGCTGGAGCCGATCGTGCCGGCCGCCCCCGTGAAGCCTGCCGCGCCGGCCAGCAGCCTGGCGACGACGGGTGTGCAGGGCTTCGACACGGCGATGGCAGCCGCCCTGCTGCTGTTGGCCGGGCTCGGAATGCTTGGCACCGGAGTGGTGCGCCTGCGCCGCCGCTCCGCCTAGACCGGGGGAACAGAGACCGGGGGGAACACAGCAGGAGGGGCCCGCGCATCGCGCGGGCTCCTCCGTGTGGTCTCCCGCTCCCGCCCACCCCACCCCAAGACCCCGCGCGACGCCACTTCGGCACATCCTGCGCCAGCCCGAATGGCGCAGGCCATGCCGAAGTGGCGTCACCCGGCACCGCGCGGGGCGGCGGCACCGGTGCTCGTCCGGCGCAGTGGCAGCAGCGTCTACTGCGTGCGCCACGGCCGCCGGGTGACGGGCAGGCCGGCCTCACGCAGGATCGCCCGCAGAAGCGCGGACTCCCGCGCCTCCCGCCAATCCCACCGGCCGCAATTCCATCGCGTGGCCGCTCGGACGGCGTTCTCGCGCTTCTTCTCCTCCACCACGATGTGTGCCGCCGGGCGGGTGTCGCCGCCGCTCACGGCGTTGCCGAGATACTTGCCGTCGCCGTCCGCCTCTCCCCACACGCCGTACTCCGGCCAGGCGAAATCGAGCCACACGATGCGCCCCGCACGCGGCAACTGCACGGGCAGTTGGAGCACCGGCTCCGGGAAGCCGAGATCCTCCAGCTGCACGCGGCTGAGCGTCTCCAACGGGCTGTCCGCGAGGTGGCTGCAACGCTCGAGCACGACCCGCACCCGTCGGCTGCCGCTGAACGGCAGCCGACGCTCGAAAGCGGAGAGGAGCTCCGCCCTCGTGCACAGCGCAACCGCGGCGCCGAACCGCGGCGTGTGCAGCGCGGCATCCACCATGCACAGCGCGGCGGCGAAGGGGAGCGTGCGCGCGACGTCGACGAGGGTGTCGGGCAACGACGTCATGATCAGGCCGTTGTGCTCGACGATCTCCACAGCGTCGCGGCGCGAGAACTCCACCACCGCGTTGCGTCGTCGGCCCGATGCGGACTGCGCCAGGAGGAAGATATCGTTCGGGATTGCGTCCAGCACGGGAAGGCCCCAGAACACGGCAGCGGTGAACCCGGCGAAGATGGGCCGTCGACGTTGCGCCGCCGCGGCGAGAGCGTTCGCGCGATACCGCGCGACGGCGCTCATCTTCGCCAGCTCCTCCCGCGGCAGGTAGGCGCCGCGGCGCACCGGAATGAGCTGCCGTGAGTCGCGGGCCGTCACGAAGCGGCTGTGCATGCCGAGGGCCTCGGCGTCTCGGGCGAGCCGAAGGCCGCCGGCGGCGACGGGGAGATCAGCAGTCATGCGACCCAGTCTCAGTGTCCCCGGCCACGCTCACCCGTGTCGCGCCGGGGCTGTGCAGAACGCACCGTGCGCCCGCCACTGTGGAGGCTACGCGGCACGGCACCCCGGCCATCGTGCCACGCCACTTCGACACGTTCTGCGCCAGCTGAGCTGGCGCAGAACGCGCCGAAGTGGCGTGGGGCGCCCGCGCGCTGCCACGGGCCCCACTGGGCGTGCGGGCAACGGCCGCCAGCGGCATCCGCCCAGCAAAGGCGCGCTACGCTGGGGGTGTCGAGTTCGGCGCCGGTGGCGCCGCCGACTCCGCCGCCGATACACCGGCCACGACCCGCAGGACACGATTCACCACATGCTCTCGATCATGCTGCGCCCTCGCTGGGTTCTCGCTCTTCTCGGCGCGCTCGCCGTCGCCGCCGTCTTCGCCGTGCTCGGACAGTGGCAGATCGCGCGCGCGGTCGACGCCGGGCAGACCGCCGATCGCTCCACCGAGATCGTGCAGCCGCTCGCCGAGATCGCTGGCCCCGATGCCCCGATCAAGCAGAGCGCGACCGGCCAGATGGTCTCCGTCGACGGGCGCTACGTCGTCGGCGACGAGCAGATCATCAGCGGCCGCCTGAACGGCGGCACCGCCGGGTTCTGGGTCGTCAGCCACTTCCAGATCGATGCAGCGGGCGAGCCCGCGATCCCCGTCGCCCGCGGCTGGGCCGCCGACGCCGAGACCGCCGAGGCCGTCGCCGCCGAGCTCGCCGAGCAGGACGCCTCCGGGGAGAGCGTCACGCTGACCGGTCGCCTGCTGCCGACCGAGGGGCCGGAGTTCCCCACCGATGCCGCCAGCGCGCGCGTGATGCGCGCCCTTGCCGTTTCCGCGCTGATCAACCTCTGGGCCGACTTCGACAACCGCTCGGTGTACTCGGCCTACATCGTCTCGGCCGAGCCGCCGGCCGGGCTCGTCCAGATCGACTCCCCGGAGCCCAACCCCGAGGTCGAGCTGAACTGGCTGAACATCTTCTACGCCGTCGAATGGGCCGTGTTCGCGGGCTTCGCCGTGTTCCTCTGGTACCGCCTGGTGCGCGACCAGTGGGAGCGCGAACGCGAAGAAGCCGAGGACGATGCCGCCGCCGCATCCGCTGGCGAATCGCTCAGCAACCGCGCGTAGACTAGTCCCATGCCCCTCGAGCCGAAACCCGCTGTATTCCCGCGCATTCGGAAGGCCGTCACGTTCTACAAGATCACCTCGGTGATCACCGGTGTCATGCTGCTGCTGCTGTGCGCAGAGATGATCCTGAAGTACGCCTTCCACCTCGAACTGTACGGATTCGGCAACGCCGGCTTCCTGCACTTCGCCCCGATGATCGAGACCGCCACCGGCTGGGAGTCCACCGGCGACGGCGCGAACCTGTCCACGGGCATCCTCATCGCGCACGGCTGGTTCTACGTCGTCTACCTCTTCGCCTGCTTCCAGCTGTGGAGCCTGATGCGGTGGCTCTTCCCCAAGTTCTTGTTGCTCGCCCTCGGCGGCATCATCCCCCTGCTGTCCTTCTTCCTCGAGGTGCGCGTTGCACGCGAGGTGGAAACCTACCTGGCCACCCGTGAAGCGGCGGCCACCGACCCCGTGGAGGCACACGCGTGACCGACCCCGTCCCCCCTGCCGACGCGCACACCGCGCAGCGGCCCGTCCTGGTCGTCGACTTCGGCGCCCAGTACGCGCAGCTGATCGCACGACGCGTGCGCGAGGCATCCGTCTACTCGGAGATCGTCTCGCACGCGATCACCGCCGATGAGGTTGTGGCCAAGAACCCGATCGGCATCGTTCTCTCCGGTGGGCCGTCCTCGGTCTACGAAGAGGGCGCGCCGCAGTTCGACCCGGCCATCTTCGAGCTCGGCGTGCCCGTGCTCGGCATCTGCTACGGCTTCCAGGTCATGGCGACCGCCCTCGGCGGCGAGGTTGCACAGACCGGCAACCGCGAGTACGGTGCCACCCCGGTGACGGTCACGGATGCCACCGGCAACGTGCTCCTCGCCGAGCAGCCGACCGAGCAGACGGTCTGGATGAGCCACGGCGACTCCGTGTCGAAGGCGCCGGAGGGCTTCACCGTCCTCGCCTCGACAGAGTCGACCCCCGTCGCCGCATTCGCCAACGACGAGAAGCGCCTCTACGGCGTGCAGTGGCACCCCGAGGTCAAGCACTCCGAGCACGGCCAGCACGTGCTGGAGAGCTTCCTGCACCGGGCCGCCGGCATCGCCGCGGACTGGAACAGCGGCAACGTCATCGCCGAGCAGGTCGCCAAGATCCAGGCGCAGGTCGGCTCCGGCCGCGTCATCTGCGGCCTCTCCGGCGGAGTCGACTCCGCCGTGGCCGCCGCCATCGTGCATAAGGCCGTCGGCGACCAGCTCGTCTGCATCTTCGTCGACCACGGCCTGCTGCGCCAGGACGAGCGCCGCCAGGTCGAGGAGGACTACGTCGCCTCCACCGGTGTGCGCCTCGTCACGATCGACGCCCGCGAGCAGTTCCTGAACGCCCTGGCCGGAGTCAGCGACCCCGAGACCAAGCGCAAGATCATCGGCCGCGAGTTCATCCGCAGCTTCGAGCAGGCCGAGCGCGACCTCGTCGCCGAGGCCAGCGCCGACGGCGAGCCGATCCGTTTCCTCGTGCAGGGCACCCTGTACCCGGATGTCGTCGAGTCCGGCGGCGGAAGCGGCACCGCGAACATCAAGAGCCACCACAACGTGGGCGGTCTGCCGGAGGACCTGCAGTTTGAGCTCGTCGAGCCGCTGCGCACCCTCTTCAAGGACGAGGTGCGCGCCATCGGCCGCGAGCTCGGCCTGCCCGAGGTCATCGTGGGACGCCAGCCGTTCCCCGGCCCCGGCCTCGGCATCCGCATCGTCGGTGAGGTCACGGAAGAGCGCCTCGAGCTGCTGCGCAAGGCCGACGCCATCGCGCGCGCCGAGCTGACCGCCGCCGGCCTCGACAACGAGATCTGGCAGTGCCCGGTCGTGCTGCTCGCCGATGTGCGCTCCGTGGGCGTGCAGGGCGACGGCCGCACCTACGGTCACCCGATCGTGCTGCGCCCGGTGTCCTCCGAGGACGCGATGACCGCCGACTGGACCCGCCTGCCGTACGACGTGCTGGCGAAGATCTCGAACCGCATCACGAACGAGGTGGACGGCGTCAACCGCGTCGTGCTCGACGTCACGAGCAAGCCGCCGGGAACCATCGAATGGGAGTAGGCGTTTGAGCTGAGCGCGGGCATTTCGCTCCTCAGCTCAAACACTGGCACAGAATGCCGGACCCCGCTGAACCGCATCGTGCATGCGAGTTCGGTGTGAGGGGTCCGGCCTTCTGTGTCATAACGCGATACCCCGCGGGCCGGCCTGATCGCGCCACCCCGGCATCCGCCTCGGCTTCAGCCTCGCGGCCCTCGGTATGTCTCGCGGCCCGTGGCATAGCGGGGGCCGCGAGACACACCGAGGGCCGCGACGGGCCGGATGCCGCCGGGCAGTGCCCCGGGAACGCGGAAGGGCCGCCCTTCCGGGCGGCCCTTCCGTGAAGCGGTGTCAGCGTGCGACTAGTCGCGCGCGATCGCGAACATGCGCAGGATCTCCAGGTACAGCCAGATGACGGTGACCATGATGCCGAAGGCGCCGGTCCAGCCGTACTTGCGCGGTGCGCGATTCTTGACGCCCTTCTGGATGAAGTCGAAGTCGAGCACGAGCGAGTACGCGGCCATGATGACGACGAGGACGCCGAGCACGAGGCCGATCGGGATTCCGGTGTTGAAGAGGTCATCGCCGCGGAGGCCCCACGGGTTGCTGACCGCGCCGGTCATCGTCAGCACGACGTTGAGGAGCGAGAACACGAGGTAGCCGACCATGGCGATCAGGAACACCTTGGTGGCCTTCTTGGAGGCGCGGATCTTGCCGCTGGCGAAGAGGGCGAGCGTCACGCCGACGACGGCGAGGGTGGCCAGCACCGCCTGCAGCACGATTCCGTCAAACTGCGTCTCGTAGAACATCGAGATCGCGCCGACGAACACGCCCTGCGCCGCCGCGTAGGCGAGGATCAGGGCCGGCGACGGCTCCTTCTTGAAGATGTTGACGAGTGCCAGGACGAAGCCGATGATGCCGGCAATCGCGAAGAGGAACGGCATCGTCGTGGCGGTCACCCAGCCGAGCATGGCACCGATCACGAGCACGCCGAAGGACAGCGCGGTCTTCACGACGGTGTCTTCGACCGTCATCCGGTCGGTCTCGCCGGCACCGGCGGTGGGCCGGTTGTAGATGTCCTGCAGCTCCTCGACCGAGACGGCGTTGGAGACGGAGGTGTTGCCGGTGAAGGCTGGGCTGCGGAATGCGGGGTTCTCGAGTGCCATGGGATCCTCTGGGGCTCGGGGCGAAGCGCACACGACGAGCTCGCCACGTGCGGGTGCTATGCCTCTAAACTACCCGATCTGGCTGGCAGAACGCGGGAAATTCGGCGGGCCAGCCGGGCTCCGATCAGCACCGCGACGCCGCTGAGAGCGAACACCGCCCAATTCTGCTCGTAGCTGGCGAACCAGACGCTGCAGGCCAGCCCGGCGGCCAGCGGCAGGGCGAGGGTGATCCACGCCAGCGGCGGGCGCTGCATCACGAGCAGCCAACCGGCGAGGATCACCGTGGTGAACACCGCGAAGTCGGAGCCGGCCAGCATCAGCCACGACACGAACAGGGCGGGCATGAGCGCCACCAGGCGCCGCCAGCCGCGGGCCGGCAGCACGATCCAGCCGGCCATCTGCAGCAGGGAGCCGACGGCGAGAAACGGCAGACTGTAGGTGCTGGTGAACAGCACGGACGCCACGCCGAGCAGGATCGCGGATGCGCCGGCGACCAGGCGGGCGTTGTAGCTGCCCCAGCGCAGGGGCAGCGCGCGCGTCGGTTCGGCGCGCGTGGAGGGTGGTGTCAGCGAGTGCATTGCTTCGATTGTTGCAGCGCCGACGCCCTCGTGACGATTACCCTTGTGCCATGTCGCACGCCTCCCCGCTCATCATTGGCCACCGTGGCGCCAGCGGCTACCGCCCCGAGCACACCGCTGCCGCATACGAACTCGCCTTCGCCCTCGGCGCGGACGCTGTCGAGCCCGACATCGTGGCGACGCGCGATGGGGTGCTCGTGCTCCGGCACGAGAACGAGATCTCCGGCACGACGGATGTCGCGGCGCGGCCGGAGTTCGCCGGGCTCCGCACCACGAAGACCATCGACGGCCACGAGCAGACGGGCTGGTTCACCGAGGACTTCACCTGGGGTGAGCTCAGCACGCTCCGCGCCCGGGAGCGGCTGCCCAAGATGCGTCCAGCGAACACCGCCTTCGACGGCCGCTACCCGATCCTGCGGCTGCGCGACCTCTTCGAGCTCATCGACGAGAGCGCGGAGCGCCACGGCCGGCACCTCGGCCTCGTCGCCGAGATCAAGCACGCCAGCTACTTCGAATCGATCGGCCTGCCGCTGGACGAGCTCTTCGCCGCAGAGCTGGACGACGCGGGCTGGCGCGGCGGCGACGGCCGGCTCATCGTCGAGTCCTTCGAGTTGACCGTGCTCGGCAAGCTGACCGCGCGCGGAGTCGGCGGCAGGAAGGTCTTCCTCATCGAGGCGTCCGGCACGCCGGAGGACCAGCGGCTGGCCCACGGCGCGGCGGCGAACAGCTACGCCGACTTCGTGACGGAGGCGGGCCTGTACGCGCTCGGCGGCCTCGTCGACGGCATCAGCGTCGACCGCTCCATGATCGTGCGGCAGGATGCCGCGGGCACGCCGCAGACGAGTGACCTCGTCGACCTGGCCCACTCGGCGATGCTCGAGGTGTACACGTGGACGCTGCGCCCGGAGAACCGCTTCCTGCTGCCGGCCCACCGCGCCGGCGTCGGCCAGGCCCGCCACGGGGACTGGTGGGGCGAGTTCGAGCTGATCATGGGCACCGGCATCGACGGCGTCTTCGCCGATCACCCGGACCTGGCCGTCGCCGTGCGCGACAGCCTCCGCCCGGCGGCGTGAGGCCAGCGGGCCGGGCAGCCCTCTGTCAGCGGCCCCGCCTACACTGGGAGCAGACATGAGCACTCTCTTTGACCCCGACGAACCGACCGACTCGCGACCGATGATCGTGCACGATGGGCCGGCCGGCTTCCCGTCGACCCTGGGCGCCAACAACGCGGCGCCGCCGGCGGGATTCGTTCCCGGCGGGGCCTCAGCGGGCGGGCTGCCCGGCGGCGGTGCCTGGGCCGGGGGAGACAGCCTGCTCGACGGCCTCAACCCCGAGCAGCGCGAAGCGGTCGAATACCGCGGCCCCGCCCTGCTCATCGTGGCCGGCGCCGGATCCGGCAAGACCCGCGTGCTCACCCACCGTATCGCCGGGCTGATCGGCAGCCGCGAGGCCTGGCCCAGCCAGATCCTCGCCATCACCTTCACCAACAAGGCCGCAGCCGAGATGCGCGAGCGCGTCGAGCAGCTCCTCGGCCAGGCCTCCAGCGGCATGTGGATCTCCACCTTCCACTCCGCCTGCGTGCGCATCCTGCGCGCAGAGGCCGAGCGGGCCGGGCTCAGCAGCAGCTTCACCATCTACGACTCCGCCGACTCGCGCAACGTCATCAAGCGCATCATCAAGGAACTCTCGGCCGACACCCTCGGCTTCACCGCGGCGGGCGTCTCGAACAAGATCTCCAAGCTCAAGAACGAGCTGGCGGATGTCGACAGCTACGCGCGCAACGCCAACCTCAACGACCCGCAAGAGGTCATGTTCGTCGAGATCTTCCGGCAGTACACCAAGCGCCTGCGCGCCGCGCAGGCGCTGGACTTCGACGACCTCCTGGCCGAGACGGTGTTCCTGTTCCGGGCGTTCCCGGCCACCGCCGCGCTCTACCAGCGCCGGTTCCGGCACATCCTCGTCGACGAGTACCAGGACACCAACCACGCCCAGTACTCCTTCATCAAGGAGCTCACCCGGCCGATCGAGCCGCACGTCGTCGCGGAGCTCGACACGGCCGGCCACCACGTGCGCTCGCTGCAAGACGCGACCGGGGCCATCCCGGGCGCATCGCTGACCGTCGTCGGCGACTCCGACCAGTCGATCTACGCCTTCCGCGGCGCCGACATCCGCAACATCGTCGAATTCGAGCGCGACTATCCGGGCGCCAAGGTGGTGCTGCTCGAGCAGAACTACCGCTCGACGCAGAACATCCTGAGCGCGGCCAATGCCGTCATCTCCAACAACTTCGACCGCAAGGACAAGAAGCTCTGGACGGCCATCGGCGACGGCGCCAAGATCATCGGATACACCGGGTACTCCGGCCACGACGAGGCCCAGTTCATCGCCGACGAGATCGAGAAGCTGCGCGGCGAGGGCGTCGCCTACCGCGACATCGCCGTGTTCTACCGCACCAACGCGCAGACCCGCGCGTTGGAGGAGATCTTCGTGCGCTCCGCCGTGCCCTACCGCGTCGTCGGCGGCACCAAGTTCTATGAGCGGGCCGAGATCAAGGACGCGATGGCGTACCTCATCGCCGTGGCGAACCCGGCCGACGAGCTCGCCCTGCGCCGGATCCTGAACACGCCCAAGCGCGGCATCGGGCCAGCCACCGAGACGCAGCTGGCCAGCTTCGCCGAGGCCAACGGCATCAGCTTCCGGCAGGCCATGCGTGATGCGGGCAGCCTCGGCATGGGGCCCAAGGTCACCGGTGCCATCGTCAAACTGGCCAGGCTGCTCGACGAGGCCGCCCTCATGCTCGACCCGGCACAGCGCTCATCCGATTCGGCGGCCGGCGTCTCCAGCGTGAGCGAGGTGCTCGGCTTCCTGCTGACCGAGAGCACCCTGCTCGAGACGCTGCGCAGCAGCCGCGACCCGCAAGACGAGACCCGCGCCGAGAACGTCGAGGAGCTGCTCGCGCAGACCAAGGACTTCGTCAAGGAGAACCCGGATGCCGGCCTGATCGACTTCCTCACCCAGGTATCGCTCGTGGCCGCGGCCGACGACCTCGACGACTCCAGCGGGACCGTCTCCCTGATGACCCTGCACACGGCCAAGGGCCTGGAGTACGACTCCGTGTTCCTCACCGGCATCGAGGAGGGCCTGCTGCCGCACCAGATGTCGGCCAGCGAGCCGGGTGGCCCGGCCGAGGAGCGGCGTTTGTTCTACGTCGGCATCACCAGGGCCAGGAAGCGGCTCTACCTCTCGCTCGCGATGACGCGTGCCCAGTTCGGCGAGACGAACGTGGCGATGCCGAGCCGCTACCTGCAGGAGATCCCCGGCGACCTCATCGAGTGGCGGCAGTCGCCCGGCATGGCGAACTCGCGCGGCGGCACGCAGCCGCGCGCGCTGAACGCGCGCCGCGACGGCTACGGCTCCCGCGGCTCCAGCGGTTCCGACCGCTTCGGCGGCGAGCTGCCGCCGGCCCCCAAGCCGAAGACGGAGTGGGCGAACAAGGTCACAGCGCAGGTGCGCGACAACGGCGATCTCACCCTGGAGGCCGGCGATCGCATCCGGCACGTCGACTTCGGCGAGGGCCGCGTCAACCAGGTCACCGGTGAGGGCACCAAGCGCGTCGCGCACGTGCAGTTCGACACGGCGGGCGCAAAGAAGCTCCTGATCAAGATCGCCCCGATCGAGAAACTGTAGCGAGCGGTCACGAATCATGGGATTCCTTGGAACTGGGCTGCCGCCTTTCTTGACGCTTCGCGTCAAGCCCATCGAGAAACTGTAGGGGAGCGTCGCATGACAGACGACGCTCCACAGTCGCTCCCGGCCCGGCTGCGGTCACTGAAGCCTCGTGACTTCGAGGTGGCGACCCGGGCGGCGATCGCGGTGGCCGTTCCGTTGTTCCTCCTGCTCGCCCTCGACCGGCTCGACCTCGCCGCCTACGCCTCCTTCGGGGCGATGACGGCGCTGTATGGGCGCAGCGAACCCTATCGAGTGCGGCTGCGCAGCGCGGGGATCGCCGCGATCGGGCTTGTGCTCAGCGTCGCGCTCGGCACCATCTTGGCCGCCAGCGGAGCCGCGAACGTCCTCGTCGCCGCTGCGCTCGTCGTCGTGATCGTGGGCGGCATCGTCGTCGCCGCCGTCTACGGGCTCTTCCCGCCGACCCCGCTGTTCTTCGTGTTCGGCCTGCTGGTGTGTGCCGCACTGCCGACCCCGCCAGAGCAGGTTCCGCTGCGCATCGGCCTCGCCGCTGCCTCGGCCGCGTTCGCACTCGCCATCACGATGTCCGGCTGGCTGCTGCGGCGGGCCGGACGCGAGGGAGACGACGGCTGGTTCCAGCAGCTGACCCGATCGCCACGGGTGCGGTGGGCCGCCGTTCGGGAGCCCGCTCTGTGGGTGGCGGTCGCCCAGAACGTGTTTGGGGCGCTGCTCGCCGGTGCCGTCGCGACGGCGCTCGGCATTGGACACCCTTACTGGGCTGTGGTGAGCGTGGTCGCCGTCATCCCGCCACCGCACGCACGACACTCGATCTCGCGCTCCGTGCACCGGATCGTCGGCACCGCAGTCGGCGTCGTGGTGACCGGCGTGCTGCTCTTCCCCGAGCCGCCGCCCTTCGCCATCGTCATCGCCGTGGTCATCGCGCAGTTCTGTGCCGAGATCCTCGTCGGGCGGCACTACGGTGCCGCGCTGGTCTTCGTGACCCCGCTGGCGCTCGGCGTCGCCCACCTGGCCAGTCCGCTGCCCGTCGGCACTCTGCTGATCGACCGGCTGCTGGAGACGGCGCTCGGCGCGGCCATTGGGCTGCTGCTGGTGCTCGCGGCTCGCTGGCTGACGGCGCGCAGGTCACAGCCCTGACGGCCGCGCTGGGAATTCTCCCCGAGTAGGGCTTCGTGCCCCTCCAGAGTGGCGTTCTGGACAAATGAGCGCGAATCAGGAGGTATCGTATTCACGTCGCATGAAAGTTACTTTCGCGCGAACGCAACAGCTTGGATACTATTTTCAATACGCAATTACGGGCTCACGCCCATCAATGAGGAGACTTGCTATGAAAAAGCGTTACCTGCCGCTCGCCATTTTGGCAACGGCTGCACTGAGCCTGACGGCTTGTTCTTCCGGAGCTACCGGTGGAAGTGGCACTGACGCCACGGGTGAAACCCTGAACGTCTGGATCATGCAGGGTACGAACACCGAATCCGACGAGTTCTTCGAGCGCGTCGGTGACGAGTTCACAAAGGAGACCGGCGCGAAGCTCAATGTCGAGATGGTTCAGTGGGCAGACGCTCACGACCGTTTCGTCACTGCAATCGCCGGCGGGACCACCCCCGACATCGCCGAGACCGGCACGACCTGGACCGCGGAGTTCGCTGAGTCCGGTGCACTCGCACCGCTCGACGACTACGTCACCGAGGCAGGCCTCGACGGCAAGCTCGTCGAGGGCTTGGTCGAGGCTGGAACGCTCGACGACACGCTCTACGGCATGCCGTGGTACGCCGGCGTTCGCTCGGTCATCTACCGCACCGACATCTTCGAGGCAGCCGGCATCGCCGTGCCGACCACCTGGGCAGAGTTCCAGGCGGCAATCGAGACGCTCAAGACGAGCAACCCCGACATCATCCCGTTCCCGGTTGCCGGCGACGCCGAGCAGCTCACCTACCCCTGGGTCTGGGGTGCCGGTGGCGAGGTAGCGACGAAGAAGGGCGACACCTGGACCTCGGGTCTGGACAGCGCGAAGTCGCAGGCCGGAATCAAGTTCTACACCGACCTCGCACTCCAGCACGGCTCGTCCACCTCCGGTGCAACCACCTGGAAGGAGACCGACGTCCTCGACAACTTCGCCCAGGGCAAGGTCGGCATGGCGGTCATGGGTTCGTGGACCCCCGCGACGATCCTCGACAAGAACCCGGAGCTGGAAGGCAAGATCGGCTCGTTCCCGATCCCCGGCCAGACCTCGGGCATCAGCCCGTCGATGCTCGGTGGTTCGCACCTCAGCATGTTCGAGTCCAGCAAGAACAAGGACCTCGCCTGGACCTTCATGAGCATGATGACCACCGGTGACTTTGCCACCGAGTGGGCCAGCCAGAGTGGTTACTTCCCGGGCGAGACCACGGCACTCGACGCCACCGTCGCAAACGCCGATGAGATCACCCAGGCGTTCGCAACCCAGATGGTTGACGGCGGCGCTTCGCTCCCCGTCACGCCGAAGTTCGGTGCTGTGCAAGCCAAGAAGACCACCAACACGATGATCCAGTCGATCCTCTCCGGTGAGAAGACGGTTGAGCAGGCCTCTGCCGACGCCGCTGCCGAGATGACCGACATCCTCAACAAGAAGTAAGCAGAGAGTCGATGACCACCACGATTCAGTCGCCGGCCGCTGTGGGAACCTCTGGTTCCCCGGCGGCCGGAGGCCCCGGCCCCCGGCGGCGCAAGGCGATCACGATCGCCGCCGCACGGCCGTGGCTCCTGCTCGCGCCGGCACTGATCGTGCTGGCCGTCCTCCTCCTCTGGCCCCTCGTTCGCGTCCTGCTCTTCTCCTTCCAGGACTACGGACTGCGCGAGATCGTCAGCGGGGACACCAACTTCATCGGCGTCGACAACTACGTCGCGGCGCTCACCGATCCGCAGCTGTGGTCGGTCGTTCTGCCCAACACCGTGCTCTTCGCCATCGCCGCCGTGCTGTGCACCGTGGCGCTCGGCACCCTCGTCGCCATCCTGATGACCAACCTCTCGAGGTTCTGGCGCACCGTCGTCGGCAGCGCGATCATGGTCGCCTGGGCAATGCCCGCCGTGACCGGCACCTACGTCTGGGTGTGGATCTTCGACGCGGACAACGGCATCGTCAACCAGCTCCTCATGGGCGCCGGACTGATGGACGAACCGTTCAACTGGTTCACCAACCGGTGGACCTTCTACCTGATCGTGCTCATCAACGTCGTGCACCACGGGTTCCCCTTCGTGGCCATCACGGTGATGGCCGGCCTGCTCGGCGTCTCCAAGGAGATGCTGGAGGCCGCCCAGATGGATGGCGCCGGGCCGATTCGCCGGTTCTTCCAGATCACCTTCCCCTCGCTCAAGCAGGTCTTCACGGTGGTCATCATCCTGTCGACGATCTGGGACTTCAAGGTGTTCGGGCAGGTCTACCTGATGCCGGGAGGCTCAGGCACCAACCGCAGTGTGCTCAACCTGGGCGTCTGGTCGTACGTCGAGTCGTTCGGTCAGAACCAGTACGGATTCGGTTCCGCAATCGCCGTGCTGCTCACGCTGGTGCTGCTGGTGATCACCATCATTTACATTCGGGTGCTTATGAAGGAGGACGAGCTGTGAGCCGGAACATCACCCCCGCACGCGTTCGCCGCAATGTGATCGTCGGCGCCCTCGTAACGCTGCTCCTGGTCTTCACCCTCTTCCCCGCCTACTGGATGATGTCCAGCGCGTTCGATGCGAACGCGGCGAGCGGATCGACGGGGTTGTTCCCGTCCGAGCTCACCCTCGACAACTTCATCTACGTGCTCAACGACGGCGGTTTCGCAGTCTTCCTGCGCAACTCGCTGATCGTCGCCGGCGCCGTCGTGGTGTGCAGCGCGGTGCTCTCGCTGCTGGCCTCGGTCGCCGTGGCGCGCTTCCGCTTCAAGTTCCGCACCTCGATGCTGCTCATGATCCTCATCGTGCAGATGGTGCCGATGGAAGCCCTCGTGATCCCGCTGTTCGTGCAGGTGCGAGACCTCCACCTGCTCAACACGCTGCTCGGCCTCGTCATCGTCTACATCACCATCTCGCTGCCGTTCGGCATCTGGATGCTGCGCGGCTTCGTCGCCGCGGTGCCCGTCGAGCTCGAAGAGGCGGCGTTCCTGGACGGCGCGAGCTGGTGGCGGATGTTCCGCTCCGTCATGCTCCCTCTCGTCATGCCGGGCCTCGTCGCCACCAGCGTATTCAGCTTCATCACCGCCTGGAACGAGTTCATCTTCGCGATGACGATGCTGGGCGGTGCCAGCGACAAGTACACGGTTGCCATCGGCCTGAAGCAGTTCTTCGGTGAGAACTCGAACGACTGGGGCAGCGTCATGGCGGCGTCCACGCTGATCACCCTGCCCGTGATGATCTTCTTCATCGTCGTCCAGGGCAAGCTCTCCTCCGGCCTCGTCGCAGGGGCGGTCAAGGGATGAGCGCCGCCGCGCACACCCCGGACCGGGACGTCCTCGAGGCCGTCAACGGGGTCATCGTTCCCGGCTTCTTCGGCACCGAGCTGCCGCAGTGGCTCGCCGACGCCCTCGATGACGGCGTTGCCGGCGTCGTCTACTTCGGCCAGAACATCTCCGCGCAGACCGAGGCGCTCTCCGCGTCGATTCGTGCCCACCGGCCACACGCGCTCATCGCGACCGACGAGGAGGGCGGCACGGTCACCAGACTGGAGTCCGTACACGGCTCGACCGTCCCCGGCCCGGCGCAGCTGGGCGTCGTGAACGACCCGGAGCTGAGCGCCGCGGTGGGTGCAGCACTCGCCGCGCGCGCCCGCGCCGTCGGCGTCAACCTGGTCTTCGGGCCAGTCGCCGATGTGAACACCAATCCGGCGAACCCCGTCATCGGCGTGCGCTCGTTCGGGGCCGATGCCCCGACGGTCGCCGCCCACGTCGCGGCGACGGTGCGCGGCATCCAGGCCTCTGGCGCCGTCGCGGCTTGTGCCAAGCACTTCCCCGGACACGGTGACACCCATTCCGACTCGCACCTGGCCCTGCCCGAGCTGAGCATCGCGGCCAGCGAGATCGAGGACGTGCACTTTGCACCGTTCCGCGCTGCAATCGCTGCGGGCGTGCGCACCATCATGACCGCGCACATCCGTGTTCCGGCGTGGGGCGAGGCACCGGCCACGCTCAACCCCGTCATCCTCGGCAAGCTCCGGGCCCTGGGCTTCGAGGGCGTCATCGTGACCGACGCGCTCGACATGGCGGCGATCCGCGAAAGCGTGGGAGCCGGACCGGGCGCCGTTGCGGCGATCCAGGCCGGGGCCGATCTGCTGTGCATCGGCAACCCCCGCACCAACCTCGGCGGCTCGGGCGAAGCCGACGCCGACCGGCACGACTACCTCGAGGTGCGCGACGCACTGCTGGCGGCCGTGGCGTCGGGCGAGCTCGACCTCGATCAGCTTCGCCGGGCAGCCAGCAGGGTCCGCCTGCTCGCAGCCGAGCTGGACGCCGCGCGTGGCCTCGCCCAGTCCGAGACCGCGGAGCCCGACTGGGCGCCCGCCGTCGCGGCCGCCATCGGCATCCACGGCACCGTTGCTCGCACCCAGGAGCGGCTCTTCCTGCTCGACCTGCGCGCCCGCGCGACCCTGGCCGTCGCCAGCGAGTCCGACGCGTTCCGACGCGCGTTCGCAGCGCACCGTGACGTCGTGACCCCGGCGCGGATGCCACAGCAGGCCGCACCCGTCGTCGAACACCTCGACAGGGCACTCGCCGAGATCCCGGGCGGCGCCGATCTCGTGGTCCTCGTCGACCGCATCGGCGTTCCTGGGGCCCAGCGCGACGCGCTCGCCCGCCTTGCAGCATCCCGGCCGGACGCCGTCGTCGTCAACGTCGGAGTGGTCCCAGAGCCCGGTTGCCCGAGCACCCTGGACCGGATCGACGCGCGCGCCAGTTCCGCCTTGGCGGCCGGCCTCGTCGCCGAGCTCGTCTGCGCCCCTCTCGCCCGCGCCGGGGTCCCGGCGTGATCATCCTGTCGCTGCAGTCAGGCACGAGCGCCGATGGCATCGACGTCGCCGTGGTCGAAGCGACCACGAGCGGCGATCGGGCCAGACCCGATCTCACGCTCGTCTCGCGATGGACGCGCACGCTCGACTGGGAACCGGAACTTCGTGCCCGGATCCTGGCGTACGCCGACGGCGAGTGCCTGGACGCCGGTGCGCACACCGCGCTCACGACGGAGATCGGGCAGGGCTTCGCGGCCGCCGCGGCCACCGCGGTCGCTGAGTGCGGCCTCGAGCCTGACCTCGTCGTCTCCCACGGCCAGACCGTGTTCCACTGGGTCGAGGACGGTCGTGCGCGCGGCACCCTGCAGCTGGGGGAACCGGCATGGATCGCCGAGGCCACCGGCGCCCCCGTGCTCGCCAACCTCCGTGCAGCGGACATCGCCGCTGGCGGCCAGGGCGCGCCCCTCATGGGCCTGTTCGACGCCGCGTTCTTCGGCCCCGCCGTCGACGTCGCCTCGCTCAACCTCGGCGGCATCGCCAACCTGCAGATCCTCCGCCCCGACGGTTCTGCCCTCGCCTTCGACACCGGCCCCGCGAACGTGCTGATCGACGCGAGCGTTGCAGAACACACGGGCGGCGTGCTCGGTTTCGACCGCGACGGAGCGCTCGCCGCCGCGGGCACCGTCCATGACGGTGTGCTCGCGGCGCTGCTCGAGCATCCGTACCTCCGACAGGCGTCGCCCAAGAGCACCGGCCGGGAGACGTTTACCCTGGCCATCGTTCGCAGCGCCCTGGCCACGGCTGGGGTGCGCCTCGAACTCCCCGACCTGATCGCCACGCTCACCCGCTACACGGCGACCAGCGTCGCCGATGCGCTGCGCGGCAGCGGGCCAGAGGTGCGCACCGTCGTCGCCTCCGGCGGTGGCGTGCTGAACCCCACTCTGGTTCGAGAGCTCGCCGACGCCCTGGCCCGCGACGGGGTGCGCCTGCGCACGAGCGATGAGCTCGGCATCGACCCCGAGTTCAAGGAGTCGCTGCTCTTCGCGTTCCTCGGCTTCTGCTCCTGGCACCGCATCCCGGTGAGCCTCGAGCACGGAATCGCCAGGATCGCCGGTGCCATCAGCCCGGCCCCGAATGGCTTCACCCTGCCGGCGCCACTCGACGGGATCTCTCGGTTGAGCCTGGCCGCCGCGCCCCACCCCACCGGAGAACACCGTGATGACTGAGCCGCGCTATCTGGCGGTAGACCTGGGAAAGACGTCGTGCCGCCTCAGGCTGTTCGACGCCAACGGCGTGATCGCCGACGAGAGCGGCCCCGGTGCCCCCGGCATCGCCGATCTCGATGGGCCGGCGCGCTCTGCCGAGGCGATCCGCGAGGTGTTCCTGCGGCTTCCCGCAGGGGAGCGCGCGTCCCTGGCCGGCGTCGGCATCGGCGCGGCCGGTGTGGAGGCGGCGGGCGACGTCGCACGGGATCTCGTCGCGGCGGTGCACGAGTTCACCGGGGCCCCGGTTGCCCTCATCAACGACGCGCTCGCAGCACACGCCGGCGTCTTCGGTGGCGGCGGCGGAGTCATCCTGATCATCGGCACCGGAGCGATCGCCTACGCGGTCGCCGACGACGGCGCCACCCGTCAGATCGACGGATGGGGCCCATGGCTCGGCGACGAGGGAAGCGGGCGGTGGATCGGCCAGGAGGGTCTCATCGCCGCCCTGCGCGACTTCGACGGGCGCGGCCCCGCGACCGCGCTGACCGACCGCGCCCGCGACCTGGTCGGTGACCTCGCCGCGATGCCCGCCTGGGTCAGCGCAGAGGGCAACCCGGCCCGCCGCCTGGGGCGTTTCACCCCCGATGTGCTCGACGCCGCCGGGGAGGGCGACGCGGTCGCCAGGGGCATCGTGGTGCGCGCCTGCGACGCGCTCGCCCACACGGCGCGCGCCGCGGCAACCGCCGAGATCGCTGTCTGGGGCGGCGTCGCCGACCACCCGTACTTTTCCGCCGAGCTGACCGCTACCTTCGCGGAAGCCGGCATCACCATCATCCCGTCTCGCGGGAATGCACTTGACGGAGCCGCGCTCATCATCACGCGCACCGACTTGGGCTATGAAGAGAGGATCATCCGTGGATAACTCGAACGCACTCGAGGGCCGGGGGCAGCTGCGCGACTTCCTCGGCACATTGCCGACCGAGACGGTCGGCGAGCGCTACCCCGATCTCGACCTGCTGGACGACGCCGGGCTCGTGCACGCCATGATCGAGAGCGAGCGCGCCGTCGCCGACGCGGTTCTCGCGCAGGCCGAGCAGATCACGGCGGCCCTTGCGGGCATCGTCGAGGGAATGGCGCGTGGCGGTCGGCTCATCTACATGGGAGCCGGGACGGCCGGACGCATGGGAATCCTCGACGCCAGTGAGGCCCCGCCGACATTCGGCATCTCCGAGGACGTCATCATCGGCAGGATCGCCGGAGGCGTGACCGCCATCCACACCGCCGTCGAGAACGCAGAGGACGACGCCCAGTCCGGCGCCCACGACGTCGACGGCCTCGACCTCGGCCCGAACGACACCCTGGTCGGCATCTCGGCCTCCGGCCGCACCCCGTACGTCGTCGGTGCACTGACCCGCGCCCGCGAGCGCGGTGCGTTCACCGTTGCGCACTCCTGCAACCCGGGCTCGGCGATCGGCGCCGCGGCACAGGTCGCCATCGAGACCGAGGTCGGCCCGGAGCTGCTCACCGGCTCGACGCGGCTCAAGTCGGGTTCCGCGCAGAAGCTCGTTCTCAACACACTGAGCACGGGAGCCATGGTGCGAGCCGGCAAGGTCTACCGTAATCTCATGGTTGACCTTCGCGCGACGAACGAGAAGCTGCGCGCGCGCAGCGAGCGAACCGTCATCCTCGCCACCGGCGCAGAGCCGGCGATCGCCGCGGCCGCGCTGGAGGCGACCGGCGGGTGGGTCAAGGCCGCCATCCTGGCGATCGAGGCGGGTATCCCCGCCGCCGACGCCGTGGCAGCGCTCGAGGGCAATGGCGGATTCCTGCGCACCGCGATCACCGAGGCGACGGCGAGCTAGTGCGCGCACTCACGAGGATCCAGGGCTCGCTCGAGCGGTTCAGCGCCGCCGAGGCGCGCGTGGCACGAGCGATCCTCGCTGATCCCCGCATCGTCGTCGACAACCCGATCACCCGGGTGGCGGAGCTGTGCGGCACGTCGCCGGCGACCGTTGCCCGGTTCTGCCAGAGCCTCGGATACTCGGGCTACCGCGAGTTCCGGTTCGACCTGGTCGGCACGACCAGCCGCGACCAGGCCGACCTCGACCGGTCCAACGTGTTGACGGGCGACATCGATCCGGCAGACACCGTCGCCGACGTCGCCGCGAAGGTGCTCTTCCAAGAGACCCAGGCGATCGAGCACACTTTGCGCGAGCTCGATCTCGAGGCCGTCGACCGCATCCGCGACGCCCTCGTGCTCGCGCCCGACGTGCTCATCGCCGGCTTCGGCTCCTCCGGGCTCACCGCCCGCGACCTCACGATGAAGCTGCAGCGCATCGGGCGGCGGAGCTCCTACCACCCGGACGTGCACCTCGCGCTCTCGTCGACTGCGCTGCTCGGCCCTGGCGGGGTTCTGCTCGCGGTCTCCCACTCCGGCGGCACGCCAGAGATCTTGGGGCTGTTGCGCGAGGCGAGGCGGACCGGCGCGACGACCGTCGGGATCACCAACGACCCGGGATCGCCGATGGCCGCGCTCTGCGACATCCTGCTGACGACCCAGGCCCGCGAGAACGCTTTCCGCTCCGGGGCGACGGCAAGCCGCACCGCACAGCTCGCCGTGACCGACGTGCTGTTCGTGCGCCTCGCACAGAGCCTGTTCGACACCATGACCGATTCGCTCAACCTCACCCGGGACGCGGTGCTCCGGCACCGCGACGATTCGGAGCAGCACCGGAGCGCCGGAGTGCACCGGGCATAGTTCGCGGCGGCGGCGGCGGGTGCTTCACTTCAGCCGTGCGCAGGGGCATCGCCCGCCGCCACCGACTCGTGAGTGGCAAGCGCTCCAGACCCTGACTCCGCTGTCCCCTGGCCGGCGCCCCGGGCCCGGTGCACCCGCGCGCGCCAGTGCAGTAACGCGGCGCCGAGCAGCAGTGACAGTGCCGAGCCGGTCAACACGCCGAGCGCGCCTTGGTCCATGAGCTGGGGCTGCCCCGCGAAAGCGAGCTGATTCATGAGCAGGGCAACGGTGAATCCGAGCCCACCGGTCACGGCGATCGCAATGAGGTCACCGAACTCGATGCGAGCGGCCCCTGTGCGGCGGGCGAGCAACCCGCCGAGCAGGCCGCCGATCGTGATGCCGACCGCCTTGCCGACGGGCAACGCCACTGCAAGTGCGAGGAAGACCGGGCTCAACTCGTCGAGCTGCGGGATCGGCACGAGCGCGGCCGAGAATGCGAAGAGCGGGAGCACGATGGCGTTCGACCACGGCTGCAGATGGTGGGCGGCCGATAGTCCCCAGCGAACAGGGAGCGCCAGCCCGAGAGCCACACCGGTCAAAGTCGCGTGCACGCCGGACTGCAGCACGGCGTACCAACACAGCACCGCGAGGCCACCGAGCAGTGTGCCGATGGCGACAGGCGAGCGGCCAAGACGCCTGGCGAGCACGGCGAAGCAGACCACCAGCAGTGCGGCGGCCGCGAGTGCCGCACCGTTCACGTCGTTGGAGAAGAGTACGGCGATCAGAATGATGCCGATGAGGTCGTCGAGCACTGCGAGTGCGAGCAAGAAGACTCGCAGGTTCGAGGGAAGGCCGCGGCCGAACACGGCCAGCAGCCCGAGGGCGAACGCAATGTCCGTGGCTGTCGGGATCGGCCAACCCTCGACCGCGGTGCCGCCGCCGATCACGAGGTAGAGCACGGCCGGCCCTGCCACCCCGAAGACCGCGCCGATCAGCGGAACAGCCGCCTTTCGCGGCGTGTTCAGCTGGCCGAGGGTGAGCTCATTCTTCAGCTCGGCCGCGACGATGAAGAAGAACACCACGAGCAGCGCATCGGCGACCCATCCGCCGAGTGTCAGGTCGATCCCGAGTGGGGCCACGGCGAGTGGATGGAACTTCACCGCGAGGGCTGCTCCCGCGAGCTGGCTGTTCGCCAGAATCAGCCCGAGGGCCGCCGCAGAGAGCAGTATGACGGAGGAATGTCGGTCGGATCGGAATATCTCTCGAGTTGCAATCCGGATGCTCGCTGTCTGTATCATCGGGGATCACCATGACCAATCCTGTTGTAGTTACCGCTGTATTCACGCCCGCGCCCGGCCAGTTCGATGCCGTCCACGAGGCCCTGCTGCCCGCCATCGCGGCCGTGCATGAGGAGCCCGGTTGCGAGCTGTACGCCATCCACCGTGCTCCCGATGACACGATCGTGATGATTGAGAAGTGGGAGTCCGCCGAGCTCCTCGACTCCCACGGCGAGGGACCAGCCGTCGCCGCGCTGAACGCATCGCTCGCGGGCAGGCTTGCCCGCCCCGTTGAGGTGACGCGCCTCATTCCGCTGCCGGCCGGCACGGATCTTCAGGGCGTTCTCTGACGTCATATCTCCACCCGATAGTCAAGGGCCGGAGTCGTTCCGGCATCATGTGAGCGTTGTTGGTGCGGCCGTCTCGGACGACGCCAGACACGGGCACGTGGTGCGGGGCGAATCCGGCCCTTCTTCCTGCTCGCGTCGCGGTGCCATCGCAGGCCTCCCACCGGGCGCGCCCTGTGTCTGATCGCCCCAGTGTGCCATCAATTCATGATGACCATTGAATTGTTGACAATAGAACGCAACTGTGTTTGCATAGCGGTTCACCGGGTTCTGCGACGCCGTCGGCGAAACGGCAGCCGTCGGGCCGCGGACGCGTAACAAAGCTATGGAAATAGAATGGTATCGGTTACACTCTCACCGTCGCCACATTTTGACAGCAGTGCCGCATCGACCTTGTCGAGCGACACGCCCCCACTGACCGGTGCCATTGGCACCTCGATCGCAAAGGAGCGACCCATCGACGCTGACACCCAGATCGGGCGGGCCAGAGAGGCCGACGCCCCGGTCGCGCAGGCCACCACGCCCCGGAACCCGGTCGACAAGGCGCTGAAGGCCCTCGACCTGCTCCTGCAAGTCGCGGCGGTGATTCTGTTGGGCATGGTCACGTTCTCGGTGTCCTGGCAGGTCATCGCGCGCTACGTCACCTCGGTGTCGACCCCGTGGACCGTCGAACTGGCGTCGATCAGCTTCGTCTGGCTCGCGATGTTCGCCATCGCCCTCGGCGTGCGCCGCGGCCGCCACATGGTGCTCGACATCTGGGAGTACATCCGCGGCGGGCGCTGGCTGACAGTGCTCATCGACACCGTCGCCGCCCTCATTGTCGCCGGCGTGCTGCTCGCTCTGGTCTGGTTCGGCTTCGAGGCGCTTGGCCCGGCGTTCCGGCGCACCATGCCCGGTCTCGGCATCTCTTACGGTTTCCTCGCCCTCGCGGTGCCGGTCGGCAGCATTTTCGCGCTGATCTTCGCCATCGAGGCCTGGTGGCGCGTCCAGCGCGCGAAGCCGGATGAAGACCCGCTGGCGTTCCCGGTGATCTTCCAGCCCGCCGACACCGTGATCATCAAGGGAGAGATCTAATGGGTCCGCTGCTTCTGGGTAACTTCGGCATCACGATGCTGCTGCGCGTGCCGATCGGCTTCGCGCTGGCCGCGGCATCGCTGATCACGCTCTGGCTCGTCTCTGACGTTCCGCTCACGATCGGTGCACAGCGCATCGTCGCCGGCATCACGCCGTTCTCGCTGCTCGCCATCCCGCTGTTCATCCTGGCCGGCGGCATCATGAACGCCGGCGGCATCACCCGGCGTTTGCTCGACCTGGCCGATTCCATGGTCGGCGGCATGCGCGGCGGCCTGGCGCAGACGAACGTGCTCTCCTCGCTGTTCTTCGGCGGGATCTCGGGTTCGGCCGTCGCCGACGTCTCGAGCCTCGGCCGCATCCTCATTCCGGCCATGAAGGAGCGCAACTACAAAGCGGCCTTCTCCGCCGCGGTGACCGCGGCCGCGCCCGTCGTCGCGCCCATCATGCCGCCGAGCATCACGATGATCGTCTACGGCGTCGTCAGCGGAACCTCCATCGGCAAGTTGTTCTTCGCCGGGATCGTCCCCGCCGTTCTCTACATCGCCATGTTGATGGTCACCGTGCACCTGGTGGTGCGCAAGCAGGGCTTCACCGATGAGGCGATGATCGCCACGACGAACATCAACAACATCGGCAAGATGAAGCGGGCAGAGCGGCCGCAGTTCTGGGTGTCGCTGTACCGCGCCATCCCCGCCCTGATCCTGCCCGTCGTCATCTTGGCCGGCATCCGCTTCGGCCTGTTCACGCCGACTGAGGCCGCCGCAGTCGCCGTCGTGTACGCGCTCGCCGTCGGCTGGCTCGTCTACCGCGAACTCGACTTCAAGAAGCTCGTCCACTCGATGGCGGACTCCGCGCTCGTCGTCGGGCTGATCATGCTGGTGCTCGCCGCCGCACAGCTCTACTCCTGGGCGCTCACCTCCGGCAAGGTGCCGCAGGCCGCGGCCGAGGCCGTGTTCGGGATCACCGAGAACCCGATCATCCTGCTCGCCCTGCTGAACGTGCTCCTGCTCATTGCCGGAATGTTCATCGAGGCCAACGCCGCGCTGATCATCCTCACCCCGATCCTGCTCCCCGTCGCACTCTCAATCGGCGTCGACCCGGTGCACCTCGGCGTCATCATCGTCGTCAACCTCGGAATCGGCCTCGTGACACCGCCCGTCGGCATCGCGCTGATGCTCTCGGCCGAAATAGCCAAGGTGCCGATGGTCCAGGCGGTGAAGGCGGTCGTGCCGTTCCTCATTACCGGCCTGATCTTCCTCGTGCTGATCACCTACGTGCCCCAGATCTCGCTCTGGTTGCCCGGATTGCTCATGCCGTAGGCCGAGCTACACCTCGCCACACCCCTCAACACCCCCAATCACAAGGAAGTGGACATGAAAAAGACAGCTATCATCGCAAGCCTCGCCATCGGTGCCCTGACCCTCTCCGGCTGCGCGGCCGGCGGCAGCTCGGGGGGTACGCCCGCGGCCGGTGGGGAGGGCGAGACGTTCAGTCTCGTGCTGGGCCATTCCGGCAGCCAGACCGACCCGCGACAGACCGCCGCCCTGGCGCTCAAGGAGATCGTCGAGACCGAGTCTGATGGCCGCGTCACGATCGAGGTCCATGCCGACTCGACCCTCGGCACCTGGGAGGAGATGATCGAGGGGCTCCAGCTCGGCAGCGCTGACATCGTCATCGAGAGCCTGCTCTCGCTCGAGTCATACACCGACCTCTCCGGTGTCGAGACCGCCCCGTTCCTCTATGAAAGCCCCGAACAGTTCTTCGAGGTGTGGGATGGCGAGCTCGGTGCAGAGATCAAGGGCGCCATCACCGACGCCTCCGGTTACTCGATCCTCGGCAACATGTACCGCGGACCGCGCGAGCTCACCACCAAGGAGCCCGTCACGACGCTCGACCAGCTCAAGGGCCTGACGATCCGCACCCCGTCCGCCCCGACCATGCTCGCCACCTGGGAGGCGCTCGGTGCCCGGGCCGAGGCCCTGCCGTTCAACGAGGTCTACTCGGCCCTGGAGAGCGGTGTCCTGGATGGGCAGGAGAACCCGCTCGACGCGATCCTGTTCAACAGCATTCACGAGGTCGCGCCGAACATCGGCGAGACCAGCCACATGTACGCGAACTACCACTTCCTGATGTGGGAGGACGCTCTCGCTGGTCTTCCGGAGGACGTGCAGGACCTCGTGCGTGACGCCGCCGACCGCGTCGGAGCGCAGTACACCGCCGACACCATCGAGAACACGGCCACCTACCGCGCCGACCTCGAGGCAGCCGGTGCCGTGTTCAACAAGATCACCGACCGCCCGAAGTGGGTCCAGGCCACGCAGCCGCTCATCGAGAAGCTGCCCGCCCAGGTGCAGGAGTGGGTCGCGCAGATTCGCGGCTAGGCTCACGCCGAGAGACGAGGCCCCCAGCCGGCGAACCGGCTGGGGGCCTCGTCTGCTCTAGCGGGCGGGCGGCTGAGCGGTGCTCGAGCGTACGACGAACTCGGCGTCGATCACCGTGGAACGTGTCTCTGCATCATCGGAGAGACGGAGCAGCGCGCGCTCGACCGAGTGCGCCGCGAGGAGCGCAGTCGGTTGCCTGATGATCGTCAGGGCCGGGGTGAAGAGCTCCGTCCACGGGTTGTCGTCGAAGACGATGAGCGAGAGGTCCTGCGGGATGCGCACCGAACCTTGCCGCAGCCGGCGCACGGCGGCCGCGACCTGGGCGGTGTTGGCGACGATCAGCGCCGTCGGCGGGCTCTCCAGCTCGAGGAGGCTGCCGACGGCGTCAGAGCCCTGGTCTCCGCGGAACGGGATGTTGCGCAGCAGCTGACGGTCGACCGGGATGCCGTGAGCAGTCAGGGCCGCGACATGCGCGTCCGTGCGGCTGCGCCCGGTGCTCGTGCTGAGCGGGCCGGAGATGAAGCCGATGCGGCGGTGGCCGAGACCCAACAGGTGCTCGGTCGCCTCGCGGGCCGAGCGCTCGTTGTCGATGCTGACCACGTCGGCGTGTGGGACGCCGAGCAGGTGGCGGTCCACGAAGACGAGGCGCGTGCCGAGGGCCTCCAGACGCAGCCAGGCGTCGGCATTGGTGGAGGTCGGCGTCGCGATGACGCCGCCGACCCGGCGTGCGGCGAGTGTTTCGAGGGCGTCCTGCTCGAGGGCCGGGTCCTCCTGTGTCGTCATCAGGATCACCTGCGAGCCGCGGGCCCTGGCCTCCTGGACGACCGAGTCGGCCAGCCGGGCGAAGAACGGGTTCGTTACGTCGGCGAGCACGAGTCCGAGTGAGGACGTGGGGCCGGACTTGAGCTCCCGTGCGGCGGTGCGCGGGCGGTAGGCGAGCTCTTCGATGGTCTTCAAGACGCGCTCGCGTGTCGCCGGCGCGACAGGCCCGGTGCCGTCGTTGAGTACACGTGAGACCACCGCGATGGACACGTCTGCTGCTGCCGCAACGTCGCGGATGGTGGGTGGCTTCTGCATGGTTCCCCTCTGGTGCGTACCGCAAGCATAGAGGACGTCAGAATGGTCATTGTGGAACAAAATGGAATCGGTTACACTTCTGCACAGACCTGGTGCTCGGCCAGAGGCTCGACAGCGACGTCTCGGCAGTGGCGCACCCCATCCCTCAGAGAGAAAGCCACACACATGAACCTCCACGCCCTGCTGAAGGACCGCGAAGCCGCCGGCCGCCCGATTCGCATCGGCCTGATCGGCGCCGGCCGATTCGGCACCATGTACCTCGCCCAGGCGCGCAACATCCCCGGCGTCCACGTCGTCGCCATCGCCGACATCAACGCGGACAGGGCCAAGGGCGCCCTCGCGCTCGTCGGCTGGCCGGACGAGGCATTCGTCGAAGATATCGACTCTGCCATCGCCCACCGAGCGACCACGATCGTCACCGACGCGGCTGCGCTCTTCGAGGCCGAGCTCGACGTGATCGTCGAGGCGACCGGCAACCCGATCGTCGGCATCAACCACGCCCTGCGCGCGATCGAGACCGGCAAGCACATCATCATGGTCACCGTCGAGGCCGACGCCCTCGCCGGACCGGCGCTGGCCAAGCGCGCCGAGGCCGCCGGGCTCGTCTACTCGCTCGCCTACGGCGACCAGCCCGCGCTGATCTGGGAGCTCGTCGACTGGGCACGCACCAGCGGCTTCGACGTCGTCTGCGCCGGCAAGGGCGCCAAGTACCTCGAGCACTACCACGAGATGAACCCGGACAACGTCTGGGAGAACTGGGAGTTCTCCAAGGAGCTCACCGACTCCGGCCAGCTCAACCCCTACATGCACACCTCGTTCCGCGACGGCACGAAGGCCGCCATCGAGATGGCGGCCGTCGCCAATGCCGCCGAGCTCCGCCCGAGCGACAACGGCCTCACCTTCACCCCCGGTGACCTCGAGGAGATCGCGACCGTGTGCCGGCCGGCATCCGTCGGCGGCGTGCTCGACCACGAGGGCACGGTCGACGTCATGTCGAGCGTCACGCGTGACGGCGCCTGGATCCCGCACAACACCCAGGAGGGCGTCTTCGTGGTCGTCAAGGCCACGAACGAGTACGTCGCCGGCTGCTTCGACGAGTACCCCTGGCACCCGGACCCGACCGGTCAGTACGCAGCGCTGTACCGCCCTTACCACTACGTCGGTCTCGAGCTGAACATCTCCATCGCCAACGCCGCGCTGCGCGGCGTCGCGACCGGGGCGCCCCGCGGCTTCTACGCCGACGTCGTGGCCACGGCCAAGAAGGACCTCGTCGCGGGCGAGATCCTCGACGGCGAGGGCGGCTTCACCGTGTGGGGCAAGCTCGTCTCGGCCGAGACCAGTGTCGCAGAGGGCTTCCTGCCCGTGGCGATGGCCCACCACGTCGAGCTCGTCAACGACGTGCCCAAGGGGGGCACCGTGCGCTGGGCGGACGTCGTCGTCGACGAGAGCCTCGCCCAGGCCATCGAGCTGCGTCGCGAGACCGAGGCGCTCGCGCAGACCGCAGCGGCGCTCTGATGAGCGGGATCTCGCTCCTCGGACTCGGCGCGATGGGGCTGCCGATGAGCGAGGTCCTGCTCGCTCGCGGTCGGCAGCTGACCGTGTGGAACCGCACGGCGGCGAAGGCTGAGGCCCTCGCCGCCCGCGGGGCCATCGTGGCGGCGACCCCGGCGGATGCCGCGACCGCCGTCACCCTCACCGTGCTGCCCGACCTCGGCGACGTCGTCGCCGTCGTCGACGGCAGCGCGGAGCGGGGCGGGGCCGACGGTCTCCGCGCCGGCTGGCGGGCCGCCGGCATCGCCCGGCCGGTGCTCGTCGTGATGGGCACCGTCTCGCCGACGGCCGTGCGCGCCTATGCGAATGAGCTCGCGGCCGAGGGGATCCGGCTGGTCGACGCCCCACTCAGCGGCGGGGTGATCGGTGCCCGCGAGGCGCGCCTGAGCATCATGGTGGGTGGGGAGTCCGCCGACGTCGCCCCGCTGCTGCCGCTCCTCGGTGAGCTCGGCAGCACCGTGCGCCACATGGGGTCGAGCGGCAGCGGTGCGCTGGCCAAGGCCTGCAACCAGATGATCGTCGCCTCAAGCATCGCGGCCATCTCCGAGGCCATGCTGCTGGCCAGGCAGAGCGGGCTCGATCGCGCCGCGTTGCTCGAGCTCATCAGCGGCGGGCTGGCCGGCTCCGAGATTCTGCGCCAGAAGGGGCAGAACTGGGTCACCGAGTCGTTCGAGCCCGGCGGCATGGCCGAGTATCAGCTCAAAGACCTGAACTTCGCGCTCGCCTCGGCTGCCGACGTCGGAGTCGACCTGCCGGTGGCCGCCACGACGCGGGGGCTGTTCTCCGCACTCGTCGATGCCGGTGACGGCGGGCTGGATCACACCGGAGTCTTCCGGGAGCTCGAACGGCGGGCTTTCGGCCCGGCACACGGATCAGGAGCACGGGCATGAGCACGATCACCTTCGTCGGAATCGGCGCGATCGGCGTGCCGATGGCCCGGCTGCTCGTCGGCGCCGGCCACGACGTCACCGGCGTCGACCCGTTCGAGGCGGCCAGGCAGCGGGCGGAAGCGGCCGGCGTGAGCGCCGTCGCATCCTTCGCCGAGGCAGCGCCGGCCGAACTCGTCATTGTCATGGTCGCCACGCCGGCGCAGCTGGACGAGCTGGTCGGCCAGGCCGGCGACCGCGCGGCCGGCCAGAGCTGGGTGATCATGTCGACGGTCGGTCCGGATGCCGTGCGCGCCGCGGCCGAGCGCCTGGCGGCCGTCGGCGCCCGCGTGGTCGATGCCCCCGTCACGGGCGGCGTCGCCCGGGCGACGACCGGCGAGCTGCTCGTGTTCGCCTCGGGCCGGCCGGAGCTGCTGGCATCCGTCACCCCCGCCCTCGCGGTGCTCGGCACGGTGCGCGCGGTCGGCGATCGCATCGGCGACGGTCAGGCGATCAAGGTCGTCAACCAGCACCTCTGCTCGGTGCACATCGTGGCCGCGGCCGAGGCGCTGAACCTCGCCGAGTCACTCGGCCTCGACTCAGCCGAGGTGCTCGAGTTGATCGGCGGTGGGGCGGCCGGCTCCTGGATGCTCGGCGACCGGGGGCCGCGCATGCTGCTCGACGCCGACGTTCCCGTCACGAGCACCGTGAACATCTTCGTCAAGGACAGCGGGCTCGTCGCCGACGCCGCGGCCGGCAGCGGTGCAGACGTGCCGCTGCTGCTGCACGCCCGGCAGCGCTTCGTCGATGCCGCAGCTGCCGGGCTCGGGCTGCACGACGACAGCAGGGTCATCGAGGGCTACCGCCGGGGCTAGGCGCCGCGTCCTCCGCACGCGACAGAGAGGGGGCCGCCGGTCACATCATCGATGTGACCGGCGGCCCCCTGTTGTGCAGCGGGCGCTGGCGTGCCCGCGGTGTCGCCTGCGCCTAGTAGATGTGCGAGCCGCCGTTGATGTCGTAGGTCGCGCCCGTCAGGTAGCCGGCATCCGGGCTGAGCAGGAAGGCGAACAGCGCGGCGACCTCGTCGGGGGTGGCCTGGCGGCCGACGGGCACGTCGGCGGAGAGCTTGGCCTCGAGCTCCGGCGAGGTGGCCCCTGCCCGGATGTCGGTGTCCACAACGCCGGGGGTGACTGCGTTGACGGTCACGCCGGTCGGGCCGAGCTCCCGGGCGAGAGCCCGGGTGAGGCCGAGGATCGCGGCCTTGGCCGCCGAGTACGGCACGCCGCCGAAGACGCCGCCACCGCGCACGGCCGAGACAGAGGACATGTTGGCGATGCGGCCGTAGCCGCGCTCGACGAGCGTCGCGGCGACGCGCTTGCTGACCACGTAGGTGCCGGTGGCGTTGATGCTCATCACACGGTTCCACTCCTCGAGCGTGGTGTTGAAGAAGCGGGTGGGGGAGGTGATGCCGGCGATGTTGGCGAGCGCTCCGAGCGGCGGCAGCGCCGCCTCGATCGCGGTCACGGCGGCGTCGACCGAGGCCTCGTCGGTGACGTCGGCGGCGACGCCGAAGGTCGGCACCCCGAACTCCGCGGCGATCTCCTCGGCGGTGGCGACCGCGGCGGCACCGTCGAGGTCGATGACGCCGACCGCCCAGCCCTGCGCGGCCAGGCGGCGGGCGGTGGCGCGGCCGATGCCGCGCGCGGAACCCGCCCCGGTGACGATGGCGGTGAGTTGCTCAGACATGGTGGTGTTCTCCTTGGTGCGTGGGATGGATGACGGGGTGGATCAGAGGGTGGGGAGCAGCCCGGAGATGAACTCGGCGGCCTCGCGGGCGACGCGGGCGCGATCTGCGTCCTCGGTGTCGCGGGTCTCGAGCTCGAGTGAGAGAGCGCCGCGGTAGCCGGCCTCGCCCAGGGCCGCGATGGCATCGACGAAGTCGACCCGGCCGCGCCCGATGCTGTGATTGATGTAGCCGGGCTCGGCATCGCGCAGGTGCACGTGCCTGGTGCGCTCGGTGTGGGCGGCAAGGAATTCCCGCGGGGTGCCGCCGGATGCCACGATGTGGCTCACGTCGAGCACGACGCCGATGCGCGGATCCAGCCGGGGCAGGAACGCGGCGGTGCGCCCGAGATCGTTCACAAGCCGGTGGAAGTGCGGCGCCTCGACCCAGAGTTCGATGCCGCGCGCCTCCGAGGCGTCGGCGGCGCGGGCCAGCTGCGCGGCGACACGGTCGATGTCGGCGTCAAGGCTGTCGACGGGCTCCGCGGACTGTGCGCCGTTCGGCAGCACGATGGCGGTGCTGCCGATGGCGACGGCCAAATCCAGCAGCAGTGCCATGTGGCGGTCGCGGCCCGCCTGGCCCGCGGCGTCGATCGGGAGGTTCAGGTCTCCGATGTCGGCATTGATGGAGCGCACGGCGAGGCCGGACGCGCGCACCTGCGCGGCGACGACTTCGACGGCATCCTCGTCGAGCACGAAGGGCACGTGGTTGCACACGCCGGGGAGTGCGCCGAGGTCGATGCCGCTGAAGCCCTGCTCGGCGATGCCCGCCAGCGCCTCGGGAAGCGGGAGGTGCCGCAGCGTGATGGTGGAGCAGATGACGCGGTCGGCGTTGAAAGACAAGAATCCTCCTCGATGAGGTGCAAAAGGTGTTGGTCTGTATTATTGTCAACAATCAAATACTAAGCAAGTGTGACGCGCCTCGCGGAACACGCCAGCATCAGGAGCTCAAGGATGACTCGACTCTTCAACGCCCCGGCCGACTTCCCGGAGGAGTTGCTCGAAGGCTTCGTCGCCGCCTACCCGCGGCATGTGCGTGCCGTGCGCGGTGGCGTGGTGCGTGCCGGGCGCCACGACGAGGTGGCAGTGATCGCCGGGGGAGGATCCGGCCACTACCCGGCATTCTGTGGACTGGTCGGAGCCGGGCTGGCGCACGGCGCGGTCGTCGGCAACCTCTTCTCCTCGCCCTCGGCCCAGCAGGCGCACAGCGTCGGCCGAGCGGCGGATGCCGGGAGGGGCGTGATCTTCTCCTTCGGCAACTACGCCGGGGATGTGATGCACTTTGGTCGCGCGGCGGAGCAGCTCTCGGCGGAAGGGGTGCGCGCGGAGTGCGTCATCGTCACCGACGACATTGCCAGCGCATCGGTCGACGAGATGGACAAGCGCCGCGGCGTCGCCGGCGACCTCGTCGTGTTCAAGGTGATGGGCGCCGCGGCGGCAGAGGGCTGGGACCTCGACGACGTCGTGCGTGTCGGCCGCCATGCCAACGACCGCACGCGCTCTCTGGGCGTCGCCTTCAGCGGCTGCACGATGCCAGGGGCACGCGAGCCACTCTTCGCCGTGCCGGAAGGCATGATGTCGGTTGGGCTTGGGATCCACGGTGAGCCCGGCATCTATGACATCGAGATCCCCACGGCGGACGGCCTGGCAGAGCTCTTTGTCTCGTCGCTGCTGAGCGAGCGACCGGCTGGGCATGACGGCCGCGTTGCCGTCGTCCTGAACGGCCTGGGTACGGTCAAGTATGAGGAGCTCTTCGTCGTTTTTCGGCGCGTGCACCGGCTGCTCAGCGACGCCGGACTCACCGTTGTCGACCCCGACGTCGGGGAGCTGTGCACGAGCCTGGACATGGGCGGTGCCTCACTGACGCTGGTCTGGCTGGACGATGAGCTCGAGCGGCTCTGGACGGCCGGGGCCAACGCCCCGGCCTATCGCAAGGGGAACCTGCCACAGGATGCCGCAGGCCCGGCCGTCGGCGAGGCACCAGGCGAGATCGAGCGCGGCCCTGCCGTCCCGCTCGCGACGGCGCAGTCGCAGGAGCTGGCCGCCCGCGTGCACTCGCTGCTCGGCGTGCTCGCCGAGACGCTCGTCGAGGCGGCCGACGAGCTGGGCCGGCTCGACGCGATCGCCGGCGACGGCGACCACGGCATCGGCATGGAGCGCGGCTCGCGCGCGGCCCTCGCCGCCGCCACGACCGCCCTGCACGCCGGCGCCGGCGCCGGAACGCTGCTGCAGAGTGCGGGCGAGGCCTGGAGCGACAAGGCCGGCGGGACCTCCGGCATGCTCTGGGGCGTCGCGCTCGGCGCACTCGGCGAGACGATCGGCGACCGGCACGGGCCGGACGCGCAGCGGGTGGCCGACGGCGTCGCGGATGCCCGCGCGCAGATCATGGCCGTCGGCAAGGCCGAGCTTGGCGACAAGACGCTGGTCGACGCTCTCGTGCCCTTCTCCGAGACCCTCAGCGCACACATCGCCGAGCGGATGCCGCTGGTGGATGCCTGGGCGGCGGCGGCGGCCTCGGCCACGGCGGCGGCCGAGGCGACCGCGGCGCTCAGCCCGCGCCGCGGCCGGGCCCGCCCACTCGCGCACAAGAGCATCGGCACACCAGACCCCGGCGCCGTCTCCCTGGCGCTCATCACCAGACGGATCGGTGCGGCGCTCGCCGTGGCGTCCGACACACCTGCAGAACAGAACTGAGGCAGATCCGCCATGACAACACCCACCCCCCTGCGCATCGTGCTGGCCAGCGACTCGGCCGGCTACGAGTACAAGGAAGAGATCAAGCGGCTCTTCGACGCGCACCCCCTCGTCTCCCAGCTGAGCGACGTCGGCGTCGACGCCGACGGCACCACCGACTACCCCCACGTCGCCGTTGCCGCCGCCCGCCTGGTGGCGACGGGGGAGGCCGACCGCGCGCTGCTGGTCTGTGGCACCGGTATGGGCGTCGCGATCGCGGCGAACAAGGTGCCCGGCATTCGCGCCTCGACCGCGCACGACTCCTTCTCCGTCGAGCGGCTCGTGCTGAGCAACAACGCCCAGGTGCTGGCGCTCGGTCAGCGGGTCATCGGGCTGGAGCTGGCCAAGCGGCTTGCCGAAGAATGGCTGCACCACCGCTTCGACGAGAACTCGGCCTCTGCGGAGAAGGTCGCTGCGCTCTGCGCATACGAATCGTGAGTGTTGAACTGTCGAGGCGCCGCTATGTTAACAAGATGAATGAGCACCGCAAGCAGTCGATCCAGGGCATCGGCTCCATCGACCGGCAGACCCGCCGCGAACTGATACTGGAGCGGCTGCGCGAGGCAATCAGCTCGGGGCAGCTCGAGCCCGGGACCCATCTGGCCGAGATCGAACTGAGCGAGGCACTCGGCGTGAGCCGGGGCACCCTCCGCGAGGCGTTGCGACACCTGCAGCAGGAGGGCTTGATCGTCGGCGACGCTCGGGGCCGGCTCACCGTGCGGGTCGTCACCGCCAAGGAGGTGCGCGAGATCTTCAGCGTGCGTGCCGCCCTGGAGTCGCTCGCATTCGCCGAGGTGTGCGCGCAGCCGGAGCGGGACGCGGCCCTCGAGGCCATGCGCGTCGCGCTGCGCACGCTGGAGGTCACAGAGGGGGACTACGTGGCCCAGCTCGGCGCCGACCTCGCGTTTCACGAGACGCTCTGCTTGCAGAGCGGCAACGCGACCCTGCACCAGTCCTGGCTCTCGGTCTCCGGGCTCGCCCGCGCCGCGGTGACGGCGGCCGGGCCGGAGACGGCGCTGCACAACATGGCGATCGCCCGGCACTCCCCGCTGCTCGACTACATCGCCACCGGCGACCTCGCGGGCGGTCAGGCCTATCTTGTCGCGCACATGAACGACGCGGCCGACCGGATCATCGCGACCATGGCCGCCACCGAGCAGCAGGCCCAGCCCCCGCGCGCGGACTAGCCGCGGCGGCCGACGCGGCCGGCGGAGAAGGCGCAGACACGACATGACGTGGCTGCGCCTTTTTCGCGCCCTCCGCCGAGGGCTACCGTTCGAATGTCGCATTGTTGACAAACCAACACTGGATCGGCAGACTGGGGGCCAGCGTGGTCTGACCAACAGCCCAGACGACCAGATTCGCGGCAGAGCCGAGCGACGCTGCCCGCTGCCCGCCGCTGCCGGGCCGACCGTTCCCAGGAAGAAGCACAATGAACCTCCACTCACTGATGCAGAAGCGCACCGAGACCGCCGGCCCGATCCGGGTCGGGGTGATCGGCGCGGGCAAGTTCGCATCCATGTTCCTCACCCAGGCGCTGAACACTGCCGGGATCCACGTCGTCGGCGTCGCCGACATCGACGTGCCGAAGGCGCGCGCGGCACTCGAGCGCACCGGCTGGCCGGAGGAGCGCTACGCCGCGGCCTCCCTCGACGAGGCGCTCCGGAGCGGGGGCACCCACGTGCTCGACTCTGCCGAAGACCTGATCCGGCTGCCGCAGCTCGAGGTTGTGCTGGAGATCACCGGCAACCCGATCATCGGAACCTTCCACGCGCTGACCGCGATCGAGAACGGCAAGCACGTCATCATGGTCAACGTCGAGGCCGACTGCATGGTCGGGCCGATCCTGCAGCGCCGCGCCGCGGCCGCCGGCGTCGTGTACTCGATGGCGTACGGCGACCAGCCTGCCCTGATCTGCGAGCTCGTCGACTGGGCCCGCACCGTCGGCTTCGACGTCGTGGCGGCCGGCAAGGGCACCAAGTACCTGCCCGAGTACAACTACTCCACGCCGGACACCGTGTGGGACTACTACGGCTTCAGCGCGGAGCAGCTGGCATCCGGCGACTTCAACCCGAAGATGTTCAACTCCTTCCTCGACGGCACCAAGTCAGCCATCGAGATGGCGGCCGTCGCCAACGGAACCGGCCTGACCCCGCAGGACGAGGGCTTGCTGTTCCCACCGGCCGGCGTCGACGATCTGCCAACCGTGTACCGGGAGCGTTCCATCGGCGGCAGCCTGAGCCGCCGCGGGACAGTCGAGATCGCGTCCAGCCTGCACCGCGACGGCAGCCAGGTCGAACGCGACCTCCGCTGGGGCGTCTACGTCACCTTCGAGGCACAGACCGACTATGCCGTGCAGTGCTTCGCCGAGTACGGCGTGCACACCGACGAGACGGGGCGCTACGGCTCGCTCTACCGGCCGTACCACATGATCGGCCTCGAGCTCGGCGTCAGCGTGGCGGCCGCCGTGCTGCGCGGCGAGGCGACCGGCTCCCCGACGGGGTTCCGCGGCGATGTCGTGACGACGGCGAAGAAGGAGCTGCGTGCCGGCGACACCCTCGACGGCGAGGGCGGCTACACGGTGTTCGGCAAACTGGCGCCCGCCCACCTCTCTCTGGAGCGCAACGCCCTCCCGTTGGGGCTCGCACATGGTGCCAAGCTCGTCCGCGACGTTCCGAAGGACCGCACGGTCTCCTGGGACGACATCGAGGTCGACGACTCGCTGCTCGCGGTGCAGCTGCGCCGGGAGCTGGAGACGGAGTTCCGCGCGGAACTCTGAGACCAGGGGCCCAGCCGCGCCCGGGCCCGCACACGAGCAAGGAGCGAGAGCGTGAACGGCACGAACGGCTGGACACCCGTGCAGCGGGTGCGCACCTCCGAGCAGGTGATGGCGCAGATCGAGGAGCGCATCCTCGATGGACGCCTGCGCGCAGGCGACCACCTGCCGAGCGAACGGGAACTCGCCGCCATGCTCGGGGTGTCCCGGCCGTCGCTGCGTGAGTCGCTGCGCGTCCTCGAGGCCCTCGGCATCCTCGACATCCGCCGCGGCGGCGGGGCAGGGGGCGGGGCGGTGCTGCTGGGGGTGCCCGGCCCCGGCTTCGTCAACCTGCTCAAGCTGCAGCTCGCGCTCGGCCAGTTCACCGCCGTCGACGTGCTCGAGACGCGCGTCGCGCTGGAGAGCTGGTCGGCCGCCGAGGCGGCGCGGCGGGCCGGGCCGGCCGACCTCGCCGCTCTCAGCGGCATCCTGGACCGCATGGACGAGCCGGCGATCACGGCGGCCGCGTTCAACGGGCTGGACGCGGCCTTCCACACGCGCGTCGCCGACGCGACCGGCAACGCGCTGACCGCGCACCTGATGGCCGCATTGCGCACAGCCATCAACCGACAGATGGTCGAGGCCTACTCCGCCCTGCCCGACTGGCGGCTCACCGCCGAGACGGTGCGCGCCGAGCATCGCGCCATCCTGGACGCGCTCGGCGCCGGTACCCCCGAGGAGGCCTCGCGCCTCATGCACGACCACATCCACGACTTCTACGCGCTCGGGGCCCAGGCCCCGAGCCGGCTCCACTGAAAGGCAATCATGAAGACCGTCGTACTCGATGACGACCCCACGGGAACCCAGTCAGCCAGCGGCGTGACCGTCCTGCTGCAGAGCGACGCCGGGTTGCTGGAGGCCGCACTGCGCGAGGCCGCCAGCGTCTACGTGCAGACGAACAGCCGGGCCGTCGACACGGCGGCCGCGGTCGACTTCGTGCGCCGGGTGCGCGAGGACGCGCTCGAGGCCGGCCGCCGCCTCGGCGAGGAGATCCAGTTCGTGCTGCGCGGGGACTCCACGCTGCGCGGCCACGTCTTCGCCGAGACCGAGGTGTTCCTCGGGGACGGGGCAGTGATGGTGTTCGTGCCCGCCTTCCCCGACGGCGGGCGCACAACGGTCGGCGGCGTGCACTACGTCCAGGTCGACGGGGTCCGCGTTCCGGCCCACGAGACGGAGTTCGCCGCCGACCCCGTCTTCCCCTTCTCCACAGGCGTGCTGGCCGACTATGTCGCGGAGAAATCGGCCAGGCCCGCCGTCGGTGTTCCGCTCGCCGAGGTCCGCACCCCGGGCCGGCTCGCCGCCGCCCTGCGCGGTGCGCCGGGAGCCGTCGTGCTCCCGGACGCGGAGGACAACGACGACGTGCGCCTCATCGCCGGCGAGATCCAGGCGGCCCGTGCCGCAGGCGCCGACGTCATCGTGCGCTCGGCCGCCCCGCTCGCCGCGGTGCTCGCCGGCGTCGAGAGCGACGGCCTGCTCGCCCGGCCCCTCGTCGCCGGCCCCGTGCCGACACTGCTGGTCTGCGGATCGCACACCGCGGGCGCCGCAGCACAGCTGGCCGCGATCACCGGCGCCTGGCCGGATGCGGCGGTGGTCGACACCGTTGCGGCCCTGACCGACCCCTGGGCGGCCGCCGAGCCCGCCGCTGTCTCGGCCCTCAGCCAACTGGAACGCCGCGGCGTCGCGGTCGTCACCAGCGAGCGCACCCGCTCATCCGCACACAACACCCTCGGCCACGGCGAACAGGTGATGGAGGCCCTCACGGCCGTCGTGCGCACCGTGCTGCCACGCATCGAAGTCGTCATCGCCAAGGGCGGCATCACCTCGGCGGACGTCGCGACGCATGGCCTCGGCGCGCAGTCCGCCCTCGTGCTCGGGCAGGTGCTCCCCGGCGTCTCGGTCTGGCGCCTGCGCGCCCGGAACCAGCGCGAGATTCTGTACGTGGTCGTGCCCGGAAACGTCGGAGACGCACAGACCCTGGCCGAGGTGCTTTCCGCGCTGCACCGAGGGTGAGCGAGCCCCCGGCTGAGCGGGTAGGCTTGTGCTCGGCCAGTGTGTCTTGACGTCAAGCTATTTTCGTCTGCGCGCTGTAGCCGCCCCACACACCAATGCAGGAACGCTGAGCGCGGATTGGAAGAGCAGCGTGGATCTTTACGAGTACCAGGCCAGAGACCTATTTGAGAAGTACGAGGTCCCGGTACTCCCGGGCATCGTCGCAGACACCCCCGAGGAGGTGCGTGCAGCAGCCGAGAAGCTCGGCGGCGTTGTGGTCGTCAAGGCCCAGGTCAAGGTCGGAGGCCGTGGCAAGGCCGGCGGCGTCAAGGTCGCCAAGACGCCCGAAGACGCTGAGGCCGCAGGCCGCGCGATCCTCGGGCTCGACATCAAGGGCCACACCGTCAAGCGCGTCATGGTCGCCGGCGGCGCCCGCATCGCGCAGGAGTTCTACTTCTCGGTGATGCTCGACCGCTCGAACCGCTCCTACCTCTCGCTCGCCAGCTATGAAGGTGGCGTCGAGATCGAGGTGCTCGCCGTGGAGAAGCCCGATGCGCTCGCTCGCATCGCGATCGACCCCAACGCGGGCATCGACCTCGACAAGGCCCGTGAGATCGTGATCGCCGCGAAGTTCCCGGCCGAGCTCGTCGAGAAGGTTGCTCCCGTCTTCGTCAAGCTCTACAACGTCTACAAGGGTGAGGACGCGACGCTCGTCGAGGTCAACCCCCTCGTCCTCACCGAGGAGGGTGACATCATCGCCCTCGACGGCAAGGTCAGCCTCGACGAGAACGCCGACTTCCGCCACCCGCACCACGTGGAGCTGGAAGACAAGGACGCCGCTGACCCGCTCGAGGCCAAGGCCAAGGCGAACGACCTCAACTACGTCAAGCTCGATGGTGAGGTGGGTGTCATCGGCAACGGTGCAGGCCTCGTCATGTCGACCCTCGACGTCGTTGCCTACGCCGGCGAGAACCACGGCAACGTGAAGCCCGCCAACTTCCTGGACATCGGAGGCGGAGCATCCGCCGAGGTGATGGCTGCAGGCCTCGACGTCATCCTGGGTGACCCGCAGGTCAAGTCGGTCTTCGTCAACGTCTTCGGTGGCATCACCGCGTGCGACGCCGTTGCCAAGGGCATCGTCGGCGCGCTCGCCGAGCTCGGAAGCGCCGCGAACAAGCCGCTCGTTGTGCGCCTCGACGGCAACAACGTCGAAGAGGGTCGTCGCATCCTTGCGGAAGCGAACCACCCGTTGGTCACTCTGGCCGCCACCATGGACGAGGGCGCCGACAAGGCCGCTGAGCTCGCCCACGCTGCGAAGTAAGGGATTCTCGAACATGTCAATCTTCCTCAACAAGGACTCCAAGGTCATCGTCCAGGGCATCACCGGCGGTGAGGGCACCAAGCACACCGCCCTCATGCTCAAGGCCGGCACCCAGGTCGTCGGTGGCGTCAACGCCCGCAAGGCCGGCACCGTCGTCGTCCACACCGACGCGGCAGGCAACTCGGTCGAGCTGCCCGTTTTCGCAACGGTCGCAGAAGCCATGGAGAAGACCGGCGCTGACGTGTCGATCGCCTTCGTCCCGCCGGCCTTCACCAAGGACGCCGTGGTCGAGGCCATCGACGCCGAGATCCCCCTCCTCGTGATCATCACCGAGGGCGTTCCCGTTGCCGACTCGGCCGAGTTCTGGGCCTACAACGTCGAGAAGGGCAACAAGTCCCGCATCATCGGGCCGAACTGCCCCGGAATCATCACGCCCGGTGAGGCCCTCGTCGGCATCACGCCGGCGAACATCACCGGCAAGGGCCCGATCGGCCTCGTCTCGAAGTCGGGCACCCTGACCTACCAGATGATGTACGAGCTGCGCGACCTCGGCTTCTCGACCGCGATCGGCATCGGTGGCGACCCCATCATCGGCACCACGCACATCGACGCACTCGCTGCGTTCGAGGCCGACCCCGAGACCAAGGCGATCGTCATGATCGGCGAGATCGGTGGCGACGCCGAGGAGAACGCTGCCGCCTACATCAAGGCACACGTCACCAAGCCGGTCGTCGGCTACGTTGCAGGCTTCACCGCGCCAGAGGGCAAGACCATGGGCCACGCCGGCGCCATCGTCTCCGACGGAGCAGGAACCGCACAGGGCAAGAAGGAAGCCCTCGAGGCCGCCGGTGTCAAGGTCGGCAAGACGCCGTCCGAGACCGCCGCACTGCTGCGCGAGGTCTACGCCGCCCTCTAAGGCGCCGCGACCAACACAGCGTTCTCACGAAGGCCCGCTCCGCTTGCGCGGGGCGGGCCTTCTGCATGCCCGGCGGCCCGCCGGCGTCGGCGACATTGGCCCTGTCGCGCGGGGCCGCGCCTCGCTACAGTGGCAACAGCACTCGGAGGAGGCACGCCATGGCCCGGAGCAGCACCGCAGAGTTGGAGGCGCTGGTCGCCCGCTTGCAGCGTGAGAACGCGGCACTCCGATCGGGGGAGGCCACGCCGGTGGGCCCCGCCGTCCCGCACCGGCGCAGCCGCGCCTGGTCGGTGCTCTCCGCCGTGCTCATCGTGATCGGCCTCGTACTTGCCCCGATCGCCGTGGTCTCCAGCTGGGCGAAGCTGCAGCTCAGCAGCACCGACCAGTTCGTGGCGACATTCGCCCCGCTCGCCGACGACCCGGCCGTGCAGGACTTCATCTCGGCGCAGCTCGTCACCGCGATCGAGTCCAAGGTCGACATCCCCGGCATCACCGCCGACCTCTTCGACGGGCTCAAGGAGCTGGGGCTGCCGCCGCGCGCCGCGGACGCGCTCGGGCTGCTCGAGGCACCCGCCGTGGCCGGCGTCCAGAACCTCGTGGCGACCTCCGTGGACCGGCTCGTCGCCTCCGACACCTTCAGCGACCTCTGGGCCGGGGCGCTGCGGGTGAGCCACAAACAGCTGACCGCCACGCTGGAGGGCGACCCCAACGCCGCCCTCGCGATCAACAGCGGCGAGCTCGGCATCCAGATCGGCCCGCTCGTCGACGAGGTCAAGAAGCGGCTCGTCGCGCAGGGCTTCGGTTTCGCCGCGAGCATCCCCGCGATCGAGCTCACCGTTGTCGTCGCGACCGCCGACGCGTTCACCACGGCCCAGCTCGTGTACGGCCTGGCCATCGCGGTCGGCAGCTGGGTGCCCATCCTCACGCTCGTCCTGCTGGCCGCCGGTGTGCTGCTGGCGCGGCGCAAGGTGACAGCGCTGGTCGCCACCGCGGTCGCGCTCGGCATCCTCATGCTGATCCTGGCCGCCGGCTTCGGCATCGGCCGCTACTTCTTCCTCGCCGCGACGGCGTCGACCACGCTGCCGAGCGACGCCGCCGGGGCGATCTATGACCAGCTCATCCAGCTGATGCAGTCCACGACGACGGCGCTCATCGTTCTGGCGTTCACGATCGCGCTCATCGCCTGGTTCAGCGGGCCGTACTCCCTCGCCGCCAAGCTGCGCGGATTCATCGGCTCCGGCATCAGCTCGGTGCGCCGTGCGGCCGAGCACCGCGGCATCACCACCGGCCGGTTCGGGCTGTGGATGTACCGGCAGCGGGTGCTGGTGCGCGTGCTGATCGCGGTGGTCGCCAGCGCGGTGCTGCTGCTCTCGCGTCCGCTGCACGGCAGCACCATCGTGTGGACGGCCGTGCTGGCGCTGCTGGCCGTGCTCGTCGCCGAGCTGCTGCAGCGCACGGGGGAGGAGCTCGACACCGAAGCGGATGCGGGAGCTGGGGATGTGGGAGCCGGGGGTGTGGGAGCCGGGGGTGTGGGAGCCGGGGGTGTGGGAGCAGGCGACGCGGGCGCGGAACCCGCCGGGCCGCTCGACGACGGTGCGGATGCCGTCTCGAGTGGCGGCGCTGACGACGCAGAGGCAGTTCTCGAAAACAGTGACAAGAAGCCCTGAGCGAGCAATACTCAGCATATGGACTACGCGCTCATCGAGAACTTGTTCCGGATCGGCATCTTCGGCTTCGCCGGCGTGATGATCCTCGTGGGCCTGGGCTGCCTGGTCGCCCTGGCCCGGGCACCGTACCGCAAGAAGTAGCCGGCCGGATTTGCGGGGCAGCCGCGCTTCTGCCTGCTCGCGTGCGGTGTCGCGGGTAGGCTCGTGAGCGCATGAACCGCATAACCATCGCCCTGCTCGCCGCCCTCGAAGCGGCCATTTCCGTCGCCATCGGGCTCGGCATCGCCCTCGTGCCGCTGACGATCCTCTGGGCGACGGGGAGTGGCCTGAGCGCCGACTGGACGGTGTTCTGGCGCGCGGCCGCCGACGTCTGGCTGCTCGGCCACGGCGTCGACCTGACGATCACCCTGCCCGCCGCCTTCGTGAGCGCGCTGGCCCTGCCCGGCGCGGATGCCGCGTTCACCGTGTCGATCGCCCTGCTCGGCTTCGCCCTGCTCACCATCGTGCTCGGTGTCGGCGCCGGCCGCCGTGCCGGCCACTCGGCCCACCCGGTGCAGGCTGCCGCCATCGTCGTGGCGGTGTTCTGGGGGCTGGCCGCACTCATCGCCGTGAGCGCGCGGCACCCCATCGCGTCCCCGGCCGCCGCCACGGCTCTGCTGCTGCCCGGGCTGGTCTACGCGGCATCCGTCCTCACCGGGCTCGCGCTCTCCCGCCGCGCGGTGCTCGGCACGCTCGGCCGGCGCCTCGCCGCTGCGGTGCGCAGCTGGGTGGACGAGCTGAACCCCGTCGCCGTGCGCCTGATCGCCGAGAGCCTGCGCGGCGGAACGATCGCCGCCGCCGTCATCCTCGCGGCCGGCGCCCTGCTGTTCTGCCTCTCACTGTTCACCCGCTACGCCACGGTCATCGGCCTGTACGAGTCGCTGCAGGCGGGCGCGCTCGGCGGCATCGCCCTCACCCTGCTGCAGCTGGCCCTGCTGCCCAATGCCGTCATCTGGTCTGCCAGCTGGGTCGTCGGCCCCGGCTTCGCCGTCGGTGCCGGCAGCAGCGTCTCGCCCGGCGCCACCGTGCTCGGCCCCGTGCCCGGGCTGCCGCTGCTCGGGGCGCTGCCGGATGGCAGCGCCGGCCCGGGCTTCCTCGTGTTGCTCGTCCCGATCCTGGCCGGCTTCGCCATCGGGATGCTGTTGCGCCAGCGCATGACGGAGGCGAAGCCCTCCGCGCCGATCCTCGTCGGTCAGGGCCTGGCCGCCGGCGTCGTGGCCGGCGTCATCCTGGGCATGCTGGCCTGGATCTCCGCGGGTTCGGCCGGGCCGGGCCGGCTGCAGGAGGTCGGCCCCAACCCGTGGCTGGTCGCCGCCTTCGCCGCCCTGGAGGTGGGGCTGCCTGCCGTGCTCGGCCTGTACGCCGGCGCGGTCAGCGTGCTGCCCAGCCGGTTCCGTCGCTCGGCGCAGGCCAAGCCGGAGTCGGAGCCGGCCTCCGAGCCGGCAGCCGGCCCGACCGCCTGAACGGGAGGGTCGAACCCGCTGCGGTAGGCTCAAAGCGTGCTGAAGCTCGTCGTGTTGATCTCTGGAACCGGATCGAACCTCCGGGCACTGCTCGAAGCCACACTGGCCGAGGATTTCGGCGCCCGCGTCGTCGCCATCGGCGCCGACCGCGATGCCGAGGGCCTGGCCCTCGGCGAGGAGTTCGGCATCCCCACCTTCACGGTGCCGTTCACCTCCTTCCCCGACCGGGCCAGCTGGGGTGACGAGCTCCTCGCCCAGGTGCAGCAGTGGAGCCCGGACCTCGTCGTGCTGAGCGGGATGATGCGCCTCGTGCCGCCGCGCTTCGTCGCCGGTCTCACCCCGAACCTGTTGAACACCCACCCCGCCTACCTCCCCGAGTTCCCCGGGGCCCACGGGGTTCGCGACGCGATCGACGCCGGTGTCGATCAAAGCGGCGCGAGCCTGATCATCGTCGACAACAGCGTCGACGGCGGGCCCATCGTGGTGCAAGAGCGCGTCGGCGTCCTGCCCGGCGACACCGAGCACGACCTGCACGAGCGCATCAAACCCGTCGAACGCCGCCTGCTCATCCAGGCGGTGCGCGATATCGCCACCGGCCACATCAACCTCAAGGAGTTCAGCACGCAATGAGCGGCCCCAGTCACGACCCGTCCCTCTACCGTTCCCGCGACATCGTCCCGGTGCGGCGCGCGCTGCTCTCGGTGAGCGACAAGACCGATCTGCTTGAGCTGGCCGCCGCGCTTGCGGCATCCGGCGTCGAGATCGTCTCGACGGGCTCGACCGCCTCGACCATCCGCGATGCGGGCTTCGCCGTGACCGATGTCGCCAGCGTCACCGGCTTCGCCGAGGCCCTCGACGGACGCGTCAAGACGCTGCACCCGGCCGTGCACGCTGGCCTGCTCGCAGACCTCCGCCTCGAGTCGCACGAGGCGCAGCTGCTCGAGCTCGGCATCGCGCCGTTCGAGCTCGTCGTCGTGAACCTCTACCCCTTCGCCGAGACGGTCGCCTCCGGCGCCCCCGCCAGCGACGTCGTCGAGCAGATCGACATCGGCGGCCCCGCCATGGTGCGCGCCTCGGCGAAGAACCACGCCAACGTGGCCATCGTTGTCTCGCCCACCCGCTACCCCGTGATCATCGCGGCGCTGCAGGCCGGCGGCACCACCCTCGCCCAGCGCCAGGCCCTCGCCGCCGAGGCGTTCCGGCACACCGCCACCTACGACGTCAACGTCGCCAGCTGGATCGGCAACGTCGTCGCCCCCGACGACGAGGGAACCGGCTTCCCCGGCTGGGTCGGCGCCACCTGGACCCGCCAGCAGAGCCTGCGCTACGGCGAGAACTCGCACCAGAAGGCGGCGCTCTACCGCAACCGCGAGGGCGGCGGCATCGCCCAGGCCACGCAGCTGCACGGCAAGGAGATGTCGTACAACAACTTCGTCGACGCCGACGCCGCCGTGCGCGCCGCCTACGACTTTGACCTGCCGGCCGTCGCGATCATCAAGCACGCCAACCCGTGCGGAATCGCCGTCGCGGCGACGGATGCCGCCGACCCCATCGCCTCGGCGCACGAGCGGGCCCACGCCTGCGACCCGGTGTCGGCCTTCGGGGGCGTCATCGCCGCCAACCGCACCGTCACCGCCGAGATGGCCCGCACCGTGAGCGCCATCTTCACCGAGGTGCTCGTCGCCCCGGCCTTCGACGAGGAGGCCGTCGAGATCCTCACCGCGAAGAAGAACATCCGCCTGCTCCAGCTGCCGGCCGACTACCGCCCGACGGCCACCGAGATCCGCCAGGTCTCCGGCGGCCTGCTGATGCAGCAGGCCGACTCCTTCGCCGACTTCAGCTCCGCCGGCTGGACGCTCGCCGCGGGCAGCGAGGCCGACGCCGAGACGCGCAGCGAGCTCGAGTTCGCCTGGCGCGCCTGCCGCGCGGTCAAGTCCAACGGCATCCTGCTCGCCGCAGGCGGCGCCTCCGTCGGCGTCGGCATGGGCCAGGTCAACCGGGTCGACTCCTGCCACCTCGCGGTGAACCGCGCTGGCGACCGGGCGCGTGGATCTGTCGCGGCATCCGACGCCTTCTTCCCCTTCGCCGACGGCCTGCAGGTGCTGCTCGACGCCGGCGTGACCGCCGTCGTCCAGCCCGGAGGCTCCGTGCGCGACGAGGAGGTCATCGCCGCGGCGAACGCCGCCGGCGTGACCATGTACTTCACCGGGGAGCGTCACTTCTTCCACTAGGAGCGCGCGAACCACCCCCGACGACCGGATGCCGCAGCCGCGGCATCCGGTCGTTTCGCATGTGCGCCCGGCCGCCGCGCTTTTCAGGCCTGCGCGTCGCGCGCGATAGTCTCGCTCCATGACTTCTTCGGATGCCGCAGCTGCCGACACCCCTGCCCCGCCCGCCGCAAGCCCCCACCTCGCGCCCCGGCCGACCCCCCGCTCCGAGCGGCCGCGCAGCACCTCCGCCGCGGTGCTCTCCGCCCTCACCGTCGTGCTCGGCGCCTACCTGGTGACGGTGCTCGGCTACTTCATCAGCAGCGGCCAGCAGAGCCAGGCGCTCAGCCAGTTCGGCGGCTTCTTCGCCCTGCCCGCGCTGATCGCCTTCGTGCTGCTCGCCGTGTTCAACCTGCTCGGCGCGACGCGGGCCTGGCTGCCCGCCCTGGCCGGCGGCCTCGGCGCCGGCATCATCGGGGCGCTGCTCGGCTCGGCCGTGCTGCTCTCGGCCTCCACCGGCAACATCCTCGCCTCCGACGTCGCCGTCTACCTGTTCGGCAGCCTGGTCGGCTTCAACCTGCTGTTCGTGCTCTCCGTCGCCATCACCTCCGCGCTGCTCGGCCCGCGCGTGTACGGCTCGATCATCGGCTACCGCACCGTCGGGCGCCGCTCGGGGGAGCGCCACGTGGCACTCGTGCGCATCCCGGCCTCCAACCTCGCCGACGGCGAGCTCACCCACATCGACCGCATCCCGGTCAACATCGAGCTCGCCGACCAGCAGTGGGACAACTACTGCGCCGCCCTCGACGCGGAGGGCTGGGAGACGATCGAGGTGCCCGCGGCGCCCGAGATGGCCGACTCCGTGTTCATCGAGGACACCGTGGTCATGTTCGGCGAGCTGGCCGTGATCACGAACCCCGGCGCGGAGTCGCGCAACGCCGAGACCGTCGGCACCGAGCAGGCCGTCCGCGAGCTCGGCGGCCTGGCGATCGAGCGCATCAGCGCGCCGGGCACCCTCGACGGCGGAGACGTGCTGAAGGTCGGCAAGACCGTCTACGTCGGCCGCTCGCTGCGCACCAACGCCGAGGGCATCCGCCAGCTGCGCGCGCTGCTGGCCCCGCACGGCTACACCGTCGTCGCGGTGCCGTTGACCAAGGCGCTGCACCTGAAGACCTCCGTCACCGCGCTGCCGGACGGCACCGTGATCGGCTGGGCCCCGTTCGTCGACCACCCGGAGCTGTTCGACCGCTTCCTGGCGATGCCGGAGGAGGCCGGCGCGGCCGTCGTCGTGCTCAGCCCGGACACCGTGCTGATGTCGGCCTCCGCCCCGCGGAGCGCCGCGCTCATCGCCGACCTCGGCTACCGCGTCGTCACCGTCGACATCTCGGAGTTCGAGAAGCTCGAGGGCTGCGTCACCTGCCTGAGCGTGCGGGTCCGCTAGCCGAACCCCACTGGTCGGTCCCGCTGACCTGTCTCGGTGGTCGGGCCGCCGGCCCGGCCCCGCGCGCTCGGCCGGAGTCTCGGTCGACCCCTCGGTGATCCCCGCCCCGGATGCCGCGTGCCGCCCGTTTCGCCGGCCGGCCTCGCACGGCGCACGGCTCGACTGCGTCAGCGTGCGGGGCGTGAACGGAATCCGTGCCGAGAAAACCCTTGCGGAACGCTCGGTCCACCCCATATTCTGTAGGGCTGTGCGCAGTACCGCCGCCCTGCACGCCCAGCACCAGAGAACATTGCAGGTGACACTGCAGGTGACACAACGACGCGCTCAGGAGGATGCAATGACACAGACAGCACACACCACGGTGAACGACAGCCACGTGGACAGCGCTGCCCGTGGCGCCTCCCTCCGCCCGTATCTCGTGGCCGCCCCGGCCCTTCCGGCCCGCTAGGCGACAAGCACCGGCATCGCCATCCGCAGGCCAACACACGGCCTGCCGCTCTGACACCGAGACCGTGCACCCCGCCGCCCTGCGCGCCGCGGGCGAGCACCCTCATCCTGCACTCACAATCGTCGATCCGCTGGAGCACCCAGGGACCGTCGGAATCCACACCGTTTGGGAATCAACTTGTCTTCAACCGCTGCACCCCAGCACCCGCCCACCCCGCCCACATCGACACCGGCCGAGAAGCCGGAGCTGGGCGCCGTGCGCGCCCTCTGGCGGCTCCGCGCCTTCGTCGGCCCGGCCATGCCGGCCTTCGTCGGCAGCATGCTCGCCGCCCTCGTCGCGCAGCTGATCGCCCTCACCATCCCGCAGGTGCTGCAGCAGATCGTCGACGGCCCGCTCGCCAACCGGGACGCGGCCGCCGTTGTGCCGCTCGCCCTGCTCGTCTTCGGGCTCGGCGCCGTCGAGGCGCTGCTCTACGGCCTGCGCCGCTGGCTCGTCGTCGGCCCCGGCACCCGGGTTGAGGCGCGCATGCGCAACACGCTGTACGCCAAGCTGCAAGACCTGCCCGTCAACTTCCACGACAAGTGGCCGAGCGGTCAGCTGCTCTCGCGCGCCGTCAGCGACCTCGGCCTGATCCGCCGCTGGCTCTCCTTCGGCCTCGTGTTGACGGTCGTCAACGTCATCGTGATCATCGTCGGCGTCGGCATCCTGATGTCGATGAACTGGCTGCTCGGCCTGATCTTCCTGGTCTGCTCGCTCCCGCTGTGGTGGGCCGGCTACCGCTTCGAGGGCCGCTACTCCGAGAAGTCCCGGCTCAGCCAGGACCAGGCCGGTGACCTCGCCACGGCCGTCGAGGAGTCGGTGCACGGCATCCGCGTGCTCAAGGCGTTCGGGCGCGGCAAGCACGCGCTGTCGAACTTCCGCAGCCAGGCGGAGTCGCTGCGCAGCACCGAGATCGCCAAGGCGCGCCTCGACGCCGACATCTGGGTGTGGATCATGGTCGTCCCGGCGATCGCGCTCTCCATCTGCCTCACGGTCGGCATCTGGCTGGCCGCGCAGGGGCAGCTGAGCGTCGGCGAGCTCGTCGCCTTCTTCGCCACGGCCACCGTGCTCGCCTGGCCGATCGAGTCGATCGGCTTCATGCTCGCCTTCGCCCTCGACGCGCGCACCGCCACCGACCGCTTCTTCGACATCATCGACAGCGAGAACACCATCGTCGACCCGGCAGAGCCGCGGAGCCTGGACCGCCCGCGCGGCGAGCTCGCCTTCACCGACGTGCACTTCCGCTACCAGGACTCGCCGGAGCGCTTCGGCGACCTGCTCGACGGCATCGACCTCGTGTTGACGCCGGGGGAGACGATGGCGCTGGTCGGCCTGACCGGCTGCGGCAAGACGACGCTCACCGCGCTCACCACCCGGCTCTACGACGTCACCGGCGGTTCCGTCACGCTCGACGGCGTCGACGTGCGGGCGTTCAAGCGCGAGGAGCTGCGCACCCACATCGCGATGGCGTTCGAGGATGCCACGCTGTTCAGCGCCTCGGTGCGCGAGAACGTGCTCCTCGGCCGGCCGGAGCTGGCCGGCGACGACCCGTCCGTCCGGGCCGAGGCCGACCGTGTGCTGGAGCAGGCACTCGCGATCGCCCAGGCGGCGTTCGCCTACGACCTGCCGGAGGGACTCGACACCCGCGTCGGCGAGGAGGGCATGAGCCTCTCCGGCGGCCAGCGCCAGCGCCTGGCGCTGGCCCGCGCCGTCGCCGCCAAACCGGCCGTGCTCGTGCTCGATGACCCCCTGTCGGCGCTCGACGTCACCACCGAGGCCAAGGTCGAGGCTGCGCTCCGGGAGATCCTCGCCTCCACGACGGCGCTGATCGTCGCGCACCGGCCGTCGACGGTCATGCTCGCCGACCGCGTCGCCCTGATGGAGGACGGCCGCATCACGGCCGTCGGCACCCACTCCGAGCTGTTGCGTGAGAGCGAGCACTACCGCTTCGTGATCACCAGCCTGGAGGAGGACGCGCGCCTGGCCGCAGCCGTCGAGGACCCGGGCCCCGATCCGGCGCCAGAGACAGCGATCGAGACAGAGAAGACCATCGCCGCCGAGTTCGAGGCGGAAGCCCGCGCCGAGCGTGCAACGCGAGAGGAGGCGACCCGATGAGCGTCACCGGAGTCCAGGGCGAAGAGCGCGACGAGTACAGCAAGTCCGAGTCCACGCAGATCCGCGCCCGCTCCCGGGCGCTGCTCGGCTCGCTGCTCGCCCCGCTGCACGCCAAACTGTGGATCACGGCCGCGGCCATCGTCGTCTCCAGCGCCGCGCAGGTCGCGGGGCCCGCGCTCATCGCCTACGGCATCGACCAGGGCATCCCCGCCCTGATCAACCAGAACTGGTTCCCCGTCGCCTTCGCCGGCCTCGCCTACCTGTTCACCGGCCTCATCGGCGGCGTCCTGATCGCCAGCTACATCCGGATGTCGGCCAGGATCAGCCAGGCGGTGCTCATCGACCTGCGCACCCGGGTGTTCCTGCACACGCAGCGCCTCAGCCTCGAGTTCCACGAGTCCTACACCTCCGGCCGCATCATCTCCCGCCAGACCAGCGACCTCGACGCCATCCGCGAGCTGCTGGACGAGGGGCTCACGCTGCTCGTGCGCGGGCTGATGTACATGGTGTTCACCGCCGTCATGCTGCTGATCATCGACGCGCCGTCCGGCCTGGTGCTGCTGGCGTCGCTGATCCCGCTCGGCTTCCTCACCCGCTGGTTCCAGCTGCGCTCCCAGGCACAGTTCCGGCGTTCCCGCGTCGCATCCGCCCGGCTGATCGTGCAGTTCGTCGAGACCATGACCGGCATCCGCGCGGTCAAGGCGTTCCGCAAGGAGAAGCGCAACGAGGAGGAGTTCGGGCGGCTCGTCGAGGACTACCGCGGCGTGAACGCCCGGGTGCTCGGGCTGTTCGCCGTCTTCAACCCCGGGCTGGCCCTGATCGGCAACACGGCGGTGGCCGTCACCCTGCTCTGGGGCGGCTTCCGCGTCGTCGACGGGAGCCTCGAGGTCGGCGTGCTGCTCGCGGCGGTGCTCTACACCAAGCGCTTCTTCGACCCGATGGAGGACATGGCGATGTTCTACAACGGCTACCAGTCGGCCTCGAGCGCGCTCGAGAAGATCTCCGGCGTGCTCGAGGAGCAGCCGAGCGTGCCGGACCCGGTCAAACCGGTCGACCTGTGGAACGCCGAGGGCACGGTGCGCTTCGACGGCGTGCGTTTCGCCTACACGCCGGATCGCGACGTGCTGCCCGAGTTCGACCTCGAGATCCCGGCCGGGCAGACGATCGCCCTCGTCGGCTCGACGGGCGCGGGCAAGACGACACTGGCCAAGCTCATCTCCCGCTTCTACGACCCGAGCGACGGGAGGGTGAGCCTCGACGGCGTCGATCTGCGCGACCTGCACCCGAAGGACCTGCGCCGCGCCATCGTGATGGTCACCCAGGAGGCATACCTGTTCTCGGGCACGGTTGCCGACAACATCGCCATCGGCAAGCCGGATGCCACGCTCGACGAGATCAAGGACGCGGCGCGTGCCGTCGGCGCCCACGACTTCATCGAGTCGTTGCCGAACGGCTACGACAGCGATGTGAACAAGCGCGGCGGCCGGGTGAGCGCGGGCCAGCGCCAGCTGATCTCCTTCGCCCGCGCCTTCTTGGCCGACCCCGCCGTGCTGATCCTCGACGAGGCGACGAGCTCGCTCGACATCCCGAGCGAGCGCCTCGTCCAGCAGGCGCTGCAGACCCTGCTCGCCGACCGCACCGCCGTGATCATCGCGCACCGGCTCTCGACGGTGTCGATCGCCGACCGGGTGCTCGTGATGGAGCACGGCCGGATCGTGGAGGACGGATCACCCGAGCAGCTGATCGCCGGCACCGGGCGCTTCGCCCAGCTGCACGCGGCGTGGCGCGACTCGCTCGTCTAGCGGCCAGAGCGCACAAATGAGCGGCCCGCCACCTCCATCGTCGGGTACTAGGAGGTTGCGGGCCGCTGCACCTCACTAAGTGTGACGGGCCGAAGCGGGCGGGGCATCAGGGAATCCCCTGAGGCAGTGAGGGATGCTCAGCTACAGTGCGTCCACCGCGCCCGACCGCTGTGCTGCCCGGCGCGAGTGGAGCACGTGCACCCGCGTGCGGCGCACCGCCTCGAAGTTCGAGGCCAGGACCAGTGAGTACGCGCCGAGATTCGGGCAGAGCAGCACATCGTCGATGCCGAGCGACGGCAGCGGGAGGTCGCGGGCGATGACGTCGAGGCCGTCGGTGCTCGCCCCGGCCACGGTGCACGGGTAGAGCGCGGGCGGCGGCACGTCACCCGGCTCGAGCAGTTCACGCAGGCTGAACATGGCCGGGGCGGATGCCGCGTCGCGCAGCCCGGCGAAGCTGCCGTGCATGCCGTCGTCGAGGTAGTGCCAGACCGCGCCGTCGCGGGTCGCCTGGCCGACCACGCGCGTGGCCAGCAGCATGGCGGGCGCGGCGACGCACCGGCCGAGGGCGGCCAGCACGGTGAGCGCGGGGGCGCGCGGCTCGAGCACCCGGGCGGCCGCGGCGGCGAGGGCGCGCAGCCGGGCATCGCCGGCCTCGTGCTCTGCCGGCAACCCGCCGCCGAGGTCCAGGGTGTCCGCCCCGAGCCGCCACCGGGCGTTGCCCTCGTCGATGAGCCGCAGCGTCTCGCGGAGCACCTGTTCCAACCGCCGCGGGCTCATCCGGTCGGCATCCACGTGCACCGAGAAGCCGGCGACCCGAATTCCGTTGTTGACCGCGAAGCGCGCCAGGTTCATGGCGTGGGCGGCGTCGACCCCGAAGCTGGCACCGTCCCCGTCGAAGTGCACCCGGATCAGCAGCCGTACCGAGGCGTCCACCCCGAGGAACTTGCGCACCTCGGCCGGGTTGTCCGCCACGAACAGCCGCACGCCGGCCGCGGCGGCCGCGGCGATGGCGGCCGGCCGCTTGATCGGGTGCGAGTAGACGGCCGCGGATGCCGGCACCTCCTCGTGGGCGAGCATCGCCAGCTCGCCGGTGCTCACCACGTCGAAACCGCCGCCGGCGGCGGCGATCGTGCGGATCACGGCTGGATGGGGGAGCGCGGCCAGGGCGTAGCGCAGGCGGGCGAACGGCAGCAGCTCGCCGAAGTACGCGAAGCGCTCGGCGATGCGGTCGGGGTCGAGAACGAAGAGCGGGGTGCCGCTGCGCTTGACGATCGCCGCGAGGGCGATGCTGCCCGCATAGAGCGCCAGCTCCTCCCGGCCGCTCCGGCGAGCATCGACCGGCTGACTCGGAGCGATGGGGCGCGGCGAAACGAGGGGTTCGATCATGATGGCGTGCCTCCTTGCACCCTTCAGCCTCTCCGGCCGCCCCGACGTCCGCATCCGCACATGCCCCCGGCCCGCTCAGGGCGCACCCCGATAGCGCCGCGTGCCGGGCGGTGGCGACAATCAGAGCATGAACGCACGGGTGCTGATCGTCGATGACCATTCCGGTTTTCGGGAACAGGTCCGTCGCCTGCTCGAGCTCGAGGCGTTCGTCGTCGTGGGGGACACAGCCACGGCTCTCAGCGGCGTGCAATTGGCCTCTGATTTGAACCCTGACCTGATTTTGCTTGACGTGATGCTGCCTGATGCGGTGGGATTCGATGTAGTACCGCTTCTGCGCGAGCAGGGCAACGCAGTGATCGTGCTCATCTCCAGCCACGACCGGAGTGACTACGGGCTCCGCGTCGAGCTGAGCGGTGCCGATGGGTTCATTCCGAAGGACGAGCTTTCCGGCCAGTCGCTGCGTCAGTTCGTCGTCTGAGCAAAGGCGTTGCCGGTGGCTGCGGATTCTGTTCCGGGTGTCGAGAAGGCTCCGCTGCGCGTCGCGATCGCGGATGACTCCTTGCTGCTGCGCAGCGGGATCGAGACGGTCCTGCTCGGGCACGGCCTCGACGTCGTGGCCTCGCTGGACAGCGCGGCCGGGCTGAACGAGCTCGTCGAGGAGCAACAGCTCGACGCGGTCGTCCTCGACATCCGGATGCCGCCCACCCACACCGACGAGGGGCTGATCGCCCTCGAGCAGCTGCGCGCGGCCGGTTCGAACGTGGGCGTGCTGATGCTCTCGATGTACGCGACGCCCTCCTACGCGATTCGGGCGATGAGCGTCGGGGGCGGAACCGGCTACCTGTTGAAGGACCGCATCGCCGACCCGGAGTCGTTCGTGCACGCCGTCAAGACGGTGGCGGGCGGCGGCTCCGTCGTCGATCCCGAGGTCGTCGCGCACCTGGTCGGCACACCGAGCGCCAGTGCGCTCAGCACGCTGACCCCGCGCGAGCGCGAGGTGCTCACGCTGATGGCGCAGGGCAAGTCCAACGGCGGCATCGCCAGCGCCCTCTTCCTCAGCCTGAAGACGGTGGAGACGCACATCGGCAGCATCATGGCCAAGCTCGGCATCGACGACTCACCGGGGGAGCACCGGCGCGTGCTCGCCGTGTTGCGGCTGCTCGGGCCGTGACCGCGGCCGTGCCGTGGGGGCGGCTCCTGCTGGTCTGGCTGGCCGTTGCCGTGGTGTTCTTCACGGAGGTCGTCGGATCACTCGCCGATGCCCGCGTGCCGAGCTGGGCCGCCTCCTACACGGTCATGCACACGGCGGTCGGGCTCTGCTACGCGGTGTGCGCCTGGGTCGCCTGGCGCAGTGCCGACTCGCCCGTGCCCGGCCGCGTCATGATCGCCGTGGCCTTCCTCTGGCTGCCGCCGACCTTCATCTCCGCCACCCAGCAGATCGGCTGGCTGTGGCCGGTGCTGGACGGCCTCGAGCTCGTCTGGGCGGTGCTGGTCGGGGCGATCGTGCTGATCTACCCGGCCGGCAAGCTGCACGGGCCCGTCGATGTCGGCATCGCCGTTGCGGCATCGATCGGCGTCTCGATCCGCTTCGTCTGCGCGCTGCTGTTCAACCAGCCGGTCGACGGCAGCCGCAACGTCGCGCTGAACCCGTACGCGATCGTGGACGGCGACGAGATCTTCGTCTTCGTCGACCGCGCCTTCCGGCTGTTCGGCGTCGCGCTCATCCTGCTCATCGTCGTGGTCGTGGCCGGCCGCTGGCTGCGCGGCAGCACCCCGGCCAGGCACATCGCCTTCGTGATGCCCGTGGCCCTCGTGCTCTGGGCGGCGGCGATTGCCTACGAGACCCTCGTCTACTCCCTGGGCAGCACCGTGCTGGAGGTGCTCGGCTATATCTCGCTCGCCGCCACCGCGGCCGTGCCGATCGGTTTCGTCGCCGGCCTCAGCTACCTGCTCGGCCTGCGCGGCCGGGTATCCGACCTGATGGTGATCACCCGGGACGGCGTCGACCGCACCCTGTGGCAGGCGATCCTGGCCGACACCCTCCGCGACCCCTCGCTCCGGGTGTACTGGTGGGAGGAGTCGGACTCCCGCTACGTCGACTCGCACGGCCGGGCGGCGACGCCGAGCGCCGGGCCGGATGGGCTGGGGGAGCACCGGCAGGGGGCGCTGCTGCCGATCAACACCCCGGACGGGCCGCTCGCCGTGATCCGGCACGACCGGGCGCTGAGCGAGAACTCGAAGCTGCTGGCGGCCGTCTCGACGGCACTCCGGCTGAGCGTGGACAACACGCGGCTGCGTGATGAGCTGGAGGCGACCCTGCGGGAGGTGCGCGAGTCCCGCCTGCGCATCGTCGACGCGGGCGTGGAGGCCCGGCGGCAGATCGAGCGCGATCTGCACGACGGCTCCCAGCAGTCGCTGGTGGCGCTCGCCCTCCGGCTGCGGATGGCGTCTGGCCGGGCCGAGCAGCTCGGACAGCACGACATCGCCGACGACCTCGACGCGGCCCTGGGGCAGCTCTCGGCCGCGCTCAAGCAGCTGCGCGAGCTGGCCCGCGGCATCCACCCCACCTCGCTCACCGTCGGCGGCCTGGCCACGGCGGTTCCGGAGCTCGTCGCCCACTCGCCGGTGCCGATCGAGACCTCGCTGGTGATCGAGAGCCGGCCCCCCGCCGTCGTGGAGGCGACCGTCTACTTCTTCGTGTCGGAGTGCCTGACCAACATCGCCAAGTACGCCGAGGCGCGCTCCGGCCGCGTCGCGGTGACGGCCAGCGCGAGCGAGCTGGTGATCGAGGTGGCGGATGACGGCCGCGGCGGCGCATCGCTCGGCGAGGGCAGCGGCCTACTCGGCCTCATCGACCGGGTCGAGGCGCTCGGCGGCCGGGTGGAGCTGCAGAGCGTGCCGGAGCACGGCACCACGGTGATGGCGTGGATCCCGCTGGCCGGCGCACCCGAGGCGCGCTGACGCCGGTCAGGGCCGCCAGCGCGCGGCGGCGTAGTCGACCCGGTAGCCGTCCTCGGTGGTCGTCGTGATCAGCGGGGTGCCCTCGGCCGCGTAGTGCGGAAGGGCGCGCGCGGCCAGGCCGCGGGGCGGGTGACCGCCGGCGCGGAGCACGCGCCACCAGGGCGACGCCGAGCCGTAGTAAGCCATCACCTGGCCGACGGCGCGCGCGCCGCGAGAACCGAGCAGCGCCGCAAGGTCGCCGTAGCTCAGCACCTGCCCGGCCGGGATGTCGTCGACGACGGCCAGCACTGCCTCGGCGAAGCCGCGGTCGGGGACCGGCACGGTGGCGGTGCGGGCTAGGAGATCTCGAGGGCGCCGATGACGTCGCCGTACTGTGTCTCGCCGATGTCGACGAAGCCGATGCGGTGGAAGAAGGCCTCCGGGCCGGTCTCGCCCGGCTCCCACATCACCGTGATGCGGTCGACGCCGCGCTTCTTCGCCTCGGCAGCGAGCGCCTTGGCCGCGAACCGGCCGACGCCCTTGCCCTGGGCCTCTGCATCGACGTTGATGCGCCAGATGCAGGCGCGGAACTCCTCGCGCTCGTTCTCCGGGTCGAAGTTGCCGTGGATGAATCCGACGACCTTCTGGTCCTGCAGCACGACGCGCTGCCAGGCGGCGCCCGGGGTGAGCACGGCGGTCTCGGCAGAGTAGGAGACGGGCGTGATGAACTGCTCCTGGCCAGGCTTCAGGCTCAGGTTGTTCGCCGCGACGACGTTCGAGGCGGACAGTTCTTCGAGTCGCAATTCAGCCATGGCCTTAGGCTAACCCGCCGAACCCCATTCGGGGTAGTTGAGCTAATCTCTCGATGTCGAGACAGTTGCCCGTCTCGGCTAAGATTGTCGAGGCCGCTCGGCCCCCCACTTCTTGCAAGGAGACCCCATTGTCAAAGATCAAGGTTGAAGGCACAGTCGTCGAACTCGACGGCGACGAGATGACCCGCATTATCTGGCAGGCCATCAAGGACACGCTGATCCACCCGTACCTCGACGTGAACCTCGAGTACTACGACCTCGGCATCGAGAAGCGTGACGAGACCAATGACCAGATCACGATCGACGCCGCGCACGCGATCCAGAAGCACGGCGTCGGCGTCAAGTGCGCCACGATCACGCCCGACGAGGCCCGCGTCGAGGAGTTCGGCCTGAAGAAGATGTGGAAGTCGCCCAACGGCACCATCCGCAACATCCTCGGCGGCGTCATCTTCCGCGAGCCCATCATCATCAGCAACATCCCGCGCCTGGTCCCGGGCTGGAACAAGCCGATCATCATCGGCCGTCACGCCTTCGGCGACCAGTACCGCGCCACGGACTTCGTGTTCAAGGGCAAGGGCAAGCTCACGGTTGAGTTCACGCCGGAAGACGGCTCAGAGCCGATGAAGTTCGAGGTCTACGACGCACCCGACGACGGCATCGCCCAGGTGCAGTACAACCAGGACGCGTCGATCCGCGACTTCGCCCGCGCCTCGCTGAACTACGGCCTGACCCGCAACTACCCGGTCTACCTGTCGACCAAGAACACCATCCTCAAGGCCTACGACGGTCGCTTCAAGGACATCTTCCAGGAGATCTTCGAGGCCGAGTTCAAGGAGCGCTTCGACGCTGCCGGCCTCACCTACGAGCACCGCCTCATCGACGACATGGTCGCCTCGGCCATGAAGTGGGAGGGCGGCTACGTCTGGGCCTGCAAGAACTACGACGGCGACGTCCAGTCCGACACCGTCGCGCAGGGCTTCGGCTCGCTCGGCCTGATGACCAGCGTTCTGGCCACGCCGGACGGCAAGGTCGTCGAGGCCGAGGCCGCCCACGGCACCGTGACCCGTCACTACCGCCAGCACCAGGCGGGCAAGCCCACCTCCACCAACCCGATCGCTTCGATCTTCGCGTGGACCCGTGGCCTGAACCACCGTGGAAAGCTCGACGGCAACCAGGCCCTCATCGAGTTCGCCGCAACGCTCGAAGACGTCGTCATCAAGACCGTCGAGAGCGGCAAGATGACCAAGGACCTCGCGCTCCTGGTCGGCCCGGAGCAGGGCTACCAGACCACCGAGGAGTTCCTCGCTGAGATCGCGAACAACCTCAAGGCCCGCCTCGCGTAAGCGACACAGCCTGATGTGACCCAGGGGGTCGGATGCCGCGGCATCCGACCCCCTGGTGTTTCACGCCAGCCGGCCCCGCGTCGCCGGCAGAGGGCAGCCTGCGCTTGCTGGCGGCGCCCGGCCCCATCCGCCAGACTCGACGCATGGCCTGGATACGCACTCACGCCCGCCGCTACCCCCTGCTCGCCACGACGCTGCTCGTCATCGTCGTGGGCGTCCTGCTCTGGGCGGCCGGCTGGGGAGCCGAGCCGACGAACCTCGTGCGCTGGCTGTTCAGCGGCTTCGCCCTGGTCGTGGCCGTCATGCAGGCCGTGCAGATGGTCCGCGACATCATGCGCGGCCACTGGGGCCTCGACATCCTCGCCGTCACCGCCATCATCGCGACGGTGCTGGTCAACGAGTACGTGGCGAGCATCGTCATCGTGCTCATGCTCACGGGCGGGGAGGCCCTCGAGGACTACGCGGCGGGCCGCGCCAAGCGCGAGCTCAACGCCCTGCTCGCGAAGTCGCCGCAGTCCGCCCACCGGGTGCTGCCGGGCGGCGGCATCGAGGAGATCCCCGTCAGCCAGGTCGCCGTCGGCGACACCCTGCTGCTGCGCCCGGCCGAGATCGTGCCCGTCGACGGCGTGCTGCTGGAGCAGGGCGGCGTCTTCGACGAGTCCTCGCTCACCGGCGAGAGCATCCCGGTGGAGCGCGGCGCCGGCGACGCGGTGCTGAGCGGCTCCGTCAACGGGCAGGCCGCGCTGCAGATCCGGGCCACCGCGACGGCCGAGAACAGCCAGTACCAGCAGATCGTCGCCCTCGTCGCGGCTGCGGGGGAGAGCAAGGCCCCCGTCGTGCGCCTGGCCGACCGCTACGCTGTGCCGTTCACCCTGTTCTCGCTCGCCCTGGCTGGCATCGCCTGGGCGGTCAGCGGCGACCCGGTGCGCTTCGCGGAGGTGCTCGTCGTGGCCACGCCCTGCCCGCTGCTGATCGCCGCCCCCGTCGCCTTCATGGGCGGCATGAGCAGGGGCGCCCGCAACGGCGTGATCGTCAAGGGCGGCGGGGTGCTCGAGAAACTGGCCCGCGCCCGCACCGTGGTGTTCGACAAGACCGGGACCCTGACGCACGGGACGCCGAGCCTGACCGCCGTGCGCCCGGCGCCCGGCTTCGACGCCGACGAGGTGCTGGCGCTCGCGGCATCCGCCGAGCAGTACTCCTCGCACGTCCTCGCGGCGTCCATCATGCGCGCCGCCGAGGAGCGCGGCCTCGCCCTCCGGCCGGCCGAGACGGCCCGCGAGGTGGCCACGCACGGCGTCGTCGCCACGATCGACGGCCGCGTGGTGACCATCGGGAAGCTGAGCTTCGTGCGGGCTGCGGCCCCGGATGCCCGGGCGACGGAGCTCTCCGGCGGCGAGCTCTCGATCGCGGTCGCCGTCGACGGCCGCTTCGCCGGGTCCATCGTCGCCAGCGACAGCGTGCGGGGCAACGCCGCCGCCACGATCGCGGCGCTCCGTGAACTCGGCGTGCGGGACAGCATGATCTTGACCGGGGACGCCCAGTCGACCGCCGAGCACGTGGCCGAGCAGCTCGGCATCACCCGGGTGCAGGCGGAATGCCTGCCGCAGGACAAGGTCGTCGCGGTGCGCGCCATCACCGAGCGGCCCGTGATCATGGTGGGCGACGGGGTGAACGACGCCCCGGTGCTGGCCGCCGCCGACGTCGGCATCGCGATGGGGGCGAAGGGGGCGACCGCGGCGAGCGAGTCCGCCGACGTCGTCATCATGGTCGACGACATCGCGCGCGCGGCCCGGGCGGTGCAGATCGGCCAGGACACCATGCGCATCGCCCTGCAGAGCATCTGGATCGGCATCGCGTTCAGTGTGGTGCTCATGCTGATCGCCGCGTTCGGCCTGATCCCGGCCACGGTGGGCGCCGGCCTGCAGGAGGTGGTGGACCTCGTGACGATCCTGAACGCGCTGCGGGCGATCGGGATGCGCCGCGACGCCCGGTGGAGCCTGCCCGACGCCCGGCCGGAGCTCGCGCCGGCCGGCAACATCACGAATCGATAACCGCGGGAGGTTTTTCGAGAACGGGCTTGCACATTGTTTGTTCGTAAGCTTTACTAACAAACATGACCGCAACGCAGCCCAGTCATGGGCGCATCCTCAGGCCCACCGCAAAGGTGTTGCCGGAGCATGCCCGCGGCCACAATCGCTCGCTCGTCCTGCAGACGCTGTACCGGCAGGGACCGCAGAGCCGCGCCGACGTGTCGCGTGAAACCGGGCTGACCCGGGTCACCATCTCCGACCTCGTCGCCGGCCTGATGCAGGACGGCTTCGTCATCGAGCTGGGACAGCGCGAGGCGGCCCGCCCCGGCAAGCCGGCCACGATGATCGACATCGACCGCGCCGCCTTCCAGATCATCGGTGTCGACCTCTCCGACCAGCACCTGCGCGCCGCCCTGCTCGACCTGGACGGCACCGTGCTGGACCGCGAGAACGCCGACCGGGCCGGGCGCACCGGCGACGACGCGCTTGCCGCGGTCGTCGGCCTGATCGAGGGGCTCATGCTGCGCGCCACGGCGCCGCTGCTCGGCATCGGCGTCGGATCGCCCGGCATCGTCGACGCCGACGGCACCGTGCTCACCGCGCCCAACCTGGCCTGGACCCGGCTCCCGCTGCAGGCGATGCTGCGTGAGCGCTTCGACATCCCCGTCCTCGTGGCCAACGACGCCGACGTCGCCGTGCTCGCCGAGCACAGCTTCGGCCGCGCCAGCGGCGACGTCATGCTGGTCAAGGTGGGCGCCGGTGTCGGTGCCGGCCTGATCCTCGGCGGGCGCCCCTTCTACGGCAGCCACTCCGCGGCCGGCGAGATCGGGCACGTCGTGATCGGCACCGACGGCGGACCCGCCTGCGCATGCGGCAAGATCGGCTGCCTCGAGGCCTGGTTGAGCGTTCCCCGCCTGACCGAGCAACTCGCGGCGACCACGGGCACGGAGGCCGAGCAGGCCGCCGCGCGCGAACTCATTCTTCGGGAGGCAGGTCGCCGGCTCGGCATCATCCTGGCCCCCGTCGTCGGAGCACTCAACCTCTCGGAGATTGTGTTGAGCGGCCCGACGGAACTGCTTGATGGCCCGCTGGCAACAGCAACCATCGAGACACTCCGGAAGCGAACGATGGCCGAGTTCACTGGTGATCTCGCCCTCCGGATGACCTCGCTGGCACAGGACGACATTGTTCTGCGCGGCGCGGCTGTCATGGTCCTCTCAGGACAACTCGGGGTTTCATAGAGACCCCGTCTCGCAGCACCACACCCAACCAAGAGTAAGGAATCCGCAATGAAGAGAAGGTATGCAGCCCTCGCACTGGGCACCGCAGCGGCACTCGTTCTTGCTGGTTGCAGCGCAACCACCGGCAACGAGGGCGGTAACACTGGCGGCTCCGCCGAAGGTCAGAACATCACGCTGTGGCTGATGGGTGGCGACACCCCTGACGCACTGCGCGACTACCTCAAGACCGAGTACAAGGATGCCACCGGCGGCACCCTCACGATCGAGGAGCAGGGCTGGGGCGACGCCCTCGCCAAGCTCACCACCTCGCTGCCCGACGCGGCGAACACGCCCGACGTCGTCGAGATCGGCAACACCTGGTCCCCGACGTTCACCAACGTGGGCGCGTTCAGCGACGTCAGCGACCTGGTCCCCGAGCTGGGCGGCGACAAGCTGATCCAGTCCTTCGTCGAGGTCGGCAAGGTCGACGGCGCCAACTACGCGCTGCCGTACTACTTCGGCTCGCGGTACAACTTCTACCGCAAGGACATCTGGGCGGCCGCGGGCAAGACCGTCCCCACCACCCTCGCCGAGTTCGACGAGACCGTGAAGGCGCTCCGCACCGACAGCCAGTCCGGCTTCTACATCGGCGGCTCCGACTGGCGCAACGCCATCTCCTGGATCTTCGCCAACGGCGGAGAGCTCGCGGAGAAGGACGGCGACAAGTGGGTCTCCACCCTCTCCTCCGAGAACACCCAGAAGGGCATCACGCAGTTCGCCGAGCTCTTCGCTGGCGCATCCCTCGCACCCGCGACCGAGTTCGACAGCACCCCGTGGGTCAACATCAACAACAACGAGGCGACCGGCGCTCCCGAGGCCGCGACCATCATCGCTCCGGGCTGGGCTCACTGGTCCATCGGTGACCTCGCCGCCGACCCGAAGGACGCAACCAAGATGGTCGCGACCTGGAACGACGACGTGTTCGGCACCTTCGTGCTCCCGGGTGTCGACGGCGGCGCAGCCCCCGTCTTCGCCGGTGGCTCGAACATCGCCATCTCGGCGGCCAGCAAGAACCAGGAAGGCTCCCGCGAGCTGCTGAAGATCGTCTTCTCCCCGGAGTACCAGACGCTCCTCGGCGAGAACGGCCTCGGCCCTGCCAACCTGGACTACGCCTCGGCCCTCGGCGACGACCAGTTCGCCGCAGCGCTCATCGAGTCCGCTGCCTCCTCCAAGCTGACCCCCGCCGCTCCCGGCTGGGCAGCTGTCGAGGGTGCCGCACTGCTCGAGGAGTTCTTCGGCAAGGTCTCCGCCGGTGGCGACATCAAGGCGCTCTCCGCTGAGTACGACGAGAAGATCACCGCGCTGCTCAACTAGCAGCGACTGCACCACCACGCACCACTTGCAACACCTGGGGCCGCGGGAGCAACCTCCCGCGGCCCCTTCCACTCACGCCATCGCATTTACCTCGCATTGAAAGGAGGATGAGACCATGAGCTCAACCGTCGCCACCGCTCCGGAGAAGGCCGCGCAGAAGGATCGCCAGGTCGCCAAACCCCGGCGCCGCCTGCCAACGCCCTACCTGCTCCTCATCCCATCCGTCGTCATCCTCCTCATCGGCATGGGCTACCCGCTCATCTGGCAGACCATCACGTCCTTCCAGAAGTTCGGCCTGTCCCAGCAGTTCGGCCAGCCGGCGCCGTTCGTCGGGTTCGAGAACTACCTCTCCCTGGCGACCAACCCCGACATGTGGGGCGTCGTCGTGCGCTCGCTCGTGTTCATGGCCGTCACCGCCTTCATCACCCTCGCGATCGGCCTGCTGCTGGCGGTGCTGATGACCGCCGTCGGCAAGGTCGTGCGCCTCACGCTGCAGATCTCGCTGCTGCTGGCCTGGGCCATGCCCGTCGTCGCCGCGATGACCGTGTGGATCTGGCTGTTCGACCGCCGCCGCGGCGTCGTCAACTACCTGCTCGACATGATTCCCGGCGTGGAGATGAACCGCTTCGCCTGGCTCGAGAACCCCTTCACCTTCTTCATGGTCGCCTGCATCATCGTCGTCTGGATGTCTGTGCCCTTCGTCGCCTTCTCGGTGTACGCCGGCCTCACCCAGGTCTCCGACGAGGTGCTCGAGGCGGCCCAGCTCGACGGCGCCAGCGCCTGGCAGCGCCTGAGCTTCATCATCATGCCGATGATCCGCCCCGTGATCGCCATCGTGCTGCTGCTGCAGCTCATCTGGGACCTGCGGGTGTTCACCCAGATCACGATGCTGCAGGATGCCGGCTCGCGCGCCGCCGAGTTCGACCTGCTCGGCACCTACATCTACAAGCTCGGCGCCGGCTCGCAGGACTTCGGCATGGCCTCCGCCGTCTCCATCTTCGTGCTCCTGCTCACCGTCGCGATCAGCTGGTACTACGTGCGTAGCCTTCTCAAGGAGGACGAACAGTCATGACCACCGCAACCACTCCCAACCAGACGCAGCTCCTGACCACCGGTCAGACTGGTCGTGCCGCCAAGGCGCGCACCCGCCGCCCGCTCCGCGTCAGCCGTGTGATCTACTCGGTCCTGGCCATCGTGATCGCCCTCGGCTGGGTCTTCCCGGTCTACTGGATGATCAACTCCTCGCTGCTGCCCAACCGCACGCTGCAGTCCTTCATCCCGACGTTCTTCCCGGTCAACGGCTCGCTGAACAACTACGCCAACACGCTCGCTGACGGCACGTTCTTCTCCGCCCTCGGCATCAGCCTCTCGGTCACCCTCATCGCGGTGTTCTTCTGCCTGCTCTTCGCCTTCCTCGCCGCCGTGGCCATCAGCCGCTTCCGGTTCAAGGGGCGCAAGAGGTTCGTCCTCGCCGTGCTCATCGTGCAGATGCTGCCGGCCGAGGGCCTGTTCATCGCGCAGTACAAGATGGTGGCCAGCGTCGGGCTGCTGAACTCGGTCATCGGGCTCAGCGTCATCTACACGGCCGCTGTTGTGCCGTTCACGATCTGGATGCTGCGCGGCTTCGTCGCCGGCATCCCGGCCGACCTCGAAGAGGCCGCCATGGTCGACGGCCTGAGCCGCACCCAGGCCTTCCTGCGCATCACCTTCCCGCTGCTGGCCCCCGGGCTCGTGGCATCCGGTGTCTTCGCCTTCCTGCAGGCGTGGAACGAGTTCACCGTCGCGCTGGTGCTGCTGCCGGCCGAGGCGATGCAGACGCTGCCGCTCTGGCTGCGCGGCTTCATCCAGGCCAGCGCCACCCGGGAGACCGACTGGGGCCAGGTCATGGCCGCATCGACTCTCGTGGCCGTGCCCGTCATCATCTTCTTCCTCATCGTCCAGGGCCGCATGACCAGCGGACTCGTCAGCGGAGCGGTCAAGGGATGACGTCGATCGACCGCGGTCTGAGCCGGCAGGACACCCTGCGGAGCCAGATCGCCAGAACTTTGCTGCCCGGATTCGTCGGGACCACGCTGCCGGAGTGGCTCGCAGAGCGCCTCCGCGGCGGACTCGGCGGGGTGTGCCTCTTCGGAATCAACATCGAGTCGATGCCGCAGCTGCGTGCCCTGACCGCCGAGATCCGCGCCGCCAACCCGCTGGCCGTCATCGCCATCGACGAGGAGGGCGGCGATGTCACCCGGCTCTACTACGCGGTGGGCTCGCCCTACCCCGGAGCGGCCGTGCTCGGTCGCGGCGACGACCTCTCCCACACCGAGGACGTGGCCAGGCTGGTCGGCTGGGAGCTGCGCCGGGCCGGCTGCACGCTCAACTTCGCCCCCTCGATCGACATCAACTCGAATGCCGACAACCCCGTCATCGGCGTGCGGAGCTTCGGCGCCGACCCCGAGACGGTGGCCGCACACGGCGCCGCCTGGGTGCGCGGCCACCAGCAGACCGGTGTCGCCGTCAGCGCCAAGCACTTCCCGGGGCACGGCGACACAGCCGTCGACTCTCACCTCGCACTGCCCGTGATCGACCGGAGCGCCGCCGAGCTGCGCGAGCGCGAGCTCGTCCCGTTCCGCGCGGCCATCGCCGCCGGGGCGCGCACCATCATGAGCTCGCACATCCTGCTGCCACAGCTGGACGCCGAGCGACCGGCCACCTTCTCGCGCACCATCCTGCAGGGCCTGCTCCGCGAGGAGCTCGGCTTCGGCGGCGTCATCGTCACGGACGCCCTCGACATGAAGGGCGCCAGCGGCGAGCACGGCATCGCGGAGGCAGCCGTGCTGGCCCTCGACGCCGGCTGCGACCTGCTCTGCATCGGAACCGAGAACACCGACGCGCAGCTGGGCGAGATCGAGGCCGCCGTGCTGGCGGCGCACGAGGCCGGGCGCATCGGGGCCGGGCGCATCGCCGAGGCCGCGGGCCGCGTCATCCGCCTGGCCGAGGAGGGCCTCGAGCTGGAGGCGACTGTGCCGATCCCGGCCCCCGTCGACACCGAGCTGGACCCGACGCTGGCCGCCGCCCGCGTGGCCGCCACCTTCGACGTGTCGGATGCCGCAGCGCGCTGGCTCGCCGGCGGCGAGCCGGGCAGCGTCGTGCGGATCGACACCGAGGCGAACATCGCCGTCGGCGTCGCGCCGTGGGGCCCGTTCGCTGCACTCGGCACGGACCCCGGCCCCGCCTGGGCCGAGCAGAGCGTGCAGATCGTGGCAGAGGGAGGCCAGACGCCGACCGGCCTGGCCGGCCGCGTCGTCGTCATCGGCAAGGACAACCATCGGCATGCCTTCGCCCGCGCCGCGATCGACGCGATCCGGGCCAGCGGCGCCGACGTGCTCGTCGTCGACATGGGCTGGCCCTCCGACGACCGGGCCTACGCCGACATCGCCACCTTCGGTGCCTCCCGGCTGCTCGGCCGTGCTCTCCTGGAGCTGCTCGGCGCCCCGGCGGAGGAGCGCGCGGCGTGAGGATCGGCATCGACATCGGCGGAACGAAGACCGCCGCAATCGCCGTCGCCGACAACGGCAGCTTCGGCGAGCCGCTCCGGCGGGCGACGGGGTTCGGCGCGCGGGCCGTGCTGGACAGCGCGGAGGCCAGCGTGCGTGCGCTCGCCGAGCGCGCGGGCCTCGACGTCTCCGCGTTCACCTCGATCGGCGTCGGCATCCCCGGCGCCGTGGACAACGCGAACGGCGTCGTCTCGCACGCCGTGAACCTCGGTGTCTCCGAGCTCGCGCTCGGCCGCGAGCTGGGCGACCGGGTCGGCGTCCCCGTGCGCGTGGAGAACGACGTGAAGGCGGCCGCGCTCGGCGCTCACCAGCTGAGCATCGACGGCGCCACGGCCTCCGGCGAGCTGCTCGGCGGCAGCATGGCCTACCTGAACCTCGGCACCGGGCTCGCCGCCGGCATCGTGCAGAACGGGGTGCTGCTGCGCGGCGCCACCGGCACGGCCGGCGAGATCGGCCACCTGCCGATGGACCCGCGCGGGGTGCTCTGCGGCTGCGGCCAGGTGGGCTGCCTGGAGACTGTCGCATCCGGATCGGCCATAACCCGAATGTGGCCGAGCGATGCGGAGTACCCGGTGCTCGAGCTGTTCGAGCTGGCGGCGGCCGGCGACGCCGCGGCGCTCGCGGTGCAGCGCACCTTCTTCGAGGGGGTGGCCGCCGGGGTGCGTGCGCTGGTACTCACCGTCGATGTGGACCGAGTCGTGATCGGCGGCGGTTTGAGCGCCATCGGTGAGCCGTTGCTTCGCGGTGTGCGCGGCGTACTGGCAGACTGGTCGGTGAGCTCGCCGTTCCTGGCCTCCCTGGCCCTGGCGGAGCGGGTGCGGCTCATCCCCATCGGATTTCCCGCCGCTGCCTTCGGCGCGGCATTAGTAGGAGTGAAATAATACGTGGCTGAAATCGTCATTGTCCCGAACGCAGATGCCGCAGGCGAGCTGGTTGCCGACGCGATCCTGCGCCTCGTCGGACGCACCCCGGATGCCGTGCTCGGGCTGGCAACGGGCTCGACCCCGCTGTCGAGCTACCAGGCGTTGGCCGCCAAGGTCGCGGCACAGCCCGTCGACCTGAGCGCGGTACGCGGTTTCGCCCTCGACGAGTACGTCGGCATCCCGGTCGGCCACCCGGAGAGCTACCGCTCCGTGATCAACAGGGAGGTCGTGCAGCCGCTCGGCCTGAACCCGGACCTCGTGCACGTGCCGAACGGCGCGCTGGACGGCATCCAAACCGCAGGAGACGAGTACGAGGCGGCGATCCTCGCCGCGGGCGGCATCGACCTGCAGATCCTCGGCATCGGCCGCACCGGGCACATCGGCTTCAACGAGCCCGGCTCCTCGCTGACCTCGCTGACCCGCACCAAGACCCTCACCGAGCAGACCCGCATCGACAACGCGCGCTTCTTCGACTCGATCGACGACGTGCCCGTGCACTGCATCACGCAGGGCCTCGGCACGATCCTGCGGGCGCGCCACCTGGTGTTGCTGGCCTTCGGCGAGGCCAAGGCCGACGCCATCGCCGCCGCCGTCGAGGGCCCCGTGTCGGCCAGCCAGCCGGGCTCGGTGATCCAGCTGCACCCGCACGCCACGGTGATCATCGACGAGGGCGCCGCCTCCAAGCTCGCCAACAGCGACTACTACCGCCACGTCTGGAACACCCGCTTCGACTGGGAAGAGCTCTAGGCCGCCGGCCCACGCACGCAGAAGCCCCGCATCTCCTCGAGATGCGGGGCTTCGTGTTTCGCGTCGGGTGCCGCCTAGAGGCGGCTGCGGCCGTTGATCACGCCGCTGACGGTGGCCAGCAGGGCGAAGGCGCCGGCGACGATGGGCAGGCCCATGCTCCACCAGGCCAGGGCGACAGAACCCATCACGATGATCTCGAACAGGGCGCGGCCGAAGGCATCCACCTGGAACACGGCCTTGGGCGAGAGGAAGAGGGCCCAGAGCAGGATCGCGATCAGCGGCGCGCCGATGGCGAAGGCGACGCCCGGCCAGGGCATCGGCCACATCGTGAGGCCCCAGATCGCGAGCGAGATCACCGCGACGACCTCGAGGATGAACCGGATGATGTCGTTCGGGGTCACGCGAGGGGCCGCGGATGCCGTCGGGCTGGGGGTGTCGGGCGTATCAGTCACCCCACCAGCCTAACCGGCGCGGCCCAGCCTCCGGATCAGCGGAAGATGATGGTGCGGGCGCCGTCCAGCAGCACCCTGTCCTCCGCGAACCACTTGACGGCCTGGGTGAGCGTGCGGCTCTCCTCGTCCTGGCCGATGGCGACCAGCTCGGAGGCGCTGCGGGAGTGGTCGACGCGCACCACGTTCTGCTCGATGATCGGGCCCTCGTCGAGGTCGCTGGTGACGAAGTGCGCCGTCGCGCCGATCAGCTTGACGCCGCGGGCGTGCGCCTGCTTGTAGGGGTTGGCGCCCTTGAAGCCGGGCAGGAAGCTGTGGTGGATGTTGATGGCGCGGCCCTCGAGGGCGGTGCACAGCTCGGGGGAGAGGATCTGCATGTAGCGGGCCAGCACGACCAGCTCGATCTCGTGCTCCTCGACGGCGCGGAGGATGCGCTGCTCGAAGGCGGCCTTGCTCTCGGCATCCGTCACCGGGTAGGCCTCGAACGGCACGCCGTAGAAGCCGGCCAGGTCGCGCAGGGTGCTGTGGTTGGAGAGCACGAGCGGGATGTGCACCGGCAGCAGACCGGCCCGCTGGCGGAACAGCATGTCGTTCACGCAGTGCGCGGCCGTGGAGGCCAGCACGAGGGTGCGCAGCGGCCGGCCGACGACGTCGAGCCGCCAGTTCATGCCGTAGTGCGCCACGACGGGAGCCAGGGCCGCCTCGAGCACCTCGCGCCCCGCCTGGGTCTCGATCTGCAGGCGCATGAAGAAGCGGCCGGTGTCGTTGCTGGCGAACTGCTGGCTCTCGGTGATGTTGCCGCCGGCCTGCACCACGGCGCCGCTGATGGCGTGCACGATCCCGGGGCCGTCGACGCAGATGAGCGTCAGCACCCAGTGGTGTTGGGCGGGCGGGGGCGTGAGGGCGGCGTCGAACTCCATCCCTCCAGCCTAGCCACCCGGGGCGCCTGTCTGCGGTGCGCCCCGTGCCCTAGGCTGGACGCGGCTGTGCGATCTGACACGGCCCTGGGCGCGCACAACAGCGCGTAGTCGACCCGCCCCTCCGCCCGCGAGGCCGAGCGGGGAACGCCATTCATGGGTATCACGAATGACTGAAACTGCTCCCTCCCGCCACGCGCCGCCCGCATTCCCCTGGGTGGGCCTCCTCACCCTGGCCGTCGCGGTGTTCCTCTCGATCACGATCGAGATGCTGCCGATGGGCCTCCTGCCCGACATGAGCGCCGAGCTCGGCGCCAGCGAGCCAGAGGTGGGCCTGCTCGTCAGCGTCTTCGCCTTCACCGTCGTCCTCTCCAGCGCCCCGCTGATGGCCCTGACCCGCCGACTGCCGCGGCAACCGCTGCTCGTCGGGGTGCTGGTGATCCTCGCGCTCTCCGCCGTGCTGACGGCCATCGCCCCCAGCTACGAGTTCATCGTCGCCACCCGGGTGCTCGGCGGCGCCGCGCACGGGCTGTTCTGGTCCATCGTCGGCGCCTACGCCGGCCACCTGGTGCCCAAGGAGCAGCTGGCACGCGCCGTGGCCATCACCACGGCGGGCGGCTCGCTCGCCTTCGTGCTCGGCGTCCCGCTCGGCACGGCGCTGGGGCACGCCTTCGGCTGGCGAGTGGCGTTCGCCGGAATCGCCGGCCTCACCCTCCTCGGTGCCCTCCTGGTCTGGCGGCTGCTGCCCGGCGTGCAGCACCGGCACGCTCCGGCCGCCGGCGCCGAGCACGTCTCGGTGCGCCGCGACCCCACCCTCGTCGGCGTGATCGTGGTCTGCGTCGTCACCGGCGTGGTCATGATCGGCCAGTACGCGGTCTACACCTACATCGCGCCGTACCTGATCGAGGTGCTCGGGGCGGATGCCGCGGCCGTCGGCCCGCTGCTGTTCGGCTACGGCATCGCCGGCGCGCTCGGCCTCCTGCTCGCCGGCACGGTGCTCGGCCGGCACCCGACCCGCGGCCTGCTCATCGCCTTCGCCGGCGTCGGCGTCGGGGTCGCCGCGCTCGCCCTGCTCAGCGAGACGCCCGCGCTCGCCATCGCCGCGTTCCTGTTCTGGGGCGTGGCCTTCGGCGCGCTGCCGCCGATGCTCAACACGCGCCTGCTGCACACGGCGTCCGCCCGCATCAGGGACGCCGCAGCGGCCTTCTACACGACGGCGTTCAACCTCGGCATCGGCGGCGGTGCGCTGCTCGGGGCGGCGCTCTACGCCACCCTGGGGCTGCAGGCGCTGCCCTGGGTGTTCGTCGGCATCCTGGCGCTCTCCTTCGTGCTCGTGCTGGTCACCTCGAGGCGCCCGCACGTGCACCCGCACTAGCTGGACCGCGTCAGACCAGCTGCGCCCCGTCGGCCCAGACGGCCGCAACGGTGAAGTCGTCGTTCAGGATGAGCGCATCGGCGGCGAACCCGGCCGCGAGCGTGCCGAGGTCGTCGCCGCGCCCGATGGCGCGGGCGGGGACAGCCGTGACCGCCGCGATCGCGGTCTCGATGTCGATGCCGACCTCGGTGACCGCGCGGCGCACCGCGTCGTCGAGGGTGAGCGTCGAACCGGCGATGGAGCCGCCGTCGACGAGCCGGGCAACGCCATCCGTGACGGTCACCGCGAGGTCGCCGAGCAGGTAGTCGCCGTCGGCCGAGCCAGTCGCGGCCATGGCGTCGGTGATGAGCGCGATGCGGCCGGGGGCGGCGTTGAACGCCATCCGCACGACCTCCGGGTGCACGTGGGTGCCGTCGTTGATGACCTCCAGCGTGACGCCACCCGCGTGCATGGCGGCGGCGACGGGGCCCGGCGCGCGGTGGTGGATGCCGCGCATGCCGTTGAAGGCATGGGTCAGGATGCTGGCGCCGGCGTCGAAGGCCGCGAGGGCCTGGTCGTAGTCGGCGGCGGTGTGGCCGACGGCGACGGCGACCCCCGCGTCGACGAGGCGGGCGATCGCCTCCTGCGCGCCCGGCAGCTCGGGGGCGAGGGTGATCTGGCGGAGGGTGCCAGAGGCGGCATCCAGCATCGCGTCCAGCTCGGCGGGGGCCGCCGAGCGCAGCAGCGCCTCGTTGTGCGCGCCCTTGTAGGTGGTGTCGAGGAACGGGCCCTCCAGGTGCGAGCCGAGCACCAGCGGGTCGATCGAGGCCAGCTCCGCGACGGTGCGCAGGCTGCCGAGCAGCGCCGAGCCGGTGTTGGTGACGAAGGAGATGACAGAGCGGGTGGTGCCGTGCGCGCGGTGCACGGCGAGCGCGGCGCGGATGCCGTCGATGCCGTCGTCGAAGGCGGCGCCGCCCGCGCCGTGGCAGTGGATGTCGACGAAGCCGGGGGTGAGCCAGCGGCCGCCTGCGTCGGTGACCGCGGTCTCCGCGGTCGCCAGCTCGCGCCAGCCGTCCCCGCTGCCGACGGCGAGCACGCGCTCGCCGGAGAACGCCACCCAGGCGTCAGCGGTGACCTGCCCGCCGGTGACGAGGCGGGCGGAGTGGATGACGATCGTTGCGGGGCTGAGGGGATTCGGGTTCACGGCATTAGTGCTCACTGAGCGATGATCACGTCATATCCGTGCTCGGTCAAGGCGGCGCGCTGTTCTGCGGTGATTCCGGCGTCGGTGATGACGGTGCCGAACAGCCGGGCGTCGCCCATGGCGGCGAAGGCCTTCTTGCCGATCTTGCTGGAATCCGTCACAAGCACGGCGCGGGCGGCCCGGGAGGCCATGAGCCGGTTGACGCTGGCCTCGCGCTCGTCGTGCGTGGTCGCGCCGAGCACCGGGTCGAGGCCGTTCGCGCCGATGAAGGCGATGTCCAGCGTGACGCTGTTCAGCACCGCCGCGGCGTAGTCGCCGACCAGCTCGTAGGAGCGCGCGTGCACGACGCCGCCGGTCATCACCGTCTTGATCTGCGGACGCATCGCCAGCTGGGAGGCGATGTTGATGGCGTTGGTGACGACGGTCAGATTGGCCTGCGGGCCGGCCTCGGCCAGATCGGGCCGGATGCCGAGCGCGGAGGCGATCACCGTCGATGTCGTGCCGCCGGAGAGGCCGACGACGGCGCCGCGCGGCGTCATGGCGCTGGCCGCCCTGGCGATCGCCGACTTCTCCTCCGCGTGCTGCTGCAGCTTGTAGCGCAGCGGGAGGTCGTAGGCGACGGTCTGCCCGATCGCCCCTCCGCGGGTGCGGGTGAGGAGGTTCTGCGCAGCCAGTGTGTCCAGGTCGCGGCGCGCGGTGGCGGGCGAGACGTCCAGTCGGCTGACGATGTCGTCCACCTCGACCTGCCCGTCGGCGGCGAGCAGGTCCAGGACGGCGTTCAGTCGTTCGGCGCGGTTCATGCGAAGACCTCCGTCGGGGTGCGCAGGGCGAACAGTTCCAGCAGCCTGGCCGCCTCGGCGGTGACCGCCGCGCGGCCAGGGGCGATGTACCTGCGGGAGTCGACCACGGCGGGGTTGGCGTTCAGGTAGCCGCGCAGCGCCTCCGTGAAGTGCGCGTTGAGGTGCGTGGAGACGTTGATCTTGGTCATGCCGGCCCGGATGGCGGCCTGGATCTGCGCATCGGATGCCCCGGAGGAGCCGTGCAGCACGAGCGGCACGTCGAGCGCCGCGCGCAGCTCGGCGATCAGCGCGGTGTCGAGGCTGGCGGAGCGCTCCGTCATCGCGTGCGAGGAGCCGACGGCCACGGCGAGGGCGTCCACGCCGGTGGCGGCGACGAACGCCGCCGCCTCGGCCGGGTCCGTGCGCACGCCGGGGGCGTGGGCGCCGTCCTTGCCGCCGACCTTGCCGAGCTCCGCCTCCACGTAGACGCCGGCGGCGTGCGCGCGCTCGACGACCCGCGCGGTGATGGCGACGTTCTCGGCGTAGGCCAGGTGCGCCCCGTCGTACATGACGGAGCCGAAGCCGAGGTCGATGGCCCGGTGGGCGAGCTGCTCGTCCTCGGCGTGGTCGAGGTGTACGGCGACCGGGGCGGTGGACGCCCCGGCGATGGCGAGCGTGGCCAGGGCGATCGGCTCCAGCGCGCCGTGGTAGCGGGCGCAGTTCTCCGAGATCTGCAGGATGACGGGCAGCCCGGCGGCCTCGGCGGCGGCAACCAGCGCCTCGGCCGTCTCGAGGTGGATCACGTTGAACGCGCCGATGCCGGTGCCGGCGGCCGCGGCATCCGTCATCAGGGTGCGGGTCGGGGTCAGCGTCATGAGGGGGTCTCCGTGTGGCGTTCGATGCGGATGGTGGTCGACAACTCGTCATGCAGGGGGGAGATCTCGCCGGCCAGCGGCATGAGCACCGCGGCGGCCGACCACGCCGTCGCCCGGCGCAGGATCGCCTCGGTGGGCGGGGTGGTGCCCGGCGACTCCGCGAAGCAGCTCGCGGCGGCGGCGACGGCGGCGTCGCCGGCCCCGGTCGGGTTGCCGGCCAGCGGCTCGGGCAGCCGGGCGCTCAGGTAGCCGGACGGGTCATCGGCGCTGACGGCGATCATGCCGGCGCTGCCGAGCGAGAGCAGCACGAGCCGGGCGCCGCGCGCGATCAGGGTGCGCGCGCCGCGGATCGGGTCGGCGATGTCCGTGGCCGCGACGAGCTCGTCGCGGTTCGGCTTGAGCACCGTGGCGCCCGCATCGGCGGCCGCGAGCAGGGCCGGGCCGGAGGTGTCGATGATGCTCGGGATGCCGGCCGCCGCGGCCCGGCGCACCAGCTCGAGGTAGAAGTCGGTGTCGGCGCCGGGCGGCAGGCTGCCGGAGCCGACCAGGCAGCTGGCGCCGGGAAGCGCATCGTCGACGGCGGCCAGGAGCTCGGCCCACTCGGCGGCGCTGTGGTCCTCGCCGTACTCGTTGAAGATGCTGGTCTCGTCTGCGCCCGCGTCGTAGAGGGCGAGGGAGCGCCGGGTGCTCGCAGCGACGGGAACCAGGGTGTGCGGGACGCCGCTCGCGCTCAGTTCGAGTTCGAGTTCCGCCCCGGTCGTTCCGCCCGCGGTCGCGATGGCGAGAACGGCGAGGCCCTGCTGGTCGGCGACGCGCGCCACGTTGAGGCTCTTGCCGCCCGCACGGGCCATGCCGCTCGGCACCCGGTGGGTGGCGCCGGGCTCGATCCTGTCCACCCACCAGGTGAGGTCGAGGGCGGCGTTGGGGGTCACAGTGATGATCATGCCGTGTGCTCCGTCTGGACCAGGTCGCGGGCGCGCAGGGCCGCCCCGATGAGTCCGGCATTCTCGCCGATCTGGGCGGCGACGATGCGCGGCCGCCGGTGAAAGGTGAGCATGCCGTCGAGTGCCGCCTCAAGCGGCTCGAACAGGGCGGGTCCGGCCTGGGCGAGCCCGCCGCCGAGCACGACGACCTCGGGCGCGATGATCGTGATGACCTGGGCGATGCCCAGTGCCAGGGCGTGCACGGCCTCGTCCCAGACCGCCTGCGCGAGCGGGTCGCCGGCCTGGGCGCGCTGCAAGACGGCGCGGGCGCCTTCCGCGGGCGTGCCGCTGCGCTCGGCGTAGCGGCGCGCGATGGCGCCGGCCGAGGCGATCGCCTCCAGGTGGCCGCGGCCGCCGCACGAGCAGTCGGGGCCGTCCGCCACGATGGAATGGCCGATCTCGCCGGCGTAGCCGCCGGCGATGTGCGGCCGGCCGTCGACGAAGAAGGCCCCGGCAAGACCGGTGCCGATCACGAGGACGGCGGCGTCCTGCGTGCCGCGGGCCGCCCCGAGGCGGAACTCGGCCTCGCCGGCTCCGCGCACGTCATGGCCGAAGGCGACGGGCAGGCCGAGGCGATCCACGCCGAGCTCGCGGAACGGCGCGTCCCGCCAGCCCAGGTTGGCGGCGAACACGCCGATGCCGTTCTCATCGTCGACGAGGCCCGGCACGATGATGCCCGCCGCGCGCGGGGCGACGGCGGGGAACTCACGGGCATACCGGGCGGTGATCTCGGCCGCGAGGGCAAGGACCGCGCTCGGGGTCTCCGCGCCGGCAAGCGGCGTCGGTGTGCGGGTCAGCCCGAGCATGGTGCCGTCGCCGGCGAACAGTGCGGACTTCGTGTCGGTGCCGCCGACGTCGAAGGCGACGACGGCGGCACCGGCGCCGAGCGGGTGCGGGGGCATGGGAGCGGGAATCACTCGCTCAGGATGACAGAACGCGTGAGGTTGCGGGGTGCGTCTGCGTTCAGGCCCTTGGCGCGGGCGCGCTCCAGCGAGACGCGCTGGGCGCGGATCAGGTCGGCCAGAGGGTCGAGCGAGCTCGTCTCGAAGCGTGCGCCGGTGCGCGCGACATCCGCCGCCAGCCCCACCGGGGCCTCGCCGAACATCCAGGTGACGCGGCCGGGGGCGGCGATTGCGATCGGGCCGTGGCGGTACTCCATCGCCGGGTACGACTCGGTCCAGGACTGCGAGGCCTCGCGCATCTTGAGGCCGGCCTCGTGGGCGAGCCCCACCGTCCAGCCGCGGCCGAGGAAGGTGTACTGCTCGGCGGTGAGCAGCTCCTCGTCGAGCGGGGCGTCAACGGCGGTCTGGGCGTCGGCGATGGCCTGGTCCAGGTTCTCGCCGAGCGACGCGCGCAGGAACGTGAGGGCGGTGGTGGCGAAGCGGGTCTGCACGACGGACTGCTCGTCGGCGAAGGGGAGCTTGACCAGATCGTCGACGTCGTCGACGAAGGGGGAGTTCACGTCGCCGACGATGCCGATGATGCGCTTCGCTCCGCGCTGGGCGCGCACCAGCTCGAGCACCTCTGAGGTGGTGCCGGAGCGGGTCAGCGCGATGATCGCGTCGTAGTCGCGGTCGACGAAGGCCTCGGATGCCGCGTACGCGTCGGTCACGCCCTGGCCGCTGCGCTCGCGCAGCTCGGCGTAGGCCTGGCCCATGAACCAGGAGGTGCCGCAACCGACGATGGCGACCTTCTGCCCGGCGGCCGGCATCAGCGACTGCTCGGCCGTGAGCGCCGCGGCGCGCGCCCAAACCTCGGGCTGGGAGGCCAACTCGATGGCCATGTGCTCCGGTGTCAGCGCTGTCTGCTGGGGGTCCGTCATGGGAATCTCCTCGGTGTTGTGCGCCTGGGTGGCCGATTCGGCGACGTGCTCGCAATGACTGCTTCAATGATCGAAGCTGATCTTATCTGCGAGATAACCATCACTGCAACGCACGTTGGGGAGCGAAGACTGCAGCAACATGATTTGTTAGGAGTGCTAATGAAGTCTCGGTAACGATTTGGTCGCGGTATTGACTGGGCGCGTGATGCAGGTCATGATTTCGAGCATCCGGTGAATGATGTTGATTGTTTACCGGCTATAACAGTCACGAAACACCAGACGAGCACCCGCGAGTCGCTGTTTCCGACACAACGCACTGTCGCGTGAGGCTCCTTCGGCGGCAGGGCATCCCATTCAAGAGTGAGGAAGCACCAATGAAGAAGTCTTTGCGCGTCGGCGCCATGGTCGCAACCGCGGCGCTGGCATCCATGACGCTCGCGTCCTGCGGATTCGGAGGCGGCACGAGCGGCGACGCCGGTGACGCCGGCGGCTCGGCCACGACGCTGAACCTGCTCGTCCCCAGCTACTCCGACAGCACCAAGGGGTTGTGGGAAGACGTCATCGCCGGCTTCGAAGCCGCCAACTCCGACATCAAGGTGAAGCTGGAGGTGCAGTCGTGGGACAACCTCGACTCGGTCATCACCACCAAGGTCTCCGGCGGCCAGGCCCCGGATATCTTCAACGGCGGCCCGTTCGCCGGTTTCGCGGCCGACGAGCTGCTGTACACGACCGAAGAGGTTGTCTCGCCGGCGACCTTCGCCGACTTCCAGGACACGTTCATCGAGAACGCCGCGGTCGACGGCACCCCCTACGGCCTGCCGCTGATCGCCTCGGCCCGCGCGCTGTTCGTCAACAACGACCTGCTCGAGCAGGCCGGCGCGACCATCCCCGCCACGTGGGATGAGCTGCTCGAAGCGGCCAAGAAGGTCTCCGCGCTCGGCAACGGCATCGCCGGCTACGGCATGCCGCTCGGCTCTGAAGAGGCGCAGGCGGAAGCCGCTGTGTGGCTCTGGGGCGGTGGCGGCACCTTCGGTGACGAGACGACCATCACGGTCGACACCCCGGAGAACCTCGTCGGTGCCCAGTTCATCCAGAAGATGGTGACCGAGGGCGCGACCCAGGCGGATGCCGGGTCGACCGATCGCACCCCGCTGATGGACATCTTCGTCCAGGGCAAGATCGGCATGCAGGTCGGCCTGCCGCCGACCGTCGGCCAGATCGCGGCCGGGAACCCGGACCTGAACTACACGATCGCCCCCATCCCGACCAAGGACGGCAGCGCCCTCACCGTCGGCGTCGCCGACCACCTGATGGCGTTCAAGAACGACGGCACGAAGCAGGAGGCGATCACCAAGTTCTTCGACTACTACTTCTCTGCCGATGTCTACGTGCCGTGGGTTCAGACCGAGGGCTTCCTGCCCACCACCAAGTCCGGTGCCGAGCAGCTCAACGGCGAGGAGTCGCTGAAGCCGTTCCTCGACGCGCTGCCCGCCGCGGAGTTCTACCCGAGCACCAACCCCAACTGGTCCGCCACCGACGCAGCGTTCAAGGCGCTCTTCGGCCAGCTGGCACAGGGCAAGGATGCCGCGGGCGTACTCGCCGAGATCCAGGCGCAGTCCGACGCCGGATAAGCAAGAGAACCGACACCGTGGGATCGATGAGAGCAGCGAGATGAGCAAGACGACGAAGCAGAAGACATCGATCCCTGCGGGGGCGGCCACCGGCCGCCCCCGCAGCGGGACGGGCGGGAAAGACCTGCTCGACGCGTTGCCGTGGATCGCCCCCGTGCTGGCCCTCATCGTCGGCGTGGTGTTCTTCCCCGCCGGCGTCATGTTCTACAACTCGACCCGCGACATCAGCCAGAGCGGGATCGACAAGGGGCCCGTCGGCTTCGACAACTACCTCGAGGTCTTCAACTTCGCCTACTTCTGGCCGATCTTCGGCAGGACGATCGTCTGGGTCATCGCCGTGGTCGTGCTGACCGTGCTGCTCTCGCTCGCGCTCGCACAGCTGCTGAACAAGGCGTTCCCCGGGCGCCAGCTGGTGCGGCTCGCCGTGATCGTGCCCTGGGCGGCATCCGTGGTCATGACGACGATGGTCATCTACTACGGCCTCGAGCCGTACTTCGGAATCATCAACAAGTTCCTGGTGGACATCGGCCTGATCGACACCCCGGAGGGCTTCGGCTGGACGAGGAACGCCGACACGGCATTCGCCTGGTCCATCGTGATCGCCGTCTTCGTGTCGCTGCCGTTCACCACCTACACGCTCCTGGCCGGCCTGCAGGGCGTGCCGGGCGACGCCATCGAGGCCGCCAAGATGGACGGGGCGAGCCCGTCCCGCACCTACTTCAGCATCGTGCTGCCGCAGCTGCGCGGGGCCCTCAGCGTCGCCGTGCTCATCAACATCATCAACGTGTTCAACTCGCTGCCGATCCTCAAGGTGATGACAGGGTCGATCCCCGGCTACGACGCGGACACCATCATGACGATGATCTTCAAGTACATCCAGAACCAGCACAAGATCGACGTCGCCAGCGCGCTGAGCGTCGTCGCGTTCGTGATCGTGATCGTGATCGTGGCGATCTACGTCAAGGTCGTCAAGCCCATGAAGGAGGTCTGATCGTGAGCACCGCGACCCTGCCGGAGCAGAGCACCCACGCCCCGGCCGTCTCCCGGCCGCCCGTCAAGCGCAAGCGGCGCTACACCGAGGACCAGGTCTCGGCCGGCAAGGTCGCCTGGCGGATGGCGGCCGGCCTGGCCGTGCTGCTGATCTTCATCCTGCCGTACCTGATCATGTTCTTCGGCTCGGTCAAGTCCAAGTCCGAGATCCGCTCCGTCGACCCCACCTACCTGCCGACGGAGTGGCGCTGGGAGAACTACATCACGATGTGGTCGACGCCCGAGACGCCGCTGGTGCAGAACCTCGTGTCGACGATCATCATCTCGGTCTGCGCCACGCTGCTCGTGCTGCTCGTCGCGCTGCCCGCCGCGTACTACACGGCACGGTTCCGCTTCCCGGGGCGCATGGTGTTCCTGTTCCTCGTGATCGTCACCCAGATGCTGCAGCCGGCTGTGCTGACCTCCGGCCTGTTCCGGCAGTTCATGACGCTGGGGCTCTCCGACACCTGGCTCGCGATGATCCTCGTGAACGCGGCCTTCAACCTGTCGTTCGCCGTGTGGATCATGCACAGCTTCTTCGCCGGCATCCCGAAGGAGGTCGACGAGGCCGCGCAGATCGACGGCGCCTCCCGGCTGACCGTGCTGTTCCGGATCAACCTGCCGCTGGTCTGGCCCGGCATCGTCACCGCGATCGTGTTCACGTTCGTCGCCTGCTGGAACGAGTTCGCGGCCTCGCTGGTCATCCTCTCCACCGACGGCAACCAGCCGCTGTCCGTGGCGCTGACGAAGTTCGTCGGGCAGTACGAGACCAGCTGGCACTACGTCTTCGGCGTGTCCATCGTGGCGATCGTGCCCGTCGTGGTGCTGTTCATGCTGATCGAGAAGCGGCTCGTCGGCGGTCTGACGGCCGGCAGCGTGAAGTAGCCGGCGCGCCTCCTCGGGAGGTGAAAGTGGGCGAGGGAGGCCCGATTCTGCGGAATCGGCCTCCCTCGCTCGCTTGTGCCTCCGGTGTGGGCGTGGTCAGCGGGCCAGGTGTGCCCCGCGCGCCATCGCGGCGAGGATCTGTGCCTCCACGGTGGGCCAGTCGAACAGGATCTGCCTATAGTCGAAGCGGAGAACCGTGTAGCCGCGCAGCACGAGGCGGCGATCCGCGGCGATGTCCCTCCCGCGCTGATCGGCCTGATGGTAGGCGAAGCCATCAATTTGGAGGACGAGCCGTTCCCCGATCAGCCCGTCGAGCCGGTGGCCATCAACCAGCACCTGCTGTTGCATCCGGATGCCGAGCCGCTCCAGGCGTACCCGCGGGATCGTCTCGATGCCTGAATCGGAGAGGCTGGTGCTCGCCGTTCGCACGCGGTTCGCGGCGGCGCTCCTGAGCTGCAGTCCCGCCAGGTAATCGGGGCTGAACGCGTCGCGGTTCTGCGCCGACTCCCACACCGCGAGCGCATTCTCGAACGGCTGGCAGTCGGCGATGTGCACGAGCGCATTCTCCAGGGGCTCGACGAGGCCGTACCGCGGACTCGGCAGGGGGCCTCTGCCCCAGTGGGCCCGGTGCGGGCCCGCATCGAAGTGGCCGGCATTGGGCGGAACCGAGAGGTGTAGCAGGCCGTCGTCCAGATGCCAGAGCCCGAATTGTGCCGCGGCGCTCAAGCAGCTGAGTCGCGCCCCGAGCCTGGCCGCCACGACGAGATTCTCGGGGGCCGCGGGGGTCGCGAACCATCGACGGCGGATACGGCGGACTCGGCGATCGGCGATCGGCGATCGCGGCGCGCACGGCGTAGCTGGTGTAGCCGGCGCGTTCCACGTCGTAGAGGTGGGCGATCCCGGAGCGGGTGTTGAGCCAGTCGGCGAGGTGCATGCGCTCAGTGTCGCCCGCAGCTCCCGGTCGCGGAATGTCCGCGGGGACCGCTGTGCACAACTCGCGTGCGTGGCGCCCTGTGGACAGCTCCCGTTCGTGCGGGCGGGAGGTGAAGGCGATCAGGGGAGGCCACTCCGCGCGGGAACGGCCTCCCGTGCTCACTCTTGCCTCCCGTGGCTAGCGCCAGTCGAGCTCCGGCGTGCGGTGGTAGCCGACGCCCAGGGCGTCGAGGCGCTCGGCGAAGGCGAGCAGGCGGGGCGAGAACTCCGCGAAGCTCCGCTCGGCGCCGGGCTGCGCCCAGGCGATCTCGGCGACGGATGCGAGCCGGGGGAACACCATGAACTCGACGTCGGCGATGCCGGAGAGGGTCTCGGTCCAGACGGGGGCCTCGACGCCGAGCAGCGCCGCCTCGTCCACGCCGGGCACGATGGCGGCCGGGTCCCAGGAGTAGGCCTCCTCGATCGACGTCGGGCCGTCGGCCCAGTCCTGGCCGAGCCGGTCCGTGTCCGGGTAGTGCATGTCGAGGTAGGCGACGTCGGCGGGCGACATGATGACGCGGCCGCCCTGCTCGACGAAGCTCAGCGTGTGCGGCGCCGCGTCGGCGCGGGGCGCGACGAAGTCCCAGTACTGCCCGATGGTGCCGGGGGCGAGCTCGCGGGACTGGCCCATCTCGTGCCAGCCGATGACGGTCTTGCCGCTGGCGGCGCCGATCGCGCTGGCGCGGGCGACGAACGCCGAGAAGTCCTCGGCGCTGAGCTTCAGCGACTCGTCGCCGCCCAGGTGGATGTAGGGGCCGGGGGTGAGCTCGGCGAGCTCGCGCACGACGTCCTCGACGAAGCGCCAGGTGGCCTCGGCGGTGGTGTCGACGTTGCTCATGCCGACCTCGGTGCCGCGGTAGGTCTCGGTGGCGACGCCGCCGATGTTGAGCTCCGGGTAGCTGGCCAGGGCCGCGTTGGTGTGCCCGGGCAGGTCGATCTCTGGCACGATCGTGACGAAGCGACTGGCCGCGTACTCGACGATCTCGGTGTAGTCGGCCTTCGTGTAGAAGCCGCCGCCGCCCAGCACCGAGGTGGAGCCGCCGATCTCGGTCAGCCGGGGCCAGCTGTCGATCTGCAGGCGCCAGCCCTGGTCATCGGTCAGGTGCAGGTGCAGCACGTTGAGCTTCAACAGGGCGATGTCGTCGATGTAGCGCTTGACCTCGGCCACGCTGTAGAAGTTGCGGGCGACGTCGAGCATGGCGCCGCGGTAGGCGAAGCGCGGCGCGTCCTCGATCTGCACGGCCGGGGCGACCCAGGCCACGTCGTCGGCCACGCGCGAGGAGCCATCGAGGGCGGCCTCGATCTGTGCAGGGAAGAGCTGGCGCAGCGTCTGCACGCCGAGGAAGAGGCCCTCGGCGCTCGCCGCGGCCAGCGCCACGCCTTCGGAGTCGACGTGCAGCGAGTATCCGGGCGCCGCCGAGGGGTCGATGACGAGGCGGATGCCGGCTGCGGCATCCGTGCCGGCCGGGTTCACCGGCAGGTCGAAGCCGGTGCGGGGGCGCAACAGCTCGGCGAGGTACTCGCCGACGGCTGCAGCCTCGGCGCCCTGCTCGGCGGTGTCGCCCGCCGTGACGATGGCGTCGTCCGCGGCCAGGGTGAAGCCGGCGCCGGGGAGTTCGGTCAACGAGGTGGGGGCTGGCACGATCGCGATGGTAGGCATGCGTTCTTTCTTCTCCGGTGAACCGACCCAGGATGCCGCGACGGCCACGGTCGCCCCGCCCAGCGCGAGAACGGCGATCACGCCGCCCGCGAGCTGCCAGCGCTTGCGATTCATGGCCACCCCGTCTCTCCGCCGCGGGGCGCGCCGGGTGCTGCAGGAAATCAGTTGCCCGAGTATGTCAAGTTTCCTTACTACTGCGCAAGTGCGCGGATCACCCGGCCGGCGGGGTTTCGGGCGGCCCGGGGGAGCAGCTAGGCTGGACAGGTCGCAACTGGCGTTCGGATGGGTCACCATCGGGGAGCGACTGATCACGGTTAGTGGCCGCACGCCTGGGCCACGACGACTCGCTTTATCCTGTTAAAAACCGGGGTGGGGCGTGAAGCACGTCCACCGTTTGATCAGTACCTCTCTCTAGGAGTTGCCCGTGTCTGTACCGTCTACGTTTAACCAGCCGCTTGAGGTTGTCGACCCCGAGATCGCCGCCGTGCTCGAGCAGGAGCTCGGCCGCCAGCGCGACTACCTCGAGATGATCGCGAGCGAGAACTTCGTTCCCGTCTCCGTCCTGCAGTCGCAGGGGTCCGTCCTCACCAACAAGTACGCGGAGGGCTACCCCGGCCGCCGCTACTACGGCGGCTGCGAGTACGTCGACATCGCCGAGTCGCTGGCCATCGAGCGCGCGAAGAGCCTGTTCGGCGCCGAGTACGCCAACGTGCAGCCGCACTCGGGCGCGACGGCCAACGCCGCCGTGCTGAGCGCCATCGCCACCCCCGGCGACACCATCCTCGGCCTGGAGCTGGCCCACGGCGGCCACCTCACCCACGGCATGAAGCTCAACTTCTCCGGCAAGCTCTACAACGCCGTCTCCTACGGCGTCGACCCCGAGACCTTCCTCGTCGACATGAACGTCGTGCGCGAGAAGGCCCTCGAGCACCGCCCGCAGGTCATCATCGCTGGCTGGTCGGCCTACCCCCGCCACCTCGACTTCGCCGCCTTCCGCGCGATCGCCGACGAGGTCGGCGCCAAGCTCTGGGTCGACATGGCCCACTTCGCCGGACTCGTCGCCGCCGGTCTGCACCCGTCGCCGATCCCCTTCGCGGATGTCGTCTCCACCACGGTGCACAAGACGCTCGCCGGCCCGCGCTCCGGCCTGATCCTCTCCCGCGACATGGAGCTGGCCAAGAAGCTCAACTCCAACGTCTTCCCCGGCCAGCAGGGCGGCCCGCTCATGCACGTGATCGCCGCCAAGGCGACCGCGTTCCTGCTCGCGGCCCAGCCCGAGTTCGCCGACCGCCAGGCCCGCACCCTGAGCGGTGCCCGCATCCTGGGCGAGCGCCTCGTCGCCGACGACTCGCGCGCCGCCGGCGTCGACGTGCTCACCGGTGGAACCGACGTGCACCTGGTGCTCGCCGACCTCCGCAACTCGCCGATCGACGGCCAGCAGGCCGAGGACGCGCTGCACGAGGTGGGCATCACCGTCAACCGCAACTCGGTGCCGTTCGACCCGCGCCCGCCGATGGTCACCTCCGGCCTGCGCATCGGCACCCCGGCGCTGGCCACCCGTGGCTTCGGCGACGTGGAGTTCACCGAGGTCGCCGACGTGATCGCCGAGACGCTCAAGCCGGGCGCCGACATCGCCGGCCTCCGCGCCCGCGTGAAGACGCTCACCGACGCGTTCCCGCTGTACCCGGGACTGCAGCAGTAATGACGGCGATCACGCTCGACGGGGTTGCCACGGCATCCGCCGTCAAGGCAGAGCTCGCCGACCGCATTGCGGCGCTCCGGGCCCAGGGCATCGTGCCAGGGCTCGGCACGCTGCTGGTCGGCGACGACCCGGGCTCGCGCAGCTACGTCGCGGGCAAGCACCGCGACTGCGCCGAGGTCGGCATCGAGTCGATCCGCGTCGACCTGCCGGCGACGGCGAGCGACGCGGACGTGCTGGCGGCGATCGAGGAGCTCAACGCGAACCCGGCCGTCACCGGCTACATCGTGCAGCTGCCGCTGCCGAAGGGCCTCGACGAGCACGCCGCGCTCGAGGCGATCGACCCGGCGAAGGACGCCGACGGCCTGCACCCGACGAACCTCGGTCGTCTGGTGCTCGGCATCGAGGGCGAGCTGGACTCGCCGCTGCCCTGCACGCCGGCCGGAATCGTCGAGATGCTGCAGCGCTACGACGTGCCGATCAGCGGCAAGCACGTGACCGTCGTCGGTCGCGGGCTCACCGTCGGCCGCCCGCTCGGCCTGCTCTTCACCCGCAAGGGCCTCGACGCGACCGTGACGCTGACGCACTCCCGCACGGCCGACCTGGCCGCCGAGGTGCGCCGGGCCGACATCGTGGTGGCCGCCGTCGGCGTTGCCCACCTGATCAAGCCGGAGTGGATCAAGCCCGGCGCCGCCGTGCTGGACGTGGGCATCACCCGCGTGCAGGACGAGGAGACCGGCAAGGGCAAGCTCACCGGCGACGTCGACCCCGGCGTCGCGGAGGTGGCCGGCTACCTGTCGCCGAACCCCGGCGGGGTGGGCCCGATGACCCGCGCCATGCTGCTCAGCAACGTGGTGCAGGCCGCCGAGAGGCTCGTCCGCTAGCGGGATTTCTGCTGATGCATGACGGATGCCGCGGGCTGTTGCCCGCGGCATCCGCCCGTTAAGGCGTCTAGAACGTGCCGGAGCGGCCCTGATCGATCTGGCGCTGGATCTCGGCCTGCGCGCGCGCCGCCTCGGCGTCGTCGCCATCGACGGCCACGCGGTGGAACGGCCTCCTGCCCACGACCAGTGCCAGGATCAGGATCCCCGCCAGGATCACTCCACCGCCGGCCACCACTGCCGCCACAAGTCCAGTCATCGCACACCCCCTTGATTCCGGCCAGCCTAGCCTCGGGGCGGGGAGGAGGGAAGCGCGGCACCGTCGATAATGGAAGCATGGCCCAACCCAGCGTGCTCTTCGTCTGCGTCCACAATGCCGGCCGCTCGCAGATGGCGGCGGGGCTCGTGCGCGAGCTCTCCGGCGGCCGGGTGGAGGTGCTCTCGGCCGGCTCGCTGCCGGCCGATCAGATCAACCCGGTCGCGGTGCAGGCCATGGCCGAGCTCGGCATCGACATCGCCGGCGAGCAGCCGAAACTGCTCACCGTTGACGCCGTGGCGGAGTCGGACGTCGTCATCACGATGGGCTGCGGCGACGTCTGCCCGATCTTCCCCGGCAAGCGCTACGAGGACTGGCAGCTGGAGGACCCGGCCGGCCAGGGCATTGAGTCCGTGCGGCCCATCCGCGACGAGATCAAGGCGCGCGTCGAGGCGCTGCTGGCTGGGCTGCTGCCCGCCTAGGCGATCGGCACCAACCCGTTGGTCGAGTAGCGAGGAACGAGCGTATCGAGACCTCGCACGGGGCTCGGTTTCTGGCGCTGGCGCGGTCTCGATACGGCCCTGGCGGGCCTACTCGACCAGCGGGGGATGGCTGTCCCGGCTGGCTGGGCTGCTGCCCGCCTAGTCGACCGGGGTCGTGTGCAGCTCGACGTGGCGCAGGTAGCCAACGGCATTGTTGCGGATGCCGTCGCGCTCGGCATCCGTCAGCGCGCGCCGCACCTTCGCCGGCACCCCGGCCACGAGCGAGCCGGGCGGAACGATCGTGCCCTCGAGCACCACGGCCCCGGCGGCCACGAGCGAGCCGGCGCCGATGACCGCGCCGTTCAGCACCGTCGCCGACATGCCGACGAGGCTGTCGTCCTCGATCGTGCAGCCGTGCAGCACGGCGCCGTGCCCGACGGACACGTTGCGGCCGATCGTGAGCGGGTACCCGGCGTCGACGTGGCAGGAGACGTTGTCCTGCAGGTTGGAACCGGCGCCCAGGGTGATGGGCTCCTGCTCCGCCCTGAGCACCGCGTTGTACCAGACGCTGGAATCCTCGGCCAGGATCACCCGGCCGACGATCACGGCGCCGGCGGCCACGAAGGCCGACTCGGCGATCTCGGGGGCCGGCAGGCCGTTCAGCGGGAGCACGCGCGCGAGCGGATCGATGTTCATGTCGCCAGCCTAATCTGCGCCGGCCGCCCTAGGATCGGGGCATGGTGAACACCGAACATCCCGCTGTCGACCGTGTGCGCGAGGCTCTGGCCGCGCACGGCGTGACCCCCGAGATCCGCTGGTTCGAGGAGGCGACGCCCACCGCGCAGGCGGCGGCCGACGCCATCGGCATCGAGGTGGGCCAGATCGCGAACTCGCTCGTCTTCACGCTGGACGGGGAGCCGCTGCTCGTGCTGACCTCCGGCGCGCACCGCGTCGACACCGCCTGGCTGGGCGAGCAGCTCGGCGGCACGATCGCCCGGGCGAGCAAGGAGACGGTGAAGGAGGCCACCGGCCAGGTGATCGGCGGGGTGGCCCCGCTCGGGCACCCGGCGCCCGTGCGCACCCTGGTCGACGTGGCCCTGGAGGGGTACGGCGAGGTGTGGGCGGCCGCCGGGCACGCGCACACCGTCTTCCCGACCAGCTACACCGAGCTGCTGCGCGTCACCGGCGGCACCCCGATCGCCGTCGAACCGCCCGCCTGAGCGACCGCCCGCGCCTCAGAAGATCCGGACGCCGACCTCCGCCGGTGCCGCGAGCAGCCCCTCGATCTCGTCGTCCAGCTTGACGAGGGTGATCGAGGCCCCCGCCATGTCGAGCGAGGTGCAGTACTCGCCGACGTAGCTGCGGGCCACGCTGATGCCGAGGGCTTCCAGCTTGTCGTGGGCGATGCCGTAGACCAGGTACAGCTCGCTGATGGGCGTGCCGCCGAGCCCGTTGACCATCAGGGCGACGCGGTCGCCGGCGACGAACGGCAGGTCGGTGATGACCGGGTCGAGCAGGATGTCGACGAGCTCGTTCGCGGGGGCGATCTTCGCCCGCCGCCGGCCGGGCTCGCCGTGGATGCCGACGCCGATCTCGATCTCGTCCGGGCCCAGCTCGAACAGCGGGGCGCCCTTCGCCGGGGGCGTGCAGGCCGTCAGCGCCAACCCCATCGAGCGCGTCACCGACACCACCTTCTCGCCGATGCGCATGAGCTCGTCCAGGTCTGCCCCCGCCTCCGCCGCCGCGCCGACCGCCTTGATGACGAAGAAGTTGCCCGCGACGCCGCGCCGGCCGACGGTCCAGGTGGAGTCCTTGACCGCGACGTCGTCGTCGATGAACAGGGTCTTCACGGTGATGCCGTCGGCGAGGCTGAGTTCTTGGGCCATGTCGAAGGCCATCCGGTCACCGGTGTAGTTGTTGACGAGCAGCAGCACGCCCTTGGCCGAGTTCACCAGCTTCGTGGTCTCGTAGACGTAGTCCATCGGGGGCGCGGCGAACACGTCGCCCGGGCAGGCGGCGTCCAGCATGCCCGGCCCCACCACCATGACGTGGGCCGGCTCGTGCCCAGAGCCCGAGCCCTGCACGATCGACACCTTGTCGTCGCTCGGCCCGCTCTTGCGCATGATGAGGTTGTACTCCGGCACGTACGTCAGGGTGTCTGGATTGGCCAGTGCGAGCCCCTTGAGCATCTCCGGTACGAACTGCTGGGGGTCGTTGACGAATTTCTTCATGGGATTTCCTCCACGGATCGGTGCTGCTGTTCTCAGTTGGTGGTGCTCTGTTGCGTGTGTTCTGGGGAATCCCAGTTCGCGGCCAGGGCCTCCGCGATCACCGCGACGGCGACGCCCCCGGCATCCGGCGAGCCGATGCTGCGCTCGCCGGTGTAGGCCGCCCGCCCGCGCTTGGCGATCATCGGGGCCGTCGCCTCGGCTGCGGCCCGGGCGGATGCCGCGGCCGAGGCCATGACGGCCGCGCCGCCCTCGCCGTTCGCGACCCCCTGCTCGATCGCATCCGTCATGGGCGCGAGCACGTCGAGCAGCGTCTTGTCGCCGAGGGAGGCGCCGCCGCGCGCCATGATGCCCTCCATCGCCGAGCGCAGCATCGCCACGACGTCGTCGCCGCCGAGTTCGCCACCGTTTGCCTTCGCCACCGACGCGGAGCGCAGGAACGCCGTGCCCCAGATGGGCCCGGAGGTGCCGCCGATCCGGCCGGTGATCGTGATGCCCACCTTCTGCAGGAACGTGCCGGCGTCGGTGCGGTCGAAGCTGTCCCAGTCCTTCAGCACGATTTCGAAGCCACGCGCGAGCGAGAACCCCAGGTCCCCGTCGCCGACGACGGAGTCGAGGTCGCCGAAGTACTTCTCGTTGTCGACGGCGGTCTGGGCGATGGTGCGCACGATGAACTCGGCGTCGCTGAGGCTCGTCATTTCTGCTCCTCTGTGGGTGGTGTGGGCTGCTCGAGGATCTCCTCGACGGTGGCGAGGGTGATCAGCTCCCCGGGGGCCAGGCCGAGCGGGTCGGCGAGCACCCGGGCCGGCTCCTGCTCGTCGCCGAGCGAGCTGACGACGAGGGAGGCCCCCGTGAAGTCCTCGTCGGCGGTGTAGCCACTGACCGTGACGAGCGTGCGGAGCCCGGCCGCGAGCGCGGCCTGTGCCCCGTTGCCGCTGTCCTCGACCACGACGGCCTGATCGGCGCCGATGCCGAGCTCGCGCAGGGCGAGCAGGTAGATGTCGGGGGCCGGCTTCTTGTGCGCCACGATGTCCCCCGCGAACACCAGGAAGCGGGCGGCATCCGCCCCGACCGCGTGCTCCAGCACGGCGCGCACCGCCGGCTCGGCCGATGTCGATGCGACGGCGAGCTGCCAGCCGGCCGCCGCGGCCTCCGCGACGAGGCGGGCGACGCCGGGGCGTGCCGGCAGGGCGCCGCTCTCAACCAGCTCGGTGTAGATGGCCGTCTTGCGTTTGTGCCAGGCGGCGAGCATCTCGCGCTGGCCCTCCGCATCGGCCGGGAGGCCGTTGGCCGCGACGAACTCCGGGGTGAGCAGGCTGGCCATGCGCTCCTTGCCGCCGCCGATCAGCACCTTGACGGCGTAGTCCGCGTCGCTCCAGTGCACCGGGATGCCGAACTCGGCGAAGGTGGCGTTGAACGCCGGCAGGTGGCCGTTGCGCTCCGTGTCGGCCAGCACGCCGTCGCAGTCGAAGATCAGCGCCGGCATGGTCACCACGCCTTGCCCGCGCTGCCGAAGGTCTGGGCGAGGCCCGTCGTGAGGGCGACGATGTGCGAGCGGACGTCGGCGAACAGCGCGGGCGGGTCCCACTTGTTCGCGGCCTCCGCCTTCTTCAGGAATGCGAGGCTCGAGGTCATGAACTCGATCTTCAGCGCGGTGGAGATGTTGACCTTGGCGCAGCCGCGCGCGATGAGGTCGGCGAACTGGGCGTCCGTCATGCCGCTGCCGCCGTGCAGGGCGATGGGCGTGCCGGTGGCCTCGACGAGGTCGCTCACCCGCTGGAAATCGAGGGCGGGGGTGGCCGAGTAGACGCCGTGCGCGTTGCCGATCGAGGGGGCGAACACGTCGACGCCGGTGGCGCGGATGAAGCCGAGCGCCGTGTCGAGACTCTGCCTGCGGGTCTCGGTGTCCACGCCGATGCCGTCCTCGACGCCTTGGATCGCCTCGATCTCGCCCTCGACGTGGGCGCCGTAGCGGCGCGCCTCGGCGACGACCTCGATGGTCTGTCGCTGGTTCTCCTCGACGGGCAGGGTCGAGGCGTCGAAGAGCACCGAGTTCCAGCCGATCTCGAGGCACTGGCTGATGACGGCCCGATCCGGGCAGTGGTCCAGGTGCAGGGTCACGGGCACGTCGATGTCCTTGGTCATCGCGGTCCACATGGCGAACAGCACCTCGGCGCCGATCGACTTCACCGTCTTCACGGATGTCTGCACGATGACGGGGGAGCGGGCCTCGACCGCCCCGGCCAGCACCGCCTCCAGGGTGAGGTCGTTGACGATGTTGATGGCGGGCACGCCGTATCTCTGCTCGAATGCCCTGTCGACGATCTCGCGCAGCGATACGACAGCCATGGTCAAACCTCCTCGTTGCCTGTTGTCACGGTAGGTGTGCGACGGGTCGCCGGACATGGAGGGTTCCCCTACCGTGCGCGGTAGGGGAACCCTCCATGTCCCAGCGATCGAATCGGCGTCAGAGCGAGTGCAGCGCCGACTGGGCCGCGAGGGCGGTGCGGTTGGGCGCACCCGTCTTGCGCAGGATCGCCCCGACGTGCTTCTCGACCGTCTTCACAGAGATGCGCAGCCTGGCCGCGATCTGCTTGTCGGGCACGCCGCGTTCCACGAGTGCGCGCACCTCGCGCTCGCGGGCGGTGAGGGGCGCGGTGCCCGGCGGGTCGAGGGTGGCAGCCAGCCGGCTGAGGAAGGCAGAGGACAGCAGTGACTCGCCGCGCGCGGCCGCGACGACGGCGCGGGTCACGTAGACCGGATCGGCATCCTGGGCGACGAAGCCCGTCGCGCCGATGCGGGCGGCCCCCCGCATCCGCTCGTCGGCGAGGTCGTGCACGATGAGCACGACGGAGGACTGCGGGTCGATGGCGCGCAAGTAGGAGGTGAGCTGCGCGCCGTCGATGTGCGGGAGGTCGAGGTTGGCGAGCACGACGTGGGGGCGAAGCAGCTCGTAGGCCTCGATCGCCGCGGAGGCGTCGGCGATCTCGCCGACGACCTCGATGCCCGGCTCGACCTGGCCGAGCACGCGCACGAGCCCGGCCCGCACGATCGCGTTCTGGTGCACGACGAGCACGCGCCAGCGGGAGCGGGCGTCGACGGCGCTCGCCGCGGAGGACGGCAGTTCGGCGCGCACCCGTGTTCCCCAGTGCGGCGTCGACTCGATCTGCACGGTGCCGCCCAGGCGGCCGGCGCGGGCGACGAGGCTCTGCAAGCCGAGCCCCTTGGCCGCGGACGGGCGCGCCTCGGCGAGGGCATCGACGTCGAATCCCTGGCCGTCGTCCTCCACCAGGACGCTGACATTCTCGCTGCCGTAGACCAGCCCGACCCGCACATGGCGCGCGGAGGCGTGCTCGACGACGTTGGTCAGCGACTCCTGCACGATGCGAAAGAGCTGCCTGGCCGTCTCGGCCGGCAGCGGCTCCGGGTCGCCGATCACCACGAGGTGTGTCTCGACGCGCACAGTGGATTCGACCCAGGCGAGCTCCAAGGCGATCGCGTCGCTGAGGGACCGGCCCTCCAGCAGTGCGGGCCCGAGGCCGTCGGCGGTGCGCCGGGTCTCGTCCAGGGCGGCGCGGGCCGCCGCGCGGGCCGCGCCGAGCGACCGTCTCGGCTCCGCCTCCGTGCTGGACTTCTCGGCCGCGTCCAGATGCAGGAGCACCGAGACCAGCCCCCGCCCGATCGTGTCGTGCATGTCGCGCACGACACGCTCCCGCTCGTCGAGCACGGCTGATGCGCGCTCCCGGTCGGCGGTCAGCGCGTGCAGCCGCGCGTTCGTGATGGCGATGGCCGCATGCGTGGCGAAGAGCTCGACGAGGTGTGCGTCGGCATCCGTGAACCGGCGCCCGGCCTCCCTGCTGAACACGACGGCGCTGCCGATGATGCGGCCGTCCCAGCGGATGGGAACGCCGATGACCCCGTGCAGGGAGGCCCGCTCCCGCTGGGCGATGTGCCCGCCGGCCACCTCGGCATACTCGTCGAAGAGCACGGAGCCGCGTGCGCGGACGATCTCGCCGGTCACACCCTCGTCGAGGGGGAACGTCTGGCCGGAGAGGCAGCCGACGCCGACGTCGACCTCCTTGCGATAGGTCCCGGCGACCTCGTCGACGGTGCAGATCGAGCCGCTGTCGCAGCCCAGGAGCGCCATGGTGTGGCGCAGGATGCGCTCGAGGAGCGGCCGGAGCTCGAACTGCCCGACCAGGTCGGCCGCCAGGGCGCTCAGCGCCTGGTACTGAGCGGCCTCGGTAGCGGAACTGGCAGAGGGGCTGGCGGATGCCGGCGAATTCTCCATGTGCAACACTCTCCGTTGATGTGCGCGTGCTTCCCACCCACATCATGCGCCGCGGCGCGCCGAAACGCTAGGCGCAGCCGTCCCCGGGCGCCCACCGCCGCGGGTGCGAGGTCTCGATACGCTCGTTCCTCGCTACTCGACCAGCGGGCGTGGGGCGGGCGGCGGGGTGTAATGCTCCCGTTGGTCGAGTAGGCCCGCCAGGGCCGTATCGAGACCCGGTTTCCGGCAGGATGCTGTTTCCCGTGCGGGGTCTCGATACGCTCGTTCCTCGCTACTCGACCAGCGGGCGCGGGGCGGGCGTGGGCGGGCGGTCGAGCATCCTGTGGACAACTCCGGACGGGTGTCGGCAGCTTCGGCGATACTCGGCGCATGCCGTACATGTACATCCTCGAGTGCTCGGACGGGTCCTACTACGTGGGAAGCACGTTCGATGTCGAGGCGCGCCTCTGGCAGCACAACCACGAGGGTGGCGCCGCGTACACGCGTCGGCGCCAACCCGTGAAGCTCGTGTACTTCGAGGAGTACGAGCGGATCGACGAGGCGTACGCGCGCGAGAAGCAGGTCCAGAACTGGAGCAGAGCCAAGCGCCGTGCGTTGATCGACGGTGTCGGCATGGAGTTGCTGCCCGAGCTGGCGAAGAAGCGCCGGAGGCCTCCACCGTTGGTCGAGTAGGCCCGCCAGGGCCGTATCGAGACCCGGTTTTCGGCGGGGGACTCTGTGCGGTGCGAGGTCTCGATACGCTCGTTCCTCGCTACTCGACCAGCGGGCGTGGGGCGGGCGGCGGGGTGTGCTGCTCCCGTTGGTCGAGTAGGCCCGCCAGGGCCGTATCGAGACCCGGTTTCCGGCGGGGTGCGGCGGCCGCTAGACGAGAAGCTGGTGCTTCGCGAGCTCCTTGTAGAGCGGGGTGCTCGCGACGAGCTCCGAGTGCGTGCCGGTGCCGACGACCTCGCCGTGGTCGAGTACCACGATCTGGTCGCTGTCCACGACGGTGGAGAGCCGGTGCGCGATCACGATGAGCGTGCGCCCCTCTGCGACGGCGTCGATGGCGGCGCGCATCATCTGCTCGTTCACGCCGTCGAGGCTGGACGTCGACTCGTCCAGCAGCAGGATCGGGGGCGCGGCCAGCAGTGCGCGGGCGATCGCGAGGCGCTGGCGCTCACCGCCGGAGAGCATGACGCCGTCCTCGCCGACCGGCGCACTGAGCCCGAGCGGGTTGCGCTCGAGCACCTCGCCGAGGTTCACCGCGCGCAGCACCTCCTCGCACTGGGCGTCGGTGGCATCCGGGGTTGCCAGCGTGAGGTTCTCGCGCAGGGTGCCGGCCAGCACCGGGGCGTCCTGCTCGACGTAGCCGATCTGGGCGCGCAGCTCGGTGCGGGGCAGGGTGCGGATGTCGAGGCCGGCGAGCCGCACGACGCCGACGCTCGGGTCGTAGAAGCGCTCGATCAGCGCGAGGATCGTGCTCTTGCCCGCACCGGACGGTCCGACCAGGGCGGTGCGCTTGCCGCGGGGAGCGTTGAACGAGACGCCGCGGAGCACCGGCTGCCTGTCGGTGACGTTGCCCTCCGGCGTGTGCTCGTCGACGCTCTCGTTGGCGGGGTCGGCCTCGTCGGAGCGGTTCAGCGCGTAGGCGAAGTGCACATCGTCGAAGGCGATGGCGGTGTCATCCATCGACAGGAGCGCCGAGAGCTCGTTCGGGGTGACGTCGGCGAGCGGGGCGATGTCACGGTCGTGGTCGCTCTCGCTGGGCAGCTCGATGATCTCCTGGATGCGGCCGAGCGCGCCGAGGGCCGAGTTCACGGAGGTGATGGCGCCGAAGGCGGTGCCGAGCGGCATGATCAGCATGAACAGGAACAGGATGAACGCGACCAGGCTGGCCACGGTGATGGCGCCGCTGGCGACGCGGAAGCCACCGACGCCGAGCACGACGAGCAGCGAGACCTGCATGGCGATGCCGGCGACGGGCACGACGAGCGCCGAGATGCTGGCGACGCGGATGCCGGCGCTCCAGGCGCCCTTCGCCTCCTCGCCGACGGCGGCGATCTCGCGGTCGGTGGCGTTGGAGGCGCGCACGGTGCGCACCGCGCTGATGGCGCGCTCGACGCTCGCGGCCAGGTCGCCCACCTTGGTCTGCGCCTGCAGGCTGGCGGTGCGGATGCGGCTGGAGAGCAGCACGACGGTGACGACCGAGACGGTGATGACGAGCAGGGTGAGGCCGAGCAGCACCGGGTCGATGATCAGCATGGCGATCAGCGCGCCGAAGAAGGTGAGGGAGCCGCCGAGGGCGTCGACGAGGCCCTGGGTGAGCACGGCCCGCAGTAGGGTCGTGTCGCTGCCGACGCGGGAGACCAGGTCGCCGGTGCGGCGGGTGTCGAACTCGGCGATCGGCAGGTGCAGCATCCGGGCGACCAGCTGGCGGCGGCTGGAGAGCACGACGCCCTCGCCGGTGCGCTGCAGCAGGTAGTGCTGGTAGCCGCTGATCAGGGCGGCGACGACGACGAGGGCGACGAGCACCCAGACCAGGTTGCCGAGCGGCTCGTTCGCCTGCACGACGGTGATCAGCTGGCTGACCAGCAGCGGCTGGGCGAGGCTCGCGGCCGCACCGAGGATGCTCAGCACGATCACGACGCTGAGCACCGCCTTGTGCTCGAGCAGGTACGGAACCAGCTGGCTGAACTTCGCGCGCGGGCCGGTTTCTTGTTTGCGTCTGCTGCGACCCAGTGTGCGTGCGTTGCTCATTGCTCCCTTTCGGCGGGCGGATGCCAGCTACAACCCTAAATCAGTTGGCTGTGGCATCCGCCCAGAAACGGGGGACAAACGACTAGGCGTCGATGTCGTTGTCCTTCGTCTCCTTCGAGACCAGCAGGGCGATGAGCGTGATGACGCCCATCACGGCGAGGTAGACGCCGACCCAGAACGGGCTGCCGTCTCCGGCGCTCCACAGGGCGACGGCGATGAACGGGGCGACGGCCGCGCCGAGGATCGACGACACGTTGTAGCTGATGCCGGAGCCGGTGTAGCGCACGTTGGTCGGGAACAGCTCGGGCAGGAGCGCGCCCATCGGCCCGAAGGTGAGCCCCATCAGCGAGAAGCCGACGATCAGCCAGATCATGACGCCGGCGAAGCCCGCGCCGAGCAGCGGCACCCAGAGCATGCCGAACACGATGATGCCGAGCGTCACCCAGATCAGCGTCTTGCGGCGGCCCCACTTGTCGGCGAGCGGCCCGGAGACGAGCGTGAAGACGCCGAAGAAGAGCACGCCGGCGATGAGCATGAGCACGAAGGTGTTGTAGGAGTAGCCGAGGCCGGGCTGGACCGAGGGGTCCTCCGGGTTCAGCGGCGAGCGGCCGTAGCTGAGCGAGAACGTCGTCATCAGGTAGAACAGCACGTAGGTGGCGAGCATGAAGAAGGTGCCGAGGATGAGCTCGCGCCAGTGCAGCTTGAACACGGTGACGAGCGGCGTCTTGGTGAGCTTGCCGGTGGCGGATGCCTTCGAGAAGGCGGCGCTCTCGACCAGGCGCAGGCGCACCCAGAGGCCGACGATGACCATGACGACCGAGAACAGGAACGGGATGCGCCAGCCCCACTCGAGGAACGCCTGCGACGGCATCGACGGGTCGTCGGAGGGGAGCACCGCGGCGATGATCAGGAACAGGCCGTTGGCGATGATGAAGCCGATCGGGGCGCCCAGCTGTGGGAAGGTGCCGTACCACGCGCGCTTGCCCTTGGGGGCGTTCTCGGTGGCGACGAGCGCCGCACCGGACCACTCGCCGCCGAGCGCGAAGCCCTGCGCGATGCGCAGCACGACGAGCAGCAGCGGGGCGAGCCAGCCGACCATGGCGTAGGTGGGCAGCACACCGATCAGGAACGTCGCGATGCCCATGGTGAGCAGAGCGCCCACTAGGGTCGCCTTGCGGCCGTGCTTGTCGCCGAGGTGGCCGAACAGGATCGCCCCGAGCGGGCGGGCCACCATGGCGGCACCGAACACCGCGAAGGACTGCAGCAGGGCAGTGGTGGCGTCACCGGTGGGGAAGAAGAGGTGCGGGAAGACGAGGACGGCGGCCGTGGCGTAGACGTAGAAGTCGTAGAACTCGATCGTGGTGCCGATGAGGCTGGCCAGAACGACTCGGCTGCGGGGATTGACGGGTGCGGTCTGGGCGACCGCGGGTGATGCAGACATGCGAGGAAGGACTCCGATGCGACGCACTCGAGGGTGCGCGAAAATGATGGGCCGCCTGTGCGGGCGTCGATCTGGCGTCACGGACTGCGGTGGGGAGAGCTTGCTGCTTGTGGCAACTGCTCAAGTTTACGCGGAGCCGAGAACGACTCATGAACAGGGGAGCGGGCGCCGGCCGCCAGATCCCCATCGAAAGACTGATGCGGCAGGCGGGCTGCTGGATAAGCTGGGGATATGGAAACCCTGTTCAGCATCTTGCACGTCGTCACCGCCGTGTTCATCGTCGGCCCGATGGCCATCCTGCCCATGACCGCCATGCGCGCGGTCCGCGCCGGCAACGCCTCCCAGGTCGCCGTGCTGGCGAAGTCCACCAACCTGTTCAGCCTGCTCTCGCTGCTGGTCGTCGTCTTCGGCTTCGGCGTGATGGGCATGGCGGACGAGAAGTACAACCTCTCCGTCACCACCCCGTGGGTGCTGTGGTCGATCATCCTCTACATCGTCGCGCTCGGCCTCAGCCTCTTCGTCGTCGTCCCGACCATGCGCAAGGCCGCCGAGGCACTCGGCGCCGTGGACGCCGCCAACCCCGCGGCCGCCGCCGCGCCGTCCCGCTACCCGGCCATCGCCGCCGGCAGCGGCGTCGCGTCGCTGCTGCTCGTCGCCGTCGTCGTGCTGATGGTCTGGAAGCCGTAGCGACTCCCGGGAGCCCGCTGGTTGGGCTTGCCGAAGCCCCTCTCGGGGTCCGGCAAGCCCGACCAGCGGGTTTCTGCGTTTAAGCGCGCAGCGCCCGCAGCGTGAGCGCCGTGGCGATGGCCGCGGCCGCGGCCTCCTCGCCCTTGTCCTCCTTGGAGCCGGGCAGGCCGGCGCGGTCGATGCCCTGCTGCTCGTCGTCCAGGGTGAGCACGCCGAAGCCGACCGGCTTGCCGGTGTCCAGGGCGACCCGGGTGAGGCCGTCGGTGGCGGCCGCCGAGACGTACTCGAAGTGCGGTGTGCCGCCGCGGATGATGACGCCGAGCGCGACGACGGCGTCCGCCCCCGCCTCCAGGGCCGCCGTGCAGACCACGGGCAGCTCGAAACTGCCCGGCACCCGCACGATCTCGTAGTCTGCGCCGGATGCCTCGAGCACCCGCACCGCGCCGGCGATCAGCCCGTCGGTGATGATCTCGTGCCAGCGCCCGGCGACGATGACGACGCGCATCCCCGTCGCGTCGAGGTTCGGGGTGAGTGCCGCCGTTGGTGATCCTGCTCCGCTCATGATGCGTGCCCTTCCAGTGTGTTGAGGAGTGTCTCGGCCGTGGCATCTGCCAGCTGGCCGTTGTCGATGGAGTGCCCCATCCGGGTGCGCTTGGTGTCGAGGTAGCCCTCGTTGTACGCACCGACGCCGACGACCAGCGGCACCTGCTCGCTCACCCGCACGCCGTGCAGCTCGAGCTGGCGCACCTTCTCCGGGTTGTTGGTGAGCAGGCGCACGGAGCCGACGCCCATGTCGTCGAGGATTGCCGCCGCGGCGCCGTAGTCGCGGGAGTCGGCCGGTAGGCCGAGGGCGAGGTTGGCGTCGAGGGTGTCGAGCCCATCCTCCTGCAGTCGGTAGGCGCGCAGCTTGTTGATCAGGCCGATGCCGCGTCCCTCATGCCCGCGCAGGTAGATGACGATGCCGCCGTCGCGCTGCACGGTCTCCAGCGCGGCGTCCAGCTGCGGGCCGCACTCGCACTTGAGCGAGCCGAAGGCCTCGCCGGTCAGGCACTCGGAGTGCACCCGCACGAGGGGGGAGTCGCCCAGCACGCCGGCGGTGATCGCGACGTGGTCGGCGCCGCTGACCCGGTCGCGGTACGCGCGCACCTGGAACGGGCCGTGCCTGGTCGGCACCGTCGTCTCGACCTCGAAGGCCACGCGGGCGTTCTCGACCACGGATGCCGGGGCGCCGGCCTCCACCTCGTGCTGCGCGTGCAGCCACTCGGCGATCGCCGCGACCGTGGTGACGGGCAGGCCGTCGCGCTCACCGAGGGCGAGCAGCCCGGGCAGGCGCATCATCTCGCCGTCATCCGCGACGATCTCCCCGATGACGCCCACCGGGGCCAGCCCGGCCAGCTTCATCAGGTCGACGGCGGCCTCGGTGTGCCCGGCGCGCTCGCGCACGCCGCCGGCGACGGCGCGCAGCGGCAGCACGTGGCCGGGTCGGATCAGGTTGGCCGGCAGGGAGTGCGGGTCGGCGAGCACCCGCAGGGTGCGCGCGCGGTCGGCGGCGCTGATGCCGGTGGTCACCCGCTCGGCGGCATCGACGGTGATCGTGTACGCGGTGTTCCGCGCGTCCTCGTTGTCGACGACCATGAGCGGCAGGCCGAGCCGGTCGGCGTACTCCGCCGGCATCGGGGCACAGAGGAAGCCGCTGGTGTTGCGCACCATCCAGGCGATCCACTCCTGGCTGGCCAGCTCGGCGGCGAGGATGGCGTCGCCCTCGTTCTCGCGGCCCTCGTCGTCGGCGACGATCACGGGCCGACCCGCGCGCAGCGCCTCGAGAACCTCGGGCATGGTGGACAGGCTCATGAGTTGCTCCTCACTGGGGTAGCGGCGTTCTGTAGTGCGAACATTCGTGCAACGTGGCGGGCGAGGATGTCGGTCTCGATGTTGACCGTGTCGCCGACGACGCGCTGGCCGAGAGTCGTCGCGGTGAGCGTCTCGGGGATCAGCGATACCTCGAACCACTGCTCGGCCTCCTCGGCCGGGCTGACGTTGCTCACGGTGAGCGAGACACCGTCGACGGCGATCGAGCCCTTGTCGACGACGAGCGGGGCGTGCTCGGCGTCCAGGCTGAACCGCACGACCCGCCAGGCGCTGCCCGGCGTGATCGCCAGCACCGTCGCGGTGCCGTCGATGTGGCCCTGCACGATGTGCCCGCCGAGGCGGCCGTTGACCGCGGCCGCGCGCTCGAGGTTGACGGCCGTGCCCTGCACGGCGCCGCCCAGGGTGCTCATGGCCAGCGTCTGCGCCATGACGTCGACGGTGAAGGAGTCGGCGTCGCTGCCCACGACTGTCAGGCAGACCCCGCTGACGGCGATGGAGTCGCCGTGCCCGGCGTCGCTGACGACGAGCGGCCCGCGCACCGTGATGCGCGCCGCATCGCTCGTGCGCTCGATCCGCTCGATGCGGCCGAGCTCCTCGATGATTCCTGTAAACACCTCAGTGTCCTTTCACGGGTCGGGCCACGACGAGGATGTCGTCGCCCAGTTGTTCAACGCTGGCCAGCTCGAGGCGCAGTGCCTCGTCGATGGAGGCGATGCCGAGCTCGCCGAGGGCGAGTTTCGGGCCGCCGAGCAGCACGGGGGCAAGGTAGACGAGCAGCTCGTCGGCGAGGCCGGCCGCGATGAACGCGCTGGCCAGTGTCGGCCCGCCCTCGACGAAGAGCGAGCGGATGCCGCGGCCGTGCAGGTCGGCCAGCTGGGCGGGCAGGTCGCTGCCGTCAGCGAAGACGGGCTCGTGCGGGTGGCGGCGGAGCGCGGCATCCGCCGGCGTCTCGCGCCGACCGAAGACGATGGGCACGGGCTGGCTGGGGAGCAGGCCGCCGTCGGCGTCGCGGGCGGTGAGGGAGGGGTCGTCGGCCAACACGGTGCCGGTGCCGACGGCGATCGCGTCGGCGGCGGCGCGGCGGCGGTGCACGTCGAGGCGCGCGGCGGACCCGGTGATCCACTGGCTGCTGCCGTCGGCCGCGGCGGCGCGGCCGTCCAGGCTGGACGCCCACTTGACGGTGACGACCGGGCGGCCGAGGCGGGCGGCCTGCAGCCAGTCGCCGAGCAGCGCCTCGCCCTCGGCGCGGAGCACGCCGCCCTCGACGTCGATGCCGGCGGCGCGGAGCCGGGCGGCACCGCCCGAGGACGAGTCGCCCGGGTCGTCGACGGAGTAGATGACGCGGGCGACGCCGGCCTCGATCAGGGCCTCGGCGCAGGGGCCGGTGCGGCCCTGGTGGTTGCAGGGTTCGAGGGTGACGACGGCGGTCGCGCCGCGCGCGGCTCCCGCGGGCAGCTCGGCCAGCGCGGCGACCTCGGCGTGCGCGGTGCCGGCGCCCCGGTGCCAGCCCTCGGCCAGCACGGTGCCGTCGTCGGCCAGCAGCACGCAGCCGACCTGCGGGTTCAGCCCGCGGGCGGGACCGTTTGCGGCCAGCGCGAAGGCGCGGCGCAGAACGTCTTCGATGTGTGCGCGGGATCCCATGGCAGTCCTTGTACTCAGGTACTCCGGGGGTCGCGAGCGTGCTCGAGGTTCGCCGACGGCCGAGTGAGCAGAGAAACCCTGATCACTACAAACAATCGACGCGTGCATCCTCCCATCCGGACTTTAACCGTCGGTGCCGGAATTTCACCGGCTCAACCGTTCCCTCCTTGCGGAGGGCACGGCTCGCGGACTTTCACCGCCGGTTCGGATTCTCACCGACCCCGGAGCACGTTTCTTGCTTCTGAGTCTAGGCCAACGCGCCCGGCCAGAATCTATTCCCGCAACGCCCCGTTACGTAGCTCTCGCCCATCCCCGTTGGCTCGAGGGAGCGCCAGCGACCGCAGCCAGCAGCGGTGATCCGCGCGTGGGGGTGGGCGTCGGCCCGTCCCGTTGGTCGAGTAGCGAGGAACGAGCGTATCGAGACCGGGTCGCCCGGGTCTCGATACGGCCCTGGCGGGCCTACTCGACCAGCGGGAGGGTGGGCGTCGCCATTTCCCGTTGGCTCGAGGGAGCGCCAGCGACCGAAGCCAAACCCCGGGCACGCCTCGCTCGGGTCGGCTCCGGGGCTTCGGGGGCTGCGCTGCTCGTTCCTCGCGGCGCGGCCCCCTCCAGCCGACGTGGGGAGGGGCATCGGCCCGTCCCGTTGGTCGAGTAGCGAGGAACGAGGGTATCGAGACCGGGTCGCCGGGTCTCGATACGGCCCTGGCGGGCCTACTCGACCAGCGGGAGGGTGGGCGTCGCCACTCCCCGTTGGCTCGAGGGAGCGCCAGCGACCGAAGCCAGCAGCGGAGGCCCGCGCGCGGGGAGGGTGGCGCACTTTTCCCGTTGGCTCGAGGGCGCGGCAGCGACCGAAGCCGGCCGTGGCCTACTCGAGCAGGGCGCGGGCAGTCGACTCGTCAATGATGAGGTCGGTGATGAGCTCGGCCCTGATCGCGCCGCGCAGGCTCGGCAGCTTCGACAGCCCGGCGACCACGCAGACGCGGCGCGGCGTCGCCCGCAGCAGGTCGAAGCTCGGCCCGGTACCGCGCTCGTTCAGGGCGATGCCGTCGGTGGAGCCGTCCGCGCGGTAGAACACCGTCGCGACGTCGCCGACCGCGCCGTCGCGGCTGAGGGACTGGAAGTCCTCCGGCTCGAGGTAGCCGCCGGCGTAGACGTGGCTCGGCACCTCGGCGAAGGGGGAGCCGATGCCGAAGAGCGCGACATCCATGTTCTCCTGCATCTGCAGCACCCGCTCGGTGGAGCGCTCCCGCCACATCGCCTGCTTCGTCGCCGGGTCGTCGAAGAACGCCGGGACGGGGAACTGCTGCACGTGCGCGCCATAGGCATCGCCGAAGCGGCGCAGGATCTCGGAGGCGTAGAGGATGCCGGTGGTGCGCATGTTCCCCGCGCCGTTCAGCTGCACGATCTGCGAGTTGTGGGTCTGCTTGGGGATGAGGTGGCGGCTGAGCGCACCCATCGTCGAGCCCCAGGCAATGCCGAGCGACATGTTGGAGTCGAAGAACTGGCCGAGAATTCGTGCAGCCGAGAGCGCGACGCGCTCCAGACGGTCCACGTCGCTGGCGTTCTCCGGCACCGGGACGATGTGCGCGCGCACCCCGTGGCGCTCGAGAACGGCCTCCTCGATCCGGCCGGGCATGTCCCGCGGCGAGCGGATCTGGATGTCGACCAGCCCGCTGGCCCTGGCGTGGCTGAGCAGCCGCGAGACCGAGGAACGCGAGGTGTGCAGCTCGTGGGCGATGGCATCCATCGTCAGATCCTGCATGTAGTAGAGGTGAGCGGCGCGCAGCGCGTCGCCGGTCTTGCCGCTCTCGGATGTCTCGTCGAGCTCGTTCATCACGGGTCCTGTCTCTCTCGGCTAGCCCTGCACATATGTGCACGAGCTTTGAAAGATTGTGCGTATGTGTTCAAGATGTATTCATACACACGCGGTGGCGAAGACGCAAACAGCGGGTGTTCCCTGAACTGAGGAACGACGACGAGCGAACGGCCGTCGGGAAGCGAGAGAACGAGATGTCGGCATTCCAGAACAACGACACCCGCGAAACCGTCGCTGCGCTGCAGCAGAAGCCGCACAGCAGCGTGCTCATCATCGGTGCAGGCATCAATGGCATTGCCACCTTCCGCGACCTCGCCCTGCAGGGCGTCGACGTTACCATCGTCGAGCGCGGCGACTACGTCTCCGGCGCGTCCAGCGCGTCCTCGCACATGATCCACGGCGGCGTCCGGTACCTCGAGAACGGCGAGTTCCGCCTCGTCAAGGAGTCGGTCGAGGAGCGCAACAGCCTCATCAAGATCGCCCCGCACTACGTGAAGCCGCTGAAGACCACGGTGCCGATCTTCTCCACCTTCTCCGGAATCCTCTCCGCCCCGCTGCGGTTCCTGACGCACCGCTCCGGCAAGCCCACCGAGCGCGGCGCGCTGCTGATCAAGGTCGGCATGACGCTCTACGACTCCTTCTCCCGCGACGGCGGCAGCGTGCCCCGCCACGAGTTCCGTGGGCGCACCGAGTCGCTGCGCCAGCTGCCGGCGCTGAACCCGGCGCTCAAGTACACGGCCACCTACTACGACGCCTCGATGCACGACCCGGAGCGCCTCGCCCTCGACGTGCTGCACGACGGCCTCGCCGCCGGCCCGCTCGCCCGCGCCGCCAACTACGTGGAGGCCGTCGGCATGGACGAGGACGGCGTGCGCCTGCGCGACACCGTGACCGGCGAGGTCTTCACCATGACCGCCGACGTCATCGTGAACACCACCGGCCCCTGGACCGACCTCACCAACCGCGCACTCGGCCGCCCGAGCACCTTCATGGGCGGCACCAAGGGCTCGCACATCGTGCTGGACAACCCGGAGCTGCTGGAAGCCACCGACGGCCGCGAGATCTTCTTCGAGCACGAGGACGGCCGCATCGTGCTGATCTACCCGCTGAAGGGCCGCGTCCTCGTCGGCACCACCGACCTCGAGCACGACATGACGAAGCCGATCCGCTGCACAGAGGACGAGGTCGACTACTTCTTCGATCTCATCGCGCACGTTTTCCCAAACATCGCCGTCGACCGTTCCGACATCGTGTTCCGCTTCTCCGGCGTGCGTCCGCTGCCCCGTCACGACGACGAGGCACCCGGCTTCGTCTCCCGCGACTACCGCATCGAGAAGACCGAGCTCACCGAGCTGCCCGGCAGCACGCTGCTCAGCCTGGTCGGCGGCAAGTGGACGACCTTCCGCGCCCTGGCCGAGCACCTGAGCACCGACATCCTGGGCCTCATCGGCCAGCCCCGCACCCAGAGCACCGAGGGCCTGGCCATCGGTGGTGGCAAGGGCTTCCCGCAGACGGATGCCGCCCGCCAGGTGTGGCTCACCAGCCACGGCGAGGAGCTCGGCCGCGAGCGTGCAGCCCAGCTGCTCGCCCGCTACGGCACGCGCGCAGAGCCGCTGATCGCCGAGCTGCTCGCCGACGAGGGGACGCAGGACGCCCCGCTGACCGGCGCCGCCGACTACTCGCGCCGCGAGATCGCCTACCTCGTCGCCACTGAGCAGCCCGTGCACCTGCAGGACCTCGTCCTGCGCCGCACCAGCCTCGCCTTCGTCGGCGCCCTGAGCACCAGCCTGCTCGAGGAACTGGCCGGAATCATGGCCGAGGTGCTCGGCTGGAGCGAGGCCCGCACCGCCGTGGAAATCGCCTCCACCCGCGCGGACCTGGCCGAGGTGCACGGGGTGCAGCTGGAGTCCGGTCAGCTCACCAACGCCTGAGCGAACGCCCTCGTCGACGCCTGGGCGAACGACGGTTGAACAGTCAGAGAATGCACGGATGTGCACTCGTTCTGGCTGTTTTGCCGTCTGAGCGCCGGATACGGTTCTAAGCGGATTCCTCGAATCCGCCACAGTTCGCCCGGATCTCGCCGGCGTGGATGACGAAAGAAATATCGGAAGGTCAACGTGGACAACCTCGGAATTGTGTTCCTCTCGGAGCTGGTCGGTACCGCCATGCTCGTGCTGCTCGGTGGAGGCGTCGTCGCAAACGTCATCCTCGCCAAGACCAAGGGCTTTGGCGGCGGCACCCTGATGATCAACTTCGGCTGGGGCCTCGCGGTCTTCGCCGGTGTCATCGTCTCGTACGCGTCAGGTGCACACCTGAACCCCGCCGTCACGCTCGGCCTCGTCGCCAGCGGCGCGGAGGAGTTCGGCAACCCCGCCATGGGCACCACCGTCGCGGTGTCCGTCGTCTCGGTGCTGGCCTACATCGCCGCCCAGCTCATCGGTGCGATCATCGGTGCCGTCGTGATGTGGCTCGGCTACAAGCAGCACTTCGACGCTGAGCCGGATGCCGCGACCAAGCTCGGCGTCTTCTCCACCGGCCCCGCCATCCGCTCCTACGGCTGGAACCTCGTCACCGAGATCATCGCCACCTTCGTGCTCGTCTTCGTCGTCATCGGCTTCGGCCGCAACGGCGACGGCGGCGGCCTGGCCGCCCTTGGCGCCCTGCCCGTTGCCCTCCTGGTGATCGGTATCGGCGCCTCCCTCGGCGGCCCGACCGGCTACGCCATCAACCCGGCCCGTGACCTCGGCCCGCGCATCGCGCACTTCTTCCTGCCGATCAAGGGCAAGGGCGGCTCCGACTGGAGCTACTCCTGGGTCCCCGTCGTCGGCCCGATCATCGGCGGCGTGCTCGCCGGCCTCGCGTCCACCGCTCTGCTGCCGATCCTCGGCTAGTCAGCGGAATCCGAACCTCACTCATCTCATTCGATAGCAAAGGAGTTATCAGCATGGCTGACTACGTACTCGCGATTGACCAGGGCACCACGAGCTCGCGCGCAATCATCTTCGACAAGGCGGGGTCGATCATCTCGACCGGCCAGCTCGAGCACGAGCAGATCATGACCCAGGCCGGCTGGGTCGAGCACAACCCGCTGGAGATCTGGGCGAACGTGCGCGAGGTGATCGGCCAGGCCCTCGGCAAGGCGAACCTCACCCGGCACGACGTGGCCTCGATCGGCATCACCAACCAGCGCGAGACCGCCGTCGTCTGGAACAAGAACACCGGCGAGCCTGTCTACAACGCCATCGTCTGGCAGGACACCCGCACGCAGGACATCGTCGACCGCCTCGCGGGCGCCGAGGGAGTCGAGCGCTTCAAGAAGACCGTCGGCCTGCCGCTGGCGACCTACTTCTCCGGCACCAAGATCGTCTGGATCCTGGAGAACGTGCCCGGGGCCCGCGAGGCGGCGGATGCCGGCGAGCTGCTCTTCGGCACCACCGACACCTGGGTGCTGTGGAACCTCACCGGCGGCGTCAACGGCGGCGTGCACGCCACCGACGTCACCAACGCCAGCCGCACCCTCTTCATGGACCTCGAGACCCTGCAGTGGGACGACGAGATCCTCGCGGCGTTCGATGTGCCGAAGTCGATGCTGCCCGACATCCGTTCGTCCTCCGAGATCTACGGCTACGCGTCCGAGCACTCGCTGCTGCGTGAAACCCCCATTGCCGGAATCCTCGGAGACCAGCAGGCGGCGACGTTCGGCCAGGCCGCATTCCAGACCGGCGAGGCGAAGAACACCTACGGCACGGGCAACTTCCTCATCTTCAACACGGGGGAGGAGATCGTTCACTCGGAGAACGGCCTGCTCACGACCGTCGGCTACAAGCTCGGCGACGCACCGGTGCACTACGCGCTGGAGGGATCCATCGCGGTCACCGGCTCGCTCGTGCAGTGGATGCGCGACAACCTCGGCATCATCGAGTCGGCCTCCGACATCGAGGCGCTGGCGAACACGGTCGAGGACAACGGCGGGGCCTACTTCGTGCCCGCGTTCTCCGGCCTGTTCGCGCCGCACTGGCGCGCGGACGCCCGAGGCGCCCTCGTCGGCCTCACCCGCTACGTGAACAAGGGCCACATCGCCCGTGCCGCGCTCGAGGCGATCGCGTTCCAGACCCGTGAGGTCATCGACGCGGTCAACGCCGACTCCGGCGTCCCGCTGACCGAGCTCAAGGTCGACGGCGGTGCGACGGCGAACAACACGCTGCTGCAGTTCCAGGCCGACATCCTGAACGTTCCGGTCGTGCGCCCCGTCGTGGCCGAGACCACCGCGCTCGGCGCGGCCTACGCGGCCGGCCTGGCCGTCGGCTTCTGGAGCGGTCTCGATGACCTCTCCAAGAACTGGCAGGAGGACAAGCGCTGGGAGCCGAACATGGACTCCGCTGAGCGCGACCGCCTCTACCGCAACTGGAAGAAGGCCGTCACCAAGACCCTCGACTGGGTCGACGAGGACGTCAAGTAACACCCCGCGAAACCACGAAGCCCCCGCACTCCTCGGAGTGCGGGGGCTTCTGCCTTCAGCGCTGTCGGGTTCGGTCGCTGGCGCTCCCTCGAGCCAACGGGGAAACCCGCTGGTCGAGTAGGCGCGCCAGCGCCGTATCGAGACCCAGCTAGAGAGCAACCAGTGCGGCCACGAGATCGTCGAGCCCGGCGATCTCGAGCACGCCGAGGGCGGCGGCCTCCGCGGCATCCGAGGGCTCGGGGGTGACCTCGCCCGCGCGGTTCAGCCACACGCCGGTGAGCCCGGCGGCGGCGGCGCCGATCGCGTCCGTGTGCAGCCGGTCACCGACGTACACGCTCCGCCCGGGCTCCGCGTCAAACGCCGCGCAGGCGGCCGCGAAGATGCGCGGGTCGGGCTTGGCGAAGCCGAGTGCGCCGGATGCGATGAGCCTCTCCGGGTGCTCATCGAGGCCCATCCTGGCCGTCAGCCCGACCCGGTCGAGCTTGCGTCGCTGGAAGGCGGGGTCGCCGTTGGTGATGATGCCGAAGCGCACGCCGGGCAGGGCCGCCTCGAGGGCGTCGAGGCACGGCAGGGCGTCCTCGTGCAGCGTCCACGCGGCGATGTAGTGCTCGAAGTAGTCGTCGAACCAGACGCCGGAGGCGTCGTCCTCGAGATGCACGCCGTGCGCGGCCGCGAAGTCGCGGGCGCGCGCCCGGCGCTGCCCCTCGAAGTCGAGCGTGCCCTCGAGGTAGGAGTGGTAGTGCTTCTCCTCCAGTGCGTGCCAGAGCGAGACGGCATCCGGCTGGTGCACGCCCTCGAAGCCGCCGATGTTCTCGATGTGCGCGACGATGCCGTGGGACACCGCGTTGCGGTGGGCGAACAGGGTGTCGTCCAGATCGAACAGGATCACGCTGGGCGGCTTGCTCATGGCTGCACGACCCCGGTCGGCCAGCCCTCGTGGATGGAGCGGATGCCGCGGCCGAGCGTGCCGTACCAGCTCTCCGGGTGGGCGTCGTCGCGATCGGGGATGCTGGAGGGCGCCGTGCGCGTGAAGCGGAATCCGGCCTTGCGGGCGACCCGGGCGGAGGCGACGTTTCCGGCGATGCACTCCCAGCCGACGGCCTGCAGGCCGGGGACGGCCTCGTCGAACGCCCAGTCGGCGACGCGCGAGACGGCCTCCGGCATGTAGCCGAAGCCGCGGTGCTCCTCGCCTATCCAGAAGCCGAGGTCGTGCTTCGGCATCCGGAAGGAGAGGACGCCCATGAGAGGGCCGCCCTCCTCCCGGCGCAGCGCCCACGTCGCCTCCGCGCCGCTCTGCCACCAGGCCGGCGCAAGCTCGTTCACGAACCCGGCGGCGTGCTCGCGCCGGTACGGCCACGGCACGGTCAGGTAGCGCTCGAACAGCGGGTCCTGGCAGTAGGCGGTGATCGCATCGACATCGCCCTCCTGCAGCTGGTCGAGCACGAGCCGTTCCGTGCGCAGTGCGACGATGTCCATGTGTGCTCCTAGCGTGCCCGGCGGAGGAAGCCGATGCGGTCGTAGACGGTGTCCAGCGTGGCGTCGGCGATCGCCGACGCGCGTTCGGCGTTGCCGGCCAGCAGGCGGTCCAGCTCGGCCGGGTCGTCGAGCAGCGCGGTGGCGCGCTCGCGGATCGGCGAGAACTCGGAGACGACGAGCTCGACGAGCTCCTTCTTGAAGTCACCGTAGCCGCGGCCGGCGAAGGCGTCCTCGATCTCGGCCAGCGAGCGGCCGGAGAGAACCTGGAACATCGTCATCAGGTTGGAGACGCCCGGCTTCTCTGCCCGATCGAAGCGCACCACGCCGTCGTCATCCGTGACCGCGCGCATGATCTTCTTCTTGATCGCGCCCGGCTCGTCCATCAGCCAGAGGATGCCGGCGGGCGACTCGCCCGACTTCGACATCTTCGAGCCCGGGTTCTGCAGGTCGTAGATGCGCGCCGTCTCCTTCTGGATGACGGGCTCCGGCACCGTGAAGGTCTCGCCGAAGCGCGCGTTGAAGCGGGTGGCGAGGTCGCGGGTGAGCTCGACGTGCTGCTTCTGGTCGTCGCCGACCGGCACGACCTCCGTCTGGTAGAGCAGGATGTCGGCCGCCATCAGCACCGGGTAGGTGAAGAGTCCGACCGAGGTGGCGTCGGCGCCCTGCTTCTTGGACTTGTCCTTGAACTGCGTCATCCGGCCGGCCTCGCCGAAACCGGTGATGGTGTTGAGAACCCAGGCCAGCTCGGCGTGCGCCGGCACGTGCGACTGCACGTAGAGCGTGGAGCTGGACGGGTCGATGCCGGCGGCGATGTACTGCGCGGCGGTGCGGCGGGTCTTCTCGCGCAGCTCGGCCGGGTCCTGCGGCACGGTGATGGCGTGCATGTCGACGACGGAGAACAGGGCGTCGTGGCTGGACTGCAGCTCCTTCCACTGCAGCAGGGCGCCGATGTAGTTGCCGGCGTGCAGGGAATCAGCCGAGGGCTGCATGCCCGAGTAGAGGCGGGGCAGAGAGGTCATGTCACTCTTTCAAACGAGGGTCGCGGATGCCGGGCATCCGACTAAGAAATGGGGGCTAGATCGCGTAGTCGACGACGACGGGGGCGTGGTCGGACCATCGCTCGTCGTAGGACTCGGCCCGGTCGATCGTGTAGTTCACGACGGTGGCAGCCAGGGCGGGGGAGGCCAGGTGGTAGTCGATGCGCCAGCCGGTGTCGTTGTCGAAGGCCTGGCCGCGGTTGGACCACCAGCTGTACGGGCCCTCGACCTCGCCGGCCCACTTGCGCCCGACGTCGACCCAGCCGAGGCCGGCGCCGTTGTTGTAGTCCGGGTCGCTCTCGGCGCCGATGAAACGGTCGAAGTAGGCGCGCTCCTCCGGAAGGAAGCCGGCCTTCTTCACATTGCCCTTCCAGTTCTTGATGTCGAGGGTGCGGTGGCCGACGTTCAAGTCGCCCAAGACGAGTGCGTACCTGGAGTGGGCCTCGAGCTGGGGGAGTCGCTCCTGCATGGCATCGAGGAACTTGTACTTCTCAACCTGCTTGGGGGTGCCGACCTCGCCCGAGTGCACGTAGGTGCTCACCACGGTGATGATCTTGTCGCCGACGCGGTAGTCGGCCTCCAGCCAGCGGCCGGCGCTGTCGAAGTCGACCGCGCCGAGCTCGACGCGATGGATCTCGGCACCGCGGTGCTTGTCCGAGCTGCGGCGGCTGGCGAGGGCGACGCCGGCACGGCCCTTGGCCGTGGCGGCGTCGTGCAGGATGTCCCACTCGTCACCGAGCAGCTCGGTCAGGTGGCTGGTCTCGGCGCGAACCTCTTGCAGGGCGAGGATGTCCACGTCGCGGTCGGCGAGCCACGGGCCCATGCCGTTGCGGAAGGCGGCGCGCACGCCGTTTACGTTGACAGAGGCAATACGCAGTGGCGCGGACGCGGATGACATGCACTCAGTCTAGATTGTCGGACTGACCCGTCGCTGGCGCCGCCTCCACCCCGCACCATTCGGCGATGAACAGCGCGACGGCTTTCGTGACGTGGCGCACCGACTCGATGTTGACGCGCTCGTCGGCGCCATGCAGGCGTTCGCCGAGCGGGCCGTAGACCAGAGCGGGCACCCCGGCGAAGAGCCCGTAGCAGCGCGAGTCGATGTAGCCGGGCATGGCCACCTCGCCCAGGGCGGAGCCTGTGGCCTGCTCGTGTGCCGCAGCCAACACGGCCTCCGCGTCCGAGCCCGGCTCCAAGACGTAGCCGTCGGAGAAGAAGCCGAGCTTCTCTGTCAGCGCGGTGGCGCCCGCCAGGGCGGGGTCGACCTGCACGGCGCGCTGCACCCGCTCGACGATCTCCTCCCAGCACTCCTCGACGTCCATCTCCGGCAGCAGCGCGACCCGGATCCCGAGCTCGCAGGCGTCCGGGACGCTCGACGGCCAGTCGCCGGCCCGGATGGTGCCGATGTTGAGGTTCAGCGGATGCGGCTGCTCGGCGAAGTGCGCCGACTCCGGCACCCGCGTGTTCCAGTCCGCTTCCATCCGGCGCAGCTCGGCGATGACCGCGTATGCCCCGTCGATCGCGTTCGCGCCGACCGACATTTCGGAGGCGTGCGCGGCGCGGCCGGTGACGACGACCCGGAACCAGATGACGCCGGTGTGGGCGCGCACGACGGCGTTCGAGCTGGGCTCCGTGATGAGCACGGCATCCGCCGTGTAACCGTGCTGGAGAGCGGAGAGGGTGCCGTTGCCGGTGCTCTCCTCCTCCGGCACCGACTGCAGGTGGATGCGCCCCCGCGGCGTGAGCCCGGCGCGCTGCAGGGCGCGCAGCGCGAACACGTTGGCGGCGAGGCCGGCCTTCATGTCGCCGGAGCCGCGCCCGTACATCCAGCCGTCCTCGATCGCGGGCTCCCAGGGGGAGCGCGACCAGAGCCGGGGCGAGCCGAGGGGAACGACGTCGACGTGCCCGTTCAGGATCAGGCTGCGCCCGACCGCCGCCCCGACCGCCGCAGCGGGTTCCAGGGTGCCCACGACGACGTCCGTGTTCTCGTAGGAGACGGCGACCGCCCCGGCGCCGGGGTGGGTGGCCAGCTCGGCCGGGTCCAGGGTCCAGCGGTCGATGTCGAGGCCGACCTCGCGGAAGGCCTGCTCCATGAAGTCCTGGCCGTCGTTCTCCTCGCCGCGCAGCGAGGGGATCGCGATGAGCGCCGCGGTGAAATCGAGCTGCTCGTCGAAGGCGGCATCGACCGCGGCGAGGATGGCGTCGCGCTCCGCTGAAGTTGTCATTGTGCTGCTTCCTTTCCGAAGGCGCCGGCGTCGTAGACGACCTCGCCGCCGATTACCGTGCCCGTCACGGTGATGTCTTTGATTGCCGCGCTGTCGACGGCGAAGATGTCGTCGCTCAGCACGACGAAGTCGGCGAGCATGCCCGCGGCGAGGGTGCCGACGCGGTCTTCCTTGCCCACGGCGTAGGCCGAGCCATAGGTGTAGGCGCGCACCGCGTCCTCGATGCTGACCCGTTCCTCCGGGGCGAATGGCCGCCCGGATGCGGTGAGCCGGTTCACCATGTCGTGGATGCTGCGCAGCGGGTTGCCGTCGGAGACGGGGGAGTCCGTGGACCCGGGCACGACGATGCCGGCGGCCAGCAGCGAGGCCACCCGGTAGCAGGTCGCCGTGCGCTCCTCGCCGAGGGCCGCGCTCATGCCGTCCCCGAAGTCGGAGATGAAGGTGCCCTGGGGCACGGGGATGACGCCGAGCTCGGCGGCCCGGGCGACCTGCGCGTCGCTGGCGACGGCGAAGTGCTCGATCCGGTGGCGCACGCCGGGGCGCGGGTAGCGCTGCTGCGCTTCCGCGACGGCATCCAGCACATGGTCAACGGCGCTGTCGCCGATGGCGTGCGTGGCCACCGTCCAACCGGCGGCGTGGGCGCCGATGATCTGCTGGCGCAGTTGCTCCGGCCCGACCAGCATGAACCCGGCGTTCTCCGGCTCGCCGTGGTAACAGTGGTGCATCGCGGCCGACTTGCCGATGAGCGAGCCGTCGGAGACGATCTTCACCGGCCCGATGGAGAGCCGGTCGTCGCCGAAGCCGGTGCGGATCCCGAGATCGATCCCGAACCAGTCCGGCTCCCTAGTGCCCGTGATGTCGTGCAGGGTGCTGATGTAGGGCATGACGGTCATGCGCGGCCGGATGACGCCCGCCTCGACGGCCACCTGGTAGCTGTGCAGGTCGACCTGCGTGTTGCCGATCATCTCCGGTGCGCCGATGCCGGGCTCCGTCAGACTGGTCAGCCCGTAGGCGACGGCCTGGTCGGAGGCGAGCTGCAGGTTGCGCTGCACCTCCTCCAACGCGAGCGGCCGCGTGACCGCGTTGATGATCTCCTGCGCCCGCTCCTGCAGCAGCCCGGAGGCCCGGCCGGACGCGTCGCGTTCGACGTGCCCGCCCGCCACCTCTGGCACGCCGATGCGGTCGGCGAAGCCGGCTCGTGCGAACGCCGCGGTGTTGGCGACCAGCATGTGGCCGGAGACGTGCTCAACGGATGCGGGCCGCCCACCCACGACGGCGTCGATGCCCTCGGCGGTCGGGTGCGCGCCCAGCACGTTCTGGTCGTAGCCGGATGCCTTCACCCACGCGTCGGGAGCCAGCCCGGAGGCGTACTCGCCCAGCGCCCGGTACAACTCGTCGAGTGTTGTGACGGCGCTCGGGCGCAGATCGAGTGCGGCCAGCCGCGCCCCGGTGAGGGAGAGGTGATAGTGCGCGTCGTGGAACCCGGGGAGGACCCGCGCGCCGTGCAGGTCGATCGATTGGCGCGGCCGCCCGACGATCTCGTCGTCGAGGGCGATGATGCGGCCGCCGTGCACCGCCAACCGCGTTGCGGCCGGGTGGGCGGGGTCACCGGTCGCGATGACCCCGTTGTGGAAGAGGGCGTCGAACTCCATGGCCTAGTCCTCGATCCCTGCCTGCTTCTTCGCCCGGGCCAGGGCGGAGACGCCCAGCAACGTGATGATCACGAGGCTGGCGTAGAGCGTGGCGACGGCCCACGGGTTGCCGCCAGAGGAGGTGAGCACCCACTGGGCGAGCAGCGGGGTGGAACCTCCGAAGATGGTGGCGCAGATCTGGTAGGCGGCAGAGACGCCGGTGTAGCGCACGTTTGCGGGGAACGCGCTGGCCAGGAAAGTCGCGAGCATCGCGTAGTACGCCGAGCCGCCGAGCACGGTGGCGGCGAGCATGACGGCGATGAAGGGCACGTTGGCCGATTGGATCGCCAGGAAGAACGGCACCGTGAGCAGCAGGTTGAGCAGGAGCCCGCCCATCATCACCTTCATGGCGCCGATGCGCTCGGCGATGAGGGCGGCGAGCGGCTGCCAGATGAACTGCAGGATTGCGGTGGCGAGCAGCACATTGAGCATGACCTGGCGTTCGATGCCGAGCTGGCCCGTCGTCCAGGAGAGCAGGAACGTGTTCGTGAAGTAGGCCAGGGCAATGCCGAGCACGGAGGCGAAGATGCCGGCGACGAGGAGCTTCGGCGTGACGCGGAAGACCTCGAGGATCGGCACCTTGACGACGATGTTCAGCTTCTGCGTGTTGAGGAAGTCCTCTGACTCCTCGACCTTGAGGCGAATGACGAGCCCGACGACGACGAGAACGGCCGACAGCAGGAACGGGATGCGCCAGCCCCAGCTCATGAAGGCCTCGTCAGGCAGGGTGCCGACGATCAGGAAGATCAGGGTGGCCAGGATCGACCCGGCTGGGGAGCCCTGCTGCACCCAGGCACCGGCAAAGCCCTTCTTCTTCGCCGAGGAGTTCTCTGTCGCCAGCAATACGGCGCCACCCCACTCACCGCCGACGGCGAGGCCTTGGAGGGCGCGCAGCACGATGAGCAGGATGGGCGCGGCCACGCCGATCTGGGCGTATCCGGGCAGCACGCCGATGAGCGCGGTCGCGATGCCCATCAGGAGCAGGGTGACGACGAGGGTGTTCTTGCGCCCGAACTTGTCGCCGAAGTGGCCGAAGATCAGGCCGCCGATCGGGCGGGCGATGAAGCCGACCCAGAAGGTCGCGAAGGAGGCCATCAGCGCGGCGGCCGGGTCGATGTCCGGGTAGAAGACCCGGCCGAAGACGAGCGCGGCCGCGGTGCCGAAGATGTAGAAGTCGTACCACTCGATGGCGGTGCCGACGAAGGCTCCGGTGATGGAGCGGCGCTGGCGTGCCGCCTTCTCTGCGGTGGAGCTCGTCGCGTTTGTCGTCGTTGACATCATGTCCCTTGGGGTCGAGGAAAAGCTGAGACATGCAACTCTGCCCGCCATCATCCATAATCGCTAATACTCATAAAGTTGCTCATCCATGCCTGGGAGGCATAGTGGATCTCCGTGTCATCACCTACTTCCTTGCGGTCGCCGACACCGGATCAGTCTCCGCGGCTGCCCGCGAGTGCTTTGTGGCCCAGCCGTCGATGTCGAGGCAGATCAGGGCTTTGGAGAAGGAGCTCGGCGTCGCGCTGTTCGACAGGAGTGCGGGCGGAATGAAGCTGAGCCGCGCGGGCCAGCGCTTCCACGTCATCGCCAACGACATCAAGACCCGAGTCGATCGGGGAGTGAAGATCATGGCATCGCTGGGCGATGAGAGTTCGACGCTCGAGTTGGTGTGCCCGCCGAGCGTGCGCGACATGATGGTCGTCCCGTGCCTGGCGGCGACGGGCTTCCTGCTCGGCGACGTGCAGGAGGCCGAGCCCGACGACGTGTATGCGCGGCTGGACCAGGGGCAGGCCGACCTCGCGGTGGGCACGTTTACCCCGCCCGCCCGCTTCGCCCGGCACAAGCTGCTGTCGGCGAGACTGTCGCTGCAGATGCCGTCGACCGCGAATCCCTTCGCGGGGCAGACGCACGTCGACATCCGCGAGGTGACGGACCTGCCGCTGCTCAACGCCCGGCACGGCAGCGCCGTCCGCGCCGCCTTCGATCAGGCAGGCTTGGACCAGGGGCTGACCTTCAGCTACCAGAACCAGGTGTCATCCACCGTGGTCGCGCAGTCGCTCGCCGCAGCCGGGCGCGGAATCGCCGTGGCGGTGGGGCCCGCCAGCTTCGGGCTCGACCGGGTGCTTCTCACTGCGGGCGGGGAACCCCTGGCCATCACGGATTGGGTGGCCTGGGATGCCGGGCACTACGCGGTTCCCGCCATTCACGCGTTCATCGAGAACCTCGTCGCGTGGCTCGCGACGCGGGTCGAGGAGCTGGCGATCACACTGCCCGACGCCACGTCCTAGCTCGCTGTCGACTCGAGCGAGGCCCCGGGGCGCACGCGCAACGCGGCCACGCGTCGTGCGGAGGTGAAAGTGAGTTCGGGAGGCAGCCTCTCGGCACTTTCGGCCTCCCCAGCCTCCTTGTGCCTCCCGACGGACGACGCGAGCGCGGATCCGACGGGGAACGGGCAGCGGAGCGCCGGGGGAGCGCCGCGGCCGGGATGCGCCGTCAGGCAGTGTCAGGCAGTGTCAGGCAGTGTCAGGCAGTGTCAGGCGCCCACAGGCAGCGCCGCCTACTGCTTCGGGGGATTGGAGCCGGTGGGCGTCCCGGACGAGCCGTCATCCGGCCGTTCCGCAGTCGAGTCGACGACGACCTCGTTGTAGCGGTCCGTGGCCTGGCGCAGCCGGAAGGCCGTTGCCGGGCGGCGGTACCAGTTGGCGGCCTCGTGCGCCGCGCGGGCGTTGCGCAGCTCCACCTCGGCGGCCAGGCGGATGGCCTGCAACTCGCGCTCCCGCCGCTCGAGCGCCAGTTGCTCGTTGGTCACCTTGCGCAGCGACTCCCCGCGGTCGCCGGCCGCCACGGCGATCCAGGCGGCGGAGACGAGCGTCACGATGCTGGTGAGTCGGAACCACAGCAGGAGTCCGACGAAGACGGCGAACGTGGCCAGCAGCGGGTTCTTGGTGACGCTGCCGAGCAGCGTGCTCCCGAGCACCTGCATCACGGTGAGCGCGATACTGCCGAGGAGGGAACCGCCCCAGAGCCTGCGCCACTCCACAGCGGCACCGGAGAGGAAGCGGAACATCGCCGCGAGCACGCCGGCGTTGATGAGCAGCACGAGGAGGAGCCCGAGCGAGCTGCCTGCGAGGTTGTACCAGAACGAGTCGACCGGCAGGCCGAACACCTGGAACAGCCAGGACAGGGCCGCCGTGCTGATCACCGTGATCGTCGAGGCCAGCAGCAGCGTGAAGCCGAAGGCGAGCGCGGCTACGAAGTCGCGCGCCTTCAGCAGGACGTAGGAGCGGGTGTCCTTGGCCAGGCCGAACACCGTGCGCACGCTGATGCGGGAATAGGTGACCCAGCCGATTGCGGTCCAGATTAAACCGGCGGCGGCGATCACGCCGGTCGAGCTGAGGAGGAAAGTCGAGCCGGATGCGAGCCCGGTGAGCTCGCTGGAGCTGATCGCCCCCGTCTGGCCGTCCTGCCCGATGAGTCCGGGGATGTAGGTGTTGATCAGGTCCTCGAGCGCCCGCAGTGTCGAGGGGTGCGAGGCCAGCCAGAGCCCGGCGACCGAGAAGACGACGTAGACGGCGGCGAAGGCGGCGAACAGTGCCTGGTAGCTCATCCCCGCCGCCAGCAGGAAGCCGTTGCGTGCCAGGAAGTGCCGCCAGACCCGCACCGGGAACAGGGCGAGTGTCTTCTGGGTGAGCGCGGTGACGCGCTGCACCGGCTCCCCGAAGCGCTCGCGGATCGGCTCGCCGAATGCGTCCAACGCCTCGCGAACCTTGTGCTCGCTGCCGTTCCCCGGTGTCTGACTCACAGTGCCACATTAGCGCCGCAACGCGAAGAGCCCCCGTCACAGTGACGGGGGCTCTTCGCGTTGCGGCGGGTTGCGTGTTGCGGCGTGCGTGTTACGGCTTGCCGCGCATGATGGCCTGCTTGACCTCGGCGATGGCCTGGGTCACCTGGATGCCGCGCGGGCATGCCTCGGAGCAGTTGAAGGTGGTGCGGCAGCGCCACACGCCTTCCTTGTCGTTCAGGATGTCGAGGCGCACCTTGGCGTCTTCGTCACGGGAGTCGAAGATGAAGCGGTGGGCGTTGACGATGGCGGCCGGGCCGAAGTACTGGCCGTCCGTCCAGAACACCGGGCAGCTCGAGGTGCACGCGGCGCAGAGGATGCACTTGGTGGTGTCATCGAAACGCTCGCGCTGGGCGACGGTCTGGATGCGCTCCTTGCCGCCCTCCGGCGCCTTGTTGGCGATGAGGAAGGGCTGGACCTCGCGGAACGACGCGAAGAACGGCTCCATGTCGACGATGAGGTCCTTCTCCAGCGGCAGGCCCTTGATGGCCTCGACGTAGATCGGCTTCGAGATGTCGAGGTCCTTGATCAGCGTCTTGCAGGCCAGGCGGTTGCGGCCGTTGATGCGCATGGCGTCCGAGCCGCAGATGCCGTGTGCGCAGGAGCGGCGGAAGGTCAGCGAACCGTCCTGCTCCCACTTGATCTTGTGCAGCGCGTCGAGCACGCGGTCGGTCGCGTACATCTCGACGTCGAAGTCCTGCCAGCGCGGCTCCTCGTCAACCTCGGGGTCGAAGCGACGGATCAGGAACGTGACCGTGAACGGGGTGATCGCCGGGTCAGCGTTGCCCGGGCGGTCGGCGGCAATCGTCGTGGTGCTCACGATTAGTACTTCCTTTCCATGGGCTGGTAGCGCGTGACGGTGACGGGCTTCCAATCCAGACGGATGTGGTCGGCGGCATCTGCCGAGTGGGCGTCGCCCGAGAGGTACGCCATGGTGTGCTTCATGTAGGTCTCGTCGTCGCGGTTGGGGTAGTCGTCGCGCATGTGGCCGCCACGGCTCTCCTTGCGGTTGCGCGCGGAGTAGACGACGACCTCGGCGAGGTCGAGCAGGAAGCCGAGCTCGACGGCCTCGAGCAGGTCGGTGTTGAAGCGACGGCCCTTGTCCTGCACGGCGACGTTCTTGTAGCGCTCGCGCAGGCCGTGGATGGTCTGGGTGACCTCGGCCAGCGACTCGTCGGTGCGGAACACCTGAGCGCCGGCATCCATCTTGTCCTGCAGCTCCTTGCGCAGCACCGAGACGCGCTCGGTACCGGTCGAGTTGCGGATGCTGTCGATCAGACCGCGCACAGCGGCGGCCGGGTCCTTGGGCAGCGGAACGAACTCGGCCGTCTTGACGTACTCGACGGCGTTGTTGCCCGCACGCTTGCCGAACACGTTGATGTCCAGCAGCGAGTTGGTGCCGAGGCGGTTGGAGCCGTGCACCGAGACGCAGGCGCACTCGCCGGCGGCGTAGAGGCCGGGGACGACGGTGGTGTTGTCGCGCAGCACCTCGGCGTTGACGTTGGTCGGGATGCCGCCCATGGCGTAGTGCGCGGTCGGCATCACGGGAACGGGCTCGGTCACCGGGTCGACACCGAGGTAGGTGCGGGCGAACTCGGTGATGTCCGGCAGCTTGGTCTCGAGGACCTCTGCACCCAGGTGGGTGCAGTCGAGGTAGACGTAGTCCTTGTTCGGGCCGGCGCCGCGGCCCTCTGCCACCTCCTGGACCATGCAGCGGGCGACGATGTCGCGCGGGGCGAGGTCCTTGATGGTGGGGGCGTAGCGCTCCATGAAGCGCTCACCGGAGGCGTTGCGGAGGATCGCTCCCTCGCCGCGGGCGCCCTCGGTCAGGAGGATGCCGAGGCCGGCCAGTCCGGTCGGGTGGAACTGGAAGAACTCCATGTCCTCGAGCGGCAGGCCCTTGCGCCAGATGATGCCGACGCCGTCACCGGTGAGGGTGTGCGCGTTCGACGTCGTCTTGAAGATCTTGCCGAACCCGCCCGTCGCGAAGATGATCGCCTTCGCCTGGAAGACGTGCAGCTCGCCGCTGGAGAGGTCGTAGGCGACAACGCCCGACGGCTGGTCGACGCCGTCGACGTTCGTCATGACCAGGTCGAGCACGTAGTACTCGTTGAAGAAGTTGATGCCGTGCTTGACGCAGTTCTGGTACAGCGTCTGCAGGATCATGTGGCCGGTGCGGTCGGCGGCGTAGCAGGCGCGGCGAACCGGTGCCTTGCCGTGGTCGCGGGTGTGGCCGCCGAAGCGGCGCTGGTCGATCTTGCCCTCCGGCGTGCGGTTGAAGGGCAGGCCCATGTTCTCGAGGTCGAGGACCGCGTCGATGGCCTCCTTGGCCAGGATCTCCGCCGCATCCTGGTCGACGAGGTAGTCGCCGCCCTTGATGGTGTCGAAGGTGTGCCACTCCCAGTTGTCTTCCTCGACGTTGGCGAGCGCTGCGGCCATGCCACCCTGCGCCGCACCAGTGTGCGAGCGCGTCGGGTACAGCTTGGAGATCACGGCCGTCTTGGCGTGCGGTCCGGCCTCGATGGCCGCGCGCATGCCGGCGCCGCCGGCGCCGACGATCACGACATCGAACTGGTGGTAGTGCACGCCGTCAACGATGGTGTGGTCGGCGCTGTCGAACGATGAGGACTGGGTCACAGTGGCATCCGTACTTTGTGGTGATTAGGTATTAGCGGGCCGCGCAGAGCGCAGGCAGCAGGTCGGCCGGCTGTCCAGGGGGGCAGGGGTCGAAGGTGAAGACGACGAGGGTGCCGAGCACGATGAGCACGACGACGGCGGCGAGGACCGCCGACTTGAGCACGCCGCGGGTCATCGGCAGCGTTGCGTAGTCGTTGATCAGGGTGCGCATGCCGTTGCCGCCGTGGATCAGCGCGAGCCAGAGCATCGCGACATCCCACCACTGCCAGAACGGGTCGGCCAGCTTGCCGCCGACGAAGCCGAAGTCGATCGCCGAGATGCCGTCACCCAGCATGAGGTTGAAGAACAGGTGGCCGAAGATCAGCACGATCAGCACGATGCCGGAGGCACGCATGTAGATCCAGCCCCACTTCTCCCAGTTCACGCCGCGGCGCTTCACCGGGCGAGAGGGGGAGCGGGGGGCTTCGATGGTTGTTGCAGTCATGATGTGCTCCCCTTTCCTAGTGGCTGAAGACGTTGATCAGGTGGCGCGGCGTGAAGCCGAGCATGGTGATCACCCAGAGCGCGATGACGATGTAGAACATCAGCTTCTGGTACTTCACGCCGCCGGCCCAGAAGTCGATCAGGATGATCCGGATGCCGTTGTAGGCGTGGAACACGATCGCACCGACGAGGGCGACCTCGCCGAGACCCATCAATGGCGTCTGGTACGTGCCGATGACGACGTTGTACGCCTCCGGGCTGACGCGAATGAGTGCGGTATCAAGAATGTGGACGAGCAGGAAGAAGAAGATCGCGACACCGGTGATTCGGTGCAGGACCCACGACCACATTCCCTCGCGGCCGCGGTACAGGGTACCGGCGGGGCGAGGTGAGGTGGTGGACTTCTTGGCTGCTGTCAGGGTTCCTGCCGTTTGCTGTGGCATGAACAACCCTCCCTGGCTGAAGTGTGGCCAGTCACTGGCCCGGATTGCTCGATGAGCATGTGAACCCATACTATTCCTCACTCTCAGCGTTTTTCTGGTTAGGTATGCCTTACTCGGCGGCCGTCGCCGCGGTCTGCGCCCGCGGCTGGCCTAGGCTGACTGCGTGACTACGTCAACTGCGCTCGCCCGTTTCTACAGCGTGATCCCCGCCGGAGGCATCGGATCCCGGCTGTGGCCGCTCTCCCGCGCCGACGCCCCCAAGTTCCTGCACGACCTGACCGGTTCCGGCCAGACCCTGCTGCGCGACACCTGGAACCGGCTCGCCCCCCTGACCGGGGATCAGCGGATCATGGTCGTCACCGGCCGAGCCCACCGCAAGGCAGTGGAGGAGCAGCTGCCAGAGCTCGCCGACCACAATGTCGTGCTCGAGAGCGAGCCGCGCGAGTCGGCCGCCGCGATCGGGCTGGCCGCCGCGATCTTGGAACTGCGCGAGCCCGGCGTCATCATCGGCTCCTTCGCCGCCGACCACGTCATCCACCGCGACGACATCTTCCGCCAGGCCGTCGCCGAGGCCGTCGAGGTCGCGGATGCCGGCTACATCGTGACCCTCGGCATCCGCCCGACGGAGCCGGCCATCGGCTTCGGCTACATCCACTCCGGTGGCAAGCTCGACGTTCCCGGCGCCCCGAGCGCCCTCGCCGTCGAGTCCTTCGTGGAGAAGCCGGACCAGGCCACCGCGAAGCGCTACCTGGCCAGCGGCCGCTACCTCTGGAACGCCGGCATGTTCATTGCCCGCGCCGACCGGATCCTCGAGGAGATCGGCCGCTCGGAGCCCGAGCTGCTCGCCGGCCTGCTCGAGCTCGCCGCTGCCTGGGACGACCCGGCCACCCGCGGCCCGGCCGTCGACCGCATCTGGCCGAACCTCAAGAAGATCGCGATCGACTACGCCGTCGCCGAGCCGGCGGCCGCGGCCGGCCGCCTCGCCGTCATCCCCGGCCTCTTCGACTGGGACGACGTCGGCGACTTCGCGTCGATCGCCAAACTGCACTCCGGCGGCCGCAAGAGGGACCTCGCCATCCTCGGCGAGAACGCCCGGGTGCTCGCCGACTCCTCCAGCGGAATCGTCATCTCCGAGGGCGGGCGCACGATCGCGCTGATCGGCGTCGAGGACATCGTCGTCGTGGACACCGCCGACGCTCTCCTCGTGACGACGAGTGCCAACGCCCAGAAGGTGAAGGCCGTCGTCGACGCCCTGAAGCTCTCCGGCCGCACCGACGTCCTCTAACCCAACCAGTAACCGCCCACCCCGTGCACCAGGAGTCGAACGTGAAGAATTCAGCCCGCGGCATCCGTCGCGTCATTGTCCCCGCCGCCCTGCTCGCCAGTGCCGCGCTCCTCCTCGCCGGCTGCGCCTCGGCGCCGGAGGCCGGCGGCGAGAGCACCGCCTCCGACTACTGTGCGCGCATGGTCACGAACTCGGGCGGCCTCGAAGACCGCTCCTTCAACCAGTCCAGCTGGGAGGGCCTGCAGCAGGCCAGCACCCAGTACGACATCGACGTCGCCGCGCTGGTGTCGACCTCCGAGACCGACCTCCGCCCGAACGTCGAGCAGGCCGTCGGCACCGGATGCCAGTTCGTGCTCACCGTGGGCTGGGAGCTCGCCGACGCGACGACCGCCGCGGCCGAGGCCAACCCCGATGTGCACTTCGCCATCGTCGACGAGCAGGTCGAGGCCCCGAACATCAAGCCGATCGTCTTCGACACGGCCCAGGCCGCGTTCCTGGCTGGCTACCTCGCGGCCGGCGTCACCGAGACGGGCATTGTCGCGACCTTCGGCGGCGGCAACCAGCCGCCCGTCACCCTGTTCATGGACGGCTTCGTCGACGGCGTCGCGAAGTACAACGAGGTGCACGGTACCAGCGTGCGCGCGCTCGGCTGGGACAAGGCGAAGCAGGACGGCAACTTCACCGGCGACTTCGAGGACGTCGCGAAGGGCAAGACGCTGACCCAGGGCTTCATCGACCAGGGCGCAGACGTGATCCTGCCCGTGGCCGGCCAGGTCGGCGAGGGCGCTGCGGCCGCCGCGAGCGAGTCCACCGGCGTCTCGATCATCTGGGTTGACAACGACGGCTACGAGACCCTGCCGGCCGCCTTCCGCCCGGTCGTGCTCACCAGCGTGCTGAAAAACACGCAGGACGCCGTGGCGGCCATCGTCGGCGACGATCTGAACGGCACATTCGAGAACACCCCCTTCGTCGGCACGCTGGAGAACGGCGGCGTCGAGATCGCCCCGTTCCACGAGCGCGCGTCGCTGGTTTCGCCCGAGCTCTCCGCCGAGATCGAGGGCATCCGCCAGGGAATCATCGACGGCAGCATCGTCGTCACCTCGCCGAGCACGCCGCGCTAGACCGGCGGACGACCCCTCGCGATCCTCTGCTCACATGAGCAGAGGATCGCGATTTCATAACCATTGAGTCGCGGGCCGAATTTGCTCATAAGAGCAGGGAAATATTCGGTAACGTGACTTGCACAGAGGCCCCGGACTCCGTCGGGGCAGCACCTTGGAGGTCACCTTGACTATCACGACTCGTAAGGCTGGCCTGTCCGGTCTTGCTATTTTTGGCGTTGCCGCCCTGCTTTCGGGTTGTGCATCCGCACCCGAGAGCGGCGGAGGATCCACGGGCGGCGCCGACGGCGCGCTTGACTACCTCCCCTGCATGGTCTCCGACGCGGGCGGATTCGACGACAAGTCCTTCAACCAGCTCGGCTACGAGGGCATGGTCAAGGCAGCGGACGAGCTCGGTGTCGAGTACAAGAAGGTCCAGTCCGACGCTGAGACCGACTACGCCCCGAACCTGACCAACCTCGTTGACCAGGGCTGCAACACGATCGTCACCGTTGGCTTCGCCCTCGCGGCCGCCGCCGGAGAGTCCGCCGCGGCGAACCCCGACATCGAGTACGTCAGCATCGACGACGTCGTCGACCAGGACTTCGACGGCAAGACCGACCAGCCCAACATCAAGCCGATCATCTTCGACACCGCCCAGGCCGCGTTCCTGGCCGGCTACGCCGCAGCTGACTTCTCGAAGACCGGCGTCGTCGGCACCTTCGGTGGCATGAACTTCCCGACCGTCTCCATCTTCATGGACGGCTTCGCGCAGGGCGTTCAGTACTACAACACCGCCAAGGGCAAGGACGTCAAGGTCCTCGGTTGGGACACCGCCGCTCAGGACGGCTCCTTCACCGGTGGCTTCGAGGCCAACGACGGCGCCCGCCAGATCGCGCAGGGCCTGATCGACCAGAACGTCGACGTGCTGCTGCCCGTCGGTGGCCCGATCTACCAGAGCGCCGCTGCCGCCATCCGCGACTCCGGCAAGGAGATCGCACTCATCGGCGTCGACGCCGATGTGTTCGAGACCGACCCCTCGGTCGGCGACCTCCTCCTCACCTCGATCCGCAAGGCGATCGACGTCGGAACCTACGACGCGATCCTCGCAGCGGGCAACGGCGAGTTCGACGCCACGCCGTTCGTCGGCACGCTCGAGAACGAGGGTGTGGGCCTGGCCTCCTTCCACGACTTCGAGAGCAAGGTCAACCCCTCCCTCCAGGGCGAGCTCGACGAGATCAAGGCCGGCATCATCGACGGCTCGATCCCCGTCACGTCGTACCTCGCTGGCTAAGTAGCCGCTGCAACACAGAGCACTGCGTCACACGGGGAGACCAGCGAGAGCTGGCCTCCCCGTGCGGCGTTAAGCCCCGCACCTTTCGCTCAGAAGGCGGGGCTTCGCAACTTATGAGCAAACGGGTCGGATGCAGCCAACTTCCGTGCACAGCCCCCACTTCTGCGCAGGCACTCAATAGAATCGGGAACATGAAGCTCGAACTTCGCGGCATTACGAAAAGATTCGGTGCCCTGGTCGCCAACGACCACATAGACCTCACTGTCGAGGCCGGCGAGATCCACTGCCTACTGGGCGAGAACGGTGCCGGCAAGTCGACGCTCATGAACGTGCTCTACGGCCTGTATCAGGCCGAGGAGGGCGAGATCCTGCTCGACGACGTCGTGCAGCACTTCGCCGGGCCCGGCGACGCCATGGCCGCGGGAATCGGCATGGTGCACCAGCACTTCATGCTCATCCCCGTGTTCACCGTCGCCGAGAACGTCATGCTCGGCAACGAGTCGACCAAGTTCGGCGGGCGGCTCGACCTGCCGGCGGCCCGCGCCAAGGTCAAGGAGATCTCCGCGCGGTTCGGCTTCCACGTCGACCCGGACGCCCTCGTCGGCGACCTGCCCGTCGGTGTGCAGCAGCGCGTCGAGATCATCAAGGCGCTCTCCCGCAACGCCAAGGTGCTCGTCTTCGATGAGCCCACCGCGGTGCTCACCCCGCAGGAGACCGACGAGTTGATGGCCATCATGCGCCAGCTGCGCGACTCCGGCACCTCGATCGTCTTCATCACCCACAAGCTGCGCGAGGTGCGCGAGGTCGCCGACCGCATCACCGTCATCCGGCTCGGCAAGGTCGTCGGCGAGGCATCGCCCACCGCGACCAACGCGGAGCTCGCCTCCCTCATGGTCGGCCGCGCCGTCGAGCTCACCGTGCAGAAGGGCCCGGCCGACCTGCGCGGCCCAGCCTTCGTCGTCACCAACCTGTCCGTCATCGACCCCCTCGGCCAGATCGTCGTCAACGACGTGAGCTTCGAGGTGCAGCGCGGTGAGATCCTCGCCATCGCCGGCGTGCAGGGCAACGGCCAGACCGAGCTCAGCGAGGCCATCGTCGGCCTCCAGCCCCGGGTCACCGGCAGCATCACGCTGGACGGCAAGGAGATCTCCACGCTCAGCGTGCGGAAGATCCTCGACTCCGGCGTCGGCTTCGTGCCGGAGGACCGCACGGAGGACGGCCTCGTCGGCGAGTTCACCATTGCGGAGAACCTCATGCTCGACCGCGCGGACGGCGCGCCCTTCGTCAAGGGCGCGAACCTGCAGCGGGCCTACCTGGCCGAGTTCGCCACCGAGAAGTCCGCCGAGTTCGACGTGCGCTCCCAGGGCATCGACACCAAGGTCGGCCGCCTCTCCGGCGGCAACCAGCAGAAGGTCGTGCTGGCCCGCGAGCTCAGCCGCGAGCTGCGCCTCTTCCTCGCCGCCCAGCCCACCCGCGGCATCGACGTCGGCTCCATCGAGTTCGTGCACAAGCGCATCGTCGAGACCCGCGACTCGGGCGTGCCCGTGATCGTCGTCTCCACCGAGCTCGACGAGGTCACCGCCCTTGCCGACCGCATCCTCGTGATGTACCGCGGCAAGGTCATTGGAATTGTCCCAGGCGACACCCCGCGCGACGTGCTGGGTCTCATGATGGCCGGCGAAACGCCGAGCAACGAAGGAGCAGCGGCATGAGTGCCTCTCAGACAGCGCCGGGGCTGACCCCGCCCGACACCGTGCCGGGCACGGAGCCGTCCCGCTGGCAGAAGGCCTTCCGCGAGATCGCCACCGGCAACGCGATCATCTCCGTGCTGGCCGTCCTGCTCGCGCTGCTCGTCGGCGCGATCATGATCGCCTTCACCGATGAGCGGGTGCAGGAGACCGCCGGGTACTTCTTCGCCCGCCCCGGCGACATGCTGGGCGCCATCTGGCAGTCGGTCTCGGGTGCGTACTCCGCGCTGTTCCAGGGCTCGATCTACAATTTCCGGCGCGACGGCTTCCTCGACGGCATCAAGCCGCTGACCGAGACGCTCGTCTTCGCCACCCCGCTGATCGCCGCCGGCCTCGGTGTCGGCCTCGCATTCCGCGTCGGCCTGTTCAACATCGGTGCCAAGGGCCAGATGCTCATCGCCGCGGCCTGCGCCGGCTGGGTGGGCTTCGCGGTCGAGCTGCCGTGGGGCCTGCACATGATCGTCGCGCTGCTCGCCGGCGTGCTGGGCGGTGCGCTCTGGGGCGGCATCGTCGGGCTGCTGAAGGCGCGCACCGGCGCCCACGAGGTGATCGTCACGATCATGCTCAACTACATCGCCTTCTACCTGATCTCCTACGCGCTCCGCACCCAGGGCCTGCTGCAGGCGCCGGGCTCGACGAACCCGAAGACGGCTCCGATGCTGGAGACGGCCATCTTCCCGTCGCTGCTCGGGCCGCGCTACAACCTGCACATCGGCTTCATCCTCGTGATCGGCGCGACGATCTTCGTGTGGTGGCTGCTCGGCCGCTCGAACCTCGGTTTCAAGTTCCGCGCCGTCGGTGAGAACCCGAACGCCGCGCGCGTGGCCGGCATCAACGTCAAGAACATGTACGTCTACGCCATGCTGCTCGCCGGTGGCCTCGCCGGCCTCGCCGGTGTCAGCCAGGTGCTCGGCACGGTCACCACCGGCTTCAGCGCCGGAATCGACGCCGGCATCGGCTTCGAGGCGATCACGGTCGCCCTGCTCGGCCGCTCCCGCCCGTGGGGCATCTTCGCGGCCGGCCTGCTGTTCGGCGCGTTCAAGGCCGGCGGCTTCTCGATGCAGGCTGCAGAGGGCATCCCCGTCGAGATCATCGTCGTCGTGCAGGCGCTCATCGTGCTCTTCATCGCCGCCCCGCCGCTCGTGCGGGCGATCTTCCGCCTGCCGTCCCCGGACTCCACCCCGCGCAGACAGCGCCCCATCGTTACCAAGGAGGTGGCAGCAAAGTGAGCGCATCACCCGCCGTCGTCATGCCGTCCTCCGAGCCGATCGCGCTCGACACCGCCGTGATCAAGAGCTGGAAGGCCCCCATCGCCTTCGGCATCTTCACGGTGATCGCCTTCCTCATGTTCGTGCTGAATGCCCGGCCGGGCGAGACCACCTTCCGGCTCTCGACCGAGCGCGACGCCGTGCAGCTGCCCGAGGTCGTTGTGAACTCCGCGACGACCGGCTGGGTGGTCTTCCTCGCCCTCGTGCTGATCACCGCGGCATCCGCCCTCGCCGTCATCTCACGGCGCAAGGTGTCGATCTGGCTCACGGTGCTGTTCGCGCTGCTGTTCATGATCGGCTTCCTCGCCTGGGCTGCAGCCGGCTCATCGCTCCCGGTGACCGGCCTGCTGTTCGGCTCGGTCAGCCTCGCCGTTCCGCTCATCTTCGGTGCACTCGGCGGCGTCATCTCCGAGCGCGGCGGCGTCGTCAACATCGCCATCGAGGGCCAGCTGCTGGCCGGCGCGTTCACCTCGGCCGTCGTCGCGTCGAGCACGGGATCGCTCGTGCTCGGTGTGCTGGCCGCGCTCGTCGCCGGTGTGCTGGTCGGCATGGTGCTCGCCGTCTTCGCGATCAAGTACCTGGTCGACCAGGTGATCGTCGGTGTCGTGCTCAACGTGCTCGTCACCGGCCTCACCAGCTTCCTGTTCTCGCAGGTGCTCGCGCCGAACGCCGCCATGCTGAACACCCCGCCGCGCTTCCCGCGCCTGGAGATCCCGCTGCTCAGCGACATCCCGATCATCGGGCCGGTGCTGTTCAAGCAGACGGTCATCGTCTACGTCATGTACATCGCCGTCGCCGCCGTGGCCTACGCGCTGTACAAGACCAAGTGGGGCCTGCGGCTGCGCGCCGTCGGCGAGCACCCGAAGGCCGCGGACACCGTCGGCATCAAGGTGAACGCCACCCGCTTCTGGAACGTGGCCCTGGCCGGGGCGATCGCCGGCATCGGTGGATCCTTCTTCACCCTCGGCTCCGTCGGCGCCTTCAACAAGGAGATGACGGCCGGCGCCGGCTTCATCGCCCTCGCCGCCGTGATCTTCGGCCAGTGGGACCCGATCAAGGCCACCCTCGCCGCGCTGCTGTTCGGCTTCGCCACCAACCTGCAGAACGTGCTCGGGATCATCGGCTCGCCGGTGCCGAGCGAGTTCATGCTAATGCTGCCCTACGTCGTCACCATCTTCGCGGTGGCCGGCCTGGTCGGCGTCTCGAGGGCCCCCGCCGCCGACGGCAAGCCGTACATCAAGTAATTCAGCACCGAGTCAGGAGATCGACGTGAACGCCGTGACATCCGAGAACATCGACTGGGACGGCTTGCACGCCGCGGCCCTCGAGGCGATGGCGAAGGCCTATGTGCCCTACTCGAAGTTCCCCGTCGGCGTGGCCGCGCTGGTCAGCGATGGCCGGGTGATCAGCGGATGCAACGTCGAGAACGCCTCATACGGGCTCACTCTGTGCGCGGAGTGCGCGCTCGTGTCGTCGCTGCACATGACGGGCGGAGGGCACCTTGTCGCCTTCGCCTGCGTGGACGGCAACGGCAACGCGCTCATGCCCTGCGGCCGCTGCCGCCAGCTCCTGTTCGAGCACTCGGCGCCAGGCATGCTGCTGCAGACCGTTTCAGGAATCAAGACGATCGACGAGGTCCTGCCGGACGCCTTCGGGCCGCGCACCCTCGCCGCATTCGCAGAAGGAGCATCATGAGCACCATCGAGGCATTCGACGCCGTCGACCTCATCCACACCAAACGCGACAAGGGCACCCTCTCCACCGCCCAGATCGACTGGCTGATCGACGCGTTCACCCGCGGCTACGTCGGCGACGAGCAGATGGCCGCCATGGCCATGGCGATCTTCCTCAACGGGATGTCGCGCAGCGAGATCCGCGACCTGACCATGGCGATGATCGCCAGCGGCGAGCGGATGAGCTTCGCCGAGCTCGGCAAGCCGACCACCGACAAGCACTCCACCGGAGGCGTCGGCGACAAGATCACCCTGCCCCTGATGCCGCTCGTCGCCGTCTTCGGCGCGGCCGTCCCGCAGCTCTCCGGCCGCGGCCTCGGCCACACCGGCGGGACGCTGGACAAGCTCGAGTCGATCCCGGGCTGGCGCGCGAACCTCACGAACGAGGAGATGTTCGCCCAGCTGCAGCAGCACGGCGGCGTCATCAGCGCCGCCGGCAGCGGGCTGGCCCCGGCCGACGGCAAGCTGTACTCGCTCCGCGACATCACCGGCACCGTCGAGGCGATCCCGCTGATCGCCTCCTCGATCATGTCGAAGAAGATCGCGGAGGGCACCGGCGCCCTCGTGCTCGACGTGAAGTTCGGCTCCGGCGCCTTCCTCAAGGACATCGAACGCTCTCGCGAGTTGGCGCAGACGATGGTCGCCCTCGGCGAGGACGCCGGCGTCGCGACCTCCGCCCTGCTCACCAACATGAATGTGCCGCTCGGCCTGGCCATCGGCAACGCCAACGAGGTGCGCGAGTCGGTCGAGGTGCTCGCCGGCGGCGGCCCGCGTGACGTGGTCGAGCTGACCGTCGCACTGGCCGAGGAGATGCTGGCGCTCGTCGGTATCACCGACGTCGACGTGGCGGCCGCGCTCCAGGACGGCCGCGCCATGGACAAGTGGCGCGACGTCATCCGCGCCCAGGGCGGCGACCCGGATGCCGCGCTGCCGGTTGCCCGCGAGACGCACACAGTCGTCGCCGACCGCGACGGCGTGCTGGTGGAGCAGCAGGCGCTGCCGTTCGGCATCGGCGCCTGGCGCCTCGGCGCCGGCCGCGCCCGCAAGCAGGACCCGGTGCAGCACGCGGCCGGCATCGACCTGCACGCCAAGCCGGGCGACGAGATCCGCGCGGGCCAGCCGCTGTTCACGCTCAGCGCCGACGAGCCGGAGCGCTTCGCTCGGGCCCTCGAGGCCGTCGAGGGCGCCTGGCGCATCGGCGACCCCGGCGAGCCCGTGCTGGACGGTGGCCCCCTCATCGCGGAGCGCATCGGCCGCTAGCCCCCTCCCCAGTTGCCGATTTTCGGGGGTGCAAGCGTCTCACACCCCCGAAAAACGGCAACCGGGCGTGGTGTCGGCCGCGCTCATACACACCCAGTTGCCGAACTTCGGGGGTGCGCGGCCCGCGCACCACTGATGTGCGGCAACAGCGTGCGGCAACTGTGTGCGGCGTCAGACGGGCGGACCGGGCGCGGGCTCAGGGGCGCCAACCCCTGTCGAGGAGCGCTTGTCTGGTTCGCTCGACCGCCTCGGCGAGCGACATGTGCTTGTTCTGGCGGATGTGGCGCCAGTCCTCTGCCGCGATGTCGTTGAGGCGCTGCACGTCGCGCGCATACTGGGCATCGAGCTGCCTGTGCTGTTCGCCGTCGTATTCGAGCAACACCTTGTACTCCGGGTAGACGAGGTCCCCGAGCGCGATGGGCCGGCCCTGCCGGTCAAGGATCCACACGTTCACCTCGGGCTCCGGCAGGCCCGCCGCGACCACGGCGCGTCGCAACCGGGTCTCGCGCGGCGACTCCACACGGGCACGGAGCTGCGGGTAGGCCGCGCGCACGTGGGCGTGGCCGCGGCGGCCACCAACCGCGCGCACACTGCGCTCGATGTCGAGCGCCGTGCAGAGTGGGTGCGGGCGGCCGAGCAGGCGATCGCCCGCCTCGATCATCTCCTCGACGTCGAGCACCGCGCCGAGCTGGCACCAGGCCTGCGCAGGCGAGAGCACCGGCAGAGTGCCCATCATCCGGACGATGGGGATCCCCGTCTTCACCGTGTGCCCGACGATTCCGGCCATGCGTCGCGCCCGCACGGGATGCTTGACGCTCACATGAAGGAGCGCGTCATCCGTGACCCGGAAGGGCAGCGGGAGGCCGTGCAGCGCCGCTGCGGTCTGATGGCTGAAGAAGCCGCCCGGAGGCATGCGCACCGCGTACGCCCCGCACAGTGAGCGGAGGTCTGTGGGGCTCCCCGCCGGCACCCGCACCCCGAAGAACGGCGCCTCCAAGTCTGCGGCGCGCGTGCGCCCGTCGGAGGCGCCCGCATCGCGCACCGACGCGTAGTTGAAGGCCGAAGCGGTGCCGAACCCGCCCGGCAGCTCGGAGCGTCTGGTCATGGCGCCAGCGTGGCAGAATCCGAGCCGGCCCCGTCAGAGTTATCCACAGCCTGCGCGCCGTCGCACCCACCCCGTCGCGCCCGGTTGCCACCTTTCGGGGGTGTCGGCCGAGCCGCACCCCCGAAAATCGGCAACTGGGGGGTTGGGGCGTGGGGCGGCGGGCGAGCGCGCTACCGGTGGCCCCTGCGAATCTGCCGAGACATCCTGGCCGTGCGGCCACTAGATTTGTAAGGGTGAACACCTCTTCGAATGAGCACCTTCTGCCCGGCGGCGGCGTCAGCATCGACGCGCTGCCCAAGATCTCCCTGCACGACCACCTCGACGGTGGCCTGCGGCCGCAGACGATCATCGAGCTCGCCGACGTGATCGGCCTCGATATCCCCACGACGGATGCCGCAGAACTCGGCGCCTGGTTCGCGAATCAGGCCAACTCCGGCTCGCTCGTGGACTACCTGAAGACCTTCGACGTCACCACCAGCGTCATGCAGACCGCGGAGGGCCTCGAGCGGGTCGCCCGCGAGTTCGTGCAGGACCTCGGCGCCGACGGCGTCATCTACGGCGAGGTGCGCTGGGCGCCCGAGCAGCACCTGGCCCGCGGCCTCAGCCTCGACGAGGTCGTCGAGGCCGTGCAGCGCGGCATCGACGCCGGCATCGACGACGTGTACTCCGCCGGGCGCGAGATCCGCATCGGCCAGCTCGTCACCGCCATGCGCCACGCCGACCGCGGCCTCGAGATCGCCGAGCTGGCCGTGCGCCACCGCGAGCGCGGCGTCGTCGGGTTCGACATCGCCGGCGCAGAGCTCGGCTTCCCGGCCGGCAACCACAAGGCCGCCTTCGACTACCTGGCCCGGGAGTTCTTCCCGGTGACGGTGCACGCCGGCGAGGCCGACGGCGTGGACAGCATCCGCGGCGCGCTGTTCGACGGCCGGGCCCTGCGCCTCGGCCACGGCGTGCGCCTCGCCGAGGACGTCACGATCGAGCGCGAGGACGACGACAACAGCTACGTCACTCTCGGACCCGTCGCCCGGTGGGTGCGCGACCGCCAGATCGCCCTCGAGCTCAGCCCCTCGTCGAACCTGCAGACCGGCGCCATCGCCGCGTGGGGCGACGAGCTGATCGACCACCCCTTCGACCTGCTCTACCAGCTCGGCTTCCAGGTGACGGTCAACACCGACAACCGCCTGATGAGCAACACGAGCCTGAGCAACGAGCTCGGCCTGCTCAGCGACGCCTTCGGCTACGACCTGGACGACTTCGAGAAGTTCCAGCTGAACGCCGCCGCGGCGGCGTTCCTGCCGCTGGAGGACCGGGAGGAGCTCGCCGAGGCGATCTCCGACGGTTTCGCCGAGGCCTGAGCCTCGGCACCCGGCACGCATCACCTCACCCTGCCCCACCACGAGAAAGACACCGATGACTCTCCCGCCCCTGCCCGACTCGGCCATCGACATCGCCGTCAGCGCCGCCGATTGGCGCGCAGCCGTTGAACTGTGCGGGGCCGCGCTGACGCGCTCCGGCGCCACGAGCCCCGGGTACACGGGGCGCATGGTGCAGGTCATTGACGAGTTCGGTGCATACATCGTGATCGCGCCCGGGCTCGCCCTCGCGCACGCCCGGCCCGGCCCCGATGTGCTCCGGGAGGGGCTCAGTGTGGTCACGCTCGCCGAGCCCGTCTCCTTCGGGCACCCGCACAACGACCCGGTCAGCGTGGTCGTCGGCCTCGCGGTGAAGAGCTCGGACGAGCACGTGCACTCGATCGCCGCGCTGGCGAACGTGTTCAACGATGAGACGGTCATCCCCGCGCTGGCCGCGGCACCTGATGCCGACACCGTGCGTGCGCTGCTCGGCGTGACCGAGTGAAGATCGTCGCGATCTGCGGGGCGGGCATCGGCACCTCCGGCATTCTCAAGGTGAACGCCGAGCGGGCCCTCGGCCGGCTCGACATCGAGGCCGACGTCACGGCCTCGGATGTCGCCGGCGTCGCCGCCCAGGCGGCAGACGCCCAGGTGATCCTCACCTCGCCGGAGCTCGTCGCCCACATCGGCAAGACGAACGCCGACGTAGTCGTGATCAACAACTACTTCGACCTCGAGGAGATCACGGCGAAGCTGGAGACGGCGCTCGGCTAGAGCGGAAATCAGTCGACAGAGCAACAGACACAGAGAAGGGGCAGGGCGCCGCGGCGCCCTGCCCCTTCTCTGTTTTTGTTCTCTGTGTCTGTTCTCTGGCTGTGAGTTGCTACGCGTTCACGAGCGCGCGCATCCCGGTCTCCAGGGCTGCGACGGCGGCCGCGGCGGCCGCCTCGCGCTCCACAACCGAGCCGTCCGTCGAGGAGGCGTCGATGTAGACCTTGAGCTTGGGCTCGGTGCCGCTCGGGCGCACCATCACCCGCGATCCGTCCTGGAGCCAGATGCGCAGCACATCGCTCGGGGGCAGCGCCCCGAAGCCGTCGGCGAGATCGTCGATCTGCTTCACCCGGATGCCGCCGATCTCGACGGGCGGGTCGGCCCGGAGCGCCTGCATCACCTCGGAAATGCGGGAGAGGTCGGTGACGCGCACCGAGATCTGGCTGGACGCGTACGCGCCGAACGTCGCCGTGAACTCCTCCAGGTGCGCGGCGAGGGAGCTGCCGGCGCCCTTCAGCTGGGTGGCGAGGTCGAGCAGCGCGATCGCGGCGGAGATGCCGTCCTTGTCGCGCACCGTCTCCGGGTTCACCAGGTAGCCGAGCGCCTCCTCGAAGCCGAAGATCAGGCCGGGGGCGCGGGACACCCACTTGAAGCCGGTCAGGGTGTTCGCGAAGTCGAGCCCGTAGTGGGCGGCGACCGCCTGCAGGGCGGGGGAGGAGACGATCGAGCAGGCGAGCGTGCCCGTCGGGCCGCCGTCCCCCGGTGCCTCGGCGGCCAGGCGGGCGGCCCGCCAGCCGAGCAGGGCGCCCAGCTCGTTGCCGCTCAGCCGGCGGTAGCCGCTGGCATCCGTCGCCGAGGGGATGGCGACCGCGAGGCGGTCGGCGTCCGGGTCGTTGGCGATGATCAGCTCGGCACCCAGGGCGGCGGCGGTCTCGACCGCAAGGTCCATCGCGCCGGGCTCCTCCGGGTTGGGGAAGGCCACGGTCGGGAACGCGGGGTCCGGCTCGATCTGCGCGTCGACCGGGTGCGGCAGGGCGAAGCCGGCCGCGGCGAGGACGCTCCGCGTGGTCTCCCAGCCGACGCCGTGCATGGCGGTGTAGACCACGGAGAGCTCGGCCCGTCCGCTCTCCGGCGCCGCCGATGCCACGGCGGCCGTCGCGGCCACGTAGGCGTCGACGACGCCCTCCTCGGCCGTCTCGAACGCCGCGCGGGGCAGCGCGAGCACGTCGGCCTCCGCGGCGACGCGGAGGATGTGGTCGGCGATGGCGCCGTCGACGGGGGAGACGATCTGCGAGCCGTTGTTGGCGCCGCCGAGGTACACCTTGTAGCCGTTGTCGTTCGGCGGGTTGTGCGAGGCCGTGACCATCACGCCGGCGCTCACGTCGAGGTGGCGCACCGCGAAGGCGACCAGCGGGGTCGGGAGCAGGCGGGGGAGCAGGATGGCGCGCACCCCGGCGCCGGCCATGAGCTCGGCCGTGTCGCGGGCGAAGACCGCCGAGTTCTTGCGGCCGTCGTAGCCGATCACCACCGAGGGGGTGCTGCCGGGCTCGGCCGTCTCGAGCAGGTAGGCGGCGAGGCCGGCGGCGGCCTGGGAGACGAGCACCCGGTTCATCCGGTTGGGGCCGGCGGCGATCTCGCCGCGGAGGCCGGCCGTGCCGAACGCGAGGCGCTCGTCGAAGCGGTCGTGCAGCGCGGCCAGCGCGTCGGGGTCGCCGGCGGATGCCGCGTCGATCAGGCCCTGCAGCTCGGCGCGGGTCTCCTCGTCCGGGTCCTGGGCGATCCACGCCCGGGCGGAGGCGAGCAGCGCGGCATCCGCGCTCATCAGATCGCCGCCACGATGCGGGCCAGCAGCGCGGAGATGACGGGCTCGGCCAGCTGGCCGGCCTCGATCACCTCGGCGTGGCTGAGCGGGGTCTTCTGGATGCCGGCGGCCAGGTTGGTGATGAGCGACATGCCCAGCACCTCCATGCCGGACTGGCGGGCCGCGATGGCCTCCAGTGCGGTGGACATGCCGACGATGTGGCCGCCGATGATCTTCGCCATCTGCACCTCGGCCGGCGTCTCGTAGTGCGGGCCGCGGAACTGGCAGTACACGCCCTCGTCCAGGGTGGAGTCGATCGAGCGGGCCAGCTCGCGCAGACGGCTCGAGTACAGGTCGGTCAGGTCGACGAAGGTGGCGCCCTCCAGCGGGGAGTCGGCCGTCAGGTTGATGTGGTCGCTGATCAGCACCGGGGTGCCGGGCGTCCACGTCTCCTTGATGCCGCCGGCACCGTTGGTGAGGATCATCGTCTTCACGCCGGTGGCTGCGGCGGTGCGCACGCTGTGCACGACCCGGCGCACGCCGTGGTCCTCGTAGTAGTGGGTGCGGGCGCCGATGACGAGGGCGCGCTTGCCGGTCGGCAGCAGCACGGAGCGCAGCGTGCCGACGTGGCCCTCGAGTGCCGGCTTGCTGAAGCCGATGATCTCCTGGGCGGGAATGGTCGCCGTGGTCTCGCCGAGCAGCTCGGCGGCCTTGCCCCAGCCGCTTCCCAGCGTCAGGGCGATGTCGTGGCGCTCGACACCGGTCTTCTCGGCGATCTGCTCTGCGGCCTGACGGGCGATTTCGAACGGGTCGGCGTCGGGCAGGTCAAGGGGGTTCATTTCAGACATGGGTCAACTCTAATGACGGATGCCGCCGCGCCACAGGCCGTGCTCAGATGCGCGCGTTTGTGGCTGCGCGCGCGACTGGGAGAGAATAGAGCAATGGCCTACGAGTTCGAACGCACCCACAGAATCGCAGTACTCGGTGGAGGGCCCGGCGGGTATGAAGCGGCGCTCGCCGGAGCGCAGCTGGGAGCCGAGGTCACGCTCGTCGAGCGGGTCGGAGTCGGCGGGGCCGCCGTGCTCACCGACGTCGTGCCGTCCAAGTCGCTGATCGCGACGGCGGAGGCCTCGAACTCGATCAAGGAGGCCGCCGACCTCGGCGTGCAGTTCTTCGTCCGCGGCGGCGACGGCGCCCCCGTGCGCCCCGAGGTCGCCATCAACCTGGCCGCCGTCAACAAGCGCCTGCTCAGCCTCGCCCGCCAGCAGTCGGAGGACATGAAGGCCAACCTGCTGCGCGCCGGCGTGCGCCTGGTGCAGGGTGAGGGGCGCCTGGACGGCTCCGGCGCGCTCATCGTCTCCACCGCCCAGGGCGATGCCGGCACCGACTTCGAACGCATCGAGGCCGACACCATCGTCGTCTCCGTCGGCGCGAGCCCGCGCGTGCTTGCCTCCGCGGTTCCGGACGGGGAGCGCATCCTCACCTGGACCCAGCTTTACGACCTGCAGACGGTGCCGGAGCACCTCATCGTCGTCGGCTCCGGCGTGACCGGCGCTGAGTTCGCCTCCGCCTACCGCGCCCTCGGCGCCAAGGTGACGCTCATCTCCAGCCGCGACCAGGTGCTGCCCGGCGAGGACGTCGACGCCGCCCACGTCATCGAGAACGCGTTCAAGCGCAACGGCATGCGCGTGCTGAACAAGTCCCGCGCCGACTCCGTCGTGCGCACGGAGACCGGCGTCATCGCCACCCTCTCCGACGGCAGCACCGTCGAGGGCAGCCACTGCCTGATGGCCGTCGGCGCCATCCCGAACACGGCGGGCATCGGCCTGGAGGAGGCCGGCGTGCAGCTGGACGAGTCCGGCCACATCCGGGTGAACCGGGTGGCGCGCACCTCGATGCCGAACATCTACGCCGCCGGCGACTGCACCACCTTCATGCCGCTGGCCTCCGTGGCCTCCATGCAGGGCCGCACCGCCGTCTTCCACGCCATGGGCGACGCCGTCAGCCCGCCCGAGCTGCAGAACATCACCTCGAACATCTTCACCCAGCCGGAGATCGCCACCGTCGGCTGGACGCAGAAGCAGATCGAGGAGGGCATCCGCCGCGGCGAGATCTACAAGCTGCCGCTCGCCTCCAACCCGCGCGCCAAGATGATGGGCATCAAGGAGGGCTTCGTGAAGCTCTTCGCCAGCCGCGGCACCGGAACGGTCATCGGCGGCGTCATCGTCGCCCCGAAGGCCAGCGAGTTGATCTTCCCGCTGGCGCTCGCCGTGGAGAACCGCCTCACGGTCGACCAGATAGCCGACGCCTTCCCGGTGTACCCGTCGCTGAGCGGCAGCATCTCGGATGCTGCCCGCGCCATGCACATCGTGCACAGCTAGCGACGGGCCGCCGACGCCCGCGCCCTACCGGAACGCGCTCTCGCCGGTGACCCGGCGGCCGATCAAGAGGGCCTGGATGCTCTCGGTGCCCTCGTAGGTGTGCACGGCCTCCATGTCGATGAGGTGCCGGATGACGTGGTTCTCCAGCAGCACCCCGTTGGCGCCGAGCATGTCGCGGGCGATGGAGGCCACCACCCGCGCCTTGCGCGTGCAGGTGTATTTCGCCATGGACGCCATCACCGGGTCGAGCTCGCCGCGCGAGTCGAGCTCGGCCAGGTGCCGGCAGTGCAGCTGCATCGAGGTGACGTCGGAGAGCATCTGGGCCAGCCGCTCCTGCACCAGCTGGGACTGGGCCAGCGGGCGGCCGAACTGCACCCGCTGTTGCGAGTAGTTGAGCGCGGCCTCGTAGCAGGCGACGGCGTGGCCGAGCGCCGACCAGGCGACGCCGAGCCGGGTGGCGTAGAGCACCCTCGCCGTGTCGGCGAAGCTCTGCGTCCCGGGCAGCACGGCGTCGGCCGGCACCCGCACGTTCTCGAGGGTGACCCGGGTCTGGTGCACGGAGCGCAGCGCCATCTTGCCGGTGAGCACCTCCGCGCTGTAGCCGGGGGTGTCCTGCGGCACGAGGAAGCCGCGCACGGCCCCGCCGCGGTGCTCGGGGTCGTCGCTCGGCACCCGGGCCCAGACGATCGTGACGGCGCCGCCCAGGGCGTGGCCGATCCACTTCTTGGTGCCGTTGATCACCCAGCCGTCGGCATCCGGCACCGCCGTCGTCTCGAGCGCCACCGAGTCGGAGCCGTGCAGCGGCTCGGTCAGCGCGAACGCGGCGAGGACCTCTGCCCGCTCGACCGGGACCAGCCAGCGCGCCTTCTGCTCCGCGCTGCCGTGCAGGGCGATCGTGCGGAGCGCGAGCCCGCCCTGGATGGCGATGATGGTGCCGAGCGAGCCGTCGCCGCGGGACACCTCCATGGTGACGAGGCCCGCGGCCAGCGGCGAGAGCGTGCGCAGGCCCTCACCGGCGACGCCGTCGTTCAACAGCCCGAGCTCGCCCATCCGGCGCACCCGCTCGAGCGGGTACTCCGCGTTCTCCCACGCCTCGTTGACCGTCGGCCAGATCTCCTCGACGAACTGGCGGGCCGTCCGCCATGCCGCCCGGTCGGCCTCGGGGATGTCGGCGAACACCCGGTAGAAGTCGGTGTCAAGCGGCTCGGAGACGTCGTAGTCCTGGATCACGTGGGCCCTCCCGGTCAGGCGGCACCCGGTGCGGCGTCGCGCGGAACTCCCAGTCTCGCGCGCAGGGGCCGCCCTGTCGAGAGGCTGAGCAGACCTGTCAGGGAGCAGCCGTTCAGCGGATGCGAGCGCGCGGCAGCGGCCTGTCTGCTCGAAACTGCGGCGTGTCGCCCCGCGCATCCGCAGAACGGCTGCGCGGGGTTCGGAGCCCGTATGCCGCGCACCGCGCGCCGGGAAAAACGAGCGGGGGCTTCTGCACAGTGCTGGAGAGCAGCACTGTGCAGAAGCCCCCGCTCGAGGCTTGTGGCCCTAGTCGACGATGCTCAGCAGCAGGTGCCCGGAGGACACCGTGGAGCCGACCGCGGCGTTGACCGGGCCGACGGTGCCGTCGCGGTGCGCGGTGATCGGCTGCTCCATCTTCATGGCCTCGAGCACGACGATGAGGTCGCCCTTGACGACCTTGTCGCCCTCGGCGACGGCGATCTTGACGATCGTCGCCTGCATCGGCGCGTTGACGCTGTCGCCGGTGGAGGTGTTGACGGATGCGGAGGCACGACGGCGCGGGGCGGGGCCCGCGGTGAGCTCGGCGGAGCCGGGCAGCAGGCGGGTCGGCACGGTGACCTCGATGCGGCGTCCGTCGACCTCGACGACGACGCTGTGGCGCTCCTGCGGGGCGGCGGCCTCCTCGCCGGTTCCGCTCCACGGCTCGATCTCGTTGACGAACTCGGTCTCGATCCAGCGGGTGTAGATGCTGAACGGCTCGCCGTTCTCCGGGGCGAAGGCCGGGTCGCTCACGATCGCCCGGTGGAAGGGCAGCACGGTCGGCAGACCGGCGACCTCGAACTCGTCGAGGGCGCGGCGCGAGCGCTCCAGCGCCTCCTCGCGGGTGGCACCGGTGACGATGAGCTTGGCCAGCAGCGAGTCGAAGGAGCCGGAAATGACATCGCCGGCCTGGACGCCGCTGTCGACGCGCACGCCGGGGCCGCCGGCGGGCTTGAAGACGTGGATCGGGCCGGGGGCCGGCATGAAGTTGCGGCCGGCGTCCTCGCCGTTGATGCGGAACTCGAAGGAGTGGCCGCGCGGGGTCGGGTCCTCATAGTCGAGCACGCCGCCCTCGGCCAGGCGGAACTGCTCGCGGACCAGGTCGATGCCGGTGATCTCCTCGGAGACGGGGTGCTCCACCTGCAGGCGGGTGTTCACCTCGAGGAAGGAGACGGTGCCGTCCTTGCCGATGAGGAACTCGCAGGTGCCGGCGCCGACGTAGCCGACCTCCTTGAGGATGGCCTTGGACGCGCGGTAGAGCTCGGTGTTCTGCTCTGCGGTGAGGAACGGTGCCGGCGCCTCCTCGACGAGCTTCTGGTGGCGGCGCTGCAGCGAGCAGTCACGGGTCGAGACGACGACGACGTTGCCGTGCGCGTCGGCCAGGCACTGGGTCTCGACGTGGCGGGGCTGGTCGAGGTACTTCTCGACGAAGCACTCGCCGCGGCCGAAGGCGGCGATGGCCTCACGGGTCGCGGACTCGAACAGCTCGGCGACCTCGTCGCGCTCGCGGGCGACCTTGAGTCCGCGGCCACCGCCGCCGAAGGCGGCCTTGATGGCGACGGGCAGGCCGTGCACGTCGACGAAGGCGAGCACCTCTGCGGCGTCGGCGACGGGGTTCAGGGTGCCGGGGGCCAGCGGCGCGCCGACCTTCTCTGCCACGTGGCGGGCGGACACCTTGTCGCCGAGCTTCTCGATGGCCTCGGGGCTCGGCCCGATCCAGGTGAGCCCGGCGGCCATGACGGCGCGGGCGAAGTCGGCGTTCTCGGCGAGGAAGCCGTAGCCGGGGTGCACGGCGTCGGCGCCGGAGCGGCGGGCGATGGAGAGCAGCTTGTCGATGACGAGGTACGTCTCGGCGCTGGTGCTGCCGTCCAGGCCGTACGCCTCGTCGGCGAGGCGCGCGTGCTGGGCATCGCGGTCCTGGTCGGCGTAGACGGCGACAGAGAGAATTCCGTGGTCGCGAGCGGCCCGCATCACGCGAACGGCGATCTCGCCCCGGTTAGCGACAAGGACCTTGGTTATACGAGGCATAGTTCCCTAGCTTATTGCCCCGCGCAGGCCGGGCTTTGGTTGGTATCGACAAACATGCCCCGGAAGAGCTGCGGATGTCGACAATTCTGCTCGTGCTCAGCGCCGGTTCCAGAGGCTCGGCCAGTCCACGCCGAGCTCCCGCACCAGTTCCCGCAGCGTCGAGAGGGAGAGGCCGACGACCGTGCTCGGGTCGCCGTCCACCCGGCGGATGAAGGGCCCGCCCAGGCTGTCGATGGTGAAGGCGCCGGCCACGGAGAGCGGCTCGCCGGTGGCGATGTAGGCGTCGATCTCTGCGTCATCCGGCTCGGCGAAGGTGACGGTGGCCATGTCGGCCCGGCCGACCGCGCCGCGCACCCTGCCGCCGCGGTGATCGATCAGCCAGTGCCCGCTCCAGAGCTCGCCGGTGCGCCCGCGCTGGCTGAGCCAGCGCTCCCTGGCCACGGCCGGCTCGTGCGGCTTGCCGAAGATCTGCCCGTCGAAGAGGAAGGCGGAGTCGCCGCCGAGGATCAGCCCGTCGATGGGCCCTCCCGCGACGTGCGCGCCGACGATCGCCTCCGCCTTGGCCTGCGCCAGCAGCTGCACCATGTCCGGGGCGGCAAGCGGGCCCTGCTCGGCCTCGACCCGGGCGACGAGCGCCTCCTCGTCGACCCCGGGGGAGTGGGTGAGCGGCTCGATGCCGGCCGCCCGCAGCGTGGCGAGGCGGGCGGGGGAGGTCGAGGCGAGGTAGAGACGCATTCGGTGCCTTTCATTTGCCCGCGGTGTGGGACGATCAATGCATGGGTAATCGAGCACGTTCTGCAGGATCCGCACGACCGGCTAAAGCCGCACCAGCACGCGGGAGCAAACGAGCACAGCCTCAAGCGCAGCCGCAGGCCGCACAGGCGCCGCGGGCCCGGGCTGCCAAGCCCGCCGGTCCGGCCGTCGGCACGGAGGTCGAGCTCGACGTCACCAACGTAGCCCACGGCGGTGTCTTCGTCGCCCGCCACGAGGGCCGGGTCATCTTCGTCAGCGACAGCCTGCCCGGCGAGAAGGTGCGCGCCCGGATCACGGATGACGGCCACGCCAGCTTCTGGCGTGCAGAGACCCTCGAGGTCCTGGACGCCGCGCCCGAGCGCCGCGAGCACATCTGGGCCGAGGCGGCACTCAGCCGCGACCCCGCCGTGCGCGCGGGCGGTGCCGAGTTCGGCCACATCGAGCTGGCCGCCCAGCGCAGCCTCAAGGCCGCCGTGCTCGCCGACTCGCTGCAGCGCTTCGCCAAGCTCGGCGCCGACGTCACCGACGGCCTGAGCGTCGAGGCCATCGCCCCCGCCAGCGACGCACCGGCCGGCGCGGAGCAGGACGGCACCGGCTGGCGCACCCGGGTGCGCCTGCAGGTCGACGAGCAGGGCCGGGTCGGCCCGTACGCGGCCCGCTCGCACACCGTCGTGCCCGTCACCTCGCTGCCGCTGGCCACCGCCAGCGTCGCCGAGCACGCCCCGCTGACCCAGCGCTTCCCCGGCGCCGCCTACGTCGATGTCATCGCGCCGAGCGCCGACGCGACCCGCCTCGTCGTCGTCGAGCGCGACGCGAAGGGCCGCCCGGCGCAGCCGGCCACCCAGACCATCTACGAGGTCGTCAACGAGCGCACCTTCGGCCTCTCCGCCGGCGGCTTCTGGCAGGTGCACGCCAACGCGGCAGACACCCTGTACCGCGCCGTGCAGTCCACCATCGACGAGGCCGAGTTCGACCCGCGCGCCGCCAACCTCGACCTCTACGGCGGGGTCGGCCTGCTGGCCGCCGCCGTCGGCGACCGCTTCGGCGAGACCGTGCGCATCACCACCGTCGAGTCGGACGCCGTCGCCACCGACCACGCGGCAGAGAACCTGGCCGAGTGGGTCGGCGCCGCCGCCATCACCGACCGGGTCGACCGCTACCTGGCCCGGGTCAACCGCGACGCCAGCGCGGCAGAGCGCGCCCGCCTGCAGGCCGCGACGGTCGTGCTCGACCCGCCGCGCGCCGGCGCCGGCCGGGCCGTGATCGACTCGTTGGCCGCCCTCCGCCCGCGCCAGCTGATCTACGTGGCCTGCGACCCCGTTGCGCTGGCCCGTGACATCGGGCTGCTGGCCGGCCACGGCTACGAGCTGGCCTCGCTGCGCGCCTTCGACCTGTTCCCGAACACCCACCACGTCGAGGCCGTCGCCCGACTCGTCCCGAGCAACTAGGGCGGTAGAGCAGATGGTGATCACTGAACAGGCACTGGCACGCGTCGCAATCGTCGACGACCACGAGTCGGTCCGACTCGGCATCACGGCGGCCTGCGCGGCCGCCGGCTACGACGTCGTCTTCACCGCCGCCACCGCGCAGGCGCTGATCGACGGCCTGGACGGGCGCCCGGTCGACGTGGTCGTGCTCGACCTCTCGCTCGGCGACGGCTCCCGGATCACCGACAACGTCAAGCTCGCCCAGGCCACCGGGGCGGCCGTGCTGGTGCACAGCATCGCCGACCGGGTCGCCAGCGTGCGCGAGGCCCTGGCCGCAGGCGTCGCCGGCGTCATCCCCAAGTCCTCGCCGACCACCACGGTGATGGCGGCCATCGCCACGGTGGCCAGGGGAGAGGTGCTCAACAACCTCGAGTGGGCCACGGCCATCGACGCCGACCGCGACTTCGCGAAGGCGCAGCTGGGCCGGCGCGAGCGCGACGTGCTGCACCTCTACGCCTCCGGCCTGCCGCTCAAGCTCGTCGCCGGGCAGCTGGGCATCGCCCACTCCACGGCGCGCGAGTACCTGGACCGCATCCGCATGAAGTACGTCGAGGTCGGGCGCCCGGCACCGACCAAGGTCGACCTGTTGCGCCGCGCCGTGGAGGACGGAATCCTGCCGGGGCTCGACCAGGACGGCGAGGATGGTCGCGGCTAGCACCGTCGCGCCCCCCGCGCGCGGCAGCACGGGGATCAGGGCGATCAGCGCGGCCAAGATCGAGGTCATCGCCGCGCGCGCCGTCGGGATCTTCGGCATCGTCTTCGGCCTGCAGTGCCTGCCGATCATGTTCCGGCAGCTGCCGGACCTCGACCGCGGGTGGGCGGATGCCGTCAACCTGGCCGTGTTCGGCGGGCTCATCCTCGTCGCCGTCGCCAGCGTGTTCAACCGCTTCGTGCGGCTCACCACCAGCTGGGTGGCGATCGCCTATCTCGGCGCGCTGCTGGTCTGGCCGCTGACGGTGGTCGACACCGCCCCCTTCGCCACCCAGGCCTCCTGGCTCTGGTTCCTCTGCACCGTGGCGACGGCCTGCGCGGCGGTCGCCTTCCCCGTCGTCTGGGCCGCCGCGTACACGGTGATCGTCCCGGTCGTCTACGGCGCGCTGCGCACCCTGCCGTCCGGCGGCAGCGCCGACACCGCGCTGGCCGCCCTGGACGCGCTGTACGCGATCATGCTGGGCCTCGTGGTGCTCATCATCATCACGATGCTGCGGCAGGCGGCATCCGCCGTCGACGTCGCCCAGATCGCCGCCCTGAGCAGCTACACCACCGCCGTGCGGCAGCACGCGACGGAGCTGGAGCGGATCGAGGTCGACGCCATCGTGCACGACAGTGTGCTGACCACCCTGCTCTCCGCCGCGAACGCCCGCACCGATGCCGACGGCGAGCTGGCGGCCCGGATGGCCAGGGAGGCGATCGCCAAGGTGGATGCCGCGAGCAGCGTGCTCCCCGGCAGCGACCGCGCCGTGCCCGTCGCCCACCTCGAGCGCCGGCTGCGCGCCGCCGTCGCCGGGTTCTCGGCGCCGGTCAGCGTGAGCGTCGGACCCCTGGTCGGCCACACGCTGCCGGCGCAGGCTGCGGAGGCGCTGTACTCGGCCGCCGTGCAGGCGCTGGTGAACAGCCTGCAGCACGCGGGCGGGAACGGCAGCGAGCCAGCGCTGCGGCGCCCGGTGCGCCGCTCGCTCACCATGCACGCCGACGCCTCCGGCATGGTGCGCCTGGCGATCGCGGACAGCGGCGTCGGCTTCGACGTCGACGCGACGCCGGCCGCCCGGATCGGCGTGCGCGTCTCCATCCTCGAGCGCATCTCCTCCGTCGGCGGCGTGGCCCGGGTGCAGAGCGCCCGCGGCGCAGGCACGACGATCGTGCTGGCCTGGCCGGCACCGAGCGAGGGCGGCCAGGCATGATCACGATTCCCCGGCTGCTGATCCTCGCCCTCGGCGCCCTGTTCTCCGGCTACCACGTCATCCTCGGCCTCTATGCCCTCTCGGTGCCGGACTCGCCGTGGCCCTCCGTTGTGGCGATGGCGCTCTACGCCGTGGCCACCCTGATCGCCCTCTGGCCGAGCAGCCCGACCCGGATGCCGCTCTGGCTCGGCGGGTTCACCCTGGCGACGGCCATCGCCCTGCCGCTGCTGGTGGCGAGCCAGCTGGATCCGGGGCAGGACAACGGCTACGCCACCTGGTACGTGGCGGCGGTCGGCACCCTGATGACGATCGCGGCCGCCCGCCGGCGCCTCGCCCTGGCCTGGGCCGGCGTCGGCTTCCTCGCCCTGCACACGCTGATCTGGGCCGGGCCGGGCGCGCTCGGCGGCATCGGCGTCGTCGGCAGCATCGTCTGGGTGGCCGTCGCGCACATGCTCGGGCTGCAGCTGGCCAAGGCCGGCCGCGACGCGAACCACTTCCTGCGGGCCGAGCGGGAGGCGACCGAGTGGCAGGCCGCCCAGGACGCCCACCTCTACGAGCGGCGCTTCCGGCTCGCCCAGACGAACCGCATCGCCGCCCCGATGCTCCGCCGCATCTCGGACGTCGGCGGCGACCTCAACGACGAGCAGCGCCAGGAGTGCCGCAACCTCGAGGCGGCCATCCGCGACGAGATCCGCGGCCGGATGCTGCTGAACGACCGGGTGCGCGCCGCCGTGCGCGCCGCCAGGGGGCAGGGCGCGATCGTCACCCTCCTCGACGAGGGCGGCATCGACGAGCTGGGCGACGGGGATCGCGGCCGCGTGCTGGACACGCTGGCCGACGCGATCGGCGGCAGCGCGGCCAACAAGATCATCGCCAGGACCGTCTCCGACGGCTCTGAGACGGCCGTGACGGTCGTCGGCCTGCGCCTGAGCGACGGCGGCAGCGCGAGCGCGCTCGGCCACGAGGAGCTCGATGACGAGGTCGAGCTGTGGCTGGAGATCCCGCGCAGCCTGTGAGGCGCGGGCCGGAGGGCCTGGTCTGGCTGACCTGAGCGGCGAGGCTGCGAGGCGGGGCCTGCGAGCAGCGAACGCGTGAAGTGAGGATTTCTTCCGCACCGGTGTAGAAACCGAAAGGGAGTCGGCCCGAAGGTCGACTCCCTTTCGAGAATCCGAGTCAGGGCGGCAACCCGAATGCAACCCTGACTCGCCCCCAAAACACTCGCCTGCTTACCCTAGTCGGCGAGTGATTGGTGGTGTAACTCAATGAGAGACACCTAGCAATAACTATATTGCTGGAGGTTGGATGCCCTCACCAGTCGTCATTTAGGGGGACATTGGGGTACAAGCCGTTCAGAGCTCTGGCCGCGACCAGCGCCCGAGGCCGGGCACGAGGGGAGCGCGCAGCGGCCGCTGCGAGCGCTGCCAGGCGGAGGTGCCGTGGCCGGGCGCCGCGCCGAGCTGCGCGGACTCCTGCGCCAGCTGGGCGGCGAGCACAACGGCCACCGCGGCGCGCTCGGAGGCCGAGACGCGCCGGGTGATGAAGTGGAGGCTGGCCGGATCAAGGCCCGGCGTCTGCTCGCCGCTCACAGCGGGATGTTCCCGTGCTTCTTGGGCGGCAGGCTGGCGCGCTTGGTGCGCAGCGCCCGCAGCGCCTTGACCACGGCGATGCGGGTCGCGGCCGGCTCGATCACGCCGTCCAGCTCGCCGCGCTCGGCCGCCAGGAACGGGCTGGCCACGTTGTAGGTGTACTCGTTGGCCAGCTTGGTGCGCACGGCGGCGACGTCCTCGCCGGCCTCCTCTGCGCGCTTGAGCTCCGGGCGGTAGAGGATGTTCACGGCGCCCTGGCCGCCCATCACGGCGATCTCCGCCGTCGGCCAGGCCAGGTTGATGTCGGCGCCGAGCTGCTTGGAGCCCATCACGATGTAGGCGCCGCCGTAGGCCTTGCGGGTGATGACGGTCACCAGCGGCACGGTCGCCTCCGCGTAGGCGTAGAGCAGCTTCGCGCCGCGGCGGATGACGCCCGTCCACTCCTGGTCGGTGCCGGGCAGGTAGCCGGGCACGTCGACGAGGGTGAGGATCGGGATCGAGAACGCGTCGCAGAAGCGAACGAAGCGGCTGGCCTTCTCGCCGGCGTCGATGTTCAGGGTGCCGGCCATGGCGTTGGGCTGGTTGGCGATGACGCCGACCGAGCGGCCCTCGATGCGGGCGAAGCCGACGAGGATGTTCGGGGCGAACAGCGGCTGCACCTCGAGGAAGTCGCCGTGGTCGACCAGGTGCTCGATGACCGTGGTCATGTCATAGGGCTGGTTCGGCGAGTCGGGGATGATCGTGTTCAGCTTGCGGTCGGCATCCGTGATCTCGAGCTCGACCTTGCTCTCGTACACGGGCAGCTCGGCCAGGTTGTTGTCCGGCAGGAAGCTGATCAGCGCGCGGGCGTAGTCGAGGGCGTCCGGCTCGTCGCTGGCCAGGTAGTGCGAGACGCCAGAGACCTTGTTGTGGGTGAGCGCGCCGCCGAGCTCCTCCATGCCGACGTCCTCGCCGGTGACCGTCTTGATGACGTCGGGGCCGGTGACGAACATCTGGCTGGTCTTGTCGACCATGATGACGAAGTCGGTGAGGGCGGGGGAGTACACGGCGCCGCCGGCGGCCGGGCCCATGATGATGGAGATCTGCGGGATGACGCCGGAGGCCAGCGTGTTGCGGCGGAAGATCTCGCCGTACTTGCCGAGCGCGACGACGCCCTCCTGGATGCGGGCTCCGCCGGAGTCGAGGATGCCGATGATCGGCACGCCGGTCTTCAGCGCGTGGTCCATCACCTTGATGATCTTCTCGCCGGCGACCTCGCCGAGCGAGCCGCCGAAGATGGTGAAGTCCTGCGAGTAGACGGCCACCTGGCGGCCGTGGATGGTGCCGAGCCCGGTCACGACGGCGTCGCCGTATGGGCGCTTGGCCTCCATGCCGAAGGCGTGGGTGCGGTGTCGCACGTACTCGTCGAGCTCGACGAACGAGCCCGGGTCGAGCAGGGACTCGATACGCTCGCGCGCCGTCATCTTGCCCTTGGCGTGCTGCTTGGCGATCGCGGCGTCCCCACTGGCCGTGACGGCCTCGTGGTAGCGCTGCTTCAGGTCGGCGAGCTTGCCCGCCGTCGTGTACATGTCGGGGGCCGCGGTGCTGGAGTTCTCGGTCACGCGGTTCACTCTATCCTGCACAGAGGGGCGCATTCCTTTGACGATTCCCTACAAAGTTGCCCGCAGTGGTTGTGGCCGGGCGCGGTCGTCCGGTGCGGCGCCCGCCGGGCTCGGGCACAATGGCAAGTGCCGCCAGCCAAGGAGTTTCATGAGCATTCCCGCATCGTCCCTGCCGCCAGAAGCCGCGTTCCCGCAGAGCGCCGCCGCCGTGGCGCGCTTCGCAGCGCTCGCCGAGACCGGCTCGACCAACGACGAGATGATCGCCCGCGCGACCGGGGAGCAGGCCGCGGAGTGGCCGGACCTGTCGGTCATCGTCACCGACAACCAGACCCGCGGCCGCGGCCGGCTGGGCCGCAGCTGGCTGGCGCCCACCGGCAAGTCGCTGGCGATCTCCGCGCTGCTGCGCCCCACCCTGCCCGACGGCTCGCCGCTGCCGGCCGACAGCTACGGCTGGTTCCCGCTGCTGGCGGGGGCGGCGATGACGAGGGCCGTGCGCCGCGTCGTCGTCGCCGGGCACGAGAAGAAGGCGGCGGAGGCGGCCATCGCGGGCGAGGAGAGCGTCGCCGACGCACCCCCGGTGACGCTCAAGTGGCCGAACGACGTGCAGATCTCCGGCTACAAGGTCAGCGGCATCCTGAGCGAGATGCTGCCGATCCCCGCGGGCGGCGTGCCCGCCGGCCTCGTGATCGGCGCGGGGCTGAACGTCTCGCTGGACGAGCACGACCTGCCCACCATCTCCTCCACCTCGCTCACCCTGGTGACGGGGTCGAAGGTGAGCCCGGATGCCGTGCTCGCCGGGTACCTCGGCGAGCTCACCGCGCTCTACCGCGCCTTCCTCGCCGCGGGCGGCGACGCCGTGGCCAGCGGCCTGCACGCCGAGGTGAGCGCGCTCTGCGGCACGCTCGGCCAGGCAGTGCGGGTGGAGCTGCCCGGTGGCGGCGAGCTGCTCGGCACGGCGGTGGCGATCGAGGAGGACGGCCGGCTGCGCGTGCGCGAGCACTCCAGTGCCGAAGAGACGTCTGTCGCAGCGGGCGACGTGACACATCTGCGCTATTAATGGGCTTATGACGAACCACGGTGGAGCGGCGCAGCCCGCGGCGGGCGGAATGCCGCCGTCGGGCCGGGCAGCGCAGTCCGCCGCCCCCGCCGAGCACGTCATCGCACGCCTCCGGCGGCACGGCCGGATGCTGTTCTGGCCGACGATCCTGCTGCTCGCCGTGGCCGGCGCCGCGGGCTACCTCGGCGGGCGGATGCCGGAGGAATGGCAGAACATCGCCGTGCTCGTCGTCGCGGCGCTGCTGGTTCTGATCGGCTTCGTCGTGCCGCTGCTGGCCTGGCTGAGCCGGCGCTACACAATCACCACCCGGCGCGTGATCGTGCGGCACGGCTTCTTCGTGCGCGTGCGCCAGGAGCTGATGCACAGCCGCGGCTACGACGTCAGCGTGCGCCGCTCCTGGCTGCAGAGCGCGTTCCGCACCGGCGACATCCTCATCAACACGGGGCAGGAGCAGCCGATCGTGCTGCGCGACGTGCCGAACGCCTCGCTCGTGCAGCGCACGCTGCACGAGCTGATGGAGGCCAACCAGGGTGCCAACGCGGCCCGGCGGCCGGGCGGGCAGCCCGCCGGCGACGACCACACCGTGGCCTGGGGCGAGCGCTAGCTAGTCGGCCAGGGCCGCCCGGCGCGGGGCGAAGACCCAGTAGCGGTACAGCAGGAAGCGGAACGCCGCGCCGAGGGCCAGGCCGACGACATTCGAGGCGATGTTGTCGGCCAGCAGCGAGGTGAAGCCGAGCACCTCGCGGGAGAACCACAGGCAGCCGACCGAGATCGCCATGCCCGCGGCGCTCACCGCGAAGAACTCGATCCCCTCGCGCAGGGTGCGGCCGGTGCGCTGCTTCCCGAATGTCCACAGCCTGTTGCCGACCCAGTTGACGAGAATCGCGACGGTTGTCGAGATGGACTTGGCGATGAGCGGGCCGGAGGCCACCAGCTCCGGGCTCAGCACGGTGGTGCGCAGCAGGTTGAACAGCGCGACGTCCACGACCAGCCCGACGGCGCCGACGGCACCGAACTTCGCCACCTGCACCATCAGGGCCTGGAAGCGGGCGCGTTTCCCGCGGGCGGGCACCTGGGCCATGGCCGGAATCCTGTCGATTGATCGGAGCGTGCTGAAAATCGTGCGTGCTGAATTGTGACGGTCTCGAATGCGCAAAGATAGAAGAACGACGCGCAGGGCAGTTTACGACCCCGCGCTCGCGCGATGCTGGAAGCGTGCTGCGCGGCATCCGCGATTCACCTGCAGATTTACGGAGAGTGCGATCCCATGATTGTTGGAGTGATCGGTGGCGGCCAGCTGGCCAGGATGATGATCCCCGCCGCGGTGAATCTGGGCATCGAGATCCGCGTGCTCGCCGAGGCGGACGGCATGGCCGCCGAGCTGGCCGCGAGCGGCGTCGGCGACTACCGCGACCTCGCGACCGTGCTGGCATTCGCCGAGGCCGTCGACGTGATCACCTTCGACCACGAGCACGTGCCGCAGGAGATCCTGCACGCCCTCCTCGAGCAGGGCACCCCCGTGCGCCCGGGCCCCGACGCGCTGCTCTACGCCCAGGACAAGCTGCTGATGCGCGCCAAGCTCTCCGAGCTCGGCCTGCCCGTGCCCGACTGGGCCGCGATCGAGAGCGCCGCAGAGCTCGGCGAGTTCCTCGAGGCGCACGGCGGCCGCGCCGTGGTGAAGACCCCGCGCGGCGGCTACGACGGCAAGGGAGTGCGCGTGGTGCGCGCCGCCCACGAGGCCGACGACTGGTTCCTCGCGCTCGCCGAGGACGGCCGCGGCGGGGCGCTGCTGGTCGAGGAGCTCGTCGAGTTCAAGCGCGAGCTGGCCCAGCTCGTCGCCCGTCGGCCCTCCGGCGAGCTCGCCGCCTGGCCCGTCGTCGAGACGGTGCAGCAGGACGGCGTCTGCAGCGAGGTCATCGCGCCCGCCCCGCACTCGGCCGGGAAGGTGGCGGATGTCGCCGCCGAGATCGCGCTGGCGGTTGCGGAGGGCATCGGGGTCACCGGCGTCTTCGCCGTCGAGCTGTTCGAGACCACCGACGAGCGCCTGCTCGTCAACGAGCTGGCGATGCGCCCGCACAACAGCGGGCACTGGTCGCAGGACGGCTCGACCACGAGCCAGTTCGAGCAGCACCTGCGGGCGGTGCTCGACCTCCCGCTCGGCGGCACGGGCACGCGCGACCCCTGGACGGTCATGGTCAACATCCTCGGCGGGCCGGCATCCGGCAGCCTCGCCGACCGCTACGCCGACGCGTTCGCCGCCCACCCCACCGCCAAGGTGCACAACTACGGCAAAGACCCGCGGCCCGGCCGCAAGGTCGGCCACGTGAACGTCGGCGGCGACGACCTCGACGACGTGAGTTACCAGGCGCGAGCCGCTGCGGCTTTCTTTCAGGACTGAGCACTACCATTGTCTGGTGCCTGAAGACCTCGCGAACTCCCTCCCCGCCAACGACCCTGTGACCGGTGCCCTCGTCGGCGTCGTCATGGGCTCGGACTCCGACTGGAACGTCATGTCGGCGGCCGCGGAGCTGCTCCGCGAGTTCGGGGTGCCCTTCGAGGTCGAGGTGCTCTCCGCGCACCGCACGCCGGAGAAGATGATCGCCTACGGCAAGTCGGCGCGCGAGCGCGGCCTCAAGGTCATCATCGCGGGCGCCGGTGGCGCCGCGCACCTGCCCGGCATGCTGGCATCCGTCACCACCCTGCCCGTCGTGGGCGTGCCCGTGCCGCTCGGCCTGCTGGACGGCATGGACTCGCTGCTGTCGATCGTGCAGATGCCGGCCGGCGTGCCGGTCGCCACGGTCTCGATCGGCGGCGCCAAGAACGCCGGACTCATCGCGGTGAAGGTGTTGGCGACAGCCGACGAGAGCCTGAGCGACGCCCTCGCGCGCTACGCCGAGAACCTCGCCGAGATCGTCGAGCAGAAGAATGAGGCCCTGCAGGCCCGCCTATGAGCACCTACACGCACAGCGCACAGAGCCCGATTCGGTTCCCGGATGCCGGGTCGACGAGCGTCATGACCCGGCGAGCCTGGTGGCTCGTCGCCCTCAACTTCCTCGTGCCCGGCGCCCCGCAGGTGCTGGCGGGCAACCGCAAGCTCGGCCGCTTCGGGCTGGGCTGCACGCTCGTCCTGTGGACGCTGGCCGTGCTCGCCCTCGCCGTCTGGCTGATCGCCCCGAACGTGCTGCTCAGCGTCGCCGCGAACTCGATCACCCTCTGGGTGGCCGCCGCGTTCCTCGTGTTCTACGCCGTCGTCTGGCTGATCCTCTCGCTCGACACGCTGCGGCTCGTGCGGCTCGTGCGCACCAAGGCATCGGCCAGGGGCTGGATCGCCGGCCTCACCACGGTGCTGATGTTCGCGCTGTCCGGCACGGCCGCCTACGGCGCCTACATCGCCACGACCACCAGCAGCTTCCTCTCCTCCGTCTTCATCGCCGGCCCGAGCGAGGACCCGGTCGACGGGCGCTACAACATCCTCCTGCTCGGTGCGGACACCGGCGCCGACCGCGAGGGCACCCGCCCGGACAGCATCTCGGTGGTCAGCATCGACGCCGAGACCGGCCAGGCCGTGACGATCGGCCTGCCGCGTGACATGAAGTACTTCCCGTTCCCGGAGGGATCGCCGCTGGCCGCCGTGTACCCGGAGGGCTACGGCGCGATCGACGGCTGCGAGGTCGGCGAGCCGGACGGATGCCAGCTGAACTGGGTCTACAGCGAGGTCGACTTGGTCAGCCCGGAGATGTACCCGGACGCGACCAAACAGGGCAGCGAGCCGGGCGTCGAGGGCATGCGCTCCGCCGCGGAGGGCATCACGGGACTCACCATCCAGTACTACGCGCTCGTGGACATGCAGGGCTTCTCCGACCTGATCGACGCGCTCGGAGGCGTCACCATCGACGTGCCGAGCGACGTGCCGATGCACTCCGATGAGACCTTCACGACCGTGGCGGAGTGGATCTACGCCGGGCCGCAGCACCTCGACGGCTACCACGCCCTGTGGTACGCGCGCTCCCGGCACGACACCAGTGACTACGACCGCATGGCCAGGCAGCGCCAGCTGCAGGACGCCGTGCTGAAGCAGTTCAACCCGGCCAACGTGCTCTCCAAGTTCCAGGAGATCGCGAAGGCCGGCACCAAGGTCGTGAACACCGACATCCCGCAGAGCATGCTCGGCTACTTCACCCAGCTCGCGATGAAGACCAAGGAACTGCCGATGGTGAACGTGGAGCTGGTGCCGGACAACGGCGTCGACCCGCTCGACCCGGACTTCGACTACATCCGCGAGCTCATCAACGAGGCGCTCTACCCGCCGGTGTCGACAGAGGAGCCGGCGCCGGCGGACTAGCGGGGCCTACAGGTCGGCGTGCAGCTGCCAGACGCGCTCTGCGGCGTCGCGCCAGCTGAACGCCCGGGAGCGGTCGCGCCCGGAGACACTCATCCGCTCGGCGAGTGCGTCGTCGCCGAGCACCAGTGCGACGGCCTCGGCCAGCCGCTCCGGGTAGCCGGCGGCATCCGCCAACTCGACGGAGACACCGGCATCGCCGGCCACCTCGACGAGCGCGGCAGCGTCTGAGTGCACGACCGGCACGCCGAACTGGAATGCCTCGATGATCGAGGCGGAGAAGCCCTCGGCCCGGCTCGGCGCCACGAACACGGCGGCCCGGGAGAGCACGACGGCCAGGTCGCCGGGGGAGAGCTTGTCGAGCGCGAGCACGCGGCCCTCTGCGAGCCCGGCGTCGTCGGCGACGGCATCCAGCTCGACGTCGCCCCAGCTGGGCGCACCGAGCACCACCAGGGGGAGCGTGGCGCCGCCGAAGCGGCCGAGGCCCTCGATCAGCGCGGTGACGCCCTTGCGCGGCTCGAGCGAGCCGGAGGTCAGGATGAAACGCTCCGGCAGGCCGAGCGCCGCGGCGCGCTGCTCGGCATCGGCCGGCAGCACGAGGCCGCTGCGGGCGGCGCCGGGGATAACCCGCACGCGGTCGCCAAGCTCGAAACGCTCCATCAGCTGAGCGGCCAGGGCGTGCGAGGGCACGACGATGGCGTCCGCATGCTTGCGGGCGCGGCGCATCATGGCCTTGTGCCAGGCGACGGTGCTGGTGGAGAGCGACTCGGGGTGGGTCCAGGCGAGCAGGTCGTGCACGGTGACGGCGACCTGCACGCCGTCATTCACGCGGTCGTGGCGCCGGAGCGGAGCGAACAGCCCCGGCGCGTGGATCATGCCGTTGCCGCTGCTGGCGGTGATGCCCAGCTGCCAGGCTGCCGCGAGCTCCCGACGCGGAAGCGTCGTCGTGTAGAGCCCGCGGAGCCCGGGCAGGGCCGCCTCGAGTCGCTCGTACTTCTCCCGCTGCGCGGCGGAGACGATTCCCTCGACGTCGCAGCCGCGCGGCGCCGACTGGATCAGGGCGCGAGTGATCTCCTCGCTGTACTGCCCGATCGGCCCGGGGGCCGGGGCGATGATCTGATCGACGACGACGCGCAGGGTTGTCATGTGTTCTCGGCCCGAGCCTTACTGGCCCTGGGCCTTGTAGCGGGCCTCGGTGGCGTCCTTCTGCGGCGCCCACCAGGACTCGTTGTCGCGGTACCAGGCGATGGTGTCGGCGAGGCCGGCCTCGAAGTCGGAGAACTGCGGCTCCCAGCCGAGCTCGGTGCGCAGGCGCGTCGAGTCGATGGCGTAGCGGAGGTCGTGACCGGGGCGGTCAACGACGTGGTCGTACGCGTCGGCGGGCTGGCCGAGGCCGACGAGGATCATCTCGACGACCTCCTTGTTGTTCTTCTCGCCGTCGGCACCGATCAGGTACGTCTCGCCGATGACACCCTTGTCGAGGATGGTCAGCACGGCGGAGGAGTGGTCGTTGGCGTGGATCCAGTCGCGCACGTTCTCGCCGCTGCCGTAGAGCTTGGGGCGCTCGCCGCGCAGAACGTTGGTGATCTGGCGCGGGATGAACTTCTCGACGTGCTGGTAGGCGCCGTAGTTGTTCGAGCAGTTCGAGATCGTGGCCTGAACGCCGAAGGAGCGCACCCAGGCGCGCACCAGCAGGTCGCTGCCGGCCTTGGTCGAGGAGTACGGGCTCGACGGGTTGTACGGCGTCGTCTCGGTGAAGCGGTTCGGGTCGTCCAGCTCGAGGTCGCCATAGACCTCGTCGGTGGAGATGTGGTGGAAGCGCACGTTGTACTTGCGCGCGGCCTCGAGCAGCGTGAAGGTGCCGATGATGTTGGTGTCGAGGAACGGCCGCGGGTCGTCCAGGGAGTTGTCGTTGTGGCTCTCGGCCGCGTAGTGCACGACGGCGTCGACATCCGCGAACAGGCTGTCAACGAGCGCTGCGTCGCTGATGTCACCCTCGACGAAGGTGAAACGGTCGGCGGGGAGCCCCTCCAGCGAGGCGAGGTTGCCGGCGTAGGTGAGCTTGTCGAGCACCGTCACGCTGTGCTCGGTGTTGTCCAACACGTAGTGCACAAAGTTCGAACCAATAAAGCCGGCGCCGCCGGTCACAAGAAGTCTAGACACCCCGTCATTGTAGCCAGAGCCGCCCGAGCGGTTCCCGTGAGCGGCCCCCGTGCGTGGCGGCGGATGCCGCGGACGCCGGTTTCCCGCCTCAGCGGGCCCGCGGCTGCTCGCGCTCGAGCATGCTCAGCCCCGGGGCCAACCCGCAACGCTCGCCCGCGCGGGCCGCCCCTCACGGTCACGATCGGGGAGCTGCGGCGGGCTAATCGGCAGGCTTCGCGACGGCACCCGTTGCGACGGCCTCGGCCAGAGCCTCGCGCCAGTCCCGCATCTCCGGCAGTCCGGCCGCGGCCCAGGCATCGTGGCCGAGCACGGAGTACGACGGGCGAGGAGCAGGACGCACGAACGCGGTGCTGTCGGTCGGCTGCACCCGCTCGGGGTCGAGGCCGACCTCGGAGAAGATCGCCTGGGTGAAGTCGAACCAGGACGCCTGGCCCGCGTTGGTGCCGTGGTAGGCGCCGGCCGGGGCATCCGACTCAGCGAGCAGCACGATCTGGCGGGCCAGGTCCGCCGTCCAGGTGGGCTGGCCCAGCTGGTCGACGACAACGCTGACCGTCGGGTGGCTGCCGGCCAGGCGCAGCATGGTCGCCGCGAAGTTCGGGCCGTGCTGGCCGTAGAGCCAGGCGGTGCGCACGATGTAGGTGCCCTCTGGATGCTCGGCGGTGGCAAGCTCCTCGCCGGCGGCCTTGGTGCGGCCATACGCCGAGATCGGGGCGCGCGGCGCAGTCTCCGGGTACGGCGAGGTGGCGACACCGTCGAAGACGTAGTCGGTGGAGACCTGGATCAGCTTTGCGCCGGCCTCCCGGGCCGCACGGGCGAGATTCTTCGCGCCCGTCGCGTTGACGGCATACGCGGCATCCTCGTTGCCCTCCGCGTCGTCGACCTTCGTGTAGGCGGCGGCGTTGATCACGACGTCGTGGCCGGCGACGGCCGCGCGCACGGCGTCGAGGTCGGTCACGTCGAGGTCGGTGCGGCCGAGGGCCGTGACATCGCGGCCGGTGAGGGCATTCTGGAGGTCGGTTCCGAGCATGCCGGACGCGCCGGTAATCAGGTATCGCATGCGTCCATGTTATTCGTGGCATGCCGAGAGGGTCCCCACAGCTCTCCCAGCCGCTGATTGATAGACTCTCAGGCGTGCAAATCCGTGAACTGAGCATTCCAGACAGCTACGAGATCACCCCGAAGCAATTCGGTGATGACCGTGGGGTCTTCCTCGAGTGGTACCGCTTCGACAAGCTCGAAGAGGTCGTCGGTCACTCGATCGATCTGAAGCAGGCCAACACCTCGGTGTCCAAGCGCGGCTCCGTGCGCGGCATCCACTTCGCTGACATCCCGCCGAGCCAGGCCAAGTACGTGACGGCCCCGCACGGCGCCGTGCTCGACTTCGTCATCGACATCCGCGTCGGCTCGCCGACATTCGGCCAGTGGGACTCCGTGCTCCTGGACGACAAGGACCGCCGCGCGATCTACATCGCCGAGGGCCTCGGCCACTGCTTCGTGGCGCTGACCGAGAACGCGACCGTCAGCTACCTGGTCACCGACACCTTCAACCCGGGGCGCGAGCACGGCATCAACCCGCTCGACCCCGAGATCGGGCTCGAGTTCGGCATCGACCTCAGCGAGGCGCTGCTCTCGCCGAAGGACACCGACGCCCCGAGCCTCGCCGAGGCTGCGGCATCCGGAATTCTGCCCAGCTGGGAAGCTGCACGGGCGTACTACGAGACATTGAACACAAAGGCATAAACATGCGCGGAATTATTCTGGCCGGCGGCTCCGGCACCCGGCTCTGGCCGATCACCAAGGGCATCTCCAAGCAGCTGATGCCGATCTACGACAAGCCGATGATCTACTACCCCCTGTCGACCCTGATGATGGCCGGGATCAACGAGATCCTGATCATCACCACCCCGGAGTACAACAGCCAGTTCCGCGCCCTCTTCGGCGACGGCTCCGACCTCGGCATCTCGATCCAGTACGCCGAGCAGCCGTCCCCGGACGGCCTCGCCCAGGCCTTCATCATCGGCGAGGAGTTCATCGGCGACGAGAGCGTTGCCCTCGTGCTCGGCGACAACATCTTCCACGGGACCGGCCTGGGCTCGGCGCTGCGCAAGCACAACGAGGTCGACGGCGCGCTGATCTTCGCGTACCAGGTCAGCGACCCCACCTCCTACGGTGTCGTTGAGTTCGACGAGGACTTCACCGCCGTCTCGATCGAGGAGAAGCCGGTCAAGCCGAAGAGCAACTACGCCGTGCCCGGCCTGTACTTCTACGACAACTCGGTCGTCGAGATCGCCAAGACGATCGAGCCGAGCGCCAGAGGCGAGCTGGAGATCTCCACCATCAACGAGCGCTATCTGCAGGCGGGCAAGCTGCAGGTGCAGGTTCTCGACCGCGGCACCGCGTGGCTGGACACCGGCACATTCGAGTCGATGATGCAGGCCTCCGAGTACGTGCGGGTGATCGAGGACCGTCAGGGGTTCAAGGTCGGATGCATCGAAGAGATCGCCTGGCGTGCCGGCTGGATCGACGACGCCCAGCTGCAGGGACTCGCTGCCCCGCTCGTGAAGAGCGGCTACGGACGGTACCTGAAGCGGCTCGTGGAAGCTGAGTAGACCGCAGCAGAAAATTCATCTGCCGCTTTTCGGCCCCGGCGCCTGTCGCCGGGGCCGATTCGTTTAATCGCCCTACCATGGGGGACATGCGCTCGAATTCCCCACGCCGAATACTCGCTCTCGGTCTCAGTTCCCTTGTCCTTCTGACTGGGTTGAGCCTGGCACCTGTCGGCGCGGCATTCGCGGAGGACGGCATCGACTGGACCTCCGTCCAGCCCGACGAGGTGCCCCCGGCAGACGCCCTGGTTGAGGCGCCGGTCGAGGAACCGGCCGAGGTGCCGGCCGAGACGCCGTCCGACGAGCTCGACGGGGCGACCGACGAGCTTGGCGTCGAGCCCGATCTCGAGGCGGACCTCGAGACTGCGCCGCAGGCACGCACATTCGCCGCCCCGTTCGCGGCCGCCGTCGCCAGCTCCTTCGACCCGGGCAACATCATCAGCGACTACAACTTCTTCGACTCGTGGGCGATGACGGAGGGCGAGATCCAGACATTCCTCGACCGGAATATCGCGGCGCCCTGTGAGAACAGCAACTGCCTCAACGTCCTGAAGATGAACACCCCGAACGCGTCCTGGACGTGGGGCACCTGCGCGCCGTACGCCGGCGCGGCGAACGAGTCGGCCGCCCGGATCATCTACAAGGTGCAGCGGGCCTGCGGCCTGAGCGCCAAGGTCATCCTCGTCACCCTCCAGAAGGAGCAGTCGCTCGTCACCCGCAACGGCCCATCGAGCGAGATCCTGCGCAAGGCCATGGGCATGGGCTGCCCGGACACCGACGTCTGCGACTCCCAGTACTACGGCTTCTTCAACCAGGTCTACGCCGCTGCCCGTCAGATCGTCTGGTACACCAACCCGGACAGCTCGATGTTCAAGAGCAAGAAGTACGAGGTCGGTCAGGTCAAGCCGGTGCAGCTGCACCCGAATGCGGCATGCGGGGCACCCGGCGTGCGCATCGCCAACGTTGCGACCGCGGCGATGTATCACTACACGCCGTACCAGCCCAACGGCGCTGCGCTCGCGGCCGGCTGGGGCGCCAGCGGCGACCCGTGCTCCAGCTACGGCAACCGCAACTTCTCCCTCTACTACACCCAGTGGTTCGGCAGCCCGACCGGCAGCCCATCGCCGAGCGCCCAGCGCATCGCGGGAACTGACCGCTACGACACCGCCGCCGCAATCTCTCGGTCGAGCTTCAGCGGAGAGGGCAGCGTGCCCGTGGCCTATGTCGTCACCGGCGAGGACTTCCCCGACGCTCTCGCGGCCGGGCCGGCCGCTGCGTCGCAGGGCGGGCCGCTGCTGCTGACAAACCCCGGCTACGTGCCCGATCCCACCACCGCAGAGCTGAAGCGGGTCAAGCCGAAGAGCATCATCGTCGTCGGCGGCCCGGCGGCCGTGAGCGATCACGTTGTCAACACGCTCAAGCAGATCGCACCCGTTACGCGCATCTTCGGCTCCGATCGCTATGACACGTCTCGGAAGGTGGCCCAGCAGGCATTCGGCGGTGCGACCTCCGCCTACGTCGCGACGGGGCTGAACTACCCTGACGCGCTGTCCGCCAGCGCTGCGGCCGGCGTCGCCCGCGTTCCCATCCTGCTGGTCAACGGTGGTATCGGCGGCGTCGACGCGGCGACGACCGACTACCTCAAGGCGCGCAAGATCACCTCTGTGAAGATCGTCGGCGGCCCGGTCGCCGTGCACCCGGGTGTCGAGTCCGGGATCGTCGCGAAGGGCGTTGCCGTGAAACGGCTTTCCGGCGAGGTTCGCGAGCTGACCAGCGTCGCAATCAACCGGGACGCCTTCCCGGGCGCGACGTCTGCCTACCTCGCCACGAGCCTCAGCTTCCCCGATGCCCTGGCGGGTTCCGCAGCAGCGGCCCGGGCCGGAAGCCCGCTGTACGTCACCTACCCTGGCTGCGTGACGGGCGAGCTGCGCTCCGAGCTCAAGCAGCGACTGAATGTGGCATCCATCCGCCTGCTCGGTGGCCCGGCCGCCCTCAACGAGAGCATCGCCCGCCTCGAGGGCTGCTGATCAGGCAGTGAGGCGGTAGCCGCATACACGGCAGGGGCCCGGCAGACATGATCTGCCGGGCCCCTGCCGTTGCCGCGTCAGGGGGAGGCGCGTGCGATCATCTCGGTGAGGTAGTCGCGGAACTCGTTCTTGAGGTCAGCCATGGTGTGGAACTGGTTCGTCTCGTCGAGCACGAACTCGTAGGGTGTGTCGATCTTGCGCAGCGTCCAGCCCCGCGCCCGGGCGTAGCCGCAGAGCCACTGGTCCTCCAAGAACGCGAACCGGCGCGGGAGCCCAGTGAAGAAGTCGTCCTCGCGCACGATCTCGATATCGCACACGGAGCCGCCCGTTCCTACGTAGTCTGCCGCGGCCCCGGGAGGGGTCTCCGTGCGATTCCAGTGGGAGTCGACGTAGTTCCAGGCCCAGACCCCGCCGAACTCACGGGGTGCGGCCGCGTCGAGGAGGTCGTCCGCGAAGCGGGGCGTGATGTCCTGGTCATCATCAAGCATCGCGAAGTGCCCGCGGTAGCCGGCTGCGCGGATCTTGCGGGCGAGGAAGAACCGGCCGATCCCGCCGACGTTCACCGCGCTGGAGTGATACTCGACGCTGCGCAGAGCGCCCTGCGGGGTGAACGCCGCGATGCGCGAACGGTAGAAGTCGTCGTTGTCTGGAAGGTTGTTCCAGATGAGCAGGCGGATGCCACGCTCCACGCTCTGCGCATCGAGCTGACGCAGGATGTCCTCGATGCGCTGTGGGCGCTTCCACATGCACACGATGACCGGCAGGGCCGTGTCGAGCGGGCGGGAGAGCAGCGGCTCGACGCGGAACGCCCCGGCGCGGCCGCGGCGCACGGCCGAGTTCCAGCGGACGGTCTCGCGCGCAACACCGATGCGGCCGGAGGCGGCCCGAAGCGCCGTGCCCGCCCGTCGTTTGGCCGCACCGGCGTATCGCCGGGAGCGCCGCACAACACCCGCGGGGATATCGCGGAGCGGCCTGGTCACCGAGTGACCCACCATTTGCGAGCGGAGAGTCCGATCCGCAGCACGAGGCGGACAGGCGCGAGGTACCACGCCGAATACTTGTCTGCGAGGTAGACGTAGGCGCTGTCGTGGTGCGCGGCCTCCATGCGCTTGGCCGACTGGGCGGTGGAGTGCGCGCCGGTGTGGGTGACCGTCGCGGTGGGGACGTAGACGTTGCGCCAGCCGTTCTTGCCGAGCCGGGCGCCGAGGTCCACATCCTCGAAGTACATGAAGAAGCGCTCGTCGAAGCCGCCGATGGCGTCGTAGGCCGTGCGTCGGGTGAGGACGCAGGCGCCGGAGAGCCAGCCGGCGTCGCGCTGCTCGATTCCGTAGGCGTGCTCGGCGCGGTATCGCGTCGACCACGGGTTGGAGCGCCAGACCCGTCCGAGCAGGGCATGGCCGATTCCGGTGCGCAGCGACGGCAGGTTGCGAGCGGACGGGTACACGCTCCCGTCGGCATCCAAGATGCGGGGCCCGACTGACCCGATGCGCGGGTCGGCGTCGGCGGCAGCCACGAGTGCATCGATGGCGCCGGGGGTGAACGAGACGTCCGGGTTGACGATGAGCACATAGTCCGCAGTGGATCCGCTCTGCTGGACGCCGGCGGTGACGCCGCCGCCGTAACCCAGATTGCGCTCCAGCTCCAGCAGGGTGGCCCCGAACTCTGCGGCAAGCGCCCGCTCGACGCGGAGATCGGCCGACGCATTGTCGACGACGATCACGTCGAGCGGATGCGCGCTGGCCGTCGCCAGCGTGGCCAGGAACGGTCGCAGCGTCTCGCCGGTGTTGTAGGTCACCGTGACGACCAGCACCCGTGCTGACGGTGTGTTAGCGCCCACGAACTATCATCGCTCCTGGCTGAGATCGGTGAAGACGGGCTCCGCATAGGTCGATCCGACGGCGAGGATGTTGCCGGCGGCGTCGAAGTCACAGGCCTGGGGCAGATCGGCGAAATGCCGGCCGGAGCGCTCCATCAACGAGACGTTGACGAAGTACTTGCCGGTGCCGAAGCGGTTGTCCTTCAGCACGAAACGCACCTGGCGACGACCGCTGAGGGTGCCGAGCTCCAGTCCGAGCCGCTTCGTCGTGGTGCCGTACACGACCTGGCCGAGGGTGTTGTCGATCTGGATTGCGACCATCCAGTCGTCCGTCGACCCGAAGTGCTCGACGTCCATGGTGATCTCGAGGTCGTCGCCCAGCTCGAGGGGAGCCTCGGCGTCGCGGCCCGCGGCGACGGCAGTCGCCCCGTGCACGATCGCCTCGCGCGCCTTCTCGCTGGAGCCCGGCGCGATCTGCGACACACGACGGTCCTCGAGGATGTCGCGGAACTTGGCGACGGCCTCGCGCGGGTCGCCGTCATAGGCGATCTCGCCGGCGTTCAGGAGGATGGCACGGTCGCAGAGCTCTTCCACCTGGCTCAGCGAGTGCGTGACGAGCACGATCGTGCGCCCCTCCTCCTGGAAGGAGCGGATCTTGTCGAGGCACTTGCGCTGGAAGGCCTCATCGCCGACGGCGAGCACCTCGTCGACGAGGAGCAGGTCGGGGTCGGTGTGCACGGCGACAGCGAAGGCGAGACGCACGTACATGCCGGAGGAGTAGAACTTGACCTGGGTGTCGATGAAGTCGCCGATGCCGGAGAAATCGAGGATGCTGGCGAATCGCTCCTCGGTCACCGCGCGGCTGAGCCCCATGATGGAGGCGTTCAGGTACACGTTCTCGCGCCCGGTGAGGTCGGGGTGGAATCCGGCACCGAGCTCGAGCAGCGCGGCGATGCGGCCGCGCCGCTCCACGCTTCCGCCGGAGGGGTCGATGATGCCGCCGATGACCTTGAGCAGGGTGGACTTGCCCGAACCGTTATGCCCGATCAGGGCGACGGTGTGGCCGGCCTGGATGGAGGTGGTCACCCCGCGGAGCGCCCAGAAGTCCTCGCGGTGGCGGCGGCCGTTGCGGCCGAGCGTGACGAGGCGTTCCTTGAGGGAGTTGTCCTTGCGCAGCACGAAACGCTTCGAGACGTCGTTGATGCGCACAACGTCGGGGGCTCTGCCGGATTCGGGGCGAGCGGTGTCTTGGAGCTGCGTCATTCTCTCTTCGATCCTTAGAGTGCCTGGGCGAAGTTGCCCTGCAGCTTGCTGAAAACGCGCTGCGCGATGGCCAGGAGAACCAGGCCGACGACGAACGCGATGCCGAGGCGGGGCAGCAGGTCGACGGGGTACTCGGCCACGCCGCTGCCGGCCGTCCAGAAGGCCTTCTGGAATCCGAGCACAGCCAGGGTGATCGGGTTGTTGGTGTAGATGTCGAGGAGAAGGCCATCACCGACGGCGTTCTTCACCATGGACCAGGAGTACACGATCGGGGATGCCCACAGCAGAAGCAGCAGCATGACCTCGACGAGGTACTGGATGTCGCGCAGGTAGACGTTGACGGCCGCGAAGAACAGCCCGAGTGCCATGCCGAACACCAGAAGCACCATCAGGGCCGGGATGGCGTAGAAGACATCGGCGTGGATGGGGAACGCGCCTGCGATCAGCGTCGCGACCAGGAGGATCCCGAGCTGAATCAAGAAGTTGAACAGCGCAGAGCCCACGCTGGCCAACGGGAAGACCTCGCGCGGCAGATAGATCTTCTTGATCAGACCGGCATTGCCGACGATCGATGACGTCCCGCCGCCGATGGTCTCGCTGAGCAGCCCGTAAGCGGTCAACCCGGTGAAGACATAGATCGCGAAATCGGGGATGCCGCCTGCCCGCGCCGCGGACAGGAACTGGCCGATGACGATGTAGTAGATCAGCAGCTGGGTCAACGGCCGGACCAAGGTCCAGACGAAGCCGAGTGCGCTGTCCTTGTAACGCGACTTGAGGTCGCGCCGTACAAGCAGCGAGAGCATCTCTCGTTGCTGGAAAATCTCGCGAATCGAGTGCAGGGCACTGCGGCTCTGCGCTGATCCAACCGTCACCAGCTTCTGCTGTGCGAGGCTGTCGAAGCGGTCTTGCGCGCTCATCTGGTGTGTTCTCGATCCATTCGGGGAAAGCTCCCGCAATTATAGTGAGCCAAATTGCGAGCCCTGCCCAGCCAGATGCGTTACCGTGCGCGGGATGCCGCGTGGCCGCTCGGCTGGAACAGTTCCGGCCAGCGAGCGGCGAGCAGGCGCCTGTTGTTGGCGTCCGCGGCGAAGCGGCCGGGGCTGAAGAGCTGGAAATGGCGCACTCGTGAGTTCGGCACCACGCGGAAGTCGGCGTGGCCGGCCGTGGCGAGGCGGAGCGAGAAGTCGGCGTCGTCGTAGCCATTGCTGAAGATCGGGTCGAAGCCGTGCACGGCGGCGAAATCGGCGGAGCGCAGCAGCATCGCAACGCCGGAGACGCCATCGATCTCGGTGACCTCGCTCGGGACCGTGAGGAGATCGTGGGGGATCGGTTCGCCCCGTTCGAAGCGGAGCCCGGCGCTCTGCACCGAGCCGTCGTCGTTGAGCACCAGCGGCTGCACCGCGGTGACGGGGCGGCCGTCGGCACCCGCCTCGTTCAGCGCGCTGAGCAGGGGGGCGAGCCAATCCTCGCCGACCTCGGTATCGCAGTTGAGGAAGAGCGTGTACTCGCCGGTTCCCAGGGCGAAGCCGAGGTTCGACCCCAGCGCAAAGTTGGTGTTGCGCTCCAGCGGGAGCAAGCGCACCTGATTGGCTCCGAGCAGTCCGGCCGCCAAGATCTCGGACGGTGAACGCGGGGACCCGTTGTCGACGACGACGATCTCGATGTCGATGTTGCCGGAGTGCGCCAGAACGCTGCGCACAGCGGGCAGAGTGTGGCGCCAGTCCGCATAGCTCGGGATGACGATTGACACGCGGCCGGGCACCCGCGCCGGCACCGCTGCTTCGATCTTGGCCCAGTCCAGCAGATACTTGCTCAGCACGACCTGCTCCCAGCCGGGCGCCTCCACGGTGCTGATGCGACCGGTCCCCGTGCTCTCGCTGTAGATCACGCCGATAAACGGAAGCAGTTCGACGGGTCCCAGCGCGAACAGGCGGATTGCGAGGTCGTAGTCGACCCAGCGGCGCAGGGACTCGTCGAACCCGCCGATCTCGGCGATCGCCTCGCTGCGCACGACCAGGGTGTTCAGGTCCACGAAATTGCCGCCGTAGAGGAGGTCGTCGCGGGAACCGTGGATCGCGAGAAAGCGGTTCTCGCCGGACTCCTTCTTCATCTCGACGGCGGCATAGACCGCCACGGCGTTGCCCGTCTCCAGGGCGGCGACGCTGTGCTCGAGGAGCTCGGGGACCCAGACGTTGTCGGAGTCGAGGAAGGCGATGTAGCGCCCTTCGGCTGCAGCGATCCCGCTGTTGCGGGCCGCGCAGACCCCGGCCGCCGGCCCGCGCACGAGGTGTACTCGTGGATCGCGCTCGGAGTAGCGCTGCACGACGTCCGGTGTGCTGTCAGTGGACCCGTCGTCGACGACGATGAGCTCCCAGTCGGGGTAGCTCTGGGCGAGCACGGACTCGATCGCCGCGGAGATGACGGTGGCGCGGTCGCGCACGGGCATGACGACGGACACCAGCGCAGAGCCGGCCGCGCGGGGCGGCAACTCCGGGAGCGGCCCACTGTGCCATTCGGTGCTGAACCGCTCGCGGTTGAGCTCGGTGCGACGCCAATAGCGGGCGCTCGTCTTCAGCGCCTCCGCCCTGGCCTCGCCCCACGTCGGCGTTCCGGCGCAGAAGTCGTGCACGGGCAGCACCGTGTCCGGGGTCGCGTGCGCGACGAACTGCTCCAGGGCGTCGCGCAGGCTGATCAGCCGCGCCCCACCGCGCCGAAGCGGCTTCTGCACGTAGACCCTGGCGTCGAAGAGGGGCGAGGTGGTGTTGAGCGGCTCGTTGTGGAAGAACATGTGGCAGAAGCGCGGGGCTTCGTGCAGAAGGCCGGTGTGGAATCCGTACCATTCCTCGTTGTAGAGCGGAGTGGGGGAGTACCCGGCCGCCGCACCGTGGCGGAGGAAGTGCTCGGCGGCATCCTTCTTCGTCTGGAACGCCTCGTTGGACTGCGCCTCGTAGTACTCCAGGTCGAACAGGGGAGAGCGGGCGAGCGCCGCAGTCCGCTCTCGGTGATCCCAACGGGTCATTCTCGGTTCCAGCGAGGGGACGCCGCCGAGTGCGCTTCGAACACGCCGCTTTGCGGCGCGAAGCAGTCTCCCCATTGAGGCTCCTCTCCTGGACATGTCCCCACGACCGTACGGTACCTTGCTGCGAGGCGCAAAGGCGCGCCATCCACTGTGCCTTGTTCGGGTGTGGCACTTCTGGGGGTGATCGTGCCCGTGAGACACTGGCACGGACATGGATATCGACACCGCCTCGCACCAGAGCCCACCGACACCCCCGCTCCGGTCCGGCGCCGCCGCCCGTTTCACCCGCTGGCTGCCGCCGGTGTTGATCATCCTGGCCAGTCTCCTCGTCGGCATCGTGCACGTTCCGCAGCACAACGCGATCTCGCCGATCGACGAGTACGTCTACATCGACTACTACGCCAAGGTGCTGGACCAGGGCGTCGTGCGGCAGGGCGAAGAGGTCGGCCATTATGCCAGGCAGGAGCTCGGATGCCGCGGCCTGCGGATCCTCGCGCCGGCCCCAGACGACCGCTGCTCGCCCGCGATCGCCGACGACGACGCGCGGTTCCCGATGGGCGGCATCACCTCCGCCGACATCTACACGCCGCTCTACTTCGGCGTCACCCGAGTCGTGGCTCAGCCGCTGCTCTGGCTGGGCGTCACCGACTCGCTGACCCAGGCCGGCCGCTTCGCGGGCGTCTTCTGGCTGGCCGCAGCCGGGCTCCTCCTCTTCTCCGCATTGCGCCGGCTCAAGATCGGCCCCTGGGCCGGCACCGGGATCACCCTGCTCCTGGTCGGCTCGATGCCGGCCTACTGGTTCAACACCTACATCAGCACCGACGCACCGACCATGTTCGCCGGGGCGCTCCTGGCGTTGCTGACCGTCCGATACCTGCAGGGTGCCGGATCCGGCTGGTGGCTGGTGTTGGCGGCGCCGGTCATCACGCTGCTGAAATTCCAGAACGTGGCCGTGATCGGCGCGGTCGCCCTCACGCTCTTGTTCGCGGCCTTCTCGGCATCCGCCGGCCCGTTCTGGACGCGTCTGCGCGGGACCATCCTGCACCGCCACACCCGCTTCGCGGCGCTCGCGGTGGTGGCCGCCGTGCTCGCCCAGGGCGCGTGGACCGTGGTGCGCGCGCTGATCTCGCTCGGCCCATCGCCCGACCAGGGCACGGCGAACGACTACAGCCTGCACGCGCTGCTCAACCTCATGTTCAAGTACCTGCCGGGCTCCGGCACAGGTGTCGATGCCACCTCGACGGGGGCGATGATCGTCACCAACCTGGCCGTGTGGATCGCCGTGGCGGGTGTGCTCGGCCTCGTGGTGACGGCCAAGCCCGGCACCCTCAAGGCGTCATTCGCCTACGGGACCCTGCTCATGGCGCTTCTGATCGGCCCGCTGCTCGCGACCGCCGTGCGCATCTCCACCGGGTACTACTTCTCGCTGCCCGAGCGCTACGGGCTCTCACTGTTCCCGCTGTTCCTGATCGCCGCCGCGGTGTTCGTGCAGCAGACCGAGCGGCGCGCTCCGGTCGCCGTGCTGGGGGCGCTCGGCGTCGTGAGCTACGCGGCGATGCTCACCGTTCCGAGCTAGCCGCGCGGGTCAGCCGCGGCCGAGGCGGCTGAGGCGGTTGGACGCCCAACGGATCGGTCGGGTGACCCGCCACGACGAGCTCGCCTCGAGACCGGCGATTCGTGTGGCGAGATCCTTCCGCTCCCGCTGCCGCGGGGAGACCACGCCGGCGACGATGTCCGGGGCGCGTCGCGGGTTCAGGCAGAAGGCGATCAGCGGCTCGAGGACCGTCGACCAGCGCAGGCGCTGCGCGTAGCGCTGCACGTTCTCGCGCACGACGGCCCTGCGCTCGTCGTCGTAGAGCAGCTCCTCCAGCGCGCCGCGCAGCGCCTCGATGTCCTCGGGCGGCACGACGCGGCCGAGGTCGTTGTCGCGGATGATGCTGGCAAAGGTGTCGCCGTCGGTGCTGACGATCGGCAGTGAGGCCCAGAGGTAGTCGAGGATCCTGGTGCGGAAGCTGAAGGCCGTCTCCAGGTGGTCGAAGTGGGTGCTGACGCCGAGGTCCGCATCGAGCAGGTAGTTCGCGCGCTCGTCGTAGGGCACCCAGCCGTCGTTGAAGAAGACGACCCGGTCGAGAAGCCCGAGCGACTCGGCCAGCTCCCTGGTCCGCAGCGAGACCTCCATCTCCGGCACGTTGGGGTTCGGGTGCTTCACACCGAGGAAGAACAGGCGAAGGTCTGGGTGCGTCTTGGAGAGCGCGTGCACCGCGTGGATCAGGGTGATCGGGTCAAACCAGTTGTAGATCCCGCCGCCCCAGATGATGACGGTGTCGCTCTCGGAGATGCCGGGGACGGTGCCCTTGATGCCGTGCCGCACCTGGACCGGGGCGGTGTCCTCGATGCCGAACGGCGCGACTCCGAGGAGCGAGCGCAGGCTGGCGTCCTGATCGTAGGTGTACGGGTTGATGCGGCAGAGGGCCGCCAGCTGGCCGAGCCAGAAGTCGCGCTGCTTCTCCGAGGCGCAGAGCATGTAGTCCGAGCGCTCGATCTGCGCGTTGAGCACCTCGGCGGTCTGCAGCGAGACGTGCAGCCTGTCGGCCTCCGGAAGCGCTTTGACCTGCTCCAAGACCTCCAGGTGCATGGGGTCGTAGATGTCCGCGACGAGGATGTACCGCTCATCGCTGAGCCACGGGAAGCTGGCCAGAACATGGCCCTGGAACACGATGACGTCGCTCCAGTCCGCGTGGGCGCGGAGCTCGTCGGACGACGCGAAGAAGACCGGGAAGTCTGGGTGCTGGAGCTCGGACTGCAGCGTCGAGACGAGGCGCACATCGGCGACGGCCGAGAGAGCTTTGGCCATCTCGAAGGCTCGGATGGCGGGCCCCGCCATCTGGACACCGAGGGAGTCGGGCGTGATGACCAGGACCTTGTTCAGTGCCGCCGTCTTCTGGGGCGTGTCGGTCTCGAGCGGCATGGGGAATCCTCCGGTGGGGCGGCCGCGTCACGTGACCGGACCGGCTGATGGTCGGTCGTTGACGCAAGAAGGGACAGTACCATGTGAGCCTTCGGGGAGGCTGTTGAGCGCTCTCGCAGCGCGCGCTTGTTAGTATCGAGCTTGCCGTTTCCTATCGAAAGGCCTGCATGCCTCCGCGTCAACCGGGACTCGTGTCCGTCGTTCTCGTCAATTTCCGTGGCACCGACGACACACTCGAAGCCATCAAACACCTCGGGTTGCTGGATTGGCCAGCCGATCGCCTCGAGATCGTCGTCGTCGAAAACGCCTCCGGCGACGACAGCGCCGCCCGGATCCGCGCCGGGGCGCCGCACGTGAAGCTCGTCGAGTCCAAGTCCAACCTCGGATTCGCGGGTGGCTGCAACCTCGGCGTGAAGGCGTCGACGGGCGAGTACATCGCCCTGCTGAACAACGATGCCAAGCCGGACGCCGGCTGGGTGCGCGCCGCGGTCGACCGATTCGCCGAGAGCCCCTCGGTCGGCGCCGTCGCGAGCCGCGTGCTGGACTGGGACGGCAAGCTCGTCGACTACATCGGTTCGGCGATGACGTGGTTCGGCCAGGGCTACAAGCCCCTCACGGCCCAGCCCGTGCCGAACCAGCCCGACCGTGTGCACGACGTGCTCTTCGGCACCGGCTCCGCCATGTTCGTGCGCCGCGACGTCTACGACGCGCTCGGCGGATTCGACGAGCGCTACTTCATGTTCTTCGAGGACGTCGACCTCGGCTGGCGGCTGAACCTCGCCGGCTACCGCTTCGTCTACGAGCCGGCCTCGCTGGCCTACCACAAGCACCACGCCTCGATGTCGGCATTCGGCTCCTTCAAGGAGAGCTACCTGCTCGAGCGAAACGCGCTGTTCACGCAGTACAAGAACCTCGGCGATGAGGCGCTGGCCGAGGCCCTGCCGGCCACGCTGGCGCTCGGCATCCGCCGGGCCGTCGCCCGCGGCGAGCTGGACTCCACCGCCTTCGACCTGCGCAAGGGCGCCGACGACGGCCCCACGATGGAGGTCTCCAAGCAGACCATCGCCGGGGTGTTCGCCATCGACCAGTTCGTCGAGCAGCTGCCGTCGCTGCAGAAGTCCCGTGCCGAGATCCAGGCCTCGCGCGTGGTCAGCGACAACCGGCTGTGGACGCTGTTCGGCGACACCGACGCGCCCTCCTTCCAGAACGACCACTACCTCGAGGGCTACGACAACCTGGTCAACGCCTTCGCCGTGACCCAGCCGCCCCAGGTCAACCGGGTGCTCATCATCACCGGCGACCCGCTCGGCGCCAAGATGGCCGGCCCCGCGATCCGCGCCTGGAACATGGCCGAGGCGCTCGCCAAGGACAACCTGGTCACCCTCGTCACCCTCGCCGGGGCCGAGGACCTGTCCGCGCCGTTCGCGATTGCACACGTGCGCCCCGGCGACGACCGGGCGATGAAGAAGCTCGAGCGCGAGTCCGACGTCATCGTCTTCCAGGGCCTGGCCATGGCGCTGTTCGAGTCGCTCCGCAAGAGCGACAAGATCATCGTCGCCGACATCTACGACCCGATGCACCTCGAGCAGCTCGAGCAGGGTCGTGAGCAGGGTGCCGTGCAGTGGGAGAAGCAGGTCGGCGACGCCACGGAGGTGCTCAACGAGCAGCTGCTGCGCGGCGACTTCTTCCTCTGTGCCTCCGAGCGCCAGCGGCACTTCTACCTCGGCCAGCTGGCGGCCCTCGGCCGGATCAACCCGGCCAACTACGCCGACGACCCCGACCTGACCAAGCTGATCAGCGTCGTGCCGTTCGGCCTGAACCCCGAGTTCCCTGCGCAGACCAAGCCCGTGCTGAAGGGCGTGCTGCCCGGCATCGGCGCCGACGACAAGCTGCTGCTCTGGAGCGGCGGCCTGTACAACTGGTTCGACCCGAAGACGCTGATCCGCGCCGTCGCCCGCCTGAGCGAGACCCACGACAACGTGCGCCTGTTCTTCCAGGGCACCAAGCACCCGCACCCCGGTGTGCCAGAGATGGGCATCGTCGCGGAGTCGCGCGCGCTGGCCAAGGAGCTCGGCGTGCTGGACTCTGCCGTGTTCTTCAACGACTCCTGGGTGGACTACGCCGAACGGCACAACTACTTGGGCGAGGCGGATGCCGGCGTCAGCACGCACTACGACCACGTCGAGACCACGTTCTCGTTCCGCACCCGCATCCTCGACTACCTCTGGGCTTCACTGCCGATGGTGGTGACGGAGGGCGACCACTTCGCCGAGCTGATCGCCGCGGAGAAGCTCGGAGTCGTCGTGCCGCCGACCGACGAGATCGCCCTGGCCGACGCGCTGGAGAAGGTGCTCTTCGACGAGAAGTTCGCCGCCAGCACGCGCCGCAACATCAGCAGGGTGCGCAAGCAGTACGAGTGGCAGAGCGTGCTCGCGCCGCTGGTCGACTTCGTGGCCGCGCCGAGCCATGCCGCCGACCTCGTTGCCAGCGGGGCCGTGCGCGCGTCATCCGGCGCCGCGGAGCGCCGTGTCGCCCCGCGCACGCGCAAGCACGGCCTCCGGCACGATGTCAGCCTGTTCGTGCACTACATGCGCACCGGCGGGCCGCAGGTCGTGGCGAAGAAGGTCAAGAGCCGCCTCGGTCGACGCTTCAAGTGATGCAGGCCGCTCGCGTCTCCGTCGCCCTGTGCACGTACAACGGGGCGGCGTTCATCGACGAGCAGCTGGCGAGCATCGCCGCCCAGGGCGATCTCGTCGCCGAGATCGTCGTGGCGGATGACGGCTCCAGCGACGACACGCTGAGGCGGGTGCGTGCCTTCGGGCAGGCGCTGTTGGAGAGCGGTTCGCCGATCGAGCTGCGCCTGCTGGACGGGCCAGGCGGCCACGGCGTCACCAAGAACTTCGAGCGCGCCGTGTCGGCCTGCCGGCACGAGCTGATCGCGCTGAGCGACCAGGACGATCGCTGGCTGCCCGGCCGGCTGGCGCTGCAGCTGCAGGAGTTCGACGCCCGCCCGGAGCTGCTGCTGCTCTCGGCCGACGCCCGCCTCGTCGACGCCACCGGGCGCCCGCTCGGCGCGACGCTGCTGCAGACCCTCGAGGTGACGGCCGACACGCGCAGCGCTCTGGCCGAGGACCCGTTCGGGACGCTGCTGCGGCGCAACCTCGTCACCGGCGCCACGGTCGTGTTCCGCCGGGATCTGCTGCCGCTGGCGCTGCCGTTCCCACGCGAATGGGTGCACGACGAGTGGCTCGCGATGATGGCCGCCGTGCGCGGGGAGATCGCCCTGCTCGAACAGCCCGTCGTCGACTACCGCCAGCACGGCAACAACCAGATCGGGGTCAAGCCGCCGACGCTCGCCAACAAGCTGCGGCGCGTGCTGCAGCCGCGGGGCGAGCGCAACCGGCAGCTGGCTGAGCGGGCGGCGATCCTCGCCGACAGGCTCGCGGATGCCGGCTTGGACGGGCCCCGGCAGGCCGCCGTGCAACGGGCGGCCGCTCAGAAGGCGGCCTTCGAGCGCGCGCGGGCCGACCTGCCGCCCGCCCGCTGGCGCCGGCTCCCCGGCGTGCTCGGGCTGCTGCGCACCGGCGACTACCGGCGCTACGCCAGCCAGGGCACGACGGACGTGCTCAGAGACCTGTTCCAGCCGGCGTGAGCTCGGCCGCGGCGTCTGGGCCGCTCGGCGGCCTCATCACGTGCGGGGCGGAGCTCGGTGTGTCCGTCGGCGTGCCCGGCGCGGCAGGCGGGGCGGCGGCATCCAGGCGGCGCCCCGCGCTCCAGCCGAGCCACGCCGTCGCGCAGACCAGGACGGCGAAGACCGCGAGCCAGGGCAGCGTGCCGCCGGGCGGGGCCCAGTCCGGGGCGGTGAGCAGCTGCTTCCAGGCGCCGCCCGCACCCACCGCATAGCGGCGCATGGCATCCGCGAAGCTGGCGAACTGGGCGATCGCCCAGAGCAGCCAGACGATGAGGCCGAGCCGGAGCAGCACGCTGCGTGCGGCGGCGCCCTCCGCCCGGATGCCCGCGCTGATCACCGCGACGACGCCCAGCACCGCCATCGCGAAGAGCGGCAGGTTGTAGCGGCCCTGCCAGATGATGCCGCCACCGGTGATGTACGCGCCCTGGATGACCGGCGGCAGCAGGAAGAAGCAGGCGGCAAGTGCGGCGGCGAAAACGGCGCGGCGGCCGCGGAGCACGGCGAAGCCGGCCAGCAGGATGGCGCCGCAGAGCACGGACCAGATGAAATAGACGCCGAGCGGGGCGGGGGTGTCCAGCCAGCCGAAGTTGCCGATCATGCCCTGGGCGTAGCCGAAGGTGTCGCGCAGGGTCATCAGGAACCCCGCGATCGGGTGCGTGCCGACCCCGGGGAACGTCTGGAAGTTGTCCTCCAGCTCGACGGCGGCCGTCAGGGAGTTGCTGCGCAGCAGCCAGACCAGGGCGAACCCGACCCCGACGGCGGTGCCGCCGATGGCCCACTGCACGGGGCGCTGGCGGAGCAGCTCGCGGATCTCGGCCCACGAGGCCAGGACGAGCGGCAGCGCGATGGCGAGGAAGACCCAGAGCATGGAGAGTCCCCGGGTGTTGGCCGCGACCACGCTGCCGGCCAGCACGATCATGCTGCGTTGGGCGAGGAGCGACCGGGACGGGTGCAGGACGACGCCGAGCATGCCGGCGAAGGCGGCCAGCGTTGCGCTGGTCTCGACGGCATTCGGGTTCACCGACCCGCCGAGGAACAGCAGCATCGGCGCCGTGGCGACGGCGAGGGCGGCCAGTGGCAGCGCCGGCCGGCGCCAGCCGGAGACCGTGACCACGGTCAGGGCAAGGAAGAGCGAGAACAGCACGGCGCTCATCGCCCGCATCGCGTACAGGCCGAACTCGGTGCCGAAGATCAGGGACGGCCAGCCGACCAGGAGGTAGTACACCGGGTTGTAGAGCCCGGCCGTCGTCGTCGAGTCCACGATCGCGCCACCGTCGCCGGCCAGCGCATCGACGCAGTCGGCCGTCACCCCCGGCTTGAACGCGAAGCAGGTCTCGGCGTGCGTCACGGCCACATAGTTGGGCACCTGCACGATGTGGCCGAGCGAGGACGGCTCGCCAACGAACTGGCCGCGCACCACGGACGCCGCCTTCACCATGTGTGCCGGCTCGTCCGGCGATGCGGCGACCGGGGTGGCGATCGCCCAGGCGATGCTGAGCAGGCTGGCCAACAGCCAGCTCACCCAGAAGAGGGTGCGTGCGCGAGGGAAGGACATGGCGGAGCCTCAACATGGTCGTCGGAAGTGGTGGCGGCAACCGCCCTGCCACCACTGTACAGAGCAATGCAGCCTTCCCTCGGACGCCGGCAGGTAGGATCGGGCGGTGACAACCACGACTGACCCGGTAACCGCTGCGCCAACCCCGGGGACGCGCGTTCGACGTGCGGCACTCACAGCGGCGACGCTGTCGATCGTGCTCGGCCTCGTGCTCTGCGTCTTCGGCGCCAGCCCGGCACCGCTCGTCATCGCGGTCATGGTGCTCGGCACCTGCGTGCTGGCCCGCCGCCACTCCTGGACGCTGAGCGCAGCGGCGACGATCGTGCTGCTGCTCGCGGGCCACACCGTGCTCAGCCGCTCGCTGCCCCTCGTCGGCTGGGACTACGGCGCAGCGGGCGTGGTCTCGTTGACACTCCTCGGCACGGTTCTGCTCATCGTGCTCGCGCGGACCCCCACGGCGCTGCTCGCCCGCGCCACCCGCGCGCACTGGCTGACGGCGGCGGCGGCATTGGCGCTGCCCACGCTCAGCGGCCTGCTGCTCTTCGGCGCCCAGGTCTTCGGTCAGCCCGGGTATGCCTGGGCGATGCGCAACGACATGATCTGGAACACGGTCGCCGCACGATTCGTGCTCGCCGACGGCGGCCTCTCGACGTCCGGCCACCCGAACCCGTCCCCGCTGATGAATGCGCTGGTGGCCAGCTGGCTCGCACCGGGCCGGGATACGGCCGCAGAACTGCTGCGCCATGACGTCGCCCGGCAGACGGAACTGTGGATGCTGTTGACGCTGCTCGCCGCCGCGCTCGCCGGACTCGTCGTTGCCAGGGCCGTCCCCGCGTCGCGGCCGGCGCTGCGCTTCGGGGCGGGGCTGCTCGGCTCGGCGATCCCGCTCAGCTGGTATGCCACCGGTGCGATGCTGGAGTTCGGCTTCCTGAACGCGATGCTTGCCGTCACGCTGCTGCTCGTCGTGTGGTTGCTCTGGCAGGAGGTGCCGTCCCAGCCCGTGCTCGCGAGCGCGCTGCTGCTCATCACCACCACCCTCCTGCTGGCGGCGTGGGCGCCGCTGGCGGTACTGCCGCTGGGGCTCGCCGCGGCGGCCGTGTTGCCGCGTTGGCGCTTCTTCCTCGCACTGCGCGGCCGTGTGGCGGTCGCCTGGTGGGCCGGGGCCCTCCAGCTTCCCGCCTACCTGCTCGTGGTCACCCTGCCCGACCTCGCCCGCGACGGCGGGGCGCTCGCGGCCGACGGCGCCGTGCCCGGCATCACCGCGACGTCGGTGCTCACGGCGGCCGCGCTGCTCCTCACCCTGTCGGCGCTGGCGGCCGTCGGCCTCGGCCGCCGCCACGATCTGGCCGGTGTCGTCGTCGTCCTGATGATGGGCGGCATCGGGGTCGGCTACCTGATGGCCCAACGATTCGGCATCGTCGCGCCCTGGGGCTACTACCCGGTCAAGCTGTCCTGGCTGCTCTGCATCCTCCTCACCGTCCTGCTGGCTGCGAGCATTCTGGGCTGGCTCGGCCATGCAGAGGCCAGAGGCCCGCTCGGACTGGTCATCGTCCTCGCCGCCCTCGTGGTTGTGGGGCTTGGCCTGCGCGCGGTGCCGCTTCCGGCCGGGCTCGGCAGCGCGCTGCCGCTCGTCAAGGTCGCCGCGGCAGAGGCCAGAGGGGGCGACACCGCGCGCGCCGACCGGCTCTTCCGCATCGCGGACGACGGCACCAAGACGATGGTGTCGCGGCTCGGGACCCCCGGCGACGACGCCTTCGTGAACGCCTGGCTGCTCCAGCTCCAGGCTGACGCCAGCCAGGACCCGATCCGTGCGTTCTCCTACTCGCTCGACCCGAGCGATGTGGGGATGCTGTGCGCGGCGGCGGAGGCGTGGTCGGGCCCCGTCACGATCGAGTCGGCGGACGCCGACCTGGACATCGAGCTCGCGCTGGCCTGCCCCGCGGCCGACATCAGCGTTCGACTCGGCGACGCGGCATCCGCCATCGGCTAGGAGTCGGCGCGCTCCGTGCCGACACCGGCGAGGGCCTCGAGCTTGCGCAGCCGCAGGTCGTGCAACGCGGCGTCCTCGGCCAGCGCCCTGGTCTTGGACTCCAGGGTGGTCAGTTCGGCGCTGTGCTGGATGCACACCAGCACCAGGATCGCGATGCTGATGAAGAAGACGAGGTTCGTCGGTGTGTCGATGCCGACGACCGAGGCCGCCCACTCGAGGATCACCGGGAACAAGCCGATCAGGAGCGCGAGGAACCCGGCGATCAGCCACCAGATGGCGTGCCGCTCGCGCAGCTGCCGACGCCGGAGCATCTCGATCACGACGAACAGGGTGAGCAATGCGGCCGCAACGCCGAAGACATAGCTGGTGACGCTCATACGGATGCAGCCTCTTGTCGCAAACTAGCGGGTGGACGGATCAGGGCGAAGCCCAGGGCCAGGAAGGCGCGGCCGAGGTATGCGGCCGCCTTGAACGGATTGTGGGACGGCTTGCCGCCCGCCCGGGGGCGCATGGAGACGGGGATCTGCGTGACGGTGCAGCCCGCCCTCGCCGCGATGACCAGAGCCTCGATCGTGTCGCCGAGGTATTCGGCGGGGTAGTGCTGGGCGAACAGGCTCACGGTGCGCGGCCCCATCGCCTTGAAGCCGGAGGTGGTGTCGGTGAGCGTGGTTCCCGCGGTGCGGCTGAGGGTGGCCGCGAGGAATCGCATGGCCCACTTGCGCGGGCCGCGCACCTCGTAGTCGCCCTCGCCGGCGAACCGGGCCCCGATCACGAGGTCGGCGCGGTCGAGGGCGTCCAGCAGCGCGGGAACGCTGCGCGGGTCGTGCTGGCCGTCGGAGTCGAGCTGCACCACGTTGTCAAAGCCCTGCTCGATGGCGTAGCGGAATCCGAGCCGCATCGCGCCGCCAACGCCCAGGTTGTAGGGGAGCTCGGCGACGGTGGCGCCGGCCGCGCGGGCGACGGCGGTCGTCGAGTCTCGGGACCCGTCGTTGACCACGAGGCAGTGCACGCCGGGGAGCGTCCGCAGGACCTCCCGGACGACGTCTCCGACGACCTCTTCCTCGTTGAACGCCGGCATGACGATGAGCGTGCGTTTCAGGCGTTCAGACATGGCTTCGATCCTATCAATCGGCAACTGGGCGAGCGCTCAGGCCGCACTGCCGCGGAGGCTGAACGCATGGCCGAGCAGGCTGCGGATGCCGCGGCCATCGCGTGCCGCGAGGGCGGAGGGCAGCCGGGTGATGGCGTTCAGGCGGCTGGACACGTGCCGGGTGGCGGCGCCGGCGGCCCGGCGCCAGCCCAGCGCGCGCAGGGCGGCGGCCGTCTCGAGGAAGTAGGACTGCTCCTCGAGGAAGCGACTGCCGTCGCTCGCCTTCCACGAGGAGACGCTGGCCTGGTGCCTGCGGTAGCGGAAGCTCGGCACCGTGTCCAGGATGAGGGTTCCGCCCTCCGCCACGATCTCCATCTGCAGCGCCAGATCCAGCACGACATCGAGGTCTGCCCGGAATCCGTGGCTCTTCAGCACGGAGGTGCGCCAGAGGATCGAGGGGAAGTAGGTCCAGTTCCCGCGGAGCAGGCTGGTGGCCAGCGTCTCGCCGCGGAGGGCGAGGGGCCCGGGGCCGCTCGGCCGGTAATAGCCCTTCACCCGGTCGGCGAGCGGCAGGCAGACGGTGCCGTCGGCGTCGATCACCTCCACCCCCGGCTGCACGTAGGCGGCATCCGGAAAACGCTGCGCGAGCTCCCGCATGCGGGCGACGTAGCCGGGCAGCAGCACATCGTCGCACCCCATGATGGTGGTGAAGTCGGCCGTCGCCAGCTCGACGCTGCGCGCGAAGTTGCCGCTCACGCCCAGGTTCACCGGGTTCTCCAGCACGGTGATGCGCGGGTCGGCCAGGGCGCGCGCCCACCGCATCGGCTCCGGGTCGGGGTAGCGATCGTCGATGATCACGAGGCGCCACGCGGGGTCGGTCTGCGCCTGCACGCTCAAGACGGCGGCGCGGAGCAGCTCGAAGCTGCCGTAGAACGGCATCATGATGTCGATGCTCGGGACTGGCAGGGGGGCCGATGCGGGTGATGACATAATTGCCTCCAGCCTAGCAATCGAAGGGACACGCTGATCTTGGTGACCGAGAGGGAGGCCGTGCGCGCTCCCGCGCCCTCCGGCGTGAAGTGGATGCTGGCAGCGACCCTGGTCAGCGGGGTGGCCGGATACCTGGTGACCTTCTTCGCCTATCAGGCGCTCGCGGGCGCCGGCTACGTCGTGTTCGCGGCCTTCTGGTCGGCACTGTTCCTGGTGGTCGGCGTGCTGTTCGGGCTGCAGCAGGAGTCGACGCGGGCGACGGCGGAGGCGCTGCGCGACGCGGACCGGCCGGGCCGCCGACAGAGCTCGCTCTGGATCTTCGGTGCGGGGGCCGGCCTGATCGTCGGCGCGATCGTGCTCGTCTCCAGCGTGCTCTGGGCGCCGGACTCGCTCGGCCAGGAGAACACCGGGCTCGCCCTGCAGGTGGCGCTCGGCTCGGCCGCGAACGCCGTCGTCGCCACCATGAGCGGGGCCCTCGCCGGGTCGCAGCGCTGGCGGCTGCTGGCGGCCGTGATCTTCCTCGACGGCATCCTGCGCCTGGCCGCCGTCTCCCTCGTGCTCAGCGTGAGCGACGACCTCAACCTGCTGGCGTGGGCCGTCGTGCTGCCGTTCCCGCTGGCCATCGGAACCGTGTTCTGCTTCGCGCCCGGCGTGCTGCGCCGGCTCGGCCACTCGCCGCTGCGCTACCGCACCCTGGCCGTCAACTCGGTGCACACCGTCATCGCCGCGTCGGCGACGGCGATCCTCATCAACGGCTTCCCGCTCGTGCTCGCCTTCTACGGACAGGGCAGCGACAAGGACGTCCTGGCGGACCTCATGTTCGCCATCATGCTCACCCGGGCGCCGATCCTGGTTCCGCTGATGGCGCTGCAGAGCTACCTGGTGACCCGCTTCACCAACGACAGGGCGGCGCTCTGGGCGTTCCTGCTCAAGGCCATCGGCGCGGTGGCCGCAGTGATGGCGCTGCTCGGCGCCGCGACCTGGCTGTGGGGGCTCTGGGCGTTCCAGACCTTCATCAACGAGTCGTTCACGCTGCCGACCGCGGCGCTGGTGCCGCTCGTGGTCTCCTCCGGCTTCATCGGCATCCTCTGCGTGACGGGCCCAGCGCTGCTGGCGCTCGGCCGGCACCGCGCATACGCGGCCGGCTGGGTCGCGGCATCTGCCGTCGCGCTCGCCGTGCTGTTCGTGCCGATCCCGATCGAGTTCCGCGCGCCGCTCGCGCTCTCGCTCGGCCCGGTGGTCGGCATCATCTGGCACCTGCTCGCCATCCGGCAGGGGCTGCGCGCGCAGCGCCGGCCGTAGCCGGCCCGGGCGGCAGCGGCCCCGCGGCCCCGTGGTTCAGCGGCCCCGTGGTTCAGTGGCCCCCGCAGCCGGCGTCGATGACGGTCGTCGTGGTCGGGTTCAGCATCGGCGTCGTGCGCAGCGCGGAGGGGCCGAATGTGCCGACGGCGGCGGCGGCGCTCACCGTGCCGCTCGCGCCGCCGGCCACGGGGGCATCGGCGTCGAAGCGCGCACTGAGCGTGACCGTCTCGCCGGGGCTCAGCATCACCCAATAGGTGGCGACGGGGCGGCCGAGGTCGGCACCGGAGTGGCCGACGAAGGTCTCCTCGTCGCCGCCCGCCTCAATCTCCGCGCCGCTCAACGTTGTGCCGGGCGGGCCGTAGACGAAGACCTGTGTCTTGAACTGCCTGCCCTGCCAGACCCCGCCGGAGACGAACTCGGGCAGCGCGTCGGCTTGTTCCTGGGTGAGCGAGGAGTGCAGCTCGACCTGCGCGGTGAAGTGTGGGGGCTCTGCGCCGCACGCACTGGACGTGAGCGTCGCCGCCGTGTGCAGGTAGTAGTCGATCTTGGAGGCGGACATGTCGCGGAAGAAGACGCCGGTCACGCTGGCTGCCGTGTTGTCCGTCGGCAGGATGCCGGACAACGGCGTGCTGGCCAGCACGGCCTGCTCGGCCGGGTTCGCGCTCCACGCCATGATGCGGTGCTCCGCCACACCGCGCTCGACGGCGTCGACCAACCCGTGCGTGTTGGCGTTGCCCCGGCTCAACGCGTCGAAGATCTCCCGGGCGGCCATGGCGAAGAAGGCATCGGTGATGTCCGGCCCATCGGGGCCGGGATTCTCGATGTAGATCTCGTTCAGCAGCAGCGAGACGGCGTTCTCGGCCGTGAGCGGGCCACCGAAGTCGAGCTCGACGGGGCCGGTCGCCTGGAGGATGTATGAGAGGGCGACGGGGTCGATCGAAATCACCCCGTCCGGGCGCGTTCCGAAGTCACGCTCCCAGAACGCCGAGGCGATCACGGCGGCAGTGGGGAAATCCGGCCGGCTGGTGGCCAGGTTCAGCGTCGCATACATGTAGGGGTTGAAGATCGCCGCGACGCCGGGATCAACGGGCAGGGCCGGGGCGTTCAGATCGCGCCCGAAGCTCTGGCTGGAGGCCTGGTTCACGAGCGCGATGGCCCCGTTGTTGACCGTTACCTCCGCGAGGGCAGCCGCTGTGCCGCCGAGCGCCGTCGATTCGGCCAGATTCTGGAACATCAGCAGGTAGCTGCGCGGCCCGGACGCACCCAGAGCGTCCGGGGCGAGGCTGAGCGTGGTGCTCAGCTCGTCGACGACGGGCATCGCCTCGGCTAACTGCGCGGTGAGCTTCTGCCCAACGGCGGCGAGTGGGGGGACCGTCTGTGTGAAGTCGACCGCGGCGATGCGGGCCGCGGCCTCGCGGAACGCCGTGGCGGCGGGCAGCGCGCTGCGCGACAGGCTGCTGATCTTCTCGACGTCGATCCGCCCCTCGAACGGTTTGATGGTGTCGATCGTCAACGTTCCGGCGACGCTGCTGAGCGGTGCGACGGTCTCCCGCGCGATGTGGTCGACCGATTCGGCGACGGCGCGCAGCGCGGAGAGGTTCACGCCGAGCCCTGGCACCAGCTCGGCGACACGCCAGACGGGATCGGCGGTCTGCTCGACGGCGGTCGAGCTCAACGCGCTGAGCTCTGCGGATGCCGAGGGGAGGGTCGTCAGGTCGCCGGTTGTGAGCTGCGCGGCGACGGTGCGAACGAGAGCCTCACCATCCTCGAGTGCGGACTTCGCGTTCAGCACGCGCAGCGTCAGCCAGCCGCCCGCGAGCAGCGCCAGCAGCAACACGGCCGCAGCGCAGAGCAGGCCGACCCGCCAGGCGCGGCGCCGTGCGGCATCCGGTCGACCGGTCGTCCCCTCTTCGACTGCGCTCATGCGATGAACGTAACGCATCGGTGGGGATAATTGTGACTATTCTTCAGGAATCGACGATGGCTCGTGCCGGCGCAGGGCGTCGCGCCAGCTCATCGCCTGCGAGGCCTTGATGGCGCAGACGATGAGCAGCATCCAGCCGTACTCGCCGAGCACCGTGCTCTCGGCGAGGGAGGTGACCGCCAGCGCCAGCACGATCAGCGCCGGCCAGACATAGACCGAGCTGCGCTTCTCGCTGGCCAGCAGCCAGGAGCGCACCACGGCGAAGCCGAGCAGCGCGATGAACGTGATCAGCCCGACCAGGCCGAGCTGGAAGTACACGTCGAAGAAGGCGCTGAGCGCCGAGTTCTGCGTGCCGCGGGTGGCCAGGTTGAGCCAGAGGTAGGGTGGTTCGCTCGGCTGCCAGGCGCCGACCCAACCCCAGCCCTGCAGCGAGTTCAGTTGAGAGTAGCGCTGGATCTCGCGCCACAGGGCGGTGCGCACCTCGAACTCGCTGCCGGCGTTGAGAAGGTTCAGGATGCCGGAGCGCAGCAGCCAGAGCACCCCGCCGGCGACGGCGACGGCCGCCAGCAGGCCCAGCTGCCAGTACATGCGGCTGGCGGCGGGCACCCGGCGGATCCCGGCCAGCGCGAGCGCGGCGAGGCCGACGATGACGAAGGCGCCGAACGTCACGGGCGAGCCGGAGAGCAGGATCAGCAGTGTGGCCAGCGCGATGGAGAACATCGCCTGCATCCGCGGGACGGACCGGGTCATGAACTCGACGGCGAAGGTGATGAGGGCGATCAGGGCGACGAGGCCGAGCTGGTTGCGGCTGCCGAAGACGCCCTGCAGCGGCCCGAGCGCCGCGATGTTGCCGTGGATGTCGAGGAAGGCGATCGGCAGGTCCAGCAGCAGCCCGGAGAGCACCTCCAGGGCGAGCGAGAGGCCGAGCAGCACGCGGAGCACGTCGCCGAGGGCGCGCACGAGCTGGATCGTGTCGCGCACCAGGGTCAGGTAGACGGCCAGCGCCGTGAACAGCAGCAGGTAGAGCACGCGGGTCCCGCTGACGATGGTCGTGGTGCTCCAGAACACCGAGAGGATCACCCAGCCGAGGAACATCAGGATCGTGATCGGCGGCAGGCCGTACCAGTCGATGCTCTCGCGGCGGGAGAGCAGCGAGAGCGTGGCCAGCGCGACCAGGGCGATGAGGATCGCCAGCAGACCGGCCCAGCCCATCGTGGCGCGCAGCAGGTGCGTGCTGAACGCGGTGCCCAGGATGCACAGGGTGAGCGCGGAGGCGAAGCGGGCGGAGCCCAGCAGGTGGGCCGCCGCGGGCGGCAGCACTGTGCGTCGGATGGCTTCCATGCCTTAGGGCATCGTCTCGACGCGGCGCAGGTTGCGCTTGGTGATCAGGGCGAGCGCGACCAGCAGCATCCAGCCGCCCTCGACGAGGATGCGGCTCTCGGTGACGCTCTGCACGAGCAGAGCGACCATCAGCAGGTAGGGGACCAGGGCGGATGCCGTGTACGGCCGCTCCAGTGCGGCGCCGTCCCTGGGCCGGTCAACGGCGAGGAACCAGCTGCGCCAGAGCGTGCCGAACACGAGGGCGGCGAACAGCACGACGCCGATCACGCCCAGCTGCAGCCAGACGTCGAGCCAGGCGCTGTGCGCCTGCAGGTAGGTGACCCCCTTGCGCACCGCGAGGTCGTCGAACGGCTCCACCCACGGCGCCCAGTAGCTCACCCAGCCCCAGCCGGCGACGGGGCGCTGGGCGGCCAGGGCGCTGACGGAATCCCAGATGTCGAAGCGGCCGGTCAGGTCGTCGCTCTTGCCGAACACGGCCAGCAGCTGGCCCCAGAAGGCGGCGCAGAGCGCCCCGACGACGACGACCGCGCCGGCGGCGCTCAGGTAGACGGGGCGGCGGCCGTCCGGGCCGGCCCGGCGCGCCCAGAGGGCGAAGCCGAGGGCGGCCGCGACGACGACGAGCGCGACGAGCACGGTAGCCGAGCGGGTGAGTGCGAGCGTCAGCGCGGCGATGACCAGCCAGGCGATTCCGGGGCCGCGGCGCACCGTCCTCGCCGCCAGCTGCGCGGCGAAGACGATGACCGCCAGCAGGGCGGCCGCGGCCAGCAGGTTGCGGTTGGCGACGATGCCCTCGATCGGCCCGCCGTCAAAGAGCAGGCCGCGCGACCAGTAGAACGCCGCGGGGATCTTGCCCTCGTAGTCGGTGAAGAACGGCAGCACCGGGCCGCCGACCCAGGCTGCGACGATGAACTCGAACAGGAGCGACAGGCCGAGCAGCCAGCGCAGCGCCGCCCCGAGCGCGCGCAGGAACTCGGCCCAGCTCAGGCACAGCCCGAGCAGGAGCGCCGGGACGGTCGCGGCCAGCTGCGCGGCGAGGCCGACCGCGGTGGCGCCCGGGTAGAACGACCAGGCCAGGGAGAGCACCGCGAAACCGAGGAAGAGCCAGAGGCTGCTCGGGGTGCGCCGCCAGAAGGAGCCGCCGCCGAGCCAGTCCGGCTTGAGGCGTACCAGCGCGACGACGCTGGCGGCCACCAGCAGCAGCACGAGCGCCCCCCAGCCCCACCAGCCGAGCAGGTTGCGCCAGAACTGGCCGGCGAGCGCCGAGAACAGCAGCAGCGTGGCCAGCGTGTGCACGGCGAAACGGCTACGGACCGGCTGCATCATGGCACAAGGCTATCGAACTCGGGCGGGGGAGCGGTGCAGGGTGGCGTTCAGGCGAACGCCGCGTGGCCGGTGATGGCGCGGCCGACGATCAGCGCGTTCATCTCGCGGGTGCCCTCGTAGGAGTACAGCGCCTCGGCGTCGGCGAAGAACCGCGCCACCTCGTAGTCGAGAACGATGCCGTTGCCGCCGAACAGCTCCCGGCACCAGGCGACGGTCTCGCGCATCCTGGACGTGCAGAACGCCTTGGCCAGGGCCGAGTGCTCGTCGCGCAGCTCGTCGCGGTCCTGCATCTCCGAGGCCCGCACCACCATGCCGAGCGACGCGGTGATGTTGCCGAGGCTCTTGGCCAGCAGGTCCTGCACGAGCTGGTGCGAGCCGATCGGCCTGCCGAACTGCACGCGCTCCTTCGAGTAGGCGACGGCCGCCTCGTAGGCGCCGGCCGCGACGCCGACCGCCGACCAGGCGACCTCGGCGCGGGTCAGCCGGAGCACCTTCGCGGTGTCCTTGAACGAGTGTGCGTTCGCCAGCCGGAGCGACTCAGGGACGACGACGTTCTCCAGCGTGATGTCGGCGTTCTGCACGGCGCGCAGGCTGATCTTGCCCTCGATCTTCTCCGTGGAGAAGCCGGGGGTGGAGGTCGGGACGATGAAGCCCAACACGCTGTTGTCCGCGGCATCCCGCGCCCAGATGATGGTCACGTCGGCGAAGGTGGCGTTGCCGATCCAACGCTTGGTTCCGTTCAGCACCCAGTTGTCGCCGTCGCGGGTGGCCGTCGTCCGGAGGCCCTGGGCGCTGTCGGAGCCGCTCTGCGGCTCGGTCAGGCCGAAGCTGCCGATGACCTCGCCGGATGCCAGCCGGGGCAGCCACTCCGCCCGCTGCTCTGCGGACCCGCACACCGCGATCGAGCCGCAGGTGAGGCCGTTCTGCACGCCGACGAAGGTCGAGACGGAGGCGTCGATGCGGGAGAGCTCGTAGGCGACGAAGCCGCGGAACATCGCGGAGTTCGGGAATGCGCGGGTCTCGTCCCAGGCGTAGCCGAGCACGCCGAGCTCCGCCAGCTTCGGCACGACCTGCAGGGGGAACTCCGCGCGGTCCCAGTAGCCGCCGATGATCGGGCGGACCTCGGCCTCGAGGTAGCCGCGGAGCGCCAGGAGGGCGGCCTGCTCCTGCCCGGTGAGGAGCGACTCGTAGTTGTAGAAGTCGGAAACGAGGGGCTCGAAGGTCATGCTGTGCTCCATTGCATGCTGAGGCCCCTGCGGTGGGGCGACGGTGACGTGACGCTCAGCCTAGGGCCCGAGTCGGCCAGGGGCAGAGGCGCTTGGTAGTTTGGGCTGAAGCCAGCCAGACGGGATCCACAATGTTTGTAGCAATCACCAGTTCGCCGCGCGATTACGCCTGGGGCTCGACCTCGGCCATCGCCGGGCTGCTCGGCCGGCGCCCGAGCGGGCGCCCGGAGGCCGAGCTCTGGCTGGGCGCGCACCCGGGCTCGCCGAGCCTGCTGCTCGGCGAGGACGCCCCCGCCGCGACGCTCGCCGACTGGGTGGCGGCCGACCCCGCCGCCGTGCTGGGGGCGGACGCCATCGCCGAGCACGGACCGCGCCTGCCGTTCCTGCTGAAGGTGCTGGCCGCCGCCGCGCCGCTCTCGCTGCAGGCCCACCCCTCCCCGGCGCAGGCGTTGGCCGGCTTCGCCCGCGAGAACGCCGCCGGCATCGCGCTGGACGCTCCGGAGCGCAACTACAAGGACGCCTTCCACAAGCCGGAGCTGATCGTGGCGCTGAGCGAGCGGTTCGAGGCGCTCTGCGGATTCCGCGCGCCCGCCGAGGTGCGGGCCATCCTCGCGGCGCTGCGCGCGGCGGACGCCGAGAGCGCGGCGCCGGACCCGGCGCCCCTGCAGGGGCTCGAGGCCCGGCTGTCCGGCCCGGACGGGCTGCGGGACACCGTGCAGTGGCTGCTGCGCGCCGACGCCGACGACGCCGACGACGCCGACGACGCCGACGACGCCGACGACGCCGAGGCGGGCGAGGTGGCCCGGCTGGTCGAGCGCGTGCTGGCGCTCGCGGCATCCGACACCCTGGCCGGCGGCGAGTTCGCCCGCGAGTTCGCCACCGTGCGCGGCGTGGCCGACGCCTACCCGGGCGATCCTGGCATCGTGCTCACCCTGCTGCTGAACCGGGTCACCCTGCGCCCCGGCGAGGCGCTCTACCTGCCGGCCGGCAACATCCACGCCTACCTGGACGGCCTCGGCATCGAGCTGATGGCCGCCAGCGACAACGTGTTGCGCGGCGGCCTCACCCCGAAGCACATCGACGTGGACGAGTTGCTCGACGTGCTGAGCTTCAAGCCGGTCCCCGTGCCGCTGATGGTGCCGGAGAACCCGCACCCGGGCGCGCTGGTCTACCGGCCGGACGTCGCCGACTTCGTGCTGCACAGCATCGAGCGCTCGGAGGGGCAGGAGCCGACCCCGGTCGCGCTCGCCGGCCCGGCGATCGCGCTCTGCACGGCGGGGCGGCTGCAGCTCACGGGCGCGCACGGCGGGGCCACGCTGGAGCGCGGCGAGTCGTGCTTCATCACGCCGGACGAGGGCGACCTCCGCGTCGACGGCGCCGGCACGCTGTTCATCGCCACCGTCGGCTAGGGCCAGCGGCTAACTGAGCGGGGCGAGCTCCCGCTGCCCGGTGCGCGGGCCGAAGGTGTGCCGGTACGCCGTCGGCGTGGTCTGCAGCACCTTGACGAAGTGGTGCCGCATCACGGAGGCCGTGCCGAAGCCGGTGTCGCTGGCGATGACCTCCAAGCTGAGCTCGCTCTCCTCGAGCAGCTGCTGGGCGCGCAGCAGTCGCTGCCGGTTCAGCCAGGCCGTCGGCGTGGTGCCGAGCTCGGCCCGGAACCGCCTGGCGAAGGTGCGCGGCGACATGAGCGCGATCCGGGCGAGCTGGTTGACGCTCTGCTCGCGATCCAGGTTGGCCAGCATCCACGTGGTCACCCCGGCCATCGAGTCGTCGGGGGTGGCGGCCGGCAGCTGGATGAACTGGGACTGGCCGCCGTCGCGCTGGGGCGGAACGACCATGCGCCTGGCGATGTTGTTCGCCATGGACGCGCCGAGCTCGCGGCGCACGATGTGCAGTGCCGCATCGATGCCGGCCGCGGTGCCGGCGCCCGTGACGACGTGGCGGTCCTCGACGAAGAGCACATCGGCGTCGACAGTCGTGGCCGGGAAGCGCTGGGCGAGCGTGTCGGTGTACATCCAGTGCGTCGTGCTGCGCCGGCCGTCGAGCAGCCCGGCCTCGCCGAGCAGGAACGCCCCGCTGCAGACGCTCAGCACCCACGCCCCGCGCGCCTCCGCCTCGCGCAGCAGGCGCAGGATCTCCGGGTGCGCGGCCGGCACATCGTCACCGCAGATGTCGGCGCCGTAATAGGCGGGGACGACGACCAGGTCGGCGTCGGCCGCCGCGGTCAAGTCGTTGTGCACGACGATGTCGAAGCCCAGCTTCGTGCGGATCGGGCCGGGCTCGGCCGCCACGATCGTGAAGTCGAAGCGCGGGCCGCCGGCATCCGACCGGTCGATGCCGAACACCTCGCAGACCACGCCGAACTCGAACGGGGCCATGCCCGGCAGGGCGAGGCAGGCGACCTTGTTGAGCATGGGAACCTCCGCGGGGACGGCTGCCGGATGGCAGGAACTCGACGAATACTGGCGATTCTGCCACTCGTGGCAGGAAAGCACAAGGGCGAGACTTCCTGCCATGATCATTCTCCTTTTCCTCACGGCCCTCGGAATCTGGGCCATCGTCGGAGCAGTCATCTCGGTGCGACGCGACGGCTATCGCCGCTGCAATACAGTGGAGGCTGGCCTGCGGCTGGCTCCGCGGAACGCACTCGAGATGGGGAAACAATGGCGTGGTTGGTAACGGGCGGCGCGGGATACATCGGATCGCACGTCGTGCGGGCGTTTCTCGCCGACAACATCGACGTCGTCATTGTCGATGACCTCTCCAGCGGCCACGCCGAGTTCGTGCCGGCCGAGGTGCCCTTCTATCGGGGCAGCATCCTGGACGCCGAGCTGCTCGGCCGCCTGTTCGCCGAGAACCCCATCGACGGCGTCGTGCACGTGGCCGGCTTCAAGTACGCCGGCGTCTCCGTGCAGCGGCCGCTGCACACCTACGAGCAGAACGTGACCGCGACGGCCGTGCTGTTGCAGGCGATGCAGGATGCCGGCGTCAACCGGATCGTGTTCTCCTCCAGCGCCGCCGTCTACGGCACCCCGAACACCGATCTCGTCACCGAGGACACGCCGAAGGCGCCCGAGTCCCCGTATGGGGAGAGCAAGCTCATCGGCGAATGGCTGCTGCGCGACGAGGGCGTCGCGACCGGCCTCGCCCACACCTCGCTGCGCTACTTCAACGTGGTCGGCTCCGGCCACGACGGCCTCTACGACACCAGCCCGCACAACCTGTTCCCGCTCGTGTTCGAGGCGCTGCTGGACGGCCGCACCCCGCGGATCAACGGCAATGACTACGCGACGGCCGACGGCACCTGTGTGCGCGACTACATCCACGTCGCCGACCTGGCGATCTCGCACGTCGCCGCGGCGGAGCGCCTGCAGGCCGGGCGGGAGATCGAGCCCGTCTACAACCTGGGCAGCGGCGACGGCGTCTCCGTCGGCGAGATCATGAGCGCGATGGCCGAGGTGACCGGCATCCCGTTCGCCCCGGAGATCGCGCCGCGCCGCGCCGGCGACCCCGACCGGATCGTGGCCTCGGGGGAGCGGGCCCGCCGCGACCTCGACTGGCAGATGCGGCACACCCTGGACGACATGGTGCGGAGCGCCTGGGAGGCGCGCCGCGCCGCCGCGTGAGCGCGGCCGGGAACATTCGGCGCGCCGAACCCTCGATATTGAGTTGAGGGTTTATGCTCCAAGACTTGACGCCAACCTAATCACACCGGTGTAATTAGATTCGGACGCGCCGTGCAGGTGCGTGGACAAGAAGGGTGGGAGACGGTATGTCGGTAATCGAGTATCGTCCGGGGGTACCCGAGGATTGGTTCGTCGATCCCGTCAAGTTGGGTGTTCCCGGGGTCAGAACGAACAGCGACGACGGCAACCCGTTGGCGTGGCAGACGGATTCCCTCTGCGCGCAGACCGATCCGGAGGCCTTCTTCCCGGAGAAGGGCGGCTCCACCCGGGACGCCAAGAAGATCTGCGGCTCCTGCGAGGTGCGCACGGAGTGCCTGGAGTACGCGCTGGCCAATGACGAGCGCTTCGGTATTTGGGGCGGGCTCTCCGAGCGCGAGCGCCGCAAGCTCCGCAAGCGCGCGAGCTAGTCTGCACCGCGAAGATCTGAGCGCCCGAGTTTGCGGCGCGCCTGCCGCGCCTCCTGATGATCGGACGCGCGCAACCTAGGCTGGTTCCGATATGTCTCCCCGAGTAACCGCCATCCTCATCGCGCGCAACGGCGCACAGCATCTGGACCGCACACTGGCGGCGCTCGCGGCGCAGACCCGGCGCCCAGACACCGTCATCATGGTCGACTGCGGCGGGACGGATGCCACCGCGCAGCTGCTCACGGCCGCCGCGCCCACCCAGCTCATCGCCGCGGAGCCGGAGCTCAGCTTCGGTGACGCCGTCGCGCTGGCCGTGCGGCTGATCCCAGAGCCAAGCGCCGACGACGAGCTGCTCTGGCTGCTCGGGCAGGACACCGCGCCGGAGCCCGGCGCCCTGGCCGCCCTGGTCAACGCCCTCGAGGTCGCCCCGTCCGTCGCGGTCGCCGGCCCGAAGCTGATGGACTGGGAGCGGGCCGACTACATCCGCGAGTTCGGCGAGACGATGACCCGCTACGGCCGCACCGTGACCGTCGTCGGCGCGGAGCTCGACCAGGCCCAGCACGACGACTTGAGCGACGTGCTCGCCGTGGGCTCTGCCGGCATGCTGGTGCGCCACCACGTCTGGCAGCGGCTGGGCGGCTTCGACCCGGCGCTGCCCGTCGTCGACAACGCGCTCGACTTCTGCGTGCGCACCCGGTTGTCCGGCCACCGAGTCTCTCTCGTGCCTGCCGCCCGGGTCGCCGTCGCCGGCGACGGCATCACCGGGGCCGACAGCTCGCAGGAGGGCAGCGCCGTCCGCAAGCGCGTGCGCCTGCGCCGCCAGGCCCAGCTGCACCGCCGCCTGGTCTACGCACCCGCCGCCGCACTGCTGCCGCACTGGCTCTCGCTGGTGCCGCTGGCCTTCCTCCGTGCCTTCCTCCGGCTGATGCGCAAGGAGCCCGGCTCCATCGGCGCCGAGTTCGGCGCCGCGTTCGGCGCCGCATTCTCCGGCCGCAGGGTGCCTGCTGCCCGGCGTCGGCTGCGGCGCACCCGCACGCTCGGCTGGGGGGCGATCGCCTCGCTGCGGATGCCGGGCGCCGAGGTGCGCCGACGCAAGGCCCTGCTGCGCGAGCAGCACCGCACCCTCGCCCGCGGCTCGCGCAGCGAGCTCGCCTTCCTCAGCACCGGCGGCGGCTGGACCCTGATCGGGGCCGGCGTGGCCGGCGTCGCGCTGCTCGCCCCGCTGCTCGGCGCCTCCGCGCTGGTCGGCGGCGGGCTGCTGCCGGTCAACAGCCCGGCCGCGCTCTGGCAGAACATCGGCTACGGCTGGCGCGACATCGGCACCGGCTTCGTCGGCGCCGCCGACCCGTTCGCCGCCGTGCTGGCCGTGCTCGGCTCGCTCACCTTCTGGTCGCCGTCCGCGCTCCTGCTCTGCCTGTACTTCGCCGCGCTCCCGCTGGCGGCCCTCGGCGCCTGGCTCGCCGCCGCCCGGTTGAGCGGGCGCGGCTCGCTGCGCGCCCTCGCGGCCGTGCTGTGGATGCTCGCCCCCACCTTCCTCAGCGCGATCGCCGACGGCCGCCCCGCGCCGATGATCGCCCACATCCTGCTGCCGTGGCTGTTCTTCGCGGCCGCCGCGGCCGGGCGGTCCTGGTCGGCGTCTGCGGCATCCGCCCTGCTGTTCGCCGCGATCGTCGCCTGTGTGCCCTCGCTCGCCCCGGCGCTGCTCGTGCTCTGGGTGATCGCCGTTGCCGTCAGCGGCCGCAGCATCATGCGCTTCATCGGCATCCCGATCCCCGCCGTCGTGCTCGTCGCCCCCCTGCTGCTCCAACAGGCCGTCGCCGGCAACTGGTGGGGGCTGCTGGCAGACCCCGGGGTGCCGCTGGCCGGGGCGGGCGCCTCGAGCTGGCAGCTGCTGCTCGGATTCCCGAACGGCGGCTTCGGCGGCTGGGGCGCGCTGTTCGCAACGCTCGGGCTGCCGGAGGCGAGCGCGGCACTGCTCGCCCCGATCCTGCTCGCGCCGCTCGTCGTGCTCGCCGTCCTCGCGCTGTTCCTGCGCGGTTCGCGGCTGGCGCTGTTCGGCCTGCTCACCGCGCTGCTCGGCTATGCCACCGCCGTCGCAGCCCTGCAGATCAGCGTCTCGATGCTCGGCGAGCAGAGCGTGCCGATCTGGCCGGGCGGCGGCCTCAGCCTCTACTGGGCCGGACTCATCGGCGCAGCGGTCATCGGCCTGAACGCGCTCGGCCGGGCCGCAGCGGCCCCCGCGCTCGTCGCCGGCGTCGCGCTGTTCGCGCTGGCGCTGCCGCTGGCCGGCTCGCTCGCGCTCGGCGCCGCCGCGCCACAGCCGGCCGCCGTGCACAGCGGCGACCAGCGGATCCTGCCCGCCTTCGTCACCGCCGAGGCGCAGGCCGACCCGCGCGCCGGCACCCTCGTGCTGGTGCCCCAGCCGAACGGGGCCGTGCTGGCCCAGTTGCAGCGCGGAGCGGGCACCCGACTCGACGACCAGTCCACCCTGTTCGCGACGGACACGACGCTGAGCGCCGAAGAGCAGGGCTTGGCCGAGCTGGCCGGCAACCTGAGCTCGCGCAGTGGCTTCGACGCCCGCCCGGGCATGGACGCCCTCGGCATCCACTTCGTGCTGCTGGAGCCGGGCGCCGACTCTGCCGCCGCGCGCGACACCGCGCGGCGGGCGGCGAGCTCGCTCGACGGCAACGCCGTGCTGGTGCCCGTCGGGCAGACCGACTTCGGCGCCCTCTGGCGTTACCAGGGCGACGCGGGGGCGGCGACGGATGGCGGTGCCATCCCGCCGGACGCCGGCGGATGGTTCGGCAGCGTCGTGCTCTGGAGCCAGCTGGCCGTGTTCGGTTTCGTGCTGCTGCTCTCCATCCCGACCGGAGCCGGGCGCGACGCCCCGCGCGGCCGCACCGCACCCGCCGCAGCACCCGCAGTCGCAAGAGAGAGCGAGCAGGACGATGAGCGCTAGCCGTCGATGGGCGCTGGCCGGCGCCCGCGTCATGACCGGGCTCGTCGGCATTGCCGCGTTCGGCGCCACGGTGGCGGCCGCAACCCTGCTCCCGCTGCCCAGCCACCACGCCGAGCCGGTGCAGAGCACGGTCACCCCCGTCGCCACGCAGCAACAGCGCGTCTGCGCCGGCCCGCTGCTGGCCCTGGCCGCCGACGCCAGCGCGGCATCCACCGCCTCGTCGATCGGCGTGGCATCCGCCGTCTACGCCGCCGGCAGCGCGGGCGCGCTCTCGGCCGACGAGGTCACCGTCTCCCCGATGGACGTGCCGGACAACGCCGCCCGCGACGTGGCCGGAACGCCGCTCGCCCTCAGCGTCCCCGCCCAGGGCGACGCGCTCGAGGAGCCGCTGCTGGCCGGGGCCCAGTCCCAGGGCGCGGCGACCGAGACGCTCACCGGCTTCGCCGCGGCCAGCTGCGCGGAGGCCGCATCGGACGGCTGGCTCGTCGCCGGCTCGACCGCGATCGGGCAGACCAGCCTGCTGCTGCTCAGCAACCCCACCGAGGTCGTCGCCACGGTCGAGCTGACCGTGTACGGCGAGAGCGGCCTCGTGGACGCGCCCGGCGCCAGCGGCATCCTGGTGCAGCCCGGATCGCAGCGGGTCGTCTCCCTGGCCGGGCTCGCCCCCAACCTGAACTCCCCGGTCATCCACGTGGCGACGCGCGGCGGCCAGGTCGTCGCCTCCCTGCAGCAGAGCGTCATCCGCGGCCTCGCGCCCGGCGGCATCGACCTGGTCGGCACCACCACGGCCCCGGACGTCGAGCAGGTCATCCCCGGCTTCATCGTGCCCGCCACCCTGATCGATGACACGCACAGCAACGACAGCGGTTTCCACGACGATGCGGCCGCGGTGCGTGTGCTCAACCTGGGCGACGTCGCGACCGAGGTCGAGCTGAGCGTCACCGCCGACGACGGCGGCAACGGAAGCTCCACCCGGGTCACCCTGGAACCGGGGGTCGCGTCGGAGATCCCGCTCGACGAACTCGCCGCCGGCAGCTACACGCTGCGGCTGAACTCGCAGGAGCCGATCGTCGCGGCCGCCCGCAGCACCGAGAAGTCGGCGACGAGTGAGGACTTCGCCTGGTTCCAGGCCTCCGGCCCGCTCGGCGAGCAGAGCGCCTTCTCCGTCGCCGACGGCCCGGCCCCGACGTTGCACCTGGCGAACGCGAGCGGCACGGAGCAGTCGCTGACGCTGTACCCGCAGGACGGCGCTCCCGCCCTGCTCACCCTGCCGGCCGGCAGCATGCTCACCCGGCCGGTCGCGGCCGGCGCCAGCTACACCCTCGTCGGCGACGGCCTGGGCGGCGCGCACGCGAGCATCAGCTACCAGGGCAGCGCGGAGCTGGCCTCCTACTCCGTCAACCCGCTCGGTCCGTTGGCCCAGCCGATCGGCGTGTACGTCCGCTAACGGCGGCAGCCGCAGCAGCCCGCCGGCCGCGCACGTCGCCTAGAAGTGGCGGAAGCGGTCGGGGGCCAGGTCCCAGGGGTCCTTGCCGAGCAGGTCGCCGACGGCCCGGAACACGCAGCTCTCCACCATCATCCGGCGGTGCAGGTCGTCGTCGTGGTGCAGCTTGCTCATGCGCTGGATCGGCACTCGGAAGAACACGATGCGCGCGCGCTCCGCATCGACGTGCCAGCGGTCGACGTGGTCGCCGTGCAGCGCCTGCTCTGGCGCGGCGGCGACCTCGAAGCGCACGTGCGCCAGCTCGGCCGGCCAGACGCCGCGCAGATACTCCGCGGTGGAGAGGATGGTCTCCTCGAACGTCTCGATGCGCCCGCCCAGCATCGGCAGGTACGGCCCGGCCACTGAGGAGCGCAGGCCCCGGCCGTGCCGGTCCCGGATGCCGCGGCGCGGCGATCCCGCGCTCGCGCGGGACGCTGCGCGGCCGGAGGGAGAACGGGGGGAGCGGGGCATATCCCCAATCCTAGGCGGCCATACCGGCATCCTCACCCGGAATCGGGGCGTGCTGGCGATACGCTGGAGTCGACATGAACAGGCCCTGCTCCAAGATCGCGTGCTCCGAGAGCGCCGTCGCGACACTTACGTACGACTACGCAGACTCGATGGCGGTGCTCGGCCCCCTCAGCGTGACCCCGGAACCGCATTGTTACGACTTGTGCGGGAGGCACGCCGACAGACTCTCTGCCCCCGTGGGCTGGCAGGTTGTGCGCCATATGAGCCTCGCCAGCAGGCCCGGCCGGCACGCCGCGCGTGACGAGGGCGCGGGCATGCTGCGAGAATAACGCCATGACTGCCGCCTCCTCCACAGCCCTGCCGTTCAAGGTCGCCGATCTCGCCCTCGCGGAGGCCGGCCGACACCAGCTGCGCCTCGCCGAGAACGAGATGCCCGGGCTGATGGCGCTGCGCGCGGAATTCGGCGCCTCCCAGCCGCTGGCCGGCGCCCGCATCGCCGGTAGCCTGCACATGACCGTGCAGACGGCCGTGCTGATCGAGACCCTCACCGCCCTCGGCGCGCAGGTGCGCTGGGCCAGCTGCAACATCTTCTCCACCCAGGACGAGGCCGCGGCCGCGATCGCCGTCGGCCCGAGCGGCACCGTCGACGAGCCGGCCGGCATCCCCGTGTTCGCGTGGAAGGGCGAGACGCTCGAGGACTACTGGTGGTGCACCGAGCGCATCTTCGACTGGAGCGCGGAGGCCGCCGCGGCCGGCGAGAGCTGGTCCGGCCCGAACATGATCCTGGACGACGGCGGTGACGCCACCCTGCTCGTGCACCGCGGGCGCGAGTTCGAGTTGGCCGGCTCTGTGCCGGCGACGACGGATGCCGACAGCGCCGAGTACCGCGTGGTGCTGGACACCCTGCGCCGCTCGCTCGACCTCTCCACCGACCGCTGGACCCGCATTGCCGCGGAGATCAAGGGCGTGACGGAGGAGACCACGACGGGCGTGCACCGCCTCTACGAGCTCGCGGCGGGCGGCGGACTGCTGTTCCCCGCCATCAACGTCAACGACTCGGTCACCAAGTCGAAGTTCGACAACAAGTACGGCATCCGGCACTCGCTGCCGGACGGCCTGAACCGCGCCACCGACGTGCTGATGGGCGGCAAGGTCGCCTTCGTCGTCGGCTACGGCGACGTCGGCAAGGGCGCGGCGGAGGCGCTGCGCGGCCAGGGCGCCCGCGTCATCGTCAGCGAGGTCGACCCGATCTGCGCGCTGCAGGCGGCGATGGACGGCTACCAGGTCGCGAAGCTCGAGGACGTCGTCGGCGACGTGGACATCTTCGTCACCTGCACCGGCAACTTCAATGTGATCACCCTCGACCACATCCTGGCGATGAAGCACCTCGCCATCGTCTCCAACGTCGGCCACTTCGACAACGAGATCGACATGGCCGCGCTGGAGTCGCTGCCGGGCGCCGTGCGGGTGCAGATCAAGCCGCAGGTGCACGAGTGGCGCCTGCCCACCGGCCGAAGCGTGCTCGTGCTCAGCGAGGGCCGCCTGATGAACCTCGGCAACGCGACCGGGCACCCCTCCTTCGTGATGAGCAACTCGTTCACCAACCAGGTGCTCGCCCAGATCGAGCTGTGGTGCTACCCGGAGCGCTACCCGATCGGCGTCTACGTGCTGCCGAAGCACCTCGACGAGAAGGTGGCCCGGCTGCACCTGGACGCCCTCGGCGTGCGGCTGACCACCCTCTCGCCGGAGCAGGCCGCCTACATCGGCGTCCCCGTCGACGGCCCGTACAAGGTCGACCACTACCGCTACTAGCCGGGCCGGCATCCGCCGCCCGCCCTGCGCTCCGCGCTCCGCGCCACTTCGTCGGGCTCCACGCCCGCTCAGCTGGCGTGGAGCCCGACCAAGTGGCGCGGAAGGCGCCGCTGGAGGCGGCGGGCGCTGGGACTCAGCGCTCGGGGAAGCCGTGCGGGCGGCCGTGCAGCACGGGGGAGAGGCGCTCCAACCGGGCGGCGGTGAGCTCCAGGGCCGCGGCGTCGCGCTGCCGGCGGATGGCGGCCACCCCGGCGAGGAACAGCTCCGGCTCCACCTGCGGCAGCGGCGAGACGTAGCGGGCGGCCTCCTGGGTCAGCTGCCCGGCCAGGCGCGCCCTGGCGGCGGGCGAGAGCTGGGGGGCCTGCGCCAGGAACTGCGCGATGCGCCGCTGCAGCCGGTCGGGCAGCGTCGCGACGTCCGCGACCTGCGCCCACGCCTGCAGCGGCTCCGGCACGCCGTAGGCGGGGGCGCTGTAGCCGGGCACCCGCTCCATCTGCGCGTGCGTGCCGGCCAGCAGGTCGCCCAGGCGCTTGCCGTCCGGGTTCAGCATGCCGACGATGACGGCGAGGCCGCCGAGCGTCATGTAGATCTCGAGCACGCCGGTGAGGGCGCGGATGAAGGCGTGCCGCAGCGCGATCGCGCCGCCGTCGTCGCGCACGACGCGGGCGCCGATGGCGAGCTTGCCGAGGGAGCGCCCGCCGCTGGCCGTCTCGACGACCGTCGGCGCGATGACGAGCGCGGTGACGAGGCCGATGATGGTGAGGGCAGCGGCCAGCGACTGGTCCAGGCCGTCGCCGGCGGCGGCCGTCACGATCCAGGCCAGCCCGGCGAGGGCGCCGAGGTAGACGATGGCGTCGATCATGGCGCCACCGGCCCGTAGCAGCACGCTGGCCGGGCGCACATCGAGGGCGACGGCCTCACCGGTGAACACCGAGCCTGGCTCGTGCCGGGGATCGGGACCGGGCGCGTCCGCGGCGCGGAATATCGCGGCGTGCGGTTCGCGGGGCATGGCCATGGTTAGTATTCAATCAGATGGATCTTGACGCCTACTCCGCAGCCCACCGCGAGCGCTGGGAGCGCCTTGACGCCCTCTCGACGAAGCGCAGGCTGAGCGGGGCGGAGGCGGACGAGCTCGTCGAGCTCTACCAGGCCGGCGCCGCGCAGCTCTCGCAGCTGAAGACGACGGCCGGTTCCACGGTGCAGGGCGACGCCCTCTCGGTGAGCCTGTCCCGGGCCCGGCTCCGCTTCACGGGCACCGGCGACAACCTGCTCTCCCAGCTGCCGCGCTTCTTCCTCGTGCAACTGCCTGCCGCCCTCTACCGGCTGCGCTGGCTCACCCTCGTCTTCGCGCTCGCGACCGCCGTCATCGCGACGCTGTACGCGCTCTGGGCCCTCGGCGACCCCCGGGTGCTGGCGAACTTCGGCTCGGCCGAGCAGCTGCGTCAGCTCGCCGACGAGGACTTCGTCGACTACTACTCGGTCAACCCGGCCGCCTCCTTCGCCGGCCAGGTCTGGACCAACAACGCCTGGATCGCGGCGCAGTGCATCGCCTTCGGCGTGCTCGGCGTCTACGTGCCCGCCGTGATCTTCGGCAACGCGCAGAACCTCGGCGTGACGGCGGCCGTCATGTTCGCGCACGGCGAGGGCGACACGATGCTGCTCTACATCGCCCCGCACGGCCTGCTCGAGCTGACCAGCGTGTTCGTCGCCGCGGCCGCCGGCATGCGCATCTTCTGGGCCTGGATCGCTCCGGGCGCCCGCAGCCGTGGGCAGGCGCTCGCCGCGGAGGGCCGCGCCATGTTCACCGTCGTGATCGGCCTGGCCATCGCGCTGTTCGTCTCCGGCATCATCGAGGGCTTCGTCACCCCGGCCCCCTGGCCGTGGCCGGTGAAGATCGGCATCGGCGCCCTCGCCCTCGGCGCGTTCCTGTTCTACATGCTCGTCGTCGGTGGCCGCGCGTACCGGGCGGGCGAGACCGGCGACCTCGACGAGCACGCGGCCGGCGCGCGCACGATCGCCGCCCACTAACCAGAGCGCTGGGGCGGCTACAGCCGGCCGGCCGCCTTCAACGCGATGTAGCGGTCGGCGAGCGCCGGTGGCAGCGCGGCGGGCGCGGCCGTGACGACCTCCGCGCCACTCTGCCGGATGGCCGCGGAGACCCGCTCGACGTCCAGCAGCGCCTGCTCGGCCGCCGCCGCCCGGTAGATCTCGTTCCGGCTGCTGCGGGCGGATGCCGCCTGCAGCAGGGCGGGGTCGGTGACGGACGCCACCACCACCGTGTGCCGTTTGCTGAGCTCCGGCAGCACGGCGAGCAGGCCGCTGGCCGCCCCGGGCGCCTCGATCGACGTGAGCAGCACCACGAGCGCGTGCCTGCTGGTCACCCCGCGCACCAGCGACGGCACCGCCGTCCAGTCCATCTCGATCAGCTCCGGCTCGATTCCCGCCATCGCGTCGACCATCCGGCTGAGTAGCTCCGGGCCGGACGCCCCCTGCACGCGGCCGCGCACGAGCCGGTCGTAGGCCAGCAGGTCGACCCGGTCGCCGGCGTGGCTGGCGAGGGCGGCCAGCAGCAGGGCGCTCTCGAAGGCCGTGTCCAGGCGCGGCTCGTCGGCGATGCGGGCGGCGGAGGTGCGGCCGCTGTCGATGACGATGACCACCCTGCGGTCCCGCTCCGGCCGCCAGGTGCGCACCATGAGCGAGGGCGCCAAGCTCGGGCTGCTGCGCCGGGCCGTCGCCCGCCAGTCGATGGAGCGCACGTCGTCGCCGCGCACGTACTCGCGCAGGCTGTCGAACTCGGTGCCCTGGCCGCGCAGCATGACCGCGGTGCGGCCGTCGAGCTCGCGCAGCCGAGCCAGCCGCGACGGCAGGTGCTTGCGGGAGTGGAACGGCGGCAGCACGCGCAGCCGGCCGGGCGCCTCGAGCGTCGCCTGGCGCGCGGCCAGGCCGAGCGGGCCGAGCGAACGGATCGTGATCTGCTCCACCCGGCGCTCCCCGCGCCGCGTCGGCGTGAGCCGGGTGCTGACGCGGCGGCGCTCGCCGGCCGGCAGAGCGATCCTCTGCCGGTTCGTGTCGGCCCCGGCCGAGGGCTGCCAGGCGTCGCGCACGACGCCGCGGAGCGCCCGGGTGCCCCGGTTGCCGAGGAACAGCTGCGCCTCCGCGCTCTCGCCGAGCCGCAGCCTGGCCGGCACGACGCGCTCGGCGGAGAGTAGCCGCGGCGAGGCGGCCAGCACCAGGTCGAGCGCCGCCAGCACCAGCACGAACGCCAGCCACACGCCGAGCACGGTCGCCGCATCCGCCAGCGAGTCGCCGCCGAGCGCCACGATGGGCACCACGCCGAGGGCGAGGAGCAGGACGAAGCGCGGGGTGATGGCCATAGTTAGATCGGCACCTGCACCTGGGAGACGATGGAGCGCAGGATCGCGTCGACGGACACGCCCTCCAACTCGGCCTCCGGCCGCAGCTGCACCCGGTGCCGCCAGACCGGCAGCAGCATCGCCTGCACGTGGTCGGGGGTGATCGAGTCGTAGCCGCTCAGCCAGGCCCACGCCTTCGCGGAGGCGAGCAGCGCCGTCGTGCCGCGCGGGCTGACACCGAGCTTGACCGAGGGGCTGGTGCGGGTGGCGCGGGCGAGGTCCACGACGTAGGCGAGCACGTCGGCGCTGACGCCGACGGATGCCGCGGACGCCTGCGCCTCGGCCAGCCGCCCCGCGTCCAGCACCGGGCGCACCCCGGCGCCGGCCAGGTCGCGCGGGTCGAAGCCGGCCGCATGCCGGCGCAGCACCTCGATCTCGGTGTCGCGCTCCGGCAGGTCCAGCACGAGCTTGAGCAGGAAGCGGTCCAGCTGCGCCTCTGGCAGCGAGTAGGTGCCCTCATACTCGACGGGGTTCTGCGTGGCCGCCACGATGAACGGCTCCGGCAGCGGCCGGGAGACCCCGTCGACCGAGACCTGGCGCTCCTCCATGGCCTCCAGCAGCGCAGACTGCGTCTTCGGCGGGGTGCGGTTGATCTCGTCGGCGAGCAGGATGTTGGTGAACACGGGCCCGGCGCGGAACTCGAAGTCGCCGGCCTTGACGTCGTAGACGATCGAGCCGGTCACGTCGCCGGGCATCAGGTCGGGGGTGAACTGCACGCGCCGGGTCTGCAGGTCCAGCGCGGCGCTCAGGCTGCGCACGAGCAGCGTCTTGGCGACGCCGGGCACACCCTCCAGCAGCACATGGCCACGGGCGAGCAGGGCGATGATGAGACCGGTGACGGCGGCATCCTGGCCGACGACGGCCTTGCCCACCTCCGCGCGCACCTGGGCGAGCGACTGGCGGAGCTCTGCGGCGCGCGTGGGCGCGTTCAGGGTGTCGGCAGCGATGTCTGTCATGGTTCCATTCTCTCTGTCGGAGGGGTCGAACTCGGAGCGGGCGAACTCGGCGGTGTCGTGCCGCGGATGACGGCATTCTCGAGCCCGGCGAGCCGGTCCGAGAGCGCCAGCATTGCCGTGTCGTTCTGTGGCTGCTCGTCCACGAGCACGGAGCGCACGGCGTGGAGCGGCAGGCCCGTCGCGGCGGAGGCGGCCGCCACCACCTCGTCGAAGGAGGCGGTGCGGGCCAGGCCGAGCCGGCCGGCGATGCGCCCGATCGCGGCCAGGCGCAGCGCGTCGACGGCGCGGAGCCGGGCGGAGCTGCGGGCATAGAGCCGGGACCGGCCCTCCATCGTCTCGCTGGCGCGGACGGTGACGGGCAGGCGCTCCAGCACGAGCGGGCCGAAGCGCCGACCGTAGGCGACGGCGGCGGCGACGCCGGTGAGCACGAGCAAGGCCATCACCGGGGTGACCCAGCCGGGGCTGAGCTCGGCCATGCTCGGCGGGGCGCCGGCGGCGACGTCGGCGAGGGTGGGCAGGTACCAGACCAGGGTCGGCGCCTCGCCGAGCAGCCCGAGCGCGAGCGCCGCGTTGCCGGCGGCCGTGATCGACTCGTTGGCGAGGATCGCGGGGTCGGCGAGGAAGCTCAACCGGGCGTCCTGGTCGCCGCCCTGCACCAGCACGGAGGCCCCGGCGCCGTCGGTGAAGCAGCCGGCGTAGCCCGCGGCGTTGGCGGGAATCCGCAGCGTCTTCAGACCGGCCCCCGGCAGCGCGGCCACGCTGCCCGCCCGCTCGCCCGCCGCGCTCGCGCAGGAGGCGCCGGCCTCGATGGCCCGGTCGGCGGCGCTGACGCCGCCGAAGCCGATCTCGGGGGCGAGGCCCTGCAGCAGGGCGAAGCCCGGGTCGACGACGACGGTGTGGGCGGCGGCATCCTGCAGGCGGGCGATCTGCTCCGCGTCGAGGAGAGCGTTCTCGTCGTAGACGAGCAGTGTGGCGCCTCCCGCCGCGGCGGCCGTCGCCGCGAGGGCGGCGTCCAGGCTGTCGGCGGTGATGACGTCGACGCCCTGTGCCGCGAGCACCTCGGCCACCGCCTTCGCGCCGACGGGCGCCGGGTTGGCGCGGCCGAGGGCCGGACCGCCGGCGATGGCTGCGCCGTTCAGCAGCAGTGCGATCACGGCGACGACGAGGGCGCCGGCCGCGGCGGCCAGCCAGAACGCCGCCTTTCGGCCGCTGGCGCGCAGCGTCGGAGTGACGGCCGGGGCGAGGGCGGGGTCGAGTGCGGGGTCGAGTGCGGGAGCCGCGGCGGGGGCCGCAGTGGGGCGCCGGGCGCCGGTGTCGATCACGCGAGCACCGCCGGCTCCGGCAGGGCGGGCCTGGACGCCCGGAGGCGCTCGTCCAGGGCCTGCACGGCGCGGTAGTCGGCCTCGCTGCCCGGGTGGCCCAGATAACGGACCTCGTCGAAGGCGCGGGCGGCATCGGCCAGCGCGCGGCCCTCCTCCGGCAGGGCGCGGCCGGCCGCCGCGGCGAAGTCGGTGGCGGTGGTGCCCGGGCTCAGCGTGACGATGGTGCGATCGGCCAGGTCGGCGGCCAGGGCGCGGAACTGCTCGGCGATGGCGAGCGGCCAGTCCTGCCCGGCCGCGGCGGCGCGGGCGGCGGCGCGCATCTGCTCCGCGCTGCGGGTCTCGCGCTGCCCGAACAGCTCGCTCGCCGCGGAGCGCCGGTTCAGCCGCGGGACGCCCCAGACCAGCAGGGCGACGACGACGGCGGCCACGACGAGGATGACCGCCACCAGCGGCAGCCAGCCGCCGCCCGCGCCGTCCGCGCCGGCGAACAGGCTGCCCAACCAGTCGAAGAATGCCTGCGAGGCCCGGTCGAACCAGGTGGGCGCTGCGGCCCGGTACTCCGGCTTGGCCAGCTCCTCCAGCAGCAGCCGGTGTGCCTCGGGGGCGTCCGGGTCGACGGGGACGGACACGGCGATCGCCGACAGCGCGTGGGTTCCGATCATGCGGCGGTCTGCGCGGCGTGCGGAACCAGGTACGGGTCGGCGACGCCCTGCTCGCCGAGCTCGCGGGCCTCGACGAAGCGCAACAGCTCGAGGTCGAGCCCTTCCTTGCGCATGCGGAGGTCGATGTAGATCAGCGCCACCGCCGCCGACTGCGCGACGACGGCGATCGACGTGATGATGAGGGTGACGAGCATGAGCAGCAGGTAGGAGGCGGCGGCCGGGCCGATCGTGCCGAGCACGTCGTTGGGGTCGATGAAGGTGGCCGCGAAGCCGTAGAGCAGCGAGACCGGGGTCGTCACGATCTGGGAAGCCAGGTTGACGATGAAGCCGACGAGGAACTGCACGCCGAGCGTCTTCCAGAAGTAGCCGCGGGTCAGCGACCAGGAGCGGGCGACGGCGGTGCCGACGCCGAGCCGTTCGAGCATGATCAGGCAGGGGGTGAGGGAGGTCTTCACGGTCAGCCAGGCCAGCAGCGCCACCACGCCGAGCCCGAGCAGCACGCCGACAGCGATCGTCAGGCCGAGCAGCTGCACTCCCTGCACGGCCAGCAGCACCACGATGCCGACGGCGGCGGCGATGATGACGACGTACCCGGCGGCGAGCAGCAGCACCCAGCCGAGCAGCGGCCAGATCCGGCGCAGCGCGGTCTTCCACAGGGCGAACAGGGTGAGCTTCTCCCCGAGCGTCGCGCGGGCCACCTCCAGCACGATGACGCCCTGCAGCACGGCGGATGCCAGCACGGTCAGCAGCACGGGGATGAGCGCGGCGAGGAGGATCGCCGTCACGGCGCCGGCGGCGACGGCATCCGACTCCGCGGCGCTCGCCCGCTCCATCCGGTCGATGGCGATGAAGGTCACGGGTCCGAGCACGAGCAGCGAGACGAGCACCGAGAGGGCCTGCACGAGCAGCGCGCTGCCGAAGGTGGCCTTCGGGTTGCGGCGGAGCACCTGGAACGGGGCGCCGAGCAGCGTGCCGAAGCCGAGCGGGCGCAGCGGGATGAGCCCGGGCTTGGGCGGCGGGGTCCAGCCCGGCGCCTGGCCGTACGGCGCCTGCCCGTAGGACGGCTGGCCGTACGGCGCCTGGCCGTACGGCGCCTGGCCGTACGGCGCCTGGCCGTACGGCGCCTGGCCGTACGGGGGCTGCCCCGGCACTGCGCGGCCGGGCTGGCCCTGCTCCGAGGGCGACTGCCAGCTCTGCTCGTCGGTCATACCGCCCATGCTGCCACATCACGGCCCCTGGAGGCCCGGACTGCACTACTGTTGTCCCAAAGCATGCCGCTGCATGAATATGTGCACGGCCTCAGCGGGAATGGATGCATGAGCGCACGGATTTTGGTCGTCGATGACGACACCGCACTGGCGGAGATGATTGGCATCGTCTTGCGCAGCGAGGGCTTCGAGCCCAGCTTCTGCGCAGATGGCGCGCTCGCGCTGGACGCCTTCCGGCAGAACAAGCCCGACCTGGTGCTGCTCGACCTGATGCTGCCCGGCCGCGACGGCATCGAGGTGTGCACGCTGATCCGCGCCGAGTCCGGCACCCCCGTGATCATGCTCACCGCCAAGTCCGACACCACCGACGTGGTCAAGGGCCTGGAATCCGGTGCCGACGACTACATGGTCAAGCCGTTCAACCCCAAGGAGCTGGTGGCCCGCATCCGCACGCGCCTGCGGCCGAGCGCCGCGGCATCCGAGACGCTGCAGGTCGGCGACCTGGTGGTGGATGCCGCCGGGCACGAGGTGCGCCGCGGCGAGGAGCGCATCAACCTCACCCCGCTGGAATTCGACCTCCTGCTCGCGCTGGCCTCCAAGCCGCAGCAGGTGTTCACCCGCGAGATGCTGCTCGAGCAGGTCTGGGGCTACCACTACAAGGCAGACACCCGGCTGGTGAACGTGCATGTGCAGCGCCTGCGCGCCAAGGTCGAGCACGACCCGGACAACCCCCGCATCGTCATGACGGTGCGCGGGGTCGGCTACCGGGCCGGCGCCGCCAACTGACCCATGGTTGATTGGCGCTCCTGGCGCAGCTGGCCGCAGCGGGCGGTCAGGGCCTGGCGGGAGTCGCTGCAGTTCCGCACCGTGCTCATCTCGCTCGGGCTCTCCAGTGTGGCGATCCTGCTCACCGGGCTCTACCTCTCCGTGAGCGTCAGCAACAACCTGTTCCAGGCGCGGCTCGACCAAGTGCTCGGCGACTCCTCGCGCGCCGTCGCCACCGCCCAGCAACTCGTCGACGCCTCCGACGCCACCGACCGCGCCGCCATGCTCGGCGTGATGAACAGCGCCCGCAACGCCATGAGCGCGAGCTCCGCCAGCCGGCTGGTCGCCGGCTTCCGGGTGCCCGGCCAGGAGCCGAGCCCGATCGCCCCGCTGGACTTCGTGCCGTCGACGCTGCGCACCGGGGTGATCACCCCGGAGCTGCAGCAGCGCGTCCGCGACAACGCCGACGAGCAGTTCTGGCAGTCGGTCAGCCTGCAGACGCCGGAGGGGGCGACGGTGCCCGGTATCGTCGTCGGCTCGCAGCTGGTGCTGCCCACCGCCGGCCGCTACGAGATCTACATCGCGTACAGCCTGGCCGACGCCGAGCAGACGCTCGGCTTCGTGCAGCAGACGGCCGCCGTCGCCGCGATCGCCCTGCTGCTCCTGATCGGCGCGGTGACCTGGGTCGTCGTGCGCCTCGTGGTGACACCGATCCGGGTCGCGGCGGAGACCAGTGAGCGCCTGGCAGCCGGCGAGCTCGAGGTGCGCATCCCGGAGAAGGGCGAGGATGTCATCGCGACACTGGCCCGCTCCTTCAACGGCATGGCCGACAGCCTGCAGGCGCAGATCAAGAAGCTCGCCGACCTCAGCGAGGTGCAGCAGCGATTCGTCTCCGACGTCTCGCACGAGCTGCGCACTCCGCTGACCACCATCCGACTGGCCGGGGACGTGCTCTACGACCAGCGCGAGAGCTTCCCGCCGGCCACCGAGCGCACCGCGGAGCTGCTGCACACCCAGGTGCAGCGCTTCGAGCTGCTGCTGGCCGACCTGCTCGAGATCAGCCGCTACGACGCCGGCTCCGTCGCCCTCGACCTGGAGCCGACCAGCCTCGTGCACATCGTCGAGGAGACGATCGAGTCGATGGGCGAGCTGGCCGCACAGAACGGCACCGAGCTGCGCCTGGTCGCCCCCGGCGGGCACCTGCCGGCCCAGCTCGACCCGCGCCGCATTCGCCGCATCGTGAGCAACCTGCTCGGCAACGCCATCGAGCACAGCGAGGGCAAGCCGATCGTGCTGTTCGTGGACAGCACGGCCAGCGCGGTCGCCCTCACCGTGCGCGACTACGGCGTCGGCATGAAGGAGGGCGAGGCCGCCCGCGTCTTCGACCGCTTCTGGCGTGCGGACCCCTCGCGCAAGCGCACCATCGGCGGCACCGGCCTCGGCCTGCCCATCTCGCTCGAGGACGCGATGCTGCACGGCGGAACGATCGACGTCTGGTCGGCCCCCGGCGCCGGCTCGGCGTTCCGGCTGACGCTCCCGCGCGTGCACGGGCGCCCGATGGGGGAGTCCCCGCTGCCGCTGCCGCCGGAAGACGCGGGCCGCAACCGGCCGGAACAGGGAGGATCCTCGTGAGGAACAGATCCAGGCTCGCCGCCGTCGCCGCACTGCTCGCCCTTGCCCTGGCCGGCTGCGCCGGCATCCCGAGCTCCGGCGGCGTGCACGCCGGGCGGGGCGTGGAGAATGAGGTCAGCCCCGAGTTCGACTTCCTCGCCCGCAGCCCGCAGCCCGGCGCCACCCAGGAGGAGATCCTGCTCGGCTTCGTGGAGGCCGCGGCCAGCCCGCACGACCGCTACGCGGTGGCCAAGGAATACCTCACCCCCGAGTTCTCCGCCGAGTGGGACCCGGACTCCAGCGCCCTCATCGACAGCGGCACCCTGCGCAGCACGCAGCCGCAGGGCGCGGATTCCATAGCCCTCACCGTGTCGGCGCTCGCCGACGTGAGCGCGACCGGGGACTTCGTGCAGCGCGAGGAGCCCACCACACAGGTGCTCGGCTACGAGTTCAGCCGGGTCGGCGAGCAGTGGCGCATCAGCAGCGCGCCGCAGGGGATCCTCGTCGACCAGCCCACCTTCGCGCTCGTCTTCGGCAGCTACCCGCTCTATTTCTTCGACCCGACGTTCAGCTACCTGGTGCCCGACCTGCGCTGGTTCCCCCGCCGCACGTCGACACCGACGGTCATCGTCAAGGCACTGCTCAGCGGCCCGAGCGACTGGCTGGCCGACGCCGTGCAGTCCGCGTTCCCGGAGGGCACCGCGCTGGCGTCGGACTCCGTGCGCATCGTCGCGCGCGACGCCATCGTCGACCTCTCGCCCGGCGTGCTGCAGACCGAGGCGGTGCAGTTGAGCCGGATGCGGTTGCAGCTGCGCGAGAGCCTGCGCAACGTCTCGGCGATCTCCGGGGTGGCCATCACCGTCGATCAGATCGAGCAGCAGATCCCCGAGGTGCCGGGCACCGTGATCACCGACCCGCACGTCGACCCGCGGGCGCTCATCCTGCGCGACGGCCAGATCGGCTACCTGGCCACCACCGGCGACACCATCACGCCGCTGGAGCAGTCGGCCCAGATCACGGCGCTGAACCCCACGGCCGTGAACCTCGGCGTCCGGCAGCAATCCGGCGACACGGCGGCCGTGCTGAGCGCAGACGGCGTGCACGTCGCGCGCGCAGGCAGCGATGCGCGACTGTTGGACGACCGGGCGGGACTGATCGCCCCCGCCGTCGACGTGTTCGGCTACGTCTGGTCGGTGCCGGCCGATGCGCCGGGGGAGCTGCTGGCGTTCGCGCCGGACGGCTCGGAGCACGTCGTCGGCACGAGCTGGCCCGACGCCACCCAGATCACCTCCATCGCACTCTCCCGCGACGGCACCCGCCTGCTCGCCCTCTACCGGGCGGGTGACGCGACCCGGCTGGTGGCGGCCGCCGTGCAGCGCCGCGACGGCGAGGGGCGCAACGCCCCGCTCAAACTGGGCATCCCGCTCGAGCTCGCCATCCCGGCAGAGACCCCGCTCGGCACGGCCTGGGTGAACGAGCTGACGGTGGCGACGCTGACCCGCGGGGAGGGCGAGGAGACGCTGATCACGACACAACAGCTGGGCGGGCCGAGCTCCGAGATCGAGGGCTCACCCGGCGCCACCACCCTGAGCGGCGGCAACGCGACTCGGGAGCTGCGGCTGCTCACCGCCGACGGGGTGCTGCTGCAGCGCCGCGGGCTGACCTGGCAGCCGCGCCTGGACGGCGTGGCGGTGCTGGGGGTCTCGCTCGGGCGCTAGGCCCGTTCCGCGCGGCCTGTTGTGCACAGCGCCCGCGCGCGGCGGGTCCGTGCACAGGCCGGGCCGGCTCCGCGCGGGCGCCGCCGCAGTGGGCCAGCATGGCGCCATGGCCTCGCTGCTGCCGCCCCTGCCGCCCACACTGAGCTCGGCCCTGAACGCGGCGCTGAACTCATCGCTGAACTCGGCACTGCGCACCGCGCTCGCCGAGGCTGTCGCCGTCTTCGCCCCGAGCGAGTGCGTCGGCTGCGGCCGCCCGGAGCGGGGGCTCTGCCCCGGCTGTGCCGCCGCCTTCGCGGCATCCGTCCCGCACCCCGCGGAGCGGCTCGGCCAGCGGGTGTGGTGCGGCCTCGACTACGCCGGCCCCGCCCGGCGGGCGCTACTCGCTTTCAAGGACGCCGGGCGCACCGAGGCCGCCCGGCCGCTGGCCGTCCCGCTCGCCGCGGCCATCGCGGCCGCCGTGGCCGAGGCGCCGGCCGGTGCCCCGATCGAGCTGGTCTGCGTGCCATCGGATGCCGCGGCGCTGCGCCGACGCGGCTACCACCCGGTCGGCAGCCTGCTCGCCGCGGCCGGGCTGCGCGGTGCCCCGCTGCTCGCCCACGCCGCCTCGCACCGCGACCAGGTCGGCCTCGGCCGCGGCGCCCGCCGCGACAACCTGGACGGGGCGCTGCGGCTGCGCCGGGGCACGGCCTCCCTGGCCGGGCGCCGCCTGCTCCTGGTGGACGACATCCTCACCACGGGGGCCACCGCGGCCGAGGCCGTGCGCGCCCTGCGGGCCGCGGGCGGCACCGTCTGCGGCGTCGCGGTGCTGGCCGACACCCGCCTGCGCAACCCTCCGGCCGAGACTCGTGGCACCTTCGGATGAAATGGCGATGACTTTCCCTGGGGCAGCGACTACGGTGGGCCTAAAGGCGAGAAAGGTCCGCCCAGTAGACGCCGGGCGGCACGCCTGTCTGGGAGGTCGTCATGGAAATTAACATCGTCGGACGCAACCTGGGAATCACCGATCGTTTTCGGGACTACGCAACAGAGAAGGCCGAGAAGGTCGCAAATCTGGCCGAGAAGGCACAGGTACTCGAGATCAAGGTAAGCCGCCAGAGCCAGGCCAACGGCTCCGTGCGCAGTGACCGGGTGGAGCTCACGCTGATCGGCAAGGGACCACTGGTCCGCGCCGAGGCCGAGGGCTCAGACAAGTACGCCGCGTTCGATGTCGCACTCGGCCGATTGTTGGAGCGGGTCCGCCGCGCCAAGGATCGGCGCAAGGTGCATCGTGGCAACCACCGGCCGATCTCGCTGCGCGAGGCCAGCACGGGAGGTTTCGAGGCCGTGCACATCGAGCCGGCCGACGCCGAGGTGCTGGAGCAGGTGCGAACGGGCTCTGTTCCCGTTGTGGGCGAGGCAGGCGGCGAGGGGGACGAGCAGGACTACACGCCCGTCGTCATCCGGCGCAAGCTCTTCGCCTCCATCCCCATGTCGATCGACGACGCCCTCTACAACATGGAACTGGTCGGGCACGACTTCTACCTGTTCCACGACATCGAGACCGACCGCCCGAGCGTCGTCTACCGGCGCAAGGGCTGGGACTACGGCGTGATCGGGCTCGGAGACGCCGAGTTGGAGGCCGTCTCCGCCTGAGTGCCGTCGCAGGTCGCCCGGGCCCCACACCAGTCGCTGGTGCGGGGCCCGGTGCCGTCCGGGCGGCGCATTCACACCGTTCTGCCCGATACGATTGCTATCGTTGCCGAGTGGAGTCGGCCGCGCGCTGACGCGCCCGCTGTCCGACAACGTGGCGGCACGACCCGAGCCCTCAGACAACTGGAGACAATCCGTGGCCTCAATTCTGGAAAAAGTCCTTCGCGTCGGTGAGGGGCGCACTCTCAAGCGCCTCGAGAACTACGCCAAGGCGATCAACGCGCTTGAAGACGACTTCACGCACCTGAGCGACGAGGAGCTCAAGCACGAGACCGTCGAGCTGCGCGAGCGCTACTCGAACGGCGAGTCCCTGGACGACCTGCTGCCGGAGGCGTTCGCCGCCGTGCGCGAGGCCAGCCGCCGCACCCTCGGCCTGCGCCACTTCGACGTGCAGCTCATGGGCGGCGCTGCCCTGCACCTCGGCAACATCGCCGAGATGAAGACCGGTGAGGGCAAGACTCTGGTCGCGACGACCGCCGCCTACCTCAACGCCATCACCAGCCGCGGCGTGCACATCATCACCGTCAACGACTTCCTGGCCAGCTACCAGTCCGAGCTGATGGGCCGCGTGTTCCGCGCCCTCGGCATGACGACCGGCTGCATCGTCGCCGGCCAGACGCCCGAGGTGCGCCGTGAGCAGTACGCCTCCGACATCACCTACGGCACGAACAACGAGTTCGGCTTCGACTACCTGCGCGACAACATGGCCTGGCAGGCCAGCGACATGGTGCAGCGCGGCCACTACTTCGCCATCGTCGACGAGGTGGACTCGATCCTCATCGACGAGGCCCGCACCCCGCTGATCATCTCCGGCCCGGCATCCGGCGAGGCGAACCGCTGGTTCACCGAATTCGCCCAGCTGGCCAAGCGCCTCGTCCCCGGCACCGACTTCGAGGTGGACGAGAAGAAGCGCACCGTCGGCGTGCTGGAGCCCGGCATCGAGAAGGTCGAGGACTACCTCGGCATCGACAACCTGTACGAGTCGGCCAACACCCCGCTGATCTCCTTCCTGAACAACGCGATCAAGGCCAACGCCCTGTTCAAGCGCGACAAGGACTACGTCGTGATGAACGGCGAGGTGCTCATCGTCGACGAGCACACCGGCCGCATCCTGATGGGCCGCCGCTACAACGAGGGCATCCACCAGGCCATCGAGGCCAAGGAGGGCGTCGCGGTCAAGGCCGAGAACCAGACCCTGGCCACCGTCACGCTGCAGAACTACTTCCGCCTCTACTCCAAGCTCTCCGGCATGACCGGCACCGCCGAGACCGAGGCCGCCGAGTTCATGTCGACCTACAAGCTCGGCGTCGTCTCGATCCCGACCAACAAGCCGATGCAGCGCATCGACCAGCCCGACCTCGTCTACAAGAACGAGGAGGCCAAGTTCGGCCAGGTGGTCGAGGACATCGTGGTACGCCACAAGGCCGGCCAGCCGGTGCTGGTGGGCACGACATCCGTCGAGAAGAGCGAGTACCTCTCGCGCCTGCTCGCCAAGAAGGGTGTCCGCCACGAGGTGCTCAACGCCAAGAACCACGCCCGCGAGGCAGCCATCGTCGCCCAGGCCGGGCGCCTCGGCTCCGTCACTGTCGCCACCAACATGGCCGGCCGTGGAACCGACGTGATGCTCGGCGGCAACGCCGAGTTCCTCGCCGTCGCCGAGCTGAACGCGCAGGGCCTCAGCCCCGTCGAGACGCCAGAGGAGTACGAGCTGGCCTGGGACGAGGTCTTCGAGAAGGTCAAGGCCACCGTCGAGGAGGAGGCCAGCAAGGTCGTCGCGGCCGGCGGCCTCTACGTGCTCGGCACGGAGCGGCACGAGTCGCGCCGCATCGACAACCAGCTGCGCGGTCGTTCCGGCCGTCAGGGCGACCCGGGCGAGAGCCGCTTCTACCTCTCGCTGACCGATGACCTGATGCGCCTGTTCAACGCCGGCGCCGCCGAGGCCCTGATGGGGCGCACCGGCGTGCCGGACGACATGGCCATCGAGTCGAAGGTCGTCAGCCGCGCCATCCGCAGCGCGCAGTCGCAGGTGGAGGCGCGCAACGCCGAGATCCGCAAGAACGTGCTCAAGTACGACGACGTGCTGAACCGCCAGCGCGAGGCCATCTACAGCGACCGCCGCCACATCCTCGAGGGCGACGACCTGCACGAGCGCACGCAGGCGTTCCTGGAGAGCGTGATCGACGACGTGCTCGAGCAGCACACCAGCGAGGGCTCCGGCGACGACTGGGACTTCGACGCCCTGTGGACCGAGCTGAAGACCCTCTACCCGGTGGGGCTCACCATCGACGAGGTCGTCGCGGAGGCGGGCAACAAGGGGCGAATCAACCCCGAGTTCATGCGCCGCGAGATCCTCTCCGACGCCAAGCTGGCCTACAAGAAGCGCGAGGAGTCGCTCGGCGCCCCCGCCATGCGCGAGCTCGAGCGCCGCGTCGTGCTCTCGGTGATCGACCGCCGCTGGCGCGAGCACCTCTACGAGATGGACTACCTCAAGGACGGCATCGGACTGCGCGCCATGGCGCAGCGCGACCCGCTGGTCGAGTACCAGCGCGAGGGCTACGCCATGTTCCAGCAGATGATGGGCCAGATCCGCGAGGAGACCGTCGGCTTCCTGTTCAACCTCGAGGTCGAGGTGACGCAGGGCCAGGGCGAGGTCGCAGGGCCGCGCGTCGCGGCCAAGGGGCTCTCCCGCTCCGAGGCGCCGGTCGAGAAGCTCAGCTACACGGCTCCGAGCGACTCCGGCGGAGTCGAGGTGCGCAACCAGCGCGGCCAGATCCAGCAGGCGGCGACCGACCGCGCCCGCCGTCAGGTGGCCGCGAGCCAGACCGAGCCGGATGCCGCAGAGGCCGCCGCCGAGGCGCCGGCCGGCCGCGGTGCCTTCGGTCAGAGCACCGGCGGTGCCGCCCCGTCCAACCGTGCCGAGCGTCGCGCCCAGGGCAAGAAGTAACACACGAGACACCCGGAATGCCCCCGCACTCATCCAGTGCGGGGGCATTCCGTCTTTGGATGGATGTGCTTGCGGCTGGCCCGCTGGGAGACTGAGTGGACCCCCGCCACCCAGAAAGCTGCTGCCTGATGAGAAGACTGTTCTACGCCGCGTTCGCCTCGATGCTGCTCGGCGTCGCGTCCGGGTTGTTCTACCGCGAGTTCACGAAGGGCAACGACTTCACCGGAGACACCCAGCTCGCCCTCGTACACACCCACCTGCTCGCGCTCGGCATGACCGTCTTCCTCATCCTGCTGGCGTTGGAGAAGCTCTTCGCCGTCGCGGAGAGCCCGCTGTTCGGCTGGTTCTTCTGGGTCTACTCCGCCGGCATCCTCGTCACGACCGGCGCGATGACCGCCCAGGGCATCCTCGCCGTGCTCGGCCGGGAGCACAGCGCGGCCATCGCCGGCATCGCGGGCCTCGGCCACATCGCGCTGCTGGTCGGCCTGGTGCTCTACTTCGTCGCGCTGCGCCCGAAGGTGCTGGCCGCGCGCCCGGCCGTCGCCGCGACGGGGTCTGCCACCGCGGAGCCTGCCACGACGGAAGCTGTCGCTACAGGACGCTGATCGCGCTGGCCCGCCAGCGCTGATCCAGGCCCTCGAGCCGGATCGCCACGGCCCGGCTGCGAGCCCGGCTGTGCACGATGACGACGGCCTCCACCGCCCCGTCGCGCGGCTCGCTGACGATCACGCGGGCGATGTGATGGCTCTGCCGTTGCACCGGGATCTTCTTCACGGCGCGCGCCCTGGCCGCGATGGTCACCCGGGTCGTCAGCGAGGCGTACACCTCGTCGGTGACCCAGCGGGCGATCTGCTCCAGGTCGCGCTCGCCGGAAAGGATCTCCAGCACGCTCCTCGTCAGGTTGACCAGGAGCGGCTCCGGGTCCGGCAGTGCCGCGCGCCCCGTCCGCTGTCTGGCGAAGGCGTCATCGGCTGGAGCCTCGGCTTGGGCCGGTCGGTGCAGTTCACTGGGCATGATGCCTCCGCGGGTGACCCCCGTTCAGGGGGTGTGCTCCTGACATGAAAGCACCCGCGCTTCCCTCCTGTCCAGAGTCAGATCGCGCTGTGGATAACTTTCGACCGTCCGGGCCGGAACAAGCTAGCGTGTGCGCATGCGCTGGGAGAGCCTGTTCGACGACATGGAGAGCCAACTCGAGCAGGAGCTGACGGCAGAGGACGAGCAGCTGCGCGCCGAGGAGGAGCGGCTGCGGCTCGGCCGGCTGACGATGCGCTCCCGCCTGGCGGCGCTGAGCGGCGATGGCCCGGATGCCGGCGGCGGGCTGCTGCGGCTCGAACTGCGCTCCGGCGCCCTCGTCACGGTGCGCGCGCTCACCTTCGGGCGGGATTGGCTCGCCGGTGAGCTGGGCCGGGCCGGCGGGCACGGCACGCAGTGCGTGATCCCGCTCGCGGCCGTCAGCGGCGTGCTGCTCGACCCCGACGGCATTCAACGGAGCCTGGCCGAGCAGCCCGCCGCACCGGCCCGCCTGGCGGAGCGGATCGGCCTGGCCTTCGTGCTGCGCGACCTCTGCCGGCGGCGCGCCCGCGTCGAGCTCGACTGCGGGCCGCGGCCGTCCGGCGCGCCCTGGCTGCTGCACGGCACCATCGACAGGGTCGGCAGGGACCACTGCGACCTGGCGCTGCACGAGCCCGGCACTCCGCGGCGGGAATCACTCGTGACCGGCTACCGGCTCATCCCCTTCGAGCAGATCATGATGCTGCGGGTGGCCGGCTGAGCGATTGGCCGGGCGGTTGGTCGGGCGGTCGGCCGGGTGGTCGGCCGGGCGGCCGGTCGGCTCAGTCCTCGTCGGTGGCATCGGCGGCGGGCGGCGTGCCCGGGCCGCGCACGATGGTGCCGCCGGAGAGTTCGGGGATGTTCGCGAACTCGGCCTGGTTCCAGAGCCCCATCCGCCGGGTCTCCTCGTACTTGCCCTCGATGTAGGCCTCCAGCACCGTGCGCTCCACCCGCCACCTGCTCGCCCCGCCGCTCGTGTCTGCCGCCCGGCCGACCCGGATCGCCGGCAGCTCGCCGGAGCGGACGAGCGCCAGCGCCTCGTCGACGCTGATCTTCAGGATCTCGGCGGTGTCGCCCAGGGTCACGAAGCGACCGAGGGCGTCGTCGGGGGCGGCAGCGGGCATGCTTCGATTATGGCCGCGCGCGCGGTGCGCGGAACGGGCAGATCCAAGCTGTGGATAACTTTTTCGGGCGACCCGGATTTTTGCGATCATGGGAGCCGCATCGCGGTCGGCAGCGCTCGCGAGCGTCACGGACGGAGGGCGCGCTCATGGGGCAGGTCGAGGGTGAGGCCGTGCGGGGGTCCAAGCGGCCGTTCTGGGTCGACCCGCGTTTCGCGGTCGGCATCGTGCTCGTCGCCGGCTCGATCGTCGGCGTCTCCGCCATCGTGGCCGGCGTCGACGACACCGCCGAGGTCTACGCGGCCCGCGGCATGCTCCCGGCCGGCACGACGATCACCGCCGCGCAGCTGGAGGCGGCCCCGGTGCGCCTGGGCGCGGTCGCGGAGCGCTATCTCGCGGTCGGCGAGCTGCCGGAGGAGGGCCTCGTGCTCACCCGTGCCGTGGCCGCCGGGGAGCTGATCCCGGCCTCCGCCCTCAGCCGGCAGTCGGAGGCCGGTCAGACAGGGGTCGTGGTCGCGCTCTCCGGCGACATCGCCGCCGCGGTCGCGCCCGGAGCGCCCGTCGACCTCTGGGCGGCGGAACAGCTCGAGCACGGCCGCTTCGGGCCGCCGGCCGTCATCCTCTCCGCCGCCGAGGTGGTGCGCGTGATCGACGGCGGGGGCATCCTGGGCGGGCAGGGGCGCTCGGTCGAGCTGCGATTGCCGACCGCCAAGGTCGCCGCCGTGCTGCAGGCGATCGCCAACGGGGACGCGCTCTCGCTGGTGCCGGCCAGCATGGCGCAGGCGGGGGAGTAGCGGTGGCCACCCTCGCCCTGGCCCTCGACGCCCGCACGGAGGACAGGCTGCTGGCCGACATCCTCGAGCACGGGCACCGGATTGCGGCCCGGCTCGGCACCGCACGCGAGGTGGTCGCCGCCCTGGACGCCCCCGCGACCGGCAGCATCGACGTCGTGCTCGTCTCGGCCACCGCGCAGACCCTCGGGGCCGAGCTGCTCGCCGCCTGTGACCGCCGCGGCATCCGGCTGATCGCGCTCGCCTCCGATGCCGCCGAGCGCGCCCACGCGGCGCGGATCGGCCTGCACGAGGTGCTCGCGGCGGACGCCCCCTGGGCGGAGATCGAGGCGCAGCTCGGCGCGGGCGACCCCAGCCTGCCGGAGCCGCGGCCGGCACAGCCCGCTGTGAGACGGGGCGGCACCGTCATCGTCGTCTGGGGCCCGGCCGGGGCGCCGGGGCGCACCACCGTGGCCGTCAACATCGCGGCCGAGATCGCCGCCCTCGGCCGCTCCGTCGTGCTGGCGGATGCCGACAGCTATGGCGGCAGCGTGGCGCCCGTGCTCGGCCTGCTGGACGAGTCGCCCGGGTTCGCCGCCGCCTGCCGGCTGGGCGGCGGCGGGGGCTTGAACCGGGCCGAGCTGGAGCGGGTCGCGGAGCGCTACCCCGCGCCGCCCGGCGCCCTCTGGGTGCTGACGGGCATCGGGCGGGCGGAGCGCTGGCCGGAGCTCGGCGCCGAGAAGGTCGCGGCGACGATCGAGGCCTGCCGGGACTGGCTGGAGTACACGGTGGTCGACATCGGCTTCTGCCTGGAACGCGACGAGGAGATCGCCAGCGACCTGTTCGCGCCGCGGCGGAACGCGGCCGCCGTCGCCGCGCTGGCGGCGGCCGACCACGTCGTGGCCGTCGGGCTGGCCGACCCCGTCGGCATGTCCCGGTTCCTCCGCGGCTTCGCCGCGCTGCCGGAGTACGCGCCGATGGCCAGCCTCAGCGTCGTCATCAACAGGGTGCGGGCCAGCGCCATCGGCCTGGACCCGCACGGCCAGGTGCGCCAGACGCTGCGGCGCTTCGGCGGCATCGAACAGGCGACGCTGCTGCCGCACGAGCTGAACGCGCTGGACACGGCGGTGTTGGAGGGGCGGACGCTGCGCGATGCCGCACCGCGCTCTGCGGTGCTGGCCGGCATCCGCCGCCTCGTCACGGAGGAGTTGGTGCCGGGAGCCGGCCAGCCACAGCGCCGCCGGATGCGCCGGCGGCGCTGTGGCACCGCCCGGTAAAGGTACGCTGGATCCGTGTCGACGCTTAGTGATCTCGTACTTGCCCAGGGCCGCAGCAGTCAGCTGGATGTTGACTGGCTGCACATGCTCGTCGCCGACGGCCAGCTCATCGCCGACCTCGCCTTCGCCGACATCGTCATCTGGGTGCCGACGGAGGCGGGCAGCTTCGTCGCCGTCGCGCACGCCCGGCCCTCGAGCGCCGCGACCCTGTTCTACCGCGACTTCGTCGGCCAGGAGATCAAGGCCGAGTGGCGCAAGCAGGTGACGGAGGCCTTCGAGACCGCCCGGATCGTCGACAACACCGCGCCGGACTGGTACGAGGAGACGCCCACCCGCGTCAAGGCCGTCCCCGTGATGCGCCGGCTCTCGGCATCCGGCTCGGCCGTCGCCGAGGCGCCCGTCGCCGTGCTGACCCGGCACACCAACCTGAGCGAGGCGCGCACGCCGAGCCGCCAGGAGCTCACCTTCAACGACTGCGCCAGCGAGCTGTTCGCGATGATCGCCTCCGGCGACTTCCCCGACCTCGGCGCCCCGACCGGGCCGCGCCGCGGCGCCCCGCGCGCCTCCGACGGCCTGATCCGCCTCGACGTGGACGGTGTGACGACCTTCGCCAGCCCGAACGCGCTCTCCGCGTTCAACCGGATGGGCTTCGCCGACGAGCTCGAGGGGGAGTCGCTGGCCGAGGTCACCACCAAGCTGCTTCCGGGCAAGCTCGTCGTGGACGAGTCGTTGCCGCTCGTCGTCACCGGGCGGGCGCCGTGGCGCACCGACATCGAGGCGCGCGGCGTCACGGTCGGCCTCCGGGCCATCCCCATCCGCAACCGCGGCGAGCGGGTCGGGGCCATCGTGCTCTGCCGCGACGTGACCGAGCTGCGCCACCAGGAGCGCGAGCTGATCACGAAGGACGCGACGATCCGCGAGATTCACCACCGGGTGAAGAACAACCTGCAGACCGTGGCCTCGCTGCTGCGCATCCAGGCCCGCCGCGGCCGCTCGGAGGAGGCCAGGGAGGCGCTGACGCAGGCCATGCGCCGCGTCGCGGCCATCGCCGTCGTGCACGACACCCTGTCGGAGGGGCTCAGCCAGAACGTCGACTTCGACGCCGTGTTCGACCGGGTGCTGCTGCTCGTGGCCGAGGTGGCCTCCGCGCACAACACGACCGTGCACCCCAAGTCCAGCGGCACCTTCGGCGTGCTGCCGAGCGAGTACGCCACCCCGCTGGCGCTGGCGCTGACCGAGCTCGTCACCAACGCGGTCGAGCACGGCCTGGCCGGCCGCGAGGGCGAGGTGGAGATCATCGCCGAACGGGATGACGAGACGCTCACCGTGCGCGTGCGCGACACCGGCTCCGGCCTGCCGGAGGGCAAGGTCGGATCGGGCCTCGGCACCCAGATCGTGCGCACCCTGATCCAGGGCGAGCTCGGCGGCACGATCGACTGGCACACCGTGCTCGGCAGCGGCACCGAGGTGACGATCGAGATCCCGCTGCGCTGGCTGGACAAGCGCCAGCACTAGGGCGGAGCGGTCCGAGGTGCACGGCTTCACGCACCAGCATCGGTGACGGCTCCCGAGATTTCCCGGGTGAGGGCTGCCGCCTTTCGCGACGCCTCGCGTCACGCAGAAGCGCCGCACGGGATCCGTGCGGCGCTTCTGCTGTTTCAGTGTCTCGGGCTAGGAGGCGCGGCGCGCGCGGGCGGCGCGGCGCTTGAGCGCGCGGCGCTCGTCCTCGCTGAGGCCGCCCCAGACGCCGGAGTCCTGCCCGGTTTCCAGTGCGTACTGCAGGCAGATCTCGGTGACGTTGCAGCGGCCGCAGACGGCCTTCGCCTTCTCGATCTGGTCGACGGCCGGCCCCGTGTTCCCGACGGGGAAGAAGAGCTCGGGGTCGGCGGTCAGGCAGGCAGCTTTATCGCGCCAATCCATGGGGGTGCTCCTTTATTGCGGGGGATGTTCTGCGGAGCCATCCGGCTCACGTGCGAGTAACAGTCAGGTTGCAGGAAGTAGAATCTGAAATGATCAGCTCACGTCCCTGTGAGCGTCAACTTGACCTCAAATATGCTCCCATAGTGAGCGGGTCAAATCAATAGTTTTGTATGGGATTCCTCTGTGAGTAACGAGCTGTATACCCCCGATGGTGGGGGCGAATACCCCCCGTTCCGGCGTCGCCCCTCCCGCGGAATGGTGCTACTGCGCACCCTGCTGTTCGCCGAGGCGGCACTCCTCGCCGTCGCCGCGCTCTGGCTGGTCTTCGAACTGCTCACAGAGCAGCCGGCGTCGCTGGTCAGCGCGCTCGTCATCCTGGCGCTCACGGTCGTCGCCTTCGCCTTCGTGCTCGCCATCGCGATCGGCGCGCTGCGTCGCCAGTCCTGGATCCGCGGCGCGGGCATCGGCTGGCAGCTCATGCAGATCGCCGTCGCCGCCGGCTGCTTCCAGGGCATCTACGCGAACCCGGCCGCCGGGTGGGCGCTGCTGGCGCCCTCACTCGTGGTGATCGTGCTGCTGCTGGCCCCCGGCATCCGGAACCAGCTGGGCGCCTCAGGCGGCGATGCCGAGGCGCTTGCGTAGCATCGCCACGTGGCCGGTGGCCTTGGTGTTGTAGAAGGTGTGCGTGATGCGGCCCTCCTCGTCGATGACGAAGGTGGAGCGCAGCGTGCCCGTGATGATGCGACCGTAGCTGTTCTTCTCGCCCCAGGCGCCGTAGGCCTTGTGCACGGCCAGGTCCGTGTCGCTGAGCAGCGGGAAGGTCAGCGCGTCCCGCTCGGCGAAGGCGGCGAGCTTGGCGACGTCGTCCTTGGAGATGCCGAGCACCGCATAGCCGGCGGATGCCAGCGTGCCGAGGTTGTCGCGGAAGTCGCAGCTCTGGGTTGTGCACCCCGGTGTCATCGCTGCCGGGTAGAAGTAGAGCACGACCTTCTGGCCGCGGTAGGAGGAGAGCGAGACGGCGGTGCCGCTCTGGTCCTGCAGGGTGAAGTCGGGGGCGGTCTGGCCGGGCTCGAGGCGCACAGATTCGGTCATGCTTCCACCGTAGCCGCTGTGGCTGCGCGCCCCGTGCGCGCCCGGGCCCCCGGCCGGGGCACGCCGGCGGCTAGCGCTCGGTGCTGACCGCGCGGTTGGAGGGCGCGAAGGTGCCGAGCAGACGCTGCAGCGAGTCCAGCCTGGCCGCCCCGGTGTCGCCGAGCGTGCCCGCCTCGACGGCCTCGACGATGGCGCAGTCCGGCGCGTCCGGCAGGTGGGTGCAGCCGCGCGGGCACTCCTCGGCAATCGCAGCCAGGTCGGTGAAGGCCTTGAGGATGTTCTCGGTGTTGATGTGGCCGAGGCCGAAGGAGCGCACGCCCGGCGTGTCGATCACCCAGCCGCGGCCGGCATCCGTCTGCAGGCGCAGCGACACGGTCGAGGAGGAGGTGTGCCGACCGCGGCCGGTAACGGTGTTGACCACGCCGACGGCCCGCTGCGCATCCGGCACGAGGGCGTTGACGAGGGTCGACTTGCCCACGCCGGAGTGCCCGACGAAGACGGTGTCGTGGCCGACGAGGGCGGCAGAGATGGATTCCAGCGGCATCTCGTCGGTGCGGCTGGTGAACACCTGGAAGTCGAGGCCGGCGAAGTTGGCGAGGAACTCGGACGGGTCGGCGAGGTCGGTCTTGGTGACGCAGAGGATCGGCGTGATGCCCGCGTCGTAGGCGGCGACCAGATAGCGGTCGACCAGGCGGATGCGCGGCTCCGGGTTCGCGGCGGCGACCACGATCAGCATCTGGTCGGCGTTGGCGACGATGACGCGCTCGACGGCGTCGGTGTCGTCGGCGCTGCGGCGGAGCAGGGTGACACGCGGCTGGATCCGCACGATCCGGCTCAGGCTGCCCTCAGCGCCGGAGGTGTCGCCGACGATGTCGACGCGGTCGCCGGTGACGACGGCCTTCTTGCGCAGCTCGCTGGCGCGCGCGGACGTGACCTGGCGCTCCTCTGCGGTGTTCTCGTCGAGCAGCACCGTGTAGCGGCCGCGGTCTACGCCGAGCACCCGGCCGGTCAGCGCGTCGCTGTGCTCCGGCCTGGTCTTGGTGCGCGGCCGGTTGCCCTTGCGGTTCGGCCGCACCCGCACGGCCGTTTCGTCGAGCTCCTGCTCATCGTCGTCATCGTCGGCTCCCGCCCACCAGCTCATGCGCCGTGGCCGCCCAGCATGCCGTGCCAGAGCGCCGTGAACTGCGGCAGCGTCTTGGCCGTGGTACCGACATCCTCGATGTCCACGCCGGGAACGGCGAGCCCGATGATGGCGCCCGTCGTGGCCATGCGGTGGTCCTCGTAGCTCAGCCAGGTGCCGCCGTGCAGCTCGGCCGGCTCGATGTGCAGGCCGTCCTCCAGCTCGGTGACCCGGCCGCCGAGCTTGTTGATCTCGGTGACGAGCGCGGCCAGCCGGTCGGTCTCGTGGTGGCGGATGTGGCCGATGCCGGTGATCGTGCTCGGCTCGGAGGCGAGCGCGGCGAGCGCGACCAGGTTGGGCACGAGCTCCCCGCCCTCCGGCAGGTCGAGGGTGACGCCGCGGATGCTCTCGCCGCCGGTCACGGTGAGGCGGTGGCCGTCGCGGCTGACCGTCGCGCCGAACAGGGGCAGGAGGTCGGCCAGTCTGGCGCCGATCTGGGTGGTCTCGCTCGGCCAGCCGGTGATGGTGACCGTGCCGCCGGTGACGAGCGCGGCGGCCAGGAACGGGGCGGCGTTGGAGAGGTCGGGCTCGATGTCGACCTCCGCGGCGGCGATCGGCCCGGGTGCGACGACCCACTGGCCGGTGGCGGGGTTCTCGACGGTGACGCCGCGGGCGGCGAGGGTCGCGATCGTCATCTCGATGTGGGGCAGGCTCGGCAGGCGCTCGCCGTCGTGCGTGAGGGAGAGGCCCTCGTCGAAGCGGGAGGCGGCCAGAAGCAGGCCGGAGACGAACTGGCTGGAGAGGGAGGCGTCGATGGTGACTTCGCCGCCCTCGATGCGGCCCGTGCCGTGCACGGTGAACGGGAGCACGGGGCGGCCGTCGTCGTTGATGTCGACGCCGAGGGCGCGCAGAGAGCTGATCGTGGTCGCCATTGGGCGGCGGCGGGCGGCCTCATCGCCGTCGAAGGTGGTGGGGCCGAGCGCGAGGCCGGCCAGCGGCGGCAAGAAGCGCATGACGGTGCCGGCGAGCCCGCAATCGATCGTGGTGCTGCCGGAGAGCTCCTCCGCCGGGGTGATCAGCAGGTCGTCGCCGTACTCGCCGTGGCCGGGGACGGCCTCGATCACGGTGCCGAGCTCGCGGAGCGCCTCGACCATCAGCGCGCTGTCGCGGGAGTGCAGCGGGGAGCGCAGCAGCGACGGCCCGTCGGCCAGGGCCGAGAGCACGAGCTCCCGGTTGGTGAGCGATTTCGACCCCGGAAGCGAGAGAACGGCGCTCACCGGGGCGGTCGCGGTTGGCGCCGGCCACAGCGTTTCTTCGGGCTCAGGGCTGTTTTCGCCGTAGGGGTCGAAGTCGGGCTTGGAATATCTCGAGATCAGCATTGGTTATCAGGATAGTCGGTACGGGTGCGCGGCACCCGAAGATGACACTGGAGCGTGAGGAGAACAATGCCAGAGGCCGCACTGCTGGAACGCCCGACCCGGGCGTTCACGGCATCCGACGCCCTAAGCTTGCCGGTGATGAGCAACGAATCACCAGAAGCGGAAACGCCTCACGCAGACCAGCCGGATTTGAGTGCGCTGTTCGAGGAGCAAGCGCTCCCCTTCATCGACCAGCTCTACGGTGCTGCGCTGCGGATGACGAAGAACCCCTCCGATGCGCAAGACCTCGTGCAGGAGACCTTCGTCAAGGCCTTCGCCGCGTTCAAGCAGTTTGAGCAGGGCACGAACCTCAAGGCGTGGCTCTACCGGATCCTCACCAACACGTTCATCAACACGTACCGCAAGAAGCAGCGCGAGCCGTACCAGGGCACCATCGACGAGCTCGAGGACTGGCAGCTCGGCGGCGCGGAGTCGCGCACCGCCAGCTCGACCCGCTCGGCGGAGGCTGAGGCGATCGACCACCTGCCCGACAGCACAGTCAAGGACGCGCTGCAGTCGCTGCCGGAGGACTTCCGGCTGGCCGTCTACTTCGCCGATGTCGAGGGCTTCTCCTACCAGGAGATCGCCGACATGATGAAGACCCCCATCGGCACCGTGATGAGCCGCCTGCACCGCGGCCGCCGGATGCTGAGAGAAATGCTGGCCGGATACGCCCAAGAGCAGGGCATCGGCCTCAACCCGGACACCGGTGCGCGCGCACCTAGGAGCAAAAAATGAGCGATTGCGGATGTGAGAAAGCCAAGGCAGAACTCGAGGAGTATCTGCACAACGAACTGTGCAGCTCGGACGCGGCGGACATCCGCGAGCACCTCGCGAACTGCGCGGAGTGCACGACGGAGCACCTGATCGGCGTGGTGCTGACCGAGACGGTCCAGCGCGCCTGCAAGGAGACCGCGCCGGAAGACCTGCGCGACATGGTGCTCTCGCGCCTGCGCCTCTCCCAGCAGCACGCCTGAGCGGCGACGGCAGCGAGGGCGCACCCGGCAGCGTCAAACTTTTGATTGTTTCGCCTGGCTAGGTAAATCGATAGCCTTGGCTGCGTGAACAAAACTGCACTCGATCCGGCCACCGCGCCGCCCCGCCCGTCGACGCGCGTTCCACGCTGGCTGCGCGCCACCATCCCCGCCGTCCTGATCCTCGTCTGGTTCGCCCTGTTCGGCATCGGCGGGGCCTCCTTCGGCAAGATCGGCGACGTCGCCACCAACGACGCGGTCCAGTTCCTGCCGGCCAGCTCCGAGGCCACCCAGGTGCAGCAGATCCAGTCCGAGTTCCGCGGAACCGACGCGATCCCGGCGATCGTCATCTTCCAGCGCGACGGCGGCCTGACCGATGCCGACCGCGCCGCCATCGCGGACGCGGCCAGCGCGTTCCAGGGCACACCGGGCGTGCTGGCCGACGGCGTCTCCCCGGCCATCCCCTCCGAGGACGGCGAGGCCGCGGAGGTGTTCGTGCAGATCGACGCCACCGGCGAGGTCAAGGACACCGTCGTGGAGTTGCGCGCCGAACTGGCCGAGCTCGACACCCCGGGTCTCACCAGCATCCTCGCCGGCCCGGCCGGGTTCACCGCCGACCTCTCCGGCGCCTTCGCCGGCATCGACGGGCTGCTGCTGGCCGTCGCCCTCTCGGCCGTCTTCTTGATCCTCGTCATCGTCTACCGCTCCCCGCTGCTGCCGCTGATCATGCTCGGCTCCAGCATGGCCGCGCTCTGCGCGGCCGTCTTCGTCGTCGTGCAGCTGGCCGCGGCTGACATCCTGCTCATCAACGGCCAGACCCAGGGCATCCTCTTCATCCTCGTGATCGGCGCCGCCACCGACTACTCGCTGCTCTACATCGCCCGCTACCGCGAGGCGCTGCACGTGCACGAGAGCAAATGGGCCGCCACCTGGGCCGCCCTGCGCGGCTCCTGGGAGCCGATCCTGGCCGCCGGCGGAACGGTGATCGCCGCGCTGCTGCTGCTCTTGTTCAGCGACCTCAACTCCAACAAGATCCTCGGCCCGGTCGCCGCGATCGGAATCGTCTTCGCCCTCCTCGCCTCGCTGACCCTGTTGCCGGCGCTGATGCTCTGGGCCGGGCGCACCGCCTTCTGGCCGCGCCGGCCGAAGCTCGGCGAGGTCGGCCCGAGCGAGAAGAGCCTCACCGAGAAGGGCGCATGGCCCGCAGTGGCCCGCTTCATCCGCCGCCGCCCGCGCACCATCTGGATCACCTCCACACTGCTCCTCGGCGTGATGGCGCTCGGCATGCTCGGCCTCAAGGCCGACGGGGTGCCCTCCAGCGAGTTCGTGCTGGGGGAGTCGCAGTCCCGCGACGGCCAGGCGCTGATCAGCGAGCACTTCCCCGGCGGCTCTGGGACCCCGGCCGTGATCGTCGCGCCGGAGGGCGCGCTGCAGGACGCCGCCGACGTGGCCCTGACCACCGACGGGGTGGCCTCCGTCACCGTGCTCTCCGCCGACTCGCCGAGCGGCAGCCTGCCGGTGACCTCCGACGGCATCCAGGCCATCGGCGCGCCCGGCGCCGCCCCGACGGCGCCCACCGTGATCGACGGGCGGGTGCTGCTGCAGGCGACCCTCGACTACCCGGGCGACTCGCTCGAGGCGGAAGCACTCGTCACCGAGCTGCGCGCCGAGCTCGCCGGCGTCGGAACGGCCGAGGACCCGGTGTTGGTCGGCGGCACCACCGCCGTCGCGCTGGACACCAACACGGCCGCGATCCACGACCGCAACCTGATCATCCCGCTCGTGCTCATCGTCATCATGCTGATCCTGATGCTGCTGCTGCGGGCGATCGTCGCGCCGCTGCTGCTGATCGCCAGCGTGGTGCTGTCGTTCGCCTCCGCGCTCGGGGTCTCGGCGATCGTCTTCAACAACGTGTTCGACTTCGCGGGCGCCGACCCCGTCGTCCCGTTGTTCGGCTTCGTGTTCCTGGTCGCGCTCGGCGTGGACTACAACATCTTCTTGATGACGAGGGTGCGCGAGGAGGCGCTGGTGCACGGCAGCCGGGAGGGCGTGCTGCGCGGGCTCGTCGTGACCGGCGGGGTCATCACCTCGGCCGGCCTGGTGCTGGCGGCCACGTTCGCCGCGCTCGGCGTGCTGCCCATCCTGTTCCTGGCCCAGCTCGCGTTCATCGTCGCCTTCGGCGTGCTGCTGGACACCTTCCTGGTGCGCTCGCTGCTGATCCCGGCGCTCAGCTACGACATCGGCCGCGCCATCTGGTGGCCGTCGAAGCTGTCCCGGATGCCGGAGGAGCCCCGCTCCGTCGACGCCCGGTAGCGGCAGGAAGGGCCGAGTCGAGCGGGGGCTCCCGCACAGTGCGCAGCGGGCGCACTGTGCGGGAGCCCCCGCTCGTTGTCGGTGGGTCGCTACCGGGGCGTGGGCGCGGCCGGCGGCGCGGGAGTGGGCTTCTCCGCCCGGGCGGCGTCCCGGCGCGCCCTGGCCACCCTCGCCGCCTCGCTGGCCTTGCGTGCGACCCTCTGCGCGGCCGCGTTGGCCGTGCCGCTGACCCTCCGTGCGCCATCGAACTCGGTGGCGAGGATGCCGAGGCCGCCCAGCACGATCAGGGTGCCGGGGCCGGGCAGTGGCATCAGCACGACGCCGAGGGCGAGCGTGCTGCCGCCCACCACGCCGACTCCCGCGCGGTACACCTTGTCGGCCGTCGGGTTCTTGCGGATCGCCGAACGGGTGCCGCGGGCGGCGCTGCTGGCCGCCCGCCCGACGGCGGCGCCGGCCCGTCTCGCGTTGCTCTGCTCGCTCATACGCCCAGCCTAGGCTCGCCGGTCGGGAACGCAGAAGGCCCGCCGCGACCGGGTGGTCGGGGCGGGCCTTCCGGCGTCTGCGCTTAGTCGAGCGTCAGCGCGGTGCGCAGCAGCTCGGACTGCTCTGCGGCGTGGCGCTTGGCCGATCCGGCGGCCGGCGAGGCGGATGCCGGGCGCGACACGACGCCGACCGGGCGGTGGCCCAGCTTCGCCGTCTCGAGGCAGAAGAAAGGCCAGGCACCCTGATTCTCCGGCTCGTCCTGCACCCAGTACAGCTCGGCGTTCGGGTACTGGTCGACGACCGCCTTCAGCTCGACGGCGGGCAGCGGGTAGAACTGCTCGAGGCGCACCAGGGCGATCTCGGGGTTCGGGTTCTTCTCCAGCTCGCTGCGCAGGTCGTAGAAGACCTTCCCGGCCATGAACAGCACGCGCTTGACGGCGGCCTTGTCGGTGATCCGCACATCGTCGATCACCGGCTCGAAGGCGCCGCTGGTGAAGTCGGCGACGTCGCTGGACGCCCCGCGGAGGCGCAGCATCGCCTTCGGCGTGAAGACGACGAGCGGGCGGCGCGGGCGCTGGTACGCCTGGCGGCGCAGCAGGTGGAAGTACGACGCGGGCGTCGACGGGCGGGCCACCGTCATGTTGTTCTCCGCGCACAGCTGCAGGAAGCGCTCGATGCGGGCGGAGGAGTGGTCGGGGCCCTGACCCTCATAGCCGTGCGGCAGCAGCAGCACGACGCTCGAGCGCTGGCCCCACTTCTGCTCGGCCGAGGCGATGAACTCGTCGATGATGGTCTGGGCGCCGTTGGCGAAGTCGCCGAACTGGGCCTCCCAGAGCACGAGGGCGTCCGCGCGCTCCACCGAGTAGCCGTACTCGAAGCCCATCGCGGCGTACTCGCTGAGCAGCGTGTCGTAGATCCAGAAGCGGGCCTGGCTGTCGCTCAGGTTCGCCAGCGGCAGCCATTCCTGGCCGTTCACGCGGTCGTGCAGCACGGCGTGGCGCTGCACGAAGGTGCCGCGGCGGGCATCCTGGCCGGCGAAGCGCACCGGGGTGCCCTCCAGCAGCAGCGAGCCGAGCGCGAGCAGCTCGCCGAACGCCCAGTCGATGTTGCCGTTGCGGCTCATGTCGAGGCGCTTCTGCAGCAGCTGCTGCAGCTTGTTGTGCACGGTGAAGCCGGCCGGCTTGTTGTTGAACGCATCGCCGATCAGCTGCACGACGGCCTCGCTGACGCCGGTGGTCTCCGGCACGCCGATCGCGTCGTCGTTCTCGGCCTCGCCGTTGCCCAGCGGGTTGACGACGGTCATCGAGCCGGTCTGCGCCGCGTGCGTCTCCATGAAGGCGCGCTCGAGGCGGTCCTGGAAGTCGCGGTGCGACGCCTCGTACTCCTCCTCGGTGATGTCGCCGCGGCCGACGAGGGCCTCGGTGTAGAGCTTGCGCACCGAGCGCTTGGCCTCGATCAGGTTGTACATCAGCGGCTGGGTCATCGAGGGGTCGTCGCCCTCGTTGTGCCCGCGGCGGCGGTAGCAGATGAGGTCGATGACGACGTCGCGCTTGAACTCCTGGCGGTACGCGAAGGCGAGCTCCGCCACCCGGACGACGGCCTCTGGGTCGTCGCCGTTCACGTGGAAGATCGGGGCCTGGATGGTCTTGGCGACATCCGTCGAGTAGACCGAGCTGCGCGCCTCACCGGGGGGAGTGGTGAAGCCGACCTGGTTGTTCACGACGACGTGGATGGTGCCGCCGGTGCGGTAGGCACGCAGCTGCGACATCTGCAGCGTCTCGAGCACGACGCCCTGGCCGGCCATGGCCGCGTCGCCGTGGATCAGGATCGGCAGCGTGGAGAAGGTGCCGATCGGCTTGCGGTCCTGCTTGGCGCGGACGATGCCCTCGAGCACGCCGTCGACGGCCTCGAGGTGCGAGGGGTTCGCGGCGAGGTAGACAGGGATCTGCGCGCCGGTGCTGCTGCGGAAGACGCCCTCGGTGCCGAGGTGGTACTTGACGTCGCCGGAGCCCTGCACGTTCTTGTTGTTCGCGGTGCCCTCGAACTCCTGGAACACCTGGCCGTAGGTCTTGCCGGCGATGTTGGTGAGCACGTTGAGGCGGCCGCGGTGGGCCATGCCGATCGCGGCCTCGTCGAGGCCGGTCTCCGCCGCGCCGGCGAGGATGGCGTCCAGCAGGGCGATGGTGGACTCGCCGCCCTCGAGGCTGAAGCGCTTCTGGCCGACGTACTTGGTCTGCAGGAAGGTCTCGAAGGCCTCGGCCTCGTTGAGCTTGCCGAGGATGCGCATCTGCTCGTCGTGGGTGGGCTTCTCGTACTTGCGCTCCACCTTGGACTGCACCCAGCGGCGCTGGACCGGGTCCTGGATGTGCATGTACTCGATGCCGGTGGTGCGGCAGTAGGAGTCGCGCAGCACGCCGAGGATGTCGCGCAGCGGCGCGGAGCGCCGCTCGCCGAAGCCGCCGGTGACGAACTCGCGGTCCAGGTCCCAGAAGGTGAGGCCGTGGGAGGCGATGTCGAGGTCGGGGTGCGAGCGCTGCACGTACTCGAGCGGGTCGATGTCGGCCATGAGGTGGCCGCGCACGCGGAAGGAGTTGATGAGCTCCTGCACGCGGGCCGTCTTGTCGACGGCGCTGGCGAGGTCGACGCTGATGTCGGGCGCCCACTCGATCGGGGCGTACGGGATGCGCAGCGCCGAGAAGATGTCGGAGTAGAAGGTGCGCTGGCCGGTGAGCAGCTCGTGCACGATCTTCAGGAACTCGCCGGAGCCGGCACCCTGGATGACGCGGTGGTCGTAGGTGCTGGTGAGCGTGATGGTCTTGCCGATGGCCAGGCCGGCCAGCGTCTTCTCGCTGGAGCCCTGGAACTCGGCCGGGTACTCGAGCGCTCCGGCGCCGATGATGCAGCCGGCGCCCTTCATCAGGCGGGGCACGGAGTGCACGGTGCCGATGCCGCCCGGGTTGGTGAGCGAGATGGAGGCGCCGCTGAAGTCGTCGGCGGTCAGCTTGTTGCCGCGGGCGCGACGGACCAGGTCCTCGTAGGCCGCGAGGTACTCGCTGAAGGTCATCGTGTCTGCGCGCTTGATGGCGGGCACCAGCAGGGCGCGCGATCCGTCGGGCTTGGGGATGTCGATGGCGATGCCGAGGCCCACGTGGGCGGGCTTGACGACGGAGGGCTTGCCGTCGACCTCGGTGTAGTAGACGTTCTGGCTGGGGAACACCTTGAGCGCCTGGATCAGAGCCCAGCCGATGAGGTGGGTGAAGGAGATCTTGCCGCCGCGGGCGCGCTTGAGGTGGTTGTTGATGACGATGCGGTTGTCGATCATCAGCTTCGCCGGGATGGTGCGCACGCTGGTGGCGGTGGGCATGCTCAGGCTGGCGTCCATGTTGACGGCGAGCGTCTTGGCCATGCCGCGCAGCGGGGTGACCTCGTCCGGCGCGGTCTCCGCCTGCTCGGCGGGGACCACCGGCTGCGAGTTGGTGACCGGCGCGTCCGCGGGAACCGGCTCCGGCTTGGGCGCGACCGAGGTGGTCTTGGCCGCAGGCTGGGTGCCGATCACGGGGATCGGCGCGGTGATCGGGTGCGTGATCGCGCCGGGGGCCGCTTCGGCATCCGGGCTGCTCGGGGTGTAATTCTCCAGAATCGGCCACCACGACTGGTCGACAGAATTCTTGTCAACGAGGAATCTCTCGTACATTTCGTCGACGAGCCATTCATTGGCTCCAAATTCTTCCGACGTTGTTTCGTCGGAACCCGACCCGGTCAACTGGCTCGACACAGCCGATCGCCCACTCTCTTCGTTGATTTGGAACAGGGATGCGGATGGGCTCGCGTGAGCACATGCCGCGACTTCCAAGCCTAATCCCCTTTTCCGGCCATCGTTGTCTGTGTGCCTCGCGCGTCGGCCCGGTTCGGGGCTAGCGTGGGCCACATGGAGTTCTACAGCACAACGCCGAGCCACGATCTCACCTACTCCGATGTGTTCCTGGTGCCCAGTCGCTCCGGCATCGGCAGCCGCCTCGACGTCTCCCTCGCGCCGAACGACGGCACCGGCGCCACCATCCCGATCGTCGCCTCGAACATGAACTCGGTGACCGGGCCGCGGCTGGCCGCGTCGCTGGCGCGTCGCGGGGGCCTCGGCGTGCTGCCGCAGGACACGCCCCTGCAGCAGCTGGATGCCTCCATCCGCTGGGTGAAGTCGCAGTCGGTGCGCTTCGACACCCCCTTCTCCTTCTCGCCGGACGCCACCGTCGCCGACGCGCTGGCGCAGGTGCCGGCCGTCGCCGGGCACGGCATCGTGCTGCACGAGGAGGGCGGCGCCTACCGCGGCTGCATCCAGGCGGCCCGGCTCGCGACCGCCCCGCCGGACGCCCGGCTCGGCGACCTGCTGCACGGCGAGCTCACCGCGCTGGACGCCGACGACGTCGACACGGCGCGCCGCGCCTTCGACGTGATGACCGCCGCGGGGCTGGAGTTCGCGCCCGTCATGCACCACGGGGCCGTGGTCGGCACGCTCAGCCGCACCAGCGCGCTGCGCTCCACCCTCTACCAGCCCGCCGTCGACGCGGACGGGCGCCTCGTCGTCGCCGCGGCCATCGGCGTGAACGGCGACGTCGCCGCCAAGGCGCAGGCGCTGGCCGCGGCCGGCGTCGACGTGCTCGTGCTCGACACGGCGCACGGGCACCAGGAGAGCATGCTGCGCGCGCTCGCCGCCGTCAGCAGCCTCGGCCTCGGCATCCCGCTGGTCGCCGGAAACGTGGTCACGGGGGAGGCCGTCGGCGACCTCGTCTCGGCCGGCGCGAGCATCATCAAGGTCGGGGTCGGCCCCGGCGCGATGTGCACGACCCGCATGATGACCGCCGTCGGGCGGCCGCAGTTCTCCGCCGTGCTGGAGACCGCGGAGGCGGCCGGCGCGCAGGGCGCGCACGTCTGGGCGGACGGCGGGGTGCGCTACCCGCGCGACGTCGCTCTGGCCCTCGCAGCCGGCGCGGCATCCGTCATGATCGGGTCCTGGTTCGCCGGCACGATCGAGGCGCCGGGCCAGCTGGCGACGGATGCCGCGGGCCGGCTGTACAAGGAGAGCTGGGGGATGGCCTCCACCAAGGCCGTCCAGGAGCGCTTCGAGCGGCTCGACGCCTACGAGCTGGCGCGCAAGATGCTCTTCGCCGAGGGGATCTCCTCCTCGAAGATCTACCTGGACCCGCTCCGCCCCTCCGTCGAGGACCTGCTCGACATGATCACCTCCGGGGTGCGCAGCTCCTTCACCTATGCGGGTGCCAAGGACATCGGCGAGTTCCAGCAACGCGCCAGGGTCGGCATCCAATCGGCCGCCGGCTACGAGGAGGGCAAGGCGCTCCCAGTGAGTTGGTAGCGCGATTCACTTATACTGGCAACACGATGGACGACCCTCCCCCTGCCAACTCGCCCGCCCATAAACCCATGCCCGTGACCTACGGGGGTGAACAGCGTGTCTGAGTGGATTCTGCTTGGACTCGGACTCATCCTCACCGTGGGAACGGGCCTCTTCGTCGCCAGCGAGTTCGCGCTGGTGAACCTCGATCGCGCGGAGCTCGAAGCCCGACGCGACAGGGGTGAGACCAAGCTCGGCATGACCATTGCCGCGCTGAAGATCACCTCGACCCACCTCTCGAGCGCGCAGCTCGGCATCACGCTGACGACGCTGCTCACCGGATACACGATGGAACCGGCCATCTCCAGCCTGATCAGCGGCCCCCTCACCAGCTGGGGCGTGCCGGAGGCGGTTGTCCCGGCGCTCGCCGTCACCATCGCCATCGTCACCGCGACGCTGCTGTCGATGATCATCGGCGAGCTGGTCCCGAAGAACTTCGCCCTGGCCCTGCCGGTGGCGACGGCCAAGTTCGTGATCCCGTTCCAGACTGTGTTCACCGCGGTGTTCAAACCGGCGATCACCCTGCTGAACGGCAGCGCCAACGGAATCCTGCGCTCCTTCGGCATCGAGCCCAAGGAGGAGCTGAGCGGTGCCCGCACCGCAGAGGAGCTCTCCTCGCTCGTGCGCCGCTCCGCCAGCGCGGGCATGCTCGAGGCCGACACGGCCACGCTGCTGAACCGCACCCTGCGCTTCTCCGAGCACACGGCATCCGATGTGATGACCCCGCGCCCGCGCATCGCCAGCATCTCGCGCACCGACTCCGCGCAGAGCGTGATCGAGCTCACCGCGCAGACCGGGTACTCGCGCTTCCCCGTCATCGACGAGAGCATGGACGACGTCGTCGGCGTCGTGCACATCAAGCAGGCGCTCGCCGTGCCGCGCGCCAAGCGCGCCGACGTGCCGGTGTCCGCCCTGCAGTCGGACGCCCTGCGCGTGCCGGAGACCATGAAGCTCGACACCCTGCTGGGCGAGCTGCGCGGCCGCGGCTTCCAGATGGCGGTCGTCGTCGACGAGTACGGCGGGACCGCCGGCGTTGCGACGCTGGAGGACCTGGTCGAGGAGCTGGTCGGCGAGGTCGCCGACGAGCACGACCGCGCCAGGGCCGGGATCGTGCGCCAGGCCGACTCCCTCACCTTCCCCGGAATGCTGAGGCCGGACGAGCTGCTGGAGCGCACCGGCATCAAGGTGCCGGAGGAGGGGCCGTTCGAGACCGTCGCCGGCTTCGTGATGAGCGAGCTCGGCCGCCTCCCCGTCGTCGGCGACACCGTCGCCATCGAGGGCGGAGAGCTGCGCGTCGAACGCCTCGACGGGCGCCGGATCGACCGGATCCGGTTCACGCCCGACGCCGATGAGACGCAGCCGGATGACACAGGCGGCACGGATGCCCCGGCATCCGCCCGTGCGGAGGGAAGCCGATGAACGACTGGGCCGGACTGGCATGGCTGGTCGTGTTGCTGCTCGGCAACGCCTTCTTCGTGGCCGCCGAGTTCGCGGTGATCTCCGCGCGCCGCTCGCAGATCGAGCCGCTCGCCGAGGCGGGCAAGTCCAGCGCGAAGACCGCGCTCTGGGCGATGGAGCACGCCACCCTCATGCTGGCGACCAGCCAGCTGGGCATCACCGTGTGCTCGCTTCTGATCCTGAACGTCTCCGAGCCGGCGATCCACCACCTGCTCGAGATCCCGCTCGCGCTGACCGGCTGGTCGGAGGCCCTGATCGGCGGTGTCGCCTTCGCGATCACCCTGCTGCTGGTCTCCTACCTGCACGTCGTCTTCGGCGAGATGGTGCCGAAGAACCTCTCCTTCTCCATCCCTGACCGGGCGGTGCTGATCCTGGCCCCGCCGCTGGTGTTGGTCGCACGGGTGTTCAAGCCCGTCATCGTCGCCCTGAACGCGACGGCGAACGGCGTGCTGCGCCTGTTCGGCGTGGAGCCGAAGAGCGAGACGACGAGCGCGTTCACCCTGGACGAGGTGGCGACAATCGTCAACCAGTCCACCCGGGAGGGCGTGCTGCGCGACAGCACCGGCGCGCTGACCGCGGCCTTCGAGTTCACCACCAAGAAGGTGCGCGACGTCGCCGTGCCCATGGCCTCGCTCGTGAGCCTGCCGTTCAACGCCACCCCGACCGACCTCGAGCGGGCCGTCGCCCGGCACGGATTCTCGCGCTACGTCATGCTCGACGAGCACGGCGAGCCGAGCGGCTACCTGCACCTCAAGGACGTCATCGACCTGGACCTGGTGCCGGATGCCACGACGCCCGCCTGGGACGAACCGGTGCCGGCCAAGCGCATCAGGCAGCTGGCATCCGTGTTCGAGGGAACCGACCTCGAGGACGCGCTGACCTCGATGCGCCGCACCGGGGCCCACCTCGCGCGGGCCTTCGACGCGGAGGGCCAGGCGACCGGCGTCCTGTTCCTCGAGGACATCATCGAGGAGCTCGTCGGCGAGGTGCAGGACGCCACCCGGCGGGCGTAAGCGGAGCGGAGCCTCTGGCGCGCACACGGGCCGGAAACGGTGTGGTCGATCCGCTTCTGTGCGCGCCATTCCGTGCCCCGGCACGGCGGCGTAGGCTCACGGCGGGGGAGAAAAGAGGAATCCTGATGATGGATTTCAAGCGTTCCATTGGCGTGCTCCCCGCGAGCGACCTCGCTCGCGCCCGCGCCTACTACAAGGACATGCTCGGCCTCGAGCCCGAGGAGGACATGGACGACGAGGGCGGCTCGCTCTACTCGGTCGGCGGCAGCTTGTTCATGCTCTACCAGACGAGCTTCGCCGGGACGGCGAAGAACACCGCGCTGACGCTGGAGACCGGTGACCTGGACGCCACCATGGCCGACATGCGCGGCCGGGGCGTCGCCTTCGAGGAGTACGACATGCCCGGCCTGAAGACCGAGAACGGCGTCGCCGAGCTGGGCGGCGAGCGCAGCGCCTGGTTCATCGACAGCGAGGGAAACATCATCGCCATCGCACAGAGGAGCTAGCGTTCGAATATGGATACCGCGGCGGAGTGGCTGGAATGGGACGAGAGACGGGCCAGGGAATGGCTGGCGGTGCCGCGCGACGGCGATGACAAGTACTCGCGCGGCGTGCTCGGCGTGATCACCGGCTCGCACGACTACCCGGGCGCGGCCGTGCTCGGCGTCGAGGCGGCCATGCGGGCGGGCGTCGGAATGGTGCGCTACACCGGCCCGAGCGCCGTGCGCCACCTGGTGATGGCGCGGCGGCCGGAGGTCGTCGGGGTCGGCGGTCGGGTGCAGGCCTGGCTGATCGGCTCCGGCATGACGACCGCCAGGCGCACGCTGATCCTCGGCGGCGAGCTCGACCAGGCGATGGCCGAGGGCGTGCCGACGGTGTTGGATGCCGGCGCGCTCGACCTCGTGCACGAGGCCCGCGGCGCGGTCGTGCTCACCCCGCACTACCGGGAGCTGGCCACGCTGCTGATGGAGACCGCCCGCCGGGCCGGCCATGGCGCGGTGAAGGTCAGCGCCGAGCACGGCGGCCCGCCCCACGTCGACCAGATCGCCGCTCAGCCGGCTCTCTGGGCCGGCCGGGCCGCGCAGCAGCTGGGCGCAACCGTGCTGCTGAAGGGCGCGGTGACCTACATCGCCCACCCGGACGGGGCGCGCTTCACGGTGTCCGGGGCGCCGAGCTGGCTGGCCACGGCCGGAACCGGCGACGTGCTCGGCGGCATCCTGGGCGCGCTGCTGGCCACCCGGCACCGCACCATCGCGCAGGACCCGGACGCGGTCGCGCCGATCGCGGCGACAGCCGCGCTGCTGCACGCGCTCGCCGCGCGCCGTGCCTCGCAGGGCGGGCCGATCACCGCGCTCGACGTGGCCGAGGCCGTGCCGGCGACGGTCGCCGCGCTGCTCTCCGGCAAGTAGCCGGGCGCATCGACCCGCCGGCTGCGGTCGCACGCGCCCGCGCGCCAACGGCGGACTAGGCGGGCGGCGTGAGGCCGGTGCCGCTGAAGCGGGTGAGGAACTCGCGGGTGCGCTCCTGCTCCGGGTGGTTGAGCAGCCGCTCCGGCGCGCCCTGCTCCACGATCAGCCCGCCGTCCAGGAACACGACGCGGTGGGCGACGTCGCGGGCGAAGGCCATCTCGTGGGTCGCCATCAAGATGGTGGAGCCGCCCTGGGCGAGCGTGCGCACCAGCTCGAGCACCTCGCCGACCAACTCGGGGTCCAGCGCACTGGTGATCTCGTCGAGCAACAAGAGTTCGGGATCGGTGGCGATGGCACGCACGATGGCGACCCGCTGCTGCTGCCCGCCGGAGAGGCGGTCGGGAAACTCGCGCGCCTTGTCGGCCAGGCCGACCTGGTCGAGCAGCTCCAGCGCCTGCCTCTCGGCCGCCGCCTTGCCGCGCCGGTGCACGGTGCGGCCGGCGAGCGTCACGTTGCCGAGCACGCTGAGGTGCGGGAACAGGTTGTAGTGCTGGAACACGACGCCGATGCGGGCGCGCACCGCGTCGAGCTTGACGCGCGGGTCGCTGACATCCGTGCCGGAGAGGAACACCTGCCCGTCGTCGATCGGCTCCAGCAGGTTCGCCGTGCGCAGCAGCGTGGACTTGCCGGAGCCGCTGGCGCCGATCAGCGCAACGACCTCGTGCCGGCGCACATCCAGGTCGATGCCGCGCAGCACCTCGACGTCGCCGAAGGACTTGCGGATGCCGCGCAGGCTGAGCACGGGCGGCTCGATGGCCGCGTCGGAGCCCATGTCGGGGCTCGTGCCGGTGCGGGCGCCTGGCCCGGTCTCGAGGCGTGCGTCGGGGGAACTCATACGATGCTTCCCATCTGCTCGCGGCGGCGCATCCTGGCCGAGTACCAGTCGGTCAGCCGGATCGTGGGCCAGGCCAGCAGCACGAAGAGCAGGCCGGCCAGCACGTACGGGGTGAAATTGTAGCTGGCGGCCGTCTCGATCTGGGCGGCGCGCACCGCGTCGATGGCGCCGATCACCGAGATCAGGCCGACATCCTTCTGCATGGCGACGAAGTCGTTCATCAGGGCCGGCGTCACCTTGCGCACCGCCTGCGGCAGCACGACCTTGCGCATGGTCTGGGCGTGGCTGAGGCCGAGGGCCCGGGCCGCGAGGCGCTGGGACGGATGCACGGCCTCGATGCCGGCCCGGAACACCTCGGAGACGTAGGCGGAGTAGGTGAGGACCAGCGCGACGGTGCCCCAGAACTCGGCGGGCATGCGCGGGAACAGGCCGAGGCCCGGCACCCCGTAGCCGACGAGGTAGAGCACGATGAGCAGCGGGACGCCGCGGAAGAGGTCGGTGTAGCCAGTCGCGAGCGCGCGCAGCGGGAAGAACACGGGGCCGCGCAGGGTGCGGATCACCGCGAGCAGGAGGCTCACGATGAGCACGCCGATGGACGCGAAGAACAGCACCCGGATGTTCAGCCAGAGGCCCTCGATGACGCGCGGGAACGCCGAGATGGCGACGTCGAGGTTGAAGAAGCTCTGCTGCACGGCGGTCCAGCCCGGCGTGTTGACGACGAGCAGCCAGACCAGCGCCGCGAAGACCAGGGTGCTGGCGAGGGCGATGGCGACCGACTTGCCGTTCTGGCGCCGCCGGTAGAGCCGTCGGTCCAGCTCGATCTCACTCGGGACCCGCAGGGCCAGTGCGCTGTTCGTCACGTCGTTCTCACTGCATCAAACTATCGGATGCCGGGCCGGGGCCCGCCACGCTGTGCCCGGGCGGCTACTTCAGCACGGGTGCGGAGGCGCCGGCGGCCAGCCACTCGTCCGCCAGGGCGTCGAGGGTGCCGTTCTCGCGCAGCGCGTCGACGGCCGCCGTGACCTTCGCGGTCAGCGGGCTGCCCTTGGCCAGCACCAGGCCGAACTCGTCGCCGGTTCCCGCGGCCTCTGGCAGCTGGCCGATGATCGAACCGCCCTCGAGCTCGACGCCGGTCAGGTAGAACGCGGTGGGCAGGTCGACGACGATGGCGTCGACGACGCCGTTCTGCAGGGCGAGCTTCGCGTCGTCGTTGGTGTTGAAGGCCTGCGCGCCCTTGTCGGGCGCGATCGCGCTCTCGACGGCCTGGAAGCTGGTGGTGCCGGTCTGTGCGCCGATCAGGAGGCCCTTGAGCTCGGCGATGGAGCTCGCGCCCTCCGCGGGGGAGCCGGGAACGGTGATGACGGCCTGCGTGGTCGCGTAGTACGGGCTGGAGAAGTCGACCGCCTGCGCGCGCTCCGGGGTGACGGAGAACTGCTGCAGGTTGATGTCGAAGTCCTTCGGCCCGGGCGCGATCGCCTGGTCGAAGGTGCTGCGCACCCAGACGACGTCCTCCGCGGCGAAGCCGAGCTCCTCGGCGACGGCGTAGGCGACGGCGGCCTCGAAGCCCTGGCCCGTCTCCGGGGCGTCGTCGAGCACCCAGGGGAAGTAGGCCGGCTCGCCGGTGGCCACCGTGAAGCTGCCCTCCGTCACGTAGTCGGAAGCCGGGGCGTCGGATGCCGGGGCGCCGGCCGCGCACGCGCTGAGCGCGAGCATCGTCGCCGAGGCGGCAAGGATCGACAGGGTGCGGGCGAGGCGTGACGGCATAGTGGCTCCAGACATGTGCGGGTAACCCATTCTGGCGCGAATGCGCGCGGAGGCCAGCCGGGCCGACGCATTCCGACATGCGCCGGTAGCATGGCCAGCATGCCAGAGCCGTCCGCGCCGCTCGCCGGGGACGCGCTCCCCGCGCCGCGGGCTCGGCCCTCCCGGCGGCTGCCGCGGCATCCGCTGGCCCTCTGGGCGGCCTTCGCGCTCGTGCACACGGTGCTCGTGCTGCTCTGCCTGCACGCGCCAGGCTGGCCGCTCGGCGATGTGGAGGGTGTCTACAAGGTCTGGGTGGGGGAGGCCGCCGGCGGGGGCAGCCAGGTGGGCATCGACCTGCCCTGGGTGTACCCGATCCTCGCCTACCCGCCGATGGCGCTGGCGAACCTGCTCGGCCTCGAGCTGTACGCGCAGACCTGGCTGGGGCTCGTCGTCGCCCTGAACGCGGCCGCGTTCGCCGTGCTCACCGGCGGGCTGCGCGCCCGCCGCGCGCGGCCGCTCTGGCGGCTCACCGCCGCCTGGTGGTGGCTGGCTTTCCTGCTCCTGCTCGGTCCGATCGCGCTCGCGCGCATCGACGCCGTCACCGTTCCGCTGGCCATCGTCGGGCTGCTGCTGGCGACCGGCCGCCCGGCACTGGGGGCCGCGCTGCTCACCGTGGGGGCGTGGGTGAAGGTGTGGCCGGCCGCCCTCGTCACAGCCCTGTTCGTCGCCGGGCGCTCGCGCGCCCGGGTGGTGCAGAGTGCCCTCTGCGTCAGCGCGGTCGTCGTCCTGGTCAGCGTGATCCTCGGCGGCGGGGCGCATGTCCTCGGCTTCGTCGACGAGCAGACCGGGCGCGGGCTGCAGATCGAGGCGCCGATCGGCACCCCCTGGCTGTGGCTCACCGCCCTCGGTGCTGCGGGCACCGGCATCTACTACGACTTCGACATCCTCACCTACCAGCTGCTCGGCGACGGCACCGCGCTGGCCGGCACACTGGCGACCCCGCTGATGGCGCTCGCCGCGGCATCCGTCGTGCTGCTCGGCGTGCTGCGGCAGCGCGCGGGCGCGCACCTCGTGCAGCTGCTGCCGCCGCTCGCCCTGGCCCTCGTACTGGTTCTCATCGTGTTCAACAAGGTGGGCTCGCCGCAGTTCATGACCTGGCTGGCGGCGCCCGTCATCGTGGGGCTGGTCTACCGGGGGAGGCAGTGGCTCACGCCGGCCCTGCTCGCGTTCGCACTCGCCGGGCTCACCCAGCTGATCTACCCTTATCTGTACGGCGCACTGCTGGCCGCCGAGCCGTGGATGGTGCTCGTCATCACGCTGCGCAACCTGCTCGAGGTGGTGCTGCTCGGCTGGGCGGTGCGCGCCGTCCACCGTGCCGGGCGCGCTCCGGCATCCGCCCCCGACCCCCGCGCAGCCGGCCGCCGCGCACTCAACCCCTAAGGATCACTCATGCTCGTCGCATTCTCCGTCGCCCCCAGCGGAACCGGCCAGGCCGACGGCTCGGTGCACGACGCCGTCGCCGCCGCCGTGCGCATCGTCCGCGAGTCCGGGCTGCCGAACCACACCGGCTCCATGTTCACCGAGATCGAGGGGGAGTGGGACGAGGTGTTCGCCGTCGTCAAGGCGGCAACGGATGCCGTCGCCGCCTACGGCTCGCGGGTGTCGCTCGTGCTGAAGGCCGACATCCGCCCCGGCTACAGCGGCGAGATCGAGGGCAAGGTGCAGCGTCTCGAGGCAGCGCTCGAGCGCGGGGCAACGGCCGAGTAGGCGCCCGCCGCGCGGCGCGAATGTCGCTCGGGGTCACGCGTGTATCGAATCGATTCGATTCGGTCGTAGAATTGCGCAGTGACCGAACAGACCCCCGCCCTCTCGCCCGCGCGAGTCCGCTTCGCCCTGCTCGCCCTCGCCCTGGGCGGGTTCGGAATCGGGGCGACGGAGTTCGTCGCGATGGGCCTGCTCCCCAACCTCGCCGCCGACCTGCTGCCCGGCCTCGCCGCCGCCGACCCGGCCGCGGCCAACGCGCAGGCGGGCTGGCTGATCAGCGCCTACGCGCTCGGCGTCGTCGTCGGTGCGCCCACGATCGCGGCCGCCGCCGCCCGCTGGCCGCGCAAACAGCTGCTGCTGGTGCTGCTGACCGCGTTCACGCTGGGCACCGTGGCATCCGCCCTGCTGCCGAGCTTCGAGCTCGTGCTCGTCGCGCGCTTCGTCGCTGCGCTGCCGCACGGGGCGTACTTCGGCATCGCCTCCCTCGTCGCGGCCAGCCTGATGGGCCCGGGCAAACGCGCCCGCGGCGTGGCGCTCGTGCTCTCCGGCCTCACCGTCTCCAACGTGATCGGCGTGCCGGCCATCACCTGGCTCGGCCAGGTGCAGGGCTGGCGGGTCGCCTACATCGCCGTCGCGGCGATCTTCGCGCTCACCTTCCTTGCCGTGCTGGTGTCGGTGCCGCTGCAGCCGGGTGACCGCACAGCGACGATCCGCAACGAGCTCAAGGCGTTCGGCCGGGCGCAGGTCTGGTTCGCGCTCGGCATCGGCGCGATCGGCTTCGGCGGCCTGTTCGCCGTCTACAGCTACGTGGCGCCGCTCGTCACCGAGGTGACCGGGCTCGGCGAGGCGGCCGTCCCTGTCGTGCTCGTCGTGATCGGCCTCGGCATGACCGCGGGCAACTTCCTCGGCGGCTGGGCGGCAGACAAGAGCGTGCGGCGCAGCATGTTCGGCTTCTTCGGGGTGATGCTGGTGGCGCTCGTCGGCCTGGCCCTGACGGCCGAGAACGTCGTCGGCCTGCTGGTCTTCATCTTCCTGGTGGGTGCGGCCGCGGCCGCACTCTCGCCGACCATCCAGACCCGCCTGATGGACGTCGCCCGCGACAGCCAGTCGATCGCGGCCGCGCTCAACCACTCGGCGCTGAACATCGGCAACGCGCTCGGCGCCCTGCTCGGCGGCATGGCGATCGCGGCCGGCTTCGGCTACGTCGCGCCGGTCTGGATCGGGCTCGGGCTCAGCGTGCTCGGCCTGCTGATCGCGCTGGTCAGCTTCAGCTGGGACGGCAAGCGGCGCGGCCGCGGCGAGGTGCTCGGCTACGGCACCGACCTGGTGCAGGTTGTCAGCGCCCGCTGACACCGCGCGCCTTTGACGCAGGAAGCCCCGGGGGATCCCGGGGCTTCCTGCGTTGACGGGCGGCTGCGCCTAGTCGGTCTGCAGCAGGATTCCGTCCTGGATGGCGCGCTTGCGGAGGGCAACCTTGGTGCCCACGTCGAAACCGGCCACCCGGTACTTCTCGCGGATGCGCTTGAGGTACGACTTCGCCGTCTCCTCGGAGATGCCGAGCTGGAAGGCGACGGCCTTCACGGGCTCGCCCGCTCCGTAGAGGGCCATGACGCGGCGCTCCTGCGCGCTCAATCGAGGCGTGTCGCCGCGGCCCCCAGCGGTCAGGGCCAGGTCGAGCTCCTCGGAGATGTAGGACTCGCCCTTGTGGGCGGCGCGGATCGCCTCGACGATCATGTCGGCTTCCTCGGTCTTCACCAGGTAGCCGAGGGCGCCGGCGGCGAGGGCCTCGCGCACGACGGTGGGCTCGGAGTAGGTGCTCATCAGCACCGTCTTCACACCCGTGGTCTTGAGGGTGGAGATCTTCAGGGAGATCGGGATGTTGTCCTTGAGGTCCAGGTCGAGCAGCACGACGTCGACGGGGAACTGCGGGTGCGAGAGCAGCTCCGGCCAGGTCGTCGCGGCGATGACGAGATCGATGTCGGTCGCCGCACCCCTGATCCACTCGGTCAGGGCGCCAAGCAGCATCTTGTGGTCGTCGACGACGGCCAAGCGAATCTTATGAGCCTGGTTTCCCACGCGTTCCTCCTTGTGCACATGCACGTTCCGATGCCCCTGATACCCTACGCATCCACCGGGTTGTCGACCATGCACTCTATCTCCACGTGCAGGTCTCCCTTGCGCGTGTATTCCGAATGCGGGCCAACGTTAGAGATAGCTTCCCATGCCGCGGCGTCTACCCTGCGCCGTGGCACACCGGTCGCATGAAGAAATACCGGAAACCGGATCTTTCTGGGCGAACCGGCCGTCGACGGGGCGCGCGGGCCGATGTCGATGTGCAGCATCACGTCGTGCCGCTTGGAGTCGCTCACCAGCAGCCAGACCGCCGTCAGCATGGCGTCGCGCTGCGCGGGGGAGAGCAGGCCGGCCAGGCTCCCCGGGTCGTCCAGCGAGACGGCGGGCGCCAGGAACTCCGACTCGGTGATGGCGTTGTGCAGCCAGGTCTTCTTGCGCCCCTCCACCAGGTGCAGGCGCAGTTGGGTGGCCAGCTGCGAGGCGGCGCCGGCGGCATCCGGATGCAGCGGCAGCGCCGTCCTGCCCTCTGCGACATCGTCGAGCAACCGCTCGGCGTCGAGGTCGAGGCGCACGAGCTCCTCGGAGGCCAGCATGCCCACGGCCAGGCGCGGGGCGTCGACGGTGCTCTGCACCAGCACCAGGTCCAGCTCCAGCTGCACCATCCGGCGGAAGGCGCGCACCACCGAGATCGCGATGAAGGGCAGCCAGACGGCGATCGCGATCGCCACCAGCTCGGGGCCCAGGGTGAGCGGGCTGCTGCGCTCCTGGACGAGTGCGGCGACGAGCAGCACCGCGCCGAGCGTGACGGTGGCGGCCATCACCTCCCTGGTCTCGCGCACGCTGACCAGGGGCGTCATCATGACGCCGGCGGCGAGGGCGGCGGTCGGGTAGACGCTCAGGCCGGCGGCGGCGGCGACGGCGCTGAGATCGAGCGTCACCACGCCCGCCAGCCCGACGAGGGTCAGCGTGAACAGCCAGGTGGGCATGGTGCCGCCGCAGAGCAGGACGCCGAGGAGCGCGCCGGCCGCCGTCACGAGCAGCAGCAGCCAGGCGGAGATGGCGAGCGTGGGCGTCGGGTAGGAGGTCCACTGCTCGATCGTGCGCCAGACCAGGAACAGGGCCATGACCAGGCTGCCGGCGATCATGCCGCCGGCCAGGTCGCGCCCGCCGAGGCCGCGCTGGTTGGCCCTGGTGGTGGAAACGGTGCGCTCGGAGCGCCGGAAGGTGCGCTGCGGCTCGCGCTGCCTGCGCTCGCGCCCGACGATCACACCGAGGGTGTTCTCCTCGATGCCGGAACCCGTTCGTGCCTTGCTCATCGCTCACCGCCGAAATGCCGCTCGTGCCCGTACGGCTCGTCGTATCCGGCGGCCTCGTCGTGGCCGAACACCTCGTCGTGCTTGGGAACCTCCAGGACGACGGTGGTGCCCGATCCGGGGGAGGAGAACAGTCGGGCGTTGCCGCCGACCTCGCGGAGCCGGCCGACGACGGATTCGGCGAAGCCGAGCCGGGCCGGGTCGACGTCGCCGAGGTTGAACCCGACGCCGGCGTCGGTGACCATGGCGCGCAGCGTGTGCTCGTCGTCGGTGATCGTGACGTCGGCCTCGCTGACCTGGGCGTGCCTGCGCACATTCTCGAGGCACTCGCCGAGGGCGCCGAGGAAGGCGTCCAGCACCGCGCTCGGCAGCAGGATCTGGCCGCTGCCGTGCCACTTGACGTCGAGGCCCATCCGGCCGAAGCGCTGCTTGACCGACTCGAGGGTGTTGCCGAGCGCCGACTCGGCGACGGGCTGGAGGTTGTAGGTTCCGGAGCGGAGCGGGGTGGGCACCCCGCCGAGGCGCAGCTGCCGCAGCAGCTTCGCGTCGTTGGCCGCCTGGTGCCGCAGCGCGTCCGCGCTCACCCCGACCCCGGAGTGCGCGAGCAGCGTGAGGGTGGCCAGCACGGTGTCGTGCAGCAGCCGGGCGTCCTGGCGCCGCTGCGCCTCCGCCTCGCTGGCCAGCCGCTCCGCGCGGTGGGCACGGCCGATGCTGGCGATGCGCTGCATCACCCGCGGAACGCTCTGGGCGATCCACCAGCCCGCCGTGCCGATGGCCGCCCACGCCGCGATGGTGAGCAGCAGCGGGGTCGAGCTGGGCAACGCGCGCGGGGCGGATGCCACGGTGACGCTCAGGCAGGTCAGCGCGAAGCCGACCGCGATCAGCAGCAGCCGGGAACGGCTCATCGTCGCCATGAGCGCCAGCGCACCGAGGACCCCGGAGCCGATCACCGCGATCGCCGCGACGGCCGCCACGCTGGGGTCATGGCTGAGCGCCGGATCGAGCGCCTCGCCCGCATCACGGACCGCCCCGGGGTCCACGCCGAGCAACAGGATCGCGAAGTTGCCGGCGATCAGGCAGATCGCCATCCAGAGAGGGGCGCCCCGCTCGCCAATGAAGTAGTGGGCGATGGCCGTGATCGCGACGAGCGCGAGCGTCGAGACCAGCGTCAGCGGCGCCACCCCTCCGGGCAGCACGATGCACACGGCGGCGAGGAAGCAGGAGGCGAGACCGGAATACCGCACGGTCCGGCGAAGCAGCCGGTCACGCTCTTTCAGAATGCGCTGCATGGATCCTGCCGGTGGAGGGGACGGGGGTCGCCCCCAGACTATCCTGCGGCTTGCTCCGGCTGCAGGAGGCGCAGCAGCTGCTGGGCGACGAACTCCGTCTCGATCAGGAAGCCGTCGTGGCCGTACTCCGAGACGAGCTCGACGGGGACGTCGCCGTCGATGTTGCCGGACAGGCCCGCGGCGATCACCTGCTGGCCGTCCAGCGGGAACAGCCGGTCGCTGTCGATGCCGAGCACGAGGCTGGTCGCGGTGACCCTGGCCAGCGCCGCCTGGATCCCGCCGCGGCCGCGGCCGATGTCGTGCGAGTTCATCGCCTCGACGAGCGTGATGTAGCTGTTGGCATCGAAGCGGCGGGTGAACTTGTTGCCGTGGAAGTCGAGGTAGGACTCGACGGCGAAGCGGCCGCCGTCGCCCAGCGGGCTGATGCCGCTCTGCCAGCTGCGGTCGAAGCGCTCGTTGAGCTCGCTGTGGCTGCGGTAGTTGAGCATGGCCATCCGCCGGGCCAGGGCGAGGCCGCGGGTCGGGCCGTCTCCGGCGACGGCGTCGTAGTACTCGCCGCCCTGGAACAGCGGGTCGGTGCGCACGGCCTCGATCTGCACCGAGTTCAACGCGATCTGGTCGGCCGTCGTCACCGGGGGAGCGGCGAGCACGGCCAGGCGCTCGACCCGCTCCGGCCGCCCGACGGCCCACTCGATGGCGTGCATGCCGCCCATCGAGCCGCCGATGACGGCGGCCCAGCAGTCGATGCCGAGGGCGTCGGCGAGGGCGGCCTGGGCGTCGACCTGGTCGCGGATGGTCAGGAACGGGAAGCGGGTGCCCCACTCGCTGCCGTCCGGGGCGAGCGAGGCGGGGCCGGTGGAGCCCTGGCATCCGCCCAGCATGTTGGGGGCGACCACGAACCAGCGGTCGGTGTCGACGGCCTTGCCCGGTCCGACGATGCCGCCCCACCAGCCGGCGGTGGCATGCCCGGGGCCGGAGTCGCCGACCACGTGGCTGTCGCCGGTGAGCGCGTGCAGCACGAGCACGGCGTTGTCGGCCGCCTCGTTCAGCTCGCCCCAGCTCTCGTAGGCCATCCGGGCGTAGGGAAGCGTGCCGCCGGCCTCGAACTGCCGGGCGCCGATGCCGACGAAGCGGCGGTTGCCGACGGGGTCTCCCTCGCGCCAGGCCCCCGTTGCGGGCGCCTTGCCGAGCAGCGTGCGCGCCTGGGCCTCCGTGATGAAGCTCGAGGGCGCGACATCCGCCGAAGTCTGCCAATCCATGACTCAATTGTGGCGTGGAAACAGAGCGGCCCGGGCATTGTTACAGCTGCGGTGTCGCAGCTGAACAAGCCCGGGCGGCTCTTCAGGGGTGTTTAGGCGTTGGCGTTGGCCGCGTCGGTGACGGCGCGGGCGGCCGCGAAGCCGGTCTCCAGGTCGGCCAGGATGTCGGCGATGTTCTCGATGCCGAGCGAGAGGCGCACCAGGCCGGGCGTGACGCCGGCGGAGAGCTGCGCCTCGGGCGAGAGCTGCGAGTGGGTGGTGGATGCCGGGTGGATCACGAGCGAGCGCACGTCGCCGATGTTGGCGAGGTGGCTGAACAGCGTGAGGCTGTCGACGAGGGCGCGGCCGGCGTCGACGCCGCCCTTGAGCTCGAAGGAGAGCACCGCGCCGACGCCCTTGGGGGCGTACTTGTTGGCGGCGCCGTACCAGGGGCTGGAGGGCAGGCCCGAGTAGTTGACCGACGCGACGTCGGGGTGGTTGTCGAGCCACTCGGCGACGTCCTGGGCGTTCTGCACGTGGCGCTCGATGCGCAGCGACAGCGTCTCGATGCCCTGGATCAGCTGCCAGGCGCTCGCCGGGGCGATGGCCGCACCGAGGTCGCGCAGCAGCTGCACACGGGCCTTGATGATGTAGGCCAGGCCGTCGCCGACGGCGGCCGTGTAGCTGGCGCCGTGGTAGCTGGGGTCCGGCACGGTCAGGCCGGGGAAGCGCTCGACGTTCTTGGACCACTCGAAGGTGCCGCCGTCGACGATGATGCCGCCGATGACGGTGCCGTGGCCGCCGAGGAACTTGGTGGCGGAGTGGATGATGATGTCGGCGCCGTGCTCGAACGGGCGGATCAGGTACGGGGTGGCGATGGTGTTGTCCACGATCAGCGGCACGCCGCCCTCGTGGGCGACATCGGCGACGAGGGCGATGTCGAGGATGTTGATCTTCGGGTTGCCGATCGTCTCCGCGAAGAACAGCTTCGTGTTGGGGCGCACAGCCCGGCGCCACTCGTCGGCGTCGTCCTGGTTCTCGACGAAGGTGGTCTCGATGCCGAGCTTGGCCAGCGTGTACTTGAACAGGTTGTAGGTGTCGCCGTAGATGGAGCTCGACGAGACGATGTGGTCGCCGGCCTCGGCGATGTTCAGCACGGCGATGGTTGCCGCGGACTGGCCGGAGGAGAGCAGCAGCGCGCCGGTTCCGCCCTCGAGGGCGGTGAGGCGCTGCTCGACGACATCCTGCGTCGGGTTCTGGATGCGGGTGTAGATGTTGCCGAACTCGGCCAGCGCGAAGAGGTTCTTCGCGTGGTCGGAGTTGTTGAACACGTACGAGGTGGTCTGGTAGATCGGGGTGGCCCTGGCGTTGGTCACCGGGTCCGGGCGGGCACCGGAGTGGACCTGCTTGGTTTCGAACTTCCAGTTGCTTGTGTTGTCGCTCATGAGGGTTTGTCTCCTATAGAGCGTGCGGACCATCCACCGCTCGAGTGTGAGCCTAAGCCTGAGCCCTGTGCGCAGCAATGGAGGCCGCAACTCGTCGTAACACTAGGGATTCGGGTGTAACAGTGCGCCGGTCCGGCCTAGCGGTTGTCGCCCCTCGGCAGCACGATCGTGCCCGTCGCCGTGCCCTCCGAGCGCCGGAACAACCACTCGGCGCGAGGCTCGACGAGGGGCCGGAACACGCGCCGGATGAACGGCATCGAGAGCACGACCGAGAGGGCGATGCAGAACACGATCATGCCGGGCAGCACCCACCACGGCTGCGGGCCGGCCAGCACCCCGCTCTCCCGGATCGGGTAGAGCACGAAGGAGTGCAGCAGGTAGATGTACATGGTGGCGGCGCCCAGCCCGGTGAACCAGGTGGTGCGGCGCGGCATCAGCATCAGGAAGGCGAAGACCAGGGCGAAGGCGAGCAGCATGAAGCCGAGCCGGATGCCGCCGGCCCACCACTCCGGGTAGCCGATGGCTGCGTACGACTCGTCATAGAGCAGGAAGCGGCGGAGCTTGAGATCCCGCCAGGTGTCGACGCCCACCCAGCAGACCACGGCGAGCAGCGCGAACAGGGCGATGGCGCCCGCCCGCCAGCGCCAGAGCACGGCGGGCCGCATGGTCAGCCAGCGGCCGGTCACCTGCCACTGGCGCAGGCTCCAGCCGAGCACGAAGAAGGGGAACAGCCCGAGCGTGCGGGAGAGGGCGAACAGGGAGTCGACGTTGCCGACGTAGCCGACCCCGATCGAGCCGATGATGGCGATCGCCAGCGGCCAACGCAGCAGCACCAGGTAGGGCAGGGCGACACGCCAGACGGCGAGGGCGAGCAGGAACCAGAGGGTCCAGCTGGCGCTCGAGTAGTCGAGCTTGAACGCGCCGCCAGCCAGCCAGTGGATCAGCGTCCAGATCGTCTCGAAGATCAGGTAGGGCAGCAGGATGTCGGTGATGATGCGCTTCATCTGACGCCCGTTCGGCGTCGCCGACTTGGCGAAGTAGCCGCTCACCGTCACGAAGATCGGCACGTGGAAGGCGTAGATGAACAGGTACACCGCGTAGGCGGCATCCGATTCGGAGATCAGTTTGAGAATGCCGTGGCCGATCACCATCAGGGTGATGGCGATCCAGCGGGCGTTGTCCCAGAGCGGGACGCGGCGTTTGGCCTTGGCTGTGGTGGGGGAGGTCATCGCGTCCCATTCTCTCCTGTCTCGCCTCTGCGGCCCAGCGTCTGTCCGTGCGTTGTGGTTCTTGTCTGTGTGGTTCGGCGCCGGGCGGCAGAATGGGAGGCATGACGATGAAGCGTGGTGGCACGAGGCGTGCAGTGGTGACGGGTGCGAGTTCAGGGATCGGGGCGGCGACCGTGCGCCAGCTGCGCGCGGCTGGTTGGGACGTCGTCGGGGTGGCCCGGCGCGAGGACCGGCTGGCGGCGCTCGCCGCGGAGACCGGGGCGAGCTTCTTCGTCGCCGACCTCACCCGGCAGGCCGATGTCGATGCCCTGGCCGCCCACCTGGCCGAGACCGGGCCGTTGCACGCCGTGGTGAACAACGCCGGCGGCGCGAAGGGCCTCGACAGCGTCGAGGGCTCGGATGCCGCCGACTGGCAGTGGATGTTCGAGGTGAACGTCATCGCCGTCAAGCGCGTGATCAGCACCCTGCTGCCGCTGCTGCGGGACACCGTGCGCGCGGAGGGCGGCGGCGCCGACATCGTCACCGTTACCTCGATCGCCGGGCACGTGGCCTACGTGGGCGGCGGCGGCTACAACGCGGCGAAGTTCGCCGCGCACGCCCTGACCGCTGTGCTGCGGCTGGAGCTGAACGGGGAGCCGATCCGGGTGATCGAGATCGCCCCCGGCATGGTGCACACCGAGGAGTTCTCGCTGGTGCGCTTCGGCGGCGACCAGGCCAGGGCCGATGCCGTCTACGCCGAGGTGCCGAACCCGCTCAGCGCCGACGACGTGGCCGAGACGATCGTGCACGCGCTCGGCCGGCCGGCGCACGTGGACCTCGACCTGATCGTGGTCAAGCCGGTCGCCCAGTCGGCGCCGCACCTCGTCGCCAAGGGCGAGCTGCGCCCCCGCGGCTGAGCCCGCCGCCTGACCCGGCCGCCGACTCGCGCTCTGCGCCCGTCTGCGACGTCCCGCGCTCCGCGCCCGACTGCGACTTCTCGCTGGTCGAGTAGCGAGGAACGAGCGTATCGAGACCCCGCACGAGACCCGGCTTCCGGCGAGAAGCCGGGTCTCGTACGGCCCCGGCGGGCCTACTCGACCAGCGGCAGGGGGACGGGTTCGCCCTCTGGGCTGCTTGCGTTTGTCGAATCCGCCGCGGCATCCGGGTCGGCGAACGCCAGCTTCGGCACGAAGAACAGCAGCACGGCGGCGGCGAGTGCGCCGAGGCCGCAGACCGCCCAGACCACCATGTAGCCGGCCAGGCTGGCCGCCGTCGAGGTGACCGCCGAGGCGGCCCCCGCCAGCAGCACGACGCCGAAGACGGCGGACGCGAACGATCCGCCGATGGTCTTCGTCGTGTTGGTGAGGGCGGATGCGACGCCGGTCTGCCCCTGCGGGGCGGCGGCCGCGGCGGCCGCGGGCAGCGCGCCGACGAGCGCGCCGGAGCCGATGCCGGCGATGCACATGTTGAGGAACACCTGCCACACCTCGAGGTGGAACGGGATGAACAGCAGGTACCCGATGGCGACGAGGAACGCGGCGGCGATGAGGGCGACCCGCGGGCTGAACCGCTTGGAGACGAGCGGGAAGAGCAGCGCGCCGACGATCATCGAGATCAGGTAGACGCCGATGAGCGTGGAGATGTCGGAGGCGTCCAGGCCGAGCCCGTAGCCGTTGACGGTGTCGGTGCCCGCATACGTGGCCAGCGGCGCCTGGGCGCCGAGCAGGCTGATGCCGACGAGGCCGGCGGTCAGCAGCACCGGCCACATGGTCGGCTGGCGCATCACGCGCAGGTCGATGGCCGGGTCGGCCTGCTTGAGTTCCCACTTGCCGAACGGCCAGAAGGCGAGCACGCCGACGGCGATGAGCGCCCAGACCCAGAGCGTCTCCGGGCCGTTGATGCGCATGAAGGTGAGTCCGGAGGTGATCAGCAGCAGGCCGATCGTGAGCAGCGAGAAGCCGACGACGTCGAGTGAGCGCTTCTCGGTGCCCGGCTCGGACTCCGGCACGCCGAACAGGATGGCGAAGAACACGAGGGTGACGGCGATCGCCGGCACGAACAGGGTGAGGGTGACGTCCTCGCCGAGCGCGGCGAACACGCGTCCGGCGCTGAGTGCGCCGATGATCGCACCCGCCTCCAGCGCGACGACGAGCAGCCCGGCGGCGCGCCGCGTCTGCGACGGGCCGCGCCCGGAGCGGCGGCCCCTGTCGAAGATCAGCGCCACCTCCAGTGGCAGCCAGACCACGTAGAAGCCCTGCAGTGCCCACGCCGCGAGGAAGCTCCAGAAGTCGCCGGCGAAGGCGAGCCACCAGCTGGCCGCGGCGGTCAACACGGTGGAGGTCAGCAGGATGCGCTTGTGCCCGTACATGTCGCCGAGCTTGGCGAGGATCGGCACAACGAGCGCGGAGAGCAGCAGCTGGGCGGCCTCGAACCAGTTGAAGTCGGCGTCGTGGATGCCGAGGTGGTCGACCAGGTCGGGGATCAGCGGCACGTAGTACCCCTGCAGGATTCCACTGGTGATCTCCACGAGGAACAGCCAGCCGATGATGGCCGCGGTCACCCCCGCGGCGGTGCGGGCGCCGCGTCGCGCCGTCGCTGCAGATGTCATTCTCGGATGCTACTGCCTGCGGTATCCGGGCTGCACCACAAGAATGTGCGCAGGAAAGTGCGATTACCCTTACTCCATGGCCTTTGATGCAGACGACTCCGCAGGATCCAACACCACCATCGAGAAAGAGATTCTCGAATGGTCCGATTTCGCCGACGCCTCGCGCGGTTTGGCCGAGGATGTGCTGAAGAGCGGCTTCGTGCCCGAGGTGGTCATCGCCGTCGCCCGCGGCGGCCTGCTGCTGGCCGGCGCCATCTCCTACGCGCTCGGCACCAAGAACTGTGGCTCGATCAACGTCGAGTTCTACACCGGCGTGAACGAGCGCCTGCCCGAGCCGATGCTCGCCGCGCCGATGCTGGACGCGCCGGCCCTCGCCGGCAAGCGCGTGCTGCTCGTCGACGACGTCTCCGACTCCGGTCACACCCTGGTCAAGGTGCTCGGCATCCTGGCCGAGAACGGCGCGGAGGTGCGCACCGCCACGCTGTACACCAAGCCGCACACGGTGCTGGAGCCCAACTTCTACTACCGCAAGACGGCCGGCTGGATCGTCTTCCCCTGGTCGGCGCTGCCGCCCGTCTCCGTCTAGACCCGTGGCCGTCACCTTCGACCGCTCCGCGGTGCACGAGGGATGGCTGCGCGCGCTCGGGCCCGTCGCCGAGGAATTGGCCGGGCTCGAGCGCTTCCTCGCGGGGGAGGCCGGTTACCTGCCGGCCCCGGCTGCCGTGCTGCGGGCGCTGCGCATCGACCCACAGAGCGTGCGGGTGCTCATCGTCGGGCAAGACCCGTACCCAACGCCCGGGCACAGCATGGGCCTCGCCTTCTCGGTTGCGCCGCACGTGCGGCCGCTGCCGCGCAGCCTCGCCAACATCTACACCGAGCTGCGGGGCGACCTCGGCATCCCGACGCCGGAGCACGGCGACCTCGGCTCCTGGGCCGAGCAGGGCGTGCTGCTGCTGAACCGGGTGCTCACCGTGCGCCCCGGCGAGGCCGGCTCGCACCGGAGGCAGGGCTGGGAGGCGGTGACCGAACAGCTGATCCGGTCGCTCGCCGCGCGCACGCCGGAGCAGCCGCTCGTCGCCATCCTCTGGGGCAACGACGCGCAGGCGCTGGAACCGCTGCTCGGCGGCATCCCCGTGATCGCCTCCGCGCACCCGAGCCCGCTGTCGGCCCGCCGCGGATTCTTCGGCTCCCGGCCGTTCAGCCGTGCCAACGCGCTGCTGCTCGAACAGGGCGCGGAGGCGATCGATTGGTCGCTCGGCGGCAGCCAGGTCAGCGAGCAACAGACCCTCGAAATCTTCCGTTAATACTGCTCGTTTACGCTGGCGTCATGCTTGAAGAGGAATACCAGCCGCGCCGCACGCTGCCGCGCCGCCTGCGCAAGCCAGAGCCGCCGGAGGCGCCGTTCGACTTCACCCTGCGTGAGGCCGTCGAAGCAGACATGCCTGCTGTGCGCGAGATCTACAACTACTACGTGGCGAACTCGACGGTCACCTTCGACGAGGACGCCATGACGCTGGCCGAGTGGCGCGACAAGTTCGCCTACCTCCAGAAGCTCGGGATGCCGTTCGTCGTCGCGATCTCGCCGACGGACCAGATCCTCGGCTACGCGCTGGTCGCGCCGTGGAAGCAGAAGCGCGCCTACCGCTTCACCGTGGAGAACTCGATCTACCTGGGCCCGGCCGCCACGGGCAAGGGCCTCGGACGGGTGCTGTTGGCCGACCTCATCGAGCGCTCGGCGGATGCCGGCCTCAAGGAGATGGTCGCCGTCATCGCCGACCAGGGCGCGGAAGCGTCCCTCGCGCTGCACCGGGAGTTCGGCTTCCGGGAGACCGGACGGATGGGCCGCGTCGGCTACAAGTTCGAGCGTTGGCTCGGCATCGTGATGATGCAGCTCTCGCTCGGCTAGCTGTACTGCCCAGGGACGTTGGTTGAATCGGTGTGACGACTCGCTGTAGTCCTTCGGGAATGAGTGAGGACCTCCTGCTGCAGAGTGGAGCTGCTTAGAAACCAGTTCTGCGAGACCAGGAGGCCCTCATGTCCCACGCTAACGCTGCGCTGACTCCACGCCAAAGGCTGCGCATGGCGCGCCTGATCGTGGACGACCGTTGGCCGATCTCGCAGGCCGCGAGACAGTTCAACTGCTCCTGGCCGACCGCCAAGCGGTGGGCTGAACGTTACGCGGCGATGGGTGAGGACGGCATGCAGGACCGCTCCTCCCGGCCGCACCGGAACCCGAACAGGACCCCGCAGCGGCTGGTGCGGAAGATCGTGCATCTGCGGTGGAAGAAGCGTTTGGGGCCGGTCGCGATCGGCGCGAAAGTGGGCATGCCCGCGTCGACCGTGCACGCCGTGTTGACCCGGTGCCGGCTGAACCGGTTGAGTCACGTCGACAAGCGCACCGGGGAAGTCGTGCGGCGCTACGAGCACGACAAGCCGGGGGCGATGATCCACGTCGACGTGAAGAAGCTCGGCAACATCCCCGATGGCGGCGGCTGGCGTTACCTGGGCAAGCAGCAGGGCGGCAAGAACCGGGCCGCGACCGTTGGCGCGGGCCGGAGCAAGCGCCGGCAGCCGCTGGTCGGGACGGCGTTCGTGCACACCGTCATCGACGACCACTCCCGCGTCGCCTACGCCGAGATCCACGCCGACGAGCAAGCGGTCACCGCCGTGGGTGTGCTCCGCCGGGCCGTGTCCTGGTTCGCCGCCCGAGGCATCACGGTCGAACGGGTCCTCTCCGACAACGGCTCTGCCTACAAGTCCCACCTCTGGCGCGACACCTGCACCGAGTTGAACATCACACCCAAGAAGACCCGCCCCTACCGGCCACAGACCAACGGGAAGATCGAACGCTTCCACCGCACCCTCGCCGACGGCTGGGCATTCTCACGGTTCTACGCGTCCGAGTCAGCCCGCCGGAACGCCCTCCCGGTCTGGCTCCACGAATACAATCACCACAGGCCCCACACGGCCATCGGGAGCAAACCACCCATCAGCCGGTTAACCAACCTTGCTGGGCAGTACAGCTAGCGCGCCGCGGCTACCGCGACGCCCGTCGCGCCGGGTTCGTCACCCGGCCGAGCGTCGTCAGGAGCGAGCGCTGCGGAACCAGGCGAACGGCCCGCGCCGAGAACGCGTTGCCCAGCCCGCTGACGACCCGCGGCGGCGTCGAGCGCCGGTCGAGGGCGCGGAACGCCGTCTCGATCACCTCGGCGCCGCTCTGCGGGGCGCCGAACGAGACGCCCTCGCTGCCGGCAACCTGTTTGAACTCGGTGGCGGTCGGGCCCGGGCAGAGCGCGAGCACCTTGAGCCCGGTTCCCTTCGCCTCGGACCAGAGCCCCTCCGAGAAGCTCAGCACGTAGGCCTTCGTCGCCGCGTACACCGACATGAACGGCACCGGCTGGAACGCGGCCGTGCTCGCCACGTTGATCACCGCGCCGGTCGCCGGCGCGGTGCGGGCGTGCCTAAGCAGCTCCGGCCAGAGGGCGCGGGTGAGCTGGGTGAGCGCGAGCACATTCAGCTGCACCTCGTTGTGCAGCCGCTGCGGCTCGAGCGCGCCGAAGCGCCCGTAGCTGCCGAAGCCGGCGTTGTTGACGAGGGTGGCGATCTGGATGTCGCGCTGACGGAGGTCGGCGACGAGGGTGTTCACGGCATCCGGGGCGGTCAGGTCGAGCGGGATGACGGTCGAGACCGTGCCGAAGCGCTCGGCGAGGTCGACGGCGAGGGCCTCCAGGCGTTCCAGCCGTCTGGCCACGAGCACGAGGTCGGCGCCGCGGGAGGCGAACTCCCGGGCGAACGCGGCGCCGAGACCGCTGCTCGCGCCGGTGATGAGCACCGTCGTGCCCATCGGGTTGAAGACGAAACGAGTCATGTTTTCAGGCTAGACCCCGGGGCCCCGCACGACCGTGATCGCGTCGAAAAAACAGGAGGAGCGCACGGCGGAGCCTGCCTGCGGGGGTCGCAGTGCTCTCCTCCTGCTTTTCCCGGCGGCGGGCTGTTGCAGCCCTGGCCGGACTAGCCGCGCGCCAGGCCGCGCCGGGCGAAGGCCCAGCCGCCCCAGGCGGCCAGGGCGAGCGCACCGAGGGTCGCGAGCACCAGGCCGAGCACCGCGCGCGGGGACAGGAGCACGCCGGCATCCGGTCTGAACACCGTCTCGGGGAGCGGGGCATAGGCGAACCAGCCGACGGTGGTCTGCTCGGTCGGCAGGAGCAGCAGCACCACGCCCGTGAGCACGAGCAGCGCGGCGAGCACGACGCCGATCCGCAGCCAGGCTCGGTGGCGGGGGTCAAGCCGGTGGGCAGCGCCGAATTCGCTCATGTCGCGAGACTAGGCCATCGGCACGGACCGGTGCCGTGGCCTCGGAAACTAGAATCGGGGGATGCCCTCGTCTCAGTCCCACCCCGCGCTTCCGACCGGCCGCCCCCCGCGCCACACCGTGCTGCGCTCCTTCGCCGGGCACCTGGATGCCGCCCCGGATGCCGTCTTCTCGGCGATCCAGCAGAAGATGAGCGCCGCGCCCGGCGTCACCGTCGACGCCTCCGGGCAGGAGATCGTGCAGCAGGGCGGCTGGTGGTACCGCGGCGAGTACCGGGTGATGGCGGAGCCGGCCGACGCGGGCACCGACGCTGGCACCGACGCGGGTGCGGATGCCGCAGCACCGGGCACCCGGCTCGAGTACGAGATCGTGAACGTCGCCCAGAGCTGGCACTGGGCCGGGCCGATCGCCGGGCGCCGTGTGCTCGCCGAGGCGCCCTACGGCTTTCACGCGTTGCTGAGCGAGATCGAGGCGGAGCTCTGGCCCGAACTCGTCGGCGAGTCCGACCTCGACGCCGGGCCCGCCGACGAAGACTAGAGGCGGGGCGGCACGGCCTCGGCGGCGAGCCCGACGTGCTCGCGGGAGTTCTGGCGCTTGCGCTCGAGCCAGTTGTCCTGGTCGCGCAGCCCCCTCGCGACCGCGACCCTGATCACGCTGTAGCGCAGCAACAGCCCGATGCCGATGCCGATGCCGAGGGCGGGCAACGGCGGCGACTGCAGCGCGGGCACGGCGACGTTGTCCATGCCCGCGTTCTGGCATCCTGCTAGTTCTTCGGCGTCGCCCGGCGCAGCATCGCGTAGCCGGCGAGCCCGGCCAGCGCGGAGACGACGAGCGACCACGCGGCCATCCCGGTCGTGCCGTGAGCGGCCATCCACGAGCCGATTGCCGCCCAGCTGTTCGTGTACGCGATCAGGGCGAACAGGCCGACGAGGGCCGCTCCGCCGACCACCCAGAACACGACCATGCCGTTGATGCGCCAGCGCATGTAGATCGTGGCGATCGCGGCGCCCGCGAAGCTGAACAGCAGCTGCAGCGCGAAGAAGCCGAACCAGTGCTCGATGGGTGTGCCGCCGCCGCCCCAGGGAACCGTGAACAGCCGCCCGTTCAGGCCCCAGCCGTTCGTGGCCTGCTCGATCGAGGCGAGAACGGTGAGCACCACGGCGTTGGCGGCCGAGACCAGGCCGAAGGTGAGCGCGGTGCCGAGGTAGAAATCGCGCCGCGTCACGCTGAAGCCGAGCGCGAACGGGAAGGTGAGGTTGATGGCCATCACGGCGGCCACGAGCAGGTAGATGAGGATCGAGAGCAGCGCGCCGCTGAACTGCGGGCTGCTCGCCGACCCGTCGAAGCCGCTGGTGACGCCGACGGAGCGCAGGATCATCCAGATGGCGATGGTGATGAGGAAGGCGGAGCCGAGGATGATCCAGGGCAGCGTGACGTAGGCCATGCGGTTCACGAGGTGCAGGCGCACCACGTTCCAGATGCGGGTCATGGGATGTCCTTTCCGGCGCTCAGGCCGAGGCCTGGAAGTCATGGGTGGAGGTGTTCGTGCTGCGCACGATCAGCTGCTGCAGGGAGACGGGCAACAGCTCGAGGCCGGAGTCCGCGGCATCCGCTCGTTCGAATGCGCTCAGCTGGCCCTGAACCGTGACGGATGCCAGCCCGCCGATGCTCTCGCTGTGCAGCAGCGTCCGGCCGGCGGTGAATCGCTCGACCGCGGCGCGGGTGCCGGCGACGGTGGTGGCCGAGCCGCGCAGGGTGTCCGCCTCCTCGTCGATGATGATGCGGCCCTGGTCGATGACAAGTACGTGCTCGAGGAGGTTGCTCACCTCGTCGATCAGGTGGGTGGAGAGGATGACGGTGCGCGGGTGCTCGGAGTAATCGGCCAGCAGGCGGTCGTAGAAGATCTGCCGGGCGACGGCGTCGAGGCCGAGGTAGGGCTCGTCGAAGAAGGTGAGCGGCGCCCGGGAGGCGAGCCCGACGATCACGCCGACCGCCGAGAGCTGGCCGCGGGAGAGCTTCTTCATCGGGCGGTTGAGGGGAACGTTGAACTCCTCGATCAGTTCCTCCGCGAAGGCGGCATCCCAGTTGGTGAAGAACCACGGGGCGCTCTTGAAGACGTGCTTGGCGCGGAACTCGTCCGGGTACTTCTGGCTCTCCTTGATGAAGCAGATCTGGGAGAGCACCTCCGCGTTCTCGACCGGGCTCGCGCCGAACACGTTGATGCTGCCGGAGCTGGCGAAGTCCTGCCCGGTGAGCAGCTGCATGAGCGTCGTCTTGCCCGCGCCGTTGCGGCCGAGCAGGCCGTAGATGGTGTTCTCGCGCACTTCGAAGTCGACGGAGTCGACCGCGGTGACGGAGCCGAAGCGCTTGCTCAGCGCAGTGACGGAGACGACAGCGGAGGTGTCGGTCATGAGAGCTGCTCCTTCCGGGAGGCGGATGTCGGTGCTGCTGTGGATGCTGCGGATATGGCGGTTGCTGTGGATGCCCCGGATGCCGTGGCGGAGGCCTCGTCGCGGAGGAGCTCGCCGAGCTGCGTGGGGGAGATGCCGAGCTTGGCCGCCTCGGCGAGCAGCGGGTGCAGGTACTCGTGCACGAAGCGATCGCGCCGCTTGGAGACGAGCCGCTCGCGTGCGCCGCTGCTGACGAACATGCCGATGCCCCGCTTCTTGTAGAGGATGCCGTCATCGACGAGCAGGTTGACGCCTTTGAGGGCGGTGGCCGGATTGATGCGGTAGAACGCGGCGAACTCGTTCGTCGAAGGAACCTGACCCTCCTCGGGCAGTGCGCCGTCGATGATGTCGTTCTCGACGCGCTCGGCGATCTGCATGAAGATCGGTCGCTCGTCGGTGATCACGATCGTCCCCCTCTGCGCATTCGCCCCGCTGGTTCATTACTCATGTAACTAACCAACTAGCTAGCCGTGCTTTTGTCAAGCCCCCGCTGACTCTTCCTCCGGCCGGCGTGCAACTCACGCGTCGCTCCCCGCGTCGACTGAGGGTGCGAGGCGTCTCCGCGTCGGCTGAGCTTCTCTCTCCACGTCGGCTGAGGGAGCGAGGAACGAGCGACCGAAGCCCGGTTTCCAGCCCGAACGCGGCGCCACTTCCGACGCTACCGCACCCCACCGACATTCCGCGGAAAGTTATCCACATCAGGCATTTTTCTCGGGAATTGCTTGCATTCCGCCGTAGAATAGGAGCATGGAAAACGCGGCGGGGCAGCTGGCAGAGGCACAGTCCCTCCTCGCCGCCGCACTCGCCGGATCCGATGAGCGGATGCTGCGCGACGACGCCCTGCTCGAGCTCACCGCGACGGCCGAGGCCGTCGGCCGGCTCGTCGACGCGCTCCGCATCCGGGCGGCCGGGGAGGTCGCGTTCCGCTCCCGCCGCGAGCTCGGCGAGGACCGGCTGTCGGCGAAGAAGGGCTGCCGCAACGGGGTCGAGCTCCTCGCCCGGACCACGCTCGCGTCCGAGCGCACGATCACGCAGCGGATGCGGCTCGGGGCGGCGACCCGCGCCCGGGTCGCGCTCACCGGCGACACGATGCCGGCCCGCTTCGAGCAGGTCGCCGACGCCCTTCGTGCCGGTTCGCTCGGCTACGACAGCGCGGCCGCCATCATCGACACCCTGGACCCGATCCGGGCCCGGGTCGGCGACCTCAACGTGGAACACGCCGAGACCGCCCTCGTCGCCGCGGCGACCGGACCCACCCTCGAGTCCCCACTGCCGTTCGCGGCCGACGAGGTGCGCGGGCAGGCCCGCGTCTGGGAGAGCGTCCTGGACGAGGACGGCACCGAACCGATTGAGGAGCGGGCGATGGCCGCGCGCGGCATCAGCGGCGGCCTGACCCGGGACGGGTTGGTGCACCGCAGGATGGCGCTGCTGCCCGAGGTCGACGCCAAGTTCGAGACGCTGCTGAACGCCTACCTGAGCCCGCGCAGCAAGCCCAGCTTCGCCGATCCCGACCCGGGCCAGCCGAAGGACCCCCGGGCGACCGCGCAGGCCCGGCACGATGTCTTCGCCAGCCTGATCGACGGCGCCGCCCGCAGCGCCGCCGCCCCGACCATGGGCGGGGCCGCCCCGACCGTGCTGGTCTCGGTCCGGCAGGCCGACCTCGCCTCGGGGGCCGGGTCCGGTTTCATCGAGGGCTGCGAGGCGCCGATCTCCCTGCGGGCGGTCGAGCAGTTCGTCTGCGCCGGCGGGCAGCAGCACGTCCTGATCGACGGCGACGGCCGCCTGGTCAGCCTGAGCAGCACCGATCGGGTGTTCAACGCCGCCCAGCGCCGGGCGATCAGCCTCCGCGACGGCGGCTGCATCATCCCCGGCTGCTCCATCCCGGCCGCCTGGTCCGAGATCCACCATGTCATCGCCTACCGGGACGGCGGCGAGACCGAGACCTGCAACGGAGTCCTCCTGTGCTGGTATCACCACCGCACGATCGAGACCAGCGGCTGGCGGATCCTGATGATCGACGGCGTCCCGCACGTGAAACCGCCGCCCTGGCTCCGGAACGGACGCAGCGAGGCCGAGACGCCGTGGCGAAGATCGACGAGGTCCCGCACCCAGCTCGCCGACCTCCTCGAACACCAGCGGGAGCGCCAGCCCGTGCTCGTCGAGTAGGCCGCCCCGGAGTCAGGGCGGCAGCTAGCGGAGGGCCCCCGGCGTTCGGAACTTCGGTTCCACGGGGAGGGCAGGGAGCCTCCGCAGCCGTGCCGCAGAGTTGAGGTACAAGGCCGCGAGCGCCGTGAGCGCGAGAACGCTCGTCCACAGCCCGGCCTCCGTGTAGCGGCCCAGCGCCTCGGATGCAGCGTCCACGCCGAATGCCGCGGCGATGGCGACCGCCGCCGCCGATGCCGGAGTCAGAGCGAAGAGGACGCCGAGTGCGCGGCTGAGTCGTGGCCGCGCCGTCATCTTCCACCAGGGTCGAGGGGGTGCGACCGGCTCCCCGCGGCCGCGGAAGATCCGTGCGCCGAGGAGGACGCTCGCGAGTGAAACTGCCCCGCTCACTGCGTCGACTGCTGCAGGCGGCAGGTGGAGCGCATTGAGCAGCGCGAGAACCGGAATGCCGAGAAGCCACGCGCCGACCACGTACAAGAGCTTGAAGTACCAGCGCGTGATGCGGACATCCACGAGTCGTCGCACAGTGCCCCCCCGTTCCAGTTCTGGCCAACAGTAGTGGGCGGAGCGGGCTCACCGCCTCGGCATCCGCAATAGGCTCTGGACATGGCTGAACTGCACGATCTCACCGCACTCGACCAGTGGCAGGCACTGCAGAGGGGCGAGTTCTCGCCGCTCGAGCTCACCGAGCACTACCTCGCCCGCATCGAGCGGCTGAACCCCGAGCTGGGCGCCTTCGTCACCGTGACGGCGGATGCCGCCCGCAGCCGCGCCGCCGAATTACAAGAATCCGGCCCCGGACCGGCGCCGATCTGGGGGCTGCCCTTCGCCGACAAAGACCTGGAGATGCGCGCGGGCGTGCCGACCGGCTTCGGCTCCCGGCTCTTCACCGGGTTCGTGCCCCCGATCTCGGACGAGATCGTCGAGGCCCTGGACGCGGCCGGCGGTGTCAGCCTCGGCAAGACGGCGACACCGGAGTTCGGGCTGCCGAGCTACACCGAGAGCCTGGCGGGCCCGCCCGCGCGGAACCCGTGGGACACCAGCCGGGGCTCCGGCGGGTCGAGCGGCGGAGCGGCCGTCGCCGTGGCATCCGGCATGCTTCCCTTCGCCCCCGGCAGCGACGGCGGCGGGTCCGTGCGCATCCCGGCAGCGGCCTGCGGCCTCGTCGGGCTGAAGCCCTCCCGCGGGCGGGTGCCCGGCGGCAGTGCCCTCGATTCCCTGGCCGGTCTCGCCGTGCCGGGGCCGCTCGCCCGCACGGTCTCCGACGCCGCCCTGCTGCTGGACGCCATGATCGCCCCGAACGGCTACCCGGCCGACCACCATTTCGCGCTCCGCGCGCCCGCCAGCGACGGCCCGTTCCTCGCCTCGGCGGTGCGCGGGGAGGGGCGATTCCAGCTCGGGGTGATGACGACATCCGCCTGGGACGACGCCTACGAGATCACCATCGCACCCGAGGCGCTGCAGGCGCTGGATGCCGCCGTGGCGGCGTTCGCGGCCATGGGGCACGGCATCGAGCAGACCGCGCTGGAGCCCGACGAGAGCTACGCGCCCGCGTTCCGCACCATCTGGCAGGCCGGGGCCGCAAGCATCCCCGCCGAGACGCCAGAGCAGGAGGAGCTGCTGGAGCCGCTCACCCGGTGGCTGATGCACCGCGGCCGCGCCCTCAGCGCCCGCACCCTCGCCGAGGCTCTCAAGGCGCTCGCCACGTACGAGCGCTCGCTGATCCGCCAGCTCTCCCGCTTCGACGCCGTGCTCACGCCGGCGCTGGCCATGACGCCGCGCCCGATCGGCTGGTACGACGCCGGCGACGGAGAGCGCAACTTCGCCCAACAGGTGCAGTACACGCCGTTCACGTCGATGCTCAACGTCAGCGGGCTGCCCGCGATCGTGCTGCCGATCTCCGAGACCGATGCCGGCCTGCCGATGGGCGTGCAGCTGATCGGGCGGCCGGGGGGAGAGGCGACGCTGCTCGCGCTCGGCGCACAGCTCGAGCGCCGCGTGCACTGGGAGAGGCGCCACCCGGCCAGCTGGTGAGGTGCTGGTGAGGTGCGGAGGGCGCACCGAGGGCGCGCCGGAGGCACGCCAGGCGGCCAGGGCGAGTTTCGCGGCAGTGCTGAGGAATTCCCTCTTTCGGCTTGACAATATTAGCTAAGGCTTACCTAATATGTAAACATGCTCGGAATTGACCTCACGCTCGCCTACAACGGCACCGCCGTTGTGCACGGGGCAGACATCACCCTCGCGCCCGGTCAGATCACCGCGCTCGTCGGCCCCAACGGCAGCGGCAAGTCCACGCTGCTGCGGGCGCTGGCCCGCCTGCACGCCCCGCAGTCCGGCCGCATCGAGCTGCCGGCGGATGGGGCAGACCCGCTCGACGCGCTGAGCCTCGGCCAGCGCGACTTCGCCCGCCGGGTCACCCTGCTCGCACAGAGCCGGCCGACCCCGGCCGGGCTGTCGGTGCGCGAGGTGGTCGAGTTCGGCCGGCACCCGCACCGCGGCCGCTGGACCCGCGGCGACGCCGACGGCGCGGCCGCCATCGAGCACGCGATGGCCGTCACCGGCGTCGACTCCCTCGCCGAGCGCCCCGTGGACCGCCTCTCCGGCGGCCAGCTGCAGCGCGTCTGGCTGGCCAGCTGCCTGGCCCAGGGCACCGGCGTGTTGCTGCTGGACGAGCCGACCACCTACCTCGACCTGCGCTACCAGGTCGAACTTCTCGACCTGGTCCGCGACCTCGCCGAGGTGCACGGCGTCACGATCGGCGTCGTGCTGCATGACCTCGACCAGGCGGCCGCCATCGCCGACCACGTCGTGCTGCTGGCCGACGGCCGGGTCCGCGCCGCCGGATCCCCGGAGCGGGTGCTCACCACCGAGCTGCTCAGCGCCGCCTACGGCATCCGCGTCGAGGTGCAGCTCGACGAGCGCTCCGGCCAGCTGCGCACCCGCGCGCTCGGGCGGCACAACACCGCGCGCGCCCCCGAACGAGCGGTCGCCTAGGGCCACAACCGCTCCGGAAACGCCCCCGCCCACCACCCCGCAGCAGCACGGCTCGCACCGGCCGGGCAGCAGCATGCCCGAAATCCCCTGGCGAATCCGTTCGCCGACCCCACAACACCCAAGGAACCCATGAACAAGCGCACCATCGCCCTGTCCATCACCGCCGCCGCGACCGCGGTCCTGCTCGTCGGCTGCGGCACCAGCGAGGACGCCGCGCCCGCCGCATCCGGCGAAGCGGCCATCACCGTCACCGACGACCGCGGCCAGGTCATCTCCCTCGACGCCCCCGCCAGCCGCGTCGTCGCGCTCGAGTGGAACACCGCGGAGAACCTCGTCGCGCTCGGCGTGATGCCCATCGGCGTCGCCGATGTCGAGGGCTACTCCACCTGGGTCAAGGCGGAGGACCTCGACGAGTCCGTCACGGATGTCGGCCAGCGCGGCGAGCCCAGCATCGACGCCATCGCGGGCCTCGCCCCCGACCTCGTGCTCACCACCACCGACCTCAGTGAAGCCGCCATCGCCCAAATCGAGGAGTTCGCCCCCGTGCTCGTCGTGCGCGGCGCCAACGCCGAGGACGCGATCGGCCAGATGGAGCGAAACCTCGACAACATCGCCACGGCGACGGGCACAGAGGAGCAGGCCGAGGTGCTCATGGACGACTTCGAGGCCAAGGTCGCCGAGGGCAAGGCCGCCGTTGAGGCAGCCGGACTCACCGGAACCGAGTTCTTCATGAACGACGCCTGGGCCTCCAATGGCCAGGTCTCGATCCGCCCGTTCGCGCAGGGCGCGCTGCTCGCCGAGATCACCGAGGAGCTCGGCATGGTCAACGCGTGGGCCGAGGAGGGCGACGCTGACTACGGCCTCGGCTCCACCGACGTCGAGGGCCTCACCGTGCTCGGCGACGTGAACTTCTTCTACATCACCAGCGGCGATGCCGACGTCTACCAGAACGAGCTCGCGACGAACGCCGTCTGGACCTCGCTGCCGTTCGTGCAGAGCGGCAAGGTGCACCGCCTCGCCGACGGCATCTGGATGTTCGGCGGCCCGTCGTCGATGAGCGACTACATCGACGCCGTCATCGCCGTCGTCTCGAAGTAACCCGCCGGTGCTCTCCTCCATTCAGCGGCCCCCGGCGGGCCCCGACGCCCACCTCGTGCCGGGGGAGGGCACCGCATCGCGCTTCCGGCCGGAAGCCGGCGCGCCAGCCGGACGGCCGGCCGGCCGCCGCGGCCTCCTCGCCGCCGCGCTGGCCGCCGGCCTCGTGCTGATCGCCGTGCTCGCCGCCATCCACCTGACCCAGGGCTCCGCCCCGGTCTCGGTGGCGCAGCTCTGGCACGTCATCACGGGCGGAGGCGAGGAGCAGGCGACCGCCGTGCTCCTCGCCTCCCGGGTGCCCCGCCTGCTGGCCGGGCTGCTCGTCGGCGTCGCGCTCGGCACCGCCGGCGTCGTCATGCAGACGGTCGCGCGCAACATCCTCGCCTCACCGGACACACTGGCCGTCAACGCGGGCGCCTACCTCGCCGTCGTCGCCTTCGCCGCGTTCGGCATCAGCGTGCCGCTGCTCACCGGCAGCCTGATCGCCTTCCTCGGCGGCCTGGCCGCCGCCGCACTCGTTCTCGGACTGGCGGCCGGCGGCGGCGGGGGCAACGGCGGCGGCACGGTGCGGCTGGTGCTCGCCGGCTCCGCCATCGCCCTCGCCTTCTCCGCGCTCACCACCATGCTGCTGCTGCTCTTCGCCGAGGAGACCACCGGGCTCTTCGCCTGGGGCGCCGGAACCCTCGGCCAGACCAGCATCGACGGCGTCGCCCAGCTCGGCCCCGTCGTGCTCGCCGCCTTCCTGGCGCTGCTGCTGCTCGCCCACAAGCTCGACATCCTCGCCCTCGGCGACGACACGGCCAGCGTGCTCGGCATCCGGGTGCGCCGCACCCAGACCACCGCCATCGTGCTCGCGGTGCTGCTCTCGGCCTCCGCCGTCACCGTCGCAGGGCCGATCGGCTTCGTCGGCCTCGCCGCGCCTGCCATCGTGCGGCTCCTCGCCGCGCGCATCCCCGGCCTGCAGCGCCACCGCGCCCTGATCCCGGCCGGCGCCATCATGGGCGTCATCGTCGTGCTCGGCGCCGACGTGCTGCTGCGCCTCGTCTTCGGCGGCTCGGCCGCCGTCGCCGTGCCGACCGGCGTCGTCACCACCGTCTTCGGCGCCGTGTTCCTCGTCATCCTCGCCCGCCGGCTCACCGACGGCGGCGGCACCGGCTCCGCGGGCACCTTCGCCCTCGGCACCAGCTCCCGGCCGCTCACCCGGCGCCTCCTCATCGTCGGCGCCGGCGTGCTGCTCGTGGCCGTCGCGTTCGCCTCCCTGCTGCTCGGCGACGCCAAGCTGCTCGCCGGCGACCTGCTCAACTGGGCCACCGGACAGGCCGGCCCGGTCACCGAATTCGTGCTCAACACGCGGATGCCGCGGGTGCTCGCCGCGATCCTGGCCGGTGCGGCGCTGGCCGTCGCGGGCGCCGTCGTGCAGGCCGTCTCCCGCAACCCGCTCGCCGAACCCGCCCTGCTCGGCGTCACCGGAGGCGCCGGGGTCGGCGCCGTGCTCGTCATCACCATCGCGCCGCTGGCGAGCTTCTGGGCCGTCAGCGCCGGCGGCCTGCTCGGGGCCGTCGCCGCCGCGGTCATCGTGTTCGGCCTCGCCGCGGCCGGCGGCTTCGCACAGAGCCGGCTGATCCTGATCGGCATCGGCGTCTCGGCCGCCGCCGGGGCGATCGTGAGCATGCTGATCATCGCCACCGACCCGTACAACGCCGCCAAGGCGCTCACCTGGATGTCCGGCTCCACCTACGGCCGCACTCTGCCGCAGCTGCTCCCCGTACTCGTCGCGCTCGTCCTGGCCGCCCCGATCCTGGCCGGCGCCCGCCGCGATCTCGACGTGCTCGCGCAGGACGACGACACCCCGCGCATCCTCGGCGTGCCGCTCGGCCGCACCCGGCTCTGGCTGCTCAGCGTCGCCGTCGCCCTGAGCGCGGCCGCGGTCGCAGCCGTCGGCGTGATCGGCTTCGTCGGGCTCGTCGCCCCGCACGCCGCCCGTGCCCTGGTCGGCGGCCGGCACGCCCTCGTGCTGCCCATGTCGGCGCTGCTCGGCGCCCTGCTCGTCTGCGTCGCCGACACCCTCGGCCGCACCGTCATCGCCCCCGGCCAGCTGCCGGCCGGGCTGCTCACCGCCGTCGTCGGCGCACCGTACTTCGTATGGCTGCTCTGGCGCTCACGAAGGACATCATGAAGCCCAGTTACCGCCAGTTCGACGTCACCGTCGCCGGCATCCGCCCGCTCAGCCCGAACTTCACCCGGGTCACCTTCACCGGCCCCGAGCTGCACGAGTGGGGCTGGTACGGCGCCGACCAGCGCATCAAGGTGGTGCTGCCCGGCGAGATCTGGCGCACATACACGATCCGCGCGGCCCGCGCCGCGGAGCGCGAGGTCGACGTCGACTTCGTCACCCACGGGCTCACCGGCCCCGCCACCCGCTGGCTGCACGGCGCCGCGATCGGTGACGCCCTCGCCCTGATCGGGCCGGATGCGACCAGCGGCGCCGAACCGGACGGCTACGTGTGGCGGCCGGGTGCCGCGCGCACGCTGCTGCTCGCCGCCGACGAGACGGCCGTGCCCGCCGTCGCCACCATCCTCGAGGGACTGCCGGCGGATGCCACCGGGCACGTGTTCCTCGAGGTGCCGAGCCCCGGTGACGCCCTGCCGCTCACCGCGCCGGCCGGGGTGGCGATCACCTGGCTCCCGCGCGGCACCGACGCCGGGCACGCCGGCGCCGCCAACGGTTCCGAGCCGCTTCCGTTCGGCGGGGCGCTGGTACCGGCCGTGACCGCCTGGGTGGACGCCTGGGCGGAGAGCTGCGCGCAGGCCGCCCCGGCGGGGGAGCCTGCGCCGGAGGATCCGGTCCAGGAGGCCGGCGCGGACGCGGAGTACGAGATCCTCTGGGAGGTGCCGGACGAGCAGGACGGGCCGGCCGCGCCGGAGCAGCCGGCATCCGCCGAGCTCTACGCCTGGCTGGCCGGTGAGGCCGGCGCGATCACCGGGCTCCGCCGCCACCTCGTGCGCGAGCGCGGCGTCGACCGCAAACAGGTCGCCTTCATGGGCTACTGGAAGCTCGGCCGCTCCGAGAACTAGGAGCGCCCGGCCGACTCCAACGCCCGCCCGCGGACGCCGCACACGCTCGCGGCCCCCGAAAAATCTCGCGGCCCCCGGTAAGTCGGGTGCCACGAGACTTTTCGGGGGCCGCGACGGGTGGAACCGGAGCGGAGCGCGCTCGCCGGAGACGTAGCCAACGTCCCGTCCCGGTGCACTGAGGCGCGCCCGCGCTAGCCCTTGACGGCGCCGGCGGTCAGCCCGGACTGCCAGTAGCGCTGCAGCACGAAGAACAGCACCACGAGCGGGATCACGCTGAGCAGCGCGCCCTGCAGCACGGCGCCGTACTGCGGGCTGAAGTAGCTCATCATGCCGTACAGGCCGAGCGTCACCGGCTTCAGCTCGGCGCTGTTGAGCATCATCAGCGGCAGCAGGAAGTTGTTCCAGGTCGCCACGAAGATGAACAGGAAGATCGTCACCATCGCCGGCGCCAGCAGCCGGAGCACGAGCGTGAAGAAGGTGCGCACCTCGCCGGAGCCGTCCAGGCGTGAGGCCTCCAGTAGTTCGTCCGGCACGCCGGCGTCGACGAACATGCGGCCGAGGAACACCCCGAACGGGCTCACGCAGGAGGGGATGATCACCGCCCAGATCGTGTTCGTCAGGCCGAGGCCGTTGAAGAAGATGTACAGCGGCACGGTGAGCAGCGCGATCGGCATCAGCAGGCCGCCGAGGATGGCCAGCTGGATGCCGGCCTTGCCCGGCATCCGGAACTTCGCCAGGGCGTAGCCCGCGCTGACCGACACCAGCGTGCCCAGCACGCCGGCGACGGTCGAGTACAGCATCGAGTTGCCGACCCAGCGCCAGAAGTTGCCCTGCGTCCACGACATGAGCGCCGTGTAGTTCTCGACGATGTTGTTGCCGGCAAACAGCAGGCCGTTCGAGGAGATCAGGTCCGGGTTGCTCTTCGTCGACGAGACGATCAGCCAGTACACGGGAGCGAGGAACAGCACCGCGGCGGCGATGAGCACGATGCGGGTGATGGCGCGCGTCGCCGGCGAGGGCCGCAGCGACGGGGGAGTCTGGGTGGTGGTGGCCATGTCAGCGAGTGCTCCGCTTCTGAACGAGGGCGAAGATGGCGGCGAGGATTCCCGCGATGACGGCCATCGAGATCGAGACGGCGGATGCCGGGCCAGCGCCGGACGGGCTGGTCGTGCCCATCATCGAGCTGTAGGCCAGCATCATCGGCGTGTAGTCATTGCCCATCCACGGATTCACCGCGGCGAGCACGGTCGGCTCGTTGAACAGCTGCACGGTCCCGATGATCGAGAGCAGCACGGCGAGCAGCGTGGCCTGGCCGACCATGGGTACCTTGATGCGGCGCACGATGTCGAACTCGCTGGCGCCGTCCAGGCGCGCGGCCTCGTACAGGTCGTGCGGGATGGCCTGCAGGGCGGCCAGGAAGATCAGCATGTTGTAGCCCATGAAGGTCCAGGTGGTCATCGTCGCCATCGACGCGATGATGTTGCCAGGGGCGAAGAAGTCGATGGTCAGGTCGACGTTGTTCCCGAGCAGCCCGGTCAGCCAGTCGGAGATCGAACCGAGGGTCTGGTTGATGGGGGAGAGCCCGGGGCTGAAGATGTACGTCCAGACCAGTGCCGCGATGACGCCGGGGATGGCGTAGGGCAGGAAGTAGCTGAGGCGGAAGAATGCGACCCGCCTGACGATGAAGGAGTCGAGCAGCAGGGCGAGGATCAGCGCGCCGCCGAGCATGACCGGGATCTGGAAGGCGCCGAAGAGCAGGACGCGCCCCATGCCCTCCCAGAAGATGGCGTTGCCGAGCACCTGGGCGTAGTTGTCGAGGAACGCGAAGGTCTCGACCATCCCGCCGCCGCCGTAGAGGGAGTCGCCCGCCGCCTTCTCCGTGAAGAAGGAGGATCGGATCGAGACGAGGATCGGGATCACGAAGGTCAGGACGAACAGGATCGCGAACGGGGCGAAGAAGCCCCAGCCGATGCGTCCCTCGCGCCGTCGGCGCCTCCTGTTGGCCTGAGCGCGTTGCTCGGTCACCAGGCGCTCTGGGGCTGTCGGCCGCGTTAGCGTGCTCATCGTCGAATCGCTCTTCTCGTTGCTTCCGGAATGATGGTGCGTCCGGAATGATGATGTCGGCACGGCACGCACGAGTGTGCCTGCCGTGCCGACGTTTCAGAGGTGGTGCTGCGTTACTTCGCGACCGGCAGGCCGGCGCTGGTGAGCGCGGCGATGGCGGACGTCTGTGCGGCGGTGAAGATGTCTGACACGGGCGCGGTGCCCTGCCCTGCGGCATCCGCAGCCTTGACCATGTCACCGTTGATCGCCGGGAAACCGGGGATGTAGATGAAGTCAGGGCTGAGCGACTCGTTCGCAGCGGCGAGCACCGAGAACACGTCCTGGCCACCATAGAACGACTTGATGGCGTCAGGCGTGGTCATGGCGCCCTTGGCGGCGACGACGAGGCCCTGGGAGACGAGCGGGTCGATCTGCGTGTTGAACCAGTTGTTGAAGTCCATCGCCTCGGCCGGGTGCGCGCAGCCCTTCATCACGGCGACGCCGGAGCCGCCGTCGGGGCCCGTCATCTGCTTGGCGCCGAAGGTCGGCAGCTCAACGACGGCCCACTGGCCGTCGTTGGCCGAGCCGGCCATGTCGCCGGCGAGCAGCGGGGCCTCCCACGCGGCGCCGATGGTGCCGATCAGCGTCTGGTCGACCAGCGCCTGCTTGAACTCGTCGCCCCAGCGGTTGGCGACGAGCGTGCTCTTCGAGTCGATCAGGCCCTGCCAGAACGACGCGACCTTCGCGGTGCCGGCGTCGGAGACGTCGACGCTCCACTTGCCGTCCTCCGCCGTGAACCAGGCGGCGCCGGCGGCGGCGGTCTGGCCGGAGAGCCAGTACTGCGCCTCGTCGGGCTGGAAGGCGACGGCGTACTTGCCGGCGGCCGCGGCAGCGGTCGTGGCTGCGGCGAGCTCGTCGGCCGTGGTGGGAACGGTCAGGCCCAGGCGCTCGAACTCGGCGGCGTTGTAGTAGTAGACCAAGGGGCCCGTGTCCTGCGGCAGGCCGACGGTCTCGCCGTTGACCGTCATGAGGGCAACGGCACCGGCCGAGAAGTTGTCGACGTAGCCCTTGGCGACATCGGTGACGTTCTCGAGCATGCCCTCTGTGTACATGGTGGGCACCTCGGCGTAGCCGAGCTGTGCGAGGCAGGAGACGCTTCCGGCCTTCACATCGGCCTTGAGCTTGGTGAGCATCTCGGCGGCCTTGCCGTCGAACTTGGTCGCGGTCACCTGCACGTCGGGGTGCGCGGTGTTCCACTCGGCGATGATGTCGGCGACCTTGGTCATGCCCTCGCCGTCGGGAAGGCGGTGCAGGTAGTCGATCGTGATCGACTCGTTCGGACCGGCCTCCTCTCCGGAGGTGGCGGGGCCGGTGGAACACGCGGTGACGCCGAACAGCATTGTCGCGGCTGCGGCGATTCCCATGGTGCGAAGAGCAACTGATTTCATGTGGATTCACTTTCTCGGTGTGTGCTCTGAGGAATCCAAATGGCCTCATCCTCGAAGCATCGCTAAATCATTTGAATAATACCCGAACTAATTACTTCCCTGTCAAGATGGAGTTTCAACAAGTGCGATTCACCGACGGATCGCCACTGGAGGCAGGCCGAAATGAGTGGGCGAGTAGATCAGGCCGAGATGCGGCGCGCGAACATGAGCCTGATGCTGCGCAGCCTCCGCAGCGGCGACCCGCGTTCACGGGCGCGGCTGGCGACGGAGACCGGGCTGTCCAAGGGCACGACCTCGACCCTGATCGCCGACCTGGTCGGCCTCGGCCTTGTCCGAGAGGACGAGCGCGAGCGCACCGGCGCGGTCGGGCGCCCCGGCACCGCCATCGCCATCGACGGCGGCCGGGTCTTCGGCGTCGGCATGGAGATCAACGTCGACTACCTCGCCCTGACGGTCGTCGACCTGCGCGGCCGGACCGTGCACAGCGCTGTCGCCGCCCTCGACATCGCCAGCACCCCGGTCGCCGAGGTCCTGGACCAGCTCGCCCGGCTCATCGAGGACGCGATGCGCCTGGCCCGCGCCCGCGGCGGCCAGATCGTCGGCATCGGCATCGGCGCCCCCGGCATCGTCGACCTCGAGTCCGGCTCGGTGCGGTTCGCGCCGAACCTCGGCTGGCACGGGGTGGCCGTTGCGCGGGAGCTCGCGGCCCGGCTCGGCCCGGCCGGCCCGCCGATCAGGCTGGAGAACGACTCGAAGCTCGGAGCCGTCGCAGAGTTCTCGGTGCGCGAGAACCAGGACATCGAAGACCTGCTCTACCTCTCCGCCGACGTCGGCGTCGGCGCCGGAATCGTCGCGGGTGGGCGCCTGATGCGCGGTTGGTCCGGCTTCTCCGGGGAGGTCGGGCACTTGCCGATCGGGCCGAAGGGCGTCGCCTGCCCGTGTGGGCGCACGGGCTGCTGGGAGCTCAACGTCGGCCTCAATGCCTTCCTCGCCCTGGCGGCCGATCAGGGCGACGTCGTGCACGACCGCTCCGTGCCGTTGGAGGAGCGCCTGCGCGCGCTGCGCGGCCGCGCCGACAGCGGCGACGGACGCGTGCTCGCGGCGCTGTCGACGATCGCCGCGAATCTGTCGATCGGGCTCTCCGTGCTCGTCGACGTGCTGAACCCGCGGATGATCGTGCTCGGCGGCTACTTCCCCTCCTTCAGCGACTTCCTCATCGCGCCGATCACGGCCGCGCTGGAGGCGCGCCGGATGGACCTCGGCAGCTCGGCGATCCTCGTCGGATCGAAGCTCGGCCTGACCTCTGCGGCGCGGGGCGGAGCGCAGCTGGTGCTCGAGGACGTCTTCGAAGACCCGACGATCGCCGCGTCCAAATAGCCCGTCGCGGCGATCGGCGGAATTGACATTTGACGCGGCCTGTCGGAATAATTCTGGCATTGAACTAATCGGACTTGATTGGCCGCGCAGTGCTGCGCGTGCCAGTTGCATCAAAGGATGGCCATGAACGTGACGCCCGACCACACATCCGCTTCGCGAATCCTGACGGTGCGGGATGGCGCATTCCGGCGGGGCGGCGAGGAGCACCGCATCCTGAGCGGGGCGATCCACTACTTCCGGGTGCGTCCGGAGCTCTGGCACGACCGCCTGCTCCGGCTGCGCGCGCTCGGCCTGAACACGATCGAGACGTACATCCCCTGGAACTGGCACGAGCAGACCCGCGGCGACATCGACTTCACCGGGCCCCGCGACGTCGCCCGCTTCGTGCAGGAGGCCGGCGAGCTCGGATTCGACGTGATCCTGCGCCCCGGCCCGTACATCTGCGCGGAGTGGGACTTCGGCGGCCTGCCCGGCTGGCTCATGGCGGAGCCCGGCATCGCGCTGCGCACCATGGACCCCCGCTTCATCGGCGCCGTCGACGGCTGGTTCGACGCCATCTGTGAGGTGATGCGCCCGCTGCTGGCGACGAACGGCGGCCCCGTCGTCTCGGTGCAGGTCGAGAACGAGTACGGCTCGTTCGGTGACGACGCCGAGTACGTGCGCTACTGCCGGGACGCGCTGACCACGCGCGGCATCGATGTGCTGCTGGTGACCTCCGACGGCCCGATCGCCGGCATGTTCGCCGCGGGCATGGTGGAGGGCGCCCACGCCACCGTCAACTTCGGCTCCCGCACCGGCGAGGCCTTCGAGGCGTTGCGCGCGGTGCAGCCGCAGGGGCCGGACATGTGCATGGAGTTCTGGAACGGCTGGTTCGATCACTGGGGCGAGCCGCACCACGTGCGTGGCGCCGCGGATGCCGCGGCCACGCTCGAGGAGATCCTCAGCGGCGGGGGCAGCGTCAACTTCTACATGGCGCACGGCGGAACCAACTTCGGCCTGTGGAACGGCTGCAACACCGAGGACGGCATGCTGCAGCCGACCGTCACGAGCTACGACTACGACGCCGCCGTCGGCGAGGCGGGCGAGCTGTCCGAGAAGTTCTACGCCTTCCGCGAGATCCTGCGGCGCTACGCGACCCACGAGATCCCGGAGCCGCCCGCGCTGCCCGCCCGCCTCGGCGCGCAGGACGCCGCCGTCACCGAGTGGGTGTCGCTGCGCGGCTCGCTCGGCGCCTTCGACGCGCCCCAGCAGTCGGCGCTGCCGAAGCAGATGGAGCAGCTCGGCCAGGACCAGGGGCTCGTCTGGTACCAGGCGTCCCCGCTGTTGGACGCCGAAGAGGTCACCCTGCAGATCGACGGCCTCGCCGACCGGGCCACCGTGCTGTTGGACGGCGTTGTCGCCGGCACCATCGACCGCAACGACGCCGAGCACACCCTCGTCGTGCAGACGCGCAGCGACGGCCGGCCCACCGAGCTCGTCATCATCGTCGAGAACCAGGGCCGCATCAACTTCGCCGGCGGGCTCGGCGAGCACAAGGGGCTCCGCAGCGTCCGCCAGGGGGCGCGCTTCATTCACGGCTGGACCAGCACCGCGCTGCAGATCGGCCGGGACGGCGCCATCGACTCGCTCCAGTTCGGCGATTCCGCCGACAGCGCCGGACCGGTCTTCGGCCGCACCACGCTGACCGTGGACGAGCCGGCGGACGGCTTCATCGCCCTGCCCGGCTGGGGCAAGGGGTTCGTCTGGCTCAACGGCTTCCTGCTCGGCCGCTACTGGGAGCGCGGACCGCAGGTGACGCTGTACGCGCCCGCACCGCTCTGGCGCACGGGCGAGAACGAGATCGTGGTGCTCGAGATGGAGCGCGCGGGCTCCCGCGTCGAGCTGCGCGGCGAGCCTGACCTCGCCGGTGGCCGGCTGGCCGGCATCCCCAAGGCCGCGGAGTTCTTCGACTAGGCGCGAGGGTCAGCGGCTGGCGCGCTGGGCGCGCAGGTAGCCGCCCTTCTCCAGGCCGGCCTCGATCTCGAAGCGGTTCTTCAGCGGATTGCGGCCGGCCAACAGGTACAGCAGCGGGAACAGCATGCCGTAGCGCTGCCACTGGCGCTTGTGCACGGCCTCGTGCTCCATCACGTCCTGGGTCACGTTCTGGTCGGTGAGGTAGCAGCCGCCGACGCAGGAGCCGCCGCGGCCGAAGGCCCACTTCGGCATGCCGCGGAACACGAACAGGCCGTTGTGGCGCTCCACCCGGCCGGTGCTCCAGATGAAGCCCCAGACCAGCCCGACGAGGGTCGCGTAGAGGTAGCCGAGGCGGCTGAGGGGGGAGTCGAAGAGGAGGGCGCGCACGGTCTCAGCGTAGCGTCAGTGCCTCCCAGTGCCTCCCCGTGCCTCCCAGCACCGCCCGCCAGCTGGCGCCGCCTTGTCAGTTTGGGTTGACAGATCAGACTTGTCAGTTCACACTGACAGACATGGACCCGATCGATGTAGACCAGCTGCGCACCGCCGACCCGGCGACCGGGCTGCGCGCCGTCACGGCGCTTCACCGGCTCGCCGAGCGCATCGAGGCGACCCACGTCGCGGCGGCTCGACGGGCGGGCTGGTCCTGGGAACAGATCGGCGATGCCCTCGGGGTCACGCGCCAGTCGGTGCACGCGAAGTACGGAAGGCGGGAGAGCGATGTTTGAGAGGTTCAGCCGTTCGGCCAGGGCGGCGGTCGAGGACGCCGTCTCCGAGGCGGCACGACGCGGTGACCGGCGCATCGGCACCGACCACCTGCTGCTCGCCCTGCTCGCCGACGACGACGTGGCGCGGCTCGTCGGCGTGGACGCAGCCACGGCCCAGGGCGCCGTCGACCGGCTCGACCGATCAGCCCTCGCCGCGGTGGGGATCACGCTGGGCGAGTTCCGGCACACCGCACCCGCCGTGCTCGCCCGACCCAGCGCGTCGATGTCCTCCGGCGCGAAGGCCGTGCTCACACAGGCCCTCGCCCACGCGGTGTCGGAGAAGGCGCGGGCGATCACCTCACGGCACCTCCTGCTGGCGGTGCTCGACCGGAACGAACCCGACCCCGCCGCGTCGCTGCTGGCCGCGCTGCCCGTCGACCGCCCGGCCCTGCGGCAGCGGCTGGCGGACGCGGGCTAGGGCCGCCGGTCGGCCCCGTTGGCCTCGCCGGGCCGGCTCAGCGGGTGAGCGCGCCGATGACGCGCAGGATGGTCGGCAGGTCGGCCTCCGCGTCGAGCGGCGAGGCGGGGGAGAACCCGGCGATCGTGGCCCCGGCCAGGGGGAACTCGGCGCGGAGCGCGGCGACGGCGCCGGTCAGCTGCTCCAGGCTGAGCCCGAACGGCAGCGGGTTCGCGAGGCCGGTGATGACGGCGGGGTCGAGCACGTCGAGGTCGATGTGCACGTACACGCTGCCTGCGCCGGTCGCGCGCACGGCGTCCAGCAGGAGGCCGGGGTGATCCAGCTGCTCGGCCCCGACCCGGGAGATCTGCTTCTCGTCGATGAACGCCGACTCGGCGGGGTCGACGTCGCGGATGCCGCCCAGCACCAGGCGGTCCGGGTGCAGCCGGTGCGCGGCATCCGGCAGCAGCTCGCCGTCGCCGCAGAGGGCGCGCAGCACCATGCCGGTGAAGGCGCCGGAGGGGGAGTCGTCCGGCACGTTGAGGTCGGGGTGGGCATCCAGCCAGACGACGGCCAGGTCGCCGTCGGTGCGTCGCATGGCGTGCTCGACGGCGCCGAGCGAGACCCCGCAGTCGCCACCGATGGTCAGCGCCCAGTCGGGCACGGTCGCCAGGCTGTGCAACAGCCGGTCCCGCACACCGAGCAGCGCGGAGAACCGCAGCACCCCGGTGCCGAGGGCGTCGCCGCTCTCGGCCGGGACCTCGACGGTGCGCGTCGCCGAGGCCGGCAGGTCGCCGCGGATCGCCTCGGCCCCGTCGGCCAGGCGCATGGCGCGCGCGGACATGGAGCCTTGCCACTGGGGCACAACAACAAAGGTGACAGCCACCCTCTCAGTATCCTCTCCAGCCGCACACAATGGCAGTTTGCCCGGCAGCGGTTTTGCACAGCGGGTTCGCGGCGCCGGGATACACAGCGGGACAACGCAGGGAGGGCGGCCGGATCGACCGGCCGCCCTCCCCGTGCGCTCGTCTACTGACCGATGGCCCCGGCGGAGCCGCCGGCCTTCAGCGCCGCCAGGCGCGCGTCGACCTCGGTGAGCTCGCCGATGTCCTCCAGCTCGTTGAACTGGGCGTCCAGGCTCGATGCGGCGAGCTCGCTCGCCCCGCGCACCTTGGCCTCTTCGCGGCGGATCTTCTGCTCGAAGCGGGAGACCTCGCTGGTGGGGTCGAGGATGTCGATGCTCTTGACGGCATCCATCACCTGCGCCTGCGCGGCGGCGGTCTTCGAACGCGCGATCAGCTCGTCCCGCTTGGAGGAGAGCTGGTTCAGCTTCTCCTTCATCGAGTTCAGGCCCGCCTTGAGCTTGGCGACGATCTCGGTCTGCGAGGCGATCTGCGGCTCGGCCGCCTTCGCCTCGTTCTCGGAGGCGATCTGCCGGCCGAGGGCGACCTTGGCGAGGGCGTCGAACTTGTCGGCGCCGGCCGCGTCGCCGGCGGCGCGCAACTCGTCGCCCTTGCGGCTGGCCGCGATGGCCTTGTTGCCCCACTCGCGGGCGGCCTCCACGTCCTCGCGGTGGTCGTCCTCGAGCAGGCGCAGGTTGCCGATGGTCTCGGCGATGGCGCTCTCGGCGTCGGCGATGCTGCTGGTGTAGTCGCGCACCATCTGGTCGAGCATGAGCTTCGGGTCCTCGGCGGAGTCGATCAGAGCGTTGATGTTCGCCTTCGCGAGCTGGGCGATGCGACCGAAGATGGACTGCTTAGCCATAGTGTGTTTCCCTTCCCAATGTTTCTACGGTGTGGTGTGTTGTGGTCTGCTGAGCTAGAAGCGGCCGCCGGAGCCGCGCCGGGAGCGCGTGCCGCTGCCGCCGAAGCTGCCGGGGCTGCGCCGGCCGCCGGATCCGCCGGAGGATCCGCCGAAGCCGCCGCCGAAGCCGCCGCCTCCGCGGGAGCCCCCGCCGCCGAGCATCGAGTTGATCAGGATGCCGCCGAGCACCGCGCCCGCGACGTTGCCGCCCCGGCCAGAGCCAGCGCCCATCCCGCCCATGCCGCCCATGCCGCCGAATCCGCCGACGTCGTTCTGGGCCAGCCGGATCGCCTCCCCGGCGAGCTGGTTGGCGCGCTGGGCCTGGGCGAGAGCCTGCGCTGGGTCGGCGGCGCCGAGCGATTCGGCCTGCACGATCAGCCGTCCGGCTTCCGCCAGCCGGGTGCGCGCCTCGGCCCCGACGGCGCCGCGGCGCGCGGTGATGAAGTCCTCTGCCGCCCCGAGCTGGCTGCGCGCCGCCAGCAGCGTCTGCGTCAGCGCCGCCTGCGCGCGCTGCCTGGCGGCCTCGGCATCACGCACGCTGCCGAGCAGCGCATCGATCTGGGTGTTGGCCTGCTCCAGGCGCTGCACCACCTCGACCGGGTTCACCCGGTCGGCGGAGAGCTTGGCCGACACGTCGGCGAGCACCGACTCGGTCGAGGCGACGACGGAGGCCAGCTGCCCCGAACTGTCGGCGCTGGCCGGCAGTGCCTTGGCCGCGGCGATGTCGGAGCGGAGGTCGGCGATCGCCTCCGAGAAGCTCGCCCGGGCCTCGGTGAGGTCGTGGTCGAGGCGGTCGACGGCGTCCAGCAGCAGGGCGGCCTGGTCGACGGCCTCCTCCGCCGCCCGGATGTCGACGGCGGCGTCGCTGGTCTTGCCGGCCGCGAGGGCCGTGTCGGCCTCGGCCAGGGCGGTGTCGGCGAAGGCCAGTCGGTCCTCGGCCTGCGCCGGGTTGTCGGCGATCGTGGCGAGCGCGGCATCCGTGTACTGGTTGGAGAGCCGGGCCAGCGTTGCACGCACGCCGTCCAGGCGGGCACGCGCCGCCTCTGCCGCCTGCCGGGTCGCCTGTGCGGCCTGCGGGGCGTTCTTCTCGAGGGCGCGCAGGGCATCGAACGCTTGGGCCTGGGCGTCCAGCGCGGCGTTGGCCTTCTCGCAGTTCTCGATGATCTGGGCGTACCAGGCGCGCTGCTGCTCCTCGGTGTCCGGCTCGGAGTCGTCGAGTTTCTGCTGCAGGGTGAAGCCACGGGAGAGCAGCTCCCTGGCCTCGGTCAGCGCCTTCTGGAAGCCCGCGGTCGCTTCGGTACCGTAGGAGGCGATGGCGAAGCCGAGCTCCTCCTCGCTGGTCTTCACGGCGTCGTCGGTGCGCACCAACGCGCTGCCTGCGCGCTGCTTGAGCTCGGCGGTGCTGAGCGCGCCGATCCCGCTGGGGGCTGCCCGGCCGCGGGATGCCGACGAGCCGCGCCTGCGCAGCACGAAGAACAGCACCACGCCGACCACCAGCACGCCGATCACGAAGAACCAGAAGAAACCCGAGCCGCCGGATCCGCCGGTGCTGCCGTCCAGGGAGTCGCCGCCGACCGCGCGCTCCAGGCCGGTCGCGGCACCGATCGCCGCCCCGGCCCAGTCCTCGTCGCGCAGCGCAGGCTCGATGTAGTTCTGGTCGATCTCGCTGAGCTGCTGGTCGCTCAGCGGCGAGTCCGCAGCAGCGGAGAGGTAGTAGGTGCGGCCGTCGACGGCGACGGCCAGCAGGTAGTCGTTGGCGCCCATTCCGTTGGCGTTCGCCGTGTCCTCTGTCCACGCGACGGCGTCGGACGGGTTCTCGAAGACGTCCACGTAAGCGACGAAGAGCTGCACCCGCTCGTTCTCGTAGAGGGTGTCGATGGCCTTCTCGACGTCGCCGGTGCGGGAGCCGAGGACGCCCACGGTGTCGACGATCGGGCTGGACCCGAACGTCACCGGCCCCGCGGCGGACGCCGCCAGCGGCGCTGCGAATATCAGCGCGCCGACCGCCAGTGCAGCCCCCACAGTCCACCGTGCCCGCATCGGCCCACCTTCTCTAGCGCGTACTCTTTTCGAAGTCTAGGGGGAGCGCCTCCGAGGCGTCCAGCAGCGCTCTCGCGGGCGGGAGCGGGCGGTGTCAGGCCCCGACGAGGGCGACGCGGTCGAGCAATTCCGCTCGCACCTCGGTCACCAGCAGTTCCCTGGCGCCCTGCAGAACGGCGTTGTCGCGCACACTGGTGGCGACCACCTCCGGGTACCACCGGCTCTCCGCGCGGATGTGGCCGGCGACGAGCGCGGCCAGCTCCGCCCCGCCGGCGCTGCCCGTCGGGCCGCCGAGCACGAGCAGCTCCGGGTCGAGCACCGACAGCAGCGGGGTGAGCGAGATGGCGATGCGCGGGGCGAGGTCTTCGATCACCTCGTGCCGGTTCGGTGCCGTCGCCAGCGCGTCCAGCGCCGCCGGAAGCGTCTCGCCCGGGATGCCGTGCCGGGCGAGCAGCGCCTGCACGGCGCGCCCGCCGATCAGGTCCTGCACCTCGCGGGCCGACTCGTCGTAGTGGATGGCGGCGTGGGGGATCGGCATGAAGCCGATCTCGCCCGCACCGCCGAAGGCGCCGCGGTGCAGCGAGCCGTTGGTGTCGAAGGCGGCGCCGACGCCGTTGCCGATCCAGATCAGCACGAACACCTCGCGGCCCTGGCCCTCGCCGTCCACGCTCTCGGCCGTCGCGGCCAGGTTGGCGTCGTTCTCGATGCGCACCTGGGCGCCGAGCGCGTCCTCGAGCAGGTCGCGGACGCCGGTGACGGGCCATTTCGGCAGGGCTTCGGTGAACAGCTCGTCGGAGTGCCGCGGGTCGACGTAGCCCGGGATTCCGATGCACAGCTTGTGCACGGCGGCCGGGTCGGAGCCGCTCGCCGCGCAGGCGCGCTCGATGGCGCCGCGGATGTCGCGCACAGGGTCGCGCTCTGCGGGGTCGGCCGGCAGCGGTGCCCGGACGACGGGGTGCAGCGTGCCCGCCGCGTCGACGACGCTGGAGCGGATCTCGTGGGCATCGATGTCGACGGCGACGCCGAGCGCCCTGTCCACTCGAGCTGCATACAGGATCGGTGCGGGCCCCGGAGTGCCCGTCTGGCGCCCCGCCTGCACGATGAAGCCGGACTGTTCGAGCCTCGCCATCATCAGCGAGGCCGTCGGCTTGGAGACGCCGGCCAGCTCGCAGATGCGGTTGCGGGTCAGCGGCCCGTGCTCCAGCAGCAGCGACAGACCCGTTCGGTCGTTGACAGCGCCCAGCCACGCGGGGGTGCCCTGGGGGGACTTCACCGCGGGATTCGCTGAGGATTTCACTGCCACCGGGGCCGCCTTCGAGCCGTCTGCGGCTGAAGCCGCACTGTAAGGAGTCTTCACGAGCATAGCGGCGCGGTGCGCGGCCGGAGGTGAACGGCCGGTTTCAGAGGGAGCCCGGCTGGGTGCCGTTCGGCTGCCAGCCCTGCTCGCCGATCAGGGGCACGAAGCGCACGCCGCCCAGAGATTCGAGCTCCCAGCCGGCGTCTGCCCTGCCCGCGCCCGGGCCCGCGTCTCCCGGCCGGTGCAGCACCAGCAGGCGCTGCCAGCCGCTCGGCGACTCCACCGGCAGCACCAGCCGGCCGGCCGGGGCGAGCTGCGCCCGGAGAGCGTCGGGGATGGACGGCCCGGCCGCGGAGACGATGATCGCGTCGTACGGCGCGTGCTCAAGCAGGCCGAGCGTGCCGTCCGCCTGCCGAACGTGGGCGTTGTCGTAGCCGAGGCGTGCGAGCAGCTCGCCCGCCCGGGCGGCGAGCAGCGGCATCCGCTCGATCGACCAGACCTCGGCCGCGATGGCCGCGAGCACGGCGGCGGCGTAGCCGGAGCCGGTGCCGACCTCGAGCACCCTGCTGCCCGCGCGCACCCGGGCCGCCTGCACCATCAGCGCCACGATGTAGGGCTGCGAGATGGTCTGCCCGTCGCCGATCGGCAGGGGGTGGTCGGCGTAGGCGTCGGCGCGCAGATCCGGGCTCACGAACTCCTCGCGCGGCACGGCGGCCATCGCGTCGAGCACGAGGGCGTCGGTGATGCCGCGTCGGGCGAGGTGTCGCTCGAGCATCTCGGCGCGGCGCGCGTCCAGCTCGGTCACCCCTCCAGTACAGCACCGCGGCGGGGCGAGCGCCATGCCCGGGGCGAGCGCCAGGCCCGGGGCGAGCGCCCTGCCTCCGGGTCAGGCCCGGGCGCGGTTGCCCGCGATGACGTCGCGGTACCAGTGGAAGGACTGCTTCGGGGTGCGCTGCTGCGTCTCGAAGTCCGTGTGCACGAGGCCGAAGCGCATCGAGTTGCCGACCGCCCACTCGAAGTTGTCCAGCAACGACCAGTGGAAGTAGCCGCGCACGTCGACGCCGGCCTCGATGGCCGCGGCGATGGCGCGCAGGTGCGCGTCGGTGTAGTCGATGCGGCGCTGGTCGGCGACCTGGCCCGCGGCATCCGGCCCGTCGTTGATGGCCGCGCCGTTCTCGGTGATGTAGACCGGGGGGAGGGCGTCGCCGTAGCGCTCCCGGAAGGAGACCAGCAGCTCGGTGAGGCCGGCGGGGATGACGGGCCAGTCGAAGTCGGTGCGCGGGTAGCCGTCGATGTCGACGAGTTCGAACGGCAGGCTCGCGTCGAGCTCGTGGCCGTCGATGAGCGCGGGGCCCTCGTCGCCCTGGCGCTCGCTGAAGCCGGGTGCGGCCACAGCGGTCGGGTTGTAGTAGTTGATGCCGTACCAGTCGATCGGGCTGGAGATGATCTCGAGGTCCTCGGCCGGCACCTCTGGCAGCATGCCGGCCATGGCCTCGGGGTAGCGCCCGGTGAGGATGGGGTCGGCGAAGATCCAGTTGGAGATGTTGTCGTACAGTCCGGCCGCCTGCTGGTCGGCCGGCTCGTCGCTGGCCGCCCAGGTGGGGGCGTGGTTGTTGGCGACGCCGATGTTGCCGGCGCCGGCCGCCCGCAGCGCCCGCACCGCGAGGCCGTGCCCGAGCAGCAGGTTGTGCGCGGCGGGGAGCGCCTCGAAGCCGAGCTGCAGGCCGGGGGCCTGGATGCCGGCGCCGTAGCCGAGCATGGTGAGCACGACGGGCTCGTTGATGGTGATCCAGCGCGGGATGCGGTCGGCGAAGTGCTCGCCGACGATGCCGGCGTACTCGCCGAAGCGCAGCGCGGTGTCGCGGTTCAGCCAGCCGCCCGCCTGCTCGAGCGGCAGCGGGGTGTCCCAGTGGAACAGCGTCGGCGACGGCGTCACGCCGGCCTCGAGCAGGCCATCGACCAGGCGGTCGTAGAAGTCCAGGCCGAGCGGGTTCACCGCGCCGGACCCGGCGGGCTGGATGCGGCTCCAGGCGAAGGAGAAGCGGTAGGCGTCCACCCCGAGCTCGGCCATCAGTGCGATGTCCTCCGGGTAGCGGTGGTAGTGGTCGCAGGCCACCTCGCCGGTGTCGCCGTTCAGCACCCGGCCGGGCTCGGCGCAGAACGCGTCCCAGGAGCTCGGGCCGCGGCCGTCCTCGGCCACCGCGCCCTCGATCTGGTAGGCGGCCGTGGAGACCCCCCAGACGAATCCCTGCGGCAGGACGGGGAACGGGGACGGCTGGGTCATGGTGGCCTCTCGACGGCGTTGTCAGGGATGCGGTGGCTGGGGTGCGCGGTCTGCTGTTCGCTGCTGCTTCCGAGGATCGCCGACATCCGTGACTAAGTCAAGCGTCTGGGACACATGACCCACTTATCGGGCGGGGTCAGCCCTCGCCCGTGAACAGCGGGCTGCGCTTCTGCTGGAACGCGGCGAAGCCCTCGGCGTAGTCTGCGCTGCGGGAGAGCGCGCCCTGCGCGGCGCTCTCGGCGGCCAGCGAGCGCCAGAAGCCGACCCGCTCGTCGCGCAACTCGTGCACCAGACGCTTGCTGGCGAGGAACGCCTGCGTGGCCCCGCGGGCGACCCGGCCCACCCGCGCCCGGGTGAAGGCGAGGATCTCCTCGTGCGGCACGACCCGGCTGAACAGGCCGAGCTGCACGGCCTCGCTCCCGCTGATCAGCTCGCCCGTGTAGATGAGGTCGAGGGTGCGGTGGGCGCCGAGCCGCTCGAAGAAGAGGGTGTGCCCGCCGGAGTCGAGCGTCGCCCCGAGGTTCGCGAACGGGGAGCCGATCTTGGCGGTGTCTGTGACGTAGACGACGTCGCTGGCGATCAGCAGGCCGAGTCCGACGCCGAGGCACGCCCCTGTCGCGATCGCGAAGGTCGGTGCCGGGAAGGAGTCGATCCGGGCCAGCAGGGGCGCGACCGTGCCGGAGAGGTAGCCCTCGGCGTCATCCGTCGCCGGGTCGACCGCGGAGATGTCGCGCCCGGCGCAGAACGCCCGCCCCGCGCCGTGCAGCAGCACGGCGCGCACGCCGGCCGCCTCCGCCTGGGCGTAGCAGTCGGAGAGCGCCGCGATGGCCTGCTCGTCGAGCGCGTTGAGCTTGCCCGGGTCGTTGAGGAGGATCTCGGCGACGCCCTCTGTGATGGTCAGATCGACGCTCATTGCCCCTCCCAGGGTCTCGTCGGCTGGCCGGGTCCGCAGGCGCGGCCCGGGGGATCAGGAGTCGTAGTTGACCTCGACGCGCGGGCTCGTGGGCACCGACTGGCAGGTGAGCACATAGCCGCGCGCGAGCTCGTCCGGCTCGAGGGCGTAGTTCTCGGCCATCTCCACGGTGCCGGAGACGAGCACCGCCCGGCAGGTGCCGCACACCCCGCCCGCGCAGGCGAACGGCACGTCGCCGCGCACGCGCAGGGCGGCGTTGAGGATGCTCTCGTTGCTGTGCACGGGGCTCGTCACGGTGCCGGTGGTGCCGTCGAGGCGGAACGAGATCGTGTGCACCTCCTCGTTCGGCGTGTGCTGCACCGGGCGCCCGGACTGGCCGATCGGGGCCTCTGGCCGGCCGGCCGTGAAGAGCTCGAAGCGGATGTCGGCCGCATCCACGCCGAACTCGGCCAGGGTGTCGCGGCAGAGCTGCACCAGCTCGAACGGCCCGCAGAGGAACCACTCGTCGACGCTGGCCGGCGCGATGAGCGTGCGGAAGATGCTGCGCAGGCGCTCCGCGTCCAGGCGTCCGCTCAGCAGCTCGGAGCTGCGCAGCTCCCGCGTGAGCAGGTGGTGCAGGGCCAGCCGCGTCGGGTAGCGGTCTTTCAGATCGGCGAGCTCGTCCACGAACATCGTGTCCATCGCGGTGCGGTTGGAGTAGAGCAGCGTGAAGCTGCTGCCCGGGTGCGCGCCGAGCGTGCTCTCGATGAGCGCGAGCACCGGGGTGATGCCCGATCCGGCGGCGATCGCCGTGATGTGCACCGCGGCGTTGCCGTCCAGCTGGGAGGTGAACCGCCCCTCTGGGCTCATCACCTCCAGCTCCATGCCGGCGGCCAGGTTGTCGACGGCCCAGGAGGAGAATAGCCCGCCGAGGTCCCGTTTGATGGCGACCCGGAGCTCGCCGCTGACGGGTGCCTGGCAGATCGAGTAGCTGCGGCGCACGTCCTCGCCCTCGACCTCTGCACGAAGCGCGACGTGCTGGCCCGGGGCGTAGGAGTACTGCTCGCGGAGCTCGCCCGGAACGGTGAAGCTCACCTCGATGGCGTCGGCCGTCAGCCGGCGCACCCGGGAGACCGGGAGGCGGTGGAAGACGGCCCGGCGCCGCGTTGTCGTGCTCGTGCTTGCGCTCGTGGCTTTCGGCACCGCTCAGTGCTCCTTGAAGTAGTCGAACGGCTCCTGGCAGCGCTGGCACACGTAGTGGGCCTTGCACGAGGTGGAACCGAAGCGGCTCACCTCGCGGGTGTGCAGGGAGCCGCAGCGGGGGCAGCGGATGCCGAGGCCGAGGCCCACGACGCCGTCGGCGCGGCGGCCGGGCGCGGCGATGCCGTAGCTCTCCAGCTTGGCGCGGCCGGCCTCGCTCATCCAGTCGGTGGTCCATGCCGGGGAGAGCACGGTGGCCACGGTGACGTCCGGGTATCCGGCCCGTGCCAGCGCCGCGGTGATGTCGTCGCGGATGGCGTCGACGGCCGGGCAGCCGGAGTAGGTGGGGGTGATCTCGATGCGCACGGCGCCGCCCGGCTCGACCTGGGCGCTCCGCAGCACGCCGAGGTCCTCGATGGTCAAGACGGGCACCTCGGGGTCGACGACAGCCGCGGCGAGGTCCCAGACCCGGCGGTCGGGTCCGTCGGCCGGCCGCGGGCGAGCGGTCCGTTCCAGCGTCGTCGCCATGACGGTCACCACGATGCCCCCGGGTGGGCGCGGGCGAGCACCTGCATCTCGGCCAGCAGCGGTCCGAGGTACTCCGTGTGTGCGCCGGATCGGCCGCCGCCCCGCGCGAAGGGGGCGGTGGGCACGGTCAGGCCGGCCTCGGTGATCAGCCGCGTGAGGAGGGCGTATGCGTCCTCCCGCAGTGCGGACGGGGAGACGGCGATGCCGGCCAGCTCGCCCGGCACGCTGTCGTCGTCGAAGAGCTCGTCGGCGAAGACCCACATGCGCTCCAGGCCCCGCTGCATGCGCCGGTGCGACTCCGCCGTGCCCTGCCCGAGCCGCAGCAGCCACTGTGCCGAGTGGTCGAGGTGGTAGTCCACCTCTTTGAGCGCCTTGGCGGCTATGGCGGAGAGGGTGGGGTCGGCGGAGGCCGAGAGCGCCCGGTAGAGCCCGATGAAGTAGGCAGAGGCGATCAGCTGGCGGGCGATCGTCTGGGCGAAGTCGCCGTTCGGCTGCTCGAACAGCTGCCGGTTGGTGAACTCTGCCTCGCCGCGCAGGTAGGCCAGGTCGTCCTCGCTCTGCCCCCAGGCGGAGCCGGCGTAGGTCAGCAGGTTCCGCGCGTGGCCGAGCTGGTCCAGAGCGATGTTCGCCAGCGCGACGTCCTCCTCGAGCTCCGGCGCGTTCGTCACCCACTCGCCGAGCCGCTGGGCGAGCACGAGGGCGTCGTCGCCGAGGCCGAGCGCGTAGCGCGCTACCGCGTCGCTCGCCGCGGCATCCGCGTCGCTGAGCGTCAGGGAGATCGACTCGGGGGTGATCGCGGTGGAGATCGGCCGGTTGCTGTGCCCGCTCATAGGTGGGGCACCTTCTCCGACTCGGTGTAGTAGGTGGCGTGCCGGTACTCCTTGCCCTGCGGGGACTCGAAGAACGCGCCCTTGGCGTCGGGGTCGGATGCCGTGATCGCCGAGGCGCGGACCACCCAGATCGACACGCCCTCCGCGCGCCGGGTGTACAGGTCGCGGGCGTTGCGCACGGCCATGGTCTCGTCGGGGGCGTGCAGCGAGCCGGCGTGCACGTGGGAGAGCCCGCGGGTGGAGCGGATGAAGACCTCCCAGAGCGGCCACTGCTCGCGCTCGCCGGAGTCGCCTGGACTCGTCATGATGCCACCCTCTCGCCGGTCGAGTTCACGGTGGTCGAATTCGTGGCGGATGCCAGCTCCGCCTGCTTGTCCGCGTAGGCGCGCGCGGCGGCGCGCACCCACTCGCCGTCCTCGTGGGCCGCTCGGCGCCGGGCGACCCGGATCGCGTTGGCCGGCCCGCGGCCGGCGAGCACCTCGGCGAACTCGGCCCAGTCCAGCTCGCCGAAGTCGTAGTGGCCGCGCTCCTCGTTCCACTTCAGGTCGGGGTCTGGCAGGGTGACGCCGAGGATCTCGGCCTGCGGGACGAGCATGTCCACGAAGCGCTGGCGCAGCTCGTCGTTGCTGAAGCGCTTGATGTTCCAGGCCATGCTCTGCTGAGAGTTGGGGGAGTCGGCGTCGGGCGGGCCGAACATCATCAGGGCGGGGGCGTACCAGCGGTTCACGGATTCCTGGGCCATCTGCTGTTGCGCCGGGGTGCCGCGCATGAGCTCGAGCAGGATCTCGAAGCCCTGGCGCTGGTGGAAGGACTCCTCCTTGCAGATGCGCACCATGGCACGCCCGTACGGCCCGTAGGAGGCGCGGCAGAGCGGCACCTGGTTGCAGATGGCGGCGCCGTCGACCAGCCAGCCGATCGAGCCCATGTCCGCCCAGGTCGGCGTCGTGTAGTTGAAGATCGACGAGTACTTGGCGGTGCCGGTGATGAGCTGTTCGAACATGGTGTCCCGGTCGGTGCCGAGGGTCTGCGCGGCGGAGTAGAGGTAGAGGCCGTGGCCGGCCTCGTCCTGCACCTTGGCCATCAGGATCGACTTGCGCTTGAGGCTCGGCGCGCGGGTGATCCAGTTGCCCTCCGGCTGCATCCCGATGATCTCGGAGTGCGCGTGCTGGGAGATCTGCCGGACGAGCGTCTTGCGGTAGGCGGCCGGCATCCAGTCGCTCGGCTCGATGCGCTGGTCGGCGGCGATGAGCTCGTCGAAGCGGCGCTGGCCCGAGCCGTCCGGGTCGTCGTCCGCCTGGCCAGCGGTGCGCAGCTGGGGCAGGGGATCTGCCATGAGAGCCTCCTCGCTCGGGGCGTGCGTCGGTGCACGCCCATCCGACGGTGCACCCATCCGGCGGCGCGGATGACTACTTACCGATCGTTCGGTAATGCTAACATTGGCCGGGGCTCCGATCAAGACGCCCGCGCCCGCACAGGGGCCGTCGGCTAGGATCGGGAACCGCGCCGGCCGTCCAGCCTGGTGCCCCGGTGAGCCGAGATCTGGAGTGTGCAGCGTCGTGAACCAGCCAGCGAATGCCACCGGCCGGGCGCCGAGGGGCGGCAACGGCCGTGCGGGCCGGGAGCCATACGACCTGGATGCCGTGCTCGACATCGCCGTGCGGGCGTTCAACGAGTTCGGCTACGAGGCGACCTCGATGGGCGTGCTCGCGGAGCGGCTCGGCACCAGCAAATCGGCGATCTACTACCACGTCACCGGCAAGGAAGACCTGTTGCGGCGGGCCCTGGAGCGCGCCCTCGGCGGGCTTGAGGGGATCCTCGCCGAGCCGGGCGCGGTGGACGGCTCGCCCGCGGAGCGGCTGCGCTTCGTGCTGCGCGGCGCCGTGCGCGTGCTCGCCGACGACCTGCCCTACGTCACCCTGCTGCTCCGGCTGCGCGGCAACACCGAGCTGGAGCGCGAGGCGCTCGCGCGGCGCCGGGCATTCGACCGCGCCGTCGCCGAGCTCGTCGACGAGGCCCGCGTCGAGGGCACCCTCCGCGCCGACATCGATGCGCGCACCGCGGTGCGCCTGCTCTTCGGCATGATCAACTCGATCGTCGAGTGGTACCGGCCGGGCGGCGCGCTCACCCCCGACCAGCTCGCCGACGATGTCATCACGGTCGCGTTCGAGGGCCTGCGGGTTCACTCCGCTGGCGACGCGGCGGCCGCATCCTCCTTGGCCACGAGGGTCAGCACGTCGTAGCTGGCGACCAGCTCATCGCGCTGGTTCACGAGCGCGGCATCCCAGCGCACCTCGCCGTACTCCTCGTTCTCGCGCGGCGTGATCTGCTTGGCGGTCAGCGTCACCCGCACGCTGTCGCCCGGTGAGACCGGCGTGGTGAAGCGCAGGTTCTCCAGCCCGTAGTTGGCCAGCACCGGACCGGGGGCCGGGTCGACGAACAGCCCGGCCGCCCAGGCCAGCAGCAGGTAGCCGTGCGCGACGCGGCCGGGGAAGAACGGGTTGGCGGCCGCGGCGGCCTCGTCGGTGTGCGCGTAGAAGGTGTCGCCGGTGAACTCGGCGAAGTGGCCGATGTCCTCCAGTGTGATCTCGCGCGCGGCGGAGACGACGGCATCGCCGATCCGCAGCCGGGCGAGCGACTTGCGGAACGGGTGCTCATCGCCGGCCTGGCTCGGCGCTCCGGCGCGCCACTGGCCGGTCAGCGCCGTCAGCACGGCCGGGGTGCCCTGGATGGCGGTGCGGCGCATGAAGTGCTTGACCGCGCGGATGCCGCCGAGCTCCTCGCCGCCGCCGGCCCGGCCGGGCCCGCCGTGCACGAGGTGCGGGACGGGGGAGCCGTGCCCGGTGCTGGTCTTCGCGTCGTCTCGGTCCAGCACCAGGATGCGGCCGTGGAAGGCGGCGATGCCGGAGACGAGGCTCGCCACCGTCTCCGGGTCGAAGCTCGCGACGGTGGCGACGAGGGAGCCGCCGCCGCGGTTCGCCAGCCGCACCGCATCGGCGGAGTCGGTGTAGCCGAGGACGGCAGCGACGGGCCCGAACGCCTCGACCTCGTGCGCGGCATCCGCGTCCGCGTCGTCGAAGGCGAGCAGCACCGGGGCGAGGAAGGCGCCGCCCGGCGCGGGGGCGACGGTTCCATCCTGCTGCAGCACGGCCGGCTCCTCCCGGCTGCCGACGACGATGCGGCCGCCCCCGGCGAGGAGCGCGTCGATGCTCCGCCGCACCTCGTCCCGCTGCTCGACGCTGGCCAGCGGTCCCATGCTCACCCCGTCCGCGCGCGGGTCGCCGAGGGTGACGCGCTGGGCGAGGCGGGCGCCGATCGCCTCCACAACGGTGTCGATGCGGTCGGTGGGCACGATCACGCGGCGGATGCTGGTGCACTTCTGCCCGGCCTTGGATGTCATCTCGGTGACGACGCTCGCGACGAAGGCGTCGAACTCGGGGGTGCCGGCCGCGGCATCCTGCCCCAGGATCGCGGCGTTCAGCGAGTCGGTCTCGCAGCCCAGGGCGACCTGCCCACCGAGCACCCGCGGGTGGGCGGCGAGGGTGCGCGCGGTGGACGCGGAGCCGGTGAAGCTCACGGTGTCGCGCACGTCGAGTGTGTCGAGGAAGCCGCGCACGGAGCCGCAGATCAGCTGCAGCGAGCCGGCCGGCAGCAGGCCGGAGTCGACCATGGCCCGCACGGCGGCCTCGGCGAGGTACGCGGTCGGCGTGGCCGGCTTGGCGATGCTCGGCACCCCGGCGAGGAAGGCGGGTGCGAACTTCTCCAGCATGCCCCACACGGGGAAGTTGAAGGCGTTGACCTGGAATGCGACGCCGGGCAGCCGGCTGTAGACGTGCTGGCCGCCGAAGGAGCCGTCGCGGGCCAGGTTCTCCGGTTGCCCGTCGACGATGACCTGCGCGTTCGGCAGCTCGCGGCGGCCCTTCGACGCGTACGTGAAGAGCACGCCGATGCCGCCGTCGATGTCGACCATCGAGTCTCGGCGGGTCGCCCCGGTCTGCGCGCTCACCGCGTACAGCTCCTCCTTGACCTCGCCGAGGGCCAGCGCGAGCGCCTTCAGGCGCAGCGCGCGCTCGTGGAAGGTGAGCGCGCCGAGGCTCGCCTGCCCGACCGTGCGGCCGAACTCCACCGCGGCGGCGAGGTCGAGGCCCTCGCTGCCGACACGGGCGATGCCCTCCCCGGTGGAGGCGTCCCGCACGAGGGTGCCGCTGGTCGGCTCCCGCCAGGCGCCCTGCACGAAGCTCGGGAGGAGCGGGGCCGTTGCTGCGTCGCTGGGTGCCATGGGGGTCCTTCGCTGTGCTGGGTGCGTGTTTGGGGTGTCTTTGTGTCTGGGCGTTTGTGTTCTGGGTGACTGTGGATCGGCGGCCTGTGTAGCCGGGGCCTAATGGATGCCGGGCTCGGCGGGCCAGGTGAAGAAGCCCTCGCCGCTCTTCCGGCCGAGCTTGCCTGCCGCGACCTTCTCGCGGAGCAGGGCCGGGGGCTCGAAGCGGGGGCCCAGCCGGGCCGCGAGGTGCTCGGCGATGCCGAGGCGCACATCGAGCCCGACGAGGTCGGTCAGCCGCAGCGGGCCGATGGGGAACTTGTAGCCCAGCACCATGGCGGCGTCGATGTCCTCGGCCGAGGCGACGCCCTCCTCCAGCATGCGGATCGCCTCCAGGCCGACCACGAGGCCGAGGCGCGAGCTGGCGAAGCCGGGGGAGTCCCGCACGGTGATCGGCGTCTTGCCGAGTGCCGCGACCCAGCCGAGCGCCGCCTCGATCAGCTCGGGCGCGGTGGCGGGCCCCTGCACGATCTCCACCAGCTCGGAGGCGGGGACGGGGTTGAAGAAGTGCAGGCCGCAGAACCGCTCCGGCCGGGCCAGACACGAGGCCAACTCGCCGATGGAGAGCGCGGAGGTGTTGCTGGCCAGCCAGACGTCGGGCGAGAGTTCGCGCTCCACGCGCGTGAGGACCTCCGCCTTCAGCCCGGCATCCTCCGGCACGGCCTCGATCACCAGGGCGCACCCGGCGAGGTCTGTGGCATCCGTCGTCGTCAGCGTGCGCGCCTCGAGGGCGTGCGCCGTCTCGCCCGTCGTGCGGCGTTCGACGCTGGCCCGGATGACGGCGCGCAGGGCGTCGTGCGTGCGCGCCGCGGCATCCGCGTCGCGTTCGAGGATGGCGACCGAGGAGCCGGCGAGCAGGAAGGCGTGCGCGATGCCGGCCCCCATCCGCCCTCCGCCGGCGACGCCGACGCGGGCGGGCACAGTCACTGGTGGAGTCATGATCGCTTCCTTTTCGCGAGGAACGCGTCCATGCGGGCGAACTTGGCCGGCGACTCGAAGAGCACCGCCTGGGCCTGTTCGTCCACCGCGGGGTGGCTGTCGCGCGGCGCGTGGAAGACGCGTTTGGTGGTTTGCACGGCGAGGGGATCCTGTTTCGCGATGCGGTCCGCGAGGGCGTTCGCCGCCGCGTCGAGCTGCCCCGGCTCGTGCACCTCGGTCACGAGGCGGAGCGCGAGAGCCTCATCGGCGTTCAGCACCCGGCCGGCCAGCAGGATCTCCTTGGCGACGGGTTCCCCCACGAGCTCGGCGAGTCGCCACGTCGCGCCGGCCGCTGCCATGATGCCGAGCGAGGTCTCCGGGTTGCCGATCCGCGCCGTCGTGCTCGCGATGCGGAAGTCAGCGGCGTAGGCGAGCTCGGCCCCGCCGCCGAGCGCCCAGCCGTCGACGGCGGCGATGACGGGCATCGGCAGGGCGGCGATGCGGCCGAACAGGCGGGAGTTGATGCCGGCGAGGCCGTCCTCCCTGCGGCGGTCCCGCAGCTCGGCGATGTCCGCGCCGGAGGCGAAGACGCCCTCTGACCCGGTGAGGATGAGGATGCGCGGCACGGCCTCGAGCTCGGCGCAGACGACGTGCAGTTCGGCCACCATGGCGGCGTCGATGGCGTTGCGCACCGCGGGGCGATGGAGGGCCACATGCATCCGGTCGGGGCGGTCGGCGGTGATGCGGAGGGTGGTGGCCGTCATGCCGTCACCGCGGGTCGGGGTCGCACGCCTCGCGTTTCGGCGCCGCAGCGGGGAGGGCGCACTGCCGCTCCGCTCACATTCGCTTCTGCCATGGCCCCATCGCCTCGTGCCTTCGGTGTCCTGGCGCGTTGCCACACGTCATGACTTACTGACCGTTCGTTCTGTTCACGATGTCATGCGCCGCGCCCGTCGTCAATATCGATCGCGGGAGGTGCCCGATCTTCTCTTGCACTGCCGGGCTGCCTACTGTACGTTCAGTTGGCGCGGAGCGGCGCAGCTGCCGACATCCGTATGCCCGGGGCCGGGTGCCCGACGCGACGAGGCGAGGACGGCGATCGACAGCATGGAAGCAGCGAGCGAGCCGGAGGGCGAGAAACAGCGTGCCATGCTGCAGCGAGATCGTGTCGCGGTGCAGCTTGGCCTGCGCCTCACGGTCGACGAGCCCGGCCATGCCGTGATCTCGATGGTGGTGCGCGACGACATGCTGAACGGCTTCGACGTGCTGCACGGTGGCCTCATCTTCACCCTGGCCGACACGGCCTTCGCGGTCGCCTGCAATGAGGACGACGAGGTCACGCTCGCCGCCGGCGCCGAGATCTCCTTCCTCCGCCCCGTCCGGATCGGCGCCGAGCTGACGGCAACCGCCACGCGGCGCACGCGCACGGGGCGCAGCGGCATCTACGACGTGCAGGTGGTCGATGAGGGCGGCAGCGTCGTCGCAGAGTTCCGCGGGCGCAGCCGCACGACTCGGCTTCCGCAGAGCACCGCGGGGGAGGAGCAATGACACGGGCCAAATCCGCGGCGCACGCGCCCGCCGTACACGAGCTCGATGCCGAGGAGCGGATGTCGCGCGACGAGCTGGAGGCCCTGCAACTGGCCCGGCTCCAGGACACCGTGCGCCACGCCTACGCGAACGTGCCGTTCTACACCCGGAAGTACGACGAGGTGGGCGTGCACCCCGACGACATCCGCGAGCTCAACGACCTCGAGAAGCTCCCGTTCACGACGAAGGAAGACCTCCGGCAGAACTACCCGTTCGGCATGCTGGCGGTGCCGCGGGCCGAGGTCGCCCGCATCCACGCGTCATCCGGCACCACCGGACAGCCGACCGTTGTCGGCTACACCAGGGCCGACCTGGACGACTGGGGGCAGCTCGTCGCGCGGTCGCTCCGTGCAGCCGGCATCCGCCCCGGGCAGATGGTGCACAACGCGTACGGCTATGGCCTCTTCACCGGGGGACTCGGCGCCCACGCCGGAATCGAGCGGCTCGGCTGCACGGTCGTGCCGATGTCCGGCGGCAACACGGCCAAACAGGTGCAGCTGATCCGCGATTTCGAGCCGGACGCGATCCTCTGCACCCCGACCTACCTGTTGACCATCATCGACGCCCTGCGTGAGAGCGGCATGGACCCGCGCGACTCCTCTGTCGCGGTCGCCGTGCTCGGCGCCGAGCCGTGGACCAACGAGATGCGCGCGGTGATCGAGGAGAGTTTCGGCATCGACGCGCTGGACATCTACGGCCTGAGCGAGGTCATGGGCCCGGGCGTCGGCAGCGAGTGCATCGAGTCCAAGGACGGCCCGCACATCTGGGAAGACCAGTTCCGTCCAGAGGTGATCGACTCCGAGACGGGGCAGGCGCTGCCGGACGGCCAGTGCGGCGAGCTCGTCTTCACCACGCTCCGCAAACAGGCGCTGCCCGTCATCCGCTACCGCACCCACGACATCACCACCCTCCTGCCGGGCACAGCCCGCCCGGCCATGCGCCGGATCGAGAAGATCACGGGGCGCAACGACGACATGATCGTGCTGCGCGGCGTCAACCTCTTCCCGAGCCAGATCGAGGAGATCGCGCTCGCGATCGACGGCCTCTCGCCGCACTTCGAGCTGGAGCTGACCCGGGTCGCACACCTGGATCGGATGACGGTGCACGTCGAGCCCCGCATCGGGCTCAGCGCGGCCGACGGCGAGCGGGCGGTCGCCGCCCTCGTACGCGAGGTGAAGGTGCGCGTCGGCACGACGGTCGAGGTGCACCTCGCCGCCCCGGGGAGCCTGGAGCGCTCCGGCGGCAAGCTCAAGCGCGTCTACGACCACCGGCAGTAGCGGAGCACAGCGTGTGCGGCGCGCCCCGGGAGTCTCGCCACGCGCGCGACCGCCCCACTAGACTGCCGGGCAGCAGCGGGCCGCATGCAGCGTCCCTCCTGCACAGGCACTGTCGGGCAATCGGAGGGAATCGCTCATGAGCAGCACCGTTCACACCAGCAAGTCGGGGCTCTGGGGGGCCTTCGCGGGCATCATCACCCTGGCGCTGGTCGCCTTCCCGCTCTCCGCTGCGCTGTCGTTCGCCACGCATCCGGCAACGCAGGCACTTTTCGGTGGGCGGCTGGAGGAAGCCTCGCAGTTCGGCTACCTGGCGTTCTGGTGGGTGCTGGTGGCCATGATCGCTGCGCTGCCGTTCCTCGTGGGCTTCGGCGTCGCCAAGCTGAGTGCCAAGACCCTGACCATCGCCGGAGCCATCGTCGCCGTGTTCGTCATCCTCATCCTGGTGCTCGGCCAGTTGTTCGTGTTCATCTAGGAGCCGGCAGGCTGCCTTGCCCCCTCATCGACCGTGACCGCCGAGAGGCGCAGTGCGACGCTGCCCGACTTCTTCGAGCCGAACTTGTTCGCCAGGCGGATGGCCGTGAACTGGATGCCATATTTGGCCTTCAGTGCAGCGTCGGTGACCACGCGCGTGTCGGCGTCCGACACGATCTCTGCGCGCGCCTGCACGGGCGCGGAATCCCCACGGATGCCGCCGCGGGCGTCACAGGCGACGAGCTCTATCCGCGGGTTGTTGCGGATCCGCTTCACCTTGCCCGAGCTCGTGCCTGTCGTCACCAGCACCTGGCCGTCGGGGCTCTCTGCGATCCAGACCGGCGTCGAGACGGCCTCGCCGCTCTGTCGAAACGTGGTCAGGAGCACATAGCTCTCGGCGGCCAGCGCGGAGAGTGGGGAAGTCGACATGCGACCAACTCTACGGGGCCGGAATCCGCGTTCCGGTACGGTGCTCGGCCGTCGCGGGGGCGGGGCATGCCAGCGCTTTCGCGACGGAATCTCCCGCTGTTCTGGGCTGCGCGAGCCGGTCGGGGAGTTGTATCGGCGGTCTTCGCCGCAGCCCCGATTTGGACGTCAAACGCCGGGGCGTCTGCTCCGGGTCCACGCTGCGAGGCGGGATGAGCAGGTACCCGGCGCCGTCGCGGATGATCTCCCAGCCCTGGTTGTGAAACAGCAGGTGGTGGTGTCGGCAGAGCAGGATGCCGTCCTCGATGTTCGTCGGGCCGTTGTCCCGTTTCCAGTGCTTGATGTGGTGTGCCTCTGTCCACGACACCGGCCGGTCACAGCCCTCGGCCATGCAGCCGCCGTCGCGTGCGGCCAGGGCGATCCGTTGCCGCCGCGTGAACAGCCGGGTCTCCCGGCCGAGGTTGAGCGGTTGCCCCTGCTCGGTGAACAGCACGGCGATGGAGCCGCCGGCGCAGATCTCGCGTTCGACGGCCTCGAGCGGCACCGCCTCGTTGCTGGACTCGATGATCCCGAAACCCACGCCGGCTCCGTCGGTGCCCCGGGTGAGGGATTCCTGCTGCACGTGCAGCCTGACTGAGGGGCGGTGGTTGTCGAGCACCGCGTCGGGGTCGACTGTGATTCCGGCGCGGAGCAGATCGACGAAACCATCGGCGGTGTACTCGTCAACCTCGCGCAGATCGCCCCGTGCCGCGCGGGCGGCGACGGTGTCCGTCTGGCTGCGGAACTTCACCCCCGCCCTCCGCGGATGGCGCAGCTGATCTGTGACCGCGATGACGAGGGCGCCGTTCTCCGGCTCCAGCAGGAAGGACCCGGCCACCATCCCGTCCGGTCGCTCCCACGCCTTGAAGAATTGCTGCCGACGCATCTGCTCCGAGCGCGCGAGGACGCCGGCCGCATCTGCCCGGTCGCGCGCGGCCCGCGCCGCCTTGAACGCCAGTTCCGGGGTCAGGCCGGCGCAATCCCGCAGGAGCTCGGGCAGCAGCGCACCCACCGCCGCGGCGAGCGCCGCCTCTCGGGCGGCCCGCAGTTCCGACGATTCGTCGGTCTGGCCGCCGAGACCGTCCCGGGGCACCTCGGAGAGGAGCAGGCGCCCGTCCGGTCCGGCCCGAAGACCGCCGCGGATCGCATCGCCCACGCTGAGGCTGAACCATTCGCCCGCGACTGCGTCGCTGATCGGCGCGAACCACGGGCGCACGGCCACCGAGTCAGGTGCGCCCGACTCGGTTCCGGCATCCGTTCCGGCGCCAACTTCGGCGTCAACTTCGGCGTCAATTATGGCGTCGGCCGCTTCCGTCTCGGCCAGCATGAGTCCCGTGCTGAGCAGAGTCTGGGCGTCTGCACGGGAGCCGCCCGTGAGCTTCTGCACCAATGCGCCCGGGCTGGAATGCCCCAGCCGGTGGGCCAGACCCTGCGCGCCGGCCTCGCGCTCCGAGCGGCGGGCCAGTGACGCCGACGTCAGCGCGAGTTGCCGCTGCACCGTGGACGCGTGCTGCGAGAGGGCCGTCATGGTACCCAGGAGGTCGTCGTCGCCGAGTCCGTCGTAGCTGGCGGCGGTCAGGCGCACTGTGGTCTGCTCGCAGCTCTGGATGAGCTGCGCCGCGGGTGGCATTGCCGGGGACCGATCCTGCATACCCCAATTTTACCGGCGCACTCCCGCCCGCCTCGAAGGAAAACCCTGATGTGGATGAGTTTCCTTTTCGGCCGTGCTGTGCATAACAGGCCCAGGGGAGGAGGCTCACCGGGCGTCGGTCGCTACGGCGCCGGCGCCGGCGGTGCGAGGGTGAGCCAGGATTCGTCGATCACGTAGCCGAGCGATGCGTTCGCTGAGGGCCGGCGTCCCGCGGAGACCGCGTATGCGATTGAATGTGAGGAATCTCGATGGGGGTCAGATGAACACCACACGGACGCATACCTCGATCGGCCCATGGCTGCGGGCCCAGCCCGCTCTGGCCGGCACGCCGCCGACGCTCGACCGGGCGCAGATCCCGCTCGATCCTGTCGATCTCTTCGTGTCCTGGATCCGCGAGGCCGCCTCGGCCGGGGTTCCGGAGCCACACGCCGCAACCCTCGCCACGGTGGACGAAGACGGCATCCCGGACGCGCGCACGCTCATCCTGAAGGATGTGGGGCCGCGCGGTTGGGCGTTCGCTGGCCAGCGCTCCTCGTCGAAAGGGGCCCAGCTCGCGGCCCACCCGGCGGCCGCCCTGAACTTCTGGTGGCAGCCGATTGCGCGCGCCGTGCGCGTGCGCGGAGCGGTGCAGGAGGCGAGCCGTGCCGACAGCGAGGCCGACCTGGCGGCGCGCTCGGCGCCGGCGCGAGAGGGCATCCCGTCGGGCGACTGGACGCTGTGGCGGATCGAGCCGGTGCGCGTGGAGTTCTGGCAGGGCGCCCCCGATCGGCGGCACGCGCGCATCGTGTACCTGTCGGACGGCCGATCGTGGGAGCGCTCGTTCAGCGGCGGGGACGGGGCGTGAGGTGAGCGGTTACGAGCTGGCGCAGATCGGCGGGCCCGACGAATGGCGCGGCCACTACGGCGGTTTCGATGTCGCGCGGTCGCGGGACGGCCGGCGAATCGTGGACCGGGAACTGGCGATGCAGTACATCGGGTTGTCGGCGAACGCGCTCGAGCCCGGCGAGGAGGCCGGCTACTGGCACGCGCACTCGCGCATCGAGGAGGTGTACGTCTTCCTGGACGGTCGGGGCCAGATGGGCCTCGACGACGACGTCGTCGAGGTCGGCGCCGGGACCGTCGTGCGTGTTGCACAGGGCGTGTGGCGCACGTGGCGGGCTCGCCCAGACAGCCCGGGTGAGCTCCGATGGCTGTGCATCAGGGCCGGAGGCGACCAACTGCCAGACCGCCCCGACGACAGCTCGCTCAATCCGGGCAAGCCGATGCCGTGGGCCTGAGTGCCCCGGCATTGACGTCGGGGCACCGCACCAATAGCGTTCTCCAAGAGTCACGTGTCCACAAGCGATGGGGGTCGCCATGCAGGCAGTCGCGGTTGCAGGGGCACGGGCTGTGCTCGTCGTTCTCCTCGCCGTCTCCGTCCTCGCCCAGGTCGTCCTGATCCCACGGCTTGCGCTGGACACCGTCGCGGTGTTCCCGGAGGCAGAACCGCTGCGGATGCCGGGCATCATCGGCTGCGTGGCGATCGTCCTGTGCGCGCAGGTGGCGCTTCTCGCGGCGTGGAGGCTCCTGTCGCTGCTGCGGCACGGCGGAATGCTCCAGCCAGCGGCATCCGGGCCCCTGAACGCCCTCATCGGCAGCGGTGTTGCGGCCGTCGTCCTGTTCCTGGCCTCCTTCGCGATCCTCACTGCCGCCCAGTCGATGCCGCCCGCGGCGATGATCATCATGGTGCTCGGGGTCCTCGGCGGGAGCGGGCTGACGGTCGGGGCGCTCGCGATGCGGGAGCGCGTGCGGAAGGCGGGTGCAGTGCAGCGCGACGTGGTGGAGGCCGCCTGACGCCGATCGCACCAGCTCCGAACGCAGAAACGGGTGAAGCCCCGGCCACTGGCCGGGGCTTCACCCGTTGTTGCTGCTGTGCCCCCGGAGGGATTCGAACCCCCGACCTTCGGTACCGGAAACCGGCGCTCTATCCCCTGAGCTACGGAGGCGCTTGAACGAGATTACCGCATTCCGACCGCGTCGAAAGACCACGGGCTGCGACGGCAGCCGGAGCGGGCCGCGCTACTCCGGCAGGTGCGAGAGCGCCGCGTTCACGAGCGTCTGCGCGTCGCCCGGCTCGAAGAACATCGTCGAGGTGGCGCTCAGCCAGTACGTCGGCGTGAAGACCTGCACCTCGCCGCTCTTCGGGTCGAAGAAGCCGTTCACCGCGGGCGGGGTGCCATAGGTCGGCACCGGCGTGCTGGAGGCTGCCGCCGCGTTCAGGGCCAGCGTCAGCTGCTCCGGGCTCGGCTGCGACAGGGCGAAGTTCATCAGCTCGTTGCTGGTCTGGTGCAGGTAGCCGCAGGCGATGCCGTTGTCTGCCAGCGCGAGGGCGGCCAGCGAGCCCTCGGCCGGCTCGAAGCCCGGGTCAGTGCTGACGTTCGGGTTGAAGTCGTAGATGTCCTGCGGGGTGAGCAACGTCTCACAGTCGATCGTGATGGGCGTGCCCGGCTCGATGCTCGGCGTCGGCTCCGCCGTCGGCTCGTCCGTCGCGGCGTCCGTCGGGGCCGCGGTCGCGGTTGCGTCCGGTGTCGCCTCCGGGGTCGGCTCCGCCGAGCAGCCGGCGAGGCCGAGCACGGCAATCGCGGCAAGGGATCCGACGAGCAGGAAGGAGCGCGAGCGCGCGCGCGACGCAGGGACAAGAGCGAGAGGCATGTACGCGACTTTAGCAATCAGGCGGCCCGGCTAAGATTGTGCCTCGTGACTCCCGCAGAACTTTCTCAGTCCCTCGTCGGCATCGTTCAGAGCATTGTCGACGGCCGACGATCGGCAGAGCAGGGCGAGAACGGCGCTGCGGATGCCGCAGCGCCGGTGATCACCGCCGCCGACGTCGTCCTGGAGCGCCCGAAGAACCGCGACCACGGCGACTGGGCATCCAACATCGCCATGAAGCTGGCCAAGCCGCTCGGCGCCAACCCGCGCGAGCTCGCCACCGAGATCGCCGCCGCCGCCGCGGGCATCGACGGCATCGCCAGCGCCGAGGTCGCCGGGCCCGGCTTCATCAACTTCCGCATCGACGCGGCCGCAGCCGGCGCCCTGGCCCGGGCCATCGTCGAGGCCGGCAAGGCCTACGGCACGAGCGACTCGCTCGCCGGCAGCACCATCAACCTCGAGTTCGTCTCGGCCAACCCGACCGGCCCGCTGCACATCGGCCACACCCGCTGGGCCGCGCTCGGCGACTCCATCGGCCGGGTGCTCCGCGCCGCCGGTGCCACCGTCGCCAACGAGTACTACATCAACGACGCCGGCAACCAGATGCAGAACTTCGGCGCATCCGTGCTGGCCGCCGCGAAGGGCGAGCCCACCCCGGAGGGCGGCTACCCCGGCGCCTACATCGCGACGCTCGCCGAGCAGGTGCTCGCCCGCGAGCCCAAGCTGCTCGAGTTCGATGACGCCATCGCGCTGCACACCGCCACCGAGATCGCCTACGAGCTGCAGCTCGCCGAGATCAAGGCCTCGCTCGACCGCTTCAACGTGCACTTCGACGTGTGGACCAGCGAGCGCACCCTGCACGCCCCCGGCGAGGACGGCATCTCCGACATCGACACCGCCGTGGAGCGCCTGCGCGCCCAGGGCCACGTGTACGAGGAGGACGACGCCGTCTGGGTGCGCACCACCGACTTCGGCGACGACAAGGATCGCGTCATCCGCCGCGGCAACGGCATCTACACCTACTTCGCCGCAGATGCCGCCCTCTACCTCGACAAGGGCGACCGCGGCTTCCAGCACAAGATCTACCTGCTCGGCGCCGACCACCACGGCTACGTGCACCGCCTCAAGGCCCTCGCCGGCGCCGCCGGCGACGACCCGGAGAAGGACGTCGAGGTGCTCATCGGCCAGCTGGTCAGCATCAACGGCGCCAAACTCTCCAAGCGCGCGGGCAACATCATCGAGCTCGACGACCTGCAGGCCTGGCTCGGCACCGACGCGCTGCGCTACACGCTCGGCCGCTACCCGGCGGACTCCCCGCTGACCATCGACCCCGAGATCCTGCAGCGCCGCACCAACGACAACCCCGTCTTCTATGTGCAGTACGTGCACGCCCGCACCACGGGTGTCGCCCGCAACGCGCTGGCCGCCGGCGTCGACCGCAGCGTGTTCGCCCCCGAACTGCTCGACCACGAGAGCGAGTCCGCCTTGCTCGGCGGCCTGCAGGAGTTCCCGCGCATCGTCGCCCAGGCGGCCACGCTGCGCGAGCCGCACCGCGTCGCCCGCTACCTCGAGGAGCTGGCCGGCCTGTACCACCGCTGGTACGACAGCTGCCGCGTCACCCCGCTCGGCGAGGAACCGGTCGGCGATGTGCACCGCACCCGCCTCTGGCTGAACGACGCGACCGGCCAGGTCATCAGGAACGGCCTCGCCCTGCTGGGCGTCAGCGCGCCGGAGCGGATGTAGTCATGTCGGAGGCGCTGGGCGCGACAGAGACCGGAACCGGGGCGAGAAGGCGCCGGAATCCGCTCACGATCGTGCTCAGCGTTCTGATCGGACTCGGCGTGCTCGTCGCGGTGTTCTTCATCGCCGACGGCATCGCCCGCGGCGTGGCCGAGCGCCGCGTCGCCGAGGAGATCGTCGCGCAACTGCCGCACGGCGTCGTCGCCAGCCCGAGCGTGCACATCGGCGGCACCAGCGTGATCGCGCAGTACCTGGGCGGCCGCTTCGAAGACGTCACCGTCTCGGCCCCGGATGCCGTCGTCGACGGCATCCCCGCCGACGTCACGCTGCAGGCCAACGGCTTCCCCGTCGACACCACCCAGCCCGTCGACACGCTGACCGGAACGGTCACGCTCAGCGAGGACGCGCTGAACACCCTGGTGGAGCGCACCGCCCCGAACTCCGCCGTGCAGCTCGGCTCCGGCGAGCTCAGCTACGCGGCCGAGGCCAGCTTCTTCGGCTTCACCGTCGGCTACCGGGTGACCGGCGAGCTGCAGGCGGCCGGCGACAGCGTGCTCGTCACCCCCACCGGCGCCGAGGTCACGGCCGGCGGCGGCAGCCTCGACGTCGGCAGGCTCGTCGACCTGATCGTCGGCTCCGAGCCGATCAGCGTCTGCACCGCGCAGTACCTGCCGGTCGGCATCCAGGTCAGCGGCATCGACGTCGTGCCCGGCAGCGCGACGGTGCGCCTCGAGGCGCACGACCTGGTGCTCAACGACGACACCCTCGGCACACTGGGCAGCTGCGCGCCGTAGCCGCCAGGCCCGCGGCCGATTGGCAGGCCCCGCCCGGTTCTCGCTAGTATTTGCCGTACCTCGCCCCGCCGCTCACCTGCGGCAGGCGGCGACCTCTGTTTGCTGGCTTCAGGGACCAATCCGGGTTCGCTCGCCACGCAGTGTGACTCCCACTCGTTCTCTCCGTGAGGTCCTCACCGTGGCCAATTTTGCCCTCGCCCCCGACTGGCTGGCCGTTCCAGTCCAGCCAAACGCCCTGAACCCGGCCATCTGGCCGGCACATGCCGAGCGCACGGATGCCGGTGAGATCAGCATCGCCGGTGTCTCGGCGCGTGCGCTGGCCGCCGAATTCGGCACCCCGCTCTACGTCTTCGACGAGGAGGACGTGCGCTCCCGCGCCGCCCAGATGCGCGAGACCTTCGAGGCGGCCTTCGCCGCCATCGGCACCACTGTTTCCGTTTATTACGCCGGCAAGGCGTTCCTCAGCACGGCCGTCGTCGGCTGGGTGCGCGACGCCGGCCTCCGCGTCGACGTCTGCAGCGGGGGAGAGCTCGCCGTCGCCCTCGCCGGCGGCGCCCCGGCATCCGAGCTCGGCTTCCACGGCAACAACAAGTCCGTCGCCGAGATCGACCGCGCCGTCGCCCTCGGCCTCGGCACCATCGTCATCGACAGCTCGATCGAGATCGAGCGGGTGGCCGCGGCCGCCGCGCGGCTCGGCCGGGTGCAGGCGGTGCGCCTCCGCGTGAACAGCGGCGTGCACGCCCACACCCACGAGTTCCTGGCCACCGCGCACGAGGACCAGAAGTTCGGCATCACGCTCGCCGACGCCCCCGCCGTCGTCGCCGCCATCCGCGCCCACGACAGCCTCGACTTCCGCGGCCTGCACTGCCACATCGGCTCGCAGATCTTCGACGCGGCCGGCTTCGCCGAGTCCGCCGCGCGACTGCTCACCCTTCAGGCCGAGCTGCTCGACGGCGGGCCCGTTCCCGAGCTCAACCTCGGCGGCGGCTTCGGCATCGCCTACACCGAGGCAGACAGCCCAGCCGCCATCGCGGACATCGCCCGCGGCATGGCCGCCGCCGTCGGCGAGCAGTGCGCCCGCCTCGGCATCCCCGTGCCGCACATCGCCATCGAGCCCGGCCGCTCCATCGTCGGCAACGCCGGCGTCACCCTGTACGAGGTCGGCACCACCAAGCAGGTCAGCGTCCCGGATGCCGGCGGCGCCGACACCGACAACACCCGCCTCTACGTGAGCGTCGACGGCGGCATGAGCGACAACGCCCGCCCCGCCCTCTACGGAGCCGACTACACGGTGCGCGTGGCCAACCGCGCCTCCGAGGCGCCCGTGCGCCTGGTGCGGGTCGCCGGCAAGCACTGCGAGTCCGGCGACATCGTCGTGGACGCCGACTACCTGCCGAGCGACGTCACCCCGGGCGACCTGCTCGCCGTCGCCGCGACCGGCGCCTACTGCTTCTCGCTCTCCAACAACTACAACTACCTCACCCGCCCGCCCGTCGTGGCCGTCAAGGCCGGCTCAGCCCGCCTCATCGTCCGCGGCGAGACCGAGGCCGACCTGCTCGCCCGCGACCTAGGCGCAGCCGGCTCAACCGTTCAGGAGACCGCACGATGATCGCCTACCGCTCCCTCCGCGTCGCCCTGCTGGGAGGCGGGTCCGTCGGCGCCCAGGTCGCCCGCCTCCTGCTCGAGGAGCAGGAGGAGCTCGCCCTCCGCGTCGGCGCCAAGCTCGAGCTGATCGGCATCGCCGTGCGCGACGTCAACGCCGAGCGCACCGTCGACCTGCCCCGCGAGCTGTTCACCACGGATGCCGAATCGCTCATCCTCGGCGCTGACGTCGTGATCGAGCTGATGGGCGGCATCGAGCCGGCCCGCACCCTCATCCTGCAGGCGCTCGGATCCGGCGCCGATGTTGTCACCGCCAACAAGGCCCTGATCGCCACCCACGGCCCGGAGCTCTTCGCCCTGGCCGAGCAGGTCGGCGCGCAGCTCAACTACGAGGCGGCCGTCGGCGGCGCCATCCCGATCATCCGGCCGCTGCGCGACAGCCTCGCCGGCGACACCGTGCTGCGCATCCTCGGCATCGTCAACGGCACCACGAACTTCATCCTCGACCAGATGGACTCGACCGGCGCCACGCTGGAGGACGCCCTCGCCACGGCGACGGCGCTCGGCTATGCAGAGGCAGACCCGACCGCCGACATCGGCGGTTACGACGCCGCCCAGAAGGCCGCCATCCTGGCCGGACTCGCCTTCCACACCTCGGTGCCGATCGACTCCGTCTACCGCGAGGGCATCACCGGGATCACGGCCGAGCAGATCGCCTCCGCCCAGAAGGCCGGCTACGTCGTCAAGCTGCTCGCCGTCTGCGAGCGCGTCACCGACCCCGCCACCGGCATCGAGGGCGTCTCCGCCCGCGTGCACCCCGCCATGGTTCCGCGCGACCACCCGCTGGCCGCCGTCCGCGGCGCGAACAACGCCGTCTTCGTCGAGGCGGAGTCGGCCGGCAGCCTGATGTTCTACGGCGCGGGCGCCGGGGGAGTGGAGACGGCATCCGCCGTGCTCGGCGACCTCGTCTCGCTCGGCCGCAGGCACGTCGCCGGCGGCCCCGGCCTCGGCGAGTCCACCCACTCCGAACTGCCGATCCTCGACATCAGCAGCGTGAGCACCCGCTACTCGGTCACCCTCGAGGTCACCGACGAGCCCGGCGTCCTGGCCGCCATCGCCAACGTCTTCGCCGAGAACGGCGTGTCGGTCGAGCTCGTCGAGCAGTCGATCCAGGGCGACGCCGGCACGGCTACCCTTGTGATCGGGACCCACCAAGCCCCCGAGGCCGCGCTCGCGGCCACGGTCGACGCCCTGTCGTCAAACAGTGTTGTGACATCCGTCGCATCCGTCATCAGAGTTGAAGGAGCCCAGCGACCATGAACGCCCAGCCCAGCCCCACTTCACGGCAATGGCGCGGCGTCCTGCGTGAATACGCGGACCGCCTGAATGTGACGGACGCCACCCCCATCATCACCCTGGGCGAGGGCGGGACCCCGCTCATCCCGGCCCCCGCGCTCTCCGCGCGCACCGGTGCCAAGGTGTGGGTCAAGTTCGAGGGGATGAACCCGACCGGCTCCTTCAAGGACCGCGGCATGACGATGGCCATCTCCAAGGCCGTCGAGGCCGGCGCCAAGGCCGTCATCTGCGCCTCCACCGGCAACACCTCCGCCTCGGCCGCCGCCTACGCCGCCCACGCCGGCATCACCGCCGCCGTGCTCGTGCCGGAGGGCAAGATCGCCATGGGCAAGCTCAGCCAGGCGGTCGTGCACAACGGCCAGCTGCTGCAGGTGCAGGGCAACTTCGACGACTGCCTCGACATCGCCCGCGACCTCGCCGCCAACTACCCGGTGCACCTGGTCAACTCGGTCAACAACGACCGCATCGAGGGCCAGAAGACGGCCGCATTCGAGGTGTCCGAGGTTCTCGGCGACGCGCCGGACTTCCACTTCCTGCCCGTCGGCAACGCCGGCAACTACTCGGCGTACTTCCGCGGCTACAGCGAGGACCTCGAGCGCGGCAGCACCACCAAGCTGCCCCGCATGTTCGGCTTCCAGGCCGCCGGCTCCGCACCCATCGTGCTCGGCCACGTCGTGAAGAACCCGGAGACCATCGCCAGCGCCATCCGCATCGGCAACCCGGCATCGTGGGAGATGGCCCTCAACGCCCGCGAGGTCAGCAACGGCTACTTCGGCGCCATCACCGACGAGCGCATCCTCGAGGCGTACCGCATCCTGGCCGCCGAGGTCGGAATCTTCGTCGAGCCCGCCTCCGCCATCAGCGTGGCCGGCCTGCTCGAGCAGGCGGATGCCGGCAACGTCCCCGCCGGCGCGACAGTCGTGCTCACCGTCACCGGCCACGGCCTGAAGGACCCGCAGTGGGCCCTGCAGACCGCAGACGGCGGCACCGTGCAGCCGACCGTCGTCCCCGTCGACACCGCCGAGATCGCCAACGTCCTCGGACTGGGCAAGGCGTGACCGGCGTGATGCCCGGCGCCGGGAGCACGGCAGCGGCGACCCCGCTGCGTGAGCTCGGCGCTCTCATCGACGGCCGCCGCGTCGAGGTCAAGGTTCCCGCCACGACGGCGAACCTCGGCCCCGGCTTCGACACCCTCGGCCTGGCACTGGCCCAGTACGACGACCTCGTCGTGACGGCATCCGCGACCCCCGGCGTCCACGTCGAGGTGCACGGAGTCGGCGCCGGCGAGGTGCCCACCGACGAGACCCACCTCGTCGTCCGCGCCATCGCACACGGCCTCGCCCACTACGGCTACGCGCTGCCGGGGCTGCGCCTCGAGGCGCACAACACCATCCCGCACGGGCGCGGCCTCGGCTCCTCCGGCGCCGCCATCTCGGCCGGCATCATCGCCGCCCGCGGCCTGCTCACCGGCATCGCCGAGATGAGCGATGTGGACGCGCTGGCCCTCGCCACCGACATGGAGGGGCACCCGGACAACGTCGCGCCCGCCCTGTTCGGCGGCCTCACCATCGCCTGGGTCACCCCGGACGGCCCGCAGCACAAGAAGCTCATGGTGCACCGCGGCGTCTCGCCCGTCGTGTTCGTGCCAGAGGCCGAGATGTCCACGGCGCTGGCGCGCAGTCTGCAGCCGGACTCCGTGCCGCACGAGGACGCCGTGTTCAACGTGTCGCGCTCGGCCCTGCTGATCGCCTCCCTGATCCAGAGCCCCGAGCTGCTGCTCGCGGCCACCGAAGACAAACTGCACCAGAACTACCGCGCCGCGGCGATGCCGGAGACGAACCGTCTCATCACGCTGCTGCGGGACGCGGGCCTGCCCGCCGTGGTCTCCGGTGCCGGTCCATCGATTCTGGTGCTGGCGAGCGACCCCAGCCAGCGCCTGATCGCGGCCGAGCTCGTGGCCCAGCACGCGGAGACCCCGTGGCAGGCGCTCATGCTCGCCGTCGACGTGAAGGGAACGGTGCTCGGCGTCAGCTAGACCGAGCCCTCCGTCACCCTGCGACTCCGTTTCACGAGATTCTGCAGATCCGAGCGGATGCCGCGGCCAACAGGCTGCGGCATCCGCTCTCTGTGTTCCAGCTGCCGCCCCCTGCATCATCGACTACGCGGAAAGCGCTCCAACCGCGCCAGGTTGGGGCATCTTTTGCGTAGTCGATGCGCTGCCGGCTGGGAGCAGCCGCCGGTTGCGGCAGGCGGGCACCCCTCCGTGGGCTCGAGGGAGGGTGCGACCGAAGCCAACGCTGCGGGGTGGGGCACCCTTCCGTTGGCTCGAGGGAGCTTGCGACCGAAGCCAACGCTGCGGGGTGGGGCACGCTCTCCCGTTGGCTCGAGGGAGCTTGCGACCGAAGCCAACGCTGCGGGGCACGGTTGCCCGGCGCACCCGGTGCATCCGTTGACTCGTGCGCGGAGCGGGTCGTGCGGGGGGAGGCCGACGAGCAGCGGTCGCTGTTTCGTAGGTTGCCTGGGGAATGGCTGCCGCCTTTCGTGTCGCTTCGCGACACGCCGTTGCCCGCGTGGGAGAAACGCGCAGCCCGAGATGCTAGGGTTGCAGAGCACCCGGTAAACGGCGCCAAAACAGGCGAATCCAGAACCCGGTGTATTTCTAGCAAATCTTGCTTTCGCTCGCGCCAACTGCTCTGCGCGTCATCTCCCTTGATACTCGCTCTCAGAAGCTCGAACGATCAGCTCCCTGGCACCACACTCTCGTTGTGGGCCAGACGGAAGGACCAAGACCCCGTGACTGATGTCAACACTGGCGCCACAGGCGCACACACCCGTACCGAACTGAACGCACTGCGCGTTGCCGAGCTGCAGGCCCTGGCCAACCAGCTGGGCATCAGCGGTGCAGGCAAGCTCCGCAAGGGCGAGCTCATCGATGCGATCTCCGAGACCGAAGCAACGGCCGCCCCGGCAGCCGCTGCCCCGGCCGCCGCAGTGGAGGCCGTCATCGTCGACGCCGCCCCCGTCGCGCCGACCGCGGCCGCTCAGGCCCCGGCAGCCGCACCGGCCGAGTCGCCCGCTGAGGCACCTGCCGCGCAGCCCGTCCGCGCCAAGCGCGGACCGCGCCGTGCCAGCAGCGCGACCGCAGCAGCGGGCCACGTCAACGTGGAGGCCGGCACCGGCCTGGACAGCCTCGTTCCCGCGCTCGACGCCGTCGCAGCCAACAAGGCGAACAAGGCCAACCAGACGAACAAGGCCGGCCAGGCGGGCAAGACCGCCGCGCCGGTCGACGCCGCTGCCCCCGACGCAGTCGCCGCCGACACAACGGCCGCCGACACCACGCCCGCCGGCGCCACCGAGGGCGACGCCAGCGAGAAGCCCGCACAGAACGAGCGTGGCGGCCGCAACCGCCGCCGCAGCTCGCGCGGCGGCGACGCCACCGCGAACGGCGACTCGGGCGAGGCTGCAGAGGCCACCGCGCCCGCCGAGGGCGAGAGCGCCGAGGCCGGCACCAGCGAGGAGCCCCGTCAGGGACGCAACCGCAACCGCAACCGCAACAAGCAGCAGAACGGCGGCGAGCAGGCCGACGGCCAGCAGGGCGAGCGCCAGCAGAACGACCGTCAGCAGGGCGAGCGCCAGGGCAACCAGCGCAACCAGCGCGGCCAGCAGCAGGAGCAGGGCCAGGGCGCCCAGCAGGCGCAGAACCGTGGCGAGCGCGACGGCCGGGGCGAGCGCGAGCTCCTCGACGGCGACCGCGGCGGCCGCAGCCGATTCCGTGACCGCAAGCGTCGCGGTGGTGGCCTCGACGACGACTTCGAGCCCGAGCTCAGCGACGACGACGTGCTCGTTCCCGTTGCCGGCATCCTCGATGTCCTCGACAACTACGCCTTCGTGCGCACCAGCGGCTACCTGCCCGGCCCGAGCGACGTCTACGTCTCGCTCGGCCAGGTCAAGAAGTACAACCTGCGCAAGGGTGACGCCGTCGTCGGCGCCATCCGCCAGCCGCACGAGGGCGACCAGAGCGGCCGCCAGAAGTACAACGCCATCGTCAAGGTCGACTCGATCAACGGCCAGACCGTCGACGAGGCCGCGGCCCGCGTGGAGTTCCAGAAGCTGACCCCGCTCTACCCCCAGGAGCGCCTGCGCCTGGAGACCGAGTCCGGCAAGGTCACTCAGCGCATCATCGACCTGGTGTCGCCGATCGGCAAGGGCCAGCGCGGCCTGATCGTCGCTCCGCCGAAGGCCGGCAAGACCATCGTGCTGCAGCAGATCGCCAGCGCCATCGCGCAGAACAACCCCGAGGTCCACCTCATGGTCGTTCTGGTCGACGAGCGGCCCGAAGAGGTCACCGACATGCAGCGCACCGTCAAGGGTGAGGTCATCGCCTCCACCTTCGACCGCCCGGCAGAAGACCACACCACGGTCGCCGAGCTGGCCATCGAGCGCGCGAAGCGCCTCGTCGAGCTCGGCCACGACGTCGTCGTGCTGCTCGACTCGATCACCCGCCTCGGCCGCGCCTACAACCTCGCCTCGCCGGCATCCGGCCGGATCCTCTCCGGTGGCGTCGACGCGGCAGCGCTCTACCCGCCGAAGCGCTTCTTCGGTGCCGCCCGCAACATCGAGAACGGTGGCTCGCTCACCATCCTGGCCACCGCGCTCATCGAGACCGGCTCCAAGATGGACGAGGTCATCTTCGAGGAGTTCAAGGGCACCGGCAACATGGAGCTGCGCCTGTCCCGCCAGCTCGCCGACAAGCGCATCTTCCCGGCCGTCGATGTGAACGCATCCGGCACCCGCCGCGAAGAGATGCTGATGAGCGCCGACGAGGTCAAGATCACCTGGAAGCTGCGCCGTGCCCTCGCCGGCCTCGAGCAGCAGCAGGCCCTCGAGGCCGTCCTCGGGCGCCTCAAGGAGACCCAGTCCAACGTCGAGTTCCTCATGCAGGTGCAGAAGACCATGCCGGCGGGCACCGCCGGTCACGAGAACGACCACCGCTAGCTCTCTGTCAGAACCCGTCTGGGCCCGCGGATGCACGATCGTGCATCCGCGGGGCAGGCGGGTTCTTGTCGTTGAGGGAGAATGAGTCACGGAGGAAGCAATGTTTGAATCAGTCCAGGTCCTGTTCAAGGAGCACGCCGATCTGCAGGAGCAGCTCGCCGACCCCGCGCTGCACGCCGACGCGGCACGCGCCAAGAAGGTGAACCGGCGCTACGCCGAGCTCTCCAAGATCGTCGCCGCCCACGAGGGCTGGGTGCAGGCGCAGGACGACCTCGCCGCAGCCAAGGAGCTGGCCAAGGAGGACGACGCCTTCGCCGAGGAGCTCCCCGCCATGGAGGAGCACCTGGCCACCGCGCAGGAGAAGCTGCGCCGCCTGCTGATTCCCCGCGACCCGGATGACGGCCGCGACGTGATCATGGAGATCAAGGGTGGAGAGGGCGGCGCGGAGAGCGCGCTGTTCGCCGCCGACCTGCTCCGCATGTACATGCAGTACGCCGCCTCCAAGGGCTGGAAGACGGAGATGATCGAGAGCGACGAGAGCGATCTCGGCGGCTACAAGAACGTCCAGATCGCCATCAAGTCCAACGCCACAGACCCGTCGCAGGGCGTCTGGGCGCACCTCAAGTACGAGGGCGGCGTGCACCGCGTGCAGCGCGTGCCCGCGACCGAGACCCAGGGCCGAATCCACACCTCGACGACCGGCGTGCTGGTCTTCCCCGAGGTCGACGAGCCGGAGGAGGTCGAGATCCACGCGAACGACCTCAAGATCGACGTCTACCGCTCCAGCGGCCCCGGCGGCCAGTCGGTCAACACGACCGACTCCGCCGTGCGCATCACGCACCTCCCGACCGGCATCGTCGTGGCCATGCAGAACGAGAAGAGCCAGCTGCAGAACCGCGAGGCCGGCATGCGCGTGCTGCGCGCCCGCATCCTGGCCCGCCGCCAGGAGGAGCAGGCAGAGCTCGACAGCGCCAAGCGCAAGACGCAGATCCGCACCATGGACCGGTCAGAGCGCATCCGCACGTACAACTTCCCGGAGAACCGCATCGCGGATCACCGCACCGGCTACAAGGCGTACAACCTGGACTCCGTCATGAACGGCGCCCTCGACCCCGTCATCGAGTCGGCGATCCACGCCGACGAGGAGGCGCGCCTGGCCGACATCGGCGACCAGGGCTAGTCACCCGCGCCCGCGCGGATGCACCCTCCAGTGGCGCAGCAGGCTTCGGCCGGCTGCGCCACTGCTGTCCCCGCCGTCTGTTGCGCCCGCTCCCCGCGTGCGCACGCGCACAACCCGTTCGCGACTGCGTGCAGTAGTGTCGGCAGCACGGAGTCACACTGGCCCCCGTGAGCGGATGAGCACATGCTTCCAACGCACGAAACGGTTCTCGGTGTGCTCGGCACATCGCGCAAGCCCGATGAACGTCGAGTCCCCATCCATCCGGCGCACTTCGAGCGCATCGCGGAGCCGCTGCGCCAGCGCATCGTCGTCGAGGAGGGCTACGGCCGGCATTTCGGGGTCGGCGACGCCGAGATCGCCCCCTTCGTCGGAGCGATCCGCAGCCGCGCCGAGGTGATTGCGGCGGCAGACGTCGTGCTCCTTCCCAAACCCCAGCTCGAGGACGTCGCAGCGCTTCGCGACGGACAGACGCTGTGGGGCTGGCCGCACTGCGTGCAGGACGCCGCCCTCACCCAGCTGGCCGTCGACAAGCGACTCACCCTCATCGCCTTTGAAGCCATGAACCACTGGCAGAGCGACGGGGGCTTCGGCCTGCACGTGTTCCACAAGAACAATGAGATCGCCGGGTACAGTTCTGTGCTGCATGCCCTGGCCCTCTGCGGCTCGACGGGGGACTACGGGCGCAGGCTCACCGCCGTCGTGATCGGCTTCGGTGCCACCGCCCGCGGGGCCGTCACCGCGCTGAACGCGCTCGGCATCCACGATGTGCGCGTGCTCACCAACCGCCGCGTCGCATCGGTCGCCGCACCGATCCACTCCGCGCAGATCGTGCAGTTCGACCACGACGACGGCCCGTACCTCAGCGAGGTCATCACCGACGACGGCCGGGTGCCGCTCGCCCCGTTCCTGGCCGAGAGCGACATCGTCGTCAACTGCACGCTGCAGGATCCGAATGCTCCGCTTCTCTACCTGCGCACGGCCGACCTCGGCGCATTCCGGCCCGGCAGCCTCATCATCGACGTCTCCTGCGACGACGGCATGGCCTTTGACTGGGCGCGGTCGACGAGCTTCGCGGAGCCGATGTTCACGGTGGGCGGCAGCATCAACTACTACGCGGTCGACCACAGCCCGTCCTACCTGTTCAACTCCGCCAGCTGGGAGATCAGCGAGGCGCTGCTGCCGTTCCTCGGCGGCGTCATGGGCGGTCCGGCGGCCTGGGCGGGCAACGAGACGATCAGCCGCGCCGTCGAGATCGAGAGGGGCGTCATCGCGAACCCCGCGATCCTGGCATTCCAGCATCGGGCGGCCGAGTACCCGCATCCGCGCGACGCCGGCGATCCGCACGCTGCACTACCGATGGGGGAGGACCGCAGCTAGGTTCTGCACCGCACCGTCGGCGCGAGGGGGCAACCATGGAACTGCAGAACATCCTGCTGGGTCTCGTCACCATCGGTGGTGTGATCGCGGCGGGCATCTGGGTACTCAAGACACTCTTCGACGCGGAGATGCCGAGCGTGGAGAGACTCATCTGGCTGCTCATCATCCTGATGTTCCCGCTGGTCGGGGCGCTGATCTGGCAGAGCTGGGGCCGGGACTCACTGCGCCAGCGCCTGGACGCCGGCCCCGGCAATGCGGCGGCGTTCCGAAAAGAGGAGGCCCCGGACTGACGCCGGGCCCGACCGGCCCTCACTTCGGATGCCGCGGCTAGATGCTCCAGTCGTGCACGCCGCGGGCGGCGTCCATCGTCTCGGGCTTCAGGGGCCGGATGTGCGCGGGAACGCCGACGATCAGCGAGTGCGGTGGGGCGTCCTTGCTCATCACCGCGTTCGCGCCGATCGTGCTCCACGCGCCGATGACGATGTCGCCGAGCACCTTCGCGCCGGCTCCGACGGTCACCCCGTCCTCGAGGGTCGGGTGCCGCTTCTGCCCGGGCTTGATGCCGTGCAGGCTCTTCCCGCCCAGTGTGACCCCGTGGTAGAGCATGACGTCGTCGCCGAGCACCGCCGTCTCGCCGATCACGACCCCCATCCCGTGGTCGATGAACAGCCGGCGGCCGATCGTCGCGCCCGGATGAATCTCGATGCCGGTGGCGAACCGGGTGAGCTGGGAGAGCAGGCGCGCGGGCAGGCGGATGCCGCGCTGCCAGAGCGTGTGCGCGAGCCGGTAGCTCCACACGGCGTGCAGCCCGGAGTAGGCGAGGAAGATCTCCGCATTGCTCCGGGCAGCCGGGTCATGGGCCCTGGCCGTTGCCACGTCTTCCCGGAGCGCTGCGAAGAAGGTCATTCCGTTAGTCAAGCAGGTCTTCGTAGAGAACGGTGCTCACGTAGCGCTCACCGAAGTCGGGCACGACGACGACGATCGTCTTGCCGGCGTTCTCCGGGCGCTTGGCGACCTCGAGCGCCGCCCAGACGGCCGCGCCGGAGGAGATGCCGCCGAGGATCGCCTCGTCGGTGGCCAGCCGGCGCGCGGTGGCGATGGCATCCGGGGTGGCCACGTCGATGACCTCGTCGTAGACGGTGGTGTCCAGGATCGCGGGGACGAAGTTCGCGCCGAGGCCCTGGATCTTGTGCGGGCCCGGGGTGCCGCCGGTGAGGATGGGGGAGTCCAGCGGCTCGACGGCGATCACCTGCAGCCCGGGCTTGCGCTCCTTGAGCAGGCCGCCCGCGCCGGTGATGGTGCCGCCGGTGCCGATGCCGGCCACGAAGATGTCGACGGCGCCGTCGGTGTCGGCCCAGATCTCCTCGCCCGTGGTCGCGCGGTGGATGGCGGGGTTGGCCGGGTTGGCGAACTGGCTGGCGAGGATCGCGCCGGGGGTCTCGGCGACGATCTGCTCCGCCCGCTCCACGGCGCCGCGCATGCCGTCGGCGCCGGGGGTGAGCACGAGCTGAGCGCCGTAGGCGCGCAGCAGCACGCGGCGCTCCTTGCTCATCGACTCCGGCATGGTCAGGATGACCTTGTAGCCGCGCGCGGCGCCGACGAGGGCGAGCGCGATGCCCGTGTTGCCGCTGGTTCCCTCGACGATGGTGCCGCCGGGCTGCAGCTGGCCGGAGGCCTCGGCCGCGTTGATGATGGCGGCGCCGATGCGGTCCTTCACGCTCGCGGCCGGGCTGTAGAACTCGAGCTTGGCGAGCACCGTGGCCTCGGAGCCGTCGGTGATTCGGTTCAGGCGCACCAAGGGAGTGTTTCCGATGGTGTCGATGATGCTGTCATAGATGCGCGGAGCCATGGGCGAAGCCTTTCGGAGCAGAATCGATCGGGAGACGCGCCCGGAGCAACAATGGCGCGGCGGGATCAACACTAGGGCTCGGGCCCGGCACAGGCGAGTGCGTTACATTCCCCTATGTGAATGTTTCAGCAAACGACACCGCCCGCCCCCTGCGCGAGATCCGCGATGCGGCGGCAGCCGCCCTCGGCTCGGCCGGGATCCTCGACCCGGAGATCGACGCCGAATTGCTGATCGGGCACGTCACAGGGCGCTCCCGCGGCGAGCTGCAGGCGGGCATCGTGATGGACGCCGAGCTGAGCGCCGCGGATGTCGCCGCCCTCGCGCCGCTCGTCGAACGCCGCGCCCGGCGGGAGCCGCTGCAGCACATCACCGGCCTCGCGCCGTTCCGCTCGCTCGAGCTCGCGGTCGGCCCCGGCGTCTTCGTGCCCAGGCCCGAGACCGAGCAGGTCGCCCAGATCGCCATCGACGCCCTGCACGCCGCCGCCGCGCCCAGCCCGATCGGCGTCGACCTCGGCACCGGCAGCGGCGCCATCGCGCTGGCCATGGCCACCGAGGTGCCGCGCGCCCGCATCTGGGCGGTCGAGAACTCGCCAGAGGCCTTCGTCTGGACCAGCCGCAACTTCCGCGAGATGGATGCCGGCAACGCCACCCTCCAATTTGCCGACCTGGCCGACGCGCTGCACGAGCTCGACGGCTCCGTCAGCGTCGTCATCTCCAACCCGCCGTACATCCCGCTGGCCGCCATCCCGCGCGACCCGGAGGTGCGCCTGTTCGACCCGGAGCACGCCCTGTACGGGGGAGAGGACGGCCTCGACGTCGTCCGGCACGTCTCGCAGACCGCGCTCCGGCTGCTGCACCAGGGCGGCACCCTCGTCATCGAGCACGGCGAGCTGCAGGCGGCCGAGATCGCCGCGCTGCTGGAGGCCGACGGCTGGCGCGCGGTGGCCTCCCACCGCGACTTCACCACCCGCGACCGCGCCACCACCGCCCTGCGCTAGCCGCCGCTCGCGAACGCGCCTGCCCCGGCCTCGTGCCCGCCGGCCCAGCGGGACGTGGCGAGGCGATAGTGGCTGGCCTCGGTCAACTCGGCCAGGCGGGCCGGTATCGCGGCCGTTCCCGTGCCGTGCCAGAAGCACACAGGCTGCCTGCAGTAGAATCGTCGGAAATGGCTCCACGCATCTTCGACTGCTCGGTCGACACCGAACTCATGTCCGGAATGAGGCTGGCGCGCTCGGCGATCGGCCGCGGCGCGCTCGTCGTCATGCCCACCGACACGGTGTACGGCATCGCGGCCGACGCCTTCAACCCGGCCGCCGTCCAGCGCCTGCTCGAGGCCAAGGGCCGCGAGCGCAGCTCGCCGCCGCCCGTGCTGATCCCCGGCGTCGCCACGCTCGACGCACTGGCCGCCGAGGTCCCGCAGGCCGTGCGCGAGCTGATCGACGCCTTCTGGCCGGGCGGCCTCACCGTCATCCTGCGCGCGCAGCCGTCGCTGAGCTGGGACCTGGGCGAGACCCGGGGCACCGTCGCGCTGCGGATGCCGGCCAACCCGCTGGCCCTCGAACTGCTCAGCGAGACCGGCCCGCTCGCCGTCTCCTCCGCCAACCGCACCGGCATGCCGGCCGCGACCGGCGCCGCCCAGGCCGAGGACATGCTCGGCGAGAGCGTCGAGGTCTACCTCGACGGCGGCGAGTCCGGCGCAGACTACGAGGCGATCGGCGAGCGTGCGGGCGACCTCTCCTCCACGATCGTCGATGCCACCACGCTCGGCCAGCCCGGCGGCGCACTCCGCATCGTGCGCGCCGGTGTCATCTCCCGCGAGCAGATCCACGCCATCGTCGGCGACCTGCTGGCCGGTCCGGACGCGGCCGCGCCGCAGCCCGCAGCCGCGCCAGACGCCGCCGCGACGGACGCCGCCGCGACGGACGCCGCCGCGCCCGAGAGCGCCGCAGAACCCCCGGAGCCGGACGCGTGACCCTGTTCGTGGTGCTCGCGCTGATCTCGGCGCTGGTCACCTTCGGGCTCTCGATGCTGGTGTATCGACTGGCCCACCGCTACAAGCTGTACCCGAAGATCCGCGCGCGCGACGTGCACACCCGGCCGACGCCCCGCCTCGGCGGAATCGCCATGTTCCTCGGCATCGTCGCCGCCTTCGGCGTGGCCTGGCTGATCTCGGCCCAGTTCCCCCCGCTGAAGATCATCTTCGACGACCCGGCCCAGATCCTCGCCATCCTCGGCGGCGCCCTGCTGATCGTGCTGATCGGCGTCGCCGACGACATCTGGGACCTCGACTGGATGACGAAGCTCGCCGGCCAGTTCCTCGCCGCCGGCCTCATCGCCTGGAAGGGCGTGCAGGTCTACGCCCTGCCGCTCGGCGGCGTGACGGCGATCGGCTCCTCCTGGATCTCGCTCATCATCACCGTGTTCGCCATCGTGCTGGTGATGAACGCCATCAACTTCATCGACGGCCTCGACGGCCTCGTCGCCGGCGTCGCGCTGATAGCCAACGGCGTCTTCTTCCTGTACACCTACCTCCTGGTGCAGCAGACCTCTCCGAGCAACTACTTCAACCTGGCCTCGCTGATCGCCGCGCTGCTCGTCGGCGCCTGCGTCGGATTCCTGCCGTTGAACTGGCACCCGGCCCGGCTGTTCATGGGGGATGCGGGCGCGCTGCTGATCGGGCTGCTGATGGCGACATCCGCCATCGCCGTCACGACCCAGGTCAGCCCGGCCTCGCCGTCGCTGGTCAGCGCCGAGCTGATGCCGGCGTTCATCCCGATCATCCTGCCGTTCGCCGTGCTGCTGGTGCCGCTGCTGGACTTCAGCCTCGCCGTCTTCCGCCGGCTGCGGGCGGGCAAGTCGCCGTTCAGCGCCGACCGCAAGCACCTGCACCACCGCCTGCTCGACATGGGCCACTCGCACCTGCACGCCGTGCTGATCTTCTACGGCTGGACGGCGGTCGCCTCCATCGGCTGCGCGCTGTTCTTCATCCTGCCCGCCTACTTCGGTCTCCCCGCCTGGTGGGCCGCCGTGTTCCTCGTCCTCGGCCTGATCGCCTGCACGGCCGTCACCCTGGCCCCGCTCAGCAAGCGCAAGGCGCTGGAGGCGGCCAGCCAGGCGGCAGCCCCCGATTCCCCGGATGCCGCGGCGACCGCGCCATTCGACCCCCTCGACGAGGCATCCGAGGCGTTCGACGACCTCGACGCCGTCCCCAGCATGGCGAACACCGCCGAAAACCAAACACACAAGGACCAGTCATGACCGGCACCACGCCAGCCAAGCAGCCCGCGAACAACACCCCCTCCTCGAACCCGGTGCTGCGCCGCGCCCTGACGCTCGGCGGTTTCGTCGCGCTCGGCATCGCCGTCGTCGGCGGCTTCATCGGCTTCGTGGTCGACGGGGGAGTGGGCCTGCTCAGCGCGCTGATCGGCACCGGCCTCGCCGTCATCTTCATGGGCGTCACCGCGGCGACGATCCTGCTGGCGAACCGCTTCAGCGGCTCCGACCTCTTCGTCGGCGCCTTCTTCGGCATCGTGCTCGGCGGCTGGCTGCTCAAGTTCGTCGTGTTCCTGGTCGTCGTGATCATCCTCAAGGACCAGGCCTGGGTGAACCCCGTCGTGCTGTTCCTCTCGCTCATCGCCGGCGTCATCGGATCGCTCATCGTCGACGTCCTGGTCATGATGAAATCTCGGATGCCGTACGTCAGCGACGTCACGCTGCCCAACCAGAGCACAGATGAGCGGCCCGAACAAAAATAATTGCCCGGAGAGCCCTTCTCGATTCGGTCACGGCCGCATATCTTGCTAGAGTGAGTCCAGTTCCCCCCGGTTTCGACACAGCTTGACCGTGTCTGAAAACGGTTCCCATCGTTCGTTGTTGCGAGAGCCGAGCTCCACGCCCCGAAACAGGAGATAGCGCTGTTAGCTACCGCTGTGAACCTGCTGGTCACATCCTCAACCGACGATAGCGGCTTCCACGCCCCATCCATCGGCGAATTTTTCCCAGATGCCGTGCTCTTCGCCGGCACCGACTTCGAGATCAACCGCATCGTCTTGGTGCGCTTCCTCGCCGTGGCTGTTCTGATCCTGCTGTTCTGGCTCGGAACCCGCAAGATGAAGCTCGTCCCCGGCCGCTTCCAGAGCCTCATCGAGATGGGCCTGGACCTCGTCCGCGTCAACATCGGTGAAGACCTGCTCGGTCGCAAGGACGCGAAGCGGTTCCTGCCGATCCTGACCTCGATCTTCTTCATGGTTCTCTTCATGAACCTGACCGGAATCATCCCCGGCCTGAACATCGCCGGCACGGCCGTCATCGGTGTTCCCCTTGTCCTCGCGCTCGTCTCCTATGTGACGTTCATCTACGCGGGCATCAAGAAGAGCCCGGGCAAGTTCTTCAAGAACTCCCTGTTCCCGGCCGGCGTTCCGCTGCCGGTGTACATCATCGTGACGCCGATTGAGCTCATCTCGACGTTCATCATTCGCCCGGTCACCCTCGCCCTTCGTCTTCTGATGAACATGATGGTCGGGCACCTGCTGCTGGTTCTCTTCTTCGCAGCAACCCAGTTCTTCTTCTTCACGGCCGGCGGCCTCTGGTCGCTGCTCGGCGTCGGCTCGCTCGCATTCGGACTCGTCTTCACGCTGTTCGAGCTGCTGGTGGCCGTGCTCCAGGCCTACGTCTTTGCCCTACTTACCGCGGTCTACATCCAGCTCGCGGTCGCAGAAGAACACTAAAACGAACTCGGCAACCGCCGAATTCGCCCAACGGAAGGAAACACAAACGTGGACGCAACAACCGTTCTCGCCGAGATCACCGGCAGCATCGCGACGGTCGGCTACGGCCTCGCAGCAATCGGCCCGGCCATCGGTGTGGGTATCGTCGTCGGCAAGACCATCGAGGGTGTCGCTCGCCAGCCCGAGCTCGCAGGTCGCCTGCAGGTTCTGATGTGGATCGGTATCGCCTTCACCGAGGCGCTCGCCTTCATCGGTATCGCAACCGCCTTCATCTTCGGCTTCTAATCCTCTTTTTCGCTCTCTAAGGAGGCCTGATGCTTCACGCAGTGTTCACTGCTGCAACCGAAGAAGCGGCTCAGAACCCGCTTCTCCCGGCGTCGTACGACATCATCTGGTCGGCCGTCTGCTTCTTGATCGTCCTGGTCTTCTTCTGGAAGTTCGGACTCCCCAAGATGCAGGTCATGCTCGACCAGCGTGCCGAGGCGATCGAAGGCAACATCGCGAAGGCCGACGAGGCTCAGCGCAAGGCCGAGGCTGCTCTCGAGGAGTACACCGCTCAGCTCGCCGACGCGCGTGCAGAGGCTGGCAACATCCGCGAGGCCGCCCGCGAGGATGGCAAGAAGATCGTCGCAGAGGCCAAGACCTCCGCGTCGACCGAGGCCGCTCGCATCACCGCGTCGGCTCAGGCTCAGATCGAGGCAGAGCGGCAGGCCGCCGTTGTCTCGCTGCGCTCCGAGGTTGGCACGCTCGCGATTGACCTGGCATCCGGTGTGATCGGCGAAAGCCTCACCGACGACGCCAAGGCCAGCGCCATCGTCGACCGCTTCCTCGCAGACCTGGAGGCCGCCGAGAAGGCTGCGCCTTCGGCAGGAAAGAAGTAGTCACTATGGGATCAGCGACCAGAGAGGCCCTCGCCTCGGCGAGAGCCGCACTGACCGCTTCGGCAGTAAGCGGAGCGAGCCTCGCCGTTGGCGAGGAGCTGTTCTCTGCCAGCCGCGTCATCGGCAGCTCGAGCCAGCTCCTGCAGGCGATTGCCGACCCCGGTGCGGAAACCGCAGCGAAGGTCGCCTTGGTCGACTCGGTGTTCGGCTCGGCGCTCTCGGCGCCGGCCCTGCAGCTGCTGCGCACTCTTGCCAGCAGCCGTTGGTCGGAGCAGGACGACGTCCTGGCGGCCATCGAGGAGATCGGGCTGCGCGCAATCGCAGACTCCGCTCCCTCCGGAGCCGGGCTCGAGCAGGAACTGTTCGCGTTCGGTACCGCCGTGGCCTCGAACTCCGAGCTCGAGCTGGCCATTTCGAACAAGCTTGGCTCTGCGAGCGCGAAGTCGGCCCTGGTCGCCTCGCTGCTCTCCGGCAAGGCTTCCGATCAGACCGTCGCCATCGTCAACCAGCTCGTGCAGCAGCCTCGCGGCCGCCGCATCGGCGAGTTGCTCCGGCATGCGGCAACCATCGTCGCCGACGAGGCCGGTTTCGGCGTCGCAACGGTGACGTCGGCCGTACAGCTCGCACCGGCACAGCTGCAGCGTCTCGCTGCGGCATTGTCCGGCAGCTACGGCCGCGAGCTGCGGATCAACCAGGTGGTTGACCCCGCTGTGCTCGGCGGACTCCGCGTTCAGGTCGGCGACGACGTGATCGACGGCAGCATTGCATCTCGTCTCAACGATGTGCGAATTCAGCTTGCCGGCTGACCTCGTGTCGGCTGGAACATATTTGACCTCGGCGCCGTAAGGCCTCGAAACGACAGAACCTGTACACCTCGTGCAGAAAAGGGAAGATGATGGCAGAACTCACAATCAGCCCCGATGAGATCCGCGACGCGCTCAAGGACTTCGTCAAGGCTTACGAGCCCGGCAGCGCTGCTGCTACTGAGGTTGGACACGTGACGGATGCCGGTGACGGTATCGCTCACGTCGAAGGCCTCCCCGGAGTCATGGCCAACGAGCTCATCAAGTTCGCCGATGGCACCCTGGGCCTCGCCCAGAACCTCGACGAAGATGAGGTCGGTGTTGTTGTGCTCGGCGAGTTCGACGGCATCGTCGAGGGCATGGAGGTCACCCGCACGGGTGAGGTTCTCTCCGTCCCCGTCGGAGACGCGTTCCTCGGCCGTGTCGTCGACCCGCTCGGCGCCCCGATCGACGGTCTCGGCGAGATCGTTGCAGAGGGCCGTCGCGCCCTCGAGCTCCAGGCTCCCGGCGTCATGGCCCGCAAGTCGGTTCACGAGCCGATGCAGACCGGTATCAAGGCCATCGACGCCATGATCCCGATCGGCCGCGGACAGCGCCAGCTCATCATCGGTGACCGTCAGACCGGCAAGACCGCTCTGGCGATCGACACCATCATCAACCAGAAGGCCAACTGGGAGTCTGGCGATGTCAACAAGCAGGTGCGTTGCATCTACGTTGCCATCGGTCAGAAGGGTTCCACCATCGCTTCGGTGAAGGGCGCCCTGGAAGACGCCGGTGCCATGGAGTACACCACGATCGTGGCCGCTCCGGCATCCGACCCCGCCGGCTTCAAGTACCTCGCCCCCTACACCGGCTCGGCCATCGGCCAGCACTGGATGTACGGCGGCAAGCACGTTCTCATCGTCTTCGATGACCTCTCCAAGCAGGCAGAGGCCTACCGCGCCGTTTCGCTGCTGCTGCGCCGCCCGCCGGGCCGCGAGGCATACCCCGGCGACGTGTTCTACCTGCACTCCCGCCTGCTCGAGCGTTGCGCAAAGCTCTCCGACGAGCTCGGCGCCGGCTCGATGACCGGTCTCCCGATCATCGAGACCAAGGCCAACGACGTCTCGGCCTACATCCCGACCAACGTGATCTCGATCACCGACGGCCAGATCTTCCTGCAGTCCGACCTCTTCAACGCCAACCAGCGCCCTGCTGTTGACGTGGGTATCTCGGTCTCGCGTGTTGGTGGCGACGCCCAGGTGAAGTCCATCAAGAAGGTCTCCGGAACGCTGAAGCTCGAGCTGGCCCAGTACCGCTCGCTCGAGGCCTTCGCGATGTTCGCCTCCGACCTCGACGCGGCCAGCCGCCGTCAGCTCGCCCGTGGCGCACGCCTCACCGAGCTGCTCAAGCAGCCCCAGTACTCGCCGTTCCCGGTCGAGGACCAGGTCGTCTCGATCTGGGCCGGCACCAACGGCAAGCTGGACGAGGTTCCGGTCGAGGACATCCTGCGCTTCGAGCGCGAGCTGCTCGACTACCTGGGCCGCAGCACCGAGGTCCTGAACACGCTGCGCGCGACCAACGTGCTCGACGACGCGACCGTCGCCGAGATGTCTGCCGCCGTTGACAAGTTCAAGCTTGAGTTCCAGACGGGTGACGGCAAGCCGCTGGCCTCGAACGAGAAGTTCGAAGCCATCGCCGAAGAAGACGTCAACCAGGAAAAGATCGTCAAGGGCCGTCGCTAACGCGACGCCCGAGACGACTATTCGACTGATATTGAACTAGGAATCACAGGAGAGACATGGGAGCGCAACTTCGGGTCTACCGGCAGAAGATCAAGTCTGCCCAGACGACCAAGAAGATCACTCGTGCCATGGAGCTGATCTCCGCATCACGCATCCAGAAGGCGCAGGCACGCGTCACGGCATCAACGCCGTACTCGCGGGCCATCACTCGTGCCGTCTCGGCGGTTGCGACGTACTCGAACGTCGATCACGTTCTCACGACCGAGCCGGAGAAGATCGAGCGGGCAGCCGTCGTCATCTTCACCTCGGACCGTGGGCTCGCGGGCGCGTTCAGCTCCCAGGTGCTCAGAGAGGCCGAGGAGCTCAGCACGCTGCTGCGCTCTCAGGGCAAGGATGTCGTGTACTTCCTCGTCGGCCGCAAGGCCAACGCCTACTTCGGGTTCCGCCACCGCGCCTTCGAGCGCGTGTGGACGGGCGGCACCGACCAGCCGCAGTTCGACACGGCGAAGGAAATCGGGGACGCGCTCCTCGAGGCCTTCCTGCGCAACAGCGATGACGGCGGCGTCGACGAGATTCACGTCGTCTACAACCGCTTCGTCAGCATGGTCACGCAGGTGCCCGAGGTTGTCCGCCTCCTTCCCCTCGAGGTTGTCGAGGGTGTCGAGGAGCCCGGCGCCAAGGATGTGCTGCCGCTGTACGAGTTCGAGCCGGATGTCGAGACTGTTCTCGACGCCCTGCTGCCGGTCTACATCGAGAGCCGCCTCTTCAACGCCATGCTGCAGTCGGCTGCTTCCGAGCACGCCAGCCGCCAGAAGGCGATGAAGTCGGCATCCGACAACGCCGACAAGCTGATCACCGACTACACGCGTCTGGCCAACAACGCGCGTCAGTCCGAGATCACGCAGCAGATCTCCGAGATCGTCGGCGGCGCCGACGCCCTGTCATCCGCCAAGTAGCCCTAGTTTTTTACGAAGTAAGTCCAGAAGAGAGAGAACAATGACTGACACTGCTACCGCGCCAGTCCAGGCTGAGAGCACTGCGGGCGCCGTCGGCCGGATCGCCCGCGTGACCGGTCCCGTGGTTGACATCGAGTTCCCGCACGACTCCATCCCCGGCATTTACAACGCGCTGAAGACCGACATCACCATCGCCGGTGTGTCGACCACGATCACGCTCGAGGTTGCCCAGCACCTCGGCGACGACGTCGTGCGCGCCATCGCCCTGAACCCGACCGACGGACTCGTCCGTGGCCAGGAGGTTCGCGACACCGGTGCACCGATCTCGGTGCCCGTCGGTGACGTCACCAAGGGCAAGGTCTTCAACGTCATCGGTGAGGTCCTCAACGCCGCCCCCGGCGAGCAGATTGAGATCACCGAGCGCTGGCCGATCCACCGCAAGGCCCCGGCCTTCGACCAGCTCGAGTCCAAGACCACCATGTTCGAGACCGGCATCAAGGTCATCGACCTCCTGACGCCGTACGTGCAGGGTGGAAAGATCGGTCTGTTCGGTGGTGCCGGTGTCGGCAAGACCGTTCTGATCCAGGAGATGATCCAGCGCGTTGCGCAGGACCACGGTGGTGTGTCGGTGTTCGCCGGTGTCGGCGAGCGCACCCGTGAAGGCAACGACCTCATCCACGAGATGGAAGAAGCAGGCGTCTTCGACAAGACCGCCCTTGTCTTCGGCCAGATGGACGAGCCGCCGGGAACGCGTCTGCGCGTCGCCCTCTCGGCCCTGACCATGGCTGAGTACTTCCGCGACGTCGCGAAGCAGGACGTGCTCCTCTTCATCGACAACATCTTCCGCTTCACCCAGGCCGGCTCCGAGGTCTCGACCCTTCTGGGCCGCATGCCTTCCGCCGTGGGCTACCAGCCGAACCTCGCCGACGAGATGGGTGTGCTCCAGGAGCGCATCACCTCGACCCGCGGTCACTCGATCACCTCGCTGCAGGCGATCTACGTTCCCGCCGACGACTACACCGACCCGGCCCCGGCGACCACCTTCGCCCACCTCGACGCCACGACCGAGCTTTCTCGTGCGATCGCGTCGAAGGGTCTGTACCCGGCTGTTGACCCGCTGACCTCGACGTCGCGCATCCTCGACCCCCGCTACCTGGGTGAGGACCACTACCGCGTGGCGACGAACGTCAAGCAGATCCTGCAGAAGAACAAGGAACTCCAGGAGATCATCGCCATCCTCGGTGTCGACGAGCTCTCCGAGGAAGACAAGATCACGGTGTCGCGTGCGCGCCGTATCGAGCAGTTCCTCTCGCAGAACACCTACATGGCCAAGAAGTTCACCGGCGTCGAGGGCTCCACCGTCCCGCTCAAGGACACGATCGAGTCGTTCGACGCGATCGCCAAGGGTGAGTTCGACCACGTCGCCGAGCAGGCATTCTTCAACGTCGGTGGCATCTCCGACGTCGAAGAGAAGTGGGCTCAGATCCAGAAAGAGAACGGCTAAGCATGGCCACGCTGTCCGTGAGCGTTGTCTCGGCCGACCGGGAAGTCTGGTCCGGCGAGGCAACCCAGCTCATCGCTCGCACCGTCGAGGGAGAGATCGGTATTCTCCCCGGCCACGAGCCGCTGCTCGCGATCCTCGCCCGTGGCGAGGTCCGCGTGACGCTGCCCGGCGGTGAGAAGATCACCGCGCAGGCGGATGACGGATTCCTCTCGGTCGAGAACAACACCGTTCAGGTCGTTGCTCGCCAGGCCGGACTGGTCTAGTCAGCTCCACCACGTTTCACCACAACCGCCGGGACCTGGCGCGCGCAAGCGCACCGGGTCCCGGCGTTTTTCATTCCCAACCGGATTGGTTCCCACACCCCCATGCTCATCCTGCTCCCGCCCTCTGAGACCAAGCGCGACGGGGGAGACGGTGCCCCGCTCGACCTCGCTGGGCTGGCCTTCGCGCCGCTCGCCCCGGTGCGGCGCGAGCTTGTGGACGCGCTGCAGGAGCTGGCGGCCGACACCGAGGCCTCTGTTGCGGCGCTGAAGCTCGGCCGCACCCAGCTGTTCGAAGTGGAGCGGAACCGCCGGCTGACGTCCGCCGGCACCATGCCCGTGATCGACCGCTACACCGGCGTGCTCTACGACGCCCTCGACTCGGCCACGCTCACGCCCGGGGCGCGCGCCTACGCGCACAGCCACCTGGTGGTGCACTCGGCGCTGCTCGGCCCCGTCGCGGCCCTGGACGGCGTCCCGGCCTACCGGATGTCACACGACTCCAAGCTGCCGGCCCTCTCGCTGAAGAAGCACTGGGGCAGCACCATCGCCGAGCAGCTGGCGCCGCTGCCGGGCGTGCTGCTGGACCTCCGCTCCGAGGCTTACACGGCACTCGGCCCACTGCCCGTCCGCGAGGGCGCCGCCTACCTGCGCGTGCTCAGCGCGGGCGCCGACGGCCAGAAGAAGGCCCTGAACCACTTCAACAAGAAGTCGAAGGGCGAGTTCACCCGCGCCCTGCTCGAGGCGGGCATCGACTTCGGCAGCATCGACGAGCTGCTCAGCTGGGCACCGAGCGCCGGGCTGACGCTGCAGCGGCACAAAGCCGCCACCGCAGGCAAGCCCGAGGAGCTCGCGCTCATCGTGTAGCGCCCTGCCGCTGCTGCCCCAAGTCGCCGCCGCGCAGTTTCGCCGCCGGCGCGCAGTTTCCCCGCCTCGCAGTTTCGCCGCCGCGCGGCAGTGCAGCCGCAGGTCGCGGGCGTGCTCAGGCGGCGCGGTGGCAGCCGACGACGTGGTCGTCGACGAGGCCGGCCGACTGCATCAGCGCGTACATCGTCGTCGGGCCGACGAAGCCGTAGCCGCGGGCACGGAGCGCCTTGCTGAGCGCCACGGACTCCGGCGTCGTGCCTGGCACCTGTTGCAGCGTCTCCGGCCGCGGCCCGGCATCCGGGGCGAAGCTCCAGATGAGTTCGCTCAGGCCGTCGGTGCCGAGCTCCTGGGTGATGCGCGCGTTCTTGATCGCGGACGTGACCTTGCCACGGTGCCGGATGATGCCCGCATTGCCGAGCAGCCGCTCGACGTCCTCGTCGCCCATTGCCGCGACCGCGTCGACGTCGAAGCCGTGGAACGCCTCACGGAACGCGGGGCGCTTGCGCAGGATCGTGATCCAGGACAGGCCGGCCTGGAAGCCCTCCAGGCAGACTTTCTCGAACAGCGCACGGCCGTCGCGGAGCGGCCGGCCCCACTCCTCGTCGTGGTAGCGGCGGTACTCGTCGTCGTCGCCGACCCAGGCGCAGCGGGCCAGACCGTCGCCCGCGACCAGGACCGCGCTCACAGGGCGTAGTCCAGCTCGAGCTCGGTGTGCGGCGCGGGCGGGGGAGCGGGCACCCTGTTGGTCTTGTGCTCAATGCCCTCGTGGTCGAGCAGCCAGACCTTGGTCGGGATGCCGTCGCCGCCGCTGTACCCGGTGATGCGCTTGTCGCCGGCGAGCACGCGGTGGCACGGCACGATCAGCGGGATCGGGTTCGCCCCGACGGCGCCGCCGATGGCGCGCGCGGAGCCCGGCTTGCCGACCTCGACGCCGAGCTCGCCGTAGGAGAGGAACTCGCCCCAGCCGATCGTGCCGAGACGCCGCCACACGCTCAGCTGGAACTCGGTGCCGTGCAGCGCGATGGGCAGCTCGAAGCTGTGCCGCTCGCCGGCGAAGTACTCGGCCAGCTGACGGGCGGCCTCCTCGAGGATGACGTCGCGGCGCTCCGGCTCGTGCTCGAGCGGGACGTGGCCCTGGCGCGCAATGCTGAGGGAGGTGACGTGCTCACCGTCGCCGGTGAGTTCGAGCAGCCCGATCGGGCTCTCGGTTCTGAGGATGTAGTCGTTCGCGCTCATGCTTCGACTGTAACCGGGCCGCCCGAGCGTCGCTGGCGAGAATCGGACATCTGTGCAGAACGTTGTCGGCCGCGCGGGCTGTGCACAACAGGCAGCGCGCCGCGGTTAGCCCAGGCTGAGCCCTCCGTCGGTCTTGAGCACCTGGCCCACGACCCAGACGCCGCTGTCAGTGCACAGCCAGCCGATCAGCCGGGCGGCGTCGGCGGGTGCGCCGAACCGGCCGAACGGGGTGGCCTGCACCCATGCCGATACCGCCTCGAGCGGGCGGTCGGCGGTCTCGGCATCGAGGTAACCAGTGTTGACCGGCCCGGGGTCGATCGTGTTGAGGACGATTCCGAGGTCGAGCAGCTCGGCCGCCACCGTCGCGGTCACCCCGGCCAGTGCCGCCTTGCTCGCCGCATAGGCGACCTCGCCGCGCATCGGGCCGTCTCCCTGCCCCGACGTCATCCAGATCACCCGGCCGGCCTGCCGCTCGTCGACGGCGGCGCGCTCGGCCCTGCGGGTGCCGGGAGCGGCGGGCGCGGTGGTGCCTGGAGCGGGCGCCGCGGCGCGCAGACGGGCGAACCGTTGGGTGAGCAGGATCGTCGAGCGGGTGTTCACCTGCCAGAAGCTGTCGAGCCGGTCGGCCGTCATGTCGAGGATCGAGCCGTCCCCGCCGCTCTGCGCGTGGTTGCAGATGAGGATGTCGAGCCGCCCCGTCAGGGCGGAGGCGGCGTCCACCAGCGCCTCAACCGCTGCGACGTCACGCAGGTCCGCGCTGAGATCGCCGGACACTGCGCCGGGGCGAAGGCTTCCGCGCAGCCCGGCGCGCACGGCTTCGAGATCATCGCTGCCCCAGGGGAGCGCGGCATCGTGCGGTGCGAAGTGCTGGATGAAGACGCTCGCGCCGAGCCCGGCGAGGTGCGTGGCGATCGCATACCCGATTCCTCGGCGGCGCGAGACGCCGGTGACGAGCGCGGTCTTCCCGTGCAACGGCAGGGCGGGGTCGGAATCGTGCGTCATGGCGTCCTTGTCTCGACGAAGCAAGCCCCGATCCTAGCAACACTCGCCAGCGGCATCCGTGCGAGATCCCTAGACCAACGGGCCGGCCAGATGTATCATTTCGCTGATACATTCAGCGCGCGGTGAGGCCGAGGGGGAGCCGTATGAGCATGTTCCAGTTCGTGTTGCTGTACGAGTACGTGAACACGGCGACAACGGTCATCGTGCCGCTGGGCATCGCACTGCACTACTGGCGCCGCGCGGAAGCCCGCGGCATCGCCGGGCCCCAGCTGCTGCGTGCCCGATTCGCCAGCGTCCTCCTCTGCGCGGCCATCCTGCTGAGTGCCCCCGGCGGGCTGCTGCCGCACAGGGGCAACGGCCGCTGGGACGACTTCCTGACCGCGCTGGTCGTCGCCACCCTCTGCATCGCGCTTCTGCTGCCGCGCCGGAGGCGCCCGAGCGCACCCGGCGAGCCCGAAACCGTGGTGCACCTGGACCTGCAGCCCCGCTCCATCCGCAGCTTCACCCGCCCCTGGTGGCTCGCGGCGTGGGGCGCGTGCGCCGCCCTGTTGACGGCGGCCGTCGTCAGCGCCGGGCTGCTCTCCAGCCCGGACGGCGAGGGGCGCTACACACTGCTCGTCGTGCCCATCGGCACGAACGGATACAGCGGCGGCAGCAGCTTCGTCGGCTGGTACTTCGGCGTCCCGATCCTCTGGGCCGCGCTCGCGCTCTGCGCGCTCACCTGGCTGGCACTCGCGGCCGTGGCCCGCCCGCGGCTCGGCCAGCGGGGCCTCAGCGTGCAGGCGGATGCCGCGGCACGGCGGAGCAGGATGCGCACGATTCTCGCCTTCAGCAGCGGGGCGCTGCTCGTCACGCTCGCGATGGTGCTGTCCTCGCTCGGCGGGGCCGCCCAGCTGATGGTCTCGTTCCCGGCCGGCGACGCCGGCCTCGTCTCGGTCGGCACCCCGATCGCCGCCCTGGGGGTGCCGCTGACGGTGGCGAGCTTCGTCGTCCGCGGTCTCGGCATCGCCCTCGTGCTGCTTCCCCTCTTCTCGCGGCGGGCGCCCACGGCCCATGCCCGCCCGGTCGGCGCACCCCGTTCCGGCACCGGGGCGGAGAACGGGAGCCGGGCCGGCGTCCACGCGCCGGGGTCGGCGCCCACCCGGCAGTCGGCATGAGCGAGATCAGCATGGGCGCCCTCGGCCTGCCCTCCGAGCAGATCGCCGGGCAGCTGCGCGCCCGCATCCTCTCCGGCGGGATCGCGGCGGGGGAGCGGGTGCCGCCCGTGCGGCAGCTGGCGCGCGACCTCGGCGTCGCCACCGGCACCGTCCAGAAGGCGTACAAGCAGCTCGAGAGCGAGGGCCTGCTGGTCTCACGGGCCGGCGGCGGCACCCGGGTGAGCGCGGCGATCACCGCCCCGCCGGTCGAGGTGTTGAAGGCGGCCCGCTCGCTCGCCGAGCTGGCCAGCGGCCGGGGCCTCAGCCTGGACGAGGCGCTGGCGGCCGTGCGCGCCTCCTGGCCGGCCGACTGACGTCGCCGTGCGCGCTGCCGTGTTACCCCCGGTGTAGCGCGCGCACGCCGTGACGCGCTCCGCCCCGGCATCCGCAATAGGCTGGCAGGCATGGCTCAGATCGAATACCGCACCCTCGGCAAGTCCGGCCTCCTCGTCTCGACGGTGGGGCTCGGCTGCAACAACTTCGGCCGCACCGGCACGCTGACCGAGACCCAGCAGGGCACGGATGCCGTCATCTCCGCCGCGATCGACGCCGGCGTGACCCTGCTCGACACCGCCGACATCTACGGCGCCGAGTACGGCCTGAGCGAGAGCCTGATGGGCAACGCGCTGCGCGGGCGCCGCGAACAGGTCGTGCTGGCCACCAAGTTCGGCCACGCCGACTACGCCAGCCCGATCAGCAACTGGGGCGCCAAGGGCTCACGGCGCTACATCCGACTCGCCGTCGAGGGCTCGCTGCGCCGCCTGCAGACCGACTGGATCGACCTCTACCAGCTGCACACGCCCGACCCGCACACCCCGATCGAGGAGACGCTCTCCACCCTGGACGACCTGATCAGCGAGGGCAAGATCCGCTACATCGGGCACTCCAACTTCGCCGGCTGGCAGATCGCGGATGCCGAGTACACGGCCGCGCTGGGCTCCCACCCGCGCTTCATCTCGGCGCAGAACGAGTACAACCTGATCGCCCGAGGCGCCGAGGCGGAGGTGCTGCCGGCCGTCAACGCCTACGGGCTCGGCTTCCTGCCCTGGTTCCCGCTCTACAACGGCCTGTTCACCGGCAAGTTCAGCCGCGACGCCGGCCCGGCCGACAGCCGCATCATGCGCACGCGCAAGCACCTCGTCGACACCGCCCCGTGGGACGCGATGGAGGCCTACGCCGCCTTCTGCGCCGAGCGCGGCGTCACCATGCTGGCCGCCACCTTCGCCTGGCTTCTCGCCCAGCCGGGCCTGGCCAGCGTCATCGCCGGCGCCACCAAGCCGGAGCAGATCCGGCAGAACGTGGCCGAGGCCACCGCCTGGAGGCCGAGCGCGGACGAGGTCGCCGAGATCGGCGCCTTCTTCGCGACCGCCTAGCGGCATCCGGACGGGCACAGCCCGCGGCCGCCCACGGCCCACAGCCCACAGCCCGCCGCCGCCGACGGCGCGAAGCCTGAACTGCGCCGCTCGCGGCACGCAGAAAGTCCCGCGGCCCCCGATATACCGGGGGCCGCGGGACCTTTCCGGGGCCGCGAGACGCGCGGGGCGGGGGCCCGGCCGCCGCCCTAGACCGGCGCCTGCCCGGCCCGCGCCGCGGAGCGCTGCAGCGCCGCGAGGGCGTGCGCGGTGTCGCGGGTGGCCGGGTACAGCTCGAGGTAGTGCCGGTACAACTCGTCGTAGACGGCGCGGTTGGCCGGGTTCGGGTGCAGCTCCACGCCGGAACCGTTCCAGCCGGCGGTCTCTGCCCCCTCCAGCAGGCCGGCCGCGAGCCGCGCCGAGCCGAGGCTGGCGCCGATCGTGTCGGCAGGCAGCTGCTGCACCAGCCCGGTGACGTCGGAGACGATCTGCGGCCAGAGCGTGCTCTGCGTCCCGCCGCCCACGGCGACGATGCGCTCGATCACGGCCCCGGCCGCCCGCATCTCCTCGACGTTGTGCCGGATGCCGAACGCCGTCGCCTCGAGGGCGGCGCGGTAGAGGGCGCCGCGCCCGTGCTCGAGTGTGAGCCCCAGCACCATGCCGCGCGCGTCGGGGTCGGCCAGCGGCGTGCGCTCGCCGGCGAAGTACGGCAGCATCAGCAGCCCGCGGCTGCCTGCGGGCTCGGCCGCGGCCTCCGCGACGAGCTCCGCGTATCCTGGGTCGCCGAAGAGGCCCCGCAGCCAGGCCGTGATGGCCCCGGACGTCGCCATGCCGGCCGCGAAGTTCCACGTTCCGGGCTCGACGCCGACCGTTCCCCAGAGCGCCGGGTGGGTGACCCGGCTCGGCGAGGTGTTGATGAGGAAGAGCGTCGTCCCGTACATGAGCATGAGGTCGCCGGGGTGGTGGGCGTCGACGCTGATCGACTCCGTCCACGCGTCGATGGTGCCGACGGTCACGGGCGTGCCGGCCGGCAGCCCGGTGGCGGCGGCCGCGGCATCCGTGATGGTGCCCGCCTGCTCGCCCGGCCAGGCCAGCCGCGGCGGCTCGATCGGGCCGAGCAGCTCCGCGCTCCACGGCGCGTGCCAGTCGAGCGCCTCGGTGTCATAGAGCGGAGTGCACTGGCTGGCGGAGTGGTGGTCGAGGGTGTACTCGCCGCTCAACTGCCAGACCAGCCACGAGGCGGGCATGAAGAACCGTCGGGCGGCCGCCCACACCTCGGGCTCGTTGTCGGCGACCCACGCGAGTTTGGGCCCGACGGCCTGGCTGGAGAGCGCCGAACCACAGCGCTCAATGATGGCCTCGCGCCCGAAGCGGGCGTTCAGCCGCTCGATCTGATCTCCGGCCCTGGTATCGACGCCGTAGAGGATCGCCGGGCGCAGCGGGGTGCCCGCTGCGTCGGCGAGCAGCAGGCACGGTCCCATGCCGCTGACCCCGACCGAGGCGATCGGGCGCCCGGCCACCGCGGCGGCGGCGGTCAGCTCCGCGGCGATCTCGACGAACTCCTGCCACCAGAGCGCGCCGTCCATCTCGACCTGGCCGGGCAGGGGCCGCGACACCGCGTGCTCGCGCACGACGGTGCACAGCACCTGCCCGTCGGGGTCGACCAGCACCCCCTTGCTGCTCGACGTGCCGACATCGACGCCGATGACGAGCCCTCCGGGGCGCTGCGCGGTCATCTAGACGTTCACATCGCCGATGAGGTGCACACGGATGCCGATGCCGTCCAGCATCGCCGCCTTGGCGATCAGCGCACGGTCGGCCGTCGCGGCATCCGGGGCGTAGACAATCTGCGAGTGGTTCGCCTTGTGCCTGGCCATGAACTGGTCGCGGTTGACGCCGTGCAGCACGACGTGTGCGATCGGCCACTCGGGGTTGGTCGCCTGCTTGCGGCGCTCCGTCTCCTCGGCCGGCAGCTCGACGACGCTGGCGCGGCCGATGTCGGCCTGCAGGATGCCGTCGGCGATGTAGACGCGGCTCCACACGATCTCGCCGGGGCGCGAGACCCCGTTGATGGTGCTTCCGCCGGCCGGGAAGAAGACCGGGTCCTGGCGCCAGCCCTCCGCGTGCTCGTAGCCGCCCAGGTGCGAGGCGGGCACCGAGCCGGAGATCTCGTAGACCCAGACGAAGTCGTCGCCGAACTGCTCGCCCCAGCGCACGTCGTGCAGGGTGTTGTCCGGCACGAGTCCGAGCGCGGTCCAGACCCGGTCGGTGATGAGTGCGTCAACGGCGACACCCTCGTCGGCCTCGTTGAAGTGGGGGAGTGCGCGCCCCTCCCAGAGCACGCGGGAGCCGTCCCAGCTCGTGACCGGGGGCCGCTCGGTGGCGTTGAGGAGCCCCTCGGCGAGGTCGCTGGCCGGGACCAGGTCCTTGAGGCCCTGCTGGTACTGGATGCCGACGGCGTCGAGCCCGAAGTCGTCGGCGATCCGCAGCGCGGCGATGTACATCTTGTACTGCCAGCGCAGCTGCGTCGCGGTCAACTCGGTGGCCTCGTCGGTGCCGAGGCGGAACGTCATCCCATGCTCGAGCAGCCAGTCGCCGACGGCGTCGGCCTCCTCGTCGGCGACGGTCAGCATCTCGGCGTACAGCGCGCTCTGCGACAGCCGCTCCTTGTAGATGCCGGTCGGGTTCAGCAGCTCGTCGTCGAAGATGGCGTTGTACATGCCCATGCAGCCCTCGTCGAAGACGCCGATGATGGCCTTGTCGCGCAGCAGCTCGGCCGCCAGCGCACGCCCGAGGGCGGACTCCGGCGAGTCGGGCAGCGCCGGCAGGGCCCGCACATGCGAGTCGTCGTGCCGGATCGTTCCCGTCTCGACCCAGCTGCGGATGCCGGCCTTGAACCAGTCATCGGTGAAGTCGGTGCTCCAGATGGTGCTGTACTCCGTGCCCATCTTCGTCATCCCGGCGTTCAGCCCGAGCAGGCCGACGAGCCCGGGCCAGTCGCCGGCGAAGTTGGCGACGGTCAGGATGGGGCCCCGGTGGGTGCGCAGGCCGGCGAGCACGTGGTGGCTGTACTGCCAGACCGCCTCGGCGACGATGAGCGGCGCGTCGAACGGGATGTTCTTGAACACCTCGATACCCATCCGCTGGCTGCGGATGAAGCCGTGGCCGAGCGCGGGGTCCACGGGGTTGGCGCGTTCGATGGTCCAGCCGAGTTCGGCGAAGGCGGCGGCGATGTCACCCTCCATCGCGGACTGCGTGGCCCACCCGGCGGTGTTGGCCGACTCTCGCAGGTCGCCGCTGGCGATCAGCCACGCGGTCTTCGGTGCAACGGCGGTCTGGGGCCGTTCCTCGGGCATGCGGTAGGTGGTCGACGGTGCCACTCATCCTCCTTGATAGAGCTTGACAACTACGGGCGCACCACTCTCGGTGCGTCAGCACAGACTGTCAGTAATCGATTTCACAGTCAAGGCAGGCCTCTCGCCGATCTCCCCAGAGGGCGGGGCGATCGGGCGTGCAGAGGCTGCTCAGCGGGGCAGCGCGGCCCCACGGGCGTCGGCGATCTCGCGCAGCAACAGCGCGTCGCTGGCCGACATGGTGAAGGCGGCGCCCTGCTCCTGCCAGAACCGGGCGTCGGCGTTGCCCGAGCAGTCGACGCCGACCGGGACGCCGGCGGCGCCGCCGGCGGCGATGATCTGCAGCATGGCGCCCAGCAGCTCCGGTGAGTCGCGGTAGCCGACCCGCCCGAGGCCCAGGCTGAGCGAGAGATCGTTCGGCCCGATGTAGAGGGCGTCGACGCCCGGCGTCGCGGCGATCGCCTCGACGTTCGCCAGGCCGGCCGCCGTCTCGATCATGACGATGCAGACCGCGGCCGCGTCGCCGGCGGCCGGCTCGATCGGCCGGTGGCTGGCGGTGGCCAGGATCGGGCCCCAGCTGCGCGTGCCGCGCGGGGCATAGCGGCAGGCGGATGCGGCGGCCGCCGCCTCCGCGGCGGTGCTGACCATGGGCACGACCACCCCCTCCGCGCCGAGGTCGAGCGCCCGCATGATCAGCTCCGGGGAGTTCCACGCGACGCGCACGCAGGGCCGGGCGGGGGTGTCGCCCAGGGCGCGCAGCAGGGCAGGCAGCGAGTGCGGCGAGGCGTAGCCGTGCTGGAGGTCGATCGTCACGAAGTCGTACCCCGCCCGGCCCAGCAGCTCGACCGGCACCGGGTCGTCGATCGTGCTCCAGGCGCCGTGGCACGGCGCTCCGCTCGCCCAGTGTGCTCTCAGCGTCTGCGTCATCTGATCCTCCTCGATCCTCTGCAGACACTAACGGCTGGCCGTGCCGGCCCGCAGCCGGCCCGCCCCGCGCCCGGCCCGCCTGAGGCCTCCCGGGGCCCGCAGCCGATAGCATGTGCCAAGCGTCGCCGGCCCGCGCCGGCGCGGATTTTGACAACGCAGGGGGGAAGCATGGCCGCACGAGCGAAGCTCAGCGACGTGGCGCGGCTCGCCGGCGTGTCGACCGCGACGGTCTCGCGGGTGCTGAACGACAACGACCGGGTCGCGCCGGAGCTGGTCGAGCGCGTGCTCAAGGCCAAGGCGGAGCTCGGCTATCGCTACAACAGCCTCGCCCGCGGGCTGCGCACCCGGGCGAACGCGGTCGTCGGCGTCGTCATCCCCGACGTGACCAACCCCTTCTTCACCGACCTGGTCCGCGGCATCGAGGACCTCGTCAGGGAGAACGGCTACCTCCTGGTGCTCTGCAACACCGATGAGACGGCGGCGAAGGAGGAGGCCTACCTCGAGCTGCTGGTCGACCAGCAGGTGGCCGGGCTGGTGATCGCCCCGGTGCGCTCGACGATCGAGGCCGCGTCCTTCGACCTCGCAGGCATCCCGGTGGTCGCCGTCGACCGCACGATGAACGGCGTCGACACCGTGACCCTCGACAATGTGCGCGGGGCAATCGCCGTGACCTCACGGCTGCTGGAATCCGCCCGCCGGGTCGCCACAATCACCGGGCCGCTGGTGACGACGACAGGGAGCGAGCGGCTCGTCGGCTACCGGCGCGCGCTCAGCGACGTCGGCATCGACTTCGAGCCGGAGCTCTTCGTCGAGGCCGACTACTCCGAGTCCGGCGGGTACGCCGCGGCGCATCGGCTGCTGGCGCTGGAGGAGCGGCCGGAGGCGATCTTCTGCGGGAACCACGCCATGGCCCTGGGGGCGATGCGGGCCATCAGCGAGGTGCTCGACGACCCGAACGAGATCGCGCTGGCCTCGTTCGAGCCGCTGCCGTGGGCGGCGGATCCGAGCGGGCGCGTGGTCACGCTGGCGGTGCCGAGCTACGAGCTCGGCCAGCGCGCGGCCCAGATGCTGCTTGAGCGCATCCGCGGCTTCGAGGGCCCCGCGCGCAGCATCGTCGTGCAGACCGAGTTGCTGCGCACGCCGCGCTGAGCCCCGACGCGGTCCCGGCGGGGGCAATTGACAAACCGGATGCCGCTCAATAGTCTTCTCGGAAATCGATTACAGACACAGCAGACTCGATGCCTCCGCATCCGAGAAATCGATTACATGCCGACCGCAGTGGCGCGCTCGGCAGTGGCCAAGACAAAGGAGTTAAGCCTGTGAATCCCAAGAAAGCTCTCGTCGGCATCGCCGTCGCAGCACTCTCGCTCTCGCTCGTTGGTTGCACCGTCGGCACCGCGGCCGACACCAAGCCGAAGGAAGAGGCCGCAGCCGCCGAGCCGGCGAGCACCTTCCCGGAGAAGCCGATCACCCTGATCGTGCAGGCCAACCCCGGTGGCGGCTCCGACCTCTCCTCGCGTGCGCTCGCCGACCAGCTCTCCCGCATCCTCGACACCGACATCATCGTCGAGAACCGCCCGGGCGCGGGCGGCGCGACGGCCATGGAGTACGTCGCCGGCCTCCCGGCCGACGGCTACACCCTCGGCTTCGGCCCGGTCGAGATCGCGATGCTCAACACCACGCAGGGCGCCGACGTGCTGCCGGAGAACTACGACCTGCTCGGCCAGATCATGCTCGCCCCCGGTGTCATCTCGGTCAGCGCCGACAGCCCGCACCAGACCCTCGAAGACCTGATCGCCGCGGCCAAGGGCCAGCCCCTGACCGTCGGCAACTCCGGCACCGGCTCCATCTGGGAGGCCGCGGCCAAGGCGCTCGCCGGCGAGTCCGGTGCGCAGTTCACCAACGTTCCGCACGAGGGCGGCGCACCGGCCGTTGCCGCCGTCATCGGCGGCCAGATCGACGCCGTTGTCTCCGGCGCCGGCGAGGCCAAGGCGGGCAACGACGACGGCACGCTGCGTGTCCTCGCCGTGCTGCACGACGAGGAGCACCCGAACTTCCCCGGCATCCCGACGGCTGCCGAGGCGGGCTACCCGCTCGAGTTCGGTGGCTGGGGCGGAATCTACGCACCGGCCGGCCTGCCGACCGACGTGCACGCGACGCTGGAGGCCGCCATCAAGGAGGCCGTCGCGTCCGACGAGTACCAGGCGTTCCAGAAGAACGCGGGCAACCTCGTCGTCTACCGCAACTCCGCCGACTGGACGACGTTCGTGAACGAGCAGTTCACGCGCTTCGCCGAGCTGCTGGGCTAACCACCAGCCATGAGCCCACAACCACTGGGCCTCGGCACAGACGACGCCGTGGCCGCGACCACCATCGCGGCCACGGCGCCGGCCCCCGAGGCCGAGGCCGAGACCGGCATCGTCTCCACGGTCGACCCCGACGTCGTCGCCCAGCCGTCGAAGCGTCTCGAGATCATCGTCGCCGCTGCGGCACTCCTCTTCAACGTCATCCTGCTCGTCGCAGCGCAGTCCATCGAGCTGCGCCGCGCGGCCGACCCCGGCCAGATCGACGCCCGATTCTGGCCGACCATCCTCGCCGTGCTCGGCATCGCCCTCGCGGTCGCCCGCCTCGTGATCGCCATCGTCGGCAAGCCGGACGAGCGCGACGACCTCGAACGGGTGCAGCCCGGCCAGATGGGCAAGCTGCTCATCGCCCTCGCCCTGACGGCCGGCTTCCTCGGCGTGTGGTCCTGGAAGACGGCGACGCTGACGCTGTTCGGGCTGGTGATCGGCTTCAAGCTGTTCGTCATCGTCGCGCCGCTCTACCTCGCCGCACTGCTCTTCGTCTTCGGCGCCCGCGGCTGGAAGTCCCTCGTGATCTACCCCGTCGTGACGACGGGCTTCATCTACCTCCTGTTCGGCCAATTGCTAAGGATCGCACTATGAACGGATTCGCCGAGGGGATGGCGTCGCTGCTCGACCCCACCGTCGGACTCTGTCTGCTGCTCGGCCTCGGCCTCGGCCTGCTCGTCGGCGCCTTCCCCGGCATCACGGCGACCATGGCCGTCGCGCTCGCCGCCGGCTTCACCCTGACGCTGGAGCCGGTGCAGGGCCTGGCCGTGCTGCTGACCATCTACGTCGCCGCCAACTTCGGCGACCGGGTGCCGTCGATCCTCGTCAACACGCCGGGAACCCCGGCCTCGATCGCGACCACTTTCGACGGCTACCCGATGGCGAAGCAGGGCAGGGCCGGGCTGGCCCTGACCATCTCCGCCCTCGGCTCCGCCGTCGGCATCCTCGCCAGCCTCGTGCTGTTCATCGCCGTGGCTGTGCCGCTGGCGACCATGGCCAACAAGCTCTTCGGCCCGGCAGAGATGTTCGCGCTGGTCGTCTTCGGCCTCACCATCATGGTCAGCATCTCCTCGAAGTCGCTGCTCAAGGGGCTCCTCGCCGGCGTCTTCGGCCTCACGCTGGGAGCGGTCGGCACCTACGCGATCACGAACGACGCCCGCTTCACGCTCGGGCTGACGGACATGCGCGACGGCTTCAGCTTCATCGCCGTCATCATCGGGCTGTTCGGCATCGGCGAGCTCTTCGACCAGCTGCTCACCTACCGGAAGTCGAAGGTCAAGCCGATCTCCAGCCTCGGGCGCTGGTGGCCGAACAAGTCGGAGGTCAAGCAGATGGGCAAGCCCATGCTCGTCTCCGGCGCGGTCGGCCTCGGCGTCGGCCTCGTCCCGGCCGCCGGCGGCGACATCGCCGGGCTCATCGGCTGGGACCGCGCACGCGCCGTCTCCAAGCGGCCGCAGGACTTCGGCAAGGGCTCCATTGAGGGCATCACGGCATCCGACACCGCGTCGAGCGCCACCCTCGGCGGCTCGCTCACGACGACGATGGCGCTCGGCGTGCCCGGTGACTCCGTCATGGCCGTGATGATCGGCTCCATGATGATCTGGGGCATCAGCCCCGGCCCCGGACTCTTCACAAACCGGCCAGACCTCGTCGTGAGCATCGCCGGAATCATGCTGATCGCGACAATCCTCTCGCTCGGCGTCAGCCTGGTGCGGATGAAGGGCATGGTGAAGCTGCTCGACGTCCCGAACCACTACCTCTGGGCAACGATCCTGATCTTCTGCGTCATCGGCACCTACGCGACGACGAACAACCTCACCACGGTGATCATGATGCTCGCCTTCGGCGTCGTCGGGGTGATCCTCAAGCGCACCGGGTTCCCGGCGGGGCCGGTCGTGCTCGGCATGCTGCTCGGCCCCCTGGCCGAGAAGGAACTCGGCCGCGCGCTGCTCATCGCCCAGGGCGACTTCTTCGACGTGGTCAGCCGCCCGCTGACCGCCGCCATGCTCGGGCTCGCGCTGATCTCGCTCGTCGTGCCGATCGTCGGCCGACTGCGCGCGCGCAAGAAGGCCGCCGCCGCGCTGGCCGCCCTGCCGGCCGAGCGCGAGCACGCCCCCACCGGCGTGTGAGCCGGCCCCAGTCATCCCTCACCCACAGAAAGAAATCATGACCAGAAGAGACATCCTCACCGCCGTCCCCGTCGCCTTCCACGAGGACGGGCGGCTCGACCTCGACGGCTCTCGCGAGATCCTCGAGTACGTCGCCAAGTCCGGCAACGAGGGCGCATTCGTGCTCGGCACGACGGGGGAGTTCCCGGCGCTCAGCTTCGAGGAGCGCGGCGCGCTGACCGCGCTCAGCCTCGAGGTGCTGGCCCCCGTCATGCGCGTCGTCGTGCACGTCGGCGGTGCGAGCGTCTACGACGCGCTGCGCTACCTGCAGCAGGCCCGCGAGGCCGGCGCCACCGAGGTCGCCGTGCTGACCCCGTACTACCTCAAGGCGACGGATGCCGCGCTGCTGGACTACTTCAGCCAGATCAGCGCGGCGGCCGACGGCATCGACGTGTACGTCTATGTCTTCCGGGCCGTCAGCGGCAACTTCGTCAGCAACGAGCTGATGGCCCGCATCGCCCAGCTGCCCAACTTCGTCGGCGCCAAGGTCAGCGACGAGCCGCTCGAACAGCTGGCCGCCTACCGGGCGGTCGTGCCGGAGTCGTTCCTCATCTACACCGGGGGAGACCGCGATCTGGCGCGCGCGGAGCGCTTCGGCGCGCAGGGCGTCATCTCCGGCATCTCCTCCGTGCTGCCCAAGCCGTTCCGGGCGCTGGCCGCCGCCGCGGCAACCGGCGACGCGCAGGCCATCGCCGCCGCCCAGAAGGACGTGGACGACGCCGTCGACACGGTGCAGGGCAACATGGGGCGCATGAAGGCGGCCTACCGGGCACTCGGCATCCGGGGCGGAACCGTCCGGATGGCGATCGAGGCGCCGAGCGCGGAGACCGTCCGCGAGATCGAGCGCGTCGTCGCGGCCTACGCCTGAGCACGGACAGGGGCCCGGCCGGTGCGCTGCACCGGCCGGGCCCCTGCATGTCCGGACGCGGTTCGCCGGCGTGCCAGGGGCCGCGGGAACGCGCCGCCCGCGGGTGCGCACTGCACGCGCCGCGTGTTCACCGAGAGCGGAAGGCGGACCCTAGCTGAGTGAGCGCTCACTCAGTTACGATTCACGAGTGATCCCCGCCGCCGCATCCGTGAAGCCCGGCCGCGCCAAGCCGCTCGGCCGCGACGAGCGGCGCAGCGCCATCTTGGACGCCACCATCCCGCTGCTCATCGCGCACGGGCGCGATGTCACCAGCAAGCAGATCGCGGCCGCCGCCGGCATCGCCGAGGGCACCATCTACCGGGTCTTCGCCGACAAGGAAGAGTTGCTCGCCGCCGCCCTGCACCGGCACATGGACGGCGGGGCGCTCGCGGCCTCCCTGCTGCAGATCCCGCCCGCCGCCGACCTGGACGAATCGGTCGCGACCATCGTGTCGCTGCTGCAGGTGCGCGTGCGCGAACTCTTCGGCCTCATGGTCGCGCTCGACTTCTGGTCGAGGCCGCGGGCGGATGCCACCCGCCACAATCGGCCGGACAACGAGGCGATCCTCGGCGCGGTCGCCGACGTCCTGGCCCGGCACGCCGACGAGCTGCGCGTGCCGCCCCGCCGTGCCGCCCAGATGATCCGGCTGACCACGCTCTCGATGACGCATCCGCTGCTCAGCGAGGGCGAGAACTTCACGACGGCGGAGATCGCCGCGCTGCTCCTGCACGGGCTGACCGCATCCGCCCCCGCACAGACTCACACCACCGCCCCCTCGAACGACTAGGAGTCCCATGCTTCTCCCACTGGTCTGGCGCTATTTGAAGCCCTACCGCTGGCTGCTCCTCTGGGTGGTCGTGTTCCAACTGGCGCAGTCGATCGCCTCGCTCTACCTGCCGACGCTCAACGCCGACATCATCGACCAGGGTGTCGCGAAGGGCGACACGGCGTACATCATCACGACCGGCGGGTGGATGCTGTTGATCACCCTCGGCCAGGTGATCTGCGCGATCGTGGCCGTCTACTTCGGCGCGCGCGCCGCCATGGCGCTCGGCCGGGACCTCCGCCAGGGGGTGTTCGAGAAGGTCGGCCAGTTCTCGGAGCGCGAGGTCGCGCTCTTCGGCGCCCCCTCGCTGATCACCCGCTCCACCAACGACGTGCAACAGGTGCAGATGCTGGTGCTCATGACCTGCACCATCCTGGTCAGCGCGCCCATCCTCTGCGTCGGCGGCATCATCATGGCGATGCGGCAGGACCTCGAGCTGTCCTGGCTGATCGCGGTCGCGGTGCCCGTGCTGCTCATCGCGGTCGGGCTGATCGTGATGCGCATGGTGCCGCTGTTCCGCTCCATGCAGAAGCGCATCGACCGGGTGAACACGGTGCTGCGCGAGCAGCTCACCGGCATCCGGGTGATCCGCGCCTTCGTGCGCGAGCCGATCGAGGCCGCGCGCTTCGGCACCGCCAACGCCGAGCTCACCGACACGGCGCTGCGGGCGGGGCGCCTCATGGCCCTGCTGTTCCCCGTCGTGATGCTCGTGCTCAACGTCTCCAGCATCGCCGTGCTCTGGTTCGGGGCATTCCGGATCGACGACGGCTCCATGCAGGTGGGCACCCTGACGGCGTTCCTCAGCTACCTCATGCAGATCCTGATGTCCGTCATGATGGCGACGTTCATGGCGGTCATGATCCCGCGCGCCGCCGTCTGCGCCGACCGCATCCAGGAGGTGCTCGGCACGGAGCCGAGCGTCACGCCGCCGGCGAACCCCGTCGTCAGCCTGCACGGGGTCGGCTCCATCGCGCTGGATGACGTCGCCTTCTCCTACCCGGGGGCCGAGCAGCCGGTGCTGACCGACGTGAGCTTCATCACGCGCCCCGGCACGACGACCGCCGTCATCGGCAGCACCGGCTCCGGCAAGACCACCCTCGTCAACCTGCTGCCGCGGCTGTTCGACGCCACGGCCGGCACGGTGGAGATCGACGGGGTCGACGTGCGGCAGATCGACCAGGAGCTGCTCTGGGGCCACATCGGCCTGGTGCCGCAGAAGCCCTACCTGTTCTCCGGAACGGTGGCCAGCAACCTGCGCTACGGCAAGAGCGATGCAACCGACGAGGAGCTCTGGCACGCCCTCGGGGTCGCCCAGGCGCGGGACTTCGTCGCCTCGATGCCCGGCGGGCTCGACGCGCCCATCAGCCAGGGCGGCACGAACGTGTCCGGCGGGCAACGACAGCGGCTGGCGATCGCCAGGGCCCTCGTGAAGCGGCCGGCGATCTACATCTTCGACGACTCCTTCTCTGCGCTGGACCTGACCACCGACGCGAACCTGCGGCGGGCGCTGCGAGCCGACATCGGCGACGCCACGCTGTTCATCGTCGCCCAGAGGGTGTCGACCATCGTCGACGCCGACCAGATCCTGGTGCTCGAGGGCGGTGAGATCGTCGGCCGCGGCACGCACGACGAGCTGCTGGAGAGCTCGGAGACCTATGCGGAGATCGTCTCTTCGCAGCTCACCGCGGAGGAGGCAGCATGAGCGAGGCAGACGACAACACGACGGAGGGCGCCGCGACCGCCGCCCCCCGGCGCGGCCCGATGGGACGCGGGCCGATGGCCGGCGCCGCCCCCGTCGAGAAGGCGATGAACTTCGGCCCGTCGCTGAAGCGGCTGCTCGGCCGGCTCCGCCCCGAGTGGTTCCAGATCATCTCCGTCACGATCCTCGCCGTCATCGGCGTCGTGTTCAGCGTGCTCGGCCCGAAGCTGCTCGGCCAGGGCACGAACATCATCTTCGAGGGCGTCGTCTCTGCCCAGATGCCGGCCGGCGCGACGAAGGAGGAGGTGCTCGAACAGCTGCGCTCCTCCGGGCAGGGCCAGCTGGCCGACATGCTCTCCTCGATGAACCTCACCCCGGGGCAGGGCATCGACTTCGCCGCACTCGGCAGCGTGCTGCTCGGCGTGCTCGCGCTGTACCTCGCGGCCTCGCTGTTCCTCTGGCTGCAGGGCTTCGTGCTGAACGGCAGCGTGCAGCGCACCGTCTACCGGCTCCGGCAGGACATCGAGGTGAAGCTGAACGCGCTCCCGCTCAGCTACTTCGACAAGACGCAGCGCGGCGAACTGCTCAGCAGGGTCACGAACGACATCGACAACGTCTCGCAGAGCCTGCAGCAGACGCTGAGCCAGGCCTTGACGTCGATCCTGACCGTCATCGGCGTGATGGTCATGATGTTCACCATCTCGCCGCTGCTCGCGCTCGTCGCGCTCGTGACCATCCCGCTGACGCTGCTCATCACGGTGATCATCGGCAAGCGCTCGCAGAAGCTCTTCGTCGACCAGTGGAAGCACACCGGCGAGCTCAACGCGCGCATCGAGGAGACCTACACCGGGCACTCCCTGGTCAAGGTCTTCGGCCGCCAGCAGGAGACGAACGACGAGTTCACCGAGAAGAACGAGGAGCTGTACGGGGCCAGCTTCGGCGCCCAGTTCGTCTCCGGCATCATCATGCCGGCGATGATGTTCGTCGGGAACCTCGTCTACGTCGCCATCGCCGTGATCGGCGGCCTGATGGTCGCCAGCGGCCAGATGAGCCTCGGCGACGTGCAGGCCTTCATCCAGTACTCCCGGCAGTTCACGCAGCCGCTCAGCCAGCTGGGCTCGATGGCGAACCTGCTGCAGTCCGGCGTCGCCTCGGCCGAGCGGGTGTTCCAGCTGCTCGACGCCGAGGAGCAGAGCCCGGATGCCGAAGCGCCCGCCGAGGCGGCACCGGCCCCCGCCGCGCCGGCGCGCGCGGGAGCCCTGGCCGCGGCATCCGCGCGCACCGAGCCCGCGCGCGCGGACTCTGGGCGCACGGCACCCGGGGAGGGCAGCGGCCGCCTCGTGTTCGAGGACGTCTGCTTCCGCTACGCCCCGGACAAGCCGCTGATCGAGCACGTGAACCTCGTCGCCGAGCCCGGGCACACGATCGCGATCGTCGGGCCGACCGGTGCGGGCAAGACCACGCTGGTCAACCTGATCATGCGCTTCTACGAACTGGACTCCGGCCGGATCACGCTCGACGGCACCGACATCGCGACGATGACCAGGGCGGAGCTGCGCGGCCGGATGGGCATGGTGTTGCAGGACACCTGGCTGTTCGGCGGCACCATCCGGGAGAACATCGCCTACGGCCGGCCGGGTGCCACGGAGGAGGAGATCCTCGCCGCCGCCCAGGCCACCTACGTCGACCGCTTCGTGCGCGCCCTGCCGGAGGGCTACGACACGGTGCTCGACGACGAGGCCGGCAACATCAGTGCCGGTGAGAAGCAGCTGATCACGATCGCGCGCGCCTTCCTCGCCCAGCCGAGCGTGCTGATCCTGGACGAGGCGACGAGCTCGGTCGACACCCGCACCGAGTTGCTCGTGCAGAAGGCCATGAACGCCCTGCGCAGCGACCGCACCAGCTTCGTCATCGCCCACCGGCTCTCCACGATCCGGGACGCCGATCTCATCGTGGTGATGGAGAACGGGCAGATCGTCGAGCAGGGCACGCATGCCGAGCTGCTGCAGGAGGGCGGCGCGTACTACCGCCTCTACAACGCGCAGTTCGAGGCGCCGGCGTTGGAGGGCGAGGAGGGCGCGGCGTAACCGGCCGGGCCGGGCTCCCTGCCGGGTGCGTGCACCGCGTCTGTTGTGCACCGCGTCAGTTGTGCACGGCGCGAGTTGTGCACCGCTCGCGTTGTGCACCGCGTCTGTTGTGCACAGGGCGGCCCGGCTCGGCAGTTGTGCACAGCAGCCAGCTGGGGGCTTCCGACGGGTGCGTCCGCGGCGAAGAATCGCCGCATGACAACGATCATCACGGCCCACGAGCCGCAGGAGTTCCTGGCCATCGTGCCCGAGCTGGCCGGCTTCCGGCCGGTTCAGAGCATGGTGCTTGTCGCCTTTCGTGGCTCACGCAGCTGCGGCGCGCTCCGCGTCGACCTGCCGCCGGCCGGACCGGTCGATGCCGACACCGTGAACGCCATGGCGTCCTCGCTGATCGGCATGCTCTGCAAGATCCCCGAGGTGGATGCCGTGGTGCCGGTGGCGTACACGGCTGCCCGCTTCGGCGCCGGCAGTATCCCGCCGCACGGCGAGCTCATGAACGCGCTGATCTTCCACGCCGGCCAGTCCGGCTTCCGGGTGCGGGACGCCCTGTGCGTCGCCGCCGACGGCTGGGCGTCCTACTTCGACACGGCGGTGCCGCGCGGCGGGCGCGCGCTCGAGTTGATCGCGGATGCCCGCCCACCGGGTGCCGGCCGCCCGGCCGCCCTCGACGACCAGCATGGCCCCGCGCTGGATGAGTCCTCGGCTGACCTCGCGACCCGGCAGCGGATCGGCCGCCTTCTCGCCCGGTTCCGGGAGATGGCCAGCGACCCCGCGGCACTCGGCGTGCCGTCGGCCGAGCTGGACGTGCTGCTGGGTGTTCCGGCGATCGTGGAGTCGAGCCTCGCCGGGCAGCCTGGCGAGCTGAGTGACCTGCACGCGGCCGCGCTGCTCTTCACGATGCAGTCGCCGCCCAGCAGGGACGTGCTCCTGCTGCAGTTCGCCTTCGGGGCGGGCGCCGGTCTCGCGGCGGAGCGCGAGAACGAGCGCTTCGCCGCCGGCGAACCGGGTGCAGGCGAGCAGAGCGCCCGACTGCTCTGGGGGGAGGGGCCGCGACCGGACCCGGAGCGCGTCGAGGCGGCGATCGCCCTCCTGCTCGAGCTCGTGGCGCGGTCCCCGCGCAGTCGCAAGCCGCCGCCGCTCACCCTGCTCGCCTGGCTGAACTGGGCGCTCGGGCGCAGCAGCCGGGCCGGGGTGCTGCTGGGCATGGCCCTGGGCATCGACCCCGGCTATGGGCTGGCCGGCCTGCTGGATGCCATGCTGCGGGCCGGGCATGTGCCGGAGTGGGCCTTCGCGGTGCCGGTTGAGCGGCCGGCACCGCGCCGGATCAGGCGGTCGGCTGGTCGAACCGCGCCCCGCGCGGATCGGAGGGCAGCACGGTGAAGATGAAGATGATCAGGGAGCCGATCGACGGGATCAGGTTGAGGAACCACATCCAGCCGCTGAAGTTGATGTCGTGCAGCCTGCGCACGGTGAGGGCGAGCCCCGGGATGACGGTCGCGAGTGTCCATGCCCCGATGAGCACGAGTCCGATCACTGCAATCACGCCGGGCGTCGAGGCGCCCGTGGCCGGATCGATGGTGGAGGTGGGCAGGCCGAGCGCGAGGGTGACGCCGAACAGCACCAGCAGCACCAGCCCGTTGGCCAGCGCCCAGTACCAGTACTCGCTGCGGCTGGCGCGGCCAGAGAAAGTGGCGTATTTCTTCCAGAAACGCGAGAAGGCCTCGCCGAAGGATGCGCCGTAGAGGGGCGCCCAGAGTGGGGTGCTTGTAATGGTGGACATAGTCGCTCAGTGTACGGATCGTTCCACCCTGGGCGGCGCGACGCGCCCGGGATTCGCGGCAACGGCCGGGCCGGGCCGCCCAGCGTCCTCCGGGTGGCGCAGCTCCGCTGCCGGTGCGTGCCCGGGCCGGTGCCTGTCCGAGTCAGTGGCCGGTGAGCGGCGCCATCAGCTTCGCGGCGAGCGACGGCCGCTTGGTCAGCCCCTGCTCGACATCGGCGAGGCCCGTGGCGAGAAGCCCCAGGTTGGATCCGACGAAGCGCAGCGGCTCCGGCTCCCAGCGCGGCGAGCGGTGGTTGACCCAGGGCAGCTCCGTCAGCGGGCCCTGCTCGTCCCGGATCAGCGCGCTGAGGGTGCGGCCGGCCAGGTTCGTGGTGCTCAGCCCGTCGCCGACATAGCCGCCGGCGATGCCGACACCGGTCTTCGGGTTGAAGCTCGCCGTCGCATGCCAGTCGCGGCTGACGCCGAGCGGCCCGCCCCACCGGTGGGTGATGGCGGCATCCGCCGCAGCGGGGAAGAGGTCGGCGAGGGTGCGCTGCAGGTGGCCGAAGACACGCGGGTCGCGGTCGTACTCCTCGCGGATGGCGCTGCCCCAGTGGTAGCGGGCGCCGCGCCCGCCGAAGGCGAGCCGGTTGTCGGCCGTGCGCTGGCCGTAGATCACGAGGTGGCGGTAGTCGGTGAACGTCTGGCCGTGCTCGATGCCGATCTCGCGCCAGACGTCATCGCTGAGCGGCTCCGTCGCGATCATCAGCGAGTACAGCGGCAGCACGTGCCGGCCGACCCGGGGCAGCGCCGCCCCGTACCCCTCGACGGCGATCACGATGTTCGTCGCCGACACCGCGCCGTCGACGCTGCTGCCGTCGGGCAGCTCGGAGCGGAACCGGACCCGCCGGGCGAACCAGTTGGTCACCTCGGTGTGCTCGAAGAGGGAGACGCCGAGCGACTCGACCACCCGTGCCAGCCCGCGCACCAGCTTCGCCGGCTGGATCCGGGCGCAGGACGGGTCGAAGACGGCGCCGAGCGGGCGCTCGCTGCCGGATCCCCGAGCCCCGAACCGCTCGCCGACCTGCTCGGCGCCCCAGAGCTCCAGCTTGTCGACGCCGTACTCGGCCGCGGCGGCGACGTCGGCCGTGGCCGCAGCCAACTGCGGGGCGTTGCGCGCGAAGGAGACCGTGCCGCCCTGGGCGAAATCGCAGTCGATGCCCTCGGCGGCGCTCGCCCGGGCGACCTCGTCGACGGTGTCGATCATGGCCTGGCGCATGGCGACGGCCGCCTCCCGCCCGTGGCTGCGCTTCAGCGCCTCCGCGGAGGTCGGGAACAGCGACGAGCACCAGCCGCCGTTCCGCCCGGAGGCGCCGAAACCGGCGATGTGCTTTTCCAACACGGCGATCTTCAGGCTCGGGTCGGCCTTCGCCAGGTAGTAGGCCGTCCACAGCCCGGTCAGGCCGCCGCCGACGATGCAGACGTCGAAGGCGGCGTTGCGGCCGAGCGCTGGGCGCGGCCGCAGGTCGTCGGTGCCGGAGGCCAGCAACGCGTCGAGCCAGAGGCTGGGCGGTGCCGCAGCCTCCCGGCTCAGAGCCGTGACCACGCCTCGCTCAACACACCGCGCAGGATGTCGGTGATCTCGGTGAACTCGGCCGGCCCGATGGTCAGCGGCGGCGCCAGCTGCACGACGGGGTCGCCGCGGTCGTCGGCCCGGCAGTACAGGCCGGCGTCGTAGAGGCCCTTGGAGAGGAAGCCGCGCAGCAGTCGCTCGGACTCCTCATCGTTGAAGGTCTCCTTCGTCGCCTTGTCCTTGACCAGCTCGATGCCGAAGAAGTAGCCGTCGCCGCGCACATCGCCGACGATCGGGAGGTCGAGCAGCGTCTCCAGCGAGGCCCGGAACAGGGGGGAGTTCTCGCGCACGCGCTCGTTGAGCTTCTCCTCCTCGAAGATGTCCAGGTTCTCCAGTGCCACCGCGGCCGAGACGGGGTGACCGCCGAAGGTGTAGCCGTGGTAGAAGGTCGTGTCGCCCTTCGAGAACGGCTCGTAGATGCGATCGCTCACGATGGTCGCGCCGATCGGGGAGTAGCCGCTCGTCATGCCCTTGGCGCAGGTGATCATGTCCGGCACGTAGCCGTACTGGTCGCAGGCGAACATGTGGCCGATCCGGCCGAAGGCGCAGATGACCTCGTCGCTGACCAGCAGCACGTCGTACTTGTCGCAGATCTCGCGGACGCGCTGGAAGTAGCCGGGAGGCGGCGGGAAGCAGCCGCCCGAGTTCTGCACCGGCTCCAGGAACACGGCCGCGACGGTCTCCGGGCCCTCGAACTGGATCATCTCCTCGATGCGGTTGGCCGCCCAGACGCCGAACTGCTCCAGGTCATCGCTCGGGGCGCCGACCTCGCCGGCCCGGTAGAAGTTGGTGTTCGGCACCCGGAAGCCGCCGGGCGTGATGGGCTCGAACATCTCCTTCATCGCCGGGATGCCGGTGATGGCGAGGGCGCCCTGCGGGGTGCCGTGGTAGGCGACGGCGCGCGAGATCACCTTGTGCTTGGTGGGGCGGCCCTGCAGCTTCCAGTAGTACTTGGCGAGCTTGAACGCCGTCTCGACGGCCTCGCCGCCGCCGGTGGAGAAGAACACCTTGTTCAGGTCGCCCGGCGCGTAGTCGGCCAGCCGGTCGGCCAGCTCGATCGCAGAGGGGTGGGCGTAGGACCACAGCGGGAAGAAGGCGAGCTCCTCCGCCTGCTTGGCCGCGACCTCGGCCAGGCGCTTGCGGCCGTGGCCGGCGTTCACGACGAACAACCCGGAGAGGCCGTCGAAGTACTTCTTGCCCTTCGAGTCGAAGATGTGGTGGCCCTCACCCCTGGTGATGATCGGCACATCGTTCTGCTCGAAGCTGGACTGGCGGGTGAAGTGCATCCAGAGGTGGTCTTTGGCCTTCTGCTGCAGTTGCTCTTCGCTGAGCTGCGGACGAGTTGAGATTCCCATGATTTACCGTGTTCCCCAGTTGTACAACTGCTTGTGAAGTCGGAGATAGACGAACGTTTCGGTGCTCATCACGCCGTCCAGGTTGCGGATCTGCGTGTTCAGCAGGGTGAGCAGCTCCTCGTCGTCCTCGCAGACGACCTCGACCAGGAGGTCGAAGCTGCCGGCCGTGAGCACGACGTAGTCGACGGAGCTGAGAGCGGAGATCGCATCGGCGAGCACGCGGGTGTCGCCGCTGGCCCGGATGCCGATCATCGCTTGGCGGAAGAAACCGAGTTGCATCGGGTCGGTGACGGCGACGACCTGCATCGCCCCGGCATCCGTGAGCTTCTGCACCCGCTGGCGAACAGCGGCCTCGCTGAGGCCGACGGCCTTGCCGATCTCGGCGTAACTGCGTCGGCCGTCGACCTGCAGCTGCTCGATGATCGCCTTGGAGACAGCATCCAGCTGCACCGGCTTGACCGGAGATATGCGACCCTGCGTGCTCATGGCTTGATTCTGTCAGTGCGAGGCCGCTCTGACAAGGGAATCCGTGGTTGAACGGCACATCTTCGACTGATTCCATCGAATAGCGGGCTCGATCCCGACGCCGGAGCGGCCTAGGATGTTGGCCATGACCCACCGTGAACTGCGCAATTTTGTCAATGGCGACTACACCGAGTCGCGTTCCGAGTCCCGCCTCGACCTCGTCGACCCCGCGACCGAGGAGGTCTACGGCACCAGCCCGATCTCCACCGCAGAGGATGTCGCCGACGCGTATGCCGCGGCATCCGACGCCTTCGAGGTGTGGGGCGAGACCACGCCGGGGGAGCGCCAGCTCGCCCTGTTCCGGATCGCGGACGCCATGGAGGCGCGCGCCGACGAGTTCGCCGACGCGGAGTCACAGGACACCGGCAAGCCGCGCGGCACGCTCGTCGAGGACGAGATCCTGCTCTCCGTCGACCAGATCCGCTTCTTCGCCGGCGCCGCGCGCAATCTGGAGGGCCGCTCGGCCGGCGAGTACATGAAGGACCACACCTCCTTCATCCGCCGCGAGCCGGTCGGCGTGATCGGGCAGGTGACCCCGTGGAACTACCCGCTGAACATGGCCGTGTGGAAGTTCGCCCCCGCGCTCGCCGCGGGCAACACCACGGTGCTGAAGCCCTCGGACACCACCCCGCTCTCCACCCTGCTGCTGGCGGAGGTCGCGGCCGAGTTCCTGCCGCCGGGCGTGCTCAACGTCGTCACCGGCGACCGCTCGACCGGTGCCGCCATGATCGAGAACCGGACGCCGCAGATGGTGTCCATCACCGGCTCGGTTCGGGCAGGCATGGAGGTGGCCAAGGCCGCGGCCAGCGACCTCAAGCGGGTGCACCTGGAGCTCGGCGGCAAGGCCCCCGTCGTCGTCTTCGACGACGCCGACATCGAGGCCGCCGTGCGGGGAATCACCGCCGCCGGCTACTTCAACGCCGGGCAGGACTGCACAGCGGCGACCAGGGTGCTGGTCCAGGCCGGGATCCACGACGAGTTCGTGCAGGCGCTGCGCGACTACGCCCGCGCGAACGCCATCGCCGGCGCTCCGAGCGAGCAGGGCATCCTGTTCGGGCCGGTCAACAACGCGGGCCAGCTGGCCCAGGTCAGCGGTTTCATCGACCGCCTGCCCGACCACGCCACACTCGAGCTCGGCGGCGCGCGCCAGGGCGACCGGGGCTACTTCTGGCCGGCCACCATCGTCTCCGGCCTCAAGCAGAACGACGACGCCGTGCAGAACGAGATCTTCGGCCCGGTCATCACGGTGCAGAAGTTCAGCGATGAGGCGGAGGCCCTACGCTGGTCGAACGATGTCAACTACGCCCTCGCCTCCTCGGTCTGGACCACGGACCACAGCCGCGCCATGCGGATGGCGAAGCACCTCGACTTCGGCTGCGTCTGGATCAACACGCACATCCCGATCGTCGCCGAGATGCCGCACGGCGGGTTCAAGCACTCCGGCTACGGCAAGGACCTCTCCATGTACGGCTTCGAGGACTACACGCGGATCAAGCACGTGATGAGCTACATCGGATGAGTTCCCCGCGGTGGCGCGCAGTCCCAGACGTGCCGGGTGTCGACCCGAGCACGCTCTGGAACTACGTCATCGCCCAGAGCTGGGTGGCGGCGGTGCCCGGCAGCACGCCTGAGCCGGTGCTCGACGCGCTGCTGGGCCTCCGCGGCGCCGCGGAGGGCACGCTGGAGCGCGTGCTCGCCGTGATCCCGCTGCAGGGCGAGAACGCCGTTGAGGACTTCGCCATCGTCGAGCTGGCGGCGGACATCGACGGCACCGCCGGGGACGGCGCGGAGGGCACCGTCAGCGTCATCGTGCGCGGGAGCGCCGCCGTCGACGTGTTCGGCAGCGGCGGCCCCAGGCGGCTCACGAGCCGCGGCATCCGCCCCTGGCTGCTCGCCGACTTCCGCGAGGTGAAGGCGCTCTCCTTCTCGGTCGAGAATGCCCGCCCGATCACCGCGGCCGAGCTGCCGCCGCGCGGCGCGACGGCGAGCGTCGACGGAGACGGGCAGTGGGCGGAGCAGGGCGGCGCCCAGCAGGGCAGCGCGCTGCACGGCCGCCGGCTCGACCTGGTGCTGGGCGTGCCGGGCGATGCCGAGGAGGGGCCGGCAGGCGGGGAGGCCGCCGCGCCCCGGATGCGCATCGCCGGGGAGATCTTCGTGCTCGACGTCGACAGCTACATCGGCCGACGCCCGCGCGCCACCGCGCTCGGCCAGGACACCGCCCGGCTGATCACCGTGGTCTCGCCCGCGCAGGAGGTCTCCGCGACCCACATCCTGCTCGGCCCGCGCGGGGAGGACGTGGTCGTGACCGACCTGCACTCGACCAACGGCACCCTCGTCGAGCTGCCGGACGGCGCCCAGTTGCACCTGCAGGCCGGGGTCGCCACCGTCGTCGTGCCGGGCAGCCGAATCCTGCTCGGAGACGGCGTGGTGGTCGAGTTGCTGCCGCATTCGGCCGATGGCGCCGCCAGGTGGCGATAAAGTTGGATCCCACCCACCACCTAGCAAAGGCGCACCAGGTGATTCAGAACGGCCAGGAACACATCGGCCACACCGAGACATTCTCGACCCCGAACGGCACCGAGATCACGCTGGCCTGGGCCGCGCTCACCGACACGGGGCGCCGCCGCGAGGCCAACGAGGACAGCTTCCTGGCTGCGACGCCGATCTTCGCCGTTGCCGACGGGATGGGCGGCCACTCGGCGGGGGATGTCGCGAGTGCCGCCGTCGTGAGCCGGCTCGCCGAGCACACCGGCGAGAGCGCCGTCGGGCCCGCCGCGATCGACGAGGCCCTCCGCCTCGCCGTGCAGGACATGCGACACCAGGTCGGGCTGACGGATTCCGGCTCGGGCACGACGGTGACGGGGGCGGCGATCACGACGACCGCCGGGGCGGATGCCGCCTGGCTGGTGTTCAACATCGGCGACTCCCGGGTCTACGCGCTGCGCGCCGGCCAACTGGAGCAGCTGACCCGCGACCACTCCGTGGTGCAGGAGCTCATCGACTCCGGCCACATCACGCCGGAGGAGGCCGAGGTCCACCCGCACAGCAACGTCATCACCCGGGCCGTCGGCTTCCACGAGGCCCCCGTCCCCGACTACCAGCTGCTCGCGGTCGAGCCCGGAGTGCGCCTGCTGATCTGCTCGGACGGGCTCACCAAGGAGCTGACGAATTACGGCATCCGGCACTTTCTGCTGGCCAACCCGCGCCCCGCCGATGCCGCGGCGGAACTGGTCGGAGCGGCCCTCGGCAACGGCGGGCGCGACAACGTGACGGTGGTCGTCGTCGACGTGGTCGCGGTGAAGCCCGCCGGCAGCCAGTACGCTGGGGGGATGGAAGGAGAGCGATCGTGAACTGTCAGATCTGCGGCGCGGAGCTCCCGAGCGACGCCCTCTTCTGCGGCGAATGCGGCAGCTCGACCAGCGCGACCCCCCAGTCGCGCCAGCGCACCGACGCCCGCCCGACCGACACGACCGTGATCCAGCCGATCCGCCCGCGGCAGACCACCGGCATCGTCAGCATCTCGCTGGACGCCCCGACAGCGCCGACCGAGCCCGCCGCCGAGGCCCCTGCCGGCACCGAGCCGGCCGTCAGCGAACCGCGCAGCGCGGTCTCCGGCATCAGCTTTGTGCTGCAGTTCAGCACCGGAGAGACCTTCGACGTCAGCGGCAGCGGCCTGATCGGCCGCCGCCCGCTGCCCGCAGCGAACGAGCGCTTCGACCACCTGGTCCAGATCACGGATGCCGGGCGCTCGGTCTCCAAGACCCACCTCGAGTTCGGCCAGCACGACGGCGAGCTCTGGGTCTGCGACCGCGGCTCCGGCAACGGCACCGTGCTGCGGCGCGCGGACGGCACCGTGACCCTCTGCGAGGCCGGGCGCCGCTACCTGGCCGGCCGGGGCACCCGGGTCGAGATCGGCGAGCAGTTCTTCGTCGTCGCCTGAGCGCTCGAGTCCTGTAGCACTGAGTTCGGCAGCACTGAGTTCTGCAGCACTGAGTCCTGTGTCGACCCGTCCCGGGCGCACCCATCCTGAGCGCCACGCCCTGTTGTGCACAGCCCGTGCCGCGCGCGGAGTTCTGCACCGCCGGCCACTAGCGGGGTGACGGCGGCGGCATCCGGTGGTCGACTGCGATCATGTCGCCGTCCTCCCCGATGCGGCAGGGGCCCTCATCCGGCACCCTCACCGCTCCCGCCCTGCCGCAGCCGCCCGCGCGCACGCCGTTCCCGCTCGTGGCCAGCGTCGCCCCTGTCGTGGCGGCCGGGGGCATCTGGCTGCTCACCCACTCACCGTTCGTGCTGCTCTTCGCCCTGCTCGGGCCGGTGGTGGCCGTGGCGGGCATGCTCGACGGGAGGCGGCAGGGCAGGAGGGCGCTGCGCCGCGCCCGAGCGCGATTCGACAGCGAACTGGCCGAGCTCGACGGGCAACTGGCGGCCCGGCATGACGAGGAGCGGCGCGCGGCACGCCTGTTGACGCCATCGGCACTCGACATCGCGGCGGGCGAGGAGGACGCCGGGCGCTGGCAGGGGCGGGGCCCCGGCCTCGTCAGCCTGGGGAGCGGGCCGATGCCGAGCTCGGTGCGCCTCGACCCGGCCCCGGCCGGCGGCGCTGCCGGCGACCTGGACCAGGCGGGCTGGGCCGCGCTCGGCGCGCTGCGCGAGATCTGCGACCGGGCGGAGACCGTGCAGGACGCGCCGATGACGGAGCCGCTGGCCGGCGGCATCGGCGTCGTCGGCCCTGCCGCCCTCGCCCGGCCGGTGCTCAGGGGCCTGCTGCTGCAATTCCTGCGCTCCGCCCACCCCGGCTCGGTGTCGCTGCAGCTGCCGCCCGGTGCGGAGTGGCAGTGGGCCGCCGCCCTGCCGCACTGCCGTGCGGCCGCGCCGGGCGGTGCGGGCCTGCTTCTCGTGGACCGGGCCGGGGGAGGGGAGGGCGCGGAACCGGCGGCGCCCGAGCCCGGCGGAGAACCGTCCTCCGGCGGATCCCCGCCGCACCTGCTGGCCGTGGCCGACTCGATCGAGGAGCTGCCGACCGGCTGCCAGAGCATCCTCCGGGTGGAATCGGCGCGGTCGGCGCTGCTCCTCCGCACGGGCGGCGCGGCGATCGGCACCCGGCTGGTGCCCGAGCTGCTCGGCCGGCAGCAGGCGGCCGTCGCGGCCGGCCGACTTGCCCGCGCGGCAGAGAGCGCCGGGGTGGCGCCGGTCGAGGCCCGACTGCCGGACCTCGTGCGCCTGCGCGACTTGGAGCGCTTCGGCCGGCGCGGAGCCGGGCTCAGCTGCGTGCTCGGGGTCGCCCAGCGTGGGCCGATCGAGCTCGACCTCGTCGCGAACGGGCCGCACGCCCTGGTCGGCGGCACGACGGGAAGCGGCAAGAGCGAGCTGCTGGTCAGCTGGGTGCTCTCGCTGGCCGCGGCCTACCCGCCCAGCGCGCTCTCGGTGTTGCTGGTCGACTTCAAGGGCGGCTCCGCGTTCGGGGAGCTCGCCCGGCTGCCGCACTGCGTCGGGGTGCTGACCGACCTCGAGGAGGCGGAGGCGGCGCGGGCGCTGGCCAGCCTGCAGGCCGAGCTGCGCCACCGGGAGCGCACCCTGCGCGCCGTCCGGGCCCGCGAGATCGACGACCCGGCGGTGCGCGGGCAGCTGCCGCGCCTAGTGATCGTCGTCGACGAGTTTGCCGCGATGCTCGGCAGCGCACCCGATCTGCACGCGGTCTTCGTCGACATCGCCGCCCGCGGGCGCTCCCTCGGCATGCACCTGATCCTCTGCACGCAGCGGCCGGCCGGAGTGCTGCGGGACGCGCTGCTGGCCAACTGCACGCTGCGCGTCTCGCTCCGGGTCAACAACCGGGACGACAGCAGGGCGACTGTCGGCACCGACTCCGCCGCCCTGCTTCCGCCCGGCAAACCCGGTCGGGCCATCGTCGCCGCGGGCGACGGGCGCCTGATCGAGTTCCAGTCGGCGATCAGCGCGCGGGAGGAGCTGGAGCGGGCCGTCGGCACGGCGCTCGACGCGGCCGAGGTCGGGCCTGCGGACGGCCCGGGGCCTGCCGGTGCGGGCGGAGCGACCGGTGCCGGTGCCGGCGGGCGGCGGCCGTGGCTGCCCCCGCTGCCCGACGCGTTGAGCCTCGCCGAGGTGCCCGCCGCGCTGCTCGGGGCGGAATCATCGGGGCCGGTCGCGGGCACCCCGGCCGGCACGGCATTCACGCTCGGCATCGTGGACGAGCCGGAGCGGCAGCGGCGGCGCCCGGCGCTCTGGGCGCCCGCCGAGCACGGCCCGCTGCTCGTGCTGGGCGTCGCCCGCAGCGGGCGCAGCAGCGTGCTCGGGGCCCTCGCCGAGCAGGCGTCGGCCGTCGGCTGGGTGGTGCAGCGCTGCGGCACGGAGGACCCGGAGGGATATTGGGACGCACTCGTCTCGGCGACCGAGCCGTGGCCGAGCGCCGGCGCCAAGCGCCTGCTGCTCCTGGACGATTGGGATGCCGTGCTGGCCCGGTGGCCCGCCGAGTACCAGGCGGAGGCCGGCGAGATGCTCGGCATCGCGCTGCGCGAGGGCGCGCGCACCGGGCGCAGCATCGCCCTGGCCAGCCGCGGCGTCTCTGGCGCGCTGCAGACCCACCGTGCCCTGTTCGACGCCACGCTGTTGCTGCGGCAGGCAGAGCGGGGCGAGCACCTGCGCGCGGGCGGGAAGGCCGCCACCTGGAGGGAGAGTGCCCCGGCCGGGCGCGGCGAGTGGCGCGGCCTCGAGCTGCAGTGCGCCGGCCCGGGCGAGTCCGGAGGGGCCGCGGAGGCCAGGCCGGACGAGCCGCTCGAACTCGGGCAGGAGGTGCTGCTCGTGGTCTCCTCGGCGCCGGCCCGGGTGCTGCCCGCGCTGCGGGCGCTCGTGGCGGCCGCCGGCCCGACCGGGGCCCGATTCGCGCGCGGCGCCCTCGGCGCTCGGGACGGTGCGGGGGAAGGCCCGGGGGACGACCCGTGGGACGGTTTTGCGGGCAGCGTGGTGGAGCTGAGCGAGGTGGACCTGCTGGCCTCCGGGCCGGGCGACGGGGTGCGCGTGATCGTCGGGGATCCCGACGCGTGGCAGGCACGCTGGGGGCTCTTCGCCGGGCTCCGCCCGCGCGCGCGGCTCCTCTTCCACGAGTGCCGCCTGGCCGACTTCCGCACACTGGCGCGCCTGCGCGAGCTGCCCCCGCTGCTCGCCCGCCGCGACGGCGCGCCGCGGGCGATTCTGATCGACCCGGAGGGCCGGGCGCAGCGGGTGCGGATCGGGTGACGTGCAGCGGCCAGCGGCCAGCGGCCAGCGGCTAGCGGCCGGACGCCGACGCGCGGCGGCTCAGTCCAGGATCGCGGCCAGCTCCCGCACGGGCTGGCCGTGGGCGGCGGCGACGGCGGCGTTGCACAGCTCGCCGTCGTGCGCGTTGAGGCCGCGGGCCAGCGCCGGGTCGGCCTGCATCGCGGCGCGCCAGCCGTGGTTGGCCACCGCGCGCACGTAGGGCAGCGTCGCATTGGTCAGGGCGTACGTCGAGGTGATCGGCACGGCGCCCGGCATGTTCGCGACGCAGTAGAAGATCGAGCCGTGCACCAGGAACGTCGGGTCGGCGTGCGTCGTCGGGCGGCTGTCGGCGAAGCAGCCGCCCTGGTCGATGGCGATGTCCACGAGCACGCTGCCGGGCCGCATCCGGGAGACCAGCTCATTGCTGACCAGCTTGGGAGCTTTGGCGCCGGGGATGAGCACGGACCCGATGACGAGGTCGCTGGCGATCACCGCGCGCTCCACCTCCAGGGTGCTGGAGGCGATCGTGGTGATGCGCCCGCCGTAGAGGGCATCCAGCTCGCGCAGCCGGAAGAGGTTCGTGTCGAGCACCGTCACCCGGGCGCCCATACCGATCGCGAGCTGCAGGGCGCTGGTGCCGGCGACGCCGCCGCCGAGCACCGTCACGGAGGCGGCCGAGGTGCCCGGCACACCGGGCACGAGCAGGCCGGGGCCGCCGGCCGGCTTCAGCATGGCGTTGGCGCCCACGATCGGGGCGAGCCGCCCGGCCACCTCGCTCATCGGGGCGAGCAGCGGCAGCGACCGGTTGGCCAGCTGTACCGTCTCGTAGGCGATGGCCGTGACCCCGTGCTCCAGCAGGGCACGCGTGAGGGCGGCCTCCGCGGCCAGGTGCAGGTAGGTGAAGAGCACGAGCCCCGGCCGGAAGAAGCCGTACTCGCTCCCGGCGGGCTCCTTCACCTTGAGCACGAGCTCGCCCGTCGCCCACGTCTCCGCCGCGTCGGCGAGGATCCTCGCCCCGGCGGCCGCGTAGTCGGCATCCGAGATGCCGGAGCCGACGCCCGCGCTGGCCTGCACGAAAACCTCGTGGCCGTTGCTCACCAGGTCGTGCACGCAGCTGGGCGTGATCGCCACCCGGAACTCGTTGTTCTTGACCTCGCGGGGGACTGAGATTCTCATGCCGCTCCTTGCGCTCGGGGACGTCGTCGTCCTGCACTCGGCAGCCTACTCGCGCAGGTGCCGCCGCCGATATGCCGGGCGAGGGGCGCCCCGGCCCGGCGGCTCGCGCTAGATGCTGACGCGGACCCGCCCGACGATGGCGTCGCCGCCGGAGAGCAGCAGGCCGAGCTCGGAGGTGAGCGACTCGACCGCGGCGCCGTCCACGGCCTCGGCGTCGGCGAGCAGGCGCAGCGCGACGGCGCTGGCCGCGCGCAGGCTGCCATCGAGGACCTTGAGCGTGACCGTTGTGCCGTTCGGCGCGACCATGGTCATGATGCCCTCCGCGCCGAACTTGGCGAAGACGCCCAGCCGGTCGATGGCGACGGTGTCCGGCTGGCCGGGGCCGGCGACGACCCAGCCGTTCTCGCGCACGGCCTCGGCGAGCACGCCGGCCTCACGGAAGATCGCGAACGGGGAGGCGGGAGTCGAGGTGCCGATGCGGTGGATGCCGCGGGCCAGCGCGAGCAGCGAGATCGCGTGCACGGGGGTGCCGCAGCCGTCGATGCCGGTCGCGACGGGGCGCTCGCCGGTGAAGCGCTCGATCACGTCGAGCACTCGCTTCTGCAGGGGGTGCTCCGGGTGCAGATAGCTCTCCAGCGGCCAGTCATTGGCGACGCAGGCCAGCAGCATGGCGGCGTGCTTGCCGGAGCAGGTCATCTGGATGCGCTGCTTGCCGGCGCCAGAGCGCACCGCGGCGTCGCGGGCCTCTGCGTCCTGCGGGTAGGACGGCGGGCAGCCGAGCGCGCTCTCCGGGATCCCCTCCCGAGCGAGCAGGCCGCGCACCAACTCGACGTGGCGGGCGGTGCCGGAGTGGCTGGCGGTGGCGATGGCGGCATCCTCGCCGCGCAGCGTGACGCCGCTGGTCATCGCGGCGATCGCTTGGAACGGCTTCAGCGTCGACCGGGGGAAGACCGGCGCGGACGGGTCGCCGAGGCTCCGCAGCACGCTGCCGTCTGGGGCGAGAACGACGGCCGAGCCGGCGTGCCGGGACTCCACGAAGCCGCTGCGCTCCACGACGGCGAGCTCGACGGCATCCGAGAGGCGGAAGGTCTCGGCCACGATCACCGACATTCCTAGGCCGCCCGCTCGGAGCAGATGCTGGTCACGGGTGCGGGGGCGGCGGAAACGTCAGTCATGATGAAGTCAGCTTATCGCGCGGCCCCGCGCGCAGAAGGAGGAGCCGGCCATGGTGCACGAGCACAACTACGCCGTCCGCGTCGAGTGGCAGGGAAACCGCGGCACGGGCACGAGCGGCTACCGGGAGTACGGCCGCCAACATGAGGTGAGCGCGGCGGGCAAGCACCCGATCGAGGGCTCGGCCGACCGCACCTTCCACGGCGATCGGGAGCGCTGGAACCCGGAGGAGATGCTGCTGGCGGCGCTCAGCCAGTGCCACATGCTCTCCTACCTGCACGTGGCGGTGCGGCACGGCGTCGTCGTGCTCGGCTACGAGGACGATGCCGTCGGCACCATGGAGTCGGATTCCTCCGGGGCGGGCCGCTTCACCTCGGCGACGCTGCGGCCGCGGGTGCTCGTGGCGGATGCCGGGCAGATCGAGCTCGCGGGCTCGCTGCACGCCGAGGCCTCGCAGCTCTGCTTCATCGCCAACTCGGTGAACTTCCCGGTCGGGCACGAGCCCGTCACGTCCGCCGGCTGACGTCCCGCTGCCTGGGCCCGTCGAAACCCCCGGGCGGAGCCGGGGCTCCCGCTACTTCGTGCTGAACTCGGCCGGCAGCGGCGCGAGCGGCCAGCGCGGAACGCCGCAGCCGTGGCCGCCGACGAGGTTCGTGCAGGCGCCGAAGATGGCCGGGAACGGCACGGTCTGCGGGTCGCCGAACCACTTCGAGTAGAGCAGCCAGAAGTTCAGGTTGCCGTGCGTCGAGCAGCCGTCGCCCTCGCCGGCCAGGTCGCTGGTCGCGGCGCGGTTCGGCTGGTACGGCGTGTAGTTGTAGAGGTTCGCGGTGGCCTGGTTGCGGATGTCGACGGCGGAGGAGCCGCAGCCGGCATCCGGGTGGTAGCCCACCTCGACGGTGCCGACCTTGTACTGGCGCTCCGGCTGCTCGGTGTACTGGCGCATCTGCCAGGCCGCGTTGAAGACCTGGTTGAAGAAGCCGAAGTACTCGGTGTCGCAGTCGGCCGTGTCCGGGCAGCCGTAGCCCATCGCCCGCGTGTAGCCGTGCTCGCTCGGCCGGGTGAGCAGCGACTGCTCCTTCTGCAGCAGCACCAGCAGGGCGCGCGGGCTGATTCCGCAGGCCACGGCCACCTTGGCGATGATCCGGCTGGCCGGCTCGGAGCGGGCGCCGGTGTAGGCGGCACAATGCTGGCCGCCCTCGGCCTTCTGCGAGGTGGTGGTCTGGGTGAAGTCGGCCAGGCAGGAGACGCCGTCCTTGGCCACGCAGTCCTGCTGCTCGAGGAAGAGCTGGATCTCGGCCTCGCTCATCGCCCGGCTGTCGTAGAAGTTTGCGTCGCTGATGATGAAGCCGGGGTCGAACTCGCCGTACACGGTCGGCACGAAGTCCCCGTCGGCGGATGCCGAGGCGGGCGCGATTCCGGCGCCGAGTGCGGCGGCGACGGCCGGCCCGGCCGGCTGGGCCTGCACGGCCTGCGCCGTGATGGTTCCCGTCCCGGCCAGCAGGAGCGCCGAGAGGAGGGCGATCAGCAGGGCGCCGGCTCGCGGCATCCGTCGGCGCTGGTCGGGGCGGTGGCTCTGGTGTCGGCGAGAAATCATCAGGCTCGACCCTAGCCGCTGCACCTCGGAAAAGGCTGCCGACAGGCGCGGGGCGCGCTTACAGGCGCTCCTTGGGGAACACCTTGTCGGCGAGCTTGTGCAGCGTGCCCGACGGCGGGGCTTCGTTGTAGGTGCCGGCGAGCTCCTGCCCGGTGAGCGCGTGGATGGCCGCCATGATCTCGTCGGTGGCTTGCCGACGCGCCTTGCCGGACGTCGCGGCGCCGTAGTGGGAGAGGTCGAGCGGCTCGCCGAACTTCACCGTCACCTTGCGCACGCGGGGCACCTTCGAGCCGACCGGCTGGATCTCCTGGGTGCCGATCAAGCCGACAGGAACGACGGTGGCGCCGGTGGTCAGCGCCAGCCAGGCGATGCCGGTGCGGCCGCGGTAGAGGCGGCCATCGATGGAGCGGGTGCCCTCCGGGTAGAGGGCGAAGGCGTTGCCGCCGTCGAGGATGCGCTTGCCCTGGTCGAGTGCGTTCTGAGCGGCCTGGCCTGCGCCGCGCTCGACGCCGACGGCACCGATCGCGGTGAAGAAGGAGCGCGACACCCAGCCCTTGAAGCCGGTGCCGGTGAAGTAGTGCGACTTGGCCAGGAACTGCACGGGGCGCGGCGCCGAGACCGGGATCACGATGCTGTCGATGAAGGAGAGGTGGTTGCTGGCGAGGATCACCGGGCCGGTCTTCGGCACGTTCTCGCGGCCCGTGATGGTCGGGCGGAAGACGGTCTTGGCGATCACGGAGATGAGCGTGCGGCCGAGATAGTAGACCGCCCCCGGCGACTTCGTCGGGGCCTCGACACCCTCGTCGTCGATGGGTTCTGCGGGGGTGTTGGCTGCTTCGGTCACCTGACGACAGTACGCGTATTTATATGCCGCTGTCGGCATTCACATTGGATGATTCCCACAGTCGTGCCCAGAACGCGCCCGCGCCGTAGGCTGAGGGAGTGCGCAAGGTGATCATTCTCGGTTCGACAGGTTCCATTGGAACGCAGGCACTCGACGTGATTCGGGCCAACCCCGACCGCTTCGAGGTAGTGGGGCTGGCCGCGGGCCGCAACGCCGAGCTGATGGCGGCGCAGGCGGAGGAGTTCTTCGTCGACGACACGGCGCTCGGCGCAGAGGATGCCGAGGCGCTCGTGCGCGGCGTGGAGGCGGATGTCGTGCTGAACGGCATCACCGGCTCCGTGGGCCTCGGGCCGACGCTGGCAGCGCTGGAGACCGGGCGCACGCTGGCGCTGGCCAACAAGGAGTCGCTGATCGTCGGCGGCCAGCTGGTGACGGGCCTCGCCGCGCCCGGCCAGATCGTGCCGGTCGACTCTGAGCACTCCGCGATCGCCCAGGCGCTGCGCTCCGGCGCGGCATCCGAGGTGCGCCGGCTCGTCGTCACGGCATCCGGCGGCCCCTTCCGCGGCCGCAGTGCCGAGTCGCTGGCCGGCGTCACGCCCGCCGAGGCGCTCGCCCACCCCACGTGGGACATGGGCCGCGTCGTCACGACGAACTCGGCGACCCTTGTCAACAAGGGGCTCGAGGTGATCGAGGCACACCTGCTCTTCGACGTGCCGTACGACCGCATCGACGTCGTCGTGCACCCGCAGTCGATCGTCCACTCCATGGTGGAGTTCGTCGATGGCTCCACGATCGCCCAAGCCTCCCCGCCGGACATGAAGCTGCCGATCTCGCTCGGGCTGGACTGGCCGAACCGGGTCGGCGGCGTCGGCGCGCCGCTGGACTGGACCACGGCGCAGAGCTGGACCTTCGAGCCGCTGGACGACACGGTGTTCCCCGCCGTCGCGCTGGCCAAGCAGGTGGGCCGGGCCGGCTCGAGCTACCCGGCCGTCTTCAATGCCGCCAACGAGCAGGCCGTGCATGCCTTCCACGCCGGCGCGATCGGGTTCACCGACATCGTCGGCACGGTGCGCCGGGTCGTCGACATGCACGAGGCCGATGGCACGCTCACCCGCGAGTCGCTGGCCGAAGCTGAGCGCTGGGCGCGGGCGAGTGCAGACAAGCTGATCGCCGGTCTGCGCTGACGACTGCTCTGGACACCGCTCTGAATGCTGCGCCGACCACAGCGCCGACCACAGCGCCGACCACAGCGCTGTCCGGCGACCGCGCCGGCCGCCGGACTCAGCGGTAGGCGTCGGCCGTCGTCGTCAGGGCCTCCAGCCAGCCCGTCGCGCTCACCCCGAGCAGGCGTTCCGTCTGGGCGGAGTCGATGACGAACGGCATCCGGAACTGATAGCTGGACGCCTCGATCTCGCGCATCAGCGGGCTCACCGCGGCGAGGGCGCGCAGCACCCACTGCGGGTACCCGGCGACGCGGCCATGCCCGCCGTAGTGTTCGTTCAGCTGCTCCATGATCACGGTGCGGGCGCGGGGCTGGCCGCTCGGGACATGCCAGACGCGGCCCCACGCGCCCTCGTAGTCTGCGGCGGCGATCAGCGTCGACACGATGTCGGGCAGGTAGCTCCAGCTGTGCGGCAGCGCCGGGTCGCCGACGACCCTGGCCGTCTTCGATTTCTCCGCAGCGTGGAAGAAGCTCTCGCCCAGGTGGGCGGTGCCGGTCGCGCCCGGCCCGAAGTAATCGCTGGCCCGCACCTCGACGGCCCGAATGTCGCCGCGCTCGTGGGCGGCGAGGGCGGCGTGCCAGCCGGCCAGCCGCACGCGGCCCTTCGTCTCGGTGCTGAGCTCCGGTGAATCCTCCGTCATCGGCCCCTCCGGCGGGCCGTAGCCGTAGAGGTTGCTCATGATCACGAGGCCGGCGCCGCTTCTCGTGGCCGCGTCGATCGCCGCAGCGAAGACGGGCGGCCAGTCCGTCGGCCACCGCGTGTACGGCGGGTTCGTGCAGAGGAAGATCGTGGCCGCGCCGCTCGCCGCGGCGGCGAACGCGTCGGCATCCGTCGCATCGAGGGCGAGCGCTCGGGCGCCGTCCACCGCGGTGCCGTGGCGGGAGGCGATGACCACGTCGTCGCCGTGAGCCGCGAGGCGGCGTGCAACCCCGCCTCCGATGAGCCCTGCTCCGACGACGAGCTGACGCGACATGGTGACCCCATCCCTGCCGCTTCGGGGCGGCAGGGACATCAAAGCACAGCGGGCCGCGCGGCACACCTGCCGGCGCCGGGAAATGCGCGGGGACGCCGGCCGCGATGGGCGCCCCGGTGCAGACCCCGTTCAGCTCGACCTCAGCGGGCTCGCAGCGAGGGAGGGCTACGCTGTCGACGTGGATTCCGTGCTTCTCTTCGTTCTGGGTGTCGTCATTCTGGCGGTCGGCCTCGCTGTCTCGATCGCGTTGCACGAGATCGGGCACCTCGTCCCGGCCAAGCTCTTCGGTGTGAAGGTCACCCAGTACATGATCGGCTTCGGCCCGACGCTCTGGTCGCGCCGCAAGGGCGAGACCGAGTACGGCGTCAAGGCGATTCCGTTCGGCGGCTACATCTCGATGATCGGCATGTTCCCGCCGGCCAAGGACGGCACGGCGGCTCGCAGCGCCAACACCGGCTTCCTCAGCAGCATGGCCAGCGACGCGCGCACCGCCAGCGCCGAGACGATCGGCGAGGGCGAGGAGCACCGGGCCTTCTACCTGCTGCCGGTGTGGAAGCGCATCATCGTCATGTTCGGCGGGCCGTTCATGAACCTGCTCATCGCCGTCGTGCTGTTCGCGATTCTGCTGATGGGCTTCGGCGCGGCCCAGGCCAGCACCACGATCGGCAGCGTCTCCGCCTGCGTGCAGACGGCCGGCTCCACCAGCCAGGAGTGCGGACCGAACGACCCGGCCGCGCCGGGCGCCGCGGCCGGCATCCTGCCCGGCGACCGCCTGGTCAGCATCGACGGCACCGCGGTGACCGACTGGCAGCAGTCCACCGAGACGATCCGTGCCTCAGCCGGGACCGCGCTCGTCGTCGTCGTCGAGCGCGACGGGGCCGAGAAGACGCTCACCCTCACCCCGCTGCTCACCGAGCGCCCCGTGTTCGACGAGGCGGGCCAGCCGGTGACGGATGCCGCGGGCAAGGCCGTCACGACCGAGGTCGGTTTCGCCGGCATCGGCCCGGCCAGCGAACTCGTCCCGCAGCCGGCGACGGCCGTGCTGCCCGCCGTCGGCGACAACATCAGTGGCGTCGCCCACATCATCCTGAACCTGCCGCAGCGCATGGTCGACGTCGCCCAGGCCGCCTTCGGCCCGGAGGAGCGCGACCCGAATGGCCCGATCAGCGTCGTCGGCGTCGGCCGCGTCGCCGGAGAGATCGCCGCCCTCGACACCCTCACCGTCGAGAGCAAGGTGGCCAGCCTGATCGGCCTGCTCGCCTCGCTGAACATCGCCCTGTTCGTGTTCAACCTGGTGCCCCTGATGCCGCTGGACGGCGGGCACATCGCCGGCGCGCTCTGGGAGGGGATCCGGCGCGCGTTCGCCAAGCTGTTCCGCCGCCCCGACCCGGGCCCCGTCGACACCGCGCGGCTGATGCCGCTCACCATGGCCGTCGTGATCATCTTCGGCGGAATGAGCGCGCTGCTCGTCTACGCCGACATCGTGAAACCGATCAACCTCTTCGGCTAGCGGACCAGCTCCCTCTCCCGTCGGCGCGAGGGAGCGCCCGGCCCTCTCCCGTTGGCTCGAGGGAGCGGCCGGCCCTCTCCCGTTGGCTCGAGGGAGCGCCCGGCCCTCTCCCGTTGGCTCGAGGGAGCGTCAGGACCTCTCCCGTTGGCTCGAGGGAGCGCCAGCGACCGAAGCCAACTCCGCCGGTCACGAGGCGTCCGCCGTGGCATCCGATCGGGAGGCAAACGGCGGATCGGGAGGCCGAAGCCGGCCTGAAACTGCCTCCCGATCGTCCTTCGGCCTCCCAAACGGGCGCGGCCGGGCGCGGCCGGGACACAGCCACGGGCGCGGGCACGAGCGCACCCGGCGGGCGCGGATGCCGCGCGAACGCCTTTCCCGTTGGCTCGAGGGAGCGCCAGCGACCGAAGCCAACCCGCCCGTCACGAGGCGTCCGCCGCGGCATCCGTTTGGGAGGCAAACGGCGGATCGGGAGGCCGAAGCCGGCCTGAAGTTGCCTCCCGATCGTCCGTCGGCCTCCCAAACCGGCGCGGCCGGGCGCGGCCACGGGCACGGTCGCGGGCACGGGCGCACCCGGCGGGCGCGGCCGGCGGGCGCATCCGGCGGGCGCACCCGGCGGGCGCGGCTGCCGCGCGAGAGCCTTCCCCGTTGGCTCGAGGGAGCGCCAGCGACCGAAGCCAACTCCGCCGGTCACGAGGTGTCCGCCGCGGCATCCGTTTGGGAGGCAAACGGCGGATCGGGAGGCCGAAGCCGGCCTGAAGCTGCCTCCCGATCGTCCGTCGGCCTCCCAAACGGGCGCGGTCGGGCACAGTCGCGGGCGCGGCCGGGCACAGCCACGAGCGCACCCGGCGGGCGCACCCCGGGGCGAGTGGATGCCGGGCGCCCTACCGGCGGCGGATGCCCTTGAGCACGGCGGCCATGACGAGCATCACGCCGCCGAGCTTGGCGAACTCCGCGCCGGTGCGCGGAAGCTGCACCAGGCCCGTCGCGTGCGAGATCGTGACCGAGTCCACGAAGCGCAGCAGGCCCTCGCGGCCGTTGCGCCGGCCGACGCCGGACTGCTTGACGCCGCCCATCGGGGCATCGATCGAGCCGAAGCTGGCCCGGTAGCCCTCGTTCACGTTGACGCTGCCCGCATCGATTGCCCGGGCCAGCCGGAGCCCGCGTGCGGTCGAGCCGCTGAACACGGCGGCGTTCAGTCCGTAGTCGCTCGCATTGGCGGCGAGGATCGCCTCCTCCTCGCTGTCCACCACGGTGATCGAGACGACGGGGCCGAAGGTCTCCCCGGCGAAGCAGTCCATCTCGCTCGTCACACCGGTCAGCACGGTCGGCTCGAAGAACAGCGGGCCGAGATCCGGACGGGCCTGTCCGCCGGCGATGACCGTGGCACCCTTGGCCACGGCATCCGCCACATGCTCCTGCACCCGCGCCAGCTGGGCCGGCGTGGTCAGCGAGCCGACATCGCTGCCGAAGTCGTAGTTCGCGCCCGGCACGAGGGTGCCGACGCGGGCGGCCATGGCGGCGATGAAGGCCGGGGCCACGGCGCGCTCGACGTAGATTCGCTCGATCGAGACGCAGAGCTGGCCCATCGACGAGAAGCAGGCGTATGCGGCATCCGCGGCGGCCTTCTCCGGGTCGACGTCGTCCAGCACGATCAGCGGGTTCTTGCCGCCGAGCTCGAGCGAGGCGCCAACCAGGCGGCGGCCGGCCTTCTCTGCCACGCCGCGGCCGGTCGCGGTCGAGCCGGTGAAGCAGATGTAGTCGGCATGGTCGGTGACGGCCCCGCCGATCTCGGCGCCGGCGCCGGCGACGACGGCCCAGAGCGCGCGGGGGACACCGGCGTCGATGAAGGCCTGGCGGAGGGCGAGCACGCTGAGCGCGCCCTGGTCATCGGCCTTCTGCACGACGCCGCAGCCAGCCGCGAGCGCGGGCACGACATCCATGGCGGCCAGGCTGAGCGGGTAGTTCCACGGCGTGATGACGCCGGCGATGCCCTTGGGCTTGTAGGCCACCCGGGTGGCGACGACGGTCGGGACGCCGCTGCGGCGGCGCCCGCCGCGCAGCACCGGCCGCGCGGCCAGCGCGTTGTAGCGGGTGACGCTGAGCACCTGGTAGAGCTCCTCGAAGGCCTGGCCGCGGGTCTTGCCGGTCTCGGACTGCAGCACGTCCAGCAGCATCTCGCGGCGCTCCAGGATGTTGTCGTGGGCCTGTAGCAGCACGGCGCGGCGGTGCGCGAAACCGGCTCTGGCCCAGGCGAGCTGCGCCAGCCGGGCGCGCGCGAAGGCGTCGGAGACATCGGCGGGGGTGCTGTGCGGCAGCTCGTGCAGCAGTTCGCCGGTGAACGGCGCCTGTACGGAGCGGGTCGTGCCGGAGGTGGCGACCAGGTCGCGGTCGAGTTCGGCGATGAACGTCGGGTGCAGCGGAGAGGCAGACATGAGCGCCATTCTAGGTCAGCTGACACCGAATTAGGTCAGTTGACCCAGTTCTCGTCGGCGGCTCGCTACACTGCCGGAATGACCGCAACGGAGCGTGCACTTCCTGTCAAGACGATCGTCGGCTATGCCCTGGGATCCCTGGGCACCGGCGGCTTCGCCACGCTGCCCGGGCTGGTGCTGGTGTTCTACCTGACCGACACCCTCGGGGTGACCGCGCTGCTGGCCGGGGTGCTCGTGACGGCGGCCAAGATCTGGGACGTGCTGATCGACCCGGTGATCGGTGCCCGGAGCGACCGGGCGCTGGCCCGCCACGGCTCCCGGCGCGGTTTCATGCGGGCGGGCGCCCTGCTGCTGCCCGTGTTCTTCGTGCTCACGTTCGCCGTGCCGGCCGGGCTGGAGCCCGCGGCATCCGGCCTCTGGGTACTCGTCGCGTTCATGCTCACGGCCACGGCGTTCAGCCTCTTCCAGGTGCCGTACATCGCGCTGCCGGCCGAGCTCGCCGACGGCTACGACCAGCGCACCCGGCTGCTCACCTGGCGGGTCGTGGTTCTGACCGCCGCGATCCTGCTGTTCGGCGCCGGCGGCCCGATGCTGCGCCGTCTGGGCGGCGAGAACGAGTACCTCGGCTACCTGATCATGGCCGTCGTCGCCGGCGTGGTGATCGGGGGCGGGATGCTGCTGGCCTCCCGCGTCGCGCCGCGGGGCGTCGGGGCGCACGCGGCCGCTTCAGGCGGGCACCCCGGCGGCGGCATCCGCGAGCACTACAAGGCCGGACTGGCTGTGCTGCGTCGCTCGCAGTCGTTCCGCGCCCTGCTGCTCACGTTCATGCTGCAGGGTCTCGCGACCGGCGTCATGCTGGCCGGCGCCAATTACGTCGCCGTCTGGGTGCTGCACTCGGAGGCCGCACTCGAACTGTTGTTCGTGGCGCTGATCGCCCCTGCGCTGTTCTGCGCACCGCTCTGGGGTGTGATCGCCCGGCGCGTGGGCAAGGAACGCGGCTTCGTGCTGGCCAGCGTGCTGTTCGGCGTCGCCGCGCTCTCGCTCACCGCGATGCTGTGGGCACCGGGGGCATGGGTGTACCTGCCCGTCGCCCTCGCCGGCGCCGGCTACGCGGGCATGCAGTCGCTGCCGATGGCGATGCTGCCCGACGTCATCTCGCACGACGCCGCCGAGCACGGCGACGGCCAGGCCGGCACCTTCAGCGGCGTCTGGACGGCGGGGGAGACCACCGGCATGGCCCTCGGCGCCACCGCGCTGACCCTGATGCTCGCCGCCACCGGCTACATCGAGAGCGTCGGCGCGACGGCCGTCGAGCAGAGCGACGCCGCGGTGATGGGTATCGTTCTGAGCTTCAGCGCCCTGCCAGCCGCCCTCATCGCGGTCAGCCTGCTGAGCCTGCGGCGCTACACCCTCCGCAAATCCGACATCGACAGGAAGGTGCTCGTGTGAGCGCACACTTCGAGCAGAACCCGGCAGATGTGCTGGCCCGGCTGGGCGCGCTGCGGGAGGGCGACGCGCCCACCCACGGCGGCCGCGTGCTCTCTTACGTCTACGACTCCGGCGTCGCCGAGCTCGACGAGCTGGCCGCGAGCGCGATCCGCGCCGTGCAGCCGGTAAACGCGCTGGACCCGACCACCTTCACCTCCGTCGCCGCGATGGAGCGTGAGGTCATCGGCTTCGCCCGCGCGGTCTTCCACGGCGACGAGCAGGTCGTCGGCACCGTCACGAGCGGCGGCACCGAGAGCTGCCTGCTCGCGATCAAGACGGCGCGGGAGCTGTGGCGGGCGGATGCCGCGCGCCGCGGCATACCGGCAGACACCGTGGTGCCCCGCATCCTGGCCCCCAGCACCGTGCATGCCGCGTTCCACAAGGCGGCCGACTACTTCGGGCTGCGCCTCGAGCTGGTTCCGGTGGACCCGGATTCCGGCCTGCCCGTGGCCGCGGACTTCGCCGCGCGCCTGGCGGATGCCGACGACGTGGCGCTCGTCGTGCTGAGCGCCCCCGCCTACCCGCACGGCGTGCTCGACCCGATCGCGGAGGTGTCGGCGCTGGCCGCGGCGGCCGGCGTCAGCTGCCACGTGGACGCCTGCTTCGGCGGTTTCGTGCTGCCGTGGTGGCCGGGCCTCGACGCAGCCAGCTGGGACCTGCAGCTGCCCGGCGTCACGAGCCTCTCCGCCGACCTGCACAAGTACGGCTACGCGCCGAAGGGGGCCTCCGTGCTGTTGCAGCGCGGCCGGGACCGGCAGCGGCAGCAGTACTTCGCGACGACCGGCTGGCCCGGCTACCCGGTCGTCAACTCCACCCTGCTCGGTTCCAAGTCGGCGGCGGCCCTCGCCGCGGCGTGGGCGATCACGCAGACCCTCGGCGGGAGCGGCTTCGCCCGGCTGACGGAGAGCTGCGCGCGGGCCACTGCGGCGCTCGCAGATGCCATCGCGGGGATCGACGGCCTCCGCGTCGTCGGGCACCCGACCGGCCCAGCCATCGCCGTCGCGGCGGACGAGTCTGTGCCGGCCGAACGCCGCGTCGACCCGCACCACTGGGCGGACCAAGCGCGCGCCCACGGCTGGCAGCTGCAGCTGCAGCCGGGCTTCACGCAGTCCGACGGCACACGGCTGCCCGCGACGGCGCACCTGACCGTCACCCCGGTGACCGAGTCCCGGCTGGCCGAACTGACGACCGCCCTCGTGGCGGCCGCGGACGAGGTGCGCGGCGTGCCCGCCGTCGACGTCACGCCGCTTCTGGCCTCGCTCGGCGGGGCGTTCGGCGGGGCGCTGCCCGCCGCGCTGGACGCGGCGTCGGCGTTCGCCGTGTTGCAGGCGATCGGGCTGGCCCCGGATGCCGAGGGCAGTCCCGGTGAAGGGCCGGCCGACGCGGCGCTGCCCGAGCGGCTCGCGCCGTTCCTCGCCCTGGTCGAGGCGCTGCCGCCGGCCGTGGCCGAACCGCTGCTCACCGAGCTGATCGCGCGGCTGGTCGAGCCGGCCTAGCGGGCATCGCCCGTGCCGGGCGCGTGCGCACTCGCTGCGCGCGCCCGGTAGACGGCAGCTGCACCGTGGCTCTAGCGCTGGCGAGCGCGCGCTGCCATGATCGCTCCATGGCCACTCTCGTCAATGTAGACAATTTCGCCCTCGCCGAGACTCACCGCATGATGCGGGACCTCCAAGCCAATGCCGGAGGCGTCAACCGCTTCCAGCACAATCGCGAGCCAGCCGCGATCGACAACCAGACCGTGATCCGACTGAACCGCGACACGCTGTACAGCTTCGCGGTCGTCGACGTCAGCGCCGGCGCCACCCTGAGCATCCCGGAGCACGGCGAGCGGTACCTCTCCGCCATGGTCGTCAACGAGCACCACTACGTCGACGCGATCTTCCACGACGCCGGTCGCTACGAGCTGACCCAGGAGCAGTTCGGCACGCCGCACGTCGTGGTGGCGGTGCGCATCCTGGTCGACCCCGCCGACCCGGCGGATGCCGCGGCGGTCGCGGTACTGCAGGACCAGCTCGAGTTGACTGCCGCCGCGGCGGCGCCCTTCGAGATGCCCGACTACGACACAACCAGCTTCGACGAGACGCGCACCGCGCTGCTCTCGCTGGCGCGCAACCTGACCGACTTCGAGCGCATGTTCGGCACGAAGGAGGAGGTCGACCCCGTCCGCCACCTGATCGGAACCGCGGCCGGCTGGGGCGGGCTTCCCTCCGCCGAGGCGAGCTACATCGGCGTCGAGCCGCGCCTGCCGGTGGGCGAGTACGAGCTGACGGTCGGCCCGGTGCCCGTCGACGGCTTCTGGTCCATCTCCGTCTACAACGCCGGCGGCTACTTCGAGCCGAACGAGCAGGGCGCGTACACGATCAACAACATCACCGGCGTGCCGAACGACGACGGCACCATCACCGTCCGCTTCGGCGACACCTCTCCCGGAGCGGTGAACGCGCTGCCGCTCACGGACGGCTGGAACTACCTGGTGCGGATGTACCGGCCGCGCGCGGAGATCCTCAACGGCGAGTGGACCTTCCCGACGCTCAGCAGCCAGCACTGACCATCAGGACCGGGGCGCCGGGGCGCCCTCTGCGGCCCAACGGCGCCCCGGTCCCGGAAGCGCGAGCAACGAGGCCGCGGGCTAGGCGAAGCTGAGCGGCAGCGGCCGACCGGCCAAGCCTCGGCCCGTGCCGGCGAGGGCATCCGCGACGCCCAGGATGGCCGCGGCGGCCGCGTCATCCGGTTCGCTCAACACGATGGGGGAGCCGGCGTCGCCGCCCTCGCGCAACGGCACGCTGAGCGGGATGCGGGCCAGCAGCGGCACGCCCAGCCGACTGGCCACCTCGGCGCCGCCGCCGGAGCCGAACAGCTCCAGCACGGTGCCGTCCGGCTGCGCCAGCCCGGCCATGTTCTCGATCACGCCGAACACGCTCTGCCCGGTCTGCCGGGCAACGACCCCGCTGCGCTCCGCGACGTCGGCGGCCGCCGGCTGCGGGGTGGTGACCACGAGCACCTCGGCGTGCGGCAGCAGCTGGCCGATCGAGATGGCGACGTCGCCGGTGCCGGGCGGAAGGTCGAGCAGCAGCACGTCGAGGTCGCCGAAGTAGACGTCGGTCAGGAACTGGTTGATGGTGCGGTGCAGCATGGGGCCGCGCCAGGCGACGGCCGCGGAACCAGATCCGGATGAATCCGTATCGAGGAACATGCCGATCGAGATCACCTTCACGCCGAACGCGACCGGCGGCAGGATCATCTCGCCGACCCGGGTCGGCTTCACCCCGGCCAGGCCGAGCAGGCCGGGGATCGAGAAACCGTGCACATCGGCGTCGAGCAGCCCGACGCGGAGGCCCCGCGCGGCGAGCGCGACCGCCAGGTTGGCGGTGAGCGTCGACTTGCCGACTCCGCCCTTGCCGCTCGTGACGGCGATGACGCGGGTCAGGGAATCGGGTGTGAAGGGCATCGTGCGGGTGCCCGTGCCCTGCAGCTTCGCGGTGAGCGCCTTGCGCTCCTCGACGCTCATGACGGTCATCGCCAGCTCGACGTTGCCGGCCCCGACGACGCCCTCCAGGGCGGCGCGGGAGTCGTCCTCGATGCGGCGGGCGGCCGGGCAGCCGATGATGGTCAGCTTGATGACGGCGTGCGCGCGCCCGGCGTCATCGAGGGAGAGCTCGCCGACCATGTCGAGCTCGGTGATCGGCCGGCGGATCTCGGGGTCGATGACGCGGGCGAGGGCCTGGTGCAGCGCCTCGATGCCGGCCGGTCGGATGCCGGCAGGCTCAGGGCTTGCCGACATCCGCCGCCCCGTTCTCATACTCGGCCTTCGCCGCCGCTGACTCGCGCTCGTCCAGCTGCTCGAGCAGGCTGCGCAGCTCGGAGCGGATGAAGTCCTTCGAGGCCATGTCCGAGATGGACAGACGCAGGGCGACGACCTCCCTGGCGAGGTACTCGGTGTCGGCGAGGTTGCGCTCCGCCCGCTGGCGGTCCTGCTCGATCTGCACCCGGTCGCGGTCGTCCTGGCGGTTCTGCGCGAGCAGGATCATCGGGGCGGCGTAGGAGGCCTGCAGCGAGAGGATCAGGGTCAGCGCCGTGAAGCCGATCGCCGCGGAGTCGAAACGCCACTCCTCCGGTCCCCAGGTGTTGAATGCGAGCCAGAACAGGCAGAACAGCGAGAGCCCGACGAGGAAGCCGGGCGTGCCCATGCCACGGGCGATCGCCTCGGTGAACCGGCCGAAGCGGTCACGGCTGGCGGCCTTGTCGCGCGCCGAGATGGCGGGCCCGCGCAGCCCGCGCGGGGAGTCCAGGCGGATGTCGCTCTTGTTAGCTCGTGCCATTGCCGGTCCTCCGCCCTGTGCTGTCATTCCCGATCAGCGGGATGCTGCCTGTCTCTTGTTGCGCGCGCGCCGCGGCACGCGCGGCGATATCGTCATCCTCGTCGGGATGACTTCGCCAGTCAGCGGGCAGAAGATAGTCGAGAACATCGTCAATAGTCACCACCCCGACGAGTCGGTGGTGCTCATCGACGACGGGGACGGAGACCAGGTCGTAGCTGGCCAGGATGCGGCTGACCTCGGCCGCGGAGGTGTTCGCCGTCACGGGCTCGAGGCCCTGGTCGAGCAGGGTGCCCAGACGCTCATGCGGCGGGTAGCGCAGCATCCGCTGGAAGTGCACCATGCCGAGGAAGCGGCCGGTCGGCGGCTCGTACGGCGGCAGCGTCACACAGATCGCGGCGCCGAGCGCGGGGGCGAGGTCGTGCCGGCGGATGAGCGCCAGCCCCTCGGCGACGGTGGCGTCGGCGGAGACGATGATCGGCTCCGGGGTCATCAGGCCGCCGGCGGTGTCCGGGGCGTAGGAGAGCAGGAAGCGCACATCGTCGGCCTCCTCCGGCTCCATCAGCTCGAGCAGCTGCTCGCCGCGCTCCTCTGGCAGCTGGGCGATCAGGTCGGCCGCGTCATCCGGCTGCATGTGGTCGAGCACGTCGGCGGCGCGGGCATCGCCCAGGCTGGCCAGGATGCCGACCTGCTCGACCTCCGGCATCTCCTCCAGCACATCGGCGAGGCGGTCGTCGGAGAGCTCGCCGGCCACCTCGAGCATGCGCTCGGTGGGCAGGTCGAGCAGGGTGGAGGCCAGGTCGGCGGGATTGAGCTCGGAGAAGGTGGCGATGAGGTGCTCGGCTGACTGCGCCTCTCCGGCGGTGACCGTCTCGCGCACCTCGGCCCAGTCGGCGAAAACCGTCTGGCCCTTGGCGAACGGCGACGGGCTGGTCTTGGGGCGGCGCACGAAGAGCTGGCTGATGGCCCACTCGCTCTGGTCCTGGCCCTGCTCCTCGATGGCGACATCCTCGATGGTCGCCTCGCCGGAGCCGTCGACGAAGCTCACCTTGCGGCCGAGCATCTCGGCGATGACGCGCACCTCGCCGCCGCGCTGCTCGAAGCGGCGCACGTTGATGAGTCCGTCGGTGATGATCTGGCCGCTGCCGATGCTGGTCACCCGGCCGATCGACATGAACACGCGGCGCCGGCCGGGGATCTCCACGATCAGGCCGACAACGCGGGGCGGATCCGATTTGCGGTACACAACCAGAACGTCGCGCACCTTGCCCACGCGGTCGCCCGCGGGGTCGAAGACGGTGCACCCTGCCAGACGGGCGACGAAGACTCTGTTGGCACTCACCCTTCAAATCTAGGCCACTCACACCGTTTTCAGGCCCACATGGGAGAATGGCCGCATGAGTGCCCAGAACCCCTTCTCTGCCCGCAACACCACGCGATACCCGGTGTTGCCGCAGGGAGAGGCCGTCGAGAACTACGCCAGCTACGCCGAGGCGCAGAGCGCGGTCGACGTCCTGGCACGCGCCGACTTCCCGGTGAAGCAGCTGGCGATCATCGGCAACGACCTGAAGAGCGTCGAACTGGTGACCGGCAAGATGAGCTACGGCCGTGCGGCGCTCGGCGGCGCGGCGTCCGGGGCCTGGCTCGGAATCTTCCTCGGCCTGATCCTGTTCATCTTCGCGCCGAGCGGGGCGAGCATGCCGATGATCTTTGCGGCGCTGCTGATCGGTGCCGGCTTCGGCATGCTGTTCGGCATCGTCAGCTACTCGGTCAAGCGCAAGCGCCGCGACTTCAGCTCGGTGATGCAGCTCATCGCCGTCAGCTACACCGTGCAGGCGCCCAGCGAGCTGGTGCACAAGGCCCGCAACATCCTGCACGGCGAGCCCGTTCCCGCTGGGGCGGATGCCGCAGAACAGACGCCGCCCGCGCCGCCCGCCGCCTGACAACGGCCGGGCGCTCCCCGCTCACCAGATCTCGTTCGCGGTCTCCGAGAGGGTGAAACCGTGCCCGCTCTGCGTGTGCGCGCAGGAGATGCCGGCATCCGTCGACGCGCAGATGACGTCCCCGTAGGCGATCGCCGAGCCGACCGGGAGCGCGACAGTGCTTTCGCTGTACTCGCTCTCGAACGCCACATCGCCGCGCTTGCGCGGGTGCGGCTGCTCGCTGCCCACCGCCTCGATGCCGTGCCCGCAGGGAACCTGCGCGTCGAAGCAGTAGTCCTCGGGCTGAGCGGTGGGGAACTCCCACTGCTTGTCGTCGATGGCGCAGCCCCAGACGGCGTTGCCGGGGTCGTTGTCCAGCGTCAGGATGCCGCACGCGAGGTTGCGCGACGGGGAGGTGAAGACGACCCCCGTCCCGAAATCGACGGGGGCGAAGTCGGCCGGGTCCACCAGGGTCGGCGCCGCGCTCGGGGTGGCCGTGGCAGCCGGAGCCTCTGACGGCTGAGGCGTCTGAGCGGGCTGCAGCGCATCCGCGCTCGGGACCGGGACGACGGGTGCGGTCGCGGGTGCGGCGCATCCGCTCAGGCCGAAGCTCAGGAGCACGGCGGCGGTGAGGATCCAGCGCTGTCTGGTCATGGCGACACCCTAGTGCGTGGCCGGTCGGATGCGTGGGACTTGGGTCTCGACAGGACGCAAAAAACAGGAGGAGAGTCTCGCCGACCGCATATGCGGCCCCGCGAGGCTCTCCTCCTGTTTTTTTAGCGCGCACAGTGTGCGGGTCCGGCCGGTCGCTGCCGCCGGGCCGGGCGCGAGAGCTTAGCTCCAGCCGCCGGAGCGCACCCACGCCTCGACGTCGGACGCCGTGCGCGGGATGCCGATGGACAGGTTCTCCGCACCGTCGGCGGTCACCAGGATGTCGTCCTCGATGCGCACGCCGATGCCGCGGAACTCGGCCGGAACCGTCTCGTCGTCGCTCTGGAAGTACAGCCCGGGCTCGATCGTGAAGACCATGCCCTCCTCGACGATGCCGTCGATGTACATCTCACGGCGCGCCTGGGCGCAGTCGTGCACGTCGATGCCGAGGTGGTGGCTGGTGCCGTGCACCATGTAGCGGCGGTGGTACTGCTTATCGGCCTCGAGGGACTCGGCGGCCGAGACGGGCAGGAAGCCCCACTCCGCGGTGCGCTCGGCGATGACGGCCATGGCCGCCGCGTGCACCTCGCGGAACACGATGCCCGGCTTGACCACGGCCAGCGCGGCATCCGCGGCGTCCAGGACGGCGTCGTAGATCATCCGCTGCACCGGGCTGAAGGTGCCGTTGATCGGCAGGGTGCGCGTGACGTCGGCGGTGTAGAGGCTGTCGACCTCGACGCCGGCGTCGAGCAGCATCAGCTCGCCGGGGCGCACGGGGCCGTCGTTGCGGGTCCAGTGCAGGATCGTGGCGTGGGCGCCGGATGCCGCGATGGTGTCGTAGCCGAGGGCGTTGCCGTCCAGGCGGGCCCGGGTGTAGAACACGCCGTCGACGATGCGCTCGCCGCGCGGGCTGGCCGAGATCCGCGGGAAGTCGGCGATGACGTCGTTGAAGCCGCGCTCGGTGGCGTCGACGGCGAGGCGCATCTGGGCGATCTCGTAGGAGTCCTTGACGAGGCGCATCTCGCTGAGCACGACGTGCAGCTCGGCGTCCGGCTCGTGCTCGGCTCCGATCTCGAGGCTGAACGGCGAGTCCTGGGCGTTGTCGCGCAGCGCCTCCTCTGCGGCGAAGCGCAGCCGGGCGGAGTCGACGGCCTCGGTGACGGCCGGGTCGGCCTCGCGCAGGACGAGCGTGGTGGAGTCGACCGCGCCGTAGACGGCGTCGAGGTCGGCGATGCCGCGGGTGTAGATGCCGAGGTCGGCGGCGACCTGGGCGATGGAGGGGCGCGGGCCGATCCAGAACTCACCGATTGCGGGGTTGTGGTAGAACTCCTCCGAGTCGCGGCCGGCGCGCTCGCGGAAGTACAGGGTTGCCTCGTGCCCGGCGGCGGTGGGCTCGAAGACGAGAACCGCCTCCGGCTCTGCGTCGGCGCCCCAGCCGGTCAGGTACACGAAGGCGCTGTGCGCGCGGAACGGGTAGTCGGTGTCGTTGGAGCGCTGCTTCGGGCTGCCGGCCGGCACGATCAGGCGCTGGCCGGGGAAGCGGGCGGAGACGGCGTCGCGGCGTGCCGCGGCGAAGCTCGCCTGCTCACGTGCGGCGGGGAGGGTGTCCTCCCTGTGCGCCCAACCGGTGCTGATGTAGGACTTGAATACATCGGATTTCGGCGTCGTCGAGCGGCTGGCGTTCGGGTCCGTCTCCGGGGCAGCGGTCAGGATGTCGGTGGTGGCGTCGGCGGTGTTGTCCATGCCCCCATTCTCGCACCGCGAGACGGGAGCCGCCTGTGCCCGCGCTCAGCCGTCGGCTGGCAGGTAGCGGGTCAGCAGCGGCCGGTGGTCGCTGCCGGAGTCGTCGACCTCGTCGAGCACGCGAAAGGCGTCGACGCGCCAGTTGTCGGTGGCCAGGACGTGGTCGATCGGGGCGCCGAGCAGGGGTGGGACGGCGGTCGGCCAGGTGCCGAGCGCCGCGCTGCCGGCGGAGAGGGCGGCATCCGCGCAACGCCCCAGCGCAGCCCCGTCGATGCCGCGCCCGGCCATGTGGTCCAGCGTGGCGTTGAAGTCACCGGCCATGATCACGTTGGGGGCGTCGCACTGCTCGGCCAGCCAGTCCAGGTCGCTCCGCCAGTCGCTCATGGCGCCCTCGGTCGGGGCGCCGGCGTGCACTGCGATGATCGTCGGGCCGTCCCCGTTTACCGGTGTCGCGACGACGGTGGGGGAGATGTTGGTGTTGCCGGGCGGTCCGCTGCCCGCGGCGGAGGCGAGCGTGTACTCGCCGAGATCGGGGCTGATCAGCAGCGCGGTGGAGCGCGCCTTGTAGACGTCGTTGAAGTTGAGCGTCCACACCCACATCGGCCGGCCGCCCTCCTTCATGGCGACGGCCACCTCGGTGCCGAGCTCGTCGGTGGTCTCCGGCAGCGACACGATGTCGGCGCCGCTCTCCAGGGCCAGCTTCACGATCGCGTCGACGCCGGGCTCCTCGCCGCGCGTGTTCCAGCTGAGCACGGTGATCGAGTCGTCCGCGCCGTTCGTGGCGAGCGAGACGTCGCCGTTGGCGGCGCCGCGCAGCGCGAGGATCCCGCTCGTGGCCACCGCGAAGACCAGCACGAGCACGGCCAGGGTGCCGGTGATGCGGCGGAACGGGCGGAGGATTCCGATGACCATCAGCAGCACGATTCCGACGGCGGATGCCGCGACGAGCACGCCCCGGAACGACACGAGCTGCGCGATCATCCACGTGTTCTGCAGCCCGAACAGCTGTGGCCAGGCCAGCACGAGCAGCCCGACGGCGGCGCCGAGCGCGATGAGGGAGCTGAGGATGCGGCTGAACATTGCTTGATCACCATATGCGACGCGGCCACACGGGAGCCGCCTCGCCGCGTCGGGCGCGCGGCCAGAACTAGCATGGGGGGATGGACTCTCGGCGTTTTCACGGCCCCATCGACCTGCACGCGCACTCGAGCGTGTCGGACGGGACCGAGACGCCGGGCGAGCTGGTGCAGGCCGCCGCGGCCGCCGGGCTCGGCACGATCGCGCTGACCGACCACGACTCGACGGCCGGCTGGGCCGCCGCGGCATCCGCCGCGCGCACCGCGGGCGTGACGCTGATCCCCGGGATGGAGCTCTCCACCCGCCTGCAGCACTCCAGCGTGCACCTGCTGGCCTACCTCTTCGACCCCGCCGACCCGGCGCTGCTGGCCGAGACAACCCGCATCCGCGATGCCCGGATGTCGCGGGCCGAGGAGATCGTGGAGCACATCGGCCGCGACTACGCGCTGAGCTGGGACGACGTGCTGGCGCAGTCCACGGAGGGGGCCACCATCGGCCGGCCGCACATCGCCGACGCGCTCGTCGCCCGGGGCCACGAGCCGAACCGCTCCGCGGCCTTCGAGGGGATCCTGCACTGGCGCAGCGGCTACGTGAAGCCGCACTACGCCCCGGACCCGGTCACCGGCGTGCGCCTGGTGCGAGCGGCGGGGGGAGTGCCCGTGCTCGCCCACCCCGGCACCCGCGGCGCCATGAACGTGCTCTCGGAGTCCGAGCTGAAGCGGCTCGTCGAGGCCGGCCTGTTCGGCCTGGAGATCGAGCACCGCGAGAACCTGTCGGATGCCAAGGAGCGGCTGCGTGTGCTCGCCGACCGGTTCGGCCTCGCCGTCACCGGCTCCAGCGACTACCACGGCGCCGGCAAGCCGAACCGGCTCGGCGAGAACACGACCGCCCCGGAGGTGCTGGAGGCTCTCATCGCCGAGGCGCGCGGCAGCGAACCCGTCTACGCCGGCTAGGGGTAGCGCTCCCCGCCGCCCCTCCGCGCTACCCGACCAACGGGTTGGGAGGCAGGCGGACGATCGGGAGGCCGTTCGGGTCGAAAAGTGGCCTCCCGATCCGCCGGATGCCTCCCGAACTGACGTGGCCGGCGATGCGGTTTCGGCAGGCCCAAGCGGCGGGTTGGTCACACCTGCACCACGCAGAAGTGGCCCAACACCGTGTCGGTGTTGGGCCACTTCTGTGCTGCGAAGAGAGTGCTACTCGGCGCTGGGCGCGCTGCGGCGCGAGCGGTTGCGGTTGCGGCGGCGCGGGGCGCTGTTGCCGTCGTGGTGCTCGGGTCCGCCGCCGTCGTGGGCCCCGGATGCCGGGTGGCCCGGTGCCTGGAACGGGTCGGTGATCGTCGCCACGGCCGGGGCCGCGCCCGTCGCGTCTGCGGCCGGAGCCGCAGCAGCGGCCTCGGAGCCGGCGCCACCGCGGGTGCGGGTGCGGCTGCGCGAGCGGCTGCGCGAGGAGCCCTCGCCGGCTGCCGCCCCGGTGCCGTCGGCGGAGCGGGATCCGCCGCGGCCGCCTTCACGCCCGCCACGGCCGGCATCCGCCGACTGCTCGCGCGGGGCGCGCTCCTTGATGGGCGTCGGCTTCAGGCGGCCCTTCGAGCCGGCCGGGATGTCGAGGTCGGAGTAGAGGTGCGGCGACGAGGAGTACGTCTCCACCGGCTCCGGCTGGTTCATCTCAAGCGCCTTGTTGATGAGCGCCCACTTGTGCAGGTCGTCCCAGTCGACGAAGGTGACGGCGATGCCGGTCTTGCCCGCGCGGCCGGTGCGGCCGGCACGGTGCAGGTAGGTGTCGTGGTCGTCGGGAACCGTGTGGTTGATGACGTGGGTGACGTCGTTGACGTCGATGCCGCGCGCTGCGACATCCGTGGCGATGAGGATGTCCTTCTTGCCGGCCTTGAACGCGGCCATGGCGCGCTCGCGCTGGTCCTGGTTCAGGTCGCCATGCACAGCGGCGGCGTTGAAGCCGCGGTCGTTCAGCTCCTCGACGAGCTTGGCCGCTGCACGCTTGGTGCGGGTGAAGACGACGGTCTTGCCGCGGCCCTCTGCCTGCAGGATGCGGGCGACGACCTCGTCCTTGTCGAGCGAGTGAGCCCGGTAGACGACGTGCTTGATGTTCGCCTGGGTGAGCCCCTCGTTGGGGTCGGTCGCGCGGATGTGGATCGGCTTGCTCATGAAGCGGCGGGCCAGGGCCACGATCGGGCCGGGCATCGTCGCGGAGAACAGCATGGTGTGGCGGTCGGCCGGGGTCTTGGCGAAGAGCTTCTCGATGTCGGCGAGGAAGCCGAGGTCGAGCATCTTGTCGGCCTCGTCGAGGACCATCTCGCGCACCTTGCCGAGGTCGAGCAGTCGCTGCGAGGCGAGGTCGAGCAGGCGCCCGGGGGTGCCGACGACGATCTGCGCGCCGGCCTTGATCTCCTCGATCTGGCCCTCGTAGGCCTTGCCGCCGTAGATCGCGACGATGTTGGTCGCGCGGTTGGACGTCGCCAGCTCGAGGTCCTGGGCAACCTGCACGCAGAGCTCGCGGGTCGGCACGACGATGAGTGCCTGCACGCCGGGCTCCGGGTTCAGGCCGAGGCGCTGGATCAGCGGGAGGCCGAAGCCGAAGGTCTTGCCGGTGCCGGTCTTGGCCTGGCCGATGATGTCCTGGCCGGTCAGGGCCAGCGGGATCGTCTGCTCCTGAATGGGGAACGGCTCGATGATGCCCTTCGAAGCGAGGGCGTCGACCATGTCTTGTTCAATGGTCAGATCTGAAAATGTAGTCACGTGTTTTAGGCCTGTCGTACTGCGTTCACTGAGGATGCGCCCTTGTGTCATCAGGCGCACGGCCGCGGATCCATCGCCCGCGGGATGCCTCCAGCCTAGCGCGGCGTGTCTGGGTGGCCGCTTGACGCCGCGCGGGCGGGAGGCAAATGCCGGGCCATGGCATTCCGAGCCTGGCCCTCTGCGTGCGGATGCCGCGGCTCACGCCTTCGCGTAGTTGCTGTAGCCGTTCCAATCGAGGAACACGCACGGCTCGTCGCCGAGCGTCCACGCGTCGTGCCCCGGGGCCATGCTGGCGAAGTCGCCGGGGCCGTACTCCATCTCCTCCCCGTCCTCCATGACGACCTTCATCCGACCGGACAAGACGTAGCCGACGTGCGCCGTCTGGCAGCTGTCGGTCTTGGCGATCGGCTTCACGTGCTCTGACCAGCGCCAGCCGGGCTGGAAGGTGGCGCGGCCGACGCCGCCCGTCGTGGCCTCGACGAGCTGGAGCTGGCCGGCGCCGGCCTCGAATTTCCGCGTCTCGTCGGGCGAATCAAGACTCTTGCGCACGAGGCTTGACATGATGACCTCCTTGATCGGTTTTTCTCAGCACGCCCTGGATGGGCGTGGCTCTGGCACGCGTCGGAGATCGCACAAGGCTTCGGGAGGGCTGGCGGTTCGGCGGTGGACAGCCGGTGGCGCGACGGGGACGGCATCGTCCCGGCCGCTGTGAGCGCAGTCTACGCCCGGCCTTTCGCCCTGTCACCCGGTGCGGGGGAGCCCCGCCGTCGACGGTGCGCGGCGCCCGTTCCGGGTCGGCGACGGGCTGTTCCCGGCACGCTCGCCCCGCGCACGCCCTAAGCTGAACTCGTGGTCTCATGGTTCGGTCGGAGCAACATCCGCGTGGAGATCCCGCGGCTCAAGGCCCGCGGGGAGTCTTCGGCGACGAAGGTCGACTTCGCCGAGTACACCCCCGAGCTGCTGCCGTTCCTCGGCCAGGCCGCGGCCGTGCACCTCGAGGTCGCCGAGAACCTGGCCCGCGCGCTCGCCGCGGCGCCCAGCCTCGAGACCAAACAGGGCATCAGCTACGCGGCCTCCCAGGTGCTCGCCACCCAGCACAAGCTGGTGGCGGAGATCCGGGCGCTGCACGCCGACCCCGACGCGCTCATGCGCCCCTTCGCCGAGGCCCTGGAGCGCTACCGCACGCTGGCGACCGGCAGCGACTGGCGTGAGCTGCTGCTCACCTGCTACCTGAGCGCCGGCATGCTCGGCGACTTCTTCGAGCAGCTCGCCCGCGGCATCGGCGGCGACGTCGGCAAGCGCGTCGCCACCCTGCTAGCCGCGGATGCCGGGGCCGAGGAGCTACGCCAGCTGCTGCAGAGCGCCATCAACGCCGACCCCCAGCTCACCTCCAGCCTGGCCATGTGGGGCCGCCGGCTGGTGGGGGACACCCTCCTCGTCGCCCGCTCGGCCCTGGCCAACGTCGACTCACCCGGAAGCGCGGCGCACCACGCCGCAGAGGCGAACATTGAACCCGTCTTCACCGAGCTCATCGCCGCGCACACCCGCCGCATGGACGGCCTCGGCCTCACAGCCTGAGCCCGCCGCGGCAGATTTGAGAGAGGTCGTCATGACCGCAGCATCCGTCTTCTCGAGCCGCCCCTGGCTGAGCGCGTACGCGCCGGGAGTCCCGTTTGACATCACGCCGCCGAAGGAGAGCCTCGTCGACATGATCGAGGCCGCGGTGCGCTCGTACCGGGCATCCGTCGCCCTGGAGTTCTTCGGCGAGACCACGACGTACGCCGAGATGGGGGAGCAGATCCTCCGGGTCGCCAACGCCCTGCGCAAGCTCGGCGTGCGCGCGGGCGACCGGGTGGCGCTCGTGCTGCCCAACTGCCCGCAGCACATCGTGGCCTTCTACGCGGTGCTCCGGCTCGGCGCGATCGCCGTCGAGCACAACCCGCTGTACACGCCGAGCGAGCTGCGGCACCAGTTCGAGGACCACGGTGCCACGACAGCCATCGTCTGGGACAAGGTGCACGACACCGTCATGGACTTCCCGGACGACATGGGGGTCGCCCACGTCGTCGCCGTCGACCTGACCCGGGCGATGCCGCTGATGAAGCGCCTCGCACTGCGGCTGCCGGTGAAGAAGGCCAAGGACGCCCGGTCGGCGCTGACCGCGCAACCGCGGGCCAAGAACGCGCTGCGCTGGGAGGACCTGCTCGAGACCCGCAAGCTGAAGAAGTCGCACCCGCGCCCGGCGCCTGCCGACACCGCGGTGCTGCAGTACACGAGCGGCACGACCGGGGCGCCGAAGGGCGCGATCCTCAGCCACGCGAACCTCCGCGCGAACGCGCTGCAGGGTGAGGCGTGGGTGCAGGGGCTCCGCCCGGGCAAGGAGGTCGTCTACGCGGTCCTGCCGATGTTCCACGCCTACGGGCTGACCCTCTGCCTCACCTTCGCGATGAGCACGGGCTCCCGCCTGGTGCTGTTCCCGAAGTTCGACGAGGGCCTGGTCCTGGATGCCGTGCGCACCAGCCCGCCCACCTTCCTGCCCGCCGTGCCGCCGATCTACGAGCGGCTGGCGAAGGCGGCGGCGAAGCGCGGGGTCAGCCTGAGCAGCATCCGTTTCGCCATCTCGGGGGCGATGAACCTGCCGCTCGCGACCGTCGAGGCGTGGGAGAAGTCGACCGGCGGCCAGCTGGTGGAGGGCTACGGGATGACGGAGACCTCGCCGGTCGCGGCCGGCAACCCGTTCAGCACCGCCCGGCGGGCGGGCACCGTCGGGGTGCCGTTCCCCAGCACCGAGATCCGCGTCGTCGACCCGGAGAACCCGCACATCGACCGCGGCTTCGACGAGGAGGGCGAGCTGCTGCTGCGCGGCCCACAGGTGTTCTCCGGTTACTGGAACCGGCCGGAGGAGTCCCTCGCCGTGTTGCAGCCCGCCGGTGACGGCGGCGGCCAGTGGCTGCGCACCGGCGACATCGTCTCCGTTTCGCCCGACGGCTTCATCACCATCGTCGACCGGATGAAGGAGCTCATCATCACGGGCGGCTTCAACGTCGCGCCGAGCGAGGTCGAGGACGCCCTGCTCTCGCACGAGTCGGTGGCCGACGCCGCCGTCGTCGGACTGCCGGCGTCGGGCGGCGGCGAGACCGTCACGGCCGCCGTCGTGCTGCAGCCAGGGGCCACCCTCGACGTCGAGGCCCTGCGCGAGCACTGCCGCGGCCGTCTGAGCGCCTACAAGGTGCCCAGGCAGATCGTGGCCGTCGAGGAGCTGCCCCGCTCGATGATCGGCAAGGTGCTGCGCCGCCAGGTGCGGGCGCAGCTGAGCGCGCTGCTCTAGCCCCGCGGCATCCGCCTGCCTCGCGCCGCCCGCGCAATGGACTCGCCAGAAAACGTGCCACGGCCCGAGTTTTGGGACGATTCTTGGCGAGTCGATCGTGTGGCAGGGGCGTGGATGCCGCGGGCGGCCTTCACAGGTGCCAGCCCGCCTCGCTCAAGGCGGTGTGCACCCGCGCGACCGTGAGGTCTGGGCGCACGAACAGCCCGTGCTTGCGCACAGTGACCACTGTCCAGCCCGCACGGCGGATGCCTTCGAGCCTGCTCAGGTCGCGCTCGTATTGAGTGGTGCTCGTGCGGTGTTGGTCGCCGTCGTACTCCACGACCAGCCGCCACTCCGGGTAGACCATGTCGACGCGACCGAGGAAGCGCCCCGCAGGGTCTCTCAGCACCTGGTTGAGCAGCGGCTCGGGCAGCCCGGCATCCACGAGGAGCAAGCGCAACAATGTCTCCGGCCGTGACTCGGCACCAGCGCGCACGCGGGCGAGCGCGCGCAGGGCCACGCGTTTCCCCCGTCCGCCGTAGCCGGCCAGCCGCTCGGCGAGCTCGTCGACGGACGTGAACGGGCGCGGGTCGACAGGGTCGAGCAGCGCTGGGTTGAGCACGAGGTGATCGCCGACCACCACGAGCTCGTTGGCGGGGAGGAGCCCGGCCAGTTGAACCCAGCTCGAGGCTGCGCTGCTGACCGGAAGCCCGTGGCGCAGAACGAGCGGCGCCGACCCCGGCGGGAGTTCATGCCCGATCACCCCGCGGGTGCGCGGCGGGCGGTGCGGCGCGAAGCTGGCGACGTGGAGCTTCTCCTCGGGGCCGAAGGCCGCGGGAAGGGGCGCACCCCATATCCGGGCGGCGGTCAGGTGGCTGAAGAACTGCCCCGGTCGCATCCGCGTGGCGTAGGCGCGGCAACGATCGAGCAGAGCGCCGCCGTCCGGGGCGGCGACGCGCACTCCGTGGAAGGGACTGGTCAAGTCGCCGCCGCGCAGCCGCTCCGGGCTCAGACCCGCGTCGCGTGCCTCATCGACGGTGAACGCGCGCCCGGTGAAGCCGGGTGGCAGCGGAACGCGACGGGGCATGCCTCATCATGCCGCGAAGCGCCCACTCCTTGCAGAAGTTATCCACAGCCCGGTGCCAGGCTGGAGCCTGCCCGGCATCCGCGCAATCGACTCGCCAGAAAACGTGCCAAGGCCCGAGTTTTGGGACGATTCTTGGCGAGTCGATGCGGATGCGGCGGGCACGGGCCGCGGGCTCAGGCGGCGGGCGCCTGCGCGATGCGGACGGTGTTGCCGGACGGGTCGCGGAAGGCGCAGTCGCGCGGGCCCCACTGCTGGTCCATCGGCTCCTGCAGCACCTCGGCGCCGGACGCGCGCACCGTCTCATAGAGGCCGTCGAGGTCGTCGGTGCGGAACACGAGCATCGGCAGCACGCCCTTGGTGAGTAGCTCCTGCAGCGCGTCGCCGTCGGCTTGGGAGCGGCCGGCGTGCGGCTCGGAGAGCACGATGCCGAGGCCGGGCTGCGCGGGGGTGGCGAGCGTGACCCAGCGGTGCCCGCCGGAGCCGACGTCGTTCTGCACGTCGAGGCCGAGTGCGCCACTGTAGAAGGCGATCGACTCGTCGACGTCGTTGACCGTTACGTTGGTGAACTGGAGTGAGAGTGTCATGTCCGCGACACTACGCCGCGGCCGATCCGCCCGCTTCTTCGATCCTGCTCGATTCGCGCGTCGATTCTCGCGCGGGCCGAGCGGCCCGCACCGGGCGCGTGTGCGCCTGGGCGATGCAGCTGGGCATGGCGCGCACCGCGCTGTGCTCGCGGCGGCGGTACGCGGATGGCGTCTCACCGGTGATCTCGGTGAAGCTCGAGCTGAACGAGCCGAGCGAGGTGGCGCCGACGGCGAGGCAGGCGTCGGTGACGCTGGCCCCGTCCCGGAGCAGCGCCATGGCACGCTCGATCCTGCGGGTCATGAGGTAGCTGTACGGCGTCTCGCCGTAGGCGGCGCGGAAGCGCCGGGAGAAGTGCGCGGGCGACATCAGCGCCCGCGCCGCCATCGTCGGCACGTCCAGGGGCCGCGCGTACTCCCGGTCAATCAGGTCGCGGGCGCGGCGCAGGTGTGCCAGGTTCTCCAGCTCCTGCGGGGTCATCGCCGGGCCTCAGGCCGTGGCTGTTCCGGAGCTGAGCGTGGCGAGCAGGCGCTCGTCGGATGCCGCACGGGTGCGTCCGATCAGCAGTGCAGCGCCGGCGGAGACCGCGGCAGCGCCGACGAGCGTGATCAGCCAGATCCAGCCGCTGTCCCATGCCATGCCGAGCCAGGTCAGTGCAACCCAGAGGATCGCCGCGGTGGCGGTGCCGATCGCCGGCACCACAACCACGCCGTACTCGGCGCGGCGCGGCAGGGTGTACCGGGCTGCGATGCCAAGGATCGCCCCGCCGAGCGCCACGAAGAGCAGCTCCATGGTTAGCCCACGAATCCGATGCGACGGCTCTCTTCGGTGCCGATCTCGATGTACGCGAAGGTCGCGGAGGGCACGATGTAGGTGTTGCCCTTGTCGTCGCCGAGCTTCAGGTAACCGGTCTCCCCGGCGAGCAGCGCGGCAACGGCGGTCTCGATGTCGGCGACCGGCTGGGAAGTCTCGAAGTTGATCTCGCGAGGAGAGTTCTGGATGCCAATGCGAATGTCCACCGGGTGTGCCTTTCCTTTGCCCTGACGCCAGGGCGTTCCTGTCAGAGTATTCCAGATCGGGCGCCGCTCGCTTCCCGTTCACTGTTGGCGCAACCGCGCGCGCACGGCGTTGTCGCGGGGGCCTGTCAGTGCCGGGCGCTACCGTGGGAGACGTGGCCAGAACAGAGCAGAATCCGGCGCCAGCAGGGCGCGCCTTCGTGCCCCGTGCCGGAGCGGGGCATCCCGTCGGCGCCGCGGTGCTTGATGACGCGCAGCGAGCCGTGCTGGAGCTGCCGCTGACCGCGACGGCCGCCGTGCTCGGCGCCCCGGGCAGCGGCAAGACGCTCACCCTCGTCGAGCTGATCGCCGACCGGGTGCTGAACCACGGCCTCGCCCCTGAGCAGGTGCTCGTGCTGGCCCCGAACCGCCTCGCGGCCACCCGGCTGCGCGACCGGCTGGCGGTGCGCCTCGGCGTGCCGAGCGCCGGCCCGATCGCACGCACGGCGAACTCGGTCGCGTTCCAGGTCGTGCGGGCGGCATCCGAGCAGCCCGTCACCCTGCTCACCGGCGGCGAGCAGGACTCGATCATGTCCGAGCTGCTCCTCGGCGACATCCTCGACCAGGCCGGCCCTGACTGGCCGCACCCGCTCGGCGAGGAGGTGCGCCAGATGCGCGGGTTCCGCACCGAGCTGCGCGAGCTCAGCATGCGCTGCGCGGAGCACGGGGTGTCGATGCCGCGGCTGGCCGAACTCGGCCGCGCCCACGACCACCCGGAGTGGGTGGCGGCCGCCGAGTTCCTCGACGGCTACGCAGACAACAAAGAGCAGGCCCGGCCCGGCCAGTACGACTCGGCCGAGCTCTCCACCGAGGCCGCCGTGTATGTGGCGCGCGCCGAGCCCGGCGCCGCCGGGGCGGCCACCCTCGGGCCGCTGGCCGGGGTGCGCCTGATCGCCGTCGACGACGCGCAAGACGCCACCGGTTCGACGATCGCGCTGTTGCAGGCCTTCGCCGCCCGCGGCGTCGCCATCGTCGCCTTCGGTGACCCGGATGTCGCGAGCACGGCGTTCCGCGGGGCCCGCTCGGAGGTGCTCGGCCGGCTGGGGGAGGCGCTCGGCGTGCCCGGAACGGCTCGACTCGTGCTCTCCACCGTCTACCGCGGCCGGCCGGAGCTGCGCGAGCTGGTCGGCGCCGTCGTCGGCCACATCGGCACCGCGCTCGCCGGGCTGCAACGGCGCGCCGAGCTGGCGCCGTCGGCGTTCGCCGGCCCCGCGACGGGCGAGACCGCCGTCGCGGCGGATGCCGGAGCCCCGGATGCCGGCGCATCGACTCCTGCAGCGCCGAGCGCCGCCGAACGGATCGGGTACGCCGCGACCGTGCGCATCGAGGCCAGCTCGCACGCCGCCGAGTGCGGGGAGCTCGCCCGGCTGCTGCGCGAGCACCACCTGCTCCGCGGGATGCCGTGGGCGCGCATGGCGGTCGTCGTGCGCTCCGGCGCCGACATCGCCGGGCTGGAGCGCGGGCTCTCCCTCAGCGACGTGCCCACCCGGGCCGCCACGGCCAGGCGGGCGCTCCGCGACGACCCGGCCGCCGCCCAGCTGCTGGCCGCGGCATCCGTCGCCATCGGCGTCAGGGAGCTGACCGCCCCGGCCGCCGTGGAGATCCTGACCGGCCCGCTCGGCCGGCTCGACGCCATCGCGCTTCGCCGGCTCCGGCTGAGCCTCCGCCAGCAGGAGCTCGCTGGCGACGGCACCCGCACCAGCGACGAGCTGCTCGTCGAGGCCATGCGCGTGCCGGGCGGCTTCGGCACGATCGACTCCGGGCCGGCCGCGCGGGCCGGGCGAGCAGCCGCGAACGTGGCGGAGGCCGCACGCGTCGCCGCAGCGGGCGGCTCGATCGAGGAGGTGCTCTGGCAGCTCTGGCAGGGCGCCGGCCTCGGCACGGAGTGGGGCAAGCAGGCCAGGGGCACCGGCGTGCTCGCCGACGAGGCGAACCGAGCGCTTGACGGCGCCGTCGCGCTGTTCGCCGCCGCCCAGCGCTTCGTCGAGCGCACCCCGGAGCTTCCGCCCGCGCAGTTCATCGCCGACGTGCTGGCCAGCGACCTGCCGGAGGACTCCCTCGCCCCGCAGAGCGAGGGCGACGCCGTGCTGATCTGCACGCCGCCCGGGGTCGTGGGGCAAGACTTCGACGTCGTCGTGCTGGCCGGCCTGCAGGAGGGCGTCTGGCCGAACCTCAAACCGCGCGGCTCCCTGCTGCACCCGGAGCTCGTGGAAGACCTCGCCGGCCTCGGCGACGAGCCGGCAGCAGCCGGGGTGAACGACGAGCGGGCGGCCGTCCGCAGCGACGAGCTGCGCATGTTCGCCCTCGCCGCCTCCCGGGCACACCGCCAGCTCGTGCTCAGCTGCACCAGCAACGACGACGAGCAGCCGAGCACGTTCATGGGCTTCGTGCCCGACCTGACGCCGCTACACCGCGGGCGCCCGCTGCACCTGCGCGGGCTCGTCGGGAGCCTGCGCCGCGAGCTCGTCGAGCGGGGAACGCCCGCCGCGGCATCCGCCCTGGCCCTGTTGGCCAGCGAGGAGATCCCCGGCGCGCACCCGGCGAGCTGGTACGGGATGCGCCCGCCGTCGACGCTGGAACCGCTCGTCGACCTGGAGGCGGAGGGCGCCGTCGTCGCGGTGTCGCCCTCCCAAATCGAGAAGGCCGAGAAGTCGGCGCTGGCCTGGTTCGTCGACACCGTCGCGGCCAGCCCGGGCGGGCTCGCCGCCTCCATCGGCACCATCGTGCACGCGGTCATGGAGACGGCGAGCACGAAGCCGGACGCCGACCTCAGCGTCGACGGGCTCTGGGCCGAGGCCGCGGAGCGCTGGAAGCAGCTGCGCTTCGAGGCGCCGTGGCTGGCCGAGCGCGAGAGGCGGGGCGCGGAGCGGCTGCTCGGCGGCCTGAGCGAGTACCTCGGCGACTTCGCCGACGACGGCAAGACGCTGCTGCAGGCGGAGGGCCGGTTCACGGTCGACTTCGAACACGTGAGCCTGCACGGCAGCGTCGACCGGGTCGAGCGCACCGCCGACGGCACCACGGTCATCGTCGACCTGAAGACGGGGTCGCGGATGCCGACGCAATCCGGCATGGCCGAGCACCCGCAGTTGGCCGCCTACCAGCTCGGGATGGCCAGCGGGGCGATCCCCACCGGCACCGGCGAGGGCGATGAGGGCACGATCGGCGGCGCGAAGCTGGTCTTCGTGTCCTCCGGCGTGCGCGGCAAGAGTTACAGCGAGAGGACCCAACAGCCCATGGACGAGGCGGCGCTCGAGGCGTTCCGGCAACGACTGCTCACGGTCTCCCGCGCCATCTCCGGCGCGAGTTTCGCCGGGCCGCTGCAGCTGGACTTCAACGACCCGCTGGCCCGCTGGGAGTACCGCATCCACCTGGTGCCGGCGGTGTCCGCATGAGCGGCGCGATCGACGCCGTGCTCGAACCCGTGCTCCCGGCGAACGCCGACGCCACCCCCGGCGCGGGCATCGGCGCGGCCGCGCTGGCCCTGGCGCTCGAGCTGCCGCCGCCCACGCCCGAGCAGATCGCCGTCATCGAGGCGCCGCCCGGCGGGCAGGCCATCGTCGTCGCCGGGGCCGGCAGCGGCAAGACCGAGACCATGGCCAACCGGGTCGTCTGGCTGCTCGCCAACGGCCACGCCGCGGTGCCGGAGGTGCTCGGCCTCACCTTCACCCGCAAGGCGGCCGGGGAGCTGGCCGTGCGCATCCGGGAACGGGTGGAGCAGCTCGTGCAGGCCGGCATCGCCGACGTCTCCATCGACATCTTCGAGGCGGCATCCGTGTCGACCTACAACTCCTTCGCCAGCGCCATCTACCGCGAGAACGCGATGCTGATCGGCCGGGAGCCCGACGCGGTCGTGCTCGGCGAGGCCTCCGCTTGGCAGCTGGCCCGGCAGGTGGTCAGCGACACCGCCGACCCCCGGCTGGTCGAGATCGACAAGCGGCTCGACGCCGTCACCGGCGGCGTGCTCACGCTGAGCCGGGCGCTCGCCGAGAACGTCGTCGACGTGCGCGACGTGCAGGCAATGGTGCGCGATTTCACCGGGATGGCCGACCTGCCGATCGGCGGCACGGGGCGCAAGAAGACGCCGCACGCCAGCTTCACCGGCGCGCTCGAGGCGGTGGGCTCGCTGCCGCCGCTGCTCGAGCTGGCCGAGCGCTTCCAGGCCGAGAAGCGCCGCCGCGGCTACGTCGAGTTCTCGGACCAGGTCGCCCTCGCCCTCGAGGTGTGCGAGCGCAATCCGGCGGTCACCGCCGGCTACCGCGAGCGGTACAAGGCCGTGCTGCTCGACGAGTACCAGGACACCAGCGTCGTGCAGACCCGCCTGCTGGCCGCCCTCTTCGGCGGGCACGGCGTCATGGCCGTCGGCGATCCCGACCAGTCGATCTACGGATGGCGCGGCGCCAGTGCCGCGAACCTGGCCCGCTTCTCGCGCGACTTCCGCGGGGCCGGCCCCCAGGCAGACGGATCGGCGGCGCCGGAGGCGGAGCGCTTCGAGCTCTCGATCAGCTGGCGCAACCCGCGCGCGGTGCTGGCCGCCGCGAACGAGATCGTCCGGCCATTCACCGAGCAGACCGGGGAGGCGGGGGAGGCCCCGCCGAAGAGCCCGCTCACGGCGCCGAGCTTCGCCTCCGACGGCCTGCTCGACGTCAGCTTCACCGAGACCGTCGAAGACGAGGCCGCCGCCGTGGCCGAGTGGTTCGCCCAGCGGCTGGGCCCGGGGGCGGCCAAACCGGACGGCTCCAAACGCTCCGCCGCGATGCTCTGCCGCAGCCTCGGCAAGATCACCGTGTTCACCGAGGCGCTCCGCGAGCGCGGCGTCCCATTCCACGTGCTGGGCCTGGCCGGGCTGCTCGACCAGCCCGTCATCGTCGACCTGGTCTCCGCGCTGCGCGTGCTGCACGACCCCAGCCGGGGCTCAGAGCTGCTGCGGGTGCTGGCCGGCGCGCGCTGGAACATCGGCCCGAAAGACCTGCACGCGCTCGGCAAGCTGGCCGGCGAGCTCGCCGCCCGCGACCACAGCCTGGCCAAGCTCAGCGACGAGGTGCGCGCCCGGCTGCGCGGCAGCGTCGCCGAGGACGAGGGCCGCTCGATCGTCGACGCCCTCGACTTCCTCGTCTCCGCCCGCGACGGCCATGGTCTCGTGCGCGGCTTCAGCGAGGTCGGCCTGCAGCGGCTGAAGGAGGCGGGCGACCAGCTGATCGCGCTGCGCCGCCGCGCCGGGCTGGAACTGCTCGACCTCGTCACCCTGGTGCAGCAGGAGCTGCTGCTCGACATCGAGGTCGCGGCCAACGGCATCCGCCCGCTCGGCGCCGCCAGCCTGGAGGCCTTCGACGAGCTGGTCAGCGGCTTCCTCGCCGCGAGCGAGCACAGCACGCTCGGCGCCTTCCTCGGCTGGCTGGAGGAGGCCGAGCAGCGCGACCGCCTGGCCCCGCGGCAGGAGGAGCCGGAGCCCGGCACCGTGCAGATCCTCACCATCCACGGCTCCAAGGGGCTCGAGTGGGATGTCGTCGCCGTTCCGCGCATGGTCGTCGACGAGATGCCGGGCAAACCGCGCAGCACCCTCGGCTGGCTCGCCTTCGCCGAGCTGCCATTCGAGTTCAAGGGCGACGCGGCCGAGCTGCCGGAACTCGCCTGGCGCGGGGTGCACGACCAGACCCAGTTCGACGAGTCCGTCACCGATTTCAAGGAGCAGAACGCGGCCCACTACGCGGCGGAGCAGCGCCGGCTGGCCTACGTGGCCGTGACCCGCACCAAGAGCGACCTGCTGCTCAGCGGCTCCTGGTGGTGGAGCCAGAAGGGCGCGCGCGGGCCGAGCGTGTTCCTGCGCGAGCTCGCCGTCGCCGGCCTGATCGACCCGGAGCTGTTGCCCGGCTCCCCGCAGGAGGCCGAGAACCCGCGCTCCGAGAACAGCGTGCCGCCCGAGTGGCCGCTGCACCCGCTCGGCGTGCGCGGGGCCGCCGTGCTGCAGGCCGCGAGCCTCACCCAGGGCGCGATCGACAGCGGGGCCGGCGCGCCCATCCCGGAGCGGCTGCGCGCCGAGATCGACGCGCTGCTCGAGGAGCGGCGGCGTCGGATGCAGGGGAGGGCGGCGCTCGCGTTGCCGACACGCATCCCGGCCTCCCGGTTCAAGGACTTCATCGACGACCCGTCCGCCGTCGCCGAGCAGCTGCGCCGCCCGATGCCGCAGCGACCGTACCGGGCAACCCGGCTCGGCACGCTCTTCCACAGCTGGGTCGAGCAGCGTTCCAACACGGTCGCCGGCGGAGACCGGGTCGACGCCGGGCTGTTCGAGCTGGAGGGTTTCGACGTCGACAGCTTCGACGCTGACAGGTTCGACTCTGACGGCCTCGCTGTGGGCCAGGGCGGAGCCGCGGGTGAGGGCGCTGGACTGGACGGCGCCGACTTGGACGACACGGAGGCCGCGCAATTCGCCCGGCTGCGCGCCACCTTCGAGGCGTCGCCCTGGGCCGGACTCGCCCCGGAGGACGTCGAGGTGGAGATCCACCTGGTGCTCGACGCGCAGGTGTTCATCTGCAAGCTGGATGCCGTCTACCGCACAGAGCGGGGCTACCAGATCGTGGACTGGAAGACGGGCAAGGCGCCGAAGAACGCGGCCGACCTGGCGCTCAAGCAGACCCAGCTGGCGCTCTACCGCCTCGCCTACTCGCGGTGGAAGGGCGTGCCGGTGGAGCAGATCGACGCCGTGTTCTACTTCGTCGCCGACGACACCGTCATCGCGCCGGAGCGCCTCGCCGGCGAGGAGGAGCTGCTCGCGCTCTGGGCCGGCGTCACCGCCTAGCCGGGCCCGGCAGCGCTGCGCCGATCGCGCCTGCTGATCGCGCCTGCTGATCGCACCTGACGATCGCGCTGGGCGTTTGCGGCGGGCGATCCCGGCCGGCGTTTGCGCCCGCGGCCTTGCGCCCGCGGCCCTCGTTGTGTCTCGCGGCCCCCGTTATACCGAGGGCCGCGAGACACAACGAGGGCCGCGAGAGCGCGCGTCGCTCGCGTGCGGCCTCGGCGGCCACACGTGCAGGCCGACGACGCGGCAGCTCGCAGGCGAAGGACCCGGGTCAGGCTTGCGGCCGACGGCTTGGCGCCGCCGGCTTGGCGGCAGCCGGCTCGGCACCGACGGCGCGGCGCCGACGGCTTGGAGCCGCGGGCTAGCGCCCGGGCAGCTCGATCGGGCCGGTGTCGAGGTCGTCCGAGACGGCCACAGAACCGGTGCCCGTGCCGGGCTCACCCGTGGCCTGCTCCGCCTCGTCGGCGGAGTCGAACCCGGAGTCGAACGCTGTGCCGAGCTCCGACTCCGACTCGAACGCGGACACGTCGTAGCTGTCGGTGTGCAGGGCGCCGTGGCCCTCCTGCGGTGTCGCCGAGGAGCGGGGCGTCTGCGCGAGCAGCTCCTCCACGTCGTCGACGGCGAGCACCGGGCCCACCGCCTGCGTCAGCGGGTTCATGCGCTGGCTGTGCACGCTCTCGACCAGGGCGTCGAGCATCTGCACGGCATCCTCGACGATCGCCTCGCTGCGCGTCGCGACGCCGTGCAGCAGCCAGCGGGCGAGCTCCAGCTCCGCGTAGAGCAGTGCGCGCTGGGTGAGCAGCCGGTCGATGCCGCCGCTGCGGGCCGCCGTGTACGCGGCGAGCGTCGTCTCACCGGCGTCGCCGGGGGCGGCGAGCACCCAGTGTAGGTCGCGGGCCGCATCGCCGACACACAGCTCGGACCAGCCGAGCACCGCCGAGACGGCGTAGCCGTCGACGAGGAACGAGTCGGCGGTGAGCTTGCCGTTGATGACGGAGGGGGCGAACTGCCAGAGCGCGGCATCGTCGGTGGCCTGCTCCCAGCGCTGCAGCAGCGCGGCCGGCAGCTTGCCCGTCTCGGCCGCGCGCGCGATCAGCGCGGCGGTCGCGGCACGGGAATCCTCGGCGGTCTGCTGCGGCAGCCCGGCGTCGCCGATGAAGGCGGTCGGCAGCGAGTGCACGGCGGCGATCGAGCGGCCGATGGAGTGGGCGAGATCCGGGTTGTACTCGAGCATCGACGTGTCGGCCGGCAGGCCGTCGAGGTAGCCGTAGACGATGGCGCGGGTGGGCCCGACGGGCGCCTGGCCGACGAAATCGGCGATGTGGAACGGCAGCCGGCTGCGCACGCCGGTGCTCAGCGCGCGCAGTGCGAGGAGGTCGGCGGACTGCTCTGTCTCGGCCGCCTGGTTGCGGGGCACCCGCACGATCAGCTCGATGCCGTCACGGAGGCTCAACACGGCCGCATCGAAATCGCCGGCCACCTGCCGGCTGTGGGTGCGCGTGGCGACCACGTCGAGCTCGGGCACGGCCGAGGTGGCCAACGCAGCTAAAGTGAGAGGGGATCTGGCCATGCCTCCAAGGTTAGGTCGAAAAGAGCCTCCTCGCCTACGCGCCACGCCCCTGACGGCGGCGCGGCGAGCCGTTCCGAAAGGGTCAACCGTGCTGACTGACGCGCTTCCGCTCGCCCGCCACCGGCTCGAGCGCGACGCGACGGCCCGCGCCGACCCCGAGCTGGTGCGGCGGCTGCGTGCCGACGCCGGCACCCGCGTGCTCGTGCTGAGCGCCGGCTCCGCGCTTCGCGCCCTGCAGGTCGATGGCGCCGCGCCGGCGCTGGCCTGGCTCAGCCCGGCCGAGGTCCCGGATGCCGCCGGCTGGCTCTACCTCGGGCGCGAGGCCGTCGCCGGCAGCGTGACCGCGCAGCCGCTGCTGGCCGCCCTCCTCACCGTGGAGCAGGCCGAGGCGCTGCAGCCGGAGCGGCTGCGCTGGGCCGGGCTCCGCGCCCTGGCGCCTGTGCTCGGCGACGTCGAGAACGCCCTGTTCACCGAGGCCATCGCCGTGGCGAACTGGCACGACTCGCACGGCTTCTGCCCGCGCTGCGGCACCGCCACCGTGGTGGAGCAGGCCGGCTGGGTGCGGCGCTGCCCGGCCGAGAACACCGAGGTGTTCCCGCGCACCGACGCCGCCGTGATCGTGCGCATCACCGACGCCGAGGACCGCATCCTGCTCGGCTCCAACGCGCTCTGGGAGCAGAACCGCTTCTCGCTGCTGGCCGGCTTCGTCGAGCCGGGGGAGTCGCTCGAGGACGCCGTGCGCCGCGAGGTGCTCGAGGAGTCCGGCCTGCGCGTCGCGCACCCCGGCTACCTCGGCTCCCAGCCGTGGCCGTTCCCCGCCTCGCTGATGCTGGGCTTCGCCGCGACGCTCGCGGCCGGGCAGAGCCCGCAGGGCACCATCCCGGACGGCGAAGAGATCATCGAACTGCGCTGGTTCAGCCGCGCCGAGCTCCGGGCGGCCGGCGACGACATCCTGTTGCCCGGCCCCATCTCCATCGCCGGCGCCATCATCCGCGAGTGGCTGGAGAACCCGGAGCCCGTGACGCCGTGATCCCTTCCGCAGACGCCCTGCTCGCGGGGCTGGACGAGCAGCAGCGCGTCGCCGCCGAGGCCCTCGTCGGCCCCGTCTGCATGCTCGCCGGCGCCGGCACCGGCAAGACGCGCGCCATCACCCACCGCATCGCGTACGGCGTGGCCACCGGGGCCTACACGCCGAGCCGCGTGATGGCGCTCACCTTCACCACGCGTGCCGCCGCCGAACTCCGCGGCCGGCTGCGCGAGCTCGGTGCGGGTGGGGTCGCCGCGCGCACCTTCCACTCCGCGGCGCTCTCCCAGCTGAACTTCTTCTGGCCACAGGTGGTCGGCGGCCAGACCCCGAGCCTGCTCGACGGCAAGGCGCGGCTGCTCGGCCACGTCGCCGAACGGCTCAAGCTCAAGCTCGACACCGCGACTCTGCGCGACGTCGCGGGCGAGATCGAGTGGCGCAAGGTCTCCGGGATCGGCTTCGACGCCTACGCCCGCTCGCTCGAGGAGCGAGGCCTCCCCGGCCGGCTCACCGCCGAGCAGGCCGTGGAGCTGCAGCAGGGCTACGAGAGGCTGAAGGACGAGCGGCACCAGATCGACTTCGAAGACGTTCTGCTCACCGTGGCCGGCATGATCGAGCAGGAACCCTCCGTCGCCATGCAGGTGCGCGAACAGTACCGCTTCTTCGTCGTCGACGAGTACCAGGACGTCTCGCCGCTGCAGCACCAGCTCCTCAAACTCTGGTTGGGAGGCCGGCACGAGATCTGCGTCGTCGGCGACGCCAGCCAGACTATCTACTCCTTTGCCGGCGCGCGGGCCGAGTACCTGCTCGAGTTCCCCAGCCGGCATCCGGACGCCACGGTGGTGCGCCTCGAGCAGAACTACCGCTCGACGCAGACCATCATCGACGCCGCCAACCGGCTGATGCGCGGCCGGGCCGGCGCGCTCATGCTGCACGCCGCCGCGAGCGAGGCGCCCTCCAAGGCCCCGATCACGGTCACCGCCCACCCGAACGACATGGCCGAGGCGCGCGGCGTGGCCCAGAAGATCCTCGAGCTCATCGCCGCCGGCGCACGCCCGGAGGACATCGCCGTCCTGTACCGCATCAACGTGCAGGCGGCCGCGCTGGAGACGGCGCTCACCGAGGCGGGCATCAGCTATCAGATCCGCGGCTCCAAGCGATTCTTCGAGCTGCCAGAGGTCAAGCAGGCCGTCATGTCGCTGCGCGCGGCGTCGGTGTCGATCTCGGGGGAGCCGCTGTTCAAATCCGTCAGCGACGTGATGCGCGGCCTCGGCTGGAGCCAGAGCCCACCGGAGACGCGCGGCGCCGTGCGCGAGCGCTGGGAGTCGTTGAACGCCCTGATGGGCCTCGTCGACCAGGCGGTGCCCGGCACCACCTTCCGCGCCTTCACCGACGAGCTGATGGAGCGCCAGGCCAGCCAGCACGAGCCCACCGTCGCCGCCGTCACCCTCGCCACGCTGCACTCGGCGAAGGGCCTGGAGTGGGACAACGTCTACATCGTCGGAGCCAGCGAGGGGCTGGTGCCCATCAACTACGCGAAGACCCCGGAGCAGATTGACGAGGAGCGCCGGCTGCTCTACGTCGGCGTCACCCGGGCGCGACTGCGCCTCGCCCTCAGCTGGGCGGAGACGGGAGCCGGGGCGCGTGCCCCGCGGGAGCGTTCCCGCTTCCTCGCCGAGATGGAGCGCCCGGCAGCCCCCGGCAGCCGCACTCCGGGTGCGGGGAGTGCAGCGCGGAGCTGATCCAGCCGTCCAGCCCGATGTGCACGGATGCCGCCGACCACGGTTCCGGCACGATGAGCGCGGCGGGCGCGCCCGAGCAGGCGAGGATCAGCCCGCAGGCCGTCGTCGCGGCCAGCCGGGAGGTCTGCTCCGTCGCCCCGGGCGCCCGCCGGTGCACCAGCTGGCTGGCCAGCGCCGGCCAGGCGGCATCCCGGTCGGTGCGCTCCAGGTCGAGGCAGAACAGGCAGGGCCCGGCGCCGGGCTGCACGAGCGGGCCCACCCGCACGCCGCTGTCTCCGAACACGATCGGCAGGTGTGCAACGTCGGCGCGCAGCCAATGCCCGTACCGAGCGGGCGGAACGGCGTAGCGGGCGATCAACACGACCAGCTCCGGTTCGCCGCCCCGCGGCGCGGAGCCCGCGAGCGGGTCGGAGACCGAGGCGGTCACGCCGGCATCCAGCAGCGCGTCGAGCAGCAGCTCGGCGCAGCGGCCCTCACCGTCGATGAGCACGCGCGGCACGCTCGGCTGGGGCCGGCCCAGGCCGTGCTGCAGCACCGGCTCGAGCCGGTCCAGCCGCGCCTCGAGCTCTGCGGCATCCGCGCCGGAGCGCTTCGCGACGGCGAGCAGATCCTCCCGCTGTGCGCCCGCGCGGAGCGCCGCGACCAGCGCCTCGTCCAGGGCGTCGACCACGTCCAGCACCAGCCGCGGGCTGTCCACGCCGAACTGCAGCGAGCTCGGCGAGCGCCACACCACCGGCGCGGCGGGGTCCAGTCGCAGGATCATGCCGACAGCCTGCCCCATCTGGCCAGCGAGCGTCGGAAGTTATCCACAGGCGCGACGCGAAGCGTCGCGACAGGCGGCAGCCCTCAATCAGGAAACCCCGAAAACCGCATGCGATGCTCGTGCGGTTTCGACAAGCTCAACCAACGGGCTCGACCAACGAGCTGAACCAACCGGCTGTGCCAGCGGAGTGTGCCATCGCTTCAGCCCGGGGCTGAGGCCTAGGCGGGCGGGTCGTTCGGGTCGAGCGGGCGCTCGGGCCCGTCGCCGCGCAGCAGCGCCTCGAGTGCCTGGTCGATCTCGTCCAGCTCCGGCTCGACGCCGGAGGCCTTCGCCACCAGGCGTGCCACCAGGCTCGCCGGGTCGTCGAGGTCGGCGGAGGTCGGCAGGATGTCGGGGTGAGCCCAGAGCGCGTCACGGGCGTCGTTGCCGACGGCATCCGTCACGGCCTGCCACATGGCGGCCGCCTCGCGCTGGCGCCGGGGGCGCAGCTCGAGGCCGACGAGCGTGGCGAAGGCCGACTCGGCCGGCCCGCCCGCGGCACGGCGGCGGCGCACCATCTCGGCGATCGAGACGCTGCCGGGCAGGCGGCCGGTCGCCTCGGCGGTGACGACGTTGACCCAGCCCTCGATGAGGGCGAGCATCGTCTCCAGCTGGGCGAGCGCGGCCAGCTGGGCCTCGCTCTTCGGCGGGATGAGCGAGCCGTCGACCATGGCCTGGCGCAGCTCCTCGGGGTTGGACGGGTCGAAGCCGGATGCCAGCTCCTCGAGCTTGCCGGCGTCCACGCTGATGCCCTGCGCGAACGACCGGATCGCGCTGATCAGGTGCAGGCGCAGCCAGCGGGCGTGCCGGAACAGGCGGGCGTGGGCGAGCTCGCGCACGGCGAGGTAGATCTGCACCTGGTCGGGGCCGACGTCCAGGCCCTCGGAGAAGGCCATCACGTTCTGCGGCAGCAGCGCGGCGTGCTGCTCGGCGAGCAGCGGGATGCCGATGTCCCCGCCCGAGATGACCTCAGTGGCGAGTTCGCCGACCACCTCACCCAGCTGCATGGCGAAGAGGGTGCCGCTCAGCGAGCGCATCATCGGCATGGCCTGGGCGAGCATGCCGCGCATCTCCTCCGGCAGTTGGTCGCCCAGCGCCCCGGTGAGGGTGTCGGCGATGCTGGTGGCGACGGGCTCGGCGAGCTGCGTCCACAGCGGCATGGACTGCGCGACCCACTGCCTGCGGGTGATCAGCGACGGCACCACGGTGATCTCGCTGATGGCGATGACCTCGTCGAGCCAGAGCGCGGCGATGTTGAACGCCTGGTCGAACTGGGCACGCTGCTCGGGCGTCACCTGCTCCTGCCCGGCCGCGGCCTTCTCCTCGGCCCGGCGCAGGGCGAGGTCCCAGTTGATGCCGTCGCCGGCGCTGCTCATGGCGCCGCGCAGCTGGTTCATCAGCGCGGCGATGCTCGCCGGGTCGTTCGGCAGGCCGGCCGCTCCCGCCAATTGGGCAGGATCGAAGGAGGCACCGCCGTCGGGGAAGTTGCCGGAGAGGATGTCTCGGAGCATCCTCTGCAGGTCATCGTCGGGGGTGTTGTCGTCGGGGCCCAGATTGTCACCGGGCTGGGCGTTGTCGGCCACTTCAGCCACCTCTCAGTCGCGTGCTTCTACGCTAGTGCGAGATCCTGCGGCTTCGTTGGGAAATACCCTAGGCTGGGGTGCTCCGCTGTCCGCCTGTCGCGAACACCGGGGAGTGAGAAGGGATGCCCGTGGCACTGTTCAGCGAAGGCCAACCGGGCACCGAGACCGGCGGCTCCCGCGCCGGGGCCGCCCGCAGCCGCGAAGAGCGCCGTGTGCGCCGCGGCTGGTACTTTCTCGCCATCGCGCTGGCCTGCGGCCTCGTTCTCGGCCTGGTTCCCTCTCCCTATGTGATCGAGAAGCCGGGCCCGGTCTTCGACACGCTCGGCACCGCCGAGCATGACGGCACAGAGCGCCCGCTCATCAACATCCCGGACGAGCCCATCTTCCCCACCGACGGCGAGCTGAACCTGCTCACCGTCTCCGTGGTCGGCAACAGGGAGACGCGGCCCAACTGGTTCGAGGTGCTGGGCGCCTGGGCCAGCCCCGAGCAGGCGGTGCTGCCGCTGGACGCCGTCTTCCCGCCGAACGTGTCCACCGCCGACCGCGAGCAGGCGAACCAGGTAGCCATGGTCAACTCGCAGCAGGACGCCATCGCCGCGGCGCTGATCGAGCTCGACTACCCGGTGGAGCGCACGCTCGTCGTCAACTCGCTCTCGGCGAACTCGCCGGCCGAGGGCGTGCTGCAGGCCGACGACGAGATCGTCGCCGTCAACGGTGACCCAGCCGAGGACCTCGCCGATCTGCGGGCCACGGTGCAGCTGAACGGCGCGGAGAAGCCTGCATCCGTCACGATCGTGCGGGCGGGGCAGACCCTCGAGGTCGAGGTCACGCCGATCATGGTCGGCGACACCGCCGTGCTCGGCGTCAACATCGCCACCGACTACCAGTTCCCGATCGAGGTGCAGATCCAGCTCGACAACGTCGGCGGCCCGAGCGCCGGCATGATGTTCGCGCTCGGCATCATCGACAAGCTCACCCCGGGCCCGCTGACCGCCGGCAAGGACTGGGCGGGCACCGGCACCATCGACGCGGACGGCGTGGTCGGCCCCATCGGCGGCATCCGCCAGAAGATGTTCGGCGCCGTGGATGCCGGGGCGAAATGGTTCCTCGCACCGCAGACAAACTGCACCGAGGTGGTCGGGCATGTGCCGGACGGCCTCACCGTGTTCGCCGTGGACACCCTCGACCAGGCCCTGACCGCGATTGAGACTGTCAGCGACGGCGGGGACACCTCGCAGTTGCCCTCCTGCACACTCTCAGGTTCGGCTCCATAGGATAGAACCAGCACCACCAGAGTCTTTGCACTTCGAGACCCCACACACCGAGCATTGAGGCCACGTGACTTCCCCTGCAGCTGACGCACCCGCCCGCCCAAACCGAGCGCCGCTCGCCATCACAGTGGCCGTCGTGGCCGGACTTGTGATGGCGTTCTTCGCATTCGCCAGCCTCTACGCCGATGTGCTCTGGTTCGACCAGCTCGGCTTCCTGAACGTGTTGACCACGCAGTGGGTCGCCAGCACCGTGCTGTTCCTCATCGGCTTCGTCGCCATGGCGGTGCCGGTCTGGGTCGCGATCCAGATCGCCTACCGCTCGCGCCCGGTCTACGCCAAGCTCAACGCCCAGCTCGACCGCTACCAGCAGGTCATCGAGCCGCTGCGCCGCCTCGCGATGTACGGCGTCCCCGCCCTGCTCGGCCTGTTCGCCGGTGTCTCGGCCGCCTCGCGCTGGGAGACCACCCTCATGTGGCTCAACCGCACCCCGAGTGGCACCAAGGACCCGCAGTTCGGCCTTGACGTGTCGTTCTACCTCTTCGACCTGCCGTTCCTGCACTCGGTGCTCGGCTTCGCCTCCGCCGTGCTGCTGATCGCGCTCATCCTCTCCGCCGCCACCGCGTACCTCTACGGGGCGATCCGGGTGAGCGGTCGCGAGGTCATCATCTCCAAGGCCGCGCGCGTGCAGATCGCCGTGATGGCCGCGCTCTACCTGCTGCTGCAGGCCGCCAGCCTCTGGCTCGACCAGTACACCACCCTCACCGACAGCAGCGCCTACGTCATGTCCGGCGCCGGCTACACCGACGTCAACGCGACCATCCCGGGCCGTGCGATCCTCGCCGGTATCGCCGCCGTCGTCGCCATCCTCTTCCTCGTCACCGCGATCATGGGGCGCTGGCGCCTGCCGATCGTCGGAACCGTGCTGCTGATCATCTCCAGCCTGCTGATCGGCTCGCTCTACCCCTGGGTTGTGCAGCGCTTCCAGGTGGTCCCGAGCGCGAAGACGCTGGAGGCCCCGTATATTCAGCGCAACATCGACGAGACGCGGGCGGCCTTCGGCCTCTCCGGCGTCGAGGAGATCCCCTACAACGCGACCACCGAGGCCGAGCCCGGCGCGCTGCGCGAGGATGCCGAGACCACCGCGAACATCCGCATCCTCGACCCCGCGATCGTCAGCGACTCGTTCGAGCAGCTCGAGCAGTTCCGCCAGTACTACCAGTTCCCCGACCACCTCGACGTGGACCGCTACAACATCGACGGCAAGTCCCAGGACACCGTGGTCGCCGTGCGCGACCTGCGCCTGAGCGGTCTGAGCGACGCCCCGGACTGGGTCAACCGCACCCTCGTCTACACCCACGGCTACGGCATGGTGGCCGCCTACGGCAACCAGCGCTCCGCCGACGGCCAGCCGGTCTTCCTCGAGTCCGGCATTCCCAGCACCGGCGCGCTCGGCGACTTCGAGCCGCGCGTGTACTTCGGTGAGGACTCGCCCGCCTACTCCATCGTCGGCGCGCCCGAGGGTGCCAAGCCGGTCGAGCTGGACTACCCGGCCGGCGGCGACGGAACCGAGCAGACCTACACCAGCTTTGCCGGCGACGGCGGGCCCAAGCTCGACAACATCTTCAAGAAGCTGGTCTTCGCCCTGAAGTTCCAGAGCGAGCAGATCTTCCTCTCCGACTCCGTCACCGACTCGTCGCAGATCCTCTACGACCGCTCTCCGCTGGAGCGCGTGCAGAAGGTGGCGCCGTACCTCAAGCTCGACTCCGACCCGTACCCCTCGGTCATCGACGGCAAGATCGTCTGGATCGTCGACGGCTACACGACGAGCGCGGACTACCCGTACTCAACCAAGGTCGGCTGGAGCGGCGCCATCAACGACGCGCAGACCGCGGCGCAGAGCTTCGCGCTCGATGACGTCAACTACGTGCGCAACTCGGTCAAGGCCACGGTCGACGCCTACGACGGCACCGTCACGCTCTACGCGTGGGACGACCAGGACCCGCTGCTGGCCACCTGGCAGAAGATCTTCCCGTCGACCGTGAAGCCGCTCAGCGACATCTCCGGCGAGCTGATGAGCCACGTGCGCTACCCGGCCGACCTGTTCAAGGTGCAGCGCGCCATCATGGGCCAGTACCACGTGACGGATGCCGGCTCGTTCTACTCGAGCGACGATGCCTGGACCACCCCGAAGGAGCCCACGCTCCCCGCGGACAACAAGACGCTCCAGCCGCCGTACTACCTGACCATGCAGATGCCCGGGCAGAACTCGCCCGCCTTCTCGCTGTACTCCACGTTCATCCCCGACCAGAAGGGCGACAGCACGCGTGACGTGCTGACCGGCTACCTGGCCGTTGACGCGGATGCCGGCAACAAGGCCGGTGTGCGAGCCGACACCTATGGAAAGCTCCGCCTGCTGACGCTGCCGAACGACCGGATCCCCGGCCCCGGCCAGGTGCAGAACTCGTTCGACTCCGACCCCGCCGTCTCGCAGGTGCTCAACCTGCTCAAGCAGGGCCAGTCGAAGGTGCGCAACGGCAACCTGCTGACGCTGCCCGTCGGTGGCGGTCTGCTCTACGTGCAGCCCGTGTACGTGCAGTCGACCGGTGGCACCAGCTTCCCGCTCCTGCAGAAGGTGCTGGTCGGCTTCGGCAACCAGATCGCCTTCGAGAACACCCTCGACGAGGCGCTGAACGTGCTCTTCGGCGGCGACTCCGGCGCGACCGCCGGCGACACCGCGACGCCGGGCGGAGGGGTCACCGTGACCCCGACGCCGGAGCCGACGACGCCGCCCACCGACGGCTCGACCACGCCGCCGACGACCGAGCCGACGACGCCGCCGACCAGCGGCACCGCCGACGAGCAGGCCAAGGCGCTGCTCGAAGTCGCCAAGCAGGCCCTGCAGGACAAGCAGAAGGCCATGGCCGACGGTGACTGGGCCGCCTACGGCGCAGCCGACAAGAAGCTGGCCGACACGCTCTCCGCACTGATGCTGGTGCTCGGCGAGTAGTACCCCGCACGACTGGCGCATCCCTCCCGGAGCTCACGCTCCTGGAGGGATGCGCTTTTTCGTGCCGTCGTGCCGCAGTACCACAGTGGGGGAGCGGCCGATCGTCCGCCTCCCACGTCGGCTGAGCAAGGAACGAGCGACTCTCCCCACGTCGGCTGAACGAGGAACGAGCGAAGCCCTGATAGCCCGCGGACGCCGCAGCCGGCGGCATCCGCGGAGAGCCACTCGGGAGGCAACAATGACTTAGGGAGGCCGTTTGTGCACCAGTTCGGCCTCCCGATCCGCCTTTCGCCTCCCCGCATGCCCCCGCGGGGGAGCGGCCGCCGGCGCACCCCGCCCCGCGCTGGCTGCGCGGCCCTCCCCGCGTCGGCTGAACGACTTACCGACCGTCGGCTGAGCGACCCGCCCCACGTCGGCTGAGCGACCCGCCCCACGTCGGCTGAGCGAGGAACGAGCGAAGCCCTGACAGCCCGCGGACACCGCAGCCGTTGGCATCCGCGGAGAGCGCTCGGGAGGAAACAACGAGTTAGGGAGGCCGTTTGTGCACCAGTTCGGTCTCCCGATCCGCCTTTCGCCTCCCCACATGCCCAGCGGGCACCGCAGCCACCGGCGTTCGAGGGTCGTTCGAGGCGACCTGAGAATGTGGGCGGCGCGCCCGAGAACGCACGGAAACGGCCCTCGATTCGTCGCCTCCCAGCGCGTCTGGTAATCTAATTCTTGTGACGCGGGGTGGAGCAGCTCGGTAGCTCGCTGGGCTCATAACCCAGAGGTCGCAGGTTCAAATCCTGTCCCCGCAACAGAAACAGAAGGCTCGGAATCGTCAAGGTTCCGGGCCTTCTGTGTTTAACGCGGACGCCGGGCAGTGAACATGCGCACCCAAAACGTGGGGTAGTATTGATCTTGTAGCGCGGGGTGGAGCAGCTCGGTAGCTCGCTGGGCTCATAACCCAGAGGTCGCAGGTTCAAATCCTGTCCCCGCAACAGAAGGTAGTTCCAGGAACTGCCGCCAGAATCGCCCTCGAGGAAACTCGGGGGCGATTTTGAGTTTCCGGGACCTTTTCGCCGCCGGTGCCGGCCTCCGCCGCAGCGATGGGCCGCTGGGCACCGAATCTGCGCTCCCGTTAACGACTTTCAGGCTCGCGGAACAGATCGGTGAGCCTGGGTGTGTGCCCTCTCGGGCGGTATCGGGTGCCGGTTGTGCGGCTAGGTGCGCAGGGGTGGCCCGCCGGTATCGTCCGACGGCGCGGGTCTGGCTTTGTCGGGCCGTTCTACGCCGGCCGGCTAGGTGTCGGTGCAGGGGTTGCGGAACTCGCAGTCGCGGCGGGGGATCAGTCGCGGCTTCGCGGGCTGGCCGGCGGCGGCGCGCATGTCTTCTTTGATCTTGTCGCTGAGGAAGGCGGCGATCTTGCGCAGGTTGAAGTTGGTGAGCAGGATCGTGACGATGATTTGCGCCGCGCCCATACCGCGGACGCGACGCCTGTTCGCGGACTGGATGTCTTCGGTGCCGCCTGCCTTGATCTGGGCGTTCAGGGACTCGATCGAGTTGCGGGCATGGGTGTGTATAGCGTCCCACTCTGGGGTGCCGTAGTCGAAGGCCTGCTGGTGTCGGCGCATGTCGGCCTCGTCGAATGACGCCGAGTGCCGCTGGCAGATCTTGCCTGCGAACTCGGGCAGGTCGGCGGCGTCCACGGCCGGCCGCTCTTTGTCGGCGATCTTCCGTGTCTTCAGCAGTTCGCGCAGCGGGCGGGTGACGGTCGGGCTGGGGCCGAGCGCGGGGCCGAGCGCGGGGCAGAACAGCATGGTTCGTCCTGTGGGGTCTGCTTGCTCTGGTCATAGTTCGGAAGCGAGATGACCGAACCCGCACTCGCGCTCAGCGCCCAAGCCATCACGTCGAAGGACACCGCGCTAGATCAGTCCCCGGGGCTTGATCCCCTGGGCTGACGAGGAAATCAGAATGTCCAATCTCTTTTGCCTCGTTTCTTCTTTCTTCGCGCTCATGACCCACCAGACTGCATCGCGCCTATATGACGGTGCGAATACCGAAAACCTCTCCCAAGCGGTCTGATGTCCCTTGAACCTCTGCTCATATGCGGCGTCTAGCTGCACTTTTCGTGTTTCAGGTGAGTAGCCTTGAGTGTCCTTTCGACTGTTGAACAGTTCCAGCCCTTCTGGCCGCAGCTTGCCCAACTGCATCAACGCTTCAGCTTTTTTGACGTTGACGGAACTCCACACGCTATTCCGTTTGCGGGGTGTGAAACGCACTTTGTAACTGTCGCTGTCGACACTTTTTCTGAGCCCATCAATCCACCCAAAGCACAGTGCCACATCGACAGCTTCAGGCCATGTCTGGCTCACTCTCCCTGAGTTCTTCTTATGAAACAGTACCCACGCTTCAAACGTCTCACGGTGGTGTGCTTCGAGCCACTCGCTGAAAGCCTCAGCGTCGCTGAAGAATAGCGTGTCGACCATTTTCGTCTCCTAGCTGGCTGGGTTCCGGCCCAACCACTCGAGGATCGCATTCGTTGTTTCGCTGCGGCGTTCCTGCTGTACCCAGTGGCCGCTGTCAAAGCTGAGCTCTTCGACATTCGGAACGAACGCAGATAGCTGCTCTGAACGGGCGATAGCGTCGCGAAGACCGTAGATCATGAGAGCGGGTTGGTGGATGATGGGGTCGGCGTCTGCGAGCAAGTGCCAGTTGCGATTGAGGTTGCGGTACCAGTTGATGCCACCCGTAAACCCTGAATGTTTGAACGCGGATTCGTAGACTGCCAGTTCATTCTCACTGAGCAGAGGTTCGCCAAGAGGAGCGGTATCTCTGGCAATTTCGATCAGCGCCATGCCCGGTTTCGGGGGCATGAGCGGCTCGTCCCTGCGGTAGAGGTTGTTGATAAAGCGTGCGGGCTCTGCGTCGAATACCGCATCAGCAACACCCGGCTGCTTGTTGAAGTGTACGAAGTAGTAGTCGCTTCCTAGCACCGCCTCCATGAAATCGAGCCACGGCATTTCGCCACGTGCGAGGTACGGCAAGCTGAGCGCCACGACCCTGTCGACACGGTGTGGGTACAGCAGCGTGAAGCTCCACACGACAAACGCACCCCAGTCGTGACCGATGAAGGTTGCGCGCTCATAGCCGAAGTGGTCAAGCAGTGCCGCGAGGTCGCCCGTCAGGTGCTCGATATCGTAATCGACGATCTCTTCCGGCCTCGTTGAATTACCAAATCCGCGCTGGTTAGGAGCGATCACATGGTAGCCGGCTGCGACAAGGGCCGGGATCTGAAAACGCCACGTGTATGCAAGGTCCGGCCATCCGTGACAGAGCACAATCGGGTTTCCTGCGTTCTCTTGGCCAGCCTCGAAGACTTCAAGATCAACACCATTCACGGTGATCACGGTGGCGTCAGGAAAGGGAATTTCATGCGTAGATGTGTTCATGTTTTGAAGGTAACGACATAAATAGGCCACCTATTGACCGGTTTTTCTGGGAACATACACATCATGAAATCTGATCGTTTGGTGGCCATCCTCCTTTTGCTGCAGCGGCGTGAGCAGGTCACGGCTGCAGAGGTCGCAAAAGAACTGGAGATTTCTGAACGCACCGCGCGCCGCGATCTCGATGCCCTGGGTGTGGCAGGCATCCCCGTCTACTCGATTCAGGGTCGTTCTGGCGGGTGGCGTCTCCTGGGGGGTGGGCGCACTGACCTCTCAGGGCTCACCGCGAGCGAGGCTCGCGCCCTGTTTCTCGTTGCTGGACCAGCGGCAGCCGCGGAGGCCGCAGCGCCAGAGCTGAAGGCATCGCTTCGAAAACTCGTCCGAGCCTTGCCTGAGACGTTTCGTACACAGGCCGAGTCGGCGGCGTCTTCCATGATCGTGGATTCGCAACCGTGGGGTGCAACGGGGGCCGCAAAACCGCCGCCACCATTCATTGACGTTCTGCAAGACGCAGTCATCCGCGGCGTGCAGGCGCAGCTCAGTTACGTTGATAGCGCTGGCAAAGAGTCCGAGCGAATCGTGCATCCCCTGGGGCTAGTGGTGAAGGACTCGCGCTGGTATCTCGTTGCTCATGCTGACGCAGGTCGGCGTACCTTCCGCCTGGACCGTGTTACTGCCGTGGTCCCAAGCGAGACACTCGTTCACCGAGCGGAAGACTTCGATCTCACGAAAAGCTGGCGCGACCTCACCGCCGAAGCTGAGCGCCACCGTACAGTCGTCGACGTGCACGCGAACTGTGCCCCCGAAGGGCTTGGCTTTCTCCAAATCGCAGTCGGTGACAACCTCGAAATCGGGCCAGCTGCAAGCGATGGCCGCATCCCTGTAGTGATCCACGCGCCTAGCGAGTACGGGATCGCCGGCCATCTCGCAGGGCTCGTCGAGTGGCTTGAGATTACGAGCCCACAAGGTGTGCGCAACCACTTGGCAGTGATCGGCGCAGCACTTACGCGCCGGTACGGCCAAAGCGTCATGACGGATACCGCGACCGACCTCGGTGGCGCGTGACGTCTCGGTCATCACTACCCGGGTACGTCGAGAGAATCGCGCCGCGCTCGGTGTATGTGCGGCATGCTGGTGCGTTGCTCACACTGAGGTGGTCAGGAGCCAACGGGAACACGGTGACTGTCTGGCTCGCTGGCGCAGAAACGTTGCGAGGGACTGCTGCAGCTTCGGTTGACTCCTGGCCCGCGGTGATCGATCACCATTGTCGGCAGTTCCTGCCGTCTGAGTGAATCCTCGACAGATGTGGAGGAAAAGGACGATGGATGTGGAGGAAAGCTCGTTTGGTGGCGGCTTGAGATGCGCGCCGCGGCGGGTTTCGCGAACAGCCAACAGAAGGTAGTTCCAGGAACTGCCGCCAGAATCGCCCACGAGGAAACTCGGGGCGATTCTGTGTTTCCGGAGGATTCTGCCGTTGTCCCGGCACAGCCTCAGCCGCTCGACTCGGACGGCGGGTCCGACGACTCACGCTGGGCCAGCACCGCCGTGGCGACGTTGCCGTGGATGTTGGCCGCGCCGATGCGCTCGAGCACGCCGTCCCGTTCGAGCGTGGCCCGGACGGTTGGCTTCAGGCGGGCCAGGCGCAGCGTGATGCCGGCATCCTGGGCGAGGTCGACGACATCACGCATCGTCGCGGCGCCCTGCGAGTCGATGAAGTTCATGCCCGCACAGTCGAGAACGATGCCGGTCAGGCCGGGGTGCGAGTGGATGACGTCGCGCAGCCGGTCCTCCAAGGCATCCGAGGTGGCGAAGAAGAGTCCGCCGTCCATCCGCAGCACTACGACACCGGGGTCCAGCTCGTCCTCCGGGTGCTCGCTCAGCTCGCGGAAGACGTCGGTCTTGGCCTTCCGGGCGAGGACGGGGATGTGCGGGTGTGTGGCGACCCCGATCAGCCAGAGCAGCGACAGGCCGATGCCGATCAGCACGCCGGCCAGGACCCCGAAAGCGAGGGTGCCGGCGATGGCGGCGATTGCAACCCAGAAGTCGAAGGGCTGCACGCGGGCGAGTCGCCGCATCTCGGGGAGGTTGATCATGCCCATGACGACGGCCTCGATGATCAGCGCGGCCAGGACCGGCTTGGGCAGCGAGGAGAACAGCGGGGCCAGCACGAGCAGCGTCAGGAGCACCATGACGCCAGAGGTGAGCGAGGCCAGCCCGGTGCGGGCGCCGGAGTGGTCGTTGAGCGAGCTCGCCGACAGGCTGGTGGAGACCGGCATGCCCTGGAACAGCCCGGCGCCGGTGTTCGCCAGCCCCTGCGCGACCGATTCCTGGTCGATGTCGACCTGGTAGCCGTGCTTGGCGGCGAAGGCGCGGGCGTCGCCGGCGGTCTGGGAGAACCCGATCAGCACCAGCGCGATGGCGGCGATCGCCACGGTGCCCGCGTGATCCCACATCAGCCCGACATCCGGCAGCGCCACGGCGGGCAGGCCGCGCGGCACGTCCCCGACGAGCGCCACGCCGCGGTCGCCGAGCTGGAAGATCCAGGACGCGAGCAGTCCGCCGACGACCAACACCAGCGCGCCCGGGACCTGCGGGGCGATCCGCCTGAGCCCGAAGACGACGAGCAGCGAGATGCCGCCGACGATCGCGGTCGCCTGGTTCCACTCACCCGCCGTCCCCAGCCACGACCACAGCTCCTGGAACGAGTTGCTGCCGCTGGCCGGGCTGCCGGTGAGCTTGGGAAGCTCCCCGATGACGACATCGATCGCCGCCCCGAACAGGAACCCGGTCACCACGGCGCGGGAGAGGAACTGCGCGATCCAACCCATCTTGAGCACGGCCAGGAGCAGGAAGAGCACCCCGGATGCCAGGGTGATGCCCGCCACGAAGGAGGCGACGTCCACCTGCTCGGTGATGCCGGCGGCGACCACCGCGCTGGCGGCCACGGCGGCCAGCCCCGAGCTCGGGCCCATCGAGATCTGCCGGCTGGTGCCGAAGATCGCGTAGATGATGGCTCCGGCGGCCGCGGCGTAGAGGCCGTTCTGCAGCGGGAGCCCGGCGATGCCGGCATAGCCGAGGTTCTTCGGGACGATCAGCGCCGCCACCGTCAAGCCGGCGATCAGATCGCCGCGCAGCCAGCTCCGGTCGTAGCCGCGGATCCACCCCAGCATCGGAACCAGGCCGGCGATGCGCTGTCGGGTGCTCATGGCGTGGGGTCGAGCATCGACATGGTGGCCAGCTTTCAGCGAGTGGCTCTGGAGGAGCCGCTGCCGAGCGGTGCTCGGCCTGCGTGGATGCTCCGAGGGTTTCCATGGTGACAGCAAAAGGCGGCTCGTGCCAGAGGAATCCGGAGCCTCCGACCGGGTCGCGGTAGCGTGGTCGAAACCCGGTGAACCCCTCGCCGGGAGGGGGAGGCATCCGCGTGAGCACAGAGCAGCCGCAGCGCATCGGGCAACGAGACGACCCGGGGATGCCGCGCTTCGCCGGCCCGGCGACGTTCGCGCTGCTGCCGCGGAGCGAGGACATCGAGCACGCCGACATCGCCGTGCTCGGCATCCCCTTCGACGCGGGCACCAGCTTCCGGCCTGGGGCGCGCTTCGGGCCGGGGCACATCCGCGAGGCCTCGCGGCAGCTGCACCCGTACCACCAGATCCACGACGTCTACCCCTTCGCCGTGAACCAGGTGGCGGATGCCGGCGACCTCGGCGTCACCCCGTACGACCTGGCCGCCGCGGTGGCCAGCATCGAGGCGGCCGCCGACCGCTTCGCCGAGGCCGGCACGACGCTGATGACGCTCGGCGGCGACCACACCATCGCCCTCCCGCTGCTGCGCGCGGTGGCGAGGAAGCACGGGCCTGTCGCCGTGCTGCACTTCGACGCCCACCTGGACACCTGGGACACGAACTTCGGCGCGCCGATCTGGCACGGGTCGCCGTTCCGCCGCGCCTCGGAGGAGGGGCTGCTCGACCTGGCCCGCTGCCAGCACGTCGGCATCCGGGGCGGCGTCTACGACCGCTCCGAGCTCGATGACGACGCGGCGCTCGGCTTCCAGATCATCCGCAGCGAGGACTACCAGGTGCGGCCGGTCGCGGACATCGTCCGGCAAATCCGCGACCGCCTCGGCGGCGGACCCGTGTACATCTCGATCGACATCGACGTGCTCGACCCCGCGCACGCACCGGGCACGGGGACGCCGGAGGTGGCGGGCCTCACCACGCGGGAGCTGTTCACGACGCTCCGCGGCCTCGCCGGGCTCACCATCGTCGGCGCGGATGTCGTCGAGGTGCTGCCGGCCTACGACCACGCCGCGCTGACCGGCCTGGCCGCCGCCCACACCGCCTGGGAGCTGATCGCCCTGATGGCGCTCACCCCGTCGGCGACGGCGGGCGCCGAGGCGCAGGCGGGGCCGGCTCTGCCTCATAGGTGACCCAGCTCGTCCGCGTCGCAAGCGTGTCGTAGAGCGCTTGAGCCTGGAAGTTGTCTGCGGCAGTCTCCCACTGCACCACCGAGCGTCCCTCGGCCGCGGCCATCTCGGTGAGGCGGCCGATCAGGGCGCGCCCGACACCCCGGCCGCGCGCTGCGGGGTCGGTGAAGAGGTCGTCGAGGAAGAGGCCGGTGGTGCCGTCGTAGGGGGAGGAGAAGCGCCGGAGGTGGGCGAATCCCACGACCTCGCCGTCCACCTCGGCGACGAGCGCCTCGCACTCGTGTCGGGGGTCCATCAGCCAGCCCCAGACCCGGGAGACGACCTCCTCGGACTCCGGCAGCTCATAGAACTCGCGGTAGGCCCGGAAGAGCGCGCGCCAGCGGTGCTCGTCGGCGGGGGAGAACGGCCGGATCGTCGGGGCGGTCTTCTCTGGCATCGGGTGCTCCCGTCGGTGCGGAGTTCAGAATGTGAGGCGCGCTGGGACATCGCGGGATGCAGCGCCCACGCTGTAGGGAATCAGAGCAGGGACCTCACCGCAAGGGCCGGGAGGCGCGGCCTAGGATGGCCGGGGCTCACCACACCATCAGGAGGACCCCGATGATCAGCATCGTCATACCGGCCATCGGGCTCGTGCTGGCCGGCATCCTGGCCGGTGAGGAGTTCATCGTGCGCTGGGGCGTGCAGCCCGCGCTGTCCCGGCTGAGTGACCGCGCCCACCTCGAGGCGCGGATCGCGCTCGTCAAACGGCTGAAAGTCGTCGTGCCCGCCATCATGGTGCCGACGGCGCTGCTCGCGGTGGCCACCCTCGTCGTGGCCGGGCCGGAGGGTCTCGCCTGGCGCTGGGCCGGCATGGCCGCGCTCGTCGCCTTCCTGCTGTTCTCCTTCCTCGGCACCGTCCCGATCAACATCAAGGTCAACGACTGGGCGCTGGGCGCCCCGCCGGCCGACTGGAAGACCGTGGTCCGCCGCTGGGAGGCCATCGACGTGTACCGCTCGACGGCGGCGGTCCTGGCCTTCGTCTGCTTCACGGTCGCCTTCGCGCTGCAATCCCGCTGACGCCGCCCCGGCGGCCTCCGGCTCGGGGCGCCGCAGTAGGCTGTGGCCATGAGTGCAGAGATCGCGGTGGCCGTCGCCCAGTTCGCGCCCGGGGCCGACACGGCGGCGAATCTGGCCGAGATCGAGCGGATGACGCGGCTCGCCGCCTCCCGCGGGGCCAGCCTCGTCGTCTTCCCCGAGTACTCCAGCTTCTTCACCCCGACCATGGGCCCCGAGTGGGTGGCCGCGGCCGAGCCGCTCGACGGACCCTTCGTGCGGGCGCTCGCCGCCCTGGCCGCCGACACTGGCTGCCACATCGTGGCCGGGCTCGTCGAGACAGGCAGCGAGGCGACGGCCAGTGCGCACGGCCGCGTGCGCAACACCGTCGTCGCGCTCGCGCCGAACGCCGGCCTCGTCGCCCGCTACCGCAAACTGCACCTCTACGACGCCTTCGGCATGCGCGAATCCGACTGGGTCGAGGCCGGAGTCATCACCGAGCCCGAGCTGTTCGAGCTCGGCGGGCTGCGCGTCGGCCTGCAGACCTGTTACGACGTCCGCTTCCCCGAGGTGACCCGCCGCCTCGTCGACGCCGGCGCCGAGCTGGTGCTCGTGCCAGCCGAGTGGGTGCGCGGCCCGCTCAAGGAGGCGCACTGGCGCACCCTCTGTACGGCGCGCGCCCTCGAGAACACGGTCTACCTGGCCGCAGCCGACCACGCCCCGCCCGTCGGCGTCGGCAACAGCTTCGTCATCGACCCGATGGGCGTCGAGCTGGCGACGATCGGCGAGTCGACGGATGTCGCCCTCGCCTGGATCAGCCGGGAGCGCCTGGAGTCCGTGCGCCGCCTGAACCCGGCGCTCGAGCTCCGCCGCTTCGCCGTCAGCGCGCGCTGAGCCCGCTCAGCTGCACCGCGGCCCGCTCCAACAGGTCGAACTTCTTGCAGTAGGCGAAGCGCAGCAGCGAGGAGTAGCCGGCTCGGCGCTCCGCGTGCACGAACGCGGTGATCGGAACGGCGACGACCCCGACGAGCCCCGGCAGCGCTCGGCAGAGCTCGGCGCCGTCGTCGAAACCGAGCGGCGCGGCATCCGCCACCACGAAATATCCGCCCGCCGGCCGGGACACGGTGAAGCCCGCCCGCAGCAGCCCGGCCGAGAGCACGTCGCGCTTGGCGGCCAACGTCGCCGCGATGCCGGTGAAGAAGGCGTCCGGCAGGCCGAGCCCGACGGCGACGGCCGGCTGAAACGGCGCGCCGTTGACATAGGTGAGGAACTGCTTGACGGCCAGGATCGCCGTGATGTGCTCGGCGGATGCGCTCACCCAGCCGATCTTCCAGCCGGTCGTGTTGAACGTCTTGCCGGCCGAGCCGATGCTGATGGTGCGCTCGCGGGCCCCCGGCAGCGTCGCGATCGGCAGGTGCGGCGTCTCGAAGGTGAGGTGCTCATACACCTCGTCGGTGACGATCAGCGCGTCGTGGGTGTGCGCGAGCTCGACGATCAGCTCGAGCGTCTCCCGCGGCAGCACGGCGCCGGTCGGGTTGTGCGGCGTGTTCACGAGGATGATCCGCGTGCGCTCGTTGACCGCGTCGCGCAGCTCGTCCAGGTCGGGCTGGAAGTCGGGGGAGCGCAGCGGCACCGTCGTGTGCACGCCGCCGGCCAGGGCGATCGTGGCCGCGTAGGAGTCGTAGAACGGCTCGAGGGTGAGCACCTCGTCGCCGGGCCGTACGTAGGCGAGGATGGTCGCCGCGATGGCCTCGGTGGCGCCCGCCGTCACGAGCACCTCCCGCTCGGGGTCGAGGCGGATGCCGTAGAAGCGGTTCTGGTGTTCGGCGATGGCCTCGAGCAGCACCCGCTGGCCGCGGCCGGGCGGGTACTGGTTCACGCCGTCGCTGATCGCGCGCCGCGCCGCCTCGAGGACCTCCTCCGGCCCGTCCTCGTCGGGGAAGCCCTGGCCGAGGTTGATGGCGCCGGTGCGCTGGGCCAGCGCGCTCATCTCGGCGAAGATCGTCGCCGCGACGCTGCCGTCTGCGGCGAGGAGTCCTGCACCGGCAGCGGTGCGCTGCCACGGGGCGAGTGCGCTCATCGGAATCCTGTCTGCTCAGTCTGCTCACGCTCACTGCGGTTGCGCAGTCCCATCAGAGTACGCTGGCGAGTGGCATGAGTAGGCGAATCCCATCGTCGCGACTGCTCGGCCAAGCCTCAACCGATCCCAAGGTGGCTCTCAGCTTTCCCATAAAGATTGCACAGGGGCCGGGTGGATGCTTGAGCTTGCTTGGAAGGAGCAACCCATGACCGAGAACTACAACCAGGACGCGGCCCAGCCGGAGTCCGCGGACAACGCCGCCGCACAGGCTCCCGCTCAGACCCCCGCCCCGGCCGCCACCCCGGCGGACGCCGTGCAGACGACTCCCGTCGCAGACGCCCAGCCGGCGGTTCCCGCAGCCGCTCCCGCCCACGAAGCTCCCGCCCACGAAGCTCCCGCAGCGGCGCCGGCCGCTCCGGCCGCAACCACGCCCGAGCCTGCCGTTCCCGCAGCTGCCCCGGCCGCGACGGCACAGCCGGCTCCCGCAGCCCCGGCCGCTCCCGCTGCCCCCGCGCACCCCCCGTACGGCGCCGCCGCGCCCAACGCCACCGTCTACGCGCCGAACACCCCGCCGCAGCCCTACGCCGGCCAGCACACCGGGCAGCCCGCGCAGGCGGGCTACCCGCAGCAGGCCCAGCACGCGCAGTACCCCGGCCAGCAGCACACCCAGCCGACCGTTCCGCTGAACGGCGCCGCCTTCGGCCTCGGCGGCCCCGCCGGTCCCGGCGGCCCGACCGGACCCGGCCACCAGCCCGCGGCCGCAGCCGCACCGAAGCGCGCCGGCGTCGGCATGCTCGTCGCCGCGCTCGTGATCGGTGCCCTCGTCGGAGGCGGCTCCGCCGCCGGCGTCATGGCGATTGCCGGCGCCCAGAACCAGGGCCGGGTCTCCAGCTCGGCCGCTGCCCCGCAGAACGTCGTCGTGAACAACACCGAGTCCGTCAACCAGATCACGGCCGTCGCCGCCAAGGCGATGCCGAGCGTGGTGACCATCTCCGTCGCCGGGCAGAACGGTGCGGGCACCGGTTCCGGCGTTGTGCTCAGCTCCGACGGTTACGTGCTCACCAACACGCACGTCGTGACGCTGGACGGCGAGACGGCCGACCCGACGATCCAGGTCACGATGAGTGACGGCACACTGTACGACGCGAGCATCGTCGGCACCGACCCGATCTCCGACCTGGCCGTCATCCAGCTGAAGGACGCCTCCGGGCTCACCCCGCTGAAGTTCGCCGACTCGAGCAGGCTGAACGTCGGCGACACCGCCATCGCGATCGGCGCCCCGCTCGGCCTCGCGGGCACCGTCACCAACGGCATCGTGAGCGCGCTGAACCGCAGCATCACGGTGGCCTCCTCCGCGGTGCCGGCCACACCGGAGCAGGACAGCACGACGCCCAGCAACCCGAACGACAACTTCCCGTTCAACTTCGACTTCCCCGGCCAGGGCCAGTCGCAGCAGGCGCCGTCGACGGGCACCGGCACGATCTCGCTCGCCGTCATCCAGACGGATGCCGCCATCAACCCGGGCAACTCGGGCGGCGCCCTGCTCAACGATGCCGGCGAGCTGATCGGCATCAACGTCGCCATCGCCACGGCAGGCAGCTCCGACAGCGGAAGCAGCGGCGCTGGCAGCATCGGCGTCGGCTTCGCCATCCCGGCGAACCTCGCAGAGCGCGTCTCCAGCGAGCTCATCCAGAACGGCCAGGCCACCCACGGCCTGCTCGGCGCCACCGTCTCCGCGGCCGCCAGCGTCGAGGGCAGCACGACGGTCGGCGCCTACATCGCCGACGTCACCCCCGGCGGCCCCGCCGCCAACGCCGGCCTGCAGAAGGGCGACGTGATCACCCGCTTCAACGGCGTGCCGATCACCGACGCGAACGACCTGACCGCGCAGGTGCGCACGGTGGAGGGCGGCGGAAAGGCCACGCTCAGCTACGAGCGCAACGGCACGAGCTACGACGCCGACGTGACCCTGGGCACGCTCGGCAGCTAGCCCGCGCACCGCTCCTTCCCGCATCGCCGTCCGGCCTCTTGGCCGGGCGGCGATGTTCGCGTTCGGCTCGCCTGATAAGCTCGCAAGTCCAGTTTCAACGAGTGGGAGAGATGATCGACACGGTGTCGAATGACGCAGTCGCTGCGCTTCCCGGTGTTTCCTATGTGATGCCGGTGCTCAATGAAGTGACCCATGTGCGGGCTGCCGTCGACAGCCTGCTCAACCAGGACTACGCCGGCCCCTTCGAGGTGGCGCTGGCCCTCGGGCCGAGCATCGACGGCACCACGGAGCTGGTCGAGGACATGGCGCGGGTCGACCCGCGCATCCGCGTCGTGCAGAACGAGGTCGGCTCGACCCCGTCCGGCTTGAACGTCGCCATCCGCGCCTCCCAGTACCCCATCATCATCCGCGTCGACGCGCACTCCGTGCTGCCGCCCGACTACGCGCGCATCGCCGTCGAGACGCTGCAGCGCACCGGGGCCGCCAACGTCGGCGGCATCATGGACGCCCGCGGCGAGAGCCCGTTCCAGCGCGCCGTCGCCCGGGCCTACGGCTCCCGGGTGGGTCTCGGCGGATCCTCCTTCCACATCGGCGGCGAGGAGGGGCCGGCAGAGACCGTCTACCTCGGCTGCTTCCGGCGAGAGGCCATCGAGGCGGTCGGGCTCTTCGACGAGCACATCAAGCGCGGGCAGGACTGGGAGCTCAACCGCCGGCTGCGGAAGGCCGGCGGCGTCGTCTGGTTCACCCCGAAGCTGAGGGTCACCTACCGGCCTCGGCCGAGCGTGAAGCGCCTGGTCAAGCAGATGCTCTCCACCGGGCTGTGGCGCGGCGAACTCGCCCGCCGCTTCCCCGACAGCAACGGCATCCGCTATTTCATCCCGCCGGTGATGGTCGTCGGCGTCGTCGTGGGCCTGCTGCTGGGCCTCGGCGGACTCGTTCAGGCGCTCGTGGGCGCCTGGCCCTGGCTGCTCTTCGGCCTGGCCGCCCCCGCCACCTACGCGCTGTTCGTGCTCGTGGCCGCGCTCGGCAACCTGCGTGTGCTCGGATTACGCAGCACGCTCTGGTTTCTCCTAGTGTTGCCGTGCATCCACTTTTCGTGGGGCATCGGATTCCTGCTCGGCTACCTCAAGCTGACCAGCAACATCACGGCACACAACGGAAGGTGACCATGGCGCAGGCAACACCCAGACAGGGGCGCCCCTCGTCGATCGCCGAACTGCGCGCCGTGGCCCAGCCGCCCGAGGTGCGCTCGCGCCGCAACGCGGAGCACTGGACGGCGTCCCTCTACCTCCGCGACATCTCCCCGTACCTGACCTGGATGCTGCTGAAGACGCGCATCTCGGCGAACGGCGTGACCGGGCTGATGATCCTCGTCGGCTGGTCGACGGCCGCTGCCCTCCTCATCCCCGGCATCTGGGGGGCCGCGCTCGCGCTGCTTCTCGGCCAGCTGCAGATGCTCGTCGACTGCTCAGACGGTGAGGTCGCGCGCTGGCGCGGTACATCCTCCCCGGCCGGCGTCTTCCTCGACAAGGTGGGCCACTACTCGACCGAGGCGCTGATCCCGCTCGCCCTCGGCATCCGCGCCGCCGCCTACCCGTTCGAGACGCCGGAGGACTTCCTCTGGACCACCCTCGCCGGGCTGCTGGCGCTCATCATCGTGCTGAACAAGGCACTCAACGACATGGTGCACGTCGCCCGCGCCAACGCCGGCCTGCCCAAGCTCGCCGACACGCACGGCGAGTCGGCCCCGACCGGCGGGCTCGTGGCCACGCTGCGCAAGATCGCCCGCTTCGTGCCGTTCCACCGGCTCTACCACTCGGTCGAGCTCACCATGCTGATCTTCGTCGCCGCGCTGGTGGGGCTCATCGCCGGCCAGCCGATCACCGACCGGGTGCTGCTCATCGCCCTCGTGCCGCTGTCGTTGCTCGCCCTGTTCGGGCACTTCCTCGCGATCATGGCGTCCAAGCGTGTCCGCTCCTAGCCTGCCCACCGTCGGCGTCGTCGTCCTGACCCAGGGCACGCGCCCAGCCGATCTGGACCGGGGCCTCCGCAGCATCCTGGCCCAGCAGGGCGTCGTGCTCGACGTCGTCTGCGTCGGCAACGGCTGGCAGCCCACCGGCCTGCCGGAGGGCGTCAAGGCGCTCGGCCTGCCGGAGAACCTCGGCATCCCGGCCGGCCGCAACCGGGGCGTGCCGGAGGTGTCCGGCGAGTACCTGTTCTTCCTCGACGACGACGCCAGCATCCCGGATGCCGGCTTCCTCACCACCGCGATCGCCCAGCTGCGCGCCGACCCGAGCATCGGCCTGCTCCAGCCGCAGGTCGTCGACCCGAGCGGGGTCACCTCGCCCCGGCGCTGGATCCCGCGCATCCGCAAGGGCGAGGCCGGCCACTCCAGCAACGTGTTCTCGGTCTGGGAGGGCGCCGTGCTGCTGCCCCGTGCCGTCTTCGACGCGACCGGCGGCTGGGCGGAGCCGTTCTTCTACGCGCACGAGGGCATCGAGCTGGCCTGGCGGGTGTGGAACACGGGCAAGCGGGCCTGGTACGCCGGCGACCTGATCGCCAACCACCCCGTCATCCAGCCGACCCGGCACAGCTACTACTACCGGCTGAACGCGCGCAACAGGGTGTGGCTGGCCCGGCGCAACCTGCCCGCCGTGCTGATCCCGCTCTACGTCGGCAGCTGGACGGGCATCCAGCTGCTGCGCTGGTGGCGTCATCCGGTGGCCCTCAAAGCCTGGTTCGGCGGCTGGTTGGAGGGCTGGCGCGCAGACCCGGGGGAGCGCAGGCCGATGTCCTGGCGCACCGTGTGGCGGATGACGCTGGCCGGCCGCCCACCGATCGTCTAACGATTCGGTCGGTGACTCCCGTTCTGGGGTATTGAGTCCCCGGCGATCTGTACTCTGGAACACGTGGGTATACAGAAAGACATGCGCAACGCCATCAAGCTCGTCAAGGGGGTGCTGGCGTCCCGCAAGGCGCAGGGACAGCTTCGTGAGAAGCTCGCCGTGCAGGGGCCGCTCGAGCCGCACCGCTTCAAGGTGGGCGTGTACTTCGCCGACGGCAAGGTCAACATGTACCAGATGCGGCAGTGGTACAAGCCGCTGGCCAAGCTGGCCGAGACCTGGCCGGTTCTGATCCTCAGCCGGGCGTCGGGCGCCGCCCTCACCATGCTCGACGAGGCGCCGCTTCCCGTCGCCTACGTGCGCAAGGTTGTCGACCTGGAGCGGGTGATCCACGAGCAGGACCTGCGCGTGATCTTCTACGTCAACCAGAACGCCAAGAACTTCCAGATGATGCGCTACGGGCGCCGCTGGCACGTTTTCATCAACCACGGTGAGAGCGACAAGATGTATATGACCACCAACCAGTTCAAGGCCTACGACTACTCGCTGATCGCGGGCGACGCCGCCAGGGCCCGGCTCGGCAAGGTGCTCTGGGACTACGACTTCGACAAGCGCGCGCTGCCGATCGGCCGGCCGCAGGCCGACCACTACCTCGACGACGCGGCGCTGCCGTACCAGCAGGACTCCCGCGAGGTCGTGCTCTACGCGCCGACCTGGGAGGGCGATCGCGGGGGCGCAGCCTACGGCTCCATCGCCACGCATGGCGTGGCGCTGATCGCCGGACTGCTGGCCAGCCCGCGGCACCGCGTGATCTACCGCCCGCACCCGCGCTCCGGCGTGCTCGACCCGGCCTACGCGGCGGCCAACCGCGAGATCGTGCGGATGATCGAGGCGGCGAACGCCGCGGACGCCACCGCCCAGCACGTGTTCGACACCGGCTCCCAGCTTGGCTGGCAGCTGGTCGCCTCCGACGTCGCCATCGTCGACATCTCGGCCATGGTCTACGACCGGCTGGCTGCAGGCAAGCCGCTCCTCGTCACGCGCCCGGCGAACCCCGCCGCCGAGATCGACACGAGCGGCTACCTCTCCGACTGCGAGTGGCTGCCGGCGGCGGATGCCGGCAACATCGTCGCCATCGTCGACGAGCTCACCCACGGCGATGCCGCGCAGGCCAGGCTCCGGCGCTGGGTGGAGTACTACTTCGGCGACACGACGCCCGGCAGCGCGACCCACCGCTTCCACGGGGCCGTGCAGCACCTGATGGGGGAGTGGGACAAGCACGCGGCCATCCACGCCGCCGACGCCGAGTTCGACGACCACGACGTGAAGGGCGACATCGAGGACGCCGAGGAGATCGAGGCCTAGGCCAGAGATGGGCGCGCCGAACGGGTAGCCGATCGGCGGATGCGGCCGCCGGATCTACCCGGTCTGGCCGCTGCCGACGGCGCGTCGCGGGTCGCGTCCGCGGACTCGCTACGGGACGGGCACGCCGTCCACGGAGCCGCCGCCCACAGGAGTGCCGTCAACGGGAGTGCCGTCAACAGGAGTGCCGTCGGACGGCGTCTCGTCGGTCGGAACGCCGTTGTCGGGGTTGCGCGCCGCCGCGGCATCCGCCCGACCGCGCGGCAGCGCCTTGCGGAACGCACCGCCCACCGCCCCGCCGACACCGACGGCCGCGCCGCCCACGGCCCCGCCGACCCTGCTGCCGACGCGGGCGCCGCCGCGCACGACCGCCGTGCCCATGCCAGCCACGCGGCTCGCCGGGGTGCGCAGCGGCACAGTGCGCGCGGGTGGCTCCAGCTCGAACGGCAGAAGGGGCGGAGCCTGGCCGAACGCGAGGCGGGCGTTGCGCAGCACCCGCTTGCCCAAGATGTTGTTGCCGAAGCCGCCGACCGCGGCGCCGACGCCGAACGGCAGCGCCTTGCCGATGAAGCTCGCCCCTCCGCGCACCGCGAACTGCCGGATGAACACGGTCTTCATGCGGTCGACCAGGGGGCCCATCAGGGTGGCGGGGATGGCGCTGGTGACCATTTCACCCCAGTACATGTTGCGGGTGAACGTGCCGCCGGTGAACTGCCCGGCGAGGTTGCGCACCAGATCGCTGCCCTCGCGGCCGAGCATGAGCGTCATGACGAGGGCGCGGGCGCGGTCGGGGTCGTCGACGGCGATGCCGTGCACCTCGGCGACCGACTGGGCGAACAGGGCCGTCGCCTCCAGGAAACCGGCCGTCTCCACGCCGGAGAGGGCCAGGGTGACGCCGGTCCCGATCGCGGGGATCACCGCGGTCGCGCCGACGGCGGCCCCGCCGGTGGTGACGGCGGCGAGGTAGCGCAGCTCCAGGATGCGCACCAGCTGGTCGGGGGTGGCGTCCGGGAACTTGCGCCGGATGCTGCGGATGTGCGCGACCACGATCGGGCGCTGCACCGCCATGACCTTGTCGATGCCGCGCAGCAGGCCGTGCGGCAGCTCGCCGCCCTGGGGCGTGCCCCCGGTGGGCGAGATGATCGGTTTCGCTTTTCTGGCCACGAGGCGATCCTAGGGGCTGGCCTCCCTCCGCGCCTGAGTCAACGCCGAGAGCGGTCGGGCACAGGAGTCGATGCAGCGGGCAATCGGTCCGCGCCTGAGTCAACGCCGAGAGCGGCCGGGCACAGGAGCCGATGCAGCGGGCAATCGGTCTGCGCCTGAGTCAATGCCGAGAGCGGCCGGGCACAGGAGCCGATGCAGCGGGCAATCGGTCCGCGCCTGAGTCAATGCCGAGAGCGGCCGGCTCGGCGGTAGCCTTGGTGCATGGTCACTCTCATCACCGAAGACGACATCGACGAACTTGAACTGCGCGACTTCGACGAGAGAGCGGGCAGCAGCACCGGCGGGGTCGCCGAACACCTCGAGAAGGCCGCCATCTTCGAGTCCTGGGCGACGGATGCCGACGCCTACACGCTCGACGACGGCGTGACGCCCGCACAGCTGCTGATCGTGGCCGCCGAGCACCTGCAGATGGGGCGCGACTACGACGAGGCGTTCCGGCTCGCCCTGGCCGCGGCCGGCCACCCGTCCGCGGAGCGCTTCGAGGCGCACCCGACGCTGATCTCGTTGCACCTGGAGCTGGACCAGCGCGCCGAGGCGCTGGCGCTGGCCGACGAGGTGCGCACGGCCGGCGCGCCCGAGCTCGGCATCTACGAGGCGATCGCCTCGAGCTTCGAGATCGCCGACGAGCTGGCGCTCGCGGAGCGCTGGTACGCCATCGCGCTGCGGGCCCTCGACAAGGTGAACCTGGAGAGCCCGGCCGACCGGCTCTCGCTGCTCTCCGGGCGCTACCGGGTGCGCCGCGACGCGGGCAAGCCGCTCGACGTGCTGGACACCGAGACCGAGCAGCAGCGCGCCACGCAGGGCCTGGCCCCGCTCGAGGGCTGAGCGCCGAACCTCGAGTTCTGGCCGCGGGTTACGCGGTGCCGTACTCGGCGTTGTAGCGGGCCAGCACCTCGGCGATCGGGGCGTCGAGCACGAGGGCGCCCTTGTCCAGGTACAGCCCGCGCGTGCAGAAGCGGCGGAGGTCCCGCTCGTTGTGCGAGACGAAGAACAGGGTGCGGCCGCTGGCCAGCAGCTCCTCGATGCGCCGGTAGCACTTCTCCCGGAACGCCTTGTCGCCGACGGCGAGCACCTCGTCGACGAGGATGATCGGCTCCTCAAGCCGGGAGATCACGGCGAAGGCGATGCGCACCTTCATGCCACTGGAGAGGTGCTTGTACGGGGTGTCCAGGAAGTCGCCGATCTCGGCGAAGTCGATGATCTCGTCGAAGCGCGCATCGACCATCGCCTTCGTCATGCCGTGCAGGCCGGCCGTCAGGTAGACGTTGTCGCGCACCGAGAGGTCGTCGACGAATCCGCCGGTGATCTCGATCAGCGGGGCGACGCCCTGGCGCACGTCGACGGTTCCCTCGTCGGGCAGGATGACGCCGGCGACGAGCTTCAACAGGGTCGACTTGCCCTGCCCGTTGCGGCCGACCACGCCGATGGCCTCACCGGCGCGCACTGTGATGGTGACGTTGCGCAGCGCCCAGAACTCGCCCGGCCGGCTGCGGCGCTTGCGCCCGGCGAAGAGGTCCTTGAAGTTGCGGCGGCCGCGCCGGTTGCGGCGGAACCGGATGCCGGCATCCGTCACCGTCATCACGACGGGAGTGGCCTCGGTCTCTGGCATCAGATCTCCTTCAGCACGGAGCGCTCGAGGCGGCGGAAGACGAGCAGCCCGACGGCGAGGATGAGAACGGACATGACCGCGGACACCCCGACCGCGAACCAGTCGAGCTCGCCGGGGAAGAAGCCGGCCCGGTACAGGCTGAAGATGCCCGTCAGCGGGTTGAACGCAGCCCAGAAGTGCAGTTCCTCCGGCAGGTTCGAGGTGCCGTAGATGATCGGGGATGCGTAGAACAGGAAGCGCAGCACCAGCTTGGTGGCCCGCTCCAGGTCGCGGAAGAAGACGACGAGCGGCGCGACGATCAGGCCGATGCCGACGGTCAGCACCGTCTGCATCAGGATGGCGAGCGGGAACAGCACGAGGTCGCCGTTGATCGCGGAACCGGGGGAGAAGACCACGAAGAGTGCGAGCACCGGTATGGATGCCAAGAACTCGATCCCCTTGGAGAGCACCAGCCTGTTCACCCAGATCGTGCGCGGGATCTTGGTGGAGCGGATCAGCTTCGCCTCGCGCAGGAACGCGCGGGTCGAGTCGGAGACGGCGCCGTTAAACCACATCCACGGCAGCAGCGCCGAGAGCAGGAACACGATGTACGGGTCGCTGCCGAGGGGGCGCTGGAACACCTGGGTGAAGACGAACCAGTAGATGCCCGACATGACGAGCGGGTCGAGCACCGACCAGATGTAGCCGAGGGCCGACGTCGAGTAGCGCACGCGCAGATCGCGGCGCGTGAGCAGCCAGAGCGCATGGCGGTACCGTGCAAACGGCGACCAGTGCGGGCGCTCCTCAGCGATTGAACTCACAGGCACTATCGTATGGGCGCGCGAGACGGGAGGCGTGCATCACGCCTCCCGAACCGGCATCCGCTGGCTGAAAACGCCGGCACGACGGCTTCGATTAGACGAAGAGGTTCGCCCGGGCGAGGTCTTCGGCGAAGTCCACCTCGACCGCGTACAGGTCGGAGATGTCGACCGGCTCGACCAGCAGGCCGAACTTCTCGATCGCCACCTCGAGCCCGCGCTCGAAGTAGTCCTGGTCGCCGACCTTGACCAGCTCGCGCTGGAAGGTGGCCTTGTCGGCCGCGGAGATGTAGTTGATGCCGACGGCCTCGCCGAGGCCGCCCTTGACGGTCTTCGAGAGCTCCTTGATGTAGCCCTCTGCGCTGGTCGTGTACTTGACCTCCTCGTCGGACACCTTGGAGGTGTTGACGGTGACGAAGCTCTGGTCGCGGGCGATCATGGCCGCGGCGCGGTCGAGGATGCGCGGGTCGAAGACGACGTCGCCGTTCATCCAGAGCACGCCGCCCGGCTGCGAGGCCTGCAGGGCGCGCAACAGGCTCTTGGAGGTGTTGGTCTGGTCATACTCTTCGTTGTAGACGAAGGACGCCTGGGGGAAGGCCTCAATGATGTGCTCGAGCTTGTAGCCGACGACGATGGTGACCTTGGCGTTGTTGCCGAAGGCGTGCTCGATGTTGTCGAACTGCTGGCGCATGATGGTGCGGCCGTCGCTGAGCTCGGTGAGGGGCTTGGGCAGCGAGCGGCCAAGGCGGCTTCCCATGCCTGCGGCAAGAATTACGACCTGTGTGGTCATGTTGGGCTCCTCAAAGAAAAATCCGGCGAAATTCACCGAGCATGCGTGCCTGCGAGTCGAGCTCGCGCACTGTTCACCTCGGGTTCGCCCGTACGTTTACGTCAAGACACGCCATTATGCCTTCCGGAATTCTACCGTGACACCCTCTCGGGGGATGCCGAGAGGCGTGGAAAGTATCCACTTCGTTATGTGCCGCTCGGGACTTTCACAGGCTTGAATCCCCGGCATGTCGCTCGGCGGCACCGCTTGGAGGCGACGACTTTGGTAGCTTTGCTGAGTGACTTCTCTGCAGCACGACGCCACTGACTCCACCCCCATCGAACCGGCCCAGGGGGCATCCGCGCCGAAGGCGCGCGCTCCGCGAACCCCGACGGCCGCGAAGCCCGCCAGCAAGACCGCTGCCACCCAGGTGGACACCGCGAAGGCCACGCCGGCCAAGGCCCCCGCTGCGACGAAGACGACCGCGGCCGCGAAGCCTGCCGCCAAGACCGCGCCGGCCAAGACCACTGCCGCCAAGACGGCTGCGGCCAAGACGGCTGCGGCCAAGACGACCGCCGCGAAGACGACCGCTGCGAAGACGACGGCGGCCAAGAGCACGGCGGCCAAGTCGAGCGCAGCCGCGAAGAAGAGCGGCGCCGCCACGACCGCGAGCACGACGAAGAAGGCGACGGCGGCCAAGGCCGGCGCCAGCGCGACCGCCGCGAAAAGCTCCGCCGCCTCGAAGGGGGCAGCGAAGTCCGCCGCGGTGAAGGCGACGACGGCCAAGACGAGTGCCGCTCGGGCAAGCGCCGTGAAGGCCGCGGCCCAGGCGGCACTGGCCGAGCAGGCGCTGGCCGAGCAGGCGCTGGCCGAGCAGGCGCACCCGCAGCCGGCCTCCGCCGCCGAAATCGTGGACGACGGCCACCCCACCATCGCCCAGACGGCCAAGCTGTCCGCGACGGCGAGCGCGGTCGAGGTGCCCGCAGTCGCGATCCCCGCACCAGAGTCACCCGCAGCTGACACTCCCGCCGCTGCGCCCGCCACCGCTGACGCGCCCGCCACCGCTGACGCTGCGCCTGCCGCAGCTGACGCGCCCGCCCTCGAAGTCCCGGCCGTCGTCGCAGAGGTCGCCGTCGTTGCCGTGGCCGCCGAGCGCGCGGAGGAGCCCGACGCGCGCAAGCCCGCCCCGGCCGCGAAGAAGAAGAAGGGCGCTAGGCGCCCGGCGGCCATCGCCCCGGCATCCGACGCCCCCGTCGTGCTGCAGATCAACGCGCTGAGCAAGCAGTTCGGCGAGATGCGGGCCGTCGACAACATCGAGCTCGCCGTGCGCACCGGCTCCTTCTTCGGAATCGTCGGGCCGAACGGCGCAGGCAAGACCACGACGCTCTCCATGGTCACCGGATTGCTGCGCCCGGATTCCGGCAGCATCCAGGTGAACGGCATCGACGTCTGGGCCAACCCCGCCGCCGCGAAGCGCGCGATCGGCGTTCTGCCCGACCGGTTGCGTCTCTTCGACCGGCTCACCGGTGCCCAACTGCTCTACTACTCGGGAATCCTGCGCGGGCTCGACAACGCCTCGGTGCGGGAGCGCTCCGCAGACCTGGCGGCGGCCTTCGGCCTCGAGGACGCCCTGAACCGCCTCGTCGCCGACTACTCGGCCGGCATGACGAAGAAGATCGCGCTGGCCTGCGCCATGATCCACTCGCCGCGCCTGCTCGTTCTCGACGAGCCGTTCGAGGCCGTCGACCCCGTCTCCGCCGCGAACCTCACCGAGATCCTGCAGAAGTACGTGGCGGCGGGCGGCACCGTCGTGCTCTCCAGCCACGGCATGGACCTCATCGAGCGCGTCTGCGACAGCGTCGCGATCATCGTGCACGGAGAGGTGCTGGCATCCGGAACACTCGACGAGGTGCGGGGGAAGGCGACGCTCGAGGAGCGCTTCGTCGAGCTCGCCGGCGGACGCAAGGCAGCGGAGGGGATGGAATGGTTGCACAGTTTCTCGGACTAAAGCTCCGACTGCTGGGCAACCTGTTCCGGCGTAGCCCCTGGCAGCTCGTGGGCATGATCATCGGGCTGGTCTACGGACTCGGCCTCGCCGTGTTCCTCTCTGCCGCCCTCATCGCCCTGCGCTTCGCGCCGTCGACCGAGCCGATCCGCGACATCATCGTGCTCGGCGGCTCGCTCATCGTGCTCGGCTTCCTCGTCATCCCGCTGATCTTCGGCGTCGACGACACCATGGACCCGCGCTCCTTCGCGCTGTTCGGGATGCCGAACCGCTCGCTCTCGCTCGGGCTCGCGCTCAGCGCCCTCATCGGCGTGCCGGCGCTCAGCCTGGCGATCGTGCTCGTCGGGTACATCGTCACGTGGACCCGCGGCTTCGGCGAGACGCTGCTGGCCCTCATCGCCGCCGTGCTCGCCCTGGCCACCTGCGTGCTGCTGGCACGGGTCACCACCTCGATCGCCTCCTTCCTGCTCGCGACCCGCCGCTCCCGCGAGTTCACCGGCGTGATCGGGCTGTTCGCCATCGTGATGATCTCCCCGGTCGCCATCCTGCTGGGCAACGTCGACTGGGCCGAGGACGGCTCCGCCGTGTTCTCCGCGCTCGCGGACGCCCTCAGCTGGACGCCGCTCGGCGCCGTCTGGGCGATCCCGGGCGATGCTGCCAACGGTGAGTGGGGGCAGGCGCTGCTCAAACTGCTCATCGCCGGTGCCACGCTCTGGCTGCTCTGGCTGGCCTGGCAGGCTCTCGTCGCCAAGATGCTCGTCACCCCCAGTCGCGAGGCGCCGAGCAAGGCGTACCACGGCATCGGCTGGTTCGACCGGCTGCCGCACACGCCGAGCGGGGCGATCGCCGCCCGCAGCATCACGTACTGGACGCGGGACGCCCGCTACTGGGTGTCGCTGTTGATGATCCCCGTGCTCCCCGTCATCCTGATCCTCTCGCTCAGCGTCGGCGGCGTGGGCGACGGGTATCTGGCACTGCTGCCCGTCCCGGTGATGAGCCTCTTCCTCGGCTGGACCATCCACAACGATGTCGCCTACGACAGCACGGCCATCTGGCTGCACGTCACCTCCGGCACCAAGGGGCTCGCCGACCGGCTCGGCCGGCTGGTGCCCGCCCTGGTGCTGGGCATCATCGTGATCGGCCTCGGCACCGGTGTCAGCATGATGCTGCACAAGGACTGGTCCGTGATGCCATCGCTGCTCGGCGTCAGCACCTGCCTGTTCCTCGGCGGCCTCGGCTTCGGCAGCTACACCTCGGCCCGCTTCCCCTACCCGGTCACCAAGCCGGGCGACAGCCCCTTCGCCGCGCCGCAGTCCTCGGGCAGCGCGGCGGCGCTGGTGCAGTCACTCACCCTGTTCGGCACGCTGCTGCTCGCGGCGCCCGCCGTCGCGTTCGCGGTTCTCGGCCTCACCGACAACCCGGAGTGGCACGTCGCCTCGCTCATCGCCGGATGCGGCATCGGCGTCGTTGCGCTGATCGTCGGCGTCGCGGCGGGGGCGCGCACCTTCGACCGGCGCGGGCCGGAACTGTTGGCCGCCGCGCTGCGCGCCTAGCGGCGGTATTCTGGAACCATGTCTGAACTCTTTCGCGCCAGCATCGCCGACCCGGGAATGCCCGGCGGCGGAACGTCCACCCTCGACCGAGAGCTCGAAGAGCTGCTCAACCAGGAGTCGATCGAGCCCGGCGACCACGAGCGCTTCTCGCACTACGTGAAGAAGGAGAAGATCCTGCAGTCGGCGCTGACCGGCAAGCCCGTCCGGGCGCTCTGCGGCAAGAAGTGGACCCCGGGCCGCGACCCGGAGAAGTTCCCCGTCTGCCCGAGCTGCAAAGAGATCTACGAGAAGATGAAGTCCGAATAGGTCACGCGCTTCCTCGCACTGCGCCACTTCGTCGGCATCCGCACCACCTGATGTGGCTCGGATGCCGACCAACTGGCGCACGGCGCGGGCGCCGACCGGCTGGCTGCCCCCGCCCGGCTCACCGCGGCCACGCCGTGGCGCCCTGGGGGGTCCTGGCGCGGAATGGAGCGCGCTGCGCCACTTCGTCGGCCTGCGCGCCAGAGGATGCGGCGCGGAGGCCGACCAAGTGGCGCAGGGCGCGGGCGCCGCGGGGTGGCGCCCGCGGGGCGGGGCGCGCGGCCCAGGGGGGCCTAGCGGAAGACGGTGGGGATGACGGGGTCGCCCTGCCCGAGGCGGAATGCCTGGATCGGCAGCTCCTGCATCACGGCGGCGCGGTGCTCGCGGGCCAGCAGCGTGCCCGCGTGGCCGAGGTAGCGCTCCTCCGGAACGCCGTTGTGCACGAGCTGCACCAGCAGCTCGCGCTGGTTCTCGCCCGGCGCACCGGCCGGGGTGTCGACGCCGCTGCCCTGCACGTCGACGATCTCCTCGCGCGCGGTGCGGGTGGCATCCAGCCGCCGGAAGGCGCGCTTGCGGCCACCGACGCTCACCTTCTGGGCGCTGGCCTTGGCCACCGGGATCCAGTCCTCGCCCTGGTCGCCCTTGTGCGCGACGAGCTTGTAGACCATGCCGGCCGCCGGCGCGCCCGAGCCGGTGACGACCGAGGTGCCGACGCCGTAACCGTCGACGGGGGAGCCGGAGAGGCCCGCGATGGTGTGCTCGTCGAGGTCGCTGGTGACGGTGATGCGCGTGTTGACGGCGCCGAGGCTGTCCAGCTGCTCGCGCACGGCGGCCACCACCGTCGGCAGGTCGCCCGAGTCGATGCGCACGGCGCCGAGCCCGGTGCCGGCGACGGCGACGGCCAGCTCCACGCCCGCGTGGATGTCGTAGGTGTCCACCAGGAGGGTGGTCCCGGGACCGAATGCCGCCACCTGGGCGCGGAAGGCGTCCTCCTCGCTGTCGTGCAGCAGGGTGAAGGAGTGCGCGGCGGTGCCCATCGTCGGCAGGCCCCAGCGGCGGCCGGCCTCCAGGTTGCTGGTCGCGTCGAAGCCGGCGATGTAGGCGGCGCGGGCCGCCGCGACGGCGGACTGCTCGCCGGTGCGGCGCGAGCCCATCTCGGCGATCGGGCGGCCGAGGGCGACGGAGACCATGCGGGCGGCGGCGCTGGCCACCGAGGTGTCGTAGTTCAGCACGCTGAGGATCAGCGTCTCGAGGATGACGCCCTCGGCGAAGCTCGACTCCACGGTCAGCAGGGGAGAGCCGGGGAAGTACACCTCGCCCTCCCGGTAGCCCCAGATCTCGCCGCTGAAGCGGTAGTCGGCGAGCCAATCCAGGGTGCCCTGGCGCACCACGTTGTTGTCGCGGAGCCAGTCGAGCTCGGCATCCTCGAAGCGGAATGCCTGGATCAGCTCCAGCAGGCGGCCGGTGCCGGCGACGATGCCGTAGCGGCGCCCGTTCGGCAGCCGGCGGGCGAACGCCTCGAACAGGCAGGCCCTGTCGGCGGTTCCGCTCTGCATGGCCGCATCGACCATGGTGAGTTCGTAGCGGTCAGTCAGGAGTGCGGAGCTGGTCACGCAGGCCAGCCTAGTAGGGTTGATTGACGTGACTGATGCACCGATTGGGATCTTCGACTCCGGCGTTGGCGGTTTGACCGTCGCCCGGGCCGTGAAGGATCAACTGCCGAACGAGTCGATTCTCTACATCGGTGACCTCGCCCACTCGCCGTACGGCCCGAAGAAGATCGCCGCCGTGCGCGGCTACGCCCTCGAGGTGCTCGACGATCTGGTCGACCAGGGCGTGAAGATGCTCGTCATCGCCTGCAACACCGCCTCCTCCGCGATGCTCCGCGACGCCAGGGAGCGCTACAGCGTGCCCGTGATCGAGGTGATCCAGCCGGCCGTGCGCCGCGCCGTCGTCAGCACCCGCAACAACCGGGTCGGCGTCATCGGCACGGCGGGGACCATCGCGTCCCGCGCCTACAACGACGCCTTCGCCGCGGCACCCACCCTCGAGCTGTTCAGCCAGGCCTGCCCGCGCTTCGTGGAGTTCGTGGAGTCCGGCGTGACCACCGGCGCCGAGGTGCTCGCGACGGCGGAGGAGTACCTCGCCCCGTTGAAGGCGGCGGATGTCGACACCCTCGTGCTCGGCTGCACCCACTACCCGTTCCTCAAGGGCGCCATCAGCTATGTGATGGGCGAGGACGTCACGCTCGTCTCCAGCGACACCGAGACCGCCAAAGACGTCTACCGCACCCTCGTCGGCCAGGGCCTCGAGCGCACGGCCCCCGGCGCCCCCAGCTACCGCTACGAGGCGACAGGCGAGAGCACCAGCGCCTTCCTCGACCTCGCCCACCGCCTCATCGGGCCCGACATCTCGACCGTCGAGCTCACCAGCGTTCCCCCCGCCACCAGCGCGAAAACCCACTAGGAGACACCGTGACCACTCTGAACAGCTCCGACCTCGTCCGCGTCGACGGCCGATCCGTCAGCGACCTGCGCCCCGTCACGATCGAGCGCGGCTGGAGCGATCAGGCCGAGGGCAGCGCGCTGATCTCGTTCGGCCGCACCAAGGTTCTCTGCACCGCCTCGTTCACCAACGGCGTGCCCCGCTGGATGGCCGGCAAGGGCAAGGGCTGGGTCACCGCCGAGTACTCGATGCTGCCGCGCAGCACGAACTCGCGCATGGACCGCGAGTCGGTCAAGGGCAAGATCGGCGGCCGCACCCACGAGATCAGCCGGCTGATCGGCCGGAGCCTCCGCGCCGTCGTCGACATGAAGGCCCTCGGCGAGAACACCATCGTCATCGACTGCGACGTGCTGCAGGCCGACGGCGGCACCCGCACCGCCGCGATCACCGGCGCCTACGTCGCCCTCGCCGACGCCCTCGAGTGGGGCCGCGGCAAGAAGTTCCTCGCCCAGAAGGCGCAGCCGCTCATCGACAGCGTCGCCGCCGTCTCCGTCGGCATCATTGACGGCGAGCCCATGCTCGATCTGGCATACACCGAGGACGTCCGCGCGGAGACCGACATGAACGTCGTCGTCACGGGCCGCGGGCTCTTCGTCGAGGTGCAGGGAACGGCCGAGGCCGCCCCCTTCGACCGCCGCGAGCTGGACGCGCTGCTCGACCTCGCCGTCGGCGGCGCCGCGACGCTCACCGCGCTGCAGACCGCCGCGCTGGCGACCTCGCTCGAGGCCGCGCGCGCATGAGCATCGAGTTCGTGCTCGCCACGCACAACCAGCACAAGGTGGAGGAGTTCCAGCGGATCCTCGCCGAGGTGTTGCCGGATGCCGTCGTGCACGCCTACGACGGGCCGGAGCCCGTCGAGGACGGCACCACCTTCGCCGCGAACGCGCTCATCAAGGCGCGGACGGCGGCCAGCCACACCGGCCTGATCGCCCTCGCCGACGACTCCGGCATCAGCGTCGACGTGATGGGCGGCGCGCCGGGCATCTTCTCCGCCCGCTGGGCGGGTGGGCACGGCGACAGCCTCGCCAACACGCAGCTGCTGCTGGACCAGCTGTCCGACATGCGCGCGCCGAACCGCGCCGCAGCCTTCCACTGCGCCATCGCACTCGTCATCCCCGGGAACGAGGACGGCGCCGGGGCGTTCGAGCATGTGGCATCCGGCGTCTGGCCGGGCACCCTGGCCACCGAGGTGTCCGGCGCGCACGGCTTCGGCTACGACCCGATCTTCATCCCGGAGGGCTCGGAGCTGACGGCCGCCGAGCTCGCGCCGGAGGTCAAGAACGCCACCAGCCACCGGGCCAGGGCGGTCGCCGCGCTGATCCCCGTGCTGCTGCAAGCTATTGAGAATGGCACTCATTCCTAACTAGGCATACGCGCTGGCGTGGCGCTCGCGCGCCCGCCTAGCGTGGAGCACATGGGACACGACCACAGCCACGCCGATCGCTCGACGAACCGCACCAGGCTGCTCGTCGCGATCGGCATCATCGGCGCGTTCCTGCTCGTCGAGGTCGTCGGCGCCCTGCTCAGCGGCTCGCTCTCGCTGCTGGCCGACGCCGGCCACATGTTCTCCGACCTCACCGGCCTGATCATCGCCCTCGTCGCGACGGTGATCGCGGCCCGGCCGGCGAATGACCGGCAGACCTACGGCTACCAGCGGGCCGAGGTGTTCGCCGCGCTGTTCAACGGCGTCGTGCTCACCGTCGTCGCCGTCGGGGTGAGCATCGAGGGCATCCGCCGGCTCATCGAGCCGGGCGGGCCGGAGGTGCAGGGCGGGACCATGCTGCTGGTCGCGGTGCTCGGGCTGGCCGCCAACATCGCCGCGATGTTCGTGCTGCGCGGGGGAGCGAAGGACTCGATCAACATGCGCGGCGCCTACCTGGAGGTGTTCGGCGACATGCTCGGCTCCGTCGCCGTCATCATCGCCGCCGTCGTGATCATGACGACCGGCTTCGAGAAGGCCGACGCCATCGCCTCCCTGGCGATCGCCGTCATGATCGCGCCACGCGCCTTCTCGCTGCTCCGGGACGTGCTGCGCGTGCTCAGCCAGGCCGTGCCGGCCGACACCAACGTGGCCGAGATCCGCGCGCACATCCTGCGCACGCCCGGCGTCGTCGACGTGCACGACGTGCACGTCTGGGCGATCACGACGGGCAGCCATGTGTTCAGCGCCCACGTGGTGGTGGAGCCGGAGGTGCTGAGCGGGGATGCCGGAGGCTGCCTGCTCGACGAGCTCAGCGAGTGCCTCGAGGAACACTTCGACGTGGCCCACTCAACCTTCCAGCTGGAGCCGGCCACCCACGCGGCGCACGAGGACCACTCGCACGCCTAGCTGCGCTGCCTAGGCCGGGTCCTTGCCGTTCAGCAGCTCGGGGTCGAGCGCCAGCGCGGCGGCCTCTTCGGCATCCGTGATCTTGTCCGCGCCGGCGGCCGTCGAGCGCTTGGCCTTGACCGAGGAGCTGATGTAGTGCCAGACGGTCGGGATCAGGGTGATCGTCACCGCACCGAGCAGGATCAGGTCGATGTAGGACTGCACGAAGTTGGCGATCGGCGGGATGTAGCCGAGCAGGAAGCCGAAGTAGGTCAGGCCGGCGCCCCAGATCAGCGCGCCGATGGCGTTGTAGAGCGAGTACTTCTTGTAGTTCATGTGGCCGACGCCGGCCGCGACGGGGGCGAAGGTGCGCACGATCGGCACGAAGCGGGCCAGGACGATCGCCAGGGCGCCGAAACGGTCGAAGAATGCGTTGGTCCTGCGCACGTTCTCGACGCTGAACAGCCCGGACTCCTTGCGCTCGAATACCTTCGGGCCGAGCTTGTGACCGATCAGATAGCCGACCTCGCCGCCGAGGAACGCGGCAAAACTGATCGCGAGGCAGACCCACCAGATCTCCACGCCGAACACGAGCGACGTGTGGGTGAGCAGGCCGGAGATGACGAGCAGCGTGTCCCCGGGAAGCAGGAAGCCGACCAGGAGGCCCGTCTCGGAGAAGACGATCGCGCACACCACGAGCAACGCCCACGGTCCGGCCGAGGAAATGATGACCTCAGGGTCGAGCCAGGGGATGAGAGCGGTATGGATCACGAGGTGAAGTCTAGCTTTCCGAGGGGTGCACCAACCGGTCCGCTGGCCAAGATCATCCCTCGGATGTAGATGTTCCCGGCGTCGCAGCGGCTGCGGCGCGCTCCGCTTTGTCAATCCGCCAAGCGCGGATGCCGGCGACGATGGAGGCGGTGATGACGATGCCCGCGATCACGTAGGAGCCGGCCTTCACCGCGGGGATGGATGCGGCGAAGTAGCCGATCAGCGTGATTCCGACGCCCCAGGCCAGCGCGCCGACGAGGTTGGCGGTGACGAAGCGCAGATACGCCATCCGGCCGACGCCGGCGATGACGGGGATGAACACACGACCCCACGGCACGAACCGGGCGATCACAACCGACCACCAACCGAAGGTGTGGTAGAACCACTCGGTCTTCGCGATGGCCTTCTGCGTGCGGGCGCCGCCGCGTTTGTCGAGGTAGGGCCTGCCGAACCGGCGTCCGAGCAGGAAGCCGACCTGGTCGCCGAGGAACGCGGCGATGCCGACGCCGATCGTGAGCACCCAGATGTCGACCCCGGATGCGCTCGCGGCGATCAGGCCAGCGGCGAAGAGGAGCGAGTCGCCGGTGACGAAGGGGACGAAGATCCCGAAGAACAGGGCGGTGCCGGCAAAGACCAGTCCCCAGACGATGAGGTAGAAGACGATCGCGCCGACATCACCCAGCAGTCCGACGAGGTCATCGCTGACGCTGGTGGTGATATGCACGACTACGCGGCGACGGCGGGCGTCTGCAGCTCGTCGAACAGCGCGCCGTTGAACTCGAAGGCGGCCAGCGCCTCCTCGACGACGGCTGCCGACTCCTCTTCGCTCAGCGGGAGGGCGTCGAGCTGCTCGCGGTACTCGCGCTTGAAGTGCACGTGGTTCTCGATGCCGTCGAAACGGTAGAAGGCGAGCTGCTCGTCGGTGGCGGCGTAGTGCCGGGCCACGAGGCGCGAGATGGCCTGGCCGCCGGAGAGGTCGCCGAGGTAGCGGGTGTAGTGGTGGGCGACGTAGCGCGGGGAGTCGGTGGCGACGAGCTCGCGCAGGCGGTCGGCGTAGCGCTGCGTGGAGGGCAGGGCCGGGTGGCTGCTGCGCCAGTCGGCTGCGCCGAGGGCGACGAGGTCGCTCTCGATCTCGGCGAGGCGGTTCAGGCGCACGTCGTAGATCGCGAAATCGGATTCGCTGGGGGTGCGCGACTCGAGGGCCTCGTAGACCCAGGCCATCTGCGCCAGGTAGCGGGTGTAGTCGGCCAGCGAGAGCTCGCCCTTCATCAGCTGCACGATGAAGGTGCGCGACTCGGTGGAGCGGTGCTGATCGTGCGTCTCGGTGCGCAGGCGCGCTCCCAAGGCGAGCGGGTCCTCTGAGACGACGGTTTCAGAGGCGTGCGACTCGGGCGAGATTAGCTTAGGCATACCTACACAATACCGAACGAGTGTGGTGATTGCTGACAGATTTCCGGGACTCCGATGTGGGCGGAGGGGTGCGGATTGCCCGAATCGCGCCATTTACATCGGTCGAAAGGGGGCGCACAGTTGTTTGTGCCCCTCGAACGTGGGGTATCACGATCGGGGAAGACGAAATGCGAGGATCCAGAACAGCCGCCGTGGTCGCCCTGGCGGGTGCGCTCCTGCTCTCCGGCTGCGCCACTGGCGGGGGTGCGAGCCCGACGCCGAGCGCCGACGCCTGCGCGGCCGTGCAATCCGCGACGCGCGATATCGCGAACGGCGCGCAAAACACGCTGGCCGCGGCGGGCACGCCGAGCGAGATCGAGGCCAAGCTCAAGGGCTACAGCGAGCGCATCCTGGCGCTGGCCGAGAGCGCAGACAACGCCGCCGTCGCCGATGCCCTGACGGCCGTCGACGAGAAGATTGCCGAGGCGTCCGCGTTCGTCGCCGGCCTGCCGACGAACGAGGCCGGCGAGATTGACGCCGCCGCGATCGTCGACCAGCAAACGGCGATCCAGGACGCCGCCAGTGCGGTCAAGGCCGCCTGCGGGTAGTGCGCCACGGCTGGCCGGGGCCGACGCTGTCCGCGCCGACCGGTGGTGCGGGAGAAGGGACTTGAACCCTCACGCTCGAAAGCACAGGAACCTAAATCCTGCGTGTCTGCCAATTTCACCACTCCCGCGAGTGCCTCCCCAGCTTAGGTGGAAGAGGGGCCTGTGGATAACTTCTGCGCGGCCGGGGCAAATGGAGCATCATGGTCGGCATGAGCGACGCCGTGCGCATGATCACCGAGCAGGTGCGGTTGCGCGTGCGTCGGGAGAGCGTCGATCTGGCCGCCGATGCGGCCCTCGCCGAGAGTTATGTGCGCGATGAGGTGCAGCGTTACAGCGAGCGGGCCCTCGGCAGTGCGCTGCCGCTCATCCACGACGAGGAGCAGGCCGCGCGCGAGGCCGTCGCCTCGCTGACCGGGTTCGGCGCGCTGCAGCCCTACCTCGACGACCCGGAGATTGAAGAGGTGTGGGTGAACTCGCCGACCCGCGTCTTCGTGGCCAGGGCCGGCGTGCCGGAGCTGACCACCACGGTGTTGGCGGAGCGGGAGGTGCGGGAGCTGGTCGAGCGGATGCTGCAGAGCTCTGGGCGACGGGTCGACCTGAGCTCGCCGTTCGTCGACGCCTCCCTGCCGGACGGCAGCCGGTTGCACGTCGTCATCCCCGACGTCACGGCCCGGTTCTGGTCGCTGAACATCCGCAAGTTCAGCCGCCGCATCCGCAGCCTCAACCAGCTGGTCGCCGCCGGCTCGCTCAACCGGCAGGCGGCCGAGTTCCTGCGCATGTGCGTGCTGGCCGGGCAGAACATCCTCGTCTCCGGGGCGACGCAGGCCGGCAAGACGACGATGCTGAACGCGTTGATCGGGGCGGCCAGGGAGCGCGAGCGGATCGTGACCGTCGAGGAGACCTTCGAGCTCGACCTCCGCGCCCGGGACGTGGTCGCCATGCAGTGCAGGCAGCCCAGCCTGGAGGGCACCGGCGAGATCACGCTGCGCCGGCTGATCAAGGAGGCGCTGCGGATGCGGCCGGACCGGCTCGTCGTCGGGGAGGTGCGCGAGGCGGAGAGCCTCGACCTGCTCATCGCCCTGAACAGCGGAGTGCCCGGCGCCTGCTCGATCCACGCCAACTCCGGGCGGGACGCCCTGGTCAAGCTCTGCACGCTGCCGCTGCTGGCTGGGCGCAACATCGACTCCTCGTTCGTGCTGCCGACGGTGGCCAGCTGCGTCGACATCGTGGTGCACTGCGAGATGGACAGGCACGGTCGGCGCCGGCTCGCCGAGGTCCTCGCCGTGACGGGGCAGGTGCGCGATGGGCAGGTCGAGGCGGAGGCCCTGTTTGAGCGGCGCGCGGGCGAGCTCTGGGCCCCCGGCGTCCAGCCAGCGAAGCTCGAGAAGTTTCGCGCGGCCGGGTTCGACCCGGCCGTCGTGCTCGGGGCGGTGCCGGCATGAGCCCGCTGCTGAACACGCTGCTCGGGGCCGCGCTCGGGGCCGGGCTGCTGTTGGCGCTCGCCCCACTGTTCTGGCCGGCCGGGCGGGTCAGGCAGCCGGCGGGGCCCACGGCCGGTGCGGCATCCGGGCCCCGCGCCGCGGCAGCCCGCCTGCTCGCGCAGGCCGGCCTCCGCGGGGTGCCGCCGCTCGCCCTCGCCGCGCTCTCCGTCGCCCTCGGCGTCATCGCCGCCGGGCTCGCCCAGGCCCTCCTCGGCATCACCGCGCTCGCCATGGTGTGCGGGGCCGCAGCACTGCTGCTGCCCCTGGTGCTGGTGCGCTGGCGGGCGGCGGCCCGCCGCAGCGCGAATCGCGAGGTCTGGCCGGATGTCGTCGACCATCTGGTCTCGGCTGTGCGCTCTGGCCTCTCACTGCCGGACTCGGTGAGCAGCCTCGCCCGGGTGGGGCCGCCGAGCACGCGCGCGCCGTTCGCCGATTTCGAGCGCGACTACCGGTCGAGCGCGAACTTCGGCCAGAGCGTCGAGCGGTTGAAGGACGCGCTCGCCGACCCCGTCGCCGACCGGATCCTGGAGACATTGAAGATGGCCCGCGAGGTCGGCGGCACCGAGCTGACCGGTGTGCTGCGCAGCCTCGCCGGCTACCTGCGCGAGGACGCGGCGGTGCGCGCGGAGCTGCGGGCGCGGCAGGGCTGGGTCGTCAACGCGGCCCGGCTCGGCGTCGCTGCGCCCTGGATCGTGCTGATGCTGCTCGCCTCGCGCCCCGAGGCGGCCCGCGCCTATGACACCCCGGCCGGCTCGGTGCTGATCCTCGGCGGGCTGCTCCTCTCCGTCGTGGCGTACCGGGTCATGCTGCGCCTCGGCCGGCTGCCAGAGGAACAGCGGTGGTTCCGATGAGCCCCGCCGGCGGCTGGGCGCTCGTGTTGGGCTGCACCCTCGGACTCGGGCTGTGGTCGCTCGTCGCGCTGACACCGCGGCTCCGCCGGGCGCGCCTGATCGACCGGGTCGCGCCGTACCTGAGTGACGTCTCGGAAGCCGCGCGGGAGCGGGCAGGTCGGCACACCGTCGACCCGCTGCCCGTGCTCGGCACGCTGTTCGCCCCCGCCGCGGCCCGGGCGGCCGCCGTCCTCGGAGACGTGCTCGGCGGCTCCGAGCTGTTGGCCCGGCGGCTCCGCCAGGCCGGGTCGGGCCGCAGCGTGGTGCAGTTCCGCACCGAGCAGCTGCTCGCCGCCGTGCTCGGCCTGGCCGTGGGGCTCACCGTCACGATCCTCGGCTCGGCCCTCGGCACGCTGTCCCCGCTCGCACAGGTCGCCCTGCCGCCGACGGCGTTCCTCGTGGGCGGAGCGCTGCCGGAGCTGGTGCTGCGCCGGCGTGCTCGGGCGCGGCTGCGCCGGATCGAGGCCGAGCTGCCGCTGCTGCTCGAGTTCCTGTCGTTGAGCCTGTCGGCCGGAGAGGGCCTGCAGGACGCCCTCGCGCGTGTCTCCCGGGCCAGCTCCGGCGAGCTCGCCGCCGAGTTCGGCGTCGTCGTCGCCCGGGTGCACACCGGCATCCCGCTCACCCGAGCCCTGCACGAGCTTGCCGCCGAGCTGCGCATCACCGCACTCGCGCGCTGTGTGGACCAGATGATCGCGGTGCTCGAGCGCGGCACCCCGCTGGCCGAGGTGCTGCGCGCGCAGGCGAGCGACGCGCGCGGGGTCGCCAAGCGGGAGCTGTTGGAGAGCGGCGGCAAGAAGGAGGTACTGATGCTGGTGCCGCTGATCTTCCTGATCTTGCCGCTCACCGTCATCTTCGCCATCTTCCCTGGGGTGCTCGTGCTCCAGGCCGGGTTCTGAACAGGAAGGAAGACAACCATGTCCCGAATCACAGGAATGGCGCGGCTGCGCGAGGAGGAGCGCGGCGACGTGCCCGGCTGGGTTCTGATCTCGCTGATGACGGCCGGGCTGGTGGTGTTGATCTGGGGCCTGGCCGGCACGGCGCTTGCGCAGGTCTTCGATCAGGCCATCCAGCGCGTCCTCAGCTTCTGACACCGTGCGGCCCCGCGGCGCGGTACGGGACGAGCGCGGCAGCGCGCTCGCCGAGTTCACGATGGTCGCCGCCCTGCTCACCCTGCTCTGCCTGGCCGTCGTGCAGCTCGCCTTGGCCCTGCATGTCCGCAACACGGTGCAGGATGCCGCAGCGGAGGGGGCCCGGATGGCGGCCCTGGCCGGGGCGACGCTGGACGACGGCCTCCAGCGCACCCGCGAGCTGATCACTCTCGGCATCGGCGCGGGCTATGCCGGCAACGTGACGGCCGGCTACACCGAGGTGGCCGAGCTGCGCAGCACAGAGGTGCGCGTCGTCGCCCCGCTGCCGCTGATCGGCCTATTCGGGATCGCGTCGGGGCTGGAGGTGACCGGGCATGCGGCCGTGGAGCTTCCGGACTGAGCGCGGCTCGGCCTCGCTCGAGTTCCTCACCGTCGGCCTGATCCTGATGGTTCCACTGGTGTACCTCGTGCTCGCCGTCTCCGCGCTGCAAGCGGGCGCGCTCGCCGCGGAGGGAGCCGCACGGCAGGCCGCCCGCGCCTTCGTCCAGGCGGCGAACGAGGAGGCCGGGCAGGCCGCGGCCGGGCGTGCGCTCGCCGTGACCCTCGCCGACTACGGGCTCCCCACCGAGACCAGCACGCTGGAGTTCGACTGCGGAGACGGCCAGCCGCGCTGCCTGGTGCGCGGGGAGGTCGTCACGGTCAGTGTGCGCGTCACCGTGGCGCTGCCGCTCGTGCCGGATGTGCTCGGGCTGCAGCAGAGCGCGAGCGTACCACTGGCGGCATCCGCCACCCAACGGGTGTCGACGTTCTGGGGAGCAGCGCCGTGACCGGGGTGCTGAGAGGGAGGCTGCGCGGGGAGGAGGGCTCGAGCCTGGTGCTCACCGTCTTCTACGGCGCCTTCGCGCTCGCCCTGATCCTGATCGTCGTCGCCGCGACCTCGCTGTCGCTGGAGCGGAAGCGGCTGCTCAGCGTCGCCGACGGCGCCGCGCTCGCCGGGGCGGAGGCGTTCGAGCTCGGCGCGGTGCAGCCGGGCCCCGACGGGCTCACCGTCACCGTGCGCGACGCCGATGTGCGGGCGGCGGCGCTGGAGCACCTGGGCGCGGTTCCGCACGGCTCGCTGGAGGACCTGCGGCTCGAGCACGCGGGCACGCCGGATGGCGCCTCGGCTGTGGTCACGCTGAGCGCCTGGTGGCGGCCGCCGGTGCTCAGCGTGTTCGTGCCGGCCGGCATCCGCCTCGAGGCCAGCTCGACGGCGCGCTCGGTGTTCCGCTGACCGGGCCGGGGCAGGGCGGGCGCCGAGATGGCAGGTGAACGTTTTCCCGGGCGCCGGGAAGACGTGCAGCTGTCATTTCGATGCAGCGGGCTTGGCAGGGTGTTCGGCGGGGCGTTTGGCGGTGCGCGGCAGGTAGCGGGGGATGTAGCGGGCGAGGATGCCGGCGCCGAAGAGCCCGGCCACCCCGGCGACGCCGCTGGCGAGGGCGAGGGTGGCGATGGCCGTGATGCCGGCCACCGCAAGCGGCGCCACGGCGGAGCCGAGGTCTCCGGCGAATCGCCAGGCGCCGAGGAACGGGGCCGGGTTGCTGCGCGGGGCGAGGTCGGCGCCGAGGGTCATCATGATGCCGCTGCCGATCCCGTTCGCGAGGGAGAGGAACATGGCCACGGCAATGAACCACGCCACATTGCTGGGCAGGTCGTGCGTGAAGGCGAGCACGAGCAGGCCGGAGCCGAGCCCGAGCATGGAGGGCAGCGCGCTCCACAGCCGCCCGTGCTTGTCCATGATCTGGCCGCTGACGTAGAACAGCGCGAAGTCGACGGCGCCGGCGATGCCGATGATCAGCGCCGTGTCCGCCTGCCCGATGCCGATGCTGACCGCCCAGAGCGGCATGATCACGAGGCGCGTCGCCCGCATCGCGCCGACCAGCCCGACGCCGGTGCCGAGCCGCAGCAGCACGCCGCGGTTCGCCCGGAGGGTGCGGAACAGCCCGTCGGCGCCCGCGGTGCCCGGCCGCCCCTGCGGGGCCCCGAAGGTGCTCGCCGGGTCGGGCAGGAGCAGCAGCACGGCGGTGGCCGCGAGGCAGCAGACGATGAACACCCAGAACACGGCCTGGGTGCCGCCGGTCAGGTGGATGACGCCGGCGGAGAGGAACGGGCCGACGAAGAAGCCGGCCCGGAACACGCCACCCAGGGTGGAGAGGGCGCGCGCCCGGTACTGGATCGGCACATAGCTGGTCAGGAACGCGTGCCGGGCCAGACCGAACACGGCCGTCGCGAGCCCGACGATGAACACGCCGATGCCGAGCACGAGGGCGTTCGGGGCGGCCAGGCAGATCAGCACGGCGATGACGGAGAGCAGCGCCGCCCAGATCATGGCTGTGCGCTCTCCGATGCGGGCGACGATCGCCCCGCTCGGGATGTCGCCGACGACGGTGCCGACCATGACGAGCGCGCCGAGCAGCCCGGCCAGGGCCAGGGAGGCGCCGAGGTCGTGGGCGACGAGGGGGATGAGCGGGATGATGGCGCCCTCGCCGATCGAGAACAGCAGAGTCGGCAGCAAGGCGGCGAGTGCGACACTGCGCATGGAGAACTGGGGCGCGGCATCAGACATGGTTCCTCGATGCTACTTCAGCCGCCGAGCGCGGCAGCCGCCCGACGTCTCGCGGAGTATTAGGCTGGTGCCGACATGATTGAGCTCGATATATCCGAACAGATTGCCGCCCTGCGGTCCACTTTTGGCGACATTCGCGCCGTGCTCGACGTGGACGCCATCACCGCCGACATCGCTCGCCTGAGTGAGGCGGCCGGTGCCCCCGACCTCTGGGACGACACCGACAACGCCCAGAAGGTGACCAGCGCGCTCAGCCACCGCCAGTCGGAGCTCGCCAAGATCACCAGCATCGGCAGCCGGCTGGACGACCTCGAGGTGCTCGTCGAGCTCGCCAACGAGGCCGGCGACGACGAGAGCGCCCAGGAGGCGCGCGCCGAACTGGCCAGCCTGCAGAAGCTGATGGGCGAGCTCGAGGTGCAGACGCTGCTCGACGGCGAGTTCGACCCGAGCCCGGCCGTCGTCACGATCCGCGCCGGCGCCGGCGGCGTCGACGCCGCCGACTTCGCCGAGATGCTGATGCGCATGTACCTGCGCTGGGCCGAGAAGCACAAGTACCCGGTGCGCGTGCTCGACACCAGCTACGCCGAGGAGGCCGGCATCAAGTCGACCACCTTCGAGGTCGACGCCCCCTACGCCTTCGGCACCCTGAGCGTGGAAGCCGGCACCCACCGCCTGGTGCGGATGTCGCCCTTCGGCGCCGCGGGCAAGCGCCAGACGAGCTTCGCCGCCGTCGAGGTGGTTCCGCTGATCGAGCAGGCCCAGTCGGTCGACGTGCCGGAGGCGGACATCCGCATCGACGTGTTCCGCTCCAGTGGCCCCGGCGGCCAGTCGGTGAACACGACCGACTCCGCCGTGCGCATCACCCACCTGCCGACCGGCATCGTCGTCAGCTGCCAGAACGAGAAGAGCCAGATCCAGAACCGCGCGGCCGCGCTGCGCGTTCTGCAGTCGCGCCTGCTCCTGCTGCAGCGCGAGCAGGAGGCCGCCACGAAGAAGGAGTTCGCCGGCAACATCACGGCCAGCTGGGGCGACCAGATGCGCAGCTACGTGCTCGCGCCGTACCAAATGGTCAAGGACCTGCGCACCGACTACGAGGTCAACAACCCGAGCAACGTGTTCGACGGCGACCTGGACGGGTTCATCTCCGCCGGCATCCGCTGGCGCAAGGGTGCCCACTAGTCCGAGCGTCACGCTTGCCGCCACTGTTCGACGCCAAGCTGAGACGTGGCGCGTCGTTGCGCCGTTTCTTCGCACCGCTGCCTAAGCTCGGAGGGTCATGATTCGCTTTGACCACGTCACCAAGAAATACCCGGGAACCTCACGGCCGGCGCTGAACGCGATCGACCTTGAGATTCTCCGGGGCGAATTCGTCTTCCTCATCGGCGCGTCAGGCTCGGGCAAATCCAGCTGCCTGCGGCTCGTGCTGAAAGAGGAGAAACCGAGCACCGGCAGCATCCACGTGCTCGGCCAAGACCTGGGAACAATCTCCAACCGCAAGATCCCGTACTTCCGGCGCAACCTCGGCGTCGTCTTCCAGGACTTCCGGCTGCTGCCGAACAAGACCGTCTACGACAACGTGGCGTTCACGCTGCAGGTCATCGGCAAGTCGCGCGGCTACATCCAGGAGGCCGTGCCGGACACGCTGAAGATGGTCGGCCTCGACGGCAAGGCCCAGCGCTACCCGCATGAGCTCTCCGGCGGTGAGCAGCAGCGTGTCGCCATCGCCCGCGCCATCGTGAACAAGCCGCAGGTGCTGCTCGCCGACGAGCCGACGGGAAACCTCGACCCGACGACCAGCACCGGCATCATGACCCTGCTCGAGCGCATCAACGCCGGCGGAACCACGGTCATGATGGCCACGCACGAGGCGGCCATCGTCGACCAGATGCAGCGCCGCGTGATCGAGCTGAGCGCCGGAACCATCGTGCGCGATGAGCGCCACGGCGGCTACGCCACGAGCGCGGTGCCGATCCTGGCCGTCGGCCCCGAGTCCGTCGCCGCGGCCGCGCCCGCCACGAGCGCCGTGCCGACCAGCACCATGTCGCAGCCGCTCTACGTCGAGCCCGAGTTCAATGACGAGGTGACGGATGCCGCGGCCGCCGTCACTGCCGCGGCCCAGGCCGTGCAGCCGGCCCCCGCCGCGCCGCCCGCCCCGATGACGGGCAGCATGATCCGGCCGCTGCTGCCGGTGGCCAGGCACGAGGTGCCAGAACAACTGGGTCTCGCCGAGAAGCTGGGCCTCCGCGGCCCGGGCGAGAACAACGATCAGAGCAATGCACAAGAAGTGGGGCCGACGAAATGAGACTCGGTCTGGTACTCGGCGAGGCCGCCAACGGCCTGCGCCGCAACGCGTCGATGGTGGTCTCCGTCGTCCTCGTCACATTCATCTCGCTGACCTTCGTCGGCGTGGCCGTGCTCATGCAGATGCAGATCTCGCAGATGAAGAGCGTCTGGTACGACAAAGCGCAGGTCGCCGTCTACCTCTGCACCGACATCTCGCCGGGGGAGTCCTGCGCCGGCGGTGAGGCGACCCAGGAGCAGATCGACGCGGTCGAGGCGCAGCTGGACTCCGCCGTGCTCTCGCCCTTCATCGACAAGTGGTTCTTCGAGTCGCACGAGGAGGCGTTCAAGAACTTCCAGAAGCAGTTCGAGGGCAACCCCGTCACCGAGTACGTCACGGCCGACCAGCTCAACCAGACGTTCTGGGTGAACCTGATCGACCCGTCCAACGCCGCCGTGCTCTCCGAGAGCCTCGGCACGATGCCGGGCGTGGAGACCGTCACCGACCAGCGGCGCTATCTCGACCAGATCTTCTCGGTGCTGAATGCGGCCAGTTACACCGCCATCGGCATCGCGGCGCTCATGCTGATCGCCGCCGTGCTGCTGATCGCCACCACCATCCGGCTCTCGGCGTTCTCCCGGCGGCGGGAGATCGGCATCATGCGCCTGGTTGGAGCGTCGAACCGGTTCATCCAGACGCCGTTCGTGCTGGAGGGCGTCTTCGCCGCCCTGCTCGGCTCCCTGCTGGCCGGCGGCGCGGTGGTGGGCATCGTTCACTTCTTCGTGCAGGGCTACCTCGGCAGCGCGATGCAGTTCACCAGCTTCGTCGACGTCAAGGACGCCCTCGTGGTGGTGCCGATCCTGCTCGTCGTCGGCGCCGTGCTTGCCGCCTTCTCGGCCAACTTCGCCATCTCCAGGTATCTGAAGGTCTAGTGCCCAGCGCTCTCCGGCGGTTACTGCGTGCGCCTCTGCGCGCTGTGATCGTCGGGGCCCTGGCCGTGCTGCTGCTCGGCTCCGCGCTGCTGCAAGACGCGGCATCCGCCGCCCTGGCCGCCAGTGTCGACCCCGCCTCGCGCGGGATCTACGACATCCTGGTGACGGCGGATGCGGCCAGCGAGGCGCCGACGCTGCTCGCCCCGAACTCGCTGTACACAGGGGAGGAGCAGCTCAGCCTCGCCGACGTCGAGGCCATCCGCGCACTGGCCGGCGTGGATCTGGCTGCCCCGATCGCCCAGATCGTCGTGCCCGGCCAGCGCGGCTACCAGACCCAGGTGCGCATCCCGGTCGACCTCGGCCAACCCGTCTCGGCGCCCGAGAGCTACCGGGCGGTGTTGCGCCTGCTCGGTGACAGCGGACTCGGCGAACGGCTGATCGCCGAGAATACCGCTGCGCTGACGCTGGACCGAGCCGACGTGCCGCTGGAACCGCCCCCGGTGGTCGACGACGTCAACTCCTCCTGCTCGATCGGCGCTGTGGCGATCCCGTGCTCGCTGTTCCCGTGGGCGAGCGCGCCCCTGTCGCGGACGGCGGTGTGGATGGAGGCCCTCGATGGCACGTACTCGAGCACCGGTGAGAGCGACGGCCAGACGATCACCCTGCACATGCCGGCCTCGTTCAGCGGCGACCTGCGGATGACGCTCATCGACCCGAACGCCGAGCGGGCGCTGCTCGGCACCGCCGGCGGCTTCCTCGACCCGCTGATCGACCTCGGGGGCACGGCGCCGGTCGACTACGATGCCCTCGAGACCTGGGCGGCAGCACGCGACACCCCCGCGGCCCGCGCGATCAACGCCACCGCGCAGGCCACCCAGAAGTTCCATGACGAGTTCTTGGGCGGGGCGGCATACCTGGAGTATGCCCGCATCCTGCGCGAACGCGGCGAGGAGCCGGACCCCGACGCCTACACGGGCACCATGATGCCCGTTGTGCCCATGCTCCTCGCCGACGATCTCGCCGCAGGTGCGCTTCGCGCCGAGTTCAGCGTGGAGTCGTTCGGGCCGAGCGGTCCGCTTCCCGATCCGCTCGAGAACAGCGGTGGCTACGTGCCCAACCCGCCGATTCCGGATGCCGTGCGCAACGGCGACCCGGGCGTTGCGCTGCCGCCGGTCAGCGTCGACGCATCCGTGCTGCTGAATCCCGCGTCGTATGGCGCACTCTCGCTTCCCTGGCCCGGCACGGTTCCCGGTCGTGCGCCGGAGTCGGTGTTCCCCGATTACCCGTTCTACGTGGACCTGTCCAGCCCGGTGAGCGTGCACGACCTCGCTCCGGGTGTCGGCACCGTCGGATCCGATGGGGCGCAGGAGGTGCGCCTGGATGGCGTCGGATTCCACAAGCTCGGCGGGGATGCCGGAAGCGTTCTCAACGAGAGCCTGCGCGGCGGAACAGATGTGAATCCCGACCTCGCCGGAACCGAGTCGGTTTTCGGCGTCGTCCGGGCACGCGAGCGGGGCGTGCCCACCCAGGGCGAGTACCGGGGCGGGGTCAGCGTCGGCGGGTTCAGCGCCGGCGAGCAGCGCGCCATCACCGAGCTCGCCGCCGGCATTCCGCTCGGGGCATATGAGCCGAGTGACGCCACGTTGCTCGCGACGGCGGACGACGAGGGCCTGTCGGTGGGATCCCCGGTCGCCGGCTTCGGCCCGCTCGGCCTGGCCGCCGGGCGCACGAGCGCGATCGCCGACATCAACAGCGTCGCATTCCGCAGCGAGAACAAGGTCGACGCGGTGCGGGTGCGCGTCGCCGGCGTCGAGCGCTACGACGCGGCCGGCATCAGCGCCGTCACGCAGGCCGCCCGCGAGATCGAGCGGCTCGGCTACCGTGCCACGATCGTCGCCGGCAGCCAGGGCGAGGACGTGAGGGTGAGCGTCGGCGGCTACGCCTTCGGCACCATGGATGCCGCGACCCCGCAGAGGGTGGGGGAGCTCGGCGTCATCCAGCAGCGCTGGAGCGTGCTCGGGCCGGCCGCCGCGGCCGGAGCCGGCATCGGCGCGGGGACACAGCTGTTGCTCGGCACGGCGCTGCTTGCCGTGCTCGGGGCGTTCGCCCTGATCGAAGCGGGCGCCGTGCCGGCCCGGCGCCGGGAGGCCGCCGTGCTCCGCGGGCTCGGCTGGCGGCGCCGGCGCATCGTGGCCTGGTTCGCGGCCGAGCATGTCGTCGCGCTGGCGGTGCTGGCCGCCGCCGGCCTGGCCGCCGTGCTCGTCGCCGCCGACCCGCCGCTGACCGCGACCGTCGTCGTCGTCGTGCTGCTCGCCGGCTCGGCGATCGCGCTCACGGCGCTCGCACGGGCGACTCGGGCGCCCCGCGTGTGGACGGCGAGCGAGGCCGAGCTGCAGCACGCGCGGGGAGACGTGCGTGAGCGCGAGTTCGAGCGGCGGCCGGAGGCCCGCGTGCTCGGCACGGACCTGTCGGCTGCGGAATCCGCGCCGGCCGCCCGCATCGTGCGGATGCCGCGCTCGCCCCTGCTGTGGGGCGTGCAGCGTGCCTGGCGCAGCCCCGCCGCCTCACTGCCGCGCGCCGCCGCCGTCGGCGCGGTGATGGCACCCGTCGCCGCGCTCACCGCGGCCAGCGCCGAGCCGGGTGGGGGCGGCCCTGCCCAGCTCCTCCTCGCCGCGGCCGGAGTGGCTGCCGGCCTGGTACTGCTCGCCGGGTTGCGACAGCGCGACCGGGCGGCCGCCACGCCCGAGTCGGCCGACGCCCCCGCGGCCGTGTTGGCTGCCAGCGGCTGGCTGCCGCGCGAGGTCCGGTTGGCCGCCCTGGCCGCGTCGCTCGCCGCCCCGCTGGCCGCCGCGCTGCTCGGCAGCTATGCGCTCTGGTTCGTGCTCAGCTCTGCCGGCATCGACAGCGTCAACACTCCGGTCAGCGCGGCGCTGGTCGCCGGACTCGCCGCCGCACTGCTCCTGCTGCCGCCCCGCCCCCGCCCGTCTCCCTCGCCGTCAGCCGAGAAGATCCCAGCCCGAAAGGCGGCCCTGTCCCGTGGCATCGCTTCTTGAACTCCGCGCCGTGAGCGTGGCCTTCGCCGACCGCTCCGGCACCCTGACCGTGCTCGCCGACTCGCTCGACGTCGGGCTCCGCCCCGGGCGCCTGCACTGCGTGGCCGGGCCGCTCGGCTCCGGCAAGAGCAGCGTGCTGCGGGTGGCGGCCGGGCTGCTGCGCCCGACGTCCGGCACCGTCGCCTGGAACGGCGAGGAGCTGGCCGCGCTTGGTGAGGATGCCGTCGCCTCGCGGCGTGCGGCGCACATCGGCTACGTCGACCAGGAGGCGACGCTGCTCGGCCACCTGAGCGTGCTGGAGAACGTGCTGCTGCCGGCCGTGCCTCGGCGCCGGGGCGCCGAGCTGCAGGAGCGCGCGCACCAGCTGCTGGCCGAGTTCGGGGTGGCCGAGGTCGCCTCCGCCCGGCCGGCCGAGCTCTCGCCCGGCGAGCGCCGGCACGTCGCCCTGGCCCGGGCGCTGCTGCTGGAGCCACCGCTGCTCATCCTCGACGAGCCGACGACGGGCCTGGACCGGGCGTCCGCCGACGCGATGATCGCCGTTCTGGGCGCCCAGCGCGCGGCCGGCCGGGCGCTGCTCGTCGCCTCGGTCGACCAAGCGCTGGTCGACGCGGCCGATGTGCGCTCCACACTGGGCGGCGGCATCCGTTAGAGTGAAAGGCTGCTCGGCACCCGCCGGGCCACCCCCAAGACAGAAGGAGCCCGTCGTGCCCAGGGAACGTGGCGAGAAGGTCGTGGCCACCAATCGCAAGGCCCGCCACGACTACACGATCGAGGACACCTACGAGGCAGGCATGTCGCTCTCGGGGACCGAGGTCAAGTCATTGCGCGCCGGCCGGGCCAGCCTGGTCGACGGCTACGCCTTCATCGAGGGCGGCGAGATCTGGCTCGACGCCGTGCACATCCCCGAGTACTCTGGCGGCACCTGGACGAACCACCCGCCGCGGCGCAAGCGCAAGCTGCTGCTGCACAAGCAGGAGATCGTCAAGATCAGCCACAAGACCAAAGAGGGCGGCTACACCCTCATCCCGCTGCAGATCTACTTCAAGGATGGCCGCGCCAAGGTCGAGCTTGCGGTGGCGAAGGGCAAGAAGGAATACGACAAGCGCCAGGCGCTGCGTGAACGTCAGGACAAGCGTGAGTCCGACCGGGCGATCGCCAGCAGGAAGAATCTCGGAGACTGAGCATGAACCCGCACGACCGCATCCCCGTTTCCGGCACCTTCAACTTCCGTGACGTGGGTGGGTATCCCGCCGCTGGCGGGGTCGTGCGCCCGGGCAAGCTGTTCCGCTCCGACGGTCTGAGCAAGCTCGGGGACGCCGGCAAAGGCGATCTGATGCGTCTCGGCGTGGGGCTCGTGATCGACCTGCGCGATGACTTCGAGGCGACGATGATGCCGGACGACCTCGACGGCACCGGCATCCGCACGGTTCGGCTTCCCGTCTTCGAGGGCTCCGGCGCCTCACAGGCCGAGGGCAACGTGAGCCTGGAATCGCTCTACGAGAAGATCCTGAACGAGCATTCGGATGTCGTCGTCACCGCGCTGCGCGACATCGCCGACTCCGACGGCGGCGTGCTCGTGCACTGCACCGCGGGCAAGGACCGCACCGGCGTCGTCGTCGCCCTCGCTCTGCTCGTGGCCGGCGTGGACCGCGAGACCGTGCTGGCTGACTATGCCCGCTCCGAGGCGAACCTCGGCGGGGAGTGGCTCGACGGAATGCTCGCCCTGCTCGCCGAGCACGGTGTCGAGGCGACGCCCGCGCTGCGCACCCTGATGGGCGGTAGCCCGCCCGAGGTGCTCGACGCCGCGCTGCAGAGCATCGAGGCCAAGCACGGCTCCGTCAGCCAGTACCTGGCGGACTCCGGGATGCCGGAGAGCGAGATCGAGAAGCTCCGCGCCGCCCTGGTCGAGCCCGCCGCAGAACCCGTCGCAGAACCCGTCGCAGAGCCCGCCGCCTAGGGCTCGCCGAGCCGCGTTGGGCTGCGTCTGGCGCTCTGCCGCCCCGCGCACCCGCTGGTTGAGCCTGTCGCAGCCATCGCCAGCCTCACGCTGTGTCAGGGCTTCGGTCGCTGGCGCGCCCTCCAGCCAGCGTGAGACTCCCGTGCCCCGCCCCGCCAGCCAGCGTGCGACTCACGTGTCCCGCCTCCAACCAGCGTGCGACTCACGTGTCCCGCCTCCAGCCAGCGTGCGACTCACGTGTCCCTCTCCCCACGTCGGCTGAGGGAGCGAGGGACGAGCGACCGAAGCCCTCTGGTCGAGCCCGTCGAAATCGGCAGCAAGGCCTGCCGCAACCCGTTGGTCGAGTAGCGAGGAACGAGCGTATCGAGACCCCGCCGCACGAACAGAAAGTTATCCACATCAGGCATTTTTCTCGGGAATTGCTTGCATTCCGCCGTAGAATAGGAGCATGGAAAACGCGGCGGGGCAGCTGGCAGAGGCACAGTCCCTCCTCGCCGCCGCCCTCGCCGAATCCGATGAGCGGATGCTGCACGACGACGCCCTGCTCGAGCTCACCGCGACGGCCGAGGCCGTCGGCCGGCTCGTCGACGCGCTCCGCATCCGGGCGGCCGGGGAGGTCGCGTTCCGCTCCCGCCGCGAGCTCGGCGAGGACCGGCTGTCGGCGAAGAAGGGCTGCCGCAACGGGGTCGAGCTGCTCGCCCGGACCACGCTGGCCTCCGAGCGCACGATCACGCAGCGGATGCGGCTCGGGGCGGCCGTGCGGCCCCGCACCGCGCTCATCGGCGACACGATGCCGGCCCGCTTCGAGCAGGTCGCCGACGCCCTTCGTGCCGGTGCGCTCGGCTACGACAGCGCGGCCGCCATCGTCGACACCCTGGACCCGATCCGGGCCCGGGTCGGCGACCTCAACGTGGAACACGCCGAGACCGCGCTCGTCGCCGCGGCGACCGGGCCCACGATCGAGTCCGCTCTGCCGTTCGCGGCCGACGAGGTGCGCGGGCAGGCCCGCGTCTGGGAGAGCGTCCTGGACGAGGACGGCACCGAACCGATTGAGGAGCGGGCGATGGCCGCCCGCGGCATCAGCGGCGGCCTGACCCGGGACGGGTTGGTGCACCGCAGGATGGCGCTGCTGCCGGAGGTCGACGCGAAGTTCGAGTCCCTGCTGAACGCCTATCTGAGCCCGCGCTCGAAGCCCACCTTCAACGACGCCGACCCGGACCAGCCGAGAGACCCGCGGGCGACCGCGCAGGCCCGGCACGATGTGTTCGCGAGCCTGATCGACGGGGCCGCCCGCAGCGCCGAGGCTCCGACGATGGGCGGGGCCGCCCCGACGGTGCTGGTCTCCGTGCGGCAGGCCGACCTGACCGCCGGCAGCGGCTCCGGCTTCATCGAGGGCTGCGAGGCCCCGATCTCCCTGCGGGCGGTCGAGCAGTTCGTGTGTGCCGGCGGGCAGCAGCACGTCCTGATCGACGGCGACGGGCGCCTGGTCAGCCTGAGCAGCACCGATCGGGTGTTCAACGCCGCCCAGCGGCGGGCGATCAGCCTGCGCGACGGCGGCTGCATCATCCCCGGCTGCAGCATCCCGGCCGCCTGGTCCGAGATCCACCACGTCATCGCGTACCGGGACGGCGGCGAGACCGAGACCTGCAACGGTGTCCTGTTGTGCTGGTACCACCACCGCACCATTGAGACGAGCGGGTGGCGGATCCTGATGATCGACGGGGTCCCGCACGTCAAGCCGCCGCCCTGGCTGCGAAACGGCCACAGCGAGGCCGAGACGCCCTGGCGAAGATCGACGAAGTCCCGCACCCAGCTGGCCGACCTCCTCGAACGGCAGCGCGAGCGCCAGCCCGTGCTCGTCGAGTAGACCCCCGGGTCGAATCACGCCGCCAGGCAGTAAGCCAGCCGACCAGCTTCTCCGCCCGTGCCCGAGGCTTACCCCGCGCTGAACCGGGCGTGCACGGCCGCGCTCACCCGGATCTCCTCCGGCTTGAGCGTCGTGACGTCTCCGCCGGCATCCGCGGCACCCATCGACGTGCGCATCGCCATCTTCGCCAGCGGGTGCTCGTCATCGCCAAGCAGACCCGGGTCGCTGATCGCCTCGGGGATGACGCCGGTGAAGCCGAGGCTGGCCGCGTAGATCTCGGCCTTCTTGACGGCGGCGGCGACGGCATCCCGCTGCACCGCGCTCTCCACCTCGTGCCGGGTCGCGTCGCTGAGCGACCAGTCCACGCCATTCACCGTCACCCCGTCGAGCAGGGCGATCTCGCCCACCCAGCGGGAGAGGGCGACGAAGTCGTTGAACGTCGCGCTGAGGGATGCCGCCGAGTGGTGCACGACGGGCAGCTGCTCGCCCGTCTGACTCCATGGCCGCTGGCCCCAGACCCGGAGCTGCTCGCCGGCCCACTCCAGTACGGGGCCCGTGCCGGGGGAGTGCAGGTAGCCCAGCTGGGCGCTCAGCTCGGAATGCAGCCGGGCACTCTGCTCCAGCACGTCGTCGCGTTCCGGCCCCTCGAAGCCGACGGAGAGGTGGAGCACGGCGCGTTCCGCGGCGTGTTTGCGCTCGGCTTCTCCGGAAACGGTGATGGTGATGCCCATGGCTTCCCCCTTGGAATGGATTTCTGCTGGCCGCTGTTCTAGACTGTAGGGCTGCATGAGGTTCTCGTCTAGGACGGTCTCGTGCAGTGTTTGACAACTCAACAGCGTGTGACAACGACCTGCTTCATGGGGATGATCGGTTTCGACATTGCCTGTTCAATTGCGAGAAGCGGGTCGAGGATTCAGGGTTATCTCGTAAACGATCTCTGAAAAACAATAAGTGCCAATTCAAAGCGCACTGACTTCGCCCTCGCTGCCTAAGCGAGCGCACTAAAGAAGTCCGTCAGACCGGGAATGCTCTCTACCCGGATCCTGGCGCCATTTAGAGAGATTGCTTCTACATTGAGCCGCGGGGTGTAGAGGGACTTAAACGAGGGCTGGGCTTGTCGGATTAGGTGCTAGTGGCAAATTCCGGAGCCGAGTAGAACGATTTCACTAGATACACCCGTAGAAGGCGCATGACTACAGCAGTGGACCCGGGTTCAATTCCCGGCATCTCCACCACCAAGGTCGTTGTCACACGTTGTTGTTTCCTCCTGTTGTCACACCCTTCTCGCACGCGGCTTTCTCCGGCCCCGATCCGCGACACATCGTGCCGACACGCCCGAGCCGCATCACCGGGATATATCGATCGACAGAGTATGTTCTGTCGCATGGCCGACACCGAGATGCGCGAACCGACCCTCTTCATCCTCGCGTCGTTGGCGGGTGGGCAGAAGCACGGCTACGCGATGATCAATGACGTCGCAGCGCTCTCCGACGGCCGCGTCCGGCTGAAGGTCGCGACGCTCTACGCGGCCCTGGACCGGCTCGGCACGCAGGGACTGGTCGCCCCGGCAGGGGAGGAGTCCGTTGACGGGCGCCTCCGCCGCTATTACGCGCTGACGGAACCCGGATCGGATGCCCTGGAGCGCGAGCTCCAGCGGATCGAGGCGAATGCGCGCCAGCTGCGCTCCCGCCTGCAGGCGCGGCCGGCATCCATGCGAGCCGCGCTCGGGGGCATAGCGTGAGCGCCCTGGAGGCCCGGTACCGCGCCCTGTTGCGCGCGTACCCGCGCGCCTGGCGGGCGGCCAAGGAGGAGGCCGTGCTCGGCACCCTCCTGGACGTCGCAGACGGCGAGGGCCGCTTGGCGCCGAGCGCGCGCGAGACGACCGCCCTGCTCGGCAACGGCCTGGCCACCCGGCTGAGCGCCTCCCTGCCTGCCCGGGTCCGCGACGGCGTCGCCACCGTGGCCCTGGCGACAGGCGCCGCCCTCTCGCTCGTGTTCTTCCTCGCTCACGGCTGGGCGCCGTGGGCGGCCAGGGACCCGATGGTCGTGGTCCGGACGTTCGGCCCGTTCGTCAACCCGGGCGTGCTCCTCTACGCGGCGTGGCTGATCGCCCTTGCCCTGTCCCTGTTCGGTCGGCGGCGGGCGGCCCGGATCGCCCTGGCCGCGAGCGTGGTGACCGCCATCGGCCTGGTGGCGGCCAGTCACGCCACCGGAGGCTGGGCGGGGCTCTCCTCCACCACGATCGGCTTCCTGGGGCTCCTCGCTCTCCTCGGGCTCGGGGGAGCGCCCGTCACGCCCCGGATGACGCTCCTCGGCTTCGGTGTGGCCACCGCGGCCCTCGCCGGCGTGTACGCGGGGCTGGGCGTGTTCGGCGCGCGGTACCACGGCGATCACTTCTTCTGGCTGGTTCCGGCCGGAACCTCCAACCTGGGGATTGCCCTCGTGCTGGCGCTCCTCCTCGCCGGTGCCCTCCTCGTCGCCCAGAACGCCGTGGCCGCCGCGGTCGTGGTGATCGCCAGCCTGCCCTGGGCGGCGGCCTGGGCGGTCGGCTCGCTCAACTCCCGCGGGGAGGAGGGCATGGCGATCCTCGTCGCCGCGGCCGTCTGCGCATCGCTCCTGATCGGGGTGATCACACTGCGCCGCGCGGCTGCCGTCGCCGCCGCAGATCCTTCCCATTGAATGGGAATCGCTTGCCGGTCGGGCGGGCGCCGCTGCCACACTCGGGGGTGTTCGCTTGTGTCGCAGAGAGGCGCCCATGACCGTCATTCCCCGCCCCCCGGTGGCGCCGGAGAGCCTGCTGGCCGCGCCAGACCAGGCCTCCCAGGCCGAGATCACCCGGGAGATCGCCGAGTTCCACGCCGACTTCCTGCGCCGCGAGGCTGCGGGTGAGGTTCTCCCGCGCACGATGTACGACTTCCCGCCCTACCGCTCCAGCATCCTGCGGCATCCGACCAAGAGCCCGACCCTCGTCGACCCGGAGACCATCGAGCTCCTCTCGCCCGCGTTCGGGCAGCGCGACGTCGCCGCCATCGAGTCCGACCTCACCCTGCAGCACGCGGGGGAGCCGCTCGGCGAGCGGATCACGGTGCGTGGCCGGCTGCTCGACTCCTGGGGCCGCCCGATCGCGAACCAGCTGATCGAGGTGTGGCAGGCCAACTCGGCCGGGCGCTACATCCACCAGCGCGACCAGCACCCGGCGCCGCTGGACCCGAACTTCACCGGTGCCGGCCGCGCCGTCACGAACGATCGCGGCGAGTACCTGTTCACCACGATCAAACCCGGCCCGTACCCGTGGAAGAACCACGTGAACGCGTGGCGGCCGGCGCACATCCACTTCTCGGTGTTCGGCAGCTCATTCACGCAGCGCGTCGTCACCCAGATGTACTTCCCCGGCGACCCCCTGTTCGGCCTGGACCCGATCTACAACTCCATCCGCACGCAGGCCGACCGCGACCGGCTGATCGGCGTCTACGACCACGACCTCACCGAGCCGGAGCGCTCGACCGGCTACCGTTTCGACATCGTCGTCGACGGCCCGGACGCCACCTGGTTCGAGCAGGAGGACGACCACTGATGACGACCGCATCCGCCCCGCCCCGCAGCCTCGAGCCGACCCCCGGCCAGACCGTCGGTCCCTTCTTCGCCTTCGGCACCAACTACGAGAAGATGCACGAGGTCGTGCACCCGCACTCGCCCGGCGCGCTCCTGCTCGGCGGCACCGTGTACGACGGCGCGGGCAACCCGATCCCCGACGCCCTCGTCGAGATCTGGGGGGCGGATGCCGACGGCACCGTGCCCCGCGCGCGCGGCGCCCGCCGTCGCGACGACCACAGCTTCACCGGCTTCGGCCGCGCGGCGACGAACGACGACGGCCGCTACGAGTTCTGGACCCGCAGCCCCGGCGCCGCGGCCGGCCGCGCCCCGTTCCTCGCCGCGATCGTGTTCGCGCGCGGCCTGCCAGACAAGCTGCACACCCGCATCTACCTGCCAGAGGACGCGGAGGCGCTGGCCGCCGACCCGCTGCTGTCGTCGCTCGCGGCCGGGGAGCGCGCTACGCTCATCGCAACGCGCCTGCCGGGCGGTGGGCTCCACCACGACATCCGGTTGCAGGGCGAGAAGGAGACCGTGTTCCTTGCCTTCTGATGTGACGAGCGCCGATGTCTTGAACCCCGCTGTGACGAGCGCCGATGTGACGAACGCCGCTGCGCCGCCCGGTTCGGTGTTCGACCGCGGGCTGCTCTCCCCGGTGACGGCCGGTCACGACGACCTCGTGGCCGACGACGCCGTGCTCGGCGGCCTGGTCACCGTCGAGGTCGCGCTCTGGCGCGCCCTCGACACCGTGCGCGGCGGCGAGGCTTCCGCCCGGGAGCGGCGTTCGGCCGAGCTCGGCTGGCGCGGCGCCGGGGAGCTCTGCACCGGGCACCGGCTCGGCGTCGACCTCGACCAGGTCGCCCGGGAGGCCGCCTCCGGCGGCAACCCCGTCATCCCGCTCGTGCGGGCGCTGCGGGCGGGCGGGTTCGCCGAGGCGCACGAGGGCGCCACCAGCCAGGACATCCTGGACAGCGCCCTCATGCTGCTGGCCGAACGCGCCCGTGCCCAGATCGCCGCCGACCTGACCGCGCTCGAGTCCGCCCTCGCCCGGATGGCCAGAGAGCGGCGCGGCCAGACCGCCGCCGCCCGCACCCTCACCCAGCACGCCGTGCCGACAACGGTCGGTCTCCGTGCCGCGAACTGGCTGCGCGGCATCCGCCGGGCCCGGCTGGCCCTGGACGCCGCCCTGCTCCCCGCCCAGCTCGGCGGCGCCGGCGGCACCCTCGCCTCCTGGGCCGACGCACTCGGCGCCGAGCGGGCGGCCGCGCTGCCCGCCGCCTTCGCCGCCGAACTCGGCCTGGCCGCCCCCGACGCGCCCTGGCACACCCAGCGCTGGCCCGTCACCGAGCTCGGCGACGCGCTCGTGCAGCTGCTGGCGGCGCTCGGCAAGCTGGCGACGGATGTCGCCACGCTCAGCCGCACCGAGATCGCCGAGCTTGCAGAGGGGGAGCCCGGCGGCTCCTCGGCCATGCCGCAGAAGCGCAACCCCGCGGCCTCCGTGCTGATCCGCTCGGCTGCCCTGCGCGCCCCGCAGCTCGGCGCAACGCTGCAGCTGGCCGCCGTGCTCGCCGTGGACGAGCGCCCGGACGGCTCCTGGCATGCCGAATGGCCGACGCTGCGCGAACTGCTGCGGCTGGCCCTCGGCGCGACCGCGCACGCGCGCACGCTCGTCGGTGGGCTGGTCTTCGACGACGCCGCCGTCGCCCGCAACCTGGCCATGACGGGCGGCGCCCTCCTCGCCGAGCGCGGGCCCCGCGCGGGGGACTCAGCCCCCGCGAACTACATCGGCCTGGCCAGCGAGCTGGCCGTGCGGAACCTGGGCGACGACCCCACGCAGCAGGAAGAGGCCGCGCACCAGGAAGAACAGACATCATGACAGTGCCCCGGATCGCCCTGACCGCCGCGATCGGCCCCGCCGATGCGCCGCTGCTCGTGCTCGGCCCCTCGCTCGGCACCTCCAGCATCCTCTGGGAGCAGGCGGCACCCGCGCTCACCGAGCACTACCGGGTGCGGGCCTGGGACCTGCCCGGCCACGGCGCCTCCCCGGCGGCGACCGCGCCGTTCAGCGTTGCCGAGCTTGCCGATGCGGTGGCCGCTGCGGTGCGCGCCGGCGGCGACGAGACGCTGCTCTACGCCGGGGTGTCGCTCGGCGGGGCGACCGGGCTGGAGCTGGCGCTCCGGCACCCGGACCTCGTCACCGCGGCCGCGATCCTCGCCTCCGGCGCCCAGCTCGGCTCGCCGGAGGCCTGGCTGGAGCGCGCCGCCCAGGTGCGCAGGCAATCGACGTCCTCCCTGATCAGCGCCTCGGCCGGCCGCTGGTTCGCGCCCGGCTCGGTGGAGCGGGAGCCCGGCCTCACCGGGCGGCTACTGCACGCGCTGCAGGGCGCGGATGACGAGAGCTACGCACTCTGCTGCGAGGCGCTCGCCGGCCTGGACGTCCGCGAGCGGTTGGGCGAGATCTCGGCCCCCGTGCTGGCCGTCTGGGGCGAGTTCGACCAGGTCGCCCCCGAGGCCAAGGCCCGGGAGATCGCCGGCGGCGTGCAGCACGGCGCGACGGCGCGCATCCCGGATGCGGCACACCTGCCGCCCGCCGAACAGCCAGGGGCCACGGCAGACGAGCTGCTGGCGTTCTTCACCCACACACGAGAGGCACGGGCATGAGCAGGCCGGACGGCACAGGGCTGAGCGACGCGGAGCGCTACGAGCAGGGCATGCAGGTCAGGCGCGCGGTGCTCTCCGACGCGCACGTCGACCGTGCGACGGCATCCGTGACCCCGGTGACCGCGGACTACCAGGATTTCATCACCCGCGTCGCGTGGGGCGACATCTGGTCGCGCCCGGGGCTCGACCGGCGTGCGCGCTCGGTCGGCGTCATCACCGCGCTCATCGCCCTCGGCCACGACGAGGAGCTCGCCATGCACCTGCGGGCGGGCCTGCGCAACGGCCTCACCGTCGCCGAGATCAGCGAGGTGATCCTGCAGAGCGCCATCTACTGCGGGGTGCCGGCGGCCAACACGGCGTTCCGCATCGCCGCGGAGGTCTTCGCCGAGAATCCCTGATTCTTCTCGCCCGCCCGAGCGGCTCCGGGTCTATGATCGCGCCAGAAGCCGCTCGCGCGCCTGCGGATCCGACGCAGCATCGCGAACGGGGAATGCGACGATGCTATGACACGCGTGCCGGGGATGCGAGACGTGCTTCGCCGCGTGAGCATTGCCGGCGCCGCCCTGGCCGTGCTGAGCGGCCTCACGCTCGCCGGCTCGCTCACGTCTGAGCTGGAGTTTCAGGGCTCTGACCGGGGATTCGCATCGACATCCGTGGGCGCGGAGGGCGCAGAGGGCGACAAGGAGCGCGCCGACGCCGATGACGGGCTGCCCGCCGCCCGCGCGGTGGATCCGCCGGGCCTGGTCATGTTGCACGGCCGCGTGGTCGAGGATGCCGACGCCGCGCGCTTCGTCACGATGACGCGGAGCCGCGGCCCCCCTCTGCCCGCTGCCGTCAAGACAACGCCGCGAGAAAGCGGCTCGTGGGGCATCCACCCGTACCCCCAAAACGGGTGACATTAACAAGGCATTACTTGAGGTGTGCTCACCTTCGGGAGTAGACACACTCATGTAGCACGGGAACCCGAAGCCCAGCTACTGGAAAGGGGCAATGGTGCCCCCTCTTCCATCGGAATCGGGCCTGCCTCAGCGTCTCGACGCTCCGTTGGAGGGATCCGCCGTGTTGAACTTGCCTCAGACCCACTCGCCGCTGGTGAATGAGCGGCGGCAGTACCGCCGACGACTCGTCATCGCCGTCATCGCGACCGTCGCCGTCGCACTCGGTGGGAGCATCACCCAGAACGCGCTGCCGGCCCAGGCCGTGGCGACGGACACGAACCCCTCCTTCCGCATCGTCGAGGAGGACCTGGCGTTCATTCTGAGACAGATCCAGATAGCCGAGGCCCACGCCGCCGGCGGAGCACTGCTCTGCGACGAGATCACCGACGTCAGCGGCAAATGCGTTCCGTCGCCCGCCCTCCCGATGGGGCTGCGCACCGTCGACGGCTCGTTCAACAACTTGGTCGCCGGCCAGCAGGACTACGGCGCCGCAGACCGCGTTTTCCCCCAGCTGCTGCCGCAGGAGTGGCGCCAGGCCGACCCGGCGCCGGCGGCCGCCCCGCCGCAGACCGGCGACACCAGCGCCTGTGCCGACCCGGCATCCACCTGCTACGCGATGAATGACGGATTCGTTTACGACTCCGACCCGCGCACCATCAGCAACCTGATCGTCGACCAGACCCGCGGCAACCCGGCCGCGCTGAACGCCGCCGTGAACACGCCGGGATCGACAGAAGACCTGGCGACGGGGCGGCTGTTCATCCCGAACACCTCACCGGACGAGGGGCTCTCCGCCCCGTTCAACACGTGGCTGGGCTTCTTCGGCCAGTTCTTCGACCACGGCCTCGACCTGGTGAACAAGGGCGAGAACGGCACAATCGTGGTGCCACTGCAGCCGGATGACCCGCTCTACGTCGCCGGCAGCCGCACGAACTTCCTGACGCTGACGCGGGCAACGCGCTTCAACGAGGCGGGGGAGAGAGACCCGAACGGCACCTCGCACAACAACCAGACCACCCCCTACGTCGACCAGAACCAGACCTACACCTCGCACCCCTCGCACCAGGTCTTCCTGCGCGAGTACGAGCTGGTCGGCGGCAAGCCGGTCGACACCGGCCGGCTGCTGGACGGGCGCCAGCCCGACGGCAGCCGTGCCGGCCTGGCCACCTGGAACGACATCAAGGCCCAGGCGCAGACGGTGCTCGGCATCAACCTCGGGGACGCCGACGTGCTTGACGTCCCGCTGCTGGCCACCGACCTCTACGGCAACTTCCTGCCGGGTGAGAACGGCCTGCCGGTGCTGGTCACCCTCGCCGGCCCGGTGGAGGGCAACCTCCAGGCGCCGATCTCGACGGCGGATGCCGCGGGCACGGGCCACGCCTTCCTCGACGACATCGCCCACGGCGCCACGCCGAGCGTCGCGCTGGACGGGAACGGCGACCCCGTGCGGGACGCCTCCGGCGAGCTCGTGCTGACCGGCTACGACAACGTCACGCTCGGTGAGCACTTCGCCACTGGCGACGGCCGCGGCAACGAGAACATCGGCCTGACCGCCGTGCACCACGTGTTCCACTCGGAGCACAACCGCATGATCGACGAGATCGAATCCCTGCTGAACAAGCCGGAGAACGCCGAGTTGAAGAAGGCCTACCTCGGCGAGGCGAACAACTGGCCTGCACTGCGCGAGAGCGACAGGCTGCCGGGTGCAGAAGCCGACAACTGGAGCTATGCACAGCGCCTCTTCCAGGCCGCGCGCTTCGTCACCGAGATGCAGTACCAGCACCTCGTGTTCGAGGAGTACGCCCGCACGATCCAGCCCTCCATCGATGCCGTCGTCTTCAACGAGAACAGCTATGACGGCACCATCGACCCGGCCATCGTGGCCGAGTTCGCCCACGTCGTCTACCGCTTCGGCCACTCCATGATGACCGAGGATGTCGCGCGCCGAGACTTCGGGACGAGCGACGTGCCCCTGCTGGACGGATTCCTGAACCCGCGCAGCTTCGACAACGACGGCGCGCTCTCACCCGACGAGGCGGCCGGATCGATCGTGAACGGGACGACAGACCAGGTCGCCAACCAGATCGATGAGTTCATCGTCGACACGCTCCGCAACAACCTGCTCGGGCTGCCGCTGGACCTGGCCACGATCAACCTGGTGCGTGCCCGGGATGCCGGTGTGCCGTCGCTGCAGACGGCGCGGCAGACGCTGTACGCCGCCAGCGGCGACTCGGTGCTCCGCCCCTACGAGAACTGGGTCGACTTCGGCCTCAACCTCAAGACCGGCGACAACTTCGGCCGCACCGGCAGCAACGCCTCGCTGGTGAACTTCGTCGCCGCCTACGGCCGGCACCCCAGCGTGGCGGACGCCTCATCGATGGCCGCCAAGCGGGAGGCCGCCGAACTGCTCGTGAACGGCACGCCGGCCCCGGTGCCGCTGTCGGCCCGCTTCGGCGGAGCTGACCGATTCGACACCGCCGCGCTGCTCAGCCGGGCGAACTTTGAGCCCGGCGTCGCGACAGCGTTCGTGACCGTCGGAACGAACTTCCCCGACGCGCTCTCCGGCGGCCCCGCCGCTGCGATCGCCAACGCACCGATCCTGCTCACCCACACCGCGAGCCTCCCGCGGGCGACGGCGGCAGAACTCGCGAGGCTCCAGCCGCAGAGCATCACGGTGCTGGGCGGGGAGCACGTCGTTGACCCCGCGGTGTTCGAGACGCTGAGCGCCTACACCTCGGGGCCCGTTACTCGTCTCGCCGGAGCCGATCGGTATGAGACGGCCGCCGCCGTGAGTGCCGCGACCTTCCGCGGCAAGGCTGGCGTGGCCTACATCGCAACCGGGGCGAACTTCCCCGACGCCTTGGCGGCATCCGCCGCGGCGGGCGCCGAGGGCACCACCGAAGGCCGGGGGCCGGTGCTCCTCGTGGCCGACGGGGCGATTCCCGCGGCGACGGCCGCAGAGCTGACGAGGCTCAAGCCGACCAAGATCGTCGTGCTCGGCGGAACAAGCGTCATCTCGCCCTCTGTCGCCGCCGGCCTGCGGAAGTTCACCGCCGGCAAGGTGGTGCGGATCGCGGGCGCCGATCGCTACGGCACCGCCATCGAGAACAGCCGCGCATCACTGCCGAAGGGTGCGACGACGGCGTACATCGCGACGGGCGCGAACTTCCCGGACGCCCTGGCCGCCGCCCCCGTCGCTGCGGTGAACAACGCGCCCCTGCTGCTCGTGCCGAGCGCCGAGCTGCTGCCGGCCGTCAAGGCCGAGCTGCGGCGCCTCGGCGTCACCAAGGTCGTCGTCCTCGGTGGCGACGCCGTGGTGAACGTCTCGGTGCAGGCAGACATGGAGGCCGCGATCGACCCCAACATCGTCGCACCCGACGACCGGCTCGAATTCATGAACGGCGTCGGCAGCTGGGCCGCGGATGCCGCGGGCGTCGACCCCACCGGCCTCGGAGACATCGACATGTGGGTCGGCGGGCTCGCCGAGGCGCTCAACCCCTTCGGGGGCATGCTCGGATCGACGTTCAACGTCGTCTTCGAGCGGCAACTCGAGAACCTGCAGTTCGGCGATCGCTTCTACTACCTGTTCCGCAACCAGGGGCAGCAGCTGTTCGCGGCGCTGGAGGCCAGCTCCTTCTCCGACCTGATCAAGCGCAACACGGCCGCCACCGACCTGCCCGCGAACATCTTCTCGGTGCAGGACCCGATGATCGACCTCGATGCCATCCCGAACCCGCTGCCGGCGGACCTCGCCAAGTTCTCGCAGATGCTAGACGGCACCTACCGCTGGGCGGGTGACGAGCACATCGAGATCCACGGCACAGAGGCCGAGGACAGGATGCGCGGCGGCCAGGGCGACGACTCGCTGTTCGGCAACGGCGGCAACGACCGGATCGAGGGCGGCGACGGCAACGACCTGCTGCTCGGCAACAGCGGCGACGACATCCTCACCGACAGCTTCGGCGACGACAACCTCAAGGGCGGCCTCGGCAACGACGCCCTGGACGGCGGACCCGGAATCAACCTGCTGTTCGGCAGCCACGGCGACGACTACCTGGTCTCCGGCGGCGACACCGACAACACCAGCTTCGCCGGGACCGGCGATGACATCACGGTCGGCGGAGCCGGGCGGATGATCGTCTTCGGCGGCGAGGGCAACGACTGGGTCGAGGGCGGGAAGCACGGCGACCTGCTGCAGGGAGACAACGGCAACCAGTTCCAGAACGACACGACAGGAGGCGCGGACGTCGTCATCGGCGGCAGCGGCAACGACGATGTGGAAGGTGAGGGCGGTGACGACATCCTCGTCGGCCAGGCCCTCGGCACCGACCGCTACCTCGGCAACCTCGGCTTCGACTGGCTGACGTACTACGGGACGAAGATGCCGGTCACCGCCGACATGATGGTCAACCGCCTCACCGCACCCGGCGCGATCGCGGTGCGCGCGCGCTTCGACCAGCTGGAGGCCCTCTCCGGCGGTTCCGGCGACGACACCCTGCGCGGCTCCCGTAAGCTGCCCGACGAGTACCGTGACACGGATGCGGTGCTCGAGAAGGCGACGGAGGCCAGCCTCGACCTGGTCGCCGGACTCGAGGCGCTCCTGCGCCCCGGGGGCGGCCATGAGGACTACGCGCTGCGCTTCATGGACAACCCGCTCGCCCTGGACAGCGACGGCGTCAGCAACATCCTGATCGGCGGTGCCGGCAATGACACCATCGAGGGGCGCGAGGGCGACGACTTCCTCGACGGCGACGCCTACCTGCGCACACAGCTGGTGCACCTCCCGACCGGTCAGAAGTTCGACAGCGCGCGCGAGCTGCACGCTGCGATCTTCGCCGGCGAGATCAACCCGGGAGACATCGACATCGAGCGGGCCATCGAGGTGGACCAGGCGACCGACTCGATCGACACGGTGGTGTACCTCGGCAGCATGAGCGAGTACTCCATCACCGAGACGGTGCCCGGCTCCGGCTATTACCGAGTGCTGCACGCCGGCGCGGCGGAGCCGGAGGAGAGCGAAGGGGCAGACATCGTCCGCAACTTCGAGCGGATCCAGTTCAGCGACGGATGCTACGAGTTCGCCACCGGGGCGGCCTGCGTCGCCGAGGGCGCCGTGGCGCTCAGCTTCGAGGCACCCCTGGCGGAGGACAAGCCGGTGACGGCGACGATGCTCGGCCTCGGCGGGGCTCCGTTCGACACCGCGGGCATCAGCAACGTGCGCTACCACTGGTACGCGGGCGAGCCAGGCGACGGCAACGACATCGGCGAGTGGGAACTCCTGCAGAGCACCGGGCCGAACCCGGGCACGCTGACGGAGAGCACGTGGTCGGCCACGGATGCCGCGGTGGGCTCCGTGTTGCGCGTCGTCGTCAACTACACCGGGCCGGACGGCCGGGTGCGGGCGATCGTGTCGGAGACCACGGCCGACACGGTGGCCAACGTCAACGATGTCCCGTCGGAGGTCGTGCTGCGCACCGCAGAGGGCCTGCACGTCGGGGCCGGGCTCCTCGCCCAGCCGTTCACCGACGGGGACGGCCTGGCTGAGGCGGCCGAGGCCGGCATCGTCTACGAATGGCAGCGCTCGCTGGACGGCTTCGCCACCCACGAGGTGATCGCCGGGGCCGGCGGCACCGCCTACCTGCTGCAGGCGGCAGACCTCGGCGCCGGCATCCGCGTGGTCGTGCGCTACACCGATGATCTCGGCACGGAGGAGGCGAACACCTCCGCGGCGGTCGGTCCGGTCACGGACGTGCCTGTCGCGCCGTCTCCGGAGCCGGTGGCGCTGGCTCCGTAGGGGGAGTCGGCGCCGGAAACAGGTGAGGGGTGCGGCCGTGCGGCCACACCCCTCACCCGTCTGTCACCGGGCGTCTAGCGGGCCGCGCCCGCGAGCGATCCGGTGGTCCGTGCGGACGGGTCGTAGATCATGCAGGTGACGAGGCGGTCGTCGGCCTGCTCCCAGCTCTCCTTCGTCGGCGTGAACGGGTAGAAGTCGAGAGTGGACTCCTCGTAGGAGATGCCCGCGAAAGCGGGGAACGCGACGTAGCAGGCGTCGAGTGCCTCCTCGTAGACGGCGTCGTCGCCGGGGAACTCGGCGACGGTGAAGGTGTGCTCGAAGTAGGCCTCCTCGTCGTGCGGCTCGCCGCACGGCACGACGGGGACGTCGTAGACGGTGTCGCCGCTGACCTCGTTCATGCAATCGCCCACCTGGATCGAGAACACGTCGGCCTGGCCGGACTCGGTGATCTCCTGCGTCGCCGCGTCACGCACGGGCGGGGCCGCAGCGGATCCGAGGACACCTTGCAACACGGAGCAGCCGCTCAGCGTGATGGCCAGGGCGGCTGCGGCCGCCACGGCGCCGGTGTGGCGGGCGAAGCGGGCAATTGTCGAAGTGTTCACGATGCTCCATCTGCAGGGTGGACGGGGGCGTCTACCCCCAAATGGGGATGGTATCGGCGGGACCAGTCCGGGGCAAATCGGTGGGAGGTGGATCCCTCGGTGAGGCGTGGAGCGCCGCTGCGGACGCCGGGCGCCTACTTCAGGGCGTCGAGCACGGCCTCGTGCAGCAGGCCGTTGCTGGCCAGCGCGTTGCCGTGCCACGGTCCGGGCTCGCCGGTGACCGAGGTGAAGCGACCGCCGGCCTCCTCGACGATCGGCACCAGGGCCGCCAGGTCGTAGGGCTTCACATCGAACTCGCCGGCCACGTCGATGAGCCCCTCGGCGAGCAGCATGTACGACCACATGTCGCCGTATGCCCGGTCGCGCCAGACGGAGCGGGTCAGCGCGATCAGTCGGTCCAGGTAGCCGGCCTCATCCCACTGGGCGATGCTGTTGAAGCTGAGCGAGGCGTCGGCGAGCTCGCGCACGCCGCTCACTCGCAGCTGGCGCGGTGCGGCGTCGCCCTCCTGGATGAAGGCGCCGCCGCCGGATGCCGCCCACCAGCGCGAGGCCATGGCGGGCGCGCTGACGACGCCGAGCACGGGGTGGCCGTCGACGCTCAGCGAGATGAGGGTGGCCCAGACGGGCACCCCGCGCAGGAAGTTCGCGGTGCCGTCGATCGGGTCGATGATCCACTGCCGGGTGCTCCCGCCCTCTGTGCCGTACTCCTCGCCGAGGATGCCGTCGCCGGGGCGGGCCTCGGCGATGCGGGCGCGGATGGCCCGCTCGACGGCCTGGTCGGCATCCGTCACGAAGGTGCGGTCGGGCTTGGTCGAGATCTCGAGGTCGTTCGAGCGGAAGCGATCGAACGAGATCGCGTCGGCGATGTCGGCCAATTCTTGTGCGAGGATGAGGTCAAGCGCCAGGGGCGAGTTCGCTGCTGAATTCACAGATGCAGCCTATCGGCGCAGACGGAACGGCCGTTCCGACACTCCCGGGATCTGACGATTCGCCAGCTCAGAAATCAGATGGTAATGTTTTATCTCGGCCCGGGAAGCGCAAAACGGGCCAAGATACGCACCTCTAGCTCAATCGGCAGAGCAACTGACTCTTAATCAGTGGGTTCTCGGTTCAAGTCCGAGGGGGTGCACCACCAAAACCCCGGTCTCTCACGAGGCCGGGGTTTTCTCGTTAACGGGCACGGAGTGTTCTCGTCGATCGGGAAAGTTCTCGTCGATCGGAAAAGATTTCGTCGCGGCCCGCGTTCTGTCTCGCGGCCCGCGACATACCGCGTGCCGCGAGACACGACGCGTGCCGCGACGGGCCCGCAGCCCGGAACCCGCAGCCCGCAGCTCGGCGGCTCGGCGGCTCAGACGGCTCAGACGGCGTAGTCGGACGCCGCGTCGGCCGCGTCGCGGGGCGGCAGTTCCTGCAGCGCCCAGCTGTTGCCGTCCGGGTCGGAGAAGTAGACGAATCGCCCCCATGGCTGCGGGTCGACGTCGCTCGCGGTCACGCCGCGCTCGCGCAGGTGGGCCAGGGCCTCCTCGGCGTTCGGCACCACGATCTGCACGCCCTTCTGTGAGCCGGGCGGCATCTCGGTGATTCCCGTGCCGAGCACGATGGAGCAGGCGGAGCCCGGCGGTGTCAGCTGCACGAACCGCAGCTCGTCGGTCACGAGGATGTCGTGGTCGGCGTTGAAGCCCACCTGGTCGACGTAGAACGCCTTCGCGCGGTCGACATCCGTGACGGGGATGGCCACCAGTTCGATCTTCCAGTCCATGAGACTGACCTCTCTGCTCTGAGTTCCCGGCCGCGCTGAGCGCGCGGCCCTGCCCGTTCAGGGTAGGCCGCCGGGCACCCGCGCGACAGGGGCCAGGGCGACAGGGGCGGCGCGACAGGGGTCGGCGCGACAGGGTCAGTCGTCGAAGCCGCGGGCGATGAGGGCGTCGCCGAGCGCCTCGGCGCTCTGCAAGGAGCGCACGATCACCGGCACGGCGAGCGACATCACCGAGCCCTGCGTTCCCCGGGCCTTGCGGGCCTCCATCACCTCGCCGACGATCGCCGCGATCACCGGGATCGAACGGATGGTGAGCGCCAGCAGCAGGCCGATGCGGTCGGTGTCCACCCAGCGGCGCACGGGGCGGAGCAGCTGCTCGCAGGCGTCGAGCACGGCGCCGACCGTCGTGGTCAGCGTGAACAGCGCGGCCAGCAGCACCGCGATGAGCAGCCGCCCGCCCATCATGACCGCCATCACCCAGTCGGCGAAGAGCAGCTGGATCGGCACGGCGATCGCCAGCACCCAGAGCACGGGGGAGACCTGGCGCCAGAGTGCCCGGAACGGCAGGCGGGCGGATGCCGCCAGCAGCACGGCCACGGCCAGGACGACGCCCAGCTGCCAGGGCTCCTGCAGCACGACGGTCACCGCGATCAGCAGCGAGAGCAGCCCGAGCTTCAGCAGCGCGGGGGCACGGTGCAGCAACGAGCGGCCGGGATGGTAGAAGCCGATCACGCCAACAGGCCCAGATAGTGGCGGATGGCGGCATCCGGCACGTCGTCGGCGACGATGCGGCCCTCCTCCACGACGATCACCCGGTCGAAGCCGGCCAACAGCTCCAGCTGGTGGGTGACGACGAGGACCTGCTGGTCCAGCCCGGTGAGCAGATCGGTGATCAGGCGGGCGTTGCGCGCGTCGAGCAGGGTCGTCGGCTCGTCGGCGACGACGACGGCCGGCTCGGCAATGAGCACCGACGCCAGCGCGAGCAGCTGTTTCTGGCCGCCGGAGAGACGGTGTGCGGCGTGGTCGGCGTGCCCGGACAGGCCGAAGCGCTCCAGGATCGCGGCGACCCGCCCCGCGATCTCCTCCTTGGCGAGTCCGCGCCGGCGCAGGCTGAACGCGACGTCCTCTGCGACGGTCGGCATGACGATCTGGTTGTCGGGGTTGGTGAAGACGAAGCCGACGAGCCGGCGCACCTCGCGGCCGTTCTTGGCGACGTCCCGGCCGTGCACGCTGACCCGGCCGCGGTCGGGCGTGACGAGTCCGTTGACCATGCGGGCCAGGGTGGACTTGCCCGAGCCGTTGGCACCGACGATGCCCACCCGCTGCTCGGTGATGTCGAGGCTGATCTCGTGCAGCACCGGGCGCTCGCCGTAGCCGTGCGAGACGTTCTCGAAGCGGATGCCGCTCATGCCGCACGCTCCACGAGCATCGCGATGCCCTGGCCGCCGCCTATCGAGCAGGCGGCGAGGCCGTAGCGGCGGTCGCCGCCGGCGAGCATGCGCGCGGCCAGGCGCACCACGAGCACCGCCCCGGACGCCCCCCATGGGTGGCCGAGCGCGATCGCCCCGCCGCTCGCGCTGATGCGCTCCTCGTCCAGGCCGAGCTCGTCGCTGACGGCCAGCAGCTGGGCGGCGAACGCCTCGGTGATCTCGACGGCGTCCAGCTCGCTGGTCGCGACGCCGGTGCGGGCGAGCAGCTTCCGCACGGCGGCGACCGCGCCGATTCCGGGCAGGGCGGGGTCGGAGCCGGCCGTGCTGGCGGCGACGATGCGGAGGCCGGGCAGGCCGAGCTCCGCCCGCACAGCCTCGGTGGTGACGGCCAGGGCGGCAGCCCCGTCCGAGATGCCGCAGGAGTTGCCGGCGGTGACGGTGCCGCCCGCGCTGAAGGCGGCGCCGAAGCGGGCCAGTCGGCCTCGGTCGAGGTCGCGCCGCGGCCGGTCGTCGCGGGTGACGCCGTCGACGGCGACGATCTCGGCGTCGAAGCCGCCGCGCTCCCGGGTGGAGCTGGCCAGGTCGTGCGAGCGCGCCGCCCAGTCGTCCTGGCGCTGCCTCGAGATGCCGTAGCGGGCGGCGACGGCATCCGCGGCCGGGCCCATCTCCGGGTCCGGCCAGCCGATCGGGGCGAACGGGGCGCGCGTGTAGCGCTCCGGCTGTGCCTCGCCCTGCGGCGGCCAGAACCGCCACGGCGCGGTGGAGGCGGACTCGGCGCCGCCGGCGATGACCAGCTCGGCCTCGCCGGAGCGCAGCAGGGTTCCCGCCTGCAGAACGGCCTCCAGACCCGAGCCGCACTGGCGGTCGACGGTGACGGCGGGCACGGACTCGTCCAGGCCGGCGCGGAGCCCGGCGACGCGGGCCACGTTGCCGCCGGGGCCGAGGCAGTTGCCCAGGATGACCTCGTCGACGGGGCGCCCGGCTGCGGCGAGCTCCGCGGCGATCGAGCCGAGCAGCGGAGCCGCGAGGGCATCGACGGTGTGCTGGGCGAACCCGCGGCCACTGGAGGCGATCGCTGTGCGCCGGGCGGCGACGATCACGGGGGCGTTGTCAGTGCGCATTGCGGGGTGCTCCAGGTTCGGTGAAGGGGATCGTGCCGTCGGCCAGCCCCTGGCGCAGCGCGCCTTTGGCCAGTTTGCCGGATGCCGTGCGCGGCAGCTGCTCGACGAACAGCCAGCGGCGGGGGCGCTCGACGGGGGAGAGGGCGGCGTCCGCGCGGGCCTGGACGGTGCCGGGGAGCGCGCCGGCGTCCGTGTCGCTCTCGAGCTCTCTCTCGGCCTCGCTCTCGAGGTCGCTGTCGAGCTCGACCACGGCCACGACGATCTCGCCGAGCACGGGGTGCGGCTCGGCGATGACGGCGGCGGCGCGCACACCGGGGAGGGCGTCCAGGGCGGACTCGATCTGCTCGCTCGTCACGGTGCTGCCCGCCGTGGTCACGGCGTCATCGCCGCGGCCGAGCACGCGGAGCTCGCCGCCCGCGCCCAGCTCGGCGAGGTCGCCGACGCTGGCGAAGCCGTCCGCGTCCCGGCGGAGCGAGCCCGTGTCGGCGCCCTCGCCCGCCGCGTAGCCGAGGCTGATGTAGGGGGAGCGGGCCCAGAGCACGCCGCCGCGCAGGTCCAGCTCGGTGCCGGGGAAGGCGCGGAGCGTGCCGCCCGCGTCGGCGACGGCCACGAAGGAGAGCTCGGCCGCACCGTAGTACTCGGTGACGGCGGCGCCGCGGGCCAGGGCCTCGGCGCGGGCCCCGTCCGGCAGGGCCGCTCCGGCGACGACGAACAGGCGCGGCAGTCGCGGCGAGGAGAGCATCCGGCCGAGCACGGTCGGGGTGCAGTGCACGACGTCGGCGCCGGCCGGGTCGAAGCTGAGCTCGGCCCCGAGCCAGAGCGCGTGCAGCGCGGCGAACAGGTGCATCGAGACGTGCAGCGGCCCGCTCGGCGCGACGACGTCGGTGCGCCGGATGCCAGTGGCGGCGGTGAGCGGGGCGAAGGAGTCGTGCCAGGAGGCGGCGGTGCGGGCGATGGCCCGCGCCCGGCCGGAGGAGCCGGAGCTCAGCAGCAGCAGCTCGGTGCCGGCCGGGATGGCACGGGGCAGCGGCGCGGGGCTGGCCGGGTCGGCGACCAGCACGGGGCGGCCCTGGTCGATGCCCGCCAGCAGCCGCACCAGCAGCTCGACCGGGTCGGCATGCTCCGCGCGCACGATGGCGCCGGGCGGGAGGGAGTGGTTCTGGACGCGCTCACGCAGCTCGCCGTAGCTGAGGGCGCGGCCGGCGACGCTGACTGCGCGATCCCCGTCCGCCCCGCCCAGCCACGACGAGTCGCTCATACGGAGATCGGCTCGGTGCGGGCGCTCTTGCCGCGCGGCGTGATCAGGCCAGGCCAGGCACGGTGCACCTGCTTGGCGACGAGCACCGTGATGACGACCTTGAGGATGTCGCCGGGCAGGAACACGAAGGCGCCGGTCAGGGCGACCCAGAGGGGCGTGCCGGTGCTGAGGGCGAACCAGGGCACACCGATCAGGTAGATCGCGACGATGCCGCCGAGCACCGTCGCACCGAGGGCGGGCAGCAGCCGGTAGCGCGGCAGCAGGCGGGCGGTGAACCAGCCGATGACGAGCACGCCGAGCAGCCAGCCGACGAGGTAGCCGGCGCCGGGGGTGACGAAGACGGCGATGCCGCCGCGGCCGCCGGAGAGCAGCGGCAGGCCGGCGGCGACCAGCACCTCCAACAGCAGCACGGCAAAGAAGCCGTTGCGGGCGCCGAGGATCGCCCCGGCCAGCATCACACCGAGGGTCTGGAAGGTGATCGGGATGCCGCTGGCGCCGATCTGCAGGGCGCCGGGGAGTCCGAGCGCCGCGATGAGTGCGGCGAAGGTGGCGATGGAGGCGAGGTCGCGGGCCGTGAAGGAGCGCGTCGCCGCAGGCCGGTCGATGCTGTGCTGTGTCATGGTTGCAACGCTAGAAGCGCGGGAGGGTGCCGCGCTCGATCCGCCGTACAAAAAACAGCGGCGAAATCTGGACGGCTAGGCCGCGGCGGCCGCGACCGGGGCGGGGACCGACTGCACGGGGGCGCCCTGGGGTGCTGCCGCGTGCGCGGGATTCGCCCACACGGCGACCGGTGCCGGAGTCCACGGCAGCGCGCTCGGCTCGGTGCCCGGGGCGTTGCGCAGCGCGGTGCGGCCGGCCTTGACGGCCTGGGCGAGCTCGACGGCGATCTGGCCGCTCAGCATGGTGTGGAAGATGTCGTCGGTGTCGCCGCTCTCGCGTCGGACCAGGGTCCATTCGCCACTCGCGCCGATGAGGTCGGCGAGCTTGCCGTCGATGATCGCGAGCAGCGCATCGTCGCTCAACTCGGGCGGTGCGGCTGCTATCAGGACGGGTGCTGACTGTCGGCGCCTGCGGAACATCGCCACGGTCGCTTCCTCTCGCTCGCTTCGGGTGCTGCCCTCAGTCTGCGCTATACTCCGTCGGATCCCGGGGGGACACGCCGCGATGCCCTCAACTGCCTACTGCTCGAGGGCGCGTTCCTTGGCCTCGTCGCGGACGGCGGCGACCGCCAGGGCGAGTGAGATCCCCCAGCTCACCCACATCAGCGCCAGGCGCCAGTCGCGCGGTCCGTTGCGGGTCGCCTGGATGATGCCCCAGCTGCTGGTGACGGCGCCGATCACCGCGCCATTGAACAGGTACTTGCGCATTGTCTGCACCTTTCGTCCCCTCCACGTTAGCCGGATCTGAGAGTTGCCCCCTAGTCTGACCGATCGTGCAGTTTCTGACCGATTGGTCAAATACTCTGGTCGCATGCCCACACACGACGCCGAATCAGGCTCCGTCAGCCCGCGCCCGAAGGCGAGCGACGAACTGCGCCAGATCGCCCTCGAACAGTTCGCCGCCGTCGGCTTCGCCGGGGCGTCGCTGCAGCAGATCGCCGACGAGGCCGGCTACTCCAAGTCCAGCGTGCTCTACCACTACGCGAACAAGGAGGCGCTGCTGGAGGCCGCCATCGGCCCGGCCATCGACCGGCTGGGCGCGCTGCTGCAGCGCTACATCGACCGCGGCTCCTCGCTGGAGGCCCGCACGCTGTTCGTGGAGGAATTCATCGACTTCCTGCTCGAGCACCGCCTCGAGGTGTACACCTTCGTCAACCAGGGGCACTCCCTGCGCGGCATCCCCGTGATCGACAGGGCGAACGCCTTCATCGTGACCCTCTCGCACACCGTCTGCGACGACAACGCCACGACGGTGGAGAAGATGCGGTTCGGCGTCGCCCTCGGCGGCGCGACCTACTCGCTCGTGGCGGGAATGCACTTCCTCGACGCCGACTCGCTCGGCCCGGCCGAGGAGGTGCGGGCGGCCCTGATCCAACTCGTCGGTGAGCTGCTCGCCCCGCTCGCGCTCCCCGCCTAGGCCGCCAGGCCCAGCGCAGCCAACACCGCACCACCCCCCCTCACCGCACGCCCTTCAGGAGCAGGACACCAGTGGCAACCTTCCTCTACCGCATCGGTCACTTCGCCTATCGCCGCGCCTGGACGGTGATCGCCGCGTGGATCGTGGTGCTCGCCGCCCTGCTCGGCGGGGGACTCGCCCTCGGCGGCCAGCTGGCCGAGTCCTACGTCATCCCCGGCACCGAGTCGCAGGAGACGATCGACATGCTCGGGGCCGTGTTCCCGCAGGTGTCCGGCGCCTCCGTCGAGGCCGTCTTCCACGCCCCGGACGGCGCAAGCGTCGAGGACGCCCCCTACAAGGACGCCATCGAGCAGACCATCGCGGCCATCGAGGACGTCCCCGGTGTCGCGGCGGCCGTCAGCCCGTTCTCCGAGTACGCGGCCAACGCCGTCTCGGACGACGCCCAGACCGCCATCGCCCGGGTGCAGATGGACGGCGCGTCCACGGATGTCACCCAGGCGACGCTCGACGCCGTGACCGCCTCCGCGGCGATCGGCGAGGACGCCGGGCTCACCGTCGCCTTCGGCGGCCAGGTCTTCCAGGACACCACCTTCGGGCTCACCATCGTCGAGGTCTTCGGCGTGCTCTTCGCCGCCGTGGTGCTCGTGATCACCTTCGGGTCGCTGCTGGCGGCGGGGATGCCGCTGCTGATGGCGCTCGTCGGCGTCGGCGTGGCCGCCGGCGGCATCCTCGGGGCCGCCGCCTTCACGAACGTCTCCAGCACGGCGCCCATGCTCGCCGTCATGCTCGGCCTGGCCGTCGGCATCGACTACTCCCTGTTCATCCTCTCCAGGCACCGGCAGCAGCTGGCCCGCGGCGTGGAACCGGCGGAGTCGGCGGCCACCGCCGTCGCCACGGCCGGCGGCGCGGTGGTCTTCGCCGGCATCACCGTGATCATCGCCCTGCTCGGCCTGCTGGTCGTCGGCATCCCGTTCCTCAGCACCATGGGCATTGCCGCCGCCTTCGCCGTGCTCGTCGCGGTGCTCGTGGCCGTGACCCTGCTGCCGGCCATGCTCGGCCTGATCAAGGGCCGGATGACGCCCAAGCCCGGCAGCCGCGCCCACCGGCGCGCGCTCGCCGACGACGACGCCAAGCCGACGCTCGGCCGCCGCTGGGTGAACACCGTGCTGAAGGCCCCCATCGTCGCCGTCGTGCTCGTCGTCGGCGTGCTCGGCACGCTCGCCGTTCCCGCGCTCAGCCTCGACCTCAACCTGCCGACGGGCGCGGCCGAGCCGGCCGGCTCCACGCAGCGCGCCGCCTACGAGCTGGTCGAGGAGGGCTTCGGCCCAGGCGCCAACGGCCCGCTCATCGTCGTCGTCGACATCACCCAGACCACCGACATCTTCACCGACCTCGACGCGATCCGCGCCGAGCTGGAGCACCTCGACGGCGTCTCCTACGTCGCCCAGGGCCTGCCGAACGAGACCGTGGACACCGCCATCATCCAGGTGATCCCGACCACGGCGCCCGACGACCCGGCCACCAAGACGCTGGTGCAGGCCATCCGCGACCTGGCCCCCTCCATCGACGCCGACCTCGGCACCCCGATCCGGGTGACCGGCCAGACGGCCGTCACCATCGACATCTCCAACCGCCTGAGCAACGCCCTCGTGCCGTTCGCGCTGATCGTGGTCGGCCTCTCCATCGTGCTGCTGATGATGGTGTTCCGCTCGCTGTTCGTGCCGATCAAGGCCGCCCTCGGCTTCCTGCTCTCGGCCTTCGCCGCCATCGGCGCGACGGTCGCCGTGTTCCAGTGGGGCTGGTTCGCCGACCTGCTGCACATCGAGCACACCGGCCCGATCCTCAGCTTCCTGCCGATCCTGTTGATGGCCGTGCTCTTCGGCCTCGCCATGGACTACGAGGTGTTCCTCGTCTCCGGCATGCGCGAGGAGTTCGTGCGGCACGGCAAGCCGCGCGAGGCGATCGTGCACGGCTTCCAGCACTCCGCGCGCGTCGTCACGGCCGCCGCCCTGATCATGTTCTTCGTCTTCTTCGGCTTCGTGCCGGAGGGAGCCGGGGTCATCAAGGGCATCGCCTTCGCCCTCGCCATCGGCGTGTTCTTCGACGCCTTCCTGGTGCGCATGACGCTCGTCCCCGCCGCCATGGCGCTCGCGGGCAAGGCCGCCTGGTACCTGCCGGGCTGGCTCGGCCGGCTGCTGCCCAACGTCGACGTCGAGGGGGAGGGGCTGCGCGCCCACCTCGGCGACCTCGCCTGGGCGAAGGCGCAGAAGGGCGCCATCACCGCCGACGCGGCCCTCCTCGGCCTGCCCGGCCAGGCGATGGGCCCGCTGAGCTTCGACATCGAGGCCGGCAGCGTCGTCACCGTGCAGGCGCCCGCCGCGTCCCGCCGCGTCTTCGCCGCCTCGCTCGCAGGGCGGCTCGACCCCGTCGGCGGCCGGCTGCAACTGCTCGGCTCCCCGCTGCCCTCCGAGCGTTCCCGGGCGCTGCGCCGGGTCGGCTACATCGACGTCGGGGCCGGGCAGCCCCGCGCGCTCGAGCAGACCGTCGGCGAGCTGCTCGCCGAGCGGCTGGAGCTCTCCGCGCCCTGGTACCGCGGAGCCGGCAGCGGCAGCGGCCAGCACGAGTGGGTGGAGCGGGTCAACGCGGCCCTCCGCGCAACCGGCACCAGCCACCGCCCGCTCGAGGCCGACACCAGCATCGCCTCGCTCAGCGCGCTCGGACGGGCGACCGTTCTCGCAGCCGGCGTCCTCGCCGAGCGGCCGGAGGTGCTGATCGTCGACCTCGGCGACGCGCTGCCCGTCGACGCCCGCGGGCGCAGCATCGCCCAGGTGCTGGCGGCCCTGGCCCCGGCCTCGACCACGATCGTGCTGGCCGCCGGTGACGCCGTGCAGGCGGCATCCGGCGCCCTGATCGGGGCGCGGGCCGCCGTGGCCCTCGCGCTGCCAGAGCCACACGACACCGGCATCGACCCCGGCATCGACACCGACATTGACCCCGACGCCCGGAACGAGGCCCCCGCAGGGGCCGAGGCTCGGGAGCTCGCCGCCGAAGAATCCGTCCTGGAAGAAGGGGGAGTGCGCTGATGAGCGCTCGACTCGAGAAACTGTTCCGGCGCACGCCCGGCCAGCGCCGCACCGCGTTCGCCCTGATGCTCGCGGGCATCATCGTCGTGCCGCTGGCGATCGCCGGCCTCGTCTCCGGGGCCCTGGCCAGCGCCGACGACCGACTGGACGCGGTGCCGGCCATCGTCGTCAACAACGACGAGATGGTCACCGCCACGCTGCCGGACGGCAGCGAGCAGATGATCCTTGCCGGGCGCCAGCTCGTCACCGAGCTGACCGGGCCGGACACCGCGGGCTTCGCCTGGACGATCTCGAACTCCGAGCACGCCGCCGCGGCTCTCGCCTCCGGCGAGGCGTACGCCGTGCTGACGATCCCGAGCGACTTCTCCGCCGCCATCAACTCGCTCTCCGGCGCGGAGCCCACGCAGGCCGACCTGCAGATCACCACGGATGACGCGCACGCCTACCTGGCCGGCTCCGCCGCCCAGTCCGTCGGCGAGGCGATGACGAGCAGCTTCGGACGCGCGATCACCACCCAGTACCTGACCGCGTTCTACTCGGGCATCGCCGAGATGGGCAGCTCGCTCGGCACGGCGGCCGACGGCGCGACGACGCTCTCCAGCGGCGTCGGCACCCTGGCCGGCGGACTCGACGCGCTGAGCACGGGCGCCGGCACCGCGGCATCCGGTGCGGCCGAGCTGGCCGACGGCGCCAGCGGACTGGCCGGCGGTGCCAGCGGACTGGCCGGCGGGGTGCGCGAGTACTCCACCGGCGTCGACGGCATCGCCTCCGGGCTCGCCACGCTGAACAGCAGCGCCGCCGGGCTCACCCAGCTGAGCGACGGCGTGAAGGCCTACACCCAGGGCATCAACGGCGCCGTCGGGCAGCTGAACCCCTACCTCGACCAGGGCATGGCCGCGCTCGGCGCCCTGATGCCGAGCCTGACGCCCGAGCAGCAGCAGGCGGCGCAGGGCGCCCTCCAGGCCATGGGCGGCGTACAGGCCGGGATCAACCAGCTCGTCGGCAGCGGTGACGAGCTCGCCGCGCAGACCGCGACCGCGATCGGCGGCGTGCAGGGCGGAATCGGCCAGCTCGCCGCCGGTGCCGCACAGCTCTCCGGCGGGTCCGACGGCCTGCGCTCCGGCGCGGACAGCCTGGCCGGTGGGGCCTCAGAGCTCGCCGGGGGAGCCTCAGAGCTCGCCGGCGGCATCGCGCAGCTCGCCGACGGGGCGGGCGCCTCGGCATCCGGCGCGCACCAGCTGCACGACGGCGCCAGCGAGCTGGCCACGGGCCTCGGCGACGGCGCCGAGCAGGCGAGCGCACTCGCCGGCAGCGACCCGCAGGCCACGGCCGAGGTGATCGCCGAGCCCGTCGGCGTCAGCCTGGAGCGCGAGAACGCGATCTCCTCGATAGGCCAGATCATCGGCATGGTGTTCGTGCCCGTTGGGCTCTGGATCGGCGCCCTCGTCATCTTCCTGCTGATGCGCCCGGTGACGGCGCTCGCGCTCGGCTCGACGGCCTCCACCGGCCGGATCGTCGCGCGCGGGCTGCTGCGCGGCTTCGCGATCGCAGCAGCGCAGGCGCTCGTCGTCGTCGCCCTGCTGCACACCGCGCTCGGGGTCAGCTGGGCCGCCCTCCCGGCCACGCTCGGCTTCAGCCTGCTGATGGCCGCCGCCTTCGTCGCGGTGCACCACTTCCTGGTCACCGCGTGGGGGCGCACCGGCATCGTCGTCTCGCTCGTGCTGCTCGCCCTGCAGCTGACCAGCGCGGGCGGGCTCTACCCGGTGGAGATCCTCGCCGCACCGTTCCAGCTGATCAGCCCGATCCTGCCGCTCACGTGGGCGGTGCAGGGCATGCAGGCGATCGTGGCGGGCGTCGGCGGGGGAGCGGTCGGCACGCCGGCGCTCGTGCTGGCGGTGTTCGCCCTGCTCGGCGCCCTGGGCTCGCTCGCCGTGGTCGCCCGGCGCCGCGGGGCGCGCTCCTTCGCGTTCGCGCTGGCGCAGAGCTAGCGGGCTCGCGCTGTGCGGAGGGCCCCGGGGCGCGAGTCTCGGGGCCCTCTTTCTGTTGCGTGTGCCTGTTGAGCGTGTCCGTTGAGCGTGTCCGTTGAGTGTGCCGGTTGAGTGTGCCGAGACGTGCCCCGTCGGCTCCGGTCGCTGGCGCCCCGTCGAGCCGGCGGGCTCCCGCGCGTACCAGAGCAGACGCCGTTCGTAAACCCCCGGCGGCGGCCGGAGGCCGGTGCTAGCCTCGAAGATGAGCAAGGTGCGAGCACCTTTCGCACCGGAACGGACACACCATCTCCGCCCCACTGAGCCCCACAACCGAATCGCACACCGACACCGCTGCGCCCACCGGCGACTACAGCCTCGTCGTGGTGTCGAACCGCCTGCCCGTCGACTACGTCGTCGATGACGACGGGACCGAGCGCTGGCGCTCCTCGCCTGGCGGCCTCGTCACCGCGCTGGAACCCGTCATGCGCGAATCCGACGGCGCCTGGGTGGGCTGGGCCGGAGTCGCCGACCGCGAGTTCGAGCCGTTCGAGAACGACGGCATCTCGATCGTGCCCGTCGCGCTCAGCACGCTCGACGTCGAGCGCTACTACGAGGGCTTCTCCAACGACACCCTCTGGCCGCTCTACCACGACGTCATCGCACCGCCCAGCTACCACCGGGAGTGGTGGGAGAGCTACCAGGCCGTGAACCGGCGCTTCGCCGCCGTCGCGGCCCGCGTCGCCGCGCCCGGCGCCACCGTCTGGGTGCAGGACTACCAGTTGCAGCTCGTGCCGGCCATGCTGCGCGCGCTCCGGCCCGACCTCGTCATCGGCTTCTTCAACCACATCCCGTTCCCGCCCTACGGCCTGTACTCGCAGCTGCCCTGGCGCAAGCAGATCCTCGAGGGCCTGCTCGGCGCCGACGTCATCGGCTTCCAGCGGGTGGCGGATGCCGGCAACTTCACCCGCGCGGTGCGCCGACTGCTCGGCTACACCACCCGGCACACCGTCGTGGAGGTGCCCGGACAGGACGGCGACCTCCGCCGCGTCGTCGCCACCAACTTCCCGATCTCGATCGATGTCGCCGGCTTCGAGGAGCTCGCCGCCCGGCCGGAGATCCAGGCCAGGGCGCGCGAGATCCGGGAGGGCCTCGGCAACCCGGAGACGGTCATGCTCGGCGTGGACAGGCTGGACTACACCAAGGGGATCGGCCACCGGCTGAAGGCCTACGGCGAGCTCCTGGCCCAGCACCGGCTCGACGTCGAGAACACCGTCCTCGTGCAGGTCGCCAGCCCCAGCCGGGAGCGAGTCGCGACCTATATGACGTTGCGTGACGAGATCGAGCTGCAGGTCGGCCGGCTGAACGGCGACCACTCCACGCTCAGCCACACCGCCATCGCCTACCTGCACCAGGCCTACCCGCGCGAGGAGATGGTCGCCCTCTACCTGGCCGCCGACATCATGCTCGTCACCGCGCTCCGCGATGGCATGAACCTGGTCGCCAAGGAGTACGTCGCCAGCCGCATCAACAACGACGGCGTGCTCGTCCTGAGCGAATTCGCCGGGGCATCCGACGAGCTCAAACAGGCGCTGCTCATCAACCCGCACGACATCGACGGTCTGAAGGACGCCATCGAGCAGGCGGTGCGGATGCCGAAGAAGGAGCGCAGGAAGCGGATGAAGTCGCTGCGCAAACGACTGCGCGAGAACAACGTCTCCGACTGGGCCAAGGCGTTCCTCGACATCCTCACCGGGCGGGCCGCCATCGAGCCGGGCATCCCGGACGGCCTCGTCACCAAGCTGCGCGAGGTGGCGGCGACCCCGCGGCTGCTCGTCGCCCTCGACTTCGACGGCACGCTGGCCCCGCACGTGGACAGGCCGGAGGAGGCGAGGTCGCTGGAGAGCGCCCGCGACGCCGTGATGCGCCTCGTCGCCCTGCCGGACACCCGCGTCGCCTTCGTCTCCGGGCGCGCGCTGGTGAGCCTGGAACAGGTCGCGGAGCCGCCGGAGTCCGTGCTGCTGACCGGCTCGCACGGCATCGAGATGAAGCTCGACCAACCCGGCATCTCACTCGACCTCCTCGGCGAGGAGATCGCCCAGCTGGCGACCCTCGCCGAGATCCTCGACGGCATCGCCGCCAGGGCCGAGGGCGTGTGGGTCGAGCGGAAGCCGGCCGGCTTCGCCCTGCACACCCGCCTCGTCTCGGCGCCGGTTGGCCAGGCGCTGCAGCGCACCGCGCGCGGGGAGGTCAGCAGCGTGCTGCCGAGCCTCACCGTGCTGGAGGGCAAGAACGTGCTCGAGTTCTCCGTCCGCGACGGCAACAAGGGCGACGCCCTGCAACGCCTGCGCGAGTACACCGACGCGACATCCGTGTTCTACGCCGGCGATGACGTCACCGACGAGAACGCCTTCGCGGTGCAGGGCGCCGACGACCTCTCCCTGAAGATCGGCCAGGGCATCACGGTGGCCGGCAACCGGGTGCGCGGGCCGGAGGAACTGGCCGAGGTGCTCGCCCTGCTCGCCGATTTCCGCACGGCGAACGCCGAGGCGCTCGGCCGGGCCCACCCCGAGGCGACGGAGCCGCCCCCCGCTAGGTTCTAGACTCAAGCCATGCCTGAGATCGATATCAAGCCACGAAGCCGTGCAGTCACTGATGGAATTGAAGCCACCACGAGCCGCGGAATGCTCCGCGCCGTCGGCATGGGGGACGAGGACTGGGACAAGCCCCAGATCGGTATTGCGAGCTCGTGGAACGAGATCACGCCCTGCAACCTGAGCCTGGACCGGCTCGCCCAGGGCGCCAAGGAGGGTGTGCACTCCGGCGGGGGATACCCGCTGCAGTTCGGCACCATCTCCGTCTCCGACGGCATCTCGATGGGCCACGAGGGCATGCACTTCTCGCTCGTCTCGCGTGAGGTCATCGCCGACTCGGTCGAGACCGTCATGATGGCCGAGCGCCTCGACGGCTCCGTGCTGCTGGCGGGCTGCGACAAGTCGCTGCCCGGCATGCTGATGGCCGCCGCCCGCCTCGACCTGGCCTCCGTGTTCCTCTACGCCGGCTCGATCGCGCCCGGCTGGGTCAAGCTCAGCGACGGCACCGAGAAGGAGGTCACCATCATTGACTCCTTCGAGGCCGTCGGCGCCTGCAAGGCCGGCACCATGAGCGAGGAAGACCTCAAGCGCATCGAGTGCGCCATCGCCCCGGGCGAGGGCGCCTGCGGCGGCATGTACACGGCCAACACCATGGCATCCGTCGCCGAGGCGCTCGGGATGAGCCTGCCCGGCTCGGCCGCCCCGCCCTCGGCCGACCGCCGCCGCGACTACTTCGCCCACCGCTCCGGCGAGGCCGTCGTCAACATGCTGCGCCTCGGCATCACCGCGCGCGACATCATGACCAAGAAGGCCTTCGAGAACGCCATCACGGTCGCCATGGCGCTCGGCGGCTCGACCAACGTCGTGCTGCACCTGCTGGCCATCGCGCACGAGGCAGAGGTCGAGCTCACGCTCGAGGACTTCAACCGCATCGGCGACAAGGTGCCGCACCTGGCCGACATGAAGCCCTTCGGCAAGTACGTCATGGCCGATGTGGACCGCCACGGCGGCATCCCGGTGCTCATGCGCGCCCTGCTCGAGGCCGGCCTGCTGCACGGTGACGTGCTCACCGTGACCGGCAAGACCCTGGCCGAGAACCTGGCGGCGCTGAACCCCGACCCGCTCGACGGCGAGGTCATCCGCACCCTCGACAACCCGATCCACGCGACCGGCGGCATCACCGTGCTGAAGGGCACGTTCGCCCCGGAGGGCGCCGTCGTCAAGACGGCCGGCTTCGACGCCGACATCTTCGAGGGCCCCGCCCGCGTGTTCGAGCGCGAGCGCGGCGCAATGGATGCCCTGACCGAGGGCAAGATCAGCAAGGGCGACGTCGTCATCATCCGCTACGAGGGACCCAAGGGCGGCCCCGGCATGCGGGAGATGCTCTCGATCACCGCGGCCATCAAGGGCGCGGGGCTCGGAAAAGATGTACTACTCTTGACGGACGGCCGATTCTCAGGTGGCACAACCGGACTGTGCATCGGCCACATAGCACCCGAAGCAGTGGACGCAGGTCCAATTGCCTTCGTGCGCGATGGTGATCTTATACGGGTCGATATCGCGGCCCGCTCCCTTGACCTACTTGTCGACGAGACTGAGCTGGCCGCCCGCCGTGAAGGCTGGGCACCTCTTCCCCCGCGCTATACCCGTGGCGTCCTCGCGAAGTACTCCAAGCTCGTGCACTCTGCCGCTGAAGGCGCAGTCACCGGCTAGTAGCCGCGTTTCATCAATCCATCACGTACCCAAGGGAACCCACCGTATGCCTACGGAATCTCAGAACGTGCCGACGCCTCCCACACCCAAGACGGGTGTGGGGGCACCGGCGAACCCATTGACCGGCCCAGAGACGATGACCGGCTCCGGCGCCATCCTGCGCAGCCTCGAGCTGCTCGGCATCAAGGACGTCTTCGGCCTGCCCGGCGGCGCCATCATCCCGTTCTACGACGAGCTGATGTCCTCGACCGCGATTCGCCACATCCTCGTTCGCCACGAGCAGGGTGCCGGCCACGCGGCAGAGGGCTACGCGTCCTCGAGCAACAAGGTCGGCGTCGCCATCGCGACATCCGGCCCCGGCGCCACGAACCTCGTCACGGCGATCGCCGACGCCTACATGGACTCGGTGCCGCTGCTGGCGATCACCGGCCAGGTGTTCTCCACGCTGATGGGAACGGATGCCTTCCAGGAGGCCGACATCGTGGGAATCACGATGCCGATCACCAAGCACTCCTTCCTGGTCAAGCGCGCGGAGGACATCCCGGCGACGATCGCCGCCGCACACCTCATCGCCTCGACCGGGCGCCCCGGCCCGGTGCTCGTGGACATCACCAAGGACGCCCAGCAGGGCGAGATGGTGTTCAACTGGCCGCCGAAGATCGACCTGCCCGGCTACCGCCCCGTCACCAAGGCGCACGGCAAGCAGATCCAGGCCGCGGCCCAGCTGCTCGCCGAGGCCAAGAAGCCCGTGCTCTACGTCGGCGGCGGCGTGATCCGCGCGCAGGCGTCGGCCGAGCTGAAGGTGCTCGCCGAGGCATCCGGTGCCCCCGTCGTCACCACCCTGATGGCGCGCGGCGCCTTCCCGGACTCCCACCCGCAGCACCTGGGCATGCCCGGGATGCACGGAACGGTGCCCGCGGTGCTCTCGCTGCAGCAGGCCGACCTCATCATCTCGCTCGGCGCCCGCTTCGACGACCGCGTCACCGGCAAGGTGTCGCTGTTCGCGCCGCTCGCCAAGATCGTGCACGTGGACGTCGACCCGGCCGAGATCTCCAAGATCCGCAACGCCGACGTGCCCATCGTGGGCGACGCCAAGGATGTCATCGCCGACCTGACTGCGGCCCTGGCCGAGGTGACCGGCGGCACCGCCCCCGACATCGCGGACTGGTGGACCAACCTCAACGATCTGCGTGAGCGCTACCCGCTCGGCTACAGCAAGCCGAGCGACGGCCTGCTCGCCCCGCAGTACGTGATCCAGCGCATCGGCGAGCTGACCGGGCCGGAGGGCGTCTACGCCGCCGGCGTCGGGCAGCACCAGATGTGGTCGGCGCAGTTCATCAAGTACGAGCGCCCCAACTCCTGGCTGAACTCCGGCGGCGCCGGGACCATGGGCTACTCGGTCCCCGCCGCCATGGGCGCCAAGGTGGCCGAGCCGGACCGCGTGGTCTGGGCGATCGACGGCGACGGATGCTTCCAGATGACCAACCAGGAGCTTGCCACCTGCGTCATCAACAACATCCCGATCAAGGTCGCGATCATCAACAACTCCTCGCTCGGCATGGTGCGCCAGTGGCAGACCATGTTCTACGACGGCCGGCACAGCTTCACCGACCTGAACACCGGCCACGAGACGGCCATGGTGCCGGACTTCGTCAAGCTGGCCGACGCCTACGGCGCCCTCGGCATCCGCGTTCGCACGGAGGAGGAGGTCGACGCCGCGATCAAGCTCGCCCTGGAGACGAACGACCGCCCGGTCGTCATCGACTTCATCGTGAGCCGCGACGCCATGGTGTGGCCGATGGTGCCGCAGGGGCTCTCCAACAGCTCCGTCCAGTACGCCAAAGATCACGCACCAGCCTGGGAAGAGGAGTAAGCCATGAGCACCCACGTTCTGAGCCTGCTCGTCGAGGACAAGCCCGGCCTGCTCACCCGCGTCGCCGGCCTGTTCGCGCGCCGCGGCTTCAACATCGAGAGCCTCGCCGTCGGTCACAGCGAGATCGAGGGCCTCTCCCGAATCACCGTCGTCGTCGACGTTGACGCCCTGCCGCTCGAGCAGGTCACCAAGCAGCTGAACAAGCTGGTCAACGTGATCAAGATCGTCGAGCTCGACCCTGCGCAGTCCGTGCAGCGCGAGCACATGCTGATCAAGGTCAAGGTCGACAACGTCACCCGTTCCCAGGTGCTCGAGGCGGTCACGCTGTTCCGTGCCCGCGTCGTGGACGTCGCCACCGATGCCCTCGTCATCGAGGTCACCGGCGACGCCGGCAAGACGAACGCGTTCCTGCGCGTGCTCGAGCCCTACGGGATCAAGGAGATCGCGCAGTCGGGGCGCCTGGCCATCGGCCGCGGCTCCAAGTCGATCACCGAACGCGTGTTCAAGAGCTAGTCACTTCACATTTCTTCCACTCCACCACAACCAAGTTAGAGAGAAACACGAATGTCTGAGATCCTTTACGACAAAGACGCCGACCTGTCGATCATCCAGGGCAAGAAGGTTGCCATCGTCGGCTACGGCTCGCAGGGCCACGCCCACGCGCTGAACCTCCGCGACTCCGGTGTCGAGGTCGTCATCGGCCTGAAGGAAGGCTCCAAGTCCGCGCCCAAGGCGCAGGACGAGGGCTTCCAGGTTCTCTCCGTCGCCGACGCGGCCGAGTGGGCCGACCTCATCATGATCCTGGCTCCGGACCAGCACCAGCGTTCGATCTACAACGACCAGATCAAGGACAAGCTGACCGCGGGCAAGACCCTCGCCTTCGCGCACGGCTTCAACATCCGCTTCGGCTACATCGACGCCCCGAAGGACGTCGACGTCATCCTCGTCGCCCCGAAGGCCCCCGGCCACACGGTTCGCCGCGAGTTCGTCGCCGGCCGCGGCATCCCGGACATCATCGCCGTCGAGAACGACGCGACCGGCCAGGCCTGGGACATCGCCCTCTCCTACGCGAAGGCAATCGGCGGCACCCGCGCCGGCGTCATCAAGACCACCTTCACCGAGGAGACCGAGACCGACCTGTTCGGTGAGCAGGCCGTTCTCTGCGGCGGCGTCTCGCAGCTCGTCCAGTACGGCTTCGAGACCCTGACCGAGGCCGGCTACCAGCCGCAGATCGCGTACTTCGAGGTGCTGCACGAGCTCAAGCTCATCGTCGACCTGATGTGGGAGGGCGGCATCGCCAAGCAGCGTTGGAGCGTCTCCGACACCGCTGAGTACGGCGACTACGTCTCCGGCCCGCGCGTCATCGACCCGCACGTCAAGGAGAACATGCAGGCCGTTCTCGCCGACATCCAGAGCGGTGCATTCGCCAAGCGCTTCATCGACGACCAGGATGCCGGTGCTCCCGAGTTCCAGGCGCTGCGCGCCAAGGGCGAGGCCCACCCGATCGAGGTCACCGGCCGCGAGCTGCGCAGCCTCTTCGCGTGGAAGCAGCTGGACGAGGACTACACCGACGGCAGCGTCGCGCGCTAGTCGCCCCCGGCAGCTCCCCGCTGCACTTCGTTCCACCGCTGTGGCCCGCCTCCTCGAGGCGGGCCACAGCTCGTTCGGCCACGCGTCCCGGCCAGACATCCGATGTCTATGGCTAAACTGGGGGGAGTCATTCGCCCCTCACCCCAGGAGTACAACGCCGTGTCTGCAACTGACTGGTTCACCGCCGCCCGCTTCGGAATGTTCGTCCACTTCGGTTTGTACAGCGGTGCCGCCCGGCACGAGTGGGTGCAGACGAACGAGAAGCTCACCGACGCGGACTACCGCCAGTACTTCGACAACTTCGACCCCGACCTCTTCGACGCGGCCGAGATCGCCCGCACGGCGAAGCAGGCCGGCATGAGCTACGTGGTGCTCACCACCAAGCACCACGAGGGCTTCGCGCTCTGGAACACCGCACTGAGCGACTTCAACTCCGAGGCCGCCTGCGGCCGCGACCTCGTGCGCGAGCTCGTCGACGCGCTCCGCGCCGAGGGGCTCAAGGTCGGCCTGTACCACTCGCTGATCGACTGGCACCACCCCGACTTCACGGTCGACTGGGTGCACCCGCGCCGCGACGACGAGAACGCCGCGAGCCTGAACGAGGGCCGCGACATGGCCCGCTACCGCGAGTTCCTGCACGGCCAGGTGCGCGAACTGCTCACGGACTACGGCCAGGTCGACTACCTGTTCTTCGACTACACCTACCCGGAGACCAAGCAGGGCTGGGCAGGCAAGTCGGCCGAGGACTGGGACGCCGAGGGCCTGCTGGCGCTCTGCCGCGAGCTGCAGCCCGGCATGATCGTCAACGACCGGCTCGGCATCCCCGGCGACTTCGTCACCCCCGAGCAGTACCAGCCGACCGAGCCGCTCGTCGCCGACGGCGTGCCCGTGCTCTGGGAGGCCTGCCAGACCACGAACGGCTCCTGGGGCTACGACCGCGACAACGACAACCACAAGTCGGCCGACCTGCTCATCCGGATGCTGGCCGACTCGGTCTCGATGGGCGGCAACATGCTGCTGAACGTCGGCCCGAACGGCAGGGGAGCGCTCGACAAGCGCGACACCGCCCTCCTGGCCGAGATCGGCGAGTGGATGCGGCTGCACGAGCGCGCCGTCGTCGGCGCCGGCCACGCCGCGCACAGGCCGCCGCGCGAGGGCGTCTACACGCAGCGCGGCAACAAGCTCTACCTGCACGTCTTCACCTGGCCGATGGGCTTCCTGCACCTGCCGGAGCTGGCCGGCAAGGTCAGCTACGCCCGCCTGCTGCACGACGGCTCGTGGGTGAAGACGTCGGTCTCCGACCCGGACCAGCAGGCGCTCGTGACGCAGCCGGCCGGCCAGGCCGCCGGAACCCTCACGCTGTCGCTGCCGACGCGCCGTCCCGACGTGGCGATGCCCGTGATCGAGCTGACGCTGGCCGACTAGCGGCGCCGGCAGCGCGGCGAGCCGGCAGCGCGGCGCGCCCGCCGTGCAGCGCGCCCGCCGTGCAGCGCGCCCGCCGTGCGCCAGTTTGTCGCCCTCCGCGCCACAGGGTGTGGCGCGGAGGGCGACAAAGTGGCGCCGGGCGCAGCTGCGGCAGCCGCCCGGGCCGACGCTTCCCGCGGCGTGCGCGTGCTTCGGCCGTGCGCTCGGTAGTGTGACGGCATGAAGCCCACTGCGACACGCTGGCCCACACCGAGCGTCGTGCGTGGCACGGCGGTCATCCTGCCCGGTTCCGGTTACAGCGCAGAGATGCCGCTGCTGTACTGCGCCGCCCGCACGCTGGTCGCCGTCGGGTTCGACGTGGTCTCGATCTCCTGGCCGGTCGAGCGCGACTGGGCTCAGGACGGCGTGGGCCTCGTTCGCGCCGGGCTGGCGGCCGCGGTGGAGGCGGCCGGCGCGACCCCCGACCTCGTCGTGGCGAAGTCGATCGGGGCGCTGTCCGCAGAGGTCTTGCCCGAGGTTCCGCACGTGCTGCTGACCCCGGTGCTCGCGCCGGGGTACCCGGCATCCCTTGGCAACGCGACCGCGGGCGAACGCGGCGGCGTCGCGATAGGCGGAAGCCGCGACCCGCTGTGGTCGGCGGAAGCCGCGCGGGCACGCGGGTTCGACGTCGTCGAGATCGCGGATGCCGCGCACACACTCGAGGTGGAGGGCGCCTGGCGCGAATCGCTTGAGGCGCTCGGTCGCGTGCTGGAGGCGATCGAGCTCTTCGCCACCCGTGTGGCGGCGGGCAGCGCGGACTGAGTGCGCTCCCCGCCAGCCCCGTTGACCGCGCTCTGCGCAGCTTCGGAAGGGCCGCGCACCTCGCCGCCCCAGCTGGCCGCACTCTGCGCCACTTCGGGTGCGTTACGCCAGTTCAACTGGCGCAACGGTGCGAAAGTGGCGCAGAACGCGCGTGGGACCGGGCGGGGACGCCGCGCGGGTTAGCCGCCGAGCAGCGAGACCTTCTCGCGCACGAGGTGCGCGGCGCCGAACAGGCCGGCATCCGGGCCCGTGCTGGCCGCCTCGATGCGCAGGCTGCGGGTGACCAGCGGGTGGCAGCCCTCGTAGACGCGGCTGCGCACCGCGGCGATGAACGGCTCGCAGCTGGCCATGCCGCCGGTCAGGAACAGCGCGTCCGGGTTGAAGAAGTTGACGACGCTCGACAGCACCTCGCCGAGGTACGTGCCGGCGGTGCGCACCAGCGTCGTGGCGAGCGGGTGCGCGTCGCGGGCGAGCGCGATGACGTCGGCCGTCGTCTCGACGTCCACACCGAGCTCGCGCAGCTGGCGGACCAGGCCGGCGCCGCTGGCCATCGTCTCGAGGCAGCCGATGTTGCCGCAGGAGCAGGGCTCGGATGCCGCCGCCGAGATGCGGGTGTGCGTCACGTCGCCCGCCGCACCCGTCGCGCCTCGGTAGAGGGCGCCGTTCACGATGATGCCGCTGCCGATGGCGGTTCCGGCCTTCACAGTGATGCTGTGCTGCTCGGAGGTGAGCTGCGCATAGTGCTCGCCGAGCGCCATCAGGTTGGCGTCGTTGTCGACGACGATGGGCACGTCGGGGAAGTCCTGCGCGAGCCGGTCGCGCACGGAGAAGCCCTGCCAGCCGGGCATGCGGGAGGGCAGCTCGACGCCGCCGAACTCCTCGGATGTCGGCCCGGGCAGCGCGATCCCGATGCCGCGCAGCCTGCTGCTCTCCGCCTCAGGGGCCGCCGCGATCATCTCGGCGAACGCGGCGGACACCAGGCGCAGCGTCGCCTCCGGCCCGTCGGCGATGCGCACGGGGAAGGTCGCGGTCTCGTGCAGCACCCCGGCCAGGTCGACCCGGCCGATGCGGGCATGCTGGCCGCCGAGGTCGGCGACGATGTTGAAGTCCGTGCCCTCGCGCAGGCAGAGGATGCGGGGCTTGCGGCCGCCGCTGGAGTGGCCGACGCCGCGCTCCACGATGAGCCCGCGCCGTTCCAGCTCTGCCACGCGCAGCGAGACCGTGGACGGGGCGATGCCGAGCGCTCTGGCGAGCTCACTGCGGGACGTCGCCGTGCCGGAGGCTATGAGATCGATGATCTGCTCGGTGTACTGCTCGGTGCCGTGCGCGCCGGTGCGCGGGCCAATGGGCGACATAATTTCCCTCATCTTCGAATTAAGTAGAGACTACTCGTTGGCGTGCACACCCCGTGTATTTGCGGCGTTACAAAGCCGTAACACGGAGACATCGGATGAAAGTTGACCTTTTTGCCCGGCGTCTGCGAGTATGACTTTACGCAATATCAAGAGCAACTTACTTTGAACCTCAAAATAAGTCGCCCTTTCCCTGACACTCGACGAGGAAATCGCTCGGGGAGTGTGCACCTGAATTACTGAATGTGGCCGCGTGAGCGGCCCGCACTGAGGAGACATTTTTCGATGAAGAAGATGCACATCGCAGCGGCACTGACCGCTTCGGCAGCGCTCGTCCTGACCGGCTGCAGCGCCGGCGGCACGGACGCAGGCAGCGCAGGCGGCGACAACAAGATCGTCGTTGACATGTGGGCCGGCAGCCAGGACGACACCGCGGCACTCGAGGCACAGGTCGCCATCGCACAGAAGGCCAACCCCGACCTCAAGATCGAGCTGCGCACCGCGCCGTGGGGCGACTTCTTCACGAAGCTCACCACCAACATGGCCTCGGGCAACATGGCCTGCGTCACCGGCATGAACAGCGGAATGCTCTCCAGCTACACCGCCGGCTTCGCCCAGCTGACCGACGAGGACCTGGCCACCGCCGGCATCGTCACCGACGAGTTCGCCGACGGCGCACTCGAGATCCTGAGCAACAAGGGCGACGTCTACGGCGTTCCCTTCGACATGGCCACCATGCTCACCTACTACAACGCCGACATGCTGACCGAGACCGGCGCGCCGGTCCCCGCCGACGGCTGGACCTTCGACGACTTCGAGGCCACCGCCAAGGCCGCCACCACCGACAAGCACGCCGGCTTCGGCATCGGCATGGGCGGCTTCCAGTGGCAGGCACTGCCCATCGCCAAGGCCGGCGTCCAGCCGGTCAAGCAGGACGGCACGCTCGACCTGACCAACCCCGCCTTCGTCGACGCAGCCACCTGGTACGGCGAGCTCGTCACCGAGCAGAAGGTCGCTCTCCCCGTCTCCTCCGCATCCGACACCGGCTGGGGCGAGAACCAGTACTCCAGCGGCATGGCGGCCATGGCCGTTGACGGCACCTGGAACGCCGTCGGCTACCTCGACAACGACCCGGGCTTCACCGCCGGCATGGCCCCGCTGCCCGCAGGCCCCAACGGCTCGCTCGGCCTCGTGCTCGGCTCCGGCTTCGGCATCGCCCAGGACTGCGACAACAAGGAAGCTGCCCTCAAGGTTCTCGGCTCGCTGCTGAGCGTCGAGTCGCAGGACTACATCGCGTCCTCCGGTCGCAGCTACCCGGCCCGCGTCTCCTCGCAGCCGCTGTACTTCGAGTCGCTCCCGGCCGAGTACCGCGACCAGGTTGAGGCCGCGTTCGAGTCTGCGTTCAGCAACGTGCAGGGTCAGTACGTCACCGACAACTGGTCCAAGATCGACACCTTCGTCCAGCCGCAGCTGGTCAGCGTCTACAACGGCCAGGAGAGCATGGAGAACGTGCTCAAGACCGCCCAGTCGCAGTTCGGCAAGTAACAACTAACTAACGAAAGCGAGGAGTCCTCTCGACATGTCGAACGGTACTCACACACCTCGTCGAGGGGCTCTTGCAAAGAGCGAATCCCGTCAGGCGCTGGGCTTTGTCAGCCCGGCCCTGGCGGGCCTCGCCCTGTTCACCTTCGTCCCCGTAGCACTCTCCATCGTGATGGGCTTCTTCGACTGGCCCACCGTCGGCGAGAAGACGTTCGTCGGCTTCGACAACTACGTCAAGCTCTTCACGGACAGCCCGGACTTCTGGCCCGCCCTCCGCAACACCTTCGTGTTCGCGCTGCTCTACGTGCCGATCAGCGTCGTCATGTCCTACCTGCTGGCGCTCTCGCTGCACTCGCGGATCCGTGGCCGTGGCGCCCTCCGCGTCCTGTTCTTCATCCCCGTTGTCACCCCGATGGTGGCCAACGTTCTGGTCTGGAAGATGCTGCTGCAGCCGCAGGGCCTCGTCAATGGTCTCTCCCAGACCTGGTTCGGCATCGAACTGCCCAACTTCCTGGCCGACCCGCAGTGGGCCATGATGATGGTCGTCATGATGAGCGTCTGGCAGGGCCTCGGCTACAACATGCTGATCTTCTCCGCCGCTCTCGAGCAGCTGCCGGAGTCCGTCGTGGAGGCGGCCCGCATCGACGGAGCCACCGGCCTGCGGATGACGTGGAAGATCACCGTGCCGCTGACGTCGCCGTCGATCTTCTTCGCCAGCATCATGACCATGATCAGCGCCATGCAGGTGTTCGTGCAGCCGCAGATGCTCACCGGCGGCGGCCCGGGCAACGCCACCCAGCCGATCGTGCAGTTCATCTACAACCAGGGATTCAAGTTCCAAGAGCTCGGCCTCGCCGCCGCGGCCGCCTGGATCCTCTTCGCCATCATCATCGCCATGACCGCCGCGCAGTTCGGCGCTCAGAAGAAGTGGGTGCACTATGAGCACTAGTACGATCACCGCCCCGGCCGCCCCGGCCGACGACACCCGCGCGGTGACGATGCCGCCGGCGCGCAAGCGCCGCCGCGGCAAGGAGGACCAGGAGAAGGTCGCCGGGCACGCCCCGATGACCGGACCGGAGAAGGTCCGCCTGGTCTTCGCCCACATCGGCGTCTACATCGCCGCCGCGATCTTCCTCGCCCCGCTGGTGTACGCGTTCTTCTCGGCCATGAAGCCGAACCAGGAGATCTTCTCCATGCCGCCGACGCTGATCGCGTCAGAGGTGCGCTGGACGAACTTCATCGACGTGTTCAGCTACGGCCCGTTCCTCAGCTATATCGGCAACTCCTTCTTCGTCGCCATCGCCGGAACCCTCGTCGTGCTCGCCGTGTCCACCATGGCCGGCTACGCGTTCGGCCGCCTGCGCTGGAAGGGCCGCGACGCCGTGTTCGTGCTGTTCCTGGCCACCCTGATGGTGCCGGCCGAGGTCATCGTCATCCCGATGTTCATCGTGATGCAGTGGTTCGGCTGGGTCGACACCTACCAGGCGCTCATCTTCCCCTTCGCGTTCACCGCCTTCGGCACCTTCCTGATGCGCCAGTTCTTCCGCGGCATCCCGTTCGAGCTCGAAGAGGCAGCCCGCGTGGACGGCGCCGGACCGATCCGCACCTTCCTGCAGATCATCCTGCCGCTGTCCAAGTCCGGCGTCGCCGTGCTGGCCGTCTTCACCTTCCTCGGCTTCTGGAACAGCTACCTCTGGCCGCTCATCGTGACCGTCGACTACGCCGCGCACGGCACCCTGCCGATCGGTCTGGCCAGCTTCTCCGGTCTGACCGGAACCCGCTGGGACCTCCAGATGGCCGCCGCGATCATCTCCATGATCCCGACGACCGTCCTCGTCATCGCGCTGCAGAAACACCTGGTCAAGGGCATCTCCATGGCCGGTCTGGGTGGTCGCTAAGCATGACGAACGCACAACGCCAGGGCACCGCTGTGCCCGCGGCCGTGGCGGGAATCGACATCGGTGGCACCAAGATCTCTGCGCTGCTCGTTGACCGTGCCGGAACCGTGCTGGCCTCCGGCACGGTCCCGGCCCCGGCCAGGGAGGGCGGCGCGGCGATGAGCCGCGCCGCCGCCCGGCTGGTGCAGAGCCTCGAGGCCACCCTCGGCCTCCGCGCCATCGCGGCCGGTGTCGGCGCGGCCGGCGTCGTCGACGCCGAGACCGGCGTCATCATCGCCGCCTCCGAGTCCTTCACCGACTGGGCCGGCTTCGGCCTCGGCGCCGACCTCGGCGAGCGGCTCGGTGTCGGCGTCGCCGTCGACAACGACGTGAACGCCTTCCTGCTCGGCGAGACCCGCTACGGCGCGATCGCCGGCAGCGAGAACGCCCTCGGAATCATGCTCGGAACCGGTGTCGGCGGCGCGCTAGCGCTCGGCGGCGAGGTCTTCCTCGGCGCCCGCGGCGCGGCCGGCGAGATCGGGCACACGCCCGGCTACAGCGACATCGTCTGCACCTGCGGCCAGCTCGGCCACCTGGAGACGCTGGCATCCGGCCGCTCCATCGCGGCGCGCTACAGCGAGCGGGCAGGAGTCGACATCGACGCCGCCGTGCTCGTGGCCGCTCGCGCGCGTGCCGGCGACGCGGATGCCATCGCCACCTTCGACGCCGCCGGGCACGCCATCGCCCTCGCGATCGCCACGGCGGTCAACCTGGTCGACGTGCAGGACGTCGTCATCGGCGGGGGAGTGCGCGGCGCCTGGGACGTGCTCGAGCCCGCCCTCCGTGAGACGCTGAGCAGGCACCAGCCCGTCTCCGGCTACCCCCTCGTCGTCGTGCCGAGCGCGCTCGGCGGCAACTCCGTCGCCATCGGCGCCGCCGCGCTGGCCTGGCAGCTCGCAGACGGCAACAGCGCAGACATAACCAGCGCAGACACGAACAACGCCGACAGAAACAGCGCTCTCGTCAGCGCCGAAGCATAGGAACTACAGCGTGATTGAAGCATCGGAAATCTGGTCCGGCCCGCTCTCCCCGGTCGCTGAGGGTGGCCTCGTCCGCCCGCGCATCGGCATCGGCGGCATCTCGATCGAGTCGAGCACCTTCTCCCCGCACGTGAGCGGCGACGAGGCGTTCACCGAGCGCCGCGGCGACGTGCTGATCGGCTACTACCCGTTCATGGAGCCCGGCTCCGAGCTGCGCGAGGCGGCCGACTGGGTGCCGCTGCTGCAGGCCCGCTCGCTGCCCGGCGGCGCCGTCGCCCGCGAGACCTACGAGCGGCTGAAGGCGGAGATCCTCGCCGGCATCGCCGAGCAGGGCCCGTTCGACGCGTTCTACTTCGACATCCACGGCGCCATGAGCGTCGTCGGCATGACGGATGCCGAGGGCGACCTCGGCTCCGCCGTGCGCGAGGCGCTCGGCGCCGACACCTTTGTCTCCACCTCGATGGACCTGCACGGCAACGTCTCGCGCACCCTCCTCGACATGAGCGACCTGATCGCCTGTTACCGGATGGCCCCGCACGAGGACCACTGGAACACCAAGCAGCGCGCCATCTTCAACATGCTGGAGCGCCTGCGCTCCTCCGTCGGCTCCGATGTCGACGCGCGCCGGCCGTACAAGGCCTGGCTGCCCGTCCCGGTGCTGCTGCCCGGCGAGAAGACCAGCACGCGCATCGAGCCCGCGCGCACCATCTACGCGGAGGTCCCCGCCTCCGAGGCCCGGGAAGGCGTCATCGACTCCTCGATCTGGGTGGGCTACGCCTGGGCCGACGAGCCGCGCTGCCAGGCTGTCGTCGTCACGACCGGCGACGACGTGGAGGCGATCCGCGCCGAGACCGAGCGCCTGGGCAAGCTGTACTGGGACGCCCGCGACGACTTCGCCTTCGTCGCCGACGCGCTGCCGCTGGCCGCGTCGATCGATGCCGCGCTCGCCTCGAACGCGGCATCCGACGCGCGCCCCTACGTCATCAGTGACTCGGGCGACAACCCGACCGCCGGTGGTGCGGGCGACGTCTCCTGGACGCTCGGCCAGCTGCTGGCCCGGCCCGAGTTCGCCGACGGCACGATCAACGTCGTGCACGCGTCGATCTTCGATGCCGCTGCCGTCGCACAGGCCGTCGCGGCCGGCGTCGGCGCGACGGTGTCGCTCGAGGTCGGCGGCCGCGTCGACGGCGGCCCGTCCGGCCCCGTCGCGATCACCGGCGAGGTGTTCTCCATCACCGAGGGCGACTCGGATGCCGGCACCCAGGTGGTCGTGAAGGCCGGCGGCGTGCACGCGATCATCACCGAGCGCCGCAAGCCGTTCCACCACATCGCGGACTTCACCCAGCTCGGCATCGACCCCAACTCGATGGACATCGTGTTCGTCAAGATCGGCTACCTCGAGCCTGAGCTCTACGCGCTCACCACCGGCGCCGCCGAGGGCGAGCGCTGGAAGCTGGCCCTCACCCCCGGCGGCGTCGACCAGGACCTGCTGCGCCTCGGCCACTCCCACCTCGAGCCTGGGGTGTTCCCCTTTGACCCGAACGGCACGCCGGAGCTGCGCGCCGTCATCACCCGCCGCACCGCAGACGGAATCGAGACGATCTGATGTTGAACTTTGAGAGCCGCGTCGGCCCCGACTTCGGCGCCAACGGCCCCAGCTACCCCGACGCCGGCGTGCCCGAGTGGTACCGCGACGCCAAGCTCGGCTTCTTCGTGCACTGGGGCCTCTACTCGGTGCCCGCCTGGGGCACCCCGACCGGCACCCGCAACGTGCCCGCCGAGGACGCCTACGCGCACCACCAGTACGCCGAGTGGTACGGCAACACCGTGCGCATCAAGGGCAGCCCCACCTGGGAGCGCCACCAGGATGTGTACGGCACCGGCACCAGTTACGAGGACCTCGCCGACCACTGGAACGCGGATGCCTTCGACCCGCAGGCCTTCGTCGGCTCGCTCGTCGACGCCGGCGCCCGCTACGTCATCCCGACCACCAAGCACCACGAGGGCTTCTGCCTGTGGGGCACGGAGACGACGCCGTTCAACGCCGTCAACCGCGGCCCGAAGCGCGACCTGATCAGCGAGATCGCCCGGGAGACCCGGGCGGCCGGCCAACGCTTCGGCGTCTACTTCTCCGGCGCACTCGACTGGCACGTCAGCGACTTCCCGCCGATCGAGTCGGACACCGACCTGTTCCGCTTCCGTCGCAACGACGAGAGGTTTGCCCGCTACAGCGCGGCCCAGCTCGAAGAGCTGATCGAGCGATTCGAACCCGACATCCTCTGGAACGACATCGACTGGCCCGACGGCGGCAAGGGACACGACCCCTACGCCGTCGCGGCCCTGCTCGAGCGCTACCTCGACGCCATTCCGCACGGCGTCGTCAACGACCGCTGGGGCGTGCCGTATCACGGCTTCATCACGCGCGAGTACCGGCACGTGGAGGACATCATCGAGCAGCCGTGGGAGTCCACCCGCGGCCTCGGCTACTCCTTCGGCTACAACCAGGTCGAGGGGCCGGAGCACACGCTCTCCGGCGACGCCCTCATCCGCCTGCTGGTCGACGTGGTGAGCAAGAACGGCAACCTGCTGATCAACGTCGGCCCCCGCGCAGACGGCTCCATCCCCGAGCTGCAGCAGCAGAGCATGGCCGCCATGGGCAGCTGGCTCCGCGGCAACGGCGAGGCCATCTACGGCACGCGCCCCTGGCGGCGCGCGGGGGAGTCCGGCCAGGCCGTCTCCTACACGCAGAACGCCGGAAAGCTCTACCTGCAGGCCAGCGACCCGGCCGCCGGCGAGGCCGCCCTGCCCGCGGAGTACCGCGAGGGAACGGCCGTGCACTGGCTCGGCCAGGGCGGGTCCCAGCCGGCCGAGGTGCTGGCGGCGACGCCGGGCTCCGGGGCGCGCCTGGTCGTGCCCGAGTCGCTCCGCGGCGAGGCCGTCGCGGTGGCCGTGCTCGCCGACCCGCTAGCGTGAGCAGCATGACCTCGAAGAAGCACTCGCTCGAACTCGCCGTCCAGGACCTCGACGGGGCGCGCACGGCGCTCCGCGTCGGGGCGACCCGGATCGAGCTCTGCGGGGCGCTCGGCGTCGGCGGGCTCACCCCGTCGATCGGCGCGGTCGAGCAGGCCGTCGAGGCGGCCCAGCTAGCCGGGGCCGCCGACTTCGTGCACGTTCTGGTGCGCCCGCGGCCGGGCGGTTTCGTGTACTCGGCTGACGAGGTCGACACGAGTATCCGCGACATCCGCGCGGTCCGCGCCGCCGGAGCGGCCGGCGTCGTGATCGGGGCGCTGACCGCGTCCGGTCTCGTCGACAAGGCCGTGACGGCCGAGTTGATCGCCGCCGCAGAAGGCATGCAGGTCACCTTCCACCGCGCCATCGACGCCGTCGAATCGCCGCTGCACACCGCCGACGTGCTGGTCGGCCTCGGGCTCAGCCGGGTGCTCACCTCCGGTGGTGCAGCGCGCAGCATCGACGGCATCGAGACCCTGACCGCTCTCAAGGCGCACGTCGGGGATCGCCTGCAGATCATGGCGGGCGGCGGAGTGCGCGTCGAGGACATCGGCGCGCTGCTCGCGGCCGGCCTCGACGCCGTGCACCTCTCCGCCAAGACCACCGTCGCCGACCCCTCGCCGAGCGGGCCGGGCGGCGGCGCCCAGAGCTACGACAGGACCGACGGCGACATCGCCGCCGCGGCAGCTGCCGCCGTGATGGCCGCTACGCTGGAGCCATGACCCGCGACCCCGACGACGATGCCCTGAGTTGGGCCGGCGAAGACGACCCGACGCTTGAGGGCGCAGGCCCGAAGACGCCGGAGAGCGGGCTCGCACCCGGCTGGAAGCCGGTCGGCGGCCCCGGCAAGATCGCCGGGCCGAGCGAGGCGACGCCCGAGCCTGAGGCCCAGACAGAGGCAGAGGATGCCGCGGCCGGCAGCTCCGTCGCCCTCGTCGTGCTTGGCATCCTCGGCGGGGTCTACCTGCTCTACACAATCGGCTGGGCTCTCACCGCCGGCCGGATGCCGAACAGCGCCGCCGACCTGGTCGGAAGCTTCATGTTCACGCTCGGGCTCTGGCTCGCCGTGCTGGCACCGGCCGGCTGGTTCGCGCTCGTGTTCTGGCAGACGCGGGGACGCACGCTCCGCCGCATCCTGCTGCTCGTGCTCGGCGCGCTCGTGCTGATCCCATTGCCGTTCATCCTCGGGACAGGGGGCGCATGATGAGTGCATCCATCGAGGCCACCCCGGCCGAGCGCGGCACGCACACGCCGCTCTGGCTGGCGGCCACCATCGCCGTGTTCTTCGGCCTGTTCTACGCCTTCGACGTGTGGGAGGCCCTCGGCAACCTGCTCGCCATCCAGCAGAGCGCCAGCGCGCTCGGCGTGCCCATCACCGCGTACGGCTGGATCGTGCTGATCGCGGCCCTGGTGCTGCCGCTGGCCCTGTTCGGGCTCGCGTTCTGGCTGGGCCGCAACCGTGGCGCCCTGGCACTGGCGGCCTTCCTTTTCGTCGGCCTGTGCGTGTCAGCCGTCGCGTATCTCAACATCATCGGGGTTTTCGCTTTCGGGCCGATCCTCGACTTCTCCGGGGCCTGATCCCCCGTCACGAGCACCCCTGACGCTCCACTAAAGTGGGGGAGTATCAGCGCCCCAATGGCCGTGGCGCCCGAACCCGTCGTTCATTCCGCGTTCGATTCCGTCGCATCCGACCACAAAGGAAACTGATACATCGTGCCCAAGCCGATCGTGCTGATTGCCGAAGAACTGTCGCCCGCCACCGTCGATGCCCTCGGGCCCGACTTCGACGTTCGCTCCGTCGATGGAACCGACCGTCCCGCCCTGCTGGCAGCCCTCGCGGATGCCAACGCCATCCTGGTGCGCTCCGCCACCAAGGTCGACGCCGAGGCCATCGCCGCGGCGCCGAAGCTGCAGGTCATCGCCCGTGCCGGCGTCGGCCTCGACAACGTCGACATCAAGTCGGCCACGACGGCTGGCGTCATGGTCGTCAACGCGCCGACCTCCAACATCATCTCGGCCGCCGAGCTGACCGTCGGCCACATCCTGAGCCTCGCCCGCCACATCCCCGCCGCGCACAACGCGCTCGCGCAGGGCCAGTGGAAGCGCTCCGCCTACACCGGCACCGAGCTGTACGAGAAGACCGTCGGCATCATCGGCCTCGGCCGCATCGGCGCGCTGATCACCGCACGCCTGCAGTCCTTCGGCGTCAACGTCATCGCCTACGACCCCTACATCACCTCGGCCCGCGCCCAGCAGCTCGGCGTGACCCCGGTCTCGCTCGACGAGCTGCTCGAGCAGAGCGACTTCATCACCATCCACATGCCGCGCACGCCGGAGACGATCGGCATGATCAGCACCCCGCAGTTCGCGAAGATGAAGAAGACGGCATACATCGTCAACGTCGCCCGCGGCGGACTCATCGACGAGGACGCGCTGCACACGGCGCTCACCGACGGCGAGATCGCCGGCGCCGGCCTCGACGTGTTCGTCACCGAGCCGCCCGTCGAATCCCCGCTGCTCGCCCTGCCGAACGTCATCGTCACCCCGCACCTGGGTGCGTCCACCGACGAGGCCCAGGAGAAGGCCGGCGTCTCCGTCGCCAAGTCGGTGCGCCTGGCCCTGGCCGGCGAGCTGGTCCCGGATGCCGTCAACGTCGCCGGCGGCATCATCGACCCGTACGTGCGCCCCGGCATCCCGCTCGTCGAGAAGCTCGGCCAGGTGTTCTCCGGCGTCGCGCACAGCAGCCCGCTGACCAGCGTCGACGTCGAGGTGCACGGCGAGCTCTCCGGCTACGACGTCAGCGTGCTCAAGCTCGCCGCACTCAAGGGCATCTTCACCAACGTCGTCAGCGAGACCGTCTCCTACGTGAACGCGCCGCTGCTCGCCGAGCAGCGCGGCATCACGGTGCGCCTGATCACGGACGCCGTCTCCGACGAGTACCGCAACGTCATCACGCTGCGCGGCGCGCTGGCCGACGGCACGCAGGTCTCGGTCTCTGGCACCCTGACCGGCACCAAGCAGATCGAGAAGATCGTCGAGATCAACGGCTACGGCGTCGAGATCCCGATCGCCCAGCACCACATCGTCATGATCTACACCGACCGCCCCGGAATCGTCGCCGTCTACGGCGCCGAGTTCGGCGAGGCCGGCATCAACATCGCCGGCATGCAGATCGCCCGCCACGAGGCCGGCGGCCAGGCGCTCAGCGTGCTGACCGTCGACTCGCCCGTGCCGGACGGACTGCTCGCGACCGTGCGGGAGCGCATCTCCGCCGACGTCATGGTGGAGATCGACATCACCGAGTAGGACGCCTCGCGCCAACAGGGATGGCCCCCAGATCACGATCTGGGGGCCATCCCTGTTGTGCGCGCCTCGCGCGGGGCGCGGTGGTCGAGTAGGCCCGCCAGGGCCGTGGCGAGGCCCGGTTATCGGCGGGGGAGTGAGTCCCGTGCGGGGTCTCGATACGCTCGTTCCTCGCTACTCGACCAGCGGTCGAGGCCCCGTCGCATGGTGGCTGGAGGGAGCGCCAGCGACCGAAGCCCTGAGCGTCCCGCGGGCCGGCGGAGCGCGCCTAGCGCCGCCCGTGCAGGTGGTCGCGGTGCGTCTCGTCGCGCAGCACCGGGATGGTGCCCGTGACGGACTGCTCGTCGACCCAGCACTCGATGCCGTCGAGGTCGGGCATGCGGGACTGTGTGAACACCGGGTCGTGCCCGGCCCGGCGCTGGCTGGTGTAGTCCTTCAGCAGGCGGAATGCCACCCCGGAGAGCAGCATGATCGCGATCAGGTTCACCATCGCCATCAGGCCCATGATGCCGTCGGCCGTGTTCCAGACGAGGTCGGCGGATGCCACGGAGCCGAACAGGATGACGGCCACGGCGACGATCCGGTAGCCGGTGAGCACTGAGCGCTTCGTGGTGATGAACTCGATGTTCGACTCTCCGTAGTAGTAGTTGCCGAGGATCGAGCTGAACGCGAGCAGGAAGATGATCACGCTGAGGAGCACGTTCGACCAGGAGCCCAGATTGGACACGATGGCGTCCTGGGTGAGCCCGATGCCGCGGCTGGCCCCGGCCAGGTCCGGTGTCGAGACGAGGATGATGAACGCCGTGATGGAGCAGATCAGGAACGTGTCGAAGTAGACGCCGAGGGTCTGCACGAGGCCCTGCTTGACCGGGTGGGTGACGGCGGCGGAGGCGCCCGCGTTCGGGGCCGAGCCGAGCCCGGCCTCGTTGGAGAACATGCCGCGCTTGACGCCCGTCATGATGATCGTGCCGATCGTCGCGCCGATCACCTCGTTGTAGCCGAATGCCTGCGTGAAGATCGAGGCGAACACCTCGGGCAGCTTCTCGATGTTCATGGCCACGATGACGAGGCCGACGAGCAGGTAGAGCAGCGCCATCAGCGGCACGACGGCCTGGGTGACGGAGGCGATGCGGCGCACCCCGCCGAAGACGACGAGCCCGGTCAGCGCGGCCAGGACGATGCCGATCGCCCAGCCGAGCCAGCCGGGCACCTCGCCGCCGAGGCTGGAGCCGACGGTCGCCGCGATCGTGTTGGCCTGCAGAGAGCTGAACGCGAGTGGGAAGCAGAGGATCAGGATGACGGCGAAGACGACGCCCATCCAGCGCGCCTTGAGGCCGTGCTGCATGTAGTAGGCCGGGCCGCCGCGGAACCCGGTCGCGTCCTTGACCTTGTACGTCTGGCCGAGCGTCGACTCGACGAAGCTCGACGCGCCGCCGATGAACGCCATCGCCCACATCCAGAACACCGCGCCGGGGCCGCCGATCGCAATCGCCGTGCCGACACCGGCGATGTTGCCGACGCCGACGCGGGAGGCTGCGGAGATCGTGAACGCCTGGAACGCCGAGACCGATTGCGGCTTGCCGTCCGCGTCGCGCGGGGTCTTGTCGGTGAGGGTGCGGAGCATCTCCGGGATCAGGCGAAACTGCACCACCCCGCTGCGGATCGTGAAGTACAGGCCGAGCCCCACGACGACCGGCAACACGATCCATGTCCAGAACTGGTCACCGATGGTCGCGACGAGGTCAGAGAGTGCATCCATCTGCCCAGTATGACTGGGGCCCGTCAAATGATGGGAATTCCTCGACAGTCCGGGCTCGGCGCCCCAGAAATGTCGCGCCGTGGTGTCGAACGGCCCGAGAGTCAGCTAACGTAGATCGGTACGCCACCGCACGCTTTTGCGGTGGCGAGAATGTGAATAGAGGAGGCCGGCAATGGACATCGACCTCAGCGTCCTGCGTCAGATGGAACGCGAGAAGGAAATCCCCTTCGACGAGCTCGTGGAGATTATCGAGCAGGCGATCCTGACCGCATATGTCAAGCACGTCAACCCCGAATCGCACGGTCACGTGGATCCGCAGGGAGTGCGCGTCGAGCTGAACCGGAAGAGCGGCCACATCGCCGTCATGGTTCCCGAGCTCGACGAAGAAGGCAACATCATCGGCGAGTCCGAGGATGTTCCCAATGACTTCGGCCGCATCGCGGCTTTCGCCGCCAAGCAGGTCATCAACCAGCGCCTGCGCGACCTCGCGGATGACGCGGTGCTCGGCGAGTTCCGCGGGCGCGAGGGCGACATCATCGCCGGCGTGATCCAGCAGGGCCCGAACCCGCGTATGATCCACGTCGACCTCGGCACGATCGAGGCGATCCTGCCCCCAGAGGAGCAGGTTCCCGGCGAGGAGTACAAGCACGGCCAGCGCATCCGCGTCTTCGTGACGAGCGTTGCCAAGGGGGCAAAGGGCCCGCAGATCACCGTGTCTCGCACCCACCCCTCGCTCGTGCGCAAGCTCTTCGCACTGGAGGTCCCCGAGATCGCCAGCGGCGTCGTGGAGATCGTCTCGCTCGCCCGCGAGGCCGGCCACCGCACGAAGATCGCCGTGCGGGCGACCGAGCCCGGCGTCAACGCCAAGGGCGCCTGCATCGGCGAGCTCGGCCAGCGCGTGCGCGCGGTGACCGCGGAGCTCAACAACGAGAAGATCGACATCGTCGACTACTCGGCCGACCTGCCCGCCTTCGTCGCCAGCGCGCTGTCGCCGGCCAAGGTGACCAGTGCGTTCGTGATCGACGAGGCCACCAAGGCCGTTCGCGCGCTCGTGCCCGACTACCAGCTCTCGCTGGCGATCGGCAAGGAGGGGCAGAACGCCCGCCTGGCGGCGAAGCTGACTGGCGCGAAAATCGACATCCAGCCGGACTCCATCCTCGAGGACTGAGTGGATGCCGGTCGTGCCGGCGGCCACGTCGCGCTAGCGATGTGAAAGTCGGCAGCCAAACATCAAGAAATCTCTGGAACGTGTTCCCCTGGCCTTCCTCCCGCACCGATCCCGGCGCGGGAGGGGGCCTGGCCCCGACACGCCAGGTCGGCCCGACTGAACAGTGAGTGCTACGATGGAACCCGTTAGAACGTGCGTTGCTTGCCGTTCACGCGCTCCGAAATCCTCACTTCTGAGGGTTGTTGCCCGGGAATCAGAACTTGTTGTCGATGACAATGCCGTTCTGCCGGGGAGGGGTGCGTGGCTGCATCCGACGATCGAGTGCTACCGCGTGGCAGTGCAGCGTCGGGCCTTCGGGCGTGCGCTGCGAGTGACGAGCGCACTCGACACGATCACCTTAGAGAACAGGCTGAATGGCACCGTGAACATCTAATGAGTAACAACTAATGAGCGGCTCAAAATGAGTCCCGTCCGTTACTAACGGTTTGCCCCTTTCCGGGTGCAGACCCGGAACAGGAGAATTGTGGCTGCAAATCCACGCGTACATGAGATCGCTACCGAACTCAATGTCGACACCAAGGCTGCCCTTGACAAGCTCAAAGAGATGGGCGAATACGTCAAGGGACCGTCCTCGAGCATCGCACCGCCGGTTGCTCGCCGACTGAAGGCTGCCCTCGAGGCCGCCGGACTCGTCGGAACTGCAACACCCGCGCCGGCCAAGCCGGCCGCTGCCAAGCCGGCACCCAAGGCTCCGACGCCTTCGGCCCCGGCCGAGCCCGTCGCCGAGGCTGCCCCGGCAGCCCCGCGGCCGCCGGCACCAGTGCCGAGCGCTCCGATGACTGTCGCCGAGCGCCAGGCTGCCGCCGAGAAGGCCGCGGCCGACAAGGCTGCCGCTGAGAAGGCTGCTGCCGACAAGGCCGTCGCCGAGACCGCAACGACCGACACGAGCGAGGCAGCCCCGGCTGCCGCCGAGAAGACCGACGCCGCGGCTCCCGCCCCGGCGGCAACGCCCGGCGCTCCGGCATCCTCGATCCCGCGCCCCGGTGCACCGCGCCCCGGCGCCCCCGCACCGCGACCGGGCAACAACCCCTTCGCTTCCAACCAGGGCATGGGCCAGCGTCCCGCGAACCCCCGCCCCGGCAACAACCCCTTCGCCAGCGCGCAGGGCATGGGCCAGCGCCCGACGCCGAGCAACATCCCGCGTCCCGCGGCTCCGCGCCCCGGCGCCCCCCGCCCCGGTGGACCCGGCATGGGCCAGCGCCCGGCCGGCTTCGGCCAGCGCCCCGGCTTCCAGCAGCGCCCCGGCACGCCGGGCGCCCGCCCGGCCGGCGGCGGCTTCCAGCGCCCCGGCGGCACCGGTGGTGCCCCCGGCACCGCAGGCGGCTTCGCTCCTCGCCCCGGCGGCGGAGCGGGCGGCCGTGGCCGTGGCCCCGGCGGTGGAACCGCTGGTGCGTTCGGTCGCGGTGGCGGCAAGAGCAAGGCACGCAAGTCGAAGCGGACGAAGAGGGCCGAATTTGAGATGAGGGAGGCTCCGTCGCTGGGCGGCGTGAGCGTTCCCCGTGGCAACGGCAGCACCGTCGTGCGCTTGCGCCGTGGTGCATCCCTCGCGGACTTCGCAGACAAGATCGATGCGAACCCCGGTTCGCTCGTGACGGTGCTGTTCCACCTCGGTGAGATGGCAACGGCAACGGAGTCGCTCGACGAGGCCACCTTCCAGGTGCTCGGCGAGGAGCTGGGCTTCAAGATCCAGGTCGTCTCCCCTGAAGAGGAAGACCGCGAGCTCCTTGAGGGCTTCGGCATGGATCTCGACCAGGAGCTGGAGAACGAGACGGACGAGGATCTCGAGATCCGCCCGCCCGTCGTCACTGTCATGGGTCACGTCGACCACGGTAAGACCCGACTGCTCGACGCGATTCGCCAGGCGAACGTCGTCGAGGGTGAAGCCGGTGGCATCACCCAGCACATCGGTGCCTACCAGGTGTGGACAGAGCACGAGGGCCACGAGCGCGCCATCACCTTCATTGACACCCCGGGCCACGAGGCGTTCACCGCCATGCGTGCCCGTGGTGCCCAGGTCACCGACATGGCGATCCTCGTCGTCGCGGCGGATGACGGCATCATGCCGCAGACCATTGAGGCGCTCAACCACGCCCAGGCTGCCAACGTGCCGATCGTCGTCGCGGTCAACAAGATCGACAAGCCGGAGGCCAACCCGGCCAAGGTCCGCCAGCAGCTGACCGAGTTCGGCCTCGTTGCCGAGGAGTACGGCGGAGACGTCATCTTCGTCGACGTGTCTGCCCGCAACGGCATCGGCATCCAGGACCTCCTGGACGCCGTGCTGCTCACCGCAGACGCCGGTCTCGACCTGCGTGCCAACCCGAACAAGGACGCCCGCGGTGTGGCCATCGAGGCCAAGCTCGACAAGGGTCGCGGCGCGGTTGCAACCGTGCTCATCCAGTCGGGAACGCTGCGCGTCGGCGACTCGATCGTCGCCGGTACCGCCTACGGCCGTGTGCGTGCCATGGCCGACGAGAACGGCGACGCCGTGCTCGAGGCCTACCCGTCGCGCCCGGTCCAGGTGCAGGGTCTCTCCAGCGTTCCGCGCGCCGGTGACACCTTCATCGTGACCGACGACGACCGCATGGCCCGTCAGATCGCCGAGAAGCGTGAAGCCGCAGAGCGCAACGCCCTGCTGGCCAAGGCTCGCAAGCGCATCAGCCTCGAAGACTTCACCCGTGCTCTCGAAGAGGGCAAGGTCGAGTCGCTCAACCTCATCATCAAGGGTGACGTCTCGGGTGCCGTTGAGGCCCTCGAGGAGTCGCTGCTCAAGATCGAGGTCGATGACAGCGTGCAGCTGCGCATCATCCACCGCGGCGTCGGTGCGATCACGGAGTCGGACGTCAACCTGGCGACCATCGACAACGCGATCATCGTCGGCTTCAACGTGCGCCCCGACACGAAGGCGCGCGAGCGTGCCGCTCGTGAAGGCGTCGACGTGCGCTTCTACTCGGTCATCTACAACGCGATCGACGAGATCGAGGGCTCGCTCAAGGGCATGCTCAAGCCGGAGTACGAAGAGGTCCAGTCGGGCGTCGCCGAGATCCGCGAGGTGTTCCGTTCCTCCAAGTTCGGCAACATCGCGGGTGTCATCGTCCGCTCCGGAACGATCACGCGCAACGCCAAGGCCCGCGTCATCCGCGACGGCATCGTCGTCGGGGACAACCTGGCCATCGAGTCGCTGCGTCGCTTCAAGGATGACGTCACCGAGGTGCGCACGGACTTCGAGGCCGGTATCGGCCTCGGCAAGTTCAACGACATCCAGGTCGGCGACGAGATCGAGACGATCGAGCTCAAGGAGAAGCCCCGCGCCTAGGTTCAGGCACGGAGCTCACCCTCTGTGACAATGGCCGAGTCAGATTCTCTCTGGCTCGGCCATTGTTCTCATTCTTTAAGTAGTTCCCATTGAGAGGAAAATGACCATGGTAGATCAGGCACGCGCCAAGAAGATGGCCGACCGGATCAAGGTGATCATCGCCAAGCGCCTCGAGCGCGGCATCCGCGACCCGCGCATCGGCTTCGTGACCATCACCGATGTGCAGATGACCGGCGACCTGCAGCACGCCTCCGTCTATTACACGGTGTACGGCAGCGACGAGGAGCGCGCGGACACCGCGGCAGCCCTCAAGGCCGCCACCGGCATGTTCCGCAGCGAGGTCGGCAAGAACCTCACCGCGCGGCTCACGCCGTCGCTCGAGTTCCTGCTCGACGCGATCCCGGAGAACGCCGCGCACATCGACGACCTGCTGCGGGAGGCGCGCGAGCGCGACACCGCGGTCGCCGGGCTGGCCGCCACCTCGGCCTACGCCGGTGACGAGGACCCGTATGTGAAGCCGCGCGAGATCGACGAGAACGACGCAGACGACGACGCAGACGCCGGAGACGACGAGGTCGACGCCACCGCGTAGGCCCACCGCCAGCTGTTCCCCCAGCCCGTCATCCCGTTCCGCCCGCCCGGCATCCGCTAGGCTCGGGCGGGGGATGACGGGCTGGGGTCCGTTTCGGCAGCAGCGCCGTCCCGCGACACACGAGTTGGGGGTCACCGTGCGTACTGGCACTTCTTTGTCCTTTGTCGGCCTGGCGGTTGCCGCCACCATCGCGCTGAGCGGTTGCTCGGGCGCGGGCGACGGCGGTGGCGGGGGCGACCTCACGTACGAGGACAGCCCGCTCAGCGCCTTCACGTCTGCGCTCTGGGGCGAGATGGACCAGGCCAAGTATGACGAGCAGCAGGTCGAGGTCGAGAAGCTCGTTGCGGCCTGCATGAAGGACGAGGGCTTCGAGTACACGCCGAACACCCAGAACGGCAGCGTCGTCACCATGGGCAGCTCCGACATGGCCGAGCGCGAGACCGAGGAATGGGTCGCCAGCAACGGCTACGGCATGGTGCAGACCCAGGAGGAGATGGAAGCGCAGCAGGAGCAGGTCTCCGACTACGTCGACCCGAACCAGGACTACCTCTCCACCCTCTCCGAGTCCGAGGTGAGCGCCTTCTACGAGACGCTGCACGGGCCGGGCCCCTCCGAGGAGGAGATGGCCGCGATGGAGGCGGGCGAGGCCTACGAGTACAACTGGGAGACCGGCGGATGCTACGGCGCCGCCCAGCACTCGACCCAGGACCAGGGGATGGAGGCCTACTCCGACCCGAAGTACCAGGGCCTGTTCGAGAAGATGGGCGCGATCTACACCACCATGCAGGAAGACCCCAAGATCAAGGAGCTCGACCGCTCCTGGGCCAGCTGCATGGCGGATGCCGGCTACTCGGACTTCACCATGAAGCAGGACGCCTTCACCCTGATCTCCGAAGCGCAGAACGCCATCTACGAGACCATGGAGTACGACCAGGAGACCGGCGAGCCGCTCGGCGACAACACCGAAGCCCTCGCCGAGCTGAAGCAGCAGGAGATCGATGTCGCACTGGCCGACTTCCGCTGCTCGGAGAAGCTGAACTACATGCAGGAGACGTTGAAGGCCCAGTTCGCGCTGGAGACCCGCTTCGTCGAGGACAACAAGGCGGAGCTTGACGCCCTGCTCGCCGACTACGCGACGAAGAAGTAATGGGTAAGCGCAGCGGCGAACCTGACGAGTTCGCGGAGATTCTGGAGCCCACCCCGGCGGGCACGGGCGGCACGGCGGAGCAGGAGCCCGCCGATCCGGACCACACTGATCAGGCGCCCGTCGACGCGGCGCCTGCCGATCAGGCGCCCGCCGACCCGGCCGTCTCCGGCTGGCGCCGCGTGCTGCACGGCAACCGCGCCCTCTGGGTGCTGGCTGCCGTCGCAGTGGTCTCGCTCGTCGCCGGCGTCGCACTCAGCGCGGTCATCGTCTCGCCCGGCCAGGCCGCGGCCGACGCCAAGCCGCCGGAGCCCGGGCTGATCACCGTGCCCGTCGAGCTGCGCAGCCTGTCCAACGACGTGACCCTGCGCGGTGACGTGCAGTACGCCGACTCCGTCGAGGTCACGCTGGAATCCGGGGACCGCGGCGGGCCGGCCGTCGTCACCGGTCGCGTGCCGGAGGCCGGCGCCACGCTGGAGCCCGGCTCCGTGGCCCTCGAGGTGGCCGGGCGCCCGGTGATCGTGCTGCCGGGGGAGCTGCCCGTCTACCGCAGCCTCCGCCTGGGCCTCGCCGGCCCCGACGTGACCCAGCTGAAAGACGCGCTGCGCTCGCTCGGCATCGACCCCGGCGGCTCGAACACCTTCGATGCCGCCACCGCGGCCGCGATCGGCGAGTTGTACGCCCGCGTCGGCTACCCGGCACCCGAGCCCGCCGAGGGCAGCGCGGCGGCCGTGCGCGGCGCGCGCGACGGCGTCCGCTCGGCCGAGGAGGGGCTGGCCAGCGCGCAGCGGGCGCTCAACACCGCGGCGTCCGGGGCCTCGGAGGCGGTGCGGATCCAGCTGGACAACCGCGTGCGCAACGCCGAGCTCGCCCTCGAGGCGGCGAAGAACCCGCCCGCCGTGCAACCCGACGACCCGACCAAGCCAGAGGTGCCAGGCAAGCCGAACCCGCAGGCCGTCGCCGCCGCAGAGGGCGACCTCGCCCTGGCCATCGCCGAGCGCTCCGCCGGCCTGGCCGCGCCGGACACCAGCGGCGAGAACTCGGCCATCGGCTTCGCCCAGCGCGCCCTCGAGGACGCCCGGCTGGCGCTGACCGCAGCCGAGGAGGGCACGCTCACCTTCCTGCCCTCCAGCGAGGTGATCTACCTGGCCGGCCTGCCGCGCCGGGTCGACGAGGTGATGGCCAAGCGCGGCACCGTCTCGCAGGGCGCCGTGATGCGCGTCTCCGGCGCCGAGCTGGTGCTGGCGGCATCCGCGGCCGAGAGCGACGCCAAGCTGCTGACGATCGGCGACATCGCCACCGTCACCCTCGACGACACCACGCTCGAGGCGCGGGTCACCGCGGTCGAGCCGCGCAAGGCCACCGGCAAGGAGGCGGGCGCGCGCTACAACGTGAGCCTCGCCCTGGTCGACCCGACGCCGGACCAGGTGGCGTCGTTGCAGGGGCAGAACGTGCGCATCGCGATCCCGATCGGGGCGACGGCCGGCGAGGTGCTGGCCGTTCCGGCCGCGGCGCTGACGGCGGGCGCCGGCGGCGAGTCCCGCGTCGAGGTGTACCAGCCCGGCGAGAAGGACACCCGGCTGGTGGCCGTGACCACGGGCCTGGCCGCAGAGGGCTTCGTCGAGATCAGCGGCGACATTGAGGAGGGCGAGCAGGTCGTGGTCGGCCGATGACCGACTCGCAGAGCCCGGACACCGTCGTCGAGCTCATCGACGTCACCCGCTCTTTCCCCGGCCCGCCGGAGGTGCAGGCGCTGAAGGGCGTGAACCTCGCCATCAACCGCGGCGACTACCTCTCCATCGTCGGGCCCAGCGGCTCCGGCAAGTCCACCCTGCTCAACGTGCTCGGCCTGCTCGACCGGCCGAGCGTCGGCGAGTTCCTGCTCGACGGGGTGCGCACCGGCGCGCTCAGCGAGGAGGAGCGGGCGGCGCTGCGCGGGCGCAGCATCGGCTTCGTGTTCCAGTCCTTCCACCTGCTGCCGCGGCGCACCGTGCTCGACAACGTGCTCATCTCCACCCTGTACAGCGGGGTGCCCCGGGCCGAGCGGATGCCGCGCGCCCGCGCCGCGCTGGACCGGGTGGGCCTCGGCCACCGGCTCGGGTTCCTGCCGACGACGCTCTCCGGCGGCGAGCGGCAGCGCGTCGCCATCGCGCGGGCCGTCATCGCCCAGCCCCGGCTGCTGCTGGCCGACGAGCCCACAGGCAACCTCGATGCGCAGACCTCCCGCGAGGTGATGGACCTGTTCGAGGAGCTGAACGCCGACGGGCTCACCCTCGTCGTGATCACCCACGACAACGCGGTCGCCGAGCGGGCCCGCCGCGGCATCCGCATCGACGACGGCCGAGTGAGCGTGCTCCGATGACGCGCGCCTCGCTGTGGCGGACTTCGACGTGGCGCACTCCGACGTGGCTGGGCTGGCTGAAGAAGCCGTTCAGCAAAGCGGAGCGCCCGCCGCGCCCCGTGAACCCAGTCAAGCGCGCCGACCGCTTCACCGTGCAAGACCTGATGGTCGAGGCCAGTCACGGCATCGGCGGTCACACCGGGCGCCTCGTGATGACCACGATGGGCACGGTGCTCGGCATCGCCTCGCTCGTCGTGACGATCGGCTTCGCGCAGACCGCCGCCGGGCAGATCGCCCGCCAGTTCGACTCCGTCTCGGCCACCCAGGTGCTCGTGCAGCCGGGCAAGACCGGCAACATGTTCGGCTCCGGCACGCCGAAGACCTCGCTGCCCTGGGACGCCCCGGAGCGGGTGGAACGCCTTGCAGGGGTGGAGAAGGCCGGCCTCGTCGGCCAGGTGGATGCCGCCGGAGCGCGGATCACCGCCGTGCCCGTCAACGACCCGTCCGCGCCGCAGAGCGCCGGACCGCCGCTTCTGGCCGGATCTGCCGGGCTGCTCGACGCCGTGCGCGGCTCCGTGGTGACCGGCCGGTTCTTCGACGCCGGCCACGACGCGCGGGCCGACCGCGTCGTCGTGCTCGGCACCCGGGCGGCCGAGGAGCTCGGTGTGAACCGGGTGGACAGGCAGCCGGCGATCTTCATCGGCGACCGCGCGTACACGGTGATCGGCATCATCGACGACGTGCAGCGCCGCACCGACATGCTGGACGCCGTCATCCTGCCGTCCGGCACCGCCAGGGCCGACTTCGGCATGGGCTCGGCCCAGGAACTGCACGTGCGCATCGCCGTCGGGGCGGGCAGCGTCGTCGGCAAGCAGGCACCGATCGCCCTGGACCCGAACACGCCGGACAACTTTGACGTCATCGCGCCGCAGTCCGGCTCCGAGCTGCAGCAGAGCGTGCAGGCCGACGTCAACATTGTCTTCCTCGTGCTCGGCCTGATCGCGCTGCTGGCCGGCGGCCTCGGCATCGCCAACGTCACCCTGCTCTCGGTCTCGGAGCGGGTCGGTGAGATCGGCCTGCGCCGGGCCCTCGGCGCCACACGGCGCGAGATCCGGGCGCAGTTCACGGTGGAATCGGTCGTGATCGGCCTGCTCGGCGGCCTCATCGGCGCCGCCCTCGGCGTCTTCGCCGTCGTCGGGGTGTCGCTGGTGCAGCAGTGGACGCCGATCATCGACCTGCCGATGGTGCTCGGCTGCGCCGTGCTCGGCGCCGTCGTCGGCCTGGTCGCCGGGGCATACCCGGCGGCGAAGGCCAGCAAGATCGAGCCGATCTCGGCGCTCCGCCAGGGGGTGTAGCGCGCGTCTGGCGGCACGCCGGCTGGAGGGAGCGAGGAACGAGTGACTGAAGACCGGTTTTCAGCCTGATCGCACCCCCTACCCGCTGGTCGAGCCCGTCGAAGCCATCGCCAGTCTCACGCCGTGTCAGGGCTTCGGTCGCTGGCGCTCCCTCCAGCCAGCGTGCGACTCACGTGCCCCGCCTTCAGCCAGCGTGCAACTCCCGCCCGCCTTCCACGTTCCTCTCTCCACGTCGGCTGAGGGAGCGAGGAACGAGCGACCGAAGCCCGGTTTCCCGCGCGACAGTCTTTTTGCTGGTTGAGCCCGTCGAGGTCATCGCCAGTCTCGCGCCGTGTCAGGGCTTCGGTCGCTGGCGCTCCCTCCAGCCGGCGTGCGACTCACGTGCCCCGCCTTCAGCCAGCGTGCATCTCCTGCCCGCCTTCCACGTCCTCTCCCCACGTCGGCTGAGGGAGCGAGGAACGAGCGACCGAAGCCCGGTTTCCCGCGCGACAGTCTTCTCGCTGGTTGAGCCCGTCGAGGTCATCGCCAGTCTCGCGCCGTGTCAGGGCTTCGGTCGCTGGCGCTCCCTCCAGCCAGCGTGCGACTCACGTGCCCCGCCTTCAGCCAGCGTGCAACTCCCGCCCGCCTTCGACGTCCTCTCTCCACGTCGGCTGAGGGAGCGAGGAACGAGCGACCGAAGCCCGGTTTCCAGCGCGACAGTCTTTTTGCTGGTTGAACCCGTCGTGGCGGTCGCCAGTCTCACGCCGTGTCAGGGCTTCGGTCGCTGGCGCTCCCTCCAGCCGGCGTGCGACTCACGTGCCCCGCCTTCAGCCAGCGTGCATCTCCTGCCCGCCTTCCACGTCCTCTCCCCACGTCGGCTGAGGGAGCGAGGAACGAGCGACCGAAGCCCGGTTTCCCGCCGGAAAGTCTTTTCGCTGGTTGAGCCCGTCGTGGCGGTCGCCCGTTTCCCGCTGTGTCAGGGCTTCGGTCGCTGGCGCTCCCTCCAGCCAGCGTGCTTCTCCCCGCCTGTCGGTCCAGATGGCGTGCATCTCCTGCCCGCCTTCCACGTCCTCTCCCCACGTCGGCTGAGGGAGCGAGGAACGAGCGACCGAAGCCCGGTTTCCCGCGCGACAGTCTTCTCGCTGGTTGAGCCCGTCGAGGTCATCGCCAGTCTCGCGCCGTGTCATGGCTTCGGTCGCTGGCGCTCCCTCCAGCCAGCGTGCGACTCCCGCGTCCCTCTCACCACGCTGGCCGAGCTCCTCTCCCCACGCTGGCCGAGCTCCTCTCCCCACGTCGGCTGAACTTCTTTCCCCACGTCGGCTGAGGGAGCGAGGAACGAGCGACCGAAGCCCGGTTTCCGGCCCGGCCACGGCATCCCTTTCCGACGCTACCGTGCCCCACCGACACTGCGCGGAAAGTTATCCACATCAGGCATTTTTCTCGGGAATTGCTTGCATTCCGCCGTAGAATAGGAGCATGGAAAACGCGGCGGGGCAGCTGGCAGAGGCACAGTCCCTCCTCGCCGCCGCACTCGCCGGATCCGATGAGCGGATGCTGCGCGACGACGCCCTGCTCGAGCTCACCGCGACGGCCGAGGCCGTCGGCCGGCTCGTCGACGCGCTCCGCATCCGGGCGGCCGGGGAGGTCGCGTTCCGCTCCCGCCGCGAGCTCGGCGAGGACCGGCTGTCGGCGAAGAAGGGCTGCCGCAACGGGGTCGAGCTCCTCGCCCGGACCACGCTCGCGTCCGAGCGCACGATCACGCAGCGGATGCGGCTCGGGGCGGCGACCCGCGCCCGGGTCGCGCTCACCGGCGACACGATGCCGGCCCGCTTCGAGCAGGTCGCCGACGCCCTTCGTGCCGGTTCGCTCGGCTACGACAGCGCGGCCGCCATCATCGACACCCTGGACCCGATCCGGGCCCGGGTCGGCGACCTCAACGTGGAACACGCCGAGACCGCCCTCGTCGCCGCGGCCACCGGGCCCACCCTCGAGTCCCCACTGCCGTTCGCGGCCGACGAGGTGCGCGGGCAGGCCCGCGTCTGGGAGAGCGTCCTGGACGAGGACGGCACCGAACCGATTGAGGAGCGGGCGATGGCCGCGCGCGGCATCAGCGGCGGCCTGACCCGGGACGGGTTGGTGCACCGCAGGATGGCGCTGCTGCCGGAGGTCGACGCCAAGTTCGAGTCCCTGCTGAACGCCTATCTGAGCCCGCGCTCGAAGCCCACCTTCAACGACGCCGACCCGGACCAGCCGAAGGACCCGCGGGCGACCGCGCAGGCCCGGCACGATGTGTTCGCGAGCCTGATCGACGGGGCCGCCCGCAGCGCCGCCGCCCCGACCATGGGCGGGGCCGCCCCGACCGTGCTGGTCTCCGTGCGGCAGGCCGACCTCGCCGCCGGCAGCGGCGCCGGCTTCATCGAGGGCTGCGAGGCCCCGATCTCCCTGCGGGCGGTCGAGCAGTTCGTGTGTGCCGGCGGGCAGCAGCACGTCCTGATCGACGGCGACGGGCGCCTGGTCAGCCTGAGCAGCACCGATCGGGTGTTCAACGCCGCCCAGCGGCGGGCGATCAGCCTGCGCGACGGCGGCTGCATCATCCCCGGCTGCTCCATCCCGGCCGCCTGGTCCGAGATCCACCACGTCATCGCGTACCGGGACGGCGGCGAGACCGAGACCTGCAACGGGGCAAATTCTTAATACGTCCCTTGTGCAGGCATCTCGTCCGCGGGCTTCCGATGAGGCAACGGTGGGTCAATCGATTCGAAACCTCGCAACTGATTCGAGAACCACTTGCGTTTGACCTTTCCTTGCTTCCACCGATCAAGGAAGGTGATTGCCAGGTTCATGTTTTCTTCCGCCCACTTGAGCTTCTCGCGATAGTTGTCCAAGTCGTTGACGCCTTCGCTGAATCCTTCGACCGTACCGACCACAATCCGCATCGCCCATTCCCCGACGGCCCGGTCGCGATGAGGAAGGGCCCAGGTGAAACGCCATCCCATGTCGTAGACCTCCCACCGGCTGAACTTCGGGCGCTGTTCATCGATCGATAGTCGCTGCGCGACGTAAGCACAGAAGGACATGAACTTCTCAAACGCGGCCTCGACACGCTGAGCTTCACGGGCTCGCCGCTCTGCCCGTTGCTGTAGCCAGAAAAGCGTGATTGTGCCTGCTAGCGCCACCAGCCCGCCCGCCACTACTGGCGCGACAGATTTCACAAACTGCGCGGCGGCTTCCGGATCAATCCAGCTCATGCGTCCCCCTCAGAGTCAACCCGAAGGTTATCGTAGGGCGGCTCGGCCGCCGCTTTACTTGAATCTGCAACGTAACTCGGGAACGAGCCACAGCGGTCAGATGGCAAGGTTTCGCCAGCCGAAGGCTGGCGAAACCGCGGCAGCTTGGAAGACGCTGTGAACGAATGACAATGTTGTCATTCTTCCGGTATGAATGACAGACACGTAAGGGTGCAGCGCTAGAGGCGATGCATAAGTGAATTGTCGATAGGTGTGAGGGACCTCTGTGAGGTTGAGCGGCGCTAGAAGGCCAGTGCCCCCGCTCGAATAGAAACGACTAGAGGCCAGACCCGGTTGAAATCCGGGAGCTGAAGTGCGCGTCGTTCCTAATGATCTCGACGGCACTTCGGTGTTCCTGTCGGCATCGAGCACTGGTCCCTTATGTCTCCTCACGCTTCAGCGTCGTCCTTGCAGTCCCTCGTGCGCCCGGATGCGGGCTGGCAGTTCAGCCTCTACCCGGATGCCGGGGAAGGAGGCGGCTCGTTCCAGTACTCAGTGCGCCGGGTGCCCGAGTATGTCGCGTCAGGCTCCGCCGCCGATCCGGAGCGGGCCGCTGCCGAGGCGGGCCGTCGCGCCCGGGCCAAGCTCCGCCGCTACTGCGCCGCCAACAGACTGAACCGGCTCGGCACACTCACCTACGCGGGCGCGGGCAACCATGACCCGGCAGCGCTCCGCGAGCACCTGGCGGGCTTCTTCCGTGCGCTGCGGGAGAGCCTGGGCGGGGCGGCGTTGCCGTATGTGTGGGTCCCAGAGTGGCACAAGTCCGGGCACGGCCTGCACGCGCACTTCGCCGTGGGTCGATACATCAAACGGTCCCTGATCCTGGATGCTTGGCCGCACGGCTTCGTTCACATCAAGCTGCTCGGGGATCTCCCGGTCGGCTCCGGCGACCTCTCACAGGCCCGGCGTGCCGCAGGCTACCTGTCCAAGTACGTCGCGAAGACGTTCGCTGACCCGACCGTGCGCGATCTCGGCCTGCACCGCTATGACGTTGCGCAGGGTTTCCAGCCTGCTGTGTTGCGCTTGTCGGCATCCTCGTCGGACGCGGTCATCGGGGCAGCGTCGGAGTTGATGAGCGGTGCGCCGGTGACGCGGTGGTCGTCGGCGGAGAATGCCGACTGGCAGGGCGCTCCGGCGATCTGGGCGCAGTGGGGGCGCTGATGGCCCTCGATGCGGATGCGGTGCGGGCGTGGGTGGAGCGCACCTGCATTGAGCAAGGTGTGCCGGTGTTCGTCGCCGATGCCGCCATCGTGGTGCGGGTGGGACACCTGTTGGGGTCCGGGGCCCCGGGCGCGGTCCCGGAGGGGCGAGCCGGGGGCGCGGGCCTCACAGGGTCCAGACTGGCTCGATCCGGTTCGGGTCGAACTTCCCACCCTTCTTCACCGCCGGGGTGATCACGGCGTGATCGAGCACGGCGGCGACGATTGCGGCCTGCCGCTGCAGGTTCATCCCCTCCCACCGGGTGCGCAGCTCCTGCCCGTGGCCGACGATGCCCTCCAGCGCTGTGCTCCCAGTGATCTGGGAGAGCTGGCGGTCGATGGTCTTGATCCGATGCTCCAGCGGTTCCCGGGCGGCCTTCCACTCCGGGCGGGAGATATCCCCGTCCGCCCACATGCTGGCCAGTTCGGCCATCTTCGCCTGGGCGCAGGTCAGCTGCTCCAGGAGCTCGCTGTGCCGGGCGTCGTCGGCCCGCCGCCCGGTGAGGGTGTCGCCCATCTGCGGCGTGTCCAGCCGGTAGAGCACGGCGGCGGCGATCCACTCCTCCACCGGCGGGGCGGTGACGGTGATGCCGCCGCAGCCGCCGTGGTCCGGCCCGGACAAACACACGTAGCGGCGCTCGAGCTGGCGGGCGGAGGAGAACAGTCTCCCGCCGCACTTGCCGCAGCGCAGCATCCCGCTGAGCAGGTAGCTGCGCGGGGTCCGCCGCCCGGTCGCCACCTTGGCAGCGAACACGTTGAGCAGTTGCTGCCGCTCCTCGAGCGTGATGATGCCGTCCCAGATGGCCGGCCCGACGACCTCGCCGAGGTGGGAGCGCAGACCGGCGATCCGCGGCGAAAGCAGAATCGCCCGCAGCGTGGGTGTGCGCCACTCCGCCCCGGTGCTGGTCGGGACGCCCTGGGTATCCATCCACACTGCCACGGACCGCACCGATTCCCCCGCGAGCACCCGTCGCATGGCCTGCCGGATCAGCTCGGCCTCGACCGGGTTCACGGTGAGCTTGTCCGGCTCGTAACCGAAGGGCCGGTTCGCGCCTCCGCCGGGCTTGCCCGCCTCGGCGTTCTGCCGGGCCTTCCGACGCAACCTCTCCGACTTCCGGGCGGACTCTTTCGCGGCGAACGCTGCGAAGATGCGCGCCATGAACATGCCATCATCGGTTCCAAGGTCCACGTCCGCCGTCACCGTGGCGAGCTGCCGCACACCTGCCCGTTCGCAGATCTCGGCGAACTGTTCCAGCTCGACCGGGCGGCGAGTGAGCCGGTCGAGGTTGTAGACGACCACGCCATCGCGCCGCCCCTGCTCGATGTCGGCCACCATCCGCTGATAACTTGGCCGCGTCTTGCCGGAGTAAGCGGACACGTCGTTGTCGACGTACTCCTCGGCCACGCCCCAGCCGCGCTCGGCGGCGAGCTTGCGGCAGTCCTCAAGCTGGCGGGCCACGCCCAGAGCCTGTCCACTCGGGTCAGACGATATGCGGGCATAGATGGCGACGGAGCGCAGTTGATCCATACGGGCATATTAGCGATACGCGTGGAACGGGGTGCTGCTGTGCTGGTTCCACCACCGCACGATCGAGACGAGCGGCTGGCGGATCCTGATGATCGACGGCGTCCCGCACGTGAAACCGCCGCCCTGGCTGCGGAACGGACGCACCGACGCGGAGACGCCGTGGCGAAGATCGACGAGGTCCCGCACCCAGCTGGCCGACCTGCTCGAGCGCCAGCGGGAGCGCCAGCCCGTCCTCGTCGAGTAGAAGCCGCGGCCGGAACGAAACCCCTCCAACCTGATCGGGCACACGCTCAGGGCTTCGGTCGCTGGCGCTCCCTCCAGCCAGCGTGCGGAGGCGCGCCGACCGCCGATGCCTCCTTCCAGCCAACGCGGCGTGAGGCGACTACTCGGCAAAGCCGGCGACGTCGCTCGTCGCGCTAGGCGTGCGGCAGCGTGTACCCGCCCTCGGCGGATGCCACGGCCAGACCGTCGGCGAGCAGCCCGGCCAGCGCTCGGGAGCGCTGCGCGGCATCCGGCCAGACGCTGTCGATCTCGGCATCCGTCACCGGCTTGTGGGCTGCCCGTAGCTCCTTCATGATGAGCCCGCGCACCTGGCGGTCGGAGCCCTCGTACTTCTTCTGCACCGCCTTCAGCGGGCCGAGGTAGGCGGGGGAGCCGGCGGCCAGCCAGGCGCAGCGAGCGCTCAGGGGGCACTGCCCGCAGCGCGGGTTCCTGGCGACGCAGACAAGCGCGCCGAGCTCCATCATCCCGGCGTTGAAATCGTGGGCGGCGCTCTCGCCCGCGGGCAGCAGCTCCTCCATCGCGGCGAGGTCGCGGCCGCGGCTGGGCGGCGCGGGCTCGGCCTGCCCCTGCACGGCCCGGGCGATCACCCGGCGGGTGTTGGTGTCGACGACCGGATGCCGCAGGCCATACGCGAAGGCGGCGACGGCTCGCGCGGTGTAGTCGCCGACTCCCTTGAGCGCGAGGAGGGCGTCGACGTCGCTCGGCACGACGCCGCCGTGCCGCTCGGTGATCTGCACGGCGGCCTCGTGCAGCCAGAGCGCCCGGCGCGGGTAGCCGAGGCTCGACCACGCGCGCAGCGCCTCGGCCGGGGGAGACGCGGCGAGGTCGGCCGGCGTCGGCCAGCGCTCCAGCCAGGCCTCGAGGTGCGGGATGACGCGGGCCACCGGTGTCTGCTGCAGCATGAACTCGCTGACCAGCGTGCCCCAGGCGCTGAAACCGGGCTCCCGCCAGGGCAGGGCGCGGCCGTTCTCGTGGAACCAGTTGACAATCTCGGTGGCGAGGCCGGTCTCAGGCGTCTCGCCCGCGTCGGGGCGCTCGGCGTTGTGGGGTGGAATGGTGCGCGTGCTCATCAGCTCCAGCGTAGGCGGCCCGGGCAGGGGCGAGCGCGGCGTAGGCTCAGCTCATGGAACTCGTTCTGACCCCGCGTGTGCGTTTTCTGCGAGCCCTCGGCGACGAGATCATGCACAACTACGGCCACGGCCGCACGATCGTCGCGATCGACGGCGCGCTGCAGAGCGGCAAGACGGCCTTCGGCGACGACCTGGCCGCAGTGCTCACCGAGCGCGGCCACCCGGTGTTTCGAGCCAGCCTGGAGTGGTTCCACCGCTCCCGCGAGGAGCAGGCGAAGTTCGGCGACGACACGGCGGAGCGCTACTACAACTACGGCTTCGACTACTCGCTGCTGCGCCGGGTGCTCGTCGAGCCGTTTCGGATGGGCGGCAGTACCGGGTTCGTGACGAAGGCGTTCGACCCCAAGCGCGGCATCCAGGTGCAGCCGAAGTGGCTGACCGGGCCGATCGACGCGACGCTGATCATCGACGGCCGCTTCATCAACCGACCGGAACTGCGCGGTCTCTGGAACTACAGCATCTTCCTCGACAGCGAGCCGCTGGCGGGGCCGGAGGGCGAGGCAGACCGGATCTACTTCGGCGAGGCGCACCCGCGCACGCAGGCCACCGCCATCGTCGACAACCACGACCCTGCCCACCCGCGCCGCGTCTTCGCCGACAGCTGCTGAGCCGCGCCGCCGGCCTGCTGAGTCCGCACGTCGCGAGAGTGCAGCATTCGCGCAGGGAGAGCCGTTTGGCGAACGAATACTGCACTCTCGCGGCGTTGGCTTCGGTCGCTGGCGCTCCCTCGAGCCAACGTGAGGATGCGCGGGGGCGGTGTTGGCTTCGGTCGCTGGCGCTCCCTCGAGCCAACGTGGGGATGCGCGACGGCGCTGCTGGCTTCGGTCGCTGGCGCTCCCTCGAGCCAACGTGGGGTGCACGTCGGCTGGAGGGCGCAGCGCCGCGACGAAGGAGCAGCGCAGCGCCCGAAGCCCCGGAGCCAACCAGCAACGAATGCCGCGGCATCCAGCGGGCCCCGGCGGCCGAGGCGACGCGCAGGTTCAGGCCGCGGCGGCGAGGCGGGCGAGGGCGAGCTCGGGGGAGAGGAACTCGCCCGTGCGCTCCACCTCGTGCACGAGGGCGGTGATGGCGGCGTTCGTGGGCGTGGGGATGCCGACCGCGGCACCCTCCCGCACGACGGCGCCGTTCAGGAAGTCGATCTCGCTCGGCTGGCCCCGGCGCAGGCTCTGCTGGGTCGAGCCGAGGTTCGGCACCGAGCCCATCCGCCACTTCATCGACAGCGGCAGGATCTGGCCGAGCGCAAGCGGCATCCGCACGAAGAGGCGCAGCCGGGCGTCGCTCAAGCCCTGCAGCGCGCCGAAGTGCACATCGTGGGCGACGGCCACCCGAACGGCCTCGCGCATGCTGCGGGTCATCGCCAGGCGCAGGCGCCGGTGCCCGACGACCTCCTGCACGGTCAGGCCGGTGATGGCGGGCAGGCCGTTCAGCATGTTGACGATGAGCTTGGTCCACTGCGCGCCGATGAAGTTGTCCTGCGCGATGACCGGCACGGCGCCGGAGAGCACGGCCTGCCAGTGCTTGGTCGCGGCATCCGCCGGCCCGGAGCCACGCCCCAGATAGCTGGGCGCGGCCGTCGTGATGCGCACCTCGCCGGGTGTCGTGTAGTTCGCGGCGATGATGGCGAGCAGTCCGAAGCAGTCGGATTCCGGCAGCAGCCGCTCCGCGGTCGCCACCCCGTCGAGGCCGTTCTGCACGACGATGACGGGCACACCATCCAGCCCTCCGGGCACGCCCATGTTCTGGGCGAGGGCCGCCTCGGCATCCTGCGCCTTGGTGCAGAGCAGCAGCAGCTCGGGCCGCGCCGTCAACACCTCGGCCGCCGCGACCAGCGCCGTGCTCTCGCCGAAGCCGCCGCTCAACCGGATTCCGTGCTCGCGGATGGCCGCCAGCTGGGCGCCGCGCGCGGTCACCTCGACCTCGTGCCCCGCCCGGCTGAGCAGCGCGGCAAAGGTTCCGCCCAGGGCTCCCGCCCCGATGACCGCAATTCTCATGTTTCGAGCGTAGGCCCTGACCGGGGGCCGGGGCGGCGGGGGGAGCGCAGAGGAGCGGGCGGAGGGCGGGGCCGCGCGCCGATGTTAGCCTTGCACTGTGAGCAGCAGCGGCATTCTTCTTGTTGACAAGCCGCAGGGCTGGACCAGTCATGACGCGGTCGCCAGGACCAGGCGCCTGGCCGGCACCCGCAAGGTCGGCCACGCCGGCACCCTCGACCCGATGGCGACGGGCCTCCTCGTGCTCGGCATCGAGAGCTCCACGCGCCTGCTCACCTATGTGGTCGGGCTCGACAAGGAGTACTACGCGACCATCCGGCTCGGCGCGGCCAGCACCACGGATGACGCGGAGGGCGAGCTGATCGGCGAGGTTCCCGCCGCGGGCGCCACCGCCATCGACCCCGCCGGCATCACCGCCGGCATCGCCGCGCTCACCGGCGACATCGAGCAGGTGCCGAGCTCGGTCAGCGCGATCAAGGTCGACGGCAAGCGGGCGTACGCCCTGGTTCGCTCCGGCGAGGAGGTCGTGCTGAAGTCCCGCGCGGTCACCGTCTCGGCCTTCGAACTGCTCGGCAGCACCGCCGTCGACGGCTATCTCGACCTCGAGGTGCGCGTGGAGTGCTCCTCCGGCACCTACATCCGGGCCCTGGCCCGCGACCTCGGCGCCGCGCTCGGCGTCGGCGGCCACCTGACCGCGCTCCGCCGCACCCGCATCGGCCCGTTCCAGGTGGCGGATGCCGGTGAGCTCGACTCCCTCGACGTCGCCAGCTCGCTGATCCCGCCGGCTGCCGCCGCCGCCCTGCTGTTCCCGGTCGTCAACCTGGACGCGCAGCAGGCCATCGACCTCGGCCACGGCAAGCGGATCGCGCTGGACGACGCGCAGCGCGCGGACACCGCGCCGGGCCTCCGCGCCGCAATCGCCCCGGACGGCCGCCTCGTCGGCCTGCTGGAGCTGCGCGGCAGCAACGGCAAGTCCGTCGTCAACTTCCCGAGCGATGCCCCGGCATCCGCACCCACGAACGCGGCACCCACCAACGCCGCACCGACCGGCCCCGCACAGTCCAGCCCCGCACCGACCAGCCCCGAGGAGTCACCAGCGTGATCGAGTGGTTCACCTACCTGCAGATCGCTGTGGCCGTGGCGGCCGGGCTGCTCGCGATTGTGCGCGGACTCGCCGGGCGCACCCCGAGTGACCTCGTGCTCGGCGCCCTCGGCATCGTCGAGCTGCTCCTGATCGTCCAAGTGGTCATCGCGATCGTCGCCCCGCTCACCGGAAACGACCCGAGCGGCAGCCTGCTGGAGTTCTGGGTGTACCTGATCTCGGCCGCGCTGCTGCCGATCGCCGCCGGTTTCTGGGCGCTGATCGAGCGCAGCAAGTGGAGCACCGTGATCCTCGGCGTCGCCGCGCTCGCGGTGGCCGTCATGCTCTACCGGATGCTGCAGATCTGGACGGTGCAGGGTGTCTGAGCTCGTGGTTTCTGGGCGCCCGACACTGCTGCGATAATCGATGACTGTGACTGTTCAGCCTTCGCCCCGCCCCCGAGCCGCCCGCTCGAGCGGCATCGGCCGACTCCTCATCGCCGTGTACGCGGTGCTCGCCCTCGGCGCGGCCGGCCGCTCGGCCGTGCAGATCATCGAGCGCTTCGACACCGCCCCGCTCGCCTTCACCCTCTCGGCCATCGCCGCGCTCGTCTACTTCGTGGCGACCGTCGCCCTGATCGCCCCCGGCAAAGCGTGGAGCCGCGTCGCGTGGGCCGCGATCGGCTTCGAGGCGGTCGGCGTCCTCATCGTCGGCGCGCTCAGCGTGGCCATGCCCCAGCTGTTCCCTGAGGCGACCGTGTGGTCGTTCTTCGGCATGGGCTACCTGTTCATCCCGCTGGTGCTGCCCTGGCTCGGCCTCTGGTGGCTCGCCACGGTGCGCCGCTCGGAGCGTGTCGCCGCGGCAGCCGAGGCCGCATGATGCAGATCTTCTCCGGGATCGCCGAGGTGCCGTCCGGTTGGCGCCGCTCCGCCGTGAGCATCGGCAAGTTCGACGGCGTGCACGCCGGGCACCGCGCGCTCATCGACGCGATGCTCAAACGAGCGGATGCCGACGCACTCGCCTCCGTCGCCGTCACCTTCGACCGCAACCCCCTCGAGTACCTCGCTCCAGAGAAATGCCCGAAGTCGCTCGTCAGCACCCGGCAGAAGCTCGACCTGCTGGCCGAGACCGGGGTGGACGCCACCGTCGTGCTCGCCTTCGACGAGACGCTGGCCAATCAGCCCCCGGAGGACTTCGTCCGCCTGATCCTGGTGGACGCCCTGCACGCGGCGCACGTGCTGATCGGCCGCGACTTCCGCTTCGGCGCCAAGGGCGCCGGCGACGCCGAGCTGCTCCGCGCGCTCGGCGCAGAGCTCGACTTCACCGTCGAGGTCATCGACGATGTGCACCCGGACGGCGATCGGCGCATCTCCTCCACCTGGATCCGTGAACTTCTCGCCGACGGGGACGTCGCCGGAGCCGGCCGCCTGCTCGGGCACATCCCGACCGTGCGCGGCGAGGTCGTGCACGGCGCCAAGCGCGGCCGCGAGCTCGGCTTCCCGACGGCGAACCTCACCCCGGACTCCGAGGGACTCGTGCCCGCCGACGGCGTCTACGCCGGCTGGCTCGTCGACGAGGACGGCGTGCGCTACCCGGCCGCCATCTCGGTCGGCAACAACCCGACGTTCGAGGGTGTGCCGCAGAAGCAGGTCGAGGCCTACGTCATCGACGAGGAGCTGGACCTCTACGGCCACGAGGTCCAGGTCGAGTTCGCCGAGCGGATCCGTGGCATGGTGGCGTTCACCGGCATCGAGCCGCTGATCCGGCAGATGGCCGACGACGTCGTGCAGGCGAAGGCCCTGCTGGCCTGAGCGCCCCTGGCCTGAGTGCCCCGGGGCCTGAGCGCCTCGTGGCCCGAATGCCTGCCGGCCTGACAGTCTCTGGCCCGCGTCCTCAGCTGCCCGGGACGTGCGTTCCGCGCCCGAACAGGAAGCGCAGGATCGTCTCGGCGTCGGAGTCGATGCTCTCCCCGCGCCCGACGCTCCAGTCCGCGTCGACCGCGTGCAGGCGCCGCCCGCGCACCGCGGCCCGCGCGGCGTAGGGCGCACGCTGCGCCTGGTAGAGGGCGACGGCGCCGCTGCTGAGCGGGGCCAGCCCGGTGGGCTCCCCGGCCACGCTCGCGATGTCGAGGGCCGCGCAGACAGCGGCGGCCAGCTCGCCGATGCGCACGGGCGGTTGCCCGGTCCGGGCGGCCAGTGCGCGCAGCTCGGCGCTCGGGCCGGCCGGCGTCGCCGCCGCGCCCGCCCGGATCGTGCGCTCGAGCGCGGCGGTCGGCCGCAGCGGATGCCGCGGCAGCTCTCGCCGGAGCGCCGCCCGCCGCTCGGCTGCCGGCGTCCGCAGCCGCCAGAGCAGCACGGCGCTCGCCTCGGCCGGGCTCGCGGCCTGGCCCAGCTGCCCGGCGGGCTCGCCCGCGGCCCATCGCTCGGCCGGCATCTTCTCGATCAGGGCGACGATGCGGTACAGCACGAGCGCCAGGGCAGGGCCCCAGTCGCCGCTGACCGCGGAATCATCGCCGCGCTCGCCCTGGCTCAGGGGGAGGTGTTTGGCCAGCTCGCTCATGTCAGCCAGCCTAGACTTCACAGGTGACCGAACAAACCGCCCGCCCGCTCTGGGCTGGGCGTACCCTCGCGCTGCTCGGCATCCTGATCGTCGCACTCAACCTGCGCACCGCCGTCGCCGCACTGTCGCCGATCGCCGACCACATTGCCGCCGACATCCCGCTCTCGCCGACCGCGCTCGGCGTGCTCGGCATGCTGCCGCCCGTCTGCTTCGCGCTGTTCGGCATCTTCACTCCGGTGTTCACGCGCCGCATCGGCCTCGAACCGACGCTCATCATCGCCCTCGTGGCCATCGTGCTCGGCCACAGCGTGCGCGGGCTGTCGGTGTCTCTGCCGATGCTGCTCCTCGGCAGCGCCATCACCTTCGCCGGCCTCGGCGTCGGCAACGTGCTGCTGCCTCCGCTGGTCAAGAAGTACTTCCCCGACCGCATCGGGCTGATGACCACGCTGTACGCGACGGCGCTCTCGGTGAGCACGTTCCTGCCGCCGCTGCTGGCGGTCCCCGTCGCGGATGCCGACGGCTGGCAGTTCTCGCTCGGCATGTGGGCCGTGTTCGCCACGATCGCGCTGGTGCCCTGGCTGATCCTCGCGATCGGGCACCGCCCGGACAAGTCCGCGCTCCCGGAGGAGGCGAAGCCACAACTGCTGGTCAAGGCGTGGCGCTCCAGCGTCGGCTGGTCGCTCATGGTCGTCTTCGCGGTGTCCTCGCTCAATGCCTACGCGATGTTCGCCTGGCTGCCCGGCCTCTTGATCGACTCCGCCGGGCTGACCCCCGGTGAGGCCGGCGCGATGCTCTCGCTCTACGCGGCCATGGGCCTGCCCGCCTCGCTGGTGATCCCGCTGCTCGCCGCTCGGCTGCGCCACGTCGGCATCCTGGTCTACGTCGGGGTCGCCTTCTTCCTCGTCGGCTACCTCGGGCTGCTGCTCGTGCCCGCCCAGCTCACCTGGCTGTGGGTCGGCCTGGCCGGTTGCGGGCCGCTGATCTTCCCGCTCTCCCTCGCCCTGATCAACCTGCGCACCCGCACCCACGAGGGCGCGGTCGCGCTCAGCGGCTTCGTGCAGGGCGGCGGCTACACGATCGGCGCGTTCGGGCCGCTGCTGGTTGGCCTGCTGCACGAGGTCACTGGCGGTTGGACCGTGCCGCTGCTCGTGCTGATGGGATCCGCCGTGGTGTGCGCACTCGCCGGCTCCATCGTGGCGCGGCCGCACATGCTCGAGGACGGGCACGCGCAGCGCGGCTAGCCGGCCATGTTGGCGCGGCTAGTCGACCGTGTCGGCGCGGCTAGTCGACCATCTCCGCGCGGTGGATCAGGGCGGCAGCGCCGATCAGCGGGCCCTCGCCGGAGAGCGCGGAGGGCACCACCTGCACCCGGGTGACGTAGCCGAACGTGGCGCGCTCGGCGACCGCGGCGCGGGCGTGCTCGAACAGGAGCGGGCTCACGTGCGAGAAGCCGCCGCCGATGGCGACGATGTCGAGGTCGACGAGGCTGGCGGCCGAGGCGATCGCGCGCCCGATGGCGCGTCCGGAGCGCGCCACGGCGCGGAGGGCGATCGGGTCGCCCGCGGCCACGGCCGCCGCGAGCTCCTCGCCCGTGCCGCCGACCCAGCCCTCCGCATTTGCCCAGGCGACGGTGCGCGGGCCAGAGGCGACGGCCTCGAGGCAGCCGCTGCCGCCGCACGGGCAGGCATCCTCGTGCCCGCCGATCTCGACGTGGCCGATGTGGCCCGCGTTTCCGGTTGGGCCCGGCACCGTGCGGCCGCCGAGGATGAGGCCGCCGCCGACGCCGGTGGAGACGATCATGCCCATGACGTTGTCGTGGCCGGATGCCGCGCCCACCCAGTGCTCGGCGAGCGTGATGCACAGGCCGTCCAGGCGCAGGGTGACGGGCACGCCGGGCACGACGGGGTGCACTGTGTCGGCGACGAGGGCGCTGAGCGGGTAGTCGTCCCAGACCGGCATGTTGAGCGGGGAGACGCGGGAGTCGACGAGGTTCACCGGCCCGGCCGCGCCGATGCCGACACCGGCGATGCGCTCGGGGGAGACGGCGGTATCCGGCCCGATCAGCGCGAGCACGCCGCCGAGGGCGCTGCGCACGCTCGCGGCGAGTTCCTCCGCGCTGCGCTCCGGCCCGGTCGGCGCACGGTGGCGGCTGCCGGCGAGCACGGCGCCGTTCTCATCGACGAGGGCGGCTTCGACTTTGGTGCCGCCGATGTCGACGGCGATGGCGAACGATGCAGACATGGCTTCGAGCATAGAGTGCGCGCGGGCGGCCACCCGTCTGCTCATATGAGCAGAAAGCGCAACGAGTGTTGATATGTGGGGCTGCGCGCGCTTACGCTGGATGAGGAAGGAAGGCGGACCATGGTCGAACACGACGAGCTGTTGTCGATCCGCGCTGCGGAGCTCTACTACGAAGAGAACAAGACGCAGGACGAGATCGGATCAATACTGCGCCTGACGCGCTGGAAGGTCGGGCGGCTGCTCGCCCAGGCGAAGGCCAACGGCTTCATCCGGATCGAGATCGTGCACCCGCGCGCCCGCCGGCTCCCGATCGAGCGCCGGCTCCGCGAGAAGCTCGGGCTGACCGACGCGATCGTGGTCTCCTCCGCCGGTGTGAGCGGCGACGACGAGCTGCAGTCGCGCACCGCCCAGGCCGCCGCCGACTACCTCACCTCCCTGCGCCCCATCCCGCGCACCCTCGGCCTCAGCTGGGGCCGCACCCTGCATGACGTCTCCATACACCTCAAGCAGGGCTGGGCGCCCGGCGTCAACGTCGTGCAGATCAACGGCGGCGTCAGCCTGAACAAGCGGGCGGGCACGGCGGCGACAACGGCCGTCACCATCGCCAGCAAGGCCGGCGGCCAGGCCACGCTGCTGCCGAGCCCGGCCATCCTGGAGCGCATCGAGACCAAGCGCGCCATCGAGGCCGACCGCTCGGTCGCCGCCGTGCTCGAGATGGCGGCAACGGCCAGCGCCTACCTGTTCAGCGCCGGTGCGGCCGACCAGAACTCGGTGCACGTCGACAGCGGATACATCACCGCCGACAACGTCACGGAGCTGGTGCGGAAGGGCGCCGTCGGCGACGTCATCGGCCGCTACATCGACAGCAACGGCAACATCGTCGACCCGGCCCTCGACGACCGCACCGTCGGGCTCCGGCTCGACGACCTGCGCCGCTCCGCCCTCTCCATCGCCGTCATCGCCGGACCCAGCAAGCACGCCGTCGCCGGCGCGGTCGTCAGCAGCGGGCTCTGCACCGTGCTGGTGACCGACGAGGACACCGCCAACGCCCTGCTCGGCGACTGACCCCCCCCAACTCAACAACCGCACATCATTACCGCCCAAACAGTGAGGACACCTCGTGACAGGCACCCAACTCATTCCCACCGAGCGAGCGCTTGCGCTCATCGGCGGGGAGCCCAGCGACGCCAACCTGCGCCGCTACTTGCACGGCATCCCCGGCGTCGACGCGGTCGGCCTGGAGCAGCGTGCAGCCGCCCTCGGCACCCGCTCGGTCAAGACCACGTCCAAGGCGTGGGCGCTCGACACCATCATCAAGCTGATCGACCTCACCACCCTCGAGGGTGCTGACACCCCCGGCAAGGTGCGCTCGCTGGTCGCCAAGGCGCTGACCCCGGATGCCGGCGACCCCAGCTGCCCGCGGGTGGCCGCCGTCTGCGTCTACGGCGACATGGTCCCGTACGCGGTCGCGGCCCTCGGCGCCGCCCACGGCGACCCGGACAAGGGCGGCGTCAGCGTCGCCGCCGTCGCCACCGCGTTCCCGAGTGGCCGGGCGTCCCGCTCGATCAAGCTCGAGGACACGGCCGACGCCGTGCGGGCGGGCGCGGACGAGATCGACATGGTCATCGACCGTGGCGCGTTCCTCTCCGGCCGCTACGGCCTCGTCTACGACGAGATCGTCGCCGTCAAGGAGGCGTGCAAGCGCCCGGACGGCAGCTATGCCCACCTCAAGGTGATCCTGGAGACCGGCGAGCTGAACACCTACGACAACGTGCGCCGGGCATCCTGGCTGGCGATCCTCGCGGGGGCGGACTTCATCAAGACCTCCACCGGCAAGGTCGCCCCGGCGGCGACCCTGCCGGTCACGCTGCTGATGCTCGAGGTCGTGCGTGACTGGTACCGCCTCACGGGCGAGAAGATCGGCGTCAAGCCGGCCGGCGGCATCCGCTCGTCCAAGGACGCCATCAAGTACGTGGTGACCGTGGCCGAGACCGTCGGTGAGGAGTGGCTGACGCCGCACCTGTTCCGCTTCGGCGCCTCCAGCCTGCTGAACGACGTGCTCTTGCAGCGACAGAAGATGGCGAGCGGTCACTACTCCGGCGCCGACTACGTGACGATCGACTAAGGACCAGACACATGAGTTTTCTCGAATACGCACCAGCCCCTGAGTCGCAGTCGATACTGCACCTGAAGAGCGATTACGGCCTGTTCATCGACGGCGAGTTCGTCGAGGGCCAGGGAACGCCGTTCCAGACCATCTCCCCGGCGACGGAGAAGCACATCGCGAACATCGCCCACGCCTCAGAGGCCGACGTCGACCGCGCCGTCGCCGCAGCCCGCCGGGCCTACGACACCACCTGGTCGCGGATGTCCGGCAGCGACAGGGGCAAGTACCTGTTCCGCATCGCCCGGCTCGTGCAGGAGCGGGCCCGCGAGCTCGCCGTCGCCGAGACCCTCGACAACGGCAAGCCGATCAAGGAGAGCCGCGACGTCGACGTGCCCCTCGTCGCCGCCTGGTTCTTCTACTACGCCGGCTGGGCAGACAAGCTCGACCACGCCGGCCTCGGCGCCAACCCCGCCTCGCTCGGCGTCGCCGCCCAGGTGATCCCGTGGAACTTCCCGCTGCTGATGCTGGCGTGGAAGATCGCCCCGGCGCTCGCCGCCGGCAACACCGTCGTCATCAAGCCGGCCGAGACCACCTCGCTCTCCGCGATGATCTTCGCCGAGATCCTGCAGCAGGCTGACCTGCCCGCCGGCGTCGTCAACATCGTCACCGGCGCGGGCGAGACCGGCTCGGCGCTCGTCAACCACGGCGACGTCAACAAGGTGGCCTTCACCGGCTCCACCGCGGTCGGCCGCATGATCGCCCGCTCGACCGCCGGAACGGACAAGCGCCTCACCCTCGAGCTCGGCGGCAAGGCGGCGAACATCGTCTTCGACGACGCCCCCATCGACCAGGCCATCGAGGGCATCGTCAACGGCATCTTCTTCAACCAGGGCCACGTCTGCTGCGCAGGCAGCCGGCTCCTCGTGCAGGAGAACATCCACGACGAGGTCATCGACCGGCTGAAGGCCCGCCTCTCCACGCTCCGCCTCGGCGACCCGCTCGACAAGAACACCGACATCGGGGCCATCAACAGCCGCGAGCAGCTGGAGCGCATCCGTGAGCTCAGCGACATCGGCGAGCAGGAGGGTGCAGAGCGCTGGACGGCGGACTGCGCCATCCCCGAGAACGGCTTCTGGTTCGCGCCGACCATCTTCACCAACGTGTCCACCAGCAACCGCATCGCCCGCGACGAGGTCTTCGGCCCCGTGCTCTCCGTGCTCACGTTCCGCACGCCGGCCGAGGCCATCGCCAAGGCCAACAACACGCCGTACGGCCTCTCCGCCGGCATCTGGACCGACAAGGGCAGCCGCATCCTGGCCGTGGCCGACAAGCTGCGCGCCGGTGTGATCTGGGCGAACACCTTCAACCGCTTCGACCCGGCCAGCCCGTTCGGCGGCTACAAGGAGTCCGGCTACGGCCGCGAGGGCGGCCGCCACGGCCTCGCCGCGTACCTGAAGCCGGCCTCCAGCACCGCGGCGCCGGCCAAGGCCGTCACCGCAGCATCAACCAGTGCCATTACCCCGAAGGCCAAGACCGCAAAGAAGGCCAGCAAATGACCCGCCTCGCCGTTCCCAAGACCTACAAGCTCTACATCGGCGGCAAGTTCCCGCGCAGCGAGTCCGGGCGCACCTACGAGGTGCTCTCGAACAGCGGCGAGTTCCTCGCCAACGCCGCCATGGCCAGCCGCAAGGATGCCAGGGACGCCGTGGTCGCGGCCCGCTCCGCCGTCTCCGGCTGGTCCGGGGCGACCGGCTACAACCGCGGCCAGGTGCTCTACCGCATTGCCGAGCTGCTCGAGGGCCGTCGCGCCCAGTTCGTCGCGGAGATCCGCGACGTCGAGGGCGTCAGCGCCGCGGCGGCCTCCGCGCAGGTCGACGAGGCCATCGACCGCTGGGTCTGGTACGCCGGCTGGGCCGACAAGTACGTGCAGGTGGCGGGCAACGCCAACGCGGTCTCCGGCCCGTACTTCAACATCTCGGTGCCGGAGCCGACCGGCGTCGTGGCCATCGTCGCCCCGCAGGGCTCCTCGCTGCTCGGCCTGGTCTCGGCCGTCGCGCCGGCGCTCGTCGCCGGCAACACGGTCGTCGTCATCGCCAGCGAGAAGCTGCCGCTGGCCGCGATCAGCCTGAGCGAGGTGCTGGCCACCAGCGACGTGCCCGGCGGCGTCGTGAACATCCTCACCGGCTCGCCGGCCGAGATCACGCCGTGGCTGGCCAGCCACGCCGACGTGAACGCCATCGACCTGGTCGGTGCGGGCTCGCTCGACTGGATCTCGATGCAGGTCGCCGCGGCCGACACCCTCAAGCGGGTCTTCACCCCGGAGAACGGGCCGGATGCCGCCGCGCCCACGCTCGGCCGCATCACCGGATTCACCGAGACGAAGACGGTCTGGCACACCAAGGGCCTGATCTAGTCCCCGTCGCCCGCGAACGCCGCCGACCCCCCCGCTTTGGGGCGTCGGCGGCGTTTTCCGTTTTATAACGGAACGGTAACGCGTGGGGTAGGGTTTCGGCCATGAAGCGTGCGCTGGTGCTCGCGGCATCCGGAGTGGTGCTGGCCCTGTTGAATGCCGTCCTGCTCGCGCCGAGCAGCAGCCAGGTGTACGCCTCGGACGTCTTCGGCGCGCTGCGCCTGCCGGGGGACCCTGCCTTCATCGCCGGCCACCGCGGCGACCGCTCCGTCGCACCGGAGAACACGATCCCCGCCTTCACCGCCGCGTTCGAGAACGACGCCATGCAGTTCGTCGAGACCGACGTGCAGCTGAGCCGGGACGGCGTCCCGATGCTCTTCCACGACACGACGCTCGAGCGCGTCGCCGGCACAAGCGCGCGCGTCGGCGAGCTGAGCGAGCGGCAGCTGAAGCGGCTGGACGTCGGCGCGTTCTACGGCGCGCGCTTCGCCGGCACCCGGATGCCGAGCCTCGCCGAGTTCCTGGACCTGGCCGCCGACTACGACAAGCGCCTGCTGATCGAGCTGAAGTCGGATTGGACGCTGTCGGAGATCGACCGGGTGCTCGCCGTCGTCGACGCGTCGGCTGTCGGCTCCCGCGTGATGCTGCAGAGCTTCAGCATCGAGACACTGCAGAACCTGCAGGAGGCGGCGCCGCAGATCCCGCGGCTGATGCTGATCCGTGAGCTGCCGGAGGACCCCGTGCCGATGGCCAGGCAGTTGGGCGTGCTGGCTCTCGGCACGACGGCCCGTGCGGTGACGGCGGCGCCGGAGGCCCTGCAGCGCCTGCACGAGGCCGGATTCGGCGTGCTCTGCTACACGCTGAACTCCGAGCGCAGCTGGGCAGAGGTGCGTGCGCTCGGCGTCGACGGCATCATCACCGACACCCCGAGCGAGCTCGACGGCTGGCTCGCGCAGAACGCCCCTGGCACCTAGGCGTCGCGGCCCGAACCTAGCCAAATCACAGCATCCGGGGGCAGGATAGATCTCGGAGGTTCGTCATGCCTGGAACAATCGCGTTTGTGGGGGACAGTCTGACGGCCGCCGGGCGCTGGGACGAGTGGCTCCCCGAATTCACGGTGAGCAACCATGCCGCGGGGGGCGCGACGACGGCCGATGTGTTGGCCGAGGTCGACGTGGTGCTCGCCAACCGCCCCGACGCCTATGTGCTTCTCATCGGCACCAACGACCTGGCCTGGCGCAAGTCCGTCGAGCACGTGGTGCGCAATGTGGAGAGCATTCTCGCCACGGTGCACAAGCATGAGCCGAGCACGCGGATGCTGGTGCAGTCGGTGCTCCCGCGCGAGCCGGAGTTCGCGGCATCCATTCGCGACATCAACCGGCACCTCTGGCAGTACTCCAGCACCGTGCGGGCGCAGTTCCTCGACCTGTGGCCCGTTCTGGCCGACGAGAACGGCGCGCTCTCGCCCGTGCACAGCGAGGACGGCCTGCACCTGACGGCGGCCGGCTACGAGCTCTGGCTCGACGCGCTGCGGCCGGCCATCGAGCGCCTGTTCGCCGTGCCGACGACCACGACGCCCATCGACGTGCTCTCCGACGCGATCTCGGTCAGCGGCCTGCGATGAGGTGTCGGTAGAAGTCAATCCCGCGCAGCCACGTCGCCACGTGGATCCGCTCGTCCTGGGCGTGCAGGGTCGCCCGTTCCTCCGCGCTCATCTCGAACGGCGTGAAGCGGTAGACGGCATCGCTGACGCCGGTGAACCAGCGGCTGTCGCTCGCCCCGGTCTGCACGTAGGGGGTGGAGAGCACCTCGCCGTCGATGGCGGAGACCGCGTCGACGATCGACTGCCAGGCCGGCCCGGACATGGGGGAGACGGGCGACGGCTCGCTGGACTGGTGCACCGACACCTGCACGAGCGGGTCGGCGATCGCGCGGCGCACGTGCGCCACCGTCTCGGCGATGCTGGAGCCGACCGCGACGCGCACGTTCACGATCGCCTCTGCCCGCTCGGCGAGGGCGTTGTGCGCCATGCTGCCGGAGAGCTGGGTGACGGCCGTCGTGGTGCGCACGAGGGCGTTCGTCTCGTCGCTCATCCGCGCAAAGACGAGGCGCAGCACAGGGCCGAACAGGCGGGGACGCCGGAACACCGCCGCGAGCGGCCCGCTGCTGTGCGCGCCGACGATGCGCAGCATCTCGGCGATCGCCGGGTTGATCGCGGTGGGGAACGGCCGGGCATTCAGCCGCACGATGGCGCGGGCCAGCCGCACCGTCGCCGTCATCTTCGGGGGAGTGGAGGCGTGCCCGCCCTGCTGCTGCACCGCGAGGGCCAGGCTGGTGATGCCCTTCTCGCTGACGCCGATCATGGCGCTCGGCCGGGCGAGGCCGGGCAGCACGCCGCTCACGATGGCGCCGCCCTCGTCGAGAACGAGGGCAGGGCGGATGCCACGCTCGGCGAACAGCGCCGCTGCCGCCTGCGCGCCGCTGCCGTGGGTCTCCTCGTCGTGGCCGAAGCTCAGGTAGATGTCGCGGCTCGGGGTGAGGCCGGTCGCGAGCTCGGACTCGACGGCCTCCAGGATCGCCACGAGGGCGGCCTTGTCGTCGAGGGCGCCGCGCGCCCAGAGCACGCGCTCTGCCCCGTCGCCATCGACCACGGCGTCGAACGGCGGATGCCGCCAGCCCTCCGCGCTCGCCGCGACGACGTCGTAGTGCGCCATGAGCACCAGCGGTGCGGCATCCGTCGTGCCTCGCCAGCGGAACAGCATCGAGTGCTCCGCGACGAGTTCCAGCTCGAGCCCGGCATGGGCGAGCGGGTAGAGCTCGGCGAGCATCTCGCGGAAGCGGGTGAACGCGGGCCAGTCCGTCTCGGACGGGTCGGTGCGCGACATCGTCGGCACGCGCAGCAGCTGCTGGAAGCGCGCCACCGCAGGGTCGGCGTCCAGCGGGCCGGCGGTCGACGGCGCGGCGTCGCGCAGGGTGCTCATGCGCCTAGCCGCGGTTGTTGCTGAGCTCGAAGACCTTCAGCAGCTCGGCGACGGCGGCATCGCGCTCGTCGCCGCCCGCCTCGAACTGGTGCGTGACATGGGTGCGCAGGTGGTTCTCCACGAGCAGCTTGTTCAGCGAGCCGAGCGACTTCTGGATCGCCAGGGACAGCGTGATGATGTCGACGCAGTAGTCCTCGTTCTCGATCATCTTCTCGAGCCCGCGCATCTGCCCCTCGAGGATGCGGGTGCGGTGCAGTGCACGCTTCTTGATGTCTTCGATCACGCACCCAGACTAGCGGCAGCAGCCTCCATGCGGGCCGATACTGTGGAGGCCATGAAGCAACGCCTGCGCCGCCCGCTGCCCCTCCTCGCCGCCGCCCTGCTGCTGCTCGGAATCGGCACGGGGCTGGCCGGCACGGTGCCGGCCGCGCAGGCGGCCGTGGAGCCGGTGGCTGCAGTGGGCACCGGCGTCGACGAGTTCCGCTTCGCCTCCTTCGACGCCGACTACCTGCTCGGCCGCGACGCCGAGGGGCGCTCGACCCTCGAGACGACGGAGACGCTCGTGGCGGTGTTCCCGGAGTTCGACCAGAACAGGGGCATCCGCCGGGCGATCCCGCTGCGCTACGACGGGCACCCCACCGACCTGGTCGTGCAGGGCGTCACCGACGAGAACGGCGTGCCGCGCCCGTACGAGAGCGAGGAGGACGAGGACGGCGAGTTCCTCATCGTCACGATCGCCGCCGACGGCTACGTGCACGGCGCGCAGAGCTACGTCATCCGCTACAGCCAGCAGAACATCACGCTGGAGCCGGATGACGGAACACAGCAGGAGTTCTACCGCGACGTCAACGGCGTCGGCTGGGCTCAGCCCTTCGACCGGGTCGGGGCGACGCTGCGGATGGACGCGGAGCTCGTCGCCGCCCTGAACGGGCAGATGGCCTGTTACCGCGGCCCGCAGGGCTCCAGCCAGCCGTGCGAGCAGATCGTGCTCGCCGAGAGCGCCCCGCCGAGCGACCCGCCGAGAGTCGTTGCGGAGGCGAGCGGGCTCGGCGCGTACGAGAACCTGACCATGGCCGTCGGATTCGAGCCGGGAACCTTCGTGCCGCGGGACGGCTCCCTGGCCGCCTCGCCGTCCGGCATCGCCGGGGTCGGCGCCGCCCTGGCGACGCTTGGCGTGTTCGCCGCCGCGGTCATCACCCGCCGCCGGCGCTGGCGTGACGCGCCGGGCCGGGGCATTGTCATCGCCGAGTATGAGCCGCCGGCCGGGGTCGACGTGCTGCTCGCCGCCGAGCTGCTGGGCCGCGAGAAGAAGGGCGTCACGGCGGCCATCCTCGACCTCGCCGTCGGCCGCGCCCTGCGTGTGATCGAGCTGAAGAAGAGCCGCTTCCAGCTCGAGTTGGTGGACCCGGACGCCGCGAGCGGCCCGCTCCGCCCGGTGCTGACCGCCATCTTCGGCGAGAGTCTCCGTCCCGGCGAGCGGCACACGCTCGGCACGACGAGCAACAGCATCGGTACGAAACTGCACGCGGTGACCGCGGCGACCAGGAAGCGGTCGCGCGCCGCGGGCTTCCGGCGCCGGGCGGATGCCGGCCGGCGGGTGCTCCTCGTCGCCGCGGCGTTGTGCGGCGCGGTGCTGACGGTGGTGCTCAGCGCGATCGCCCTCGAATCGGACCGCGGCGGGCTGTGGCCGCTGGCCGCCATCCTCGTGGCGGGCCTCGCCGCCGTGCTGACCGCGATCTGGCTCGCCGACATCCGCCCGCTCACCGCCCAGGGCGCGCTCGCCGTCGAACACCTGCGCGGCCTGGAGCTGTTCATCCGGCTGGCGGAGGCCGACCGGCTGCGGATGCTGCAGAGCCCGAGCGGCGCCTTGCGCGACGCGGTGCCGGGAGTGCAGGGCGGCAGGCCCGCTGGCGGCCCGTCCGACGCGCAGGTGCTCCGGCTGCACGAGAAGCTGCTGCCGTACGCCGCGCTGTTCGGCCAGGAGAAGGAGTGGGCGGCGGCGCTTGCCTCGCTCTACGCCCAGAGCGGCGAGCCCGACTGGTACCAGGGCCGCAGCGGCTTCAACCTGGCCGCCTTCGCCGTCGGGGTGAGCAGCTTCAGCACCGCCTCGTCGAGCTCCTGGTCGAGCTCCTCCTCGAGTTCCTCCAGCGGCGGCTCCGGCGGCGGCGGCTTCAGCGGTGGCGGCGGCGGCGGGGGAGGCGGCGGCGGCGTGTAGGCCGGGGCCGGTGAGCGCCTACGCTGGGAGCATGTCGAATCGCCCCGCCGCCCGCACCCCCGCACGCTCCGCCACGCCAGAGTTCAGCCGTCCGGCGCTGGCGCCCGGGCTGCTCGGAGCGATCGCGCTGATGGTGGGGCTCGCGCTGCTGGACGTCGACGCCTTCACCATCATCCGCTTCGTGGTCAGCATCCTCGCCCTGATCGTCTGCGTCTTCGCCGTGCAGGGGAAGGCGTGGTGGTGGCTGATCGGCCTGGCCCCGATCGCCGTGCTCTGGAACCCGATCGTCGTCATCGAGCTGCACGGGCAGGGCTGGGTCTCTCTGCAGTTCGTGGCCGCCCTGATCTTCATTGCCAGCGGAATCTTCATCAAGGTGCCGAGCAAGGCCTGAAAACCCCGCCGACGCAGTACACTGATACCGCGTCGGCAGACCCTGTCACCGCCTCGACCGTGCACGGCACGTTGCTTGGGGATGGGTTCGGCGCGTAGTTCGCGGGCATCACCGGGCAGCAACCGGTCGAGGGCGAACGCAGGCATCCGAGAGTTGGAGAACAATGCCCGAACAGCGACGCTCCCGTCAGCGCACCCGCAGCCGCGATGACGAGGCGCCCATCATCCCGATCCTCGCCCGCAAGGTGCGCGAGGTGGAGGCGAAGGCGCAGGGCGGCAAGGTCGGCCCGACCAACCGCACCAAGTTCCAGGTCATTGCCCTGCTGATGCGCGAGGAGCGCGCTCGGGTGAAGACCGATCCAGAGATCAGCGACGCCAGCCGCGCCGAACTGCTCAAGCGCCTCGACGGCATCGCCCAGATCCTGGCCAAGACAGCGGCCCGCGACACCAGCCTGATCACCCTGCTGGAGCCGGACGCCGGGGTCGGCGCCGTCGCGCAGCGCTTCCGCCGCGACTGGCTGCTGGAATCCGGTGCAGAGCTCAGCCCGGACGAGCTGATCATCACCCGCGAGCCGGAGGCCAAGCCCGAGATCGCCGAGAACCAGGTGATCCCGCAGTCGGTGAAGGCCCGCCAGCTGGCGAACCCGTTCCTCGCCCCCGATTTCTCCCGCCCGGCCACGCCCGTCGTGCCGGTGCGCAGGCTCGCCAACTGGGAGCTGCTCAGCCCCCTGTTCAAGTCCTTCGAGTACGGCTCCGGCGGCCAGTCCGCCAGCATGGAGCTGCCGGAGGCGCCGAAGATCGACCGTCTCTCGCCCAAGGGCATGACGCTGATGAAGCACCAGGCCCGTTTCGTGGAGAGCGTGCGCCGCGGTCACCGCAGCTTCCTGCTCGCCGACGAGCCGGGACTCGGCAAGACCGCGCAGAGCGTGCTCGCGGCATCCGTCGCCGACGCCTACCCGCTCCTGGCCGTCGTGCCCAACGTCGTCAAGATGAACTGGGCCCGCGAGGTGGAGCGCTGGACGCCGCACCGCCGCGCGACGGTCATCCACGGCGACGGCGACACCCTGGACGCCTTCGCCGACGTCGTCATCGTCAACTACGACGTGCTCGACCGGCACCGCACCTGGCTCGGCACCCTCGGGTTCCGCGGCATGGTCGTCGACGAGGCGCACTTCATCAAGAACCTGCAGTCGCAGCGCTCCAAGCACGTGCTGGCGCTGGCCGACAAGATCCGGCAGACCACGCCGGGCGGCGACCCGCTGCTCATGGCCCTGACCGGAACCCCGCTGATCAACGACGTCGACGACTTCCGCGCGATCTGGCAGTACCTCGGCTGGATTAACGGCGACAAGCCGGCCCCCGCCCTGCTCGCCAAGCTCGAGGAGTCCGGCCTCACGCCGGCCGACATGGGCTTCTACGCCGAGGCACGCGCCGCCGTCATCGACATGGGCATCGTGCGCCGCCGCAAGGTCGACGTGGCCAAGGACCTGCCGGCCAAGCGCATCGCCGACCTGCCGGTGGAGCTGGACGACGACCTCGGGCGCTCCATCCGCCAGGCGGAGCGCGAGCTCGGCTACCGGCTGCGCGAGCGCTTCCTCGCCCTCGTCTCCTCCCGTGGCCTCACCGTCGGGCAGCTCGACGAGGACCAGTTCGACAGCTTCGTCCGCGCCGTCGCGCATGCAGAGCTCGAGGAGTCGAAGGCCGCCAAGTCCGGCGACAACGTGTTCACCATGGTGCGCAAGATCGGCCAGGCCAAGGCGGCGCTCGCCGCCGACTACGCGGCCCAGCTGGTCCGCTCCGTCGGCAAGGTGGTCTTCTTCGCGAAGCACATCGACGTCATGGATGCCGCAGAGGAGACCTTCGCCAAGCGCGAGCTCAAGACGGTGTCGCTGCGCGGCGACCAGAGCGCTGTGGCCCGCCAGGCCGCCATCGACGCGTTCAACAACGACCCGGAGGTCTCGGTCGCGGTGTGCTCGCTCACGGCGGCCGGCGTCGGCGTCAACCTGCAGGCCGCCTCCAACGTGGTGCTCGCCGAGCTCAGCTGGACGGCTGCGGAGCAGACGCAGGCGATCGACCGCGTGCACCGCATCGGCCAGGAGGAGCCCGTCACCGCGTGGCGCATCATCGCCGCGCACACCATCGACGCCAAGATCGCTGAGCTCATCGACAGCAAGCAGGGGCTCGCCGCGCGGGCCCTGGACGGCTCGGACGAGGAGCTCGTCGCGGCGGACTCCGTGCAGCAGAATGCGCTCGCGCACCTGTTGCGGCAGGCCATCGACGGTTCGCTGTAGACTCACAAAATCCGACCGATACGCCCCGACGAAGCGGCATTCGGGCGCATGCTCAGGTGGCATGCGTCGGAACCACCACCCAGAACCAACGAGGAGCCAGGGCGCATGAAGATCGGAATCTTGACGAGCGGCGGAGACTGCCCGGGCCTGAACGCGGTGATCCGCGGGGCGGTGCTCAAGGGCGTCATCTCGCACGACACCGAGTTCGTCGGCTTCCGCTCCGGCTGGCGCGGCGTCGTCGAGGCCGACATCATGCCGATCACGCGCCACGACGTGCGCGGCCTCGCCAAGCAGGGTGGCACCATCCTCGGCTCCAGCCGCACCAACCCCTTCGAGGGCGAGGGCGGCGGGCCGGAGAACATCCAGCGCATGCTCGATGAGAACGGCATCGACGCGATCATCGCGATCGGCGGCGAGGGCACCCTCACCGCCGCACGCCGCCTGCACGACGAGGGCGGCATCAACGTCGTCGGCGTGCCGAAGACGATCGACAACGACCTGACCGCCACCGACTACTCCTTCGGCTTCGACACCGCCGTGGAGATCGCCACGGAGGCCATCGACCGCCTGCGCACCACCGCCGACTCGCACGGCCGCTGCATGGTGCTCGAGGTCATGGGCCGCCACGTCGGCTGGATCGCCCTGCACTCCGGCATGGCCGGCGGCGCGCACGCCATCCTCATCCCGGAGCAGCCGCAGTCCATCGAGCAGATCTGCGAGTGGGTGGAGTCCGTGCGCGAGCGCGGCCGTGCCCCGCTCGTCGTCGTCGCCGAGGGCTTCACCCTCGAGGGCATGACCGAGGCGCACTCGCACAAGGGCCTGGACGCCTTCAACCGCCCGCGCCTCGGCGGCATCGCCGAGCTGCTCGCCCCGATGATCGAGGAGCGCACAGGCATCGAGTCCCGCGCGACCGTTCTCGGCCACATCCAGCGCGGCGGCGCCCCGAGCGCCTACGACCGGGTGCTGGCCACCCGTCTCGGCATGGCAGCCGTCGAGGCCGTCTACGAGCGCCAGTGGGGCTCCATGGTGTCCCTCCGCGGCACCGAGATCAAGACCGTGAGCATCGCCGAGGCGACCGGCGGGCTGAACACCGTGCCGCAGGACCGCTTCGACGAGGCCCGCATCCTGTTCGGCTAGGCCGACCGCCGCGCATTCGATCCACCCCGATTCGAGCTGACATGGACCCCGCCCCGCTCCCGCAGGTGTGCGTCGTGTACCTGCTGCGCACCGACGAGCGCGGCATCCGGCAGGTGCTGCTCGGCCGCAAGAAGCTCGGCCTCGGCCAGGGCAATTTCGTCGCGCCGGGCGGCAAGCTAGAGCCGGGGGAGTCGCCGGCGGATGCCGCGGTGCGCGAGGTCGCCGAGGAGGCGGGCGTGCTCGTCGCACCCGCAGACCTGCAGAGCCGCGGCATGCTCGACTACTTCTTCCCGCACCGCGAATCGTGGAGCCAGCGCTCGCACGTCTTCGTCTGCGAGCGCTGGACGGGCATTCCCCGAGAATCCAATGAGCTGAATCCGGAGTGGGTCGACCTGGACGCCGTCCCGTACGCAGAAATGTGGGATGACGCCCGGTTTTGGTTGCCGGAGGTGCTGGCAGGGGGAGAGGTCCGACGCGACTTCACCTTCGGCGAGGATCTTGCAAGCGTCGTGGATGCGACACTCTCGGCCGAGCGTCCCCAGCGCTGACCCGCGCTCAGGTTGACCTTGGTCGATCTGGGTGTAAGTATCGACGTGGTGTTCCGCAGTTCTTCGATTTCGGCAAGCCATTCCTAGTGAATTTCCGGTGTATTTTCACCGAACCCCTCTTCCCCTAAAGAAAGTCGCCGGTGGATATCACCCTGATCGTCGTGCTTGTCATCGCGCTCGCACTGTTCTTCGATTTCACGAACGGCTTCCACGACACCGCCAACGCGATGGCCACCCCCATCGCGACCGGTGCCATGAAGCCGAAGGTCGCGGTCACCCTCGCGGCGCTGCTCAACCTCGTCGGGGCGTTCCTGTCCACCGAGGTCGCCAAGACCATCTCGCACGGCATCATCAATGAGGGCGAGGGCGGCGTTCTCATCACGCCGGAACTGATCTTCGCCGGCCTCATCGGCGCTGTCGTCTGGAACATGCTGACCTGGCTGCTCGGGCTCCCGTCCAGCTCCAGCCACGCGCTCTTCGGCGGTCTCATCGGTGCTGCCCTCGTCGGCGCCGGCATCAACGCGATCAACATCGACCAGGTGCTCTCCAAGGTGATCCTGCCCGCGCTCATCGCGCCGGTCACCGCGGGTGTCGTCGCCTATGCGGCCACCAAGCTGGCCTACGCCATCACCCGCCGCTACGACGGCCGCCCCGACGGCCGCGACGGCTTCCGCTACGCGCAGATCTTCTCCAGCTCGCTCGTCGCCCTGGCGCACGGCACGAACGACGCGCAGAAGACCATGGGTGTCATCACGCTGGTGCTGGTCTCCAGCGGCCTGCAGGCAGCCGACAACGACAACGTGCAGACCTGGGTCGTCGTGACCTGTGCACTCGCCATCGCGCTCGGAACGTACATGGGCGGATGGCGCATCATCCGCACGCTCGGCACCGGCCTCACCGACGTCAAGCCCGCCCAGGGCTTCGCCGCGGAGACCGCCACGGCGGCCACGATCCTCGCCTCCACCCACCTCGGTTTCGCCCTCTCCACCACGCAGGTCGCCTCCGGCTCGGTCATCGGCTCTGGCCTCGGCCGCCGCGGATCGACCGTGCGCTGGGGCACCGCCGGCCGCATCGGCATCGGCTGGCTGCTCACACTTCCCGCCGCCGCCCTCGTCGGCGCGGTCGCCGCCTGGATCGCGCACCTCGGCCCGTGGGGCATCGTCGTCGACGCCGTCATCGGCACCGTCGTGATCGTCGGCATCTTCCTCTGGTCGCGCCGCGACGAGATCTCGCACAGCAACGTCGTCAGCGACGTCGCCGACTCGGGCAAGGCCGTCAAGATCAAGAGCAACCCCAAGCCCAAGCGAAAGGCAAAGCCGTGATCGACTGGGTCGCCTTCTTCATCGTCTTCCTGGCGGCGATCGTCTCCACCGTCGTCGTCGTCTCCACCTACTCGCTCGGCCTGCGTCTGCTCTCGGCCTCCGGCCGGGTCCCCGTCGTCGAGCCGGCCGAGTTCACCGACGCCATCACCGTGATGTCGGCCAAGGAGATCAAGACCGCCACCAAGCGCGCCCGCAAGGCCGCCAAGAAGAACCCGCTCACCGCGGGGCAGAAGCAGGCCGCCTTCATCGGCGCCTGGGCCTGCTTCGTCGTCTGTGCCTGCGCGGTGCTCTTCGGCATCTACCTGATCGTCCCCGCCCTCCACTCCTAGGCCGGCGCCGCCGCCGGCCCGCGTGGCCGCCCGCGCAGCCGCCCGCGCGGTCGCGGCTGCTCCCCGCGCCACTTCGTAGGCATCCGGCCACCTGGTGTGGCGCGGAGGCCTACGAACTGGCGCACAGCGGCCGTCGCCGCACGCCCGCCGGCCGCAGCCCACCCGTGTCGCCGCACGCCCGTCGCCGCGTGTGGATGTCGCAGCGGGGATGTCGCAGCGTGGCTGGGTCGCGGTGGGACTGTCGCAGCGACTGCCCGACGCTCGTCGTTCGCGTGCTGCGCCACTTCGTGGGCCTCCGCGCCAGCTGGTGTGGCGCGGAGGCCCACAAACTGGCGCACAGCACCCGTTTCCGTGCGCCGGTTGTTGCACGCTCGGTGCAGAACGGATGCCGCGGCGCACCCGTGTTGCAGTACGCCTGTCGCAGCGCGCCCGGCGCCCTACGGCTGTCGCAGCGCGGCTGTCGCAGCGTGTGGATGTCGCAGCGGGGCTGTCGCCGTACCGCTGTCGCTGCGACCGCCCGATGCGCGCTGTTCGCGTCCTGCGCCACTTCCTGGGCCCCCGCGCCAGCTGGTGTGGCGCGGAGGCCCACGAGCTGGCGCACATCGGCCGTTGCCGTGCGCCCGCCGAGGCGCACCCGTGTAGCCGCAGGCCCGTCGCAGCGCCCGTCGCAGCGGGGCTGTCGCAGCGGTTGCCCGATGCGCGCTGTTTGCGCGCTGCGCCACTTCGTGGGCCTGCGCGCCAGCTGATGTGGCGCGGAAGCCCACCAACTGGCGCACAGCGGCCGTGGCCGCATGCCCGCCGAGGTGCCCCCGGGTAGTCGCACGCCCGTCGCAGCGAGCCCGGCGCAGTACGGCTGTCGCAGCGTGGCTGGGTCGCGGTGGGACTGTCGCAGCGGCTGCCCGATGCGCGCTGTTCGCGCCCTACGCCACTTCGTGCGGATCCGCGCCAGCTGATGTGGCGCGGAGGCCCACGAACTGGCGCACAGCGGCCGTGGCAGTGCGCCGGTTGCTGCACGCTCGGTGCAGAGCGGATGCCGCGGCGCGAGCGCTGTCGCACCGGCATCCGTCGACCAGGCTGCCAGCAGTCGCGCCTCCGCCGCCGACGGGAACGCGCGGGAACGATCGGGGACGCAAAAGCCTCCCCGTCGACACCGCGCGCGAGGCGCGGAGTCGACGGGGAGGCGAGTGCTGTGGTGCGGGTGGTGCTGTGGTGCGGGTGGTGCTGTGGTGCGGGTGGTGCTAGAGCTTGTTGGTGCCGCGGACGCGGGCCACCGCGGTCATCACGTGGTAGACGACGATCGCGGCAATGGTGCCGAGCGCGATACCGGTGAAGGTGATGCCGCCGATGGTGATCGTGTAATCGGCGATGGCGATGATCAGGGCGGTCGCGGCCGTGAACTGGTTGATCGGGCTGTTGAAGTCGACCTTGTTGTCGAGCCAGATCTTCACACCGATGATGCCGATGAGGCCATAGAGCGCGGTCGTGACGCCACCGAGGACTCCCGGCGGGATGGTGTTGATGACGGCGCCGACCTTGGGGGAGAGGCTGAGCAGGATCGCGAAGATGCCGGCCACCCAGTAGGCGGCAGTGGAGTAGACGCGGGTCGCGGCCATGACGCCGATGTTCTCGCCGTAGGTGGTGGTTCCGGAACCGCCGAAGCTACCGGCGAGCATCGTGGCGACACCGTCTGCGAACAACGCGCGGCCGGTGAGCTTGTTGACGCCCGGGTTGGTCAGCTGAGCGACGCCGCGCACGTGGCCGACATTCTCGGCAATCAGGACGAGCACAACGGGGATGAACGCGGGCAGGAAGGCGAGCACGGTGGGGTCGGTGAACGGGTTCGTGGGGAATGCGAAGGTCGGCAAGCCGATCCAGGCGGCTTCCGCGACCTTGTCGAAGTTCACCTGGCCGAACAGCACGGCGGCCACGTATCCGACGAGCACACCGATGAAGATGGACAGCCTGCCCAGGATTCCCCGGAAGAAGACGGCGCTCAACAGCACGGCGGCCAGCGTGATGATGGCGGTGAGCGGGGCCTGGGCGAAGTTGGCCCCGGCCGCGGGCGCGAGGTTGAAGCCGATCAGCGCCACAATGGCGCCGGCCACGACGGGCGGCATGAGCGCGTCGATCCAGCCCGAACCGGTGACCTGCACCAGGAGGCCGACGATTGCGAGCATGGCGCCGACGACGACGATGCCGAAGAGGGCGTTGCCGTAGTTGGTGCCGACCGTTGCCGCGGTGATCGGGGCGATGAACGCGAAGGAGGAGCCCAGGTAGCTGGGGAGCTTGTTGCGGGTGACCAGCAGGAACAGGATCGTGCCGAGACCGGAGAACAGCAGGGTCGTGCTGGGCGGGAAGCCGGTGAGGATCGGGACGAGGAACGTCGCGCCGAACATGGCGACGACGTGCTGCATCCCCAAACCGATCGTGCGCGGCCAACTCAGTCGCTCTTCAGGGGCGACGATTGTGCTCGCGGCGACGTTCTTGCCGTCTCCGTGCAGCTTCCAGGGCAGTTCCATGCGGTGTTTCCGTTCAGAGAGGGGGTGCGAAATGGGGGTGCGGGGCGGGAAACCCCTTGACGATCGTAGGGACTGTTGGGGCCCAATGCGTGCCTCCGCTAGGAAAACCCTTAGAATCAACCGGGGATTTGACAACATATGAGCACAAGGAGCTAGCCATTTCACAGTCAACGGCCACCGAGACACCCGCAACACCGCCTTCGGGCCTGAAGTCTCGAATCGACAGCTACTTTGAAATCACGCGGCGCGGCTCCAACTTCGCCACCGAGGTGCGCGGCGGCATCGTCACCTTCGTGACGATGGCGTACATCGTCATCCTGAACCCGATCATCCTGAGCAGCGGCGTCGACATCGACGGCAACTCGCTCGGATTCCCGCAGCTCGCGGCCGTCACCGCGCTGACCGCCGGCGTTATGACGATCCTCTTCGGTGTCGTCGCCCGCCTGCCGTTCGGCTTCGCGGCCGGCCTCGGCATCAACTCCTTCCTCGCCGTGAGCGTCGTCGGCGAGGTGACCTGGCCCGAGGCCATGGGCCTCGTCGTCATCAACGGCCTGATCATCGTGCTGCTGGCCGCCACCGGCCTGCGCCGCCTGATCTTCGAGGCGGTGCCGATTCAGCTGAAGCTCGCCATCACCGTCGGTATCGGCCTCTTCATCGCCTTCATCGGCCTCGTCAACGCCGGCTTCGTCACCTCCACCGGTGCGGCCTCCCCGCCCGTCGGCCTCGGCGTCAACGGCTCCGTTGCGACGATCCCGACCCTCATCTTCATCGTCACCCTCGTCGTCACCGGCGTCCTGGTCGCCCGCAAGGTCAAGGGCGCCCTGCTCATCGGCCTCGTCGGCAGCACCGTGCTCGCCGTCATCGTCGAGGCGATCGCGAAGCTCGGCCCGCAGTTCTCGAACGGCGAGTTCAACGCCGGCGGCTGGAGCCTCTCTGTCCCCGCGCTGCCCGCCCAGTGGGTCAGCATCCCCGACCTCAGCCTCGTCGGCCAGGTCAGCTTCGGCAGCTTCGAGCGCATCGGCGCCCTGGCCGCCATGATGCTCGTCTTCACCCTCGTCTTCACGAACTTCTTCGACGCCATGGGCACCATGACCGGCCTCTCCAACGAGGCCAAGCTGGCAGACGCCAAGGGCAACTTCCCCCGCCTGAAGAGCGCGCTCGTCGTCGAGGGCATCGGCGCCGTCGCCGGTGGCTTCACCTCCAGCTCCTCCAACACGGTCTTCATCGAGTCGGGCGCCGGCATCGGTGAGGGTGCGCGCACCGGCTTCGCCAACCTGATCACGGGCCTCATGTTCCTGGTGGCGATGTTCTTCACGCCGCTCACCTCGATCGTGCCGACCGAGGTGGCCAGCGCCGCCCTCGTCATCGTGGGTGCCATGATGATGACCCAGATCAAGGACATCGACTTCAGCGAGTTCTCCGTGCTGCTGCCGGTGTTCCTCACGATCGTCGTCATGCCGCTCACCTACTCGATCGCCAACGGCATCGGCGCGGGCTTCGTCGCCTGGGTGCTGATCCGCTCGCTCTCCGGCAAGGCCAAGGGCATCAGCCCGCTGCTCTGGATCGTCGCGGCAGGCTTCCTGCTCTACTTCGTGCGCGGCCCGATCGAGACCATGCTCGGCCTGTAACCGAGAAGCACACAACAGAACGGCCGGATGCGACATGCATCCGGCCGTTCGGCGTTTGCAGGCGTGGTCCGGGCAGCCTCTAACCCAGGAAGCCGCGCAGCAGGGCCTCCGAGCCGGCGATGTGCTCGGTCATTGCCGCGGCCGCGGCATCCGGGTGCCCGCGCAGGATCGCCTTGACGATCGCCTCGTGCTGGGCGTTGGAGTGCACGATGTTCGGCGTGAGCAGCGGGATGTCGTCCAGCAGCTCGTTCACCCGCATCCGCACGTCGGCCACCAGAGGCACCAGGCCCGGCGAGCCGACCAGCTCGGCAATGAGCAGGTGCAGGCGCGAGTCGTGCCGGCGGTACTCCTCCGGGGCGGCGGCGCTGCAGTCGTCGAGCGCCTGCCAGAGCCGCTCCCGGTCTACCGCGCTCAGCTCGCACAGGGCGGCCTGCCGCACGGCGCCGACCTCCAGGATGCTGCGGAGCACGAGGGTGTCCTCGATCTCGGACGCCGGAACAGAGCGCCGCTCGCGCAGCTCGCCGTTCGCGTCGACGACCGGGGTGCCGCGCGGGACGGGGTCCACGACGAAGGTGCCGCCGTAGCGGCCGCGCCGGGACACGACGTAACCGGCCTCGGTCAGCGAGGCGATGGCGTCGCGCAGCGTGTCGCGGCTGACGGCGAGCATCCCCGCGAGCTCGCGCTCGGCCGGCAGCTTCTCGCCGGGCGCGATCAGGCCCAGTCGGATGGTCTGCAGCAGCCGCTGCACCGTCTCCTCGAAGGCGTTCGCGCTCTTCCCCGGGCGCAGCAGCAGCTCGGCGCTCAGCAGGCCGTGCTGTGCCGCATCCGGAGAATCAATCATGGTTCCAGCCTAGGACTCACTCTGGGGTGACATAGGCGGAGCTGATGCCGCCGTCGACGAGGAACGTCGACCCGGTGATGAAGGAGGAGTCGTCGCTGGCGAGGAAGGCGACGGCTGCGGCCAGCTCCTCCGGCTCGGCGAAGCGCCCGACGGGGATGTGCACGAGGCGGCGCTGGGCGCGCGCCTGGTCCTTGGCGAACAGCTCCTGCAGCAGCGGGGTGTTCACCGGGCCGGGGCAGAGGGCGTTCACTCGGATTCCCTGCCGGGCGAACTGCACGCCGAGCTCGCGGCTCATCGCCAGCACGCCGCCCTTGGAGGCCGTGTAGGAGATCTGCGAGGTGGCGGAGCCCAGCACCGCGACGAAGGACGCCGTGTTGATGATGGAACCGTTACCCTGCTTCACCATGTGGCGGAGTGCGGCGCGGGAGCACAGGTAGACCGACTTGAGGTTGACGTCCTGCACCTTCTCCCAGGCCGGCAGCTCCGTCGTCTCGATCGAGTCGTCGTCGGGCGGGGAGATGCCGGCGTTGTTGAAGGCGATGTCCACGGAGCCGTAGGTGGCCGCCGCGGTGTCGAAGAGGTTGTTCACCTGCGCCTCGTCGGTGACGTTGACCTGCACGAACAGGCCGCCGACGAGCTCGGCCGCCGCAGCGCCCGTCGCGGCGTCCATGTCGCCGATGACGACGGTCGCGCCCTCGGCGGCGAAGCGTTTCGCGGTGGCCAGGCCGATGCCGCTGGCGCCGCCGGTGATGACGGCGACCTTGCCGGCCAGGCGCTGGGTGAGGTTGATCGGGGTGATCGCGGGGGCGGCGTTCATGGTTCTCTCTTTCGTGCTGGGATGCTGTGGCGTGCGTGTGATCAGTCGACGGCGATGAACACGTTCTTGGTCTCGGTGAACGCGAGCGGTGCGTCGGGGCCGAGCTCGCGGCCGAGCCCGGACTGCTTGAAGCCGCCGAACGGCGTGCTGTAGCGCACCGAGGAGTGCGAGTTGACCGAAAGGTTGCCCGACTCGACCCCGCGGGCGACGCGGAGGGCCCGGCCGACGTCCCGGGTCCAGATCGAGCCGGACAGGCCGTAATCGCTGTCGTTGGCCAGCTGCACGGCATCCGCCTCGTCGTCGAAGGGCAGCACGGTCACGACGGGTCCGAAGATCTCCTCGCGGGCGGCGCGGTCGCCGCGCCCCGGCGTCAGCACGGTGGGCGCGAACCAGAAGCCGGGGCCGGTCGGCGCGCTGCCGCGGAACGCGACGGGGGCGTCATCCGGCACGAAGGAGGAGACGGCGTCGAGGTGCTTCCGGGAGACCAGCGGGCCCATCTCTGTGCCCGGCAGGGCGGGGTCGCCGACGGCGACGCCCTGCACGGCGGGCTCCAACAGCTCCATGAAGCGCTCGTAGGCGCTCCGCTCGACGAGGATGCGGCTGCGGGCGCAGCAGTCCTGCCCGGCGTTCTCGAACACCCCGTACGGCGCGGTGGCGGCGGCCTTCTCGATGTCGGAGTCGGCGAAGACGATGTTGGCGCTCTTGCCGCCGAGCTCCAGCGTCACCCGCTTCACCTGCTCGGCGCAGCCGGCCATGATCCGTTTGCCGACCTCGGTGGAGCCGGTGAAGACGACCTTGCGCACGGTCGGGTTCGTCACGAAGCGCTCGCCGACGACGGAGCCCCGGCCGGGCAGCACCTGGAACAGCCCCTCCGGCAGCCCGGACTCCAGGGCGAGCTCGGCCAGGCGGATGCTGGTCAGCGGCGTCCACTCGGCCGGCTTCAGCACGACGGCGTTGCCGGCGGCCAGGGCCGGGGCGAATCCCCACGCGGCGATCGTCATCGGGAAGTTCCACGGCGTGATCACGCCGACGACGCCGAGCGGCTCGTTGAACGTGACGTCGAGACCCCCGGCCACCGGGATCTGCCTGCCGAAGAGGCGCTCGGGGGTGGCGGAGTAGTAGTCGAGCACGTCGCGCACGTGGCCGGCCTCCCAGCGGGCCTGGCCGATCGGGTGGCCGGAGTTGCGCATCTCGGTCTGGGCGAGGTTCTCGATGTCGGCGTCGACGGCGGCAGCGAAGCGGCGGAGCGCCCGCGCCTTGTCGGCGGGGGCGAGCGGCGCCCAGGCGCGCTGGGCGGCGGCCGCGCGGGCGATCGCCGCGTCCGTCGCCTCCACGTCCAGGTGCTCGACGGTCTCGACGATGCTCTCGTCGGCGGGGTTGATGATCGTGTAGCTCACGGTTGCTCCTTCAACGTCCTGTGCCGCCTCGCGGCCTCGACCAGGCCGGCGAAGAGCCGGCGGTCGGCGGCGTTCTCCTCCGGATGCCACTGCACGGCGACCCCGAACGGCACGCCGGGCAGCTCAACCGCCTCGATCACGCCGTCGGCGGTCGTGGCGGACACCCGCAGCCCCGGTGCCACCCGGTCGAGCGCCTGGTGGTGGTAGACGTGCACGTCGAGGGCGTCCCCGAGGAGGTCGGCGACGGCGGTGCCCGCCTCGGTCTGCACCGTCTCGGTGCCGAACTCGGCCGGCGCCGGCTGGTACTTCTCGCTGCCGACCACGTCGGGCAGGTGCTGGTGCAGGCTGCCGCCGAGGGCGACGTTGAGCATCTGCGCGCCGCGGCAGATGCCGAGGAAGGGCAGCTCCGTCTCGATGGCGGCGTGCAGCAGGGCGTCCTCCCACTCGTCGCGGTCGCCGCGGGGCGCCCCGGTCCTCGGGTGCGGCTCCTGCCCGTAGCGGGCGGGGTCGATGTCGGCGCCGCCGGCGATGATGAGCCCGTCCAGGCCGGCGAGCACGCGCCGCGCAGCTGCCGCGGTGACCGGCTGGGGCGGAAGCACGACGGCGATGCCTCCGGCATCCGTCACCGCATCGAGGTAGACCTGCGGCAGGAAGGAGGCGCGCACGTCCCAGACGCCGGTCTGCGCCTGCTCCAGGTAGCTGGTGATGCCGATGACCGGTGCGTCGGAGGGCTCGGACTCGGCGCCGGTCCCGGGCTCAGAGCCGCTCAAAGCCGCGCACCCGCTCCCAGTCGGTCACAGCCGAGTCAAAGGCCGCCAGTTCGACGGCGGCGTTGTTCAGGTAGTGGTCGACGACCTCGTCGCCGAAGGCGGCCCGGGCGATGGCCGACTCCGAGAACAGCTGCGCCGCCTCGCGCAGGGTGGCCGGCACCCGGGCCGCCCCGCCGGTGTAGGCGTTGCCGACGAAGGCGTCCTCGAGCTCGAGCTCGTTCTCGATCCCGTGCAGGCCGGCCGCGATGAGGGCCGCGACGGCGAGGTACTGGTTGACGTCGCCGCCCGGCACCCGGTTCTCCACCCGCATGCCCGGGCCGTGGCCGACGACGCGGAGGGCGCAGGTGCGGTTGTCGATGCCCCAGGCCACGGCGGTGGGGGCGAAGCTGCCGTCCACGAAGCGCTTGTACGAGTTGATGTTCGGGGCGAAGAACAGCGTGAGCTCGCGCATGGCGGCCAGCTGGCCGGCCAGGAAGTGGCGGAACACCGTGGACATGCCGTGCTCGGCATCCGTGTCGGCGAAGACGGGGGAGCCCGCCTCATCGCGCAGCGAGATGTGGATGTGGCAGCTGTTGCCCTCACGCTCGTTGAACTTGGCCATGAAGGTCAGGCTCTTGCCGTGCGCGTCGGCGATCTCTTTCGCGCCGTTCTTGTAGATCGAGTGGTTGTCGCAGGTCGCCAGCGCATGCGCATAGCGGAATGCGATCTCCTGCTGGCCGAGGTTGCACTCGCCCTTGACGCCTTCCGAGTACATGCCCGCACCGTCCATCGCGTTGCGGATGTCGCGCAGCAGCGGCTCCATCCGGGTGGAGGCGAGCATGGCGTAGTCGATGTTGTAATCGGATGACGCGGCCAGGTCGCGGTAGCCCTTCGCCCAGGCCTGGCGGTAGCTGTCGTCGAAGACGATGAACTCGAGCTCGGTGCCGACGAACGGCACCAGGCCGCGCTCGGCCAGGCGCTCGAGCTGGGCCTTCAGGATCTGGCGCGGAGAGGCCACGACCGGCGCCTGGTCCAGCCACTGCAGGTCGGCCGTCACCATCGCGCTGCCCGGCAGCCAGGGCACGAGGCGCAGCGTGTCGAAGTCGGGGATCATCGCCATGTCGCCGTAGCCGCGCTCCCAACTGGACATCGCGTAGCCGTCGACGGTGTTCATCTCGACATCGACGGCGAGGAGGTAGTTGCAGCACTCGGCGCCGTGCTCGGCGACATCCTCGAGGAAGAGCCGGGCGGAGATGCGCTTGCCGATCAGGCGGCCCTGCATGTCGGTGAACGCCAGGATCACTGTGTCGATCTCGCCCGCGGCGACGAGCCCGGTGAGCTCGGCCAGTGAGAGGTTGCCGGAACGGGGGGTCATACGCATCTCCTCGGTGAGACTCAGGCCACAAATGGTTTGCTTGGCGACCATTACACCATAGTGATGCCAGCGCGCCGGGGGCAATCGTCGAGAACGCGCCGAACTTCCCGAGAAAATTCTTGCCACAAAGGTATGTACGTCGAACCATTGCAGGCCCTATAGTCGGGCCAGCAAATCACACAGCCCAGCAGCCTGCCCGCTTTTCCCGCGGCAGGCACTCAGAATGCGAAGGAACGTGAATGTCCAAAGACACCTTGAACGTGTCGGGAGTCACCTATACGACTGCCGAAGCCGGCTACTTCGAGAAGCGCAAGCTCAAGCGCTCCGCCGGCGTCTGGGGCCTCTGGGGCCTCGCCGTGGCCGCCGTCATCTCCGGAGACTTCTCCGGCTGGAACTTCGGGATCACGGCCGCCGGCTTCGGCGGGATGCTGATCGCCTTCGCCATTCTGGTGGTCATGTACTACGGCCTCATCTTCTCCATCGGTGAGATGAGTTCGGCGATGCCGCACACCGGCGGCGCCTACTCCTTCTCGCGCGCGGCGATGGGGCCGTGGGGAGGCTTCGTCACGGGCCTCGCCGAGACGGTCGAGTACGTCGCGACCACGGCGGTGATCGTCTACTTCTCGGCGGCGTACGCCGACGGCATCACCTCCGAGCTGCTCAACTTCTCGATGCCGGCCTGGGTGTGGTGGGTGATCCTCTACGTCGCGTTCATCCTGCTGAACTCGGCCGGGGCGGCGATCTCGATCCGCTTCGCCATCGTCGTCTCGATCATCTCGATCGGCATCTTGATCGTGTTCGCCGTGATGGCGATCGCCTCCGGCCTGTTCAGCTGGGACAAGCTCTTCGACATCGCACCGGATGCCGGCCAGAGCGCGTTCCTGCCGCACGGCGTCCTGCCCATCCTGTTCGCGCTGCCCTTCGCCATGTGGTTCTTCCTCGGCATCGAGGAGCTGCCGCTGGCGGCCGAGGAGTCACACGACCCCGTCCGCGACATCCCGCGCGCCGGCCTCTGGGCCCGCGGCACGCTCATCTTCACCGGGCTTCTCGTGCTGTTCCTGAACACCGGCATCCTCGGCGCCGAGGTCACGGGGGGCGCGGGGGAACCGCTGCTCGACGGCTTCCGCGCCATCGTCGGCGACGGGCTCGCCGCCGTGCTCGCCCTGTTCGCCCTGATCGGCCTCCTCGCCTCGCTGCAGGGCATCATGTTCGCCTACGGGCGCAACATGTACTCCCTCTCCCGGGCCGGCTACTACCCGAAGTTCCTCTCGCTCACCGGCAAGCGGCAGACCCCCTGGGTCGCGCTGCTGGCCGGTGGCCTGATCGGCTTCGTCGCCCTGATCATCGTGGATGCCGCCGGCGGTTCCGCCGGGGTGGCCGGTGCGATCGTGCTGAACATCGCCGTGTGGGGTGCCGTGCTGGCCTACCTGCTGCAGATGACCGCCTTCGTGATCCTGCGCAGGAAGTACCCGAGCGCCAAGCGCCCCTACCTCAGCCCGTGGGGCGTGCCCGGCGCCGTCGTCGCGGGAATCATCGCCGCCCTGATCTTCGTCGGCTTCCTGCTGAACCCGACCTTCGGCCCGGCCATCGTGGCCATCGCGGTCGTCTACGCGGTCATGCTGATCGGCTTCGCGGTCTGGGGCCGCCACCGGCTCGTGCTCTCCCCGGAGGAGGAGTACGCGGTCTCCGGCGGGCTGCACGGCGACCCGGAGGCCGACGGCTACGGGGGAGCGCTCGAGGAGGAGCTGCTCGCCAGCGACGGCGTCGACGAGCCCAAGCCCTAGACGGGGGAATCGGTTCGTGGGGTCTCCGCTTCGGCGGAGACCCCACTGCCGTTTCGGGGGGATAGCCCCATACTCGCCCGCTCGGATGCCCCATAACGTTGGTGTTGTGCTCGAATCCAGCACAGAACCCCACCGCACATCCGCTACAGAAGGAGCCCTCCCATGTCTGCCACCATCCCCGTCGTCCCCTCGGCCCCGGCAGAGCCGAACAACGCCCCGACGCCGCCCGCCGGCTTCACCGAGCAGCCGTCCGCCGGCTACGCCGAGCAGCCGCCCGCCGGTTACGCCGCGCAGCCGGGCGCCGCCTATGTGGGGCAGCAGCCCGCGGCATCCGCCACCCCCACCCAGTGGCTGAGCATCTCCAGCCTCGTGCTCGGCATCACCTCGATCTTCGCCGGCTGGACGTTCATCGTTCCCGTCGCGGGCCTGATCCTCGGCATCCTCGCGCTCCAGCGCGAGCCGGCCTCTCGCACCATGGCGATCTGGGGCGTCGTGCTCAACAGCGTGCTGCTCGCAGGCGGCCTGCTCGTCGGCCTCGGCGCGTTGATCTTCGGCCTCGCCGCGCTGCCCTTCGCCATCCTCCCGTTCGCCATGTTCTAGGGGCACATGCCTCCGCCCGCATGGGCCCTCGGCTAGGCTGGAGGGGTACCAAGAGCCACAAGCTCGCACACCCTCGAGGCAATGGAGCCGTTCGTGTCGATCAGCACGCCCACAAGCACGTCCACCACTATCGCGGAGGGCGCTGCAGGCGCCACACCCGGCCGCACACAGGAAGCACCCACTATGCAGGCAAGCCCAGGATTCCGTCTGGAGAGCGATTCGCTCGGGACCGTCGAGGTTCCCGAGAACGCATACTGGGGGGTGCACACCAAGCGTGCACTCGACAACTTCCCGATCGCGAAGCGCCCCATCTCCGTGTACCCCGATTTCGTGCGCGCGCTGGCCCAGGTCAAGCAGGCCTGTGCCCGCGCCAACGTCGAGGTCGGTGCGCTGAGCGCCGAGAAGGGCCGCTGGATCGACGAGGCGTGCACGCGCATCATCCAGGGGGCACGCCACGAGGAATTCGTCGTCGGCGTCATCCAGGGCGGTGCCGGCACCTCGACCAACATGAACGCGAACGAGGTCATCACCAACGTCGCGCTCGAGATCGCCGGCTACGACAAGGGCCGCTACGACATCCTGCACCCGATCGACGACGTCAACCGCAGCCAGTCGACCAACGACACCTACCCGACCGCGATCAAGGTCGGCCTGGCGTTCTCGCTGCGCCACCTGACTCTGGAGCTGCGCCTGCTGCAGGAGTCGTTCTCGCACAAGAGCGACGAGTTCACCAACGTGCTGAAGGTGGGCCGCACCCAGCTGCAGGACGCCGTGCCAATGACGCTCGGCCAGGAGTTTCACGGCTTCGCCACCACCCTCGGCGAAGACTATGACCGCCTGATGGAGACGCTCACGCTGCTCGCCGAGGTGAACCTCGGCGCGACCGCCATCGGCACCGGCATCACCGCCGACCCCGGATACGCGGCCGCCGCGGTGCGCCACCTGAGCGAGATCACCGGACTCAACATCCAGAGCGCCCCCGACCTGATCGAGTCGACCAGCGACGCCGGCGCGTTCATGTCGTTCAGCGGCTCGCTCAAGCGCAGCGCGATCAAGCTGTCCAAGATCTGCAACGACCTGCGTCTGCTCTCCTCCGGCCCGCAGGCCGGCTTCGGCGAGATCAACCTGCCGCCGATGCAGGCCGGCTCGAGCATCATGCCGGGCAAGGTCAACCCGGTCATCCCGGAGGCCGTCAGCCAGGTGGCCTACGCCATCGCCGGCAACGACGTCGCCATCACGATGGCCGCAGAGGGCGGCCAGCTGCAGCTGAACGCCTTCGAGCCGGTCATCGCACACTCCCTGTTCCAGGGCCTGGCGTGGATGACGCAGGCCTGCTGGACGCTGCGCGTGAACTGCATCGACGGCATCACCGCCAACGAGGACCGCCTCGAGGCCATGGTCGCCTCCAGCGTCGGCGTCATCACCGCGCTGATCCCGTTCATCGGCTACACCGAGGCGGCGAAGATCGCCAAGGTCGCGCTCAGCACCGGGCACCCCGTCGCCGATCTCGTGGTCGCCGCCGGCCTGATGACTCGCGAGGCCGTCACCGAGCAGCTGCAGCCGAGCAAGCTCTCCGGCATGGATGCCGCGGCGCCCGTGCCGGTCACCGACCTGAAGGCCGAGCCCTCCGAGTAGCAGCTCCGCTCACGCAGACCTCTCACGCAGACGGCTCTCACGCAGACGCCGGCGCCCAGATGGGCGCCGGCGTCTGCGCGTTCGGGGCAGCCGTCGCGTTGCGGCGGCGCGAAAAAACAGGACGAGAGGCTTCGCGGGGCGTATATGCGCTCGACGGGGCTGTGCTCCTGTTTTTTTCACAGGGGCCGCGGTGTTGGCTTCGGTCGCTGGCGCTCCCTCGAGCCAACCGGGGAGAGGCGCCGCGCATTCGCACGTCGGCTGGAGGGCGCCGCGCCGCGACGAAGGAGCAGCGCAGCGCCCGAAGCCCTGAGCGGCTCCGCCGAGACCGCCGTCTGCGACATCCTCCTGCCCGCTACACGTGTAGCGCTAGATCACCCGGCAGTGCGTGGTGAGGTAGCCGATGCCGTCGATGGACACCGTCACGGTGGAGCCGTCGCGGAGGAAGATCGGGGGCTTGCGCGAGTAGCCGGCGCCGCCCGGGCTGCCGGTCGAGATGAGGGTGCCGGCCGGGATCGTGGCCGAGCGCGACAGGTACGAGATGATCTCGGCGACGGTGCGCACCATCTCTCCGCTGGAGGCGTCCTGCAGGATGTGGCCGTCGACGTTCGTGGTCAGCCAGAGGTCCTGGGGGTCCGGCACCTCGTCGGCGGTGACGACGACGGGGCCGGTGGGCGTGAAGCCGTCGAACGACTTGCACCTCGACCACTGCGCCTCGCTGAACTGGATGTCGCGGGCGGTGATGTCGTTGACGACCGTGTAGCCCCAGACGTAGTCGAGGGCGTCGCGCACCGACACGTTCTTGGCCGGCTTGCCGATGATCACGCCGAGCTCGGCCTCGTAGTCGACCTGCTGGGAGATCTCGCCGGGCCAGGTGGTGGTCGCCTCGTGCGCGGTGAGCGAGTTCGGCCAGAGCGCGAACACGGTCATGGCGCTCTCGCTGCGCAGCTTCAGCTCGCTGGCGTGTGCGGCGTAGTTCGCGCCGACGGCCAGGATGTGCGGCGGGCGCAGCACGGCGGATGCGTGCCGCAGCTCGTCGATCGGCGTGAGCGAGACGCGCTGGGCGACCGCCTGGTCGACGACGGCCCGCACGTGGGCGAGGCCCTCCTCGCCGCGCTCGATGAGCTCCTGCAAGTCGGCGGGCGCCTCGTCCATCACCTCGTCGAGGAAGAGCGCGCCACTCCCGAGGGTCACAGCTAGGCGGGGGGTGGATTGACCGTCAAACCTCAGATGCGCAAACTTCACCCCTCTACGCTATCGGGGCTGGAGGGATATTCCTTGTACGTCATCACCAGCTGGTCGCGCCGTTTCTTGCACTTTCTGCACAAAGCGCCCGTTGCCGGGCCTCAGATGGCCGAGAACCGCCCAATCATCGGAACTCTCGCGCGGCGGTATCCGGGCATCTTCGGGTGTTTCGCGGCGACTGTGCCTCAATTGACAAGCCAAAGATCGGATGTTTATAGTCACTTGACCCCAAGGGAAGGTTTCCATGAGCACGATCATCAGCGTCGACACCACTGACGTCCGTTTTCCGACGTCACTGCAGCTGGACGGCTCCGACGCCATGAATCCAGACCCGGACTACTCCGCGGCCTACCTCGTCATCCGCACGGATGCCGCAGACGGCCTCGAGGGGCACGGATTCGTCTTCACCATCGGCCGCGGCAACGACGTCGAGGTGGCCGCCATCGACACGCTCGCCGGGCACCTCGTCGGCCGCAACGTCGAGGAGCTCCTCTCCGACATGGGCGCCACGTCGCGCCTGTTCATGCACGACTCACAGCTGCGCTGGCTCGGCCCGGAGAAGGGCGTCATGCACATGGCCATCGGTGCCGTGATCAACGCGCTCTGGGACCTCCGCGCCAAGCGCGAGGGCAAGCCGCTCTGGCAGCTGCTGGCTGCGCTGAGCCCCGAGGAGATCGTCGACCTCGTCGACTTCCGCTACCTGAGCGACGCGCTCACCCCGGAGGAGGCGCTGGAGATCCTGCGTGCCGCAGAGCCCGGCCGCGCCGAGCGCGAGGCCGAACTGCTCGCCAACGGCTACCCGGGATACACCACCAGCCCCGGCTGGCTCGGCTACTCCGACGAGAAGCTCGCCCGCCTCTGCCGCGAGGCGATGGCCGAGGGCTTCACCCAGATCAAGCTCAAGGTGGGCGCCGACCTCGACGACGACATCCGCCGCCTGCGCATCGCCCGCGAGACCTGCGGCGAGGGCTTCCCCATCGCCATCGACGCCAACCAGCGCTGGGACGTCGCCGACGCCATCGCCTGGGTGAAGGCGCTCGAGCAGTTCGACATCAAGTGGGTTGAAGAGCCCACCAGCCCCGACGACGTGCTCGGCCACGCCGCCATCGCCCGCGGCATCGCGCCGATCCCGGTCGCGACGGGCGAGCACGCCCAGAACCGCATCATCTTCAAGCAGCTGCTGCAGGCGGATGCCATCGGCTTCATGCAGATCGACGCCGCCCGCGTCGGCGGCGTGAACGAGAACATCGCCAACTTGCTGCTGGCCGCGAAGTTCGGTGTCCCGGTGTGCCCGCACGCCGGCGGCGTCGGTCTCTGCGAGGCCGTGCAGCACCTGAGCATGTTCGACTACATCGCGGTCTCTGGCAGCAAGGAGGGCCGGGTGATCGAGTTCGTCGATCACCTGCACGAGCACTTCGTCACCCCCGTCGTGATGCAGAACGGAAGCTACATGGCGCCGCTGGCTCCCGGCGCCGGCGCCGAGATGCACGCGGCATCCGTCGCGGAGTTCACCTTCACGCGCTGATCCTCAGCCGCCACCTGCTCGAGCCTCCGGGCTGGAGCCTGGTTCGCCCGTCGGGTTCTCCCGGCGGGCGAATCGGCGTTAAAGCGCCTCGCGCAGCCACTGCTCCACGCCGCTGACGTGCACGACGGTGAGGGCGTGGGCCAGATCGGCGTCGCCGCGTTCGAGGGCGGCGACGATGCCGGCGTGCTCGTGCAGGGTGCGCGAGACAGCGTTCTCCTGGGTGACGCCGCGCCAGATGCGGGCGCGCACGGTGTGGCTGGAGAGCGAGTCGATCAGGCTGCTGAGGTAGCTGTTGCCGGCGGCGGTGACGATGCGCCGGTGGAACTCCAGGTCGTGCTCGACGAGCCCCTCGACCGAGGTGGTCTCGTCGACGGCGGCGATCATCGCGGTCAGCTCTGCGATGGTGTCGGAATCGAGCTTGCCGGCGGCCATGGCCGTCGCGGCCGGCTCGAGGATCCGGCGCACGGCGAAGATCTCCAGGATCGAGGCGTCGTCGTGCAGGTCGACGACGAAGGACATGGCCTCGAGCAGCAGTCGGGGCTCCAGGCTGGTGACGTAGGTGCCGTCGCCACGCCGCACGTCGAGCACCCGGATCACCTCGAGCGCCTTGACCGCCTCGCGCAGCGAACTGCGGGAGAGCCCGAGTGCCTCGCTGAGCTCCTTCTCGGGCGGGAGCCGGTCGCCGGGGCCGAGATCGCCGGAGACGATCATCTCCTTGATCTTGAGGATTGCTTCGTCGGTCACAGCCATGCCGTCATACTATCGGCGGGTTCCAGCCGGGCCGCGGCGCCCCGCGCGGGGTTGGCTTCGGTCGCACGCTCCCTCGAGCCAACGGGGTGGACCCGGGGGTTGGCTTCGGTCGCAAGCTCCCTCGAGCCAACGTGGGATGCGCGCCGGTTTCCTCTCCACGTCGGCTGGAGGGAGCGAGGCACGAGCGACCGAAGCCCGGGAGCCACCCTGGCCGGGTTGCCCCGGTCGCGCGGGGCTGGCTTCGGTCGCACGCTCCCTCGAGCCAACGGGGTGGGGCGTGGGGTTGGCTTCGGTCGCAAGCTCCCTCGAGCCAACGGGAGCGGGCGCCTCTCGAGCTCAGCCGGCGAGCGCCCGCCACAGGTGCATGCCGGCGTAGCTGCGCCAGGGCGCCCAGGCGGCCCCGTGCGCGGCGAGCGGCGCCGCGGCATCCGGCAGGCCCAGCCGGGCGGCGCCCTGCCGGATGGCGAGGTCGCTCGTCAGCAGCACGTCCGGGCTGCCGAGCACGCGCATGCTGACGTAGCCGGCCGTCCACGGGCCGATGCCCTTCACCGCCATCAGCCGGGCCGAGAGGTCCTCCTTGCTCTCGCCCACATCGAGCCAGAGCTCACCGGAGGCGAGCGCCTCCGCGACCCGCATGATGGTGTCGATGCGGGCGACCGGGCCGCGCAGCACGCCCCGGCCGCCGGCCGCGATCTGGGCGGCCGTGGGGAACAGCGTCCAGCCGCCCCGCTCGGCCGGCAGCCGGTCGCCGAGCGCCTCGGCCAGCCGCCCGAGCAGGGTGCGGGCGGCGGCCATCGAGATCTGCTGGCCGATCAGGGCGCGGAACAGCGTCTCCTCCGGGCTCATGCTGCCGGGCACGCGGATGCCGGGCACGCGCGCGACCGCGGGGGTGAGCGCCGGGTCGGCCGCCAGAGCGGCATCGATCGCCGCGGCATCCGCGTCGAGGTCGAGCAGGCGGCGCACCCGCGACACCAGTGGGGCCAGGTCGGCGAGCTCGTCGAGGGTCACCTCGCAGGAGACGAACGGCGCCTCCGGCGTGCCCGCGAGGCTGAGCGCCACCGTCGCGGTGCCGGCCGGCAGCCGCACCGCGCGCCGGTACGCCCCGGACTCGAAGCTCTCCACCCCGGCCACGGCGCGCAGCCCGAGGAAGCCGAGCACCCCGGCGCCGTCGAACGGCGCCCGCGCCGGCAGCCGCAGCGACACGGTGGTGCCCGGCTCGGCCGGCCCGCCGGGCGCCACGACCGGCTGCGCCCCGCGGCGGCGCGCCCCGCGCTCCCGCAGCTCGCTCGGCGTCTGCTGGTACACGGCCGCCACCGTCTCATTGAACTGCCGGATGCTGCCGAAGCCGGCCGCGAACGCGATGTCGGTGAGCGGCAGCCGCGTGTTCACGAGCAGCTCGCGGGCCGTCTGCGCGCGCTGCGCCCTGGCCAGGGCGAGCGGGCCGGCGCCGAGCTCCTGCTGCAGCACCCGGCCGAGGTGGCGCGGCGTGTAACCGAGCCGGGCGGCGAGGCCGGGCACCCCGCTCCGCTCCACCTCGCCGTCCGCGATCAGGCGCATCGCGCGGGCGGCGAGGTCGTCGCGCACATTCCACTCGGGCGAGCCGGGTACGGCATCCGGCAGGCACCGCTTGCAGGCGCGCAGGCCGGCCTCGTGGGCTGCGGCGGCCGTGAGGTAGAAGGAGACGTTCGCGGCCTTCGGCGTCGTCGCCGGGCAGCTCGGCCGGCAGTAGATGCCGGTGGAGTGCACGCCGGTGATGAACTGGCCGTCGAAGCGGGCGTCCCGCGCGCTCATGGCGCGGTAGCGCTCGGCGAAGAGCGCCATCTCCCGCGTGGCCTGTCGGGCTGCCGCTGCCTGTGTCATGCCTCTAGCGTGACACGTTCCGCGCCTCCTGGTTAGCGGGATTCGGACATGACTGTTCGGGCGGAGCGGTCGCCGAGGACGATGGCAATGACGCCGAGGAAGACGGGGCCGACGGCGCGGAGGAGCGCGTCCAGCGAGCTGAGCATCAGCGCAATCGTCTGCGCGTCCGGATTGGGGCCGCGCCCGGCGCCGATGTTCACGAAGATGAGCTGGCTGAGCAGCCACACAGCGGCGAGAGCCGCGAGCACCCATCCCGGGGCCCAACTCCACGGCCGCGGCACGACCCCGGCCCTGGCGATCTGGATGACGGCGATGGCGGCCACCACGAACTGGACGAGGGAGTCGACGAGTCGCACCTCCATCCACAGCCCGGCGAGGTCGTTGCCCGTGCCGAGGGTGCGCCAGAACACCTGGGAGGCAACCAGCAACACCGCGAACGCCGCCAGGGCAGCCGTGCCGAGCGGTCGCCGCGCCGTGACGCTGCCTGTGCCGCCGAGGCCGAAGGCGAAGATCAGCAGCGCGAGGGCGTGTGCGGCCGTGCTGATCGGACCGACGGCCTCACCCGGCAGCAGCACAGGCCACCAGGCGAGACTAAACAGCGTGGCGGCAATGAGCAGCGACCCGCCGATCGTCCAGGCGCGGCGCACATCCGTCGCGGGGCGAACGCTACTCTGCGTGTCGGTCATGGCCAGAGCCTAGCCAAAGCACGGCGGCAGGTCGAGGAGCCGCGTCACACCGCCTCGAAGGCCACACTGCCCGTGCTGATGTCCGCCGAGCGCAGCACGACGGTGATGACCGAGCCGGGTGACGGATGCCGCGGCGCCGCGCACTCCGCCGTGACGACGGGGTCGGCGAGCTGGATGCGGGCGCGCTCGCCGCGGAGCGAGAGCACCGTCGCCGGGAAGCGCGCTCCGACGCTGCCGCGGAGCATGGCCGCCTCCACCCGATTCAGCGAGGCGGCGTCCAGCTCGACTGCGAGCCGAGCGCTGGCCCCCATGATGGCCGGCAGCTCCGCGAGCGACTCCCTGGCCCAGTCCGGCACCGGCTCGCCGGCCGAGAGCGCGGCGCAGATGACGAGGCTCCACCGGTCGACGAGGCGGCGGAGCGGCGCCGTCGCGTGCGCGTACGGCGCCGCGATCGCCGCCTGCACCGGGTCTGCCGGGGCCGGCATCCCGCGCTCGACGTCGAAGGGCAGGTAGCCGGCACCGCGGAACAGGCTGGTCGCGGCCTGCAACACGGCCAGCGCGGCCGGGTTCTCCCGATCCAGGCCCCGCAGGTAGTCGCCGTAGTGCTGCCCTGCCGGCCACGGCAGCCCGAGCGCGACGGTCTGCCGCCGGAAGTCCGCGAAGTCCTCCTCGCCCGGCGCCGGCATGGTGCGCAGGATGCCGACCCCGCCGTGCAACATGAGGCCGGCCGCTGCCCGTCATCAGCGAGAGCTGCGCGTTCCAGTCCTCGACCGGCAGCGGCCGGCGCCGTTCCACCCGGTACCCGTCCGGGCCGAGCACGATCTCCTCGTCCGGAGAGTTCAGGCTGGCGCCGCCGCGCAGCCGCTCCAGCTCGAGGCGGGCGCGGCCGACCTGCGGCAGCAGCGCCAGCGATTCCGGCGCGGTGCCGGCGTCGATGGCGGCCTGCGCCTCCGCGTAGCTCAGCCGGGCGCGGGAGCGCACGAGCGCCCGCTCCACGCTCACGCGCTGCACCTCGCCGTGCCGGTCGAGCGTGAAGTCCCAGACGAAGGCGCCGCGGGTGGCATCCGGCAGCAGCGATCCGGCGCCCTCGCCGATCGTCGGCGGGTGCAGGGGGATGCGGCCGTCGGCGGCGTAGAGCGTCTGGCCGCGGCGGCGCGCCTCCCGATCGACGGCGCCGCCGGGGGAGACGAGCGCGGGCAGGTCCGCGATCGCGTAGCGCACCCGCCAGCCGGCGCCGGGGGAGCGCTCGATGTGCAGCGCCTGGTCGAGGTCGGTCGTGCCCGGCGGGTCGATCGTGACGAACTCGACCGCCGTCAGGTCGACGCGGGAGGGATCACGAGCGGGGCCGTCACCGGTGAGGGCGGCGCTCGCCGCCTGCTCGGCCTCGGCCACGGCATCCGCCGGGAAATCGCCGGGAAGCCCCAGCGCAACGCGCAGCGCCGCCAGGGAGGAGGCGAGCTCCGTCTGGGCGGCGGATGCGGCGATGTGGGGTCGGCGGGCCGGCATGCGCCCAGCCTAGGGCTGTCGCGACACGCGCCAGGGGCCCGGGCGATAAAGTAGACGCTGTGATTACACGCCTCTCGAACTATTTCCTCCGAACCCTTCGCGAAGACCCCTCTGACGCAGAGGTCACCAGCCACCGCCTCCTCGTGCGGGCCGGCTACATTCGCCGACAGGCGCCAGGAGTGTTCGCGTGGCTGCCGCTGGGCCTGCGCGTCAAGGAGAAGATCGAGCGCATCATCCGCGAGGAGATGAACAACGCCGGCGCGCACGAGGTGCACTTCCCCGCGCTGCTGCCGCGCGAGCCGTTCGAGATCACCGGCCGCTGGGAGGAGTACGGCGACGGGCTGTTCCGCCTCAAGGACCGCAAGGGCTCCGACATGCTCCTCGCGCCCACCCACGAGGAGGCGTTCACGCTGCTCGTGAAGGACCTCTACAACTCCTACAAAGACCTGCCCCTCTCGCTCTACCAGATCCAGGACAAGTACCGCGACGAGGCGCGCCCCCGTGCCGGCCTGCTGCGCGGCCGCGAGTTCACCATGAAGGACGCCTATTCCTTCGACTACACGGATGCCGGCCTCGACAAGAGCTATCAGGCCCAGCGCGACGCCTACGAGCGCATCTTCACGCGCCTCGGCCTCGAGTACGTCATCGTGAAGGCGGATGCCGGCGCGATGGGCGGCTCCAAGAGCGAGGAGTTCCTGCACCCGACCCCGATCGGCGAGGACACCTTCGTGCGCTCGGCCGGCGGCTACGCCGCCAACGTCGAGGCCTTCACGACGCTGGCCCCCGAGCCCCGCTCCTTCGAGAACCTGACGCCCGCCGAGGTTCTGCCGACGCCGGACACCGCCACCATCCAGACGCTGGTGGACAGCGCCAACGCGAACCACCCGCGCCCGGACGGCCGGCTCTGGACGGCCGCCGACACCCTGAAGAACGTCGTGCTGGCCCTGCGCTACCCGGACGGCACCCGCGAGCTCGTCGTCGTCGGCCTGCCCGGCGACCGCGAGGTCGACCAGAAGCGCGCGGAGGCGGCCTTCGCCCCGGCCGAGGTCGAGCCCGCCAACGAGGATGACTTCAAGGCCAACCCGGGCCTGGTCAAGGGCTACATCGGCCCCTGGTCGCCGGCCGGCCCCGTGCTCGGCGCTGACGAGGAGAAGCCGAGCAGCACCGGCATCCGCTACCTGCTCGACCCCCGCGTCGTCAGCGGCAGCGGCTGGATCACCGGCGCCAACGAGCACGGCCACCACGTCTTCGGCCTCGTCGCCGGGCGCGACTTCACGGCCGACGGCACCGTCGAGGCTGCAGAGGTTCTCGCCGGCGACCCGGCGCCCGACGGCTCCGGCCCCGTGGAGCTCGCCCGTGGCATGGAGATCGGCCACGTCTTCCAGCTCGGCCGCAAGTACGCGGAGGCCCTCGGCCTCAAGGTGCTCGACGAGAACGGCAAACTCGTCACCGTCACGATGGGCTCCTACGGCATCGGCGTCACCCGCATCCTCGCGATCATCGCCGAGCTCAACAACGACGCGAACGGCCTGATCTGGCCGAAGACGGTCGCGCCGTTCGACGTGCACGTCGTGGCCACCGGCCGCGACGCCGCCGTGTTCGAGGCCGCGGAGACCGTCGCGGCGGCGCTCGAGGCCGCAGGCAAGGACGTCCTCTTCGACGACCGCCCCAAGGTCTCGCCCGGCGTGAAGTTCGGCGATGCCGAGCTGATCGGCGTGCCGACGATCATCATCGCCGGCCGCGGTGTTGCAGAGGGCGTCGTCGAGATCTGGGACCGCCGCACGGGGGAGCGCACCCCCGTCGCCATCTCCGAGGTCGTCGAGGCGCTCGGCTAGTCTGACTCCGCATCGTCCGGGCATGGCCGGGGGCTTCACGCCCCCGGCCATGCCCGTTTCAGGAGCGGTGTTCCGTGCGTCTGCGGGTGCGCGCCTCGGCCTCCAGCACGATTCGGTTGGCCATTCCGGAGAAGATCGCGCCGTGGAAGGGCACGAGGGCGTACCAGTACAGGCGCCCGGCCAGACCCTGCGGGAAGTACACGGCCCGCTGCCGGTAGCGGCGGCGCCCGCCGTCATCCGCCGTCTCCAGCTCGAGCCAGCCCCGGCCCGGCATCCGCATCTCGGCGCGCAGGCGCAACCGGCGGCCGCGCTCGATGTGCTCCACCCGCCAGAAGTCCAGGGCCTCGCCGGTCTGCAGCCGCGCCGTGTCGCGCCGCCCGCGGCTCAGGCCGACGCCGCCGACGAGCTTGTCCAGCCAGCCGCGCACCGCCCACGCCAGCGGGAACGAGTACCAGCCGTTCTCGCCGCCGATGCCCTCGATCACCGACCAGAGGTCGTCGATGCCCGCGGACGTCTCCCGGTTCTTCTCATCAATGAACACGGTGTGGCCGGCCCAGTCCGGGTCGCTCGGCAGCGCGTCGGCCGGCGCGTCATCCAGGCTGGCCCCGTGCCAGGAGGTCTCCACCTCGCCGGCCCGCATCTTCGCCAGCGCGAGCCGCACCGCCCGCCGGTAGCCGGTGAGCCCGCCGGGCGGCGGCGGGATGAGCGCGTCGATGTCGTGCTCGCGCACGACGCAGTCGTACTGCAGCGACTCGATGATGGGCACGGCGAGCCGGCGGGGGATCGGCGTCACCAGGTTCACCCACTGCGAGGCCAGCCAGGGCGTGAGCACGGGCAGGGGTGCGATCGGCCGCTGCGGCAGCCCGGCCTCGACCGCGTAGCCGTTCATCATCTGGCCGTAGCGCAGCACGTCCGGGCCGCCGATGTCGAACGTGCGGTTGATCGCGCCGGCGACCTCGACCGCGCCGAGCAGGTAGTGCAGCACGTCGCGCACGGCGATCGGCTGCACCTTGTTGCGCACCCAGCGCGGGGCCGGCATGTACGGCAGCACCTCGGTCAGGTGCCGGATCATCTCGAAGGACGCCGAGCCGGAGCCGATCACGATGCCGGCCTGCAGCGCGATGGTCGGCACCCCGGATGCCAGGAACAGCTCGCCGACGGCCTTGCGCGAGCGCAGGTGCCTCGACAACTCCGCGGAATCGGGGTGCAGCCCGCCGAGGTACACGATGCGTTGGACGACGGCCGCCCGTGCCGCCCGTGCCACGTTGCCGGCGGTCTGCAACTCGGTCTGCTCGAACGAGCCGCTGGCCGAGAGGGAGTGCACCAGGTAGACGACGACGTCGATGCCCGCACAGGCCGCCGCCACGTCGGTGGGGTTCAGCAGGTCGCCCTCCACCACCTCGACGTCCTCGCGCCAGGGCACATCGGCGAGCTTCTTCGCCGAGCGGGCAAGCACCCGCACCCGGTGACCCTGCTCGAGGAGCCGGGGGACGAGCCGCCCGCCGATATACCCGGTCCCGCCCAACACCAGAACGCTGTGCTGCTCCTGCATGGCTGCCTCTCGAGGGCGGACCTTTTCCGCCCACTGTCCATGTTACGTTATTTACTAGCCAAGCTAGATAAATTCCTGATCGTGATGGAGACGCACAATGGACAACAGTGAGCACACCCCGCCGGTGATCGGCGCCAGCGCGGCGGCAGTGGGCGGGGCGGAACGTGTCGAGGTGCCGGTGCGCTACGACGCGATCCTGCTGGCCGGCTTCGGCGGGCCGGAGGGTCAGGACGACGTCATCCCGTTCCTGCGCAACGTCACCAGGGGCAGGGGAATCCCGGAGGAGCGGCTGGAAGAGGTTGCGACGCACTACCGGCACTTCGGCGGCGTCAGCCCGATCAACGACCACAACCGCCAGCTCAAGGCCGCACTCGAGGAAGAGCTCGACCGCCGCGGCATCGATCTGCCCGTGCTCTGGGGCAACCGCAACTGGACCCCGTATCTGGGCGAGGCCCTCGACGAGGCGAAAGAGCGCGGTTTCACCTCCTTGATCGCGATCGCCACCAGCGCCTACTCCTCGTACTCCAGCTGCCGCCAGTATCGCGAGGACCTCTGGGGTGCACTCGACGCCAGCGGAACCCACGGGGAGATCACCATCGACAAGGTGCGGCAGTTCTTCGACCACCCGGGGTTCGTCACGCCGTTCATCGAGGGCGTCGACGAGGCGGTCGCCGCCCTCGAGGACGAGCTCGGCACGAGTGACATCGGGGAGCGCGTTGAGGTGCTGTTCACCACGCACTCGATCCCCACGGCGGATGCCGAGCGCTCCGGGCCGCGCGATCGCGACTACGGCCACGGCGGCGCCTACGCCGCCCAGCACAATGCCGTCGCGGAGGTCGTGATGCTCGCGGTCGAGCAGCGCAGGGCAGGACGCAGTGCAGAGCGCCCCGCGGGGGCGCCGTCCACGCCGATCCCGTGGCAGCTCGTCTACCAGTCCCGCTCCGGCGCCCCCAGCACGCCGTGGCTGGAGCCGGACATCAATGACGCCATCGCCGCCCTGCCCGCGGCCGGGCGCAACGGTGTGATCGTGGTGCCGCTCGGATTCGTCAGCGACCACATGGAGGTCATGTGGGATCTCGACAACGAGGCGCGCGAGACGGCCGCCGACAACGGACTGCGCATGATCCGGGTGGCGACCCCGGGAACGCATCGCGCGTACGTCTCCGGGCTCGTCGACCTCGTGCTGGAGCGGAGGGACGGCGTCCCGGCGGCGGAGCGCCCGGCGATGACGGCGCTCGGCCCGTGGTCCGACGTCTGCCGGCCCGCCTGCTGCGAGAACGCCCGCCTCGGCTTCCGCCCGGCGCTCGCCGGGGTCGCTCCGTAGGCGAACGCCGGGCGCTACTTCAGCAGCTTGGCGATGACGGCGAGCAGGCGGTCCATCTGCTGCGTCGACTCGGCAGAGCGCGGGTCGAACCCGGCCGACGGCATCGGGTTCTCCAACGCGGAGTTGTAGTAGAGCCCGTCGCTGACCAGGAGGATCGCCTCGGCGACGTCCGGGTCACCGACGGCCTCCTCGATCACGGCCAGCCACTGCTGCCGCATTGCGCCGATCGCCTCGTTCGCGGAGGGGTGGGCGCCCTGGGCCAGGCAGGCCGCGGCGATGATCGCCCGGTCCAGCGGCGTGCCCGCGTTCACCGAGGTGCGGATCAGATAGTCGACCGCGCCGGCCGGGGCGGTCCGGATGCGCTCGACGTCGGCGGTCGCGAGCTCGCCCAGCCGGGCCAGCTGGCCGTCGACCAGGGCGTCCTTGGAGCCGAAGTGGTAGAGCAGGCCGCCCTTGGAGACCCCGGCGCGGGCCGCGACGGCGTCCAGCGTCGCCGCCTTCTCGCCCTGCTCGATCAGAATCGCCTCGAAGGCGTCGAGCAGGCGGTCGCGGGTCGAGGAGGGGGTGGTCACCCGTCCAGCGTAGCGAGAGTCGTCGAGAGGCATGTTGTCACTATACCGGCTGGACGGTATAGTGGACGAGTCCTGATTGAATGACGGCGCGCGGATGCCGCGTGCCCACCGAAAGAGTTGATAGTTGTGACCACGCCCACCGCCACACAATCTGTGCCCACTGCCCTGCAGCCAGCGCGCAGCAGTCGTCGGCAATGGGTCGCGCTCGCCGTGCTCATGCTGCCGGTGCTCCTCGTGTCGATCGACAACACCGTGCTGAACTTCGCACTGCCGGCCATCTCGGAGGCCCTGCAGCCGAGCGGCACCCAACTGCTCTGGATGATCGACATCTACCCGCTGATGCTGGCCGGACTGCTCGTCGCCATGGGCAGCCTCGGCGACCGGATCGGCCGCCGCAAGCTCCTGCTGATCGGCTCGGCCGGCTTCGGCATCGTCTCGGTGCTGGCTGCATTCGCGCCGAGCATCGAGTGGCTCATCGCCGCCCGCGCCCTGCTCGGCTTCTTCGGCGCCATGCTCATGCCCTCCACGCTCTCGCTGCTGCGCTCGGTCTTCACCGACCGCGAACAGCGCCGGCTGGCGGTCGCCATCTGGGCCAGCGGCTTCGCGGCCGGCAGCGCGCTCGGCCCGATCGTCGGCGGATTCCTGCTCGAGCACTTCGTCTGGGGCTCCGTTTTCCTGATCGCCGTGCCGCTGCTGCTGCCGCTGCTGATCCTCGTGCCGCTGCTGGTGCCGGAGTCCCGCGACCCGCACCCGGGCAAGATCGACGTGCCCAGCATCCTGCTCTCGCTGTTCACCATGCTCCCCGTCGTGCTCGGCATCAAGCGCGTCGCCGAGGGAGGCTTCGACCTGATCGGCGTCGCCGCCGTGCTCGTCGGCGTCGCAGCCGGCATCCTGTTCGTGCGCAGGCAGAATCGGCTCGAGACGCCCATGCTCGATCCAGAGCTTTTCCGCCACGGCGCGTTCAGCGGGGCGGTGCTGATCAACCTGTTCAGCGTCATCGCCCTCGTCGGCGGCCTGTTCTTCGTCTCCCAGCACCTGCAGCTCGTGCTCGGCCTCTCCCCGATGAACGCCGGCCTGATCCTCGTGCCCGGCCTCGTCGTGATGATCATCGCCGGCCTCGCCGTCGTGCCGATCGCCAAGCGGGTGCGCCCGTCGCGCCTGGTTCCCGCCGCGCTGCTCATCTCCGTCGGCGGCTACGCGGCCATCGCGCTGAGCGGCGGCCAGATCTCCGCACTCGGCATCGCCATCACGTTCACCGCGCTGGGCCTCGGCATCGGGGCGGCGGAGACCGTCTCGAACGAGCTGATCCTCACGAACGTCCCCGCCAACAAGGCCGGTGCGGCATCCGCCGTCTCGGAGACCGCCTACGAGCTGGGCGCCGTGCTCGGAACCGCCATCCTCGGCACCATCCTCACCGCCTCCTACCGCGCGGCCGTCGAACTGCCGCTCGGGCTCACCGCCGCGCAGGAGGCTGCGGCGGGGGAGACACTGGGCGGCGCCGTGGCCGTCGCCGGGCAGCTGCCGGCCGACATCAGCCAGGCGCTGCTTGACTCGGCCCGCGCCGCCTTTGACAGCGGCGTCGGCCTGGCCGCGTGGATCGGCGCCGGGCTGGTGCTGGCCGCGGCCGTGATCGGCCTCGTCCTGTTGCGCAAAGCGCGCTGACGACTGCGCAATCGGGGTGGGCCTCGGTACTACGCTGGGAACAGTCGTCGTGCCGCAAGGCCCACCTCGCCCTAGCCAAGGAGTGCAATGTCCCGTGTCGTGAAACTTGCTGTCATCCCCGGTGACGGGATTGGTCCAGAGGTGATCGCCGAGGCGCTCAAGGTTCTGGATGCCGCAACGGCCGGCAGCGACGTCACACTCGACACCACGCACTTCTCGCTCGGCGCCGCACGGTTCCTGGAGACCGGCGACGTCCTGACGGACGCCGACCTCGAGCACATCAAGGAGCACGACGCGATCCTGCTCGGCGCCGTCGGCGGCGTGCCGGGCGACCCGCGCCTGGCGAACGCCAACATCGAGCGCGGACTGCTGCTGAAGCTGCGCTTCAGCCTCGACCACTACGTGAACCTCCGTCCGAGCGTCCTCTACCCCGGCGTGGCCAGCCCGCTGGCCGAGCCCGGCGCCGTCGATTTCGTCGTCGTGCGCGAGGGCACGGAGGGCCCGTACGTCGGCAACGGTGGCGCGATCCGGCAGGGCACCCCGCACGAGGTCGCCAACGAGGTCTCGGTCAACACCGCGTTCGGCGTCGAGCGCGTCGTGCGCCACGCGTTCGCCGTGGCATCCGCCCGCCCGCGCAAGAAGCTCACCCTCGTGCACAAGACCAACGTCCTGGTCTTCGCCGGCTCGCTCTGGCAGCGCACCGTCAACGCCGTCGCGGCCGAGTACCCCGACGTGGCCGTCGACTACCTGCACGTGGACGCCGCCACCATTTTCCTGGTCACCGACCCTGCTAGATTTGACGTCATCGTCACAGACAATCTCTTCGGCGACATCCTCACCGATCTGGCTGCAGCTATCAGCGGCGGCATCGGCCTCGCTGCCTCGGGCAACATCAACCCGAGCGGCCAGTTCCCCAGCATGTTCGAACCGGTCCACGGATCGGCCCCGGATATCGCCGGCAAGCAACTGGCAGACCCCACCGCAGCGATCCTCTCCGTCGCGCTCCTCCTGGCCCACCTCGGCCTCGACGCGGCAGCCGAGAACGTCAACCGCGCGGTCGTCGCCGACATCGCGGCACGCACGGGCGAGGCCCGCGCCACCGCTGCCATCGGCGACGCTATCGTCAGCACCCTCTCCATCGACTAGGACGAACGATGACCAACACTGAAAGCACCCCAGCCCCGCTCGACTTCGCCGTGACCCGCAACCTCGTGGGCACCTCGGATGCCGCCCGCGCCGAGATCCTCGCGGACCCCGGCTTCGGCAACCACTTCACCGACCACATGGTCGACATCTGCTGGTCGGCCAAGGGCGGCTGGCACCGGCCGCGCGTGCAGCCGTACGGCCCGATCCCGTTGGACCCGGCAGCCGCCGTGCTGCACTACTCGCAGACCATCTTCGAGGGCATGAAGGCCTACCGGCACGAGGACGGCTCCATCTGGACGTTCCGCCCCGAGGCGAACGCGGCGCGCATGCAGCGCTCCGCCCGACGCCTGGCCCTGCCCGAGCTGCCGACCGAGTACTTCATCGAGTCGCTCAGGCAGCTCATCGCCGTGGACGGCGACTGGGTGCCGTCCGAGGAGGACGAGAGCCTCTACATCCGCCCGTTCATGTTCGCCAAGGAGGCCTTCCTCGGCGTGCGCGCGGCCGAGAAGGTCGCCTACTACGTCATCGCCAGCCCGGCCGGCGCCTACTTCCCCGGCGGCGTCAAGCCGATCTCGATCTGGCTCTCCACGGACTACGCCCGCGCCGGCCGCGGCGGAACCGGTGCGGCCAAGACCGGCGGCAACTATGCCTCCAGCCTGCTGCCGCAGGCCGAGGCCTACAAGCAGGGCTGTGCCCAGGTGCTCTTCCTCGACTCCGCAGAGGGCAAGTACCTCGAGGAGCTCGGCGGCATGAACGTCGTCCTCGTCTACAAGGACGGCCGCGTCGTCACCCCGGAGTCGCCCAGCATCCTCGAGGGCATCACCCTCGACTCGGTGCTGCAGCTGGCCCGCGACCGCGGGCTCCAGGTGGAGCAGCGCCGCGTCACCTTGGCCGAATGGCAGGAGGGCGTGGCATCCGGCGACATCACCGAGGTGTTCGCCTGCGGCACCGCAGCGGTGATCACCCCGATCGCCCAGCTGCGCAACAACGAGGTCACGATCGGCGACGCTGACGCGCCAGCCGGAGAGCTGACCATGTCGCTGCGCGAGGAGCTCACCGACATCCAGTACGGCCGCCGCCCAGACAAGCACGGCTGGCTCACCCGCCTCGACGCGTAGTCGCGCCGCCCGCTCCACCGCACGAAAGGTCCTCCTCGTGAAGATCGCCCGCTTCAGCCACGACTCCCGCATCGCCTACGGCATCCTCGACGAGGGTGACCTCGTCGTGCTCGCCGCCGACCCCATGTACGGCGGCCTCGACACGACGGGGGAGCGGGTGCCGCTGGCCGACGCCGTGCTGCTGGCCCCCGTCATCCCGAGGTCCAAGGTCATCGGCATGAGCCGGGGCTACTACCTGAGCGAGTCGGAGAAAGAGGACCAGGAGGGCGGCCTCGACCGCCGCCTGGAGCCGCAGTTCTTCCTCAAGCCGAACACGACCGTGGTCGGGCCGAACGACCGCGTCGTGCTGCCCGCCGCGTCGACCGACGTGCACGGCGAGGCCGAGATCGCGATCGTGATCGGCAAGATCGCCAAGAACGTGGCGGTCGAGGACGCCGAGTCGAAGATCTTCGGGTACACGGTCGCCAACGACCTCACCGCGGTCGACCTGCTGAAGAGCGACGACCACAGCGCCAGGGCCAAGAGCTTCGACGGGTTCTGCCCGCTCGGGCCCGTGATCGAGACCGAGTTCGACATGGAGGGCGTCGAGGTCAGCGGCAGCGTGAACGGCGAGCTCGTGCAGAGCGGCGACACCGCGCTGCTGCGGCACTCGGCGGCCGAAACCGTCGCGTTCCTCTCCCGCTGCTTCACGCTGCTGCCCGGCGACGTCATCCTCACCGGCGGCCTCGGCCGCTCGTTCCCGGTGCGGGACGGCGACCGCGCCACCGTCACCGTCGAGGGCATCGGCTCGCTGAGCAACCCCGTCATCCGTCTCGGCTAACGCCCCGGTCGCGCTGCTCTCGCGGCCCCCGAAAAGTCCCGCGGCCCCCGATATACCCGGGGCCGCGGGACTTATCGCGTGCCGCGACGCGATTGCGGGCGCCGGCGGCCGGGCGCGCGGCCGTTCCGGCCGAGTCAGCGGCCGAGGGCGCGCAGCGCGTCGGCGACGTCGTCCCCGTCGTTCCAGAGGTGGAACGCGACGCGCGCGCAGCCGGCACGGCCGGACGCGGTGATCCCGGCCGCCGTCAGGGCGCCGAGCGCGGCACCGTCGGCATCCGGCCACGCCACGATCGCCTGGCCTCGCGGCTCGATGCCGAGCCCGGTGCAGAAAGCGTCGGCGAGCCCGACGGCATGGTCGCGCACGGCCGCCAGGTCGAGCCGGCGGAACAGCTCGATCGCCGGCTCCGCACCGACCCAGGCCTGCCAGGCGGGGGAGGCGTCGAAGCGGCGCGCGCTGGCGGCGAGCTCCATCGTGGGGCCGTAGCAGGCGGCAAGGGGGTCCTCGCCGGCGTACCAGCCGGTGTGCAGGGGGCGCAGCTCGCCCTGGAACGCCGCCGAGACGGTGAAGAAGGCCACACCGCGCGGGGCGCAGAGCCACTTGTAGCTGTGGCAGATCGTCGCGTCGAAGGCGGCGGCATCCACAGGCATCCAACCGGCCGCCTGGGTGGTGTCGCAGAGCGTGCGGGCACCGTGCCGCCGCGCGGCGGCGGCGATGGCGGCGACGTCGGCGATCGCGCCGGATGCCGACTGCACCAGCGAGAACACGACGAGGGCGGTGCCCGGGCGCACACTCTCGGCCAGCTCGGCCAGTGGCACGTGGCGCACCCGCACACCGCGGTGCTCCTGGCCGAGGAACGGGAAGACCATGGAGCTGAAGTCGCCGTCGACGCAGAGCACCTCGGCGCCGTCCGGCAGCCCGGCCGCGACCATGCCGGTGAACACGGAGGCCTGCGCTCCGATGGCCACGCGGTCGACGCCCACCCCGACGAGCCCCGCGTAGCCGGCGCGCACTCGCTCGACCGTCTCGGCGTAGCCGCCGACGGTGGCCTCGCCGCGCGCCCAGCGCTCGGCGTCGATGAGGGTCGCGGCGATGGTGTCGCTGCTCGGCAGCCCCATCGTGCACGCCCCGAGGTAGCCCCGGCCGCCGCGGAAGAGCGCGCTCGCCTCGGCGAGCGTTGTCGGGTTGTCGAGGGTCGTGCTGTGCATGCACCCAGCCTGATCGATCCCGACATATTGAACAAGGCGCGTGATTCAATGCAAACAATAACGATGGATTATGATTAGCACATGCGGCCACCAGAACTCGAGCACGACCTCGACCTCGACTCCCACTCGCTGCGCGTCGTCAACGCGATCGCCGAACACGGTTCGATCACCGCGGCGGCCGAGGCGCTCGGCTACAGCCAGCCCGCGATCAGCCAGCACCTCAAGCGGCTGGAGGCGCGCATCGGCATGCCGGCGATCGAGCGCGTCGGCCGCGGGGTGCGGCTCACGGAGGCCGGCCAGGTGCTGGCCCGCTACGCCCTGCCCGTGATCAGCGCGCTGGACGCCGCGGCCGGCGAGCTCGCCGAGCTCAGCGGGCTCCGCTCCGGCCGGGTGCGCCTGGCCGCCTTCCCCTCTGCCTCGCCGACGATCGTGCCGCGGCTGCTCGCCGCGATGAACGAGCGGCACCCCGGCATCAACATCAGCTACATCGAGGCCGAGCCGCCCGAGGCCGTCGCCGCGGTGCGCGAGAGCCGGGCCGACCTCGCCCTCACGTTCAGCTACCGGGGCGACCCGCACACCGAGAGCGCGCACGGCCTCTCGGTGCGGGCGCTCAGCCGGGAGGAGATGATGCTGGTGCTGCCGGCCGGGCACCCCCTCGCGACATCCGGGACCGTCGACGTCTCCCAGCTCTCCGGCGAGGCGTGGATCGCCGGCTGCCCGCGCTGCCGCGGCCACCTGCTCGAGCTCTGCGACGACAGCGGCTTCACGCCGCGGATCGGCTACGAGACCGACAACTTCCTCGCCGTGATGAGCATGGTTGCGGCCGGGCTCGGCGTCGCCGTGCTGCCGACCCTCGCCATCGAATCGGCCGGGGTGCCGGCCGGCGTCGTGGTGCGGCCGACGAGCAAGCGCAACTTCCGCACGATCCACGTGGTCGGCACCCCGGGGGCCCGGCAGGTGCCGGCGATCGCGGCCACCCTGCAGATGCTCGCCGAGCTGACGACCAGCCGAAACCAGGAAAGTGTGCGCGCCTGACGCGCGTCGGCCCTTGGCCACGGATATTACCGCCGACGACGGCTAAGATCGACATGATGTCTGACGCAAATCACCCCTGGTCCACCGCCACCGGCAGCGACGTTCGTGTGCGCTTCTGCCCCTCGCCCACCGGAACGCCGCACGTCGGCATGGTCCGCACGGCCCTGTTCAACTGGGCCTACGCGCGCCACACCGGCGGCAAGCTGATCTTCCGCATCGAGGACACGGATGCCGCCCGCGACAGCGAGGAGAGCTTCCACCAGCTCGTCGACGCGCTCACCTGGCTGAATCTCGACTGGGACGAGGGCGTCAACGTGGGCGGCCCGCACGAGCCGTACCGGCAGTCGGAGCGCACCTCCCTCTACCTCGAGGTGATCCAGAAACTCAAGGTCTCCGGACACGTCTACGAGTCCTTCTCGAACGCCGAGGAGATCGACGCCCGCAACGACGCGGCCGGCCGCGCCCGCCAGCACGGCTACGACAACTTCGACCGCACCCTCACCGAGGAACAGCGCGCCGCCTTCCGCGCGGAGGGCCGCGAGCCCGCCCTGCGCCTGCGGGTGCCGGACACCGACCTCTCCTTCACCGACCTGGTCCGCGGCGAGATCACCTTCCCGGCCGGCTCGTTCACCGACTTCGTCGTGGTGCGCCCGAACGGCGCCCCGCTCTACACGCTGGTCAACCCCGTCGATGACGCGCTGATGGGAGTGACGCACGTGCTCCGCGGCGAGGACCTGCTCTCCTCCACCCCGCGCCAGATCGCGCTCTACCACGCGCTGATCGACATCGGCGTGACGACCTTCGTGCCGCTCTTCGGTCACATGCCCTACGTCATGGGCGACGGCAACAAGAAGCTCTCCAAGCGCGACCCGGAGTCGAACCTGTTCCACCACCGGGAGCGGGGCTTCATCCCGGAGGGCCTGGTCAACTACCTCTCCCTGCTCGGCTGGTCGCTCTCGCACGACCGCGACGTGTTCTCCATCGCGGAGCTCATCGCCGCCTTCGACATCGAGGACGTCAACCCGAACCCGGCTCGCTTCGACCTGAAGAAGGCCGAGTCGATCAACGGCGACCACATCCGCATGCTCGACGTCGTCGACTTCGCGGCGCGCACTGTGCCCTACCTCGAGGCTGCCGGCATCCTCACCGCCCCGCTCACCCCGAGCCAGGCCGCGACGCTGGCCGAGGCCGCCCCGCTCGTGCAGGAGCGCATCACGCTTCTCGGCGAGGCGCCCGGCATGCTCGGCTTCCTGTTCACGGATGCCGCGGGCTTGCAGTACGACGAGGCGGCGCTCGCCTCGCTGCCCGCGAACGCCGGAGAGGTGCTCGCCGCCTCCCTGGACGCGCTCGATCGTATTCCCGCAGCGGAATGGACCCACGAGCAAGTGCAGGAGGCGCTCAGCGCCGCGCTCATCACCGGCCTCGAGCTGAAGCCCCGCATCGCCTACGGGCCGCTGCGCGTCGCGGTCTCCGGGCGCAAGGTGTCCCCGCCGCTGTTCGAGTCGATGCAGATCCTCGGCAAGGACGACGCCCTCGCGCGTCTGAACCGCCTGGCCGCCTCTCTGCAGGCCTAGTTTCGGGAGGTGTCGTGAGCGATTTCGACGTCGCCGTCGTTGGCGCGGGCCCGGCGGGGCTGAGTGCCGCGCTGGGGCTCGTGCGGTCCCGCCGAACCGTGCTGCTGGTCGACAGCAACCGGCCGAGGAACGCGGCGACGCTGCGCTCGCACGGCTTCCTCACCCGCGATGGCGTGCCGCCGCTGGAGCTGCGCAAGCTCGGCCGTGAGGAGTTCGAGGCATACCCCGGCGCGAACTTCCACGCCGGGCTCGTGCAGCGCGTGCAGCAGGACGCGGACGGCTTCCGGCTCAGCGTGCGCGGCATCCGCGGTTCGAGCGACCTGGAGGCCACGGTCGGCAACATCGTCGTGGCGACGGGCCTGATCGAGAAGCTGCCGTCCGTGCCGAGCCTGCGTGCCTGGTACGGCACCGACCTGCACAGCTGCATCGAGTGTGACGGCTACGAGAAGCGCGACGCCGCCCTCGCCCTGATCGGCGAGTCCGGCGACCTCGCCGAGCGGGCGCTGCTGATCAGCCAGTGGTCGAGCGACCTGATCGTGTTCACGAACGGCGCCGCCGCCGTGACCGCGGCAGAGCAGGCCGCGTTGGCCCGGCGCGGCGTGCAGGTCGAGCGGCGCGCGATCGCCGACGTAGTGGGGGAGCGCGGCCGGATGACGGGTGTCCTGCTCGAGGACGGCGAGACGATCCCGCGCGAGGCCGGCTTCGTGCGCCCGGAGTGGACCCCCGCCATCGACTACCTCGACGGCATCGGGGTGCGGCTGGACGACTCGGGCCTGATCGCCGTGGACGGCCTCGGCCGCACCAGCGTGCCCGGCGTGTACGCTGCAGGCGACTCGACGGCCCCCGGGCCGGAGCAGCTCATCATCGCGGCCGGGCACGGCGCCCAGGTGGCGGCTGCGCTGAACCGGGACCTGCTCGGACCGCTGCTCTGACAGCCCCGAAAACGGGTGCGGCACGCGCGGGATTCCGCTCCGGTTTTGCCCTAGCTCGCCGCATGGGTTAGAGTTCTTTTCGGCCCGAGGTTCGCTTCCGGGTCACCGGCCCGGTAGGGCATTGGGGTATGGTGTAATTGGCAACACGGAGGTTTCTGGTACCTTTGTTCTTGGTTCGAGTCCAGGTACCCCAGCAGTAATACAGTACGAACCCGGGAGTGATCTCCCGGGTTTTCGTCGTTTAACGGCCCATCCGCGGCATCCGCTGGCCCCGCCGAATTATCACCCTCGCAGCATGATGGCTCCCGCCCGGCGTGCGGGTTACGCTGGGCCACCGCCGGCGAGGGCGTGCTCGTCGGATCACTGCCAACGGATGGAGTGGCGATGGAAATCGTGCTCGTGGTCTTGCAAGCGTGTGTCGTCATCGGGGCCATCGTGCTCGGCGTCCGGACCGGGGGCCTGGGCCTCGGGCTCTGGGGTGTCGTCGGCACCGTCGTCCTGGTCTTCGCCTTCCAGCTTCCGCCCGGCTCCATCCCGGTCGACGCGTTCTTCATCATCATCGCGGTGATCACGGCATCCTCCGCGATGCAGGCCGCCGGCGGCATCGACTACCTGGTCTCGATCGCCTCGAAGATCATCCAGGCGAACCCGAAGCGGCTGACCTACGTCGCACCGCTCGTGGCGTTCGTGTTCACCGTGCTCTCGGGAACGTCGAACATCTTCTTCGCCCTCATCCCCGTCATCTACGAGACCTCCTACCGCAACGGGCAGCGCCCGGAGCGGGCCCTCGCGGCCTCGACGGTCACCTCGGGCCTCGGGATCACGGCGAGCCCGGTCTCGGCGGCCATGGCCGCCTACCTCGTGCTCATGGAGGGCACGGGGTACGGGCTTCCCCAGATCCTGCTCATCACCGTGCCGGCCGCCGTCGTCGCCTGTATCGTGGCCTCCTTCGTGCAGCAGCGCCTCGGCAAGGACCTGCTCGACGACCCGGTGTTCCTCAAGAGGGTCGAAGAGGGCACGGTGGAGGTGCCGGCCGTCCTGGCCGAGCGGTATGCGGCGAAGATGGGCAAGAGCCCGGTGCCGGCCGCCGACGCCACCTCGGCTGGCGCCTCCGCGGGCGCCCCCGCTGGCGCCGCCGCGGAGCAGCCGCCCGCCAAGGCCGTGCTGATCGAGCACCCCGTCCCCCCGGGCGGCATGACCGCCGCGATGATCTTCGTCGCCGGGACCCTGCTGATCGTGCTGCTCGGCCTGTTCCCCGGCCTCCGCCCGGCCTTCCCGGACGAGGAGGGCGAACTGGTGCCGATCGGCATGTCGACGGTCATCGAGATGATCATGTTCAGCGTGGCCCTCGTCATCATCCTGGCCCGCCGGGTCAAGCCGTCCACAGTGGTCGAGCAGCCGCTGCTCAAGTCCGGCTTCGTCGCCGCGGTCGCCCTCTTCGGTATCGCGTGGATGGCCGACACCTTCATCTCGGCCAACCAGGAGACGATCATCGAACCGCTCGGCGCGATGATCGAGGCCAACCCGCTGCTGCTCGCCGTCGCCCTGTTCATCGTCTGTGGTCTGACGACCAGCCAGTCGGCGACGACGAACACGATGATCCCCATCGCCTTGGCCGCCGGCCTGGCGCCGGGAATCATCACCGCCATGTGGCCGTCCCTCATCGGCGTCTGGCTGTTCCCGGCGAACGGCTCGCAGATCGCCGCCGTCGAGACAGACCTCACGGGGTCGACCAAGCTGACCCAGGTGCCCGTCTGGCACTCGTTCACGATCCCGATGCTGGTGTCGTGGGCCGCGGTCGTCGCGGCCGGCCTGTTGATTCAGCTCGCGATTCCTGCGTGAGCGCCCCGCCCCACCGCAGAAGAACCCAGCCCGTCGAGGAGGAACCCATGTCCGATCCCAGCCGCATCGCCGCCGCAGCCGCAGAGCTCATGCCCGAGGTGCTGGAGCGCCTGGAGCGTCTCGTGCGCATCCCCTCCATCGCCTTCCCCGGCTTCGATCCCGAACCGGTGCACGCGATGGGCGCGGCCGTCGTCGAGCTGTTCACGGATGCCGGGGTGACGGGCGTGAGCCTCCTCGATGTGCCAGACGGCTACCCGTGCGTGTACGCCGACATCCCCGGCCCGGCCGGCTCGCCGACCGTGCTGCTGTACGCGCACTACGACGTGCAGCCGGCGCCGCCCAGTCAGGGCTGGTCGAGTGAGCCATTCGAGCCCATCACGAAGGCCGACGGCCGCATCTACGGGCGAGGCGCGGCCGACGACAAGTCCGGCCTCGTCATCCACTACGGAACGCTGAAGCTGCTCGGCGGGCAGCTGCCGTGCAACCTCAAGATCCTGGTCGAGGGGGAGGAGGAGACGATCTCGCACCTGGAGGCGTTCGTGGAGGCCAACCCCGAGCTGTTCACGGCGGACGCCTATGTGATTGCCGACATCGGCCCGCAGCGCGTCGGGCGGCCAGGGCTCACGACCGCGCTCCGCGGTGATGTCGCCTGCACCGTCACGGTGCGCACCCTCGCCAACCCGGTGCACTCCGGCATGTTCGGTGGGGCGGCGCCCGACGCGCTGACCGCCATGATCCGGATCCTCGACACGCTGCACGACGAGAACGGCGACACCGTCATCCCCGGCGTCGACAGCGGGAGGTGGAGCGGCGCGGCCATGGAGGAGGACGTCTACCGGGAGGGTTCCGCCATCCTGCCCGACGTCGAGTACCTCGGCACCGGGACGCTCTCAGACCGGATCTGGGCCAAGCCGTCTGTCACGGTGCTCGGCATGGACCTGCCGAACACGGCGGAGGCCTCCAACGTGCTGCTGCCGGAGGTCACGGCGAAGCTCTCGATGCGGATCGTGCCCGGGTCGGACGGTGACGCCCAGCTCGAGGCGCTGATGGCCCATCTGCGCGCACAGCGCCCGTGGAACTGCCAGGTCGAGGTGGAGAAGGTCAAGGTGGGCCACGCCTTCGCCGTGGAAGAGTCGCACCCGGCGATCGTCGCAGCCTCCACCGCGCTCACCGACGCCTACGGCGCGCCCGTCGAGTCGATCGGCAGCGGGGCGTCGATCCCTCTCGTGGCCTCGCTGCAGAAGGTGGCGCCCCAGGGCGCGATCATCCTGTGGGGCGCAGAGGACACCGCGCAGTCCCGCATCCACGCCTCGGACGAGTCCGTCGACCCGGGCGAGATCGAGCGGATGATCGCCGCGCAGACGCTGTTCATCCTCAACCTGGCCGAGGCCGCCCGCGGCTGAGCACGCGCCGACCGCTCGGCGCAGAGGAGGGTGAGATGTCCGCTCCACCGGGCACGAAGAGGATGACGGTCCTCCAGGCGACGTTCATCGGCGTCGGCTCGATGGTCGGCGCCGGAATCTTCGCCCTGCTGGGCGCGGCGGGCGCGGTGGCGGGGTCGGCCGTCTGGCTGTCGTTCCTCATCGCCGGGATCATCGCCGCGCTGCAGGGCTACTCCTTCGCCAAGCTCGGCGCCCAGTATCCCTCCGGCGGCGGCATCCTCACCTTCCTCAGCCGCGGGTTCGGGGAGGGCCACCTGACCGGCATCGGCTCCTGGTTGTTCTTCTCCGCCGGGTCCATCGTCGTCGCCATGATCGCCTCCTCCTTCGGCAGCTACGCCAGCTCGGTCGTCGCCGACGGAGACCCGTTCTGGGCGAAGGTGCTGGCTGTGGCGCTGGTACTCGTGATGACGGGGCTGAACGCGGTCGGCCCGACAGCCGTCGCCCGCGTGCAGTCGGTCATCGTGATCGTGGTGCTCGGCATCCTGGTCGTCTTCGCGGCGGTGACCATCGCCACCTGGAACCCGGCGCTGCTCGCGCCGTCCGGTTATCCGGCGGTCCAGGAGATCGTCGCCAGCGTCGCACTCACGTTCTTCGCCTTCCTCGGCTTCGGTGTGATCACCTTCACCGCCAAGGACCTCCCCAACCCGGCCCGCCAGTTGCCCAGGGCCATCTACCTCGCCATCGCCATCGCCACGACAATCTACGTCGCCGTCTCCCTGGGCGTTTTCGGCACCCTCACCGCCGACCAGGTCGTCGAGTACGGCAGCACCGCGCTCGCCGAGGCGGCGAAGCCGGTGCTGGGCCAGGCCGGCTACGTGCTCATGGTGATCACGGCGCTCTTCTCGACGACGGGCGCCGTCAACGCCGGGCTGTACCCGTCGATCGGGATGACGGCCCACCTCGCCTCGGTCGGACAGTTCCCGCCCGTCTTCGGCCGCTCGGTCGGGCGGTTCCCGGTCGGACTGCTCGTCATGGCGGCACTCGCGATCACGCTCGTCGTCGGCTTCGACGTGAACAAGATCGCCTCCATCGGCAGCGCGGTCGCGCTGCTGGTGTTCTCCGCCGTCACGGTCGCGCACTTCCGGCTGTTCCGCATCACCGGCGCCAGCATCGTCGTGCTGGTGATCGCACTCATCACGACGTTGGGCACCTTCATCGTGTTCTGCACCACGACTCTCGCCGAGGAGCCGACAAGCGCGATCGCACTCGTCGGCATCATCGCCCTGTCCATCATCATCGACTTCGTCTGGAAGGCCAGCGCCCGCCGTTCCAGGGCCTGAAAGTTAGCCGAGGACGACTCATTTTCTGGCTGGAATCTCTGGACTTCGACGATTCGATGTTGTTCGATTGAACTCCGGTTGGGTTGATGAGTGTGCAGGACGGGTGTGATCCAGTGGGCCGCAAGAAACCTCAGGAGCCGTCCTTCACCGAGACGCGAAGCCCGGGGGGAGTGATCGGCGGGCTGCTCGGCCTCGTGGCCGCCGCCATCGCCTGCGGGGTGCTCGTGGCCGGCGCCGTCACCCCCGTCGTCGCCCTGGGCGGCCTGGCCGCGAGCAACTCGATGGCCTACTTCGAGGGCCTCCCCGAGTACCTCGCCATCACCCCGCTCTCCCAGAAGAGCAACATCTACGCGATGCAGGCCGATGGCACGCCGCTTCTGCTCGCCTCGTTCTACGACCAGAACCGCGTCGAAGTGGGCTGGGACCAGGTGGGCCAGTTTGTCAAGGATGCGACGATCGCCGGCGAGGACCCGCGCTACTACGAGCACAACGGCATCGACGCCCAGGGCACGTTGCGCGCCGTGGCGATGACGGTGCTCGGCGACCAGATTCAGGGCGGTTCCTCGATCGCCCAGCAGTACGTCAAGAATGTGCGCGTGCAGACCTGCGAGCTCGAGGCCACAGAGGCGAAGCGGATGAGCTGTTACGACGAGGCGACCGCGACCTCCGCGTCGCGCAAGCTCAAGGAGATGCGCCTGGCGCTCGGGGTGGAGAAGCGGTACACCAAAGACGAGGTGCTGCTCGGCTACCTGAACATCGCCGGATTCGGCGGCCGGGTGTATGGCATCGAATCGGCAGCCAACTACTACTTCAACACCTCGGCATCCGCACTGACCCTCGCCCAGTCGGCCAGCCTGATGGCCATCGTCAACAACCCGGTGAAGTTCCAGCTGGACAACCCGGACAGCTTCTCGAACGGTGCCGCCAACGGCTACGCGGCCAATAGGACCAGGCGCGACTACATCCTCGACCAGATGCTGCGCTACGACAAGATCACCCAGCAGCAGCACGACGAGGCGGTCGCCGCCCCCATTGAGCCCCAGATCACGGAGCCGAGCACCGGCTGCCAGACGGCTGGCCCCTCCGCGTTCTTCTGCGACTACGTCAGCGCGGTGCTGCAGACGGACCCCGTCTTCGGGGCCGACGCCGACACCCGCCTGCTCAACTTCCGCCGCGGCGGCTACAACGTCTACACCACGCTCGACATGGAGCTGCAGAATGCGGCCACGCGCGCCATGGGCGAGAACGTGCCCCTGAGCTACCCGGGCTGGGACGTCGGAGGCGTCATCTCGAGTGTGGAGGTCGGCAGCGGCCGGGTGCTCGCGATGGTGCAGAACAAGGCGTACACCCAAGACCCGGCGGTCGCCGGCGCTGACCCCACGTACACCGCGCTCAACTACAACACCGACTACGACCAGGGTGGTTCCGGCGGCTTCCAGCCGGGTTCGGGGTACAAGGTGTTCACGCTGGCCGAGTGGTTGAAGGAGGGGCATTCGCTGAACGAGCGGGTCGACTCCCGGCCGAAGGCGAGCTGGGGCACCTTCAAAGACAGCTGCCTGGGGCCGCAGAACTACGACAGCGAGCACTGGAGTCCGAAGAACGACGCCAATGAGGCCGGCGCCAACTACACGGCGCTGCAGTCGACGCTGCAGTCGATCAACACCGGCTACATCGGCATGGCCAAGAAGATCGATCTCTGCGGCATCCGCAAGACGGCGGAGGCATTCGACATGCACAGGGCCGACGGCGAGCCGCTCGTGCAGAGCGCATCGGCGGTCATCGGCATCAACGAGGTCGCGCCGCTCAGTATGGCCGTCGCCTTCGCCGGCATCGCGAACAACGGCGTGACCTGCAGCGCCGTCGCGATCGATCGCATCGTCGACTCGAGCGGCGCAGAGCTGCCCGTGCCACAGTCCGTCTGCCAACAGTCGGTGACCCCGGATGTCGCCGCCGCCATGCATTTCGCCCTGCAAGGGGTGATGACCAGCGGCACTGCCACGCAGTCGTGGACGTCGACGTCGCCCCGCGTGCCCATGATCGGCAAGACCGGCACGACCGACGGCAACAAGGACACCTGGATGAACGGGGCGAGCAGCGAGGTCGCCACCGTTGCGGCCGTCGTCAGTGTGACGGGGGACGCCAACCAGCGGGCGACCTACTTCGACAGCGGGCTGGCATCCACGGCCAGGCACCGCATGTGGTCGGCGGTGATGTCGGTGGCGAACGCGAAGTACGGCGGCAACCCGTTCACCACCATCTCGCCGTCGACGGCGCTCCGGCCGAGCAACTAGATCTCGATGGACTCGCCCGGCGTGAGCGGGCTGAACTGCCCGCCGGCCTGTTCGGTGCTCCACGCGAGCCTGGCGTTGGAGAGCGCCTTGCCGGCGTCCGAGAGCAGCATCTCGTGCGTCGGGAAGCTGTGCCTCGGCGCGACCGCCTCGACGTAGTCCATCGCCTCCGACAGCTTCATCCAGGGGGCGGCGGCCGGCACGGCCAGCACCTCGACGAGCGTGTCGGCCGGAGCGTCGAAGGAGTCGCCGCCGTAGTAGAAGCGCCCGTTGACCAGTACCCCGACATTGTCGATCAGGGGGATCGAGCGGTGGATGAGCGCGTGCGTGCCGCCGAAGAAGCGCAGCTCGAAGCCGCCGACGACCACGCTGTCGCCGGCTGCGACCGGCTGCACCGGGATTCCGGCCGCGGCGGCAGCGGCCACGACGCCGGCCGGGCCGAACAGGGCGACCCCGGGGCTGGCGGCGCGGATGCGCTCCAGCTGCTCCGGCGTCCAGTGGTCATCGTGCAGATGGGTGATCACGACGGCGACGACCGAGGCGTCCGGCTCGATCGGGCGGGTGAACTTGCCCGGGTCGATGATGAGCGTCTCGCCCGCGTTCTCGATGATGACCGCCGCGTGTTCCAGTTTCGTGATGCGCATGCCCTTGAGCAAACACCGTGTCACCCCGAGCCGCAACACGCAGCGCCCAATTGGTGCCAGCCCGCCGATCACCCCCATAATCGGCCTATGCTTCCTGCACCTCTGCGCCTGACTGTGGCGATCAACCCGAATGCCTCCTTCGGGCGCCGCCGCGACGTCGGCCCGCGGGTCGCCGAGCGCTTGGCCGAGGCCGGCCACCAGGTGGCGATGCTGCGCGAGCCCAACCTCGAACTGCTCCGCCGGGAGGCAGAGGATGCCGTCGCCCACGGCACCGACGCGCTGATCGTCGTCGGCGGCGACGGCATGGTGTCGCTCGGCGCCAACCTGGTGGCCGGCACGGCGACGCCACTGGGCATCGTGGCATCCGGAACCGGCAACGACATGGCGAGGGCACTCGGGCTGCCGATCGACGACGCGGAGGCGGGCATCGACGTGCTGCTCGCGGCGCTGCAGCGGGAACCGCGCGTCATCGACGCGGCCCGGGTGCGGCACGGCGGCCTCACCACCTGGTTCTGCGGGGCCCTCTCCGCCGGCTTCGACGCGCGGGTGAACGAGCGCGCCAACCGGATGACGCGCCCGCGCGGGCCGAGCCGGTACACCATCGCGATGGTGCGCGAGCTGATGAGCTTCAAGCCGATCCGCTATTCGCTCGTCGTCGATGGCGTCGCCCGCGAGGTCAGCGCGATGCTCATTGCGGTGTCCAACGGGGTGTCGATCGGCGGCGGCATGAAGATCACCCCGGATGCCGAGCTCGACGACGGCGAGCTGGACCTGCTCATCGTCAGCGCACTCTCCAAGCCGCGGTTCCTGAAACTCTTCCCGCGGGTCTTCGCGGGGGAGCATGTGAGCGAGCCGGAGGTCGAGATCACCCGGGTGCGCACCGTGTCGCTGGCGGCGGCCGACGTCGTCGCCTACGCCGACGGGGAGCGGGTCGGGCCGCTGCCGCTCGACGTGGAGGTCGTTCCCGGCGCCCTGAGAATGCTGGTCTGAGCGATGCCGGGACCGGGCAAAACGCCCGGGACTGCATCAATTTGGAATGCCCCCACACCGTGTGACATACTTTTCAAGTTGCAAAAACGGCCCCATCGTTTAGCGGCCTAGGACACCGCCCTCTCACGGCGGCAGCACCGGTTCAAATCCGGTTGGGGTCACACAAGTCAGAAAGCCTCCGGTTCTCCGGAGGCTTTCTGCGTTTCCGGCGCAGTTTCGCGCTGGCTCTAGGCGCGCGCGGGGGAGCTCCCGCTGGTCGAGCCTGTCGCCCCCCGCGTTGGCTCGAGGGAGCTTGCGACCGAAGCCAACTCCGCCGCACCACCCCCGTTGGCTCGAGGGAGTGCCAGCGAGCGGCGCCGGATGCCGCGGGCTGCGGTTCTGGCCGAGCCGCTCACGGCTTCGGGCGCTGCGCTGCTCCTTCGTCGCGGCGCGGCGCCCTCGAGCCGACGTGCAGGGGAGCGCGGTGTGCACCCGGCAGTTCCCCGTGGTTGAGCCTGACGCCCCCGCCCGCCCCGCCGCGTTGGCTCGAGGGAGCCTGCGACCGAAGCCAACATCACGCGCTGGCTGCGACCCGATCGGGTCGGCTGTGGGGCTTCGCTCGTTCCTCGCTCAAGCCGACGTGTATCTCCGCGTTGGCTCGAGGGAGCTTGCGACCGAAGCCAACAGCCACCGCGACGGGGCGCGACCCGCCCGGGCTGCGCGTCGCCCGGCCCGCGAGAGCCCAGTGTTGGTGCGGGTCGATGGCCGCCCGTGTCGGAGCGGCACCGAAAGCTGTGGCATAATTGACGAGTTGCAAAAACGGCCCCATCGTTTAGCGGCCTAGGACACCGCCCTCTCACGGCGGCAGCACCGGTTCAAATCCGGTTGGGGTCACAACTCAGTTAGAAGGCCTCCGGTTCTCCGGAGGCCTTCTCTGCATATACCGGTACGAAACTGGGCATATACGGGTACGGAACAGGGGAGAACGAGACATGGCCGCGAACTCACAACGGCGGTTTCGCCTCTCCAGCGTGATCGTCATCGCCCTCGGATCCGCGCTCCTCGGCGGACTCGGCACCGCCATCGTGATGAACTCCCCGCTCGGCGGAAACGCGTCCGCGGCTCCCGGCCAGACGGCCGCCGGCCAGGCAGAGCCCGGCGCCGAGCAGCAGCAGACGGCATCCGGCGTGCCAGACCTGGCCCGCCGTATCGATGGCGACCCGACCGCCCTCGGCGCCGTCGACGCCCCCGTCGTGATGATCGAGTACGCCGACTACCGCTGCCCGTTCTGCAGCCTGTTCGCCCGTGACACGATGCCGAAGATCATGGAGCAGTACCTCGCCGACGGCACCCTCCGCATCGAGTGGCGCGACCTGCCGATCTTCGGCGAGCAGTCGGTCCAGACCGCCATCGCCGCCCGCGCGGCCGGCGATCAGGGGCTGTTCTGGGAGTACAACGCGGCCGTCGCCGCCGCAGCGCCAGAGCGCGGCCACCCCGACATCGACCGGGCGATGCTGATCGGCTTCGCCGAGCAGGTCGGCGTGCCCGACCTGGCCGCGTTCGAGCTGGGGCTCGACTCCGAGACGCACCGTGCAGCCGTGCAGGCAGACCTGCAGGAGGCGCAGTCCATCGGTGCGACGAGCACACCGCTGTTCCTCATCGGTGACGAGGGCATCGCCGGCGCCCACCCGCTGGAGACGTTCCAGGACGTCATCGAGCGCCAAGCCGCGCGCCCGTAACCGGCCCCGCCATGGAGATCGGGCTCGCCGCCGCCTTCCTCGGCGGCCTCGTCACCCTGCTGAGCCCCTGCTCGGCGCTGCTGCTTCCCTCCTTCTTCGCCTACGCGTTCAGTTCGCGCACACAGCTCCTCGCCCGCACGGCCGTGTTCTTCCTCGGCCTGCTCACCATGCTGCTGCCGATCGGCATCTTCGCCAGCACCCTCGGCGCGTTGATCACCGGGCACCGCGGGCTCATCGTCACGATCGCCGGCGTCCTGGTCATCCTCGCCGGCGTGCTGAGCCTGGCCGGGGTCCGGATGCGGCTGCCGCAGGTGCAGCACGGCGGCGGCTCCGGGGCGCTCTCCGTCTACATCCTCGGAATCGCCTTCGGCGTGGCCGGCAGCTGTTCCGGCCCGGTGCTCGGCTCCATCCTCACCATCGCGGCGCTCCGCGGCGACGCCCTGTTCGGCGGCGCCCTGCTCACCGTCTACGCCCTCGGCATGGTGGTGCCGCTGTTCCTGCTGGCCCTGGCCTGGGAGGCGTTCGACATCGGCAGCCGCGGCTGGCTGCGCCCGCGCGTCGTGCGGATCGGCCGCTGGCGCTCCACCTGGATCGAGGTCGTCTCCGCCCTGCTGATGATCGGCGTCGGCGTGCTGCTGATCGCCACCGACGGCACCGCGGGCCTCGGCGGCATCCTCACCGTCCAGCAGCAGTTCGATCTCGAACTGTGGGCGAGCGGGCCGGGCGCCGCCTGGGTGCCGATGCTGCTCCTCGGCCTCGCCATCTTTGTGGGCCTGATGGTGGCACTCCGGCTGCGTCGTCGGAGAGAATTGACGGCGGCGCCGTTGCACGCGTCTCAGGCAGCAGACACCGGGGAGTAGCGATGAGCGAGTCGGCGCAGGCGAGGGCGCAGCTGCCCCGCGCGCTCCGCCCGTTCCGCACCCGCCAGTACCGCATCCTCGCGGTCGCGCTCACGCTGTCGCTGCTGGGCTCCGGGATGTGGTTCGTCGCCGTCGTCTGGCAGGTCATGGAGCTCGGCGGCGGCCCGGCCCAACTCTCCCTCGTCGCCACGATGAGCGCCATCGGCCTGGTCGCCGTCGTGCTGGTCGGCGGCGTGGTCGCCGACCGTGTGGTGCAGAAGCGCATCCTGCTCGTCGTCGAGGCCTCGAAGATCATCGTGATCGGCGCGATCGCCTGGCTGGCACTCGCCGAGACCCTGGAGATCTGGCACCTCATGATCGCGGCGCTCGTGATCGGCGTGGGGGAGGGCTTCTTCTACCCGGCCTACAGCGCCATGCTGCCCTCGATCCTGCCCGGCGACGACCTGCTGGCCGCGAACGGCTTCGAGGGCATGCTGCGCCCCGCCGCGATGCAGGCCGCCGGGCCCGCGCTGGCCAGCGCCGCCGTGGCCGCGGCATCCCCGGCCCTCGCGTTCGTCATCGTGGGCGCCCTGCAGGTGGTCGCGGTCGTGGCGCTCGTCGTGCTGCGGCCCGTTCCGCTCCGGCGCAACCTGGAGGCCGAGGTGGCCAGACACCCCCTGCGCGCGGTGCTCTGGGACCTCTCCGAGGGCTTCCGCTACATGTTCTCGACGCCCTGGCTGCTCGCGACCCTGCTCTTCTCGATGGCCTTCGTGCTCGTCATCATGGGCCCGATCGACGTGCTGGCCCCCTTCGCCGTGCGCGACTCCGCGGGCGGCGGCGCCACCGAGTACGCGCTCGTGCTGGCCGCATTCGGGGTGGGCAGTGTGCTGGGCGCCCTGTTCATCTCCTCGAGGCGGATGCCGCGGCGCTACCTCACCGTTCTGACGCTCGCCTGGGGGCTCGGCAGCCTTCCCCTGGCCGTCATCGGCTTCACCGACCAGGTGTGGCTGATGGGGCTCGCCGTGTTCATCGTCGGATTCAGCTTCTCGATCGGCGGGGTGATCTGGGGAACCCTGCTGCAGCGCCGCGTTCCGCCGCACATGCTGGGCCGGGTCTCCAGCCTCGACTTCTTCGTCTCCCTGGCGTTCATGCCGATCTCGATGGCGCTGGCCGGCCCGGTGGGAGAGGCGATCGGGCTCGCCCCGACCTTCGTCATCGCCGGCGTGCTGCCGCTCGTCTTCGCGGTGATCGCAATCGTCTGGGCCCGGCTGCCGAAGGACGAGATCGCCCACCCGCTCAGCGAGGGCGCCAACGCGGTCGAGCTCATCGCCGACGCCCCGCCCTGGGAGCCAGGCCCGCGCCTGGAGGAGACGCTCTAGGCGGATGCCGCCCGCTCCGCCTCCCTCGCGCGCACGAAGGCGCCGACGGCCTTCTCGATGTCGGCCTCGCTGTGCGCGGCCGACAGCTGCACCCGGATCCGGGCGGTGCCCTGCGGCACGACCGGGTAACTGAACGCGATCACGTAGACGCCGTCGCCGAGCATGTGGTCGGCGATGCGCGCCGCCAGGGCGGCGTCGCCGAACATGACGGGCACGATCGGGTGCTCGCCCGGGAGCAGCTCGAATCCCTCCGCGGTCATCCGCGCCCGGAAGCGCGCGGCGTTCTGGCGCAGCCGCTCCCTGTCGGCGCCGCTGCCGGCGACGAGGTCGAGTGCGGCCAGGGTGCCGGCGACGACGGCCGGGGCGACGGTGTTCGAGAACAGGTAGGGCCGGGCGCGCTGCCGGAGCAGCGCGATCAGCTCGGCGTGCCCGGCGACGTAACCGCCGGACGCACCGCCGAGCGCCTTGCCGAACGTGCCCGTGTACAGGTCGACGCGGCGCTCCACCCCGGCCAGCTCCGGGGTGCCGCGGCCGTGCTCGCCGACGAAGCCGACCGCATGCGAGTCGTCGACCATGACGAGCGCGTTGTGGCGCTCCGCGAGATCGCAGATCTCGGCCAGCGGTGCAAGCGAGCCGTCCATCGAGAACACGCCGTCGGTCACGATCAGGCGTTGCCGGGCGCCGGATGCCGCCAGCAGCTGCGCCTCCAGCTCAACCATGTCGCGGTTGGCGTAGCGGTACCTGGCCGCCTTGCAGAGCCGGATGCCGTCGATGATCGACGCGTGGTTCAACGCGTCGCTGATGATGGCGTCATCCGGCCCGAACAGGCCCTCGAAGACGCCGCCGTTCGCGTCGAAACAGCTGGAGAACAGGATCGTGTCGTCGGTGCCGAGGAACTCGGAGACGCGTCGCTCCAACTCGATGTGCAGGTCCTGCGTGCCGCAGATGAAGCGGACGCTGGCCAGGCCGAAGCCCCAGTCGTCCATCGCCTCCTGCGCGGCGGCCACGATCACGGGGTGGTCGGCGAGGCCGAGGTAGTTGTTGGCGCAGAAGTTCAGCACGTCTCCGCCGTTGGCGGTGATGTGCGCCGACTGGGCCGAGCTGATGCGGCGCTCGTGTTTGAACAGGCCTGCCGCCGCGATCTCGTCGAGCGTGTCCTGGGCCTGCTGCTTCATCGTTCCGTACATTCGGTGCTCCTATTCATCGCTGACCCCGCTCCAATCCAGCACGACCTTGCCGCCGTGCGCCTCGCGGGCCGCCGCGAAGCCCGCCTCCCACTCCTGCGCGGTGAAGCGGTCGGTGACGACCGTCGCCAGCGCGTCGCGGAGCGCGCTGCTCGATTGCAGCATGGCGCTCATCGCGTTCCACGACTCGTACATCTCGCGTCCGTAGATGCCCTTGATGGTGAGCATGTGCGTGACCACCTTCGCCCAGTCCACCTCGATCGGCGCGCTCGGCAGGCCGAGCATGGCCACCCGCCCGCCGTGGTTGAGGTTCTCGATCATCTCCGGCAGCGCGCCGGGGTGCCCGCTCATCTCGAAGCCGACATCGAAGCCCTCGCGCATGCCGAGCTCGCGCTGCGCGTCGGCGATGCGCCGCTCGGCGACGTTCACGGTGACGTCGGCGCCGACCTGCCTGGCCAGCTCGAGCCGCGGCGCGGAGACGTCGGTGACGACGATGAAGCGCGCCCCGATGTGCCGGGCGACGGCCGCGGACATCAGGCCGATCGGCCCCGCCCCGGTGATCAGCACGTCCTCGCCGACCAGCGGGAAGCTGAGCGCCGTGTGCACGGCGTTGCCGAACGGGTCGAAGAGGGCGCCGAGGTCGGGGGAGACGTCGTCATGGTGCACCCAGACGTTGCTCTCCGGGATGACGATGTACTCGGCGAACGCGCCGTCGCGGTTGACCCCGACGCTGAGCGTGCGGATGCACATCTGCCTGCGCCCGGCGCGGCAATTGCGGCAGTTGCCGCAGACGATGTGGCCCTCGCCGGAGACCCGGGCGCCGACGGCGACGTCGCGCACCTCGCGGCCGATCTCCACGACCTCGCCGAAGAACTCATGGCCGGGGATGAGGGGCGGCACGATGGTGCTCGCCGCCCAGGCATCCCAGCTCTCAATATGCAGGTCTGTTCCGCAGATGCCGGTTCGCAGCACGCGGATCTTGACTTCTCGGTCGCCCGGGACCGGTTCCGGCCGGTGGGCCAGTTCCAGTCCGGGAGCGCCGTGTGGCTTGAATAGTGCCAGCACGAAAACGCCTCTCGCTCGTCGTTGAACGTGACGACGGGTGTGCCGTCATCCGCAACTGTAGACGAGCGAGAGGCGAGCGGTCAGAGTGCGTCGACCAAGTCGTGCTGCTGGGCGGCAGCGGGCGCCGGGGCGTGGGCGGCAGCGGGGGCCGGCGCCGCTGCATGCGCAACGGAGGGGGCGGGGGCGTGCGCGTGTGCCGCGTGTGCCGCCTCCACATGGGCGTGCTGGGACATCTTGTCGATCCAGGCCAGGGCGATGGCGGAGAGGATGAACACGCAGTGGATGACGACCTGCCAGAGCACGCCCTCACTGGTGTAGAGCGCCTTGTCCTTCGGGCCGCCGATGCCGCCCACCTCGATGAAGGTCTTGAGCAGGTGGATCGAGGAGATTCCGACGATGGCCATCGCCAGCTTGACCTTGAGCACGTTGGCGTTGACGTGGCTGAGCCACTCCGGCTGGTCGGGGTGGCCGTCCAGGTTGATCTTGGAGACGAACGTCTCGTAGCCGCCGATGATCACCATGATCAGGAGGTTCGCGATCATCACGACGTCGATCAGGCCGAGCACGAGCATCATGATCTTGGTCTCGTCCATCTCGCCGAAGTCCGAGATCAGGTGCCAGAGCTCCTTCATGAACAGGACGACGTACACGCCCTGCGCGACGATGAGTCCCAGATAGAGCGGCGCCTGCAGCCAGCGGCTGAAGAAGATCGTGTACCCGAGCGCGGCCGAGGCCGGGCTCTTGCGGAATTCGCGGGCGGGCGGGGGCGTGACGAGGCTCACACAGTCTCCAGAGTTGGGGGTGGAATTCTGCGCAGGGCGGGTGCGCAGGAAAATACTAGGGGAAGGAAACACGGCTCCCGCTGTGAAGGGCGCCCCGAGGCATCCGTTAGACTCTGCAGAGCGAAGGGGAGTATCCCACCGGGCCATCGGCCCACCTCGAATCCGTCAATACGGGCGCCGCAGTCGGCGCTCCGGGCTCGGGGCATTTCGTTCTCACACCGATGAGAGCAGAATGCGGGAGAGACTTTCGAGCCTCGTGCTACCCACTTTCGCGAGTGGGAGCCCCTTCCGAAAGGCCCCCGTGCACCCCGATCTGCCCATCGCATTCGAAGTCGGATCGCTGATCCTGCTGACGCTCATCCTCGTCGCAGACCTGCTGATCGTCTTCAAGCGCCCCCACGTGCCCTCCATGAAGGAAGCCTCGCTGTGGGTCGCCTTCTACGTCGTCCTCGCCCTGATCTTCGCCGGGCTCATGCTGCTCTTCGCCGGCGGCGAGTTCGCGGGCCAGTTCCTGGCCGGTTGGCTCACCGAGTACAGCCTGTCGATAGACAACCTCTTCGTGTTCGTCATCATCATGGCCCGCTTCAGCGTGCCGAGGAAGTACCAGCAAGAGGTGCTGATGGTGGGCATCATCATCGCCCTCGTGCTGCGCGGAGTCTTCATCCTGCTCGGTGCCCAGCTCATCGAGAGCTTCAGCTGGGTCTTCTACATCTTCGGCGCCTTCCTGCTCTTCACCGCCATCAAGCAGGCATTCGGCAAGGAGGAGGAGGGCGACGGCGAGAACGGTCTCATCCGCTGGCTGCGCCGCCGCGTCACGATCAGCGACGACTACGACGGCGCCAAGGTGCGCACCGTCATCGACGGCCGCAAGGTGCTCACCCCGATGATCATCGTCTTCATCGCCATCGGCACCACGGACCTCATCTTCGCGCTCGACTCGATCCCGGCCATCTTCGGCATCACGCAGAGCCCGTTCATCGTGTTCACCGCGAACGTCTTCGCGCTGATGGGCCTCCGCCAGCTCTACTTCCTGCTCGGCGGGCTGCTGGAGCGCCTCGAGTACCTCAAGTACGGCATCGCGTTCATCCTGTTCTTCATCGGCGTCAAGCTCGTCTTCCACGCCATGCACACCAACGAGCTGCCGTTCATCAACGGCGGCGAGGGCATCGCCTGGGCGCCCGAGATCGACACCTGGACCTCGCTGGGCGTGATCATCGGCTCCATGGCGATCGCCACCATCGCCAGCCTGATCAAGGCGCGCTCGGACGCCAAGAAGCGCGGTCACACGCTACTCGAAGAGGTCCCGCACTTCACCGAGGAGTAATCGCCGCCGGTTCGCGCCGAGCGGGAGCTCCGCCGCGTGAACCCCGCTGACCGCGAAACCCCAACTGACCGCGAAGCCCCCGCCGGTTGAGCCTGTCGTAACCCCGACAGCTCACCCGGTGGGGGTTTCCTCGTTGCCGCCGGCGGATTCCGCCCTGCACGAACGTGCGCTGGCGCACTGCCAGCTTTGGTAACTTGGAGCGTTCGTACGGCGCAGTGCCGTCATCGCCGTCATCCGGGAGATACACGTGGCAATTGACCAGCCGAGCCCCTTCGCGCTGCCGGGCGGAACGCTCGACCTCTTCGTGGAGGCGCGGAGCGACGTCGGGGCGGTGCGCAAGGTGAACGAGGACTCGCTGCTGGCGGCGGCGCCCGTCTTCCTCGTCGCCGACGGCATGGGCGGGCACGCCAAGGGCGACGCGGCCAGCCAGGCCGTCGTCCAGGTCTTCGCCGAGCACATCGCCCCGGGCGTGCTCACCACCCCGGAGCAGGTGCTCGACGCGATCCACTCCGCCAACGACGCCGTGCGCGATCTCAGCACGGTCGGCGACTCCGGCACCGCGGTGGCCGGCACCACCCTCACCGGCGTCGCCCTCGTCGACGCCGGACCGGACGAGGAGGGGGAGAGCTTCCGCTGGATGGTCTTCAACGTCGGCGACTCCCGCGTCTACGGCTGGGACGGCCGCGTGCTCCGTCAGCAGAGCGTCGACCACTCGGCGGTGCAGGAGATGGTGGATGCCGGCCTGATCAGCGCAGAGGATGCCGAGCAGCATCCGGAGCGCAACGTCATCACCCGCGCCCTCGGCGCGGAGGACAGCGTCGATGTCGACGTCTGGCTGAACCAGCCGCGCGAGTACGGCACCTACCTGGTCTGCTCCGACGGGCTCAGCAAGGAGTTGGAGCGCAGCGAGATCTCGGCGATCTTCGCCAGGCACGAGGCCCAGGGCGACTTCACCGGCATCGCCGACGAACTCGTCGAGGCCGCGCTGGAAGCCGGCGGAAGTGACAATGTTTCGGTGGTTGTCGTGCGTGCGGCGACCCCCTGATGCTGAGTGCTAGCCTGTAGACGTGTTGTACGGTCGACTTCTTCTGTGCCGCGACGAGTCCTAGTTTCCAGGCCTCCCTCGTCGCGGAGTTCGCCGTTGGCCCAGACCGTTGGCTGAGAACCATTCACTGAGGAAGACGCTCACACATGACTAGCGAATCACGCACTGCTGCACGCCCGCGCACCCTGGCCGAGAAGGTCTGGGATGCCCACCTGGTCAAGAAGGGTGAGGACGGCACGCCGGACCTCATCTACATCGACCTGCACCTCGTCCACGAGGTCACGAGCCCCCAGGCCTTCGACGGCCTGCGCCTGGCCGGTCGCCCGCTCCGCCGCCCCGATCTGACGATCGCCACGGAAGACCACAACACCCCGACGCTGGCCATCGACAAGCCCATCGCCGACCTCACCAGCCGCACCCAGATCGAGACGCTGCGCCGCAACTGCGAGGAGTTCGGCGTGCGCCTGCACTCGCTCGGGGACATCGAGCAGGGCATCGTGCACGTCGTCGGGCCGCAGCTGGGCCTCACCCAGCCCGGCATCACCGTGGTCTGCGGCGACTCGCACACCTCCACCCACGGCGCATTCGGCGCGATGGCGTTCGGCATCGGCACCAGCGAGGTCGAGCACGTCATGGCCACGCAGACCCTGCCGCTGAAGCCGTTCAAGACGATGGCCATCACCGTCGAGGGAACGCTGCGCCCCGGCGTCACCGCCAAGGACATCATCCTCGCCGTGATCACCAAGATCGGCACCGGCGGCGGCCAGGGCTACGTGCTCGAGTACCGCGGCAGCGCCATCCGCGCGCTGTCGATGGACGGCCGCATGACCATCTGCAACATGTCGATCGAGGCCGGCGCCCGCGCCGGCATGGTGGCACCGGATGCCACCACCTACGAGTACCTGAAGGGCCGCGCCCACGCGCCGGAGGGCCAGGACTGGGACGACGCCGTCGCCTACTGGGACACGCTGGCCACCGACAAGGGCGCTGCCTTCGACGCCGAGGTTGTCATCGACGCCGACACGCTCGAGCCCTTCGTCACCTGGGGCACCAACCCCGGCCAGGGGGCTTCGCTCAGCGACAGCGTGCCGAACCCGAACGACTTCGCCGACGCCAACGAGCGTGCCGCGGCCGAGCGCGCGCTCGAGTACATGGACCTCACCGCCGGCACCCCGCTCAAGGAGGTGGCCGTCGACGCCGTCTTCATGGGCTCCTGCACGAACAGCCGGATCGAGGACCTGCGGGCATTCGCCAGCATCATCCAGGGCCAGAAGAAGGCCGACGGCGTGCGCGTCATGGTCGTCCCCGGCTCCGCCCGGGTGCGCATCGAGGCCGAGGCCGAGGGCCTGGACAAGATCATCACCGACTTCGGCGCCGAATGGCGCTTCGCCGGCTGCTCGATGTGCCTCGGCATGAACCCAGACCAGCTGGCGCCGGGGGAGCGCTGCGCGTCGACCTCGAACCGCAACTTCGAGGGGCGTCAGGGCAAGGGCGGCCGCACCCACCTCGTCTCGCCGCTCGTGGCGGCGGCCACCGCCATCCGCGGAACCCTCTCGAGCCCGTGGGACCTCGAGCACAGCAGCGATTTGACCGTCACCAGCGGAGAGGCGAAGTAGCCATGGAGAAGTTCACCACCGTCACCGGAGTCGCCGCCCCGCTGCGCCGCTCCAACGTCGACACCGACCAGATCATCCCCGCCGTCTTCCTCAAGCGGGTCACCAAGACCGGCTTCGAGGACGCGCTGTTCCACGGCTGGCGCCAGGACCCGGAATTCGTGCTCAACAAGCCCGAGTTCCAGGGTGCGCGAATTCTCGTGGCTGGCGCCGACTTCGGCACCGGCTCGTCCCGCGAGCACGCCGTCTGGGCGCTGCGCGACTTCGGTTTCGACGTCGTGCTGAGCCCGCGCTTCGGCGACATCTTCCGCGGGAACTCAGGCAAGCAGGGCCTGCTCGCCGCGGCGATCACCGAGGACGAGGTCGAGGCGTTGTGGGCCGCCATCGAGGCGAACCCCGGCACTGAGATGACCGTCGACCTGGTGGCGCGCACCGCAACCATCGGGGACCTTCAGGTTTCCTTCGAGGTGGACGATTACACTCGATGGAGGTTGCTCGAAGGTCTGGACGACATCGGGCTCACCCTGCGCGACGAAGCGTTGATCTCAGAATTCGAGGCCACCCGCGAGAGCTGGCGACCCCAGACTCTCCCAGTAAAGTAGCCCCTCCCAGCGAGGCAGAACGTGCAGGCGGAAAACATTTGAATACTCTCGGCGAAGATGCAAAGAACCACGGCGAAGCCGTCGGCCTCGCGGTCGACAAGATCACCATCCACGGTGGCAAGCCACTGGTCGGTCGCATCGAACTGAAGGGTGCCAAGAACCTCGTCACCAAGGCGATGGTCGCGGCGCTGCTCGGGGAGACCCCCAGCGTTCTGAAGGACGTGCCCAACATCAGCGACGTGCGCATCGTGCGCGGCCTGCTCGAGGTGCACGGCGTCACGGTCACAGAGGGCGAGGAAGAGGGCGAGCTCATCCTCGACCCGAGCAACGTCGAGGTGGCCCACTTCGCCGCCATCGACGCGCACGCCGGCTCCAGCCGCATCCCGATCCTGTTCTGCGGGCCGCTGCTGCACCGCCTCGGCGAGGCGTTCATCCCCGACCTCGGCGGATGCCGCATCGGCGACCGGCCGATCGACTTCCACCTGGACGTGCTGCGCACCTTCGGTGCCGTCGTCGAGAAGCTGCCGAGCGGCATCCGGATGTCGGCACCGAACGGCCTCCACGGGGCCAAGGTCGAGCTGCCCTACCCGAGCGTCGGCGCGACCGAGCAGGTTCTGCTCACCGCCGTGCGCGCGGAGGGCATCACCGAGCTGAAGGGTGCGGCGATCGAGCCGGAGATCATGGATCTCATCAACATCCTGCAGAAGATGGGCGCGACGATCTCGGTCGACACCGACCGCGTCATCCGCATCGAGGGCGTCAAGCAGCTGCGCGGCTACACCCACCGCTCGCTGTTCGACCGCAACGAGGCGGCCAGCTGGGCCGCCGCCGCACTGGCCACCGAGGGCGACATCACCGTCGGCGGCGCGCGCCAGGCCGAGATGCTCACGTTCCTCAACGTCTTCCGCAAGGTCGGCGGCGCCTTCGACATCCTCGAAGACGGCATCCGCTTCTACCACCCGGGCGGTGACCTCAACCCGGTCATCATCGAGACCGGCGTGCACCCCGGCTTCATGACCGACTGGCAGCAGCCGCTCGTCGTGGCCCTCACCAAGGCCAAGGGCGTCTCGATCGTGCACGAGACGGTCTACGAGCAGCGTTTCGGCTTCGTCGACGCGCTCGTCGACATGGGTGCGACCATCCAGATCCACAAGGAGTGCCTCGGCGGGCACGCCTGCCGTTTCGGGCAGCGCAACTTCAACCACTCCGCCGTGATCACCGGGCCGACCCAGCTGCATGGCGCCGACGTCGAGGTCCCGGACCTGCGCGGTGGCTTCAGCCACCTCGTCGCCGCGCTGAGCGCGGAGGGCACCTCCACGGTGAGCAACGTCGGCATCATTGCCCGCGGCTACGAGAACTTCATCAGCAAGCTGCAGATCCTCGGCGCTGACTTCGTTCTCGAAGACTGATGCCGTCGAAGGATAATGGGGGGATGCCTCACAACATCCCCGGCCGTCGCCCGCGCTCCGAGAAGAGTCAACCCTCGATCTTCTGGGTGTTCGCAGCTCTCGCGGTGCCGCTGATGAACCTCGCCGCCCGCTTCGAGATCCGCGACGGCGACAAGATGCCGCGGCACGGCGCCTACGTGCTGGCCCCGAACCACTACAGCGAGATCGACCCCGTCGTGGTCGGCGTCGTGGCCTGGAAGCTGGGGCGCTACCCGCGCTTCCTGGCCAAGGCCTCCGTGTTCAAGGTGCCCGTCCTCGGCTGGGCGCTGCGCACCTCCGGCCAGATCCCCGTCGAGCGCTCCGGCAACAACTCGCACTCGGCGATCCGCGCAGCGGAGGAGCTGGTGGAGAAGGGCCGCATGGTCGTCGTCTACCCGGAGGGCTCGCTCACCCGTGACCCCGACCTCTGGCCGATGCGGGGCAAGACCGGCGCGGTGCGCATCGCGCTCGAGCGCGGCATCCCCGTCATCCCCGTCGCGCACTGGGGCAGCCAGCAGCTCATGGCCCGCTACTCCAAGAAGATCAGCCTCTTCCCGCGCAAGCACATCATGGTCAAGGTCGGCGACCCCGTCGACCTGGACGCGTTCCGCGGCAAGCCCCTCGACACGGCCAATCTCACCGCCGCGACCGCGCTCGTGATGGACGCCATCACCGTGCTGCTCGAGGATCTCCGCGGCGAGAAGGCACCAGCCCAACGGTGGAACCCCGCCGCACATGACCAGAAGGAGACGGGTCGTTTTGACTCCTAGGGCCACCAAGACCCCCACCGTGAAGCCGGGAACCCGCGTCGCCGTGCTCGGCGCCGGGAGCTGGGGCACCACCTTCGCCAAGATCTTGGCCGATGGCGGCGCGGATGTCGTGCTCTGGGCCCGCCGGCCGGAGCTCGCCCGCGAGATCCAGGAGGCCAAGCGCAACAGCGACTACCTGCCCGGGATCAACCTGCCGAACACCCTCCGCGCCACCTCGCGGCTCGACCTGGCCCTGGCCGGCGCCGAGCAGGTCTTCGTGTCGGTGCCGAGCCAGTCGCTGCGCGAGAACCTGATCACCGCAGAGCCGCACCTGGGCGCGAACGCCATCATCGTCTCGCTGATGAAGGGCGTGGAGCGCTCCACCGGCCTGCGCATGAGCGAGGTCATCGAGCAGGTGCTGCCGGTCAGCCCCGACAGGATCGCCGCCATCTCCGGCCCGAACCTGGCACTGGAGATCGCCAGGCAGCAGCCGACCGCCGCCGTCGTCTCCTCCACCAGCCTGGAGACGGCCCAGGCCGTCGCCCTGCTCGCCCGCAACAGCTACTTCCGCTCCTTCGTCAACACCGACGTCATCGGCACCGAGTTCGGCGGCGTGCTGAAGAACCTCATCGCCGTCGCCATCGGAATCGTCGACGGCGTCGGCTACGGCGAGAACACGAAGGCCTCGATCATCACCCGCGGCCTTGTCGAGATGACCGACTTCGCGGTCGCCTACGGCGCCCACCCGGAGACGCTCTCCGGCCTCGCCGGCCTCGGCGACCTGATCGCCACGTGCCAGTCGCCGCTGTCGCGCAACAACACGGCTGGGCGCCTGCTCGGCCAGGGCTACAGCCAGGCCGACGTGGTCAAGCAGATGCAACAGACAACTGAGGGCCTGGCATCCGTCGGCCCCATCCTCGAATTGGCCAAGGCCAAGGGTGTCGAGATGCCGATCGTCGAGCAGGTGCGCCAGGTTCTGGCCGGCACACTGAACCCGCGCGACATCGCACCGCACCTCACAACAGACTCGGACGAGCCGCAAGGCGAAAGGACTCTCGATGACGCACAAGCTCACGGTGGCGCTGCTCTTTGGGGGACGGTCAAGCGAACATTCGATCAGCTGCGCCACGGCGGGCGGGGTGCTCTCGGCGATTGACCGCGAGCGCTTCACCGTCATCCCGATCGGCATGACGCGCGACGGGGCCTTCACCCTGCAGCCAGACGACGCCGCCCTGTTCACCTTGAACCCGGCAGCCATGCCGCAGGTTGTCGACAACGGCACGCGCGTGCGCTGGCCGGAGAGCACGGCGTCCCGCGAGCTGACGGTGACGGATGCCGACGGCACCAGCCGCTCGCTCGGCGCCGTCGACGTCGTCTTCCCGATCCTGCACGGCCCGTTCGGCGAGGACGGCACGGTGCAGGGCCTGCTCGAGCTGGCCGGGCTGCCGTTCGTCGGCTCCGGCGTGCTCGCCAGCGCGCTCGGCATGGACAAGCACTACACGAAGACCGTGCTGCGCCAGGCCGGCATCGCCGTCGCCCCGTGGCAGACGGTCAGCGCCCGCGACTGGGCGACGGATGTCGCCGGGGTCGAGGCCGCCGTTGCCGAGCTCGGGCTGCCCGTCTTCATCAAGCCGGCCCGCGCCGGCTCCAGCGTCGGCGTGAGCAAGGTGACCTCGCTGGACCAGCTGGCCGGCGCCATGGCGGTTGCCCTGGCCGAGGACGACAAGGTGCTTATCGAGGCCACGATCATCGGCCGCGAGGTCGAGATCGGGGTTCTGGGCGGACGCCCCGGGCAGGCGCCGCGGGCATCCGTTGCCGGCGAGGTCGTGGTCAGCGGCCGCGACTTCTACGACTTCGACGCCAAGTACATGGGTGCCGACGGCATCGAGCTGGTCTGCCCGGCCGTGTTGAGCGAGGCCGAGCTGTCCGAGATGCGCGAGCTCGCCGTGCGCACCTTCGAGGCGATCGGCTGCGCGGGCCTGGCCCGGGTCGACTTCTTCCTGACCGCGGACGGCTTCGTCGTCAACGAGATCAACACGATGCCCGGGTTCACGCCGATCTCGATGTTCCCGACCTGCTGGCAGAACTCCGGGCTCAGCTACCCCGAGCTGATCGACGAGCTGATCGCGCTGGCCCTGGCGAGGTAGCGCCTCGCACGCTCCCTCTCCCGTTGGCTCGAGGGAGCGTGCGACCGAAGTCAACACCGTTGTGACCTCTCCCGTTGGCTCGAGGGAGCTTGCGACCGAAGCCAACACCGTCCGACCGCGGTTTCGGCGGATCCGCTCGCGGCTTCGGGTGCTGCGCTGCTCCTTCGTCGCGGCGCGGCCCCCTCGAGCCGGCGTGCTTCTCCCGTTGGCTCGAGGGAGCTTGCGACCGAAGCCAACACCGTCGGACCTCGGTTTCGGCGGATCCGCTCGCGGCTTCGGGGGCTGCGCTGCTCCTTCGTCGCGGCGCGGCCCCCTCGAGCCGACGTGCTTTCTCCCGTTGGCTCGAGGGAGCGCCAGCGACCGAAGCCAACACCGTCGTGACCTCTCCCGTTGGCTCGAGGGAGCGCCAGCGACCGAAGCCAACACCGCCGGGACAGCAGCTCACAGCCCGGCGTTGCGTGGGGGTTTTCCACAACCCGAATCGGCATCCGCCTGCGCCGTTCGCCGACGCGCACGATGGGAACATGCCCTACATGTACATGCTTCGCTGCGTCGACGGCACGCTCTACACGGGGAGCACCTGGGGCCTCGACGGCCGCCTGGTGCAGCATCAGTCTGGTTCCGGCGCCAAGTACACGGCGCGGCGGTTGCCGGTGCGCCTCGTCTACTACGAGGAGTTCGACAGCATCGCGGCCGCGTTCGCCCGCGAACACACCGTGCAGGGCTGGCTGCGCCGTCGCAAGGATGCGCTGATCGCGGGAGGCCCGGGCATGCGCGTGCGGGAGGACGGCGTGCACGAGCCCGCGCGTTGGGCCGCTGAGGGCTAGCGCGGTCTGGTTGACTCCGCGGCTTCGGGGGCTGCGCTGCTCCTTCGTCGCGGCGCGGCCCCTCGAACCGACGTGGGGAGAGAGCGGCGCGGCCCCCTCGAGCCGACGTGGAGAGGGAGCGGCGCGGCCGCCCTGGCCGACGTGACCTCTCCCGTTGGCTCGAGGGAGCGCCAGCGACCGAAACCAACACCGTCGGACCGCGGTTTCGGCGGATCCGCTCGCGGCTTCGGGTGCTGCGCTGCTCCTGCGTCGCGGCGCGGCCCCCTCGAGCCGACGTGGAGAGGGAGCGGCGCGGCCGCTCTGCCCGATGTGATTTCTCCCGTTGGCTCGAGGGAGCGCCAGCGACCGAAGCCAACGACGCGAGCGGGAATTGCTACCCGGCGGGGAGCACGTCGGTGACGTCGACGCAGGCGTTCTCGGCGGGGATCACCGAGATCGCGCCCTCCAGGTCGATGAGGGCGCTGGCGGAGGCCTTGTCGTAGTCGACGATGACCTCCGTCGCCGGGGTGCGTCCGTACGTCACAAAGCGGAAGATCGGCTTGTTGCTGTCGTCCACGATCCAGTCGATGCCGCCGACGGCGACGCACTGCTGCGTTGTCGGCCCGGGCACCTCGACGCCGCAGCGCAGCAGGATCGTGGCCGGGTCGCCCCAGGCGCCAGTGCCCTGCGCGTTGGTCTCGCGCAGCTTCTGCTCGCCGAGCGCCTCGGGCAGTCGCACCACGATCTCGGCGCAGCCGGGGTTCGTGGCGTCGTCGGCGGGTTCCAGCGCAACGGCGGCGGCACAGCCGGCGAGTGTTGCGGTGATGAGCAGCGCCGTGCCGAGGGCGGCCAGCGGGCGGGTCAGAGTACGGGAGAGCATCGCTCCTCAGGCTACCTTGAGAGTATGACGCGCGCTGAATCGACCCCCGCCGGAGCTGACCCCGCACAGGCCGACCCCGCTCAGCCCAGCCCCGCACAGGCCGACCCCGCAGACCCGACACTGGCCGAGCTCAGCGAGATCGCGGTGCTGCAGCGCATCTTCCCGCGCCTGCCCGAGTCGGACGCCACCCTGCTCGGCCCCGGCGACGACGCCGCCGTCCTCGCGGCGCCGGACGGCCGCTTCGTCGTCACCACCGACATGATGATCCACGGCCCGGACTTCCGCCTGGCCTGGTCGCGCCCAGCGGACCTCGGCTGGAAGGCCGCCGCCACCAACCTCTCCGACGTCGCCGCGATGGGTGCCCGCCCGACCGCGCTCGTCGTGGCGATCGCCGCCCCGCAGCACCTGCCGGTCAGCGTGCTCGAGGGCATCAGCGACGGCCTGCGCGAGGCCTGCGCCGCCCTCGCCCCCGGCTGCGGCGTCGTCGGCGGCGACCTCTCCGCCTCCGACACTCTGACGCTGGCCGTCACCGCCTTCGGCGACCTGGAGGGCCGCGCCCCCGTGCTCCGCTCCGGCGCACGGCCCGGCGACACCGTCGCCGTCGCCGAGGGCGGCAACACGCTCGGCGAGGCCGGCCGCGGCCTGGCACTGCTGTTCACCCGCGCCATCGACGCGGAGGGGGCCCCGGATGCCGCCGCTGCCGACGCCCTCCGCACCGCGTACCCGCGCCTGCTGGGCGCCCAGCTGCGCCCGTCGCCGCCGATCCCCGCCGGGGCGGCCGCCGCGGCATCCGGGGCCACCGCCATGCTCGACGTCTCGGACGGCCTCGCCCTCGACGCCACCCGCATCGCCCGCGCCAGCGGCGTGCTGATCGACTTCGAATCCGCGGCGCTCGGCGAGCACCCGGAGAGCGCGCTCGGCGGGGGAGAGGACCACTCCCTGCTGGCCTGCTTCCCGGCAGGTGCGGTGCTGCCCGCCGGGTTCCGGCCGGTCGGGCGCGTGCTCAAGCTGCCGGCGGGGGAGCCGGCCGGCATCACCGTGGACGGCGCGCCGCACCTGCCCGGCGGCTGGGACCCGTACCGCGGCTGGGACGGCCACGCCGGCTGACTAGTCCTCTTCCTCGTCTCGCTGCCGCGGCTTGGGCTTGCGGGGGGCCACAGCGCCCGGGTCGCGCGTGGTGATGCGCTCGGAGAGGTAGGAGACGATGAGCGCGCTGGCCGTGCCGATGATCACGACGCCGCCGGCCATCAGCATGACGGCCAGGGTGCGGCCGAACGGGGTGATCGGCACGTAGTCGCCGTAGCCGACCGTCGCCAGCGTCACGAAGGCCCACCAGATCGCCTCGCCGAACGTCACGATCGTCGCGCCGGGCGCGTTCCGCTCCACCTGCAGCACCGTGATCGCGATGACGTACACGTACATGCCGGCGTAGGCGGCGGCCACGGCGAGCACGCGGGAGCGCAAGGCGTTGCCGCCGTTGCCCATGAAGCCGGGCGTCGAGTCCAGGTGTCGCAGCAGCGAGAACGGGCGCAGGATCGGCAGCAGGGCCGCCCAGAATTCGACTTTGTACGTGCGGACGTAGGCGGCGCGCCGATGCGGCGCCGTCAGGATCAGCCGCACGACCGGGTCGATGATGAAGGCCAGCCAGGCCGCGCCCAGCACCACGACGATGAGGATCTGCTCGTCCCGCGTCCAGCTCGGCCGGATCGTCACCAGGCTGTACGCCACGAGGAACCCGATCGAGAGCAGGATCAACGGCCAGCGCGTCGCCCGCTCCCAACGGCCCCGCACCTCCTCCCGGTGTAGAGCGGATGCCGACAGCGGGCGCTCCTGGCTCATCGCGGGCGCGCGCCCTCCGCCCGCAGCGGCACGCGCACGTCGACCCCGCCCTCGACGGTGAGCCGGGTGCGCATCGAGGCCAACGTCGGCGCCGGCACGAAGCCGCCGGCGAAGAACGCCTCGCCCTGCCGGAACCCGGTCGTCCGCGCCAGCATGGCCGCCGGCGCGAAGCCGAACCGCACGGCGAGCTCGGTGAGGTCGGCCGGGGAGCTCATCCGCATCACGGCGACGTTGTCGCACTGGGAGAGGATTCCGGAGGCCACCTTCGACGGGCGCTGGGTCGAGAGCAACAGCCACAGCCCGAACTTGCGCCCCTCCGCGGCGATCTGGGTGATCCGCTCCCGCACGGCGACCTCGAGCGGCCCGTCGTTCTCCGGCGAGCACAGATTGTGCGCCTCGTCGATGACGATGAGGATGGGCCGGCGCTCTTCCCGCCGCTCCCAGAGCTCATCGAGCACGGCGAGGGCGACGACCAGGTACTCGTCGGGGTGGTTGAAGCCGCCGAGGTCCAGCACCGTGGCGTCCGGCCGCTCCCGGATGATGTCGGTCACGGCCGGTCGGTCGCCCGCCCACAGCTCCCAGTCGATCAGCCGGAGGTTGTCGATCCGGGCCGCCAACGTGCGGGCGGCCGGGCTCTCGCTCCGCAGCAGCCGCGGGATGATCTCCTCCGGGCTGCGGCTGCCGATGGTGCGCTCGAAGTGCAGCAGCTCGTTGTACTCTGCGCGGTCGGCCAGCGGGTCCAGGCGCAGCACCGCCGCCTTGGACGGCATGGACAGCTCGGTGAAGCGCACCAGCAGCGGGTCGGCGGAGTCTCCGGCCGGGCGCAGCACGCGGATGTCGCGGCTCTGCAGCAGCGCGGCCTCCTCAGCCGACTCCGCCTCCTCGCCGTGGGCGCTCAGCTCACCGAGCCGCACGAAGTCGGCGTTGGGGTCGAAGATCACCATCGGCAGCCGGGTGCGCACGAGCAGCTGCTCGATGAGCACGCCCAGCGCGTAGCTCTTGCCCGAGCCGCTCTGCCCGCACCAGAAGGTGTGCCGGTTGAAGCGCTGCGGGATGAGGCGGGCGGTGACGGCATCCGCTCCGAGCACGGAGCCGACGTTGAGCGTGGCCCCGGCGGTCGCATAGACCAGCTCGATCATCGACGGCTCCGCGGTGACGACCTCGGCGGAGCCGAACGGGAAGGTGCCGCGTGCGTCGAGGCCGGACTCGCCGATTGCGCCGAGCAGCGCGCCCTCGCCGCTGACGGTGCCGCCGGGTTCGGCGGTCACGGCGTCGACCTGGCCCAGCTGTCTGCGGCCGTCAGGGCTGAGCAGGGTGACGAACTGGCCGTGGTCGGCCGCGCCGCTCACGACGGCCCCGAACGTGAATCGGCGGCCGTCGAGCGACAGCGCGTACGAGGTGTCCGCTGCGGGAAGTTCTACCTGGCTGCTCTTCACGCACAGAGTCTTGCATAGCGCTCACGCCGAGGGGAAGAGCCGCCGGGGGCCGCTCAGCGCGCGCTGGGCGCGGCCCACCACAGCGTGGTGTCGCCGTAGTCCTTGCGGCGGTCCAGCTCCAGCCCGTCCGGCCAGATCGGCTCCGGTGAGCGGGAGCTGCGCTCCACCATGACGACGGCGTCCTCGTGCAGCTTCGGCGCGAGGGTGAGCAGGTTCTGGGCGAGCTCTGCGTCACCGAGCTCGTACGGCGGGTCGATGAAGACGAGGTCGAAGCCGGCATCCGTGCCGTCGAGGAAGGACTGCACGCTCTGGCCGGAGACGGTGATCTGCGGGGCGCTGCGCGTGGGCGCCGCACGCGTGACGGCGGTGGCGTTGGCCCGGCACAGCGCGGCCGCCTGCGGGTTCTTCTCGACCAGCGTGACGATGCGGGCGCCGCGGCTGGCCGCCTCCAAACCGAGGGAGCCGGAGCCTGCGTAGAGGTCGAGCACTCGCAGCCCGGCGATGGCGTCGCGGGCCTCGAGCGCCGAGAAGATGGCCTCGCGCACCCGGTCGCTGGTGGGGCGGGTGCCCTGCTTGGGGACCTTCAGGGTGAGCGAGCCGGCGAAACCGGAAACGATTCGTGTCATTGTGCTTCGAGCCTAGCCCGCAGACGGGGGCCAACTCTGTGAAGATAGGTGTGTGTCAGATCTCAACTTGTCACCGAAGACCATTGACCAGACGGTGCTCGACCAGCTGTGGAACTTCGCCGATCCGCAGCTCTCGGCTGAGCGGTTCCGGCGTGCCAGCGACGATCCCGAGTACAGCGACGAGGCGAGGTCAGAGCTTGCGACCCAGCTCGCGCGTGCCCTCGGCCTGGCCGGCCAGTACGACGACGGCGACGCGGTGCTGAACGCGATCGACAGCGACAGCCCGATCGTGGCCGCGCGCATCGCCTTGGAGCGGGGGCGGCTGCGGGTCGCGGAGGGCGTCCCGGAGGAGGCCGTCCCGCTGTTCACGAAGGCCGCCCGTGACGCGGCGGCCGGCGGCGTGACCTTCCTGGTGCTCGATGCCGTGCACATGCTGGCGCTGACGGATGCCGGCCACGAAGAGGAGTGGGCCGCCGACGGGCTCGAGCTCCTGGCCACGGCCACCCAGGCGCGCACCCAGCGCTGGGGGGTGGCGCTGAACAACAACCTGGCCTGGTACCTGCACGACAACGGGCGACCGGAGGAGGCGCTGCCCTACTTCGAGCGTGCGCTGGACTTCGCGACGTCGGTCGGCACCGCCGACCAGCGCTTCCTCGCCCGCTGGGCGATCGCGCGCTGCCTGCGCTCCCTCGGGCGCACCGGGGAGGCGCTGGAGCTGCAGCGCGTGTTGGCCGTGCAACGACCGGACGACCCCTACGTCGCCGCCGAGATCGCCGTGTTGCTCGCGCCGCCGGAGGACGTGTCGGAGCAAGCGCCTACGATCGAAGAATGACCGAGCAGCCAGACTCCGCGTCCGCGCGGCGCGGCGGTTCACCGCCGACGATCGCCCCGGGGCTGGCCTCCCTCGACGACAAGATCGCCGGCGTGCTCGGCGGGCGCACGGCATCCGCCCTGCAGAAGTCCTTTGGCATGCTCACCATGGGCGACCTGCTCGCGCACTACCCGCGGCGCTACGCCAAGCGGGGGGAGCTGACAGCGCTCAGCGAGCTGCCCATCGGCGAGAACGTCACGATCGTCGGCCAGGTGATCGAGGCGCGCGAGCGCACCATGAAGACCCGACGCGGCTCGATCGTGGAGATCAAGATCAGCGACGGCAAGGGGGGCCTGGTCGGCCTCACCTTCTTCAATCAGCGCTGGCGGCTGGAGACGCTGCGCCCCGGCGTGCGCGGCATCTTCGCCGGCAAGATCACCGACTACCGGGGCACGCTGCAGCTCGCGCACCCGCACTTCGCCCCGTTCGAGGAGCATCCAGACGACGACGAGGCGGATGCGGCCGACGAGGAGCGGGCGCGGCGCTGGGCCGAGGCACCCATCCCCATCTACCCGGCCAGCAATCAGGTGACCAGCGCGGAGCTGACCACCATCATGCGCACCGCGCTCGACACGCTCGGGCTGGTGCCCGACCCGGTGCCGCCCGCGGTGCGGCGGGAGAAGTCGCTGCTCGACCAGGGCAGGGCCCTCACCGCGATCCACCGGCCGGAGAAGGACGCCGACTGGATCGGCGCCCGGCGCACCCTGCGCTACACGGAGGCCTTCGTGCTGCAGGCGGCCCTGCTCCAGCAACGCGCCCGTTCCCGGGCCGAGGCGGCAACACCCCGGATGCCGAAGCCGGGCGGGCTGCTCGAGCGCTTCGACGCCGCCCTTCCCTTCGCCCTGACGAACGACCAGCTGACGGTCGGCGCGGAGATCGCGGGCGACCTCGCCGTCGCCTCGCCGATGAACCGCCTCGTGCAGGGCGAGGTGGGCTCGGGCAAGACGATCGTCGCGCTGCGGGCGATGCTCGCCGTTGCCGACTCCGGCGGGCAGTCGGCCATGCTGGCGCCGACGGAGGTGCTGGCCTCCCAGCACCTGCGCTCGATCGTGCGCGCGCTCGGCCCCGAGCTCGCTGCGGAGCTGGTGCCCACCCTGCTCACCGGCCAGCAGCCGGTCGCCGAGCGGCGCAGGGCCACACTGCGGGCCGTGTCGGGGCAGGCGCGCATCGTCGTCGGCACGCACGCGCTGCTCGGCGATGCCGTCGCGTTCTACGACCTCGGTCTCGTCGTCGTCGACGAGCAGCACCGCTTCGGCGTCGACCAGCGCGAGGCGCTGCGGCTGAAGGGCCGCCAGCCGCACGTGCTCGTGCTCACCGCCACCCCGATCCCGCGCACCGTGGCGATGACGGTGTTCGGCGACCTCGATGTCAGCGTGATCAGCGAGCTGCCGGCCGGCCGCCCCGGCATCGAGAGCTTCACGGTGCCACTGGCCCTGAAGCCGGCGTGGGAGCCGCAGATCTGGCGCAGGCTCACCGAGGAGCTGGCGCAGGGCAGGCAGGGCTTCGTGGTCTGCCCGGCGATCGAGCCCAAGCAGTTGGAGGATGGCGAGCAGCTCGAGAACGACGCCGAGCCCGGGGCGGCGCCGATGGCGACGGTGGCGACCGTGCTCGGGGAGCTCCGCGCGCATCCCGCGCTCGTCGGGCGCCGCATCGAGCCGCTGCACGGCCGGATGAGCAGCGAGGAGAAGGAGTCGACGATGCTCGCCTTCGCCGCCGGGCAGATCGACGTGCTCGTGGCAACGACCGTCATCGAGGTCGGCGTCGACGTTCCGAACGCGTCGATGATGGTGGTGCTGGACGCCGACCGCTTCGGCGTGTCCCAGCTGCACCAGCTGCGCGGGCGCATCGGCCGCGGCGGCGTTCCCGGCGTGTGCCTGCTGGTGACCAGGGCCGTGCCCGAAAGCGTCGGCCTGGCCAGGGTCGAGGCCGTCGCGGCAACGCTCGACGGCTTCGAGCTCGCCCAGGTCGACCTGGAGCTGCGGCGCGAGGGCAACGTGCTCGGCGGGCTCCAGTCCGGCGGCCGCTCCTCGCTCAGGCTGCTCCGGGTGGCCACCGACGGCGAGGTGATCCTCGACGCGCGCCGGGCGGCGGAGGTCATCATCGACGAGGATCCGGAACTCGCCATGCACCCGGATCTCTCGGCCGCGGTCGAGCGCAGGCTCGACGACGCCAGCCGGGACTTCCTGAGCAAGAACTGAGCATCCGGCTGCCGGGTTGTTCCCGTGCTTCTGGCACTAGTGTGAGACCTATGCGCAGGATCGCCGTCGTCCCTGGTTCCTTTGACCCCGTCACCCTCGGTCACCTCGATGTGATCGAGCGGGCGGCCGGGCTCTACGACGAGCTGCATGTGCTCGTGGTGCACAACCCGGACAAATCCGCCCTGCTGCCGATCGCGCAGCGCGTCTCGCTGATCGAGCAGGCCATCGCCGAATCCTTCGCGGCAGAGAACGTCGTCGTGTCCTCGTGGACCGTCGGCCTGCTGGTCGACTACTGCACCGAGGTCGGGGCGTCCGTGCTGGTCAAGGGCATCCGCTCGCAGATCGACGTGGCCTACGAGACCCCGATGGCCATCGTCAACCGCCACCTCGCCGGCGTCGAGACCGTGTTCCTGTTGCCGAACCCGGCACACGGTCACGTCTCCAGCTCGCTGGTGCGCCAGGTATCGGCGCTCGGCGGTGACGTGTCGCCCTACGTGCCCCCCGCCGTCTCTGACTTCCTGCAGGGGAGCCTGGTGTGAACGGGCTGCCGGTGGAGACCGCGACGGCCGTGCCGCGCATGGCGCGAGCGCAGCAGGGCGCGGATGCCGTCGCCGGCATGCCGCTGGCAGAACTCGCATCCCGCGGGGCCCAGATCATGGCGAACGTCGAATCGGTGATCGACGGGAAGCACCTCGCCGTGCGCACGGCGCTGACCGTGTTGCTGGCCGGGGGACACCTGCTCATCGAGGACGTCCCCGGCGTCGGCAAGACCATGCTGGCCAAGGCGCTCGCCACCTCCGTCGACTGCACGGTGAGCCGCATCCAGTTCACGCCAGACCTCCTGCCGAGCGACGTCACCGGCGTGTCGATCTTCAACCAGGCCGAGCGCCGGTTCGAGTTCAAGCCGGGCGCCGTCTTCGCCAACATCGTCATCGGCGACGAGATCAACCGGGCCAGCCCGAAGACGCAGTCGGCGCTGCTGGAGTGCATGGAGGAGCGCCAGGTGACCGTCGACGGCACCACCTATGCGCTGACCAGCCCGTTCACGGTCGTCGCCACCCAGAACCCGATCGAGATGGAGGGCACCTACGCGCTGCCTGAGGCCCAGCGGGACCGGTTCATGGCCCGCATCTCCATGGGCTACCCCGACACCGAGAGCGAGCTGGCGATGCTCGACGCGCGCGACACGTCCAGCCCGCTCGCGCGCATCGGCGCCGTCGTCAGCGGCGACGAGCTGCGCGCCATGATGCAGACGGCTCGCACCGTGTACGCCTCGCCCGGGATCAAGGAATATGCCGTGAGCATCGCCAGGGCGAGCCGCGAGGACAGGGACCTGCGGCTGGGGGCCAGCCCGCGGGCCACCCTGCAGCTGGTGCGCGCCGCCAAGGCCCACGCCGCGCTGCACGGGCGCGACTTCGTGCTGCCGGACGACATCGACGAACTCGTCGTTGCCGTGCTCGGCCACCGACTGGTGCCGACCAGCCGGGCGCTCGGGCACCACCACCAGGACAGCGCACCGCTGATCGAAGAAGTGGTCAGGCGCATCGTCGCGGCCACGCCCGTACCCGTCGGCTCGACTCAGCGCGGTTAGCGGGGCGGCAGCCATGAGCGCGGGATCAGCGAACGGCGGGCTTCTGCCGCGGCGTGACTGGTGGCCGCGGCTCAGCCGGCGCGGCTGGGCGTTCCTCATCGTCGGCGTCTCGCTCGTGGCTGGGGCGCTGCTGTTCAGCCGGCGGGAGTTCCTCTTCATCGCCTTCGTGCTGATCGCCGTGCCGATCGTCGCGCTCTGCTACGTGGCCCTGCGCGGGGCGCGCGTGCACGTGACGCGGGTGTTCGCCCCGGGGATCGTCGCGGCGGGCGGCGAGGCGGTCGTGTCGCTCACGGTGCGCAACATCGGCCGGCGTGCCAGCTTCGGCGCGCGCTGGCGCGATCAGGCCGACGACGGCATCCACGTGCCGGCCGGCGCGCTCCTGCCTGCCCTCGGCCGCTACCAGCCGGGTCAGGGCGGCGGAGAGGACACCGCCAGGCTCGAGTACACGCTCCGGCCCCGGCGGCGCGGCGTGTACGACATCGGGCCCCTCGTGCTCGGGATGGTGGACCCCTTCGGCCTGGCCTACGCCGAGCGGCCGGTCGGCGAGCCGCACGACCTCATCGTGACGCCGCGGGTGAGCGCGCTGCCCGACAGGGGGCGCTCGCTGAGCTCCGGCACGGGGGCGGTGCACGAACTGCTGCGCCACACGAACCCGAACTCGGACGAGCTCATCGCCCGCGAGTACCGGCCGGGCGACCCGCTGCGCCGGGTGCACTGGGCGGCGACGGCCAAACGGGACGAGCTGATGGTTCGCCAGGAGGAGCAGCGCAGCAACCCGGAGGCGCGGCTCATCGTGGACACCACCCTGTCCGGCGCTTCGGCCGCCGAGCGAACCGGCGTGCGCCAGCGCTACGGACGTCTCGACGCCGCGGTGGAACTGGGGATGGAGGCCGTGGCCTCCATCGGAGTGCACCTCCTGGCCGCCGGGTTTCGGCTGGACGTGGTCGAGACGGGACCGAGCCAACTGGCGCCAGGCCAACCGGGCAGCGAGAGCGGCCGCGGCGGCTTGCGCGGGGACGCCCCGAGCTCCTTCCGCGCGCCGGGTGGGGACCGCGGGCTGCTGGAGGGCCTCGCGAACCTGCAGGTGCCATCGCCCGGACTGCGCGCGACGGAGGAGCAGTCCGCCGGGAGCGTGCTGCGCAACTCCAGTGCCCACCTGCCCGCCCTGGCCGTGCTCATCGACATCGACGACCGGGAGACCGAGGAGTTGGCGGCGCTCCGCCCCTACTGCGAGCCCGCGGTCGCGTTCGTGCTGAACACGATGCGCCGCGCCGCCATCGAGCGTCTCGTGGACGCCGGCTGGCACTGCATCGAGTTGCGGAGCCCCGAGCAGCTGCCCGACGCCTGGGCAGAGGCGCAGAGGGGCCGGGTGCAGGATGTCGCGTGAACGCGCCGCGCAGCGCCCCGCGCTCCTGCGCCCGGCTCCCCAGCGCTTCGCCCTGCGCGGCCAGCCCTACTGGCTGCTGTCCGGGGCGGTGATGCTGCTGGCGGCGACCGGCATTCTCGCCATCGCGCCGTTGCTGGCCCGTTTTGAGTGGTGGTGGGCGAGCGCGGCCATGATCGGGGTCGTCGGCTGCGCCTCTGCGGTGCTGCGCGGTTGGCGCGTTCCGCCTGCCGTCGTGCCGGTGCTCGCCAGCGCGTGCATGCTGGTCGTCCTGACGCTCACATTCGGCGCGGGCACGGGGTTGCTGTTCCTGCTCCCGACGCCGGACACCTTCGCGGTGTTCGGTTCGCTGCTGGCCGAGGGGCAGCTGTCCATCCAGACGCAGGCCGTGCCGGCCGAGGCGACGCCGGGCATCGTGTTCCTGCTGGCGATCGGCGGCGGCATCCTCGTCCTGCTGATGGACGCCCTCGCCGTGGCGGTGCGGCTGCCCGCGCTCGCGGGGATCCCGGTGGCGGTGCTGCTGATGGTGCCGACGGTGGTGTTGCGGCAGCCGGAGCAGCTCTGGGTGCTCGTGTTCGCCGCAGCCGCCTACCTGTTGCTGCTCCGGGTGGACGTGCGGACGCGGCGCTTCGAGGAGCAGGCCAGGGCCGCTCTGGAGGGCGGCAGCCGCGGGGGGCCGCGAGTCGTGGCGGCGACGAAGCAGCCCGGCCTCGGGCCGCTTGGCGGTGCCGTCGGCGTGGGGGCGTTCGGCATCGTCGCCGCCCTGTTCCTGACCGCCGCCACACCGCTGGTCTCGCTCGGCGCCCAGCTCGGCGTCGGCCCGCCGAGCAGCTCGCTGTTCGGGGGAGCGGTGAACCCGCTCATCGATCTCGGCCAGGACCTGCGCCGGCCGACATCCGTTCCCGCCCTCTCGTACAGCTCGGACGGCAACCGCCCCGTCTACCTGAAAATGCTCACGCTGGACTCGTTCGCCGGGGAGAGCTGGGTGGCCGGGCACAGTGCGTTCAACCAGTCGAACACTGTGGATGCCTTCCCCGCCCCGCCCGGGCTCGGCGATCAGGTGTCCACCCTGCGAGTGCGCACCAGCGTGCAGATCGCGAATGTGCGCAGCGAATGGCTGCCCGTGCCCTACCCGGCCACGAGCATCGAGGGTCTGCGGGGGCAGTGGTACTGGGACAGCTCCGCTCTGACGGTCGCCACCACGCACTCCTCCATCGCCGGCCAGAACTACGTCGTCAACGCCCTGGAGCTGGCCCCGACGCAGGAGGACCTGGCCGCGTCCGGCGGCGCATACCCGGCCGAGATCGCCAGCTACGTCGAGCTGCCCGGCGACACGCCGGAACTGATCCGCGAGACGGCGCTCGCCGTGACCGCGGAGGCCGGGACGCCGTACCTGAAGGCCGCGGCGATTCAGAAGTTCCTGCGCGGGCGCGACTTCAGCTACTCGGAGCAGTCTCCCGTCGAGAGCGGTTTCGACGGCGGGGGGCTCCGCGCCATCGAGCAGTTCCTCATCAAGCGCTCTGGCTACTGCATCCACTTCGCCTCGGCCATGGGGGTGATGGCCAGGTCCCTGGACATCCCCTCCCGCATCTCCCTCGGCTACGCACCCGGGCAGCGCAGCCGGGAGCGGCTGGACGGGGAGGCGCGCTACGACGTGCAGAGCTCGGACCTGCACGCGTGGCCGGAGCTCTACTTCGAGAACGTCGGGTGGGTGCCATTCGAGCCGACGCCCGGCCGCGGCTCCGTGCCGTCCTACTCGCTGCCGAGCGCCGCCGTGACGGCGCCGCTCGCGCCGACCCCTGGCTCCACCGGCGCGGCGGCGCCCGGGCGAGACCTGCGGGCGCTGGACGAGCAGCAGCAGGCGGGGTCGCTGGCACAGGCCGCCGACGCCCGGGCCCTGCTCAGCCGCACGCTGCTCCTCAGCGCCGGGCTCGTGCTCCTGCTCAGCCTCCCGCTGCTCAGCCGCACCGGGCTGCGGGCGGCGAGGCGTCATCGGGCGCGGACGGGCGGTGGCGTGCAACCGCTCTGGCAGGATCTCGCCGACACGCTGACGGACTGCGGCCATCCCGTCTCCGACACCGAGACGCCCCGTGCGCGGGCCGCGCAGCTGGCGGGCGTGCTGGGCAGTGCCGAGCGCGCCGACCCGGCCGCCTGGCGCCCCGCCCTGGATCGACTCCTCGCCGAGGTCGAACGGGAGAGCTATGCCCGGCCCGGCGCTCCGGAGCCCAGCGGTGCGGACGCCGCGCACCGGGCGCGCGCGGAGCTGCACGACGCCGCGCTGCTCGATTCGGCGATCAGATCCGCCACCCCATTCGGCCGCCGCGTGCGGGCCAGGCTGCTGCCGGCCTCGCTGTTCGGGCGCCTGCGCGGCGCCTGGGGCGCCGGCGCGGAGGGAGCCCCCAGCAATACTCGCTAGGATCTCGTGGTGAGTAATTTCAGCAAGACGCCCTACACCGTGCACGTGCGCGACCTTCTTCGTCGAGCAGGCGAGATGCGCGAGGTGGAGCTCGAGATTCCCGTCCCTGCCCAGCTGGGAGAAGGCCTCGTCGCCGTTCGCGAGGGCGAGATCATGGACGTCGACGTGCGTCTGGAGGCCGTTCACGAGGGCGTTTTGGTCAGCGCGAGCATCGAGGCGACGGCATCCGGAATCTGCGGACGGTGCCTGATTGACATCGAACTGCCAGTCGAAGTCGAGTTTCAGGAACTTTTCGCGTATTCTTCTGATGAAGCTTTTGAGTATGAGGTTCAAGATGACCACGTGGATCTTGAACCGCTGATCAGGGATGCGGTTGTGCTTGCACTTCCGTTCCAGCCGGTTTGCCGGCCGGATTGCCCAGGTCTCAATCCTGAGACCGGGGAGCGGCTTGCCGAAAAACCCGAACTCACCGTAGAAGAGCCGCGCGACTTGCGCTGGGCTGCGCTTGCGGACTTGCAGGTTTCCACAGACAACGAAGCAGGCGGAGACGCCGGCATCGACACGAAGAAAGAGAGATAGTCATGGCTGTTCCCAAGCGGAAGATGTCACGCTCCAACACGCGCGCCCGCCGTTCGCAGTGGAAGGCTGAGGTTCCCAACCTCGTCAAGACCGTCGAAAACGGCAAGGTCACCTACAGCCTGCCGCACCGCGCCAAGGTTGTCACCGACTCGGCCGGCACCGAACTCTTCATGGAGTACAAGGGCCGTAAGGTCGCCGACGTTTAATTCGGCACTCGTTGCCGACGTACGCCGTCTGAAGGGCATCTTGCATGGCTTCTCTTCCTGAGCAGCCGCGGGATGCCCTTGCGGCGTCTCTCGGCATCGATATCGACGATGCGCTGCTGGAGCTTGCTCTCACGCATCGCTCCTTTGCGTACGAGAACGGTGGCATTCCCACCAACGAGCGCCTGGAGTTTCTCGGCGACTCGATTCTCGGGCAGGCCGTCACGGTCATGCTCTACCGCAGCTTCCCGGATCTGGACGAGGGACACCTCGCCAAGAGACGAGCCAGCCTTGTGAGCAGTGTCGCGCTGGCCGAAGTCGCCCGTGCGATCGGGCTCGGTCAGTACATCCGGCTCGGCCGCGGTGAGATCCTGACCGGCGGCCGTGACAAGGCCTCCATCCTCGCCGACACGGTCGAGGCGATTATCGGCGCCGTCTACCTCGACAAGGGTGGCGACGTCGCGACGCCGTTCGTGCTGCGCCTGATCGAGCCGTTGCTGGCCGACCCGGACCGCTTCGGGGTCACCATGGACCCGAAGACGAGCCTGCAGGAGATCGCCGCGCACCGCGGCGGCGGCGTGCCCGTCTACGAGATCACCGAGAGCGGCCCGGACCACGACAAGCGGTTCGTGGCGACGGTCACCGTCGGCGACGTCACCGCCAGCGGCGAGGGCACCAGCAAGAAGCACGCCGAGATGGCCGCCGCCCTCGAGGCGTGGTCGCGCCTCACCGGGCGCAAGTAGCGCCCCGGCCTCCCGTGGAGCTGCCCGATGCCTGAGCTGCCCGAGGTCGAGGTCGTCCGCGCCGGGCTGGCCCCGGCCATCGGCGGCGCGCTCGTGCGCGGCGTCGAGGTGTTCGACGAGCGATCGCTGAAACGCCACGACGCGACATCCGGCAACTTTGAGGGCCTGCTCCTCGAGCAGCGGATGCTGGCCGCCGTGCGCCGCGGCAAGTTCCTCTGGATCCCGCTCGGCAGCGGCCGCGCGCTCGTCACCCACCTGGGCATGAGCGGGCAGGTGCTGCTGCGCAGCCCCGGCTTCGAGGAGTCCGGCCTGCTGCGCATCCGGCTGGCCATCGAGCACCCGGAGCACGGCGAGTTCTGGGTGAACTTCGTCGACCAGCGGATCTTCGGCTCGATGGCCGTCGACCGCATGGTGCCGACCCCGGACGGCGCCCCTGCAGGTTTCGCCGGCCCGGCAGCGACCGACGGTGCGAACTCGTGGCAGCTGAGCCTGCCGAGCCAGGTCGCCCACATCGCCCGCGACCCGCTGGACCCCGCCTTCTCCGACGCGGCCTTCTTCGCCGCGCTCTCCCGCAAGAACACCGGCATCAAGCGCGCCCTGCTCGACCAGGGCCTGATCAGCGGCATCGGCAACATCTACGCCGACGAGGCGCTCTGGGCGGCGCGGCTGCACTACGAGCAACCGGCATCCTCGCTGTCGACGCAGAAGAAGCGCACCCTGCTCGCCGAGGTGCGCCACGTGCTCGAGAAGGCCCTCGCCGAGGGCGGCACCAGCTTCGACGCGCAGTACGTCAACGTGAACGGCGCCTCCGGCTACTTCGCGCACTCGCTCAACGCCTACGGCCAGCAGGGCAAGCCCTGCCCGCGCTGCGGCACGCCGATCAGGCGCGAGCAGTTCATGAACCGCGGCTCGCACTTCTGCCCGAAGTGCCAGCGGCTGCGCGCGCCCCGCGCCTGACGGCGCGCAGCTCGGGCCGCGCCCCTGCCCGCGCCCGCGCGATGCGCGCCCTGCGCCACTTCGTCGGCGTCCGCGCCACATGAGCGGGCGCGGAGGCCGACCAACTGGCGCAGAGGGCAGCGGGCAGCAGGCGGCGGGATGCGGGATGCGGCGGCAGAATGCGGCGGCACGGTGGCGAGTGGGTGCGCGGCTGTGGCACTCGACCGGCTGAGGCTGGAGAAACACCGTGAGCCGGAATACCCCCGCGCCTCCAGCGTTGAACTTGAGCGAACTGCACTCAACTTTACCTGAGGAGGATTGGTGCCCGAAGATTTCACAGAGCCCGGAGCCAACTCGTTCGACGAGTTCCTCTCCCGCTACCTCGCGGGCGAACAGGCACGGCAGGCCAGGTCGATCGACCTCAGCCGCTTCCTGACCGCACGCACCCAGAGCATCCTGCGCCAGGCTGGACGCTTCGCGCTCGAGCGCGGCCAGACCGAGCTCGACGCCCTGCACATCCTGCGCGTGATCGTCGAGGACGAGAGCGTCTCGCAGGCGATCGCCCGCATCGGCGTGGCGCCGGAGCGCATCATCACCGCGACCGAGGCGCGCCTGCCCGCCGCGACGGATGTCGCCGACATCGACGCCGCCACCATCACGCCCAGCGCCTCCCGCGCGCTGTTCCACAGCTACCAGGTGGCCCGCTCGAGCGGATCGACGTACATCGACCCGGAGCACCTGTTCTTCGCGCTCGTGCTGGGGCAGGACGCCCCCGCCGGCCAGGTGCTCGCCCGCGCCGGTGTCACCGCCGAGGCGCTGACCCAGCAGATCCGCGAGCCGGTGACGGCGGGCGCGCCCGGCGACGCCGAGCTCGGTGACAGGGAGAAGGCAGGGGGCGCCGCGGAATCCGCGACCCCCATGCTCGACGCCTTCGGCACCGACCTCACGCAGCGCGCCGCCGACGGCGAGCTCGACCCCGTCATCGGCCGTGCCGACGAGATCGAGCAGACGATCGAGATCCTCAGCCGCCGCACCAAGAACAACCCGGTGCTCGTCGGCGAGGCCGGCGTGGGCAAGACGGCGATCGTGGAGGGCCTCGCCCGCGCCATAGTCGAGGAGACCGTGCCGGAGCAGTTGCTCGGCCGGCGCGTGATCTCGCTCGACCTGCCCGGCATGCTCGCCGGCACCCGCTACCGCGGAGACTTCGAGGAGCGCCTCACCAAGACCATGGAGGAGATCGCCGCGCACACGGGCGAACTCATCGTCTTCATCGATGAGGTGCACACCGTCGTCGGTGCGGGCGGCGCCGGAGACGGCGGAATGGACGCGGGCAACATCCTGAAGCCCCGACTCGCACGCGGCGAACTGCACCTCGTGGGTGCCACGACGCTGAGTGAGTATCGAAGGATCGAGAAGGACCCGGCGCTCGAGCGCCGCTTCCAGCCCGTCAAGGTGGGGGAGCCTTCGATCGAGGACGCCGTGCTGATCCTGCACGGGCTGAAGCCGGCCTACGAGGCGCACCACGGCGTGCGCTACACGGATGCCGCGCTCCGCGCCTCCGTCGAGCTCAGCGCCCGCTACCTCAATGACCGGGTGCTGCCGGACAAGGCCATCGACCTCATCGACCAGGCCGGCGCGCGCCTGCGCCTCCGCCTTGGCATGAAGACCGATGTCCCCGCGCTCATCGCGCGCCTCGCCGAGCTGGAGGCCGACAAGAATGCCGCCGTCGGCGCCGAGCACTACGAGGAGGCCTCGCGGATTCGCGATGAGATCGGGGCGGTGCAGGCCAAGCTCGACGCGGCGACCGCGCAGAGGGGCGGCGCTGCATCCGGCGACGCGGCGCACGTCGTCGACGAGGCGCAGATCGCCGGGGTGATCTCGCGGGCCACCGGGATTCCGGTGAACCGCCTCACCGAGAGCGAGCGGGAACGCCTCGGCGACCTCGAGGGCGAGCTGCACGGGCGCGTCATCGGCCAGGACGACGCGGTCACCGCGGTCGCCAAGGCCGTGCGCCGCAGCCGCACCGGCATGGGCGACGCGCGTCGCCCGGTCGGCTCCTTCCTGTTCCTCGGGCCGACCGGCGTCGGCAAGACCGAGCTCGCGAAGTCGCTCGCGGCGAGCCTGTTCGACGACGAGTCCGCCGTCATCCGCTTCGACATGAGCGAGTTCGGCGAACGGCACACGGTGTCTCGGCTCGTCGGCGCCCCTCCCGGATACGTCGGCTACGACGAGGCGGGCCAGCTCACCGAGCGTGTGCGACGCAACCCCTACTCGATCGTGCTGTTCGACGAGATCGAGAAGGCGCACCCCGACGTCTTCAACCTGCTGCTGCAGGTGCTCGACGACGGGCGCCTGACCGACGGCCAGGGGCGCACGGTCGACTTCCGCAACACCGTGATCGTGATGACCTCGAACCTCGGCCCGGAGTTCCTCGCGTCGCGGTCGGGCGCCCTCGGCTTCGTGGCCGGCTCCGACCCCTCCGGCTTCGGCTCGGCCGACGACGTGCGCCAGCGCGTCATGGGCAAGGTGCGCGAGGCCATGCGCCCCGAGTTCCTCAACCGCATCGATGAGATCGTGCTGTTCCAGAAGCTCGACCGGCCGCAGCTCGAGCGGATCGTGCGCCTGATGCTCGACGCCACGGCGTCGCGGCTCGCCGCGCGCGAGATCGGCCTCGAGGTGACGGATGCCGCGGTGTCCCTGCTGTCCGAGCGCGGCTACGAACCCGAGTACGGCGCCCGACCGCTGCGCCGCGTCATCCAGCGCGAGATCGACGACCGCATCGCCGATCTGTTCGTCAGCGGCGCGGTGGGCGACGGCGAGGGCGTGCGGGTGGACGTCGCGGACGGCGAGTTCCTGGTGACACCCGTCCCGCGCGCGACGCTCAGCCTGCCGCAGGCGGCGTAACCCACGAAACGGCGAACGCCCGGCGCTCCCTGGAGTGCCGGGCGTTCGCCGTGTCCGCAGGCCGTCGGCGGGCTAGGCGCGGCCCCGCTCATCGACCGACTGGCCGCGGTACGCCTGCCAAGCGCGCAACAGTTCCTCGCGGGAACCCCCGGGGTGGCTCTCATGCCAGCCGCGGGTGAACCGGTTGTACTCGAACTGGGCGTCGATCTCCTGCGGCCCCTGGCCGCGGGTGGCGCGGTAGTGCGCGAGCGCATCCCGCAGGGTTTGGGTGCCGTCGGTCTCCGCGAAGAACGCGCGCATCGCGCCGTCGAATCGGAACGGCGCGCCCACCTGCTCGGCGAACCACGCACGCACGGGCTGGCTGCAGCGCTGCCCGCGCGGGATGGGCGTCGCGGCCGTGAGCGCCCCCGACAGCTGCGCGGAGCCCCCGCCGAGCCGCGCTGCCGGCTCCGCGAACGGCTGCCCGTCGAGCGCCGCCGCGATGCGCCGCGTCAGGAGCTCCTTGCCGCCCGTCGAGCGGATGCCGAGAGCGCGGGCGAAGGCGCTGAGCTCGTCCTTCAACCAGTACCAGCGCAACAGCTCTGCGCCGCCCATCTCGGGGGTCAGTGGAGGGCGCGGGGTCCCTGGCATGCCGCGTCGGCCTAGCGGGGCAGCCGCGGCACGGCGGCGATGAGCGCCCGGGTGTACTCCTCGGCGGGAGCGTGCAGCAGCTGCGGGGTCGGCCCGGCCTCCACGACACGGCCGCCGCGCAGCACGACGGTGCGCTCACAGAGCGAGGCGACGGCGCCCAGGTCGTGCGAGACCATCACCAGGGCGAGGCCCGTGCGGTCGCGCAGGCCCTGCAGCAGGTCGATCACCTGGATGCGGGTGCTCATGTCGAGGGCGCTGACCGGCTCGTCCGCGAGCAGCAGGCGGGGCTTGCAGACGACGGCGCGCGCGATCGCGATGCGCTGCCGCTGGCCGCCGGAGAACTCGTGCGGGTAGCGGCGCAGCACGTCGGCGTCGAGGCCGACCGATTCCAGGGCGGATGCCGCCTGCTCCGCGGCCTCCCGGCCGCTCGCGATGCCGAGCGAGCGCAGCGGCTCGCTCACGATCCGGTCGATGCGCTGGCGCGGGTCCAGCGAGGAGTACGGGTCCTGGAAGACGGCCTGCACGGAGCTGCGGAAGCGGCGGATCTGCGCGGTGTCGCGCCGGTTCAGCGGCTCGCCGTCGAAGAGCACGGCCCCGCTGCTCGGGGCGTCGAGGCCGAGCAGCAGCCGGAGCGCCGTCGTCTTGCCGGCGCCGGACTCCCCGACCAGGCCGACGCTCTCGCCCGCGGCGATCGACAGGGAGACGTCGTCGAGCGCGAGACCGCCGCGGTGGTAGCGGTAGCCGGCGCCCTGGAGTGCGAGGATGGGCGGCGCGGCCGCGGCGGGCGCGGGGATGTCGGCCGGGGAGGTGCCGGCCGGGGGAGCTGCCTGCTCTGTCATAGCGCCTCCAGAGCGTTGTCGAGGGCCCGCGCGCTGGCGACGAGCCGCCGGGTGTACTCGTGCTCCGGGGCGCTCAGCACCCGGGCGACCGGCCCGCGCTCGACGGCGACGCCGTTGCTCAGCACGACCACCTCGTCGACCATCGAGGAGACGACGGCCAGGTCGTGGCTGATGAAGAGCAGCGCCATCTCGCGCTCGGCGACGAGCCGGTTGAGCAGCGCCAGCACCTCCGCCTGCACGGTGACGTCGAGCGCCGTCGTCGGCTCGTCGGCGATCAGCAGCGCCGGCCGGCTGGCCAGGGCGATCGCGATGGCGACGCGCTGGCGCTGGCCGCCGGAGATCTCGTGCGGGTAGGCCCGCAGCATGCGGTCCAGGTCCGGCAGGGCCACCTCGTCGAGGGCGGCCCGCACGGCCGTGTCGAGGGCGCTGCCGCGCAGCCCCCGGTGCCGCCGGATCGGGCCGGCCACCTGGCGTCCGACCCGCATCAGCGGGTCGAGGGCGGTCAACGGCTCTTGGAAGACGATGGAGGCGACGGGCCCGCGCAGGGGCTGGAGCACCCGCTCGTCGGCCCCGATCACCTCGACGCCGTCCAGCGTGATGCTGCCGCTCGCGGCCAGCCCGCTCGGCAGCAGGCCCGTGATGGCGAGCGAGGTGAGCGACTTGCCCGAGCCGGATTCGCCGATCAGGCCGAGCCGGGCGCCGGCCTCGAGGGAGAGGTAGAGCTCGTCGACGAGGGGCCGGGCATCCGGCGCGGCGGAGGCGGAGCTGATCGACAGCCGGTCGATGCGGAGCAGGCTCATCGGGAACGCTTTCGGGTCGGGTCGGCGAGGTCGCGCAGGCCGTCGGCGATGAAGTTGACGCCGACGACGAGGATGACGAGCGCGATGCCCGGGGCGATCGCGCCGGCCGGCGCCGTGGTGAACGTCGCCTGCGCCTCTTGCAGCATGCGCCCCCAGGAGGCGTTGGGCGGGGGAGCGCCGAGCCCGAGGTAGGAGAGGCTGGCCTCGGCGAGCACGGCCGCGCCGAAGAGGAGGGCGAGGTTGACGCCGAGCGTCGGCCAGATGTTCGGCAGCACGTGCTGGCCGACGATGCCGAACCAGCGGGTGCCCGAGGTGCGCGCGGCCGTCACATACTGCGCGCGCAGCACCTGGCTGGCGAGGATGCGGGTGAGCCGGGCGACGACGGCCGAGAGGGCGATGCCGATGGCGAGGACGGCGGTTCCGAGCGATGCGCCCTGGGCGGCGACGATCAGCATCGCCAGCAGCAGCACGGGGAAGGCGATCAGCACGTCGAGGGTCGCCGAGATGGTGTCGTCCAGCCACGGTTTGGCGAAGGCGGCGACGAGCCCGATCGTGATGCCGATGGCGGCGCCGACGGCGACCGCGCCGCAGCCGACGGTGATCGCGATGCGGGCGCCGATCATCAGCTGGGTGAGCAGGTCGCGGCCGAACTTGTCGGTGCCGAGCCAGTGATCCCAGCTGGGCGACTCCAGGCGGCCGCCCGAGGTGTCGCTCGGCTCGTACGGCAGCCAGACGAGCGAGACGAGGGCGACGGCCACGATCAGGCCCACGAACGCGATGCCGATCGCCAGCGTGCGCGAGCGCCGCCGGCCCTTCAGGCGGGGCGAGACGTGCTGGGTCGCGTCGGAGGGCGTCACGGCGGTCATCGGATGCCGTTCCCGGAGATGCTCGTGCGCAGGCGCGGGTCGATGAGGCGCTGGGCGACGTCGGCCAGGAAGCCGATCACCAGCACGAGCAGGGTGCTGACCAAGAGGATCCCCTGGATGTTCGGGTAGTCGTGCTGTTGGATGGCGGTCAGCAGCATGCTGCCGAGGCCGGGCAGGGTGAACACGCTCTCCACGACGACGGCGCCGAGGAATGTGGTGGCCAGCTCGATGCCGAGGATCGAGATGACGGGCACGATGCCGTTGCGCAGCCCGTGCCGCCAGAATGCGCCGGAGAAGCTGGCCCCCTGCGCCCGGGCGGAGCGCAGGTAGTCGCTGCCGATCACGTCGAGGGTGGCCGAGCGGATGTAGCGGGTGAGCGAGGCGCTCATCACCAGCGCGATCGTGATCACCGGCAGCGCCAGCGAGGTCAGCGCGGCACCGGGGTTCGCCCAGTCGTCGCGGGGGAAGCCGCCGGAGGGCAGCCAGCGCAGGTTCACGGCGAAGACGTTGACCAGCAGCATCCCGACCCAGAAGACGGGGACCGCGATGCCGAGCTGGGAGAAGCCGGAGAGCAGGATGCCGTACCAGCGGTCGGCGCGCACGGCGGCGATGAAGCCGGCCGGCAGGGCGATCAGCAGGGCGAGGGCGAAGGAGAGCAGTGTGAGCGGGATGGTCACGCTCATGCGCGCCGCGATCTCGGGGCCGACGGGCAGCGAGCTGATGAAGGAGCTGCCGAGGTCGAGGCTGAGCACGCCGCCGAACCAGTCGGTGAACTGCTGGAACAGCGGAAGGTCGGCGCCGACCTGGGCGCGGGCCGCGTCGATCTGCTCCTGGGTGGCGTTCACCGACAGCAGGGCGTTGGCCGGGTCGCCGGGCAGCACGCGCAGCAACAGGAAAAGCACGACCATCGCGATCGCGAAGGAGATCACGAGGAAGCCGAGGCGGCGCACAAGATAGACGGTCATGGAGACTTCAGGTTAAGGCCTGCAGGCCGGGACACCGCAACCGCGGTGTCCCGGCCCTCGGGGGATGGGGTGTTTAGCCGCGCACGATCTTCGAGACGAAGAACTGCGAGTTCAGCCCGTTGACGCCGTATCCGGAGATGTCGCTGGAGGCGACGACGATCTGCGGGTAGAGGTAGAGCCAGACGCTGGCGGCGTCCTGGGCGATCTGCTCGTTGACCAGCTTGAGCTTCGCGGTCTGCTCGTCGGTGCTGCTGGCGCGCTCGGCCTCTGCGACCCACTCGGTGACCTGCGGGTTGTTGTAGCCCCAGTAGAAGTCGGGGTTGCCGTACCAGACCACGTCGCGGTCGTTCACGTGCTCCTGCAGGGTCGCCTCGAAGTTGCGTTCCTTGAAGACCTTGGAGTACCACTCGTCGGCGCTGATGGTGTTGATGTTCACCGTGATGCCGACCTTGGCCAGCTCGCTCTGCAGGAACTCGGCGACGGCCGGGTGCGGGTCGTAGCTCGGGGTGTCGAGCGTGAACTCGAAGCCGTCGGCCAGGCCGGCCTCGGCGAGCAGCTTCTCGGAGAGGGCGGGGTCGTACGGGTTCACCTGCGTGAGGTCCTCGTACCAGGGGTCGGTCGGGGGAACCATCGAGCCGATGAGCGTGCCGTAGTCACCCCACACGGAGTTGAGCAGTTTCTTGGTGTCGATCGCCGAGTAGACGGCCTTGCGCACGGCGACCTGGTCGAACGGGGCGACCTTGTCGTTGAAGGCGAGCAGCTCCTTGGTGGTGGAGTTGCCGTCGTTCACGACGAAGTCGGGGTTGTCGGTGAACTGGCTGAGCTGGTCGGGGCTCTGCACGCTCGTGATGACGTCGATCTGGTTGGTGACCAGCGCGTTGCTGAGTGCCGTGGCATCCGTGAAGTAGTTGAAGACGACTTCCTTGTTGGATGCCTGCTCGCCCCAGTAGTCGCTCCAGCGGTCGAGGCTGAGCGAGCTGCCGCGCTTCCAGTCGCCGACCGTGTACGGGCCGGTGCCGTCCTCTGCGGTCTTCAGGTCGGTGGCGGCGTCGTTGACAACCCAGATGTAGCTGAGGTTGTAGATGAAGGAGATCGACGGCTCGGAGAGCGTGATCGTGACGGTCGCGTCATCCGGGGTCTGGATGTCGGCGATGGTCTTGAAGCTGCTCTTGCGCGCCGACTGCGAGTCCTCGGCGGTGACGCGCTCGATGCTCGACTTGACGTCGGCGGAGGTGAGCGGGTCGCCGGAGTGGAAGGTGACGCCGTCCTGCAAAGTGAACGTGTAGGTCAGGCCGTCGTCGCTCACCGTGTTGCTGGCGGCGAGCACGGGCTCGACCTCGCCGGCGTCGGTGAGGCGGAACAGGCCCTCGTAGACGTTGCCGGTCAGCGCCTCGGTGACGCCCTGGCCGCCGCCGCCGACGTTGCTGAGGTTCTGCGGCTCGTAGAGCGAGCCGACCTCGATGGTGGCGTCGGTGGCGGTCGCCGCGCCGGTGTCGCTGGTGCCGCCGCCCGCTGCGCAGCCCGACAGGGCCAGCGCTGCGGCGACGGACAGGGCAATGGCGCCCGTGGATCTCTTCACGTGTTACTCCTGGGGGATTGTGGTGCTGTGCGATGTGGTGCGGTGTGCGGGGGTGCTGTGTGCGGGGGTGCGCTTAGAGGGTGTAGATGTCGAAGCCGCCGGTGAACCGGGCCACGCGCTCGCCGGCCGTGACGGGCAGGGCGAACCGGTTCTGGGCCGGCGGCAGCGGACAGTTGTACTGCGCCGAGAAGCCGCAGGGCGGCACGAAGGCGCGGTTGAAGTCGAGGGTGACCGGCCCGGGCGTCCCACTGCGCCCATCGAAGCTGCCGCCGCCGTCCGTGCGCTGCACGAACAGGAAGCGGCCGGAGCCGTAGGTGCCGGTGTCGCCGTCGATGCCGTTCGTGGCATCGCCGAAGACGAGCAGCAGTGTGCCGCCGTCGTCGAAGGCGCTCATCGTGTACTCGGTGTCGCCGAGCGTGAAACGGATGTCGCCGGGCACGACGAGGTCGCGTGAGCCGCCATTGTCGCGGATGTGCTCGAACGGGATCGTGCGGCCCTCGGCGACCGGGGTGAACTCGGCCTGGATCAGCCAGGCGGGGTCGTAGTCGAAGACGGGAACGGTGTCGAAAGCGCGGATCGCGGGGGACGCCGCGTCCCAGAGGCGCACACCGTGCTCCGGTGCGCCCGTGTCGAGGTTCTTCCTGGCCAGCACGGTCGCGGTGACGGTCGGCGCCTGGCCGACGAGGGCCTCGCCGGCGCTCAGTTCGGTGCCGTCCGGCAGCCAGCGGGTCTCCACCAGCGCGAGGTTGCCCTGCGGGGCGACGAGGGCCGCGAGGCGCCCCTCGTGCCACTCGGAGTGCTCGGCGACCAGGGTGGCGAGGAGCTCGCTGCTGAGGTCGCTGCCGAGGGTGCTGCCGAGGTCTGTGGCGGTGGCGGTGCTGGCTGTCATGGTCTCGATTCTGAGCTGGTGCGGCATGGTGTGCGAATTCTGTTACCGCATGGGTCAAACGGCTGCGGGGCGCAAACAATTCCGGGATGGATGAACTTTCATCCGATTCGGGGAGGGCTCTCGTGCGGCATCCGCGATCATGATCGCCTGAGCAGCGCAGCAGGATACATATTACATGGCATTTTGGATTGCATAAGCACGCGGCATGTATGGCGATGGCCTCCGGAGCGCCGGCCCGGGCGCTACTCGGTGTCGAGCACCTTCTGCCAGGAGCCGATGTAGCCGAGCAGCTCGAAGCCGAGATCGGCGTTGATGCGCAGCATGTGCTCGTTCTCGTCGGCGTTCCAGGTGAAGACCCGCCGCCTGGCCGGAGCGACCTCGGCCAGGCTGAGCAGGTTCGCCGCCTTGAGCAGCATGCCGAGGCCATTCCCGCGGTGCTCCGCCAGCACGAGGGTGTCCGACTGGTGGGCGAGCGTCGGGTGCTCGGCCGGCAGTTCCAGCTCCGTGTATGCCGCGATGACGCCGGTGTTGCGGTCGAGGGCGGCGGCGCGCAGCAGGCCCATCCCGGCGATCGCCGCCTCGCTCTCGTACTCGCGCACTCGCTCGGCGTTCCACAGCTCCGGCTCCACCAGCAGGTCGGCCGCCGGGGCGTCGAGCGCCATCCGGCCGAGCGCGTCGGCGAAGGAGTCGATGTACTCCTCGGGCGTCTCGTCGCCCCAGCTGAGCAGCTCGTAGTCCTCGCCCGTGCGCTGGGCGGCCTCGGCGAGCGCCCGCTGCAGCGCGGGCAGGCCGTTCTCGCCGTGCGCCCGCTCGTACACGCTCACCCGCTCCATCTGGGCCAGGGCGTAGCCGTTTCGCATCGCGAAGCGTGCTCGCGGGTCGGTCTCCGGGATCACCGCGGCGCCCACGGATGCGGCGAGGCGTCGGGCGCTCGGGGCGGCGGCCGCAATGGTCTGCGCCGAGTGGTCGGTGTAGCTGGAGAGGGTGCTGCGGCCGGCATCCAGTGCCAGCTCCTCGACCAGGGCGAGCATCCGGTCGCCGAGCCCCTGCCCGCGCACCGACGGCGCGGTGGCCACCCAGACGAAGGCCGTGCGGTCGTTGGCGTCGAGCTCGTAGCGCACCCGCCCGCAGCCGACCACCTCGCCATCCCGCCACGCGGCCAGCAGGGTGCGGTGGGTGAACGAGCTGTGGCTGTACTCGGCGAGCGAGGACGCCGGCCCGAGCCACGCGTCGCGGTGCCCCCACGCCTCCTCTTCGATGATCCCGGTGAACTCGATGACCTGCTCGAACGGGCGGGCGTCCGGCGTGCCGAGGCGCGCGGGAATGGGCACCAGGCGGATCTCGATCGGTGTCTTGCCGGGTTCCGCGCCGCCGGGGGGTGCGGTGGCTGGCTCGCCCTGCGCATTCATGGTGCTCTCCGTCCGTCCCGCGTGCGCGGTGTGCACCCGCCACTGCCGATTCTGCAACGGCCGGGCCGATTCGGCTAGGGATCAACCAGAGAAGGAGAACTGAGCACCCCGGAACCGTCGCTGGCGGGCGGTCGGCACCGCGCAGCGGCCGGCGCTGCGTAGGCTGGCGCGATGACCTCACCACCACGGCCCGACCCCCGCCGCTGGCTGCTGCTCGGCGGGCTCGTGCTCGCGACGCTCGGGGCCGGGCTGGCGGTGCGGTACGGTCTCGACGGCCTTGCCGGTGACCTGCTCGGCGGTGCGCTCTACGCGGTGCTGGTGTTCCAGCTCGTGACGGCCGCCTGCTGGCTGATCCGGCCCCGAGCCGTGTCGCGCTGGTGGCGCATCGCGCTGCTGAGCGCCGCGCTCTGCTGGGGGGTCGAGGTGCTGCAACTGACCGGGCTGCCCGAACAGTGGGCCGCGGCGTTCCCGCCCGCCCGCCTCGTCTTCGGCACCACCTTCTCTGCCCCGGACCTGCTGGCCTACGTGATCGGTTCGGCGCTCGCCGCGGTCATGGCGGGTCGGGTTGTCCGCCCGCGCCAGTTCGTCGGGGTCCGCGCCACCTGAGCGGGCGCGGACCCCGACGAACTGGCGCAGGCGCGCGCGCACCCGACTCCACGCCCGGCGCACCCGGCTCCACGCCCGGCACGCCCGGCGCAGATCAGGCGCCCACCGGGTGATTCTGCGGGATTCTGCGCCGAAATGCCGGTACCGTAGACCCAGCATCCGCGCGGGATGCGCACCTCCGGCGGCGGATCCGCCGGGCACAGAGAAGACGAGGCACGCGTGTACCTGAAGAGCCTGACCCTCAAGGGGTTCAAGTCCTTCGCGCAGCCGACCGTGTTCGCCTTCGAGCCCGGCGTCACCTGCGTGGTCGGCCCGAACGGCTCCGGCAAGTCGAACGTCGTTGACGCCCTCGCCTGGGTGATGGGGGAGCAGGGGGCGAAGACGCTCCGCGGGGGCAAGATGGAGGACGTCATCTTCGCCGGCACCTCCTCTCGCGGGCCACTCGGCCGCGCCGAGGTCACGCTCACCATCGACAACTCCGACGGCGCGCTGCCGATCGAGTACTCCGAGGTCACCATCAGCCGCACCCTGTTCCGAAACGGGGCCAGCGAGTACGCCATCAATGGCCGCGGATGCCGGCTGCTCGACGTGCAGGAGCTGCTCAGCGATTCCGGCCTCGGCCGTGAGATGCACGTCATCGTCGGCCAGGGCCAGCTCGACTCCGTGCTGCGGGCCAGCCCAGAAGACCGCCGCGGCTTCATCGAGGAGGCGGCCGGCATCCTCAAGCACCGCCGCCGCAAAGAGAAGACGCTGCGCAAGCTCGACGCCATGCAGGCCAACCTCACCCGGCTGAGCGACCTCGCCGGCGAGATCCGGCGACAGCTGAAGCCGCTCGGCAAGCAGGCCGAGATCGCCCGGGAGGCGCAGTCGATCGCCGCCGTCGTGCGCGACGCCCGCGCCCGGCTGCTCGCCGACGAGGTCGTCGGCCTGCGCCGGGCCCTCGGCGACTACACGCGCACCGAGCACGAGCGGCACAGCGAGCGGATCGTGTTGCAGGAGCAGCTCGAGCAGAAGCAGCAGCGCGTGCAGCGCCTCGAGCAGGCGCAGCTCGGCGACGCCGTCGACGTGGCCCGCCGCACCAGCTTCGGCCTGGAATCGGTGCAGGAGCGCCTGCGCGGGCTGTTCACCCTCGCCAACCAGCGCATCGCGCTGCTCGGCAGCGAACCCGGAACGGACGAGCGCGGTTCCGGCATCAGCCAGGAGATGCTGCGGGAGGCCGAGGAGGAGGTCGAGCTGCTGCGCGGCAACGTCGCCGTCGCCGAGTCCGCCCTGCTGGCGGCCCAGGCCGCCACGGCCGCCGGTCGCACCCGGCTCGACGCCCTCGACGAGGAGATCGCCGCGCAGAGCGCCCTCGTCTCGCGGCACGACCTCGAGATCACCAAGCTCACCGGCACCGCGGATGCCGCAGCCTCCCGCCTCGCGGCCGTGCGCGGCGAGGTGCTCCGCCAGCAGAACGCGTCAGAGGCCGCCGCCGAGCGCCGGGCCAAGGCGGAGCGCGACCTCGCCGAGCTGGAGGCCGCCGCCGAACAGGACGAGGCCAGCGAGACCGACCTCGACGAGGCCTATGAGCTCGCCCAGGCCGAGGTGACCCGCGCCGAGGCGGAGATCGAGCGACTCCGCGACGAGCTGCACGGCGCCGAGCGCGAGAAGGACGCCCTCGCCGCCAAGGTCAGCGCCCTCTCCCGGGCCCTCGAGCACAGCGACGGCTCGGCCGACCTGATGGCGGCCGGCCTCGGTGGCGTGCGCGGCATCGTCGCCGAGAACGTGCACGTCGTGCCCGGATTCGAGGCCGCCATCGCCGCCGCCCTCGGCACCCTCGCCGACGCGATCCTGGTCGAGAGCAGCGCCGCCGCGCATGCCGCCGTCGACCACGCCGCGGCCCACGGGCTCGGCCGGGTCGAACTCGTGATCGCCGAACCGGATGCCGGCCAGGGGAGCGCGGGCGAAGGCCCGAGCTGGCCCAGTCTGCCCGGCATCACCGCCCCGGCCTCCGTCGTCACCGCCCCGCCCGGTGTGCAGGGCGTCCTCGCGCACGTCGTGATCGCCGACGACCTGGCCACCGCCCGTGCCGCGGCGCCGCAGCTGGCCGCCGCCTCCACCGGCGCCCCCGTCACCGTCGTCACCCGCGCCGGCGAGGTGCTCACCGAGTATGTGCTCCGCGGCGGATCCGGCGGGGAGCAGGGCCGCATCGAGCTCATCGCCGAGCGGGATGCCGCGGCGGAGCGGCTCGGCGAGCTGGGCTCGCTCATCGAGCGCGCCCGCTACACCCTCACCGAGCAGCGGGCAGCCCACCAGACCGCGAAGTCGCAGGCCCAGGCCGCCCTCGCCGCGCTGCGCGAGTTCGACTCCGCCCTCGCCGCGCAGACCGAGCGGCTGAACCGCGCCCGCGTGCAGGCGGAGGCGTCCGTCGCCGAGTTCGACCGGCTCGGCAAGGCGCTCGAGCTGGCCGCCGGCCGGGTCGGCGAGGCGGAGGCCGCAGCCGCGAAGGCCAAGGCCGAGCTGGACACCGCCCGTTCCCGGCCCCGACCGCTGTTGGACGCGAGCGCCCGCGCCGCGCTCCACACCGAGCTGGAACAGGCCAGGGAGGCCGAGATCGAGTCCAGGCTCGGCCTGGAGACGGCGCGCGAGCGGGTTCGAGCCGAGCAGGCCCGCGGCGAGGCCCTGGCCAGGCGGCGCGAGCAGGAGCGAGCGGCCGCAGAGGAGGCGGCGCGCCTGGCCGTCATCCGCCGCCGCCAGGTGGACGCGGCCAGCGCCGTCGTCACCGCCCTGCCCGTCATCCTCGCCTCCGTCGACGCCTCCGTCGCCGAGGCCCGGCTCGAGCTGACCACGGCCGAGTCCAAGCGGGCCACCGAGAACGAGGAGCTCGCGACGCTCCGGCGCGAGGAGCTGGCCCTCCGCGAACGGCTCAGCGTCATCACCGAGAACGTACACGGGCTCGAGCTGGCCATCTACGAGAAGAAGCTGCACCTCTCCAGCCTGCTGGAGCGCGCCTCCTCCGAGCTGGGGCTGGACGAGGAGGTGCTCGTCGACGAGTACGGGCCGGAGGTCGAGATCCCCGCCGAGACCGAGGATGGCGAACCCGGCCGCTTCGACCGGGCCGTGCAGCAGCGCCGGCTGGAGAAGGCCGAGCGCACCTTCGCGCAGCTCGGCCGGGTCAACCCACTCGCCCTCGAGGAGTTCGCCGCGCTCGAGCAGCGGCACCTCTTCCTCAGCGAGCAGCTCACCGACCTCACCAAGACCCGCGCCGACCTGCTGAGCATCATCGAGGAGATCGACGAGAAGATGCAGACCATCTTCGCCGCCGCCTTCGAGGACACCAAGGAGGCGTTCGGCCAGGTGTTCCCCGTGCTGTTCCCGGGCGGAACGGGCAGCATCTCGCTGACCAACCCGGACGACATGCTCACCACCGGCATCGAGGTCTCCGTCAAGCCGGCCGGCAAGAAGATCGAGCGGCTCTCCCTGCTCTCCGGTGGGGAGCGCTCGCTGGCCGCAGTCGCGCTGCTCATCGCGATCTTCAAGGCGCGGCCCAGCCCGTTCTACATCATGGACGAGGTGGAGGCGGCGCTCGACGACGCGAACCTCGGCCGCCTGCTGACGATCTTCCAGGACCTGCGCGAGACCAGCCAGCTCATCGTCATCACGCACCAGAAGCGCACCATGGAGATCGCCGACGCCCTCTACGGCGTCTCGATGCGGCAGGACGGCGTCTCCGCCGTCGTCGGCCAGCGCATCGGCACCGAGCCGGAGGAACGCGCCAGCTAGTCGTCGTCGGGCGGGGTGGTGCGCACCGGGTCTCGATACGGCCCTGGCGGGCCCACTCGACCAGCGGGGTGTCCGTTGGTCGAGTAGCGAGGAACGAGCGTATCGAGACCTCGCACCCGGCACGGTTTCGCGTTGGATGCCGGGTCTCGATACGGCCCTGGCGGGCCTACTCGACCGGCGGGTGCTCGCGACCGAGGCCACGCTCCGTCCCGTGTGCACCCGTTGGTCGAGTAGCGAGGAACGAGCGTATCGAGACCTCGCACTCGGCACGGTTTGCGGCGGGGTGCCGCCGAGCCGGAGGAACGCGCCAGCTAGCCGGCCGTCGTCGCCAACCGCACGGTGTTGCCCCACGGGTCCTGAGCGCTGAGCGCGCCGTCCTTCCGCTGGAACGGCACGCCGGCGCCGTCCAGGCGGGCCGCCGCGGCATCCAGCTCGGCGCCGTCGGCGAGGATGACGGTGAACTCCCGCAGCCCGAGGCTGGCCCCGCGCACTCCGGCCCCCGCGCTGTTCCAGGTGTTCGCGGCGAGGTGGTGGTGGTAGCCGCCGGCCGACATGAACAGGGCGCCGTCCGTCTCGCTCGTCACGTCGAAGCCCAGCACGTCGACGTAGAAGGCGCGCGCGGCGCCCAGCTCGCCGACCCGGAGGTGCACGTGCCCCATCGTCGGCTCGGCCGTGGAGAGGGCGGGGTCGAGGTTGTCGGCGATGAACTTGTTCGGGTCCAGGGCGGCGGAGCCCATCGTGACGCGGCCGTCGACCCACTCCCACTCCGCGCGCGGGCGGTCCATGTACAGCTCGACGCCGTTGCCGTCCGGGTCGCCGATGTAGAACGCCAGGCTCACCGCGTGGTCGGCGCTGCCCTGGTAGCTGGAGGGAGCCTGCTGCGCCACGCCGGCCAGCGCGCCGGCGAGGGACGCCGCATCCGGGTACAGGATCGCCGAGTGGTACAGGCCGGCGCCCGTCGGGGTGTCCGCGGGGGAGACCGGGTCGTTGACCAGTCGGATCAGCTCCTCGCCCGGCCGGCCGAGCGAGACTTCCCCCTCGCTCTCGGCGAGGACGGTGAGCCCGACGGCGTCCTCGTAGAACGCCCGCATCTCGGCCAGCCTGGCCGTGTTCAACAGCACGGCACCCATCCGGGTGTCCTCGTGCAGGATGCCGGAGCTCACCGGCCCGGACGGCTCCGCGCCGGCCGGCGCCGCGGGTTGCTGCCCCAGTGCGATCGCGGCCACCCCTCCGCCGAGGGCGAGCACGATGGCTCCCACGATGGCGATGAGCAGCGGGCGGGGCAGGCGGGCGCGGCGAAGCGGCGCGGAGGGGGCGGGCATACCCGGTCGCAACGACGCCCGCCCGCCGAATATTCCGCCGCGCGCACGCCCGGGTGTCGACGGCGGCACGGGGCGGAGCCCGCCACGCCTTAAGCTGGGCGTATGGCTGAACGCACCCCCTGGTCTCTCTCTGGCGCGCTCCGCGGCATGTTCGCGAAGAAGACGATCGACGACGACACCTGGGAAGACCTCGAGGATGCGCTGATCAAGGCCGACTTCGGCCCAGACGTGACGGACGCCCTCGTCACCGAGTTGCGCGGCAACGTCGCCAAGTACCGCACCACCGACCCGGCCGACCTGCAGCGCATGCTGCGGGAGACCATCGAGGAGCGCCTGGCGAAGCTGGACTCCACCCTCAAGCTCACCGAGCGGCCCGCCGTCGTGCTCGTCGTCGGCGTGAACGGCGTCGGCAAGACCACCACCATCGGCAAGTTCGCCAAGTTCCTGCGCAACTACGACCGCACCGTGCTGGTCGGCGCCGCGGACACCTTCCGCGCCGCCGCCGTCGAGCAGCTGGCCACCTGGGCTGACCGCGCCGGCGTCGGCATCGTGCGCCCGCAGATGCAGGGCCAGGACCCGGCCGCCGTCGCCTTCCAGACCATCGAGCGCGCCAAGGCCGAGGGCACGGAGATCGTCATCATCGACACCGCCGGCCGGCTGCAGACCAAGGGCGGCCTGATGGACGAGCTCGGCAAGATCCGCCGCGTCGTCGAGAAGCAGGCCCCCATCTCGGAGGTGCTGCTGGTGCTCGACGCCACCACCGGCCAGAACGGCCTCGCCCAGGCGGAGGCGTTCATCGAGCACGCCGGCGTGACCGGCCTCGTGCTGACCAAGCTCGACGGCTCCGCCAAGGGCGGCTTCGTCCTCGCGGTGCAGGAGAAGACCGGCATCCCGATCAAGCTCGTCGGCCAGGGCGAGGGAATCAACGACCTGACCGGCTTCACCCCGCACGTCTTCGCCCAGAAGCTCGTCGGCTAGCGCCGGCACCAAGGAGAAACACACGCATGGCCATCGAACACGACTACTTCGGCTACCTCGGCAGCGAGAACGACGACGAGCTGTACTGGTCCGAGACCGTCGAGGTGGGCGAGCGGGATGTCGACGTCTCGCTGAGCTCGCCGGAACAGGATGACGTCGCCGAGGAATCGCTCGACATCGCCGCCGGCCTGATCGGTCAGCTCGAGAGCCTCGACTCCGACGCCCGCGAGGCCTTCGTCGGCGAGCTGTCCACCGACACCTCCAACACCATCGCCTACTTCTACCAGAGCGTCGCCGAGCTCGGCGACGAGATCCTCGACGACGCCATGAGCCGCGAGTCCGGCGACCGGCAGATCGACTTCCTGCGCTCGATGGCGCTCGTGCGGGTCAGCATCCTGCCGCACCACACCGGCGACGACGAGCCGTTCGCCCTGTTCGAGTACTCCATCGCCCCGGGGGAGAGCGACGCCGTGCTCATCGCCCGCTTCAACATCAACGCCGACGTCATCGGCACCGAGACGGCCAGCTGAGCCGGTGGGCACCGCCTTCCAGCCCCTGCCAGACCCGCGCCCCGGCGACGCCGCCTGGCCGGAGATGAGCTGGCCCGTCCCGGCCGGCACGGTGCTCCGCGGCCGTGTCGTGGAGCTGGCCACCGGCGACCCGGAGCGGGATGATGCGCCCGGCCTGTTCGCCGCACTCGACCACGACGCCGTCTGGGCGCACGTCGCCGGCCGGCCGCGCTCGGAGGAGGACGCGCTGGCGCGCGCCCGCGCCGCCAGCCGGCCCACCCGCCAGCCGTGGACGATGCGCACGCTCCGCGCGCACCGGGGACTCCCGGCCGGCAGCGTCATCGGATCGACCAGCTTCATCGACGTGCAGCAGGAGAACGCGAGCCTGGAGATCGGCTCGACCACGTACACGCCGACCGTCTGGGCCGGCCCGGTCAATCCGGAGACCAAACTGCTGCTGCTCGGCTACGCCTTCGACGTCCTCGGGGCCGGCCGGGTGCAGCTGAAGACTGACATCCGCAACACCCGCTCGCAGCGCGCCATCGAGCGCCTGGGCGCCCGCTACGAAGGGGTTCTCCGCCGGCACATGCGGCGGGATGACGGCACAGTGCGCGACACGGTGATGTTCTCGATCATCGCGGAGGACTGGCCTGCGGTGCGCGAAGCACTCACGAAACGGGTCGCTGCCGCCGTGGCGGCAGAAGAGGGCTCCGCGCTCAACTAAACTGTCAGCACCATGGCTACATTTGGAACGCTCTCCGACCGGCTTGCCGAGACCTTTAAGAACCTGCGCACGAAGGGCAAGCTCTCCGCTGCCGACGTCGACGGCACGGTGCGCGAGATTCGCCGCGCCCTGCTCGACGCCGACGTCGCGCTCGAGGTTGTCAAGGACTTCACCGCCACCGTGCGCGAGCGCGCCCTCGGCGACGAGGTCAACAAGGCGCTGAACCCGGCCCAGCAGGTCGTGCAGATCGTCAACGAGGAGCTCATCCGCATCCTCGGCGGATCGCAGCGCCGCCTCGAGTTCGCCAAGAAGCCGCCGACAGTCATCATGCTGGCCGGTCTCCAGGGTGCCGGTAAGACCACCCTCGCCGGCAAGCTGGCCAAGTGGCTGGCCAAGGACGGGCACACCCCGCTGCTGGTCGCGAGCGACCTCCAGCGCCCCAACGCCGTCACCCAGCTGCAGGTCGTCGGCGAGCAGGCCGGCGTTCCGGTCTTCGCTCCCGAGCCCGGCAACGGTGTCGGCAACCCGGTCAAGGTCGCCAAGGACGGCGTCGCCTGGGCCAAGCAGAAGCAGCACGACGTCGTCATCGTCGACACCGCCGGCCGCCTCGGCGTCGACGCCGAGCTGATGAAGCAGGCCTCCGACATCCGCAAGGCCATCGACCCCGACGAGGTGCTCTTCGTCATCGACGCCATGATCGGTCAGGATGCCGTCGCAACCGCCAAGGCGTTCCAGGATGGCGTCGACTTCACCGGCGTCGTGCTCTCCAAGCTCGACGGTGACGCCCGCGGTGGCGCGGCCCTCTCCGTGGCCTCGATCACCGGCCGCCCGATCATCTTCGCCTCCACCGGTGAGGGCCTGGACGACTTCGAGCCGTTCCACCCCGACCGCATGGCCAGCCGCATCCTCGACCTCGGTGACATCCTCACCCTGATCGAGCAGGCGCAGTCGGCCTTCGATGAGGAGGAGGCCCGCGCGGTCGCCGAGAAGTTCGCGACCGACAGCTTCACGCTCGACGACTTCCTCAAGCAGATGCAGCAGCTGCGCAACATGGGCTCCATCAAGAAGATGATGGGCATGCTGCCGGGCGCCGGCGCCATGAAGCAGCAGCTGGAGAACTTCGACGAGCGCGAGATCGTGCGCACCGAGGCCATCATCCAGTCGATGACCAAGGCCGAGCGCGTCAACCCCAAGCTGCTCAACGGCTCGCGCCGCCTCCGCATCGCCAAGGGCTCCGGCATGAGCGTCACCGACGTGAACCAGCTGGTCAGCCGCTTCGAGCAGGCGGCCAAGATGATGAAGACCGTCGCCAAGGGTGGCATGCCGCAGGTTCCCGGCATGGGCCCGATCCCCGGCGGCGGCTTCGGTCGCGGCAAGGCGCAGCAGGCCAAGAAGAAGGGCTCCAAGTCCGGCAACCCGGCCAAGCGGGCCGCGGAGAACGCGGCCATCGCGACCGGCGTGAAGCCCGGCGTCGCGGCCCCGAGCGGCTCCGGCTTCGGCCTCGGCGGTGCCCCGGCGCCCAGCGAGGAAGACCTCGCAAACTTCCAGAAGCTGCTGGGCAAGGGCTAGGAGTGCAGGCGGCTGCGGCGCCCGCACGGCGGGTTCGACTCGGCGTGCAGCTGGCGCCGCAGCACGCCCAGTACGGCACGATCCGGGACACCTTGGCCGCGATCGAGGATCTCGGCGTCGACATCGCCTTCAACTGGGACCACTTCTTCCCGCTCTCCGGCGACAGGAACGGCGCGCACTTCGAGTCGTGGACGATGCTGGCCGCCTGGGCCGAGCAGACCAGCCGGATCCAGTTCGGGGCGCTGGTCAACTGCAACAGCTACCGCAACGCCGACCTGCAGGCCGACATGGCGCGCACGGTCGACCACATCAGCGCCAGGGGCGGCGACAGCGGCCGCTTCATCTTCGGAACCGGCTCCGGTTGGTTCGAGCGCGACTACGAGGAGTACGGCTACGAGTTCGGCACCGCTGGCAGCCGGTTGAACGCCCTCTCCGGCGCACTGCCGCGCATCCGCGCCCGGTGGGGCCGGCTGAACCCGCCGCCCACCCGCGACATCCCGGTGCTGATCGGCGGCGCAGGCGAGCAGAAGACGCTGCGCATCGTCGCAGAGCACGCCGACATCTGGCACTCCTTCAGTGCCCCGGCCGTGCTTGAGCACAAGCTCGGCGTGCTGGGGGACTGGTGCGGCCAGGTCGGCCGCGACCGGTCCGAGATCGAGGTCTCCGTCGAGGTCAAGGCGCGGAGCCACTCGGATGCCGACGAGCTGCACGCCCTCGGCGCGACGCTGTTCACCCTGGGCATCAGCGGGCCGGACTACGACCTCGCCCCGGTGCGCGACTGGCTCGCTTGGCGCGACGAGAAGAACTCCGCGCTCTGACGCGCGCCCTCCGACGAACGCCCTCTGACACACGCCCGCTGTCGAACCCGCTCTGGCTGAATGCCGCCTCCGCGACTTAGACTCCGAGCACGGCAACGTTGCACAGGGACGGGGACACAGTGGACGAGGTACCGGGGCGCGCCCCACAGGATCCGACACCTTCCGGGCAGCCAGCGGCGGCATCCGCCCCGCCACCCCCGCCATCGCCCCCTGGACCGGCCCCGGCCGCATCAGGCGGCACGCCGTTCTTCTCCCGGCCGGGCGCCCTGCTCGGCGGCGCCCTGGTGCTCGGGCTCCTCGGGGGACTCCTCGGCGGCTACCTCGGCCAGCTGGGCGGGTCCGCAACGGAGCCGGCCGGCGTGCAGACGTCTGAGCCCTCCGGGGCGCCCGTCGCATCCGGGGGCGCGGACGCCCAGGGCTTCTGCGACGCCGAGGCGGTGGCGAACGCCGTGCTGCCCTCCGTCGTCACGATCAACGTGGTCAGCGAGACCGGCGGCGGCGTCGGCACCGGCTCGATCATCCGCGATGACGGCCACATCCTGACCAACAACCACGTCGTCGCCGACGCCGTCAGCGGCGCGCGGATCGTCGTCACGTTCAGCAACGGCCAGCAGGCCTCCGCATCGCTCGTCGGGCGGTCCCAGCAGGCCGACATCGCCGTCATCAAGGTGGAGGCCGCCGAGACGCTGCCGACCATCACGACGGGCGACTCCGACGAGGTGGCGGTCGGCCAGCCCGTCGTCGCGCTCGGCGCCCCGCTCGGCCTGTCCGGCTCCGTCACGGCCGGCATCGTCAGCGCCCTCGGCCGCGACGTGCCCGTGCCGGCGGATGACGGCTCGACGGCCGTCCTGGCCGGCGCCATCCAGACGGATGCCGCCATCAACCCGGGCAACTCCGGCGGCGCCCTCGTCGACTGCGACGGCGAGCTGATCGGCGTGAACTCGGCGATCGCCACCGTCCCCAACGCGGCGGGGCAGACCGGCGGCGGCAGCGTCGGTATCGGTTTCGCCGTGCCGATCAACCTGGCCATCTCGCTGGCCGAACAACTGATCGAGACCGGAAACGTCAGCTACCCGTACCTCGGCATGCAGGTCGTCGTGATCCCGCAAGACGTGGCGGCGCAGTTCAACACCGCGCCGGGCCTCTACGTCGAGGGCGTCACCGCGGGCGGCCCGGCCGAGCAGGCCGGCCTCCAGTCGGGCGACATCATCACGGCGCTCGACGGGGAGCCGGCCACGAGCGCGGCCGTGCTGACCAAACTCAAGCTGACCAAGAAGGTGGGCGACACCGTCGAGGTCGACTACCTGCGCGGGACGGAGACCGGCAGCACGACGCTGACGCTCAGCGAGACGCCGTAGCGGCGCCCCGTGGCGCCCCGCGGCGCGGCGGTGCGGGCCGGGGGCTACGGGCCGCGGAGCTCGCGGGCGAGCGCGGCCACCACGGCCCGCAGGTCGCCGCCGGCCGCCTCGGCGGTGCGCAGCTGCCGCTGGTAGCTGGCGCCGTGCTCGAGGATCGCGACCACCGAGGCGAGCTCCTCCTGGCAGCCGAGGTCCGCCGCGATCGGGGCCAGCTCCAGGGCCAGGCGGCGCAGCTCGTCGGCGACGGGGGCCTCCCGCCCCGTCGTGTCGAGGATGATGATGGCGTCCAGCCCGTAGCGCGCCGCCCGCCACTTGTTCTCCCTGGCGTACCAGGGCTGCAGCCAGTCCAGGCTCTCGCCGGCGTCCAGCTGGCGCGACATCCGCTCGACCAGGCAGTGGATGAGCGCAGCCACCGCGCCGAGCTCCGCGGCGCTGGAGACGCCGTCGCAGGCGCGCATCTCCAGGGTGCCCCAGTGCGGCGACGGCCGGATGTCCCAGCGCACCTCGGTGTAGTCGTCGATGATGCCGGTCACGCTCATGTCCCGCACGTAGCGCTCGTAGGCCGCCCAGTCGGAGAGCTCGTAGGGCAGGCCGGCCGTCGGCAGCTGCTGGAACATGAGTGCGCGGTTGGAGGCGTAGCCCGTGTTCACGCCCGCCCAGAACGGGCTGGAGGCGGAGAGGGCCTGCAGGTGCGGCAGGTAGCTGCTCAGCCCGGCCAGCAGCGGGACCACCTTGTCGCGCGACTCGATGCCGACGTGCACGTGCACGCCCCAGATCATCATGTTGCGGCCCCACCACTGGGTGCGCTCGATGAGGCGCTGGTAGCGGGGCTTGTCCGTCACCTGCTGGTCGTACCACTGGCTGAACGGGTGCGATCCGCTGCAGATCAGCTCGACGCCGCGCGGGTCGGTCACCCGGCGCACCTCGGCCATCTGCCCCTGCAGCTCGCGCACCGCGCCGCCGACCGTGGAGTGCACCGAGGAGACCAGCTCCACCGTGTTGAGCAGCAGCTCGCCGGTGATGTGCGGATGCCGGGTGCCGTCGTCGCCGGCCAGCGCGTCCAGCACCTCCGCCGCCACGCCGACGAGCTCGCCGCTCGCCCGGTCGACGAGGGCCAGCTCCCACTCGATGCCGACGCTCGAACGCGCGGACTCGGCGAAACTGATCTGCACGGGCAACACCGTTCTGGAAAGTGGTCGGGGGAGCGCTGCAATTCTGCCACGCGCCGCCGTGTTGGCATCCGCTCGGAAACTCACAGCGAAACTTTTGCCGTTCGATTGGGGAAGCGGGCCGATATCTGCAAGAATGATCTGTCGAGCACTGTTTCGTCCGACCCTCTAATCAGACTTATAGTGCCCCTTTGAGCTTTTGCCGAGTGTGCACCCCACGCTCACGGCTGTCAGTTCGCCCATTTCACAAAACACACAGGAGAATTGTGGCTGTCAAGATTCGTCTCAAGCGCATGGGTAAGATCCGCGCACCGTACTACCGCATCGTCGTTGCCGACTCGCGCACCAAGCGCGACGGCCGCGTGATCGAGGAGATCGGCAAGTACCACCCGACCGAGAACCCCTCCTTCATCGAGGTTGACTCCGAGCGTGCGCAGTACTGGCTGAGCGTCGGCGCACAGCCGACCGAGCAGGTTGCCGCCCTCCTCAAGCTGACCGGCGACTGGGGTCGCTTCAAGGGCGACAAGAACGCCGTCAGCACCGTCCAGGTGAAGGAGCCCAAGGCTGCCTTCGTCGCCGACGAGAAGAAGAAGCCGGTTCTGAAGCCCAAGGCCGAGAAGCCTGCCGCCAAGGAAGAGGCTCCGGCTGAAGAGACCACCGAGGCTCCCGCAGCGGACGAGCAGGCCTAGTCTTGCTCGCTCCCGCTTTGCAGCACCTCGTCAAGGGGATCGTTGATCACCCGGACGACGTGCAGGTTGTGGCCAAGAGTTCTGCCCGCGGCGACGTCCTCGAGATTCGTGTGAATCCCGAGGACCTCGGCCGGGTGATCGGTCGCGCCGGACGCACCGCCAAGGCTCTGCGCACCCTCGTGGCCGCGCTGGCCGACGGCAAGCGCGTTCGCGTCGACGTTGTTGACACTGACTTCTAAAGTGAGTGACGACAGCGAAGCGCGCCGCACGCAACTGCGGGTCGGGCGCCTGACCAAGGCGCACGGCCTCAAGGGTGCAATCAAGCTGGAGCTTTTCACGGACGACCCGGGGCGACGTTTCGTCCCGGGCGCCGTGTTCTCCTTGCAGGTTCCCACGGAATCCCCGTGGCACGGCAAGACCATCGAGCTGGCCGAGCTGCGCTGGTACAACAGCCACCCCGTCGGCTTCTTCGTCGGCGTTCCCGACCGCTCTGCGGCCGAGAGCCTGGCGAAGGCGATCCTCTGGATCGACCAGGACGACACCGAATCGCCCGATGAGGAAGACGCCTGGTACGACCACCAGCTCGTCGGCCTGGCCGTCGTGCGCGATGGGGTCACCGTCGGCAAGGTTGCTCGCATCGAGCACTTCCCGGCCCAGGACCTGATCATCGTGAAGACGCCGAACGGCGAGGTCATGGTGCCCTTCGTGAAGGCCATAGTCTCGGCGGTCGACGTCGAGGCCGGCATCGTCACGGTGACGCCCCCGACTGGTCTCTTCGAAGAGATCCCGGAGAGCGAGATCCCGGAGAGCGAGACCCCGGAGAGCGAGACCCCGGATGACGAGGCGGCAGCGGCCGCGGAGTCGGACGAGGCTCAGGGCCCGACCGAGTAGCACCGCTCACCAGAGCCCCCAGAAACACGCTGAAACGGCGACGCGGTCCTCCGCGTCGCCGTTTCTGTTCCCGCACACCGCTGTCCCCGAACCCCCTGTCGGCAGACGCTCGTCGGCACGCCCCGTCTGCACACCCTCCTAGGATTGAACAATGCGCATCGACATCGTCACGATTTTCCCCGAGTTCTTCGATGTGCTCGACATCTCGCTGCTCGGCAAGGCCCGCGCCAACGGCATCATCGAACTCGGCGTGCACAACCTGCGCGACTTCACCCACGACCGCCACAACACCGTCGACGACACCCCCGCCGGCGGCGGGGCCGGCATGGTGATGAAGCCGGAGCCGTGGGGCGAGGCGCTGGACTCCGTGCTCGAGGGCGGCGCCGCCGATCCGATCATCATCTTCCCCTCGCCGGCCGGCGTGTCCTTCGACCAGAAGATGGCCCGCGAGCTCGCCCACGAGGAGCAGATCGTCTTCGGCTGCGGCCGCTACGAGGGCATCGACCAGCGCGTCTTCGACCACTACGCCGAGAACGGGCGCGTGCGCCTGGTCAGCCTGGGCGACTACGTGCTGAACGGCGGCGAGGTCGCCGTGATGGCCATGATCGAGGCCATCGGCCGGCTGATCCCCGGCGTCGTCGGCAACCCGGAGAGCCTCGTCGAGGAGTCCCACGAGGACGGCCTGCTCGAGTACCCGAGCTACACCAAGCCCGCGCTCTGGCGCGAGCGCGAGGTGCCCCCGGTGCTGCGCAGCGGCGACCACGGGGCGATCGCCCGCTGGCGCCGGGAGCAGCAGATCGAGCGCACGCGCCGGGTGCGCCCCGACCTGCTGCCGCCCGAGCTCTAGCGGAGGACCGCTCGTCGTCGCGGTCGCGCCGCGGTCGCGGACGCCGCACGCGCTCGCGGCCCTCGAAAAGTCTCGCGGCCCCCGACATGTCGAGGGCCGCGAGACGTTTCGAGGGCCGCGACGGCCGGGTGCTCAGCGAGGCGTGCTCAGCGAGGCGTGCTCAGCGAGGCGTGCTCGCCGGACCCGCCACCACTGGCCCGGCGGGGGTGTTAGTCGCGAGCGGTCAAGATCCGCGGGCCGTCCTCCGTGATGGCGACGGTGTGCTCCATGTGCGCGCCGCGGGACCCGTCGGCGCTCCGCAGCGTCCAGCCGTCGGCATCCGTCACGATGCGGTCGGTCGTGTGCAGGAACCACGGCTCGATCGCGATGACGAGGCCGGGGCGGAGCGGCAGGCCGCGGTTCGGGCGGCCGTTGTTGGGCACGTGCGGGTCGCCGTGCATCGTGCGGCCGACGCCGTGGCCGCCGAAGTCGGTGTTGATCGTGTAGCCGTCGCCGTGCCCGACGGCGGCGATCGCGGCGGAGATGTCGCCGATCTTGTTGCCGGGCTGGGCGGCGGCGATGCCGGCCGCCAGGGCGCGCGTCGTGGTGTCGATGAGGGCCAGGTCCTCCTCGCGCGGGGTGCCGACCACGATCGAGAGCGCGGAGTCGCTCACCCAGCCGTTGACGGATGCCGCGAAGTCCAGGCTGAGCAGGTCGCCGTCCCGCAGCGCGTAGTCGTGGGGGAGCCCGTGCAGCACCGCGTCGTTCACCGAGGTGCAGATGACCTTGCCGAACGGGCTCGCGCCGAAGCTCGGGTGGTAGTCGATGTAGCAGCTCTCGGCGCCGGCCTCGCGGATCATGTCGTGGGCGAGTCGGTCCAGCGCCAACAGGTTGACGCCCACCTTCGCGGCGGCGGCGGTCGCGGTGAGCACGCTCGCCACGAATTTGCCCGCCGGGGCCATCTGCTCGATCTCGGCCGGGGTGCGCAGCTCAATCATGGGCCGTCCTCTCTGTACTGCCTCCATTCTCCCTCAGCGAACGTGGGGTACGCGCCCAGCCTCGCGGCGTTACGCTGAGCACGTGAATACCGCTTCCACGCTCGTTCGCCGCGCGTTCTACTACTGGCAGTTCATCGCCGTGTTCGTCCTGCCCGCCTGGCTGTTCGTCGGCTGGGGCCTGTACGGCGGCAGCGGTTGGGGCTTCCTCGGCCTGCTGATCATGGCGCCCATCGTCTTCATCGGCCTGCTCGTGATCTCCCTCATCATCTTCGCCAGGCCCGCGGTGCGGCGCGCCCGTGCGGTGTCCTGGAAGGACGTCGCCCTCCTCGTCGTGCTGCACGGCGCGATCATAGGGCTCGGCTTCTTCGGCGATTCGGCCACCTGGTTCCTGGTGCTCGCGATCGCCGCCGCCATCGCCGGCTTCTGGCTCACCCTGTGGGAGCTGGTCACCGAGGGCGCGCGCAGCATGAAGGACACGATGGACGCCTTCGAGCAGGCGGCGCGGATGCCGGAGCAGCCGGCCCCGCACCTGCCCGGCCAGGGCGTCCCGGGGGCGAGCTCCGCCCCGAAGCCGAAGCCGGGGGATGACCCAGAGGTGATCGTGATCCATGAGGTGCGCGACTAGCCCGGCCGCGGCATCCGGCCCCCGTTTTGGCGTGCGTGCCCTGCGCGTGCCACAATTGACGATTGTGCTGCATCACGGCTCTGCCTCCGGGGAGCCAGCGACACGCCCTCGGGTGTGAGCGCAGGGCAGCACATTCATTGACCGAAACCTATTTTCAGTGTTCGACCGGATGCGGGCACAGAGAGCGAACATCATGCAGATCCTCGACGCAGTCGATGCAGCATCCCTCAAGTCGGACATCCCCGACTTCCGCGCCGGTGACACCGTCAAGGTGCACGTGAACATCATCGAAGGCACGCGCGCGCGTGTCCAGATCTTCCAGGGCGTCGTCATCGGCCGCTCCGGCGACGGTGTCCGCGAGACCTTCGCGGTTCGCAAGATCAGCTTCCAGGTCGGCGTCGAGCGTACCTTCCCGGTGCACTCCCCGGTCATCGAGAAGATCGAGGTTGTGACCCGCGGTGACGTGCGTCGCGCCAAGCTTTACTACCTGCGGGAGCTCCGCGGCAAGAAGGCGAAGATCAAGGAGAAGCGCGACTTCTCGTAAGTCACGCACATCTTGTCTTGAGCCTCCCGCCCTTACACTGGGTCGGGGGGCTCAAGCATTTAAATGACAGACACACTGCATTCACCTACACCTTCGATTACGGGCGGCAATGACTGACACGAGCCAGGAGCTGCGCCGCGACCGCAGGCCATCGCGAGGATCCCGGCGCAAGCGGGGCGTTCTGTTGTTCCTGCGAGATCTGCTGATCATCTTCGTCATCGCGATCATGGTCTCCTTCGTGGTCAAGACCTTCCTGATCCGCTCCTTCTTCATCCCGTCCGAGTCGATGCGGGAGACGCTGCAGGTGCACGACCGGATCATCGTGAACCAGCTGGTGCCCGATGTCGTCCCGGTCGAGCGCGGCGACGTCGTCGTGTTCCAGGATCCGGGCGGCTGGCTGGCGCCGTCGACGCCGATCGAGCAGAACCCGATCGTCGCCAGCGTCGACTGGCTGCTCTCGCTGGTCGGGCTCTCCGCACCGGACAGCAACGACCACCTGATCAAACGCGTCATCGGGCTGCCCGGCGACCACGTCGAGTGCTGCAACGCCCTCGGCCAGATGAGCGTGAACGGCGTGCCGCTGGACGAGTCGCCCTATGTCACGCTGCCCGTCGGCGACAGCCGCGTCTCCCGCGACGACTTCGAGGCGACGGTCCCGGCCGGGTCGCTCTGGGTGATGGGCGACAACCGCTACAACTCCAAGGACTCCCGCTACAACGGCGAGACGCCCGGCAAGGGCTTCGTCCCGATCGACAACGTCGTCGGCCGCGCGTTCGTGGTCAGCTGGCCGCTCTCGCACTGGGCCTGGCTGGACAACTATCCCGGCGTCTTCGCCGGTGTGCCGGATTCCACGCCCAGCACCGCGCCGAGCGGCGAGGGGCGCTAGGTGGCCGTGCAGCTGCCGACCCTGGAGCTGGAGAGCGAGCTCTTCGCCGGGGGCGTCCGATTCGTGATCGGCTGCGACGAGGTGGGCCGCGGCGCGATGGCCGGGCCGGTCTCCGTCGGCATGGCCGTCATCGACGCCCAGTCCGGCACGTTCCCCGACGGCCTGCGCGACTCCAAGCTGCTCAGCGAGAAGCGCCGTGAGGCGCTCGCCCCGCTGGCCGCAGCCTGGGTGCTGCACTCCGCCGTGGGCGAGGCGAGCGCCGCCGAGGTCGACCAGTTCGGCATCACCGCGTGCCTCGGCCTGGCCGGCAAGCGGGCCCTGCTCGCCCTGCACGAGTCTGGCGCCGATGTCGCGGCCAGCGTGGTGCTGCTGGACGGCTCGCAGGACTGGCTGAACCCCGCCCTCGCCTCGCCGCTGCGTGTGCAGACCCGGGTGAAGGCGGACCGCGACTGCGCGTCGGTGGCCGCGGCATCCGTCATCGCCAAGGTGCACCGCGACCGCCAGATGATCGCCGCCCACGCGGCGCACCCGGCGTACGGCTGGGAGGGCAACAAGGGCTATGGCAGCCCGGCGCACATGGCCGCGATTGTCGAGCACGGGGCGACGCCGCTGCACCGGGTGTCGTGGATCAAGAGTGAGGCGCACTGAGCGCTGCCGGAGGGCAGGCGCCGGCCCGGCAATGCCGGGCTAGGATTGAGGAACCATGGATGAAGATGAATTCGAGGACTACGACCGCGAGGTCGAGCTGGCGCTCTACCGCGAGTATCGCGACATCGTGGCGCAGTTTCAGTACGTCGTCGAGACGGAGCGCCGCTTCTATCTGGCCAACGAGGTCGACCTCGTGCGCCGCGACACGGAGCACGACTTCTACTTCGAGCTGACCATGAAGGACGTCTGGGTGTGGGACGTCTACCGCTCGGACCGCTTCGTGAAGTCGGTGCGCGTGCTGACATTCAAGGACGTCAACATCGAGGAGCTCGCCACCAAGGAGTTCGAGCTGCCCAAGGAGCTCGCGCTCGACGAGTAGCCCTGCTGCCCGTTCCTGAGGCTGTGCCCGTTCCTGAGGCTGTGCCTGTTCCTGAGGCTGTGCTTGTTACTGAGTCTGTGCCTGTTGTGCACAGGCTGGCGTTCCGGGCCCGTTCCGCACAGGGCTGACACGCGCTCGTTCCGCGCGCCCCCGCGCCGGCACTCTGGTGTCGGAGGTGCGCGATGGCTGAACGTGATGTCCCACTCGGCGGGCGCGGCAATCAACGCCGCGACAATCAACGGCTGGGCAATCAGTGGCTGGGCCGCTACGGCGAGCAACAGGCCGTGCGCTACCTGGAGTCCACCGGCTACCGGGTGCTCGAGCGCAACTGGCGCTGCCGGCAGGGCGAGATCGATGTCGTCGCCGAGCAGCGCGGCCAGCTTGTCTTCGTCGAGGTGAAGACCCGAACGAGCGACGCCTTCGGCCACCCCTTCGAGGCCATCACCGCCGCCAAACTGCGCCGGATGCACGTGCTGGCGCGGCTCTGGTGTGCGGCCCACCCCGGCATCACCGGCCCGGTGCGGCTGGACGTGATCGGCGTCCTCGCCCCCGGCGGGTCCCTCCCGCGCATCGAGCACCTCGAGGGCGTGCACGCGTGAGGGTCGTCGGCCGCACCCGCGCCATCGCCCTGCTCGGCCTGAGCGGCGCCATCGTCGAGGTCGAGGCGGACATCTCGGCCCAGCTGCCCAAGATCGTGCTGATCGGGCTGCCGGACACGGCGCTGCAGCAGGCCACGCACCGGGTGCGGGCGGCCGCGGCGAACGCAGGTATCCCGCTCTCGCCCATGGCGATCACCGTCAACCTCTCGCCGGCCTCGCTGCCCAAGCACGGCAGCGGCTTCGACCTGGCCATCGCGCTGGCCTGCCTGGCGGCGGCCGGCGACCTGGACGGGGCGTCGATCGGGCGGGTCGTGCACATCGGCGAGCTGGCCCTGGACGGGCGCCTCCGCCCGGTGCCCGGCATCCTGCCCGCGGTGATCGCCGCCCGCCGCGCCGGATGCGACACCGTGATGGTGCCGAGCGCGAACGTCGCGGAGGCCGCGCTGGTGCCCGGCATCCGGGTGCTCGGCATGCCCGGGCTGCGCGATGCGGCGATCTGGCACGGCGGCAACTTCGAGCCGATCCCGCTCGAGGCCATCGAGCTGGCGCACGCCGCGCCCCAACCGGCCGTGCTCGCCCAACAGCCGGACATCGCCGACATCGTCGGGCAGGATGCCGCCGTGCTCGCCCTGCAGGTGGCGGCCGCCGGCGGCCACCACGCCTTCCTGCTCGGGCCGCCCGGCGCCGGCAAGACGATGCTCGCCGAGCGGCTGCCCGGGCTGCTGCCAGACCTCGACGAGCAGGCGTCGCTGGAGGTCAGCAGCATCCGCTCGCTCAGCGGGCTCGGTGTCGGCGGTGCGCTCAGCGTCAGGCCGCCGATCGAGAGCCCGCACCACACCGCCACCGCGGCGGCGATGGTCGGCGGCGGCTCCGCCGTGATCCGGCCCGGTGCGGCCGTGCGCGCGGGGCACGGGGTGCTGTTCTTGGACGAGGCGCCCGAGTTTCAGACGACGGTGCTCGACGCGCTGCGGCAGCCGCTCGAATCCGGGGTGATCAGCATCCACCGCGCCAACGCGGTCGCTCACTTCCCGGCCCGTTTCCAACTGCTGCTGGCGGCCAACCCGTGCCCGTGCGGCCAGTTCGGAGTGGAGGGCGGGGACTGCACCTGCCCGCCGAACACGAGGCGGCGCTACCTCGCCCGGCTCTCCGGGCCGCTGCTGGATCGCATCGACATCCAGCTGCGGGTGCAGCGGGTGACCTCAACGCACCTGGCGCTGGCCGAGCAGCGCGCCGGCGAGCCGGGTGGCACCGTGCTGAACACCGCCACCGCCCGGCGGGCCGTCGAGCAGGCGCGGGCGAGCGCGGCGGCCCGGCTCGACGGGACGCCGTGGGCGCTCAACAACGAGGTGCCGGGGGAGTGGCTGCGCGCCAGGGCGCGCCGCCCCGGCGCACAGGCGCTGGCCGCGCTCGACCGGGCGCTGGAACGCGGCGGCGTGACGATGCGCGGCTACGACCGGGTGCTGCGCGTCGCCTGGTCGATCGCCGACATCGAGGGTGCGGCGGTGCCGGGAGCGGAGCACATCGCGCAGGCGCTCTACCTGAGACGAGGGATCTGACATGGCGAATCTGGGCATCACCGAACGGGAGATCGCGGGCCTGCTGCCGCCGCTCCGGGCCCGCGGCGACACCGCGGCATCCGCCGGGGAGCTCGCCGAGCTCTTCGCCCGGGCGACGTGGACGGGCATCGCAGAGCCGGGGGACCGGGCGGCCGGGCTGCTCGTGACCGCGCTCGGCGCGCACCGCGCGCTGGCGGCCCTGATTGAGCGGTGGCCGGTGGAGCGCCTCCTCGCCGAGGTCGACCCGGCGGAGCGCGCCGGGCGGGGCACGCTCGGCCGCGAGCTCACCGACGCACGGGAGCGCTGGAGCCCGCGGCTGAACTCGGCCGCCGCGGTGCGCGCGCTGCAGGGGGCCGTCCGCCTCGGCTGCCGGCTCGCCGTGCCGGGCGACGCCGAATGGCCGACCGGCGTCGACGATCTCGGCGTGCACGCGCCGCTCGCGCTCTGGTGGCGCGGCCAGCCGGAGTCGATGGCGGCCATGCGGCGCTCGTTCGCCCTGGTCGGAGCCCGGGCGGCGACCGGCTACGGGGAGCACATCACCATGGAGGCCTCGGCCGGCCTCGTCGACCGCGGCTTCGCCATCGTCTCCGGGGCGGCCTACGGCATCGACGGCACGGCGCACCGGGCCGCGCTGGCCAGCGGCGGCGTCACCGTGGCGTTCCTCGCCGGCGGGCTGGACCGCTTCTACCCGAGCGGGCACGACGCGCTGCTGCACAGCATCGTCGCGACCGGGGCGGTGATCTCCGAGCTGCCGTGCGGGGCCTCGCCGACCCGGTGGAGGTTCCTGCAACGCAACCGACTGATCGCAACGGCCAGCCAGGCCACGGTCGTGCTGGAGGCCGGGCACCGCTCCGGCTCCCTCAACACCGCCGGGCACGCGGCGGGTGTGTTCCATTAGGCCCGCCGCCTATGCACGATCTGGACAAGGGCTGGACCTTATCAACACCCTGCGTCTGGTAGGTGCTCGACAAACTTCTCGTCCTCTTGGCCGGGGTAGCGCCGAAGACAATCGCATGCAATGACCACGGCGCCGTGGAGCTGGTAGCTCCAGTGAGGCCTTGCGCTAGACGCAAGGGAGTGTCGATCACGACTACGAAGGCAACCATCTCATGCGGAGCGACGCAATGGTGCTGCACCTCCAAGAGGTGGGGATAAAGCGGCAGGAGGTGGGGATAAAGCGGAAGGTATCTCGTCCTGGGATAGCGATAGCCGCGCATTCGCCGCACGGCGAGTGGCGGCCCGGAGTGCGACGAAAGGTTGATCTGGGGCAGGCAGCAACGCGCTATCGGACGCTTCTACACCACAAGTGTACCTACACGTACCTACAGCGACTAGGTACGCACAAAAAGCATAGTAATCGCAGATCAGCGGCTGTTTCTTGCGCTATTCGGAATTTCAACGCCGAAATGTGGATTTATATGTTGGTCAGGGGAAACGGTGAATGTACCTGCTGTACCTGCACTTGGCGGCAAACCTTATATACGAACCAATTATGAGAACAACGACTTGATTTTTGTGTGGAGTTATCTATTTATTCAGGAGTGTAGTTACAGCAGGTACATAGAGGCCATTTCCTCTCAGATCGTTGATTTTCCGCTGAACTTTTGTACCTACAGGTGTACCTAGAAGTGGCATTTTGAGTCGGTACGTAGTAGGTACACCGGTTGACTAGCTCGGTACGCTCTCGGAGAGGTGCTGGCCGGCAGCTGGATTGAAACTGGTGCAGATGTTGATGACACGCATCCGCGAGGGCCTTTCAACAAGGTCAACAGGGCCCGATATGAAAAGGTGAGTCATGGCTGTTTTCTCTGAACATGATCGCCGACCAATCGACGAACTGTGCGCTCAGTGGCGCGAGAGTTCGCTGGTCGGTGACGCCTCATTGCTGCATTCCGATGAGTTTCCGGACTCCTGGTCAGAGAGCAGTCTCGAAGAGTTGAATACGAAGTTTTGGGGCAATCTTCTCGAAGGCGAAGAAGGTGGCGGCAGCTTCGAGAGCAAGTGGGAGCTGCAACTCAAGGATGCCAGCGCTGAGATCCGGGTGTTGGCTGCAGAGTGCCTGCTGGTCTACTACCTGGTCACTGTTTCGGTGGGGCCCGCCCGAAAGCTCGAGATGATCAACAAGACCATCGGGCCTGATTCTCCAGATTTGCATGTGAGTAGCGACAGTAAGGCTTACCAGGCGCTGCAGAGCTGGATTGCCAATCCTGGTCAGTATTACAACACCCGTCAGGACATTCATGTTGGCTACCTGATGGACCTCGCTTTGCGGCTAAAGCGGAAGTCACCCGAAGAAAGGTCCGCACTTCTGCACGATAACCCCTGGGGGTTCGCGGAGTTCGCCGAAGCTGGAGAGCGCCAGAGCGACGCGATGCGCCACATCGTGTGTCATCTGCTGTATCCCGATCATTTCGAGCGGATCGCCTCGAATCAGCACAAAGAACTTGTACTGAAGGCATTCGGAGAACTCGACACAAGCGGTCCAGACGCTAGCCCAGACGAGAAGCTGTATTCAATCAGGCAGGCGTTGATGCAGCGACTGCCTAAATGGGACGAGAGTCGCCGCGACTACTACAGCTCCGATCTCCAACCGATCTGGCGTCCAGCTACCAAGTCCGGGGACCACGAGGCGTTGAACCCTGCATTCGCACTGGAGTTCAAGAAGCAAATCGTCTTCTACGGGCCGCCCGGCACCGGCAAGACTTATCGTGCGGGGAAGCTGGCCGAGACCTTGATCCGGACCGCGGCCTTGCGACAGTGGGGTGTGGGTGACTACTTCAACGAACCCAAGGCGGTTGATCAGGCCGTCGCCGACCATGTCACGCGTTTACAGATGCACCCGTCCTACGGCTACCCGGAGTTCATGGTCGGGCTACGGCTGGACGCCGACGGCGGGACCACCCACCAGCTTGGCGCGCTGCCGCGGTTGGTGAATCGGATGCGTGACGAACGAGAACGGCTGGGGGACCGCGCGCTACCGCACGTGCTGATCCTCGATGAGATTAACCGCACCGACCTCAGTACGATGTTCGGCGAGGCGTTCAGCGCAATGGAGCGGGACAAGCGCGACACCGAGCTTGAGTTGTTCGCCGAGGATGACGACGGTGTTCCGATCCGCTTCATGATCCCTGCGGATCTCTACATCATCGGCACGATGAACGAGATTGACCAGTCGGTCGAGGCCCTGGACTTCGCGCTGCGTCGCCGATTCTTTTGGTTCGCGACTCCGTACGACGAAGAGGACCTGTTCTCGATCTGGGAGGCACAGTGGCACGAACAGTCCGTAGTGCTGGACTGGGGCAAAGCTGCGCCGCAGCTCGAGGAATTGGCCGGGTCCATCTCCAAGTTGAACGCACGTATCGGCGACTTGTCCGAGCTAGGGCCGGAGTACGAACTCGGAGCAGCTGTGTTCGGTGACTTGCCGTACTTCCTCGGGCGCCAGTGGAGCAACAAGCGCCACGGCCGCGCCAGTGGCAAGTACTTGTGGGATGCCAAGGACCAACCGCTCGCGCCGCTTCGTTCGTTGTGGGCTTTGTCGATCCAGCCTGTACTGGCACAGTACCTGGCTGGATCGGACCGACGGGCCGAGCAGCTTGGTGAGCTTGAACGGCTCCTGCTGACCCGCCCAACAAGCTGACCATGGCTGACGGTAGGGGCAGCACTGAGGCAGGGGAGTCGCCGGCGGATCGGTTGATAATCAACGACTTGACCCCAGAAGCCTATTGGGACCGCCGACCCAACGATGCGGAACAGTCTTGGCTATCGGAGATCGCTGAACTTTCGCCGGAGTCATTTGTTCTGAATGCGCAGCTGCAGGCGGACCATGAGCCAACGATCGAGCCGATCCTGAGCCGTGACTTCGACGGTTGGCGCGCCAATCGCTACATCGGCGAGGTCCGTCACAAGGGGAGGACCTTGGAGATCAGGCCTCGCCTGGGTGTCGAGACAATCACCGGCTGGATCAGCACGATCCTCAACGTTCAGGTGCTCCCACGCTCGGCCGCCCACTCCAATGACCAGAGCAGCGTGGTCACGCAACTCTTGGCAGCTCTGTGGCGGGCTTCTGTGCTCACGGCGGGCCAGCACGCACTGCCAAGGACGGGGCTAAAAGTCAGCTCGCACGGATTGTCCGTTAAAGGTCGGATCGATGTCGGGGCCACCGCGCATCGAAGGGCCGCAGGGCACCACGACTTGGCCTCCACCCGGGTGGTGCGCAGCTACGACAACGCGCCGGCCAGCGCTGTAGTCCTGGCGGATCGATACTTCGACCAACGACTGGCCGGGGATAGGTGGCGCGGTGCCCGGCTCCACGAACAGATGGCCGTGCTGCGCAGCGCCACTGGGGCGCGGCCGAAGTCACCGACGCTGCACGAGATCCGGACCGCCCGTTACAGCCCGATAACTGTCAAATGGCGGCGGGCAGCTGAGCTGTCGTGGCGGATACTGCACGAGGATCCATTGGGTGTCGCTGCCGACGACGAGTCGACCCATGGCGTGCTGATCGACGTCGCCGAGCTATGGGAGTTGTTCGTGCTGCACTGTGTCGGTCTAGCCGCCGACGAGCCAGTAAGGCACGGAACAAACGAGCAGGCGTCTGGGCACCTCGCACGCTCCACAGTCGAACCCCGACGTTCAATGGGCAGGCTTTACCCTGATGTTTTGGTGGGGGAGGACCCGATCACGGCGCTACTGGATGCGAAGTATAAGAGGCTCGGTGGCGTGCGTGGCGTCGACCGTGAGGACCTTTACCAGCTTCATGCCTACTCCTCGACGTTCGAGGCCCCGATCGCAGCGCTGGCCTACCCGGCAACCAGTGTCGACCTGCCAATGGATGAGCGAAACAGCCCCTGGCAGACCAGCAACGGCACGCTCTCGTTCCTGACTTTGCCGACAGAGAAGGACCGTTGCGTCGAAAAGCTGGCGCAATGGTTCGGACGGTCTGATAGCTCGCGCTGACCCACCCGGCTAACCAGACTCCACCGTTGCGGCGCTTCAACCCGTTGAAGGCCAGCCGAGCTATTTAGCGAGCAAGCCAGATCGATGCCAACTCTGTCCTGTAAACGACCCGCTGCGATCCGAACGGCAGTGCAAACAATCAACAAGAGCCCGGACCGAATAGCCCAAAACTGGCGGTTTGGCTACGCCGATCCACCCATAAAAGTAGGTATGTCTGGAGATTCAAGTGAAAAGGGAGGTGGATACATACGAGACGAGTAAGTTTTTGAATTTTACCCGGCCAGAAGAGGTTTCCGGATCGTAACCAAGCGCAAAGTTAGTGTCAGAATGCGCTTCCTTGATCGGCTCAGGCTCCTCGTGATCGACGGTGGGACGGCCGCCGAGTACGTCTGTTTCAATCGATGTGCTCAGGCATTGGAGTCGACCTTCTAGAGGGACGGGTGGAGGTCAACTGCGAAGACCGAAGACGTGACACTGTTGCCTTCCTTCGCTGAGCGTTCCCTAATGTCCGGCTGGGCTTGATCGCGGATGCCGATGAGCTCTGGCCCGAAGCCACACTCAATCAGGCGCTGCGTTCATCAGGCGACATGCGGCACGCTCCGTCTTTGTCACGCCATCCCTGAGTCAGATGCCTAGCTGTACTGCCCAGGGAGGTTGGTCAACCGGCTGATGGGCGGGCGGCCTCCGATCGCGGTGTGGGGCCTGTGGTGATTGTATTCGTGGAGCCAGGCCGGGAGCGCGTTGCGGCGGGCTGACTCGGAGGCGTAGAAGCGCTTGAAAGCCCAGCCCTCGCCCAGGGTGCGGTGGAAGCGCTCGATCTTGCCGTTGGTCTGCGGCCGGTAGGGGCGGGTCTTCTTCGCCTTGATGCCCAGGGCCTGGCAGGCGTCGCGCCAGAGGTGGGACTTGTAGGCGGACCCGTTGTCCGAGAGGACACGCTCGACGCTCACGCCGCGGGCGGAGAACCAGGACACCGCCCGGTGCAGCACGCCGACGGCCGTGGCGGCGGTCTCGTCGTCGTGGATCTCGGCGTAGGCGACCCGGGAGTGGTCATCGATGACGGTGTGCACGAAGGCTCTCCCGATGATCGGTTCGCGGTTCTTGCTGCGCGGGGCGCCGATCGTGGCGGCCCGGTTCCGGTTGCCCTGCTGGCGGCCGACGAAGCGGTGCCCGCCGCCGTCGGGGATGTTGCCGAACTTGGTCACATCGACGTGGATCATCGCCCCGGGCTTGTCGTGCTCGTAGCGGCGGACCACTTCCCCAGTGCGCTTGTCGACGTGGTGCAGCCGGTTCAGCCGGCAGCGCACCAGCACGGCGTGCACCGTCGACGCCGGCAGGCCGAGCTTGGCCGCGATCGCGATCGGCCCGAGACGCTGCTTCCAGCGCAGGTGCACGATCTTCCGCACCACGTCCGGCGGGGTCTTCGTCGGGGAGCGGTGCGGGCGGGAGGAGCGGTCCTGCATGCCGTCCCGGCCCAGCGCGGCGTACCGATCAGCCCAGCGCCTCGCGGTCGGCCAGGACACGTTGAAATGGGTGGCCGCGTGGGCGACCGGCCAGCCGTCGTCGACAATCAGACGCGCGAGGCGCAGACGGTGCCGCGGCGTCAAAGCAGCGTTAGCGTGGGACATGAGGACCTCCTGGTCTCGCAGAACTGGTTTCTAAGCAGCTCCACTCTGCAGCAGGAGGTCCTCGCCCATTCCAGAACGACTACAGCGAGTCGTCACACCGACTCAACCAACGTCCCTGGGCAGTACACCTAGCGCGGCAGCGAGACACTCGCATGCCCGAGGAAGCGTCATACGCTTGCCGTCCTTCAGGTTCGCGAACGGCCGGCTCTGGAAAGCCGCAACGTGGAGCGCGAGCAGCGCCTCCTCGACGTCACTGACGCCATCGACTTCGCGCCAACCGACCACGAGCTTCTCGCTCGCGGGTAACTGCCAAAGGAATCGACCGCCGGCGTGGCCCGCTGAGTGACCTCTGCCTTGACGCGCGTAAGCCCACAATCGGTCCTGCAAACCTCGTCTCCCTCCAGCCTTACCGATGTAGACGATTTCCGCGCCATCACGCCACGCTTTGCTGAGCACATCGACCCCAACGGTCAGCGGTTTGCGCTTGTGCGGCCCGCCGACGCTCTTGGTGAGAAACTCCGGCCTCCCGAGTGCCTCGCTGATGACCACGTACACCCCGTGCTTATCAGGTAGGTCGCTCCTCTCGATGAGCCCGAAGCGCTTCCACCCCACAAATCCGAGTCGCTCGAAGCCACTGCGCGTCCACTCAATTTCCACGCCGCCAGCGTACGGTCGCTCAATGCCTGGCGTCAAAGCTGATTTGGTCGGTGGGTTTCAGCGGGTGGCAGCTTTGAGACACGTCGTCGAGTATGGTGCCGATCGTCATGGTCGTTGAGAATGAAGCCATGTCACGATCAATACCATTGAACCCCGGTCAGCTGGAGATTCTGGCGTGGGTGCGCGAAGGCGCTCCTGACGATGTCTATGACGACTACCGCCCTCGTATCGTCGCCCGTGCCCTCCACAACAAGGGCCTGGTCACGGTCAGGGGGTCCGGCGGCGACTGGAGCGTGTCGTTGACCGAGGACGGGGCCTTCTACCTCGACAACGGTGAGTACCCGCGCGAGCCCGAGCCGCCGGCAACATCGGGATCGGTGGCACACACCAAAAAACCGGTGTCGTCAACGTCAGATCCGGCGCCGAAGCAGCGCGTGCCGAAGACACCAGGCGTGGGACCGACCGATGCGATGATGGCTGCCCTCGTCGCCGCACCGGACCATCGGATTGAGATTGAGTACAACGAGTCCGGGCGCTACGAGCAGCTAGCGCGGGCCGCTGAGCGATTCAAGAAGATCCCGGACGGCATGCAGATCACTGTCAGCCACGACTCCCGCACGCTAACGGCGCACGTCACCTTGCACCCGCTACCAGAATGGCGGACGCGGGTCCTCGCGCCGATCCCTGTCCTCGGAACCCTCCGCGGCGCGTCTGACGTCGTGCAAGGACTGCAGACTCGCGAAGACTTCGAAATTCGGACCAGTGAGAGGAACCGTGCGCTGCGCCTCGTTCAGGCGCTCGTGTCCGAAGCCTTGTCTCGTGGGTACGAGGTCTCCAAGACCAGGGGCCGGCGGAAGAACCAATGGGGGTACTTTGACCGCAACGAGGAGGACCCTGGGCATTTCAAGATCGCGCTTGGCCCAGACGAGTACAAGCTGAGCGTCTACCAGCTCACGGAGAAGCGGGAGCACATCGCGACCAAGAGTGAGCTTGCCCGCGCCGGCAGGGGGTACGCATTGCCGAAGTGGGACGTCGTCCCGACTGGAGGGCTCGGCATCCGCATCGACGCGCCTGGAGCTGGTTTCTGGGGTAGCACTTGGGCTGACCGCGACGACCGAGCTCTCGAGGACGCACTTGCCCAGATCCTGCAGGAGTTGGAGCTCCGGCATGATGCAGCGATCGAGCGCCGGCGGAAGGAAGAACTGCAGCGCATCGAGCGGAAGCGCCAGTGGGAGATCGCCCGGGACGAGGCCGTCCAAGCGCTCACTGACAGTCACCGCGCCGAGGTGCTGGCGCGTCAGGTTGCCAAGTGGCGTGAAGTTGCCGCCATTCGCGAGTACGCGGGGGAGATGGAGCAAAGAGTGCTGGTCGAGGCTGACGGGGGCAAACGCGCCGCAGTGCTCGAATGGGTGCAGTGGGCGCGGGAGTACGCCGACCGTGTCGATCCGCTCCGAGGACGTATCCGTCTCCCCGCTCCGCCTGAGGCAACCTACGCGGCATTGCAGCCGTTCATGGGTTCATGGAGCGCAAACGGCCCGGAGGTGGCTTCGCGATGGTGAACAGTGTCGACCGCTACTTGCCATCGCGCCTCGCCAGTTCCTCATTGCCGCAGTTCGCGGGTTGTCAGCTAGGGAATCACCAGAAAGCCTTCGAGTTAGCGTCGTCCACTATTGGGAGCTCTTACGGGGTAGCTGTAACTTCGTTTCCCTATGGAACACTGTGATCCAGCTATCAAGTCTTTGCAGGAGCTTCCGCCGAATTTACGGGGTAAATGCGGGGTCGATTTCAGTCACCCGGGGAAGCTGCGTGCTCGAATGAACTCGTCCAGTGCCGCCACGCTGATTCGGCGTTTTTGCTTGCCATCGCCGAGCTCCACAGTCGGCAGCTCGCCGGAAGCGATCCGTGCGTACACGTAGTCCCTCCCAACTCCGAGTAGTTGTGCAGCGTATGCGACCGACAGCAGCGTGCGCGGAGCCAACTCTTGAGTGCGACGGGCTGGCAGCGAGGGCACTCGCTCCGCCATCACCGCTTCGATTTCTTCGCGCGCTATGCGCCGGATGGCGGTCTCGAGCTCGTCCATGTCCGGAAACTAGGCGCGCGACCAGCCTGAGGTCTACGCTTCCCGCATGGACGAGTTCGACACGCCGAACTGCCCCAACTGCCTTCACCGAATGGAGCCGGCAGACCAAGGCAAGGCGGCCGTGTGGAGATGCCCAGAATGCAGGATGGTGAAGGTCTGACCCTCTCGTGTCGGTGACTCCAGATAGCGTGAGCAGCTACGTCATTGAAATGGAGAACCATGAGCACCAGAGTCGTTGCCGACCCGATCGAGTTCGCTGCGAAGCTGAACAAAGCACTGGCGTTTGAAAACCAGCAATGGTCTCATTTCCCACTCTGGGGCGACGTACTGATTGGACGGCCCGACTATCACCTGCACAGGATGCTCTCAGGCATCTCCGCTCTCGTTGCCGGCGAAGTGATCAGCTACGTGGCAAGCGACCTCCACCCCTCCGAGGATAGGGACAACTGCAACTACTCGGTGACCGTATTTACCGGTCGTCATGTTGTACTCGCTCAACGCGCGGCCGGCGAGGACTGGCCAACCATCACGCTCATGCGCCGTAGAGACTTGCTCTCGATCGCGCTCGAGAACGCACCTATCACCACCATCTCGGTGCTGGATCATGGGCCAGACCGAGGGAATCTCACTGTCAAACTCGGCTACCCATCCATCGGAATATCGCTCGCCCCGGACCGCCATTACGAGGGACATCTTGCGAACTTCCTGCCGTCTCTGATGGCCGACCTCGACGCATAGGGCGGGAGACCCCAAGCGGCCTTTATTGGTTCGCTCCTTCGGCGTAGCGACTTCCACACATGGAATGTGGCAGCTCTTGGGTGCTCAAGCCCTGAGCGGCCAATGGCTTCATGCCGAGAGTCCCTCACCGTACGCCTATTTGCGCACGAGCTGATCTGAGCGCTCGAACCAGAATGGTCTCCGCTATCCCCCGAACGGCCACGACGGCCGGAGCTGGAAGGCTCAGCCCTGCGGACGCTGAATTGTGGGGAACCGTACAGACATAAATCCACAGCAACACCTGGTTGGGCACGTGACGGTCGAAGAGCGTCAGCCGCGATAGCATGCTCGGATGTCAGCCGCTACTTCCGCTCGTGAGCGGAACATCGAAAGCGTCCAGTCGGACGAGGTCGAAGCCCGCGGGATGCAGCGACTCATGGAGGCAGAAGCTCGCCTCGAGCGATGGGAAACGACTCTCGAGCAGCTACCAGTCATGTCTGGTTCCGCTCTCGCTGGCGACGATATCGCCACGCCCTACGAGGCCCTATCGCAGCAAGCGATTTCTAGCTTCAAAGTCGCGCTCGATCACCTTCGAACTGTCACGCTCGTTATCGTCAAAACAGAGGCTATGCCGGTGCTGGCCTCGTTCACCCTCATCCGGGCTGCGCTGGAAGCGGCCGGCCAGGCGCTGTGGCTAATGGGGCCCACATCTCGAGATGAGAGAGTCTTACGCTCATTGCAGCTCTCACTTGAGGAGCGCCGAGATTTGTACGCTGCCGAAGCGGAGGGCACTGGCAGCGACACGAGGCTTCCGGCAGATGACAAAGTGCTTGCACGCCTTCAAGAGCTGCAGTCACGGCGTGTGGGCCTGAATGGGAGAAGTCTCAACGTACCGACGATCACCAAGCGGCTGAAGCAATCCGATGAGTACGCCGGCGATCAATCTATCTCCCTTCTGGTGGCCTGGAAGCTAGCCAGCGGGATGGCGCACGGCAGGCGCTCAACGATGTATCACCTGCTCGAGCGCCAGTTGGTTGAAAGCACGGACACTGGATTCTCGGTTCACATGACTTCCAGTATCGGGATAGTAGAGGCCTTCTACTCGATTGCCGAGCAGCACCTTATGAAGGCGGTCGCGCTCTTCTACATGAGAAATGGGCTGCCAATGCCCTTCGAGTAAGAGTATGGCTCTGTCAGGGGTTATTGCGGAGTGCTAACTTCTTCGATCTTCCCTGATCAGGGCTGCTTTCTGCTTTCATCCTCTTTCAGTGGTTCTCGCCAAATGTGCGGGATAGATGCGGGGTTCGATGGCAGTCTCAGGCACGCGCAGTCGGTCTCGCAGATTGTCCGACGGCCCGGCTCACTTGGTCTAGTCGACTAAGGCGAAACTCACATTCTGGCTTTCCAATATCAAACCACGACAGGTGGATATCATCTTCGTATAGCTAGCGCGCCCCATGCCACGAAGGAGTTGCTTTTGGATCTGCCTGGATTTCCCGGACTGCAGTTCGTGCCGAGCGAGCCTGCCGACAAGATCATTGACGACCATGAGGTGTTGACCCAGCTCCTGGTCAAGCGGCAGCAGGCGGATCCCGAGGAACACCTTTGGCTGCTGGTGAAATCCGACCGGGATCAGTACAGGGCGCAATCGGCCGAGAGTGTCCGCGATTGGATCGGTGACCCGCAATTCCCCATCTCGGGCCACGATGCCGTCGTGAAACTGTGTCAGGTCGGGCATCAGCTCGCCGGCAGCCACCAAGTAATGGCGTATGCGGTCGCAGCGCGTCGTTCAGAGAATCACTGGGACACCTTTGGCCTCCTCGAACACGACGGTCAAGGCGTCCTGACGAGCAAGACGATCAAGTGGGACGGCGACGCCTCCAGCGATCGAGTTAGCTTCCTTGAACTGATGCTCCCCGAGCTCCGCGCCACAGGCTCGATCACTGACGAGGAACGCTTGAATGGGGTCACGCAGCAGCAAGCGGCCGCCCGCCAGCAGCTGAGTGGGGTGCTGCGCGAACTCATTGACCACTACACCGAGGTCGGAAGCGACGCGAAGGTGGCGGAGCTCTGGGAGGAGCGTGGACCGCTGATCACCGAGTCGCTCAGGATCCGTTTGGGATAGAGGCGCGACGGGTCCCGCTTCGGTGCGCGACGGAAGTGGCGACTCCTACTGTGAATCCGTTGTCAACACGGCATCGTGAGCACCCGCCCATCAAGCTGCGAGCCCCCCACGGTGGAAGGAGGCATGCATTAGGGGATTGGGCTCTTTCCGCGGCGTCGGCGCCAATATCGGTGCCACCGAGCTCTAGGTGATGCCTTTGGTTCGGGGCTCGCCTCAACACCCATCGCGCGCGCATTACGGGCCCAAGCTGCCCGCTCGCTGGGGGTGGACGCCACATTCTCTGGGTCGTCGTGCACGCGTTCGACGGGCTCAGCGCGGTGGCGTCGCCACCACTGGCCGCTAGCGTCGCGGAAAAGCACGGTGGTCGCTAGGGCTGGCTGGCCGGGGTGGAACTCGTTGTGCCATGTGAACTCGAAGTATTTGTCGGACTCCGGCTCAATGGCGTCGACCTGGATTGAAAACGTGTCCCAAATCGCGTCATTGCCGCCGTTGACCATCTGCACCTTGATAGGGCCGATTAGCTCTTTGCTCCCGTTGTGGACGACAACGATTGCCTGGATGGCTGGTGCAACCGCGAGCCATCGACCGTGCCCAGGCGTGCTTGTAGGGGAAATTGCGACCCCGCCCCCGCTGGTGCCAATTCCCGCCTTGTCATTCATCGGAAAGTCAGCGCCAGTGTCGTGAAACGTCAGGTCGTCGAGGCGCGAGTACACCAGCCGGGCCTGCTCTTCCCGCTTGATGCGCACGTTGCGGCTGTAGGTATTAGCTGCGATGAGCAACGCAACGAGTCCGCCAATCGTCGCCAGCCAATTGCGCAGCGCATCCCACTCGTTGGACGTAAGTAGTCCCAGAAACCAATCAACCATAGTGATCAAACGCTACCTAGTGGATTCAACTGATCGTCGCAACACCTTGACCCTGGAGGTGTTCCGCAGTGGCGAGGAAAGATTGGATCGCGAAGACGAGCGAGGTGCCCGAGGGTGCGCGACGCCAGTGGCGTGCGGACCGGGCGTTGCGCCCCCCGCTGCGCTCGCCCGGGCGGCCTGAGCCCTCGCGGGCGGTGCAGCGGCAGTTCTGGCGTCTGATCGCGACGGGTATCAACTCAGCCGAGGCCGCACTGAAGGTCGGCGTGTCGGTGCCGGTCGGCGCCCGCTGGTTTCGCCACGCTGGCGGCATGCCGCCGATCTCACTGGCCGAGCCCACCGGCCGTTACCTGTCCTTCGAAGAGCGCGAGGAGATCGCACTGCTGCGCGCCAAGCAGGTGGGCGTGCGGGAGATCGCGCGCAGGATCGGGCGCAACCCCGGGACGGTCTCCCGCGAGCTGCGCCGCAACGCCGCCACCCGGGGCGGGACGCAGGAGTACCGGGCACTGGCGGCGCAGTGGAAGGCGCAGCAGGCGGCGAAGCGCCCGAAGGCCGCGAAGCTCGCGACCAACGACAGGTTGCGGGAGTACGTCCAGGAACACCTCGCCGGAAACGTCCGCCGACCCGACGGGACCATCGTCCTCGGGCCGGAGCCGCCGGCCTGGAAGGGGCTGAACAAGCCGCACCGGCAGGACCGGCGGTGGGCGACCGCGTGGAGTCCGGAGCAGATCTCGCACCGGCTGACGGTCGACTTCCCCGATGATGAGTCCATGCGCATCAGCCACGAGGCGATCTACCAGTCCCTGTTCATCGAGGGGCGTGGCGGGCTCAAACGGGAGCTCGTCACCTGCCTGCGAACCGGCCGTGCGCTCCGGCAACCGCGGGCCCGGGCGCAGAACCGGCCGCACGGGCACGTCACCGCCGACGTCGTGTTCTCCGAGCGCCCCGCGGAGGCCGCGGACCGCGCCGTCCCGGGGCATTGGGAGGGTGACCTGATCATCGGCACCGGCCGGTCCGCGATCGGCACGATCGTCGAACGAAAGAGCCGCTCGACGCTGCTGGTGCACCTGCCGCGGTTGCAGGGCTGGGGTGAGACCCCGCCGGTCAAGAACGGTCCCGCGCTGGGCGGCTACGGCGCGGTCGCGATGAATGCGGCCCTCATCGCGTCGCTGGCGAGGCTGCCCGAGCAGCTCCGCGAAACGCTGACCTGGGATCGCGGCAAGGAGCTCTCCGGGCACGCCCAGTTCGCGCTTGAGACGGGCACGAAGGTGTTCTTCGCGGATCCCCACTCGCCCTGGCAGCGGCCGACGAACGAGAACACGAACGGGTTGCTGCGCCAGTACTTCCCGAAAGGCACAGACCTCTCGCGGTGGTCCGCGGAGGATCTCGAAGCCGTCGCTCTCGCGCTCAACAACCGACCCCGCAAGAGCCTCGGCTGGCGCACTCCCGCCGAGGTGTTTGCCGAGCAGCTACGCTCGTTGCAACAACCCGGTGTTGCAACGACCGATTGAACTCGCCCCTGTCTCTAGGCACGTGAACCGAGGCAAGACGTGAAGTGAACGGATGTATCGGAATGCCTACCCTTTCAGCTAAAGCTCGATGACGCGTCCGCTCTGAAGGAACTCCTGAACGACTAGCGTCGGGCTCTTCAAATCCTTGAATGGGCTCGTCTTCGCGAGGTCCGTGATTGCCTCGAGGAGATCAGCGACCTGCACCGCCGAGTCTTCGCGGTCTGAAATGAGGGCGGCGTCGAGATTGTCGAAGAGCCTGCGGAAGCTCTCGCGGCGCTCATCAAAGGTCTTGTCGAGGGCCGAGAGGAGAAAATCTCGCTGCACATGAATGATCTCAAGCTGGCTCATCTCCCAGGCTTTGATCTCGTCGCGCTTCGTTCGTTCCTGCGCCACGACTGTGACCCACTCGTTTGCGGACGCGACGACAAGTCGGAATGTGTCGACGACCATCGCCGGACTCGGCTTCGGGAGCATTGATGCAATTGCGCTCGGTGTGCTCATGCGTACTTCCTCAGGATCTCGATTGATGCCTCGGTCAGTTCCCCGGATTTGGGGTCGAGGACGGGGGTGTTCAGGACTTCCTTGACCGCGGTGACAAGCTGGTACGCGCGAAGGAACTCCCTTGCGTGTACCGCAGGGTCGAAGTTGAGCGCCTCCAACACGTTGAGGGCGCGCGTCGCCCTGTCGCTCAACTGAGTGAGAACCTCTCGGAGTTCTTCGACGCGCCGCTCGACAGCGCCGAGCATGTCGCGCGCGATTCCGAGACGCTCGATTTCCACCTCCACGTTGGAGACGAACTTCCGCGACCGCGTCTTTGTTCGTGCCCCAACGGCGCCCATCGTCAGGCCGCCGACGAGCAGGGCAGGAACTACAGCCACGAGCCCGAGAACAGCGCCTCCCGCGGCGACACCCCCGCCGCCAGCGGCGAGTGAGCCCCCGCCAAGCCACGCGAGTGTCGCGTTCTGGGCGGCGGCACCCGTAAGCGTGGAGATTGCAGTACCGGTGCTCGCGGAAGCGAATGTGGACACGCCCCATAGTGCCGCCGCAGGCGCGGAAGCTCCTGCGCCAACTGCGCTTGCCAGGCCCCCGATCCCCGCGCTCACATTTTCGACGTTGGCGGCGTACTTCGGAATGTTCGGGACGCGAATGCGTACGCCGTCGACCTTTTTGAAGTTGAGTCGTTTGACAAGGTGTTCGTGCCGTTCGAGCCAGTCGGCAAGGCGCCCGACGTTCTCCTGATGGACGCTGATCATGTACTCGCCGTATCCTCGAACGGTGCGATCCGTTTCCGTGCGCACCGACTCGCAGCCGGCGAGTGCGTCGTCAAGACGCTTGAGCGCGTCCTGTCGCGACTTACGGCCGCCGGAGACGTCAAAGATGCCCTTGGCGCCCACTCCGACAGCGGCAGCAGTTGCCACACCGACGGGAACTAGGACCTTCCATCCCACTTGGCCGATCTTGGGTATGGCCGCAATGGCTGCCTGGAGGATCACGCGCGACTGAACCCCCTCGACTTGCCGTGCATTCCGTTTCTGATCATAGTGCGGAGCACTATCGGCCAGCCCCGAACGGGTTCACGATGGCGTGCGCGCCGTGTTCGGGGCAGGTGAACGCAATCCTGATGCCTTAGTCCTACTCGAACGTCTCGGGCGGCAATCGGCGCCGCAAGCCGGAAATATTCTGTGCTGCGCGTCGGAGTCGGGCTCAAACACTGGCGTACTTCCCAGAGCCATCCAGCGCCGCACAGAGCGTTTGCCGCGACACTCCGAGGTCTCTGGCTGCATTCGCCTTGGGCGCGTCGCAAAAAGGAGGCTCGTGTGCCGCGCCACAGGGATGCAGGGCTACGCCATGATTGGAGCATGCCGAATACGCTCTGGGATCTGCTCGACGACATGTACATTTCGGCGACGAGTGAACGTGACAAAGGCACCAAGTTTGAGCGCTTCCTGAAGAGCTACCTGCAGACCGAGCCGAAGTACGCCGACCTGTTCTCGGATGTGTGGATGTGGCAGGAATGGCCAGGTCGCGAGGGCCGGCCAGACACCGGGATCGATCTTGTCGCGCAGGATCGGTACACGGGGGAGTACACCGCGGTCCAGGCGAAGTTCTACGATCCGGCACGCTCACTCCCGAAGCAGGAGATTGACTCGTTCTTCACAGAGCTCGGCAAAGAGCCATTTAAGAGCGGCATGATCGTCACGACGGCCCGCACCTGGTCTAGGCACGCTGAGGCGGCGTTGAACGACCAGACGAAACCAATCCAACGTGTTGATCTGAACGACTTGGCAGCTTCCCGCATCGATTGGTCCTTGTTTGACCCGCAGAAGCCCGAGATTCTTTTCAGAGGACCGGGGAAGGAGCCGCGTAAGTATCAGCGCGAAGCGATTGACGATGTCATCGCTGGCTTCGCGACTCAGAACCGCGGCAAGCTCATCATGGCATGCGGTACCGGCAAGACGTTTACCTCGCTGAAGCTGGCCGAAGAGCTCGTGCCGATCGGAGGATCGGTGCTGTTTCTTGTGCCGTCGATCGCATTGCTGCAGCAGACGCTCAACGAGTGGACGGCCCAGTCCGACGTACCGCTGCGACCGTTCGCCGTTTGTTCTGACGTATCCGTAGGCCGTCGCGAGAACGAGGACGTTTCCGCTCACGACCTCGGATTCCCTGCGACTACTGATGCGGCGAAGCTGTTCCATCGTTTCCAGATCTCCAACGGCGAAGAAGCGCTCTCGGTTGTCTTCTCGACGTACCAATCGATTGATGTGATCCACCGTGCACAGGAACTCGGCCTGCCTGAGTTCGACCTCGTGATCTGCGATGAGGCTCACCGCACTACTGGGATCTCGCAGCCGGATAACGATGACTCTGCGTTCGTGCGCGTGCATGACGAGGCGTTCTTGAAAGCCAAGAAGCGGCTCTACATGACTGCGACGCCTCGCATCTATGTTGAGGATTCAAAGCAGAAGGCCGCCAAGGATGGCGTCGCAGTGTTCTCCATGGATGACGAGCAGAGCTACGGCCCCGAGTTTCACCACCTTGGCTTTGGTCGCGCCGTCGAGATGGGTCACCTCTCCGACTACAAGGTGCTGATTCTTGCCGTCGACGAGGAATCAGTTGCTACGTCGTTCCAGTCGCTGCTTGCCCGTGAGGGCGATATGAACCTCGACGACGTCGCACGCATCGTGGGGTGTTGGAACGGCCTGTCCAAGCGCGGCGTAAATGGTGAGCGACTATCGATCACTGACACGGCCCCCATGCAGCGCGCCGTTGCGTTCGCACGGAACATCAAAGAATCCAAGGCGATCGCGAACCAGATGAATGTCATCGGTCGCGAACTCCTCATGAACGCAAAGGACGGAGCGTCCGCGCTCAAGCTCGAAGCGAGGCACGTCGACGGAACTTTCAACGTGCTCGAGCGCTCTGCACGTCTGGACTGGCTGCAGGCCGGCGAAGCCACCGACGAGTGCCGCATCCTGACCAACGCGAAGTGCCTGACTGAGGGCGTCGATGTGCCTTCGCTTGATGCCGTGCTGTTCCTGAACCCGCGCAACTCGCAGGTCGATGTTGTCCAGGCTGTCGGCCGTGTCATGCGCCGGGCCGAGGGCAAGGAGTACGGCTACATCATCCTTCCGATCGCAGTCCCGGCATCCCAGGATCCCGAGACTGCTCTCAACGACAACAAGAAGTACAAGGTCGTCTGGGACGTGCTGCAGGCGCTGCGTGCACACGACGATCGTTTCGAAGCGATGGTCAACAAGCTTGATCTCGACAAGAAGGCCAACAACCGTATCGACGTCATCGGCATCGGCGGCGGAGGCGACCAAGAGCGCGGCGCTGCAAAGTCCAGCGACGTCGCCAACGAGGCACTGTTCTCAATGGTTAACGCTGCCGAATGGCAGGATGCCATCTTCGCTCGCATGGTGAAGAAGGTCGGAGATCGTCGCTACTGGGAAGACTGGGCGACCGATGTCAAGGACATTGCTGATCGCCAGGTCACCCGAATCAAGAGCATCCTTGACACTGTCCCTGAGGCATCGACCGAGTTCGACGGCTTCCACGAAGCACTGCAGGCAAACCTCAACGACGGCATCACCCGCAATGACGCAGTCGACATGCTCGTGCAGCACCTCATCACGAAGCCCGTGTTCGATGCGCTCTTCGAGGACTACGCGTTCTCAGAGAACAACCCGGTCTCGATAGTGATGGATGGCATGCTCAGCGTGTTGGACGGCTACCACCTCGAATCCGAGACATCCCAGCTCGAGGACTTCTACCGTTCGGTCCGCATCCGTGCTGAAGGTGTGACCAGCGCCACGGGCAAACAGAAGATCATCACCGAGCTCTACGAGCGCTTCTTCAAGCTGGCGTTCCCTCGAGTGGCTGCATCACTGGGTATCGTCTATACACCGATCGAAGTTGTGGACTTCATCCTGCGTGCTGTCAACGATGCCCTGAAGGAACACTTCAACGTGAGCATCAGCGACGAAGGCGTGCACGTTCTGGATCCATTTACCGGAACCGGCACGTTCATCGTGCGTCTTCTGCAATCGGGGCTGATCAATACGCAGGATCTCCTGCGCAAGTTCACCCAGGAGCTCCACGCCAACGAGATCTTGCTGATGGCCTATTACATCGCCGCGATCAACATCGAGGCCACGTTCCACGCGCTACAGCAAGACGCTGCACGTGAGCAGGGTCAAGGTCCTGATGCAGTTGGCTACGAGCCTTTCGGTGGCATCGTGCTGACCGATACCTTCCAGATGAGCGAAGATGGTGACACGCTTGATGAGCTGATGTTCACTCACAACAACGACCGCGTCGTCGAGCAGAACGCCCTCGATATCCGCGTCATCGTAGGCAACCCGCCGTGGTCTGTGGGCCAGGCGAGTGAGAACGATGACAATGCCAACCAGAGCTACCCGACACTCGACGCGTCAATTCGTGCGTCATACGCGCGACGAACCATAGCGAAGAGCTCACGGACAACCTACGACTCCTACATTCGTGCAATTCGTTGGGCATCAGATCGAGTCTTGAGGTCTGACCAAGGCGGCGTCGTTGGCTACGTCTCGAACGGTGGGTACATCGACTCAAACTCGGCCGACGGTCTCCGCAAGACGCTGTCGCACGAGTTTCACCACGTGTACGTATACAACTTGCGAGGAAACCAGCGGACAGCGGGCGAACAGAGTCGCAAAGAGGGTGGCAAGGTGTTCGACTCCGGGTCTCGAAACACCGTCGCGATTCTGTTGCTCATAAAGCTTCCCGGCGCTGTTAATGACAGTGTGCTTCATTACAAGGACATCGGCGACTATCTCACACGCGATGAGAAGCTCCGTTGTGTAAACGAGGGCTCGCTGAACGCGATCCACTGGCAGACGATCACCCCGAATGCTGAGGGCGATTGGATCAACCAGCGCGATCCTAACTACGAGGCATACCCCTTGATCGCATCACGTACCGAACCGAAGGTACTGTTTCGGGAATCGTCGTTGGGGTTGACCTCTAGCCGGGATGCATGGGTTTATGGCAGTGATTCTGCAAAGCTGCAGGATCGATTGAAGAGTCTTGTTCTTCGTTTCAACGATCTCGTGGATTCAGGAAGCACCAACTTCAAAGTTCTCGGTGAAACCGAGATGAGCTGGTCCGTCAACCTCAAAAATAGGCTGGCCAAAGGTCAGAGGATCACTTCGCAACCCGATATTCGACCGGCCATGTATAGGCCGTTCAGCCCTCAATGGGTCAGCGTGCAGCCGGAGCTGATCGAGCGAATTCGCAGCATGCCGAAGCTGTTTCCGACGCGCACCCTCGGTACCGAAGGGTTTTATATCTTGGGCGCAGGTGCAGTCAAAGACTTCTCCGTGCACGCGGTCGATCAGATCCCAGATCTCAACTATTACGGCTCGGAGGGCGGCCAGTTCTTCGCCCGCTACTCGTACACGCAACTGACAGCTGACTCGCTGTTCGATGAGTCCGAGCGTCTCGACAACATCACTGACTGGGCGCTCGGTGAATACCAGCGCGAGTACGGCGCACAGGTCACCAAGGACGACATCTTCTTCTATGTCTACGGACTCCTGCACTCGCCCGAGTACCGTGAGCGCTACGCGTCCGATCTGAAGAAGCAGCTGCCACGTATCCCGATGGCCTCTGGTCACGATCGCTTTGATGCGTATGCTGATGCCGGCCGCAAGCTCTCTGAGCTGCACATCGGATACGAGGACGTTACGCCGTACCCGCTGACGGAAGTGAGCCCTTCGTTCACTCCCAGTGATCCCTTCGACAAATTCGAAGTGAAGAAGATGAAGTACGGCGGCAAAGCTGGCGCGTGGGACAAGACCCGCATCCAGTACAACAGCCACATCGACATCGAGGGGATCCCCGAGGATATCCAGCGCTACACGCTGGGTAGCCGGTCAGCTCTCGACTGGATCGTCGAGCGATACCAGGTCAAGACCGACTCAGCTTCAGGGATCGTGAACGACCCAAATGACTGGTCGCGCGAGCACAATCAGCCTCGGTACATCATCGACCTAATCGGCCGCATCGTCACTGTGTCCACTGAGACGCTGAAGATCGTGGACAGCCTGCCGACATTGGGAATCAAGTAACTGCCCGACCATCGATGCTGTCGGTGGTCGAATTTATGCTTACGGAAATATCAGACAAACACGAGGAGCAGCGTTGCGACTTACCAAGTTTCAAGTCCGGAAATTCCGGAACATTATCGATAGCGGCGAAGTCTTAGTTGACGAGCTGGTTACCTGTCTTGTCGGTATGAATGAATCCGGCAAGACAACGGTGCTTTCGGCGCTGCACCGGCTAAACCCGGTCGGCGATGACACGTTTGAGGTTCAGCGTGATTATCCGCGCTGGCTCCTGTCGAAAGATCGCCGTGAAGGCACGATCGGTGACACCACCCCCATCGAGGCGACATTTGCGCTTGAAGGAGATGACCTCCGTGCGATCGAGGAGATTCTCGGTGCAGGTGTATATGACGCGGGTGGAGGCTTGAAGCTCTCGCGTAAATACGAATCGACCACAACGATGTGGACGGTTCCGCGTGACACTCGCCGTGCTGTTGAAAACTTCTTAGGCCGCGTAGATGTTCGAAAGAAGACACTCGAGCGGTTTAAGAACGTGAAGGATCTCGACGGCATCGAAGCCGTTTGTGTGGAGCTTGAAAGTGAAACGACAGACGCCCAGGCCGAACGCACGGCTGAAGAGATTGCTCTGATTCGGTCGGAACTCGGACGTGTTCCCGGCGAGACCACTTGGGATGTTCTCGTAGGAATTCTCAAGTCACGGGTACCGCGCTTCTTCTACTTCGCGGACTATTCCCAACTCGATGGACGCATCGACATCGACGCGCTCGCCACTACTGACGATGAAGTTGGATCCTCAGCTGATCAGACAGCGCGGGCACTATTGAGGCTGGCAAGCACGACGCCCAAAGCCCTTGCCGGCAATGATTATGAAGATCGCAAAGCAGAGCTTGAAGCCGTGGGCCACGAGCTCACACGGCAGGTGTTTGAATACTGGAAGCAGAACGAAAACCTGCGGGTGCAATTCGATATTGATCGCCAGATCGAGCAGGTTAACTCGAATATGCACACTGTTGTAAAGACGTTCCTCGATATTCGAGTAGAGGACACGAGGCACTCCTACACAAACAACTTTGCCCAGCGCTCCTCGGGCTTCCGGTGGTTCTTCTCCTTCTTGGCTGCTTTCACTGAGTTTGAGAGCCGGAAGCAGCCGGTCGTGGTGCTGCTTGATGAGCCTGGTTTGACGTTACATGCACGAGCACAGGGCGACTTCTTGCGCTTTATCAACGAGCGTCTGGCAACAGCAGTTCAGGTGCTCTATACGACGCATAGCCCGTTCATGGTGGAGACCGACAAGATCGGGAGGGTCCGAATCGTTGAAGACGGAGGTCCAACCACCGGTGCCACCGTTACGCAAGAAGCACTCGCCGTGGGCGAAGGCAGCATCTTCCCGCTCCAGGCGGCGCTGGGCTATGACGTCGCGCAGCATCTGTTCATTGGTTCGATGAACTTGCTGGTTGAAGGCCCAAGCGATTTCGTCTTTCTTGACGCGATGAGTCGAGTATTGGCTGACCAAGGTCGTCAATGCTTGGACGAACGTTGGCGCGTGATTCCGACAGGTGGAGCATCAAACATCCCGGCTTTTGTCGCGCTGATGGGGCAGAACCTGGATGTGACTGTACTGATCGATTCTGGTACAGAAGGGGCTGATCGGCTGGAAAAAGCCGTTGCTGCCGCTCGTCTTCAACGCGAACGCATCATCCAGGTCAATGAGATCACAAACCGCCGGCATTCTGACATTGAGGACATGTTTGAAGTCGACGAGTATCTCAAGCTCTTCAACAAGGCGTTCGGGACGAGCTATGTAGAGAGCGATCTGGGCCATGGTGATCGAATCGTCAAACGACTGACGGGCGTGCATGGGGCGTATGACCATTACAAGCCTGCTGACGTGATGCTGCGTCATCCTGAGCTGCGTGACCAAATTGGAGATGAGACGCTCGCTAGATTCGAAGGGCTTACCACTCGAATCAACGCCACCATAGGCTGATCGACATTTGCTACTTGCGGCCGTCAGTACCCAGGATCAACGGCGTGGAAGCCGCCAGCGCCTCAGGCGACGCGCACGCTATGCAGATTGCCAACCCATGCGCCAAGCACAGCGATAACGCATCCCGGTCGTGACCGGTGTGCCAGCTACCTGTCAGCTTGGCGAGTAGCGGTTGGGGGAAGCGCCAGTCCGGACAGTCGGTGTGCAATCTCGTCACTTCGTGGACACTGGATCTCATGACATCGTGGACGCCGGATCTCATGGCTTCGTGTGTCCTATGTGGACTGGCGCTACCATCAAGCCCTACTCGCCATCAGCTGGTCGCGACCTGGGATACCCCACAATAGGGGATCAAATCTAGCGCCGGCGCGCTGGTATAAGTGGTGGACAACTTCTTTGGTGTCAGTGCTCATGTTGAGCACTCTGGCATCCACCACCGACACCCCGACTACTTGGCGCTCAGCGCCGGGCCTCAAATGGGTCGATGACACTGTCTATCCCGTGCTCTGGGCAGATACACGATACGCGCGCCGAAGCTGTCAGAACCGAAGCTGACATCTGGCTCGCAGTCACCGCCACACGCGGGGCATATTCGGTAACCCTCGTCCCTGGGCACGCGGATTGCTGAGCCATCGGGGCCCTCGAGCTCGCGGTACTCCATACCCTGAGCCTACCCAGGGGTCACTCTGGCCTATCAAGCGTTCCCGGGACTACCAGCGCCAGCTTGCCTCGTAAGGCAGCAGCGGTCACTACGGATCAGCTCAGAGAAACCTTTGGGCCGAGCATCGGCAGTGGCCTTCCGGGAGGGCTTGGATGCCGCGGATTGCCGTCGTTGGTTAGAGGATCCCAGGTGAATACTCGGACGCCTATTCGGTCTAGCATCGCCTGAACGTCGACCTTTGCTCGTTTGAGGGTTGCATGGGGCATGTTGCCCCATGCGCCGAGCACCTCGGTCGCACCGTGGTGCACGAGAACCTGCTCGATCGCAGCGCAGTTGAGTGCCGACAGCGCTGGATCAAACTCGGAGAGCTTGCTGGGCTTCGGTGACCTCTCCGGGTAGAGGTTGAGCATGACCCAGCCGGTGTAGCCATGACGCGCGCTGGCTTCGATGATCCGATTGACCGTCTTATCGGCTTATAACTCTTGTGCGTGCGATGGGTTCATGCCGATCACGATGAGCGGTTGATTACTGGCTGCTACTTTCGCAACATTTCCCAAAGCAAGGCGGTGTGACGACATGCCTGGTTTCGGCTCCCAGAAGTCGGGCTCCTGACCCATCGGATATTTGATCATGATGTCGATTACCCTATGTGTATTGCTCGGATCACATCGCTGCCTCGGACGTGTCGAGCGCTCGAACCTGCATTGCATACGCCTGAATCTGGGCAATGCAACCTGACGATGTCAGCTCGGCCGAGTGCGCGGTCTCTGTCCACCCGCTGGTCCGTACCATGTCCTCCGGACCCAACCACATTGGTAGCCCCAGATCGACCCGCCACCAGCGTTTCATCGCGCCTTCAACTGCGAGAGCGTGGGCCCCGTCGTCAAGTAGCTCGAGGTGGAGGACATTCCAACCATCGGACCTGAAATGGTCGAGGCGGTTCGTACCCACGTTGGTGATTCCGACCTTGAACGCTCGAAAGTGGCGGTGCTCGAGAAAATAGACATAACCCGGATTGCCTCGCTTGAAGCCGCCGCCCTCTGAACACATTGGGCAGCCCTGGCCATGGGTACGGTTGCTCAAAGTCGACGGCCACTCGTGCCCTCGTCGCATTGCCACCAGCGGATACTGTTCGAGAATTGGGTCAGGTCGGACGGACACATGTCGCCATTCTTCGTGGGGTGCCAGCTGGCCGCGACTGCCGGCTGCAACGTCGCAAGGTCGTTGAAGCCCAGCATGGTCTGCCGCCCAGAGCAAACAGGACAGCCGACACCCTGTCCGGTTCAGCTCGCAATTACTGCCTTCCACTCATGGCCGCATGCTCCGAGCCACCATGCCTTCTTGCCGTTACTCACAGTCGTGTCGCTCGGGCGAATATGGTTCTTCGTTGGATGCCACTCGGCAGCGATGTCCGGGCGTACCGTTTGTTGAACGGTCGGACGTCATCCAAGGAGGAGATCTGAGTGGCGACAACTCCGATCCAATAATTGCCCGATCGAGGCATGAGCTTACTCAGCGCGTGCTGGTGTCGTCGCGAAATCGTGGCGGTTGATCAGCAGAACTATCGACGTTTGAAGTAGGCGTGCCTTGTCTCGTCACACTGGCGCATTCGTTTCGCTAAGCTTCGCGAAGATGTTTGCATTGGGCGGCAGGGATGGGGACGACAGGCTTTGATACCGGCTATAGATCCCACATCGCTGTTGCTGCCGGCCAATGCTGACAAGTCGCCCCACCCCGCGACAATCGATGAGATCGAACAGCGCTTCGTGCATGAGGCACCGCACAGCGAGCGACGTGCGCTCATTTTTTCGGCGTTCCAGCTGTACGCAGGGTTGGTCTGGAGTTATTTCCCGACCGCTCGGCTCTGGGTCAATGGCGGCTTTGTAACGCACAAGGAGGTGGCTCCGCACGACATAGATGTCGCGATGCTCGCCCCTTCGTCAGACGCTGGCATCTTCGCGCGTGATCCAGATGCACTTGCGCTGCTGACTCTGCAGGGCGTTCGAAGTTCTGAATTCGACGGCGTACTAAGGAGGCTTCAGCCCTTCGGAGGTCTGGTGGACAGCTTTTTCGTTCCTGAAGACAATCCGCTTGCCGTGCAAACTTGGAAGGACCGATGGAGTCTTGCACCCCTTTCGGATGGATCTGGATTCCGCGATGATCTATCTAAGGGCTTCTTGGAGGTGGCACCGTGAAGTCACCACATGAACCGACTGTCTTCGTCAGCCATCGCGACGACGACGATGTCGAGGAGAGTTTCCGCGCAGCCGTGCGGTCCCTTTTGGGTGCAGATTTTTCTAGCCGGCTCGCCCTCGGATCTCTGGTTGCCTCGGTCCAAGGTGACGCTAAGTACGAGCTAATAGCTCGCGAAGAGACTGCCCCGCGCGCGGGGGAAATGGATTTACATCTGACGGGCGACCAGATCGAAGGTCATTCAGCGAACGCAGCGGCGTTCGGGAATTTCGTCCGGCAGATCGCCGAGAGCGTGAAGATAATTACGCGTGAACGGATGGGCAAGACGCGGTTCATCAACGACCTACTGATCGAGCCTGGACCGGGATCGGTGCGAGCAATCTTCCGCAGCCCTGATCCGGTGCCACCCGGCGCCATCGCAGGCGCGAAGGACGACCCATTCTGGTCGGACCCGAATCAACAATCCCTAGCGCTTCACCACGTGGCACTACTACTCGCGAATGCAGAGCCAACCGCAGAGGACACGGGAGTCGTCGACGCACTGGTTGAGTCTTTGCCACCGAAGGCACGACCGAAGCTGATTGGCGCCGTAAAGAGCATTGTGAAGCAGGACTGGCTCATCGACGGGGAGTTTCGTCAGCGAGGATTGGGGATCGAACCGATAAGCCTGAGCGGCGCCGGTGCAAAGCGCCTCCGTTCTGCCCTGGAGGTTCGGGAGCGGACGAAGCAGGAATGGATAACGACTGGGCACTTTGACGGGCATCACCGATCCAGAGGGCTGAGTTGGTTCGTCCCCGATGGCGGCGAACGGGAAATGACTGTTGTGGTCCCAACGGCCGAGTTGACTGCTGCGGTGGCGAATCTCTCAACGGAGTCCGCACCGCGGGTGAAGGCGACTTTCTCCGTGATATCCACGCATGGTCCCGGCGAAGGGGACGCGGGAACGAGAAGTTTCATTCTGGAAGCAGTCACGGAGGAACCGGAAGGTACCGTGCCCCTGGATCTGGGCTAGTAGCATCTAAAAATCGGATGAGATGGACGCCCATCCCGCGACGGCGTGGTCGAAGGACGGGGCAAGATCGGAACTTGCGAATTGCGAGATGCGCTGGCCGACGCACAACCGCACAAAGGGCAATAAGTAGCCACGGCCAGAACTCTGGGCGGAGCACATCCAGCTGGCTATCGCAATCGAGCCAGGGGCTTGCGCCGATGAACCAGACCTGCGCGGCGTGTCCTCGGTTCCCGTTGGCCAACCTGCGGATGTCACTGCTGATTTGGGGCTTCGTAACCACAGCTTCTACGGCGGATGCAGGCCCGATGAGCTGTGCGACGTGCAGACCCGGAAAAAGGGGCTCTCGCCGAATAGTGCTGATAAGTGCGATTATCGGGTACTGAATACCAGCCCCTTGAAGTGAGATGTGGCCGAGTTGAAACGAGCTGGAGTCCGCGTTTTCTCGGCCAACGAAAGCTGCCGCAGCGGAATGTCCCTAGCGTGGAGCCCATGGCCCTCACCCCGGAGCAGCGCGCAGCGCAGCGGAAGATCGTCGGTACGTTATCGCGTCGACGAGGACCCGACGATGGGTGGTTGTAACAGGCCGAGAGCGGGCTCGATGTCCCAACACCCTGCTGTCGCGCGGCGACAAAGCGCGAGCCTGGTTCCAGCGGCGGCCTAAGAGCCCTAGCCATGCAGCCAGCTCAGGAATTGCGCAGCTCGTTGCTGCGCCGCAAATCAGGGCGCTCTCGCACACTCGAAGCGCCGCAGCTCGGGCAGCGTCAGCGTTGAGTTCCGGCGGCGGTCTTGCCGTTCTTCACCAGCTTGCGGCGCATCTCAGACAACGGGTCGAATTGGGTCGATGATGTGATCCGCCGCCACGGAGCGTATCTCGGGATGAACGACGTGGTTCTGCGAAGCAACTAGTCAGCGGACTGTCGTTTGAGCTGACGATCCATGACTTTGCACCCCACGTGCTGTGCTCGTCGCGGAGCAGCGGAGGGGCCCGCGCCTCAGGATTCGAAATGAAGCACTTTCAGAAGCGTTTCAGCGTCTGCTTTGATGGCCGCACGACCCGCCGCTAGGTACCTGCGCGGATCGGTCACAGCGGGGTGGGTGGCGAGATGCAAGCGGATCGCGTCGGTCATCACTACGTTGAAGCGCGTACCGAAATTGACTTTGGAAATACCCGCCCGCACGGCTTCCGCGATGAGCGGTTCTGCGATCCCGGATGAGCCATGCAATACCAGCGGAACCGGAACGGCTGCGTGGATCGCCTCGATGAGACGCACGTCCAGACGCGCCGTTTTGTCGGTCATGGCATGGGAACTGCCAACTGCCACTGCGAGTCCGTCGACCCCCGTCGACGACACGAAGTCGGCTGCCTCTCGCGGCTCTGTCCGGGCAGTCGCTATGTGAACTCCGTCTTTGCCGCCTATTTCACCCAATTCGGCTTCAACCCAGATGTCGAGATCGTGCAACTCATTCGCGAGTGAGCGGGTCGTCTTGACGTTGTCCTGGTAGCTCAACGTGGAGCCGTCGTACATGATGGACGTGAAACCCATACGCGCAGACGCGCGAATGAGAGTGATGTCGCTGGCATGATCGAGTTGCACTGCGAAAGGCACGGAAGACTCGCGAACACGTTCCAAGATCGCCCCCGCCACCGGTTCCAGACCCCCATGATATTTGACGGCATTTTGCGAAAGCTGGAGGATCACGCCGGTCTGGTGACCCTCCGCCGCTGTGACGAATGCTTCCAGGTGTTCGAGAGTGATGATGTTGAACGCGGCGACTCCCGCGCCGTTCCGGGATGCGATGAGAGCGGCAGGGCTGACCAGCGTCATGCGGTCGTGCTCCGGCGGCTCGCGCGGGCGGGCGGGCGGGCCGGTCCTGAACCGACCCCGGCCGCGGTCACTGCGGCGGCAATTGAATCGAGTTCGGCATCCGTCAGTTCGATAGATGCCGCGTCGATCCAGTCGTCGATCTGCTGCGGCTTGCGAGCACCGACGATGGCGCCGGTCAGTCCATCGAATGCGAGTGTCCAGGCCACGGCGATAGCACTAGTTGGAACTCCCCGAGCCGCCCCGATCGCCGAGAGAGCGTTGACGACCCGCAGATTTCGCTCAAGTCCCTCGCCAGTGAAATCCGCATGGTCTCTTCGCCAGTCGGTGCCGGGGAGCGTAGCGGCGCGCGTTGCGGTGAAAGTGCCAGTGAGAAGCCCCGACTCCATCGGAGCGTATGCAAGTACTGCGGTGCGTTGCCGGCGGGACACTGGAATGACGTCGCTGGCCGCATCCCGGTTAATCACCGAGAACGGCGGTTGCATGGAGTCGACGTGCGCGATCTCTTCAGCTGCTCGCAGCTCTTCTACGGTGTGGTTGGAAAGTCCGATGGCACGCACCTTACCCTGTTCGCGAAGCTTCGCAAACACCGGCCAGTAGTCTGCGACGCGGTACGCGTCGAGTGGGGGCCAGTGCATCTGGAAGAGATCGATGCGGTCAACTCCGAGCCGGCGAAGGGAATCTTCGACCTCCGTGATGATTCGCTCGGGAGACCCGGTTCGCACCGGCGCACCGCGAGGATCGTCGTCACTCCAAGACAATCCGGCCTTTGTGAAGATGTAGGGGCGATCTGCTTCCGCAAAATCGCGGGCAACCGAACCGACGAGCTCTTCGGCCAGGCCGCGGCCGTACACCGGTGCGGTGTCGATCCAGTTAATGCCGGCCTCGATGGCCGCACGCGCCGTCGAGCGGGAATCGTCCTCGTGCTGCTCGCCTCGTCCGGAGATCCATTGTGCTCCTCCCATGGCAAGCGAGCCGAAGCCCAGCGGCGTGACGAGCATGTCCGTTGTGCCGAGCCTGCGGCGGTCGAGGGCAGTCATTCTTCATTCCTCCATGGTTTGTTATCGGATGACACGGTTGGAGGGAGTGGCTGTTCTTGCCAGCTCACGCTCGAATCGTGAAAAGAGCTTGTCGTAGTCGGCCTCAAGCGAGGCGTCGGTTGTCGTGGCATGTGATGAGGTGATGCAGTCGGTGCCGATCGTCGCGGCTCCGGCGGTAGCCCTTTGGCAGAGGAGGGCCGCGCCGAGAGCAGGAGCTTCCTCCTCGTCGGTGATGTAAAGCGGGGCAGCCGTGACGTGTCCACGCAGGTGCTGCCAGAACGGGCTCTGACAGGGGATTCCAGAAGCGATGATCCGCTCGATGGGACGATTGGTGAAGGTGACGAGCTCGCGATCGATGTGCAGCGCGGCGCAGGCGAGGCCCTCGAGGAGAGCGCGGAGAACCGTGTGTGGCGAGGATCCTGCTTTCACATTGAGTACTGAACTACTTGTGTCTCCGTCGAAACCGGGGATGATCGTCGTCCCTCGGGATCCAATCGGTTCAGCGAACAGCTTTTGATCCTCCTGTGACCGCGAGTCCTCGTCATCGATGCCGAGCAGGCCGGTCCACTGTCTGTAGAGATGACCCGAGGCAAGCTGTCGGTGGAGATAGAAATGCGTGCCATCGACGAAGCGTCCGACGCCCACCGTGGGTGGAAGCGGAAATTTCGGGAGCTCGCTCACAATCAAACAGTGTGCCTCTGACGTGCCAGCAGAGATGTAGAGCTGTCCGTCCTCGCGAACACCGTTTCCGAAGGCTCCGCAGAAGTGATCGTGGCCCGCAAGCACCACTCTCGCTGCGGGCGGCAACCCCCACTGCGCTGCCAGACCCGGATCGACGGTAGAGACCACTGAACCGGGTACCACGAGTTCAGGAAGAAGTTCGGCTTTCCATCCAGTCTGCTCGAATATCGCCCGCTGCCACTGTCCAGAGCGCACGTCGAAGAATCCGCTCCGGGAGGCGTGTGATTCATCGACGGGGTACCGGTCAATCCCTGCCAGGCGGCCGGCAACGTAGCTGTTCAGTGTCGTCACCTGCTTTATTGCGGCAACGGCGTGTTCTGTGAAAGAAGGGGACCGCGCGGAACTCAGCTGCTCAAACGCCCACGACAGTTTTGTCCAGGAGAAGGAGGGGTCGATGCCGGCGTCGAGCGCTTGTGCTTTCGCCACCGATGTGTACCACGCCGGCATCGGTCCGGCTGTAATTCCGGACGATGTGACGAGGACGACCTCTTCGCTGAGCGATGTCAGGCCGATTCCCTCGATCTCGGCTCGTTCCGCCGGGCGCAGATCGGCCAAGAGCATGCTGATGCAGTCGACGACCGTGGCGAAGACTGCCTCCGCGTCGCGGAAATCGCCCAAGTGTGTCGAGACGGTGGGCGTCGCGCTCGCGACGATACGTCGACTCGGTGAACCCGGCCGGTACAGTAATGCTTTCGTTCGGGTGGTGCCGATATCGATGCCGATGAAGGTCATCGGTCGGTTCCGGCCACACCGGAGTCCGCGAAGTCCGGCTCGTGGCGGATGACGGTGGTCCCTGCGACGAGGGTGTCCAGTTGCGGCGATGGGCCGATGTCTGGCACGAGTACCGCGGCGTTGGCGCTCGCAGCGGCCGCACCGAACTTCAGGGCGTACTCCAGTGAAGATGCGTTCGAGTAGGCGGCCACGAATGCGGCAAGGAAGGTGTCGCCCGATCCCGTCGGATTCTTCGCGACAACCGACGGCGCCGAAACCTCAAGTGCTTCGGTGCGAGATACAGCGAGGAGACCATTGGCACCGAGGGTCACGATGACTAGCTGCACTCCCGCGGCGACGATGACCCGCATGCAGTCAAACAATTGCTGGCGTGCCGCTTCCGTTGTCACTTCCTCGGGTGCATCCGGCGCGATCGCCCGGAACTCCTGCAGGTTGCATTTCACAGCCCACGGCCCGACCGACACAGCACTCACGAGTACTTCCCCCTCGGCGTCAACGATGGCGCGAGCGCCACGCTGGCGAGCAGAAGTGATGAGTCCGGCATACGTGTCGAGTGGGATCCCGCGCGGCAGACTTCCGGAGAGGACGAGGATGTCTCCGGCCTCGATATGTTCATCCAGTGCCCGACGCAGGCTTTCCGCCTCGGTTTTCGAAATTTCCGGGCCGGGCTCATTGATGACAGTCGCGAGACCGGCATGCCGGTCGACGAGCACGGTGTTAATGCGCGTCTCGCCTTCGATGGTTGTGTGGCGGTCCCGGATGCCGAGCTTTGCGCACTCGGCTCGGAGGTACTGCCCCGTCGGGCCTCCGAGGAAGCCATACAGGGTCACGTCCTGGCCGAGCCGGCGTAGAGCGCGAGCAACGATGAAGCTCTTGCCTCCAGCGCGCGGAGTGCTGACGAGGGCGCGGTTCACCTGGTGTGGACGAAAGTACTCGATCTCTTCCGTTCGATCCATTGCGGGATTCGGACCGACGACGGCAATGCGCGCCCGTGCACCGTCTGCAGAAGGCCACTCTGATACCGAACCAGTCTGATCGGATTCAGTCATTTCACCGTCCTCATGCCAACGGATGGACCGCGGCGTTGTCGAATAAGTAGCGCAAAGCAAAGCCAAGCAAACAAAGCAAAGCACAGAGATGGATAACGAGTCAAGCCAAACCGTAGACTTATCAAAAGGGGACCGCGTTGCGGCAGAACCTTTGTTAGGCCACACCGAGAAAGTAGGACACGCAGATGGAATGGAAAGAAGACGAGCGCCTTTCTGGCCCTGAGCGCCAGCGCCTGCTCCTTGAGATGGCGCGGCGGGACGGGCGCGTCGGTGTCAACTCAGCGGCCAAGGCATTGTCGGTCACTCCGGAGACGGTTCGGAAAGACCTTGACGCGCTCCAGGACGACGGCCTGATCATGCGGGTTCATGGAGGCGGATTGCCCGTTGAAACGCTTGCATACGAACCCGGTGTGACAGTGCGTACGGAGAAGTCGGCTGAAAAGGAACGGATCGGGCGCGCAGCCTTGGAGGAGATCCCCACGGGCGGCGTGATCTTCATTGAAGCCGGCTCCACGACAGCTCGCTTCGCCGAGCTCATTCCCGCCGAACTGCCAGTGACCGTGGTAACGAACTCCCTGCCGATCGCCCTCCAATTGGCGACCCGGTCCACGGCGGCGACGGTGGTCATTCTGGGTGGGCGCATCCGCCCCCTCACGCTAGGCAGTGTGGACGCGTTAGCCATTCGTAACTTCCAGGACTTGTACGTAGACGTTGCCTTTCTGGGCACGAACGGGGTCAGCGTTAAGAGAGGTTTGACGACGCCCGACATCGCCGAGGCGGAAACCAAACGCGCGGCGCTGCACTGCTCGAACCGGCGAGTCCTCCTCGCCGACCACAGCAAGGTCAATCGTGTTTCATTTTGCAGATACGGAGAGTTGAGCGAGATTGATCTTCTCCTGACGGACACAGGGCTCGAGGAGCACTTGAAAGAGGAGCTTTCGTCTGCGATCGGTCGGATCAAGCGGGTCTAATAGCTCCTCTCCGTCCTTCGCCGCAGCGCTTAGCTTTGTAACGTTCTGATTAACTCGTTTTTACTCTTGACTGCTTTTGGTTTCCTGTGATTTACTTTCGGTACTTCGCAACCGGAAGACTCCACTGGAGATTTTCTTCCTTCTACTGGGAAGTCGTCGCTCTTCGAGTTGACGCCGGAAAGCAAACGGTCTACGAGGAGCCATATGGACGCGAAAATTGGAGTAATCGGACTCGGGGCGGCAGGTAGCGCGGCGCTCTGGCGTCTGGCAGAGCGCGGTGCGGACGTACTGGGTTTCGAGCAGTATGAGGCAGGTCACGACCGGGGCTCATCTCACGGATACTCACGTGCGTTCAAGGAGGTCACTCCGCAGGGGCCTCAGGAGTCAGCACTCTCGCAGCGGGCCACCGGCTTGTGGCGCCAGCTCGAAGCCGAGAGCGGCGAATCCGTGTTGGAAATGACGGGAGGCCTCTCGATCGGTCGGCCAGATGGCTCCCTCATAACGGGGCTACAGCGGGTAAGCGCGGACACCGGCCTCGCACTCGAGTACCTGGATGCTGCTGATCTGCGCCGCCGTTTCCCGCAGCACCTACTGGCCGAAGGTGACATCGGGGTCATCGACCCGATGTCCGGCTTCCTCAAACCGGAACTGGCCATCCGTACTGAGTGGCAGCTCGCTCGTGAGAAGGGTGCGCGCGTGATCGCAGGAGAGGTGCTCGAAGTCATCCCCACCGAGAATTCGGTGCGAGTCGTCACGGCAGAGCGCACCTACGAAGTCGAAACCGCGATTATCGCGGCCGGCGCGTGGCAGAACACGCTCCTTCCCAACCTGCAGCTGTATCTGAAGCCGCGACGGGCGACGCTGTCTTGGTTCCGACCCAAGGCCGGGAGGGATTCGGCCTTCGCAGTGGGCGCCTTCCCGGTCTTCACTCACGAGTTCGGGGGTCAGACCGGTTGGGGTCTACCGTCGTTCGACAAATGGGGTGTCAAGATCGGGCTCGACTTCACCGAGGGCTACGAGATTGGCGACCCTGCGCTGAACCGGCCCGAGGTGGAAGCCTGGGAGCTGGAGAATGTGCAGGCGTTCGTGGCGGCAACGCTTCCCGACCTAGAGCCAGAGCCAACCTACTCTCGCGGTTGCATGATCACGATGACTCCAGACCAGGAGTTCAGCATCGGGATCCCCGCTGAGCATCCCCGACTCGTCGTCCTCTCGGCGTGCTCTGGCCGGGGATTCAAGATGTCCGCCGCAGTGGGCGACGTCGGAGCAGACCTTGCCCTGACCGGATCGACAACAGCAGATATCAGCACTTTTTCACCCGATCGATTCATCGACACCAACAACGAAAGAGATGTATTCGCATGAAGAAAATGACCAAAGTCAGCCTCAGTGCCGCGGTAATGGCGGTCACACTTCTCGCAGCCGCGGCGTGCTCCAGCGCACCGGCAGCCGTGGAGGAGTCCGCATCGAAACCGGACAGCAAGACCTCCCAGTTCGAGACCATCAAGCCAGGCGTCCTCACCATCGTGACGAGCAGTGACCTCACGCCGTTCGCATACATCAAGGACAATGAATGGCAGGGTGTCGACGTGGCCCTCGTCAAACATGCCGCGAAGAACCTCGGTCTGACCGTCGAGATCACGGCTCACGAATTCGACACCCTCATTCCGCTCGTGGCCGGCGGTCAAGCCGACCTCACCATGGGATCCATCGCCGACACCGATGTGCGACGTGAGACCGTTTCGTTCACGCTTCCCGACATCATCGGTAACAACGCCCTCATTGTTCCGAACGAATCCAAGATCGCGGATGAAGACGACGTGAAGGGTAAGAAGATCGGAATTTTGCAGGCGAGCCAGGCGCTCGAATACGCGGAGAAGTACTGGACAGAGTCGGAGATCGTGACTTTCCCGTCGAACAACGCGGCGAGGCTGGCGTTGTCAGGCGGCGGACTCGACGGCATCCTCGTCGATCCCCAGTCTGCCAAGCAGTTCACCGATCAGTTCCCCCTCAAGTTCGTTCTGTCCGCAGTGAACCCCGACGACCGCGGCGGCGCATGGATTCTGAATCAGGACGCCGACAAGCTGCGTGAAGCTCTCAATGAGGAGCTTCGGACCGCGCTCGAAGACGGCACGACGCAGAAGATCCTCGACAAGTGGAACCCGGCAGACAACTCGCAGCCGGTCATCGACTGGCTGACGGAGTACTACGAGGCAAACCCGTCGAACCTCTACTCGGAAGAGTAGGCCGACGGCCCACTTTGACGGACTGATCACAAGGACTCACTGATGAACATTATTGACAGCTTCTTCAACTGGGATCAGATATTGGCGGTCCTTCCCGACCTGATTTTGATCGGGCTACCGAATACGCTGATCCTGGCCTTCAGCGCGATGGTCCTGGGCACGTTCATCGGTATTCTGATCGCCCTTGCCAGCGTGTCCAAGCGAAAGCTCCTGCGCATCCCGGCACGGATCTACGTGGATCTGCTCCGCGGGCTTCCGGTCATCTTGACGATCTTCCTTCTCGGACAGGGTTTGCCCCTGATCGGGTTGCGGATCTTTGGAACCAGCTCATATCCGTATGGGGTCATCACTCTCGGACTGATTGCGGGTGCCTACATCGCCGAGATATTCCGGTCGGGGATCGAGGCGCTGCCAGGCGGGCAGTTAGAGGCTGCGCGGGCGTTGGGCATGTCGCACGGCAAGGCCATGCGGCTCATCGTCATTCCGCAGGGAGTGAGAAACACACTGCCCGCGCTGACGAACCAGTTCATTGCGACGATCAAGGATTCGAGTCTTGTATACCTGCTCGGGTTCACCATCTACGAGCGGGAACTGTACCGCATCGGTCAGGATGCCGCGCAGCAGACGGGCAACCTATCCGCGCTGGTCGCAGCAGGCATCATGTACCTGATCATCACCATCCCGCTGACATACATCGTGAACTACATGGACAAACGGTTCAAGACCGGCCGCCGACCGGAGACCATGATGACCGGGGAGGCCGAAGCGGCGAACCTGTCCGCACCGATTCTTCGGTCGACCGTGGCAGGCAGGGTACCCAATGAGTGAGCGTAACCAATCCATGACGGTTATTGAGGAGGCAAATGAAATGACCGACCTGCCACTGCACAGTAGCAAGCATCGCGAGTCGTCAAGCGAAGTACCAGCGGTCTCCGTGGCGGTCGTTTCGGGCAATGCGGGTGCCGGAAGCGTGCGGGTCGAAGGAGTCCGTAAGTGCTTCGGCCCAGTCGAGGTGCTCAAAGGAATCGACCTGCGTGTGGCTCCTGGGGAGGTTGTCTGTATCATCGGCCCTTCCGGATCCGGCAAGTCGACGCTACTCCGCGTGATCAACCGTCTTGAGGAGCCCGATGGTGGTCGGGTCTTTATCGATGACGAGGAGATCACCGGCAAAGGCGTTGATATCAACGCCGTCCGCAGCCGGCTGGGAATGGTGTTCCAGAACTTCAACCTTTTCCCGCACATGACCGTCCTGGCGAACGTCACCATCGCACTCCGACAGGTGAAAGGCATCAGCAAAGCGGAGGCCGAGCGGATCGCTCGCGACCGCCTGGAGGACGTTGGGCTCGCCGAGAAGGCGAATTCACGACCGGCCCAGCTTTCGGGCGGGCAGCAGCAGCGAGTGGCCATTGCCCGTGCACTCGCAATGCAGCCCGAACTCATGTTGTTCGACGAGGTCACATCGGCCCTCGACCCCGAGCTCGTCAAAGGTGTGCTTGACGTCATGACGAACCTCGCAAAAGGTGGCATGACCATGGTCGTCGTCACTCATGAAATGGGATTCGCGCGGAGAGTGGCAGACCGAGTGGTTTTCATGGACCAGGGGAAGGTCGTCGAGGCGGGAAGCCCCGAGCAGCTCTTCGACGACCCACAGTCGGATCGGCTCAAGAAGTTCCTCGCCGAGGTTCTCTAGAGCGGCGCGTGAAGCCTGTGGCCTGGACGGACTGGTCGACGAAGATCGACCAGCCCGTTCTGGCCCGATCTGCGCGTTGTTTCTGCTCTCACCTACGGTAAGGATCTCATGCCCGCTGACTCGCGCATCGTTTTCGCAATCGTCGGCAGCGGCTGGCGAGCGGAGTTCTATCTCCGCGTAGCCCAAGCGTTACCCAACCGGTTCGAAGTTTGCGGCGTGGTGGCGCGTACCGAAGAGCGCCGCGCCGAGATCGTCGGGAGCTGGCACGTGCCAGCATTCGCGACAATCGATGATTTGTTGCGCGCGCGGACGCCCGATTTCGTCGTGGTAGCTGTGGTCCGCCCTGCAGCTCCCGGTATCGTCGAAGACCTTGCGGGACGAGGAGTCCCGGTTCTCGGTGAAACCCCACCGGCGGCCGATATGCCAGCCCTGGAACGCTTGCACCAGCTCAATCGTCGTGGTTCACGCATCCAGGTAGCCGAGCAGTACCACCTCCAACCGATGCTGCTCGCTCAGCTTGCGATCGCGAAATCAGGGGAGCTCGGCATGGTGAGCCAGGCTTCCCTGTCGATCTGTCATGACCATCATGCGGTCAGCCTCGTGCGGAAGTTCCTCGATGTGGGGTTCGAAAACGCGCTGATCACGGCAAACGAGTTCGTGTCGCCCCTCGTCGCGGGACCCGACAAGGTTGGGGATCCGGACGAAGAGCGGATTGTGAAATCCAGCCGGGTGACAGCTCGTCTCGAGTACGATGGCAGGCTCGGCCTTATCGATTTTGCCAAGGAACAGTACTTTTCGTGGATCCGGGCCAACCGACTGCAGGTGAGGGGAGACCGGGGCGAGATCACGGACGAGCGCGTGGCTTCACTGACAGACTTCCGCACGCCGTCGTGGTATCCGATTGAGCGTGTTGATCTGGGACACGGCACCAATCTTGAAGGTCTCACCCTACGCGGGCTGATGGCTCGCGGCCGCTGGGTCTACACGAACGACTTCGCTCCCGCCCGCCTCACCGACGACGAGCTTGCGATTGCCTCGTGCCTCGTGAAGATGTTCGAGTATGCCGGCGGTGGGGACTCGTTTTATGGATTGGCGGAAGCGGCTCAGGATCAGTACACGAATTTGGTGATCCGCAGATCCATCACTGAGAAGCGGGCGATACGCATGACAAAGCAGGTCTGGGCTCCTTCGTTCTAGAAGGGAGCCGAACTCCGTCGGCAATGTGGTCCACCGAGCAACCTCACCTTGCGTTCGCCTTGGAAAGCGCTGGAAGCGGCATGGTTGGACCTTACTGAGTGGTTCCGACGTTGGGATCTAAGTGTCGACGAGACTGTATCGCTCTGCTTCACGAACCAGCGCGCCCGCGCATGCCAGACTGGGCATTTCTAAGGGAAGGTGGGGGAATGCGCTCAATGGTGTTCGCGGCTGGGCTGTTGGTAGCCGGGGTCGCCTTGACCGGATGCAGCTCGGGGACAGCGAGTACTGCCGATGAGGCAGAATCCGTCGACAGCTCGGAGGAATCGAGTTCGGCAGAGGCGGACGAGACCGAGGGCGCGATCCATCAGGCATGGGTCGTCTTGGGCGGCGACTACACCTACGACGAACTGAAGGACGCTACGGATATTGCGCTCATGGCCGGCGGCGAGAGTTTGACTGAATCGGCCCGACGGAGTGTCTGGGACTCGATCCTTAGTGTGAAAGACGGTCTGGTGGAGAAGGGGTATCCCGGACCAGACTCGATGGTCGTGATGCAGTGCATCCCCGACTCAATCTCGTCCCGTGGTGTGGCGATCACGGAGGCAGTTGCGTACTGCTCACTCGAAACCGCGGGGATCCCAGAATCCTTGTGGTAGCGCCTTCGCTATGAGCGTCGGCCATGGGCCGGCATGACGACCGCAGAAGCCCCTAGAATCAGCGCATGATTGCACTCGCCATAATTGGATGGGAAGCCTTGGCTTGGGGGCTTTTCTACGTCACCTGGGACAACGGAGAGGGCAGCTCAACCTGGGCTTTCATTTTCGGGGCTGCTGCCTTCATCGGCCCGATCATTTTCGTCCCGATGATGTCGAAAGTGCGGCCGAGCAAAGGGACCTACGGCGACAGGATGCGCAGAGATGCCGCGCTCGAAGAGAAGAAGCGCAAGAGGCAGCAGCGTTCCACCATTAATTGATGGACTGCAGCTGTTCCATTTTTGTTGAGTTCTCGACAAATGGAACAGATGTGTTCCATAGGAGCTCTTGCGCTTCGCCACGGCGAAACGTCGCAAAGCGTTGAACCCATGGCCACCCTCACCCCGGAGCCGCGCACAGCGCAGCGGGAGATCGTTGGCATGCTGTCCCTCAAGGGCGACATGTGGTTCCAGCCCAACGGCGAGTTCTGCATCTCGCGAGACCAGCAGGCGTCCGCGGAGCGGGGCGCGGGGATTCCGGGAGTCAGCAAGTACTTCGACACGTTGGAGATTCCGTATGTCGTTCGAGTCGAGCGTCAGACCGTCGGGAAGCGGAACATGTCGGGATTCACGCTGGCGGTGCGTTGGGACGATCCTCCCTCGCTCACACGCATCGACGACGTTCGGGCAGAGATCGAGGCGGCTTAACGGCCGCCGAGCAGTAACCTTGGCGGCATGGCCATGAATGAGGCGAAGTGGATGCGCTATCTCATCGACGCCATCTTCGTGCTCGGTGTAACGGGCGCGGTTCCCTCAGGTAGCAAGCATCCGGGGCCATGGGTCACGGCGCAGCGCGAAGCCGCTCGGAGCGGTCGGAGCTGGATGAATAGCAAGCGGCAAGCCCTGCTTGATGAGCAGTTGCCGGGATGGCGGGAGTCGCAGCCGCGATCACACGGCTGATCCGCAGCACTCAGGCGGTGAGTTCCGCCGGCGCCCAGGCTGGCCACGAGGGCGTGCCGATGAGCAGACCGTTCTGGTAGGACGCGGCGGGGCGGAAAGGTTCTCTGGCGGAGCTGTTGTCGAAGAATGTCGTGGTGTGTGCCTTAGTACGGGCCTTCGCGACGTACCCCCACAAGCGTTCGTAGCGCTCGCGGATCTTGTGTTCGGGCACGCGATGACCGCCGTCCTTCACGCGCTCGTGGACTCGGTTCACTGCGAGTTCGACGGGAACAAGGATTACGTGTAGTTCGACGAGGTATCCGAGATCGACTGCCTCGGTGACGAGCTCGAGTTTGCTGATGTGGCTGAACACGGTCTCAGTGATGAAGGATGAGCGGTTTGCCATCAATTCTGCGCGTTCGTCAGCTGCCGCCATAGAGGCATCGCCCGCATGCTCGGCCTGTGCATCCGGCCAGCGTTCCGCTGCGATCATGTCGGCGTTCACAAAAGGCAGTTTGGTTGTCGGGTCGAGAAGGTGGGAGACGTAGGTGGACTTTCCTGCGCCGTTCGGCCCGGCGAGGAGGTAGAGGATAGGCAAGTGTTACGAGTTGCTTCTCGCGCGCGCAGACGTCGGCGCGCCTGCGTCTTTCACCACGATGGTGACTTTCGATGCACTTGCGTTACGCAAGGCCCTCGATGCGGCCGAGGCTTTCACCACGCGTATCGTTCCCGATGCGCTCTTCTGCCTCGAACCGCGTGTAGCCTTTGCGGCGCCTGTGGCCTTCGGTTCTGCTTTGAGGGCTGCTTCCGCGACGCTGCCGTGCTTGACGACTCGTCCCTGGGCATCGGCCTCGGTCCATGATCGACCAGCTCTCGTGAATTCCTCGGCGAAGTTGAGGCTGGCGCGACGCTTCTCGATCTGCTCGTTCCAGCTCGCTCGAACCACGGCTTGGTCGCGCTCTTCGAGGTCGTCGTACTCGTAGCCGGCTTCTCCGGCGAGAACACGCTGAATGTCGCGGTGGTTCGTGCCAGGAGACGTCTCGAGCTCACGCCCGATCCGTGCCCAGTGGCTGAGCTGCTGCGTCGCACTGCGGCTTTCCAGCGCTCCAACGGATTTGGCGGCGTCGACGAGGTCGACGTCTACGCGCATGGGGGTGGTGGTGCTCATGACTCGATTGTAGCAAGTTGCTACAGTGCGTGGCCAGAGGTTGGGAGAGGCAAGGGCTCCGAGGCGGCCCGGCCTGGGTTACTGCCTGCCGAATTTGAGCAGCTATGGGTATGCGGCGAGGTGTGTGCGTGACCGGGCGCAGAAGCGCAACGCCCCCGGTGCGTCACCGGGGGCGTTGCTGCGTTGCTCGGAGAAGTTACTGGACTGCGACGAAGACCTTGTCGCCGAACATGCCCGGCGTGATGGCGAGGACGCCCTGGCCAGCGGTGTCGCTCGGGACCTCGAATGCGGTGTTGCCAGTCGCGGTGGCGTCGGTGTAGAGCGTGCTCATCGAGTCGATCGGGTCCGGCGCGGTGACGATCTTGTCGAGGCCGCTGACGGTGGTTCCGTCGGCCCGGACGTACTCGACAGAGACGAAGGCGGGCATCTGGCCATCAGCGTCGTCACCGATGTAGGTGGCCGAGTAATTCACGATGATGTACTCGGTACCTTCGGCCGGTGCCTCGTTGAACTGGTTGGCGCCCATGACTGCGTCGGTTGCGGCGAGCGTGACCGAGTTGACGACGACGCGCCACTCGTCGTTCTCGATTACCGAGCCGATCGGGAACGGGCTCTCGCGAGTTCCGGCGTCGGCGGCGTCCTCATCAGCTGCCGCTGCCTCGTCGCCAGCAGCTGCATCATCAGACTCCTCGACAACGGTGGTCTCACCAGCGCCGAACGATTCATCGAAAGACGCTGCGACGACGGAGAAGAAGACGGCGAACCCAACGATCGTGCCGATGATGGAGAGGATCAGCGCTGTGACGCCCATCCACTTGACCTGGCCCTTGAGGAAGAGCGAGACGAGCCCCAGAACGAAAGCGATCGGCAACAGGATCCAGCCGACGATGAGGGCGCCGGGGATGCAGGCGAAGATGAAGCCGACCGCGGCTGCGATGAGCGCGATGAGGCCGATGGTGTTCCGGCGCGGCTTCTCTTTCACGGGCTGGGCCGGCGGCCCCGGCGGTGTCTGAACGGGCGCGGCGTACTCTGGCTGCGTGAGCGGCGGTTGCTGCGGCTGAGGCGTGGTCTGCTGTGGCCCGGGAGTCGGGAGCTCTGGTGTAGCCATGTCTCGGAGTATGGCAGAGTCCTGTGACTTTGCTGAAAGACACGTCGCCTATGGTTCGGTGACGTGTAAGTTCAGCCGTCGAACGCGTCGTCGACCACTGCCAGTGCGGCGCGGCTGACGTCGTCCAGATGACCCTTGCGGATCTCGTTCATCGGGGTGTCGTTCTCGCGTCCTTCGATGGCGTGCGAGCGCAATGTCAGGCATCATGAGGTCATGATCCTTGCGCAACCGGATCCGGGCATTACTGGTGGCCCGCCGACCGGGCTTCTGGGCCTCATTGCGATCGTGGGCGGAACCGCAATCGTTCTCGCGTTGGGCTGGTTGGTCCGGGAGCGACCTGCCAAACAGCAGACGCAGCAGACGCCGCAGTCCGCGAGTTCGGGATCGCGTGTCGACGGTAACCGAGGTTGGCACCCTGCACGTCAAGCGCGGGCGCGTGAGCGGAGGAAGCGCAGGATGCAGAGCAACCCCACGTACTCGGAAGTCCAGTGGCGAGCGGCCGTGCTTGCGACTTGCTGCCCACGCTGTCACGAAGGTGTCGGAGTCCCTTGCGACCACACCTTTGATCTAGGACGGGCGTCTGACGATCACCAAGAGCGGGAGAGGGCGACACCACCAGTCGGCTCTCGCCGATGAGCTGCTCGATGATCGAGTCCTGGTTGGGGGCGCACTGTCATACCGGATGCAACACCCGGGAGAACCCGCCACCAGGATGGTGACGGGCTCTCGACTGGATAGAACAGCCCAGTCCACCACTCGCGAGTGAATGTGATGACTGCGTGGAGAGCCGCCTTATCAGCAGTCGTCACGGACCCAGGTTCCGCATGCGCGGCATCCGTGCACGTCGTCGGTCGCCTCGCCTGTCGTTGCAGCTCGACTCCTTGTCACGATGCGGGCCAGTGCCGCTTGGAGCTCCTGTTCGGCACCTTCGGCGCTGAGGTCACCGGAGCGCCTTCAGCCGTGATGTGGTCCCCGTGCGATTGCCCCAGCGTTAGTGCCAGCTTTCAGGACAGAGGGGCTCGCAGCCCGCGCCGGGCCAGCGGGCTCGATGTGTTCGCGTGGGGAGAGTGTGGTGCGAGGCATGCGTGGGCCTTCCTGGGGATTTGGTTACGGGGTGGGCGTGAGTGTGGGCGAGGTGGGCGACTGCTCTCTGCGCCCGGCTGCCCGGTGTGTGACTCGAACTGGAGGCTGGCTGGGGTCAGGGAGTCGCCATAGGCTGAAACGCTGGGGGCGGTGTCTGGTCTAAAACCAGATCCAATCTCGGGCGGAGCGCCGCGGCCGTTGCGTCGCTGTGACGCATGAGTCGGCAATTCGCGCCCTGTCCCATCAGAAAGGAACCACCGTGCGCATTCCCGTGTCCGCTCTGCTTGCTACCGCCATTGGCTCTGTCGTTCTCCTCAGCGGCTGCACTGGCCCCGTAGAGGGTGAGATTAAGCCCAAGGCCAGCGCCGAGCCGTCTACAGAAGCCACTGCCGAGGCTACGGCCGAAGCGCCGGCCGCTAAGCCGGGCACCCGCGCCAACCCGTTCCCGGTTGGCACCGCGGGCAAGCACGCTGCCGACTCTGTGTGGACGTACAGCCTCGGCGAGACTGATTCGGATGCGTGGCCCGAGATCATGGCTGCCAATGAGTTCAACGAGGCGCCGGCCGAAGGCAACGGATACATCACCGCTCCTGTGACGGTGCAGGTTGAAGACGTCGAGGCAGTGGCCGAGGGTGCTGACCCGTGGAACTCGTTCGATGTCTCGTACGTCACCGCGTCGGGCAACACGTACGACAGCGTCACATGCTCGGTGGTGCTGCCCGCTCCCGGCGAGCTGCACAGAGTTGGCTTGATGTACGGCGGAGCGCAGGCTGAATTCCTCAACTGCGCCCAGGTTCCCACTGCGGACATTCCAGGAGGCGCCTGGGTCGTCGCCTCGATGGTGTCTGATAGCAGCGTGTTCTTCGCGGGGGCGGCTTCCTAGATGGGCGTGTCACGATCGCGGAGAGCTGTCGCCGCTGCTGCGCTTTCATTGCTCACTCTCGCCGCAGTTACTTCCTGCTCGAGTTCGACCTCGAGCTATTCGGCACCCGAGTCACCGGCTGAAGCAGCTCAAGAGCTGCGTGACCAGAACGCCGAGGCCCTGCTCACCTATGTCGAAGCAGAGAGAGCCACGCTGCCACAGGTCATCGCGCAGACTCCGGGTATGTACTCTGAGGCCCGCGTTGAAGGGACAATGGAAGACTCCAATGGCGACCGCGGTCTCCCGGCCGGGACCTATTCCGTTGTGTGGTTCTATTACACCTACGCAAATTCGGTGGACTGGCCGACTGCCACCGAATTGCTCGATGCCCAGCGTCCGGCCATCGACGAACTCTGTGATTCGGCCGTCTTTCCAGCGATGAGGGCCTCGGGTCTCTCAGGGCCGGTCAGCGCCGTGTACTCCTACGATGACGGAAGAAGCGAGTTCGGGCCGATGTGGGAACACACCTGTTCCGACTATTAGAGAGGCACGCCTGAGCTGGATCGAGCCTATCGAGGGTCGCGGAACGAGTCGCTAGTCACGTGTTGAGGTGCGCATAGCCACCACTACGCCAACAAATTATTGTGGTTAGTGGGCGTAAACACCACTTAGACGAAGTAGAATCGTGGTTATGCACATCGATGTCACCAATCAGGCTTGGCCTTCGCACGGGGTTGAGACTCTGCCCTGGCGTCAGCAGGTGCGCGGTGGCACGCGCGAAGATCGGATGCTTAGTTCGGTCGACGCGACAATCCCGCCGCTGATCAAGACGCTCGACTACGTGCCGCCGCTGCCTGTGCTGCTTGCAACTGAGAAGGCCCTCCTCGCCGTCGCCCAGGCTGATACCGATGCCGAACGTCACTCCGCGGCGCTCAGCCGCTTTATGATGCGTTCGGAATCTGTGGCCTCCTCGAAGATTGAGCGCATCACCGCAACCGCGGTTGACTACGCCAAAGCGATCGCCGGCAATCGGGGCAACGCCTCTGCGGTGAGCATGGTCGCAGCCTCGTCCGCGCTGCATGAGCTCATCACGACTGTCGATGAGTGCGGGCGCTTCGAGCTTGAGCACATCACGAGCGCGCACCGCGCGCTGATGGCCGACGACCCAGACGAGGCCAGCTACGCCGGCCTTCTGCGTGACATGCAGAACTGGATAGGCGGGAGCGACTACTCGCCCCGCGATGCTCTCCATGTGCCGCCGGCGCCCGAGCGAGTCGCTGAGCTGATGACGGATCTCGTGGCCTACCTCAACCGCGACGACGTTCCGGTGATGGTGCAGGCCGCGATCGGTCATGCCCAGTTCGAGTCGATCCACGCCTTCACCGACGGCAACGGTCGCATCGGGCGCGCGCTGGTCTCTGCTGTGCTGCGTCGTCGCGGAGTCACTCGTAATGCCGTCGTTCCGCTCGCCAGTGGTCTGCTTGCCCGCCGTGACGAGTATTTTGCATCGCTTGGCGATTACCGCCGCGGCGACCCCGCGCCGCTCATTGACCTTTTCGCGCGCTCGGCGCGTGCTGCCGCCGAGTGCTCGCGTGACACCATCGCTCGCCTGAAGGCGATGCCCGATGAGTGGGCCGCAGAGCTACGCCCACGCGCCGGGTCGGCTGCCGCCGCGCTGATTCAGGCGTTCTACGACCACCCGGTGATGAGCGCTGACGAGATCGAGACCCGTTCCGGCTCAGTTGCATCCCAGGCCTACCGCGCCATCGACCAGCTCGTCGAGAAGGGGTACCTCACGGAGATCACGGGGCGCAAGAAGAACCGTGTCTGGGCTGCGTCTGAAGTGTTGGCCGAGCTCGACGATCTCGACCGGCGCATCCAAGCCGCGATGGAGTGAGGTCCGGCTCGCGGGGCTGATCAATAGCGAATCCATCGAGGCACCAGGGCTAGTTGCTCAGCTCGCTGGGGGCTCGCTTGATTACGCCACCGTGCGCGTCTGCCTCGGTCCATGATCGCCCGGCCTGTGTGAATTCTGCGGCGAGGTCTAGTCGCGCGATGCGTTCGGTGACCTGCTCATCCCAGATTGCCCGCACTGTTGCTTGGTCTCGTTCATCGAGAGCGTCGTAGCGGATCTCATTCGCGAGCACGCGTTGGATGTCGCTCTGATTCCCGGGGGTCAAGCCTCGAGCGTAGTTACTTGTAGCGAGTGAGGCTATCGGTCGGTTCCCAGACGGAGTCGATCGCTATGCGTCGTCGATCAAGCAGTGAGCAACGCGAGCGGAACGACCGCCTCGAAGAATTCGCCGAGGCGAGTGCTGTCTCCGTTGCTGAAGCCTCCGGTTGTCGTGGCTACTTTACCTTTTGCCACCTACCTACTCTACTTTTTGCGCAGGTGCGTCCAGCTGCTGAATCCTGCGAGCATGAGCGTCGGGCATGGTCCGGTGCGACCACTTCAGAAGCCCGCTCGCCGCACTATTCGTCGGAGCGCTCTCGTCCACTATGGGATAGTCGCAGGAGCAGATGGGGGACAGCGTGGATCAGAGCCAATGGGTCTATGAGCGGGCGGCCGACGGTTCGGCGCGATTCGTGCTGGGAACGGTCGGTGAGAATCCGCTCGTCTGCTTCGGGATCAATCCGAGCACCGCGACGCCGGATGCACTGGATCGTACGGTCAAGCGCGTGAGCAGTTTCGCGGCCGACAACGGCTACGACAGCTGGACGATGCTGAACGTCTACCCGCAGATCTCTACCGACCCGAAGGGTCTCGATCGCATGCACCGGGCCGATCTCAAGGCCGAGAATGAGCGGAACATCGCGAAGGTGCTGGGTGGCCGGCCGAGCGACCAGCCGCGCACTCTCCTCGCCGCTTGGGGCGGGCTCATCGAGTCCAGGGCCTATCTGCCCATGTTGCTTCGGGACATCGTGCAGCTGACTGCGGATGCTGGTTGCGAGTGGATGTCACTGGGCCAACCGACCAAGGACGGCCACCCGCGTCATCCGCTGTATGTCCGGGGCGACACGGCTCTCCAGCCGTTCAGCGCCGATCGGTTCGTGCAAGCGTCGCTCTGACGGGCGACATACCTCGAACGCTTGTCAGGGGCGCTCGACCGGCCTAATGCCCTCATTCAGTTCGATCGGGTCGCTCGAGAAGCCGGCGGCAATCGCTGTTGCGGTCTCCCGCCAGGCGGTGAGCTCGGCGATGACGAGATGCGGCTGCTCCGTAGCGAGTGACGCTCGAGCAGCGTCGACGAGGTCCTGAGCGCACGTTGCCTGGTCCTCTGGAGACAGCTCCAGCATCCACTGGAACCGGTCAGTCATTCGTGATGCGAGAGTGCCCTCGTCGTCGAGTGTGACCGTGATGAGGCCCGCTGCCAATTGCAGCGGAGCATCGCGCTCGACCAGGAGCATCGTCCCGGCTCGATGGATGAGGTTGAAGCGGCGGCCGAGCTCAGGGCCGCCGGGAGTAGCGACTTCCACGAGCGTGTTGAACCGAATGACCTTTCCCGAGGCAGAGGGTGTCACCTCGCGCACTCGGTAGCCGGTTCCGTCGTACCTGGTGATCAGGTCACCGATTCGGACATCGGCAGCGGGGAGGTGCGCGGCTTTGCTCATGCGCCAAGCATGCCCTGTCTTACGGGTGTCGTTCTGCGTTGAACCGGCGGGCGGCGCCCTTGGTCAGTGCCCACCAGACTTCAGGGCGCTGTCGGAGCCTGAGTGAAAGGGCTGTTGAGGGGTGCGCTTGATAAAGTTATCAAGGATGGGTTCCGTTGATAACTTTATCAAGCGTGCGTCTGCCCTGAGTGGAGCGCAGTGCCGGGCGTCAGTCGAATGCCACGCGCGACTTGGTAACGAACCGCTCGAGGTCGATGCGGTAGACCACGACGCCGTGCTCCGGGCACAGCCCCAAGGTCTGGCCACGTATCCAGCCTTCGAACGCAGGCAGCCGATCACCAAGGATTGCTCGGAGCTCGTCCGAGGTGATGCCGAGGGTGCAAGCTCCGGTGTGGAACGACACAGCGAATCGCTCCATAGCGGCGACATCGTCCACGGTGAGCCCTACAGTCGGTGCCGGTTCGAACATCAAGTTCGGCACAGCGAAGATCGGGTCTTCGTCGAAGTCCGACCAAGTGCGACCGATCGCGATCTCCTCATCGTCGGCCCAGATCCATGGCTGTCCTGTGGTCTCGATCCGGGCGCGGAGGGCCGTTCGTTTCCATTCCGCAGGTACAGCGCCGCGGTATCGCGGGGGCTTCTTGGCCAGCACGAATCCTCCCGACAACTTCCCGTCGAGTGCCTGCTCGATGAACGCACGCACGTTCGGTCCCCAAGTGGTGAGCCAAGCGAGCTCGACGTTGTGGGTTCTGACGAACGCGTCGAGGGCGAGGATCACTTGAGGGTCGATGTCCACCCAGTACTTGTCGCCGTGGGCGGTGCGGATGTGACGGCGTTCAAAACCGTCAGCCGCAGGCGGCATCGCCTCCTGGAGCGACTGCCCGGTCCTGCGGTTGCGCTCCCACTGGTCAACGTCGATGGTGTTCAGCACGCCGTCGACGTCGACAGCGAGCAGGATTCCGGCGCCGGGGACTGCGTCTGAGGGCAGCAGAGTTTCATGCGGCAATTCGTTCATGGTGCTTTCACCTCGCTTTCGGGGTGTGTGGCTGAGTGCCCGGGCTCAGCTCTATGCGCGGCTGCCCGGATGGTCGATGTCGGGCTCTGTCTTCGAACTCGCCGAAGCTTCACGCAACCGTTCCAGCTGCTCGAGCGATCGCTTCGAGTCGTTCCTCCTCCGGAAGCACCCCAATGAAGGGTGACATCTGTCGCATCTCCTTCGCGTGTTCGTCGTCTGCAAGCATGACGTTGATGATGTCGCCGACCGAGGCATGCGTGAGTTCGATCCACTCATCAAGGAGGGCGTGTGCTCCGCCCACCGCGTCTGGGCGCATGCGCTCGACCTGCTCGGGAACGCGCGATATGACCGCGTCACTATCTTCGATCAGGCGCTTCGCCACGGCCCGATGAAGCTCGTACGTGACGCGCTCGATGCGATGCTGGAACGGCGCGTTCGGTCGCGGACTCACGGACCGACCAGCCGGAGCAGGCGCGAGCGGCTGGTCGGCCATTCCGATGTGCTCGTCCATCAGGGCTCGTCCTGCGGTCGAGTTCCAGGGGCTCGAGCTGGCGACAACCGTGTTGGCCATGCCAAGCGATGTGAGCACAGCGAGGAGCGAGTCGATCTTCGGGGTGCCAGTGCCGGTCTCGATGTTGCGGAGCGTCTCGCGGGTGACGTGGGCTCGGAGAGCGAGCTGTGAGGCGCTGAGCCCTTGGAGCTTGCGCCAGCGGGTGATGTTCGTGCCCAGTTCTTGGAGCATCCGGGTTCGTGCTGGTGAACGTCTCGCGACCATGGGCGCACCTCCTAATTGATAGCTGTACCTGCCGAGAGTTGGTCAAGTTGTGCGGTTTAGCTACCTTCGTAGGCTGCGCCGACTTGCGGGGAACCTTGCCGGGGCGCTCAAACGTCGAGCTCTGAGAAGAGCTCATCCAGGCCGACGTGCTCTCCGTCATCCACGGCCTTTGCGTCACGGAAGTCAGCGACGTCGCGCAGCATGTCCAGTTGTTCAAGAAGCTTGAAGTCCTCGGGACCGCGCTCGACCAGGAGCGTCGTCCCTGCTCGATGGCTGAGGTTGAAGCGGCGTCCGAGCTCGGGGCCGCCGGGCGCAGCGACTTCGACGAGGGTGCTGAACCGGATGACCTTTCCCGAGGCAGAGGGCGTCGCGTCGCGCACCCGGTAGGCGGTACCGTCATGCCGGATGATCAGGTCACCGGCTAGGACGTCTACGGCGGGGAGGTGCGTGGCTTTGCTCATGCGTTCAGCATGCACTGTTTGCTCCGGCTCAGGATCAGCCACTGAAGGAGTCGTCGACGAGGGCCTGAGCGGCGTTGCCGACTTCCTTGTACAGACCCTCGCGGATCGCGTTCACAGGCGTGTCGTAGTCGAGCCAAGGGTTGGCGCCGATGAACCAGAGGCGTGCGACATGCTCGCCCTCAGCCTCGTCGACCTTCTGCCATTGCTCATAGGCGAACGCCAGTCGACGGACTGCCTCGGCGCGCGGCGCGGGGCCACCGTCCTTCGCCCACGTGTGGGAGATCTTGGTGTCCTTTGACCCGGCGAGAGTGGCGACAAGCGTGCCGCCGAGGGCGGCGTTAAGGCGTCGGGTGAGCTCGCGGACATCGAGTCGGTCGTCGGCCACTACTCGCTCTCCAACGTCGACGCTTGAATCAAGATGCCGCCGCGGAGGAACTCGACTGGGACCTGGGCTAAATCAACCGGGGAGTTGTAGCGACTAAACGGCGGCACCCAGGGAGTCTGCTGGTTGCCGTTCCTATTGCTTACCCAGTCGGGGATCGGGAGCGAGCCAGAGTTGAGACGGTACGCGCAGAGCGCGGCGATCGCGGTGTCCCAGCGCGCCGACCCAGTCGGGGCCGGCTCGGTTAGCGTGAAACTGAATCGAGTTGCGCCGGATTCAGCTGCGAGGTTTTCGTCGAGCTGGATGAAGCGGCGGAATGCCGTGCCGTCACTGTCGACGTCGGCGCGCACGAGAGCCGCGGCAATCTCCGATGCGATGAGTGCCGCGTCGCCGGGCATTGTGGGCGCATCGCGCTCAGAAAGAAGTTCGCCCAGGCTGATCCGCTCGCCGTTATCTGATGCTTTGGCTGCGCGGTACGCAGCGACGTCGAGGTGTATTTCCCGCGGTTCGGATGAGGAATCGATCACCTCAGAGAGTTCCGGCTCAGCCATCTTTTTCCTCGATCTTTGGTCTTGTCATGAACTGGGTCTCCCAGTCTCTTGTGCGCCGAACACCTGGCGGCTTCGGTGCACCATTCAGCCATTGCCAGTCCAGAGTCGACAGTTCAAGGAGAGCGAGATTCTTGGCCTGGCCGTCACGCCCGAGCGAAACCACCTGCTGGCCAGAGACGAGTCTGGTCGCATCTGCAACATGCATGTGGCCGTGAAACAGCAGCTTCGGTGCGACTTCTTCCCAGACGCGGGTGACGAGTGCACGCGACTGGATTGAGTACTCGAGCGCTTTTGGGCTCCAGCGCATCGGGTTGTTGCTGAGTACCAACTCTGTAGCTGGGGTGCCCCCGTCGATCGTTTCATGCGTGAGTAGGACATCTACAGGACCACCGCTGATGGCATGCAGTACGTCCTGTTCCGTCGGCAACTCACCGGGGAACCAGTCGATACCCGGTTTCCGCAAATCGAAGTCGACGGAGGCTGCACCGCCGAATGAAACGAGTATCCGGTTGCCAATCTCGAATCGGTAGCCGCGGGGGAGCACCTCAACTGTCGTGCTCAGCTCTACCGGCTTGCCCGGCTGCGCACTGAACTCTCTGTCGAGCCAATCCCAGTCCTCATGGTTCCCTGGGGTTACCAGTACCCGGGCAATCCCTGCCCTGTCGCACCAGAAGTCAATGGCGTCGAGGTATTTGCGACCTCGCACGCCGGACCAGATGCCGAAATCGCCAGCGTGCAAGATCGTTCTGACGCCCGAGGTCTCGCGGGCAATCGACGGGATTGCTTTGCCGATCCAGTCGGTGTTGCCGTGCCAGTCGCCCGCCATCACCACATGAGTTTCGTCGTTCGAGAACGGCAGGGCTGTGGATTGCAGCCTGTTGCTCAAGAGTTTCTGCTCATGCATGGGCCAACCCTCGTTCAACCAGATTCCTGCGGCCACGCTTAGGTCCTCTTCGCAAAGGACCAGGAATCGCGCGAGGGCCGCGGATGGTGCTCGAGCCGAACCTCAACGGAGTGGCCGCTATCGGGCATCGAGAGTTCAAAATAGGCCCTCCCTGAGTCTCCGCGTGGTGCTTCGAAGCGATCGAGGGTGAGTTGCGGTGTGAGGTGCTTGGACATCAACTCAGTCCTCAGGAACTCGGCTTGTTCTTTGGTGACTTTTTGCTCAAATGCGATTTCGATTGCGTGGCTTGATGGCCACGCTGTTCGCCAAGTGTGGGCACTCCAAGCACCTGCAGCCCGAAAGATGCCGAGCCGTCTGAGCATTTCACTTTCGATATCTAACCCGAGGGAGAGCGGATACCTCTTCTCGAAGTCGAGCTCTTGACGAGACCAGGAGTCAGGGTGGATGTCACCTAGATAGAAGGTGTGATCGCGGGGAGCGATATCGAGGTCGCTTGGTCGTACTCTTGCAAGAATTAGCTCCGCTGAAATGCCTGGACGGTATAGACGTGTCCCTGCCGGGTGAGCGCTCATTCGAAGGCCAGGGATACCGTAAATTTCGACGTCGGACGGAGGCTCTGGCGTTGATTCGTCAACGAATTTGGGAAGGATGAGCTCGCCGACATCGCCAAGTCGAGTATCTCGGCCAAGGTGAACGGTCAGACTCGAATGGCGTGGTTCGACGCTGACGATTCCGGACGAGGATTCCTGCTCTGGAGCGGGCTCGTACCAGAGTGTACCGAGCGTGCGGAGAAAGAGGCTCTCGAGCTCTCGCTGGGCAGAGGTCGGTTCCACATAGGGTGACTCAAGGGCAACTTGATAGCTCTGGCCAGTGGCCTTCGCGCGGATCCGTACGGCACGAGTTCGTTCGGTCTGAGACATGACGCTCCTAAGTGCATAATCTGCCGACTCAGCATGCTTAGGGCGTTGGAATTCAGAACGAGAAGTGGTGACGCGAGTGCGAGCTGGAGCGCTGCTCCTTCGAGGTTGAGAGATCTAGTCGGAGATCCTCACCGCAGGGCATTCACTACGCGACCCTTGCACGATCATACATCTAGCCTGCGGTCAGGCTTGGTTGGGATTGCTCACCAGTCATCAGACTCAATAAGCTGCGTCACCTCGTTGACGTCGCCTCCGTCGCGCAGCCATTCGACCGGAGTCTTGCGCCCCTCGGCGACGAGGCTTGACTGGGGTGTCGCCACGAATGCAGCAGCAATTTGCCAATGCCATCGCGGAGAGATGACGCTGAAGATTTTGGTGAGACCGGGAAGGAGATTGGTGGGCGACGCGGCGTGGAACTGCCAAGTGGGGAAGCGAAGCCGACCTGATATTTCGACCGCGTACAGGCGACCTGCGGAAACGGCAGCGCGAACGGCGTCTTCGTTCCAGCCCAGGAAGTCGGTGACGGTCTCCATCGACTCGGTTTCGAAAAGCGCCAACAGTCGACCCTCAGCGGCGCCAAGTTGCAAGCTTCCTCGGTTCACCGATGCCGAAGTCTCGGCCCACTCTTCGGTAGTAAATGCGCCCGATTCGATCAGGAAGCGCACTTCGTTCTCGGTGAGTTTTTGCATCGACATGGGCGCCATCGCAAGAAGCATGTCAGTGAGGGCGTTCACGATGAAGGTCGAGTCGCGCCCCCGGACGGGATACCGCTTCTCCAAAGCGGCGCAGGTCACCGTCCGAGACCTGCTGGCCGGGTCCTCCTTCGATGCCGTCAGAGGTGGGTGACGTAAGGCTCATGAGCAGCAGACTAGAGCAGCTTTCTCCGCCCTGATGTTGGCGTGCAAACGAGCCGCAGGGACGTTCTCTGCGTTTCCGAGCTGCAGCTTTTGCTCAGAGACGAGGAGATATGGCTTCGGGCCGCACGTCTCTTGGAGCTCCATTTTTGAGACTTCGCTCCCAACGGATTCACAGGTTGCTGCTGGCCGCGGTGCCCGGCGGCAGTTCGTCGAGGATTCGCCCGACGGCCTTCCGCTGTCGAGGTGTCATCTCGTCGATGCTGCGCTTCTCGATCGCGATCGCCCACCACACAGTGTTCTTGATGGTGCAATTTGGGCAGGTGCGTGGAGAGACCACACCCCAAGTTCCCATGTTTGGAGGGAAGTCCCAGCCTGCCTCATAGGCGCGTTGCGACTCGAGCAATTCTTCACGTCCACACGACTCGCACCAATGCACGAATGCGTCGGTCGGGGAGTCAGAATTGCGGGCAGGGTTCATGCCTCTGACCTTAGTCGTGCCTTTCGCGATGCCAGCTGAGGAACGGTTAGAACGTGACAGATCGGCGACTGCGCAGAGCAGTCAGCCGTAGGACGGCATCAGTCGATGATTCGTTTCTGCCCGAATTGCCCTGACAGTTGCAAGCACGGGGCCACGAGGTGCAGGTTCAACGCGGCGCTAGGGTCACGCTGGTGGGTGCTGTCGCTGACTCCGACCAGGAAGTCCGCATCGCCGAAGTCGCGAGCCGCATTGCAAGCCAAGGCAGGCAGGGCAAGCAAGGCAAGCAAGGCAAGCAAGGCAAGCAAGGCAAGCAAGGCAAGCAAGGCAAGCAAGGCTTGTGTTCTTGCGCCCAATTCGGTCGTGGTCGTGGGGCAGGGCCCATCACCGCGCAGTCGGTGCCCGATGTATTTGCGACGACGCTCTGGGCCGCCTGCGCGGCGACGATGCGCACGCAGGCCTCACCCCGATGCCGATCCGTGGCAGGCGTCAGTCGCCGAGTTCGGGGCCATGCTTGCTAAGCGCGGTGGCGGGCGTGGCGTCGTCGAACCACGCGGCACGTTCGAGTCTCCGCTTGCGTTGCTCAGGTGTCAGCGCTTTGCGTTCTGCGTGTTGCGCAGCCGACACCGGCGGTAGGCCTAAGCGACGGCTACGCGCGTTGATCTTGCGAAGCTTGTCTGAGTTGTCTGAGTTGTCTGAGTTGTCTGAGTCGTCTGGGGCGTCTGGGGCGGCCAAGACAGTCGTGGTGGCGTCACCCGCACCTGAGACCCAGAGAGTCGATTGGGCGACTTCCTGGGCTTCGTCAGCTTCGCCGGTATTCGAAGGCGATGGAGTGTCGGGAAGCTGCTCGGCGGACTGCGGAGGGGTGACGGCGGGCTTCTGCACCGCCGTCGCCGAAGTCTTATCCATGATGTAGTCAGCGATCATGCGTTGTGTGTTGGCCTCAGCTTGTTTGCCGACCTCCTCCAGCGCGGCCAGCATCCGCTCATTCATCGATGTCATCCGCGCCGCCGGCTTGTGCTGTGGGGTTGGCGGGACCGACGGCGACACTGTGGCAATGACAGGCACGAGCAAAGCCTGTGCTTGCACCAACGCACCATTGCGCGCCAGAGCCTCCTCCACAGCGTCCATCTCGAAGTCTGCGCCGAGCGTTGCGCACCGTCGCCGGGCGCTCGATGAGGGTTCGGCGAGTGTGCCGTCGGGCTGCTCGCGGAGCATGCCATAAGAGATTCCACGGCCCTTCTTGCCTCGCTGCTCAATGCGCACGCCGTAAGTTCGGCCGGCCTCGACGAAGCTAGCCCAGTCAGTCGCAGCAGGATCCGTAAGAGCCCGCCCGATGCAGTGCTTGAGAACTGTCGCGCTGAACGGCTCTGGATCGTGTGGAAACCCGAACTCGTCGGCGATCTCGTTGTTGACCTCCCACTGGATGTGGCGCTGGAACTCGCGAAGCTCGCTGTGCTGAACAGAGTGCGCTCTTCGCATGCCACTCGGCTCGCCGCGCTCTCGGCGCTCGGTTGCGTCAGAGAACGCCTGCTTGAGATCTGCGCGCTGCTCGAACCCTTCGGACTCGAGAACTCGCTCATGAGCTTCGACGAGGCGGGAATGCATGACGATGCTGCTGTTGAGGCTCTTGCCCGTCTTGGTTTCGATGCTGTTAATGACCAGATGATTGTGAATGCACCCGGTCTTGCCATCACGCTGAGTGACAACGAGCACTTGCCGTCCAGGGAACCTGTCTTCGGCGAGAGCCCTCCCGAGTTTTTGCGCGGTCAGCCAGGAGTCGGGTGAGTCGGGCAGGAGCTCGTCCTTGCCGAACGATTCGATCACGTGGTACGCCTGCACGTAGGCGCCGGCTTTGTCCTTGTTGAACTTCTTGCGCACATCGCGCATCTGCTTGTCAGCAACTGACACGAGCAACCCGCCGACACCGGAAGCCATGACGTATCGCTCGCCCCGCTGGTCCTTCTTGTCGGCGAGGACATAGTTGACTAGTGCAGCGCTGCTGCGCGTTGGGCTCGCCATGATGACCGCCATGGCTCAACCCTCGCCGTGGCGAGGGAACCCGCGAGCGACCAAGAGTGCGATCCTGTGCTCGATGTCATCGGGCACGGCGCGAAGCGCTGCGACGCCTTCGAGCGCTGCGGAAATCTCCGCCGCAATGACTGGGTCACCCATGTTGAGCCTTTTGGAAATCTGATTCAGATTGCCGCTCAGGTGGGCAGCATGATTGCGTATCGGGCCGAGCTCGTAGCCGAGTCGGTCGGAGATCGCGTGCAAGCCCCAGCCGGTTGAAGCTGTGCCGCTGCGCTCGATCGCAAGCGCCCTAGATTCGACGTCGGCCGCACCCAGCTTGTCGGTGATGAGCAGCCGAAGTGCCTCGCTGAAAGTGACCGCGTCGAGGTCGCGACCGCTCGTCTCGGCCAACGCTCGCCGCACGTCTTCGACCGCTCGTTCCTCATCGTCGCTGAATCTCAACGTGCGGCGCTTCGCGAAGTTGACGGCCTTCTTCCTCGGACGCTTCGGCGTCGCTTCGCTCGCCTCATCGTTCCTCGTCATCAGTCCGCCCCCTTCGCTCGGTCTCTCTTGCAGCCTGGTCCTGTGTTTCCCACGCTCCGCGAGGGTGGTACCAGCCTACAAGAGAGACGGCAAGCAGTTTATCCGTCAGACATATCGCTTCGCTCTTGTCTTCCGCACAACGGCTTGGTCAGGCCTCCGGCCCGACACCCGGGGGAGCGCTGGTGCCTCCCCCCGCCTGCGCCGGGTCCCCCCTCCGAGACGACGAAACCCCGCCGCACCGTACGGTACTGACGGGGTTTCGTCGTGCGCATCGCCACAGCCATGCTGTGACTCCTCAACGGTCATCCAATCGGGCGGAAGCCCGTCGTTTGACCGGAAGCAGTCGACGCCGCGCCAAGCGCGGTCGCCGCCTGTGGCCGCTGCTGGGACCCGGCAGCGCGCAAGTCTCGCTCGCCGACGAGCAGCGCAACTGCCTCGACAAGACGGGCGCTTCGTTTGGTCTCGTCCTTGTCGGTCGAGACCTGCACTGGTCCGTTCTTGCCCTCCCGCGTCGCCGGCTTCTCGGGTTCGATGCGGAGCATCTCGTAGAGCTCCTCGGCCGCCGCGCAGCGCGCGAACGCTGCGGTCTTCACGGACTCCTTTACTCGCCTGTCGTACGCTTCTTGCTCGGCATGGAGCTTGGCGATCTGTTCAGCTCGGATCTGCGACTTTGTTCGCCTCATGTTCGTTCCTTCGCGTCATGTGTCTGTTGTAGTGGTGAGCGGTGTGCCACACGCAGCTCTTGCCTGCGCTCAGCTCGGTCGGTTTGATGGACGCGGTCAGCTCCATTTCTCGTTTTCACGTGGTTCGGAAACTACTCACCCGCTGGCGCGCAACATGTCAGGAGCTTGCTTGCGAGCATCGGCGAGACGACGCAACACTGTCCGGTCGTTCAGGGGCTTCCCTGCCTCCTCGAAAAGCTGCGACAGAGTTGCCTTTGTCACGTCACGCCCAGTGGCGGCTCGCGAAACGATCCAATTGACCTGTCCTGCCCGGTCAGCCGGGATCGACTCCACTGCGTGCAGGCGCGCTACCGGATCCGTAGGCGTGACAACGTGAGTCGCGCCCGTAATAAGAGCGACAGTCACTGCGTCAGGTGTTGTGTCAGGGGTGACAGCAGCAGCGACAGGTTTGTCGTGGATCGCGACAGTCGCGCCAACCCTTGTCGTGCCAGTGTCGGGGGCGGTGACAGCTGCGACAGTGGCCGCGACAGCAGCGCTATTCTCTACCTTTGAGCTGACTGGTACAGGTGACGCTGGCATGACAACGTCGTCGATTGACACGAGTTTCGCGACCGGCGGTTCGGTCGGTGTCAACAGGCGCACGAGCATCTCGCTGGATAGCAGCAGCCCAACCGGTGGGATGGCACCCACGAAGATTGCGAACCCCATCGAGATGCCTTGGCTGGGGTCGTACAGGGCTGCTGTGTGCACACCGTTTCCAACAACTGACACGATGGCGAATCCCGACAACGTGACCCACGGCCACACTGTCGCACGGCGTGAACGACCGCGCCAGGCGAAGATCACGAGCATCGCGGTGACGATGCTGCCATCCACGATCAACGGCCACGCCCACGCAATACCCGCGGGAATACCCGAGCGGGACGCGAGGTCACGCAACACCTCAAACGAGAGGACGAAGGCCAGCATAGATATTCCCGCCACTAACGCCGCAGCCACAGCGGTTAGCAAACGCGGGACGCGAGCCGGAGCTGAATTGGTAGAGCTCTTGGTGGTGCCGGCAAACGTTCTCGGATCCGCCCCGCCTTCCGTGGGGTGGATTCTTGTTTCTGGGGAGTGTGAGTCTACGGTCATCACGCAGCCCCTTTGAGACGGGCCGCGATGCGGTCGCACTGCTCGTCGGAGAGCGGGCCGCTGAAGGCAAGTACGCGATTGGCCGCGATTTCCAGCTCCGCGAGGGCGGCGGTTGCTCGGTCAGTCGAGACCTTCACTCTCTCGAGCGCTTCGAGCGCGGAGAGGCGTACGTAGTACTTGATGCCGACGCGCTCGTAGGGGAGCGTGCCGTCCTTAACGCGGCGCCGGATGGTGTACATGGATCCGAAGCGGCGCTCGCCGCGCTCATTCCGGATCTCGGACGCCTCGGAGAAGTCGAGGAGGACATCCTCGGTTGGCGCTGCGAAAGGTCGCAGGTGGGTGATGGGGGCAAGGGGCATAGTCAACCTCGAAAGTGTCGAAACTTTCGAGGGACCGATTCGCCTAACCTATTACCGGTCGTCTGGCGGTCGTGCACCGACGGTGCGCGTCCTCTCGTCGAACTTCGAGGTGATGTTGCCAGTGCACTTCGAGGGTGTTCTTGCCCTTATATCATTTGGGCCGTGTCCATTATACCGAGGCACGCCTAGCTCTGCCCGAGATGTTGGTTAGTCGGCGTGTCGCTGCACTCCGGGGCAGTACCCGTTTCTCTATCTAGTCAAGAAACCTGTCACATTGTCACCCATGCGTCGGATCCCGCAAGATCTCGCAGCAGAATCGGGTGACAAGTTGGATGACGGGCGGATGACAGAGGCCGACACAATGTCACTCTCGCCATGACCCCACGGGGCTCGTTGCTGGCGAATGCGCTACGACTTTGATTCTCCGGGCGTGCTGCAGCATCTACGTCCTTATTAGCTACTCCGCGCCGGCAATGCAGGCCTGTCGCTGTGGTCCGCCGTCCAGTGATATCTCAGCCTTCGGGCAACTCCCACGCGATGCGCCGCAGCGCCCACGCGCGTTCGGTGTACTTCTCCCCGGTCTCAGGATCGACGCTGCGCACACCTCTGCTCGCCGGATTGATCGTGAGCTGAAGGCCGAGGTCAGCGATGATCCTTCGCTTCTCGAGCACCGCCAGCGCGTCCCATTTCTCGGGGAGCGACTCGGACAGTCGAATGTCGCTCAACGGAGACTCCTCCCTAATCGCAGTCAGCTTCGCTTGGGCGCGCTCCAGGCGCTCGCTCAGATCGGCGAGTTTCTCGCGGGCCTTTGCTTTATCCATCAGTCCCTCGCCCACAAGTTCCGTAACGTCATCGCGCCGCCGTTGCAGGTCGGCGATCTCATTCTGCAGAGGGAGGGCGTCGTCGCTCGGTCGCATCGCTTTCACGACGCGCTCGTCTGCCAACTTTTTCAGCACGACTGTCCTCACGAGTGCATCTACGTACTCCCCCCGGATCGACGCGCAGTGCTTGTTGAAGCAGACGTACGCGGTCGTCTTTGCGCGGGTACCATCCTCGCGAAAGACTGGCACTCGGATGGGATGGCCCTTCGCGTTCACGGTGTTCGTCCGAGCCTTTAAGTCTTGCAAGTGGGTGAACATCTGTCCGCCGCAGGTGCCGCACGAGAGCATTCCACTCATCAGATGCTTCGGCGTCACCGCCCACGAGCGCTTTCGTTTGCGGTTGAGCTTCAACTCTCTGAAATCCTTCCACTGTCGCGGCGTTAGGATCGGAGCCCACTGGATCTTCTTGCCCTCGTCGAGGTCAACCTCCTCGTCCTTGTAGCTCGAGATACCACCGTAGTGAGAGTTCTCAAGCATTCGCTGGACGCGTGAGCCTTTCCACTGTTCACCTAACAAAGGCTTGATGCCGCGTCTGTTCCAGTCCATCGCAAGCTCCCGGTAGCTTGCACCCTTGAGAACACGCTCGTAGCCCTCGAGGATGATTTCGGCTTCTTCGGGCACTTGCACGATCGTCCCGTTGACCCGTTGATAGCCGTAGGGTCGGAGGCTGAATTGCCAGTGGCCGTGCTCCGCGAGCTGTTGGTTCTTGGAAATCTGGCGAAGCCGCTTTTGTTCGCCTTCATACTGCGACCATGCAGCAACTGTTCGGGCGACTGCGCGTCCAGCGGGCGAGGACAGATCCAAGCCATTCTCCGCAGAAGTCACGAAATACACAGGGACGCCCACGTCGATGACGCGCTCCAAATCCTTCGTTAGGCGCAAGAGACGATCCTGGTGCCACGCGACAATCGCCTTCGGCTTCGCCGCGAGCATGGCCTCGAAACCTGGACGCGGTTTGCCTGTCGTCGCACTCTGGTCATTGTCGCTGTAGACATGCTCGACATTGAGATTCAGCTTCTTTGCAAGCTTTCGGCAGTCCTTCTCGTGTCGCTCGACGCCCAGTTCCTCGCCGCTGCGATCCTGTGACATACGCACGTATATAACGCAGCTTGCTTGACCAATTGTTGCCATGGCAAAAGGATATCTAAGAATAACCCTGCCGGGCACGCGGCGGCGGCCGGTCGCCCGCTCGGCGCGGTCCCCGGCCCGGTGACGAGCCCGGCCTCCGCCGGCTGCCACCGGCTGCTCCGCGACTACGACGCACGCTGTGTGACGAATGCGGCCGAGATGGCCGAGCTGCTGGAGCCGGATGCCGCGAGTCCGGAGACGAGCTCGGCGCCGGGCCCGGCCGCGGCGGGGCGCAGCCGGGTGCAGGCCGCCCCGGATCAGCTGCGCGTGCTCGACGCGCTCAGCACCCGGAGCGCGCGCGGCGTGAGCGATATCGCCGTGCGCAGCGGGATGGCGCCGAACGCCGTCATCGCCACGCTGGGCGTGCTGGAGCTGGAGGGCAGGGCGCGGGAAGACGAGCGCGGCTGGCTGCGCCGGCAGCCCGGCTAGCCGGCTAGCCGGCGCGGGGGCTGATCTAGTCCGCGTGTTCCCCGAGCACTGGCGGCCGCGGGTCCAGCACAGCGGAGACGATCGCCTCGATGGCGAATTCGCTGGCCTTCGCCAGGTCGACCTCGTCCGGCGTGAGCAGCCACTGCACCTGCAGACCGTCCATGACGGCCATGATGCTGGCCGAGGCGTGCGCGATGGCCGCCGGTGTCTCGACGCCCCGCTCGGCGCACATGACCTGGAAGGCGTGGACCGCCTCGTCGCGCAGCGTCTCGTAGCGCTGCTCGAAGTATTCGCGCGCCGGGTTGCCATCGGTCACGGACTCCGCCGACAGCACCGCATAGGCCTGCACGACGCCCGCGCGCCGCGCGTTCGCGCTGGCCGTGCGGATCAGGTGTCGGAAGAACTCGATGCCGTCCGGGATGTGCTGCTCTTCGAGATCCTCGACGTCGCTCTCATCGCGATACTTGAGAACCTCCAGGAGCAGCTGATTCTTGGACCCGAAGTGGTGCAGGATCCCGGCGTGCGTCATCTCCACATGCTCGGCGATGTCGATGAGCGTTCCGTTCGCATACCCCTTGCTGCCGAACACGTCGAGCGCGGCGCGGAGGATCTCCTGGCGTCGCGCGATCGTCTCCGGGCGTTGTCGCGGCTGTCGTTTTGTCGTGTTCATGTGTGTTCGCACTCGGTTCGGCGTAGGAGGTGGGGCTGGCCAGCGGTACGCGGCTCAAGTGTTTCCTGAGCACAGTGTATGGAGTCTGCGCAGGATTTCGGGGCCAGCGACCGTGTTCGGCGAGCCGCGAAATCCACTCTGGAGAAGATGGCTTGCCAACTTGCTGACAGGCCAGTAAGTTAAACCCTAGCGCGTTCGACACTCGATGATGAGGAGCACCATTCGTGACACCGAAGTCCGTAGTCGCGACCCAGAGCTGGGCCGCGAGCACTGCTTCCTCCCCGTGTCATCTCTGCTCATCCTCGTTTCGCGCTGTGAGTGAGTGTGCCATCGGCCCGTCCGTTGACACCGCGGTCACACGGATGGAGCCCACACAGAAGGGCGACGTCACACCTCGCGGTCACCAGGCCTGCACCATTGCGCCTGTATTCATGTTGAGTCACCGCGCGGGGGATCCGCTCCGCCGCGCCACAGCACTGAGGAGAAAGTAATGAGATTGAAGCCATCGTTGGTGGCCGTCGGATTGGCGGCCGCTCTCGTGTTGACCGGATGTGCGGCGGGGGCGGGCGGCCAGGAAGGCTCGGCCAGCTCTGCATCCCTGACGATCGCCAAGCCGGACGGGGCCATCGCCACGGAGTCGAACAACCCCTGGGTCGGCGACTCCTCCGGCCTGAAGCTCGGCTACATCAACGCGATCCTCGAGCCCCTCGGTATCGTCAACCTGATCGACCCGAGCGCGGACGTCAAGCCCTGGCTCGCCTCTGAGATCGTCTGGGCCGACGACTACAAGTCGGTCGTGCTCACCGCCCGCGACGGCGTCAAGTGGAACGACGGCGAGGACTTCAGCGCCGACGACATCGCGTTCACCTTCAACCTCTTCATGTCCAACCCCGAACTCGACACGGCCGCACTCGGCCTGACCGATGTCGCTGTGGACGGCAACACGGTGACCCTGTCGTTCGAGAACGCGATGTTCGTCAAGCAGGACAAGGTTCTGCACAAGCAGATCGTGCCCGAGCACATCTGGAAGGATGTCGCAGACCCGGCCACCTTCGAGAACCCGGAGCCCGTCGGCACCGGCCCGTACGTGTTGGAGAGCTTCAGCACCCAGAGCGTCGAGCTCACGGCTCGCGATGACTACTGGGGCGGCGAGCTCGCCGTGCCGACCCTGTACTACGTCTCCTACAACGACAACACGGCGCTGACCACCGCCCTCGCCAATGGCGACGCGGACTGGGCGCAGGCCTTCATCCCGAACGTGCAGTCGGCGTTCATCGACAAGGACCCGGAGCACAACGTGTTCTGGGCCGCCGCGGGCCTCGGCATCGACGCGATGTTCGTCAACACGCAGACCAAGCCGTTTAACGACCTCGCATTCCGCCAGGCCGTGAACCTCGTGGTCGACCGGGAGAACCACGTGCAGATCGCGCGTGAGGGCAGCGTTCCGCTGCTCAGCTCCGTCACCGGCCTGCCGACCCCGGCCGGCGACGCGTTCATCTCGTCCCAGTTCGCCGGCAAGGAGCTCTCCGTCGACGTCGACGCAGCCAAGGCCGTGCTGACGAAGGCTGGCTACACCTGGAACGGCGAGACGCTGGTCGACCCGAGCGGCGAGACCGTCACCTTCACGATCGAGGTGCCGCAGGGCTGGAACGACTACGTCACGGGCATCAGCCTGATCGCGGACTCCGTGCGCGCGCTCGGCGTCGAGGCCACCGTCAACACCCCGGATGCCGACACGTGGTGGGCGGCGAAGGGCAACGGCGACTTCCAGGCGATCCTGCACTGGACCGACACCGGGGCAACCCCGTACGACCTCTACAGCGACATCATGGATGGCCGCTGGCTCCTGCCGATCGGCGAGAGCGCCAACTTCAACTTCGGCCGCTTCGACAACGCCGAGGCGACCGCAGCCCTGGCGGAGTACGCCAACGCAACCGACGCTGACACCCGCGCGGCCGCGCTGGAGACGGTGCAGAGCATCTTCGTCGACCAGGTCCCGGCCATGCCGCTCGGCACCCGGCCGTTCATCGCCTCGTACAACACTCGCAACTTCGAGGGTTGGCCGGGCGAGGAGAACCCGTACATCCCGGCCGACCCGACCCAGCCGACGGCCGTGCTGATCCTGACCGAGCTGACCGCAGCCGGCAAGTAGGGTCCGGACGTACTCAGCGCTCCGTCTTCGGAGCCTCGGGGGTGGGGCAGCCCAGGCCGCCCCACCCCCGTGCACTCGCACCCCAGAGAAGTGGAATTGAGCAGTGACTAGCCAGAAATTGCTGACGGTCTCGAACTTCAGCGTGACCTACGACGTCGACCCGCCTGTGCAGGCGGTGCGTGATGTGTCGATCGAATTGGAACGCGGGGAGATCCTCGGCCTGGCCGGGGAGTCCGGCTGCGGCAAGACCACACTCGCCTACGGCATCCAGCGGCTGCTCAAGCCGCCCGCCGTGATCACCGGCGGTTCCGCGATCTTCCACGACAGCTCCGGCGAGGACATCGACCTGAACGCCCTGAGCGACAGCCAGATCCAGGCGTTCCGCTGGGACAAGGCGTCCATGGTCTTCCAGGGGGCGATGAACGCCCTGAACCCGGTCATGAACGTCGGCAAGCAGCTCGGCGACGTCTTCACGACCCACCGCCCGCGGATGTCGCGCTCAGAGCGCATCGAGGAGTGCGGCAAGCTCCTCGACATCGTCGGGGTCGGCCGCGACCGGTTGCGCTCCTTCCCGCACGAGCTCTCCGGCGGCATGCGCCAGCGGGTGATGATCGCCATGGCCCTCGCCCTCAAACCGCAACTGATGATCATGGACGAGCCGACGACGGCCCTGGACGTGCTGGTCCAGCGGGAGATCCTCCAGCAGATCTCCGAGTTGCGCCGCGTGTTCGGCTTCTCCGTGATCTTCATCACCCACGACCTCCCGCTGCTGTTGGAGATCTCCGACCGGATCGCGGTGATGCGCGAGGGGCGCATCGTCGAGATCAACACCGCGGCGAACATCTACCACGACCCCCAAGACGAGTACACCCGCAAGCTGCTCGCCTCCTTCCCCAGCCTGACCGGGGAGCGCGGGGACTTCGTGCGCGGTGCCCGCGGGAACCAGATCGAGAAGCAGAGCGAGATGGCGCTATGACGACGCTGGAATTCAAGAACGTCAGCAAGCGCTACCGCGTGCGCGGCTCGGGCGAGATGCTCGCGCTGGATGACGTGAGCTTCACGCTCCGCTCCGGCCAGACGCTCGCCCTCGTCGGGCAGAGCGGCAGCGGCAAGTCGACCATCGCGAAGATCCTCACCCAGCTGGAGCGCGCCTCCAGCGGGCAGATCCTGCTGGACGGCAAGCCGATCCCACGCGGCGGGCGCGCACTGCGCAGCTACCGCCAGCAGGTGCGCATGGTCTTCCAAGACCCGTTCGCCTCGCTGAACCCGTACCACACCATCCGCCACCACATCGAGCGCCCGCTGCTGCTCGACAAGGTCGTCCCGCGTGCCGACGTCGAGGACGAGGTGCTCCGCCTGCTGGAGCGGGTGCGGCTCGACCCGGAACAGACCATCGACCGCCGCCCGCACGAGCTCTCCGGCGGCCAGCGCCAGCGCGTGGCCATCGCCAGGGCGCTCGCGTCCCGGCCGTCTCTGCTCATCGCCGACGAGCCCGTCTCCATGCTCGACGTGTCGATCCGGCTCGGCGTGCTGAACCTGCTGGCCGACCTGCAACGCGAGTCGAACCTCGGCGTGCTCTACATCACCCATGACCTGGCGACGGCCCGGCACTTCAGCGACGAGATCATGGTGCTCAACCACGGCGTCGTGGTGGAGCGCGGGCCAGCCGACGACGTCATCCTGCACCCGCAGAACGAATACACCCGCGCGCTGCGCGATGCCTCGCCCGACCCAGAGAAGCACTTCGGTGCCCTGGGCTCCCCGACCACGTCCGCCAGGAGCTGATCCGTGATTTTCCTGCTTCGCCGCATTGCGTTCTACCTCTTCACCGCGTGGGCCGCGATCACCATCAACTTCTTCCTGCCGCGGATGATGAAGGGAGACCCGATCTCCGCCTATCTGCAGAAGAACCAGGGCAAGATCAGCCCGGATGCGATCGAGTCGCTGACCACCCTGTTCGGCCTCGACTCCGACCGCTCACTGTGGGAGCAGTACATCGACTACTGGCAGCTGCTCTTCAGCGGCGACCTCGGCCGGTCCTTCTCCCGCGGGCTCGCACCGGTCACCGACGTCATCGCCTCTGCTCTGCCGTGGACGGTTGGCCTCGTCGGCATCGCCACGATCCTCTCCTTCCTCATCGGTACCTCCATCGGGGCGTACATCGGCTGGCGCCGGGGGAGCAGGGCCGACCTCGTCGTCCCGTTCGCCACCTTCTTCTCCACCGTTCCGTACTTCTGGATGGGCCTGATCGCGATCGCGGTGTTCTCCTCCGCCCTCGGCTGGTTCCCGGCCTCGCACGCCTACGGCAAGGGAACGCGGCCCGGCTTCACCCCCGAGTTCATCGGCGAGGTGATCGCCCACGGGACGCTCCCCGCGCTCACGATCGTGGTCGCCTCACTGGGCGGCTGGATCCTCGGCATGCGCAACATGATGGTGACCGTTCTCGACGAGGACTACGTGACGGTGGCCCAGGCCAAGGGCCTGAAGCCCCGCCGCGTGCTTGTCAACTACGCGGCCCGCAACGCCATGCTCCCGCAGCTGTCGAGCTTCGCCCTCTCACTGGGGTTCATCGTCGCCGGCACCATCGTGATGGAGCTGGTCTTCTCCTACCCGGGCGTCGGCAAGCTCTTGCTCGATGCGACGACGGCCAAGGACTACCCGTTGATGCAGGGGCTGTTCCTCGTCATCACGCTGACGGTGCTCGTGGCCAACATCCTCGCCGACATCGCCTACGCGGCACTCGACCCACGCACACGCCAGATGGAGGCCTAGGCCATGACCTTCCCCACCACCGCACTGAACGCGGTCACGCCCCCCGCCAAGAAACCCCAGACGCGCCGCGCGGGCTGGTCGAAGCTCACCCAGTCCTTTGCGATGTTCCGCAACGGCAAGTCGATCACCGGCCTGGCGATCCTCGGCTTCTTCGTTCTCGTCGCCGTGTTCAGCGATGTCATCGCGCCCTACGGGCCGCTGGACAAGGACTTCACGGCTCTCCGCCAGCCGCCCTCCCTCACCCACCTGCTCGGCACCACCCACATGGGCGAGGATGTGCTGAGCCAGCTCATCTACGGCACCCGCGGAGTGCTGGTCGTCGGCTTCCTGGCCGGCATCATCGCCACCGTGATCGCGGTCGCGATCGGTGTGACGGCGGGGTACGTCTCCGGCGTGCGCAGCGAGTCCCTCTCCGCGCTCACCAACGTGTTCCTGGTGCTGCCCGGCCTGCCGCTCATCATCATCATCGCCTCGCAGTACGACAACCCGAGCCTGCTGCTGATCTCCGCGGTGCTGGCGATCACCGGCTGGGCGTGGGGGGCGCGCGTGCTGCGGGCGCAGACGATGTCGCTGCGCAACCGCGACTTCATCCAGGCCGCCCGCGCCAACGGGGAGCCGCTGCACCGCATCATCCTCGTCGAGATGCTGCCGAACCTCACCGCCATCATCGCCTCCAGCTTCGTCGGCACCGTCACGGCCGCCGTGCTCGGCCTGACCACACTCGCCTTCATCGGCGTCATCCCGATCACCAACCTCAACTGGGGCACGATCCTGTTCTGGGCGCAGCAGAACGGCGCGTTCCCCGACTTCTGGTGGTGGTACATCCCCGCCGGTCTCTGCATCGCGGTGCTCGGCATGGCCCTGTCCCTGATCAACTTCGGCATCGACGAGTACGTGAACCCGCGGCTGCGCTCGGCCGGCGAGCGGGCGCGCGCGCTCCGCAAGAAGGGCGTGAAGTTCACCGACAGCGTCACCGCGGTGCGGACGCCGTCCGCTGCGGAGCCAGCCCGCACCGAGTAGCACCGCACCCACCGCCTCATTAGACCGGCCAGCGCAGAGCGGCCGAAGAACGACCTCGCGCCCAGCACATGAGCCGCGCGCGAGAACTAGGAGACTGACCGTGAGCACCGACTCGCACTACCTCGACCACACGCTTCCCACCGCCGCACGGGTCGCCGACCTGCTCGGCAGGATGAGCGTCGAAGACAAAGTCGGCCAGATGCTGCAACTGGACGCGCGGGACGACCTCGCCGACCAGGTGCTGCAGAAGCACGTCGGCTCCATCCTGCACGCCTCACCGGAGCGTGTGATCGAGGCGCACGCGCTCACCGCGCGCACCCCGCTCGGCATTCCGCTGCTCGTGGCGGAGGACTGCATCCACGGCCACTCATTCTGGGGCGGGGCGACCATCTTCCCCACCCAGCTCGGGATGGCCGCCTCCTGGGACGCCGAGCTCGTCGAGCGCGTCGCGCGGGCGACGGCGGTCGAGGTCGCGGCCACGGGCATCCATTGGACCTTCTCTCCCGTGCTCTGCATCGCCCGCGACCTGCGCTGGGGCCGGATCAACGAGACCTTCGGCGAGGACCCGTTCCTGATCGGCGAGCTGGCCTCCGCCATGGTGAGGGGATACCAGGGCGACGGGCTCGCCGACCCGACCGCGATTCTCGCCACGGCCAAGCACTTCGCCGGCTACTCGGAGACCCAGGGCGGGCGGGACGCCAGCGAGGCGGACATCTCGCGGCGGAAGCTGCGCTCCTGGTTCCTGCCGCCGTTCGAGCGCGTCGCCCGGGAGGGCTGCAGCACCTTCATGCTCGGCTACCAGAGCACCGACGGTGTGCCGATCACCGTCAACGACTGGCTCCTGAACGACGTGCTGCGCGGGGAGTGGGGCTATACCGGAACGCTCGTCACCGACTGGGACAACGTCGGCCGGATGGTGTGGGAGCAGCAGGTGCAGCCGGACTACGCGCACGCGGCCGCCGCGGCCGTCAAGGCCGGCAACGACATGATCATGACCACGCCCCGGTTCTTCGAGGGAGCGCTGGAGGCCATCGAGAGCGGCCTGTTGCAGGAGGGCGACCTGGACGCTGCGGTCTCGCGCATCCTCACCCTGAAGTTCGAGCTCGGCCTGTTCGAGAACCCCCGGCACCCGGACGCCGCGCGCCAGCAGGCGGTCATCGGCAGTGCCCCGCACGCGGAGTTGAACCTCGAGGTCGCCCGACGCTCGCTGGTGCTGCTGCGAAACGACGGCATCCTGCCGCTGGATGGCGGCCTCGCCGCCGCCGACGGGCGCGCCGTCGGCACGGGCCCGGCGCGTCGCATCGCCGTGATCGGCCCGGTCGCCGACGACGCACAGAACCAGCTCGGAGACTGGGCAGGCAACTCGGGCCAGGCCGGCTGGCTGCCGGACGGCCACCCGCGCGAGATGATCACGACCGTGCTCGACGGGCTGCGCCGCTTCGTACCGCAGGACTGGGCCGTGAGCCACGCGCGCGGTGCCGACATCCTCGAGCTCGCGGTCGACCCGGAAGGCGAGTTCTTCCCCGACGGCCAGCCGCGCCCGCAGGTCGTCATCCCGGCCGAACCCGATCAGGCCATGATCGACGAGGCCGTGCGGGCGGCCCGGGACTCCGACGTGATCGTCGCCGTCGTCGGCGACCACATGGAACTCGTCGGCGAGGGACGCTCGACCGCGACGCTGGAGCTGATCGGCGGCCAGATCGCCCTGCTGGACGCGCTCGCCGCGACGGGCACGCCGATGGTCGTGGTGCTGCTGGCATCCAAGCCGCTCGTCCTGCCGCCCTCCGCGCTGGACGCCGCCGCGCTCCTCTGGGTGGCAAGCCCCGGCATGCAGGGCGGTCGGGCAATCGCCGAGTTGATCCTCGGACTGATCGAACCCTCCGGGCGCCTGCCGATCTCCTTCGCTCGTCACGTCGGGCAGCAGCCCACGTACTACAACCAGATCCGCGGGCAGCACGGCAGCCGCTACGCCGACCTCACCCAGGCCCCGGCGTTCGTGTTCGGCGACGGGCTCTCCTACACCGAGGTGGAGTACTCCGGGCTGCGGGTGCTCCACGACGAGCTGGCGCCCGGCGACGTCGTGCGGGCCGAGCTGGAGCTCCGCAACACCGGCTCGCGGCCGGCGCGGGAGACCGTGCAGCTCTACGTCAGCGACACGGTGACCTCCGTCAGCTGGGCAGACAAGGAGCTGAAGGCCTTCCGGAACGTCGAGCTGGCGCCGGGTGAGTCCCGGACGGTCGCCTTCTCGCTGCCCGTCGCGGAGTGCACCATCGTCGACGCGGCCGGCGAGCGCATCATCGAGGCCGGCCGGTTCGAGCTGCTGGTGGGGCCGTCCTCGCGGTCGGAGTCGCTGCTGCGGGCGCCGTTCACCGTCGTGGCCTAGTCGGTGGGCCGTCGTAAGGTGGTGACCGACGGCGTTCAAACGGTGAGGAGTCAGCATGACCGGCATCCAGATGGGGCAGTACCCGCCCGCGCAGTTCCTGATCGCGCATCTCAGCGACACGCACTTCCTGGGCGCGGATGCCGCCGGCAGCCCCCGGCCGCTCTACGGCCGGGTCGACACGGACAGCCAGGCCGCGGCCGCGATGCGCAGGCTCCGCGGCCTGGGGGTGCCGCTGGACGCGATCGTCGTCACCGGTGACATCGCCGACCTTGCGGAGGACGCCGCCTACCGGCGGGTGCGCGCGCTGGTCGAGCCCGTCGCGGAGGAGCTCGGCGCCGCGCTCGTCTGGGTGATGGGCAACCACGACGAGCGGTCGGCGTTCCGCCGCGAACTCCTGCGTGCGGCTCCATCCGCCGGGGACGCGCCGGTCGACAGCGTCGACGACGTCCGCGGGCTGCGCATCATCACCCTGGACAGCACCGTGCCCGGCTACCACCACGGCGAGATCACCCCCGAACAGCTGGGCTGGCTGCGCGGCGTGCTGGCGACGCCCGCCCCGCACGGCAGCATCCTGGCCCTGCACCACCCGCCGATCCCGACGCCGCTCGCGGCGATGACTGTGCTCGAGCTGCAGCAGCAACAGGCGCTCGCCGACGTCATCCGGGGCAGCGACGTCCGCGCCATCCTGGCCGGCCATCTGCACTACTCCAGCACCAGCCTGTTCGCCGGCGTCCCCGTCTCCGTCGCGGCGGCCACCTGTTACACGATGGATGTCGCGGCCGCCGACCGGGAGCTCGTCGGCGTCAACGGCGGGCAGTCGATGAATCTCGTGCACGTGTACGCCGACCGGGTGGTGCACTCCGTCGTGCCGCTCGCCGAGGCACCGGTCGTGACCCACTTCGAGGCCGGCTTCCTCGCGCGTCTCGAGGCGCTCGACGACGCCGGGCGCCGGGAGCTCTTCTCCCGGAAGACCGCCGAGCAGCCGTGAGCGCCCCCTTTGACGAGGCGATCGAGCAGTTCGCGCTCTACCTGCGGGTGGAGCGCGGCTTCTCGCCCAACACCGAGCGGGCCTACCGACAGGACCTCCGCTCGCTCGCGAGCTTTGCCGAGGCGCGCGGTGCCGCCGGGCCGGAGGGAGTCGACCTCGCGCTGCTGCGGGACTGGCTCTGGGTCGGCACCGAGGCGGGGCTCGCCCGCGCCAGCATCGCCCGCCGCGCCGCATCCGCCCGCGGCTTCACCGCGTGGCTGACCCGCACCGGCCGGGTCGAGAACGACCTCGGACTGCGGCTGCGCGCGCCGAAGCCCGGCCGCGCCCTGCCGCGGGTCCTCGCCCAGCCGCAGATGAGCGACCTCCTGGGCGGTCTGACCGCGCGGGCCGCGGAGGGCGAGCCGCAGGCCCTGCGCGACCTGGCCCTGATCGAACTGCTCTACGCCTCCGCGCTGCGCGTCTCCGAGCTCGTCGCCCTCGACGTGGACGCGCTGGACCTGGACCGGCTCACGGTGCGGGCGCTCGGCAAGGGCAACAAGGAACGGGTGGTGCCGTTCGGCGTTCCCGCGCTCTCCGCCCTCGTCGACTACCTGCGCCGCGGCCGCCCGGCGCTGCTGCCGGGGGAGGCGCCCGCCCCGCGGGCGCTCTTCCTCGGCGCCCGGGGCGGCCGGCTCGGCACCCGGGCCGTGCACACCCTCGTCGCCCGGCTCCTCGCCGATGTGCCTGGCGCGGGCCCGGCCGGCCCGCACGCCCTGCGGCACACCGCCGCGACCCACCTGCTGGACGGCGGCGCCGACCTCCGCGCCGTGCAAGAGCTGCTCGGTCACGCCAGCCTCGGCACGACCCAGATCTACACACACGTCTCGACAGAGCGGCTGCGCGAGAGCTACCGGACGGCACACCCGCGCGCCTGAGCACCTGGTCTCGGCCACAACCGCCAGGGGTTGCCGGGGGTCGTAGAGTGACCGGATGAGCTATCTCGTCGACGACTCCCGCGAACGCATCGACCCCGACTTCGTCTGGGGCGCGCTGCGCGAGGCGTACTGGGCGAAGTGGCGCAGCCGTGAGGACGTCGAGGCGCAGATCCGTGGAGCGTGGCGGGTGATCGGCGTCTACGACGAGCGCACGGGGGAGCAGGTCGGCTTCGCGCGCGCGGTGTCCGACGGTCTCGGCTTCGCGTACCTCGCCGACGTCATCGTGGCCGAGGCACACCGCGGCAACGGCCTGGGCGCGAGGATCGTGCAGGCGATGATCGACGACGGCCCCGGCGCGCACTTCCGGTGGACGCTCTTCACGAGCGACGCGCACGGCCTGTACGAGAAGTTCGGGTTCACGGACCCGGGGCCGACAGCCCTCGTGCGCCCGGCCGCCGAGCGGCCGGAGCACCCGACCCAAGCGTCGCCCTCGCCCGCACGCCCCCGCTAAGGCGCGCCGCCGAGCACGCCGTTCAGCCGCGCACGCCGTTCAGCCGCGCAAGCCGTTCAGCCGAGCGGCAGCAGCACGGCCCGCTGCAGGCCGCCGAGCAGGAGCATCGGCGACACGTACGCGCCGCGCTGGCGCACCCCGAAGTGCAGGCAGCCACCGTCGCAGTGCCCGCCCGTCGCGACGACCCCGATCCGCTGGCCCGCTGCGACCGTGTCGCCGGCGACCAGGTCGCTCTCCAGCGCCTCATAGGAGCTGACCAGCTCGCCGTCGTGGCGGATCGCGAGCACGGGCCGGTCGACGACGACGCCGGCGAAGGACACGCTGCCGGCGGCCGGGGCGAAGACGGCGGTGCCGACGGCCGCCTCCAGATCGATGCCGCGGTGCCCGGCCGCATATCGGGTCGCCGGCGCCTGGAACCCGCGCACCACGATGTGCGGGATCCCCAGCGGCCAGTCCCACCGGGCGGGCTCGCGTGCCGTGGGGTTGACAGGGCCGGAGGGCGCGTGCGCGGGCGCGGCGGGCGGGGGCGCTGGCGGGGTCGCGCCGGCGCCGAGCGCGAGCGCGGCCAGAAGCGGGATCAGCAGCACGCGGCGGGTCGAAGTGGGCATGGATCGAGCCTGTCGCGGCGCCGGAGCGCCAGGGAGCAGGCGCCCGGATCTGTGGACAAGCGCCCGGGTTGCGGCGGTGTGCAGGGGAGGCATCGATGCTGTTAGACTTTCCCGAGCAGTGCTGTGTGCACTGACTACGCGTGCCCCTCAGGCAACACTTCCCTTCGGTCCTTACTTCGTGAGAAGCGGGTCGGTCGTGTGCCGGGCACCAGGAGTGGTGATCGACCGGTCACCACGGAAACCGAGAACAAGGAGACCGCCACCATGGCCGTCGTAACCATTCGCCAGCTGCTCGACAGCGGCGTGCACTTCGGGCACCAGACCCGCCGTTGGAACCCGAAGATGAAGCGCTTCATCCTCACGGAGCGCTCGGGCAGCCACATCATCGACCTCCAGCAGTCGCTGACCTACATCGACCGCACCTACGACTACGTCAAGGAGACGGTTGCCCACGGTGGCACCATCCTCTTCGTCGGCACCAAGAAGCAGGCTCAGGGCTCCATCGCCGAGCAGGCTCAGCGCGTCGGCCAGCCGTACGTCAACCAGCGCTGGCTCGGTGGCCTGCTCACCAACTTCCAGACGGTCAGCAAGCGCCTCGCACGCATGAAGGAGCTCGAGGAGCTCGACTTCGACGACACGACCAAGGGTTTCACCAAGAAGGAACTCCTCATCAAGAAGCGCGAGCTCGACAAGCTTCACAAGTCGCTCGGCGGAATCCGCAACCTCACCAAGACGCCTTCGGCTCTGTGGGTTGTCGACACCAAGAAGGAGCACCTCGCCATTGATGAGGCGCGCAAGCTCGGCATCCCCGTCATCGGCATCCTCGACACCAACTGCGACCCGGACGAAGTCCAGTACCCGATCCCGGGCAACGACGACGCCATCCGCTCCGTTGGCCTGCTCACGCGCATCATCGCCGACGCAGCAGCCGAGGGCCTGATCCAGCGCCACCAGAAGCCCGAAGAGGGTGCAGAGGTCGAGCCTCTCGCCGCGTGGGAAGCCGAGCTTCTCCAGGCTTCTGAGACCGCCGCTGACGAGACCGCTCCTGCGCAGTCCTCCGCCGAGACCGAGAAGGTTGCCGACGTCGCGCTTGCCGCCGTCGAGGCCGACTTCGTCGAGGGTGAAGTTGCTGCGGTTGTTGCCGAGGTTGCTGCAGAAGACGCAGCCGCCGAGACCAAGTAAGGACCCCACGTATGGCTAACTTCAACATTGCCGACCTGAAGGCGCTGCGCGAGCAGCTTGGTACCGGCATGACCGACACCAAGAACGCTCTGGTCGAGGCTGAGGGCGACGTCGCGAAGGCGACCGAGATCCTGCGTCTCAAGGGTGCAAAGGGTAACGCCAAGCGTGCCGACCGCTCCACCAGCGAGGGCCTCGTCGCCGTCCAGGAGACCCCGGGCGCCGTCACGATGATCGAGCTCGCGTGCGAGACCGACTTCGTTGCGAAGAACGAGAAGTTCATCGCCCTGTCGGAGAAGGTGCTCGAGGCTGTTGCAGCCGCGGGCGCCGGCACCGTCGAGGAGGGCCTCGCGGCCCCCGTCGACGGCGGCACCGTTGCAGACCTGATCGACCAGCAGGCCGCAACCCTCGGCGAGAAGGTGGAGCTGCGCCGCGTCGTGTCTCTGACCGGCGACGCCGTTGCCGTCTACCTGCACCGCACGTCCAAGGACCTGCCGCCGCAGATCGGTGTTGTCGTCTCCTACAGCGGTGACGACGCCGAGACCGCTCGTGCGATCGCTCAGCACATCGCGATGTTCGACCCGCAGTACCTGACTCGCGACGAGGTTCCGGCCGAGATCGTCGAGAAGGAGCGCGAGATCGTCACCGAGATCAGCCGCAACGAGGGCAAGCCGGAAGCGGCTCTGCCCAAGATCGTCGAAGGCCGCCTCACCGCGTTCTTCAAGCAGGTTGCCCTGCTCGAGCAGGACTACGCTCGCGACAGCAAGATTCAGGTCAAGAAGGTACTCGAAGACTCCGGTCTGAACGTCACGGGCTTCGCCCGCTTCAAGGCCGGCGCCTAGTACGCCATGGAGGAGTCCGGATCACCTATGTGATCCGGACTCCTTTTCTGTGCCTGAACCGATTGGTTCGGGGGCCGCGGCCCGGGCTGAAGCCACGCCGCCCTGCCCAAAGCACAGCGCAACACACTAAGTTTTCAGATACGCACTCGGAAGGATCCACTCGCATGACTACGACGGAAAAGAAGCGCAGGGTTCTCCTCAAGCTCTCGGGCGAGGCATTCGGCGGCGGCTCGCTGGGCGTGAACCCGGATGTCGTCAGCAGCCTGGCCCGCGAGATCGCAGAAGCGGCGAAGACCGTTGAGGTCGCAATCGTCGTCGGCGGCGGCAACTTCTTCCGCGGCGCCGAGCTCTCCCAGCGCGGCATGGACCGCGGTCGGGCCGACTACATGGGCATGCTGGGCACCGTCATGAACGCCCTCGCCCTGCAGGACTTCCTCGAGCAGGCCGGCGCGGAGACCCGCGTGCAGTCCGCCATTTCGATGACCCAGGTCGCCGAGCAGTACATCCCGCGCCGTGCAGAGCGCCACCTGGAGAAGGGCCGCGTCGTCATCTTCGGCGCCGGCGCCGGGCTTCCCTACTTCTCCACCGACACCGTCGCCGCACAGCGCGCGCTGGAGATCTATGCCGACGTCGTGCTCGTCGCCAAGAACGGCGTCGACGGCGTCTACTCCGACGACCCCCGCACCAACCCGGACGCGCACAAGATCGAGCACATCACCTACCAGGAGGCGCTGCAGAGCGGCCTCAAGGTCGTGGACTCGACCGCGTTCAGCCTGTGCATGGACAACGGCATGCCGATGCAGGTCTTCGGCATGGCCCCGCAGGGCAACGTGACGGCGGCGATCCTGGGCTCGGACCTCGGAACCATCGTCAGCAACTGACAACAACTAAGCTTGAACCACCATTACCTGAAGGAGTCACCGTGATCGCGGATGCCCTGTCCGATGCCGCCACCCGTATGAGCAAGGCTGTTGAGGTCGCCAAAGACGACTTCGCCAGCATCCGTACCGGCCGTGCCAACCCTCAGCTCTTCCAGAAGATCATGGTCGACTACTACGGCACGCCCACCCCGCTGGCCCAGCTGGCGTCGTTGGCGAACCCCGAGGCGCGCACGCTCCTCGTCACGCCCTACGACAAGGGTGCGCTGCGCGACATCGAGCAGGCCCTGCGCAACGCCCCGAACCTCGGCGCCAACCCGTCCAACGACGGCAACGTCATCCGGGTGACCCTGCCCGAGCTGACAGAGGAGCGCCGCAAGGAGTTCGTCAAGATCGTGCGCACCAAGGCCGAGGACGCCAAGGTCGCCGTGCGCAACATCCGCCGCAAGGCCAAGGACGAGCTCGACGCGCTGAAGAGCGAGGTCGGCGACGACGAGGTGGCGCGCGGCGAGAAGGAGCTCGAAGCTGTGACGAAGACGCACGTCGACGCCATCGACGAGGCGTTGAAGCGCAAGGAAGCCGAACTGCTCGAGGTCTAGGGCTTCCCATGCAGAGTGTTCCGGATGCCGACCCATCGCCGCCCAGCGCGCCGAACGGTCGAGGGGCGAAAGCCGAGTTGCGGGCGCAGGTGAAGGCCAGGAAGGCCGAGCTGCGCGCGCAGGCGCAAGCCACCAAAGCCGATATTGAGCGTGGGCTCGATGGGGCCAGGGCGCATCTGGACGCCACCAACGAGCGGATCAAGGCCCGCACCGGGCGCAACCTCATCCTGGCGATCCTGATCGGGCTCGCGCTCGGCACGGTGACGCTGTTCAGCCTCATCGTCGTCAAAGAGATCTTCATGATCTTCGCGATCGTCCTCGTGCTGTTCGCCAGCTACGAGTTCGCCTCCGCGCTGCGTGCGGGCGGGCGGCAGGTGCCGCGCATCCCCACGGTGATCGCGGCCATGGCCGTGGTGCCCGCCGCGTTCTACGGGGGAGCGGCCGGCCAGTGGGTGTCCATCCTGCTCGGCACGCTCTTCGTCGTGCTCTGGCGGCTCGTCGAGCAGGCGGTGCCGTCCCGGCGCACGCCGGGCCCGGCGCTGCTGCCCGACCTCGGCGCCTCCGTCTTCGTGCAGATCTACGTCACCTTCCTCGCCAGCTTCGCCGTCGTGCTCGTCGGCCAGGACGGCGGCGAGTGGTGGACGCTCGCGTTCCTGATCGTCGTGATCGCGGCGGACACCGGTGCGTACGCCAGCGGGCTGATGTTCGGCAAGCACCCGATGGCGCCCGTGATCAGCCCGAAGAAGACGTGGGAGGGCTTCGCGGGCGGCGCCGTGGCGACCATCATCGCCGGTGTGCTGCTCGGCCTGTTCATGCTCGGCCAGCCCTGGTGGTTCGGCCTGATCTTCGGCGTCGCCATGCTGCTGAGCGCGACGCTCGGCGACCTCGCCGAGTCGCTGATCAAACGCGACCTCGGCATCAAAGACATGAGCTCGTGGCTGCCCGGCCACGGCGGCTTCCTCGACCGGCTGGACTCGATCCTGCCGTCGGCGGCTGTCGCCTTCGTGCTCTACCTGATTTTCGTGTGATGACCGCGAAGCGCAACGACACAGAGGAGAAAAGTTCGGTGAGTACGACCTTTCCCCGGGCCCGCCGCCCCAAACTCGGCTACAAGGTCGAGCAGGTTGAGGAGTTCCTGCGGCTCGCCCGCGCCGTCTACGACGGCACGGCCCCGGCCGACACCACGCTGAGCGCCGACGGCATCCGCCGCACCGCCTTCGCCATGGCGAAGAATGGCTATTCGACCGCGCACGTGGATGCCGCCCTGGAACGCCTCGAGGACGCCTTCGCCGCCCGCGAGCGCGAGCAGGCCGCGCAGGCGATGGGTGACGCCGCCTGGTTCCAGGAGGCCCGCAGCAGCGCGCAGGAGATCCTGAACCGGATCGCGCGCCCCGCGAAGCACCGCTTCCAGCGGGTGAGCTTCCTGACCATCGGCTACAGCGTCGAGGACGTCGACAAGTTCGCCACGCGCCTGGCCTCGTACTTCGAGAAGGGCACGCCGATCACGGTCGACGATGTGCGCACCGTGGTGTTCCGCCCGCAGCGCGGCGGCTACCGCGAGGTCCAGGTCGACATCGTGCTGGACGCCGTTGTCGACGTCATGCTGGCCGTGCGTTGATGGACTCCCGTCGCGATTCTCCGCTAGCATCGGGGGATCGTGGGTAGACACACCGGAATCCTCCAGCCCGTCCACAGCGGCATCGCGCCCAGGGCCCGCTACCAGAGACCCCGAACCCGCGGCCGTGCGGCACTGTTCAGCTTCGCGTTCACCGCCGCCGTCGCCTTCGTCCTGGTCAGCATCGTCGACCCGTACTCCGGCGCCGTCGCGTCCCCGTACTTCCAGCTCGGCGACCGCTTCGGCGGGCAGCCGGCGCAGGCCGTCGCCATCTCCGGCGACTTCACGAACACCGTCGTGCACGACAGCTATGACGCGGAGGCGCCCGCGCCGCCGCCGCCCGCCGCCGTCGAGACCGCATCCAGCTCGTCAGGCTGGGCGCCTCCCGCCGTCAGCCCGGACCCCGGCTCGGCGCAGGCCTACGCCCAGGGCGCCGTTGCCGCCCGCGGCTGGGGCTCCGGCGAGTTCGACTGCCTGGTCGCCCTGTGGAGCCGCGAGTCCGGTTGGCGGGTCAACGCCTACAACGCGTCCAGTGGCGCCTACGGCATCCCGCAGTCGCTGCCCGGCTCCAAGATGAGCTCGGCCGGCTCGGACTGGGAGACCAACGCCGGAACGCAGATCGAGTGGGGCCTCGGCTACATCAGCGGGCGCTACAGCTCGCCGTGCGGCGCGTGGGCCCATTCGGAAGAGTCCGGCTGGTACTAGGCCGGGCCCGCCCGCTGCCTAGAATGGGTGCATGCCCCGCAACAACCGCCCCTCCCGCCGTGCCTCAGGGCAGCCGGACGACGAGCAGAACGGCCTCGGCCGGCTGCTGTCGGGGTGGAAGCGCGTCGAGCAGAAGCGCGACGGCGAGTGGTGGGTGCAGCCCGTCGGCGGCTCTCAGGCCGGCAAGGTCTATCTCTGCCCCGGATGCCGGCTCGACATCACCCCCGGCGTCGCCCATGTGGTCGCCTGGCGCGCAGACGGCCTGATGGGCGACGACGCATCGCTGGCTGACCGCCGGCACTGGCACAGCCACTGTTGGAGGCTCAAATGACGCACACCGCCGAGATCGCACCGGGCTCGCCCATCCGCGGCGCCATCGAACTGCCCGCGCTCCGCGAGGAGATCGAGCTGCACACCAGCGACGGTCTGACGCTCGTCGGCGAGCTGGCGCTGCCGGTCGACCGCCCGCCCGTCGCCACCCTGGTCACGCTGCACCCGCTGCCAACGGCCGGCGGCTTCATGGACTCCCACATCCTGCGCAAGGCCGCCGCCCGGCTGCCCGCGCTGGCCGACCTCGCGGTGCTGCGCTTCAACACCCGCGGCACCTCGTCGCCGCGCGGCACCAGCGACGGCCACTTCGGCGAGGGCCTGAGCGAGCAGGCGGATGTCGCGGCGGCGATGGCCTTCGTGGCCGAGCGCGGCCTGCCGAACCCGTGGCTGCTCGGCTGGTCGTTCGGCACAGAACTGGCCATCAAGTACGGCCTGGAGCACCCCATCGCCGGGGCCATCCTGCTCTCACCGCCGCTGCACCGCGCCAGCAGCGAGGAGATCGGCGCCTGGGCGTCTGCCAGCGTTCCGCTGATCGCGCTGATCCCCGAGTTCGACGACTACCTCCGCCCGGTCGAAGCCGCCGAGCGGTTCGCCGTCGCCCCGGCCACCCGGGTGATCCCGGTCGAGGGCGGCAAGCACCTCTGGGTGGGGGAGAAGCAGACCGCGCGGGTGCTCAACGAGATCGTCGAGGCCGTCAACCCCGCCGCGGGCCCGCTGCCGGAGGTCTGGCCCGGCTACGCAGCCTGAGCGGAATGCCGCCTAGAGCGCATTCTGCCGAGGGATGACCACCTGCTTGATGATGAGCAGGATGGCGGCCGCGGTGGGGATCGCGATCAGCGCGCCGAGCAGGCCGAGCAGTGAGCCGCCGGCCAGCGCCGCGATGACGACGACCGAGGCGGGCACCGCCACGGCCTTGTTCATGATGCGCGGGCTCAGCACGTATGCCTCGACCTGCATGTAGATGATGTAGTAGATGGCCGCGACGAGCGCCGTCAGCGGCGAGCCGAGCCCGGGGATCAGGCAGACCAGCACGATGATCACCGAGCCGGTGATGGTGCCGACCAGTGGCACGAGCGAGAACGTGAACGCCAGCAGGGCCAGGACCGCCGGGAACGGCGCCTGGATGATGCTGAGGAAGATGAAGCTCAGCGCCCCGTTGACGAAGGCGAGTGTGACCTGGCCGACGACGTAGCGGCCGACGGACTGCGTGATCTGCTCGCTGAGGTCGGAGAAGCGCTCCCGCTTGCTCGCCGGGACGAGCTGGTAGAGGCCCCGCTTCATCGACGGCAGGCTGCCGGCGAAGTACAGCGTGAGGATGAGCACGATCACGACGCCGAACACGCCGGAACCGAGCACGGCGGCGAACTGGAGCACGCCGCCGAACAGGCCGGCAAGCTGGTCCGGGTTCGTGACAAAGTCGTTGACGGCCTTGGTGACCGCCGCGACGATCTCCTCGACCTGCAGGTTGGGGAACGTCTCCTGCAGCGCCGTCACCAGCTCACCCGAGAGGAAGCGTCGGGTGAGCTCCGGCACGAACTGGATCAGCTGGTCGACCTGCTGGCTGATGATCGGGATGACGGCGAAGACCACGCCCGTGAGGGCCGCCACCACGGCGCCCAGCACGCTGAGGATGGCCGCCCACCGCGGGAAGCGGTGCCGCTCCAGGAATGCGATCGCCGGGTCGAGGCCGAGCGAGAGGAACAGCGCGGCCCCGACATAGGTGAGGATCGTGGAGAGGGAGGCGATCGAAGAGAGGATCAGGATGCCGAGGCCGACGCCGAGCGTCGCCACCAGCCCCAGCCGAAAAGCGTTCTGGATCCTCATCGGCTCCGCCATCACCCGCACCCCCATCGATGGCGGCGAGCCGGAGGTTACTCCGTGTCTGACGCCACCTGCTCAGCCTGCTTCAGCACACCGCGCAGGCTCTCGAAGTAACCGGCGACGGCGTCGCGCTCAATCCTAATCTGGGAGAGGCGGTCCTCGGCGTCCGCCACGAGCGCCTTGGTGCGCTCGGTGGTCTCGGCCAGGCGCGCCGCGGCGGTCGCCTCGGCGTTGCTGATGCTGCGGGCGGCCGTCTCCTCGGCGTCCTCCAGGATGGCGCGGGCCTCGTCGCGGGCGCCGTTGCTCAGCCTGTTGGCCTCCGCCCGGTTCTCCGTCGCCCGGCTGATCGCCTCGGCGAGCTGGGCGTTGGCGTCGTCCAGGAACTTCTGGGTCTGGGCGACGGCCTCCTGGTGGCGCTGCAGGTGATCCTGCTCCGCCTCGTCCCGGCGGGCCTTCAGCTCGACGTCGAGGTCAATGCGGGCCTGCTCGATCTCGCGGCGCATCTTCTGCACCTCGTGGCCGGTCTTCTTGCGGCTGGCGGTCAGCTGGTTCTCCAGGTCGATGCGGGCCTGCTCGGCATCCGCTTCGAAGTCGGCACGGGCCTGCTCCTGCTCGAGGGCCAGGTCGGCGCGGGCCTGCTCGGTGTCACCGTCGTGGCGGGCGCGGGTGCGCTCCAGCTCGTGGCTGAGCTTGAGGCGGGCGGTCTCGATCTCGCGGGCGAGGTCGGTCTTCTCCTGCTCACGCGTCTGCGCGATGTCGGCGCGGCTCTGCTCCAGCTCGCGGGCGAGATCGGTGCGACCCTGCTCCAGCTCGATCGCCAGTCCGGCACGGGCCTCGGTGATCTCGGCGGCGAGGGCCTGCCGGGATTCCGCGCTCTCGCGCTCCAGGTCCAGGCGGGCCTGCTCGTTGTCGCGGGCCAGGTCCAGGCGGGCCTGCTCGGTCTCGCGGGCGAGATCTGCGCGGGCCTGGTCGAGTTCGAGGGCGACCTCCGAACGGGTCTGCTCCGTCTCCTGGGCGAGCCCGGCGGCGGCGGCGCGGGCCTCGGAGGCCTCCCGGTTGGCGACGACGACGACCTCGGCGGCCTCGCGCTCCGCCTCGGCGCGGATGGCGGCGGTCTCGCGCTTGGCGGTGGCGCGGAGCTCGGCGGCCTCGGTGGCGACGGCGCCGCGGATGGCGGCGGCATCCCGCAGCGCCTCCTGGGTGATGAGCTCCTGCTCGTCGTGCACGCGGGCGACGATGTCGTCGGCCTCGAGCCGGGCGGCCTCGAGCAGGCGCGCGGCCTTGGCCCTGGCGTCGCTCACGGTGCGCTCGGCCAGCGATGCGGCCTCCGTGCGCAGCTTCTCCACCTCGCCGGCAGCGGAGCTGCGCAGCTTCTCGGCGTCGATGTCGGCCTGGGCGATGAGGCGGGTGGACTGCTCCTCCGCCACGCGCAGGGTGTTCTCCAGCTTGGTGCCGAGGCCGGAGAACGTCGGGCTGCCGACCTCTTCCAGCTCGGCGGAGAGCTCGTCGATGCGGATGCCGAGGCGCTTGATCTCCTTGGCGGCATCCACGCCGTGCGCATTCGACTTGATCAGGTCACGGCGCAGGCCTTGGATGGCCTTGTCGACCTCGTCCTTGTCGTAGCCCCGGAATACCTGGGTGAACTCGGTCTCGTCGGTTGCCACGATCGCTCTCCTTATAAGTCGGTCAGAGCAGCGCAATGAGGATCACGCTGCGAGCCTCACTGATTTTAGCGGCATTTTCTGGGGGTTGCCGACGGCCACACAGCACTATTGGATGGCTGGTTGGGGTTGCTTTCAGCTAGTACCGATAGTCTCAAATGTCTTTGGCTGTTGCCATTTCGACCTGTGAGCGGCGCATTCGCGCTGTTGCACGGCGCCCCCGCGCCTGTGCGGTCGTGGTTTCAGGCAACAGAAAAGGAGAGTTCGTGCGCTTTGTTCTTGCGATTGTGGCGTTTGTCGCCGCGGCCTGCATGATTGCGCTGGGCATTGCCCAGCGCACCGTTTTTCTTGAGCCGGCGAGCGTCTCTGTTGGCACGACCGTGGAGGGCAATGGCCCGTTCACCGTCATCGACAGCGACGCGCTGCTGGCACACGAGGGTGCCCAGACGGTCTCGATCCGCGGTTCCGGCGACACCTTCATGTCGTACGGGCGCACCGCCGACATCGAGGCGTGGCTCGGCGACATCGACTTCACCCGGGTGAGCTACGACGAGGACGCCAAGGAGCTCGCCACCACGGTCGTGCGCGGGCAGACGGTCAACCCGATGGACCAGGCCCGCGTGCCAGAGGTGAACTCGAACGGCCTCCCGGCCACCGCGCCCAACCCCAACCCGCGCGGCTCTGACCTCTGGCTGGAGGAGTGGTCGGGGGAGAACTCGATCTCCGCCACCGTCAACGTGCCGGACGGCATCTCGGTGCTGGTCGCCACCGACGGCACCGCGCCCGCCCCGAAGAACATCCGCCTCTCCTGGCCGCTCGACAACTCCACGCCGTGGGCCGGACCGCTGATCGCCGGCGGCGCCCTGCTGCTGCTGGTCGGCCTGGTTCTCTACCTGTTGGCGCTGCTGCACCTGCGCCGTTCCCGCGGCCCGCGCCGCAACCTGCCGAAGGGCCCCAGGATGCCGAAGCTGCCCCGCGCGCCCAAGCCGAAGATGATCAAGGCCAACCAGATCACCGGTGCCCAGCGCAAGTCGATCGGGCGGTCCTCCCGCATCGCCGTCCTGCCCGTTCTGCTGATCTCCGGCCTCGCGCTCTCCGGTTGCTCCGCCTCGTTCTGGCCGGACATGTCGGCCCCGTCCACCGCGTCGGCGACGCCGACACCGGACGTGACCGCTGCGCAGGAGGAGTTCGACGAACTGCCGCCGCCCGCCGTCACCGTGCCGCAGCTGGAGCGGATCGTGCGCAACGTCGCCGTCACCGCCAACGAGGCGGACAGCACGATGAACGCCGAGCTGTTGCCCGCGCGCTTCACCGGTCCCGCACTGCTCGAGCGCCAGATGAATTACCAGATCCGGGCGGGCTTCCCCGAGCAGGCGCTGCCGGCCCCGATCCCGGCGTCGCCGCTGGAGATCATCCTGCCGCAGCAGAACTCGAGCTGGCCGCGCACGGTGCTGACCGTCATCCTGAACGAGGAAGACCCGACCATCGCGCCGATGACGCTGGTGCTCACGCAGAACAGCCCGCGGGAGAACTACCAGGTCGAGTACGCGATCACCCTGGCCGCCGACGCCGTCTTCCCGGAGGTCGCGCCGGCCAGCATCGGCGCCCCGCCGGTGGCACCGGACACCAAGTTCCTGGTGATGGAGCCGGACAAGCTCGCTGCCGCCTATGGCGACGTGATCCTCAAGGACACGGAGAGCGAGTACTACACGCTCTTCGACATCGAGCACGACAGCTTCGTGCCGCAGGTGGGCGTCGCGGCCACGGCCGAGCGCCGTGCCGCGCTGCCCGCGACGACCGACCTGACCCTGACGAATGAGCCGGGACCGGGCAACACCGTCGCGCTCGGCACCATCGATTCCGGCGCCGTCGTGGCCGTCAACCTGTACCAGATGGAGAGCGCCACCCCGAACGACAACGGCACGGTCGAGTTCAAGGCCAGCCCGACGAAGTCGCTCTCCGGGGTGGAGAAGACCACGAAGGGTCTCACCTCGACCCGCAGCGACCAGTTGTTGTTCTATGTTCCCGCCCAGGGCTCCGACGAGAAGATTCGCCTCCTCGGCTTCGCCCACAGCCTCATTGCCGCATCGGAGATCCCGTGACCAACGTTCCCCCCTCAGCAGCCAGCCTCCGCGGAGCCGTCGACCTGAGCTCGCTCGTGCAGCGGGCCAACGCCCCGACACCGGCGCCCGGCCAGGCGGCCGGCGCGCCCGGCCAGCCGGGTGCGCCCGTGCAGATTCCGAGCCTCGTGCTGGAGGCCGGCGACGCCAACTTCGGCGAGGTGCTCGAGCTCTCGCAGCACGTGCCCGTGCTCGTGGACCTCTACGCCGACTGGGCGGAGCAGAGCACGGCGCTCAGCGACGTGCTGCGCCGCGTCGTCGCGGGCCTCCGCGGCCGGCTGGTGCTGGTGCGGGTCGCCGTCGAGGCGAACCCGCAGCTGGCGCAGGCCTTCCAGGCCCAGTCGGTGCCGACCGTCGCCGCCGTGATCGCCGGCCAGCCGGTTCCGCTGTTCGCCGGCTCCATCCCGGAGGCGCAGCTGCTGGACATCGTCGAGCAGCTGCTCGAGCTGGCCGCCCAGAACGGCGTGACCGGCAGTGCCGTCGCCGCCGACGCGGGCGCCGAGGGCGTCGACGGGGCAGCGGCTGAGCCCGCGGAACCCGTCGAGGAGCCCCTGCCGCCGCTGCACGCCGAGGCGTACGAGGCCATCGAGCGCGCCGACTACCCGGCCGCCATCGCCGCGTACAAGACGGCGATCGCGCAGGATCCGCGCGACGAGCTGGCCGTGGCCGGCCTGGCCCAGGTCAGCCTGCTGCACCGCCTGACCGGGAAGACCGTGCAGCAGATCCGCACGGCCGCCGGCGCCGCACCGGACGACCTGGACGCCCAGCTCGACGTCGCCGACCTCGACCTCTCCGGCGGCCACGTCGCCGACGCGTTCGACCGGCTGCTGACGCTGTTCCCGAAGCTCGACGCCGACGGCAAGAACCGGGTGCGCGAGCGGATGCTGGAGCTGTTCGAGGTTGTCGGCACGACCGACCCGCTCGTCATCGCCGCCCGCCAGCGCCTGGCGATGCTGCTCTACTAGGCCGCTCCGGCGACCAGCCGTCGAAGCCCCGGATCCTGTTGGCTCCGGGGCTTCGCTCGTTCCTCGCTCAGCCGACGTGGGGATTCACGTTGGCTCGAGGGAGCGCCAGCGACCGAAGCCAACAGCACCGTCAGCGGGACGCTAGCCCTCGTGCAGCAGCCAGATCGCGCCGAGCGGCGGCAGGGCGATGCTGGCGGATGCCGGCCGGCCCGCCCACGGGGTGTCCACCGCTGTGACGCCGCCGAGGTTGCCCACCCCGGACCCGCCGTACTCGGCGGCATCCGTGTTGAGCAGCTCGCGCCAGCGCCCGGCCAGCGGCAGGCCGACCCGGTAGTCGCCGTGCGGCACCCCGGCGAAGTTCACCAGGCAGGCGATCGTCTGCCCGGCCCCGTCGCGGCGGAGGAACGAGACGACGTTCTCTGCGGCCGCGCCGCCGTCCAGCCACTCGAACCCGGCCGAGTCGTGGTCGAGCGCCCAGAGCGCCGGGTGTGCCAGGTAGGCCCGGTTGAGCTCCGCGACGAGGTCGAACACGCCGCGGTGGCTCGGCTGGTCCAGCACCCACCAGTCCAGCCCGCGCTCCTCGCTCCATTCCGACGGCTGGGCGAACTCCTGCCCCATGAACAAGAGCTGCTTTCCCGGGTGGCACCACATGAAGGCCAGGTAGGCTCGCACGTTCGCCAGCTTCTGCCAGTGGTCGCCGGGCATCTTGCCGAGCAGCGAGCCCTTGCCGTGCACGACCTCGTCGTGGCTGATCGGGAGCAGGAAGTTCTCGCTGAACGCGTACAGGAACGAGAAGGTGATCTCGCCGTGGTGGTGTGAGCGGTACATCGGGTCGACCTGCATGTACTGCAGCGAGTCGTGCATCCAGCCCATGTTCCACTTCAGCCCGAAGCCGAGCCCGCCGCTGACGGTGGGGGCGGTGACCCCGCCCCAGCTGGTGGACTCCTCGGCGACCATGACGATGCCGGGGTTGCGCTTGTAGGCGGTGGCGGTGACCTCCTGCAGGAAGGCGATGGCCTCCAGGTTCTCGTTGCCGCCGTGGACGTTCGGCTCCCACTCGCCGGCCTCACGCGAGTAGTCCAGGTAGAGCATGGAGGCCACGGCGTCCACCCGCAGGCCGTCGACGTGGAACTCCTCCAGCCAGAACAGGGCGTTCGCGACGAGGAAGTTGCGCACCTGGCGCTGCCCGAAGTCGAACACCAGCGTGCCCCAGTCCTTCTGCTCGCCGCGGCGCGGGTCCGGGTGCTCGTACAGCGGCTCGCCGTCGAAGTTCGCCAGCGCCCACTCGTCCTTCGGGAAGTGGCCGGGCACCCAGTCCATCAGCACGCCGATGCCGGCCTGGTGCAGCCGGTCGATCAGGTAGCGGAGGTCGTCGGGGGAGCCGAAGCGGCTGGTCGGCGCGTAGTAGCCGGTCACCTGGTACCCCCAGGAGCCGCCGAAGGGGTGCTCGGCCAGTGGCATGAACTCGACGTGGCTGAAGCCGAGCTCGTGCACGTACTCGATCAGCTGGTCGGCGGCCTCCCGGTAGCCGAGGCCCGGCCGCCAGGATCCGAGGTGCAGCTCGTAGACGCTCATCGGCCCGCTGTGCGGGTCGGTGGCGGCGCGGCGTCCCATCCAGTCGCCGTCGGCCCAGATGTGGTGGCTGCTGGCGACGACGGATGCCGTCTGCGGCGGCTGCTCGGCGGCCGCCGCCATCGGGTCGGCGCGCGTCACCCAGTGGCCGGCCGGGGTGAGGATCTCGTACTTGTACACGCTGCCGGGCTCCACCGCGGGCACGAACAGCTCCCAGACGCCGACGGCGCCGAGCCGGCGCATCGCGTGGCCGATCCCGTTCCAGCCGTTGAAGTCGCCGACCACTCGCACCGCGTGCGCGTGTGGGGCCCAGACGGCGAAGGCGGTGCCGTGAGCGCGGCCGGTCACCCCGGCGTGCTCGCGGCAATGCGCGCCGAGCACCCGCCAGAGCTCCTCGTGCCGGCCCTCGGCGATCAGGTGCAGGTCGAGCTCGCCGATCGTCGGCTGGTAGCGGTACGGGTCGTCGCTCCGCCACTCGGAGCCGTCGGAGTAGCGGGCCTCGATCTCGTAGTCGTGCGGTCCGATGATGCTGAGCCCCTGCCACACCCCGTGCCCGATGTGGTGCAGCTCGATCCGGGCGTCAGTGGAGAGCACCGCCTGCACCTCGGCGGCGAGCGGGCGGAGCGCGCGGATCACGGTGACCGGGTCGGCGATCCCGTCCGCCACGAGGTGCTGGCCGAGCACGGTGTGCGGGTCGGGGTGGCTGCCGGATGCCACGCGCTCCAGGGTCTCCTCCGGCAGGGCGGGGAGGTCGATGCCGGGGCCGGCACCGTCGGGGGACTGCTCGCGCGCGCTCATGTCAGGATCCGTTCTGGCTCGGTCGTCGCGGGGCCCGGCGCGCCTTCGGTGCCGGCGCTGCGGCATCCGCCGGCGCCTGCTGCGCCCGCACCGCCAGGATGTGCACGGGCTCGGTGAAGGCGTCCAGCCGCACGTAGTTGTGCTCGCCCCAGTTCCACAGCTCCCCGGTGACGAGGTTCTCCACCTGGAAGGCGGCGCCGGCGCTCAGGCCGAACAGTTCGGGGTCGAGGTGCACCGTGGTCTCGCGCACCGAGTGCGGGTCGAGGTTCGCCACGACGATGACGGCGTCCTCCCGCCCGTCCGGGCTGTGCGCGGCCGCCAGGTGCTTGCTGTACACGAGCACGGCGTCGTCCTCGCTGGAGTGGAAGCGGATGTTGCGCAGCTGCCGGAGCGCGGGGTGCTCCGCCCTGATCCGGTTCAGGATGCCGAGGTAGAGCGCCAGAGAGCGGTCTGCTGCGGCGGCCCCGGCGAAGTCGCGCGGCTTGTACTCGTACTTCTCGTTGTCGATGGCCTCCTCCGCGCCCGGCCGGGCGACGGACTCGAACAGCTCGAACCCGGAGTACACGCCCCAGCTGGGCGCGGCCGTCGCGGCGATCGAGGCGCGGATGGCGAACGCGGCCGGCCCGCCGAACTGCAGGTACTCGGTGAGGATGTCCGGGGTGTTCACCCAGAGGTTCGGCCGGAGGTAGTCGGCCGTGTCGGTGGCGAGGCCGCCCAGGAACTCCTCCAGCTCCGACTTCGTGTTGCGCCAGGCGAAGTACGTGTACGACTGCTGGAAGCCGACCCGGGCGAGGGCCTTCAGCGGGGCGGGGCGGGTGAACGCCTCGGCGAGGAAGACGACATCCGGGTGCTCGGCGTTGACGACGCCGAGCAGCCACTCCCAGAGCGCCAGCGGCTTGGTGTGCGGGTTGTCCACGCGGAAGATTCGGATGCCCTGGTCGATCCAGTGCCGCACGACGCGCAGCACCTCGGCCCGGATGCCGCTTGGGTCGTTGTCGAAGTTGATCGGGTAGATGTCCTGGTACTTCTTCGGCGGGTTCTCGGCGAAGGCGATGCTGCCGTCCGGCAGCGTCGTGAACCACTCCGGGTGCTCGGCCACCCACGGGTGGTCGGGGGAGGCCTGCAGCGCGAGGTCGAGGGCGACCTCGATGCCAAGCTCCCCGGCGCGCGCCGTGAAGGCGCGGAAATCTTCCAGCGTGCCGAGGTCCGGGTGCACGGCGTCGTGCCCGCCGGCGGCCGAGCCGATCGCCCAGGGCGAGCCGGGGTCGTGCGGGCCGGCCTGCAGCGTGTTGTTCGGCCCCTTGCGGAAGGACTCCCCGATCGGGTGGATGGGCGGCAGGTAGAGCACGTCGAAGCCCATCGCGGCCACCGCGTCGAGCCGGAGCGCGGCGGTGCGGAAGGTGCCGCTCTGCCAAGAGCCGTCCGGGCGGCGCAGCGCGCCCTCCGAGCGGGGGAAGAACTCGTACCAGGAGCCGACGCCGGCCCGCTCCCGCTCGACCCGCACGGTGCGCGGCTCTGTGCGGCTCTCCAGACCGGCCGGCGGCTGCGCGGTGAGCAGCGCGGCGACGGGGCCGCTCGCCCCGCGCTCCAGCCGCACGTCCACATTGACGCCGGTGTCCAGGAGGTCGGCGGCGGCGCTCTGCAACAGATCCTGATCGGATGCCGGCCGCCCCGGCTCCGCGGCGGCACGCTCCAGCAGTGCCGCGCCGGCGGCGAGCATCAGTTCCTCGTCGACGCCCGCGGCGATCTTGACGGCGGCGTTGTGCCGCCAGGTGGCGTAGTCGTCGGCGTAGGCGCGCACCACGTAGCTCCACGCGCCGGGCGCGTCCAGCACCAGCTCCACCTGCCAGCGGTCGGTGCCGGGGGAGACCTCGCGCATCGGATGCCGGCTCTCCGCGCCGCCCGGCCGCCGCAGCAGCAGCTCGACGCCGATCAGGTCGTGCCCCTCGCGGAACGCCGTCGCGGCGAAGGGGACCACCTCGCCGACGTACGCCTTGGCCGGCCAGAGCTCGCCCGGTTGCACCGGCGACGGGTCGAGGACGGGGATCCGGCCCACGCGTGTCGGGGCGGCGGGATCCGCGGACGGCTCTGCCGTCCTCCGGGCCGCGCTGTCGGTGGGCACGCTGTTCTTGGGCACAGTGCGACCGTAGCGCGAATCAGCCCCCGCGTGCGGAAGAAAATGTCACAATCGCGACCGGCTAGGGCCGCCCGATCGGGGCGAAGCTGCCGGAGGTGACGGTGGCCAGATCGTCCGGGCTGAGCTCGATGTCGAAGCCGCGCCGCCCGCCGGAGACGAACACGGTGTCGAACAGGATCGCGCTCTCGTCGATGACCGTCGGGTGGGCGTTCTTCTGGCCGATCGGGCTGATGCCGCCGACGACGTAGCCGGTCTTGCGCTCGGCCAGCTTCGGGTCGGCCATGACGGCCTTCTTGGCGCCGAGCGCGAGGGCGAGCGCCTTGAGGTCGAGGGTGCCGGTGACGGGCACGATGCCGACGACGAGCTGGCCGTCGGCATCCGCCAACAGCGTCTTGAACACGCGGTCCGGGTCGAGCTCGAGCTTCTCAGCGGCCTCCAGGCCGAAGTTCGTCGCGGCGGCGTCGTGCTGGTAAAGGTGCGGGGTGAAGTGGATGCCGGCCTGGCCGAGTGCCACGGTGGCCGGGGTGCCCGCCCCGCTCTCGCTCGTCTTCTTCGCCACGAATGAAACTCCTTGTCGGTGTGTGTTCTCAGTGTGCGCGCAGCAGGCGCATGGAGGTGCCGGCCATGCGCAGCACGGCGCCGGGGGCGTGGTTCTCCAGCCGGGTCGCCCCCAGGCTGTCGTCGGCGGAGTCCCAGAGCGTCTCGTACCAGCCGACGCCCTCGTGGATGGGCAGGGCGACGTCCCGCTCCGACTCGGTGGCGTGCACGACGAGCAGGATGCGGTTGAACTCCTCCTCCACCGGAGTGCTCGCCGCGAGGTACTGCAGGGTGCGCTGTTCTGGCGCGTTCCAGTCCTCCTCACTCATCGGCAGGCCGTCGGCGTCGAACCAGTCCATCTGCGAGGCGCCCGGCACGTGCTCGCCCAGCCGGGCGTAACGCTGGGGGCGGAGGGCCGGGTTCGCGCGGCGCAGGGCGATCAGCCGGGCGGTGACGGAGCGCAGCTGCTCCTGCCAGGGCTCGCGCACCCAGCCCAGCCAGCCGAGCTCGGTGTCGTGGCAGTAGGCGTTGTTGTTGCCGTGCTGGCTGCGGCCGAACTCGTCGCCGGCGGTGAGCATGGGCACCCCGGCGGAGAACAGCAGCGTGCCGAGCAGGTTGCGCATCGCCTTGCGCCGGTCTGCGAGCACCGCCGGGTCTTCGGAGGGGCCCTCCTGGCCGTGGTTGAAGGAGTTGTTGTTGTCGCTGCCGTCGCGGTTGCCCTCGCCGTTGCCGAGGTTGTGCTTCTCGTTGTACGCGGTCAGGTCGGCCAGGGTGAAGCCGTCGTGCGCGGTCACGAAGTTGAGCGAGGCGAGCGGCCCGCGCTCGCCGGAGAAGGTGTTCGAGGATCCCGCCAGCCGGGTCGCGAAGCGGCCGATGCCGCTGCCGGCCGAGCCGCTGCCGCGCTCCCTGGCGATGTCGGTGAGCCAGAAGTCGCGCATGCGGTCGCGGTAGCGGTCGTTCCACTCCGTCCAGCCGTCGGCGAAGTTGCCCGTCTGCCAGCCGTTGATGCCGACATCCCACGGCTCGGCGATCATCTTGACGCCCTGCAGGGCCGGGTCGTCGAGGATCGCCTCGAGCAGCGGGTGCTGCCGGTCGTACGCCACGTTGGCGTCGCGGCCGAGGGTGGCCGCCAGGTCGAAGCGGAAGCCGTCGATCTGCACCTCGTTCGCCCAGTAGCGCAGAGAGTCCAGCACCAGGCGCGCCGGGCCGCCGGCGTCGGAGGGGGCCGTGTTGCCGAAGTCGACCGTGTTGCCGCAGCCGGTCGTGTCGATGTACGCCCCGTGTGCGTCGACCCGGTAGTAGTTCGCGTTGTCCAGGCCGCGGAAGCTCGTGGTGGGGCCGTGCGGGCCCTCCTCGGCGGTGTGGTTGTAGACGACGTCGAGGATCACCTCGATCCCGGCTTCGTGAAGGAGCTTCACCATTCCCTTGAACTCGCGCAGCACGGCATCCGGGCCGGCCGCCTGCGCCGCCGCGGTCGCGTAGCCCGCGTGCGGGGCGAAGAAGTTCAGCGTGTTGTAGCCCCAGTAGTTGCGGAGGCCCTGCTCCAGCAGGCGCTGCTCGCTGAGCAGGGCGTGCACGGGCAGCAGTTCGACGGCCGTCACCCCGAGCTCGCGCAGGGCCGCGATGGATGCCTCGTGCGCCAGGCCGGCGTAGCTGCCGCGCAGCTCGGCCGGCACCGCCGGGTTCAGCTTGCTGAAGCCGCGCACGTGCATCTCGTAGATGACGGACTCGTCCAGCGGGGTGGCCGGCTTGACCGCGCCGTTCCAGTCGAAGCCGTCGTCGACGATGACGCTCTGCCAGAGCCCGTCCGTGCGGGAGAGCCCGCGGGCGTACGGGTCGACGAGCAGCCGGTCCCGGTCGAAGGCGTGCGGCGCTGCGCCCGGCCCGTCCGCGCGCAGGGCGTAGCGGCGCCCGGGGACGAGGCTCCGGCTGCGGCCGTGCCAGATGTCGTGGCCGCCCCTGACCATCGGGATCGACTTCAGCACCCGGCCGGGCTCAGCCTCGTCGAAGACCACGATCTCCATCGCGGTCGCGCTGGCCGACCAAACCCGCAGCTCGCCGCCGCCACTCGTGGCGCGGAAGCCCGGGCCTGCGGCGATTCTCCCGGGACTCATGCGATCTACAGTAGTGAGTATGGCTGTGTATCTGGATCACGCGGCGACGACACCCATGCTGCCGCTCGCCATCGACGCGTACGCCCATGCCATGGCACTCGTCGGCAACCCGGCGTCCATCCACTCGATCGGGCAGAACGCCAAACGGGTGCTGGAGGAGGCGCGCGAGCAGGTGGCCGCGACCCTCGGCTGCGAGAGCATCGAGGTGGTCTTCACCGGTGGGGGCACGGAGGCCGTGAACCTGGCCATCAAGGGCCTGTTCTGGGCGCGGCCCGGCACCCGAATCCTCGTCGCGGCGGGGGAGCACCACGCCACCATCGACACGGTGGAGTGGCTGGCCGCCCGGGAGGGCGCGACGATCCAGTGGCTGCCGCTGGACGAGGCCGGGCGGCTCAGCCTGCCCGATCTGGAGGCGGCGCTCGCCGAGGACCCGGAGGACATCGCCCTCGTCAGCGTGCTCTGGGCCAACAACGAGGTCGGCACCGTGCAGCCGATCACCGAGATCTCCGCCCTCGCCGCGCGGGCCGGGGTGCCGCTGCACGTGGACGCCATCGCCGCCTACGGCCAGCTGCCCATCGACGTCAGCGCCGTGCGCGCCGACTCCGGGGCGGGTGCGGGCACCGGGCTCGTGGCGCTCAGCGTCTCCGCGCACAAGATCGGCGGCCCCGTTGGCATCGGCGCGCTCGTGCTCAGCCGGAGCGCCACCATTGAGGCCCTCATCCACGGCGGCGGCCAGCAGCGCCAGGTGCGCTCCGGCACGCAGGACGCGGCCGCCGCCGTCTCCTTCGCCGCCGCGGCATCCGCCGTGCACGCCGCCCTGCCGGCCGAGTCCGTGCGCCTGGCCGCGCTCCGGGACCGGCTGGTCGCGGGGGCGCTGACGGCGGTGCCGCAGGCGGTGCTGAACGGCGCCGGCGGCGACGCCACCGTGCGGCTGCCCGGCAACGCGCACTTCAGCTTCCCGGGCTGCGAGGGCGACTCGCTGCTGTTCCTGCTCGACATGGCCGGGGTCGCCGTGTCGACCGGCTCGGCCTGCCAGGCCGGCATCCCGGAGCCCTCCCACGTGCTGATCGCGATGGGGCGGAGCGTGGAGGAGGCCAGGGGTGCCCTGCGGGTCACCCTCGGGCACACCTCGACGGATGCCGACGTCGACGCCTTCCTCGCGGCGCTGCCCGCCGCATACGCCCAGGCGGCCACCGCCGGCCACGCCGACCGGCAGACCTCCTTCGACCTGCGCTGAGCCCCGCCTGCCCGCATCCGGCCGAGGCGTTCGCCCAGAGAGCCGCGTTTACACTGGGACCATGAAGGTTTTGGCAGCAATGAGCGGCGGCGTTGACTCGGCAGTGGCGGCGGCCCGCGCCGTCGAGGCGGGGCACGAGGTCGTCGGCGTGCACCTGGCGCTCAGCCGGATGCCCGGCACCCTCCGCACCGGCGCCCGCGGCTGCTGCACCATCGAGGACTCGATGGACGCCCAGCGGGCCGCGAACATGATCGGCATCCCGTACTACGTCTGGGACTTCTCCGAGCGCTTCAAGGCCGACGTCGTCGACGACTTCGTCGCCGAGTACCAGGCAGGCCGCACCCCGAACCCGTGCATGCGCTGCAACGAGCGGATCAAGTTCGCCGCGCTGCTGGAGAAGGCGATCGCCCTCGGCTTCGACGCCGTCTGCACCGGCCACTACGCCAGCATTGTGCTGGACAAGGACGGCAACAAGGAGCTGCACCGGGCCAGCGCCTGGGCCAAGGACCAGAGCTACGTGCTCGGCGTCCTCACCGCCGAGCAGCTCGAGCACGCCTACTTCCCGCTCGGCGACACCCCGTCCAAGGCGGAGGTCCGCGCGGAGGCCGCCGAGCGCGGCTTCAGCGTCGCCAGCAAGCCGGACAGCCACGACATCTGCTTCATCCCCGACGGCGACACCCGCGGCTGGCTCGCCGACCGCGTCGGTGCCGAGACCGGCGACATCCTCGACCGCACCGGCGCCGTCATCGGCAGCCACGAGGGCGCGGCCGCCTTCACCGTCGGCCAGCGCCGGGGCCTCCGCCTCGGCATGCCCGCGGATGACGGAAAGCCCCGCTTCGTGCTCGAGGTGCGCCCCAAGGACAACACGGTCGTCGTCGGCCCGAAGGAGGCGCTGGCGATCGCCGAGATCGCCGGAAACCGTTTCACCTGGGCGGGCGTCCCGCAGCAGAGCCCCGAGACGCCGTTCGACATCGAGGTGCAGATCCGCGCCCACGCCGACCCGGTCCCGGCCGTGGCCGTTGTGCGTGACGGCGAGCTCATCGTCACCCCGGAGACGCCGCTGGACGGCGTCGCCCCCGGCCAGACGGCCGTGATCTACGTCGGCACGCGCGTGCTGGGCCAGTTCACCATCGACCGCACGGTGAGTGCCGTGCCGGTCGGCGCCGCCTAGGACGCTCGAGACCTCCCCGTCCGGAGCGGATCGGGAGGCCGACGGCGGATCGGGAGGCGACTTCTGGTCGAAAGTTGCCGCCCGATCTCCCGATTGCCGCCGCATCCGGCGTCTCTGCCGCTGGCTGGAGGGAGCGCCAGCGACCGAAGTCCTGACACGGCGTGAAAGTGGGAGGCTTTCGACGGCCTCGACTCGCTGGGCTGTGTCTGCGGGTACTCCTAGACTTGTTCTGTGAGCGAGACGGCTGAAGTTTTTGACATCGCGGACTTCGAGTCTGCCCGCGCCGAGTCGGAGGCGCTCCGCGAGCGCATCGAGCGGCACCGGATCGCCTACCACTCGGAGGGCGTCAGCCTCGTCAGCGACGCCGAGTACGACGCCGACATGCACCGGCTGGAGGCGCTGGAGCGGGCGTTCCCCGAGCTCGCCGGCCAGGACAGCCCCACCCAGCAGGTGGGCGCCGCGCTCGTGGACAGCGGCTTCCCGCCGCACGAGCACGCCGAGCGCATGCTCAGCCTCGACAACGTCTTCAGCATCGAGGAGTTCGAGGAGTGGGCAGGCAAGACGCTTGAGGCGGCCGGTCGCCCGGTGCGCTGGCTCAGCGAGCTGAAGATCGACGGCCTGGCGATCAGCCTCGCCTACCGCGACGGCGTGCTCGAGACCGCGACCACTCGCGGCGACGGCCGCACCGGCGAGGACATCACCGAGAACGTGGACTGGATCCCCGTCATCCCGCGCACCCTGCAGGGCGAGAACTTCCCGCCGTTCTTCGAGGTGCGCGGCGAGGTGTTCATCCGCACCGAGGACTTCGCCGCCATGAACGAGCGCCAGCACGAGCTGCAGGCGGCCTACGCCGCCGATCAGCGCGCCAAGGGCAAGGCGGAGGAGGAGATCACGACCCGCTACGCCGAGTTCGCCAATGCCCGCAACGCGGCCGCCGGCAGCCTGCGGCAGCGCCGCTCCAAGAAGACGGATGCCGAGCTCGCCCTCATGCGGGAGCGTCTCGGCCGCCTCTCCCTCTACCTGCACGGCATCGGCGCCTGGCCGAACCCGCCCGTCGCCGCCCAGTCAGAGGTGTACGAGCTGCTGGCCGGCTGGGGCCTGCCCGTCTCCCCGCACAGCCGGGTCTGGGACACAGCCGGAGAGGTGGCCGCGTTCATCGCCGACCGCGGCGAGCACCGCCACGACATCGAACACGAGATCGACGGCATCGTCGTCAAGGTCGACGAGCTCGAACTGCACGCTGAGCTCGGCGCCACCAGCCGGGCCCCGCGCTGGGCCATCGCCTACAAGTACCCGCCGGAGGAGGTGCACACCACGCTGCTCGACATCGTCGTCGGCGTCGGCCGCACCGGCCGGGCCACCCCCTACGCCGTGATGGAGCCGGTGAAGGTGGCTGGCTCCACCGTGCGCCAGGCCACCCTGCACAACCAGGAGGTCGTCAAGGCCAAGGGGGTCATGATCGGCGACACCGTCATCCTCCGCAAGGCCGGCGACGTCATCCCCGAGATCCTCGGCGCCGTCATCGAGAAGCGCGACGGCACCCAGCGCGAGTGGCAGATGCCCGCGAACTGCCCGGAGTGCGGCACGCCGCTGCGCCCTATGAAGGAGGGCGACATCGACCTCCGCTGCCCGAACGCCCGCGGCTGCCCCGCCCAGGTGCGCGGCCGGGTCGAGCACATCGGCTCCCGCGGCGGCCTCGACATCGAGGAGCTCGGCGAGGTCTCCGCGGCCGCCCTCACCCAACCGCTGGTGCCCGCCGTGCCGCCGCTGCCGACCGAGGCAGGGCTGTTCGAGCTGACCATCGAAGACCTGGTGCCGATCGAGGTCGTCGTGCGCGACGCAGAGACAGGCCTGCCCAAGACGGATGACGACGGCAACGTCAAGGTGCGTGCGCCGTTCCGGCGCAACCCCACCCCGGTCGAGAAGAAGTCCGGGGCAGAGCGCCTATTCGCCTCCAAGTCCGCGGCCAACCTCATCGCCGAGCTGGAGAAGGCCAAGACCAAGCCGCTCTGGCGGATCCTCGTCTCGCTGAACATCCGCCACGTCGGGCCCGTCGCGGCCCGCGCCCTGGCCGACCACTTCGGCTCGCTCGACGCCATCCGCGCCGGGACCGCCGAGGAGCTCGCCGAGGTCGAGGGCGTCGGCGGCATCATCGCCGAGTCGGTGCTGGAGTGGTTCGAGCACGACTGGCACCGCGACATCATCGACCGCTGGGCGGCCGCCGGCGTGCAGTTCGCCACCCCCGGCCACCCTGGGCCGGGCGCCGCCGCGGCCGCCGGGGGAGTGCTGGCCGGGCTGAACGTCGTCGCAACGGGCAGCCTGGACGGCTTCACCCGGGAGGGCGCCCAGGAGGCGATCATCGCCGCCGGCGGCAAGTCGGCATCCAGTGTCTCCAAGAACACCGACTTCGTGGCGGCCGGCCCCGGCGCCGGCTCCAAACTGGCCAAGGCCGAGGCGCTCGGCATCCCGGTGCTCGACGCCGACGGCTTCCGATTGCTCCTCGCACAGGGCCCGGCCGCGTTCTCACAGGCCACGGAACAACCCGAGGAATAATCACCCCCGTTCAGGGGGTGTACTGGCAGGATCAGTTCGGCCCGTCGTCGCCTACGATGATGGATAGCGTTTGCCGGAACAAGCGTCTGATTCTGAGCGCTGAGGGGACTTGCCGGGCATGCTCGCCGTCGTCATGTTCATAGCCTCGGCCAACGCTGCATTGAGCGGCGTGGCCGAGGGCTTTGTCATGCACGAACCCGTGAATGTCATTCAGAATGTTGTTTCCTCCGAGCCCGCCACCCCCCTCGATGCCGGGCTCGACCGCCGCGGGCCCGCCGCCGAGTCCCCGCGCATGGTGGCCTTCGACGAGGCGGCGCTGAACCGCATCGGCGGCATGAGCCTGCTGCGCGGTGTCTCCCAACTCAGCCCCCGCGAGATCATCCGCTATGCGGAGCGAAACCCAACCGAACTGGATGCCGTGCGCGACGCGCGCATCGCGCCGAGTGAGGTCGGGGCCTGGTGGCTCAGTACCCCGGGGCAGGCGCAGGCGGCGCTGGCCGAGGCCGCCCCACAGTTACTCGGCTCCCTGGACGGGGTCCCGGCCGCAGTCCGCGGCCCGGCCAACGAGCGCGCGCTGCAGCGGGCGATCGTCGACACCAGGGAGCGGGCGGCATCCGGCATCGGCAAGGGCGAGCGTCGAAGACTGGGCCAGCAGCAGCGCATGCTCGAGGCCATCTCCGGGGCGCTGGAGAGCAAACCGGGGGAGCCGGAGCGAACACTGCTGGAGTTCGACGAGCGGGAGTCGGGCCGTGCCGTCATCGTGATCGGCGATCTCGACACGGCCGACTACATCAGCTACCTCGTCCCCGGCATGTACTTCTCGGTCCAGCAGCAGATCCGCGACTGGACGGACACGGCCGCCTCCCTCGCCGTCGAGCAGCTGCACTGGCTGCAGGATCAGCCCCAGGGCGATGGGCCGCCCCGGGTCGCCACCGTCGCCTGGCTCGGCTACCAAACCCCAGACCTGCTGACCATCGGCAGCCTCGAGCTCGCGGAGCACGGCGCCGATGCGCTGGAATCCTCCTGGCAGGGCATCCGGGCCACCCGCGGCGAGCGGCAGCCCTACCTCACCGTCCTCGCCCACTCGTACGGCTCCACCGCCGCGCTCATCGCGCTCGAGCGGCACAGCGAGCAGATCGACGCCCTGGCCCTGATCGGCTCGCCCGGCAGCGCCACCCAGAACGCCCGCGACCTCGGCGTCGCCGGCGACAACGTCTTCGTCGGGGAGGCTCGCTGGGACCCGATCGTCGACACCGCCTTCTACGGCAGCGACCCGGGGTCGCCCTCCTACGGCGCGGTGCGGATCGGCGTCGGCGGGGGCGTCGACCCGCTCACCCAGAAAGAGCTCGCCGGGTCCGTCGGTCACAACGCCTACTTCGCCCCCGGCAGCGAGTCCCAGCGCAATCTCGCGCTGATCGGCATCGGCCGTGGCGACTGGGTCACGGATGGCGGAACGCTGCCTCCCGGCACCATGCTGGCGACGGCGCGCTAGCCTGTCCGCATGAGCGACAAAGCTCCGAAGAAGCCGGCCCGCGACACCGCGGGGCAGGAGACGACCGGCCCGTCACGCCGGCGGTTCCTGCAGGCGACGGGCATCGCGGCCGCCGGATTCGCCGTCGGCGGTGCGACGGGCGGCGCGATCGGCGCCTCCATCGGTCTGGCCGCCGGCGCTGAGCGCGACAGCGACGATTTCACGCCGCTCGACGCCCGCAGCGCGCCCGGCTTCGACCACCTCGTGGTGGTGATGGGGGAGAATCGCTCCTTCGACAACCTGCTCGGCTTCCTCTACACGCCGGGCACCCTGCCGCAGGGCCAGACCTTCGACGGGCTCGCCTTCGGCGACTACTCGAACACGGCGCCAGGCGGCACGGTCATTCCCGCGCACGTCTACACGGGCAGCACCGACGAGATCATGGGCTCGCCGTCGCCGGACCCTGGCGAGGAATACCCGCATGTGAACACGCAGCTGTTCAACCGCATCGACCCGGCGGGCAACGCCGAGAAGCCGGTCGGCGACATGCAGGCGCCCTACAACGCACCGGCCTCCACCGCGAAGCCAAGCATGGACGGCTTCGTCACCGACTACGACGTGAACTACCGCCGGCTGCAGAAGGGCAAGGCGCCGTCGGCAGACGAGCTCGGCACGATCATGGGCTCGTTCAGCCCCGAGATGCTGCCCGTGCTCAGCACGCTCGCCCAGGGCTTCGCCGTCTACGACAACTGGTTCTGCGCCGTGCCGTCGCAGACCTTCTGCAACCGCTCCTTCTTCCACGCCTCCACCTCGCACGGCTTCGTCACCAACAAGGAGGGCGGCGGCTACAAGAAGTGGCTGGACGCCCCGCCGACGCCGACCATCTTCAACCGGCTGCAGGATGCCGGGGTCGACTGGCGGGTCTACTTCGACGCCCTGCAGATGGTGTCCTTCACCGGCGTGCTGCACGCCCCCGCGCTGCAGAAGTACTGGGCCACCGGTCACTTCGCGACCATGGACGCCTTCTACGCGGATGCCGCAGCCGGCACGCTGCCCGCCTACTCCTTCATCGAGCCGCGCATGGTCTACAACCACAACGACTTCCACCCGCCGTTCGGCACGCTCAAGGAAAGCGACGTCGACGGCCAGGAGGTCATCGACAGTGCCGTCTCCGACGTGCGCGCCGGCGAGGCGCTCATCCACCAGATCTACTCGGCGGTCAGGACCAGCGCCAGCGCCCACGGCTCCAACGCGCTGAACACGCTGCTCCTGATCACCTTCGACGAGCACGGCGGGACCTACGACCACGTCGCCCCGCCTGCCGCGATCAAGCCGGACGACGGCGGGGCGGGCGAGATGGGCTTCGAGTTCGACCGGCTCGGCTGCCGCGTGCCCGCCATCGCGATCTCCGCCTACACGCGGGCGGGAACCGTGCTCAACGACGAGATGCACCACGGCGCGCTCAGCGCCACCCTCGCCAGGGTGCACGGGCTCAAGCCGCTGACCGCGCGGGACGCCGGCGCGAACACCCTGTTCAACGCCATCAACCTGCAGACGCCCCGGCAGCCGGTCAACTGGCCGACCACCAGCCCGCAGTTCCTGCCGCCGAACCCGCAGGCGGAGGCGCCGCATCCGGGCAACAGCCACAAGGACAAGCCGCTCAGCCCGCCAGCGCAAGGCCTGCTCGGCCTGCTGATCGCCAAGTACGCGCCGGCCGGCACCCCGGTGCCGAAGACATACGGGGAGGCCTACGAGAACTTGGAGAAGTACGGCAACTCCTTGTTCGGCGTGCCCAAGTAAGATTGTCCGGAGCGCTCTCACCACCGAGCGACCCCTATGAGCGAACCCCATGAGCGAAGCCCATGAGCGAACCCCACGATCGACACACGGAGACCCATGTCCGGAATCAGCGCAGAGCAGGTTGCACACCTCGCTCAGCTCGCCCGCATCGACCTGAGCCCAGAAGAGATTCTGAGCCTCACCACCGAACTCGACCAGATCGTTGACTCGGTCGCCAAGGTGACCGCCGTCGCCACGCCCGACGTCCCAGCGACGAGCCACCCCATCCCGCTGCAGAACGTCTTCCGCCCCGACGTGGTCGGCGAGACGCTCACCCTCGAGCAGGCCCTGCAGAACGCGCCGGCCCACGACGGTTCGCGGTTCAAGGTTTCGGCAATTTTGGGAGAAGAGCAGTGAGCGACAACGCCCGCGACATCATTCGGCTGAGCGCCGCAGACCTCGGCGCCCAGATCGCCTCAGGCGCCGTCACCTCGGTGCAGGCCACCCAGGCCCACCTCGACCGCATCGACGCGGTCGACGGCGCCGTCCACGCGTACCTGCACGTCGCCCCGGAGCTGGCCCTCGCCGCCGCGGCTCGCGTCGACGCCCAGATCGCCGCCGGCGAGAAGCTCGGCCCGCTGGCCGGTGTGCCCATCGCCGTCAAGGACGTGCTCGTCACCACCGACATGCCCTCGACCAGCGGATCCAAGATCCTCGAGGGCTACCTCTCGCCCTTCGACGCCACCGTCGTGAAGAAGGTGCGCGAAGCCGGCCTGATCCCGCTCGGCAAGACCAACATGGACGAGTTCGCCATGGGCTCCTCCACCGAGCACTCGGCCTACGGCCCCACCCACAACCCGTGGGCGCTCGACCGCATCCCCGGCGGCTCCGGCGGCGGCTCCGCCGCGGCGGTGGCCGGCTACGAGGCATCCATCGCCCTCGGCAGCGACACCGGCGGATCCATCCGCCAGCCCGCGCACGTCACCGGAACGGTCGGCGTCAAGCCCACCTACGGCGCCGTGAGCCGCTACGGCGCGATCGCCCTGGCGTCCTCGCTCGACCAGATCGGCCCGGTCAGCCGCACCGTCCTGGACTCGGCCATGCTGCAGGACATCATCGGCGGCCACGACCCGCGCGACTCCACCTCGCTCCGCACCGAGTGGCCCTCCATGGCGGATGCCGTGCGCGGCGCGAACGTGCAGGGGCTGAAAATCGGCGTCATCAAGCAGCTGCAGGGCGACGGCTTCCAGGCCGGCGTGCTGAACCGCTTCACCGAGGCCCTCGAGCTGCTCGTCGCCAACGGCGCAGAGATCGTCGAGCTCGACGCCCCCAGCTTCGAGCACGCGATCGCCGCGTACTACCTGATCCTGCCCGCCGAGGCATCCAGCAACCTGGCCAAGTTCGACTCCGTGCGCTTCGGCCTGCGGGTGAACCCGCAGGGCGGCGGCACCGTCGAAGACGTGATGAGCGCCACCCGCGACGCCGGCTTCGGCCCGGAGGTCAAGCGCCGCATCATCCTCGGCACCTACGCGCTGAGCGCCGGCTACTACGACGCCTACTACGGCAGCGCCCAGAAGGTGCGCACGCTCGTGCAGCGCGACTTCGCGGCCGCGTTCAGCCAGGTCGACGTCATCGCCTCGCCCACCGCGCCGACCACGGCGTTCAAGCTCGGCGAGAAGCTCAACGACCCGCTGGCCATGTACCTCAATGACATCGCCACCATCCCGGCCAACCTGGCCGGCATCCCCGGCATCACGCTGCCGGCCGGCCTGGCAGATGAGGACGGGCTGCCCGTCGGCATCCAGTTCCTCGCCCCGGCCCACGAGGACGCCCGCCTCTACAACGTCGGCGGCGCACTCGAGCAGTTGCTCGTCGCCCAGTGGGGAGGCCACCTGCTGGAGCAGGCGCCCGACCTGCTCGAACTCATCGCGGCCGCGGCCGAGGAAGGTGCCCGCTAATGGCCCGCGCAGAATTGATGGACTTCGACAAGGCGCTCGAGCTGTTCGAGCCGGTGATGGGCTTCGAGGTCCACGTCGAGCTGAACACCAAGACCAAGATGTTCTCCGAGGCCCCGAACGTGTTCGGCGCGGAGCCCAACACCGGCCTGACCCCGCTCTGCCTCGGCCTGCCCGGCACCCTGCCCGTCGTCAACGAGCAGGCCGTGCGCTACTCGATCAGCCTGGGCCTCGCGCTCGGCTGCTCGATCGCCGAGTCGAGCAGCTTCGCCCGGAAGAACTACTTCTACCCGGACACCCCCAAGAACTACCAGATCTCGCAGTTCGACGAGCCGATCGCGTTCGAGGGCTCCGTGCAGATCGAGCTCGCCGACGGCACCCTCATCGACATCCCCGTCGAGCGCGCCCACATGGAGGAGGATGCCGGCAAGCTGACGCACGTCGGTGGCTCCAGCGGTCGCATCCAGGGCGCGGACTACTCGCTGGTCGACTACAACCGCGCCGGCGTCCCGCTCGTCGAGATCGTCACCAAGCCGATCTACGGCGGCGAGCACCGCTCGCCCGAGATCGCCAAGGCCTACGTGTCGGCGATCCGCGACATCGTCGTGTCGCTCGGCATCTCCGACGCCAAGATGGAGCGCGGCAACCTGCGCTGCGACGCCAACGTGTCCCTGCGCCCGCGCGTTGCAGAGGGCGTGGAGACGCCGCCGCTCGGCACCCGCACCGAGACGAAGAACGTCAACTCGCTGCGCTCGGTCGAGCGCGCGGTGCGCTACGAGATCCAGCGCCAGGCCGCCATCCTCGCCAAGGGCGGCAGCATCACCCAGGAGACGCGCCACTGGCACGAGGACACGGGCGAGACGAGCGCCGGACGCCCCAAGAGCGACGCCGACGACTACCGCTACTTCCCGGAGCCCGACCTGCTCCCCGTCGTGCCCTCGGCCGAGCTGATCGCGGAGCTGCGCGCAGCCCTGCCAGAGCAGCCGGCCGTGCGCCGCCGCCGTCTGAAGGCCGAGTGGGGCTTCACCGACCTCGAGTTCCAGGACATCCAGAACTCCGGCCTCCTCACCGAGGTCTCCGAGACGGTCGCCGCCGGTGCGACGCCGGCCGCCGCCCGCAAGTGGTGGACGGGCGAGATCGCCCGCCTGGCGAACGCGGCAGACGCCGACGCCGCCAGCCTGATCTCGGCTGCGGATGTCGCAGCGCTGGCCGTCCTCGTCGAGGCCGGCACCCTCACCGACCGCCTGGCCCGCCAGGTGCTCGAGGGCGTCATCGCCGGCGAGGGCACGCCGCAGCAGGTCGTCGACGCCCGCGGCCTCGCCGTGGTCTCCGACGACGGTGCCCTGATCGCCGCCATCGACGAGGCCCTGGCCGCCCAGCCGGACGTGCTCGAGAAGATCCGCGACGGCAAGGTGCAGGCCGCCGGCGCCGTTATCGGTGCCGTCATGAAGGCGATGAAGGGGCAGGCCGACGCCGCCCGCGTGCGCGAACTCGTCCTGGAGCGCGCCAGCGCCTAGACCCTCTGCGCGAAACCCCGGCCCCCTCACTTTCCGGTGAGGGGGCCGTTTCGCGTCCTGCGTGTGCACGGCCCGTGTACAGAAAACCGAAAGCATCGCCGCTTAGGCTGTGCAGCACCACACGACAGGGAGAACACCATGGGATTCATGGACTGGCTTTTCGGCTCGCAGACCCCGGCTGACGCAGCGCAATCGGAGCAGCAGCGCCGGGCCGCGATCCCGCGCGAGCGGCACCCCGACGAGGTGGCGGTCGAGCGCTACCGGTACCTGCTTCGCACCGCACCGCCAGAGACGATCGAGCAGGCGCACGCCGAGGCGTTCGCCCAGCTCACCCCCGAGCAGCGCGCCCTGGTCTTCCAAGAACTGAGCGCCGGAGCCTCCCCAGGGGAGCAGCCCCGCGCCGACGACCCGCGCTCGCTCGCCCAGGCGGCCACGCGGCGCGAGCTGCAGGCGCCGGGAACCCTTGAGCGCTCCTTCTCGCCGCAGCGTGGGGCGGGCGGCCTGGGCTTCGGCGGCATGCTCGGCAGCTCGATGCTCGGCTCCATCGCCGGCGTTGTGATCGGCTCCGCCATCGCCCAGTCATTCATCCCGTCCGGGATCGGCGAGGCGACCGGCGCTGAGGGCACGGATGCCGGCACAGATGCGGGCACAGATGCGGGCACAGACGCCGGCGCGGACGGCAGCGTCGAGGCCGGCGGCGGCGGGTTCTTCGACGGTGGCGACAGCTTCGGTAGCGACAGCTTCGGCGACTTCGGCTTCTGAGCCACGCCGGCTCATTGTCGGGCGCGCTAGTCCGGGCTCATCCCGCACGTCAGGTTCAGCACCGCGCCGTTCATCGAGCGCGCACCGCCCTCGGCCAGGAACACCGCCATCTCGGCCACCTCGTCGAGCGAGGGGAGCGAACGGCTCGTGGTGAGGGATTCGAGGAACCCGGCGAACTCCTCCAGCGGCATCGGCAGGTCGGGGATGTCGCCGATCGTCTCCAGGATGCGCTGCATCCGGAGGCAGACCACCCGCACGCCGGACGGGCCGAGCTCGGCGGCGAAGGTGCGGGTGAGCGCCTCGACGGCGGAGCAGGCCGCGGCGAAGCCGCCGACTCCTGCGATCGCCACCCGGGCCGGCGAGGCTGACAACGTCAGGATCGTCCCGCCTCCCCGCTCCGCCATGTGCCTCCCCGCGGCCTGAGACGTGATGAACTGGGTGCGCAGCCAGCTGGTGGCGGGGGCGAGCGCGTCCTCGAGGCCGAGCTCGAGCAGCGGGACGCCCTGAACCAACGGGATGCTCACGGCGTTGAGCATCACGTCGATCCGGCCGGCGGCCTCGAACACGGCGTCGGCGTGGGCGTTGACGGCTGCCGGGTCGAAGGCGTCGACCTCGGCGACGTGCACGCGCGCCGGCGACTCCGCGCGAATGCGCTCCGCCGTCGCCTCGACGCTCTGCCCGCGGTGGCCGGCCAGGAACAACTCGGCGCCGTGGCGCGCGAACTGCCGGGCGACAGCCGACCCGATCGCACCGCCGGCGCCGTGCACGATGACGCTCTGCTGCTCTGTCTCCCTCGACATTCGGTTCTCCCTTTCGATGTGTGGCCGGGTGGTCGATGGCGCAAGTTGTGACTGGACCGTAACATCGCACGCCCACGGCCGGCATCCGTGACCCTATGATTTTCCTCAGAGCGGGATTCTGAGCTTTCCTCATGCGGGGCGCATCGGATCGTGCGCCTCGGCGCAGCCGCCGTGTGAGAGGGAGCGAGAGTGTCCACAGAAGCGCCGGCTATTCGCCTCAGTGAGGTGACGAAGACCTTCGGCGCGGTGAACGCCGTCGACGGGCTCAACCTGGACATCGCGGCCGGCGAGTTCTTCTCCATGCTCGGGCCCTCCGGCTCCGGCAAGACGACGGTGCTGCGCCTGATCGCCGGCTTCGAGCTGCCGACCGCCGGCACGATCGAGCTGTTCGGGCGTGACGTCACCGGCACGGCGCCGTTCGACCGGGACGTCAACACCGTCTTCCAGGACTACGCGCTGTTCCCGCACATGAGCGTGCTGGACAACGTGGCCTACGGGCTGCGGGTGCGCGGCATGGGCAAGGCCGAGCGCCGGGAGCGCGCCAGAGCGGCGCTGGAGAAGGTGCGGCTCGGGTCCTTCGGCGACCGCCGGCCGGCCCAGCTCTCCGGCGGCCAGCGGCAGCGCGTCGCGCTGGCCCGGGCCACCGTCGTCGAGCCGAAGGCGCTGCTGCTGGACGAACCGCTCGGCGCCCTCGACCTGAAGCTCCGCGAGCAGATGCAGGTCGAGCTCAAGGAGATCCAACGCGACCTCGGCATCACCTTCATCTTCGTCACCCACGACCAGGAGGAGGCGCTGACCCTCAGCGACCGGATCGCCGTGTTCAGCGACGGCAGGATCGAACAGCTCGGCACCCCGGCCGAGATCTACGAACGGCCCCGCTCGCCCTTCGTCGCCGCCTTCGTCGGCACCTCCAACATCTTCGACGACGCCCTCTCGCGCCGCCTGCTCGGGCGGCCCGGCGCGCACTCGCTGCGCCCGGAGAAGCTCTCGCTCGCGGCGGGGGAGCCGCCGGCATCCGCCGGTGGGCCGGCCACCGGGGAGCACGTCGCCGCGGGAACCATCGCCGAGCTCGTCTACGTCGGCAGCGTCACGCGCATCTTCGTCGACCTGGACGCCGGCATGAGGGTCGTGGTGGTGGAGCAGAACGACCGCCACCGCGGCATTCCAGAGGAACGCGGGCGCCGGGTGAGCGTGACCTGGCGCGACAGCGACCTGGTCGCCCTGGGACGAGCGAATGCGGCGGCACCGAACGACACCACAACCATGACGCACTGAAACGGATGGAGACGGCAATGAAGCACACCATGCCACCAACGCGGCGACGGGCGGCGCTTGCGCTGCTCGCGGCTGCCTCCCTCGCGGCGCTCACCGCGTGCGGAACGAGCGGGGGTTCCTCCGGCGGGGAGACCGCCGCGACCGAGCTCGGCGAGATGGAGGGGGCCGTGTCGATCCTCGCCTGGCCCGGATACGTCGAGGACGGCAGCAACGACCCCGCCGTCGACTGGGTCACCCCCTTCGAGGAGCAGACCGGTTGTCAGGTGACGAGCAAGACCTACGGCACCTCGGACGAGGCGTTCAGCCTGATGAAGACCGGGGACTACGACGTCGTCGCCGCCTCCGGCGATGCCTCGCTGCGCCTGGTCGCGGCCGGAACCGTCGCCCCGGTGAACACCGACCTGATCCCCAACTACGCCGGCGTCTACGACTTCCTCAAGATGCAGTCCTGGAACAGCGTCGACGGTGTCTCCTACGGGGTGCCGCACGGCTACGGCGCCAACCTGCTCATGTACAACACCGACGTCGTCACCCCGGCGCCGACCTCGTGGGACGTGGTCTTCGACAAGGGCAGCGAGTTCCAGGGCAAGGTCACCGCCTATGACTCGCCGATCTACATCGCGGATGCCGCCATGTACCTGATGACGCACCAGCCCGACCTCGGCATCGAGAACCCGTACGCTCTCGACGAGGAGCAGCTGGCGGCATCCGTCGCCCTGCTCAAGGAGCAGCGCGCGAACATCGGCGAGTACTGGTCCGACTACCTGAAGACCATCCAGTCCTTCGAATCGGGGGACACCGTCGTCGGCACCACCTGGCAGGTGATCGCGAACTCGCTGGCCGAGGGCACCCCGGCGGCGGTGACCGTGCCGTCGGAGGGCGTGACCGGTTGGTCGGACACCTGGATGATCGCGTCCGCGGCGAAGAGCCCGAACTGCGCCTACGCCTGGCTGGACTACATCGCCAGCCCGGAGGCCAACGGGCAGGCGACAGAGTACTTCGGCGAGGCGCCGTCCAACCAGGCCGCCTGCGAGTTCCGCTCAGAGGGCTCCTGTGAGGCCTACCACGCCGGCGACGCCGACTACGCGTCGAAGATCTGGTACTGGTCGACGCCGATCGCGGAGTGCCTGGACGGGCGCACCGACGTGCAGTGCACCGACTACGCCGCCTGGACGACGGCGTGGCAGGAGATCAAGGGCTGATCCACCCTCGCGCGGCGGCCGACCGGCTGCCGCGCGAGGAGCCCGACCGCACCCGTTCCGAGCGAGAGCAGCCAGATGAGTAGTGCAGCCGCCCCGACGCAACAGCGTTCGGGCGTGCCCGCGCCCCGGCACGGGCTGGCGCGGCGCGGCTCGGCCTTCTTCAGCCGGCACCCGCGGCTGCGGCTCGGCTTTCTGATCGCCGCCCCGCTGCTCTGGCTGGGCATCGTCTACGTCGTGGCCCTGGCCGCGCTGCTCGTGACCGCGTTCTGGAGCGTCGACAGCTTCACCGGCGAGATCACGCAGAGCTGGACGCTGGACAACATCATCACGGTGCTCACCGGTTCGCTCTACCAGGTCGTGACGCTGCGCACCGTGGGCGTCGCGCTGCTCGTGACGGTGATCGACGTGCTCATCGCCCTGCCGATCGCCTTCTTCATGGCGAAGGTGGCCGGCCCGCGGATGCAGCGCATCCTCGTGATCGCCGTGCTCATGCCGCTCTGGGCCAGCTACCTGGTCAAGGCGTACGCCTGGCGCAGCGTGCTCTCCCAGGACGGCATCCTGCAGTGGCTGCTCACCCCCTTCGGCGGGAGCACCCCCGGCTACGGGCTGACGGCCACCATCATCACGCTCAGCTACCTCTGGCTGCCCTACGTCATCCTGCCCATCTACGCGGGGCTCGAGCGGGTGCCGGACTCGCTGCTGGAGGCGTCCGGCGACCTCGGCGGCAGGACGTGGATGACGCTCAGGCTGGTCACGCTGCCGCTGATCTGGCCGGCGATCATCGCCGGCTCGATCTTCAGCTTCTCGCTCTCCCTCGGCGACTACCTGACGGTCAACATCGTCGGCGGCGCCAACCAGATGCTCGGCAACCTCGTCTTCACCAACGTCGGCGCGGCGAACAACCTGCCGCTGGCGGCGGCCATCGCCCTCATCCCGATCGCGATCATCTTCGGCTACCTGGCCCTCGTGCGGCGCACGGGCGCCCTGGACAACCTCTAGGAGCCCGGATGCGACTCAGCCGCCTCTCCCGCACGGTGCTCGGCGTCGTCACCGTCCTCATCCTGCTCGCCATCTACCTGCCGCTCGGAGTCGTCTTCATCAACTCCTTCAGCACGAGCCAGAGCCTGAGCTGGCCGCCGCCCGGCTTCACCCTGGAATGGTGGGGCAAGGCGTTCCAGAGCGCGGGCGCCATCGACGCCGTGCTGACCAGCGTGCAGCTCGCCATCATCGCCACGATCGTCTCGCTCGTGCTCGGCACCCTGATCTCGTTCGCGCTGCAGCGCTTCGCGTTCTTCGGCCGCGACACGGTCAGCCTGCTCGTCATCCTGCCCATCGCGCTGCCCGGCATCATCACGGGCATCGCCCTGAACAACTTCTTCCGCACCATCCTCGGCGTGCCGCTCTCCATCTGGACGGTCGTCATCGCCCACGCCACCTTCTGCATCGTGACGGTCTTCAACAACGTGATCGCGCGGCTCCGCCGGCTGGGCACCAACTTCGAGGAGGCCTCGGCCGACCTCGGCGCCGGCATCTGGACGACATTCCGGCTGATCACCTTCCCGCAGCTGCGCTCGGCCCTCTTCGCCGGCGGGCTGCTGGCCTTCGCGCTCAGCTTCGACGAGATCATCGTGACGACGTTCACCGCCGGCTCCGGGGTGACCACCCTGCCCATCTTCATCCTGAACAACATGTTCCGGCCGAACCAGGCGCCCATCGTCAGCGTGATCGCCGTCGTGCTGGTGCTCGTCTCCATCGTCCCCATCTACATCGCGCAGCGGATCGCGGGGGCGGAGCGGGACGACCGCTGAGCGCGCCGGGCCGGGTGTCAGCGGCGGGCGGTACCCTCGAGAGGTGAGCAAACAAGACGGTTCGACGCGGCAGGTGAGCGCCGCCGACGCCGACGACTCGCGCACCCCGTTCCTGCACGTCGATCTCGACGCCTTCTTCGCCTCCGTCGAGCTGCTGGACAACCCGGCGCTCGCCGGCAAGCCCGTCGTCGTGGGCGGGCTGGGCCCGCGCTCCGTGGTCTCCGCCGCCAACTACGAGGCCCGCCGCTACGGCGTGAACTCGGCGATGCCGATGGCGCTCGCGCTGCGCCGCTGCCCGAACGCCGTCGTCGTGCCGGTGCGGATGGCCCGCTATGCCGAGCTCTCCCGGCAGGTCATGAGCATCTTCGACGACATGACGCCGCTGGTGGAGCGCCTCGGCATCGATGAGGCCTTCCTCGACGTCTCCGGCGCCACCAAACTGCTCGGCTCGCCGCGCACCGTCGCCCAGCTGCTCCGCGCCCGGGTGCTGACCGAGACGGGGCTCACCTGCTCGGTGGGCGTGGCCTCGACGAAGTTCGTCGCCAAGCTGGCCTCCGGCCGCTCCAAGCCCAACGGCCTGCTGGTGGTTCCGGCCGACGAGACGCTGGAGTTCCTACATCCGCTGCCCATCAGTGCGCTCTGGGGCGTCGGCCCCGCCACGGAGGCGCAGCTGAAGCGGCTGGGCCTGAACCGGGTCGCCGACGTCGCCCAGACGCCGCTCGACGTGCTGCAGGGAGCTCTCGGCCCGGCGCTCGCCCTCAAACTGCACAGCCTGGCCAACGGCATTGACCCGCGCAGCATCAGCCTCGAGCGCGAGGAGAAGAGCATCGGCCACGAGACGACGTTCAGCTTCGACGTCACCGACCAGCTCGAGATCCGGCGGGCGCTGCTGCGCCAGGCGGATGACGTCGCCGCGCGCCTGCGCCGGGCGGATGTCGTCGCGCGGACGGTCGTGCTGAAGCTGCGGTACAGCGACTTCAGCACCGTGACCAAGTCGCGCACCCTGGCCGAGCCCACCAATGTGGGCCGGCGCATCTACGAGGAGGCCCTCGCCGCCTTCGACGCGCTCGGCGCCGCCGGCAAACGGGTGCGATTGATCGGGGTGCGTGCGGAGCAGCTCGGCGCGGGCGGCGGCAGCCTCGGGCTGTGGGACCCGGACGAGGAGTGGCGGGAGGCCGAGCTCGCCGTCGACGAGGTGACCGCACGCTTCGGCAAGGGCATGCTGCGCCCGGCCGCTCTAGTCAAGCCGCCGACTGCGGGGTAGCGTATCCGCATGAGCAATATTGCTGTGCAACTTGCCGAATCTGTCCGAAATGCCGGAGCCTCCACGGTCTACGGCGACCCCGTCGAGGTCGACGGGCAGGAGATGGTGCCGGTCGCGCTGGCTTGGTACGGCTTCGGCGGCGGCGGTGGCGAGATGCAGTCGAAGAACTCTGTCGCGCCCGGGCCAGGGGACGAGGCCGGCGGCGGTGGTGGCGGCGGCGTCTCGATCCCGATCGGGGCCTACATCAAGCGCGACGGCGTGCTCCGCTTCGAACCGAACGTGATTGCCCTTCTGGCGGTGGCGACACCGTTCGTCGGCGTCTTCGGTTGGGCGGTGTCGCGGTTCATCAAGGTGCTCAAGCACTAAGACCCGGCGACACTCCGCTCTGCGCCCCTCCCCGCATCATCTCGATGCGGGCGCTAGCGGCGGCGCCACAGCTGCCACAGCGCGCTGAGCCGATCCGAGAGGGGCACGCGCACCGGGAGCCCAGCCGCGAGGCGGCGGCGCCGGCGGAGCGAGAGCCAGAGCAGCACGAGCATCAGCGCCGCCAGCGGCAGCAGAATCAGAATGCCCATGCTCTGATGCTAGCGGCGGTACCGGCCACGCCCGCTCGGGCTATACTCGGTGACGAACACGGGAGTCCGGTGAGCCGGGCTGAGAGGAAGCTGATCAAGCTTCGACCGTCGAACCTGATCTGGATCATGCCAGCGCAGGGAGGCCGAAACAATCTCATACCCGTGCCCTCTTTTCACCGATCGAAAGGGCACGAACAGTGCATGCAACACTCGCACCACAGAACACCTCCAACACGAGCGGAACGGCGCCGGCGCGCATCGGCAACTGGCGCGTCGTCGACATCGTCGTCGCCAGTGTGCTCGGCGTCGCCGCCGGCGTCGTCTTCTGGGCCTGGGGGCTCGCCTGGGAGACCGTCAGCTCCCCGCTGAAGGCCGCCCTGCCCGGCGTGCAGGCCGGCCTCGCCGCCGTCTGGCTGTTCGCCGGCGTGCTCGGCGGCCTCGTCATCCGCAAGCCGGGCGCGGCGATCTACACCTCCACCCTCGCCGCCGTCGTCTCGGCCCTCGTCGGGACCCAGTGGGGCGGCTTCCTCACCATCGAGGCCGGCCTGGTGCAGGGCCTCGGCGCCGAGCTGATCTTCCTGCTCTTCCTCTACCGCCGCTGGACCCTGCCCGTCGCGATCCTGGCGGGGGCGAGCGCCGGCCTCGGCATGGCGATCAACGACCTGCTGCTCTGGTACCCGGGCGCGGCCACCCAGTTCCTGCTCATCTACACGGTCTCCGCCATCATCGGCGGCGCGGTCATCGCCGGCGCGCTGTCCTGGTTCGCCGTGCGCGGGCTTGCCGCCACCGGCGCGCTCAGCCGCTTCGCCTCCGGCCGCCAGGCCCGGATCGCCGCGTAGGGCGTGGGACGCAGGGCGTAGGCACAAACATGGCAGTGCAACAGGGCGCGGCGCGCGTCGACGTGCAGGGCTGGGGCTGGCGGCATGCCGGGCGCAGCTCCTGGGCGGTCAGCGACGCCGAGTTCACGATCGAGCCGGGGGAGCGGGTGCTGCTGCTCGGCGCGTCCGGCGCCGGCAAGTCGACCCTGCTGCACGGCCTCGCCGGCGTCCTCGGCGGCGACGAGGAGGGCGAGCACCGCGGCTCCCTGTCGATCGACGGGATGCCGGCCGCCGCTGCGCGCGGCCGCAGCGGGCTCGTCCTGCAAGACCCCGACTCGCAGGTGATCCTCTCCCGCGTCGGCGACGACGTCGCCTTCGGCTGTGAGAACCTGGGCCTCGCCCGGGAGGAGATCTGGCGGCGCGTGGCCGAGTCCCTGGATGCGGTCGGCCTCGACGTGCCTCTGGATCGCAGCACCTCCGCCCTCTCCGGCGGGCAGAAGCAGCGCCTCGCCCTCGCAGGCGTGCTGGCGATGCGCCCCGGCCTGCTGCTGCTGGACGAGCCGACCGCGAACCTCGACCCGCACGGCGTTGCCGAGGTGCAGCACGCCGTCACCCGTGTGCTCGCCGACCGCGGGGCGACGCTCGTCGTCGTCGAGCACCGGGTCGAGGTGTGGCTGCCGCTCGTCGACCGGGTGATCGTGCTCGCCGCCGACGGCGGCGTGCTGGCCGACGGCGAACCGGGCCGGGTGCTCCGCGAGCAGGGCGCGAGCCTCGCCGCCGCCGGGGTGTGGGTGCCCGGGCACCCGCCGGCCGTGCCGGAACGGCGTCGCCCCGCCGGGGCCGAGGTGCTGCTTGAGGCGCGCGACCTCTCCGTGGCGCGGATGCCGCGGCATCCGGTCGCCACCGGCATCGAGCTGGACGTGCGCGCCGGCCGGGCCCTGGCCCTCACCGGGCCGAACGGCGCAGGCAAATCCACGCTCGCGCTCACCCTGGCCGGGCTGCTGCCGCCGGCCGGCGGCACGCTGCAGGCCAGCGCCGGCCTCGCCGCCGGCGCCGGCCCGTCCCCCATCCGCTGGAAGTCGCGGCAGCTGCTCGGCCGCATCGGCACCGTCTTCCAGGATCCAGAGCACCAGTTCCTGACCGCCCGGGTGCGCGACGAGCTCGCCGTCGGGCCGAAGGCCCTCGGCCGGAGCGCCGCCGAGATCGCGGCCGTCACCGAGGAGCTGCTGCAGCGGCTGCGCCTCAGCCGCCTCGTCGACGCCAACCCCTTCACCCTCTCCGGCGGCGAGAAGCGCCGGCTCTCGGTCGCCACCATGCTGGCCGCGAAACCCTGCCTGCTGGTGCTGGACGAGCCGACCTTCGGCCAGGACGCCCGCACCTGGGCGGAGATGCTCGCCCTGCTCTCCGAGCTCGTCGAGGAGGGCCACTCGGCGCTTGCCGTCACCCACGACGCCGCCTTCGTGCACGCCCTCGCCGACGAGGAGTACGCGCTCACCGCCGCGGAACAGGCGGTGCCGCGATGAGCGTGCTCGCCCCCGTCGCCACCGGCAGCGCGCTCGGCCGGCTCAACCCCGTCGCGAAGATCGCCGCGACCATCCCGATCACGCTCGCCCTCGTGCTCACCCTGGACTGGGTGTCCGCCACCGTCGCCCTGCTGCTGGAGATCGCGCTGCTCACCGCCGGCGGCCTCGGCCGCGTCGTCTTCAGCGCCCGCACCCTCCCGGTCTGGCTGGCCGCCCCGCTCACCGGCTTCAGCATGGTGCTCTACGGGCAGGCGTCCGGCGAGACCTACTTCCAGTTCTGGCTGATCCACGTGACAGAGGGTTCGCTCGAGATCGGCTTGGCCACCTGCATGCGGGTGCTGGCGATCGCCCTGCCCGCAGTGGTGCTGTTCATCACCATCGATCCCACCGAGCTCGCCGACGGGCTCGCCCAGGTGGCGCGGCTGCCCAGCCGCTTCGTGCTCGGCGCCCTGGCCGCGCTCCGCCTGGTCGGCCTGTTCATCGACGACTGGCGCAGCCTGCAGTTGGCCCGGCGCGCCCGCGGGGTGGCCGACCGCGGCCTGCTGCGGCGGCTGCTCGGCCAGGCCTTCGCGCTGCTCGTGCTCTCCATCCGGCGCGGCAGCAAGCTGGCCACCGCCATGGAGGCGCGCGGCTTCGGTGGCGACACCCCGCGCAGCTGGGCCCGTCCCTCTGTGTTCGGCGGCGCCGAATGGGTGGCCATCGCCCTGGGCTGCGCCGTCGCGGCGGTCTCCGTCGCCGTGGCCGTCGCGACCGGAAGCTGGAACTTTGTGCTGCGCTGAGGCCGTGCCCGCCGAGCCCGTGCCCGCCGAGCCCGACATCACGGCGGTGCTCGCGGCCATCGCCGACGCCCCGCGCAACGCCGTCGTGCTGATCGACGGGCCGAGCGGCTCCGGCAAGAGCACCTTGGCCGACCGGCTGCTGGCGGCTTGGCCGACGGAGGCCGCCCCACAGTTGCTCCGGTTGGACGACGTGTACCCCGGCTGGGGCGGGCTCGCCGCCGGGGCGGAGCAGATGCGCACCGGGCTGCTGGAGGCGCGCGCGGCCGGCCGCCCGGCCGGGTGGCGGCGCTGGGACTGGGCCAGCCTCGCCCCCGCCGAATGGCACGAGGTGGCCACGGACCGGCCCGTGATCGTGGAGGGCTGCGGCGCCCTGGCCGGCGACGCGGCGGCGCACGCCGACGTGACGGTCTGGGTGAGCGCCGACGACACCGTGCGCAAGCGCCGGGCGCTGGAGCGGGACGCGGGCGGCTTCGACGCCCACTGGGACGAGTGGCAGGCGCAGTGGGAGCGCTACGAGGCCGCCGAACACCCGCGGGGCCGCGCCCAGTTCGTGCTCGAGGCGGCCTGAGCCCCCGAGTCCGCGCTAGGAGCCCTGCACCTCGGCGAGCAGCGCGGTGATCATCGGCACCGGGTTGAGCAGGCGCCAGGCCGGCCCCGGGTCGGTGATGGCCCGGTCCAGCTCCAGTCGGGAGCGGTGCTCGCCGCCCGGAGTGCTCACGCTGACGCTGCCGACGATGCGGCCCAGCTGGGCGGTGCTGAGCTCGTCCAGCTCGACCAGCAGGCTGGCATCCTGAGCTGCCCAGGCCCGCCGGCTCTGCGCCGTGATCGCGACGGCGGATGCCGTGGCGCCCCACGGCGCGGTGAACTCGCCGTATCGCTCGCCCTGCGCGATCAGCGGCACCGTGCCCGCGCCCGCGACGGCGCTCTCCATCAGCGCGCGCACATCGGACTCGAGGGTGTCGTAGCCCGGTGAGCCGAGGAACACGGCCGAGAAGGCGAGCGGCTCGCCGCCTGGCTCCGGCGCCGGCACGCTCGCGGTGAACAGCAGGCAGACGCCCGCCTCATCCGTGTAGCTGCGCGAAATTCCGGTGATGCCCTCCTCCGCCAGGTAGGCGGTGGTGTTGCTGACGCCGCGGTTGTTCACGAGCGCCGACGGCGGGTTCGCCAGGATCTCGGCGATCGCCGGCTCGGCCTGCACCAGCGCGGCCAGGCGGGTGACGTCGGCGGCGGTGCCGCGGCTGTCGGGGGAGAGGCCGGTGGCGTCGGCGACGGTGATGCCGTCCAGGCCCTGCTTCTTGAGCCAGGCGGATGCCGCGGCGAGGTAATCGTCGACGCTGCCGTAGGCCCAGCGGGCGAGCGTGTCGGCGTGGTTGTTGCTGGAGCCGAGGATCAGGGCCTGCAGCATCTCCCGCTGCGTCCACTGCTCCTTCGGGAACACGACGACGGTGCGGGCCCCGCCGCCGCTGTAGTCGATGTAGTCCTGGTAGTCCGGGGTGCCGATGGTGTGCGCCTCGCCGCTCTCGCCGGCGGCCAGCGGCTTCGCGTCGAGCACGACGAGGGCGGTGACCAGCTTGGCGATCGAGGCCAGCGGCAGTGCCTCGGTGCTGCCGCCCTGGGCGAACGGCGCGGTGTCGCCGGCCAGGATGACGGCGCTGGCGCCGTCCGCGGCGAGCACGGGTGCCGCGGCATCCGTCTGGCCCGGCAGCTCGCTCACCGTGGTCGCACTGGCGGCGGGCAGCGGCCCGAGCAGCGTGGCCGGGGCGTACACACCCACCGCGAGGATCGCCACCGTTCCCGCCAGCACCCCGAGGAACCGCCCCACCCTGAATTTCGCCATGTCCTCAGGCTATGCGCCGCCCGGCGGATGCCGCGGAGCGCGCGCCGTGGCATCCGCCAAACGGGCTGCAGTGGCGGCAGTCGGGCGGGGTTTCCGGGTGTGCGCGGATGTTGAGACGGGCCGCCGCGCAGTCAGCGCTGTGGCTACACGCTGCCTCGCGGTTAGCGTGGCGCGCCACCTCACGTTGGCTAGAGGGAGCGCCAGCGACCGAAGCCCTGAGCGTGTGCCTGATCGGTTTGGACGGGTTTCGTTCTGGCCGAAGCTCCTACTCGACGAGCACGGGCTGGCGCTCGCGCTGCCGTTCGAGGAGGTCGGCGAGCTGGGTGCGGGACTTCGTGGATCTTCGCCACGGCGTCTCGGCGTCGGTGCGTCCGTTCCGGAGCCAGGGTGGCGGTTTCACGTGTGGGACGCCGTCGATCATCAGGATCCGCCAGCCGCTCGTCTCAATCGTGCGGTGGTGGAACCAGCAGAGGAGGACCCCGTTGCAGACCTCGGTCTCTCCGCCGTCTCGGTACGCGATCACGTGGTGGATCTCCGACCAGGCCGCCGGGATGGAGCAGCCGGGGATGATGCAGCCGCCGTCGCGGAGGCTGATCGCCCGCCGCTGCTGGGCGTTGAACACCCGGTCGGTGCTGCTCAGGCTGACCAGGCGCCCGTCGCCGTCGATCAGCACGTGCTGCTGCCCGCCCGCACACACGAACTGCTCGACCGCCCGCAGGGAGATCGGGGCCTCGCAGCCCTCGATGAAGCCGGCGCCGCTGCCGGCGGCGAGGTCGGCCTGCCGCACGGAGACGAGCACGGTCGGGGCGGCCCCGCCCATCGTCGGGGCCGCGGCACTGCGGGCGGCGCCGTCGATCAGGCTGGCGAAGACGTCGTGGCGGGCCTGCGCGGTCGCCCGCGGATCCTTCGGCTGGTCCGGGTCGGCATCGTTGAAGGTGGGCTTCGAGCGCGGGCTCAGGTAGGCGTTCAGCAGGGTCTCGAACTTCGCGTCGACCTCCGGCAGCAGCGCCATCTTGCGGTGCACGAGGCCGTCCCGGGTGAGCCCGCCGCTGATGCCGCGGGCGGCCATGGCCCGCTCCTCGGCCGGGATGCTGCCGTCCTCGTCGAGGACGTTCTCCCAGACGCGGGCCTGGCCGCGGACCTCGTCGGCCGCGAACGGCAGCGCGGACTCGAGGGTGGGGCCGGTGGCGGCGGCGACGAGGGCGGTCTCGGCGAGCTCGACGTTGAGGTCGCCGACCCGGCCCCGGATCGGGTCCAGGGTGTCGACGATGGCCAGGGCGCTGTCGTAGCCGAGCGAACCGGCACGGAGGCCCTCGGCGACCTGCTCGAAGCGGGCGGGCATCGTGTCGCCGGTGAGTGCGACCCGTGCGCGGGTCGCCGCCCCGAGCCGCATCCGCTGGGTGATCGTCCGCTCGGACGCGAGCGTGGTCCGGGCGAGGAGTTCGACCCCGTTGCGGCAGCCCTTCTTGGCCGAGAGGCGGTCGTCGCCGAGCTCGCGGCGGGAGCGGGCGCCGACCTCGCCGGCCAGGCGCACCCGCCAGGAATCGACCAGCATGCCGACCCTCTCTATGGCAGCCGTCAGCTGCAGGAGCGGGTCGTCGTGCAGCAGCCGTTCGTCCACCCCGGCCAGCGCCTCGGCCAGCCCGAGGTGGGCGGCGGCGACCTCTTCTGTGGCTTCCGGGATGGCTGTTCGCATACCACAATTCTACGGAAGAATGGGTGCCCCAAACGGATTAAATCCCTGATGTGGATAACTTTTCGGCGTGTCAGTGGGGTGCGGTAGCGTCGGAAGTGGCACCGTGTTCGGGCTGGAAACCGGGCTTCGGTCGCTCGTACCTCGCTCCCTCAGCCGACGTGGGGAGAGGTGCGCGGGAGATGCACGCTGGCTGGAGGGAGTGCCAGCGACCGAAGCCCTGACACGGCGTGAGGCTGGCGACGGTCGCGGAAGACTCAACCAGCGGTGTTCATCCGGGTGGTCGGGCTGGAAACCGGGCTTCGGTCGCTCGTTCCTCGCTCCCTCAGCCGACGTGGAGAGAGGGGCCCGGCGCGACGTGGGCCGAGGCGCCTGTCGGCGTGGGCGCGGGGAGGGGAGCTCGGTAGGCGTGGGCGCGGGGGTGGGCCGCGCCGGCAACGGGGCCCGGCCGGCGGGCCGCGCCGGCTACGTGGCCCGGCCGACGGGCCGCGCCGGCTAGGCGGCCCGAACGGCGACCGCGCTGGGAGCGGCGGCATCCGCCCCGAACACCAGGTAGCGGTTGGCGATCTTCTCGCTGAAGAAGCGGTCGTGGCTGACGGTGACGATGGCGCCGGGGAAGTGCACGAGGGCGCGCTCCATCACCTGGGTGCTGGACATGTCGAGGTGGTTCGTCGGCTCGTCCAGCAACAGCACGGAGGCGCCGGAGAGCAGGCACTGCGCCATCGCGACGCGGGCCCGCTGGCCGCCGGAGAGGGCGCCGATCTTCTGCTTGAGGTCGGCCTCGGAGAACTGGAACATGGCGAGGAACCGATTGACCGACTTGCGGGTGGCGGAGAAGGCGAGGCTGCCGGGCAGGGCGTTCACGGCGTGGCTGACGGTGTCCTCCGGGTCGAGCTCGTCGAGCATCTGGTTGTAGGAGACGATGCTGACGCCGCCGGCCCAGTTGACCTTGCCGGCATCCGCCCTCTCCTCGCCGGTGAGCACCTTGAGCAGGGTGGACTTGCCGCTGCCGTTCGCGCCCAGCACGACGTAGCGGTTGCCGCGGCGGATCTCGAAGCTCAGGTCCTCGAACAGGGTGCGGTCGCCGTAGGACTTGCCGATGCCCTCCACCCGGCAGAGCACGTCCTTCACATGCAGGGCGCGGTAGATCTCGGTGATGATCTCGTCGACGGGGCGCGGGGCGCGCGACTTCTTGACGGATGCCAGCTTCCGATCGAGCCCCTTGCTGCCTGCCTTCGCGGCCTCCCGCCGGTCGGCGATGCCCTCGGACTCGAAGGCGAGCAGCTCGGATTCGTGGACGAACTGGGACTGCAGGTTCTTCAGGCGGAACTGCTTCTGCACGACGTACTCGCCGAAGTTACCCGGGTACTCGTGCAGGTGGAAGTTCTCCAGCTCGATGATGCGGGTGACCACCGAGTCCAGGAACTTGCGGTCGTGCGAGACGATGATCGCCGCGCCGCGGAAGTCGCGGAACCAGGATTCCAGCCACTCCACGCCGGCGACGTCGAGGAAGTTCGTCGGCTCGTCCAGCAGCAGCACGTCGGGGCGCTCGAGCAAGATCTTGGCCAGCGCAGCGCGGTTGCGCCAGCCGCCGGAGAGCTGGTCGATCGGGCTGGTGCGGTGTGCCTCGTTGAAGCCGAGGGTGGTGAGCGCAGTGTCGATGTGGCGCTTGTAGTCCCAGCCGTCGACGTGGTCCATCTGCTCGAACAGCGCGGCCTGCCGGTGGATCAGGCGATCGAGCTCCGCGGCATCCGGCCCGGCGGCGATGGCGGCGTCGATCTCGGCCAGCTCGGCCTCGATCTCGGCCACGTGCGCGAACAGGCCGTCCAGAACCTCGAGGATGGTGGCGCTGCCGTCCAGCTCGGAGAACTGCGAGAAGTAGCCGATCTTCACGCCCTGCTCGAGCGTGACGGTGCCGGTGTCCGGGGTCACCTGCTCGAGGATGAGCTTGAGGATGGTGGACTTGCCGGAGCCGTTCTTGCCGATCAGGCCGATTCGCTCCCCGGTGTCCAGGCGGAGGAAGGCCTCGCGCAGGATCTGGGTGTTCTCCAAGCGGACGGCAACATCGTGCAGCCTGATCAGGCTCATGCGGGGGCTCCAGCAGTTGGGGCGCGCGGTCTGGCCGCGCAGAAAAGGTCGCCTTCGACTCTAGACGCGCGAGACAGCCCCGTTCGCCAGTCCTAGCCCTCCGCGCCAGCGCCGAGTCCCCAGAAGGAGCCGCTCAGGCCGACACTGCGGAAGTAGTCGGCGGCCTGTGTGGGCTCCCGGCGCTCGTACGGCGTGTCCAGGCGCCCGTCGTACCAGTGGGCGGCGAGGCGCCAGAGAGTGGTCAGCGAGAGCACGGAGCCGCGGGTGTTGCCGGTGCGCTCCAGCCAGTGGGCGATGCACTGCTCGGAGCAGAAGATCTGCTGGTTGGCGCAGGCGTGGGCGGCATCCGGCCAGATCCGGTCGACCGGCACGAGGAAGTGGGCGAGCTGATCGCCGACCGGCGGGGCCTCGTTCGTGACCGTCCAGGCGTGGGCGGTGGAACAGGCCGGGCAGGTGGTGGCGACGAGCACCGCGGGGGAGCCGGGAACCAGGTTCGGGATCGCGAAGGCGTCCCAGGCGCAGCCGCCCCACCAGAGGGTGCGCGGTCCCATCACCGAGAAGCGGAAGGAGCGGGTGGCGAAGGGGTGTGCCAGCACGACCTCGCCGCCGTCCAGCACGACGTGGTGGGCATCGGCGAGCTCGGCCAGTGCCCCCTCGTACTCGGCCGGGGTCAGGCCGAATTCGGCGGCGAGCGCGTCGCGGGTCTGCAGGGTGCCGTGTTCGGCGAGCTGCATGTAGATCGCGTGGCGGAGGCGTTCGGCGCGGGGGCTGATCGGCATGGCGGTCTCCTTCGGCATGGCGGTCTCCTTCGTGTGGGGGTGTGCTCAGCGCCGCAGCCGGGCGCGCTCGGCAAGGCGGTCGGTCGCCGCGTCCTCGATGACGGCGGCGATGCGACGGATGCCGGGTTCGGCGGCGGAGGGGGCGCGGACGGCAATGGCGATGCTGCGCTCGATTGCGGCATCCGGGCGGACCAGCTCGACGCCGTCCGGCACCCGGTCGACGGTGAGGTCCGGGACGAGCGCGACGCCCATGCCGGCGGCGACCATCTCGAGCTGCACGCCGAAGTCCAGGGACTCGGCGACGACGCGCGGGCGAAAGCCGGCCAGCCCGCAGGCCCGTTCGACCATGTCGGCGCAGGTGTAGCCGGCGGCGGGGACAACCCACGGGTGCGCGGCGTAGTCCTCCAGCCGCGTCGAGGGCGGTGCGGCATCCGGACCCCCGGAGCGGCGCACCGCGAGCCAGACGGGCTCCCGCCCGATGGTGCGGGTCGTCACCCCGCGCGGCAGCTCGCGCGGCACATTCGAGTAGGCGTGGATGAGGGCGAGGTCGACCGCGCCCGTGTGCAGCGCGGCGAGTGCCTCGTCGGGCTCGTCGGTGCGGACCCGGAGGTCGAGCGCCGAATCCCCCTCGGTGATGAGCCTGCGGCAGGCGTCGGCGAGGATCGTGCGGGCGGCGGAGGGGAAGGCGCACAGGGTGTAGCGGCCAACCGTGCCGCTGCGGAGGGCGTCCAGCTCCAGCTCGGCGAGGGTGATCCGGTCGAGGATCTCGTGCCCGTGCGCCGCCAGCGCCCGGCCGGCCGCGGTGAGGGCGACGCGGCGGCCCTGGCGCTCGGTCAGCTGCATGCCGAGTTCGCGCTCGAGCGCGCTCAGCTGCATCGAGACGCCGGGGGCGGTGAGGCTGAGTTCCTCCGCGACGGCCGCGATAGTGCCCAGCCGCTCGAGGGCGGAGAGCATCCGGAGCTTGCGGACGTCGATCACGGCACCCCTCCCATAAGCATTGCTGAGGTATTAAGTCAGAACAATTCAATTGTGCTGCCGTGTTCAGTTTGCCAGCATGGGGCCATGAAGGTCAACGCCCCCGGGGGTCATCGCGCACTGTTCGCCGGTCTGCTCGTCGTCGTGCTCTGGGCAAGCGCCTTCCCGGCGATCCGGGTGGCCGCGCCGGAGCTCGGCGTGATCGGGTTGTCCTTCGCCCGCCTGCTGGTCGCCACGCTCGCCCTGCTCGTGTTCGCCGCGCTCGCCCGGGCCCGGATGCCGCGCGCCCGCGACCTCGGCTGGATCGCCGCCTGCGGCTTCTTCGGGATGACGGCGTACCAGCTGCTGCTCAACTGGGGCGAGCTGCACGTCCCGGCCGGCACGGCGAGCATCATCGTCGCGGCGGCGCCCCTCGTCTCGGTCGCGGTCGCCCGGCTGCTCTTCAGCGAGCGGATCAGCGCGGTGACGATCGTGGGCAGCGCCATCGCGCTCGCCGGGGTCGCCTTCGTCTGCCTGGCCCGGGCGGGCGTCTCGCTGTCGGCATCCGTCTGGATCGTCGTCGCCGCCATGGTGGTGCAGGGCGTGTACCACCCGCTGCAACGGCCGTTGCTGCAGCGGTACACGAGTGTGGAGGTCGCCTGTTACGCCATGGTGGCGGGAACCGTCATGACGCTGCCGTTCGTGCCGCTCGGCTGGGAGGAGATGCTCGGTGCGGGGGCCGGGCCGTGGCTGGCCGCTGTGTACCTCGGCCTGCTGCCTTCCGCGCTCGGCTTCGTGCTCTGGGCGTACGCCGTCGCCCGCATGCCGGTGGCGGTCTCCACCTCGCTGCTCTACCTGGTGCCGCCCGTCGCGGTGCTGATCGCGTGGCTGTGGCTCGGCGAGCTGCCGATCCCCGCCGAGCTGCTGGGCGGCGCCGTGGTCATCCTGGGCGTGCTGATCATCGCCCGGGCGCCGAGGCCGGCGCCGAGGCCGGCCGCCGCAGCCCCGGCCGCTAGCGGGTCGACAACGAGTACTCGCCCCCGGCGCAGCCCGTGACAATCCAACCGCCGGGCACCGCGGTCGCCTCGATATCCGTGATGCCCGTCGCCTCGACCGCGGGCTCGGCCGTGCCAGGCACCCAGACGCGCAGGCCGCAGCTGCGCGCGTCGGTGCGGCCGGCCAGTTGGACGGCCGCACCCTCCGCCTCAAGCGCGGTGAGCGTGCCGGGCGCCTGCTGCGGGTAGGCCCGGCTCAAGACCTCGAGCAGGTCCGCCTTGGGCGGCGCATCCCCGCCGGTCGCGCAGTCCTGCATCATCAGGGCGTTGCCGAACTCCTGGATGCCGTTCTGCGGGTCGCCGCAGGCCTGCTTCCACACCCAGTAGGCGCTGCCGAGCAGGTGGGCGTCCTCGGCATCCGCATAGCGGGTCAGCCGGGCCAGCACGTCGGCGTCCTCGCCCCAGTAGCCGTACTCGCCCGACCAGAGCGGGGCGTCGTACTCGGCGGCGACGCGCTGGGCCAGGTCGAACTGGCGCTCCAGGCCGACGATCGGGGGGATGCCGAGGCTGCGGTCCATGGTGATCGACTCGGCGTACAGGTGTGGGGAGAAGACGATGTTGCGGTCTGTCGTGAAGCCGGCGGACGGGCCGGTGTCGAAGCCGAGGCCTGACCAGAAGATGCTCGGCTCGACGAACACGATCTGCGGGGCGCCGGCCGCGCGGATCTGCTCGATCGCCTTCCCGTAGAAGGCGCCGAGCATGTGCGAGGTCGTCACGGGCGCCGTCTCGCCGAACCCCGGCTCGTTGAGCAGATCGAAGCCGGCCACCATCGGCTCGTCGCGGAACTCTGCGGCCAGCGTGCCCCACGTCTCGGCGAGGGCGCTCTGCACGCCGTCGGTGTCGAAATAGAAGTTCTGGAACGCCCGGTTGCCGGCGGGGGAGATATCGCGGCCGGTGAACTGGCAGCGCGGTGCGGCATCCGTGATCGTCGCCCACTCCGGTGCGCCGTCATAGCCCCACATGGTCTCGGTGCCCGGCCGGCACGCGGTGCCCTCTGCGGTGGCGCCGTTCCACCAGCCGTCCTGGTGCATGTCGAGCACGGTGTAGATGCCGTTGTCGGCCGCCCAGCCCACCGCGTCACGGATCTGCGCGAGGTACGCGGGGTCGAGGGTGCCGCGCTCGGGCTCGAGAGCCGACCAGGAGATGTTCAAGCGGGACACGGTGAAGCCGTACTCCGCCATCCCGGCGAAGTCGGCCTCCGTCAGCGGGGTGGTCGCCGGCACCTCGGGGCGCGGTTGGTAGAAGTCGACGAGGTTGTTCACGTTCACCCCGCGCAGCAAGACCTGGTTGCCGGCTCCGTCAGCGATGGCGGATGCCTCGGCACGCAGCATCCCGGCCGGCGGTGTCGCCTCGGCGCTCGCCGCAGACGCTGTGCCCACGCTCGGCAGCACCAGCGATGCGGCCAGTGCGAGCACAGCGACCGAGGCGGCGGCGATCAGCGGGACCCGGGACGAGCGCGCCGCGCCGACCCGGTCGGTGACGACGGCGCCGATGCCCACCGCCCAGCCGGCGCAGGCGCCGAAGGCGAGCCCGTCGGCGACCGCGATGTAGGCGGCCATCAGCGGCCACATGTCTCCGGCGAAGCCGCCGTCCGCGATCAGCCCGATCGTGGCCTGCACGACGCCGACCAGCCCGCCGGCGAGGAGCGCGGCCAGCCAGCCGCCCAGCACGCCGGGCACCCGCGTGCGCATCCAGCGCAGGCAGAGGGCCGTGGCGGCGGCGATGAGCAGCATGGCGACGATCACCGAGAGGATGCCGCGGTCGGGGCGCGCCGCGGGGATGCCGGGGGCGTACACGGCACCGGTCCACCACAGCCCGGCCAGCAGCGGGGCGAGCGCGGCGAACAGCACAGCGGGCGGCCAGACCAGGCCGGGCGCGAGGGTGCGGGGCTTGCGCGGGCCGCCGAACAGACGGGTGAGCGCGGCGACGATGAGCGCCGCGGGGATCGCCTTGCCGGCGACGAAGCCGGCCGCGTAGCCGGCGGCGGCCAGGTCCCCGGTCATGACGAGCGTCGTGGCGGCCTGGGCCAGGAGCACCGCCAGCACGATGCCGGCGGTGTGCGTCCAGAAGCGCTCACCGGCGCGCGCGGTGGCCCACCAGAGCACGCCGAGCAGCACCGGCACGAACACCAGGTATGGCGCGAACGTCCACGCGCCGGCGGCGAGCGAGGGGAGCGCCCCCGACCAGCCCACCAGCGCGAGCAGGCCCGTCGGATCGGCGGCGGCCTGGAGCGCCACCAGTGCCAGCATGGTTGACAGGGCGACTACGGGACGTCGAACCGATTTCATGACACTCCATCGTGACAAGCTTCTGGTGGCGGGACAGCCCGTTCAGCATCAGCCACACGCTCGCGCGTGTCAAATCCAAGCGGTGCTCGGGTTTATCGGGCGGATGCCCGTTGGATCAGACGCCGTACTCCTCGCGCACCGTCTCGCGCAGCTGCTCGCTGCACGCGGCCACGGTGGCGCGCCAATCCGTGATGGCGCCGTCCTTCGCGCGGTCGGAGACGGACTTGAGCACGCGGATCGGCACGCCGAACTGATTGGCCACCCAGATGTACGCGTACGTCTCCATGTCGACGAGCCCGGCGCCGAGCGGGAGGATGACGCCGACGGCCTCCTCGTCGTCGACGAAGTGGTCGCCGGTCGCGATCGTGATGCCCTCGCGGCCGGTCTCGACGCGGGCCGGCAGGGACACGTGCTGCCCCACGATCCCGTCGACATCGGTGACGTCGTGCTGGATGGCGGCATCCACGTCGTACACCCTGGACGTGAGGAGGGGGTTGATCGCGCCCGCGGTGCCGACCACGAGGATCTCGTCGTAGTCGCCGGCGTCCAGCGCACGGGTCAGCGCGAAGGTCGCCTGCAGCTTGCCCGGGCCGGTGACCAAGCGGTCGAAGCCCGGGAGCTCGGCGGGGAATGCGGTCAGTTCGGCCTCGAGGGCGGCAACAAGAAGTTTCACGCTTCCATTGTCGCCTGACTGAGTGAAGTGCCACCGCGAAAGGGTTTCAGAGGCGTGCCCCCCCCGGCAGGATTCGAACCTGCGACCAAGAGATGAGAAGCACCGCGGGTGGGCGGTTCAGAGGGTGCCCCCGGCAGGATTCGAACCTGCGACCAAGAGATGAGAAGCACCGCGGGTAGGCGGTTCAGAGGGTGCCCCCGGCAGGATTCGAACCTGCGACCAAGAGATGAGAAGCGCCGCGGGTAGGTGGTGTCAGTGGTGCCCCGGCAGGATTCGAACCTGCGACCAAGAGATGAGAAGCACCGCGGGTAGGTGGTGTCAGTGGTGCCCCCGGCAGGATTCGAACCTGCGACCAAGAGATGAGAAGCACCGCGTGTGGGGGTTGTGAGGGGTGCCCCCGGCAGGATTCGAACCTGCGACCAAGAGATTAGAAGGCTCCTGCTCTATCCCCTGAGCTACGGAGGCGCACCATGACTACGATACCGCAGCAGCCTCGGCGCAATTGCAAGCGGGGGAGGGTGTCGGTTCGCCTCGGTAGACTCAAGCCCATGACGAATGCGAGCGACCGTCTGGTCTGGATCGACTGTGAAATGACGGGCCTCGATCTCGAGGTCGACGAACTGGTAGAGATTGCGGTGGTGATCACCGACTACGACCTGAAGGCCGTGGACGAGGGTTTCAGTATCGTGATCAAGCCCGACGACTCTGCGATGGAGTCGATGAACGATTTCGTGCGCAACATGCACACCACCTCGGGGTTGATTGAGGAGATTCCGCAGGGCGTGAGCGTCGCGGAGGCCGAGTATCAGGTGCTGGAGTACGTGCTCAAGCACGTTCCCACCGAGCAGAAGGCTCCGCTGGCCGGCAACACCATCGGCACCGACCGGGCGTTCTTGGCCAAATTCATGCCGCGCCTGGATGGACACCTCCACTACCGCAACGTCGACGTCTCCTCAATCAAGGAACTTTCGCGCCGTTGGTTCCCCCGGGTGTACTTCAACGCGCCGAAAAAGGACGGTGGACACCGGGCTTTGGCAGATATTTTGGAATCAATTCGAGAGCTGGAATATTACCGACGCGCCGTGTTTGTCGCGGATCCTGGGCCCACGACGGAGCAGGTGCAGGCGGTGTCGGCGAGCGTTGTGTCCGATTTCGCTCCGCGGATGTAATACACTCATTGAGTTGCCTTCTTCGAGTTCGCGAGAAGCAGGCGCATGGTGGGTATAGCTCAGCTGGTAGAGCGCCTGGTTGTGGTCCAGGAGGTCGCGGGTTCAAGCCCCGTTACTCACCCCAAGTTGTTTCAGAAGGGCATCCGATGCCAGTCGAGATGAGCGAAGAGGACTTCGAAGCCCTCGTCGCAGATGAACTCGATCTGCTCCCGGATGACATGATGGCCGGCCTGGAGAACGTGCAGTTCTCGGTCGAGGATCGCGCAGAAGACGGCTCGATGAGCCTGTTCGGCCTGTACCACGGCATCGCTTTGACGCACCGTGGAAACTACGGATTCGGCGAGCTGCCGGACCTCATCACGATCTACCGTGACGCCCACCTCGCCCACTGCAACGACATCGACGAGTTGCGAGACCAGATCCACGTGACTTTGGTGCACGAGATCGGCCACTTCTACGGCATGGACGACGACCAGCTGCACGAGCTCGGCTGGGGTTAGGCACCGGATGCCGGACCTCACGCTGCGCGGCGGAGTCGGTGCCCGCATCGACACCGAGATCGAGATCAAACGCTCGCGCTTCCTCTGTCGGCTGGTCCGCGTCGAGGATGAGGCGGCCGCGCGCGCCGAGATCGACGCGGCCCGCCGCGAGGAGTGGAACGCCAGGCACCACTGCTCGGCCTTCGTGCTGGGCCCGGCATCCGCCCCCGACCAGGTGCGCCGCTCGAACGACGACGGCGAGCCGTCCGGCACAGCGGGCCGTCCCATGCTGGAGGCGCTCAGCGGCCGCGAGTTCATCGACACCGTCGCGGTGGTCAGTCGGTACTTCGGCGGCGTCCTGCTGGGCGCTGGCGGCCTCGTGCGCGCCTATTCGGATGCCGTGCTCGCCGCCGTCGACGCGGCGCATGCCGAGGACGCCGTGGTCGCGCGTGAGCGGCGCGAGCTCTACACGCTGGCACTCGCGCACGCCGACGCCGGCCGGATCGAGGCCGAGCTGCGCCAGCGGGGCGTGAACATTCTCGGAACCGAATATGGCAGCCGCGCCGTCGTGAAGCTGAGTGGCCCGGACGAGGCCGCGCTGCGCGCTATCGTTGCCGGTGTCACCGCCGGTGGAGGCCTACTCGAGTCCGCCGGGTACGAGCTGATCGACGTCGAGCTCTAGCCCGCCCCATCCGCGGCGCGGCCCCCTCCAGCCGGCGGGATCCTCCGATGGCCGCCCGGCGGCCGGAGCACACGACTACTCCGCCCAGCAGTCAGCGGCCCTACGCTTCCTCCGCCACGGCCTCCTCGTCCGACGGGCGGGCCGTGTAGTCGCGGGAGCGCTTGCGCAGCGCGAGACCGGTGAGCGGGAACAGCAGCACCGAGAACATCCCGGCGGCGACGAGGGCAGCCGCCGTGCCGGAGTCCAGCGCACCCGTGTCGATGCCGATCGCGGTGACCGCAACGATGATCGGCAGGCCGGTCGCCCCGAACAGCAGCAACGCGCCTCGATCGGCGAGGGTGCTGCCGCGCGGGGCGGCGAGCGTGCTCGGCAGGCCGCGGACGACGAGCAGCGCCAGCACGAAGATCGGCAGCAGCAGAAGCGCCTGCGGATCACCGATGAGGCCGTCCAGATCGAAGGTGACCCCCGTGTTGATGAAGAAGATCGGCACCAGGAAGCCGAAGCCGATGGCCTCGATCTTGGCCTCGACCAGTGTGGCGTCCGCTTCCGGCGCCCCGGTGAGCAACACCCGGTAGAGCACCCCGGCCGCGAACGCGCCGAGCAGCATGTCGATGCCGAGCGCCACGCTCAGCCCCACGAGTGAGACGAGCACCAAGATCACGAGGCGCACCGCGAACTGGCCGCTGGTGTGCAGCGTCGCAGTGATCAGGGCGTGCATGCTCCGGCCGGCACCGATCGCCGCCAGCCAGATCGCGGCCCCCGTGATGAGCGCGAAACCGATGAGCACGATGGTGGCGTGCAGAGGAGTGGTTCCGGAGAGGAACAGCGTGATCGCGAGCAAGGGGCCGAACTCGCCGACGGCCCCGACCGCGGTCGTCGCGATCCCGAACGGGGTGCGCAGCTCACCGGCATCCCGCAGCACCGGCATGATCGTGCCGAGCGCCGTCGACGTCAGCGCGATGCCGATGAACACGCCCGCACCGACGGTGGGCGAGAACAGGATGCCGGCGGCGACCCCGACGGCGAGCGAGAGCAGCCAGCCGAGCCCAGCCCGCATCATGGGGCGGCCGGCGATGCGGGCGAAGTCGATCTCGTTGCCCGCGAGGAAGAACAGCATGGCCAGGCCGAAGTCGGCCAGCGTCTCGGTGAAGGGGCCCGGCTGCACCCAGCCGAGCAGCGACGGCCCGAGCAGGATGCCGAGGACGATCTCGAACACCACCAGGGGGATCTTGACGAATCGCCCGAGGCCCCGGCCGAGCAGAGGTGCGGCGACGGCGATCGCGGCAATCAGGATCAGCGAGGGGATTGAGATGTCCATTCGGCTCCTGCCTGCAGCGCTCGCACGGCGCGTTCTGCAGGCGATGATAGCGAAGCGCGCCTTCCGTGCGCAGCCCCGCGCGGCTCGCGCGGTAGATTCGACGCATGCACGCGCTTCAGTCTCAGATCATCGCCGAGCTCCACGTGAGCCCGAGCATCGACGCCGCCGCCGAGATCCGCCGGCGCATCGAATTCCTCACCGCATACCTGCGCCGCACCGGCGCGCGCGGTCTGGTGCTCGGCATCAGCGGCGGTCAGGACTCCACGCTCGCCGGCCGGCTGTGCCAGCTCGCCGTGGACGAGATGGCCGCGGATGGCGGGGACGCCCCGGTGTTCGTCGCCGTGCGCCTGCCCTACGGCGTGCAGCGCGACGAGGACGACGCCCAACTGGCGCTGGAGTTCATCCAGCCGGCGCAGACCGTCACCTTCAACATCAAGGGCGGCGTCGACGGTATCCAGGACGAGTACGCCCGCGCCCTCGGCGAGCCGATCAGCGATTTCAACAAGGGCAACGTCAAGGCCCGCATGCGCATGATCGCGCAGTACGCGATCGCCGGAGGGCACGGCTACCTGGTGGTCGGCACCGACCACGCCGCCGAGGCCGTCACCGGCTTCTTCACGAAGTACGGCGACGGCGGCACCGACCTGCTGCCGCTGGCCGGGCTGACCAAGCGGCAGGGGCGTGCGCTGCTCGAGCACCTCGGCGCGGCGGAGCGGCTCTACCTCAAGCCGCCGACGGCCGACCTGCTCGATGAGACCCCCGGCCAGACCGACGAGGCCAACCTCGGGCTCAGCTACACCGAGATCGATGACTATCTCGAGGGCAAGCAGGTGTCGGATGCCGCGGCGGCCGCGATCGAGGGCCGCTACCTGGCCAGCGAGCACAAGCGCCGCACGCCGGCATCCCTGTTCGACGAATGGTGGCGCTAACGCCCCAGAGCGCCCCGCGCGGGCGCGGCTACGCCTCGGGCGTTGCCGGTGACGACGGCGCCGGCGGGAACAGCGCCGGCGCAGCGTGCGACGGTGCGGCCTGCGTCGGTGCGGCCGGTGTCGGTGCTGCCTGCGTCGGCGAGACAGGGGCCGGTGCGGCCTGAGCCAGCGGGAACAGCGACGCGCTCTGCTGCGCGGGCATCGGCTCGGCCGCGGCGGGCTGGCGCAGCGCGTCCACGTCGGCGAGCAGTTTCTGGGTGTCGACGGGCTCGTTCGGCACCGGCGGCTGAGCGAACAGGGGCGAGTTGTACTGGGCCCGGTGCTGCTGGGCGACCCAGGCGTCCTGGTCGGCGAGCAGTGTGCGATCGCTCTCGGTGGTGGTGCTCTTCCACTGCTCGAGGTCGCTGGCGAAGGCCTTGCGGGCGCGGCTCGGCTTGGCCTGCCACTCGATCAGACGGTCGCGGAACTCGGTGACCGCCGGCTCCGACTGGTAGCCGAAGGTGGCCGACGCGCGCTTGAGCTCGTGCAGGCGGTGCGCCGCCCAGTCTGCTGCAACGCCCGAACCGCGGATCGGCAGCATCCGCACCTGGATGTCAGCCTGACCGACGGCCCGGTCCGAGAGCACCTGCTCCTGCGGGGTGAGCGAGTTCCACACCGAGGCCTCGACCGACGCGTCGACGAGGGCGGCGATCGCGGCGATTTTGATCTCGGTGTTGCGCTGGGCGATGACCCGCTTCATCGCGCCGCGGGCGATCCAGGCGGCGAGGAGGCCGGAGGCGAGGAGAGCGATCGCGATGACGGCGGCGGTGAAAAGCACCGGTTGCGCGTCCGCGGAGAAGAACCAGTCAGAGAAATCTGTCAACCACTGCATGTGCGGCACTCTACCGGCGTGCGGCGAGGCCGAGGGGGAGTCGTCCCGGCGCGCCTCAACTCGGGCTCCGGATGCGCCGATATCGAGCGTGGCCGGTCACCGGAAGCAGTCGGCGGCGGCCACCGCGGTGCCGAAATCGCCGAGTGTGCTGTGCCGCACACCGTCGGAGTGCAGCGCGCGTGCGGTGAAGCGTGGCTCGGCACCCGCATCCTGTGAACACAACTCGATCTGCCCGAGGATCGTGCCGCGCACGGATGCGACGCGCCAGAGGCCTCCGCGCACCGGGAGGAACTCCAGGCCGGCGACGCTGACGCCCAACGGTGTCGCGGGCGGACGAATCAGTGTGCTGGTGCTGTTGTGTGCCATGGTGCCCCTTCGCCTTCTGCCGTCGGTGTGCCGCGTCTGCGGTGTGATTCACACGGTAGACGGCAGCACCGACACGGCTATCTGGCGTGCGGTGCGGGGGCCAGGAGTGCAGCGGCGGCCAGCTCGGGGTCGACGATCTTCTCGGCTCGCGCGGTCTGCGCCAGCACGATCCCGGCCGCCACGATCGCGACGCCGATCAGCTGCGCCAGGTCCAGCGCCTCGCCGAGCCAGAGCCACGCAACGGCGAATGCGAACAGCACCTCGGCCGAGGAGGTGATGCCCGCCGCGGTGGCCGTCAGGTGCTTGAGCGCCAGGAAGGAGAGCAGGAACGCCACGAAGCTGCCGACGACGGCGGTGACCGCGAGTGGCATCCACACGGGAAGCACGATCGCCGCGAGCGCACCGCCCAAGGAGACGGGGGAGCCGAGCAGCGCGACATCCATCTCCCACCACCCGCTGAAGGCGAGCCAGAACAGGGTCGCGAAGCCCATGGCCCAGAATGCCACGGCCAGCGGGGAGCTGGCGGTCAGCTGTCGTTCGCCGACGAGGAAGTAGACGGTGAGGCTGGCGGCGGCCGCGAGGGCGAACAGCACGCCGGGCACGGACACGGTGCCGCTGCCGATCTGTGCCACCAGGGTCAGCCCGACCAGCACGAGGGCGATCGCCAGCCAGAGGCGCGCCTTCACCCGCTCCTTGAACACGACCCGGGCGATCACAGCCACCGCGACGACGGCGAGGTACTCCAGCAAGAGGGTCAGCCCGACGGGGAGCATCGTCAGCGCCACGGCATAGAACCACTGCAGCAGTGCGACGCCCACGACACCGAGGAAGGCCAGAACGCCCAGCTGGCGCCATCCGATGCGGAACGCCGAGCGGTCGCTGATGAGCAGCCAGACGCCGGCGATCACCGTCACGGTGAGCACGCGCACGAAGGTGAGCTGGGCCGGGGTCACCCCCGCCTCCAGCACAACCTTGGCGAGGGACCCGTTCGCTCCGAACAGCAAGGCCGCGAGGAGCGCGTAGAGGTAGCCCACCGGGTTTAGCGCAGGCCGGTGCCGTGCACGGCGAACGGCTCGATCGCCGCGATCTCCTCGGGGGTGAGAGGCGCCGCATCCAGTGCCGCCACGTTCTGCTCCAGCTGGGTGACGCTGCTCGCGCCGATCAGCGCGCTGGTCACGCCGGGCTGGCGCAGCACCCAGCTGAGCGCCAGCTGCGCCAGCGACTGCCCACGGCCGGCAGCGATCTCGTTCAAAGCGCGGGCGCGCTCCAGGTAGACCGGGCTGATCTGCTCCGGATTGAGGAACCGGCTGGTCGCGGCGCGCGAGTCGGTGGGGATCGCGCCGTCCAGGTACCGGTTGGTCGCCAGACCCTGCGCGAGAGGCGAGAACACGATGCAGCCGGCGCCCACCTCCTCCAGAACGGGGAACAGCCCGTCTTCGACATGGCGGTTGAAGATCGAGTAGCTCGGCTGGTGGATCAGCAGGGGCACCTTGTGGGCGGCGAGGGCGGCCGCGGCGGCCCGGGTCTGCTCCGGGCTGTAGTTGGAGACGCCGACGTAGAGGGCCTTGCCCTGCTGCACGGCGGTCGCAAGCGCCCCCATGGTCTCTTCGATCGGGGTGTTCGGGTCGGGGCGGTGCGAGTAGAAGATATCGACGTAGTCCAGGCCCAGCCGTCCGAGGCTCTGGTCGAGCGAGGAGAGCAGGGTCTTGCGGGAGCCCCATTCGCCGTAGGGGCCAGGCGCCATGTCGTAACCGGCCTTGCTGGAGATGATCATCTCGTCGCGGTGGCCGCGGAAGTCCTCGGCGAAGATCCGGCCGAAGTTCGTCTCGGCCGCTCCGGGGGGAGGGCCGTAGTTGTTGGCGAGGTCGAAGTGGGTGATGCCGAGGTCGAAGGCCCGGCGCAGCACGGCACGCTGCGTCTCGATGGGGCGCTCGTGGCCGAAGTTGTGCCACAGCCCGAGCGAGATGGCCGGCAGCAGGAGGCCGCTCCGCCCGGATCGGTTGTACCGCATCGTGTCATACCGGTTGTCTGCTGCGACATAGCTCATGGCATCACTCTAGGGGCAGAGAACCCGCCGTTCGCGCTTCGTGTCGCCCTTGTTGTGCACAGCCGGTCCCGGCGGGGCCGCAGTGCACAGATTGCACGTCCCCGGCTGCCGGGGCGCGCCGGCGGCGCACACTCGATGCATGTGGTCACGGCCCGGATGACGGGCACGAGCGCCGGAGCCGTGGCCACAGCCCGCGCAGCGGCGACGGGCGGCACACGAACCGAGAGGACGATTCCCATGCGTGAATCGAATGACATCATCACCGTGCTGGGTGTGATCGGAAACGACCCGGAGGAGAAGGTCACGCCGAGCGGCGTGCCTCTGATCAAGTTCCGGATGGCGTCTACCCAGCGCAAGTACGACAAGAACACGAACACCTGGTCCGACGGCAACACCAACTGGTACACGGTGAGCGCGTTCCGCGGCCTCGCGAAGAACGCCATGGCGAGCCTGCACAGGGGCGATCCCGTCGTCGTGACCGGGCGGCTGCACCTGCGTGCCTGGGACACCGGCGAGCGGCGCGGCACGTCCATTGACCTGGAGGCAGACGTGATCGGGCTGGACCTGCAGTGGGGCACGGCCAGCTTCCGGCGCACAACCAGGGCCCTGCCCCTGGACCAGGGGCAGCCGAGTACCGGAGACAGCGACGGCTCCACGGCCGGCGAGGCGACAGAGCCTCCGGCTGAGCACTGGTCGGTTCCGGGTGCGGAGCGGGTGAGCGAACTGGAGGCGACCCCGTTCTAGCCGGTGTCGGCTCGCCCATAGACTCGTTCGCAGTAGTGAACCCGTCAGAGAGGCGAGAGATGTCGAGCGAGAGTTCCGCCACCGGCCGAGCGATGCCGCGGAGGCCGCGGCTGTTGTTCGCGACACTGGCAGCGTCCATGATGCTCGCGCTCGCCGCATGCTCCTCTCCCGCGCCGGCCACCCCGGCCCCGACGCAGACGGCCAGTCCGGCGCCGAGCGCGACGGAGGAGCCGGTCGAGCCACTCGTCTTGCTCCCGGACGGCACAGCCCAGGACAACCTCGCCTACTTCGACTCGATCGCGGCCGCGGTGCTCGCCGCCAACCCCTCGGCGGGCGGGGAGGCGTTCATCAACGCCCTGGTCGCCGGTGGCTTTAGCAAGGCCGACATGGAGGTCGGCTTCGACCGGACCTCCGTCGACCTGGCCGCCGACTCCGTGCCGTGGGCCGTTCGGTTCAACGGGGAGTGCTTGCTCGGCCAGTTCGGCCCGTCCAGCGGCGGCTACCAGAGCGCGGTCACGGCGATGCTCTCCACGGGCAGTTGCCTGATCGGCTCCACCCGGGCCATCGACTGGTAGCAATCGGGCAGGCCAGCCCATAGACCGGCGCGGCTCGCGGGACTAGCGTGAAATCCATGCGAAGCAGAGCCCCCGGGGCGGACGGCCATGGCTGGCGAGCCTGCCGATCCGCCTGAGAAATCAGTCACGCCCGGCTCCGGCTGGCTCGATCGGGCCGCGCAGAGCAGCGTCCGATCGGTGGAAGCCGTCGCCGGCGTCTACGCGACCGAGTACGCCATCTACGGCACGGTGCTGGTCAGCGCGCTGATCGCGGTCGGATGGAACTACGACACCGATCTCGAAGTCTTCTTCTTCACCCTCGGCACCGTCGGCGTCTTCTGGCTGGCGCACATCTACTCCGCCGTCGTCGCCGTGCACGGCTCGCCCGACGCCGCCCATCGGAAGCTGTGGGTGTTGGTGTTGGACTCCGCCCGCCACTCCATCGGCATGGTGCTCGCGATGCTGGTGCCGGCCGCCTTCCTGCTGCTGTCCGCGGCCGGGGTGCTCGACGAGTACGTCGGCTACTACATCGCCCTCTGGGCCGGCGTCCTGACGCTTGCCGCACTGGGTTTCTGGAACTCGGTGAAAAGGCGCAGGGGATGGCCGCGGCGAATCCTCAACGCGGCAATCACGGCGTCGCTCGGCGTCGGCATCATCTGGTTGAGCGCCATCGTGCACTGACGATCAGCCTGGCACCGGTTTTGCCGGTATCCTCGACCGTAGCGTCGAATTGCCAGCCCTCACGCTCCGCGAGGGCGCAGAGGTCGGCATTCAGGCCCTCGAAGCACGTCGAGACTGCGCGTTATCGCGCGAACGATGAGCGTCGTGCACGGCGCGGGGCCCAGGCATACAGAGAATTTAGGAAAAATAGTGGCTGAATACATCTACTCCATGGTTCGCGCCCGCAAGGCGGTGGGCGAGAAGCTCATTCTCGACGACGTCACGATGTCGTTCCTGCCCGGCGCCAAGATCGGCGTCGTGGGCCCGAACGGTGCCGGAAAGTCCACCATCCTCAAGATCATGGCCGGGCTGGACACCCCGAGCAACGGAGAGGCCAAGCTGACGCCGGGCTACACCGTCGGCATCCTGATGCAGGAGCCGGTGCTGGATGAGACCAAGACCGTCCTGGAGAACGTGCAGGAGGGTGTCGGCCCGATCAAGGCCAAGCTCGACCGCTTCAACGAGATCTCGCTGGCCATGGGCGAGCCCGACGCCGACTTCGACACCCTGCTCGCCGAGATGGGTGTTCTGCAGGAAGAGATCGACCACGCCGACGCCTGGGACCTCGACTCCCAGCTCGAGCAGGCCATGGACGCGCTGCGCTGCCCGCCGGCCGACGAACTCGTCACCCACCTCTCCGGCGGTGAGAAGCGCCGCGTCGCACTCTGCAAGCTCCTGCTGCAGAAGCCCGACCTGCTGCTGCTCGATGAGCCCACCAACCACCTCGACGCCGAGAGCGTCCTCTGGCTCGAGCAGCACCTCAGCCAGTACCACGGTGCCGTCCTCGCCGTCACCCACGACCGGTACTTCCTCGACCACGTGGCCGAGTGGATCGCCGAGGTCGACCGCGGCCGCCTCTACCCCTACGAGGGCAACTACTCCACCTACCTGGAGAAGAAGCAGGCCCGCCTGGAGGTGCAGGGCAAGAAGGACGCCAAGCTCTCCAAGCGCCTCGCCGACGAGCTCGACTGGGTGCGCTCCAACGCGAAGGGCCGTCAGACCAAGTCGAAGGCCCGCCTCGCCCGCTACGAGGAGATGATGAACGAGGCCGAGCGCACCAGGAAGCTCGACTTCGAGGAGATCGTGATCCCCGTCGGCCCGCGCCTCGGCTCGCAGGTCATCGACGCGAAGAACCTGAAGAAGGGCTTCGGCGAGCGAATCCTCATCGACAACCTCACCTTCACCCTGCCGCGCAACGGCATCGTCGGCATCATCGGCCCGAACGGCGTCGGCAAGACCACGCTGTTCAAGACGATCGTCGGCCTCGAGCCCCTCGACAGCGGCGACCTGAAGATCGGCGAGACGGTCGACATCTCCTACGTCGACCAGAGCCGTGGCGGCATCGACCCGGAGAAGAACCTCTGGGAGGTCGTCTCCGACGGGCAGGACTACATCGTCGTCGGCAAGACGGAGATCCCCTCGCGTGCCTACGTCTCGCAGTTCGGCTTCAAGGGGCCGGACCAGCAGAAGAAGGCCGGCGTGCTCTCCGGTGGCGAGCGCAACCGCCTGAATCTGGCGCTGACCCTCAAACAGGGCGGCAACCTGCTGCTCCTCGATGAGCCGACAAACGACCTCGACGTCGAGACCCTCGGTAGCCTCGAGAACGCGCTGCTCGAGTTCCCCGGCTGCGCCGTGGTCATCACCCACGACCGGTGGTTCCTCGACCGCACCGCGACGCACATCCTCGCCTACGAGGGCACGGAGGAGGACCCGGCGAACTGGTACTGGTTCGAGGGTAACTTCGAGGCGTACGAGGCCAACAAGGTCGAGCGCCTGGGCGCGGATGCCGCCAAGCCGCACCGTTCCACCTACCGCAAGCTCACGCGCGACTAGTCGCCGGCTGAGCACGACGACGCCTGGGGCATCGAGGTTCCGATGAGATTGCATGTGCCGATCCGGCTGCGCTGGTCGGACCTCGATGCCTACGGGCACGTCAACAACGCCGAGATGCTGCGCCTCCTGGAGGAGGCGCGCATCCAGGCGTTCTGGGCGGATGACGCCGATCTGGGCGGCCAGGGCGCCGTCGGCGCCAGCACCGCCGTGCTGGACGCCCGGCCGGGCGCGGCCACGCTCAGCCTGATCGCCCGGCAGGAGATCGAGTACCTGGCGCCGATTCCCTACCTCCGTGCGCCGCTGGACGTCGAGCTGTGGATCGGCAACCTGGGCGGCGCCAGCCTCGAGGTCTGCTACCAGGTCTGGTCGCCGGAATCCACCGAGGCGCAGACGCTCTACACCCGTGCGGCGACGACGATCGTGCTCGTGGACGCGGTGACCGAGCGGCCGCGGCGCATCAGCGCAGAGGAACGGGCCGCCTGGACTCCGTACCTGGAGGACCCGGTGCAGTTCGCCAAGCGCCGCTAGCGACGACTCGGCAGCACGAGCTGGTGCGAGCGCACCGTGTCGACCACCTGGTCGATGGAGTTCTCGCCGTGGTGCGGGGACAGCTTGAGCCCGAGCCACTCCACGCCGGCCGCCGCCTCGAGCGCGGCCTGCACGCGCTCCGCGGTGAGGATCGAGCCCTCCACGCCGCGGCGGTCGAACGGCAGGTGTGCGTCGACCCAAGCTGGGCCGTACGCACTGGACCTGGGCGACACGCTGGAGAAGGCGAGCCCGGCCAGCAGGCCGGACTCCGCTGCCGTTCGGACAGCGCCCGCGACGGCATCCGGGTCGCGCAACTCGATCGCTGAGCGCGCCCAGTTCAACCACAGCTGAACGGGGGCGGCCGAGTCGCGGATCGCCCGGATCTCCTGCTCGAGCGAGAGGAATCCCTTCTCGAACGCGTGCGTGCCCGTGTCGCTGTCGCAATGCTCCAGCAGCAACTCGGCGCCCTGCCAGTCCCAGGAGGCGATCTCGGTCAGCGAGCGCTCGAGGGCGAGCGCCGTGCCGCCTCCGCGGGGCGCACTGTGCAACTCGACGAAGAGCACCGGACCGATGCCCCTGCCGTGCAGAACGGCGACGTCGTCGCGCAGGCGCGCCATGTCCTCGAGCGCCGCACGGCGGCCGTCGGCGTCGGGCGAGGCCAGGCCGTAGCGCTGGCTCTCCCCGCTCCGGCGCATCACGAACGGCAGCGGGGTGATCGCGAGGCCGATGCCCCGCGGGAAGGCGCGCAGCATCCAGTCGTCGTCGTGCGGGTGGATGCGGCCAAGCCAGGGGATCTCGATCGCGTCCACCCCGGGGAGGGCGCTCAGCCGGCCGAGGAACTCCTGCTCGACCGCCTCGTCCCAGTGCGCGTGTGCGGGGGAGAGCGTGTAGGAGCTGACGAGGAGCCTCATGCGCTGGCCACGGCGGCGGCGAACCAGGAGGTGATCGTGGACGGGTGCGTGATGGCGGTGCCGACGACCACCGAGTCCGCGCCCGCCTGCAGGGCTGCGGCCGCGTGCGCCGGTGTGTGGATGCGTCCCTCGGCCACGAGCACCGCCTCCGGGAGGGCGGCTCGGATCTCCGCGATCAGCTCCAGGTCTGGTCCGTCGACCTTCTCGCGCTCGCCCGTGTAGCCGGAGAGCGTGGTGCCGATGATGTCGGCCCCCGCAGCGGCCGCGGCAACGGCGTCGCCGAGGCTGCCGCAGTCGGCCATGACGAGGGCGCCGGACTGCGTGTGGATGCCCGCGACGGTCTCGGCGACGTCGAGGCCGTCCGGACGGGGGCGGCGCGTGCCGTCGATCGCGACGACCGCGGCGCCCGCCTCGGCGACGGCCAGCGCGTGTCTCAGCGTCGGGGTGATGAACACGCCGTCGCTCCCGTCCTTCCAGAGCCCGATGATGGGCACGTCCAGACGTGCGCTGCCGAGTCGGATGTCGCCGATGCCCTGCAGTCGAATGGCCGCGGCGCCGCCGGCGACAGACGCCTCGGCGATCTGCACCATGGTCTCCGGGTGGCGCATCGGCTCTCCGGGGTAGGCCTGCGCCGAGACGATGAGGCGGCCGCGCACGGCGGCGAGGAAGTCTTCGATGGTCATGGTGGTCCTTCTAGCTGAGGGGGCGGTGGGGCGGGGTGTCGACCTGCGCGAGGAGCTCGAGCCAGAGGCGCTCGTCCCAGAGCGATGCGGCACCCCGGCAGGCGGCGGCCGCGCTGCGGCCGAGGAGCAGGTCGACCCCGCGGGTGCGGGGGAGCAGCTCTGCACGGGCGGCACGCTCGAAGGGCTGCCACCAGAGCGGGCCGATGCCCGGCACGCCGCCGGAGAGGACGACGTTGTGCGGGTCGAGCGTGTTCACGAGACCGCCGACGAGCTCGCCGACGGTGCGTGCCGAGCGCTCAATGGCGTCGCGCGCGCGCTGCTCGCCGGCGCCCGCCCGCTCGACGATGGCGGGGCCGTCCAGCGCCTCGCCGCCGGAAGCGAGGTAGTTCGCCGCGATGCCGGTGCCGGAGCCGCTGCCCTCCGCATGGCCGAGCGCGCCGCAGGAGCAACGGATGCCGGCGGCGGCCGGGGTCGGCACGTGGCCGATGTGCCCACCGACGGAGTGCGCGCCGAGCAGCGGGACGCCGCCGACCAAGAAGCTGCCGCCGATGCCCGTGCCGACGGCCACGAGCAGCGTCGAGTGCGCAGTGGGGATGTCCAGCGCGCGCTGCTCGCCCAGGGCGTGGGCGTGGACGTCGTTGATGACGCGCACGGGGAGCCCGGTGGCCGCGGTGACCCGCTCAGCGAGCGCGGTCCCGCGCCAGCCGGGAATCGCCTCCGTCGCGTCGAGGATGGCGCCCGTGGCGATGTCGACGACTCCGGCCGATCCGATGCCGATCGCGTCGACGTCTGCCGCGGCGTGATCGGCCTGCAGGGTCGTGCGCAGCGACTGGGCGAGCCCGATGACGGCGGCGACGATCAGGTCGGCGCCGGCCGGAGTGGGCGTGCGGGCCTCGGCGAGCACCTCGCCGGCCCCCGAGAGCAGGGCGCCGGCGATCTTCGTGCCGCCCAGGTCGATGCCGATGTGGAACGGGCGCCGCGCTGACAGCAGCGCGGCGCCCGTTCCGAGGGGGGAGTTAGACATTCGCGGGGGCGCCCGCGGTGATGTCGGTGACCGCCGCCTTGCGGCCCTCGCGCTGCGAGAGCATCATGGCGTCGGCCGTGGCCAGCGAGGCGAGGGCCGCGCTGCCATCGGTGAGTGAACGGAACTCCTCGCGGACCTCCCCGCCGCGCATGAGCGCGTGGAAGTAGTCCGTCTCCTCCTCGAGGATGCCCGCCATCCACAGCGGGACGTCGGCGTTGGGCGTGCCGAACAGCGCGCTCGCGTCGCGCTCACCGCGGTTGTAGAAGGCGGCGCGGCTCTCCTCCTCCTCCGGCGTGCGGTGCAGCGGGAAGCGCTCGACGCGGTCGGGGGTGCGCAGCTCGCAGCCGTCGCCCTGCATGCCCAGCCGGATCGCGCCCTGCGTGCCCTCGATGAGCACGTAGTGCTCGGTCCAGCGGAACGCCGAGCCGTACTCGATCGCGGCGAAGCGCGTGCCGTCGTACTCGAGGAGCGCGGCCAGCACGTCGTCCTCGCTGCCCTCGCCGACGCCGCGGTGGGCGACGTTTCCGCCGACCATCGTGACGGTGCTGGCCTCGCCGAGGAGCGAGAGCACGAGGTCGAGCTCGTGGATGTGGTGGTACAGGTGGCCGCCGGAGAGCGCCTGCTGCTTCTTCCAGCTGGAGCCGTCCCGCTGGCCCTCCCAGGTGTTGCGCACGGCGCGGCAGAACACGATGTCGCCGATGGCGCCCTCCGCGATGAGCTCCTTCGCGCGGCGCACGCCGCTCATGAAGTGCGTGACGTGGCCGACCATGAACAGGGAGCCGGATGCCTGCGCCGCCTCGACCATGTTGACGGTGTGCTCGTAGGAGAGCGCGACCGGCTTCTCGCAGAACACGGCCTTGCCGAGGCGCGCCGCCTCGACGACCTGCTCGTGGTGCGCCCAGTTCGGCGAGGCGACGATGACGGCGTCGACGTCGTCGGCCGCGCAGAGCTCCTTCCAATCGGCGTAGACCGTCGCACCGAACTCGGCGGCGAACGCGTCACCGGTGAGCGGGTCGAAGATGGCGGTGATCGTGGCGTCGTCGTGGCGGTTCAGCGCGCGCACGAGCGCCTTGCCGAGGTATCCAGCGCCGATGAGGCCGTATCGAATGGTGGACATCGCTGTTCCTATTCTGCGAGGAGGCCGGTGGAGACGAGGATGCCGCGGATGCGCGCGGTCTCCTCAGCGTTGAGGGAGAGCATGGGCTCGCTCATGCGGTTGTTGTCGATGACGCCGAGCAGCGCGAGCGCGGTCTTGAACGCGCCGAGGCCGGCCGCTCCGCCGGACACGCGCCCGGGGGTCGGTGCGAAGACGATCTCGAACAGGCGAGCCAGGCGGTCCTGCTCGGCCCTGACCGACGCCCAGTCCCCGGCGCGGGCCGCCTCGTGCATGCGCACGTAGCCGGCGGGGTCGACGTTGGCGAGGCCGGGGACGGCGCCGTGCGCGCCTCCGAGCAGTGCGCCGTCGACGACGACCTCGTGGCCGGTGAAGACGCGGAAGTCCGCCAGGTGGGCGGTCGCGAGCAGGAGCTGGCGGAAGGAGACGTCGTCGCCGGAGGAATCCTTGACGCCGGCGATGACGCCGTCCTCCGCCAAGGCCGCCAGGAAGGCGGGGGAGAGCTTGCGGTGCGTGCGCACCGGCACGTCGTAGGCGTAGAGGGGGAGCGCGAGGGCTTCCTTCACGGAACGGAAGTGGCTGGCCACCTCGTTGTCGTCGGAGATCGCGTAGTACGGGGTCGTCACGACGAAGCCCTCGATGCCGCGGTCGAGGAGCCGGCGGCCCTCGTCGATGACGCGGTTCGTCGTCTGCTCGTTGACGCCGGCCAGCACGGGCACCCGGCCGCGCACGGCGGCCACCGTCGCGTCGGCGACAACGTCGCGCTCGGCGTTGGTGAGGTAGGGAACCTCGCTGGAGGAGCCCAGGATGAACAGGCCGCTGACGCCGCCGTCGATGAGGTGGTCGACGACCCGCGCCAGCGAGGCAGTGTCGATGTTCCCCGCAGCGTCGCGGGGGGTGATGACGGGCGGGACGATTCCGCTGAGCGCCGTCGTTGGCGCGTTGTCGGTGGTCGTTTCGGTGGTGCTGAGAGGGGTGCTCACGGTGCTCCTGGTCTGTCCGCGCCCTGGCCACAACGTAGTGATAGGACGTGGGATGTCTGGTCGTAGATTTCAGAGTATGGCAAACGGCCGAGTCGCGAGTCAAGGGTCGGCTTCGTTATTTTTCGTTACCGAGATCGATGTTGACCACCGCAGGGATTTTCACTACGGTAGGCATCCTACGAAGACGTGGGACGTCCTATGTGGGCTCTCTTGGGTACTTCGCGATCGAAAGGAACGAGCAGTTGGACAATAACAATTGGGCGGGCAAAGATGCTCGCCGGTTCAAGCGCATCGCCATGGCGACCGTCGCCGTCGGATCCGTTGCGCTGATGACCGCGTGCAGCGGCCCGCAGTCCAGCACCAGCGTTGGCGTTGAGGAAGCCGCAGGGCACATCGAAGTTGCCATCGGATACAACAACAACAGCTCCTGGGACCCGCTGAACACCGGATCCGCGTTCGCCATGTCGGCGCAGAACCACATTTACGAGGGCCTGTGGGATTCGTCCCCCGTCGACCGCACGCCGTTCGCCGCACTCGCGAGCGCCCTGCCGGAGGACACCTCCGCGCTCGAGTGGACCGTCGACCTCCGCGAGGGCGCGGCCTTCAGCGACGGTGAGCCCGTCACGGCAGACGACGTCGTCTTCTCCGTCAACCGCGTCCTGAACCCCGACAAGCCCGTCATCACGAGCGCCTTCTTCAACAGCTGGCTCGACTCCGCAGAGAAGATCGACGAGGACAGCGTCAAGCTGACGCTCAAGTACGGCTTCCCCTACGCGCTCGACCGCTTCTCGATCCTCAAGATCATGCCCGCGCACGTCTTCGAGGGCCAGGCCGATGAGTTCTATGCCGACCCGGCCAACGCCGTCGGCTCCGGCCCGTTCAAGATCTCCGGCACCGAGCCGACCTCCTTCACCGCGTTCGAGACCAACGAGAACTACACCGGCCCGCTGGCGCCGAAGGTGAGCTCGATGCAGTGGAACGTCTCCGTCGACGCCGCCGCACGCACCAGCCTCCTCACCTCGGGTGTCTCCGGTGTGCCGATCTCGGACAACATCCCGCAGGACGCCATCGACACGCTGAAGGGTGCCGGCCTCACGGTTGAGGCCGCGGACAGCATGAACATGCTGGGCCTCGCCTTCAACACCGCCAAGGCGCCGTTCGACAACAAGTACGTCCGCCAGGCGCTGCGCATGGCCATCGACTCGCAGAAGCTGATCGACGTGTCGATCGCCGGACAGGGCACGCCCTCCTCCAGCTTCCTGCAGGAGTCCAGCCCGTACTACACCAAGGCGGCCACGCAGTTCGACTACAACCCGGAGAAGGCGAAGAAGATGCTCGCCGACGCCGGCGTGACCGACCTCAAGCTGACGCTCCTCTCCACCAACATCTCGTGGACCGCCGCCGCGGTCAACGCGATCAAGCAGGACTGGGACGCCGTCGGCGTCGACACGACGCTCGACGTCGTCGAGACCGCCACCTTCAACTCGCGGGTTGCCGCGGGCGACGCCGCCGACGTGCTGACCTTCTCGGGCAACCCGAACCAGTTCGGCACCGACGCAGACCTGAACGTCCGGTGGTTCTACTCCACCACCAACACCTTCATGCTGTGGAACAAGTGGGCGGAGACGCCCGAGTACGGCGCGCTCAACGAGCTCCTCACGGATGCCGAGCAGGCCGACTCGGCCGAGGTCACCGATGCGAAGATGAACGACGCGCTCGACGTCATCGCCGAGGAGGCCGTGATCTACCCGGTCATGCACATGAAGCTGTTCACCGCATGGGACCCGAAGAAGGTTGAGGGCCTGAAGGCGCTGAACATCCCCGGTGTCTACATGATGGACGCGAAGCTCGTCGACTAATCCCCACCCCCTCAGCGGGGCGCCGGCCCACCCGGCGCCCCGCACCCCCTCATACCAACGAAGGTAGGAATCTGTGACCGTCGTGCTCAGAATGATCGGCCGACGACTGCTCGGGCTCATCCCACTCATGCTGGGAATCGTCCTGTTCGTCTTCACCATCATGCAGTTCTCGTCGACCGACCCGGCCGTCGCCGTGTTCGCCGACGCCCCCGTGAGCCCGGAACAGCTCGAACAGTTCCGTGAGGAGCACGGGCTCAACGACCCCTTCTTCGTGCGCTACATCGGATTCCTCGGCCTGCTCGTCACCGGGAACCTGGGGAAGAGCCTGGCGACCGGCCAGGAGGTGACCGGCCTCATCGCCACGGCGCTGCCGCTGACCCTGCAGCTGACGTTCCTCGGCCTCATCATCGCCGCCGTCATCGCATTCGCGCTCGGAACGCTCTCCGCGGTGTACCGCGACCGCTGGCCGGACCACGTGATCCGCATCACCACCCTCGGCGGCGTCGCCGCCCCGTCCTTCTGGGTGGCGCTCCTGCTCGTGCAGTGGCTGTCGATCAACCTCTCCATCTTCCCCTCGAGCCGCTACGTCAACCCCAACGACTCCATCGTCGGCTGGATCATGACCATGACGCTCCCGGCGCTCGCCCTCGCACTCCCGCTCGCCGCTCAGCTGACCCGCATCGTGCGCACCTCCATGGTGGAGGAGCTGGACCGCGACTACGTCCGCACCGCCCGCGGCGGCGGCCTGCACCCGTTCGTCGTGGTCGGCCGCAACGTGATGCGCAACGCCCTGATCAACCCGCTCAACGTCCTCGGCCTCCGCATCGGCTACCTCCTCGGCGGTGCCGTCGTCATCGAGCAGATGTTCAACCTGCCCGGCATGGGCCAGCTCATGATCGAGGCCGTCAAGAACAACGAGCCGGCCGTCGTGCAGGGCGTCGTCCTCACGATCGCCCTCGGATTCGTCGTGGTGAACCTCCTCGTCGACGTCCTCTCCCTCCTCGTCAACCCGCGACTGCGAACGAGCCACTGATGCGCAAGAACCTCGCCCTCCGCCTCTCCCAGCCCGGCCGAATCGGCCGCCTCAGCATCGGCTCGTGGATCGCCATCGCCGTGCTCGCGTTGATCATCCTCGCGGTGATCTTCGCGCCCCTGCTCACCCCCTACGACCCGAACGCGCAGACCGTCGCGCCGGACAAGGGCCCCAGCCCCGAGCACCTGCTCGGTCTGGACAGCCAGGGCCGCGACATCCTCTCGCGCCTGCTCTACGGCGGCCGCTGGTCGCTCGCCATCGGCCTGGGCGCGACCGGCATCGCCCTCGTGGCCGGCGCGGCCATCGGCGCGTTCGCGGCCACCAGCAGGCGTGCCGTCGACGAGTTCGTGATGCGCGTGCTCGACGTGATCATGGCGTTCCCCGGCATCGCCCTGGCCGCCGTGCTCGTCGCGGTGTTCGGGCGCGACGTCGTCGTGCTGATCCTCGCGATCGCCTTCCTCTACACGCCCTCCATCGCCCGCATCGTGCGCGCCAACGTGCAGGCGCAGTACGAGGAGGACTACGTCAGCGCGATGCACATCATCGGTGCGCGCCGCGTCTACATCATCGTCAAGCACGTCGCCGTGAACATCGCGGCCCCGATCCTCGTCTTCGCCACGGTGATGGTCGCCGACGCGATCGTGTTCGAGGCGTCGCTGTCCTTCATCGGGGCCGGCGTGCAGCCGCCGAACCCGTCCTGGGGAAGCGTCATCTCCGATGGCAAGAACCTGCTGCTGATCGGCGGCTGGTGGGCGACACTGTTCCCCGGGCTTATCATCTTCGTGACCGTGCTCTGCCTGAACCTCCTCGCCGAGGGCCTCACCGACGCCATCGCGGCGCCGTCCTCCCGCTCCAGCAAGGCCAGCGCCGCCGCCGCCCAGGTGGAGAGCGCAGAGGTCGAGCGCGGCAGCGCGGCCATCATCACCGACATCCCCGGCCTCCGCGAGGCGGGGGAGCGGATCCGCCGGCGCACGAACAAGGAGTTCACGGGGGAGCCGGTGCTCGCCATCGAGGGCCTGACGATCTCCTTCCCCGATCGCCACAACGGCGTCAACGTCGTCAACGACATCGGCTTCTCCGTGCGCCCCGGCGAGGTGCTCGGCCTGATCGGCGAGTCCGGCTGCGGCAAGTCCCTGACCAGCCTCGCGATCATGGGGCTGGAACCGCGCGGCGCCCAGATCGGCGGCAGCATCCGCTTTGCCGGGCGCGAGCTCAACGGCATGAAGGCGCGCGATCGGCGCGCGCTCATGGGCACGGGCATGTCGATGATCTACCAGGACGCGCTCAGCTCGTTGAACCCGGCCATGACCATCAGGCAGCAGATCACCCAGCTCACCAGGCGCGGCGGGCACCGCACGCCGGCCGAGCTGCTCGAACTGGTCAACCTCGACCCAGAGCGCACACTGGGCGCCTACCCGCACGAGCTCTCCGGCGGCCAGCGGCAGCGCGTGCTCATCGCCATGGCGCTCTCCCGCGACCCGAAGCTCATCGTCGCCGACGAGCCGACCACGGCGCTGGACGTCACCGTCCAGGCCCAGGTCATGCAGCTGCTCATGCGGCTCAAGGACGAGCTCGGCTTCGCCCTGATTCTCGTCTCGCACGACCTGGCGCTCGTCTCGGACATCGTCGATCGCGTGGTGGTCATGTACGGCGGCCAGATCGCCGAGTCCGGCAAGATCGCCGACGTCGTCGGCGCGCCGGAGCACCACTACACCCGCGGGCTGCTCTCGGCCGTGCTCTCGCTCGAGGCGGGCGACACGGAGCTCACCCAGATCAAGGGCGTCGTGCCGTCGCCGGCCAACTTCCCGATCGGATGCCGCTTCTCTGACCGCTGCCCGGCAGCCACCGCGCTCTGCCGCACCACCGACCCGCAGCTCTCCGGCGAGAGCGGCACACACGAGGTCGCCTGCCACTTCCCCGCCCGCACCGTCGAGGGCGCCGCCCGAGAGGAGATCTCCGCATGACCGAGCCTGTTCTCAAACTGAGCGATGTGCACGTCCAGCACCGCATCAACGGCAGCAAGCTGCTGCAGAAGGACACCGTCTACGCGCTGACCGGGGCCGACCTCAGCCTGCACGCGGGGGAGACCGTCGGTGTCGTCGGCGAGTCCGGCTGCGGCAAGTCCACCCTCGCCAAGACGATCGTCGGCCTGCAGAAGCCCACCATGGGCGAGATCAGCTTCCGCGGCCGCTCGCTCTGGGCGATGACGAACGCCGAGCGGCGCACCGAGTTCGGGCGCAACGTCGGCATGATCTTCCAGGACCCGTCGACGGCGCTGAACAGGCGCATGGCGGTGAGCGATATCCTGCGCGACCCCCTCGTCGTGCACAAGGTCGGCGACACCGCCTCGCGGGAGGCACGCGTGCGGGAGCTGATGGACTTGGTCGGTCTGCCGACCAGCGCGGCCGACGCCCTGCCGACGCAGCTCTCCGGAGGCCAGCGCCAGCGCGTCGCCATCGCCAGGGCCCTCGCCCTCGGCCCGGCCGTGCTCGTCGCCGACGAGCCGACGAGCGCGCTCGACGTCTCGGTGCGCGCCCAGATCTTGAACCTCCTGCTCGACCTGAAGAAGGAGTTCAACCTGGCGATGCTCTTCATCTCGCACGACATTCAGACCGTGCGGCGCATGAGCGACCGCATGGTCACGATGTACCTCGGGCGCATCGTCGAGGAGGCCCCGGCCGAGGCGGTGCCCGGTTCTGTCCGGCACCCGTACACGGAGGCGCTGTTGTCGGCGACCCCGAGCCTGATCGAGGACATTGAGCCGATCACCCTCGACGGCCCCGTGCCGTCGGCGGTGCGCCCGCCGTCCGGCTGCCCGTTCCGCACCCGCTGCTGGCGGGCGACGGAGGCGTGCGCGGTCGAGATGCCTCCCGCCGTCCGCTTCCTCGAGATCCCGACGCACACGGCGCGCTGCTTCCACCCCCTGGACGTCGGCGAGGCGCTCGTGGGCAGCGGGGCCGCCGTATGAGCGCCCCGATCCGGGTCGCGGTCGTCGGCACGGGCTCGATCGCCCGCGAGCACGTCACCGCCCTCGCCTCCATCCCCGGGGTGGAGGTCGCCTTCGTGTGCGGCTCCGACCTCGCCCGCGCCGCGGCCGTGGCCTCCCTCGCGCCCGGCGCGGAGGCCACGACCGACCTGGCCCGCCTGCTGGCGGACCCGAGCATCCTCGGGGTCGACGTCTGCAACGCGACCCCGCAGCACGCCGCCTCGACGATCAGCGCGGGGCGGGCGGGCAAACACGTGCACGTCGAGAAGCCCGCCGCGCTGACAATTGCCGACTTCGACGCGATGGTCGCCGCGACAGAGGGCAGCGGCACCAGCCTGATGGTGGGCCAGACCGTGCGCTTCCAGCCCGCGGTCGCCGCCCTCGCCGAGCGCGTCCACGCCGGTGACATCGGCACGCCGCGGCTGGCGCACGTGAGCTGGTACACCGGCTACGTGTGGCCGGGCGGATGGCGCGGCTGGCAGCTCGACCGGGAGAAGTCCGGTGGGCACCCGGTGCACAACGGCACGCACAGCCTCGACGTCGCCGTCTGGCTGATGGGCCGGCGGCCGGTGCGCGTGTTCACACGCTCCTTCCCGAGCTTCGCCGCCGACATGCCCGTCGACGACTCCTTCCACATGACGGTGCGGTTCGAGGACGGCTCGCTGGCGACGCTGGAGATCTCCTACGCGCTGGCCGAGCCCGGTGACATGTTCCGCCGCATCATGGTCGCCGGAACCGCCGGCAGCATCGAGCACTCCACCGACAGCGAGCCCCGCCTCCGGGCCCCGGGGGTGCGCACCGCCCCGGCATCCGTTGAGGGCGCCATGCGTCTGCAGCTCGCCCACTGGATCGAGCTCATCAGCGGGCGGGCCGAGCCGATCGTCACCACCCCGCAGGTGCGCGCCGCGCTGCGCACGGCACTGGCCGCCCAGGAGTCCCTGGACACCGGCAGGCCCGTCGACATCGTCTGGGAGGATGACAAATGATCACCGTCGGGTTCCTGTCGGCCGTGCGCCACGCCGACTCCTACATCGACATCTTCGCGAACGACCCGCGCGTGCGGGTCGTCGGCGTCAGCGAGTACGCCGACGCGGCCGAGTGGAAGCTGGCCGACTCCCGGCGCATCGCCGAGCGCTACGGGGTCCCCTTCCTCAGCCCGGACGAGCTCCTCGCCGACCCGGACTGCGACGTCATCGTGGTGTGCAGCGAGCCCACCCGCCACGCGGAGCTCGCCATTCGGGCGCTGCAGGCAGACAAGCACGTGCTCATCGACAAGCCGCTCGCCGTCACCACGGCGGAGGCCGACGCGATCATCGAGGCCGAGCGGGCCTCGCGCGGCACGGCGACGGTCATCAACCGGCTGCACTCGCCCGCGATCCGCAGGCTCCGGCGCTGGGTCGACGAGGGCCACTTCGGGCTGCCGCGCCACGTCGACATCGAGTGGTTCGCCTCCGGCGCGTTCTTCTCCACCTCGGTGGAGCGCCCGGAGCTGGTCACGGATGTCGCGCTCTCCGGCGGCGGGGAGATCCTCAACTTCCTGCTGTACCCGATCGACTACCTGAGCCACCTGACCGGACTGCAGGTCGTCGAGGCCTACGCCGAGGCGTCCACGCTGTTCCAGAGCACGCACGCCGAGGCCGGCGTCGAGGACACGGCCGTCGTCTCGCTGCTGCTGGAGCACGGCGTCACCGCCACGATCACGCTGGGCCGCGTCGCGTCCGCCCCCGGGCACGGCCCCGTCTCGTCGAGCGTGCGGCTGATCGGCTCGCGCGGGTTCGCCACGGCCGACGACGACCAGCCGGCGGTCAGCATCTTCGGCACCGACGGGGCGCAACGGCGCAGCACCATCGGCGGGGCCAGCTCCGAGGCGATCGTGCGCTCGTTCCTCACGGCCTACATCGACCGCCTCGAACTGGGGGCGGCACCGGAGTACACCGTGCGTCAGGCTCGAGAGACACTGCGCGTCGTCGAGGCGTGCGCCGAGGCCGCGCGCACCGGCTTGCCCACTATATTGATTCACAAGCAACCTGAGGAGGGTTAGCCATGGCACAGGACAGTGCCCCCGCGCGGCCGGCGAGCCTAGGAGCTCAGCGCAGACTGCGGAGCCTGCAAGGCGACATCATGGACCTGATCTTGGACCGCAACCTCGATGTCGGCGACCCGATGCCGACCGAGGCCGAGCTGTGCACGGCGCTCGGCGTCGGCCGCAACACGGTGCGTGAGGCCCTCAAGGTGCTCCAGGCGTTGGGCGTCGTGGAGATCCGCCACGGCTTCGGCACCTTCGTCGCGGCCGCCGGCTTCGAATCGCTGGCCTCGAGCCTCGCCTTCCGCGGCCGGCTCTCGCTCCGACACGGCGGGCACGAGGCGATGGAGCTCGCCGACGTGCGGCAGGCGCTCGAGGCCGGGCTCATCGGGATGGCCATCGACCGGATGACGTCGGAGCACCTCGAAGAGCTCGAGAGGCTCGTCGAGGAGATGGAGGGGCTCGCCGCGGCGGGCACGAACTTCTCCGTCGCCGACCAGGAGTTCCACCGGCAGCTGTACACGCCGCTGCACAACGAGCTGCTGACCAACCTGCTTGACGTCTTCTGGAGCGCCTATGCGCAGATCCACCGCGAGACGGGCTTCGAGGTCGCCAGCCTGCAGGACAACGCCCACCAGCACCGGCTCATCTTCGAGGCTGTCCGGGACAAGGACAAGGAGTTGGCCGCCCGCCGCGTCAGCTCGCACTTCGACGGTATCCGCGACCACCTGAACGCCCTGACCGGCCCGGCCCCCGTCGCCCCGTAGCGGGCGGGGCGCCGCGCCCTAGCGAAGCGGCTGCTCGCTGAAGCTGCCGTCCCAGAGCGCCCGCGCTCCCGACTCGCCGATCTGCACGACGACGACGGTGGAGCCCACCGCCGTGACCAGCGCGGCGACCACGCAGGCCGCCCAGACCAGGCGGCGGAGCAGCCGCGCGTCCGGGGCGGTGCGCGGTGCGAGCAGGCGGAACCACGCCCACTGCAGCACGGCGACGGCGGCCAGCGCGATCACCCACCCCAGGAGGGTGGTGCCGAGGCTTGCGTGCACCGCGATCAGCGGGGCCTCACCGACCCGCGCCTGCAGCCATTCCCCGGCGTTCGTCGTGATCGGCACGAGCACCACGAGCGCCAGCGCGAACACGGGCGGCACGACCCCGAGCCAGCGGCGGGCAGCCGGCCAGACGGCGGCAGCGAGCACGGCCAGCGCGGTGACCGGCACGAGCACGACGACCAGGTGCACGATCAGGACGTGAACGGGCAGCCCGTTGAAGACGTAGTCCATTCGGTCGGTCTCAGCCGGCCTTGATCGAGTCGCCGTCGACGGTCACCGGCACCGGCGTGAGCGGGCTGAGGGCCGGGCCGTTCAACACGTCCCCGGTCGCGGCATCGAAGCGCGAGCCGTGGCACGGGCAGTGGAACTCCGTCTTGGCCGGGGCCACGATGCACTGCTGGTGCGAGCAGACGGCGCTGAACGCGACGACGTCCCCGGCGGTCGGCTGGGCGACGAGCAGAGTCGCGCCGGCCACGGTGACGGAGATGCTGTCTCCGACCGCGACGGCGCTGAGCTTGGCGATCTCGGTGCCGCTGGCCGGGGGAGTCGCCGAGGCGGAGCCGCCTAGAGCCGGCGCGCTGGGCTGGCCGGCGTCGCCACCGCCCGTTCCGTTGCCGCCGGCCGGGGCGCAGCCGCTGAGCGCGAGAGCCGCCGCGGCGACTCCGGCCCCGCCGAGGCCCACAAAGGTGCGCCTGGCCATGTCAGTCGAGTCGTTCATGCACTGTCTCCTCGTCGCTGGATGGGTCACGTGGGAATGACACTAGCGCCTCAGCGCGCTCTGTCCGGGACCCGCACCATGCCCTCTTGGGCGACGGTCGCCAGCAACACACCGCTGCGCGAGAAGATGCTGCCGCGGGAGAGCCCGCGCCCGCCGCTGGCGCTCGGGGAGTCCTGCACGTAGAGCAGCCAGTCGTCGACGCGGCCGAAACGGTGCCACCACATCGCATGGTCGAGGCTGGCGATCTTGAGGCCCGGGGTGCCCCAGGCGATGCCGTGCCCGCGCAACACGGGCTCCAGGATCGAGTAGTCGCTGGCGTAGGCGAGCGCGGCGCGGTGCAGGTTGGGGTCGTCGGGCAGCCGGCCCATCGCCTTCATCCACACGGCCTGGTGCGCCGTGCGTTCGCCGTCGACGCTCAGGTAGATCGAGGAGGGGATGTGGCGCACGTCGAAGGCGCGCTCGGCCGCCCAGAACCGGGCCACGTCGTTGTCGATGCCCTGCAGCACCTCTGCAGTCGTCGGCAGGCTCTCCGGCTCCGGCACGTCGCTCGGGATCTCGATCTGGTGGTCGAGCCCGGCGTCGACATCCTGGAACGAGGCGATCATCGAGAGGATCGGCACGCCCTCCTGGTAGGCCTGGGTGCGCCGGGTGGAGAACGAGCGCCCGTCATGGATCCTGTCCACCGAGAACGTGATGGGCAGCCGCACGTCGCCGGGGCGGAGGAAGTAGGCGTGCATGGAGTGCGCGACCCGGTCGTCCGGGACGGTGCGCATCGCGGCGGTGATGGACTGCGCCAGCACCTGGCCGCCGAAGATGCGGCCGAGCGGCATCCATTCGGAGGGGCCGGTGAAGATGTCCTCGCTGGTGCGGGCGCCGGTGTCGGTGAGATCGAGTGTGCTGAGAAGGCCTTCGATGAGACTGCTCATGCGTGCTCCTTTGTGGTGCGCCCGGAGTGGGGGTGGCCGCGGCAGGAATAGCTACCGTCTCTTAGGTAGTTTAGACAGGAGATGACTGAGTCCTTTTCCCTCGTCGACCGCTACGCGCTCGGCGACCTGCAAACCTACCTGGCCCGGGCCGGGCGTGTCGAAGACGGCTCCGTCCGGCTGATTGCGGCCGGCGGGGTGCTCGCCGCGTACACGGCGATCTTCTACCCGCGCGGCATCCTCGATGAGAGCCCGACCGTGCTGGGCCTGCGCACCTTCGCCCTCGCCGACGCGCCGATCTTCGACGCCGTCGTGCCGGCGCGCTCCCTGCTCGAACGGCTGGCGCGCGCGGAGGCGACGATCGGCACCGGCGAGGATGCCGGGCCCGTTCCGCTCTCGCTTCCGCACCAGGTGAGCACCGTCACCTGGGCGGGCATCTCACCGCCCAAGAGCGGCTGGCACGGCCAGGAGCCCGCGGATGCCGCGCTGTTGGAGTCCGTCGCCAAGGCAGGCATCGACGAGGTGGCGGCCGCCGTGCCGAGCGGCGTGGGGGAGCAGATCGTGCAGCGGGTGCGCACCGAGGTGTGGGGCCGCCCGATCGAGGGCCTCGAGCACGTGCCGGCCGGGGCGGCCTTCGCCGCCCTCAGCCTCGGCTTCCTGGCCGGCGGCGAGCCGGTGCAGGTCTTCGAGACCGGGCCCTGGACCCGCCTGAGCACGAGCCGCGGTCACGTGCTGGTGCGCCGGAAGCCCTGGACGCTCCGCTCCTAGCTCGCCCTCCCGCTCAGCGGGGCAGCGCCGCGACCGCGCGCCCGGCCTGGCGCCCGCTGAACAGGCATCCGCCGAGGAAGGTGCCCTCCAGCGCGCGGTAGCCGTGCATGCCGCCGCCGCCGAAGCCGCTGGCCTCGCCGACCGCGTACAGCCCGCCGATGGGCTCGCCCGCGGCATCCAGCACCTGCCCGTCGAGGTTCGTCTGGATGCCGCCGAGGCTCTTCCTGGTCAGGATGTGCAGCTTGACGGCGATCAGCGGCCCCGCCTTCTGGTCGAGGATCTTGTGCGTGCTGGCCACCCGGATCAGCTTGTCGCCGCGGTAGTTGCGCGCCCCGCGGAGCGCCGTCACCTGCAGGTCCTTGCTGAAGTCGTTGTCGATCTCGCGGTCGCGCGCCTCGACCTCCGCGCGCACCCCTGCCGCGTCGATGGGGACGTCGGGGGTGAGCGCCTGCATGCCGGCGAGCAGCTCGTCGAGCGTGTCGGCCACGACGAAGTCGACGCCGTTGCGCTTGAACGCCTCGACCGGGTCGGGCGCGCCGGGCGCGACCCGCTTGGCCAGCAGCTTCACGTCCTTGCCGGTCAGATCCGGGTTCTGCTCGCTGCCGGAGAGCGCGAACTCCTTCTCGATGATCTTCTGCGTCAGCACGAACCAGCTGTGGTCGTGCCCGGTGGTGCGCAGGTGCTCCAGGGTGCCGAGCGTGTCGAAGCCGGGGAACAGGGGGACGGGCAGGCGCTGGCCGCGCGCGTCGAACCAGAGCGAGGACGGCCCGGGCAGGATCCGGATGCCGTGCAGCGGCCACACCGGGTCCCAGTTCGTGATGCCCTCGGTGTAGTGCCACATCCGGTCGCCGTTGATCAGGCGGGCGCCCGCCGCCTCGGCGATGCCCAGCATCCGGCCGTCGACGTGGGCGGGAACACCGCTCAGCATGTGCTCCGGAGGGGTGCCGAGCCGGGCCGGCCAGCTCTTCCGGACCAGCTCGTGGTTGCCGCCGATGCCGCCGGAGGCGACGATGACCGCGGGCGCCCGGTGCTCGAACGCTCCGACCACCTCCCGGCTGCTGGACTCGCCGCGGGCGGCGCTGCTCGGGGCGAGCACGCTGCCGCGCACGCCGACGACCCGGCCGTCCTCGACGATCAGCTCGTCGACCTGGTGCCGGTGCTTGGCGGTGACGAGCCCGGCCTGCACGCCGTCCCGCACGCGGGCGATGAAGGGCGCAAGGACGCCGGGGCCGGTGCCCCAGGTGATGTGGAAGCGGGGCACCGAGTTGCCGTGGCCCGTCGCCGTGCCGCTGCCGCGCTCGGCCCAGCCGACCACGGGGAAGAAGCGCACCCCCTTGGCGTGCAGCCAGTCCCGCTTCTCATTCGCGGCGAAGTCCAGGTACGCCTCGGCCCAGCGGCGCGGCCAGGCGTCCTCCTCGCGGTCGAAACCGGCGGTGCCCGCCCAGTCCTGCCGGGCGAGCTCCGCGGTGTCCTTCACGCCCATCCGCCGCTGCTCGGGGGAGTCGATGAGGAAGAGCCCGCCGAAGCTCCACCAGGCCTGCCCGCCGAGGGATGCCTCCGGCTCCTGCTCGAGGATCAGCACCCGCTTGCCGGCCTCCACCAGCTCGGCGGCGGAGACGAGCCCGGACAGCCCGGCTCCGATGATGATGGCGTCGACGGTCTCTGGCATCGCGGTGTCTCCCTCGTCACAGTGTGTGTTCCCACCGTAGTGGCGAGCGCGTCTTCACTCGCGCATCAACATCGCCTGCGCCTCGCGTTCCAGGTCGAGGTAGGGCTCGCCGCTGACATCGACGCGCACCCGGTGCAGCGTCCCACCGGTGAAGCGCCAGGGCGCGCTGCCCGGGTAGTCCTCGGTCACCGGGGCGCCGCTGTCGCGGCCCACCGTGAGCCCCTCGCCGGCGATGGAGAACTTGCCGGGCTGGGTCTTGATGCGTCCCGATCCGAGCATCTTGTCTCCGCAGAACAGGCTGAGGATGCCGGTCGCGACGCCGGGGGCGTCCTCCCCGTCCTTGGCGAATGACGCGCCGACGATCAGCTGCTCGCCGACGGGCAGGTCCTCTGTGGCGTCCACCCGCTGCTCGACGATCCCGACGAAGTTGTTCGCGTAGTGCAGGCGGCCGCCCTTGACGTACAGCGCGTGCCCGCCGAAGCGGGACCCCTGGGCGAACAGCACGCCCTCAGCGCCCTGGCTCAGGTCGACGAGCGCGCCGATGGAGAAGGAGCGGTTGCGGAGGTTGACGGACTGCGACTCCGGCACGTCCGCTGTCCCGGGAAAGTAGACGTAGCGCTCCCGTGCCCCCGCGAGCACGGGGCGCGGGGTCAGCATGATCTCGAGCGCCGAGCGGTCGTCGAGCGGGAACGCCTGGTTGGCTCCGGCCTCGGCGAACCACAGCGAGATGAGCTCCTGCAGCTTCGCCGGCTGCTCCTGTGCCAGGTTGTGCGTCTCGGCGCGGTCCACATCGGTGTGGTAGAGCTCCCACTCGTCGTCTCCGAAATGGCTCCAGCCGCTCAGCGTCGGGTGGGTGGTGATCGCCTTCCACCCGTCGTGCCAGATCGCCCGGGAGCCGAGCATGGAGTAGAACTGGGTGCGCCGCGTGGTCGGGGACTCAGCGGCGTCGAAGGAGTAGCGCATGCTGACCCCGTCGATCCGGCTCTGCTCGTGGCCCTTGATGTGGCTCGGGGCCTCGACGCCGAGAACGTCGAGCACCGTCGGGACGATGTCGATCGCGTGGTGGTACTGCTCCCGCAGCTCGCCGCGGGCGCTCATGCCGGAGGGCCAGGAGATGATGCACGGGTCGCAGATGCCGCCGTTGTACTCGTAGCGCTTCCACATCTTGAACGGGGTGTTGAAGGCCATCGCCCAGCCGTTCGGGTAGTGGTTGTAGGTGCGCACGCCGCCGAGCTCGTCGAGCATGGCGAGGTTGTCGGAGATGTCGTCGACCAGCCCGTTCGCGAACTTCATCTCGTTCACCGAGCCATTCGGGCCGCCCTCGCCGCTCGCGCCGTTGTCGGAGACGACGATCACGAGCGTGTTCTCCCGCTCGTCGATCGACTCCAGGTAGTCGAGCACCCGGCCGATCTGGTGGTCGGCGTGCGAGAGGAACCCGGCGTAGACCTCGGCCATCCGGCTGAACAGGCGCTTCTCGTCCGCGCTCAGGGAGTCCCACGGGCGGGTGTCGTCCATCACGGGGAACGGGATGCCGGTGCCGCTCTGCCTGGTTGTGGAGGTGCCGAGGGGGTTGACCGGGGGGAGCTCGGTGTCCGCCGGCACGATCCCGAGGGACTTCTGGCGGGCCAGCGTCTCGGCGCGCATCGCCTCATACCCGGCGTCGAAGCGCCCGGCGTAGCGGTCGGCCCACTCCTTGGGCGCGTGGTGCGGGGCGTGGGCCGCCCCGGGGGCGTAGTAGAGGAAGAACGGCTTGTCCGGCGCGATCGCCTTCGCGTCCCTGATGAACTCGAGCGCCTTGTCGGTGATGTCCTCGGAGAAGTGGTAGCCCTCCTCGGGGAGCCGCGGCTGATCCGTCGGGTGGTTGTCGTAGACGATGTCCGGGTACCACTGGTTCGTCTCGGCGCCGAGGAAGCCGTAGAAGCGCTCGAAGCCGCGCCCGCTCGGCCAGTTCCGCCTGGTCGACGCGACATTCATCTCGTCGTCGGGGCAGAGGTGCCATTTGCCCACGATGTAGGTGTTCCAGCCCGCCTCGCCGAGGATCTCGGAGAGCATCCCGTTCGCCGGCGGGATCGTGCCGCTCGCATTCGGGAAGCCGATCGCCGCCTCGGTGATGCACGCCATGCTGTTGTTGGTGTGGTTGCGCCCGGTGAGCAGGCACGACCGGGTCGGCGAGCACAGCGCGGTGGTGTGCCACTGGGTGTAGCGCACCCCGTCGGCGGCGACCCGCTCGATGTTCGGGGTGTCGATCGGACCGCCGTAGGCGGACATCGCCGAGTACCCGACATCGTCGAGCACGATGTAGACGACGTTGGGCGAGCCGGGGGGAGCCTTCACAGGCTCGAACGGGGTCCAGTCGGGCTCTGAGTCCCGGATGTCGATGCCAACGGTTCCACGGAATTGTGCGGCCACGGTGCCACTCCTGCCAGCTCGGGTCGTCCGGCTCGCTCGGCATGTGGGGCGGTCGAACGGGGTGTGCGCAAAACACATGCCGCCGCTCAAGCTACGCCGTGGCGTACGTCACCGCAATGGGGGACAGGACGCCGGCCGGGGTCACTCCTCGAAGGTGTTCACCAGGGAGTGCGCCGCCCGCTGCAGGTAGTCCCACAGGGTGGCCTCATGCAGCGGAGAGAGCTCGAGCGTGTCGAGCGCGTCGCGCATGTGGGAGAGCCAGCGGTCCCGCGCGTCCGGGTTCACCTTGTAGGCCACGTGCCGCATGCGCAGGCGCGGGTGGCCGCGCCGCTCGCTGTACCTGCCGGGCCCGCCCCAGTATTGCTCGAGGAACTGGGTGAGGCGTTCGGCGGCCGGGCCAAGGTCGTCCTCCGGGTACATCGGCTTGAGCACCGGGTCGCCGGCCACGCCGCGGTAGAACTCGGCGACGAGCTTCTCGAAGGTGGGCCGTCCGCCGACCTGCTCGTAGAAGCTGACGAGGGCGGCCTCGCCGTGCTCGCTGCTGCGCAGGTGCACGGGGCTGGCGGGGAGGTTCTGTTGCTCGGTCATTCAGGCGTCCGGTTTCGTGCTGCTGGGCTTGCTGGGCTTTCTGGGCGGGGTGGTGGGCGGGGTGCTGGGGGGAGTGGTGGGCTGCGCGGGGGCGTTCTTGCGCGGCCGCGGCGCCCGGGGCGCGTGCGGCGCCAGGTTCTCGACAATCTTCACCGGGCGGGTGCGCGGCGGGTGGGCTCCCTTCACGCTGGCGGCGCTGTCGAAGCCGCTGAGCACGATCGAGTTGAGCGCGGGGAGCTTGATGCCCGCGGCATCCAGCGCCGCCTTCAGCCGGCTGCGCAGCTCGCGGGAGACGTCGTCCTTGGCCACGGTGCGCGTCTTGGCCACCAGACGGATGACGAGGGCGTCGTCCGAGATCGACTCCAGCCCCCACACCTCGGGCTTCTCCAGCATCCGGGAACGCCACCGGGTGCTCGTGGCCATCTCGGTCGCGGTGCTGAGCAGCAGCGCCTCGACGGCCTCGATGTCGGTGTCGTAGGGCACGGCGAGGTCGATGATGACGCGCGCCCAGCCCTGTGACATGTTGCCGACGCGCAGGATCTCGCCGTTGCGCACGAACCAGAGGGTGCCGTTGACGTCGCGGATCTGCGTGATGCGGATGCCGACGGCCTCGACGACACCGGTCGTCGGGCCCACGTCGACGACGTCGCCGACGCCGAGCTGGTCCTCCATCACCATGAACAGGCCGTTCAGGGCGTCCTTGACGATGTTCTGCGCGCCGAAACCGAGGCCGGCACCGACGGCTGCGGTGAGCAGCGCGAAGGAGCCGAGCACCGTCTGGTCGATCTGGTTGATGATCAGCAGCACCGTGACCGTGAAGATCGTGACGTTGATGATGTTCGTGAGCACAGAGCCCAGGGTGCGGGTGCGCTGCACGAGCCGGACGGCGGCCAGCGGGGAGGCGGCGGCGATCGCCTGGGTGTCGTCGACGTTCTGGGTCTTCTTGACGCCGGAGACGATCTGGCGCACGACGCGCTGCACGACGAAGTGCAACGCCCAGCGGATGACGAAGGCGAGGACGATGATGATCGCGATGTTGACCAGCGTGCCGAGGAACGTCCGCGGATCGTTCGCCAAAAAGTCGTTGATCCCCTTGAAGAATCCGCCGACGGCCGCCCAGAAGTCGTTCATAGGGTCTCAGTCTACCGAGCGGCACTTGGCGCCAGCTGGGCGGCACGCCCGCAGCCCGCGGTGCCAGGCACAGAGAATTCTCCCCCGGCTGCCGAAGCCTGGCAGCCGGGGGAGAAGTGGTGGGCCGGGAGGGTGTCAGGCGTCCCGGCGCTTGAGGGAGAGCGCGGCGCCGACGACGGCCGCGGCGACCCAGGCCAGCACGATGAGCAGGTTCTTCAGCACGGCGTCGGGCTCCCCGCCGCCGACGCTGGGGTCGAACAGGCCCATGCCGGCGACGGAGAGCAGGTACGGGATGAGATCGCTCGCCCACTCGGCCGGGATCATCTGCAGCACGGTCGGCAGCAACAGCAGGATGCCGAGCGCCGCCGCGATGCCGCCTGCGCTGTTGCGCAGGATGGTGCCGAGGCCGAGCGCGAACAGGGAGATCAGTGCGAGGTAGAGTGCGCCGCCGAGCAGTGGCAGGAACACCTCGGGCTCCGCGAGGCTTGCGGTCACCCCGTGGGAGGCGAAGACCGCCGAGGCGATGAGGAACGCGCCGACACTGCCGAGCAGGCCGACGACGAAGGTCGACACGAACAGCACGATGGCCTTGGCCGCCAGGGCGGGCAGGCGCCGCGGCACCGCCGTCAGAGTGGAGCGGATCATGCCGGTGGTGTACTCGCCGCTGATGACGAGCACGCCGAGCACGGCCACGACGAGCTGGCCGAAGAACACGCCGAAGGTCGAGGCCATGAGCAGCATCCTGAGCTGCTCGTCGGCCGATCCCGATGCGGCCTGGTCGATGTAGTCGGTCATGCTGGTCGACATGACGAGGGCCATGCCGAGCGAGATCGCGAACACGAGCAGGTAGGACCAGACCGTGGAGCGGAGGCTGCGCAGCTTGATCCACTCCGAGCGGATGACGCCGCCGAAACGGAGGCTTCCGCCCACGGTGGACAGAGCGGTTGTCGGGGTGAGGGTGGCGGTGCTCATCGGGTGGCCTCCGTGCGGTATTCGACGGCATCCTGGGTCAGGGCCATGTAGGCCTCCTCGAGGGAGGCGTTCTGCGGGGTGAGCTCGTGCAGCACGAGGGAGTGGGCGGCGGCGAGCTCGCCGATCTGCGCGGCGGCGACGCCGGTGACCTGGAGCAGGCCGTTCTCGGAGCGGAGCACCGCGACATCCGGGGCGGAGAGCAGCTCGGCCAGCTGGCTGGCGTGCGGGGTGCGCACGGTGACGCTGGCGAGCGAGGCCCCGGCGACGATGTCGGCGACGGGCGCATCGGCGATGATCTGGCCGCGGCCGAGGACGATGATGTGGTCGGCTGTCTGCGCCATCTCGCTCATCAGGTGTGAGGAGAGGAAGACGGTGCGGCCCTCGGCTGCGAGGCTGCGCACCAGCTGGCGCACCCAGAGCACGCCCTCCGGGTCGAGGCCGTTCACCGGCTCGTCGAGGATGAGGGTGGCGGGGTCGCCGAGCAGCGCGGCGGCGATGCCGAGGCGCTGGCCCATGCCGAGGGAGAAGCCCCCGACGCGCTTCTTCGCCACGGACTGCAGGCCGGTCAGCTCGATGACCTCTTTCACGCGCTTCGCACCGATGCCGTGCGTCGCGGCCATCGCGAGCAGGTGGTTCTCGGCGCTGCGGCCGGTGTGCACCGCCTTGGCGTCCAGCAGGGCGCCGACCTCGCGCAGCGGCGCTGCGTGCGCGGCGTACGGCTTGCCGTTGACGCTCACGCTGCCGGCGCTCGGCCGGTCGAGGCCGACGATCATGCGCATGGTGGTGGACTTGCCGGCGCCGTTCGGGCCGAGGAACCCGGTGACCTGCCCGGGGCGCACGGTGAAGGAGATGTCGTTGACGGCCGTCTTGGCGCCGTAGCGCTTGCTCAGGCCTTCTGCTGTGATCATGCCTCAACGCTACGAGGCGACGGATGCCGGGCACATCGGTCCACGGAATGGTGCCGTGTACTCCCGAGGGATGACATCCGGCGGCGTTGGCTTCGGTCGCTGGCGCTCCCTCGAGCCAACGAGGGAGCGCCAACGGGTGCCGGCTAGGCGCGGTCGCGCTCCTGCGCGGCGAGGGCGCGCTCCACGCGGGAGAGCTCCTCCACCACGATGCGGCGGAGCGCGGGCGGGCCGTCGTTGCCGGCCAGCCAGGCCCGGGAGGCCGCCACCAGCTCCGCGTTGGCCAGCGGTGCAGGGTAGAGCCCGCGGATGATCGCGGCCGCCATGTTGTAGCTGCGGGTCGACCACACCTCTTGGAGCATCGCGAAGTACGGCTCCAGCTGCGGCGAGAGCAGCTCGCTCGGCCGCGCCCGGCGCCATCCCAGCGCGTAGGCGCGCACGTAGTCGTTGGACAGGCTGGTGTCGGTGGCGGCCGCCGTCCACGCGGCGAGCTTGCCGGCGGCATCCGGCATCGCGGCCTTCGCCGTGATCGCCGACTGCCGGCCCTTGGCGGTGTCGTCGGTGGCGAGCACGTCGTCGATGTCCTCGGCCGCGGCCCGGCCGCCGGCCGCGAGCGAGATGACGATCTCCCAGCGCAGCTCGGTGTCCACGGCGAGGCCGGGCAGCAGCGCCTCGCCGGCCAACAGCTCGACGAGGACGTCGAGCTGGCCCGGCGCGGAGGCGATGGCGATGAAAGCCCGCAGCAGCTGCAGCTGGGCGTCCGAGCCGGCGTCGGCCGACTGGGTGAGCGCCCAGAGGGCGTCCCCGGCCTCCACGACGGTCTCGGCCCGGTGCTCCGGCGCCACGTACTGGCCGAGCACGAGCTCGAGCAGGCGCAGCGACAGCGCGCGCTGCGCCGACTGCGTCTCCGCTGAGATGTTGCGCAGAACCAGCTTCACGAAGTCGCGCGGGCTGGCCTCGGCATCTCGCGTGGCGTCCCAGACGGCGCCCCAGATCACGGCGCGGGCCAGGGGGTCGGCGATCTCGGCGAGACGGTCGATGGCGACCGCGTGCGAGGCGGCGTCCAGCCGGATCTTGGCGTAGGCGAGGTCGTCGTCGTTGAGCAGAACCAGCTCGGGGCGGGCGAGCCCGACGAGCTCGGCCACCTCGGTGCGGTCGCCGTCGACGTCGAGCTCGACGCGGTGGGCGCGCACCAGCGCGCCGTCGACCGTGTTGTAGAAGCCGATGGCGAGGCGGTGCGGGCGGATCGTCGGCTGTTCGGATGCCGCGGACTGCAGCACCGCGAAGCCGGTGATCGTGCCGTCCGGCGTCGTCTGGATCTCGGGCCGCAGCGTGTTCACCCCGGCCGTCTCCAGCCACAGCCTCGACCACTCGGTGAGCTCGCGGCCGCTCGTGACCTCGAGCTCGTCGAGCAGGTCGCGCAGCGTGGCGTTGCCGCCGGCGTGCTTCTGCAGGTAGGCCGAGATGCCCGCGTAGAAGGCGTCGAGGCCCACCCAGGCGACGAGCTGCTTGATGACGGAGGCACCCTTCGAGTAGGTGATGCCGTCGAAGTTCACCTCCACGTCCTCCAGGTCGTTGATCGTGGCGACGATCGGGTGGGTGGAGGGCAGCTGGTCCTGCTCGTAGGCGTGCGTCTTCTCGGTGGAGGCGAACGTCGCCCAGGAGTCGGCGTACTCGGTGGCGCTGGCGGCCGCGATCGTCGACGTCCAGGTGGCGAAGGACTCGTTCAGCCAGAGGTCGTTCCACCACTTCATGGTGACGAGGTTGCCGAACCACATGTGCGAGAGCTCGTGCAGCACGACGAGCGCGCGCTGCTCCTTGCGGGCATCCGGCACCTTGGAGCGGAACAGGTAGCCCTCGTTGAAGGTGACCGCGCCGACGTTCTCCATCGCGCCCCAGTTGTACTCGGGCACGAAGATCTGGTCGTACTTCTCATACGGGAAGCCCACGCCGTAGCTGGCCTCGTAGTAGGCGAGGCCCTGCCGGGTCTTCTCGAACATCACCTCGGGCTCGACGGCCTCGGCGAGGGATGCCCGGGCGAAGAGCCCGAGCGGGATGGTGCGGCCGTCGGCGGTCACCGCCTCGCTGTGCCACTCGCTGTACGGGCCGGCGATGAGCGCGGCGATGTACGTGGAGATGTGCGGGCTGGGCGGGAAGGCCCACTCGGCAGCGTCCCCACGCGGGGACGGGGCCGGCGTCGTCGAGTTGCTGATCACATGCCAGTCGGCCGGCGCGACGACCGTGAACCGGTAGCTCGCCTTGAGGTCGGGCTGGTCGAAGCAGGCGAACACGCGGTTCGCCTCGGCCACCGCGAACTCCGTGTACAGGTAGGGCTTGCCATCCACCGGGTCGGTGAAGCGGTGCAGGCCCTCGCCCGTGTTCGTGTATGCAGAATCTGCTACAACGTGAAGCTCGTTCACGGCTTGCAGGCCGTCCAGGCGGATGCGGAGGCCGTCGCTGACGGCCGACGGGTCCAGGGCGACGCCGTTCAGCGTCACGCTGTGCACCGCGCGAGTGTTGGCCTCGATGAAGCTCGAGGAGCCCGGCTCCGCTGTGAAGCGCACCGTGGTCGCACTGCCGAAGAGCTCCTCGCCCCGGGTCAGGTCGATCTCGATCTCGTAGTTCGGCTCACGGATGACGGCCGCGCGCTCGACGGCCTCGACGCGGGTGAGGTTCGACTCGGCCACGGCTAGACCGCCGCCGCTGCGTCGACCGCCTGCGCGGCGAGGGCCCGCTCGACGCCGGCCAGGTTCTCGCCGACGAGGCGGCGGAGGGCCGGCACATCGGGGTTCGCGTCCAGCCAGGCACGGGTGGCCCCGGCCAGCTCGGCGCTGGCCAGCGGCGCCGGGTAGAAGTCGACGACGAGGGTCTCGGCGATGGCGTAGGAGCGCTCCTGCCAGAGCGACGCGATCGCCGCGAAGTACGGCGCGACGAGAGCCTCCAGCGTGGCGGGGTCGTTCGTGTGCAGCAGTCCGAGGCCGGTGTGGCGCACGATCATGTTCGGCGCGGAGTCGCTCTCGACGAGGGCGTTGAACGCGGCGAGCTTGGCCGCGGCGGTCGGCACGGTGGCGCGGGCGCGCGCGGCGGCCTGGGCCCCGTTGGCGGTGTTGTCGGCGGCCAGGGCCGCGTCGATCTCGCCGGCGCCGGCCGCGCCGTTCAGCACGAGGCCCTCCAGCAGCTCCCAGCCGAGGTCGGTGTCGATCTCCAGCCCGGCGAGGGCGATGCTGCCGTCCCGCAGCCCGGACAGCGCCTGCACGTGCGCGGGCGTCGAGGCGAGGCTGGCGAAGGCCTTGACGAGCTGGAACTGCAGGTCGCTGCCGGCTGCGGCATCCTGCGCCAGGCCCCAGAGGGCGTCGCCGACGCTCTCCACGGTCGCGGCGCGCTTCGCCGGGGCCACGTACTGCTTGGCGGCGAGTGCCAGCTGGCCGAGCACGGTGCGCACCGTGGTCGACTCGGTCTCGGCTCCGATGTTGCCGAGCACGAGGCGCACGAAGTCGCTCGCCGGGCTCTCGCCGTCGCGGGTGGCGTCCCACACCGAGCCCCAGACCAGCGAGCGGGCCAGGCCGCTCTCGAAGGCGGAGAGGTGCTGCAGGGCGACCGCGTGCGAGTCTGCGTCGAGCCGGATCTTCGCGTAGGCGAGGTCGTCGTCGTTCAGCAGCACGAGGTCGGGGCGGGTGAGGCCGACGAGCTCGGCGACCTCGGTGCGCTCCCCGGCGACATCCAGCTCGACGCGGTGCGTGCGGCGGAGCACCCCGCCGTCGAGCGCGTAGAAGCCAATCGCCAGGCGGTGCGGGCGGATGGTCGGGTAGTCGGCTGCCGCGGACTGCAGCACGGCGAAGCCGGTGATGGTGCCGTCATCCGTGGTCTGGATCTCGGGGCGCAGCGTGTTGACGCCGGCCGTCTCCAGCCAGAGCTTCGACCACTCGGAGAGGTCGCGGCCGCTGGCCGTCTCCAGCTCGCTGAGCAGGTCGACGAGCTCGGTGTTGCCCCAGGCGTTCTTCTTGAAGTAGGCGGCGACGCCGGTGAAGAAGGCGTCGATGCCGACCCAGGCGACGAGCTGCTTGAGCACGGAGCCGCCCTTGGCGTAGGTGATGCCGTCGAAGTTGACGAGCACGTCCTCGAGGTCGTTGATGGTGGCCACGATGGGGTGCGTGGAGGGCAGCTGGTCCTGGCGGTACGCCCAGCTCTTCTCCATGACGGCGAAGGTGGTCCACGCCTCGGTCCACTCCGTGGCCTCGGCGGTGGCGATGGTCGATGCCCACTCGGCGAACGACTCGTTCAGCCAGAGGTCGTTCCACCACTTCATCGTGACCAGGTCGCCGAACCACATGTGGGCCAGCTCGTGCAGGATCGTGACGACGCGGCGCTCCTTGATGGCGTCGGTCACCTTGGAGCGGAACACGTAGCTCTCGGTGAAGGTCACCGCGCCGGCGTTCTCCATCGCGCCCGCGTTGAACTCGGGCACGAACATCTGGTCGTACTTCTCGAACGGGTAGGCGTAGTCGAACTTCTCCTCGAAGTAGGCGAAGCCCTGGCGGGTCTTCTCGAAGATGTAGTCGGCGTCGAGGAACTCAGAGAGCGAGGCGCGGCTGAACACGCCGAGCGGGATGGTGCGGCCGTCGCGGCTGGTCAGCTCGGAGCGGACGACGCTGTACGGGCCGGCCACGAGGGCGGTGATGTAGCTGGAGATGCGCGGGGTGGGGGCGAACGCCCACGTGGACGCGCCGCTCCCGGCGTCCGTCGGCTCCGGCGTCGGGGAGTTGCTGATCATCTGCCACGCCGCCGGCGCGGTCACGGTGAAGCGGAAGCTCGCCTTCAGGTCGGGCTGCTCGAACACCGCGAACATGCGGCGGGAGTCGGGCACCTCGAACTGCGTGTACAGGTAGACCTCGCCGTCGACGGGGTCGACGAAGCGGTGCAGGCCCTCTCCGGTGTTCGTGTAGAGCGCGTCGGCGACGACGCTCAACACGTTCTCCGCGGCCAGGTCGTCGAGCTGGATCCGGATGCCGTCGCTCACCGCGGCCGGGTCGAGGGCGACGCCGTTCAGCGTCACCGAGTGCACGTCGGCCGTGATCGCGTCGATGAAGGTCGAGGTGCCGGCCGTCGCGCTGAAGGCGACGGTGGTCTCGCTGCGGAAGCGCTCCGACCCGGTGGTGAGGTCGAGGGTGACGTCATAGCTCTCGACGCGAATGAGCGCTGCGCGCTCCTGTGCTTCGACGCGGGTCAGGTTTTCTCCGGGCAACGGTGCCTCCTGTGGCATATCGGGTGAGACGGATCTTTGTCTCGAATGTGGTGGATTGTGTCCAGCAAACAAGCCTAGTAGCGGGGCGCGCTCGGTGGCCATCAACCGCTTGACGCTGAACGGCGCGCGGCGCACACTGGGCGTGAACGACCGCCTGGCCGCTCGTCCCCACAGCCCAGATCAAGACACCACCGTCTGCAAGGGAAGAGTCATGCCCACCATCGAGGAGAGCGTCATCATCGCCCGACCGCCCCAGGAGGTGTTCGACTTCGTCTCCACCCCAGCCAACACCGCGGTCTGGGATTCCTCCGTCGTCGCGTCAGAGCAACAGGGCGACGGCCCGTTCGCCGAGGGCACCCGCACGCGCGGCACCAGCAAGATCATGGGCCGCCGCTTCGACTGGACCGTGGAGGCGACCGAGTACGACCCGCCGAACCGCGTCACGAACACCTCGGTGGAGGGGCCGATGAGCTTCGTCGTCACCAGCTCCGTCGAGGCCGTCGACGGCGGCAGCCGCTACACCTACCGCATCGATGCGGCCTCCGGCCTCGGGGGAGTCTTCGGCCGGATGGCCGACCCCTTCATCCAGCGGGCGCAGGCGCGCACGGTGCGGGCGAACCTGGAAACGCTCGCGGAGCTGCTGGCGGAGCACCCGGCTGGGTAAGGGCGGGCTGCTCAGATCTCCGCGCGCGGGCGCCGGCGGGGCGGGGCTGGCGGCACCTCTTTCGCGGCGACGACGGCATCCAGCGGCACCGTCTTCAGGCCGTCGCGCGTCTCGATGACGCACGCCTCGGCGGTGCGAGAGCGGAGGAAGCCGAGCGCGTCGCTCAGCTTGCAGTTGTCGATGCTGCGGCGCACGACGACGCGGGTTCCGAGCGGCGCGGTCGTCAAGAAGTGCACCGGATCAGCCATGCTTCCACTCTACGTGGCCGTCTCGCTGGGCCGCCGTCACTAGGCTGTCGGCATGAGCTTCCCCACCGTCGACGGCCTCCGCACCATGGAACTCGGCTACCCCGGCCCCTCCCGCACGTTCCTCAACGACTGTGTGCTGAACGGCAGCAAGCGGGCCACCGCCGGCCTGCTCAGCGAGTACGTCGAGGAGAACGAGCCGTGGGAGCACGTCGGCGAGCGCATGGTGCTGGTCGATGACGACACGCAGCCGCTCGGGCTGATCGAGGTCACCCGGGTCGAGGAGACCACCTTCGCCGCCGTGACCTGGGAGTTCGCCGACACCGAGGGCGAGGGCTACGCCGACCTCGCCGAGTGGCGCTCGACGCACCTCGACTTCTGGGCGCGCGGCGGAGAGACCGTCACCGACGACACCCCGGTGCTCTGCATCTACTTCGACCTGCTCCCCAGCGCCGGCGAGCCCGCTGCGTAGCTGCTGCCGGCATCCGCCCGCCCCGGCGCCCGAGGCGACCGCGCGCTGTGCGCCACTTCGGCGGCTTCTGCGCCACACTAACCGGCGCAGATGCCACTCAACTGGCGCAGAGCGGCATCCGCGGCTCGGCAGCAGCTACCAGTTGGAGGGCTTGTAGTCCTTGAGGAAGACGCCGAACAGTTCCTCGCCGGCCTCGCCGCGCACGATCGGGTCGTACACGCGGGCCGCGCCGTCGACCAGGTCGAGCGGGGCGTGGAAGCCCTCCTCGGCCAGGCGCACCTTCGTCGGGTGCGGGCGCTCGTCGGTGATCCAGCCGGTGTCGACGCTGGTCATGTAGATGCCGTCCTCGGTCATCTCGCGGGCGCTGGTGCGGGTGAGCATGTTCACGGCCGCCTTGGCCATGTTCGTGTGCGGGTGGCCGGGGCCCTTGTATCCGCGGTCGAACACGCCCTCCATCGCGGAGACGTTGACGACGTAGCTGCGGCCACTCGGAGCGGCGGCCATCGAGGCGCGCAGCCGGCTGACCAGCAGGAACGGCGCGGTCGTGTTGCAGAGCTGCACCTCGAGCATCTCCAGCGGGTCGACGTCCTGCACCTTGTCGGTCCAGCTGTTCTCATGGTGCAGGTCGGGCAGCAGCCCGCCCGCGTCGATCGCGGTGCCGGCGGCCAGGCGGTCCAGCGAGCTGGAGCCGGGCGCCAGGGCGAGCGCGGTGAGGTCGTCGGCGGTGAGCGCGCCGGCCCCGGCGGCGGCGGCGAGGATCGGGTGGCTGGAGACGGAGGCCGCCAGCGCCAGCGGGTGCTGGTCGCTGGTGTGGCCGAAGCTGACGATCTCGGGCAGCTCGCCCTCCGGCAGCGGCGAGCTCTCGGCCTCGACGATCGCCGAGTAGGCGCCGGGGGAGCGGCGCACCGTCTGGGTGGCGTTGTTGATCAGGATGTCGAGCGGGCCCTGGCCGGCGACGTCGTCGGCGAGGGCGACGACCTGGGCTGGGTCGCGCAGGTCGATGCCGACGACGCGGAGGTTGTGCAGCCAGTCTGCGGCATCCGGCATGGCGGCGAAGCGGCGCACGGCGTCCTTCGGGAAGCGCGTGGTGATGGTGGTGTGCGCGCCGTCGCGGAGCAGCCGGAGGGCGATGTACATGCCGATCTTCGCGCGGCCGCCGGTGAGCAGGGCGCGCTTGCCGGTCAGGTCGGTGCGGGCGGTGCGCTTGGTGTGGTTCAGCAGTGCGCAGTTCGGGCAGAGCTGGTGATAGAAGGCGTCCACCAGGGTGTAGCGCTGCTTGCAGATGTAGCAGGCGCGGGCCACGAGCAGCTCGCCGGCGATCGGGGCGTCGGTGGCGCTGGAGAGCTCGTGCCCCTGCGTCTCGTCGTCGATCCGACTGGGCGCCCCGGTCGCGGTGGCGGCGATGACGGCCTTGTCGGCGTCCTGGATGCGGGCCCGCTTGATCGCGCGGCGCGACACTTTGACCGATTTGAACATCTTCGCCGTCGCGTGGCGCACCGTCAGGAAGTCCGGGTCCTCCTCATCGACATCGCTGAGGGTGGCGAGTACGCGCAGTGCGATCGCGAGCTCCTCTGGATCGATGCGCGCGGCATCGGTGCGGACAGGCTCGTGCTCGGGAGATGGTGCGGAGGGCATCCGCGAATTCTACCGCGCGAAGCTGAATAGACTGCTGTGATGCGCATCCACATCGCCACCGACCACGCCGGACTCGACTTCAGCACGCACCTGATCTCGCACCTCGGCGCAGCCGGTCACGAGGTCATCGACCACGGGCCGACCGGCTACGACGCCCTCGACGACTACCCCGCGTTCTGCATCAACGCGGCCCTCGCGGTCGCCCATGACCAGTCCCAGGGCCTCGACGCGCTCGGCGTCGTCTTCGGCGGCTCGGGCAACGGCGAGCAGATCGCCGCCAACAAGGTCGCCGGCATCCGCGCCGCCCTCGCCTGGAACCTGAGCACGGCCCGGCTGGCCCGCGAGCACAATGACGCCAACGTCATCTCGATCGGCGCCCGCCAGCACACCATCGAGGAGGCGACGAGCTTCATCGACGCGTTCATCGCCGAGCCCTTCTCCGGCGACGAGCGCCACGCGCGCCGCATCGCGCAGCTCGCCGAGTACGAGAGCACCGGCGACATCGCCGGCAAGAACGTCGACCAGTACTAGTCCGAGCGGGTCTGCAGCATGCCTGAGGGTCACTCCGTCCATCGCATCACGCGCCAGTTCGCCCGCAACTTCGTCGGGCACCGTGTAGCCGTCTCCAGCCCGCAGGGCCGCTTCGCCGAGGGCGCGAGCATGCTCGACGGCCACGTGATGACGGATGCCAAGGCCGTCGGCAAGCAGATGTACCTCGAGTTCGACAACGGGCTCTGGCTGCGCGTGCACCTCGGCATGTACGGCGCGTGGGACTTCGCGGGTGAGATCCAGATGGATGCCACCATCGCCTCCGCCAACGGCCGGATGGGCCAGACGAACCAGGCCGGGACGATCCTGGACGGCCCGATTCATGACGTCGACGGCGAGAACTCGCTGCACTCCATCGGGGCCCCGCGCCGCACCCGCGTGCGCATGGCGGAGTCCGAGAAGGAGAGCGACGCCCTGCTGACGTTCCCGCCGGAGCCGATCGGGCAGGTGCGGGTGCGCCTGCTGAGCGACACGGTGTGCGCCGACCTCCGCGGGCCGACCGCCTGCGAGGTGCTCGACCCGGCACAGGTCGACGCCATCATCGCCAAGCTCGGCCCGGACCCGCTGCTGGACGACAGCCAGGCCGCAGAGGACCGCTTCACCGCCGTCGTGCGCAAGAAGCCGACGCCGATCGGCCTGCTGCTGATGGACCAGAACGTCGTCGCCGGCATCGGCAACGTCTACCGGGCCGAGATGCTCTTCCGGGCCGGCCTCAACCCGCACACGCCGGGCAAGCTGGTGCCGGAGGATACGGTGCGCGCCCTGTGGCGCGACTGGGCGCACCTGCTGAAGATCGGCGTCGAGACCGGGCAGATGATGACGATGGACAACCTCGAGGGCGAGGATTACGTCAACGCGATGGCCAACCGGGCCGACCGGCACTGGGTGTACAAGCGCGAGGGGCTGCCCTGTCGGGTCTGCGGAACCCACATCACGCTCGAGGACTTCGGGGCGCGCAAGCTCTACTGGTGCCCCAACTGCCAGCGCTGAACTGAGGAATATTCACAGGCTTTTCGCTGAATTCCCGGTCAGGCGGATTAAGAGCGCGCGCATCGGGAATTGGCACGAGTTTGTGATCGCTCTCTCAGATTGCGGCACGTAGTGTCGCCGAGTCGTCGCACCCCAGACGGGGGCCACTGACGACTCCATCTGAGAGGAAGAGTTGTGATTCGCAACGCCCAAAAATGGCTTCGCCGCCACCCGAGGACGACCGGAACCGTGAGCGCCGCAGTGCTCGCCCTCGTCGTCGCAACGACCGTTGGCGTTGGCGCCACAGCTGCCGAGGCCGAGACGCGCAACACCTCCGCACGCACGCACACCGCCGACTCCCACCGCGGCCACGGGCCGGTTGCTCAGAAGTCTGAGAAGTCGGAGAAGTGGAAGAAGTCGCACAAGTCGCACGCGCACGGCAACAAGAAGCCCAGCGCGGCGCCGAAGCCGCCCGTCGAGGCAGCCCCGGCCCCGACGACGCCCCCGGCCACGGCCCCGACGACGCCCCCGGCTGCCGAGGTCGCACCTCCCGCCGCAGGCGGCTCCGGCGCCAGCACCTACCCGCTGCACACCGGCATCGTGGCCACCACCTTCTGGGTCGGCGAGATCTTCGACGCGAACGCCGAGGACGGCAGCCAGATGCTCTCCACCTATGACGCCAACTGGTTCGCCAATTACGGCGGCTGCGACGGCGTCACCAGCCAGGGCACCTGCACGACCGAGAAGCGCGTCGCAGCCAACGGCTTCTTCCCGTCCTCGATGACGCCCAAGCAGAACCCGTTCTACCTGGACCTGCCCTACGACGACGTCAACGACAAGACCGGCTTCGCGAACCGCGGCTCGGTCATCCCCTGGGCGAACGACCCGGCTTACGCCGGCCGCGCCGGCGACGCCTCCATCAGCCTGATGAAGAACCGCTGGGTGAAGCTGATGAAGGACGGCCAGACCTGCTACGGCCAGATCGCGGATGCCGGCCCCGGCGAGTACCACGACTCGGCCTACGTCTTCGGCTCCAACGACGCCCGCCCGGCCAACGCGCGCTACGGCGGCGCCGGCATGGACGTCTCGCCCGCGCTGAACGGCTGCCTGAACTTCGCCGAGCTGGACGGCGACTCCGATGTCGTCGACTGGCAGTTCGTCGAGGCCGCCGACGTTCCCGCCGGACCGTGGCTGACGGTGTCCTCGAGCGACAACAAGGTCATCAACTAGCACCAGCCTGCCTGGCGGTCGGCCCGCCGGGTGAGATGCTGGAGCCATGCGCCAGAATCCGAGCTTCGCCCTCGTCAGCGATGCCGCCGTCAAGCGGCTCATCCGTGAGAACCCGTGGGTCACCATGGTCAGCCACACGGATGCCGGCGAGCTGGTCGCCTCGCACTATCCGGTGATCCTGGATGAGGCGGAGGAGGGCATCGTGCTGCTCAGCCACGTCGGCCGCCCCGACGAGGCGCTGCACGAGCTCGGCCGGCACGAGCTGCTCGTGATCGTGCAGGGCCCGCACGGCTACATCTCACCCGGCTGGTACGACGCCAAACCGGCGGTGCCGACGTGGAACTTCATCGTCGCCCACCTGCACGGCACCCCGGAGCTGCTCGGCGACGCCGAGAACCTCTCCGTGCTGGACCGGCTCGTCGACCACTTCGAGGAGCGGATGCCGGAGCCGCGCCGGATGAACGGCACCGAGGCGAACGCGGCATACGCCGCCCGCATCGTCTCCGGCACGGTCGGGTTCCGGATGCGGGTCGACCGGTACACCGGCAAGAACAAGATGAGCCAGAACCGGCCGGCCGAGACCGTGGAGCGGATCATCCACGAGCTCGAGCACGGCGAGCACTACGCCAGCCCCGAGCTGGCCCGCGAGATGCGCCGCAGCCGCGGCGAGGCGGTCTGAGCGGTGGGGCGGAGTCTCGTGGTAGGGATAACCCCCGCACGGTTCCGGTTGCCAGCTGGCTGGGTGAGCCGGCGGCGGATCGGCAGAATCGAATCATGACCACGATCAGCACGACCCCCAGCAGCACGCCAGGCACCGTGCGCACCCGCACCAGCTATGGCACGCTCTGGGCCACCGCGCCCCGGGAGCTCGGCTTCCTGCTGCCCAACCTGCTGGTCGCGGTGCTCAGCCTCAGTGTGCTCTCCACCCTCTTCTTCACCGGCATCGGCATGATCGCGATCTTCGTCGGCCTGTTCATCGTCGTCGCGACCCTCTACACGGCTCGCGGCTTCGGCGCGCTGGAGCTGGTGCGGCTGCGCTGGGCCGGGCGGCCCGAGATCACGCGCCCGCGCTGGGAGAAGACGGAACAGGGACCCGGCTTCTGGCGGGCAACGCTCGGCCCGCTCATCGACGGCCACTACTGGCTGTATCTGCTGCACGGCATGATCGTCCTGCCCATCATCGGCATCCTCAGCTGGACGGTGACCATCGTCTGGGTCGCCATCGGGCTCGGCGGGGTCACCGGATGGATCTGGGACACGATCTGGACCGACTCCGGCGACGACCTCCTGCTGCACCGGGTGATCCTGGACTGGGCGTTCCCCGGCAACGATTGGGTGGTCGACCCCGCACTCGCCGAGAACCTGCTCATGGTCGCGGTCGGGCTGCTGTTCCTGGCCACCCTTCCCCTCGTCACCCGCGGGCTCACCCTGCTGCACGACGCCATCGCCCGCGGCATGCTCTCGGCCTGGCGCTCCGACGCGCTCAGCCGGGAGGTGGCCTCGCTGGCCGCCTCCCGCGGCGCGGCGCTCGTGGCAGAGGACCAGTCGCTGCGCCGGCTGGAGCGCGACATCCACGACGGCCCGCAGCAGCGCCTGGTGCGGCTGCAGATGGACCTGGCCAGCGCGGAGCGCAAGCTGGAGAGCGACCCCGATTCCGCCAAGGCGATGCTCGTCGAGGCCCGCAGCCAGGCGCGCGACACCCTGGAGGAGCTGCGCGCCCTGTCCCGCGGCTTCGCCCCGCCCATCCTGCAGGACCGCGGCCTCATCGCCGGGCTGGAGTCACTCGCCGCCCGCAGCACCGTCCCCGTCTCGTTCGAGCTGGCCCTGCACCCGGACACCCGGCTGGCACCCGAGATCGAGCGCAGCGCTTACTTCGTGGCCGCCGAGCTGCTGACGAACGCCGCCAAGCACTCGGGCGCCACCGCCATCCGGCTGCACCTCGCCGCCCGGCAGAGCGAGGGCCAGGACTGGCTCGACCTCTGGGTGATCGACAACGGGCGCGGGGGAGCGGCGAAGCGGGCCGGGCACGGCCTCGCCGGGCTGGAAGACCGCCTGAACGGGCTGCGCGGCGTGCTGTCGATCGACAGCCCGGTGGGCGGACCGACCGCGGTGGGCGCGCACATCCCGCTGCCACGTTAATCTGGACGGGTGACCCTCACCCCCGATGCCGCGGCATCCGCCCCCGCCCTGCGCCTCGTGCTCGCCGAAGACTCCCTGCTGCTCCGGGAGGGGCTGGTGCGCCTGTTCGATGAGGCCGGCTATGACACCGTCGCCGCCTACGGCGACGCCGACAGCCTGCTCGCCGAGGTCGACCAGCTGCGCCCGGACCTGGCCGTGCTCGACGTGCGGATGCCGCCGACCTTCCGCGACGAGGGGGTGCGCGCGGCCATCGAGCTGCGCCGTCGGCTGCCCGGCATCGGCATCCTGCTGCTCAGCCAGTACGTCGAGGGCAGCTACGCGCACGAGCTGCTCTCCAGCGGCTCCGGCGGCATGGGCTACCTGCTGAAGGACAGGGTGGCCTCCCTCGACGAGCTGCAGGATGCCGTCGCCCGGGTGAGCGCGGGCGGCACGGTGCTCGACCCGCAGGTGGTCCGCGAGCTGCTCGCCCGCCGGGCCGACCCGCTGGACGCCCTCACCCCGCGCGAGCGCGAGGTGCTCGAGCTGATGGCCGAGGGGCGCACCAACGCCGGCATCGCCGAGCGGCTGTTCATCGGCGTCGGCGCCGTGGAGAAGAACGTGACCGCCATCTTCCAGAAGCTCGCCCTCGACGACTCCGGCTCCGACCACCGCCGGGTGCTGGCCGTGCTCGCCTTCCTGCAGCGTTAGCGGGCGGCGCCCGGGGTCGGCGAGACGGGGTGCACGTCGCGCCACACCCGGAAGTAGCCGCGACCGCCGAGCCCGGCGGAGATGCCCAGATAGGCCAGGCCCACCCCGAAGCCGAGCAGGTAGAGCGCCCACGGCGGGGCACCGAGCAGGCCGCCGAGGGCGGCGGCGAACAACCCGGTGAGGGCCGCACAGACCGCGGCGATGAAGATCATGCTGCTGCCGATGACATGGCTGAAGTCGCTGCGCCGGCCGAGCCAGTAATAGGTCTGCTGCGAGCCGGCCTGGTCATCGTGGCTTGAGGCCATCAGATAGGGCTCGATCCCGGGGTCGAGGGCGAGGTAGGCGGCGCGCAGCCGGTTCATGGCGAGCACGTACATCAGATCCTCGTGTGCCACGTTGAGCACGCGCACATTGGTCAGCGTCCCGATCACGCAGAGCACCCCGAGGATGACCACCGCGAACAGCCGGAAGTCGGCGTTGAACGTGCTGGCCTGGCCGACGAGGGCGATGCTGAGCAGGCTGGCCGAGGTCAGCGTCAGGAAGATGCTGATGCGGGTGAGCACCTCGCTCTGGGTGGTGCTGCGCGAGGCGAGCAGGCTCCAGTGCTCGGTCGCCAGCAGCTGTGCGCGAACCGGGGCCGATGCGGCTGATAATCCCTCTGGCGGCTGGGCCGCCTGGTCAGGCATGCAGCCATTGTCCACCAGCGGCCGCGTGATTGCGAGCGGTCGCTAGCGCAGTGAGCCGACCGTCGCCACGGCCGCCTTCAGGTTCGCCACCCGCTTCTCGTAGCGGGCCGCCACCGCGATCAGGAGCACCCCGCCGGCGCCGAACCAGAGCCACCAGAGGGTCGGGTTGTAGAGCGCGGACAGCCACGGCCAGAGCTGGGCGAGGCCGTGCAGCAGCACGACGATCGACCCGAGCACGAACGGAGCCTGCAATCGGCTGACGAGGCCGACAAGCAGCACCGCGATCGCGACGATGCCCAGCCCGACCACCCGCCAGAGCGGGGAGTGCACGTAGTCGGCCAGGAGCGAGGGCACGAGCAGCAGGGCGAGCCCGCCGCCGAGGGCCGGCCAGCTGCGCGCCCCTGGCGTGCGGGACAGGTGCAGGATGCCGCTGCCGATCCACGCGGCGGCCACGGGCACGGTCACCCACTCGAACGGAACGGCGGCGCCGTCCCCGGCCGAGCGCGCCAGGAACACCGTCGCGGCGAGGGCGGCCAGGCCGAGGGCGAGCGGCGCGAGCCAGCCGGCCAGCGCGGGGCTCCGCAGCCAGGCGAGCAGCACGTGCGCCGCGCCGAGCACCGCCACCACGGTGACGGCCCGCACCGCCGCGGCGCCGGAGGCGTCGGGGCTGGCGGCGATGGCCGCGCACTCGAGCAGGCCGGCCCCCACGAGCGGCACGGCGACGAGCACCGTCGTCAGCCGGCCGGGCTGATCGCCGTTCGCGAGCGCGGCGGCGAGCAGCACGGCCGCGCCGACGGCGACCCAGAACTCGAACAGTCCGGAGACGGTGCCTGGCGCTCCGGCCAGCGTGCTGAGCGCGCGGGCGCCGGCGGCCACCGCCACACCGAGGCCTCCGGCGCCGATCAGCGCCAGACGCAGCAGCGGGCTGGGCGGCGGCGCGCCCCAGGCTCCGGTCCGCGAGTCGTCGGGCCGCCAGTCGTCGGGCCGCCAGAGCACGGCGCCGAGCAGGATGACGCCGCCGATCGAGATCGTGAGGATCGGGCGCAGCAGGCTTCCGTCGGCCCCCGCCACCGCGGAGGGCAGCAGGGCGATCAGCAGGCCGGCTGCCGTGATCCCCGCAACGGCGCTGCCGGGGGCGTCCTCGCGCTGCCCGAAACGGGCGATGAGGGCGGCGACCGCGAGCAGGGCGGCGGCCAGCGGCAGCGCGTACGGCTCGGGCGCGGTGACGCCGGCATCCGTCAACCCCAGCCAGAGCCCGGCCGTCGCCAGGAGCAGGGCGAGCCAGCCCAGTTGGTGCCGCCGGGTGCGGGCGTTGAAGAGTCCCGCGCCGTCGACGGCGGCCAGCAGGGCGCCGACGGCGGCGACGAGGAGCACGAGCCAGTGCGCCGGAGCCTCCAGCGTCGCGAGCACCCGCCCGGCGCCGAGCAGCAGCACCAGGCCGCTGCCGGCATCCGCCAGCGCACGGTCGGTGCTGCTCGGCGGCGCGCCCAGGCGGAGCGCGCCCCGCTGCCAGGCCAGCGCGGCGGCGAGGGCGAGAACGCCGAGCGCGCAGGCCCACCAGTCGAGGGCTGCGGCATCGATGTCCGCGCCCGCGCCCCGGGCGGCCTCCACGGCGAACATGCCGGAGAGCCAGACCAGCGGGGTCGCGGCCACGAGGGCTGCGCGGCGGCCGAGCGTGAGCGTGCGGTTCGCCCCGAGCCCGACGAGCAGCAGGCAGGCGGCGGCGGCGAGCAGTGCGCCCAGCGCGGCCGGCACGGGGGAAAGAAGCACGGGGGAGGACGTGCTGGCGCTCGGCCAGACGGGCAGCGGCGCGACCACAACGACGCCGACCGCTGCCGTGGAGGCGAGTGCCCACGCGCGGTCCACCGCTGCCGCGAAGCGGCCGAGCGGCAGGCTGAATGCGACGAGCAGCAGGCCGCAGGCCAGAACGAGCAGGGCCCGGGTGTCGACCACCTCGTGCGGGGCGAGCCCGGCCGATGCGGCGACGGCCGTCGGTGCGGCGGCCGTCGTGCCGAGCGCCCAGAGCGCGGCGGCCGCCAGCAGCAGGGGGCGCTGCAGCGGGGTGCGCGGCTGCATCTCCCGGCTGCCGACGAGCAGGCAGAGGACGGCGGCTGAGCCAACCAGCCAGAGCCACAGCGCGTCGAAGGAGAGCAGGTAACCGGCGACCGCGTTGACGCTCAGGGTGGCGAGGGCGAGCGTGCGCAGCCCCGGGAGCCCGGCGGTCCGCGCGCGCAGGGCGGGCACGGCCTGGCTGCAGAGGGCGCCGGCCGCGATCGCCAGGTAGCCGAGCGATGCCGCTGCGACCCAGGGGAGCGCCACCGCACACGCCATGAGGGCGGCGACGAGGACCGCTCCGAGGATGACGGCGCGCGCTCGGACCAGACCGAATGCCGCCCAGGCGGCGACGGTCATGGCGGCGCCGCCCGCGAGCAGCAGCGCGGCCTGGCGGACGGCGTCGCCCGGGGACTGGGCGCCGGCCTGGGGCACCCAGAGGGTGAACCAGGGGGCCAGCGGTGAGCGGTCGAAGAAGGCCGTGACCAGGAGCCAGCCCGCCGCCAGCAGCGCCGCTCCGGTGGGCAGGGCCGCGCCGAGCAGCGCGCCGCCCAGGACGTGGCGCCGCGCGGGATCCGGCGCGCTGGTGCGCACCACGTCCAGGGCCAGCAGCAGCGCGATGGCGATCAGCACCGGCCAGAGCACCCAGTCGAGCGCGGAGGTGGCACGCACGCCCATGTCGATGGGGATGGCGGCGGCGGTGAACCCGGCGGCCACGCCGAAGCCGATGGCGGCGGCACGGTCGAGGCCGGCCGGGCGGCGGGCGCTCAGCAGCGCCTGCCCGGCGCACACGACGGCGAGGGTGCCGAGGCTCCAGAGCGGCGCGGCCACCTGGCTCCGCTCGGTGAGCAGTCCGAAGGCGAAGGCCGCTGGCAGCATCGGCGCGGCGAGCAGGAGCACGATGGCGCGCTCGACGAGCAGCGGCTGGGACGGCGTCATCCGGCGCCCGATGCGCGGCGCGAGCAGCTGCACCAGGCTGGAGACGATGACGACGATCGCGACCAGCCAGAGGCGCGCGAAGCCGGTTGTGGCCTGGTCGAGCGGCGCCCCGAGCACCCAGCCGAGCAGGCCCGCGCCGACCGGCACGGCGGCGAAGCCGGCGACGCTGCCGGCCCGCATGCCGGTGACGCGGAACCAGGCGAGGAGGAGCGGGGCGCTCACCAGCAACCCGATCGCCCAGTACAGGGCGGGATCCGGCAGATCGGCGTCGAACAGGCCGGTGGCCTGCACCGCCCACAGGTCGAGATACACCAGCAGCACCGCGAGCACGGCGACGCCCTGCGCCGTCGAGTGCATCCGGAAGCGGGCCAGCAGCGAGACCCCGACGAACATCAGCAGGGTGAGCAGGGCGACGGTCACCGCGCGGAACGCCAGGCCCGCCACGAACCAGGCGACGATGAGGAAGAAGACGAGCGCGACCGCGACGAGGCCGACGCCGACGACGAGCAGCAGCATCTGCACGCTGGAGCGGCCACCGCGCGCCGACGTGGCGGGAGTGGGCTGGGCGGGCACCGGCTGCGGGGGAGTCTGCTGGGCGGGCGTCGGCAGAGGATAAGCGGGCGGGGGCACCGCGACGGCGGGCGCAACCGCCGCGGGTGCAACGACCGCGGGTGCAACGACCGCGGGTGCCCGAGACGACTCCGCCCGGATCAGCCGGATCACCTCGGAGCGGTACTCGAGCCGCTCGGCCGCTGCCCGCGAGGCGCGCAGCAGCTCATCGGCCAGCGGGCTTCCGAGGTCCAACTGGCAGCCGGAGCAGACGGTGCCAAACAACGGCGTGAAACACGAGGGGCAGAGTTGCCGGTCGCGCAGCTGGGCGGTACTCTGCGGCCAGGACGGCTCGATCCCACCCGCACGCATGCCCGCATCCGCCGTCATCGGTAGCCCCCACCTGGCCCGCGACCGTTCGCAGGCGCAACGGGCCCCAGCATACTGGCCGGTGCCCTAGCTGTCGGGGAGGTCCTGGTCCGTCGCCGGCGGGTGCGACGCGCCCCGATGAATTTCGTATGCCCGAGCCTCCCCGGGCGAGTCGGGATCGTCGGTGATGGCCTCGTCGGCCATGAACTGGCGGATGACGTGTGCCAGCTCTCCCGGGTGGCTGAAGTTGATCGCGTGTGCGGCGCCCTCGATCACGACGAGCAGCACCTGGTTGTCGGTGTGCCGGGCGACCTCCTGAATCCGACGCGGGCTCGGCATCAGCGGATCCCGGCTGCCGACGACGGCCAGCGTCGGAATCGTCAGCCCCAACAATCGTTCGAGCGACGGGTACCGGGTGAGGGAGCGGAACATCTTGACCGTGCTCGGCACGCCGAAGCGCAGGTAGTCCGGTGCCGCGATGCCCATCATTTCGCGCGGCTCACGCTTGCCGTCGATCGTCAGCTGGCTGATCGCGCGGGTGAGCGGCTGGTTGTGCAGGCCGCCGGCGGGGGAGACGAGGATCGCCCGATCGATGCGCTCCGGGAACAGGTGGGCGAACTCCAGGATCACCGGGCAGCCCATCGAATTGCCGACGAGCGTCGCCGATCTCACGCCGCGATCGTCGAGGAATCGCGCGGCGACGCGGGCGAGGCCGGGCACGTCGAGCGCCTTCGCCGGCTTGCCGCTCAGCCCGTAGCCGGGCAGGTCCGGCACGAAGGTGTGGAAGTCGTCCATCAGACGCTCCGCCGTCGGCAGCAGATAGCGGCCGGAGAGACCGAAGCCGTGCAGGTGCAGCATGACGGGCGCATCCGGCGGCACGGGGGATTCCCGGTAGAACATGTCGATTCCGTCGACCGTCGTCCACCGCTCGGCCAGCCGGGACGCGGGGTGCCGCGGAAGCCGCCTCGGCTCGCGGCCGGTCGGGCTCGGATCGGCTGAACTGGATGGCATCATCGCTCTCCTCCCCGCGGAGGTCCTGCTCGCCGCCACCGCCGCGACGATCGGCCTGTACCAGCAATCTTCCCGCGCCGGTGGGTGCTGTCAAGGCTTGGGCCCGGCTGTGTCGGTTCCGGTCCGACGAGCAGCCGTCATCGTCACTGCCGCGCTGATGTCCGGTCGGCGCAGACTCGCGTTCGCGTTGGCGGCCTTCATCCTGTGGAGTGCCAATGAGCTGGCTAAAGGAAGGATCGGATACTAGATGTTGCGCCGTCTCAGGGGACGTCCCAAAGCTCGCCTTCGCCCGAGTGTTGCTGGTACCCCTCTTTGGCAGCATTGCTGACTTCGCACTGCACGTGCTCCCGCTCGCTAGGTGGTGTGGCCGGCCCCGGCGGGCGTCGTGCTCGCCAGCACCCCGCTCTGCCCGTCCTCTATCTCGTCGTTCGAAGTTGATCCTCCTCTAATCCGGTAGCCCGGATGCACGGTTCTGACCGAAACGGGCGAGCAGGTCGCGTGCTCTAGATCGGATGTGGACATCGGCCCGGGCTGTCCCAGCTACTACGAGCGTTTCGCCGCCGACTGGACAGGCTCCAGCCCCTCTGGGTAGGACTGCCGAGACCACGACATGCACAATATCCTCCGTAGGTCTCATACACACTGCGTGGTTGAAGTCGCTGAGGAGAGTGTTCGGTCGCAGCCACCAGAACTGGCTGCGACCGAACACATTTGCGTGGCCCAGCGCCGTAGTCACGCAAACGATTCAAGTGCTCGGTTCCAAAGATTCAGGGACGAGGATGGAAACTTGGTAGTTAAGACACGCTGTGTCCTGTAATGCAACTCAATGCCGGATCACGTGGATAGATTAATCAGATGTCAACTGCTTGGGCAATTTTTGCCGCCTGTGAATCCGCTGTCGAAAATGAAGTTCGAACTTCTAGAGCTCAGAATGACAAGGAGTTTCATTTCCAGAACTGGGTTCGCGCTCGAATCGTTGAATCCGGGCATTCGATCTCTGGTGAGGGACGAAACCGATACCCAGACTTCGAAATCGAAGCGCACGACGAGGCATTCGAGGTGAAGGGCATAACTGTGGGTAGTCGTGAGAACGACTTTGACTCAAACAGTGCTCTCCCATCCGGCGAATACAAAGGCAAGCGAGTTTTCTACGTATTCGGGCGGTATGAAAGCGTCCTCCATGGCGGGGACGCTCCAAACGTGCTCGACGTCGTGATAGCTGACGGAACGTTTTTGAATGCGGGGCCCGGCTTTCTCGCTGATAACAAGAGTCTCCGCGTTCTTGGCAGCTATGGCGACATTCTGTTCCGGGATCGGAAGATGTACGCGCCCCATACGCCGTACAAGTTGTTGAGTGGGCTTCGCGGTCATTGCACGCTCATCATGCCCGCGAGTGAGAGGCCGCCGGCGGCCGGCTTCGTCGAAGTTGGACGATTCTCGCGCACAGAGGCCGATCGGGTCCTGACCGCCTACCATGGTGATCTGAAGGCGAATACGCTCGTCGGTGACTTTGACGCTAATTTGACCGGTGGGATGGAGCATCCATTCGTGGCGTATAGGACGGTGCGTGGCAACACGACGGTGGGCGTAGAATTGATCTGATGACATACAACATGCTCGGAATGTTCAGCGGTGCTGGGGGACTGGACCTCGGCTTTGAACAGGCTGGATTTAAACATGTTGGGTCGATGGATTGGGATCCGTGGTCTGTGGCAACGCTCAGGACGAATCGGCCCGCATGGCATGTCGACCAGGCTGATGCGCGCGAGTGGGAATTCAACGAGGAGGTTGACGTCTTAGTTGGCGGACCGCCGTGTCAGGGCTACAGTCTCGGCGGTCTGCGGAAAGCGACGGACGATCGGAATGACCTTTACGAGCAGGTCTTGCGAGTTGCGAAGGCGACTCGCCCGCGCGCCATTGTTATTGAGAATGTGCTAAATCTCCGTACGCTTCTTCACCCCGAGACTGGTCGTCGTTTTAGTGATCAGATTGCGTTTGATCTCACAGAGCTTGGGTATGAAGTTTTCCACAACGTATTTCGCGTCGATGGATTCGGTGTGCCACAAACTCGGCGTAGATGGATTTTTGTCGCTTTTCGTGGCGGGGCGCCAGCGGGATACCATTTGCCGCTTCCGGGCACAAACGAGACCGTCGGTCCTTGGTTAAGTGATCTCGGAAATGGTGGCGGTATAGGGCTTCCAAATCATGCGCCATCCTGGACGTTCAAGAGCTCTGTCCATACTGCTACCGGCGAGCCGTTTGACGTGGACGAACCTGCGGTGATTGCGAGGTTCTCGAGGACAGCGAGTGATGGGAACCCTATTCGACGGTTCGATCAGCCGTTTCCGGCGGTAGACACGGCGACAGTGTGGGGCTGGGCGCAAGGCAATGTTGTCGCAAAGAAATTCGACAAGGATCGACTTGCCGGCAAACACATCCGTAACCCGGACGCCACTGTTAAACTCTGGCGGGTATCCGCAAGCCGGCTGCGTACTATGACCGCCCGTGAACTTGCACGACTTCAGACGTTCCCCGACGACTGGGAGTTCATTGGCGGGGGTGCGCTTCGAGATATCCAGATGCAGGTGGGCAACGCTGTGCCGGTGGAGTTTGCGCGCCGAGTAGGAGACTCCGTTCGCACTGCGCTAGAAGCTCAAGACGAAAATCGAGCCTTCCTTGCATCTGATGGGGCTTCGGTGCCACTTGTATTCCCGGGTTGGGACCCGATCACCGCCTAGCTTGATTCGTCCGGCGAACGGATTCGTTCGTCTCCGGGAGCGCAGGAGTTACGAACTCCTTCCCGGATGCGAGCGACCTTCAGCATTCTCGCGATCAGCGCTCTGTACTCGAGCGTCTAGCCAACGCAAGGTTGGGTTGAATTCGCATTTGTGTGCGGCACTGAGGCCCGGTCGCCAAATTGGAGTTGACAGGATAGCGCGGGGGTGCGTCGCCGCCAGACGGCTTGCGAGGAAATCGAACGCGGCGGCGCTGGGCCTTCCGGCTTTGGATGTTGCAACCACGGATGCCGTAGCGCTAATCAGAGAGGGGATGACGGGAATCGAACCCGCGTGATCAGTTTGGAAGACTGAGGCTCTACCATTGAGCTACATCCCCGTGACCTACAGCTGCAGGCACTTGGACAATGTTAGTACAGGTTTTGGGGTGCTTTGTACGCACGCCTGGGCAAAGCTGGTTGAATCGGTGCAGTAGACTTGCGGAGGTCTTTCCACTCGGGTGCAAACTTGCATGTTGTGGCCGGGAAGACATTACGGGTTGCGGCACTGACTCGGGGCGTAGCTCAGCTTGGTAGAGCGCTCGGTTTGGGACCGAGAGGTCGCAGGTTCGAATCCTGTCGCCCCGACCACGTCGTGAGACATCCCAGCAGAACTTTTGACGTCTAGGAGAATTGCCACAATGCCAAACACTTCGGTTGAAATGCTCAGCCCGACGCGCGCCAAGCTGACCATCTCGGTTTCGCCCGAAGAGCTGAAGCCCAGCATCACCCACGCTTACGGCCACATCGCCGAGCAGGTCAGCGTTCCCGGCTTCCGCAAGGGCAAGGTTCCGCCCGCGATCCTCGACCAGCGCGTTGGCAAGGGTGCCGTCATCGAGCACGCCGTCAACGAGGGCCTCGACGGTTTCTACCGTCTCGCCGTCGCCGAGCACGACCTGCGCCCGCTGGGCCGCCCCAACGCCGACATCGTCGAGTGGCCCTCCGACAAGGACTTCTCGGGCGACCTGCTCCTCTCGATCGAGGTCGACGTGCGCCCCGAGCTCACGCTGCCCGAGCTCGCCGGCATCGCCATCACGGTGGACGCCGCCGAGATCTCCGACGAGGACGTCGACGCCGAGCTGGAGAAGCTGCGCAGCCGCTTCGGCACGCTCATCACGGTCGACCGCCCCGCCAAGACCGGTGACTTCGTCACCATCGACCTCACCGCCAAGATCGGCGACGACGAGGTCGACAACGCCAGCGGCATCTCCTACGAGGTCGGCTCCGGCGAGCTCATCGAGGGCATCGACGAGGCCCTCGACGCGCTCTCCGCCGACGAGACCACCACCTTCGAGTCCAAGCTGCTCGGCGGCGACCGTGAGGGCGAGACCGCTCTCATCACCGTCACCGTCACCGCGGTCAAGGAGCGCGAGCTCCCCGCTGCAGACGACGACTTCGCTCAGATCGCCAGCGAGTTCGACACCATCGCCGAGCTGCGCGAGAGCCTCGTCAAGCAGGTCGAGGGCAACAAGACCTTCGCTCAGGGCGGCCAGGCACGCGACCTCCTCATCGACAAGCTGCACGAGCTCGTCGAGGTTCCCGTTCCCGTCTCCCTCGTCGAGGACGAGGTGAACCGTCACCTCGAGGGTGAAGGCCGCCTCCAGGACGACGAGCACCGCGCAGAGGTCACCGAGTCCAGCGAGAAGACCTTCCGCACCCAGATCCTCCTCGACGCGATCGCCGAGGCCGAAGAGGTCAAGGTCAGCCAGGACGAGCTCTCGCAGTACCTCGTCCAGGGTGCAGCCCAGTACGGCATGAACCCGGCCGAGTTCGTTCAGATCCTGAGCGAGAACGGCCAGATCCAGGCCATGGTCGGCGAGGTTGCCCGCAACAAGGCCCTCGCGATCGTCCTCGGCAAGGCTGTCGTCACCGACGCCAACGGCAAGACCGTTGACCTCGCCGAGTTCACCGCCGTCGACAACGGTGAGGACGAGGCAGAGGCCGAGGCCGAGAAGCCCGCCAAGAAGGCTCCGGCCAAGAAGGCTCCGGCCAAGAAGGCTGCCGAGAAGAAGGCTTCCGACGAGGAGAAGGCTTCCGACGAGGAGCCGGCCGCGAAGAAGCCGGCCGCGAAGAAGCCCGCCGCGAAGAAGGCCGCCAAGGCCGACGACGCCGAGGCTGCCAAGTAGTCACACGCTTGTCCTGAACGAGGGTCGGATGCCGCTGGCATCCGGCCCTCGTTCTGTTCCGCCCCTTGTTCCACCCCGAGCACCCAGGAGATCGCATGGACCGCCGTACCGAGTGGCAGGCGCGCGTCGACGCCGTGTGGGCCGACGCCGCGCTGAACAACGCCGAGGTCATCGACCGCATCGACGAGCTGGCCGCCGACTGGCCGGAGGACGACGCGCTGTCCCTGTTCCAGACCGCGGGCGCCCGCGACTCCGCCGGCCTCGAGGCGCAGGCGGCGCCGCGCTACGAGAAGGCCCTGGCCCTCGGCCTGCCCGAGTCGGAGCGCGCCCAGGCCACCATCCAGCTGGCCAGCACGCTGCGCAACCTCGGCCGGGCCGACGAGGCCATCGCGCTGCTCCGCGCCGAACTGGCCGAGCGGCCGGCCGGCGAGTATGCCGGCGCCGCGACCGCGTTCCTCGCACTGGCGCTGGCCGACACCGGGAACGCGCAGGAGGCGACGCAGCTGGCCGTGCTCGCCCTGGTGCCGCACCTGCCCCGCTACCAGCGCAGCGTGGCGGCCTACGCCAGGGCCCTGACCGCGCCCTGACGGGCCGCCCCGTTCGGGCGCGCGGGGGACTCGCGATCTGCCCACGGCGAACACCGCCGTTCCCGGGCCGTCGCTCCGATAGATTCGTCATACCGCGTTAACTGAAACGGAGCGACAACATGGCTGAACCTCTGGTAGCCACCAGCGTTTTTGATCGACTGCTGAAGGACCGCATCATCTGGCTCGGTTCCGAGGTGCGCGACGACAACGCCAACGAGATCGCCGCCAAGCTCTTGCTGCTGGCCGCCGAAGACTCCAAGCGCGACATCTACCTCTACATCAACTCGCCCGGTGGCTCGATCACGGCCGGCATGGCCATCTACGACACCATGCAGTTCGTGCCGAACGACATCGTCACCGTCGGCATCGGCATGGCGGCGTCCATGGGGCAGCTGCTGCTCACCGCCGGCACCAAGGGCAAGCGCTACATCACCCCGAACGCCCGGGTGCTGCTGCACCAGCCGCACGGTGGCTTCGGCGGCACCTCCAGCGACATCCAGACGCAGGCACAGCTCATCAACGACATGAAGCGCCGCCTCGCCGAGATCACCGCTGCGCAGACCGGCAAGTCCGTCGAGCAGATCAACGCCGACGGCGACCGCGACCGTTGGTTCGACGCCGAGCAGGCCCTCGAGTACGGCTTCGTCGACCACATCCGCGAGTCCGCCCTGGATGTCACCGGCGGCGGCGGAACCGAAACCGAAACCAAATAGGCCCCCGAGCATCGACAATTCGAGCAGAAACGAAGAGACGACTATGACGACCCCCAGCTTCGGTGGCACCGCATTCTCCAGCATGCAGGCACCCGGCTCCCGCTACATCCTGCCCACGTTCGAGGAGCGCACGGCCTACGGCTACAAGCGCCAGGACCCCTACGCCAAGCTGTTCGAGGACCGCATCATCTTCCTCGGCGTGCAGGTGGATGACGCCTCCGCCGACGACGTGATGGCCCAGCTGCTCGTGCTCGAGAGCATGGACCCCGACCGCGACATCCAGATGTACATCAACTCGCCCGGTGGCTCCTTCACCGCAATGACGGCCATCTACGACACGATGCAGTACATCCGCCCGCAGGTGCAGACCATCGTCCTCGGCCAGGCGGCCTCCGCCGCCGCCGTGCTGACCGCCGCCGGAGCCCCCGGCAAGCGTCTGGCACTGCCGAACGCGCGCATCCTGATCCACCAGCCCGCCGTCGGCGAGGCCGGCCGCGGCCAGGCGTCCGACATCGAGATCCAGGCCAAGGAGATCCTGCGCATGCGCACCTGGCTCGAGGAGACGCTGGCCAAGCACTCCAACCGCGACGCCGCCCAGGTGAACAAGGACATCGACCGCGACAAGATCCTGAGCGCCGACGAGGCACTCGAGTACGGCCTGATCGACCAGGTGCTCACCTCGCGCAAGAGCCTCGCGGCCCTCACCAAGTAGACCCCGCACAGCTCGGCGCACTGCATGAACGCGACGGGGGACTGGCTGCACGACCGCCGGCCCATCCGTCGCGTTTCTGCGCTGCGGGACGCTGCGGTGGCGGATGCCGAGACCGATGGCGGCGAGTGGCCGGCGAGCATCCCGGCGATCGCCGCGGTGCTCCGCGACGGGCTCGACTTCGGCCCAGGCGTCACCTTCCTCGTCGGCGAGAACGGCAGCGGCAAGTCCACGCTGCTGGAGGGCATCGCCATGGCCGCCGGCCTGCCGCCGGAGGGCGGCAGCAGCAACGGATCGCACACGACGCGCCCCACGGAGTCCCCGCTGGCCGACTGGCTGCAGATCGAGCGCGGGCCCGGCGCGCCGCGCGGCGGGTTCTTCCTCCGCGCAGAGACCATGCACGGCTACTACAGCTATCTGGAGTCGCTGGACGGCAGCCCCGATCGGCACCTGCACTCGCTCAGTCACGGCGAGTCGTTCAACGACCTGCTCGACAACAAGCTGAACCACCCCCGCTACGTCACCGGGCTGGCCTGCCTGGACGAGCCGGAGGCCGCGCTGTCCTTCGCGTCCACCCTCAACTGGATGGTGGGGCTGCGCGACATGGTCGAGCGCGGCAGCCAGGTGATCTGCGCGACGCACTCGCCGGTGCTCGCCGCGCTGCCCGGGGCGCGCATCCTGGAACTGGGAGACTGGGGCATCCGCGAGGCGAACTGGGAGGGGCTGCAGCTCGTCGGGCACTGGCGCACGTTCCTGGACTCGCCGGATCGCTACCTGCGCCACCTCTTCGCCGATTGAAAGGCGACGGACGCTCAATTTCGGGCAACCGGTCCGAGAAACTGCGGGCGTCGCTCGCCGCGATGTCGGCATCACAGGATAGGCTCGGAACACGTTCTGGAACACTCGTTTCGAGACACGAGTGGCAAGACACGAATTCAAGTCGCTGAGGAGGCGGACGGATGGCACGCATAGGTGAAAGCGCCGATCTGCTCAAATGCTCCTTCTGTGGGAAGAGCCAGAAGCAGGTCCAGCAGCTCATCGCTGGGCCCGGCGTCTACATCTGCGACGAGTGCGTCGAGCTCTGCAACGAGATCATCGAGGAGCGCCTCGCCGAATCCGGCGAGGAGGCCACCGGCGACTTCGAGCTGCCCAAGCCGAAGGAGATCTTCGGCTTCCTCGAGGAGTACGTGATCGGGCAGGAGCCCGCCAAGCGCGCCCTGGCCGTCGCCGTCTACAACCACTACAAGCGCGTGCGCGCGCGCAGCGCCATCGGGCCGGCCGACGTCAAGGACGACATCGAGATCGCCAAGTCCAACATCCTGCTGATCGGCCCGACCGGCTGCGGCAAGACCTACCTCGCGCAGACCCTCGCCAAGCGCCTCAACGTGCCGTTCGCGGTCGCGGATGCCACCGCGCTGACCGAGGCCGGCTACGTCGGCGAGGACGTCGAGAACATCCTGCTCAAGCTGATCCAGGCCGCCGACTACGACGTCAAGCGGGCAGAGACCGGCATCATCTACATCGACGAGGTCGACAAGATCGCCCGCAAGGCAGAGAATCCGTCGATCACACGCGACGTCTCCGGCGAGGGCGTGCAGCAGGCGCTGCTGAAGATCCTCGAGGGCACGGTCGCCTCGGTGCCGCCGCAGGGCGGGCGCAAGCACCCGCACCAGGAGTTCATCCAGATCGACACCACGAACGTGCTGTTCATCGTGGCGGGCGCCTTCGCCGGCCTGGAGGAGATCATCTCCTCCCGGGCGGGCAAGAAGGGCATCGGCTTCGGCGCCCCGCTGCACTCCAAGGGCGACGACGTCAACCTGTTCAGCGAGGTGCTGCCGGAGGACCTGCAGAAGTTCGGGCTCATCCCCGAGTTCATCGGCAGGCTCCCCGTCGTCACCACCGTCAGCCAGCTCGACCAGGCGGCGCTCATGGAGATCCTCACCAAGCCGAAGAACGCCCTCGTGCGCCAGTACCAGCGCATGTTCGAGTACGACGGCGTCGAGCTCGAGTTCGAGGAGTCGGCGCTGGAGGCCATCGCGGACCTCGCGGTGCTCCGGCAGACCGGCGCCAGAGGGCTCCGCGCCATCATGGAGGAGGTGCTCGGGCCGATCATGTTCGAGGTGCCCTCCAGCGAGGAGGTGGCGCGAGTGGTTGTCACCCGGGCCGCCGTGCTCGAGAACGCCGCACCCACGATCGTCCCGCACAAGGTGCGCCGCCAGGAGAAGTCGGCCTAGCCCGACCGCTTCAGAGCCAACGCTTCACTGACGAAGGGCACGGGCATCCTGCAACCCATCTTCGCCGGCATCGTCGCCGCGATCACCGGATTCGCCAGTTCCTTCGCCCTGGTCATCGCCGGGCTCGTCGCCGTCGGGGCCAGCGACGAACAGGCCGCATCCGGCCTGTTCGCCCTCTGCCTGGCGGTGGGCGTCATCTGCGTCCTGCTCCCGTGGCTGCTGAAGGTCCCCGTCTCCTTCGCCTGGTCGACGCCGGGCGCCGCGCTGCTGCTGGCGGCGGGCGCGACGACGCAGAACTTCGCCGCAGCAGTGGGCGCGTTCCTCGTCTGCGCGGCGCTCATCGTGCTGTGCGGGCTCTGGCCGCTGCTCGGCCGGCTGATCACCCGCATCCCGAAGTCCCTCGCGGGAGCGATGCTCGCCGGCATCCTGTTCCCGATCTGCATCGCGCCGGTCACCGCCGCCATCGAGCAGCCGCTCGTCGCCGTGCCGATGATCCTCGTCTGGCTGCTGCTCAGCCGGCTCGCGCCCCGCTGGGCCGTGCCGGCCGCCATGCTGGTGGCTGCGGTCGGCATCGCCGCGATCGCGGGGCCTGCCGCCCTCAGCGGGCAGTCCGCACTTCCCCGGCTGGAGTTCGTCGCCCCCGTCTTCGAGCCCGCCGTCATCGTGAGCCTCGGCATCCCGCTCTTCATCGTCACGATGGCGGGCCAGAACGTGCCGGGCTTCGCCGTGCTCTCGACCTTCGGATACACCGTCGCGCCGCGCACGGCGCTGCTCAGCACGGGCCTCGCCTCGGCCGGGGCGGCGCTCTTCGGCGGGCACGTGATCAACCTGGCCGCGATCACCGCGGCGTTGATGGCCAGCCCGGAGGCGCACCCGGAGCGCTCGAGGCGCTGGGTGGCCACCGTCAGCTCCGGCTTCGTCTACCTGGCCCTCGGCGTCGGGGCGGGCGTGGCGGCGGCCCTGGTGGCGGCTGCACCGCCGGTGATCATCATCGCCGTGGCTGGATTGGCCCTGCTCGGCGCGCTCGTGACCGCCGTGTCGAACGCGCTCGAGGTCGCCGAGCAGCGCATCAGCGCGATCGCGACGTTCCTGGTGACGGCATCCGGCGTCGCGATCGCCGGCATCGGATCGGCCTTCTGGGGCCTCCTGGTCGGCGGCGTGTTCCTGCTCTGGCTGGTGCCAGCGGTGCGCACGCCGCAGGCGCAGCGCGAGCCGGCGCTGCGGCCCTAGGCCAGGTCGTCGTCGGTGCGCGCGCCGAAGACGATCTCGTCCCAGCTCGGCATCGACGCCCGGCCCTTCTTGGCGCGGGCCGCGGGTGCGGCCGGGGGCACGGCAGAGACCACCGCGGGGGCCGCTGCGGGCTCGGCGGCGGTCGGCACCGCGGTCGGCACGGGGCCGGTGGGCGCGGCCGGCGACGGGACGCCCACCGGCTTGCTGACGGCTCCCCAGAGCCGCAGCGTCGGGTTGGACGGGGCCTCGTCGGAGCTGTCGCCGGGGGCGGGCGTCTGCGACGCCTCGGTCGAGACGGCCGGCACCTCGATCCGGGGCGCGGCCGGAACGGCGGTCGGCCCGGTCAGGGTCTGGCGTGGCTCGGCCACGGTCGAGGAGGCGGCCTCGCGTTCCCCGCGCCGACGGCGCAGCGCCTCGAGCAGGTCGGCGGTCTCGCTGAGCGAGGTGGCCGGCTCGTCGGCGCGTTTGATGGCGGCCTTGCTCGCGGCGGGGCTGGAGGAGGCGGCCCGGCCGTACGCCATGGGCTCCAGCTGGGAGACGACGTCGCCGGGATCGTCGCCGATCAGCGGGTCGCGGAACGAGAACGCGCCGCTGTCGAAGCGCGACTCGTCGATCGTGGTGTCGTGGCCGACGGCGCGCAGCCGGGGGATCAGTGAGCCGCTGATCTCGCCCTGCTGCGAGAGCGTCACGGCCTCGGAGTTCAAGGGGGAGAGGGTGAGCTTCTTCGGCTCGAAGGCCCAGCGCGCGTCGTGGTCGATTCCGTCGGCGGTGAAGGCGAGCTTGATGACCCAGCCGCCGGCCGGCTCCTTCCAGCTGGCCCAGCGCTCACCGTGGGCGCCGAGGGCGGCGAGGCGCTCCCGGATGACGGTGCCGAAATTCATCGGGTCGTCGGCCGGCTCCGGGTCGATCGCCGTGTGCACGGGAACGCCGAGCGCCGAGGACACCATGTGCTCGCGTTCGGCGACGACGGGGCCCTCGAAGCGCTGGATGTACTCCAGCGAGGCCCCGGTGACGGCGGCGACATCGTCGGCGGACATGCCGGAGCGGATGTAGGCCTGCACCTCGCGGGGCGAGAGCTTGGGGCTGTTGGAAGCCTCGGGCTGTGCCTGGCGCAGCCGCGATTGCAAGACATCGTCGATGACGATGCGAAAGCGGTCGCCCTCGTCTGAGGCGACGAGAAGCGCCCCGTTCTCGACGCCGATTACCTTGAGTTCCTGCATTGCGTTGAGCCCTTTCGCGCTGGCTATCGCTGCCAAGGATGCCACGCGAGAGGGCCAATTCCGGGGAATACGCTGGGCGTGCCGGAAGTTCTGTAGGAATGGCGGCCAGATCGGCGAACGAGGGTTTGCTATTCCCCGCACTTTGTTGCAAACTATGGCCGCCGATTTTTGTTCTGGCGGCTGTAAATGGAAGTGGATGGGTATGGCAACGGATTACGACGCACCTCGAAAGACAGACGATGATTCTGACTCGATCGAGGCGCTGAAAGAACGAGTACCCGACAAGATGTCGGGCGTCGTTGATGTCGAAGACGCGGACAACCCTGGTGGCTTCGAACTGCCGGGCGCGGATCTCTCCGACCTCGATCTCGACGTCGTCGTGCTGCCCCCGCAGGCAGACGAATTCACCTGTGTGAGCTGCTTCCTGGTGAAGCACCGCTCGCAGATCGACCACGAGTCCAAGCTCGGACCGATCTGCCTGGAGTGCGCAGCCTAAGCAGCGGGCGAATCAGTTTCTGGCCGTCGTGATCGATTGATCGCGGCGGCCAATTCTGTTGGGCGGCGGCTGGAGAGCAGCCAGTACGGGGTGGGGTCGCTCGGGTCGTTCAGCTCGACGCGGACGACCGGCTTCACCCAGCCGCGGATGAGCAGCCAGGCCCGGGCATCCAGTCGCGGGCCGCGTTCGGCGAAAGCCTCGGCACCTTCACAGCTTGTGGCCGGCCCCAGTGCGTCGACACCAATGCTGGCGCGGCCGGCGGTGAGCCGGTCGGCCGTCAGGGTGATGCGCGGGGAGGCGAGCAGCAGCAGCGCGACGCATCCGGCATAGAGGATGAGGGCGGTCACGATGCCCGCCGTCACGCTGATCGGGGCGAGCACGAGGATGCTCGCGGGGATGACCAGCGCCGTGGCGATGAACATCCACGGGTTCGGCCAGAGCCGCTCGTCGTAGACGGCGGACGCGGTGTCGAGGTTTTCAGGCATGTCTCTATTCGATCAGAGTTCTGCACTACCCTCGACACGTGGCTGAAAGCGTTGAAGTATTGATCACGGCATCCGTGCTGCCCCAGTACGCCCACCCGGGCGATGCGGGAGCCGACCTGCACTCCGCGGAGGAGGTGACCCTCGCCCCGGGCGAGCGCGCCCTCGTCGGCACCGGTGTGTCGATCGCTCTGCCGGCCGGATTCGCCGCATTCGTCGTGCCGCGCAGCGGCCTGGCCGCCAAGCACGGCATCACGATCGTGAACAGCCCGGGCACCGTCGACGCCGGCTACCGCGGCGAGATCAAGGTCGCTCTGCTCAACACCGACCAGAGCGCACCCTTCCAGATCGCCCCCGGCGACCGCATCGCACAGCTCATCATCATGCCCGTGACCCGGGCGACCTTCATCCCCGTCGAGACGCTGCCGGGCAGCGCGCGCGGCGAAGGCGGCTTCGGATCGACCGGCACTGCCGCCATCGGCAGTGGCACCCCAACTTCAGGAGGCATCGCGTGAGCGACGTTGAGAACATCGGCGACCTGCCGGTGGAGCACCCCAAGTCCGCACCAGAGGACCGCGCAGAGAACGGTCCGCTCGACGACAGCGAGGCGAACCCCGTTCGCCCCTACGTCGACCTCGGCGGGGTCAAGATCCTTCCGCGCGAGGGCCTGCACCTCCGCCTCGAGATCGAGGAAGAGAGCAAGCGCGTCGTGGCGATCGGCCTCGACTACGCCAACTCCACGCTGCAGGTGCAGCCGTTCGCCGCGCCGCGCTCGAGCGGCCTCTGGCACGAGATCCGCGGCCAGATCTCCGAGCAGATCGCGCGCCAGGGCGGAACGACCACCCTCCGCGAGGGAACGTTCGGGCCCGAGCTGCTCGCCCAGATCCCCGTCGCGGCCGGCTCCGGCACGGCCGGTGGCACGCGCCTCGCCCGCTTCGTCGGCGTCGACGGCCCGCGCTGGTTCCTCCGCGGCGTCATCGCCGGTGAGGCGGCGGTCAACCCCGACGCCGCCGCAGCCGTCGAGGAGCTGTTCCGCAGCATCGTCGTCGTGCGTGGCACCACGCCGATGCCGCCGCGCGACCTGATCCCGCTGCGCATGCCCGCGTCACCGGCATCCGACGCCCCGAGCAACGTCTGACCCGCGGGACAGTGGCTGCCCCAGAGGACCAGCACGGCGACGAGCCTCGTGAGCACGAGCCGCTCGAGCCGGTGGCCAGTTTCGGCAGCCAGCTCGCCGACGCCGCCCGCAAGGCGGGGCTCGGCAAGCTGGCCGAGGACGAGCGGCTCTCGCCGCGCGACATGCTCGCGGCGCTCGGCGGCATCCGCGGCCTGGCCGAGACGATCCTGCCCGGCCTGGTGTTCCTCATCATCTACACCTTCAGCCAGGAGCTGAGCTGGGCGCTCGGCGTCTCCGTCGGCCTCGCCGTCGTCTTCACGGCGCTCCGCATCGTGGGCAAGACGCCCGTCATGCAGGCCGTCGCCGGCCTGATCGGCGCCGTCGTCTCGGCGGCACTCGCGCTCTGGACGGGGCGCGGCGAGGACAACTTCGTCCTCGGGCTCATCACCAACGCGGTCTACGCGATCGCGCTGCTCGTCTCGATGCTGGTGCGCTGGCCGCTGATCGGGCTGGCCGTCGGCTACCTGATGGGCGACGGCCTGGCCTGGCGGGAGAACAAGCGCCGCTTCCAGGCGATGCAGCTGCTCACCGCCTGCTGGTTCGGCCTGTTCGCGCTGCGCCTGCTCGTGCAGGTGCCGTTGTACTTCGCCGGCAACGTCGAGGGCCTCGCCATCACCAAGCTGCTGATGGGCGTCCCGCTCTACGCGCTGCTGCTGATCTTGTCCTGGCTCATCGTCAAGGCGATCTACGCCAAGCCCGCGGATGCCGCGGCGCGGCGCCCCTGAGTGACCCGTCCCTCCTGCTAGAGTTATCTCGACATCGAGATAAAATCTTCCGCCGAATCAGCCCTGACCGGTAGAGCCGACTTAGGCTAACCTTGCTGGCAGAACGCGCAGTGCGGCCGCGAAGATTGAAGATATGCCGCGCATTTGGCGGCGCCCAGCAAAGGAGACGGCCACGTGTCTGCAGTAAATAGCTTTGGAGCAAAAGACACCCTCCGGGTCGGTGAGACCGACTACGAGATTTTCCGTGTCGACACCGTCGCCGGCTACGAGAAGCTCCCGTTCAGCCTCAAGGTGCTCCTGGAGAACCTCCTCCGCACCGAGGACGGCGCGAACGTCACCAAGTCGCAGATCGAGGCCCTGGGGTCCTGGGTCCCCGAGTCCGAGCCGGACACCGAGATCCAGTTCACCCCCGCCCGCGTGATCATGCAGGACTTCACCGGTGTTCCCTGCATCGTCGACCTCGCCACCATGCGTGAGGCCGTCGCCGCCCTCGGTGGCGACCCCAACAAGATCAACCCGCTCGCCCCGGCCGAGATGGTCATCGACCACTCCGTCATCGCCGACCTCTTCGGCACCGAGAACGCGCTCGAGCGCAACGTCGAGATCGAGTACGAGCGCAACGGCGAGCGCTACCAGTTCCTCCGCTGGGGCCAGACCGCGTTCGAGGACTTCAAGGTCGTCCCGCCCGGAACCGGCATCGTGCACCAGGTCAACATCGAGTACCTGGCCCGCGTCACCATGACCCGCGAGGTCGGCGGCGTGCTGCAGGCCTACCCCGACTCTTGTGTCGGCACCGACTCGCACACGACGATGGTCAACGGCCTCGGCGTGCTCGGCTGGGGCGTCGGCGGCATCGAGGCCGAGGCGGCCATGCTCGGCCAGCCCGTCTCCATGCTCATCCCGAAGGTCGTCGGCTTCAAGCTCACCGGCGCCATCCCCACGGCCGTCACCGCGACCGACGTCGTGCTCACGATCACCGACATGCTGCGCAAGCACGGCGTCGTCGGCAAGTTCGTCGAGTTCTACGGCGAGGGCGTTGCCTCCGTGCCGCTGGCCAACCGCGCCACCATCGGCAACATGAGCCCGGAGTTCGGCTCCACCGCCGCCATGTTCCCGATCGACGACGTCACGCTCGACTACATGCGCCTGACCGGCCGCGACGCCGAGCAGATCGCCCTCGTCGAGGCCTACGCCAAGACGCAGAAGCTCTGGCACGACGCCAGCGCCGAGCCCGTCTTCAGCGAGTACATGGAGCTCGACCTCTCCACCGTCGTCCCCTCCATCGCCGGCCCGAAGCGCCCGCAGGACCGCATCGAGCTCAGCGTCTCCAAGTCGGCCTTCGAGAAGGACCTGCTCAACTACGCCGATGTCGAGCACGACCTGGTCGACCTCGAGATCTCCGAGTCCTTCCCGGCATCCGACCCGCCCGCGAACACGCCGGAGAGCGAGCACAGCCAGCACCACCACGTGCACCACAGCCACGCCCCCGCCTCGGCCTCCAAGCCGACCGCGGTGTCGCTGGCGAACGGCGAGAACTTCGTGCTCGACCACGGCGCCGTTGCCATCGCCGCGATCACCTCGTGCACCAACACCTCGAACCCCTCGGTGATGCTCGCCGCCGGCCTGCTCGCCCGCAACGCGGTCAAGAAGGGCCTCAAGGCCAAGCCGTGGGTCAAGACCACGCTGGCTCCCGGCTCCAAGGTCGTCACCGACTACTACGCCAAGGCCGGCTTGACCGAGGACCTCGAGGCGCTGGGCTTCTACACCGTCGGCTACGGCTGCACCACCTGCATCGGCAACTCGGGCCCGCTGCTCGACGAGATCTCGGCTGCCATCAACGAGCAGGACCTCGCCGTCACGGCCGTCCTCTCCGGCAACCGCAACTTCGAGGGTCGCATCAGCCCCGACGTGAAGATGAACTACCTGGCCAGCCCGCCGCTGGTCATCGCGTACTCCATCGCCGGCTCGATGAACTTCGACTTCGAGGTCGACGCCCTGGGCCAGGACCAGGACGGCAATGACGTCTTCCTCAAGGACATCTGGCCGGACGCCGCCGAGGTGCAGGCCACGATCGACACCTCGATCAACGAGGGCATGTTCAAGACCCAGTACGCCGGTGTCTTCGAGGGTGACGAGCGTTGGCGTTCGCTGGAGACCCCCGCCGGTGCGGTCTTCGAGTGGGACGAGAAGTCGACCTACGTGCGCCGCCCCCCGTACTTCGACGGCATGACGATGGAGACCACCCCGGTCAGCGACATCCAGGGTGCCCGCGTCCTGGCCAAGCTGGGCGACTCGGTCACCACCGACCACATCAGCCCCGCCGGCAACATCAAGGCCGACAGCCCCGCCGGCCAGTACCTCGTCGAGCACGGCGTCGAGCGCAAGGACTTCAACTCCTATGGCTCGCGTCGCGGCAACCACGAGATCATGATCCGCGGCACCTTCGCCAACATCCGCCTGCGCAACCAGCTGCTGGACAACGTGGAGGGCGGCTACACCCGCGACTTCACCCAGGAGGGCGCACCGCAGTCGTTCATCTACGACGCCAGCCAGAACTACCAGGCCGCCGGCATCCCGCTGGTGATCTTCGGTGGCAAGGAGTACGGCTCCGGCTCCTCGCGTGACTGGGCGGCCAAGGGCACCAGCCTGCTGGGCGTCAAGGCCGTCATCACCGAGAGCTTCGAGCGCATCCACCGCTCCAACCTCATCGGCATGGGCGTCGTGCCGCTGCAGTTCCCGGCCGGCGAGAGCTGGGCGACGCTCGGCCTCGACGGCACCGAGTCGGTGTCGATCCTCGGCCTCGAGGGGCTGAACAACGGCACCACCCCCAAGACGGTTCGCGTCGTCGCCACCCCGACCGAGAACTCGCCGGCCGGCAAGGCCGTCGTCGAGTTCGACGCCGTGGTGCGCATCGACACCCCGGGTGAGGCTGACTACTACCGCAACGGCGGCATCCTGCAGTACGTGCTGCGCTCGCTCGTCTAAGCGAGAACGCACCACCGACGGCCGGTCCCGACAGGGACCGGCCGTTGTGCTTTCGGCACGCCGGGCGCAGCATGGAGGCATGCCCGCACACCACTCACTGCTGCTGCCCAGCGACACCGCCGACGCCCTCGCCGGGACGGCGTTCACACACAAGCCGGGGAAGCTGGAGGCGGAGTACCAGACCGGCGACTTCTCCGGCGCCGTGCGCCTGTTGGACGCCGTCGCCCAGGTCGCCGCCCGGCTCAACCACCACCCCGATGTGCGACTCGGGTACGGCCGCATCGCCTTCGAGCTCAGTTCGCACGACGCGGGCGGGGTGACGGAGCGGGACGTCGCGCTGGCGCTGCGGATCCAGGCCCTCGCGGACGCCGCGGGCCCCCCGGCCTGATCGCGTGCTGGGCGCGGGCCCGATCGGCGGGTGCGCTGCCCCGCCGTGTCGGGGCTACGCCCGCTGTTCGGCGCTCAGGTACGTGGTCGGCACCTCGAGCACCGCGAGCGTGCACCTCGAGATGCAGACCAGGCGATCCTGGTCGTCGGCGATCCGCACCTCCCAGACCTGGGCCCGCCCGCCACGGTAGATCGGGCGGGCGACCCCGGTCACCCACCCCTCCGCCACGGGCCGGAGGTGGTTCGCGTTGATCTCCATGCCGACGACATGGAAGCGTGCGCGATCGACCGCCAGGAAGCCCGCAATCGACGCGAGCGTCTCCGCGAACGCGACGGACGCGCCGCCGTGGAGCATCCCGGCTGGCTGGGTGGTCCGCGAATCGACGGGCATCCGGCCCTGCAGGGAATCAGGCAAGACCGCGGTGACCTCGATTCCGAGCGTCTCGATGAGGGTGCCTCGCCGCATGGCGGTGAGGACGTCGGGTGGGACCTCGCCGTGCCAGATGGGTGGGGTGTTCATCATGGATTCCTTTCATGGGTGGCGGTCGGCCGCCGGCCCGGGGGTCAGGCCCGCGCGATGCCGGCGATGTGGGTGTTGAACGGGAGAAGCGGGGTGTGCACCCGGTAGTGCCTGATCGTGACGCTCGCGAACCCGGCGGCGCGCACGGCGGACTCCAGATCGCGTTGGCACGAGCAGCCCTCGAACGCCCAGGCCCACGGTCGGCGCAGGAGCCGTTGTGCGGCATGGGTGGGTGTGCCCCGGCGGGCGGCGACGTGTTCGAGGAAGCGGAAGCTGCCTCCCGGGCGCAGGATGCGCCGGATTTCGGTGAGCACGGCCACCGGGTCCTGCACGGAGCAGAGCACGAGCGAGGAGATCACGGTGTCGACGCTGGCCTCGGGGAGGCCGGTGTTCTCGGCCATGCACTCGTGCAGGTCGAGTCGCACCTCGCTGCGGCGGGCGGCGGCGCGGAGGGGGCCGTGCATGTAGCGGTTCGGCTCGAAGGCGACGAGGGTGCCGCCGGCCGGGAGGTAGCGGAGGTTGGCGCCGACGCCGGACCCGATCTCGACGACCTCCCGCGGGAGCCCGCCGAAGACGCGTCGCTTCTGCCGGCGCAGGCTCCACTCCAGGTACGGGTCGATCAGCCAGAAGAAGGCGGCGTTGAACCGGCCCCGGCCGGCGTGCAGCTCGAACCCGGTCGATGCCGGGGTGGCGGTGGGTGTGGCGCTGATGCTCATGTCACCAGCGTGCCGGACTCCGTTCGCGCCGTCAGGCGTGGAACTACCTCAGTTCGCCGAGCCCGGCCGGTCGCGCTGCGCGACGTACCACGCGGCAATCTGGGCGCGCGACCGGAAGCCGAGGCGCAGGCGGATCCGTTCCACGTGCCCCTCCGCCGATCGTTCGTCAATGCCCAGCCGTGCGGCGATCTCGCGGTTGGTGCACCCCTCGCTGATCAACGCCGCGACCTCGTCCTGGCGGGCCGTCAACGCCCGGGCGCCGCGCCGCGGCGCCGGCAGGCCGAGAAACCGGCGGACCGACCCGACGAGCGCGGCGGTGTCGCCCACGTACGGCAGATGGGAGCGGCCGGGCAGCACGACGAGCTGCGCACCGGCGATCCCTGCTGCGAGTGCCCTCGCCTGGGCGACGGGAGCGGCCCGGTCGCGGTCCCGGTGCACCACCAGTGTCGGGGCGTGCACGAGGGGGAGCAGGCTGCTGACGTCGAGCTCGTAGCTCAGCGCCAGGAGCGCTCGCGCCGTGGTGGCGGTCGCGCAGGCGCGCTGGTAGCGGCCGAACTCCCTGCGCGTCGCGTCATCGGCGTCCGGCGCGAAGATCTCGGTCAGAACGTCGGACCCCAGCCCCCAGTGCGACTCGACCAGCCCCAGGACGTGTTCCCGGGCGCTGGGCGGGGAGATGTCCGCGCCGGACACCCAGCCGCCGTAGAGCACCAGTCGTCGGACGGCGCCGGGGTGCGCCGCCGCCCACGCCACGGCGACCAGCGCCCCCAGTGACGTTCCGACCAGGTCGAAGGGCTCCGCGTCGAGGGTTGCGACCACCGCGGAGAGCTGTTCGAGCTCGTACGCCAGCGACGGCGGCCGGGCCGAGGGCGCCGACAGCCCAGATCCGGCGCGGTCGTAGCGGACAAGCCGGCAGCCCTGCGCGAGGCTCTCATAGTAGGCCCGCTCTGCAGGCAGCTCCCAGCTCAGCTCCAGATGGCCGAGCCAGCCCGCGACATACACCACCGGCCGGCCGGCGCCGATCGAGGCGTACGCCAGTCCGGTGCCGTCGGTCGTCGTCACCCGGGCTCTCTCCTGCTGCACGCACCCAGTGTGAGCGCCGAGTCTGGCAAATCGGGGCGGAACCGTGCTGCCGCCGAGCTCCTCCGTCCCGGAAGCGCGAGGCCCGGCCGCACACCCGTCTTGCCCCGCACACCCCGTGATTGTATGGTCGTCTATACAAGCACACGAGGGAGGCAACAATGGCTGCACAGGACTACCTGCCGCTGTACGCGCAGATCGGGCGCCATGTGCGCTCGCTCATCCTGAACGGCGAGCTGCTCGACGGTGAGGCCATCCCCTCTGAGCCCTCGCTCATGGAGACGTTCCAGACCACGCGCGGCACGGTGCGGCAGGCCATCGGCGAGCTCGTCACCGAGGGGCTCGTGCGCCGGGTCCAGGGCAAGGGCACCTTCGTGCAGTTCCGCCCGATGACGCACAGCATCTGGAACTTCGGCGGCTTCAGCGACACCATGCGCGGCCGCGGCGGCATCCCGATCTCCCGCGTCGTCGAGCACGAGGTCATCGAGGCGGGCGGCACGCCGCAGCTGCGCCTGGTGCGCCTGCGCGGCGTGCGCATCGCCGAGACGGAGAGCATCTTCTCTCTGGACACCTCACACCTCTCGCTCGAGCTGTTCCCGGGGCTCGACACCCTCGACTTCGAGAATGCCTCGCTCTACGACACGCTGCGCGCCCACTACGGCGTGCACCCGTCTCGCACCGAGATGACCCTCAGCACCGTGATCCCGGACGCCGCCATGTGCGCCGTCCTCGGCGAGACGCGGGCCGCTCCAGCCCTCGTCACCCTGCATGGCGCCGCCTTCGACCAACACGACCGCGAGATCGAGCAGATCGAAATCGTCTACTCGTCCACGGTCCAATTCAACATTTCCACCACGCTGCCGGCCGCGCGCCAGGCCTGAGACCCATCGGGACCCACCACATGACTTCCAGACGCACCGCCTTCCTCGACCGCCTCGCAGCGGCCCCCGTCGTTCTCGGCATGGTCCACCTGAAGGGTGAGACCGCCGAGGAGAAGCTCGACATCGCCCGCCGCGAGATCGAGACCCTCTACAGCAACGGCGTCGACGCCGTCATCGTGGAGAACTACTTCGGCACGCCGGACGACGTCGAGGCGGTGCTGCGCGTGCTGCAGCAGGAGCGCCCGACGGCCTGCTACGGCGTCAACGTGCTCGACGACGACGAGCGCGGCTTCGTGCTGGCCGGGCAGTACGGCGCCAGCTTCGTGCAGCTCGACTCGGTCGCCGGCCACCTCGGCGCCGAGGACGAGCCGGCCTTCGCCGAACGGCTCGCCGGCTGGCGCGCGTCGACGGATGCCGCGGTGCTCGGCGGCGTGCGCTTCAAGTACCAGCCCTACCTGAGCGGCAACGACTTGGGCACCGACCTCGGCCTCGGCCGGGAGCGGGCAGACGCCATCGTCGTGACCGGAGAGGGCACCGGCATGGAGACGAGCCTCGAGCGCATCCGCGAGTTCCGCGGCATCCTCGGCGAGTTCCCCCTCATCGTCGGCGCGGGCATCACCGCGGCCAACTGTGTGGCCCAGCTCGAGGACGCCGACGGAGCGATCGTGGGCAGCTTCCTCAAGGACACCCGCAAGGATGACGGCGATGTGCTGGCCGCGCACGTCGCGGAGCTCACCGCCATCGCGCACGGTGCCCGATGAGCCCGCAGACGCGCACGCTGACCGCCGAGCCGCTCAGCGCCGACTCCTTCGCCGCCTTCGGTGAGTACCTCGACCTCGGCGCGGGCGGTGAGCGCGTCATGACGACGCTCGGCGACGGCTGGACCGACCGCCGCTCGCTGCACGCGGTGCTGGAGACGCCCGGCCACCTCGGGTTCACGCTCGGCGCCGCCGCCCCCTTTCAGGTCACCGGAATGGAGCGCCACCACCACACCCGCGAGGTGCTGCTCTGCGCCGCCGAGCCCGTCGTCGTCGCCGTCGCGGCCACCGCCGGCGAGCGGCCGGACGCCGCCGACCTCCGGGCGTTCCTGCTGCAGCCGGGCGACGTCATCGTGCTCGCCGAGGGCATCTGGCACACGGCCTGCCACGGCGTCGGGAAGCCCGCGCACTACTACTGGATGGCGACCGCCGACGACAGCATCGCCGACGACTGGGTGCTGCCGACCGGGGCCGCGGTGACCGTGCAGGCCGCCGCATGAGCCCCCAGAGCACCATCTTCATCGGCGACGTCGCGCTCGACGAGTACTTCACGGCCGAGAGCTGGCCGGCCCTCGGCGACAAGGCCTGGCTCGACCCTCTGCCCGCGGTCGTCGGCGGCATGATCGCCAACGCCGCCTGCGTGCACGCCGCGCTGGGCGCGCCCACCCGCTTCGTGACCGCCATGAACGACGGGGCCGTCAGCCAGCGGCTGCTCGCCGACCTCGAGCAGAGCGGGGTGGACACCGCGCTCTGCCTCGTCGACAACGAGCTGGCCGACTCGCGCTGCCTGATCTTCCTCGCAGGGGGCCAGCACGTCGTGCTGACGCCGCGCATCGGTGACCAGCGCTTCGAGCTGGACGCCGCGCGAATGGACCTGCTCGGCGCGGCCCGCAGCGTCTACAGCTCGATTGGCGACCTGCGCCGCCTCCGCCACGGCGCGCTCGGCCCGGCCGAGATCCTCCGCGCGCTCCGCGCCGCCGGCACCCGGATCGTGCTCGACCTGGACGTGGCCGACCTCGAGCCGGGCGACCTCGAGCTGATCGGCACGGTCGACCTCCTCTTCGTCAACCGGATCGGCTTCGAGCGCCTCCGCTCCGGCCGGAGCGCCGCCGACTGCGCCGCCGCCCTCCTCGCCGGCGGCCTGTCCCACCTCGTGGTGACCCGCGACGCCGACGGCTGCATCGTCTACTCCGGCTCCGAGCCCATCGAGGTCGCCGGCCTCGCGGCCGCCGTGCTCGACGTCACCGGCGCGGGCGACGCCTTCTGCAGCGCCTTCCTCTTCGCCCTCGACCGCACCGCGGATGCCGGCCTCGCCGCGCTCTTCGCCAACGGCGCCGGCGCCCGGGCCACCGAGGCCCACGGCGCCCGCTCCGGCGCGGCATCCGTCGGCGAGGTCCTCGCCTACCTCGCCGCCGCCGGCACCGACATCGAACCCCTCTCCACAGCACTCACAGCAGAATCACACTAAGGAGCACCATGACTTCCGTTCGCCCCGCACGCCGCCTGCTCTTCGTGGCGGCCGCGTCCCTCCTCGCGGTCAGCCTCGTCGGCTGTGTCCAGAACGCGCCGACCACGGCCGCCCCGACCGGCGACGCGGTCGTCGTCGGCGCCGACGACGCCGTCACCGCCCTCGTCCCGGCCGCGATCGCCGAGAGCGGCGCGCTCCGCGTCGGCGTCAACCTGACCTACTCGCCGAACGAGTTCAAGACGGCGGAGGGCGCCCCGACCGGCTGGGCCATCGAACTGATGGACGCCATCGGCGCCAAGATGGGCCTCGAGGTCGAGTACCAGGGTGCGGCCTTCGACAACATCCTGCCCGGCGTGATCGGCGGCAAGTACGACGTCGGACAGGGCTCGTTCACCGACACGAAGGAGCGCGAGAAGATCGTCGACTTCGTCAACTACTACTCGGCGGGCACCCGCTGGGCGGCCGCGGCCGGCAGCACGCTGAACCCGGACGACGCCTGCGGCCTCGTCATCGCGGCGGGCGCCACCACCTACCAGGAGACCGACGACATCCCCGCCCGCTCCGAGGCCTGCGTCGCCGCCGGCAAGGCGCCCATCAGCATCCTCAAGCTGGAGACGCAGGACGACATCACCAACGCCGTCGTGCTCGGCCGCGCGGCCGGCTTCGCCGCCGACTCGCCGGTGACCGCCTACGCCGTCTCCGCCACGCAGGGGAAGCTCGAGCTGATCGGCGAGCAGTACGACTCCGCGCCGTTCGGCTTCGCCGTCGCCAAGGAGTCCGGCACGCTGGCCCAGGCCGTCGAGGCGGCCGTGCAGTCGATCATCGACGACGGCAGCTACGGCGCGATCCTCGCCAAGTGGGGCGTCGAGGACGGCGCCGTCAGCACGGCCGGCATCAACGGCGCGCTGTTCTAAACCCACAGCTCCCGATTGCAGAAAGGGCCGGCCCCGACGGGGCCGGCCGTCTCTGTTGCCAAGGGCACTCAGCGCCAGCGGGCGCGCTCGTCCTCCCGCGGCGCCAGCACGACGGCATCCGCGGCCCCGTCCCACACCTTGACCGGGCGCTCGGGCGACCAGGCCGGCCAGCCGGGGTCGCCGGTGGCGGCGAAGCGCACCCAGGCCGCGTGCATGTCGGTGGCCAGGCGCCGGGGCGCGCCGGGGCCGGCCATCGCGACGGCCTCCTCGCTGCCGACGTTGTCGAAGACGAAGCCGAGCTCGAGCGCGTGGCAGGCGCCCAAGCCGTCGACGGGGGAGCGCCAGGCGAACTCGTAGACGAAGCTCGGCGCCGCGCCCGGCACCCGCAGCCGGGCATCCGCGAGCTTGTTCAGGGGGATCCGCAGCAGCAGGTCGGTCGCCAGCGCGCCGAACAGCTCGCCGCGGCTGGCGCCCGGCCGGTTGCGCCGGTACAGCCGCACGGTCCTGGGCGAGATCCCGAACTTCGCCATCGCGACGGCGATGTGTGCCCTGCCGATCTTCGCGAGCAGCCCGGTCGGGATGAACCAGAGCCGGTACTCCTCGGTGTTCGCGCCCATCAGCACGGGGATGCCGGAACCGGCCCCGCCCGTCAACGCGGTCATCGGATGCCGCGGCACGGTCTCGGTGCCGAGGGTGAGCGCGAACGCGGGGCCGCCGGTGATCGGGGTCGTGCCGGCCGTGGCCCGGCGCTGGGCGTCGAGGAGGCGGGCGGGGGAGAGCTCGGCGAAGGCGGCGCGGAGCGGGGCCACGCCGAGCAGCTTGGCCATGCGGCGGGTCACCGTGCCCGCGGTCTTCGCCGGTTTCGCGTCCGGCGGGCCGCTCTGCATGATGGCGCGGTCGAAGAGGCTCGCGGCGTCCGGCCGCGCCAGCAGGGCGGCGATCGTGATCGCGCCGGCCGACTCGCCCATCACGGTGACCCGGCTCGGGTCGCCGCCGAACGCCCAGATGTTGCGGCGCACCCAGCGCAGCGCCGCGATCTGGTCGGCGAGGCCGAGGTTCGCCTCGCCGTCGGCGAAGACGGAGAAGCCCTCTGCGCCGAGGCGGTAGTTGACGCCGATGAAGATGACCCCGTCGCGGGCGAAGCGGGTGCCGTCGTAGGCCTCCAGGGCGTTGCTGCCGCGGCTGAGGGACCCGCCGTGGATCCAGACGATGACCGGTGCGAGGGCGGCGTCGCGCCGCTCCGGCGCCCAGATGGCCAGGTTCAGGATCTCCTCGCCCGGCACGCTCACACTGCCGAGGAACCGCTCCATGCCGCCCCCGTAGGGCAGCTGCGGCGCCGTCGCCCCCGGTGTGGTGCAGTCCCGCTCGCCGGGCCAGGAGGGGACGGGCTGCGGCGGCCGGAAGCGCAGGGCGCCGAACGGCGCTGCCGCGTACGGCACGCCGAGGAAGCGGCGCACCCCGCCTGCCAGGCTGCCCCGAATGCGGCCGGACTCCGTGTCCACGCCGACGTCTGAGGCCTCGCTGCCCCGGGGGACGTCGGTGCTCTCTGGGTCGTCGGTGCTCTCTGGGACCTCTGTGCTCTCTGGCATCTCGCTCCTTCGCGATCCGGTGGGATCACTCTGTCACAGGACGGCGTGAGAGCGGGCGACCTCAGCGCGCGGCGAGCTCGTCTGCGGCCGGCTCAGCCGGGGCCGCTGCGGCCGAGCTCCGGCGCTTGGCGAGAGTCGCGCGGGCCGCCTTGCCGAGCTCGAGCAGGATCGGGATGCCGGAGATCAGGATGATCCCGATGATGAAGAACTCGGAGTAGCGGGCCACGAACTCGATCTGGCCGAGGAAGAAGCCGACCAGGGTGAGGCCGACGCCCCAGAGGAACGCGCCGATCAGGTTGAAGGTGATGAAGGTGCGGTAGGGCATCCGGCCCACGCCGGCCGCGACGGGCACGAAGGCGCGGAACACGGGCAGGAAGCGGGCCAGGATGATGGCCTTGCCGCCGTGCTTGTCGAAGAACGCGTTCGTGCGCTCGACGTTGGCCGGGTTGAAGAACCGGCTCTGCTCGCGCTTGAAGATGGCCGGGCCGGCCTTGCGCCCGAGGTAGTAGGCCAGCTGGTCGCCCGCGAATGCGGCGACGAAGATGACGGATGCCGTCACCCAGATGGGGAACTGGACGAAGCCGGTCGCGGTCAGCAGGCCGACGGTGAAGAGCAACGAGTCGCCGGGGAGGAAGGAGAGCACGATGAGTCCGGTCTCGGCGAACACGACGGCGGCAACACCCAGCAGGATGAAGGGGCCGAACCAGTGGACGAGCCAATCGGCGTCGAGGAAGTCGATTCCGAGGAGGGTGGGCTGCATGGAGGGGCTGTTCCTTTCGGGTGGGCGCGAGTGCGCGGTCCGCCGATCGACGCTAGCAGAGGGCGTCTGTGCAAACAGTGGGCGGCAGCGGAGGACTCGGCGCCGAATGCGGGGGTCACAGCGCGATACGCGTAAACTCGATGGGTACCGCCGATGTGAGGCGGTCGCTTCTGAAAGGCGGTAGGGCGTGAGCCTTCTCGAGACGATCAAGGGTCCGCGAGACCTCGACGCACTCTCGAAAGACCAGCTCGTGCAACTCGCCGCAGAGGTGCGGGAGTTCTTGGTGCAGAACGTCGCCAAGACGGGCGGGCACCTGGGACCCAACCTGGGCGTCGTCGAGATGACGATCGCGATGCACCGCGTCTTCGACTCCCCGCGCGACGCCATGGTCTTCGACACCGGCCACCAGTCCTACGTGCACAAGCTGCTCACCGGCAGGCAGGACTTCAGCACGCTGCGCCAGCGCGGCGGCCTGGCCGGCTACCCGCAGCGCTCGGAGTCCGAGCACGACATCGTCGAGAGCTCGCACGCCTCCAGCTCGCTGAGCTGGGCCGACGGCATCTCGCGCGCGTTCAGCATGACCGGGCAGAACGACCGGCACGTCATCGCCGTCGTCGGCGACGGCGCGCTCACCGGCGGCATGACCTGGGAAGCCCTCAACAACATCACAGACGACAACGCCCGTCGCCTGATCATCATCGTCAATGACAACGGCCGCTCCTACGCCCCGACCATCGGCGGCATGGCCCGCTTCCTCAACACCGTGCGCACCCGCAAGAGCTACCGCGAGCTGTACATGTCCAGCCGCAAGGCCTTCGACAAGATGGGCGGCCCCGGCCGCGCCGTCTACCGCGGCGTGCGCGGCGGCCTGCACGGCTTCCTCAGCCGCTTCTCCAACAACGAGGCGCTCTACTCCAACCTCGACATCAAGTACATCGGGCCGGTGCACGGCCACGACCTGGTGGCGATGGAGGAGGCGCTGCGCCAGGCCAAGGGCTACGGCGCACCGGTGATCGTGCACACGATCACCGACAAGGGCCGCGGCTACGAGCCCGCCCGCCAGGACGCCGCCGACCAGTTCCACGCGGTCGGCCAGATCGACCCGGAGACGGGGGAGTCGCTGGACTCCTCCTCCGTGGCCTCCTGGACCTCGGTCTTCGCCGACGAGATGGTGCGGCTCGCCGCCGTCAACGAGCGGCTCGTCGGCATCACCGCCGCCATGCTGCGCCCGACCGGCCTGCACCGCATGGCCGAGCGCTTCCCCGAGCGGGTGCTGGATGTCGGCATCGCCGAGCAGCACGCCGCGACCTCCGCCGCCGGCCTGGCGTTCGGCGGCATGCACCCCGTCGTCGCCGTCTACGCCACCTTCATCAACCGGGCATTCGACCAGGTGCTGATGGATGTCGCGCTGCACAAGGCCGGCGTCACCTTCGTGCTGGACCGGGCCGGTGTCACCGGGCCGGACGGCCCCAGCCACCACGGCATGTGGGACCTCGCCATCCTGCAGGTCGTCCCCGGCATCCGCCTGGCCGCCCCGCGCGACGCGACCCGCCTGCGCGAGGAGCTCGCCGAGGCCGTGGCCGTCGACGACGGCCCGACCGTGCTGCGCTTCCCGAAGGGCAGCGTCGGCGTCGAGTTCGAGGCCGAGCGGCGCACAGAGGACGGCGTGGACGTGCTGCGCGAGTCGGCCACCAGCGATGTGCTCCTCGTCGCCGTCGGCCCGATGGCCAGCGTGGCACTCGAGGTCGCCGATCTGCTCGCCGAGCAGGGCATCGGCGCGACCGTCATCGACCCGCGCTGGGTCGTCCCCGTGCCGCGGAGCGTGATCGAGCTCTCCCGCGGGCACCGACTCGTGGTGAGCATCGAGGACGGCATCAAGGTGGGCGGCATCGGCACCCGCATCCGGCAGGACCTGCGCGGCGCCGGCGTCGAGACCGCCGTGACGGAGCTCGGCCTGCCCGACGAGTTCATCGACCACGCCACCCGCGGCCAGATCATGTTCGACATCGGGCTGACGGCACCGCAGATCGCCGGCGACATCGCCGCGATGTTCGCCGGCAGCAAGGTGCCGCATGTCGGCCCGCCGAAGAAGTCAGAGGGCTAGGCCCTAGCCCCGTCCGACCCGGTAGCGCAGCTCGATCGCGCCGCCGGGGAACGGCGTCGTGCCCGTTGCGGTGAGCGCCGTGGTGCTGGCCAACGGCAGCAGCGGCCGGCCCGCGCCGAGCGCGATGGGCATGATCGTGACCAGCAGCTCGTCGAGCAGGCCGGCATCGGCGAACTGGGCCGCGACGTTGCCGCCGCCGATCACCCAGACCTGCTTGTCGCCCGCCGCCGCAACCGCCGCAGCGTGCACCTCGGCGATGGGGCCCTGGGCGAAGCGGATGTCGGCCCCGTCGATCCCGGGCATCTCGCGGTGCGTGAGCACCCAGGCTGGCATCGTGTAGCCCCAGCCTGAGGCGTCGTCGAGCAGGAACTGGTACGTGTCCGCACCCATCACGACCGCCCCGATGCCCGCCAGGAAGCGCTCGTAGTGGGCGCCGAACTCCTCGAAGCCGAACTGCAGCAGCCAGTCGATCGAATTGTCGCGGTCAGCGATGAACCCGTCCAGGCTGCAGGCGACGTAGTACTGAGTAGTCATGCACCCAGCCTAGAAGGGGCCTCCGACATCGGCGAGGGGGCATCAGCTGTCTGGCTGCACGACCCGGTCTTGGTCCCAGGGCTCGGCCCAGCCCAGCTCGTCGAACAGGCGCGCCAGCACGAGCGCGGTGAAGCCCCAGACCAGGCGTCCGCCGACGGTGAATGCCGGCATCCGATACTCCCCGTGCACGGTCACTGCCCTGTTCGCCGGGTGCACCAGCTCGGCGACGGGAACGCGGAACACCTCCACCGTCTCGGCATGGTCGATCGCGACGACCTCGGAGGGCCGGGTCCACCAGGCGAGCACCGGGGTGACGAGGTGGTTGCTCACCGCCAGCGGGATCTCCGGCAGGGTGCCCAGGGTGCGCACCCCTCCCGGGTCCACACCCGTCTCCTCGACGGCCTCACGCAGTGCGGCCGCCGTCGCATCGGCGTCGGTCTCGTCCAGCCGGCCGCCAGGGAAGGCGATCTGCCCGGGGTGGCTGCCGAGTGTCGAGGCGCGCCGCACGAGCAACACGTCGAGATCCTGCGGCACCCGGCCGCCCGTTGCCGCCGGCACGTCGTCGAGCACCCCGAAGAGCACCAGCACGGCGGCGTGCCGAGCGTGGCCGGCATCCGGCAGGCTGCGAATCCGGGTGGAGCTCCAGTCCAGGCTGCGCGCGGCCAGCGCCTCGAGATCCGCGAGGGGGCCGTCGGGGGAAGGGTGCATGCCCCCAGCCTAGGCAGGAACCGTCGCGGCGTGCGCGAGAGTGGCGGCAGGCGCGCCGACGCCGGGCGCCCTCCGGACGCGGGCGTACTCGCGAGGTTGCTGGGTGTTGCTGCCCTGCCCTTGACCGGCGCCGCCGCCGCGGGTTTAGGTAGCGGTGTGCGAGGGTGCATGCGGGATCACCCTGGCGCGGTTCGCGAACAGGACGGGGAGTCCAGCCATGAAGCACATCACGTTGGGAAGCGCCGGGCTCGAGGTCGGCCGGATCGGCCTGGGCTGCATGGGGATGTCGGCGTTCTACTCCGGTGCCGGCTCCGACGAGGCGGAGTCGATCCGCACCATCCACCGCGCAATCGACCTCGGCGTGACGCTGTTCGACACGGCGGAGATGTACGGGCCGCACCTCAACGAGGAGCTCCTCGGCCGGGCGCTGGCCGTCCGCCGCGACGAGGTCGTGCTCGCCACCAAGTTCGGGCTGGTGCGCAGGCCGGACGGCAGCCGCGGTTACGACGGCAGCCCCGCGAATGTGCGCGCCTCCGTCGAGGGGTCGCTCCGGCGCCTCGGCACCGATCGGATCGACCTCTACTACCAGCACCGCATCGACCCGGCCGTGCCCATCGAGGAGACCGTCGGGGCGCTGTCGGAGCTCATCACCGCCGGCAAGATCCACCACTACGGCCTCTCGGAGGCGTCGCCGGAGACGATCAGGCGGGCGCACGCCGTGCACCCGGTGACGGCGGTGCAGATGGAGTACTCGCTGTGGACGCGCGACCCCGAGCACGCCGTCCTGCCGGTGCTGCGCGAGCTGACCATCGGGCTCGTGCCCTACTCGCCGCTCGGGCGCGGCTTCCTGACGGGTGCGATCCGCTCGATCGACCAGTTCGACGAGGACGACTTCCGGAGGCACAGCCCGCGCTTCATCGGCGACAACCTGGCGGCCAACCTGCGCATCCTCGAAGAGGTGGATGCCGTCGCCGACGAGATCGGTGCGACGCCGGCGCAGGTGGCCCTGGCCTGGCTGTTGGCCCAGGGCGATGACATCGCGCCCATTCCCGGCACGAAGCGCGTCTCACGGCTGGAGGAGAACGTCGCGGCCGATGCCCTCGTGCTGAGCCCGGAGCAGCTCGGGGCGCTGACCGCGATCGAGGCGCCGAAGGGCAACCGCTACGCCGACATGTCGCCGCTGAACGGTTGAGAGGCTGAACGGCTGAACGGCTGAACACGCAGAGGGGCCCGACCACACCGTGATCGGGCCCCTCTGCGTGGCGGTTAGTTGCCGACGCCCCGAATCTCGGGGTCGTGGAACGTGGCGCCGAACACGCGCCGGCTGGCGCCGACGCGGTCCAGGTATGGCGTCGCCCCGCCGGCCTGGAACGGCCAACCGGCACCGAGGATCAGGCAGAGGTCGATGTCCTCGGCCGCGGCCACCACCTTCTCGTCCAGCATCAGCTTGATCTCGCCGGCGAGCTCGTCCTCGACGCGGCGCAGGATCGTCGCCTCGTCGACGGGCGTCGAGCCCACGCTCATCAGCTTCTTCGCCTCCTTGGTGAAGTCGGTGACCTTGCCGGCCTTGTTCTTCTCCACCACCTGGGACAGCTGGGAGAGTTTGTGCATGTTCTCCGAGGCGTAGAAGCGCTCCGGGAACTTGTCCACCATGGTGTCCTGCACGTGGGCGGCGACCGCCCAGCCGACCAGGTCGATCAGCTCGAATGGGCCCATCGGCAGGCCGATCGGGGCCAGCGCCCGCTCGACGACCGGCACCGGGGTGCCCTCGTCGACGGCGCGCGCCGCCTCGCCCATCACCTTGGCCAACAGGCGGTTCACGACGAAGCCGGGGGCGTCGGCCGTGAGCACGGCGCTCTTGCGCAGCTTGGCCGCGGTCGCGAACGCCGTCGCCAGCGTGGCGTCGTTCGTGGCCGGGGCCTTCACGATCTCCAGCAGCGGCATCACGGCCACCGGGTTGAAGAAGTGGAAGCCGACGACGCGCTCCGGGTGCTCGAGCTTCTCGCCGATCCGCTCGACCGAGAGGGAGGAGGTGTTCGTGGCGAGGATCGTGGTGGGCGAGACGTGCTTCTCGACCTCGGCGAACACCTGCTGCTTGACGGCGAGGTCCTCGAAGACGGCCTCGATGACCCAGTCGCAGTCGCTGAAGTCGGCCTTGTCGGTGGTGCCGGAGACAAGGGCGCGCAGCCGGTTGGCCTCGTCCGGGGAGATGCGGCCCTTGGCCTCCAGCGCGCCGATCTCCTCGGCGATGTAGGCGAGGCCCTTGTCGACGCGGCCCTGGTCGAGGTCGGTGATGACCACGGGCACCTGCAGGCGGCGCACGAAGAGCAGCGCGAACTGGCTGGCCATGAGGCCGGCGCCGATGACACCGACCTTCGTCACCTTCTGGGCGAGCGCCCTGTCCGGGGCGCCGGCCGGGCGCTTGGCCCGCTTCTGCACGAGGTTGAACGCGTAGATGCTGGCCTGCAGCTGGTCGCTGATGATGCGATCGGCCAGGGCCTCGTCCTCGAGCGCGAAGCACTCCTCCTTGGTGCCGTTCTTGGCGGCCTTCAGCAGGTCGAGGGCGGCGTAGGGCGACTGCGGGACGGTGCCGATCTTGCTCTCGAGCATCTTGCGGGCGATGCCGATGGCGGCATCCCACTTGACCAGGCGCTCGATCTTGCCCGGCGCGTTCTTGCGCTCGACGGTGACCGTGCCGGAGAGCACCCCGTCGGCCCAGCGCAGCGAGTCCTCGAGGAAGTTCGCCGGGGCGAACATCGCGTCGGCCATGCCGAGCTCGAATGCCTGCGGGCCCTTGAGCATGCGGTTCTGCTTGAGCGGGTTCTCGATGACGACCTTGAGGGCGTTCTCGATGCCGATCAGGTTCGGCAGCAGGTAGGTGCCGCCCCAGCCGGGGATCAGGCCGAGGAACACCTCGGGCAGCGCGATGGCGGGAACCGAGCTGTCGATCGTGCGGTAGTCGGCGTTCAGCGGCAGCTCGGTTCCGCCGCCCAGGGCGAGGCCGTTGATGAACACGAAGGACGGGACGCCGAACGTGGCCTGCTTGCCGAGCACGTAGTGGCCGAGCTGGGCCATCTGCAGCCCGACGGCGCGACTCGGGATCTCGTTGATCTTGGAGAGGTCGGCGCCGGCCGCCAGGATGAAGGGCTTGCCGGTGGTGGCGACGGCGTGGATCTCGCCGCGCGCGGCGCGCTCGGTGAGCGCGTCGTAGGTGCGGCCGAGCTCGAGCATGGTCTTCGGGCCCATGGTGTTCGGCCGGGTGTGGTCGCGGCCGTTGTCGAGGGTGACGAGGGCGAGCACCTTGCCGCTCGGCAGCGGCACATCGCGCACGTAGGAGTGCGAGACGACCTCGTCCGGGTCGAGGGAGGCGATCAGCGAGAAATCGATCTTCGAGTAGTCAGTCATGTGTGCTCCCGCCTTAGTTCGCTGCGTTGGTGTGGGTGGGGCCGGTGTAGTGCGGGTTCTCCCAGATGACGGTGCCGCCCTGGCCGAGGCCGACGCACATCGCGGTGAGGCCGAAGCGCACCTCCGGGTGCTGCTCGAACTGACGGGCAAGCTGGATCATCAGCCGCACGCCGCTCGCGGCCAGCGGGTGGCCGATGGCGATCGCGCCGCCCCAGGGGTTGACCCGCGGATCCTCGTCGTCGATGCCGAAGTGGTCCAGGAAGGAGAGCACCTGCACAGCGAACGCCTCGTTCAGCTCGAACAGGCCGATGTCGGTGATGCTGAGGCCGGCCTTGCGGAGCGCCTTCTCGGTGGAGGGGACGGGGCCGAGGCCCATGATCTCCGGCTCGACGCCGGCGAAGGCGAAGCTCACCATGCGCATCTTGGCGCGGAGGCCGAGCTCGGCCGCGGTCTCGGCGCTGGCCAGCAGGCTGGCGGTCGCGCCGTCGGTCAGGGGGGAGGCGTTGCCCGCCGTGACCCGGCCGTGCGGGCGGAACGGCGTCTTCAGCGTGGCCAGGCCCTCCATGGTGGTCTCGGGGCGCATGCCCTCGTCCTGCGTGGCGAGGCCCCAGCCGGCATCCGTGCGCAGGGCGACCGGAACGAGGTCGGGCTGGATGTCGCCGGCGGCGTAGGCGGCGGCGACCTTCTGCTGGCTGCGCATGCCGAAGCGGTCTGCGCGCTCCTTGGTGAGCTGGGGGAAGCGGTCGTGGATGCGCTCGGCCGTGTTGCCCATGTTGAGCGCGTCGGCGCTCACCAGCCGCTCCGCGAGGAAGCGGGGGTTGGGGTCGGCGTTCATGCCCATCGGGTGGCGGCCCATGTGCTCGACGCCGCCCGCGATGACGAGGTCGTACGCACCGAAGCCGATGCCGGAACCGAGCGTCGTCACCGAGGTCATCGCGCCGGCGCACATGCGGTCGATCGCGAAACCGGGCACCGACTTCGGCAGGCCGGCCAGCAGCGCGGCCGTGCGGCCGAGGGTCAGGCCCTGGTCGCCCTGCTGCGTCGTGGCGGCGATGGCCACCTCGTCAATGCGGTCCTTCGGAACGCCGGGGTTGCGCTCGAGCAGCCCGATGATCGCCTTGACCACGAGGTCGTCGGCCCGGGTGTTCCAGTACATTCCCTTTTCGCCTGCTCGCCCGAACGGGGTGCGAACCCCATCCACGAACACGACATCAGTTCTCTCGGCCACTTTGCCTCCATCGTTCAGATCGACTCTGAGTTGATCCTAGGGAGTGCCCGGGGCGGCCCCGGAATCGTTTGCCGGTTCCTACGAGGGGGCTTCGGACGATTCGAGCAATGATTGGTGGGCTTCTACAAAGGCGTCACTGATTCTCTGTGCACAAGCGTCAATCTGCCACGGGCGCGCGCCGAGGTCGCGCAGCGCAGCGGCGAGCGAGTCGGGGTCGACGGATTCCGGGGGAGTCCAGGCCAGCCGCCGCAGGTACTCGGGGGTGAGCAGGTTCTCCAGCGGGATGTTCAGCTCCTCCGACACCTCGGCCAGGGCGCCGCGGGCCGCCTTCAGGCGCAGGTCCGCCTCCGGGTTGCGCTCCGACCAGGCGCGAGGAGGCGGCAGGGTGTCGTTGCTGGCGCGCACCGCGGGCAGCTCGGTCGCGTTCAGCCCGCGCTCGACGGCCTCCCACCAGCGGGCGATCTCGCTGCGGCTGGCCCGCCCGGTGAACTCGCGGATGTCGGAGAGGGCCTTGCGGCTGCGCGGCATCGCCTTGACGACGGCGAGCAGCGAGGAGTCGGGGACGAGCCGGCCGGGAGCCGTGTCGATCTCCTGGGCGTAGGCGTCGCGGGCGAGCCAGAGCTCCCGGGCGACGGCGAGGCTGCGGCGGTCGCGCACGCCGTGGATCCCGGAGAGACGGCGCCACGGCTCGGCGGCGGCCGGCTTGGCCTCCTTGGTCAGGACGGCCGCGAACTCCTGCCGGGCGATCTCCTCCTTGCCGGACTCCTCGAGCAGCTTCTCCAGCGAGTCGCGCAGGTCGACGAGCAGCTCCACGTCGAGGGCGGCGTACTCCAGCCAGGAGGCGGGCAGCGGGCGGGTGGACCAGTCGGCGGCCGAGTGTTCCTTGGCCAGGTGGATGCCGAGCTGCTGCTCGATCACGGTGCCGAGGCCGACCCGGGCGAAGCCCAGCAGGCGGGCGCAGAGCTCGGTGTCGAAGATCGTCGCCGGGTCGAGGCCGACCTCGCGCAGGCAGGCGATGTCCTGGCTGGCGGCGTGCAGCACCCATTCGACGTCGGCGATGACGGCCTGCAGCTCCTCGAATCCGCCGATGGCCGGCGGGTCGAACAGGAACACGCCGGCGCCGCGGCGGAACACCTGGATCAGGTAGGCGCGCTGCGAATAGCGGAAGCCGCTGGCGCGCTCGGCGTCGATGGCGATCGGGCCGGTGCCGGCCGCAATCAGCTCGACGGCCTCGAGGTACTCGGCCCGCGTGTCGATGACGTGGCGCTGCGGTTCAGCCACGGTTGTGTCGTTTCGGTGTCAGCATGCTCACGCCTTCCATTGTCGGGGGCAGCCCGGCGAGCATGCACAGGAGTTCACCCCAGCCTTCGACGTGAGGAGCAACGTTGTGATCGCGTGGCGTCCAGGACGCGCGCAGTTCGATCTGGGCGCCATCGCCTTGTGCAGAGAGCTCCCCGAAACCGGTGGAGAGAATTTTGGTTGCCGTGCCGGATGCCGCGGAGTATTCCGCCCCACGGGCGTCGAGCGCGTCGACAAGCCATGACCATGCTACGTCGGCGAGGAAGGGGTCGAGGCCAATCTCGGTCTCCAAAGGCGCCTGGGCGAAGCAGACGACACGGAACCGCCCACCCCATTCCTCCGGCTCCGACGGGTCGTAGAGCAGGATGAATCGGCCCGTTCCGAAGTCGGAGTCGCTGCCGTGCCGGGAGGGCGAGACATCCGCAGCCAGGGCAAGCGCGTGCGGCGCCAGGCTGCCTGGCGCCGGGATCTCGGTGACGATCAACTCCGGGCGGGTCGCGGCCCGACGTGCCGCGTCGATTGCCGCTTGGAACTCCGGCGGGAGGTGGGGCTCAGACGGTGATTCGGGCACGAGTGCAGACTAGAGTTTTTTCAGGGCGCTGTCGGTGAGGCACGCCGCACGATGTGGCTGACGGGGAATTCGCATGGATGCACACGGAACCGGGGGGAATGTGCGGGGTGGGCGTGCCCTCCGCCGCTGGCTGATCGGTGGTGGAATCGCACTGGGCGCCACCGTGCTCGCCGTCGGCGCCGCGCTGGCCGCCGTGGTCGCCGTCTTCGCCCGCACCGTGGTCACGCCGCCGCGCGGCAGGAAGGACGAGCTGCGCATCCTCGACGCCAACCTGGCAGATGCCACCATCGTCCTCGCCGCGGACAACGACACGGTCGTCGACGGCCGGTACGGCCTCTGGTTCAGCGCCGACCAGGGCCACGCCCGCGTCGGCGAGGTGCTGCGGCGCTCCGAGTCCACCGTGACCCGGCGGCTGCTCGGGGTCGACTTCGGCCAGCTGGCGCTGGCCTCGGAGGGGCGGTGGAGCGGCTGGTTCTACCTCGGGCCGTGGGAGTTCGAGCTGCCATACGAGAACGTCACCGTGCCGACGCCGGTCGGCCCGGCCCCCGCCTGGTGGGTTCCGGCGGCCGAGCCGAGCACCCGATGGGTGGTGCAGGTGCACGGCCGCGCGGTGCGCAGGCAGGAGTGCCTGCGCGCCATCCCCGTCTTCCACGAGGCGGGCATGCACAGCCTCATCGTCTCCTACCGCAACGACGGAGAGGCGCCGGAGAGCCGGGACGGTCGCTACGGCCTCGGCGACACGGAATGGCAGGATGTCGCCGCCGCCCTGCGCTTCGCGCGCGAGCACGGCGCACGCGACATCGTGCTGATGGGCTGGTCGATGGGCGGCGCGATCGCCATGCAGACGGCGCTCAGGGCCGAGGAGCGCGATCTGCTGCGCGGGATCGTGCTGGAGTCGCCGGCCGTCGACTGGCACGACATTCTTCACTTCCAGGGGGCCGGCTACGGGCTGCCGCGCGCCGTCAACAGCGCCGCGATCCAGACCATCTCCTCCCCGTGGGGGCGCGCCGTCACCGGCCTCGAGCAGCCGATCGACTTCGAGCGCCTCGACATGGCGGTCCGGTCGGCGGAGCTCACGCTGCCGATCCTGCTCATGCACAGCGTGGACGACGGCTTCGTCCCGATCGCGGGTTCCCGCGAGCTGGCGGCGGCCCGTCCGGACATCGTCACCTTCGAGGAGTTCGCGCGCGCCCGGCACACCAAGCTCTGGAACTACGACCCGGAGCGGTGGAACGGGGCGATCCGCTCCTGGCTGGCCGCGCTCTAGCCCGCGAGCGCTCTAGCCCGCGAGGGCGAGGCGGGCGCGGATCTGGCGCTTGGTGCGGCCGAGCATGCCCGTCATCCCGCGGATCCGCAGCGGCGAGACGGCCTGGGTCAGGCCGAGCGTCTGCGGGAAGTCGTCGGGCACGGCGAGCACCTGCTCGGCGCTCAGGCCGGACAGGCCCTGCGCCAGGATCGACGCGAAGCCGCGCGTCGTCGGCGACTCGGCCGGGGCCGTCGCGTACAGCTGCACGGCACCGGCGTCGTCGACCTCGACGAAGAGGAAGACGGGGGACTGGCACTCCTCGACGCGCTCGAACAGGTCAGGGTGGTCCTGGTAGCGCTCGGGCAGCTCGGGCAGCTCGTTCGAGAACTCGAGCAGAAGCTGCAGCCTGTCGCGCTGCTCGAGGGCGAGGAAGTCGTCGCGAATCTCGGCCAGTTGTTCCGGGAGCTCTGCAGTCGTGGTCACCCGACTATTTTGCCACGCGTGTGTGCGGAGCGGGCGCGCTGCCGGGCTCGGCGCCCTGGGCGATCGGTGCGCGCACGGCGCTGCCCCACTCCGTCCAGGAGCCGTCGTAGTTGCGCACGCCCTCGAAGCCGAGCAGGTGCGTGAGCACGAACCAGGTGTGGCTGGAGCGCTCCCCGATGCGGCAGTAGGTGATGACGTCGTCGCCCTCGGCGAGACCCGCCTCGCCCTGGTAGATCGCCTCGAGCTCCGCGCGGCTCCTGAACGTGGCGTCCGGGGCGGCCGCCCGTGCCCAGGGCACGCTGGCCGCGCTCGGGATGTGGCCGGCGCGCAGTGCGCCCTCCGAGGGGTAGCCGGGGATCTCGGTGCGCTCACCGGTGTACTCCTCGGCGGAGCGCACATCGATCAGCGGGTTGCCGAAGTGCGCGAGCACGTCCTCCTTGAAGGCGCGCAGGGTCACGTCGTCCCGCTCGATGACGGGGTACTCGACGGATGCCGGGGCCGGGGCCTCCGTGGTGAGCTCGCGCCCCTCCGCGATCCACAGGTCGCGGCCGCCGTCGAGCAGCCGCACGTCCTCGTGGCCGAAGAGCGAGAAGATCCACAGGGCGTACGCCGCCCACCAGTTGTTCTTGTCGCCGTAGAGCACGACCGTGCTGTCGCGGCTGATGCCCTTCTCGCCGAGCAGGCGGGCGAACTCCTCGCCCTGCACGAAGTCGCGCAACACGTGGTCGTTCAGGTCGGTGTGCCAGTCGATCTTCACCGCGGTGGGGATGTGCCCCATCTCGTAGAGCAGGATGTCCTCGTCGCTCTCCACGACGACCAGACCGGGCTCGCCGAGGTGGGCGGCCAGCCACTCGGTGGAGACCAGCCGTTCGGGGTGCGCGTACTCGGCGAACTTCGAAGCGGTGTCGTTGTCGACGGGCATGGTGGCCTCCTGGCTGGCGCCCTGGCGGGCGAAAGAATGTGGGGGAGCAGATTAGGCTGGATGCCTGTCCACACCCCCAAATCTACGCGTCCTCGACTGAGCGTGCGCGTCTCCACAGCAGAAACGGCACGCGCGCGCATGCAGAGCTCCACCGCACTTCGTCTGATCGATCGTTCGCCGAGCATCACCGGCAGCGAGATCGCCGGTGGTCTCGTGCCGCCGCCCCAGTTCGCGCACGCCTCGTTCGAGTCCTACCGTCCCGACGCCGACTACCCCTCCCAGGCGGGGGCGATCGAGCACCTCAAGGAGTTCGAGGGGGTCTGGCGCGCCCAGCGCCCCGGCGGCTTCTTCTCGCGCAACCGCAAGCCCAAGGCTGCGCTGCCCGGCATCTACCTCGACGGCGGCTTCGGCGTCGGCAAGACGCACCTGCTCGCCTCGCTCTGGCACGCGGCGCCCGGCCCCAAGTACTTCGGCACCTTCATCGAGTACACGGCGCTCGTCGGGGCGCTCGGCTACGCCGAGACCGTGGCGCTGCTGCGCGGCACCCAGCTGATCTGCATCGACGAGTTCGAGCTGGACGACCCGGGCGACACGATGCTGATGACCCGCCTGCTCGGCGAGCTGATGGCCACGGGCACCCGCGTGGCCGCGACATCCAACACCCCGCCGAACTCGCTCGGCGAGGGCCGCTTCGCCGCCTCCGACTTCCTCCGCGAGATTCAGGCGCTCTCCTCCAACTTCATGACCGTGCGCATCGACGGCCTCGACTACCGCCGCCGCAACGTCGAGGGGCGGGCCACGACAGTGGAGGATGCCGCGCTGGCACACATGGTCGGAACGATGGCCGAGCGCGGCAGCGCGGTCAGCTCCGACAGCTTCGACGAGCTGATGGCGCACCTGGCGACGGTGCACCCGTCCAAGTACATCAAGATGATCCGCGGCATCGACGTGATCTCCCTCACGGGCGCGCACGTGCTGCACAACCAGACCGACGCGCTGCGCCTCGTCGCCTTCATCGACCGCGTCTACGACGCCGAAATCCCCATCATCGCCAGCGGCACCCCGCTCAGCGAGGTCTTCGACGACGACATGATGGGCGGCGGCTACCGCAAGAAGTACCAGCGCGCCATGTCCCGCCTGATCGCGCTGACCACGGGGGAGCTGCCCCCGCACGACTGAGCGCGAAACACGCCCGTTACGCGCGGCCGGCATTCGTAACGCCACTGAAACACGAGCGGCACTCTCGCCGAAACCTCCGAGGGCCACTGTGGGCACGTCCCCAATGGAAACTTCGAGAGGTGCAATCATGGACACAGGCAGCATTGCTTGGGCGATCACGGCAACGGCACTCGTGCTGTTGATGACGCCGGGCGTCGCATTCTTCTACGGGGGATTGGTCAAGGCCAAGAGCGTCGTCAGCATGATGATGATGAGCTTCGGGGCACTCGGGCTGATCAGCGTGCTGTGGATCCTGTACGGGTTCAGCATGAGCGCGGTCGACGCTCCGACCGACTTCGCCGGCAACCCGTTCGCCGACTTCGGCCTCGGCTCGCTCGCGACCGGCGAGACCTCGAACACCGACCTGCTCGGCGCCACGTTCGGGGCGACCTTCGCGATCATCACCGTCGCGCTGATCTCCGGGGCGATCGCCGATCGGGCCAAGTTCGGCGCCTGGATGATCTTCGCCGGCATCTGGGCAACCCTGGTCTACTTCCCGGTCGCGGCCTGGGTGTGGGGCGGCGGCTGGATCATGGAGCTCGGCAACACGCTCGGCCTGCCCGGCGTCATCGACTACGCCGGCGGCACGGCGGTTCACATCAACGCCGGAGCGGCGGCGCTCGCCCTGGCACTCGTTCTCGGCAAGCGCGTCGGCTTCCAGAAGGGCATCACGAAGCCGCACAACGTGCCGCTGGTGCTGCTCGGCGCCGCGATCCTCTGGTTCGGCTGGTTCGGCTTCAACGCCGGAGCCGAGTGGCTGAACGGCCTCGCCAACGTCGGCCTCATCGTCGTCAACACGCTGGGCGCCACCGCCGCCGCCATCCTCGGCTGGATGGTCGTGGAGAAGGTCAAGGACGGCAAGGCCACGGCAGTGGGCGCGGCATCCGGTGCGGTCGCCGGCCTCGTCGCCATCACCCCGGCCTGCGCCAACCTCGAGCCCGGCTGGGCGCTGCTGCTCGGCGTGCTCGCCGGCGCCGTCTGCGCCCTCGCGGTGGAGCTCAAGTTCAAGCTCGGCTTCGACGACTCGCTCGACGTTGTCGGCATCCACCTGGTCGGCGGCATCATCGGCACCGTCTACCTCGGCTTCTTCGCGATCGACACCGGCCTGTTCACCGGCGGCGACCTCGGCCAGCTCGCGGTCCAGGTGATCGCGGCCGCCGCGGTGTTGCTCTACTCCTTCGCGGTGGCCTTCGGCCTCGGCTTCGCCATCGAGAAGACCATCGGCTTCCGCGTCAAGAACGCCGACGAGGTGGCTGGCATCGACACCGTCGTGCACGGCGAGGAGGGCTACGCGCTGAGCGAGCTCTAGACGACGTCGGCCCCTGCAGCGCGCCCGCTAGGGTGTTCTGCAGGGGCCTTCTCGTGCGCCCGGCGCCCGGAGAGGACCGCAGTGAACTACGACGATCCCGGCTTCGTTCTGGCCTTCGCGGCGTTGCTGCCGGTGCTCGCCGCCGGCCTCGCGCTGCTCGGCGGGCTCCGCATGCAACAGCTACCCTGGGTCGCCGCCGCTGCCGCCCTCGTGCTGGCGCTCTGGGCGCTGGCCGGCGCCCAGAGCGTGCTCGGGGCCGACGCCTCGCCCGGGCTGAGCATCTTCTACGGTATGACGGTCGCGTTGACGGCGGTGCAGCTCGGTGCCGTGATGCCCCGCGAGACCGCAGCAGCCGGCGGCAGGGTGCCGCTCATCGGCTGGCTCGTCTTCGTGGCCGGCTGGACCCTGATCGTGGCGTTCCCCGTGGCCGGGTGGACCCTCAACCTCGTCGACGGCTGGCTGGTCGTCGGCCTCGGACTGCTCGACTTCGGCGGCGCCGCCCTGCTGTTCCTCGGCACCTCGGCGGCCGGCCTGGGCTGGCTGCTCGTGGCCAGGAACCGGGGGCCGATCGTGGCCGTGGCCGCGCCGCGGCGGGCCGTGCTCACGATCGCCGCCCTGTGGATCGGCTTCTTCGCGGTGACGGTGGGCTCCGAGGCGGTGCCGGATGCCACGGCGCTCGGCGCCGCGGCAAACACCGTCGTCGCGCCGCTCTGCGCGGCGCTGGCCTGGGCCGTGGTCGAACGCATCCGGCACCGCCGCTTCAGCCTTGACGGGGCGGTGCGCGGGGTGTTCGCCGGGCTCGTCGCCATCTCGGCGGCGGCCGACGTGCTCAGCCCGTTCTGGGCCGGGGTGCTCGGCCTGGCGGCCGGCGCCGTTGCGTCGGCCATCGCCGGCCCGCGCGGCTCGGTGTTCGGGCTGCTGCTCACCCAGTTCGCCGCGGCCGCGCTCGGGCTCGTCTTCATCGGGATCCTCGGGGACGGGGTCGGCGGGCTGTTGACCGGCAGCTGGATGCAACTGGGCACGCAGTTGTTCTCCATCGCCGTCGTGACCGGGTTCGCGTTCGCCTTCGCCGCGACGCTCGCCTTCGTCATCCGCCGGGTCAGTGCGCAGCTGGTCTGGCTGCGCGAGCGTCCCGAGCTGGCCAAGTAGGCGCCATGGCCGCGTTCACGAGGCTCTGGTCGGCGCTGCGCGGCGCGCTCCGGGCCAGCCCGCGCACCGACGGGGAGGCATCGCCGGGGCGGTACGGGAGGGAGGCGACGAGCGAGGTCGACCCGCGCACCGTCGGCCGGGTGCGGATGAGCTACAGCCCGAGCACCGACGGCAACCCGGATCCGGGCGAGATCGTCTGGACGTGGGTGCCCTACCAGGAGCACGACGGCCGCGGCAAAGACCGCCCCGTGCTCATCGTGGCGAGCGGCCGGGGCGGGGCCCTGCTGGCCGTGCAGCTCACCAGCAAGGGCCACGACGGCGACCCGGACCAGCTGGCGATCGGCTCCGGCCCGTGGGATTCCAGCGGCCGGGCGAGCTGGGTGAAGATCGACCGGGTGTTCCGGGTCTTCCCGTCCGGGATGCGCCGGGAGGGGGCCTCGCTTGACCGGCGTCGCTTCGACGCGGTGGCGTCCGCCCTGCGCGCCCGACACGGCTGGAGGTAACCCGGGGCTGTGCTCCGTCGGTCGGTGGGGTTAGCCTGAGCGCATGTGTGCGAGCTACGGACTGGAAACGACCCCGGAAGAGCTGGACGAGCACTTCGCCTTCGACGAGCGCGGCCGCAACGACGCCGTCGTCGACTGGTTGGCGCAGAACGCCGGCACCGTGGTCAAGCCGACGGGCCCGCGCGCGCTGAACCTCAACCCGTTGGTGCGCGAGCGCCTGCTCGACGGTGAGGCGGTGCGCCGGGTGGACTTGGCCTGGTGGCAGCTCTGGGTGGGCGGCCAGCGGCCGAAGTTCTCGACCATCAACGCCCGCAGCGAGAACCTATTGAAGGGTGCCTGGCTGGGGCCCGCGCGGGCGCGCCGGGCGCTCGTGCCCGTCACTCACTACTTCGAGAAGGGGCGCCGCTTCGACCTCGGGGGAGAGCTGTTCAGCCTGGCCGCGATCTACAACGTCGATCGCTCCGACGCGGCGGGCACGGATGACGGCTGGGTGGTGTCCTACGCGATCGTCACCAGGCCGGCCGCCAGCCACGTCGAGGAGATTCACGACCGGATGCCGCTGATCGTGCCGCCCGCGATGTACGCGGACTGGCTCGCCCCCGACGTCACCGCAGACGCCACGCTCGTCGGCGCCACGGTCGCGGCCTCGAACGAGCTCGCCGACGCCGTCGTCCCGCACGCCGCCTGAGCCGCGTCGCGCCGTATCGGGGCCCGGGGGACCCGACCTCGCCAGCCTGCCCTCGCCTCCTCCGCCTCGCCCCACGTCGGCTGAGCGTCTCTCCCCACGTCGGCTGAGCGAGGAACGAGCGAAGCCCCGGAGCCAACCTGACACGGCTGCTCGTGTGCGCACCAGCGCCGCACGAACCCCGGGTGGCGTTCCCGTCGGATGCCGCAGGCGACTGTTCCCCGCCGGCTCCCGGGCTTCGGGGGCTGCGCTGCTCGTTCCTCGCGGCGCGGCCCCCTCCAGCCGACGTGCGGGGGAGCCGTCCGTGGCATGCGGAGGGCTGCCCGGCCTCCTCTCCACGTCCCTCCCCGCGTCGGCTGAGCGAGGAACGAGCGAAGCCCCGGAGCCAACCCGCCACGGCTGCTCGTGTGCGCGTCAACGCCGCACGAAGCCCGGGTGAGGTTCCCGTCGGATGCCGCAGGCGCCTGTTCCCCGCCAGCTCCAGGGCTTCGGGTGCTGCGCTGCTCGTTCCTCGCGGCGCGGCCCCCTCCAGCCGACGTGCGGGACACGTCTCGCACCTTTCCGTTGGTCGAGTAGGCGCGCCAGCGCCGTATCGAGACCCGGCGACCCAATCTCGCCAGCCTGCCCTCGCCCTCCTCCGCCCCGCCCCACGTCGGCTGAAAGCCCCTCCTCACGGCGGCTGAACGATCTTCCCCGCGTCGGCCAAAACTCCCTCCCCGCATCGGCTGAACGTCTCTCCCCAGGTGGGCTGAGCGTCTCTCCCCACGTCGGCTGAGTGAGGAACGAGCGAAGCCCCGGAGCCAACCCGCAACACTCGCCCGCGAGGGCCTGCCCGAAAGGTCACGATCAGGTAACGACGGCGGAAGTTGTCCACATTGGCCCCGATTCGGGCCTGTTTTCGCCTCGGAGTGTCAGTGGTCGGTGAGACGCTTCAGTCATGGAAACGCAGCCGCCGCAGGCCCCCGCAACCGGGTTCGACCCGCTGCTGGATGCGGACCTGGCCGAGCTGTCCTTGGGTGCTTCCGCGGAGTGTGTTCTGCAGGCGGAACGCTACCGGCGGATCGATTCCGCCGTGCGCCGGGCGGTGGCGATCGCCGACCCGCTCGGCGGCCGGCCGTCCCTGGACGAGCAGTTCGCGAGGCGCAGCATCACCGCCGAGCTCGCCCTGATCCTGCGCGTGCACGAGCGGACCATGGTCGGCCTGATCTATGAGGCCGGGCAGCTCTGCGGCCCCTTCGCCAACACGCTGGCCGAGCTCTCTGCCGGGAGCATCACCGTGCGGCACGCGCGGGAGATCCTCGCCGGCGCCGTCGTCCTGCCTCCCACCCTGCACGCCCGCTTCGAGCGGGAGGCGCTCGGCAAGGCCCGCACCATGAACGTGTCCGCGTTCCACCGGGCGGTGGCCCGCCTCCGCGACCGGCTGCACCCCGACGCCCTCGCCGACCGCGCGGCCCGGTCCCGGGCGGACCGCCGTCTGGTGTTCGAACCGGACGCCGACGGGATGGCCTGGCTGCACCTGTATCTGGAGGCGGAGAAGGCCCTCGCCATCAGCACCCGGGTGGGCGACCTCGCCACGGAGGCGCAGAAGGAGGCGGCCGAGGCCGGCGAGCTGGGGACAGACGTGGTGGCAGCAGACGAGGCCGCAGGCGAACTGACCGACGACATCCTGAGCGCGGGCACCCACGCTCAGCTCGAGGCCGACATCGCCGCCGAACTGCTGCTCGGCCTCCCCGCCCAAAACACGGAGGACGGCCAGACCCACATCCCGACGCTGGCATTCGCCCGCCCGGAGGTCTTCGTCGCCGTCCCGAAACTCACCATCGGCATCGACACCCTCATCGGCACCTCGGAGGAGCCGGCCGAGCTCCACGGCTACGGCCCGATCGACGCCGACACCGCCCGCCGGCTCGTCGCGCAGGCCCCCACACTGCACCGCATCCTCACCGACCCGCTCGACGGCACCCCGCTGCAGCTGGACCCGACCCAGTACCGGCTGAGCGCGTCGCTCCGGCGCTGGATCCTCTACCGGGACGAGACCTGCCGTTTCCCGGGCTGCACCCGCAAGGCGGAGCGCTCCGAGACCGACCACACCCGGGCATGGGAGGACGGCGGGCAGACCACCGAGGAGAACCTGGCGGTGCTCTGCAAGAAGCACCACCGGCTCAAGCACAACTCCCGCTGGCGGGTTCAGCAGACCGGCGGCGGAAACCTCAGCTGGACCTCCCCGCGCGGCCGCGAGTACACGACGACCCCGTCCCGGATGCAACATGCACCACCGCGACCGCCGACCGGCCCACCGGAGCCATCCGTGTCGCAGGTTTCGATAGGCTCCAACGGCGGGGGAGAACCAGCGGGGAGGCGGGCCATGACCGGTTCAACCCGCGAAGTGGCGCCGCCGTTCTAGAACCTCGTACCGCCGGGCCTGTGGTGCCGACAGCGGCTTCGGTCGCACGCTCCCTCCGGCCAGCGCGAAACCAGCGTGTGGACGGGCCGGAGCCCTCTCTGCCGCACCCCGAAACGCCGGGGCGCACGCTCGATGTGCATTGAGGCACCGGCGTCGGCTAGTATCGGTAATCGCGATCACGGCACGTTGGTGAGAGCGAAAAACAGTTCCAGAAATGGGCGATTGGCGCAGTTGGTAGCGCGCTTCCTTCACACGGAAGAGGTCATCGGTTCGAGTCCGGTATCGCCCACACACAGCCCCCGGCCTCGGCCGGGGGCTTTTTTGTTGCCCCGGCGCGGAACGTCGCGTAACGCTGCGGGGCGCGCCGAGCGGACCCAGCGCGCCGAGCGGACCTAGCGTGCCGGCAGGCGGCGGAGTATCTTGCCCACATGGATGAGGACACGAACCGCGCCCCGGAATCCGAAGTCAACGACGCGGCGGCAGAGAACGCAGCGGCCGCAGCAGCCGGTGAAGCCGACGCCGCCGCAGCAGCCGCTGTGCGGGCAGAAGCCGAGGCTGCCGCAGAGGAGGAGGCCGAGGAAGACGCGGAGGAGCGCGAACTGGCCGAGCGGGTGGAGCGGGACCCGCACGCCGGCTTCAACGGCTTCTTCCCCGGGGAGGGCCAGCTGCACGAGATTGGCGGGTTCTCAAGCCCCGCGCGGCACCACGACGGCGATGATTGAACACGCCCGGGTTTCGCCGGTTTGGTGATCGAGAGATCCATCGGTTAGAGTTTCTGACGTCGCAGAAATGCGGTGAAAAAGAAATGCGGATGTGGCGCAGTGGTAGCGCATCACCTTGCCAAGGTGAGGGTCGCGAGTTCGAATCTCGTCATCCGCTCGAGTGAAGCCGAGCAAGCCAGTTTCGGTAACACAGGTGGGGAACCCACAATGGTGGCGTGGCCGAGAGGCGAGGCAGCGGCCTGCAAAGCCGTCCACACGGGTTCGAATCCCGTCGCCACCTCGTAGCACTCCACCCCCAAGCAACACCCCAGAAATGGGCGATTGGCGCAGCGGTAGCGCGCTTCCCTGACACGGAAGAGGTCACTGGTTCGATCCCAGTATCGCCCACCAAGTGAAGCCCCCGGACCGCCGGGGGTTTTTGCTTGAAGCACAGGTGTAAGATCCTGGGCAGCAACACAATGCGGATGTGGCGCAGTGGTAGCGCATCACCTTGCCAAGGTGAGGGTCGCGAGTTCGAATCTCGTCATCCGCTCAGAAACATGAAGAGCCCACCAGGAGATCTGGTGGGTTTTTTGTGGCTCACGGGCGCTCTCAGCCCGCGAGTACAGGCAACACCCCAGAAATGGGCGATTGGCGCAGCGGTAGCGCGCTTCCCTGACACGGAAGAGGTCACTGGTTCGATCCCAGTATCGCCCACCACGCATCGCAGGAGCGTGTGGCAGCAACACAATGCGGATGTGGCGCAGTGGTAGCGCATCACCTTGCCAAGGTGAGGGTCGCGAGTTCGAATCTCGTCATCCGCTCAGAAACGCAGCAGGCCCGTCAGAGAAATCTGGCGGGCCTTTTTCGCGCCCGCGGCACAGCCCAGGCGGCATTTGACCGCGTCCGACGGCGCTAAAGTTGATGAGTCCGCGAATTCGCGGGCATCAATCAATTTTTGGGAGTGGATGAAGGTGGCTGACGGCTTCGAGCTTTTCACCGACCGGTCCGTTGTCGCGATGCGCGTCAACGGTGAGCTGAAAGACCTCGCCACGCAGACTACGACCACCGACGTCGTCGAACCGGTGACGATCGACTCCCCTGACGGCCTCAGCATCCTGCGCCACTCGGCGGCCCACGTGCTCGCCCAGGCCGTGCAGTCGATCAACCCGGAGGCCAAGCTCGGCATCGGCCCGCCCGTCACCGACGGCTTCTACTACGACTTCGACGTCGCAGAGCCGTTCAGCACGGCCGACTTCAAGGGCATCGAGAAGGCCATGAGCCGCATCATCCGCCAGGGCCAGCGCTTCGTGCGCCGCGTCGTGACCGAAGATGAGGCCCGCGCCGAACTCGCCGACGAGCCGTACAAGCTCGAGCTCATCGGGCTCAAGGGCGGTTCGGATGCCGGTGCGGACAACGAGAACGTCGAGGTCGGCGGCGCCGAACTCACGATCTACGACAACGTCGACCCGAAGACGGGGGAGACGGTCTGGAAGGACCTCTGCCGCGGCCCGCACCTGCCGAGCACCCGTCTGATCGGCGAGGGGCACGCTCTCATGCGCGTCGCCGCCGCCTACTGGCGCGGCTCCGAGAAGAACAAGCAGCTGCAGCGCATCTTCGGCACGGCCTGGCCGAGCAAGGACGAGCTGCGCGCGTACAAGGAGCGCCTTGAGGAGGCCGCCAAGCGCGACCACCGCAAGCTCGGCGCAGAGCTCGACCTCTTCAGCTTCCCCGAGGAGCTCGGCAGCGGCCTGCCCGTCTTCCACCCCAAGGGCGGCATCATCCGCGCCGAGATGGAGAACTACTCGCGCTCCCGACACGTTGAGGAGGGCTACTCCTTCGTCAACACGCCGCACATCACCAAGGGCAAGCTCTACGAGGTCTCCGGGCACCTCGACTGGTACCGCGACGGCATGTTCCCCCCGATGCACATCGACGCCGAGATCGCCGAGGACGGCACTGTGCACCGCGAGGGCCAGGACTACTACCTGAAGCCCATGAACTGCCCGATGCACAACCTGATCTACCGCTCCAGCGCGCGCTCCTACCGCGACCTGCCGCTGCGCCTGTTCGAGTTCGGCAGCGTCTACCGCTACGAGAAGTCCGGCGTCGTGCACGGCCTCACCCGGGTGCGCGGCATGACCCAGGACGATGCCCACATCTACACGACGCGCGAGAAGATGCGCGAGGAGCTCACCGGCACCCTGAACTTCGTGCTCAGCCTGCTCAAGGACTACGGCCTCGACGACTTCTACCTCGAGCTCTCCACCAAGGACCCGGAGAAGTTCGTCGGCAGCGATGATGCCTGGGAAGAGGCCACGGCCACGCTGGCCGAGGTGGCCGCGGAATCCGGCCTCGAGCTCGTCGCCGACCCGGGCGGAGCCGCCTTCTACGGCCCCAAGATCTCGGTGCAGGCGCGCGACGCCATCGGCCGCACCTGGCAGATGTCCACGATCCAGCTGGACTTCAACCTGCCGGAGCGCTTCGACCTCGAGTACACCGCCCCCGACGGCAGCCGCCAGCGCCCGGTGATGATCCACCGCGCCCTGTTCGGCTCGATCGAGCGCTTCTTCGGCGTGCTCACCGAGCACTACGCCGGCGCGTTCCCGGTCTGGCTCTCCCCGGTGCAGGTCGTCGGCATCCCCGTCGCCGAGCAGTACGCCGACTACCTGGGCGACGTCATCGACCAGCTCAAGAAGGCCGGCGTCCGTGCCGAGCTCGACCTCTCCGACGAGCGCATGCAGAAGAAGATCCGCAACCACACCATGGCCAAGGTCCCCTTCCAGCTCATCGTCGGCGAGGAGGACCGCGCCAACGGCAGCGTCAGCTTCCGCTTCCGCGATGGCACGCAGGAGAACGGCGTGCCCGTGGCCGACGCCATCGCCCGCATCACGAACGCCATCACGACCCGTGCCCAGGTCACCTCGCAGGGACAGATCTAAATGACGGATCCAGGGGCGCCGGCCGGCGCGGTACCGGTGGAGAACTCCAGCGAGTTCGCCGCCGCGCCCGATGCCTTCCAGCGCCTCTGGACCCCGCACCGCATGGTGTACATCCAGGGTGGGCAGCAGCCGGCCGAGCACGAGTGCCCGTTCTGCGTCGCGCCGAAGCTGGACGATGAGAAGTCGCTGATCGTCGCCCGCGGCACCCACGCCTACGCGCTGCTCAACCTCTACCCGTACAACAGTGGCCACCTGCTGGTCTGCCCGTACCGCCACATCGCGACGTACGACCAGGCCACGCCGGAGGAGGTCGCCGAGATCGGCGAGCTCACCCAGATCGCCATGCGGGTCATCACCGAGGTCTCGCACTGCGACGGCTTCAACCTCGGCATGAACCAGGGCAAGGTCGCCGGCGCCGGCATCGCGGCCCACCTGCACCAGCACATCGTGCCGCGCTGGGAGACCGACGCGAACTTCTTCCCCATCATCGCCGGCACCAAGGCGCTGCCGCGCCTGCTCGGCGACGTCCGCCAGGAGATCGCGGAGGCGTGGCCGAAGGCCTGACCGCCGCCCGAATCTGGCGCCTGCGCTAGAGTCGGCGGATGCCTCGCCGCCCAGCACCGCTGACAGCCCTGCTCGTCGCGCTGCTCTGGGTGGCCAGCGACGCCGTCGCCCAGTTGGGCCTGGCGACGTCGGACCTGGTGCTGCGCACCCTCGTGCGCGCCGTCGCGCCCGACACCATGACAGTCGCCGTGGCCGCGCCCTGGCCGCAGGGTGCGCTGGCGGGCGCGGTCTGGGCGGCCGCCGTCGCCTGCGCCTACCTGCTGGTGCAGGGCCTGCTCCACCCCGATCGCAGCCGCAGCGGCTTCGCCGCCGGCTGGTTCGCCGTCATCGCGGCCGGGGCGCTCGTGCAGGGCGTGCTCGCCGTCGGCCTGGCCGCGATGGGCTGGCTCGACCCGAGTGCGCGCGCCGCGTTCTCGGTCGAGCCGGTGCAGGCCGCCGCCTACTGGGGCCTCGTCTGGGGCTGGCTGCCGGCGCTCCTGCACGCCCGCCTGCAGGCCCGGCGCCCGCGCGCCGCACGGCGCCCCGCCACGGCCGCCGTGGCCGCCCCGGCCGTGGCCGTGGCGCTCGCGCTGGTCGCCCTCCTCGCCCTGGTCCCGGCCGGCGAGGACGCATGGCACCGCGCCCTGGCCGCGGAGGAACCGGCCCCGGAGCCGGTGCCCACGGGCACGCCCGTGCCGGAGATCGCCCCGGGCGAGTGGCAGCTGGACCCGGAATGGTGCACGGAGAACCAACTGAGCCTAGCTGCATCCGAACCCGACGCCGCCGCGGGAAGCCGGGGGATGAGCGTCGTCGCGACGAACGTGAGCCAGGCCCCGTGCGTGCTCGACGGATACCCCGACGTGGCCTTCAGCGATCAGGAGACCGGCCTCGTCGACGTCCGGATCCAGCACGGCTCGTCCATGGGCGGCACGGATGTCGGCCCGGTGCGCCTGCTGCTGGGCCCCGAGGAGCAGGCGGTCGCCTCGATCGCGTGGCGGGCGATGCCCACGGACGGGCTGGCCACGGCCGACTGGCTGCACCTGGCGCCCTACCACGGCGGACTCCGCGAAATGCTGGCGTTCTGCAGCGACGTGACGGGCGGCGAGGTCGTCGTCGGGGCGTGGCGCAGCGCGACATGAGGCGGCAGCCGTCATGGCGCGCAACCACCCACGGCCACGGAATAGGATTGGGCCATGACTGAGAGCACTTCTACCGAGCAGTTCGGCTCCAGCCGCGTCAAGCGCGGCCTCGCCGACATGCTCAAGGGCGGCGTCATCATGGACGTCGTCACCGCAGAGCAGGCCCGTATCGCAGAGGACGCCGGCGCTGTCGCCGTTATGGCCCTCGAGCGCGTTCCCGCCGACATCCGTTCGCAGGGCGGTGTTGCCCGCATGAGCGACCCCGACCTGATTGAGGCAATCAAGGCCGAGGTGTCCATCCCCGTGATGGCCAAGGCCCGCATCGGCCACTTCGTCGAGGCTCAGGTGCTGCAGGCACTCGAGGTCGACTACATCGACGAGTCCGAGGTGCTGAGCCCGGCCGACTACGTCAACCACATCGACAAGTGGGGCTACAACGTTCCCTTCGTCTGTGGCGCGACCAACCTCGGTGAGGCCCTGCGCCGCATCAACGAGGGCGCGGCGATGATCCGCTCCAAGGGCGAGGCCGGCACCGGCGACGTCTCTGAGGCGACCAAGCACATCCGCAAGATCAAGAGCGAGATCGCCCAGCTCAGCTCGATGAGCAAGGACGAGCTCTACGTCGCCGCCAAGGAACTGCAGGCTCCGTACGCGCTCGTCGCAGAGATCGCCGAGACCGGCAAGCTCCCCGTCGTGCTGTTCACCGCCGGTGGCGTCGCCACCCCGGCCGACGCCGCGATGATGATGCAGCTCGGCGCAGACGGCGTGTTCGTCGGCTCCGGCATCTTCAAGTCGGGCAACCCGGCGCAGCGCGCGGCGGCCGTCGTCAAGGCCACCACCTTCTACGACGACCCCGCGGTCATCGCCGAGGTGTCGCGCGGACTCGGTGAGGCCATGGTCGGCATCAACGTGTCCGACCTCGCCGCACCGCACCGCCTCGCAGAGCGCGGCTGGTAACGCAGCACGATGACAGTTGGCGTTCTCGCCCTCCAGGGTGATTTCCGTGAGCACGCAGACGTGCTCCGCACCCTGGGGGCGGACGTCATCCACGTTCGCCGTCCGGAGGAACTGGCCGTCGTCGACGGACTCGTGATCCCGGGCGGCGAGTCCAGTGTGATGGACAAGCTGGCCCGCTCCTTCGGCCTGGCCGAGCCGCTGCGCGCGCGCATCCGCTCCGGCCTTCCCGTCTACGGCACCTGCGCCGGGCTGATCATGCTCGCCGACAGCGTGCTCGACGCGATCGTCGGGCAGGAGAGCCTCGGCGGCCTCGACGTCGTCGTGCGCCGCAACGCCTTCGGCTCGCAGACGCAGTCCTTCGAGACGGACCTCGACATCCCGGCCCTCGGCGCTGACCCGGTGCACGCCGTCTTCATCCGCGGCCCCGTCGTCGAGTCCGTCGGTCCGGCCGCGACCGCCCTGGCGACGCTGGCCGACGGCCGCGTCGTCGCCGTGGAGCAGGGCAACCTGCTCGGCACCAGCTTCCACCCGGAGATCACGGGGGAGCACCGCTTCCACGAGTACTTCCTGTCCAAGGTGCGCGCCCGTACACTCGCGGCATGACCACCAGCGGCATGACCACACCCGGAGCGACCCGCTACGTCGCGCTGCTCCGCGGCGTGAACGTCGGCGGCGTCACCATCAAGTCCGCAGACCTCGCCGAGCTGTTCCGCTCGCTCGGCTTCGCGAATGTGAAGACGGTGCTGGCCAGCGGCAACGTCGTGTTCGACGCCGACTCCGATCCCGCGGATGCCGGGGCGACCGCCGCGCTCAAGGCCCGCATCGAGCAGGCCCTCGCCGAGCGCTTCGGCTACGACGCCTGGATCGTGCTCGAGACCCTGGAGCGCGTGCACCAGGTCATCGACGGCTTCCCGTTCGACGCGCAGCGGGAGGGCTGGCATCCGTATGTCCTGTTCAGCTCCTCGGCCGGCTCCCTCACCGAGCTGCTCGAGGCCGCCCCCGGCCTCGACCCCGCCGACGAGAGCGTCGTCGCCGGCGACGGGGTGCTCTACTGGCACTGCCGGCGCGCCGTCGGCATCGACAGCCCGTTCAGCAAACTCGCCGCGCGCACCCGCTTTCGCAGCACAACCACCAACCGAAACCTCCGCACCCTGCAGAAACTCGCCTAGGCCCCCACTGTCCTAGACTGGTCAAGCAGATTTCAGCGAGCACACTCAGGAGACTCATGTCCGGGCATTCCAAATGGGCAACGACCAAGCACAAGAAGGCCATCACCGACTCGCGCCGGGCGAAGGCCTTCGCCAAGCTGATCAAGAACATCGAGGTCGCCGCCAAGATGGGCGGTGCGGACCTCTCGGGCAACCCGACCCTCGTCGACGCCATCCAGAAGGCCAAGAAGACCTCGGTCCCCAACGACAACATCGACCGCGCCGTCAAGCGCGGCGCCGGCCTCAGCGGTGAGTCGGTCGAGTACACGACGATCATGTACGAGGGCTACGCACCCAACGGCGTCGCCATGCTGATCGAGTGCCTCACCGACAACAAGAACCGCGCGGCCGCCGAGGTGCGCACCGCGGTCAGCCGCAACGGCGGCACCATGGGCGACCCGGGCAGCGTGGCGTACAACTTCCACCGCAAGGGCGTCATCGTCGTCTCCAAGACCGACGACCTCACCGAGGACACCATCCTGGACGCCGTGCTCGACGCCGGCGCAGAGGAGGTCACCGACGAGGGCGAGACCTTCGAGATCATCACCGATCCGAGCGACATGGTCGCGGCCCGCGTCGCCCTGCAGGAGGCCGGCATCGACTACGACTCCGCCGACTCCGCCTTCGTGCCGACGCTGAAGATCGAGATCGACGCCGAGACCGCGACCAAGGTGTTCCGCCTGATCGACGCCCTCGAGGACCTCGACGACGTGCAGAACATCTACACCAACTTCGACCTGACCCCCGAGGTCCAGGCGGAACTCGAGGCGCAGTAACACCATGGCCGTGCGTGTGCTCGGCATCGACCCCGGCCTCACCCGCTGCGGTGTCGGCGTCGTCGATGTCGAGCCCAACCGCACGGCCAGGCTCGTCGATGTGACCGTCATCCGGTCCTCGCCGGACGAGCCGATCGAGAAGCGCCTGCTCACCGTCGCCACCGGTCTGATCGAGCTGCTGGACCGCCACCAGCCGCACGCCGTGGCGATCGAGCGCGTCTTCGCCCAGCACAACGTGAGCACCGTGATGGGCGTCGCCCAGATCAGCGGCGTCGCCCTCTTCCTCTCCGCCCAGCGCGGCCTGGCCGTCGGCATGCACACGCCGAGCGAGGTGAAGGCCTCCATCACCGGCTACGGCTCGGCCGACAAGGCCCAGGTGGGGGCGATGGTCACCCGCATCCTCAAGCTCAGCGAGCTGCCGAAGCCGGCGGATGCCGCCGACGCCCTCGCCATCGCGATCTGCCATGCCTGGCGCACGGGCGTCAGCGGCGGCACCCTGCCGAGCGCGGCCGGCGCCCGGGCCTCGGGTCTCACCCCCGCGCAGAAGGCCTGGCGCGCCGCGGAGGCCGGCACCCGCATGTCGGCGGCGCCCCGTGGTCTGAAGGCCCCGTAGTCTGAAGCGGTGATCTCTTCCGTTCGTGGCCTCGTGCTCTCCGCCCTCGGGTCAACCGTCATCATCGAGGTCGGGGGAGTCGGCCTCGCCGTCAACGTCACCCCGGCCACCGCACTCGCGGCCCGCATCGGGCAGGAGCTGCGCCTGCACACCACCCTGGTGGTGCGCGAGGACGCCCTCACCCTCTACGGCTTCGACAGCCCCGACGAGCTGGCCGTCTTCGAGCTGCTCACCGGCGTCACCGGCGTCGGCCCCAAGTCGGGCCTCGGCGTGCTCGCCGTGCTCAGCCCGGACCAGGTGGCCCGGGCGGTCGCGGATGACGACGACGCGGCATTCCGGAAGGTCAGCGGCATCGGGCCCAAGACCGCGAAGCTCATCGTGCTCTCGCTCACCGGCAAGCTCGCCGTGACCGCCGCCAGCGCCCCCGCACTGGGCCGGCTCGCGCCGGCCGGCGTCGGCGAGAGCGTGCTGGCCGCACTGGTCGGCCTCGGCTGGTCGGAGAAGGTGGCCGCGCCCGTCGTCGAGCAGACGCTGGCCGAGGCCGGCGACGCCGACAAGGGCTCCGTCGCCGTGCTGCTCCGCCTCGCCCTCGGCAAGCTCGGGCCCGCCCAGCACACGATCGGCGGCCGCGCGTGAGCTTCGACGACACGCCCGCGGAGCTGCTGGCCCCCGAACTGGAGTCGGAGACCGAGCTCGCCTTCGAGGGCGCCCTCCGCCCGTCCTCCCTGGCCGAGTTCGTCGGCCAGGTCAAGGTGCGCGGCCAGCTGCAACTGCTGCTCACCGCCGCGACCATGCAGGGCCGCACCCCCGACCACATCCTCTTCGCCGGCCCGCCCGGCCTCGGCAAGACGACGCTGGCCATGATCGTCGCGCACGAGGGCAACCGGCCGCTGCGCATGGCCAGCGGCCCGGCCATCCAGCACGCCGGCGACCTCGCCGCCGTGCTCAGCTCGCTCGTCCCCGGCGAGGTCCTCTTCATCGACGAGATCCACCGGATGGCGCGCTCCGCCGAGGAGATGCTCTACCTGGCGATGGAGGACTTCCGCATCGACATCATGGTGGGCAAGGGCGCCGGCGCCACCTCCGTGCCGCTCGAGCTGGCCCCGTTCACCCTCGTCGGTGCCACCACCCGGGCCGGGCTGCTGCCGAACCCGCTGCGCGACCGCTTCGGCTTCACCGCCCACCTCGAGTTCTACGGCGACGAGGAGCTGGAGCGGGTGCTCAGCCGGGCCGCCGCCCTGCTCGGGCTGGACATCGACAAGGCGGCGATCGCCGAGATCGCCGGCCGCTGCCGCGGCACCCCGCGGATTGCCAACCGGCTGCTGCGCCGCGTGCGCGACTATGCGCTGGTGTACTCGACCGGGACGGGCACGGCCGATGTGCACGCCGTGCGGGCGGCCCTCGAGCTCTACGACGTCGACGCGCTCGGCCTGGACCGGCTGGACCGGGCGGTCATGGAGATCATCCTCAGCCGCTTCGACGGCGGGCCGGTCGGGCTGAACACCCTCGCCGTCTCGGTGGGGGAGGAGGCCGAGACGATCGAGGCCGTTGTCGAGCCATTTCTGGTTCGCATCGGACTGTTAACGCGCACCCCGCGGGGACGCGTGGCGACGGCCGCCGCCTGGCAACACTTCGGCATGCAGCCGGCTGCGGCCCGCTCCATGCAAGATGACCTATAATTCAAGCTGGCTCACCAAGTGCCGCCCTCGACTGAGGCGGGCGTACAGCCGCAAATCGGAAGGTTTTCCAACTTTATGGATCCGTTGACAATGATCATGCTCGCCGTTCTCGCGGTGCTCATCTTCTTCATGTTCCGCAACAGCCGCAAGCGCCAGAAGGATGCAGCTCAGCTGCAGACCCAGGTCGTTCCCGGTGCCAAGGTCATGACCAACTCCGGTTTGTTCGGAACGATCCTGTCGATTGACGACGAGGAGAACGAGGTCCTCCTCGAGTCCACCCCCGGCACCGTTCTGGCCCTGCACCGCCAGACCATCGCCCGCGTGGTCACTCCGGTCGAGGCCGTTGCCACCGCAGAGAGCGTCGTCGACGAGGCCGCTCCGGAGTTCGGTGAGCGCATCGAGGACGCCGGCACCGATTCCGGCGACGTCGACGGTTCCGCCGACAAGAAGTCGAACGACTAAATAGTCCGTTTTCCGTGCCCACGCCAATGATGGCGTGGGCACGAACGTAGAAAGCTGAGTTCCGCGGTGGCAAAGTCGACCCCGGTCAAGAAAGCCTGGCGTAGCCTCTCCTGGCTCGCCGTCATCATTGTTGGCCTGTTTGCCATCAACGCAGCAGGCGTGATGTGGGGCGGTGGATCGTGGACGCCGAAGCTCGCACTCGACCTCGAGGGCGGAACGCAGATTATTCTCGCCCCGAAGACCGAGAGCGGCCAGACTGTCTCGCAGGAGCAGCTTGACCAGGCGGTGACGATCATTCGCCAGCGCGTGGACGCCTCCGGCGTCTCCGAGGCGGAGATCAGCACGCAGGGTGGGCAGAACATCGTCGTCGCCATCCCCGGCGAGCTCGACGATGAGACCCGCAACCGCATCCAGTCCTCCTCGAAGCTCGAGCTGCGGCCCGTCCTCGTCGCGGGAACCCCCACGGACCAGTCCGTCGGTGGAGACACCGCGACCCCCGAGCCCAGCGCAGAGCCGACCCCCGCGGCCACCCCGAGCGTCACGCCGAGCAACGGCAGCGACCTCGCCTGGGTGACCCCGGAGCTGCAGGCCCAGTTCGAGACCTTCGACTGCGCCTCCACCGAGGCAGACACAGCCAACGCGGCGCCCGCCGACCAGCCGCTCATCACCTGTGACGACACCGGCACAGTCAAGTACATCCTCGGCCCGGTCGAGGTCGAGGGCGCGAACATCTCCGACGCCACCGCCGGCATGGAGACCACCCAGTCCGGTGCCAGCACCGGCCGCTGGGTCATCAACCTCGTCTTCGACGGCCAGGGCACCAAGGACTTCGCCGAGGTCAGCACTCGCCTCTTCGGCCTGAAGTCGACGCCGCCGCTGGACCAGTTCGCCTTCGTGCTCGACGGCCAGGTGCTCTCCGCCCCGCAGATGAACGGCATCATCACCGACGGCCGCCCGTCCATCTCCGGAAACTTCACGGAGGCCAGCGCCAAGGCCCTCGCCGACCAGCTCAAGTTCGGCGCCCTGCCGATCAGCTTCACCGTGCAGAGCTCCGAGACGATCTCCGCCACACTCGGCAGCTCGCAGCTGCAGAGCGGAATCATCGCCGGTATCTTCGGTCTGATCCTCGTCATCATCTACACACTGTTCCAGTACCGCCTGCTCGGCATGGTGACGATCGCGTCCCTCGTCGTCGCGGCGATCATGACCTACATCACGATCACGATCCTGTCCTGGACGCAGGGCTACCGGCTGTCCCTGGCCGGTGTCGCCGGTCTGATTGTGGCCATTGGTTTCACCGCGGACTCGTTCATCGTCTACTTCGAGCGTGTGCGCGATGAGCTCCGCGAGGGGCGCATCCTCACCTCGGCCGTCGAGGCCGGCTGGAAGCGCGCCGTGCGGACGATCTTCGCCTCCAAGGCCACCAACCTGCTCGCGGCCGTCGTGCTGTACCTGGTCGCGGTCGGCAGCGTGCGCGGCTTCGCCTTCACCCTCGGTGTGACGACGATCATCGACGTCATCATCGTGATCATGTTCACCCACCCGATGCTGCAGCTGCTCTCGCGCACCAAGTTCTTCTCGAGCGGCCACCCCTGGAGCGGTCTCGACCCGCAGGCGCTCGGCGCCGTCTACCGGGGGCGCGCGGAGTTCCGCAAGCCCGCGGCATCCCTCGACCCGAAGAAGGCCGCGTCCAGCGCCCGCGAGGCAGGCAAGCGCCAGACCATCGCCGAGCGCAAGGCCGCTGAGCTCGCCGCCGCGAGCCACGGCGCCTCCACCGGCGGCGACACCAAGACCACGGAAGGCAAGGAATCCTGATGGCCAACCGCATGGCTACCTTCGGCAACGACCTCTACACCGGCAAGCGCTCCTTCAACTTCGTGGGCAAGCGCAACACCTGGTACATCATCATCGGCGCGCTCGTGCTCGCCGCCATCCTGATCCCGATCGTCAAGGGCGGGTTCAACTTCGGCATCGAGTTCCGCGGCGGCTCGCAGTTCGTCGTCACCAGTGTCGCGGACGCCAGCCAGGAGCCGGCCATCGAGGCCGTCGCCTCCGTGGTCCCCGAGGCCGTCGCCCGTGTCAGCACGGTCGGCGACAGCGGCGTGCGCGTGCAGACCGACCAGCTCACCCAGGAGCAGACCAGCGAGGTCGCCACCGCCCTCGCCGAGGCCTATGACGTGCCGGTGAGCGAGGTCGCATCCTCGTTCATCGGCCCGGTCTGGGGCGCGGACATCACCAGGCAGACGATCCAGGGCCTCATCGTCCTGCTCGTGCTCGCCGCCGTCGGCATGGCGCTCTACTTCCGCACCTGGAAGATGTCGCTGGCCGCCATCGGCGCCCTGCTCGTCGACCTCATCGTCACGGTCGGCATCTACGCCGCCACCGGTTTCGAGATCACGCCGGCCGCGGTCATCGGAATCCTGACGATCCTGGCCTACTCGCTGTACGACACCGTCGTGGTGTTCGACAAGATCCGCGAGAACACGACAGAGGACGCCGTCAAGTCCAAGCACACCTTCGCCGAGTCGACGAACCTCGCCGTCAACCAGACCCTGGTGCGCTCCATCAACACCAGCGTCGTGGCCGCCCTGCCCGTCGCGGCGATCCTGTTCTTCGGCGCGTTCGTGCTCGGCGCAGACACCCTGCGCGACATCTCGCTCGCCCTGTTCATCGGCATCCTCGTCGGCACCTGGTCCACGGTGTTCCTCGCCGCCCCGCTGTACTCGCAGCTGCGCGAGGGCGAGAAGGACGTCGTCAAGCACGACAAGCAGGTGCTCGCGGCCCGCGAGAAGGCCGCGGCCGCTGCAGCCGCCGACGCCGTCACGGCGTAGGCTGACCGAGCGCATGGCACGCAGGGAGGAGATGAGATGATGAGCGATTCCACGTCGTCCACCGCCTCCCTGCGCCGCCTTGTGCCCCGCATCTTCTCGAAGGCCCAGCCGGCCGGCGCCGTCGACACCCTGGTGCGCACGGTGCGCATGCACCACCCCAAGGCCGACCTCGCCGTCATCGAGCGGGCGTACACGGCGGCCGAGCGCGCGCACAGCGGGCAGAAGCGGCGCAGCGGCGAGCCTTACATCACGCACCCGCTGGCCGTCGCCCAGATCTTGGCCGACCTCGGCATCGGCTCCAAGACCGTCGCAGCGGCGCTGCTGCACGACACGGTCGAGGACACCGAGTATACGCTGGAGCAGCTGCGCGCCGACTTCGGCGACGAGATCGCCATGCTCGTCGACGGCGTGACCAAGCTCGACAAGGTCAAGTACGGCGACTCGACGCAGGCCGAGACCGTGCGCAAGATGATCGTGGCGATGTCCAAGGACATCCGCGTGCTCATCATCAAGCTCGCCGACCGCCTGCACAACGCGCGCACCTGGGGCTTCGTGCCCGCGGAATCGGCCGCCCGCAAGGCGACAGAGACGCTCGAGATCTACGCCCCCCTGGCCCACCGACTCGGAATCCAGGCCATCAAGTGGGAGCTGGAAGACCTCTCCTTCGCCGTGCTCTACCCCAAGCTCTACGCCGAGATCGAGTCCCTCGTGCGCCAGCGCACGCCGCAGCGCGAGGAGTTCGTGCAGCAGGTCATCGACGCCGTCAACGAAGACCTGCGCGCCTCCAAGATCCGCGGCCAGGTCGTCGGCCGGCCCAAGCAGTACTACTCCATCTACCAGAAGATGGTGCTGCGCGGTCGCGACTTCGACGAGATCTACGACCTCGTCGGCATCCGCATCCTGGTGAACTCCGTACGCGACTGCTACGCCGTGCTCGGCGCTATCCACGCCCGCTGGACGCCGCTGCCCGGCCGCTTTAAGGACTACATCGCCACCCCCAAGTTCAACCTCTACCAGTCGCTGCACACCACCGTGCTCGGCCCGGAGGGGCGCGCCGTCGAGCTGCAGATCCGCACCCAGGAGATGCACCAGCGCGCCGAGTTCGGCGTCGCAGCGCACTGGAAGTACAAGGAGCAGATGGCCACCGGCAAGGCCGGCAGCTCCGCCCTGCAGAGCGACACCGACATGGCGTGGCTCGCCCACATCTCCGACTGGCAGGCCGAGACGGCCGACCCCGGCGAGTTCCTCGACTCCCTGCGCTACGAGATCGGCGCCAAGGAGGTCTACGTCTTCACGCCCAAGGGGCGCGTCATCGGCCTCCCGGCCGGCGCGACCCCCGTCGACTTCGCGTACGCCGTGCACACCGAGATCGGGCACCGCACCATGGGGTCCAAGGTCAACGGCCGCCTGGTGCCGCTGGAGACCCCGCTGACCACTGGCGATGTCGTCGAGGTGTTCACCTCGAAGAACCCGGACTCCGGGCCCAGCCAGGACTGGCTGAACTTCGTCAAGAGCCCGCGTGCGCGCAACAAGATCCGGCAGTGGTTCACCAAGGAGCGCCGCGACGAGGCCATCGAGCAGGGCCGGGACGCCATCGCCCGCGCCATGCGCAAGCAGAACCTGCCGCTGCAGAAGTTGATGAGCCAGGACTCCTTCGCCGAGGTGGCCGCCCAGATGAAGTACGTCGACGTCTCCGCGCTCTACGCGGCCGTCGGCGAGGGACACGTCTCCACGCAGTCCGTGCTGGAGAAGGTCGTCGCCGCCGTGCAGGCGGTCGACGACTCGGAGGGCCCAGAGCTCTCCCTGCCGGTCAAGGGCCGCACCCAGCAGCTGCGCAGCAGCGACTCCGGCGTGCTCGTGCGCGGGGCGCCGGACATCCTGGTCAAGCTGGCCCGCTGCTGCACCCCGGTGCCGGGTGACGAGATCGTCGGCTTCATCACGCGCGGCTCCGGTGTCTCCGTGCACCAGGCCAACTGCCACAACGTGCAGTCGCTGCTGAACGAGCCGGAGCGGATGATCGAGGTGGCGTGGGCGCCGACCTCCAAGAGCCTGTTCCTGGTGCAGATCCAGATCGAGGCGCTGGACCGGGCCGGGCTGCTCTCCGACGTCACCCGGGTGCTCTCCGAGCACCACGTGAACATCCTCTCCGCCAACGTCTCCACCTCCAGCGACCGGCTGGCGCTCAGCCGCTTCGTCTTCGAGATGGGCGACACCACCCACCTCGACCGCGTGCTGAACGCCGTGCGGCGCATCGACGCCGTCTACGACGTGTACCGCGTCAGCGATGGCTAGATTCAGCGACGGCTAGGCGCCGAGCAGGTCCAGCCGGCGCTCCGCCAGCGCCCGATTCGGCAGCGGCGGGCGGCGCCGCAGCGCCGAGCGCGCCGCGGCGGGGGAGAGCCCGGCACGCGCGCCCAGCGCGGACGCCGCGGAGAGCGCCTCCGCGTCCCCGAGCGCATCGTCCAGCAGCAGGTCGACGAGGGTGCGCGCCGCCGACGTCACCGGGCAGCCGCCGAGCAGCTGGAGCTCACCGGGGGAGATCGCGACCTGGCGCAGGGCGAGCCTGCTGCTGCGGCGCGGCCGTGCCCCCACCCCGGTGGGCAGCGCGAACTGTCCCAGCGCGGGAGGATCCTCCACCGCGCCGTGCAGCCAGGCGGCGCTCAGCCGCTCCGCGAAGGCGTGCTCCGGGCGCAGCGCGAGCAGGACGGCCGCGCGTGCCGACGGGAACGGCGGCAGGTCGACCGGGCAGTACTGCTCCGCCAGCGGGTAGAGCTCCCCGTCCAGGCGGGCGGCGCTGAGCTCGGCGATGGAGAGCCCGGCTGGACCGGGACTCGGAGCGGAGGTGGACGAGTGCATGCCCCCAGACTGACGCGGCGCGCCCCGTCGAAACGAGGCGCGCCGCAATCTGTGGAGCGTTGCCATCCCGCGTCCTGCTGTGCACAACACGGGGGAGGCGGAAGGGTTAGCCCCCGATGGCCTTCAGCCAGGTGCGCTTCGTCTCGAGCTCCTCGCTCGCGGCGGCGGCCGCCTTCGCGTCGCCGGACGCGGTGGCCGCGGCGATCGTGGCCTCCAGCTTGGCGATGGCGTCCTCGAGCTGCCCGGCCAGGCCCTCGGCGCGTGCCTTGGTCTCCGGGTTGTCGCGCTTCCAGTGGTCCTCGTCCAGCACGCGCACGTGGTTCTCGACCTTGCGCAGGCGGTCCTCGATCGACTTGACCTGCTCGCGCGGGACCCGGCCGATCTCGTCCCAGCGGCGCTGGATGCCGGTGAGGGCGGCGCGCGCCTTGACCCGGTCCTTCTCGGACAGGATCGGCTCGGCCTCCTCCAGCAGGGCCTGCTTCGCGGCCAGGTTCTCCGAGAACTCCTCGTTCTCGACGGCGTCGACCTCGGACTTGGCCGAGTACAGCACGTCGCCGGCTGCCTTGAACCGGGCCCAGAGCGCGTCATCCTGCTTCTTGCCCGCACGGCCGGCGAGCTTCCACTCGTCCAAGAGCTTGCGGTAGGCGGGGATGCCGTCGGCACCCTTGCCCGCCAGCGCCTCGGCCTGGTCGATCAGGGCCTGCTTGCGGCTGCGGACATCCTTGTGCGCGCTGTCCAACTCGGCGAAGAACGCCTTGCGGTGCTGCTCGATCGTGGTGCGGGCGGCACGGAACCGCTTCCACAGCTCGTTCGCCTCGGCCTTGGGCAGGCGCGGGGCGTCGTGCTGGTGGGCCTGCCAGCGGGCGAAGAGGGAGTCCAGCGTCGCGGTCGCCTGCTTCCACTGGGTCTTGGCCGGGTCGCCGGCCGCCAGTTTCTCGGCCTCCTCGACGATCTGCGTGCGCTCGGCGACGGCTGCATCGATGGCGGCCTTCGTCTCTGCGCTCTGCTGCTCGGTGAGTTCCGAGACGGCGCCCCCGAGCTTCTCCAGCCGGGCCTTCAGCGCGGCGAGGTCGCCGACGGCGTTGGCGCCCTCGACGTTGGCGCTGATCGACGCGACCGCCTTGGCGATGTCGGACGCCGGTGCACCGCGCTTGGCGCGCTGCTCGAGGAGCGTCACCTGCCCGGCCAGGTCGACGAATTTACGTTCGAAGTACGCCAGAGCTTCCTCTGGAGTGCCGTCGGGGTACTGACCAACCGCGCGCTCACCGGATTCCTCGCGAACGAAGACGGTGCCCGTCTCGTCGACGCGCCCCCACGGTTGCTGATCTGCTTGAGCCAAGAGCCTCATCCTTGCTGAATGCCTGGGCCGCCAAATGGTGCGGCCATACCCGCCCCAGCCTATTCCACTTATGCGGGGCAGGCGGGGCGCTCTTCTATAACTGTTACGTGCGGCGGCTGTGCGCCTACTGCAGGGTGAAGCCGGTGATCGTCGTCGGCACGGCCGGCGCGCCATCGGAGAGGCCGCCCTTCACGCCGGCGTCGGTGATCTGCTCCTTCAGCTGGTCCAGGCCACTGGTGACGCGGCCGAGGACGGTGTAGCCGCCTGCGGCGTCCGAGCCGATGGTCGTGTCGCCGTAGACGATGAAGAACTGGCTGCCCATGCTGTACCCGTTGCCGGTGCTGCGCGCCATCGCGATGGTGCCCTCCGGGTAGACGTTGTCGGCCGGGGCGTTCTCGATCGGGCCGTAGCTGTAGCCGGGCCCGCCGGTGCCGTCGCCGGACGGGTCCCCGCACTGCAGAACGTAGAAGCCGCCGTCGGTGAGGCGGTGGCAGCTGACACCGTTGTAGAAGCCGCCCTCGGCCAGGCTGATCGTGGAGGCGACGGCCTGCGGTGCCGCCGCGCCGTCCAGCTCGATCCCGAGCTCGACGTCGTTCAGGGTGAGCGTGCCCGTCCAGGTGCGGCCCTCGGCGAGGGAGGCCGGCGGCACGTCACCGATGTTCGTGCCCGCCTCCGGCGTGTCGGTCGGGGCCGGCGTGGCCGAGTCGGTCGGCGTGGGTACCGCCGTGCCCGGCCCGCCGTTGAAGAAGAGCAGCTGCGCCCCGACGGCGAGGACCAGGATCACCACGAGGGCGATCGCCGCGATCCAGTTGTCGCGCGCGCGACGGGTCGTGCGGCGCTCGTGCACGGCCTGGCGTGCCTGGTACGCACGCAGGCGTGCCCGTGCTTCGCGGTCCTGCTTCGGGTTCGAGGCCACACTGCTCCTTCAAGATGATGCGCGGGGGGTGATCCTCAGGGGATCAACCATGAACTCTACGCAAGCCGTGTCGCCAGCGCCAAGTACGCTGGGTGGCATGGTGAATTCGGGTCCCGGTCTGCGCTCTGGCGCGACCCCGCTCGCTGTGCGCATGCGCCCCAAGTCTTTGGACGAGGTGGCCGGGCAGCGGCATCTGCTGACCCCCGGGTCGCCGCTGGTCGCGCTGGCCAGCGACAAGACGGGGGAGAAGGGCTCGGTCTCCGTCATCCTCTGGGGTCCGCCCGGCACCGGCAAGACGACGCTCGCCCAGGCGATCGCCCACTCCTCCGGGCGCAACTTCGTCGAGCTCTCCGCCGTCACCGCGGGGGTGCGCGACGTGCGCCAGGTGATGGAGCAGGCGATGACCAACCGCGACCTGTACGGCACCTCCACCGTGCTCTTCCTCGACGAGATCCACCGCTTCACCAAGGCCCAGCAGGACGCCCTGCTGCCCGGCGTCGAGAACGGCTGGGTCATCCTGGTCGCCGCGACGACCGAGAACCCGTCCTTCTCCGTCATCTCCCCGTTGCTCTCCCGCTCGCTCCTGCTCACGCTGGAGCAGCTGAGCGACGAGTCCCTCGGCGTCGTCGTCGACCGCGCGGTCAGCGACCCGCGCGGCCTCGGCGGGCGCTTCACCCTCGAGGACGACGCCCGGTCGGCCATCATCCGGCTGGCGTCCGGCGACGCCCGCCGCGCCCTCACCGCGCTGGAGGCGGCATCCGTCTCCGCCGTGACCAGCGCAGAGGGCGAGGCGCAGCCGGCGATCACCGTCGAGCTGGTCGCGCTGGCCGTCGACCGGGCGCTGCTGCGCTACGACCGCAACGGCGACGAGCACTACGACGTGATCAGCGCCTTCATCAAGTCGGTGCGCGGCTCCGACGTCGACGCCGCCCTGCACTACCTCGCGCGCATGATCGAGGCCGGAGAGGACCCGCGGTTCATCGCCAGGCGCATCATTGTCTCCGCCTCCGAGGACATCGGCCTGGCCGACCCGCAGGCGCTCGTCGTGGCGATCGCCGCCGCGGACGCCGTGCAGTTCATCGGCATGCCGGAGGGGCGTATCCCGCTGGCGCAGGCCGTCATCCACCTGGCGACGGCCCCCAAGTCGAACGCGGCATACATGGGCATCGACGCCGCCATCGCCGACGTGCGCGCCGGCAAGATCGGCCGCGTGCCCAAACACCTGCGCGACGCCCACTACCCGGGCGCCAAACGGCTCGGCCACGGCAAGGGCTACAAGTACCCGCACGACGAGTCCGTCGGCGTCTCCACCCAGCAGTACCTGCCGGACGAACTGCGCGGCAGCCGCTACTACAGCCCGACCGAGCATGGCAACGAGCGGGAGATTGGCGCGCGCCTGGCGAAGATCCGCCGCATCATCAACGGCGACTGATCGCTGTGTTAGGCTATCCGAGGCCTAAAGCCTGTTTTTCGCGCGCGGCTGCTGCGAATCACAGGGCTTAAGGGGCAGGAGCTGTAGCCGCTCCGGACCCCGCGGCTGACCCCTCTAACTTTGCCCGGGCGCAGCGCGCCCGCGGTACTTCATTGTTTGAGAATCATTTCGAAAGGAAACCGTGTCTACTAAGTCACGTACCCGCAGCAAGACCCGCCTCTCGCGCGCGCTCGGCATTGCCCTCACCCCGAAGGCAGCCAAGTACCTCGAGAAGCGCCCCTACGCTCCCGGTGAGCACGGCCGCACCAAGCGCAAGCAGGACAGCGACTACGCCGTTCGTCTGCGCGAGAAGCAGCGTCTGCGCGCCCAGTACGGCATCCGCGAGAAGCAGCTCAAGATTGCCTTCGAAGAGGCTCGTCGCACCAAGGGCCTGACCGGTGAGAACCTGGTTGAGATCCTCGAGACCCGTCTGGACGCCCTCGTCCTGCGTGCCGGCTTCGCCCGCACCACGGCACAGGCCCGCCAGATGGTTGTGCACCGCCACATCCTCGTTGACGGCCAGCTCGTCGACCGCCCCTCGTTCCGCGTGAAGCCGGGTCAGCAGATCCACGTCAAGGCGCGCTCCGAGGGCACCGAGCCGTTCCAGGTTGCAGCAGCCGGCGGCCACGTCGACGTCCTGCCCAAGACCCCGGCATACCTCGAGGTCGAGCTCGACAAGCTGCAGGCGCGCCTCGTGCGTCGCCCGAAGCGTGCCGAGGTCCCCGTGACCTGTGAAGTACAGCTCGTCGTGGAGTACTACGCGGCTCGCTAGTCGTCGTTGAACTACGCTGGAGGGCGGATCATCTTCGGATGGTCCGCCCTTCTTCGTTAAGCCTCACTCTGTAGGCCCACCCCATTGGATGGTGATCAATGTCTCTCGGAGACGTAGCTGGACTCCTGGCGGCCGGCGCCTTCGCGGTGCTCGTCGCACTGCTGGCAATCCCGCTGGTCAAACTGGGCGGGGTGCTGGACCAGACGCGCCAGTCCATCCGCGAGACCACCGAGGGCGTCACGCCCCTCCTCGAGGAGACGGCGGTGACGCTGCAGGAGACCAACAAGCAGCTCGCCCGCGTCGACGTGATCACCTCCAACGTCGCCGACGTGACGGGCAATGTGTCGGCACTCGTGGCGCTCTTCGCCGCAACCGTCGGCGGCCCGCTGATCAAGCTGGCCGGCTTCTCGGCCGGCGTGCGCGCCGCGTTTCGCACCGCGCGTCCGCGCACGGGCGGCACGCGCCGCGGCTGACGCACTACTGTTGTCAACGAACTCTCGGATCACAAGGAGCCTCTTCGCATGAAAAACCTACTGTGGCTGATTCTCGGAATCGCGGGCGGATTCGTCATCGCGCACCAGATCAACAAGACCCAGGAAGGCCATCGGTTCTTCACCGAGGTCGACGCCAAGGCCCGTGAATTCGGGGCGGCCGTCGCCGACGGGTACCACCAGCGCGAGGCCGAACTGCGCAACGCCATCGACGAGGTGCTCGACTAAGCTCGGGCAACTCTCGCACCACCCATGCGCCGGACTCGGCGCTTCGACACACTACGTACTACGGGACCCATGCAGACTGCAGAAATTCGCCGGCGCTGGCTTGACTACTTCGGAGAGCGCGGTCACACCGTCGTGCCCTCCGCCTCCTTGGTGAGCGACGACCCCACCCTCCTGTTCACCGTCGCCGGCATGGTTCCCTTCGTGCCGTACCTGACCGGCCTGGTGCCCGCGCCGTTCCCGCGCGCCACCAGCGTGCAGAAGTGCATCCGCACCCTGGACATCGAAGAGGTCGGCAAGACGCCGCGCCACGGCACGTTCTTCCAGATGAACGGCAACTTCTCCTTCGGCGACTACTTCAAAGAGGGCGCCATCGGCTACGCCTGGGAGCTGCTGACCAGCTCGGAGGCCGACGGGGGCTACGGCTTCGACGAGAAGGACCTCTGGGTCACCGTCTACAAGGACGACGACGAGGCCGTCGGCTACTGGCGCGCCCTCGGCCTGTCGGAGGAGCGCATCCAGCGCCTCGACAAGGACACCAACTACTGGCACACGGGCCAGGCCGGCCCGGCCGGCCCCTGCTCGGAGATCTTCTTCGACCGCGGCCCCGCCTACGGCATCGACGGCGGCCCGGCCACCGACGACGACCGCTACGTGGAGATCTGGAACCTGGTCTTCATGCAGTACCTGATCAGCGATGTGCGCGGCAAGACCGAGTTCACCATCGTCAAGGAACTGCCGAACAAGAACATCGACACCGGCATGGGCCTGGAGCGCGTCGCGTTCCTCAAGCAGGGCGTGCAGAACTTCTACGAGATCGACCAGGTCCGCCCGGTCCTCGACCGCGCGGCAGAGCTCTCCGGACGCCGCTACGGCGCCGACCACGAGGACGACGTGCGGATGCGCGTCATCGCCGACCACGTGCGCTCCTCGCTCATGCTGATGAGCGACGGCGTCACGCCCTCCAACGAGGGGCGCGGCTACATCCTGCGCCGCCTGATGCGCCGCACCGTGCGCGCCATGCGCCTGCTCGGCGTGGACGCACCCAGCTTCCCGGAGCTGTTCGCGGCCTCCCGCGACGCCATGAAGGATGCCTACCCCGAGGTCGAGCGCGACTACTCCCGCATCGCGCAGAGCGCGATCGGCGAGGAGGAGACCTTCCTCCGCACGCTCGCCGCCGGCACCACGGTGCTCGACCTGGCGCTGAACAAGACCAAGGCCGCCGCCTCGCCGCAGCTGGCCGGCGACGCCGCGTTCCTGCTGCACGACACCTACGGCTTCCCGATCGACCTCACCCTCGAGGTGGCGGAGGAGGCGGGCCTGACCGTTGACCGCGCCGCCTTCGACGCCCTGATGGCCGAGCAGCGCGCCCGCGCCAAGGCCGACGCCAAGGCGAAGAAGACGGCCCTGGCCGACCTCTCCGTCTACGGCGAGTTCCGCGCCCACGGCGAGACCGTCTTCACCGGGTACACGTCGCTCCAGACGGAGTCCACGATCCTCGGCCTCATCGTCGGCGGCCACTCCGTCAACAAGGCCGTCGCCGGCGAGATCGCCGAGGTCATCCTCGCCGAGACCGCGCTGTACGCCGAGTCCGGCGGGCAGGAGGCCGACACCGGCCTCATCGTCGGCCCCGGCTACGAGCTCGAGGTGCTCGACGTGCAGAAGCCCGTCAAGGGCCTGATCAGCCACAAGGTGCAGGTGCGCTTCGGCGAGGTCGGCGTCGGCGACGCCGCCACCAGCGTCGTGGACGCGGACAACCGCCGCGGCGCGCAGCAGGCGCACTCCGGCACGCACATCATCCACGCCGCCCTCCGCCAGGTCCTCGGCCCGAACGCGCACCAGTCCGGCTCCTACAACAAGGCCGGCTACCTGCGTCTGGACTTCTCCTGGAACCAGGGCCTCTCGGCCGCGACCCGCAGCGAGATCGAGGAGATCTCGAACAACGCGATCCGCGACAACCTGCCCGTGGTCACCCGCGAGATGGCCCTCGACGAGGCCCGCGAGCTCGGCGCCATGGCGCTGTTCGGCGAGAAGTACGGCGACCGCGTGCGCATGGTCGACATCGGCGGCCCGTGGTCGCGCGAGCTCTGCGCCGGGACCCACGTCGGCTCCAGCGCCGAGATCGGCATGATCAACCTGATCAGCGAGTCCTCCGTCGGCTCCACCAACCGCCGCGTCGAGTCGCTCGTCGGCATCGAGGCGTTCCGCGACCTCGCCGCAGAGCGGGCCCTCGTCACGCAGCTCACCAGCTCGCTGAAGACCCCGCGCGAGCAGCTTCCCGAGAAGGTGTCCGAGCTCGTCGCCAACCTCAAGGCGGCCGAGAAGAGGATCGCCGAGTTCGAGGCGAAGGCGCTGGGCGAGAAGGTTCCCGCGCTCCTGGCGAAGGCCGCTCGCAATGACGGCCTCACGATCGTCGCCGAGAACCTCGGCACTCTCTCCTCCGCCGACGAGGTGCGCAACCTGGTCAACCTGGTGCGCGAGCGCCTGGGCGGCGAGGCGGCCGTTGTCGCCCTGGCCGCCGAGGTCGGCGGCAAGGCCGTCGCGATCGCCGCGACCAACCCGCCCGCCCGCGAGCTCGGCGTCAAGGCGGGTGCCCTCGCCAAGGAGATGGCGGGCATCCTCGGCGGCGGCGGCGGCGGCAAGGACGACCTGGCCCAGGGCGGCGGCGTCGACGTGAGCGCGATCCCGCGCGCACTCGAGGCCGCGCGCACGTCCGCAAGCGCGGCGGCTCGGGCATAGTGCGGCAGGGGGTACGGCTCGGCGTCGACGTCGGCAAGGCGCGCGTCGGGCTGTCCCGCTCCGATCTGCACGGCATGCTGGCCACGCCGGTGGAGACGGTCCCGCGCACCCTCGGCGCGGCGGTCGAGGCCGGCGCGGCCCCGACCGCCGACCTGCAGCGCATCGCGGCCGTGCAGGCCGAGCTGGACGCGATCGAGGTCGTCGTCGGCCTGCCGCTGGCGCTCTCCGGCGCCGAGACGGCATCGACGGCGGATGCCCGGCACTTCGCGATCGCACTGGCGGCCGCCCTGCCGGTGCCCGTCCGCCTCGTCGACGAACGCCTCTCGACCGTCTCCGCGACCTCGGCGCTGCGCGCCTCCGGCAAGAAGGCCAAGTCGCACCGCCCGGTGATTGATCAGGTCGCCGCGGTTATTATTTTGCAACACGCGCTCGACTCCGAGCGGGGGACGGGCACCGCCCCCGGGACCGTACTCAGCCTGAACGAAGGACTCTGACTTGTCATCACTTCCCCCGGCTACCCCCGACGACGCGGGCGCCAGGCCCTCCTTCGACGAGGTCTTCTCTGTGCCGGGGCCAGCCGAGGCCTCCGGGCTCCGTCCGCGCCAGGCGAAGGGCCGGCGGGGCAGGCGCGGACTCGGCTGCCTGGTCGTGCTCGTGGTGCTCGCCGGTATCGTGACGGCCGGGTTCTTCCTGTTGCAGGGGCCGATCCAGCAGATCATCGCCGCGGCATCCGGGCCGGAGGACTACCAGGGCAGCGGGACCGGCGAGGTCGTCGTCATGATCCATGAGGGCGACATCGGCTCCGACATCGCCACGACGCTGCACGACGAGGGCGTCACGAAGAGCTTCGACGCCTTCTACCAGCTGCTGCTGAAGCAGGCCAGCACCCACGTGTTCCAGCCCGGTGCATACAAGCTCGCCACGGGGATGAGCGCGCAGGCGGCGCTGGACGCGCTCATCGACCCGGCGAACAAGCTCGAGCAGACGGTCGTCATCCCGGAGGGCACCGTCGCCGCCGACGTCTACCAGCTGATCGCAGAGGGCACCTCGATCCCGCTCGAGGAGGTGCAGGCGGCCGCCGCCGACGTTGTCTCCTTCGGCCTGCCGGCCGAGGCGACGACGCTCGAGGGATTCCTGTTCCCCGCGACGTACACCTTCACGCCGGGCATCGGCGCGCACGACGCCCTCGCCACGATGGTGAACCGCCAGTTCCAGGCGCTGGACAGCGCCGGCGTCGCCCCGGAGGACCGCTGGAAAACCATCGTGCTGGCCTCGCTGATCCAGAAGGAGGCAGGCCTCCGCGACGACTACTACAAGGTGTCCCGGGTGTTCCTGAACCGGCTGGACCCGAACCTGTGGGAGAGCGGGCTGATGCAGTCCGACGCGACCGTCGCCTACGGCACCGGCAACACCCACCGGGTCTCCACGACCGACGCCGAGCGCGCCGATGCGGCCAACCCGTACAACACCTACGTGCACCCCGGCCTGCCCGTCGGTCCCATCTCGAACCCCGGCGACCTCGCCATCGACGCGGCGCTGCACCCGGCCGACGGCCCGTGGCTGTTCTTCGTCACCTGGAACCTGGACACCGGCGAGACGATCTTCTCCTCCACCGTCGACGAGCACGACGCCGCCGTCGCCAAGTGGCTGGACTGGATGGACGAGCACCCGGAGTACCAGTGAACGCTGTACCCGTGAGCGCTGTGCCCGCGAGCCAGCCTGCTCAGAACCGGCTCGCCGTGCTCGGCTCGCCGATCGCGCACTCCCAGTCGCCGGCCATCCACGCCGCCGCCTACACGGCCCTCGGGCTGGACTGGGGCTATGACCGGGTGGAGCTGACCGAGCCGGAGCTCGCCGGATTCCTGGCCGCGCGCGGGTCGGAATGGCGCGGCTTCTCGCTCACCATGCCGCTGAAGACCGAGGCGTTCGCCCTCGCCGACGAGCTCGACGACGCGGCGCGCGCGACCGGCGCCGTGAACACCCTGCTGTTGACGCAGTCGCAGGGCGGGCGTCGGCTGCTCGGGTTCAACACCGATGTCGCCGGCATCGTCAACTCGCTCGCCGAACACGGGGTTCAGCAGGCCGGCAGCGTCACCATCCTGGGCGGGGGAGCGACGGCCGGCTCCGCGATCCTCGCCGCCGCCGAGCTCGGCGCCCACAGCGTGACCGTCGCCGTCCGCACCCCGGCCAAGGCGGCCGGCCTGCAGCGGCAGGCCGACGCGGTCGGCGTGGCCCTGCGCATCGTGCCGCTGGAGGGCGCCGTCGCCGCGGCATCCGCCAGCGACCTGCTGCTCAGCACGCTGCCAGGCGGCAGCGACACCGGACTGGTGTTCGAGCCCGGAGTGATCGGCGCCCTGCCGCTCTACGACGTCGCCTACGCGCCCTGGCCGAGCGCGCTCGGCGCGCAGTGGCAGGCGGCAGGCGGCCAGCTGATGTCCGGGCTCGGGATGCTGCTGCACCAGGCCCTCGTGCAGGTGCGCATCTTCGTCTCCGGCGACCCGCACGCCCCGCTGCCGGACGAGGCCGGCGTGTTCCGGGCGATGGTCGCCGCTGTGGAAGGATAGACACCATGCTGCGTTGGCTCACCGCCGGGGAATCCCACGGCCCAGAACTCATTGCCGTGATCGAAGGACTGCCCGCGGGCGTCCCGATCGCGTTGGACGACATCCGTGCCGACCTGGCGCGCCGCAAGCTCGGCTACGGCCGGGGCGCGCGCATGAAGTTCGAGCAGGACGAGCTGAACATCTCCGGCGGTGTGCGCCACGGGCAGAGCCTCGGCAGCCCCGTCGCCCTGCGCATTGGCAACTCCGAGTGGCCGAAGTGGAAAGACGTCATGAGCGCAGAGCCCATCGACGAGTCCAAGCTGGGCCGCGGCCGCGGCGCGGCGCTCACCCGCCCGCGTCCGGGCCACGCCGACCTCGTCGGCATGCAGAAGTACGACTTCGACGAGGCCCGCCCGGTGCTCGAGCGCGCCAGCGCGCGCGAGACCGCCGCCCGCGTCGCCCTCGGCGCCGTCGCCCGCTCCTTCCTCTCCGAGCTCGGCATCCGCCTGGTCAGCCACACCCTCTCCATCGGCCCCGTGCGCGTTCCGGAGGGCAGCGCGCTGCCGACCCCGGATGACGTCGACGCCCTGGACGCCGACCCGCTGCGCTGCTTCGACCCCGCCACGAGCACGCTCATGGTGGCCGAGGTCGACGACGCCCACAAGGAGGGCGACACCCTCGGCGGCGTCGTCGAGGTGCTCGCCTACGGCGTGCCGCCGGGACTCGGCTCCTACGTGCACGGCGACCGGCGCCTGGACGCGCAGCTCTCGAGCGCGCTGATGGGCATCCAGGCGATCAAGGGCGTCGAGGTCGGCGACGGCTTCCTCACCACCACCCGCCGCGGCTCCCAGGCTCACGACGAGCTCTTCGTCGACGGCGGCGAGATCGTGCGCGCCAGCGACAAGGCCGGCGGCATCGAGGGCGGCATGAGCACCGGCACCCTGCTCCGGGTGCGCGCCGGCATGAAGCCCATCGCGACCGTGCCGCACTCGCTGCGCACCGTCGACGTGGCCACCGGCGAGGCGGCATCCGCCCACCACCAGCGCTCCGACGTCTGCGCGGTCCCCGCGGCCGGCGTCGTCGCGGAGGCGATGGTCGCCCTCACCCTGGCCAACGCCATGCTGGAGAAGTTCGGCGGCGACTCAATCGGGGAGACCCGGCGCAACCTGGACGGATACCTGGCCGCCATCCCGAGCCGTCTGGCCACCGGAAGCGCCAGCCGCGCCGTTGACTAGCGCGGGGGCGGGGCGAGAGCCGGTGCTGCCGCTCGTCTTCATCGGCCCGATGGCGGCGGGCAAGTCCAAGATCGGGCGCCTCGTCGCCCGCGGGCTCGACGTGCCGTTCCGCGACACCGACAAGCTGGTCAGCGCCGTGCACGGGCCGATCCCGGAGATCTTCGCCGCGCACGGCGAGGCGGAGTTCCGCCGGCTCGAGCGGGTGGCCGTCCGCGACGCGCTGGCCGAGGACGCCGTCGTCGCGCTCGGCGGGGGAGCCGTGCTGGATGCCGCGACCCAGGCCGAGCTGGCCGGGCACACCGTCGTGCTGCTGACCGTCAGCCGCGAGGCCGTCGGCCGCCGGCTCTCCGGCGGGAGGCCGCTCCTCGACAGTGACGGCGATGCGGACGCGGCCGTGGAGCGCTGGGCGGCGATCGCCGCGGCGCGCACGCCCATCTACGAGTCGCTGGCGACCGTGACATTTGACACCTCCGCTCGGCCGATCTCGCACATCGCCGATGACATCGTGACCTGGGCGCGGCAGCGCGGCCTGGGCAAGGAAAGAGAAGCACAGCGTGACTGAATCGACCACCACCATCCGCGTCGGCGGCGAAGCGCCATACGACGTGCTCGTCGGCCACGACATCCTGGACGGCATCGCCGCCCACCTCGGCACGAAGACCAGCAAGGTGCTCATCGTGCACAGCGCCACGGTCGCCGCCAAAGCCGCAGCGCTGCGCGAGAAGCTCGCCGAGCACTACCAGGTGCTCCTGGCCGAGATCCCGGATGCCGAGACGGGCAAGCGCATGGAGGTCGCCGCCTTCTGCTGGCAGGTCATGGGTCAGGCCGACTTCACCCGCAGCGACGCCGTCATCGGCTTCGGCGGCGGGGCCGTCACCGATGTCGCCGGATTCGTTGCCTCCACCTGGCTGCGCGGCGTCACGCTCGTGCAGGTGCCGACATCCGTCGCCGGAATGGTCGATGCGGCCATCGGCGGCAAGAACGGCATCAACACCAACGAGGGCAAGAACCTGGTCGGCACCTTCTACGAGCCGAGCGCCGTGTTCTGCGACTTGGACACCCTGGACACGCTGCCGCACAACGAGGTGCTCGCCGGGTTCGCCGAGGTCGTCAAGGCCGGCTTCATCTACTACCCGGAGATCCTGGACATCATCGAGGCCGACGTGGCGCGCGTCACCGATGTGGCCACGCCGGAGTTCCGCCGGGTGCTGGAGCTCTCCATCGACATGAAGAGCCGCGTCGTCGCCGAGGACCTGCGCGAGAACGGGCTGCGCGAGATCCTCAACTACGGCCACACCCTCGGCCACGCCATCGAGCACGCGGAGCGCTACCAGTGGCGCCACGGCGCGGCGGTCGCCGTCGGCATGGTCTTCGCCGCCGAGCTCGGCCGCCTGACCGGGGCTCTGAGCGACGAGATCGTCGACAGGCACCGCAGCATCCTCTCCTCGCTCTCGCTGCCGATCACCTACCCGGTCGGACGCTGGAACACGCTCCTGGCCACCATGCAGCGCGACAAGAAGGCGCGCGGTGCGATGATGCGCTTCATCGTGCTGGACGACCTGGCCCGCCCCACCGTGCTGCAGGGGCCGGACACCAGCCTGCTCTTCGCCGCCTATCAGGAGGTCGGCAACTAGCACCGTGCCGAGCGCGCCGGTGCGGGCCGGGCGGCACTTGCCGCCGCCGCCCGGGTGTGCTGAGCTGGGGCAGGATCTCTCGCCACGAGGAGGACACGATGGGCTCGGACTCTCGATCACGCGTCATCGTCCGTGAGGGGCAGTGGGGCGTCTTCGCCTTCCTGGCCTACATTGGGGCGGCGATCTACTTCGTGTCCGTCTCCGACGGCTCCTTCTGGGGCGTCATCCTGGGGCTGCTGCAGGCGATCGTCTGGCCGGTCTACGTCGTCTACCACGTGCTCGTCCTGCTCGGGGCGTGAACTCGGCCTGCCGCTAGGCTGATCGCATGAACCACAAGCCCGTCACCCGCATCCTCGTGCTCAACGGCCCCAACCTCGGCCGTCTCGGCTCCCGCGAGCCGGAGGTGTACGGCTCCGGCAACCTCGCCGACCTGGAGGCGCTCCTCGTCGAGTCGGTGCCGCCCGGCATTGAGATCGACCTGCGCCAGACCAACGACGAGGGCGAGCTCATCGACTGGCTGCACGAGGCGGTCGATTCCGCCACGCCCGTCGTGCTGAACCCGGCCGCGTTCACCCACTACAGCTACGGGCTGCGGGATGCCGCCGCACTCGTCACCAAGGCCGGGCTGCCCCTCATCGAGGTGCACATCAGCAACCCGCACACGCGGGAGGAGTTCCGCCACGACAGCGTCATCAGCGGCGTGGCCACCGGCGTCATCGCCGGCTTCGGCTTCGACTCCTACCGGCTCGGCGTCGACCAGATCTTGCGCGCACGCTCCTAGCCGCCCGTCCAAAGCCAGGCGGCGCCTGGACGCGGCGGGAGCAGTGGTCAGCACGCTGACAGCAGAGGGGGAGGCCTCGCGTGCCGCTCGGAAGTGGCGGCTTTCAGCGAAGCACGCGGTGATCGACTAAACTTGCACGTCGGGCCGTGTGCGCGAGCATGCCGGCCGTGAAACTTTCCCAACTGAATGGACACAGACAATGGCTTCTACCGCTGACATCAAGAATGGCGTCGTTCTCAACATCGACGGCCAGCTCTGGACCATCATCGAGTTCCAGCACGTCAAGCCGGGCAAGGGTGGCGCCTTCGTGCGCACCAAGATGAAGAACGTCGTCACCGGCAAGACCGTGGACAAGACCTTCAACGCCGGCGCCAAGATCGAGACCGAGAACGTCGACCGCCGCGACTTCCAGTACCTCTACGCCGACGGCGAGTCCTACGTGTTCATGGACGTCACCGACTACGACCAGCTGCACGTTCCGGCCGCCGTCGTGGGCGACGCCGTCAACTTCATGCTGGAGAACCAGAACGTCACCCTTGGCCTGCACAACGGCAACCCGCTCTTCATCGAGCTGCCGGCATCCGTCACCCTGCTCATCACCCACACGGACCCGGGCCTGCAGGGCGACCGCTCGACCGGCGGCACCAAGCCGGCCACCGTCGAGACCGGTTACGAGATCCAGGTGCCGCTGTTCCTCGAGACCGGCACCAAGGTCAAGGTCGACACCCGCACGGGTGACTACCTCGGCCGCGTCAACGACTAATGAGCGCACGCACGAAGGCGCGCAAGCGCGCCCTGGACATCCTCTACTCCGCCGACATGCGGCAGATCTCGCTCGATGACGCCATCGCCGCCGAGGCGGCCCGCGCCGTCAGCGAGCCGGACCGCGCGGCCAGCTGGCTCTACGCCCGGGAGATCGTCGACGGCATCGTCGACAACCGGGCCGAGATCGACGAGCTCATCGAGACGTACGCCGTCGGCTGGACGCTGCACCGGATGCCGGCCATCGACCGGGCCCTGCTCCGCATCGGCATCTGGGAGATCATATTCAACGACGAGGTGCCGGATGCCGTCGCCATCTCGGAGGCCGTCGAGGCGGCCACCGTGCTCTCCACCGACGACTCCGCCGGTTTCATCAACGGCCTGCTGGCCAAGATCTCGCAGGTGAAGCCCGCCGGCTCGGCACGCTGAGCACAGCGACTGCAGAAACAGAATGAGGGCCACCCCGCCGGGGTGGCCCTCAGTCGTTCTGCGGGGTGCTAGACGGCCGTGTAGCCGCCGTCGATCAGCACGTAGGAGCCGGTCATGAAGCTGGCCTTGTCAGAGAGCAGGAAGGTCGCGAGGTTGGCGACCTCCTCTGCCCGGCCGAGCCGGCCGAGCGCGTGCTTCTGCTTGAGGCCGTTCAGCACGGCCTCCGGGGCGTGCTCGAGCAGCGGGGTCTGGATGTAGCCGGGCCCGATCGCGTTGACGCGCAGGCCCTGAGCGCCGTACTCGACCGCCGCGTTCTTGGTCAGGCCGACGACGCCGTGCTTGGCTGCCGTGTACGCGGCGTTGCCCGGGACGGCGACGGAGCCGTGGATGGAGGCCATGTTCACGATCGCGCCCTCCGCTGCACCGGCCGCGAGGATGGCCGGGATCTGGTAGCGCATGCCGTAGAGCACGCCGCTGAGGTTGATGGCGATGACCCGGTCCCAGTCGTCCAGGTCGACATCGCCGACGGGGGCGCTGGCGCCGCCGATGCCGGCGTTGTTCACGGCGTAGTGCAGGGCGCCGAAGGTCTCGACCGCGAAGTCGACCGACTTCTTGCTGTCCTCTGCGACGGCGGTGTTCGCCTGGAATGCCGCGGCGGAGCCGCCGGCGGCGGTGATCTCGTCGGCGACGCGCTGCGCGCCCTCCAGCGAGATGTCGGCCACGACGACGTTGGCGCCCTCGCGTGCCAGGTCCTTGCTGATGGCCTCGCCGAGGCCGGAGCCGCCGCCCGTGACGAGTGCGGTCTTGCCCGTGAAGTTGCCCATGATTTCTCCTTCTTCGCGGGATTGTGTCCCGCGACTGTTCCGGTGCCCGGCCCGTTCGGTCGGCCTCCATCTACAACCCTACGCCGCCCGCCGGCATTCCATGCATCTGCATGTAAATGCGCTGGCGACCGCCGCTACGGCTGCGGGTTGCGGGCGTCGTAGTTCCGGAAGGACGGCTGGGCGCGCATGATCAGGGCGATGAGCGCGATGATCAGCACGCCGCCGAGCAGGGGCGGGAACCAGAGCCCGACCGCCGTCGCCAGGATGCCCACGTAGAGGTCGCCGATGCGCGGCCCGCCGGTGACGACGACGGTGAAGATGCCCTGCAGGCGGCCCTGCATCGCGTCCGGGGTTGCCGTCAGCATCATGGTGCTGCGGAAGATGGCGCTCACCTCGTCGGAGGCACCCATGCCGGCCATGGCGAGCGCGGCCAGCACGAGGGCCGGCACATTGACGGCGCCGAAGTCCGCGCCGACGGTGCCGAACCAGCCCGTCTGCATGGCACCGACGACGAGGCCGAGCACGGCCACGCAGCCGCCGTAAACCATGATCGAGCGGGCGATGGCGACGCCGTAGCGGTGCACGTGCGCGACGGGCCCGCTGAACAGGCTGGTCAGGAAGGTGCCGAGCGCGGCCGCCGCGGTCAGCACGCCCACGGTCACGGCCCCGCCGCCGACGGCGAGCGCCGCCACGGCCGGCAGCAGGGCGAAGGGCCGGCCGAACGTCATCGCGACGATGTCGACGATGAAGCTGCTGCGAATGTTGGGCGCCTGGCGGAGGAAGTCGATGCCGTCGAGGAGCGAGCGCAGGCCAGCCCGCGTCGCCGACTTCTCCGCGGGCAGCCGCGGCAGCATCACGATGCCGAGGAACCCGGCGGTGAACAGCACGGCGTCCACCGCGAAGGTCACCGGGAAGCCGAGCGTGGCCACGAGCACGCCGGCCAGCGCCGGGCCGAGGGTGAGCTGCACGCCGATGCTGATGCCGTTCAGGGCGGCCGCCCGCGAGATGAGGTCGGCCGGGAGGATGCGCGGGATGACGGCGGCGCGGGTGGCCCCGCTGATGGTGGCGGCGACGGTGGCGATCGTCGTGGCCAGGTAGAACGGCCAGAGCGGGACGGCCGCGTCCGTGCCGCGGGTGAGCGTGTCGGCGAGGGAGAGGCCGAGCAGGCTGAGCGTGCCGAGCCAGGCGACGATCGAGCTGACGATCAGCACCGTGCGCCGGTCGAAGGCATCCGCCAGCACTCCGCCCCAGAGTCCGGCGATGATCATCGGCAGCAGGGCGATGCCGCCGACCAGGCCGACGGCGAGCGTGGAGTGCGTCATGTCGAAGATCTGCAGCCCGACGGCGACGATCGTCATCTGTGCGCCGATGCCGGCGATGGCCCCGCCGACCCAGAGCCGGCCGAAGGCGGGAACTCGCAGGGGGGCGAGGTCGACGAGTCGGCGGCGTTGCTGGGAGGGGGCTTGGGTCACCTGAAAACGATAGCGGCAACGCAGGCGCGGTTTTGCTCGTTGTCAGCGTGGTCCCGCGGTGCTAGCTTTCACGACGAAAGCTCACTTCTCAGTGCGAGGGAGTACCCCATGGCTGACACCAACGCGCCCGTGCAGCAGGCTCCGGAGCCGGAGCACCACCACGAGCTCCAGGCCGACGGGGTCACCGCGGCCGGCTCGATCGTGATGGCCGTCGCCGGCAGCGCCCCGGCCTACTCCATCGCCGCCACAACGGCGACGCTCGTGGCCGTGGCCGGCCTCGCCAGCCCGGCCGCGCTGCTCTGGTGCGCCCTGCCGATGCTCGGCATCGCCTGGGCCTTCGCCTACCTCGGCAGGGCTGACGTCAACGCCGGCGCCGCCTACTCCTGGGTGGGGCGCGCCCTGCACCCGATCCTCGGGTTCCTCTCCGGCTGGGCGCTCGTCATCTCCGCCACGATCTTCATGGTCGCCGGCGCGCTGCCGGCCGGCGTGATGACGGTGGCGCTGTTCAGCCCAGAGAACTCCGACAACGTGCCGCTGGTGACCGCCATCGGCGCCGTCTGGTTCCTGGTGATGGCGGCGTGCGTGCTGCTCGGCGTGCGCATCACGGCCCGCGCCCAGTGGATCATGTCGAGCGTGGAGGTCGCCATCCTGGTGGTCTTCGCCATCGCGGCGATCGTGACCGCGGCGACGGGCGCCCACGCCGGCCCCTCCTTCTCGTGGAGCTGGCTCGGCTTCGAGCACTTCAGCGGTACCGGCGCGTTCGTGGCCGCCGCGCTCATCGCCGCCTTCTATTACTGGGGCTGGGATGTCGCGGCCAACCTGAGCGAGGAGACGAAGAACGGGCGAAAGGCCTCCGGCATCGGCGGCATCGTCGGGGTGATCATCGTGTTCCTGCTGTTCGAGATCTTCACCATCGCGACCCTCGTCATCCTGCCCGCCGAGACGATCGAGGCCAACAGCGGCAACGTGCTCAACGTGCTCGGCGAGGCGATCTGGCCGGGGCCGGGCGGCAAGATCCTCATCATCGCCGTGATGCTCTCCACGATCGCCACCCTGGAGACGACGCTGATCCAGGTGACCCGCACCCTCTTCGCGATGGGCCGCGACCACACGATCCCCGCCGCGTTCGGCCACTCCCACCCGAAGTGGCGCACGCCCGCCTTCGCGACGCTCGTCGTCACCGGCGTCTCGCTCGTGCTGTTCATCGGCTCCAACTTCCTCGGCAGCGTCGGCGAGATCCTGAACAACGCGATCAGCTCGATCGGGCTGCAGATCGCCTTCTACTACGCCCTGGCCGGGATCGCCGTCGTCGTCGCGTACCGCCGGATCATCTTCAGCTCGGTGAAGAACTTCATCTTCATCGGCCTGTGGCCGGGCCTCGGTGCCCTGTTCATGGTGTGGATCTTCTTCGTCTCGATCCCGTCGCTGGAGACGATCGTGATCATCATCGGCCTCGGCAGCCTGGCCCTCGGCATCGTGCCGATCATCGTGTTCTGGAGGAAGGGCGCGGCCTACTTCAGCCGGCGCCCGCTGGAGCTGCCCGACGAGCTCGACGCCTCCGCGCCGGAAGACGTCGACACGGCCCCGCCCCGCTAGGCGCCCGGCGCGCGCCGGGCCTGCAGCAGGCGCAGGGTGTGCTGCACCACCTCGGCCGGCCCGTCGTGCTGGCGCAGGGCGGCGCCGACGCGCTCGGCGGATGCCCGGAATGCGGGGTCGGCGGACACCCGGCGCCACGCGGCCAGGATCTGCCGCGGCGACGGGGTGCCCGTGCGCAGGTCGATGCCGGCGCCGGCCCACGCCACCCGCGCCGCGATCTCCGGCTTGTCGAGGTCTCCGCCGGCCACGATGAGCGGGATGCCGTGCGCGAGGGCGGCCAGCACGCCGCCCCAGCCGCCGTTCGTGATCATCACATCGACGTGGGGGAGGAGGCCGGCGTAGGGGATGACATCGCTGACAGCGGCGTTCGGCGGGGCAGGGAAGGGCAGCTCCGGCCTGCCGCGCCTGCCCGTCACCGCCACCAGCCGCACGCGCTGCCGGCCGAGGGCGGCGAACGCCGGCTGGATCAGGTCGCGCGGCTCGGTGTTCAGGGTGCCCTGGGTCACGTGCACGACGGGGTCGCCGCCGGCCGCGGCATCCGGCAGCCAGTCTGGCCGTCGACCGGGCGGCGGCGGGGCGGCCGCCGCCGGGGTGAGCGTGCCGACGTAGACGACCTGCGACGGCAGGTCACGGCGCGGGTAGTCCAGCTCCGGCACGCCGCTGGCACAGACCAGCTCGGGCGAGTACCAGGCGTCGCCGAACGGCCGCCCGCCTGGCGCCAGTCCCGCATCGGAGCGGGCCAACCGGTAGTCGCGCTCCAGGCGCGCGCTGACCAGGGGCAGGATGCCGCGGAGCAGCGCATCGCGGGCGCGCCCGAGCGGGCCCCGGCCGGGCCGGATGCCGAGGCCCGGCGGCGGCAGGTCCCGGCTCGGGATCGTCAGCGGCACGATGCTCACGGTCGCCCACGGGGTGCCGGTGTGCTCGGAGGCCAGATGGGCGCCGAGGCTCAGCCCGTCGGCGACGATCACCTCCCACGGCTCCTCGTCGAAGGCGGCACGGAGGTCGACGCACTGCCCGGCCGCCGTGTTGATGAACACCTCCCGCACATTGGCGAGCATCTGGGCGGGCCCCTTCCGGTCCCGGAGGGCCGGAAACGCGGCCGGCAGATCGTGCTCGTCGAAGTCGGGGGCGACACGCCACGGCACGACCCCGGCCCCGAGCGAGGCGAAGGCCCCGGCGTGCGCGGCGCCCGTGTACACCCGCACCCGGTGCCCGTCGGCGAGGAACGCCTCGGCCACGGCGCGCATCGGCGCGACGTGCCCGACGAACGGCATGACGGCGATCATGATGGAAGCCATGCGGCCATGCTGCACCCGGCCGGCGCACCGGGCAACGGGGCTGGCACGGAGACCGGGGCGGACGGGAGGGCCCGCGCAGGCTGCTAGTGTGGACACCGCACTTTGACAACCTTTAAGAACCGTCCTGTGAGACGGAGAAGGGAGTCGGTTGATGGCACGCACAGTGCTGCAGCAGGCTGACATTGCCCGAGCGTTGACTCGGATCTCCCACGAGATCCTGGAGTCCAATCGGGGCCCAGACAACCTCGTGATCCTCGGCATCCCGACCAGGGGCGTGATCCTCGCCCGGCGCATCGCCGAGACCATCGCCCGCATCGAGCCGGATGCCGCCCCCGTCGCGGTCGGCACGCTCGACGTGACGATGTACCGCGACGACCTCTCCCGCACCCGCACCCGCACCCCGGCGCCGACGCACGTGCCGGGCAGTATCGACGGCAAGACCGTCGTGCTCGTCGACGACGTGCTGTACTCGGGCCGCACCATCCGCTCCGCCCTGGACGCGCTGAACGACCACGGCCGGCCGAGCGCCGTGCGCCTGGCCGTGCTGGTCGACCGCGGCCACCGCGAGCTGCCGATCCGCGCCGACTACGTGGGCAAGAATCTGCCGACATCCGCCGTGGAGCGCATCAACGTGCACCTCGAGGAGATCGACGGCGACGAGTTCGTGAGCATCGAGGGGGGCGGGGCCGAGTGATGCGCCACCTGCTCTCCACCAAGGACCTCTCCCGCGAGGCCGCCATCGAGATCCTCGACATCGCCGAGGACATGGCCGACGTGCAGCAGCGCGAGGTCAAGAAGCTGCCGACGCTGCGCGGCAAGACCGTCGTCAACCTCTTCTTCGAGGACTCCACCCGCACCCGCATCTCCTTCGAGGCCGCCGCCAAGCGCCTCTCCGCGGATGTCATCAACTTCAGCGCCAAGGGCTCGAGCGTGTCCAAGGGCGAGAGCCTGAAGGACACGGCGCAGACCCTGGCCGCGATCGGCGCCGACGGCGTCGTCATCCGCCACGGAGCCTCCGGGGCCCCCGCCGTCCTGGCCGCCAGCGGCTGGATCGACGCCGGCATCATCAACGCCGGTGACGGCACCCACGAACACCCCACCCAGGCGCTGCTGGACGCGTTCACGATCCGCCGCCGCCTGCACCCCGGCGCCTCCCGCGGCCGCGGCCTCGACGGCGTCACCGTCACGATTGTCGGCGACATCCTGCACTCGCGGGTCGCCCGGTCCAACGTCTGGCTGCTCAGCACCCTCGGCGCCAGCGTGCACCTGGTGGCCCCGCCCACCCTCGTCCCGGTGCACACCACGGCGTGGCCGGCGACGATCGGCTACGACCTGGACGCGGCGATCGACGCCGCGCCAGACGTCGTGATGATGCTGCGCATCCAGGCCGAGCGCATGAATGCGGCGTTTTTCCCGAACAGTCGGGAGTATTCCCGCACATGGGGTCTGGATGATGATCGCTTCCGGCGCCTCGCGCCGAGTAGCATTGTGATGCACCCCGGGCCGATGAACCGCGGCCTGGAAATCTCGTCTGCCGCAGCCGATTCGGCGCAGTCGACGGTGCTCGAGCAGGTAGCGAATGGAGTTTCGGTGAGAATGGCCGCGTTGTACGTCTTGCTTTCTGGCGAACGTGAGGTGGCCCGATGACTTCATCAACACCGAGCGAGCGCACCCTCATCACCGGCGCCACCCTGGCCGACGGACGCCGCACCGACCTGCTGCTGGAGAACGGCCGCATCACCGAGACCGGCTCCGGCCTGAGCTCCGCGGGCGCCGCCGTCGTCGACGCCGACGGGCTGCTGGCCCTGCCGGGCCTCGTCGACCTGCACACCCACCTCCGCGAGCCCGGCTACGAGCAGAGCGAGACCGTGCTGACCGGCAGCCGCGCCGCCGCGGCCGGCGGCTTCACCAGCATCTTCGCCATGGCGAACACCTCGCCCGTCGCCGACACCGCCGGCGTCGTCGAGCAGGTGCTCTCCCTCGGCGAGCAGGCCGCCTACGCCACCGTGCGCCCGATCGGCGCCGTCACCGTCGGCCTGGCCGGCGAGAAGCTGGCCGAGCTCGGCGCCATGGCCGCCTCCCGGGCCCAGGTGCGCGTCTTCTCCGACGACGGCTTCTGCGTCTCCGACCCGCTGCTCATGCGCCGCGCCCTCGAGTACGTCAAGGGCTTCGACGGCGTCATCGCCCAGCACGCCCAGGAGCCCCGCCTCACCGTCGGCGCCCAGATGAACGAGGGCGCCCTCTCCGGCGAGCTCGGCCTCACCGGCTGGCCGGCCGTCGCCGAGGAGTCGATCATCGCCCGCGATGTCCTCCTCGCCGAGCACGTCGGCTCCCGGCTGCACGTCTGCCACGTCTCCACCGCCGGCTCCGTCGACGTCATCCGCTGGGCGAAGGCCCGCGGCATCAACGTCACCGCCGAGGTCACGCCGCACCACCTGCTGCTGACCGAGGAGCTCGTCGCCAGCTACGACGCCCGCTACAAGGTCAACCCGCCGCTGCGCCGGCGCGAGGACGTGGAGGCGCTGCGCGCCGCCCTCGCCGACGGCACGATCGACATCGTCGCCACCGACCACGCCCCGCACCCGGTCGAGGCCAAGGACTGCGAGTGGGACGCCGCGGCGAACGGGATGGTCGGGCTCGAGTCCGCCCTCTCCGTCGTGCACGCCTCCGTCGTGGCGAACGGCCTGCTCGACTGGAACGACGTCGCCCGCGTGCTGAGCGGCGCCCCCGCCCAGATCGGCCGCCTCGCCGGGCACAGCAGCGTGCTGGAGGTCGGCGCGATCGCCGACATCGTGCTCTACGACCCGAACGCGAGCCGCGAGTTCAGCACCCAGAACCTGGCCGGCAAGGGCGTCAACTCGCCCTACCTCGCCATGACGCTGCCCGGCCGCGTCGAGGCCACCTTCCGGCACGGCTACGCCACGGTGCTGGGCGGCGAGCTGGTCGCGGCCGAGCAGGTCGCCCGCGCCGCCTCCATGCTGAGCGGGGCCAGCGCGTGAGCGTCGAGCGCGCGCTGCTGGCCGCCCTGCTGGTCGTCATCGTCGTCGTGCTGCTGCTCGTCATGGTGCGCAGCTGGAAGCGCCGCGGCCGCCGGGACCAGGGCCTGACCGCCTACCCGGTGCCGGCATCCGCCGCCGCGCCGAGCCTGAGCGTGCGGGCCAACTACGTCGCCACCACCCGGCACGAGCTGCCGCTGGAGCGCCTGCTGCCCGCCGGCCTGCGCTTCCGCGCGCAGGGCACGCTGGCCGTCGCCCCGGACGGCCTGACGATCGAGCTGGACGGCGGCGCCCCGCTCTTCATCCCGGCCGGCGCCCTCCGCGCCGTCGGCGAGAGCAGCTGGGCGATCGACCGCGGGGTCGAGCAGGGCGGACTCTGCCTCGTGAGCTGGCAGATGCAGGGCGGCCAGGATGGCGCCGCCACCATCGCAGACAGCTACTTCCGCGTGATCGACGCCGCAGAGAGGCCCAGAGTCCTCTCCGCGATCTCCACCATTCTTCCGGCCGTGAAACCGGCCGACGCCAACAGTGAGGCACCAAATTGACTATGGGAAGCGCAATGACAGCTGAAACCGCAACCACCCCGAACGCCCGGCCGGGCCAGGCAGTGCTCGTTCTCGAGGACGGCACCCGCTACGTCGGCCGCGCATACGGCGCGACCGGCCGCACCCTCGGCGAGGCGGTGTTCTCCACCGGCATGACCGGCTACCAGGAGACGCTGACCGACCCGAGCTACGCCGGCCAGATCGTGCTGATGACCGCGCCGCACATCGGCAACACCGGCGCCAACGACGAGGACATGGAGTCCAGCCGCATCTGGGTCGCCGGCTTCATCGTCCGCGAGCCCTCCCGCATCGTGTCGAACTTCCGCTCCCAGCGCAGCATCGACGACGACCTGGTCGCCGGGGGAGTCGTCGGCATCAGCGGCATCGACACCCGCGCCGTCACCCGCCGCATCCGCTCGGTCGGGGCCCTGCGCGCCGGCATCTTCTCCGGGGCCGACTTCGAGCTCTCCGACGCCGAGCAGCTCGAGCTGGTGCGCTCCGGCGCCCAGATGACCGGCCTGAACCTCTCGGGCGAGGTCTCCACCAGCGAGCGCTATGAGCTGCCGGCCACCACCGAGCGCGTCGGCACGGTCGCCGTGCTCGACCTCGGCGTCAAGACCTCCACCCTCGAGTTCCTGGCCGCCCGCGGCTTCGACGTCGTGGTGCTGCCGCAGACCACGAGCGCCGCCGAGATCCTCGCGCTCGCCCCCGACGCCCTGTTCTTCTCGAACGGCCCTGGCGACCCCGGCGCCTCGGACGGCCACGTCGAGCTGCTCCGCGAGGTGCTCCGGGCCGGCGTGCCGTACTTCGGCATCTGCTTCGGCAACCAGCTGCTCGGCCGCGCGCTCGGCTTCAACACCTACAAGCTGCCCTTCGGCCACCGCGGCATCAACCAGCCGGTGCTGGACAAGGCCACCGGCCGGGTCGAGATCACCGCGCACAACCACGGCTTCGCCGTGGAGGCGCCGATCGACGTCATCAGCGAGTCGACCGAGGGCTTCGGCCGCGTCGAGGTCAGCCACTACGACCTCAACGACAACGTCGTCGAGGGCCTGAACTGCCTCGACATCCCCGCATTCTCCGTGCAGTACCACCCCGAGTCCGCCTCGGGCCCGCACGACGCCAACTACCTCTTCGACCGCTTCCGTGACATGGTCATGGCGCAGCAGCAGCAGAACGGAAACAAGTAATGCCCAAGAGAGACGACATCAAGAGCGTTCTGGTCATCGGCTCCGGCCCGATCGTCATCGGCCAGGCGTGCGAGTTTGACTACTCGGGCACCCAGGCCTGCCGCGTGCTGCGCGAGGAGGGCGTGCGCGTCATCCTGGTCAACTCGAACCCGGCCACCATCATGACCGACCCCGACTTCGCCGACGCCACCTACGTGGAGCCGATCACCTGGCAGGTCATCGAGACCATCATCGCCAAGGAGAAGCCGGACGCCATCCTGCCGACCCTCGGCGGCCAGACCGCCCTCAACGCGGCGATCCAGCTGCACGAGAACGGCATCCTGGAGAAGTACAACGTCGAGCTCATCGGCGCCAACTTCGAGGCCATCAACAAGGGCGAGGACCGCCAGATCTTCAAGGACCTGGTGCTCGCCGCCGGCGCCGACGTGGCCCGCTCCTACATCGCGACCAGCGTCGAGCAGGCCGTCGAGCAGGCCAAGGACCTCGGCTACCCGCTCGTCGTGCGCCCCTCCTTCACCATGGGCGGCCTCGGCTCCGGCTTCGCGTACACCGAGGAGGAGCTGCGCCGCATCGTCGGCGACGGCATCCACCAGAGCCCGACCAGCGAGGTGCTGCTCGAGGAGTCGATCCTCGGCTGGAAGGAGTATGAGCTCGAGCTCATGCGCGACACCAGCGACAACACCGTCGTGGTCTGCTCCATCGAGAACGTCGACCCCGTCGGCGTGCACACCGGAGACTCGATCACCGTTGCCCCCGCGCTGACCCTGACCGACCGCGAGTTCCAGAAGCTGCGCGACATCGGCATCGACATCATCCGCGCCGTCGGCGTGGACACCGGCGGCTGCAACATCCAGTTCGCGATCGACCCGGCCGACGGCCGCATCATCGTGATCGAGATGAACCCGCGCGTCTCCCGCTCCTCGGCGCTGGCCTCCAAGGCGACCGGCTTCCCGATCGCGAAGATCGCCGCCAAGCTCGCCATCGGCTACCGCCTCGACGAGATCCCCAACGACATCACCAAGGTGACGCCGTCCAGCTTCGAGCCGACCCTGGACTACGTCGTCGTCAAGGTGCCGCGCTTCAACTTCGAGAAGTTCCCGGCCGCGGACGCCACCCTGACCACGACCATGAAGTCCGTCGGCGAGGCGATGGCCATCGGCCGCAACTACGCCACCGCGCTGCAGAAGGCGCTCCGCTCGATGGAGAAGAAGGGATCCTCCTTCCACTGGGGCGAGGAGCCACGCTCGCTCGCCGAGCTGCTGGAGATCTCGAAGGTCCCCACCGACGGCCGCATCGTCACCGTGCAGCAGGCCCTGCGCAAGGGCGCCTCGATCGAGCAGGTCTTCGAGGCCACCAAGATCGACCCGTGGTTCATCGACCAGATCGTGCTGATCAACGAGGTCGCCGAGACCATCGCCACCGCGGAGACCCTCGACACCGAGGTGCTCATCCACGCCAAGGACCACGGCTTCTCCGACGCCCAGATCGGCGAGCTGCGCGGTTTCGGCGAGGCCGACGTGCGCGAGGTGCGCCACATCCTCGGCGTCCGCCCCGTCTACAAGACCGTCGACACTTGCGCGGGCGAGTTCCCCGCCCTCACCCCTTACCACTACTCCAGCTACGACCTGGAGACCGAGGTGCTGCCGAGCGACCGCAAGAAGGTCGTCATCCTGGGCTCCGGCCCGAACCGCATCGGCCAGGGCGTCGAGTTCGACTACTCCTGCGTGCACGCGTCCTTCGCCCTCTCCGACGCGGGCTTCGAGACGATCATGATCAACTGCAACCCGGAGACGGTCTCCACCGACTACGACACCTCCGACCGCCTCTACTTCGAGCCGCTCACGCTCGAGGACGTGCTCGAGGTCATCCACGCGGAGAGCCAGAGCGGCGAGCTCGTCGGCGTCGTCGTGCAGCTCGGCGGCCAGACGGCCCTCGGCCTGGCCAAGGGCCTGGAGGCCGCAGGCATCCCGATCCTCGGCACCACGCCGTCGGCCATCGACCTGGCCGAGGAGCGCGGCTTGTTCTCCGGCATCCTCGAGGCGGCCGGCCTGATGGCCCCCCGCAACGGCACCGCGACCGACGCCCCCGGCGCCATCGCGGTGGCCGAGGAGATCGGCTACCCCGTGCTGGTGCGCCCGAGCTACGTGCTCGGCGGCCGCGGCATGGAGATCATCTACGACAGCGCCTCCTTCGCCGACTACTTCGCCCGCATCGAGGGCCAGGTCGTCGTCGGACCCTCGCACCCGCTGCTGGTGGACCGCTTCCTCGACGACGCGATCGAGATCGACGTCGACGCCCTCTATGACGGCACCGAGCTCTACATCGGCGGCGTCATGGAGCACATCGAGGAGGCCGGCATTCACTCCGGCGACTCCAGCTGCACCCTCCCGCCCGTCACGCTCGGCCGCGGCCAGATCGACAAGGTGCGCGAGGCGACCCTCGCGATCGCCCAGGGCATCGGCGTGCGCGGCCTGCTGAACGTGCAGTTCGCGATCGGCGCCGGCGTGCTCTACGTGCTCGAGGCCAACCCGCGCGCCTCCCGCACCGTGCCGTTCGTCTCCAAGGCGCTCGGCATCCCGCTGGCCAAGGCCGCCTCGCTCGTCATGGTCGGCAAGACCATCGCCGAGCTCAAGGCCGACGGCCTGCTGCCGGCCAACGACGGCTCCCGCGTGCCGCTGGACTCGCCCGTCTCCGTCAAGGAGGCCGTGCTGCCCTTCAAGCGCTTCCGCACCAAGGAGGGCACCGTCGTGGACTCCGTGCTCGGCCCGGAGATGCGCTCCACCGGCGAGGTCATGGGCATCGACAAGGACTTCCCGCGGGCCTTTGCCAAGAGCCAGCTGGCCGCCTACGGCGGAATGCCGCTCTCCGGCACCGTGTTCGTCTCGGTCAGCGACCGCGACAAGCGCTCCGTCATCCTGCCCGCGCTGCGCCTGCAGGAGCTCGGCTACGAGCTGATCGGCACGGAGGGCACCGTCGAGGTGCTGCGCCGCAACGGCATCCGCGCCGAGCAGGTGGCCAAGTTCTCCGAGAAGGCCACCGAGGCGGACTCCTCGATCGTCGAGCTGATCCACAGCGGAGAGGTGCAGGTCGTCATCAACACGCCGAGCGGCCGCTCCGCCCGTGCCGACGGCTACGAGATCCGCGCCGCGGCCGTCGCCGCCGACATCCCGCTGTTCACGACGATCGCCGAGCTCAGCGCGGCCGTCGGCTCGCTGGACGCGGTGCGCACCGGCTTCGAGGTCACGAGCCTGCAGGAGTACGCGATTCAGCGGGCAGCGAGCGCGTGAGCCAGCCAGAGGCACTGACTTTCGGTGACAAGCTCGGGGCGGTCTTCGACCGCTCCGGGCACCTCTGCGTCGGCATCGACCCGCACGCGTGGATCCTGGACCAGTGGGGTCTCGAGGACTCTGCAGAGGGCGCTCGCGAGTTCGGCCTGCGCGTCGTCGAGGCGGCCTGGAACCGGGCCGGCATCGTCAAGCCGCAGGTGTCGTTCTTCGAGCGGCACGGCTCCGCCGGCTACGCCGCACTGGAGCGGGTGATCACCGAGGCGCGTGCCGCCGGCATCCTCGTCATCGCCGACGCCAAGCGCGGCGACATCGGCAGCACCCAGCAGGCGTACGGCGAGGCGTGGCTGCGGCCCGGATCGCCGCTCGAGTCGGATGCCGTCACGCTCAGCCCGTACCTGGGGCTCGGCTCGCTGCAGAGCTCGCTCGAGCTCGCGGAGGCCGCGGGCAAGGGCGTGTTCGTGCTCGCCGCCACCTCCAACCCGGAGGCGGCCGGCCTGCAGACCGCCCGCGTCGCCGAGACCGAGCGCACCGTCGCGGCGAGCATGCTCGCCGGCGTCGCGCAGTGGAATGGCAGCCGGAAGGACCAATCCGAACGGCGCTTCGGCTCGGTGGGCGTCGTGCTCGGCGCGACCCTGGAGCTGGCGAAGTTCGGCATCAACATCAACGAGGAGCCCGTCGGCCCGGCCGTTCCCGTGCTGGCCCCCGGATTCGGGCACCAGGGCGCCGAGGTGAGCGAGACTCGCCGGCTGTTCGGCGCGCTCACCCCCGGCGTCATCGTCTCGGAATCGCGCGGCCTGCTCTCGGCCGGCCGCGACGGCATCGCCGACGCCATCGCGCGTCGCGCAGAGGAAGTGGAGGCCAAGCGTGGCTGACTCAGCTGTAAAAGACACCGACGGGCAGAACGTCGACAAGCCCAAGCACCTGAACCCGCCCGAGGTGGACCGGGTCGCGGCCAGCCGCGCCGCCGTCGCCGCCCGCCGGGCGCGCGCCGCCGTCAAGGCGGCGATCGCGGCGGGGGAGCGCAACCCGCTCGACGTCATGCGCACCGCCTTCGCGGAGCCGCTCGGCGCCGAGGGCAAGCTGCGCGTGACGGAGTTCCTCACCAGCATCCCCGCGATCGGCGTCACCAAGATGCACCGCATCATGGACGACCTCGGCATCTCCCCGGCGAAGCGCCTCGGCGGGCTCGGCAAGCACCAGCGGGAGCGCCTCTACGACTTCCTCTACGACCGGCTGTCCGCGCGCACCCCCGCGCCGGCGCGCCTGGTCGTGCTGGCCGGCCCGACCGCCGTCGGCAAGGGCACCGTCGCCAACCACATCCGGGAGAACCACCCGGACGTGCTGCTCTCGGTCTCCGCCACCACCCGGGCGCCCCGCCCCGGCGAGGTGGAGGGCGTCAGCTACTACTTCGTCGACGACGCCGAGTTCGACCGGATGGTCGAGGAGGGCGAGCTGCTGGAATGGGCGACGGTGCACAACGCGCACCGCTACGGCACCCCGCGCGGCCCCGTCGATGCGGCCCTGGCCGCGGGCAACAGTGTGCTGCTGGAGATCGACATCCAGGGCGCCCGCTCGGTGCGCCGGGCCATGCCGGAGGCCAGACTGGTGTTCCTGCAGCCGCCGAGCTGGGAGGAACTGGTCCGCCGCCTGGTCGGCCGCGGCACCGAGACGGCCAGCGAACAGGCCCGCAGGCTCGAGACGGCGAAGGTCGAATTGGCCTCCGTCGACGAGTTCGATTTCCAGGTCGTGAACAGCGACGTGGGCGAGGCCGCGCAAGAAGTCGTAGACTTGATGAAGACTCGCAAGGCGAAGCGCTGACCCAGCGCGCCCTTTTCCTCGTTTTGCTCACCCCTCACACAGGAGTTCCACATGGCTGACAAGCTCACCGGCATCATCGACCCGCCCATCGACGAGCTGCTCTCGAAGGTCGACTCCAAGTATGCCCTCGTGATCTTCGCCTCCAAGCGCGCCCGCCAGATCAACGACTACTACTCCGACCTGCACGAAGGCAGCCTGTTTGACAACGTCGGCCCCCTGGTCGACTCGTCGATCGAGGACAAGCCCCTGTCGATCGCGATGCACGAGATCAACGAGAACAAGCTGACGGTTCGCCCGAACGCCGAATAACCCTGTAGAAGGCGGCTCTTCCGTGTCCCAGCCCCTCACGATCGTCGTCGGCATCAGCGGCGGCATCGCCGCGTACAAGGCTGTCAACGTGGTGCGGGCATTCGTGCTGGCCGGGCACTCTGTGCACGTGGTCGCCACGGATGCCGCACTGCGGTTCGTGGGCCGGCCGACGCTGGAGGCCATCTCGCGGAACCCCGTGCACAGCGAGCTGTACGAGGGAGTCGCCGAAGTGCGGCACGTGGCGATCGGCCAGTCGGCCGACCTCATCGTGATCGCCCCGGCGACGGCGAACACCATCGCCAAGCTGGCCGCCGGCATCGCCGACGACCTGCTCGGCAACACCGTGCTGGCCAGCACCGCCCCGCTCGTCATCGCCCCGGCGATGCACACCGAGATGTGGCAGAACCCGGCCACCGTCGCCAACATCGCCACGCTGCGCTCGCGCGGCGTCACGGTGGTCGGCCCCGCCGTGGGCCAGCTGACCGGCGCCGACTCCGGCCCCGGCCGGCTCGAGGAGCCCGACGCGATCGTCCGCGCCGCCCTCGCCGCCTACGACGCGTCCCGCCCCGACGCCCGGGCCGCGCAGCTCGACCTGGCCGGCCGACGCGTCGTCGTCACCGCCGGCGGCACCCGCGAGCCGTTGGACCCCGTGCGCTTCCTCGGCAACCGCTCCAGCGGCAGGCAGGGCATCGCCCTGGCCGAGGCGGCGGCCGCCCGCGGCGCCGCGGTGGTGCTCATCGCGGCCCACCTCGAAGTGCAGGCGCCGGCCGGCGTCGACGTGCGCGAGGTCTCGACGGCCTTGCAGATGCAGGATGCCGCCGCCCTGGCATCCGAGGGCGCCGACATCGTCATCATGGCGGCCGCCGTCGCCGACTACCGCCCCGTTGAGGTCAGCGAGGGCAAGATCAAGAAGGACGAGCGCGGCGACACCATGACGCTCGAGCTCGTCCGCAACCCCGACATCCTGGCCGGCCTCGCCGCCGCCAAGGCCCCCGGCCAGCTCGTCGTCGGCTTCGCCGCGGAGACCGAGCCGGACCGCGCCGCCCAGCTGGAGCTCGGCCGTAGCAAGCTCGCCCGGAAGGGCGCCGACCTGCTCGTGCTGAACCGGGTCGGCTGGAGCGAGGGCTTCGCCACAGAACGCAACGACATCACGGTGCTCGATGCCGGCGCGGATATAGTGTTGGAGGCCGTCGGCAGCAAGCTGTCGGTGGCCCATCGCATACTTGATGTGATCGCGGAACGTCTGCACTAGCAGCCCGCGCGACCACCGTTTTTCAGCACCACAACCTTCGATCAGAGACAGGCCCATGAGCGAGCTTCGGCTATTCACTTCGGAATCGGTCACCGAGGGACACCCAGACAAGATCTGCGACCAGATCTCCGACAGCATCCTCGACGCCATGCTGGCACTCGACCCGCACAGCCGGGTCGCCGTCGAGACGCTGGTGACCACCGGGCTCGTGCACGTCGCGGGTGAGGTCACCACCGAGGCGTACGTCGAGATCCCCTCCATCGTGCGCGAGCGCATCACCTCCATCGGCTACGACTCCTCCGACGTCTGGTTCGACGGGCGCTCCTGCGGGGTGTCGATCTCGATCGGCGGCCAGTCGCCGGACATCGCCCAGGGCGTCGACAAGGCCTTCGAGAGCCGCACGCTCTCCAGCCACGAGCGCTACGACCAGCAGGGTGCTGGCGACCAGGGCATCATGTTCGGCTACGCCACCACCGAGACGCCGCAGCTGATGCCGATCCCGATCTGGATCGCGCACCGCCTCGCCGAGCGCCTCGCCGAGGTGCGCAAGGCCGGCCTCGTCGACTACCTGCGACCGGATGGCAAGACCCAGGTCACCATCGGCTACGAGGGCCAGATCCCGCGCAGCGTCGAGACCGTCGTGCTCTCCACCCAGCACTCGCCCAAGGTCAGCCAGGAGCAGCTCGCCCGCGAGATCAACGAGCTCGTCATCCGCCCCGTCCTCGACCTCGTCGAGCTCGACTCCGCCGGCGCGAAGACCCTGATCAACCCGACCGGCAAGTTCGAGATCGGCGGCCCGCAGGGCGACGCCGGGCTCACCGGCCGCAAGATCATCATCGACACCTACGGGGGAGCCAGCCGCCACGGCGGGGGAGCCTTCAGCGGCAAGGACCCGTCCAAGGTCGACCGCTCCGCCGCCTACGCCATGCGCTGGGTCGCCAAGAACGCCGTCGCCGCCGGCCTGGCCGAGCGGCTCGAGGTGCAGGTCGCCTACGCCATCGGCAAGGCGGCCCCCGTCGGGCTGTACGTGGAGACCTTCGGCACCGGCACGCTGCCTGACGCCGACATCACCCGCGCCATCCGCGAGGTGTTCGACCTCCGCCCCGGCGCCATCATCGACGACCTCGACCTGCTGCGCCCGATCTACGCGCAGACCGCCAGCTACGGCCACTTCGGCCGCGAGCTCCCCGACTTCACGTGGGAGCGGCTGGACCGGGTCGACGATCTGAGAAGCGCAGCCGGGCTCTGATCATGCGGTCCGGTGTGGTCGCCCGCGTCCTGATCGACAACCCGCTGCCGCAGCTGGACCACCTCTTCGACTACGGCGTGCCGGAGGCGCTGGCCGGCGACATCCGCGTCGGGCAGCGGGTCAAGGTGCCGTTCCGCTCCGGCGGGCGCATCATCGACGCCTACGTGATCGAGCTGGTGGACCCCGCAGGCGCCGATGACTCCTTCTCGGGCACGCTCAGCGACATCGACTCGCTCGTGTCGACGGCCGCCGTGCTCACCCCCGACGTCTACGAGCTGGCGCGCCGCATCGCCGACCGCGGCGCCGGCAGCGCCATCGACGTGGTGCGGCTGGCCGTGCCGCCGCGCGCGGTGCGGGCCGAGAAGAAGTGGCTGGCCGCGCAGGCGGATGCCGCAGCCGCCGAGCCCGAGCCCGAGCCCGCGCCCTCATCTGACCCGGTCGCCTCGCCCGCTGTGCCCTCCGCCGAGCCGGTGCTCCCTGGCCTCAGCGGCTACACCGACGCCGTCGTGGCCGGGGCCCTCGACCCGGACGGGCGGGTCGCGATGACCGCCGTGCCGCGGCTCGTGCAGACGCCGTCCGGCGCCTGGGTGGGCCACTGGGCCCTGACCATGGCCGAGCTGGCCGCGCGCACGCTCGCCGGCGGGCGCAGCGCCCTGCTGGCCGTTCCCGACTTCCGCGACCAGGAGCAGCTGCTCGCCGCCCTGCACGCGCTGCTGCCGGCGGAGCAGATCTCCCGCTTCGACGCCCGGCAGACCACGACGGAGCGCTACAGCGCGTTCCTGGCCTGCCTCGGCCCCGAGCCACGCGTCGTCGTCGGCAACCGCTCCGTCGTCTACGCGCCGGCCAGCGCGCTCGGGCTCATCGCCCTCTGGGACGACGGCGACCCGCTGTACGCCGAGTCGCTCGCCCCCTACGCCAACGCCCGCGACGTCGCGCTCATCCGGCAGGGCCTGAGCGGCTCCGCGCTCGTCCTGCTCGGCCACGCCCGCAGCATCGAGGCGCAGCGCCTCGTCGAGATCGGTTGGCTGCACGAGCTCGCGCCCGAGCGCTTCTCCCGCCCCAACATCATCGCCACCGCCCAGCAGGGCCAGCCGGACGAGCACGCCCAGGCGGCGCGCATCCCGTCGCTGGCCTGGCGCGAGGCGAAGGACGGCCTCGGCCGCGGGCCCGTGCTCGTGCAGGTCGCCTCGCCCGGCTACGCGCCCGTCGTCGCCTGCGCCAGCTGCCGCGAGGCCGCCCGCTGCGCCCACTGCCAGGGTCCGCTCGGCCAGAACGCCCCGGGAGCGGCGCCCAGCTGCCGCTGGTGCGGCGCGATCGCCGCGAACTGGACCTGCGGCACCTGCGGGGGGCACGCGCTGCGCACCGTGCGGATCGGCGCCGGGCGCACCGCAGAGGAGCTCGGCCGGGCCTTCCCCGGCGCGCTCGTCGTCGTCGCCGACGGCGAGAACCCGATCCTCAGCGTGAGCGCGAAGCCCGCGCTGGTGATCGCCACCCGCGGGGCCGAGCCGGTCGCCGCCGGCGGCTATGCCGCCGTGCTGCTGCTGGACGGCGAGCGGATGCTCGGCCGCGAGTCCCTGCGGGTCGCAGAGGACGCACTGCGCTGGTGGTCCAACGCGGCCGTGCTGGCCGCGCCCGGGGCGCCGGTGATCCTGGCCGGGGTGGGCGGCGCCCTCGCCTCCGCGCTCGGCACCTGGCAGCAGGCCCAGTGGGCCGGCCGCGAGTTCGCCGACCGGCGCGCCCTGCGCTTCCCACCCGCCGTGCGCACCGCCTCCGTCACCGCGGCCCCCGGCGTGCTCGACGGCGCGCTGGCCGAGCTGCGTGAGCTGGACGGCGTCGACATCCTGGGGCCGGTCCCCGCCCCGCCCGCCGGGCCGGGCGCGGCGGCATCCGACGGCCTCATGCGCGCCATCGTGCGCTTCGACTACGCGGCCGGCGCCGAGGTGGCCCGGCGCCTGCGGGCCGCCATCGTCGCCGTGGCGAGCTCGCGGAGGCGGCCGCCCAAGGGGGGCGCCTTCCGGCCCGCACCTACACTGAGAGTTCGATTTGATGACCCGGAGATCTTCTAGATGAGACTTGTTTTTGCCGGAACGCCCGACGCCGCGGTGCCGAGCCTCCGACTGCTCGCGGGCGGCCCGCACGAAATCGCGGCCGTCGTCACCCGGGAGGATGCCCCGCAGGGGCGCAAGCGCATCCTGACCCCGTCTCCGGTGGCGCAGGCCGCCGCAGCGCTCGGGCTGCCGGTCATCAAGGCGAACCGCCTCGACGAGGCCGTCACCGCCCAGATCGCGGCGCTCGGCGCGGAACTCGGCGTCATCGTCGCCTACGGCGGGCTCGTGCGCGAGCCGCTGCTCTCCACGCCCCGCCTCGGCTGGATCAACCTGCACTTCTCGCTGCTGCCGCGCTGGCGCGGGGCCGCCCCGGTGCAGCGGGCGCTCATCGCCGGCGACGAGCGCACCGGCGCCGACGTCTTCCAGCTGGTTGCAGCCCTCGACGCCGGCGACGTCTTCGGACGGATCGAGCGGCCCATCACCGAGGCGGACACGTCCGTGACGCTGCTGGCCGAGCTCGCCGTCTCCGGCGGGGCCCTGCTGGCCCGCGTCGTGGACGAGCTCGCCGACGGCAGCGCCGTCGCCGTGCCGCAGAGCGGCGAGCCCACCCCGGCTGCCAAGCTCGGCATCGACGACGCCCGGCTGCACTGGTCGGAGCCCGCCGAGACCGTCTTCCACCGCTACCAGGGCGTCACCGCCGAGCCCGGCGCGTTCACCCTGCTCGACGGCGCCCGGTTCAAGCTGCACGAGCTCCGCCACGCGCGGGATGCCGCAGCGCTGCCGCCCGGGCACATCAGATCCGTCGACGGCCGCGTGCTCGTCGGCACCGCCAGCACCCCGCTCGAGCTGCTCCGTGTGCAGCCGGCCGGCAAGACCCCGATGAACGCCGCCGACTGGTGGCGCGGCATCGCAGCAGAGGAGGTGATCGCCGAATGAGCGATCCCAGGAACAGTTCGCCCCGGCGGAACAGCCAGGGCCGGGCGCCGCAGCGCCGCCCACAGCAGCAGGTGCAGCCCGCCCGGCTCGTCGCCTACGAGGTCATCGCCGCCGTGCGCGAGTCCGACGCCTACGCCAACCTGCTGCTGCCCAGCCGCATCCAGAAGGCCGGCCTGAACTCGGCCGACGCCGCGCTGGCCACCGAGCTCACCTACGGCACGCTCCGCATGCAGGGCTTCTACGACAAGGTCATTGAGCTCGTCGCCGACCGCACCGTTGACAAGATCGACCCGGCCGTGCTCGACGTGCTGCGCCTCGGCGCCCACCAGCTGCTGGCCACCCGGGTGGCCACGCACGCCGCCGTCAACGAGTCGGTCGCGCTGGCCAGCCAGGTCGCCTCCCGCTCGGCCACCGGCTTCACCAACGGCGTGCTGCGCACCATCTCGCGCAGCTCGCTCGAGGAGTGGCAGGGCTGGGTGCAGGAGGAGACCGAGGGCGCCGACGAGAAGCTCGCCGTGCTGCACTCGCACCCGGCCTGGGTGGTGCGCGCGCTCCGCGCCGCGCTGGACGCCGAGGGCCGCGCCGACGAGCTCGAGCAGCTGCTGCAGGCCGACAACGTCGCCCCCAGGGTCAACCTGGCGGCGCTGCCCGGCCTCGTCGATCAGGTGGATGCCGCCGGCCTCGGCGACGCGGACGCCTTCTCGCCGATCGGCTTCGTGCTCTCCGGCGGCGACCCGCTCGGCGTCACGGAGCGTTTCGGCGGCCGCGTGCGCGTGCAGGACGAGGGCTCCCAGCTGGCGGCACTCGCCCTCAGCCGGGCCGAGCCGGTCGTCGCGGGGGAGCGCTGGCTCGACCTCTGCGCCGGCCCCGGCGGCAAGGCGGCGCTGCTCGCCGCCGAGGCGCGACTGGGCGGCGCGGAGCTCACCGCCAACGAGCTGGTGCCCGCCCGGGCCGGCCTCGTGCGCAACGCCCTCGCCGGCGTGCCCGGCGAGGTGCCCGTGCTGGAGCTGGACGGCACCACCATCGGCGACACGCACCCCGCCGCCTTCGACCGGATCATGCTCGACGCGCCCTGCACCGGCCTCGGCGCGCTGCGCCGGCGCCCGGAGGCCCGCTGGCGCAAGACGCCGAACGACGTCGCCGAGCTGAGCGTGCTGCAGGGCAAGCTGTTCGACGCCGCCTTCGCCGCGCTGAAGCCCGGCGGCATCCTCGCCTACGTCACCTGCTCGCCGCACCTCGGCGAGACGCTCGGCACCGTCAACGGCGCCCTCGCCCGCTGGGGCGACGCGCTCGAACAGCTGCCGACCCGCGAGGTGCTCGAGGGCATCGCCGCGAACCCGCTGGACGTCGGCGGCGACGGCCGGACCGTGCAGCTCTGGCCGCACCGCCACGGCACCGACGCCATGTTCATCGCGCTGTTCCGCAAGAACTAGCCGCACCCGTCCGCCGGGCGGCCGCACCTCGGGAGGCGTTCGACGGGTCGGGAGGCACCTGTCGGCCGAAACCCGCCTCCCGATCCGCCGTCTGCCTCCCGATCGGTCGCGGCGCCCGAAGCCCTGAGCGACTTCGCGGGAACGGCTGCCTGCGGCATCCGCCGGCCCGGCCACACGCGCTGGTCGGGTGTTGGTTTCGGTCGCTGGCGCTCCCTCGAGCCAACGGGGTTGCGGATCCGGAGGCACCCGCGACATCGGGAGGCAACTTCGGGCCGGAAACAGCCTCCCGATCCGCCGTCGGCCTCCCGATCGGTCGCAGCCGCTCCCTCGAGCCAACGGGAGCACGAGGCTGGAGCTGGCCCTTTCCGTTGATCGAGTAGGCCCGCGAGTGTCGTATCGAGATCTCGCAACGGGGTCTCGATACGCGCCGCAGGCGGCGCTACTCGACCAGCGGGTGGGTGCCACCCGTGTCCCGGGGCGTTGGCTTCGGTCGCTGGCGCTCCCTCGAGCCAACGGGGTGCATGCGCGCATCCGCACGGCGGCTGGAGGGCGCCGCGCCGCGAGGGACGAGCAGCCGAGCCAACGTGGGCAGCCGCCCGCTCGCTAGCATAGGAGCCATGTCGACCAGCAGCGCCCCCCGCATCAACCCCAGCATCCTCACCGCCGATTTCGCGAACCTCGAGCGCGAGCTCGGCCGCATCGCCACCGCCGACTTCGTGCACGTGGACGTCATGGACAACCATTTCGTGCCGAACCTCACCTTCGGCAAGACGATGGTGGAGCGCCTCAACGAGGTCTCCCCGATCCCGCTGGACGTGCACCTGATGATCTCGGATGCCGACCACTGGGCGCCCGGCTACGCCGAGGTGGGGGCGGCATCCGTCACCTTCCACGCCGAGGCCAGCACCGACCCGGTCACCCTGGCCCGGCGGCTGCGCCAGCGCGGCGCCCGCGCCGGCATCGCCCTGAAGCCCGGAACCGACGTCGAGCCGTACCTGGAGCTGCTTCCCGAGTTCGACCAGATTCTCATCATGACCGTGGAGCCCGGCTTCGGCGGGCAGAGCTTCATGACCGACATGATGCCCAAACTCCGACGCGCCGCCGACGCCGTGGCCGCCAGCGGCCTGGACGTCTGGCTGCAGGTGGACGGCGGCATCAGCCTGGACACCATCGGCACCGCGGCCGAGGCCGGCGCGAACACCTTCGTCGCGGGCTCCGCCGTGTATAACGCGGGCGAGCCGGAGGCGCAGATTGCGGCCCTGCGCGCCGCCGCGGCGTCATCGGCCCACAAGCACTAGTACCCTGTAGAGGTGAAAACTTTCGACGCCCTCTTCGCCGAGCTCTCCGAGAAGGCCCGCATCCGCCCCGAAGGATCGGGAACCGTGCGTGAGCTCGACGCGGGCGTGCATGCCATTGGAAAGAAAATCGTCGAGGAGGCCGCCGAAGTGTGGATGGCCGCCGAGTACCAGAGCGACGACGAGACCGCCGAGGAGATCTCGCAGCTGCTCTACCACCTGCAGGTGCTGATGCTGGCGAAGGGTCTCAGCCCCGCCGACATCTACCGACATCTCTGATTCGCCGCGCACCAGTGCCGGCCGCTCATGTCACCGATGACTGATCCACACGAACCAGAGAGCACCACCATGCTGAGAATTGCCGTGCCCAACAAGGGCTCACTGTCCGACACCGCCGCCCAGATGCTGTTCGAGGCGGGCTACACCGGCCGCCGCGACCCGCGCGAGCTGCACACTCCCGACCCCCGCAACGACGTCGAGTTCTTCTACCTGCGCCCGCGCGACATCGCCACCTACGTCGGCTCCGGCGCCCTGGATGTCGGCATCACCGGCCGCGACCTGCTGCTGGACTCCGGCTCGCCCGCCACCGAGGTGCACGAGCTGAACTTCGCCGAGTCGACGTTCCGCTTCGCCGGCCCCGCCGAGCGCTTCCGCGAGCTCGGCGACCTCGCCGGCGTGCGCGTCGCCACCAGCTACCCGGGCCTCGTCGGCGATTTCCTCCGCGAGAAGGGCATCGAGGTCGAGCTGGTCAAGCTCGACGGCGCCGTCGAGTCCGCCGTGCGGCTCGGGGTCGCGGATGCCGTCGCCGACGTCGTCTCCACCGGCGCCACGCTCCGCGCCGCCGGCCTGGCCATCTTCGGCCCCGTCATCCTCGAGTCCACCGCCGTCCTCATCCGCTCCGCGGACGAGAAGCCCGGCGTGGCCACCCTGCTCCGCCGCCTGCAGGGCGTGCTCGTCGCCCGCCAGTACGTGATCATGGACTACGACATCCCCGTCGCGCTGCTGGAGCAGGCCACCCGCGTCGCCCCCGGCATCGAGTCGCCCACCGTCTCCCCGCTGCACGACCCGGAGTGGGCGGCCGTGCGGGTGATGATCCCGCGGGCGGAGACGAACCAGATGATGGACGCGCTCTACGAGATCGGCGCCCGCGCCATCCTCGTCAGCTCGATCCACGCTGCGAGGCTGTGACGGCCATGGCACTCTCCGTGCGCGTCATCCCGTGCCTCGACGTGGCCGACGGCCGCGTCGTCAAGGGCGTCAACTTCCAGAACCTGCGCGACGCGGGCGACCCCGTCGAGCTGGCCAAGCGCTACTTCGAGCAGGGGGCGGACGAGCTCACCTTCCTCGACGTCACCGCGACCGTCGACAACCGCTCCACCACCTACGACGTGGTGCGGGCCACCGCCGAGCAGGTCTTCATCCCGCTCACCGTCGGCGGCGGCATCCGCAGCGTTGAGGACGTCTCCCGGCTCCAGGCCAACGGCGCCGACAAGGTGGGCGTGAACAGCGCCGCCATCGCCCGCCCGGCCCTGATCGCCGAGATCGCCGACCGCTTCGGCTCGCAGGTGCTCGTGCTCTCGCTCGACGTCAAGCGCAGCGAGCGCACCGAGTCCGGCTTCGTCGTGACCACCCACGGCGGCCGCACCGAGACCGACCTGGACGCGCTCGACTGGGCGCGCCAGGCCATCGAGCTCGGCGTCGGCGAGCTGCTCGTCAACTCGATCGATGCCGACGGCACCAAGGCCGGCTTCGACCTCGAGCTGATCCGCATCATGCGCGAGCTCAGCACCGTGCCCGTCATCGCCTCCGGTGGCGCCGGCGCAGTGGAGCACTTCCCGCCGGCGATCGCCGCCGGCGCCGATGCCGTGCTGGCCGCCTCCGTGTTCCACAACGGCGAGCTCACCATCGGCCAGGTCAAGGCGGCCATCGCGGCCGAGGGAATGCCGGTGCGCGCATGAGCGACAACGCGAACGGCACCGGCACCGGCAACGCCGACGTCGACGCCGTCATCGCCCGCGCCGCCTTCAACGCCGACGGCCTGCTTCCGGCCATCATCCAGCAGCACGACACCCGCGAGGTGCTGATGCTCGGCTGGATGGATGCCGAGGCACTCCGCCGCACCCTGACCGAGGGCCGCGTCACCTTCTGGTCGCGCTCCCGCCAGGAGTACTGGCGCAAGGGCGACACGTCCGGCCACGCCCAGTTCGTGCGCGGCGCCGCACTCGACTGCGACGACGATGCGCTGCTGGTGCAGGTCGAGCAGATCGGGGCGGCCTGCCACACCGGCGCGCTCTCCTGCTTCGACGTCGACCCCCTCCAGCCCGTCATCCTGCCCGCCTGAGACACAGTTCGCCCGACGTTCGCCCCGACGAGGAGCCTGACATGAGCACCGGAACCACCACGCGCGCCGACTTCGACGCGGTCGCCGCCGAACACCGGGTGATCCCGGTGATGCGCGAGCTCTTCGCCGACGGCGAGACGCCCGTGAACATCTACCGCAAGCTTGCCGAGGGCCGCCCGGGCAGCTTCCTGCTGGAGTCGGCTGAGCAGGGCGGCATCTGGTCCCGGTTCTCCTTCGTCGGCGTCTCCTCCTTCGGCGTCCTCACGCAGAACGAGGAGTCCGTCGCCTGGATCGACTACGGCGCCCCCGCAGAGCGCGTGCTCGGCGACGCGGCCGGCCTCGCGCCGCTCGCCGCCCTCGAGCAGCTGTTCGAGCGCTGGAAGACGCCGCAGCTGCCCGGCCACCCTCCGCTGACCGGCGGCCTCGTCGGCTTCATCGGCTGGGAGGCCATCCGGCAGATCGAGAAGCTGCCGAACAAGCCGCCGAAGGAGTCCGGCGTGCCCGGCCAGGCGTTCAGCTTCGTCGCCGAGCTCGTCGTCATCGACCACAAGTACGGCACCGTGCAGCTGATCGCCAACGTGCTGAACGACGGCCGCGACGACGCGGACACCCTGTGGACGGACGCCCAGTCCCGCCTGGACGCCCTGCAGCGGCGCCTCGCCCAGCCGTCGGAGGCGTGGCTCGCCGAGGTCGACATGAACACGGCCCCGCACGGGCGCTCGCGCACCGCGGAGGCCGACTTCCTGGCATCCGTGGAGACCGCCAAGGAGTACATCCGCGACGGCGACATCTTCCAGGTCGTCATCTCGCAGCGCTTCGAGCAGGACTGCACCGCCGCCCCGATCGACGTCTACCGGGTGCTGCGCAGCCTCAACCCGAGCCCGTACATGTACCTGCTCAGCCTGGAGACCCCCGACGGCGAGCCGTACTGGATCGTCGGCTCCTCGCCGGAGGCCCTGGTCAAGGTGCAGAGCAACCGCGTCTTCACCAACCCGATCGCCGGCTCCCGGCCGCGCGGCGCGACGCCGGAGGCCGACGCCGACCTGGCCACCGAGCTGCTGGCCGACGCCAAAGAGCGCGCGGAGCACCTGATGCTCGTCGACCTGGCCCGCAACGACCTGGCCAAGGTGTGCACCCCCGGCAGCATCGAGGTGACCGAGTTCATGCGCATCGAGCGGTTCAGCCACATCATGCACATCGTCTCCGCCGTCGAGGGCGACCTCACGGAGGGCAAGAACGCGATCAGCGTGTTCCGGGCCACGTTCCCGGCCGGAACCCTCTCCGGCGCGCCGAAGCCGCGCGCCCTGCAGATCATCGACGAGCTCGAGCCGGCCCAGCGCGGCGTGTACGGGGGAGTGGTGGGCTACTTCGGCCTCGCCGGCGACGCCGACCTCGCCATCGCGATCCGCACCGTCACGATCATGGGCGGCGTGGCCACCGTGCAGGCCGGGGCCGGCCTCGTGCTCGACTCCGTGCCGCAGACCGAGTTCGAAGAGACACAGAACAAGGCCGCGGCGCCGCTGCGCGCCGTCGCCGTCGCCAACGCACTACACAGGGTGGTCTGAGCATGAGTGCCGCACGAATCAAGGGGCTCCTCATCGTCGGCGGGCTGCTGTCCGCCGTCCTCGCCCTCCTCGCCTGGACCCAGACCTGGGTGGTCGCGCACGTGGAGGGCATCCCGATCGACATCGACGGGGCCGCCGCCGCCCCCGCCCTGTCCGCGCTGGCCCTGGCCGGGCTCGCCCTGGGCGGCGCGCTGGCCATCGCCGGCCCCGCCTTCCGGCTGGTGCTCGGCGTGCTCGAGGTGCTGCTCGGCGTGTCCGTGGTGATCGCCTCCTCCGCCGCCATCGCCGACCCGGCCGCCGCCGCCATCGCCGACGTCACCAAGCTCACCGGCGTGGCCGGCGACAGCGCCGTTCTGGCGCTGATCTCGGATGCCGCCATCACGCTGTGGCCGTGGGTCGGCGTGGCCTCCGGCGTGCTGTTCGCCGCCGCCGGCCTCGGCGTGCTGCTCAGCTCGCGGCGCTGGCCGGGCCCCGGCCGCAAGTACCAGGCGGTGCGCCTGGAACACGCCGACGGCGCCCCCCTCAGCGCCAAGGACGCTGCCATCGACAACTGGGACGAGCTCAGCCGCGGCAGCGACCCCACCGACCAGCAGTAACCCCGCTCTTCCCCGGCTGCCCGGCCGCATGCGGCGGAGCCGCTAGACTTTCACACACCCCCTTCAACCTCTAAGGAGAACCATGAGCACAGAGTCAGTCGAGCCAGGACACGGCAATTCGCCGGCCGCATGGACCTCGGTCGTCATCATGCTCCTCGCCTTCCTCATCGGAACCGTCGCGTTCTTCCTGGAGCAGGAGTGGCTCGTCTGGGCCTCCGCCGGGCTCCTCGTCGCCGGCCTCATCGTCGGCTGGGCCCTCGCCAAGGCCGGATACGGCGTCAACGGCCCGAAGTACGCCCCGAAAGCGCACTAGCGAGTGCTGACCGAGCTCACCGCCGGCTCCGTTGAAGATGCCGAGCGGCGGCGCCTGAGCCGCCCATACGCCGCCGTCGAGGCCGCCGCTCTGGCGCGCCCGGCGGCCCTCGACGCCCTTGCCGCGCTGGCCCCGGCCGAGCGAGTCAAGGTCATCGCCGAAGTCAAGCGGTCGAGCCCGTCGCGCGGCCAGCTGGCCGAGATCCGCGACCCCGCCGCGCTGGCATCCGCCTACGAACAGGGCGGGGCCAGCGCGATCAGCGTGCTCACCGAGGAACGCAAGTTCGGCGGCTCGCTCGCCGACCTGGAGGCCGTGCGCGCCGCGGTGAGCCTGCCGGTGCTCCGCAAGGACTTCATCGCCACGCCGTACCAGGTGCTCGAGGCCCGCGCCGCGGGCGCCGACCTGGTGCTGCTCATCGTCGCCGCGCTCGAGCAGCCGCTGCTCGCCGAGCTGCACACGCTGATCCTCGAACTCGGCATGACGCCGCTCGTCGAGACGCACAGCGCCGACGAGCTGGAGCGCGCCATCGACCTCGGTGCCGCACTCATCGGCGTCAACGCGCGCAACCTTTCCACCTTCGAGATGGACAAGAACCTCTTCGGCACCCTGTCCGAGCGCATCCCGGCCGGAACCATCAAGGTCGCCGAGTCCGCGGTGCTCTCCGCGGCGGATGTCGCGCACTACCGCGCGGCCGGCGCCGACGTCGTGCTCGTCGGCGAGGCGCTCGTCACGAGCGACCCGATCCGCACGCTCTCCGAATTCCTGGCGGTCCCAGTAAGGAATCAACCGTGACGAACCCCACCGACCCGACCCCCTCCCGCAACCTGCGCGACGAGCTCGGCCCGTACTTCGGCGACTTCGGCGGGCGCTTCGTGCCCGAGTCGCTCGTCGCGGCCCTGGACGAGCTCACCGAGGCCTACGAGCTGACCAAGAAGGACCCGGCGTTCGCGGCGGAGCTCGCCGAGCTGCACAAGACCTACACCGGCCGGCCCTCCATCATCACCGAGGTGCCCCGCTTCGCCGAGCACGCCGGCGGCGCCCGCATCATCCTCAAGCGCGAGGACCTGAACCACACCGGCTCGCACAAGATCAACAACGTGCTCGGCCAGGCCCTGCTCACCAAGCGGATCGGCAAGACCCGCGTCATCGCCGAGACCGGCGCCGGCCAGCACGGCGTCGCCACCGCGACCGCCGCCGCCCTGTTCGGCTTCGAGTGCGTCGTCTACATGGGCGAGGTCGACACCGAGCGCCAGGCGCTCAACGTCGCCCGGATGCGCCTGCTCGGCGCGGAGGTCGTCGCCGTCAAGGCCGGCTCCCGCACGCTCAAGGACGCCATCAACGACGCCATGCGCGACTGGGTCACCAACGTCGAGAACACCAACTACATCTTCGGCACGGTCGCCGGGCCGCACCCCTTCCCGGCCATGGTCCGCGACTTCCAGAAGATCATCGGCGAGGAGGCCCGCGCCCAGGTGCTCGAGCTGACCGGCGCCCTGCCGGATGCCGTCGCCGCGTGCGTCGGCGGAGGCTCCAACGCCATGGGCATCTTCCACGCCTTCCTCGACGACCCCTCCGTCGCCCTGTACGGCTACGAGGCGGCCGGCGAGGGCGCCGACACGCCGCGCCACGCCGCCACCATCACCAAGGGCAGCCCGGGCGTGCTGCACGGCGCCCGCAGCATGATGCTGCAGGACGAGGACGGCCAGACCTACGAGTCGCACTCCATCTCCGCCGGCCTCGATTACCCGGGCGTCGGACCGGAGCACGCCTGGCTGAACAGCATCGGCCGGGCCGGCTACCGCCCCGTCACCGACGCCGCAGCCATGGACGCGCTCCTGCTGCTCAGCCGCACCGAGGGCATCATCCCCGCCATCGAGTCGGCGCACGCCCTCGCCGGCGCGCTGGAGCTCGGCCGCGAGCTCGGCCCGGACTCGACCATCCTGGTCAACCTGAGCGGCCGCGGCGACAAGGACATGGAGACCGCCGGGCGGTACTTCAAGCTGATCGACGAGGGGGCCACGCAGTCATGAGTGCTGTTGAGCAGACCATCCGCACCCGCGTGGACGCCGGCAGCGGCGCCCTGATCGGCTACCTGCCGGTCGGCTTCCCGAGCCTCGGCGGCAGCATCGACGCCGCCGTCGCGCTCGTCGAGAACGGCGTCGACATCCTCGAGATGGGCCTGCCGTACTCCGACCCCGTGATGGACGGCAGCGTCATCCAGGCCGCAACCCAGCAGGCCCTGGCCGACGGCTTCCGGCTGCGCGACGGCTTCGAGGCCGTGCGCGCCATCACCGCCCAGGTCAGCGCCCCGGTGCTGATCATGACCTACTGGAACCCGGTCGTGCAGTACGGCGTCGAGCGCTTCGCCGACGACCTCGCCGCCGCCGGCGGGGCCGGGCTGATCACGCCCGACCTGATCCCCGACGAGGGCGCTGACTGGATCACCGCCTCCGAGCGCACCGGCCTCGACCGCGTCTTCCTCGCCGCCCCCACCTCCACGCCCGAGCGCCTGCGCCGGGTCGTCGAGTCCAGCAGGGGCTTCGTCTACGCCGTCTCCACCATGGGCATCACCGGTGCCCGCGCCGACGTCGATGCGGCCGCCCGCAGCCTCATCGAGCGTCTGCGCGAGGCGGGATCCACGAGCGCCTGCGTCGGCGTCGGGATCTCCACGCCGGAGCAGGTGCGCGAGGTCCTCGGCTACGCCGACGGCGCCATCGTGGGCTCCGCCCTGGTCAAGGCACTCGCCGAGGGGGGAGTCGACGCCGTCGGCGCCCTCGCCCGCGAGCTGGCCGCAGGCAAGAACGAACTCTAACTTTTCACCGACCGAAAGGCAGTACTGGTGTTTGCACCGTTGAGCATTCCGAGCCCCGAGTGGAGCTACTTCGACCTCGGTCCGTTCCGCATCCACGCCTACGCCCTGTGCATCCTGGCCGGCATCGTCGCCGCGACGATCATGACCAGCATGCGCCTGACCAAGCGCGGTGCAGAGCCCGGCATCGTGCTGGACATCATCCTCTGGGCGGTGCCGCTCGGCATCATCGGCGCGCGCATCTACCACGTGCTCACCCACCCCGGCGACTACTTCTACCCGGGCGCCGACCTGCTGCGCACCCTGTACATCTGGGAGGGCGGCAACGCCATCTTCGGCGCGCTCATCGGTGGCGCGATCGGTGCATACATCGGATGCCGCATGACCGGCATCCGCTTCTGGTCCTTCGCCGACGCGCTCGCGCCCGGCATGTTGCTGGCACAGGCCATGGGCCGTCTCGGCAACTGGTTCAACGCCGAGCTGTTCGGCCTGCCCACCACGCTGCCGTGGGGCCTGGAGATCTCCCAGAGCAACCCGGCGTTCCCCGTCGGGCTGCCGGAGGGAACCCTGTTCCACCCCACCTTCCTCTACGAGATCATCTGGAACCTGGCCGGCGTCGCCGTCATCCTGCTGCTGGAGCGCAAGCTCACGCTGCGCTGGGGCAAGGCCTTCGCCGTCTACCTGATCTGGTACGGCCTCGGCCGCAGCTTCTTCGAGGCCATCCGGGTCGACCCGAGCGAGATGTTCCTCGGCGTGCGCACCAACATCTGGGCCGCCTGGCTGGCCGTGGTGATCGGAATCGTGCTGTTCATCGTGCAGTCGCGCCGCCACACCGGGGTCGAGATCAGCCCCTACGTGCCGGGTCGTGAATGGAACCCCGACGACGCTGATATAGAATCTGACAACGCAGATTCTGAGGAAGACGACCACGGCGATGGAGCCGCGACCATTCAGTCCACTGCCGCCGCAGCCACAAGCACACACGGCCCCAACTCCTAGGCTCACCCACCCAGCGAGTTCTGCTCATCTCCCCTCGCATTCGAGGGGTAGCGCAACAACCCATTTGTGGGCCAATGGCGTCCCTTCGCACTCCGAGCGTGAGGACGCCCAACCGTGACGTTTCAGCAGACATTTACGAGGTTCAGTCAAATCCCGGGTCGACAGGGTCTCTACGACCCTGGGCACGAGAAAGACGCCTGCGGCCTGGCCATGGTCGCAACCCTCCGTGGCACGGCAGGCCACGACATCATCACGGCGGCGCTCAACGCGCTGCGCAATCTGGAACACCGCGGGGCCGTCGGCTCCGACGCCGGAACCGGTGACGGCGCGGGGATCATCACGCAGATCCCCGACGCCTTCCTCCGGGCGGTGACCGACTTCGAGCTTCCCGCCGTCGGCCGCTACGCGGTCGGCAACGCGTTCCTCCCCACCGATCCCACCGCCCGCACCGCCATCAAGCGGGCCATCGCCGACATCGCCGGCGAGGAGGGCCTCACCGTCCTCGGCTGGCGCGAGGTTCCCGTCCGGCCCGACGAGGTCGGCACCCTGGCCCGCGCGGCGATGCCCGCCATCCAGGCCTTCTACGTGCAGAGCGCGCGCAGCACAGAGACCGGTGCCCCGCTCTCCGGCATCGAGCTGGACCGCCAGACCTACCGGCTGCGCAAGCGCGCAGAGCGAGAGCTCGAGATCTACTTCGCCTCGCTCTCCTGCCGCACCCTGGTCTACAAGGGCATGGTCACCACGCTCCAGCTGGAACCCTTCTACCCCGACCTCTCCGACGAGCGCTTCGCCTCCACGCTCGCGCTGGTGCACTCGCGCTACTCCACCAACACCTTCCCGTCCTGGCCGTTGGCCCAGCCGTTCCGGATGATCGCGCACAACGGCGAGATCAACACCATCCAGGGCAACCGCAACTGGATGCGCGCCCGCCAGTCCCAGCTGGAGTCGGAGCTGCTCGGCGACCTCGCCCCGCTGCTGCCGATCGTCACGCCCGGTGCCAGCGACTCCGCCTCCTTCGACGAGGTGGTCGAGCTGCTCACCCTGTCCGGGCGCTCGCTCCCGCACGCGGTGATGATGATGGTCCCGGAGGCCTGGGAGAACCAGACCGAGATGGACGCGGAGCGCCGCGACTTCTACGACTACCACTCCATGCTCATGGAGCCGTGGGACGGCCCGGCCGCCATCGTGTTCACCGACGGCTCGCTCGTCGGCGCGACGCTGGACCGCAACGGCCTCCGCCCCGGCCGCTTCGTGATCACGGATGACGGCCTCGTCGTCCTGGCCAGCGAGATCGGCGTGCTGGACTTCGACCCGGCCACCATCGTGCGGAAGGGGCGCCTGCGCCCCGGCAAGATGTTCCTCGTCGACACCGTCGCCGGCCGGCTCATCGAAGACGATGAGATCAAGGCCGAGCTGGCCGCCGCCGAGCCCTGGGGGCAGTGGCTGGAGCAGAGCCGGATCAAGCTGGCCGAGCTGCCGGAGCGCGAGCACATCGTGCACCCGCCGGCCTCCGTCGTGCGCCGCCAGCGCACCTTCGGCTACACCGAGGAGGAGCTGCGGCTGCTGCTGACCCCAATGGCCCGCTTCGGGGCGGAGCCGCTCGGCGCGATGGGCTCCGACACCCCGATCGCCGTGCTCTCCGACCGCCCGCGGCTGCTGTTCGACTACTTCACCCAGCAGTTTGCCCAGGTCACCAACCCGCCGCTGGACTCGATCCGCGAGCAGCTGGTCACCTCGCTCGGCAGCTCGGTCGGCCCGGAGCACAACCTGCTCAGCTCCGGCCCGGAGCACGCCGGCCAGGTCTCGCTCACCTTCCCGGTGATCGACAACGACGAACTGGCCAAGATCCAGCACATCGACCCGCAGCCCGGCAGCAAGAGCACCGTCACGATCCGCGGCCTGTACCGCTTCGACGAGGGCGTCAACGCCCTGCGCGACCGCCTGGCCGCGCTGAACGTCGAGGTGGACCGGGCCATCGAGGCCGGCGCCCGCTTCATCGTGCTGAGCGACCGCGACTCCAACAAGGACCTGGCGCCGATCCCGTCGCTGCTGATGACGGCATCCGTGCACCACCACCTCACCCGCTCGGAGCACCGCATGAAGGTGGGCCTGCTGGTGGAGGCCGGCGATGTGCGCGAGGTGCACCACGTCGCCCTGCTGATCGGCTACGGCGCCTCCGCCGTGAACCCCTACCTGGCGATGGAGAGCTGCGAGAACCTGGTCCGCAGCGGCGTCATCACCGACGTCACCCCGGAGAAGGCCGTCGGCAACGTCATCAAGGCGCTCGGCAAGGGCGTGCTGAAGATCATGTCCAAGATGGGCATCTCCACCATCGCCTCCTACTCCGGCGCGCAGGCCTTCGAGGCACTCGGCCTGGACGAGGGCTTCATCGAGGAGTACTTCACCGGCACCACCTCCAAGCTCGGCGGCGTCGGCATCGAGGTCATCCAGGCGGAGAACCTCAAGCGGCACACCTCCGCCTACCCGGAGGATGCCGCGGTCACCGTGCACGAGCGGCTGCAGACCGGCGGCGAGTACCAGTGGCGCCGCGACGGCGCCCCGCACCTGTTCAACCCGGAGACGGTGTTCCGGCTGCAGCACGCCACCCGCACCCGCCGCTACGACATCTTCCGCGAGTACACCAAGCTGGTCGACGACCAGGCGGAGACGCTGATGACGCTGCGCGGCATGTTCGCGCTCCGCACCGGCCGGCGCCCCGCCGTCCCGCTGGAGGAGGTCGAGTCCGTCGCCTCCATCGTCAAGCGCTTCTCCACCGGTGCGATGAGCTACGGCTCCATCTCGCAGGAGGCGCACGAGACGCTCGCCATCGCCATGAACAGCCTCGGCGCCAAGTCCAACACGGGCGAGGGCGGCGAGGACCTGGACCGGCTGCTCGACCCGGAGCGGCGCAGCGCCATCAAGCAGGTGGCCTCCGGCCGTTTCGGCGTGACGAGCATGTACCTGAGCCACGCCGATGACATCCAGATCAAGCTCGCCCAGGGCGCCAAGCCCGGCGAGGGCGGCCAGCTGCCCTCCACCAAGGTCTACCCTTGGGTGGCGCGCACCCGGCACGGCACCCCCGGCGTCGGGCTCATCTCGCCGCCGCCGCACCACGACATCTACTCGATCGAAGACCTCAAGCAGCTCATCTTCGACCTCAAGCGGGCCAACCCGAAGGCGCGCATCCACACCAAGCTGGTCAGCCAGTCCGGCATCGGCGCGGTCGCCGCCGGCGTCGCGAAGGCGCTCTCCGACGTCATCCTGGTCTCCGGCCACGACGGCGGAACCGGCGCCAGCCCGGTCAACTCGCTCAAGCACGCGGGAACCCCGTGGGAGCTCGGCCTGGCCGAGACCCAGCAGACGCTGATGCTGAACGGGATGCGCGACCGGGTGGTCGTGCAGGTCGACGGCCAGCTGAAGACCGGCCGCGACGTCGTCATCGGCGCCCTGCTCGGCGCGGAGGAGTTCGGCTTCGCCACCGCCCCGCTCATCGTCGAGGGCTGCATCATGATGCGCGTCTGCCACCTGGACACCTGCCCGGTCGGCGTCGCCACGCAGAACCCGGAGCTGCGCAAGCGCTTCACCGGCAAGCCGGAGTTCGTGGTGAACTTCTTCGAGTTCATCGCCCAGGAGGTGCGCGAGTACCTCGCGGAGCTCGGCTTCCGCACCCTCGGCGAGGCCATCGGCCACCACGAGATGCTCGACACCGCCCAGGCGATCAACCACTGGAAGGCGTCCGGCATGGACCTGACGCCGATCCTGGTCGGGCCCGACTTCTCGGACGCCGAACCGCGCCAGAGCGCGCGCGAGCAGGACCACGAGCTGGAGAGCCACTTCGACAAGCAGCTCATCCAGCAGGCGGCCGGGGTGCTGGAGCGCGGCGGCCACGTGGCCATCGAGCTGCCCATCCGCAACACGGAACGCGCCGTGGGCACGATGCTCGGCCACGAGGTGACCATGCGGCACGGCGTCAACGGCCTGCCGGAGAACTCCATCGAGGTGACGCTGCACGGCTCCGCCGGGCAGTCGCTCGGCGCCTTCCTGCCCGGCGGCATCACGCTCCGGCTCGAGGGCGACTCCAACGACTACGTCGGCAAGGGCCTCTCCGGCGGCCGCATCGCGGTGCGCCCGGACCGGCAGAGCCTGTTCCCGGCCGAGCGCAACGTCATCGCCGGCAACGTCATCGGCTACGGGGCGACCAGCGGCTCGCTGTTCCTCCGCGGCATCGTGGGGGAGCGCTTCCTGGTGCGCAACTCCGGCGCCACCGCCGTCGTCGAGGGCGTCGGCGACCACGCCCTCGAGTACATGACCGGCGGACTCGCCCTCATCCTGGGCGGCACCGGGCGCAACCTCGGCGCCGGCATGTCCGGCGGCACCGCGTACGTCTACGAGCTGAAGCGGGAGCGGGTCAACCCCGACTCCCTGGCCAGCGGCGAACTGGAGCTGCTCGAGCTCGGCAGCGCCGACCGCGAGATCGTGCGCGACCTGCTGGAGCAGCACCGGGCGGAGACCGGCTCCGCCGTCGCGGAGCGCATGCTGGCCGACCTCGACGGCGCGATCTCGCGCTTCGTCAAGGTGCTGCCGCGCGACTACGCGGCCGTGCAGGGCATCCGGGCCCAGGCAGAAGCCGACGGGATCGACCCCGACGGCACACATATGTGGAATCGAATTCTGGAGGTGACCGGTGGCTGACCCCAAAGGCTTCATGAAGACAACTGAGCGCGAGCTCCCCGCCCGGCGCCCCGTCTCGGTGCGCCTGATGGACTGGAAAGAGGTGTACGAGGCCGGCGACTCCGCCGTGCTCAAGCGCCAGGCCGGCCGCTGCATGGACTGCGGCGTGCCGTTCTGCCACCAGGGCTGCCCGCTCGGCAACCTGATCCCGGAGTGGAACGACCTCACCCACCGCGGTGAGGGGCACGCGGCGATCGAGCGGCTGCACGCCACGAACAACTTCCCGGAGTTCACGGGCAGGCTCTGCCCGGCCCCGTGCGAGTCGGCCTGCGTGCTCGGCATCAACCAGCCGGCCGTCACGATCAAGCAGGTCGAGGTCTCCATCATCGACCAGGCCTTCGACAACGGCTGGGTGACGCCGCACCTGCCGGGCCGCCTGACCGGCAAGACGATCGCCGTCGTCGGCTCCGGCCCGGCCGGCCTGGCCGCGGCCCAGCAGCTCACCCGGGCCGGCCACACCGTGGCCGTGTTCGAGCGCGACGACCGCATCGGCGGCCTGCTGCGCTACGGCATCCCCGACTTCAAGATGGAGAAGCGCCACATCGAGGGCCGGCTGGCCCAGATGAGCGCGGAGGGCACCCGCTTCCGCCCCGGCGTGAACATCGGCGTCGACATCAGCTGGGCCGAGCTGCGCCGGCGCTACGACGCCGTCGTGGTCGCCACGGGCGCCATGGTTCCCCGCGACCTGTCCATCCCCGGCCGCGACCTGCCCGGCGTGCACTTCGCCATGGAGTACCTGGTGCAGGCGAACCGGGTCGGCGCCGGCGACGCGGTCCCGGACCAGATCAGCGCGGCCGGCAAGCATGTCGTCGTGCTCGGCGGCGGCGACACCGGCGCCGACTGCATCGGCACCGCACACCGGCAGGGCGCCGCGTCCGTGACCAACCTGGCCATCGGCAAGCAGCCGGGGCTGACGCGCCCGAGCCACCAGCCGTGGCCGATGGACCCGCTCCTCTTCGAGGTGCAGAGCGCACACGAGGAGGGCGGCACCCGCGAGTACCTCGCCTCCACCGTCGAGTTCCTCGCCGACGAGGCCGGGGCGCTGCGCGCGGTGCGCGTGGCCGAGACCGAGTTCGTCGACGGACGCCGTGTGCCGCGCTCCGGCACGGAGCGCGAGATTCCGGCCGACCTGGTGCTGTTGGCGCTCGGATTCACGGGCCCGGAGCAGGAGCACCTGGCGCCCCAGCTGGAGCTCGGTTTCGACGAGCGCGGCAACGCCGAGCGCGGGGCCGACTACCAAACCAGCCACGAAGGTGTCTTCGTGGCCGGTGACGCGGGCCGCGGCCAATCGCTCATTGTCTGGGCAATTGCCGAGGGTCGTGCTGCGGCATCCGCCGTAGACCGGTACCTTGAAGGGGAGACGCTTCTTCCCTCCCCGGTCAAACCCACCGACAGAGGATTCAGCCTCTAAAACTTCTCGCGGCAGGAACGGCCATCGCCGCCGTCGCGGCAAGAATCCATCCTGAGTCCATTCAGGCAAAAAATACGGAGTACATAAATGAGACGCGCGAAAATAGTCGCAACCCTCGGGCCGGCCACGTCCAGCTACGAACAGATCCGGGCCATCATCGATGCCGGTGTAGACGTCTGCCGCATGAACCTGAGCCACGGCACCTACGACGTGCACGAGGGCGTTTACCAGAACGTCCGCAAGGCCGCCAACGACTCCGGTCGCGCCGTGGCCGTGCTGGTCGACCTGCAGGGCCCGAAGATCCGCCTGGGCAAGTTCTCGGACGGCCCGCACGACCTCGCAGAGGGCGACATCTTCAAGATCACCACCGAGGAGATCCTCGGCACCAAGGAGATCTGCGGCACCACGTACAAGGGCCTGCCCGGCGACGTGAAGCCGGGAGACTTCCTGCTGATCGACGACGGCAAGGTGCGCGTCGAGGTCGTCTCGACCGACGGCACCGTCGTGACCACCAAGGTCATCGTCGCCGGCACCGTGTCGAACAACAAGGGCATCAACCTGCCCGGCGTCGCCGTCAACGTGCCGGCGCTCTCCGAGAAGGACGAGGACGACCTGCGTTGGGGCCTCGAGCTCGGCGCCGACCTGATCGCCCTCTCCTTCGTGCGCAACGCCGAGGACATCACCCGGGTGCACGAGATCATGGACGAGGTCGGCCGCCGCGTGCCGGTGATCGCCAAGATCGAGAAGCCGCAGGCCGTCGAGGCCCTCGAGGGCATCGTCGACGCCTTCGACTCGATCATGGTCGCCCGCGGCGACCTGGGCGTCGAGCTGCCGCTGGAGGCCGTGCCGATCGTGCAGAAGCGTGCCGTCGAGCTCGCCCGCCGCATGGCCAAGCCGGTCATCGTCGCCACGCAGATGCTCGAATCGATGATCTCCAGCCCGGTCCCGACCCGTGCAGAGACCTCCGATGTCGCCAACGCCGTCCTCGACGGTGCAGACGCCGTCATGCTCTCCGGCGAGACGAGCGTCGGCGAGTACCCGGTCGTCACGGTGCAGACCATGGCCCGCATCGTCGACTCCACCGAGGAGCACGGCCTGGAGCGCATCCTGCCGCTCACGGTCAAGCCTCGCACCCAGGGCGGGGCGATCACCCTCGCCGCCGCCGACGTCGCCGACTTCGTCGACGCGAAGTACCTCGTCGTCTTCACCGAGTCCGGTGACTCCGCGCGCCGCATGTCGCGCATCCGCTCGAGCATCCCGATGATCGCGCTGACGCCGGAGCCCAGCATCCGCCGCCGTCTGGCCCTGACCTGGGGCATCCAGACCTATCTGGTCGACCGGGTCACCCACACCGACCAGATGATCGGTCAGGTCGACGACGTTCTGCTCGGCCAGGGCATGGCCGAGATCGGTGACAAGGTCGTTGTCATCTCCGGGTCCCCTCCCGGAATCGTCGGCTCGACCAACGACATCCGCGTGCATGTCGTCGGTGACGTCCACAACGAGGCAGCGCCCGCGTACAAGCGCAGCTAGTTCTCGTTGACACAGGCCCGGTTCATTCGTGAGCCGGGCCTGTGGCGTTCCCGGGCGGCGCGGATGTAGTGTGTGGGCCAGCCCCACCGACAACGACGTCAAGGAGTCGACGATGCCCGCAAGCGTTCTGCCCGACGTGCACATCCCCGCCGTCAGCATCTACGAGTCGGTGTTCGGCGCACTGAGCGAGGAGGATCTCGCCGCCGTCGCCATCATCGACGGCGTCACCGGGGCCGAGACCAGCTTCGGCCAACTGCGCGGGCAGATCGACGCCCTCGCCGGCGCCCTGGCCGTCCGCGGCGTCGAGCTCGGCACCGTCGTCGGCCTGCTCTGCCCGAACGTGCCCGCGTTCGCCACCGTCTTCCACGGCATCCTGCGCGCCGGCGGCACCGTCACCACGATCAACTCGCTCTACACGGCGGGGGAGATCGAGAACCAGCTGCGGGATTCCGGTGCGACCTGGCTGTTCACCGTGTCGCCGTTCCTGCCCGCCGCCGAGGCCGCCGCGGCGGCAGTCGGCATCCCGCCGGAGCGACTCGTCGTCCTTGACGGCGCCGACGGGCACCCCTCGCTGCGGGAGCTGCTCGGCGCGGACGAGCGGCCGCCGGAACTGCACTTCGACCCCGCCACCCAGATCGCCGTGCTGCCGTACTCCTCCGGCACGACCGGGCACCCCAAGGGGGTCATGCTCACCCACACCAACCTGGTCGCCAACGTCGCCCAGGGCATGGGCGCGATCGGGGTTGAGCGGGGCGAGCGGGTGCTCGCCGTGCTGCCGTTCTTCCACATCTACGGGCTCACCGTGCTGCTGAACTACGCGCTCACCCTGCGCGCCGTGCTCGTGACCATGCCGCGCTTCGAGCTGCCCGAGTTCCTCCGCATCACGAGCGAGCACCGCTGCAACTGGCTGTTCATCGCGCCGCCGATCGCCGTGGCCCTCGCCAAGCACCCCCTCGTCGACGACTACGACCTCTCCAGCGTCACGGTGGTCTTCTCCGGCGCGGCCCCGCTGGCCGGCGCCCTCGCCCACGCCGTCGCCGCCCGGCTCGGCTGCACCGTTGCGCAGGGCTACGGCATGACGGAGGCCAGCCCGGCGACACACGTGATCCCGAACACCCGCCCCGACATCGACCGCTCCAGTGTCGGGCTGGCCCTGCCGAACACGCAGTCGCGCGTCGTCGACCCGGAGACGGGCGCCGACGTGGACGTGCCGGAGGCCGGGCCGAGCCTGCCGGGGGAGCTCTGGGTGCGCGGCCCGCAGGTGATGGCCGGCTACCTGGGCAACGCGGCGGCGACGGCAGAGACGCTCGACGCCGACGGCTGGCTGCACACGGGCGACCTCGCGACCGTCGACGCCACCGGCGTCTACTGGATCGTGGACAGGCTGAAAGAGCTGATCAAGTACAAGGGCTACCAGGTGGCGCCCGCCGTGCTGGAGGCGGTGCTGCTGGAGAATCCGGGCATCGCGGATGCCGCGGTGATCGGCGTCTCCGACGAGGACGGCCAGGAGATCCCGCAGGCCTTCGTCGTGTTGCAGCAGGGGGCGAGCCTCTCCGAGGGCGAGGTGATCGCGTTCGTCGCCTCGCGCGTCGCCCCGCACGAGAAAGTGAGGCGAGTTCGTTTTGTCTCCGCGATCCCCAAATCCAGTGCGGGGAAGATCCTCCGGCGCGAGCTGCGTGAGCACTCCTGATGGGCGCGTATTCCGCGGCCCATCAGGGGTTTCAGGGGGAGTTGTGCCGGTGGTGGGACTCGAACCCACACGTCTCTCGACAAAGCATTTTGAGTGCTCCGCGTCTGCCATTCCGCCACACCGGCGCACAAGACCTCGATCAGAATACCGTAGGCTTGACGCTGTGACTGACACAGACATCACCCCAGCCCCACCGCGCCGCGTCGTCGTCGCAGAAGATGAGTCTCTGATTCGTCTCGACATCGTCGAGATCCTGCGTGACGCCGGCTTCGAGGTCGTCGGTGAGGCCGGTGACGGTGAGACCGCGGTCGCACTCGCCACCGAGCTGCGCCCCGACCTCGTCATCATGGACGTCAAGATGCCCCAGCTGGACGGCATCTCCGCCGCCGAACGCCTGAGCAAGGGCCACATCGCGCCCGTCGTCCTGCTGACCGCGTTCAGCCAGAAGGAGCTCGTCGAGCGTGCGACCGAGGCCGGCGCGCTGGCCTACGTCGTCAAGCCGTTCACCCCGAACGACCTGCTGCCGGCGATCGAGATCGCCCTGGCCCGCTACGCCCAGATCATCGCCCTCGAGGCCGAGGTCTCCGACCTCGTCGAGCGCTTCGAGACCCGCAAGCTCGTCGACCGGGCCAAGGGCCTGCTGAACGAGAAGATGGGCCTCACCGAGCCCGAGGCGTTCCGCTGGATCCAGAAGGCGTCCATGGACCGCCGCCTGACCATGCACGACGTCGCCCAGGCGATCATCGAGCAGCTCAGCGCCAAGAAATAGCCAGCAAGACCACGATTTCACGAGGAGCGGATGCCGACGGCGTCCGCTCCTCGGCGTTTAAGCCGCGCTCGGGCGCAGGTCCTTGATCAGGTTCGTGATCCGGATGGTGCAGCAGCGCCGGCCCGCCTCGTCGCTGATCGCGATCTCGTGCGTCGTCAGCGTGCGGCCGAGGTGGATCGGCGTGCAGACGCCCGTCACCCAGCCCTCCGTCGCCGAGCGCGTGTGGGTGGCGTTGATCTCGATGCCGACGGCGAGGCGGCCGGGGCCGGCCCAGAGGTTCGCCGCCATCGAGCCGAGCGACTCGCCGAGCACCACGAACGCGCCGCCGTGCAGCAGCATGGCCGGCTGCGTGTTGCCCTCCACCGGCATGCGGGCGACGGAGCGCTCGACCGTGAACTCGGTGAACTCGATGCCCATCTTCTCGGCGAGGGCGCCGACTCCACGCTGGACGACCCACTCGAGGGCGTCGGTATTGGTCTCGCTCATGCTCACCTTTGAAGTCTGTTGCCCCACGAAGTCCCGCGCCCTGTCGGTGCTGGCTTGTAGGCTGTGTCTGTGTCGGATTCAGAAAAGCCTACCCTTCTCATCATCGACGGCCATTCGCTGGCGTTCCGGGCGTTCTACGCCCTCCCGGTGGACAGTTTTCAGACCAGGGACGGGCAGCACACCAACGCCATCCATGGCTTCATCTCGATGCTGCTCAACCTGCTGAAGAACGAGAAGCCGACGCACATCGCCGTCGCGTTCGACATCTCCCGCTTCTCCTTCCGCACGCGCGAGTACCCCGAGTACAAGGGCACCCGCGGCGAGACGCCGCCGGAGTTCATCGGCCAGATCCCGCTGCTGCAGGAGGCGCTGGCCGCGATGAACATCGTGACCATCACGAAGGAGGACTTCGAGGCCGACGACATCCTCGCCACCCTCTCGGTGCGCGGCACAGAGGCCGGCTACCGCGTCCTCGTCGTCTCCGGTGACCGCGACAGCATCCAGCTCGTCAATGACAACGTCACGCTGCTCTACCCGAACACGCAGGGCGTCTCCCAGCTGAAGCGCTACGACCCGGCCGCCGTCGAGGAGCGCTACGGCATCCGCCCGGAGCAGTACCCGGACGTCGCCGCCCTCGTCGGCGAGACCAGCGACAACCTGATCGGCATCAGCAAGGTCGGCGAGAAGACCGCCGTCAAGTGGCTCGGCCTCTACGGCAGCCTCGACGGCATCCTCGAGCACGCAGAGGAGATCAAGGGCGTCGTCGGCAACAACCTGCGCGAGCAGAAGGAGAACGCCATCCGCAACCGGCGGCTGAACCGCCTGGTCACCGACCTGGAGCTGCCGGTCGGCGTTCCCGAGCTGGAGCGCGGCCCGATCGACGAGCAGGCGGTGCGCGACATCTTCGCCCGCCTCGAGTTCCGCAGCCTGCTCGACCGGGTGCTCAAGCAGGAGCTCGCCGAGGGCGCTGAGAGCCCGGCCGGCGGCGAGGCCGCCGCGGCCGCCGCCGACATCCCGCAGACCCCCACCGCCCAGACGCTGCTCGACGAGGAACTGCGCGGCTGGCTCGACCGCGTCACCGCCACCCACCCGGCCGGCCTCGGCCTGAGCGTCGAGGTGCTGGACGGCCAGGCCATCGGCTTCGGCATCGCCAGCGAGACCGAGACGGTCAGCCTGCCCTGGATTCCCGGCCGCACCGACTACGCGCCGTTCGAGGAGTGGCTGGCCAGCGACGCCCCCAAGATCATGTGCGACGCGAAGGGGCAGCTGAAGGCCGTCCGCCGCTCGGGCCTCGCCTTCGCCGGCCTCGCCACCGACGCGCTCGTCGCCGGCTGGCTGCTGCGCCCGGGCGGCCAGGAGAAGACCCTCGTCGACCTCGTGGCCCGCTACCTGGAGGAGACCGTCCCGCAGCCGGACGCTAACCAGCTCGTGCCCGACGACAGCGCGCCCTCCGGCGCCCCCGTCGAGGCCTGGTACGCGCTGCGGGTCACCCCGCAGATCGTCGAACAGCTCGACGCGGGCTCCCGCAGCGTGCTCGACGACATCGAGATGCCGACACTCGCCGTGCTGGTCGAGATGGAACTGCGCGGCGTCGCCGTCAGCCATGACGAGCTCGCCGCCCTCTCCTCCGAGCTCGGCGAAACCGCCGCCGGCATCGCCGCGCAGGCCTTCGCCGAGATCGGCCGCGAGGTCAACCTCGGCTCGCCCAAGCAGCTGCAGGAAGTGCTGTTCGACCAGCTCGGCATGCCCAAGACCCGCGCGACCAAGACCGGGTTCTCCACGGATGCCGGCGCGCTGGCCGACCTGCAGCAGAGCAACCCGCACCCCTTCCTCGGCCTGCTGCTCGAGCACCGCGACGCCACCAAGCTCCGCCAGATCGTCGAGACGCTGGACAAGGCGATCGACACCACCGGCCGCATCCACACCACCTACATCCAGGTCGGCACCGCCACCGGCCGCATCGCCTCCACCGACCCCAACCTGCAGAACATCCCGGTGCGCACGGAGGACGGCCGCCGCATCCGCGCCGCCTTCCATGTCGGCGACGGCTACGAGACCCTGCTCACCGCCGACTACTCGCAGATCGAGATGCGCATCATGGCGCACCTCTCGGAGGACGCCGGGCTGATCGAGGCGTTCAACGCCGGCGAAGACCTGCACCGCTTCGTCGGTTCGCGGATCTTCGGCGTCGATCCGGCCGACGTGACCCCGGCCATGCGCAACAAGGTCAAGGCGATGTCCTACGGCCTCGCCTATGGGCTGAGCGCCTTCGGCCTGTCCAAGCAGCTGCGCATCGACACGGCAGAGGCCAAGCAGCTGATGACCGACTACTTCTCCCGCTTCGGCGCTGTGCGCGACTACCTCCGCCACGTCGTCGAGCAGGCCAAGGTCGACGGCTACACCACCACCCTGTTCGGCCGCCGCCGGCCGTTCCCCGACCTCGCCAGCCCCAACCGGGTGCACCGCGAGGCCGCGGAGCGCCAGGCGCTGAACTCGCCCATCCAGGGCTCGGCCGCCGACATCATGAAACGCGCCATGATCGCCATCGAGAACGACATCGCCGCTCAGGAGCTGCGGAGCCGCATGCTGCTGCAGGTGCACGATGAGTTGATCTTCGAGGTCGCCCCCGGCGAGGCCGAGGTGCTCGAGGGCATCGTCCGTGGCGGCATGGGCGGCGCGGCGGAACTGCTCGTGCCGCTGGACGTGCAGCTCGGACACGGAACGAACTGGGACAGCGCCGCGCACTAGCCGGGCGGCGGCCGGTGCAGCCGGCTCAGGCGGCAGGCAGCCAGGTCCGCGCGGCCGCCACCAGCGCCGTGACCCCGATGCTCAGTGTGGGATCGATCACCGGGGCGTAGTGCGGGGAGTGGTTCGAGGGCACGGTGAGCAGGGCGGGGTCGGTCATGTCACCCGTTGTGAACAGCGACGGGTCGCTTCCGCCGAGCAGCCAATAGGCGAGCGGGGCACCGCAACTCGTCGCCAGCACGCCGACGTCCTCGCTGCCGGAGCCCGCTCCCGGATCCAGGACGTTGCCCGCTCCCAGCCAGGCGCTGAACACACTGAGCGTCTTGCTGAGCGCCTCCGCGTCATTGACCACGATGGGAAAGCGCTCGATCTCGGTGATCGTCGGCGGCTCGGGCGAGCCGGCCGTCGCGGCCTCGCCGGACACGATCCGGGACACCCCGCTCAAGATGCGCTCGCGCACGCGGGCGTCGTAGCTGCGGATGTTCAGCTGCAGCTCGGCCTCGCCGGGGATGACGTTGGCGGCGTCGCCGGCATGAATCGACCCGACGGTGAGGACCGCCGTGGCCGTGCTCGGGATCTCTCGGGAGATGATGGTCTGCAGCCGCAGCACGGTCTCGGCCGCCAGCACCACCGGGTCGACCGATGCCTCGGGCATCGAGCCGTGGGCGCCCTTGCCGATCAGGCGGACGCGCAGCGAGTCCGAGGCTGCGTACGAGGGCCCGGCGTGGCCGGCGATCTTGCCGGCCGGCAGCGGCGCAACGTGCTGGCCGAGAACCACATCGGGCACCGGGAACCGCTGGAACAGGCCGTCGTCGACCATCGCCTGCGCCCCCGCGCCGAGTTCCTCCGCCGGCTGGAACACCAGCAGCAGCGTTCCCGCCCAGCTGGCGCGGTCGGCGGAGAGCACCTCCGCCGCGCCCAGCAGGCAGGTGGTGTGCAGGTCGTGCCCGCAGGCATGGTCCACCGGGACGAGCTTGCCGTTGGCGTCGGTGGCCGTGACGGTGCTCGCGTAGGGGAGCCCGGTGTCCTCCTTGACGGGCAGGGCGTCCATGTCGGCCCGCAGCAGCGCGGTCGGTCCGTCACCGTTCCGGAGCACGCCGACGACGCCGGTCCGGCCGACGCCGGTCGTCACCTCGTAGCCCAGCTCTGACAAGCGGCTCGCCACGATGTTCGAGGTGCGGGTCTCCTGGAACCCGAGCTCCGGGTGACTGTGCAGATCCCGGTAGAGGTCGGCGAGATCCGGGTTGACGGTGACTTCTTCGAACACTTCTGGGCACATGAGATTCCCTCGACTTGGTTGGTTTCGCGTCACGCTACGTCAACCGCATCCCACTGTCCAGTGCCCGCAAACTGCACCGGAACACACGCGTCGTCTGTTCTAGGCTGAACGCATGAGCAACGACATTCAGCGCACGCCCACCGAGATCGACCAGATCGCCGAGAACTGGGTCGACACCCTGGTCGAGCTGCAGCCGACCGTCGGAACCTACATCGGCCGCAACGAGGTGAACGGCCGTTTCGGCGACTACTCGCCGGCCGGGCAGGAGGCGATGAGCGCCGCCGCGCGCGGGGTCATCGCCGAGCTGGACGCCGCGGCGCCCGTCGACGCCGTCGACGAGGTCACCCAGACTGACCTGCGGGCGACCCTGGAGCTGCAGCTGCGCAGCGCCGACGCGCAGCTGCACTTGCGCGACCTCAACGTGATCGCGTCGCCCGCGCAGGAGATCCGCGAGGTGTTCGACCTGATGCCGACGGCCACGGTCGAGGACTGGGAGCAGATCGGCTCCCGGCTGGCGGCCGTGCCCGATGCCATCGACGGCTACATCCAGACGCTGCGCGCCGGCATCGCCGCGGGTGTCACGCCCGCCGTCCGGCAGGTGCACGAGGTCGCGGCGCAGACCAACCGGCTCTGGGCCGACAACGGCTTCTTCACCGAGTTCACCGCCGGCGCCTCGCTGGAATCGGGCGAGCTGCCGGCGTCGCTGGCGCGCAAGCTGGCGGAGGGCGCCGGTGTCTCCGCCGTCGCCTACCGCAAGCTGAGCGAGTTCCTCACGCAGGAGCTGGCGGCAGCCGCGACCGAGGCCGACGGCGTCGGCCGCGACATCTACGCGCTGGCGTCCGAGCACTTCCTCGGCTCCAAGATCGACCTCGACGAGACCTACGAATGGGGTGTCGAGGAGCTGGCCCGGATGACGGCCGAGCAGGAGAGCATCGCCAAGGAGATCAAGCCGGGCGCCAGCGTGCTGGAGGCCATCGACTTCCTCGACAAGGACCCCAGCCGGAAGCTGCACGGCACCGAGGCGTTGCAGCGCTGGATGCAGGAGACCAGCGACCGGGCCGTCGCCGAGCTCGGCCGGGAGCACTTCGACATCCCCGAGCAGATCCGCGAGCTCGAGTGCATGATCGCCCCCACCCAGGAGGGCGGCATCTACTACACGCCGCCCACCGACGACTTCTCCCGCCCGGGCCGCATGTGGTGGTCTGTGCCGGAGGGCGTCACCGAGTTCGAGACCTGGCGCGAGCTCACCACCGTCTACCACGAGGGCGTTCCCGGCCACCACCTGCAGTTGGCGCAGGCCGTCTACAACCGCTCGACCCTGAACACCTGGCGCAGGCAGCTGGCCGGCACCTCCGGCCACGCGGAGGGCTGGGCCCTCTACGCCGAGCGTCTGATGGAGCAGCTCGGCTACCTGGACGACCCGGCGAACCGGCTCGGGATGCTCGACGGGCAGCGGATGCGGGCCGCTCGCGTCGTGCTCGACATCGGCGTGCACCTCGGCAAGCAGCGGCCGGACGGCAACGGGCCGTGGACGGCCGAGTACGCCTTCGAGTTCCTCAGCCAGAACGTCAACATGAACGAGGGCTTCGTGCGCTTCGAGGTGAACCGCTACCTCGGCTGGCCCGGCCAGGCGCCCTCCTACAAGGTCGGCCAGCGCATCTGGGAGCAGCTGCGCGACGAGGCCGCCGCCCGCGCCGGCGCGAGCTTCGACATCAAGGCGTTCCACAAGCGGGCCCTCGACCTCGGCGGCGTCGGTCTCGACACGCTGAAGTCGGCGCTGCTGCGCTGACGCCGGTGAGGCCGGCCGGGGGGAGCTCGCCGTACGAGGCGGTGCTGGGGGAGCGGATGCAGGAGCTGCACCCGCGCCTGCGCGCCTATTTCGCCGCGATCCCGCCCGGCTGGCACGGCTGGGGTTCCGGCGTCTTCGACACGGCCGGCACCCCGCGCCGCTGGCTGAGGCCCGTCCTCCGGGCTCTGCACCGGCAGGGCATCCTCCTGGCCGGCTGGCAGCGCGATGTGCCGTTCACGGTGCGCAACGAGCCCGGTGAGCGCCACACCGTCCGGGCCGTCCGGTGCTTCCACCTGCACGACGGCGAGTGGGCGATGGTCGACGTGATCGGGCTCAACGGCCGCGGGCGCCTCATCGACCGGCTCGGGCACGCCGGGCTCGTCGAGGCCGAGTTCGCGGCGGATGTCGCCGGCGGCGCCCTCCGGCTGCACTCCACCCGCGTCACCCTGTGCATCGGGCGGCTGCGCCTGCGCGTCCCCCGGTTCTTGGCGCCCACCGTGCTGCTCACCGAACGCTGGGACGACGCCGAGGAGCGACAGGTCATCGCCCTGACGATGACGGCGCCCCTCCTCGGTACCCTGTACGAATACGGCGGCTCGTTCCGATACGAGGTCCGCCAGGGGGAGGGGCAGCCGTGACGAGGCGGATCGTGATCGCCGGGGCGTCCGGGTTCATCGGCCGGTACCTGGCCGAGCGCTACCGCTCTGCCGGGCACAGCGTGCAGACGATCGGACGCCGGGGCGCCGACGCCGACTGGACTGACCCCGCCGCCATCACCCGGTTGCTCGACGGGGCCGACCTGCTCGTCAACCTCTCCGGCAAGAGCGTGAACTGTCGCTACACGGCGGCCAACCGCGCCGAGATCCTGCGCTCGCGCGTGCAGACGACGAGGCAGCTCGCCGACGCGATCGCCGCCTGCCAGAGCCCGCCGCCGCTCTGGGTCAACTCCTCGACCGCCACCATCTACCGGCACGCCGACGACCGCGCCATGACCGAGAGCACGGGCGAGATCGGCACCGGCTTCTCTGTGGGCATCGCCACCGCCTGGGAGCGCGCGTTCTTCGCGCCGGAGCTGCCGGGCACGCGCCGCGTCGCCCTGCGCATGGCGATCGTGCTCGGCGACGGCAGCGCGCTGCTGCCGCTCGTGAACCTGGCCCGCTTCGGACTCGGCGGCCCGCAGCGCGACGGCCGCTGGTTCGGCACGGCCCGCCGGCGTGCGGCGGGCACCTTCCACGAGTACCGGCCGACGGCCGGCAGGCAGCGCTTCAGCTGGGTGCACATCGATGACGTCGGCAACATCATCGACTTCGTCGCAGCCCACCCCGAGGTCTCCGGCGTGCTCAACGTCTCGGCTCCCGGCGCCTCCGACAACACCGAACTCATGGAAACGCTCCGCCGCCTGGTGCGGATGCCGATCGGGCTGCCCACCACCCGCTGGATGCTGGAGCTCGGGTCGGCCGCGATCCGCACCGAGACGGAGCTCGTGCTGAAGAGCCGCTGGGTGGCGCCGGAACGCCTGACCGGGCTCGGCTACCGCTTCGAGCACCCCGAGCTGGAGCCGGCACTGCGCGACATCCTGACCGAGAGGGCCAGCAGGTGAGCGCCCTGGGCCTCGGCGCGCTCGCCCTGCTCGCCGCCCTCGCGGCCACGGCCCTGCTGCTGCGCGCCAGCCAGCGCCGCCGCCCCGGCCGCATCGCGCAGTACGCCCCGCCGCCCGGCCTCGGCATCGTGACGGCCGCCGTTCTCACCCGCACCGAGCGCCGCGCCGTCGCGGCGGAACTGGTGCACCTCGCTGTGCGGGGTAACGTGCGCTTCCTAGCCCCGGATGCCGCAGGCAGCAGCCTCCGGGTCGAGCTGCTGGACGGGCCGGCGCTGGACGCGCAGCAGCGCGCACTGCTGGTGGCTGTGTTCGGCGCCCCACGCGGGCAGAAGCGCGGGCGGAAGCGCCCGCGCCGGGCGATCGGACGCGACGCCAAGCTCGGCCGCGCCGTCAGCGGCGTGGTCGACGCCGAGATCGCGCGGCTGAAGGCCACTGGCGGCGTTCTCCTGGACGCCAGCTGGCCCGCCGTCCTGATCCGCTGCCTCGCCGTCGCCGCACTCGGCCTGTACGCGCTCACCCTGATCTGGGCCCCGAGCCTCCCGGTGGCGCTTCTGGGCGGCGCCGGGGCGGTCGGGCTCGCCGCCGTCGCCGTGCTCGCGCCGCCGCCCCGAATGCGGCGCTTCTCCGCAGCCTCCTTCGCGGTGCGCGACCACCTCGCCGGGCTGCGCGACTACATCGCACTGGCGGAGGCCGACCGGCTGCGCTTCCTGCAGTCGCCAGCCGGCGCCCTGACCCGCCCCGTCGACACGCCGGAGGGCCGGCTGGAGGCACTCGTGCTGAACGAGAGGCTGCTGCCGTTCGCGGTGCTGTTCGGCCTGGAACGAGAGTGGGCGAGGCAGCTTCAGACGGAGCGCCGCGAGCTCACGGCATCCGGCGTCCTGAACGCCATCGACGGGGCCCAGCCGCTCGGTTTCCTCGGCGATCTCGGCCTGGACCTGCCCCTCGTCGAGCTGCTGGACGGGCTGCGCAGCCTCGACGTGGACCTGTCGCTGCTGGCCGGAATCGAGCTGCCCGACATTGACCTGGGAGCCCTGAGCCTCGACTTGTAACCCCCCTCGAAGTCGGGCTAAGCTAGAACGTCACGTTTGTGACGATTTATCCGTATGCCCCTCGCAGATTTCACACAGCTCTTCCCTGCGGGTGGCCCGAACTTGTCCGTACTGGAGCATCTACTACATGACAATCGTAACGACCGCCAAGGCACCCAAGCAGGTCGCCATCAATGACATCGGATCTGCTGAAGACTTCCTCGCCGCGGTCGAGAAGACTCTGAAGTTCTTCAACGACGGTGACCTCATCGAGGGCACTGTTGTGAAGATCGACCGCGACGAGGTTCTCCTCGACGTGGGATACAAGACCGAGGGCGTCATTCCCTCGCGTGAGCTGTCCATCAAGCACGACGTTGACCCGAGCGAGGTCGTCAATGTTGGCGACACCGTCGAGGCCCTCGTTCTCCAGAAGGAGGACAAGGAAGGTCGTCTCATCCTGTCCAAGAAGCGCGCACAGTACGAGCGTGCGTGGGGCGACGTTGAGAAGATCAAGGACGCCGATGGCGTTGTCACCGGTTCGGTCATCGAGGTCGTCAAGGGTGGCCTCATCGTTGACATCGGACTCCGTGGCTTCCTCCCGGCATCGCTCATCGAGCTGCGCCGTGTCCGCGACCTCACGCCGTACCTCGGCCAGGAGATCGAGGCCAAGATCCTCGAGCTCGACAAGAACCGCAACAACGTTGTGCTTTCGCGTCGCGCCCTGCTGGAGCAGACGCAGTCCGAGAGCCGCACCACCTTCCTGAACAACCTTCAGAAGGGTCAGGTCCGCAAGGGCGTCGTCTCCTCGATCGTCAACTTCGGTGCGTTCGTGGACCTCGGCGGCGTCGACGGCCTCGTGCACGTCTCGGAGCTCAGCTGGAAGCACATCGAGCACGCCTCTGAGGTTGTTGAGGTTGGCCAGGAAGTCACCGTCGAGATCCTCGAGGTTGACCTCGAGCGCGAGCGCGTGTCGCTGTCGCTCAAGGCAACGCAGGAGGACCCGTGGCAGGTCTTCGCCCGCACCCACGCCATTGGCCAGGTTGCACCGGGCAAGGTCACCAAGCTCGTTCCCTTCGGCGCGTTCGTTCGCGTTGCAGAGGGCATCGAGGGCCTCGTGCACATCTCGGAGCTCTCCGGCAAGCACGTTGAGCTCGCCGAGCAGGTTGTCTCGGTCGGCGACGAGGTCTTCGTCAAGGTCATCGACATCGACCTCGAGCGTCGCCGCATCTCGCTGAGCCTCAAGCAGGCCAACGAGGGTGTCGACCCCGAGGGCACCGAGTTCGACCCGGCCCTCTACGGCATGCTCACCGAGTACGACGAGCAGGGCAACTACAAGTACCCTGAGGGCTTCGACCCGGAGACCAACGAGTGGCGCGAGGGCTTCGACACCCAGCGCGAGAAGTGGGAGCAGGAGTACGCTGCTGCCCAGGCTCGCTGGGAGGCTCACAAGAAGCAGGTTGCAACCGCGAACGAAGAGGCTGCCGTTGCCGGCGAAGCCGCTGCGGCCGGTTCGACCTTCTCCAGCGAGTCCACCGGTGGTGGCACCCTCGCCGACGACGAGTCGCTCGCCGCTCTGCGCGAGAAGCTCTCTGGCGGCAACTAGTCACCAGCTAGGCATCTTCTAGCTAGACAGTGAACGGGTCGGTCCTTCGGGACCGGCCCGTTTTCGCGTCCCCCTTCGCGCCGTGCGCCGCGCTGCCTATGCTGGGGGCATGCAGACCGGCCGCCTCCAACAACACGCTGACTCCTTCCGGCACGGGGCGGACGGCTACGACGCGCACCGGCCGGGCTACCCGGAGGACTGCGTCGACTGGCTGCGCGGCGGCGCCTCCACGCCCCTCGACGTGCTGGACCTCGGTGCGGGCACCGGCAAGCTGAGCGCGCAGCTCCGCGAGCGCGGCGACCGTGTCACCGCCGTCGACCCGTCCGCCGACATGCTGCGGGTCGCCGCCGAGCGGATGCCGGGGCTCAGCTCCCTCGTCGGAACCGCCGAGCGCATCCCGCTGCCAGAGGCCAGCGTCGACCTCGTCACCGTCGCGCAGGCCTGGCACTGGGTGGACGAGCAGCAGGCCACGCGCGAGGTGCTGCGCGTGCTCCGCCCCGGCGGCCGGCTCGGCCTCATCTGGAACAGCCGAGACGACACCGTGCCGTGGGTGGCCGCGCTCTCCGCCGCCATGCACCAGGGTGCGCACGCAGCCGAGTTCACGCCGGCCCTCGGCGCGGGGATGACCGTGCTGGCGCGGCAGGTGACGCGCTGGAACCAGCGGACGACGCGCGCCGGCATCCTCGGCCTCGCCACCACCCGCAGCTACTACCTCGTCGCCTCCCCGGCCGAGCAGAACGCCATGCTCTCCCGCGTCGAGGGCGTGCTCGATGCGCACCCGGAGACCCGCGCGGAGACGATCCTGCTGCCCTACGTCACGGAATGCTGGCTGGCTGCAGCCTGGCCCGACGCGAGCGCCTGAGCCGGCGCAGCCAGCGGAACAACAGCAGCACGCCGCCGGCCATCGCCAGCAGTGCGAGGAGCGGCGCGAGGAGCGCCAGCACCGACAGCACGACGCTGCTCACGTCCTCCGCGGCGCTGAGCACGGGGGCGGCCGCCCCCGCCGTCAGGGCGTTGGCGATCGGCCGCACCGACAGTTTGGCCAGGTGCACGCCGAGGGCGATGACGGCGCCCAGGGCGATCGGCACCCACTGATTCGAGCTGAAGAACGCCGCAGGGTCGGTGATCGCCACCGTCGTCGCCGTCGTTCCCGAGCCGAACGCCAGCCCGCCGGAGGTCGGCCGGATGACGGTCTGCAGCATGTCGTTGACCGAGTCCAGCCCGGGCACCTTGTCGGCGAGGACCTCCACCACCAGGAGCACCGCGAGAATGCCGAGCACCCAGTCGTTCTGCAACCAGGCCCAGTTCGCCGGCAGCTCGACCAGCCCGGTGAACCGTGCGCCGAGCCCGATCAGCAGCAACGGGACGTAGGCGTTCAACCCGGCGGATGCCGCCAGGGCGGTCCCCGTCAACAACTCCAACATGCGCAGAGTCTGGCACGGATAAGGTGTGAATATGTATCTCATCGGCTTGACGGGCGGAATCGCCTCGGGCAAATCGACGGTGGCCCGCCGTCTCGTGCAACACGGCGCCGTGCTGGTGGACGCCGACGTGCTCGCGCGCAAGGCCGTGGAGCCGGGCACCCCGGCCCTCGCCGCCATCCGCGAGACCTTCGGCGATCAGGTGTTGCGCGCCGACGGGAGCCTGGACAGGGAGAAGCTCGGCGCGGTCATCTTCCACGACGACGCGGCCCGCGACAAGCTCAACGCCATCGTGCACCCGGCCGTGCGCGAGCTCGGCGAGAAGATGAAGGCGGAGGCCGTCGCAGCCGACCCCGACGTCGTCATCGTGCACGACATCCCGCTGCTGGTCGAGGCCGGCCGGGCCGGGGAGGGCTTCGACAAGATCGTCGTCGTCGAGGCGCCGAAGAAGACCCGCGTCGCCCGGTTGGTCGAGGAGCGCGGGCTCGACCCCGCCCACGCCGTCGCCCGGGTCGAGGCGCAGGCCAGCGACGAGGAGCGCCGCGCCGTCGCCGACGTCGTGATCGACGCCGACGGCACCCTCGCCCACACCATGAGCCAGGTCGACGACCTCTGGCTGCAGATTCAAGCAGAGCGCGGTGTCGGCGGGCGTCCGTAGACTTGGGGCATGGAACCCACCCGCTCCGTCCGCCCCTTCGAAGTCGTCAGCGACTACACGCCGAGCGGTGACCAGCCCGGCGCCATCGCCGATCTGACCGCGCGCATCAACGCCGGCGAGACCGACGTGGTGCTCCTCGGCGCCACCGGAACGGGCAAGTCGGCGACGACGGCCTGGCTGGTCGAGGCGGTGCAGCGCCCCACCCTCGTGCTCGCCCACAACAAGACGCTGGCGGCGCAGCTGGCCAACGAGTTCCGCGAGCTGATGCCGCACAACGCCGTCGAGTACTTCGTCTCCTACTACGACTACTACCAGCCGGAGGCGTACGTCCCGCAGACCGACACCTTCATCGAGAAGGACAGCTCGGTCAACGCCGAGGTGGAGAGGCTCCGGCACTCCACCACCAACTCGCTGCTCAGCCGGCGCGACGTCATCGTCGTCTCCACCGTCTCCTGCATCTACGGCCTCGGCACGCCGGACGAGTACATGAACGCCATGGTCGCCCTCCAGGTCGGCCAGAAGATCGGCCGCGACGCCCTGGTGCGCAAGTTCGTCTCGATGCAATACCAGCGCAACGACATCGACTTCTCCCGCGGCAACTTCCGGGTGCGCGGCGACACCATCGAGATCATCCCCGTGTACGAGGAGCTGGCGATCCGCATCGAGATGTTCGGTGACGAGATCGAGGCGCTGTACTCGCTGCACCCGCTCACCGGCGATGTCGTGCGCAAGCTCGACTCCGTCGCCGTGTTCCCCGGCTCGCACTACGTCGCGAGCACCGAGGTGATGCAGAAGGCCATCGTCACCATCCGCGAGGAGCTGGAGTGGCGGCTGGCCCAGCTGGAGCGGGAGGGCAAGCTGCTGGAGGCGCAGCGGCTGCGCATGCGCACCAACTTCGACCTGGAGATGATGGAACAGATCGGCTTCTGCTCCGGCATCGAGAACTACTCCAGGCACATCGACCAGCGGGCGGTGGGGGAGGCCCCGCACTGCCTGCTCGACTACTTCCCGGACGACTTCCTCGTCGTCATCGACGAGTCCCACGTGACCGTGCCGCAGATCGGCGCCATGTACGAGGGCGACTCCTCGCGCAAGCGCACCCTGGTCGAGCACGGATTCCGGCTGCCGAGCGCGCTGGACAACCGGCCGCTCAAGTTCGACGAGTTCAAGAACCGCGTCGGCCAGGCCGTCTACCTCTCCGCCACGCCGGGCAAGTACGAGATGGCCATCGCCGACGGCGTCGTCGAGCAGATCATCCGCCCGACCGGTCTCGTCGACCCCGCCATCGTGCTGAAGCCGAGCAAGGGCCAGATCGACGACCTGCTCGAGGAGATCCGCATCCGGGCGGCCAAGGACGAGCGCGTGCTGGTCACCACCCTCACCAAGAAGATGGCGGAGGAGCTTACCGACTTCTTCACCGAGTCCGGCGTGCGGGTGCGCTACCTGCACTCGGATGTCGACACGCTCCGCCGGGTGGAGCTGCTCACCGAGCTGCGCCAGGGCGTCTACGACGTGTTGGTCGGCATCAACCTGCTGCGCGAGGGCCTCGACCTGCCCGAGGTGTCGCTCGTGGCGATCCTCGACGCCGACAAGGAGGGCTTCCTGCGCTCGGCGACCTCCCTCATCCAGACAATCGGGCGTGCCGCCCGCAACGTCTCCGGCGAGGTGCACATGTACGCCGACCGGGTCACCGACTCGATGGCGAAGGCCATCGAGGAGACCACCAGGCGGCGCGAGAAGCAGGTCGCGTACAACGAGCTGCACGGCATCGACCCTCAGCCGCTGCGCAAGCGCATCGCCGACATCACCGACGTGCTGGCCCGCGAGGAGGCAGACACGGCCGAGCTGCTGGCCGGCCGTGAGGGGCGCAAGAAGTCCCCGGTTCCGAACCTGCGCCGCGAGGGCATCGCCTCCGCCGGCGGCAACGAGCTGGAGTCGCTCATCGCCGACCTCAACGAGCAGATGTTGCAGGCCGCCGGCGAGCTGAAGTTCGAGCTGGCCGCGCGCCTGCGCGATGAGCTGTCCGAGATCAAGCGGGAGCTGCGCCAGATGGAGAAGGCCGGCCACCTTGATTGATCCCCTTCCGCTGCTGGTGCTCGCCGGGGTGCTCCTGGCGGGCTTCCTGCTGTGGCCGCTCCTGGGGCCGCGGCTCGCCGCGTCCGAGCGCAAGCGCCGGCGGCGGAGCGCGGGCGGGGGCATGCTGGGCGTCGTCGACGAGGTGTTCCGGCCGCAGACCCACGAGGCGCACCTCGTCTGGGAGGCGCAGCAGGAGCTGCCCGCGCCGGCGCCCCTCCCGGGCGACGGCCCCATCGGCGCCGGCCCGGTCCGAATCGCCCTCCCGCCCTCCCGCTAGCGCCGCGCGCCAGTGCCCCGTTGACTCCCGGGCTTCGGCCGCTGCGCTGCCCGGTCCTTGCGGCGCGCCCCTCCCGCTGGTCGAGTAGGCGCGCCAGCGCCGTATCGAGACCTCGTCCGCGACCTCGCTGGCCGCCGGGCAGATTCCCGTTGGCTCGGGGGAGTGACAGCGTCCGAGGCACTGACGCCCCGGCCCGCGCCCAGCGCCACTTCGTGGCCTTCCGCGCCACATGATGTGGCGCAGAGCAGCACGAAGTGGCGCACGCTGCGGCATCCGCCGGTGCTGCGCGCAGCCCGTTGGCTCGAGGGAGGGCCGGCTCCGGAGGCCGACGCTATCGGCGCGCCGAGCGGGGGCTCCTGCACGGTACGAGGACGCCACACTGTTCGGAAGCCCCCGCTTGATGCGTCGTCGGGCGGCGTCCGAGGCGCTGACGCCCGGGCCCTCGCCCAGCGCCACTTCGTGGCCGTCTGCGCCACATCATGTGGCGCAGAGCAACACGAAGTGGCGCACGCTGCGGCATCCGCCGGTCGACGCCGGGATCTCGACAGGCCCACTCGGCAGGAGTGCCGCCCGACGCGGCGGGACCGGTGCCCGCGCGCTGGCTGTATGTTCGCCAACAGCTTGTAGAACGAGTCTTCGAATGCGCCGCGCGTCTCCTAGACTTGTCTGGTGTCAGTTTCTCGAGTCGAATCCACGTCCAAGCTGAGCGTTCAGGGTGCCCGCGTGCACAACCTGCACAATGTCGACCTGGAGATCCCGCGCGATTCGCTCGTGGTCTTCACCGGGCTCTCCGGCTCCGGCAAGTCCTCGCTGGCGTTCGACACAATCTTCGCCGAGGGGCAGCGCCGCTACGTCGAGTCGCTGAGCGCGTACGCGCGCCAGTTCCTCGGCCAGGTCGACCGCCCCGACGTCGACTTCATCGAGGGCCTCAGCCCGGCGGTCTCCATCGACCAGAAGTCGACCAACCGCAACCCGCGCTCCACCGTCGGCACCATCACCGAGATCTACGACTACATGCGCCTGCTCTGGGCCCGTGTCGGCGTGCCGCACTGCGCCGTCTGCGGCGAGAAGATCCAGCGCCAGACCGTGCAGCAGATCGCCGACCAGCTGATGGAGCTGGCCGAGGGAACCCGCTACCAGATCCTCAGCCCCGTCGTCTCGCAGAAGAAGGGCGAGTTCGTCGACCTGTTCAAGGAGCTGGCGGCCGGCGGCTACTCGCGCGCCATCGTCGACGGCGAGCAGATCCAGCTCTCCGACCCGCCCACCCTGAAGAAGCAGATCAAGCACGACATCGCCGTCGTCGTTGACCGCCTCGTCGCCGACCCCGAGCTGCTCAGCCGGCTCACCGACTCGCTCGAGACGGCGCTGCGCCTGACCGACGGCCTCGTCAAGATCAACTTCGTCGACCGGGAGGGCGACGAGGCGTGGCAGACGTTCTCGGAGAAGCTCTCCTGCCCGAACAACCACCCGATCCAGCTCACCGAGATCGAGCCGCGCACGTTCTCGTTCAACGCCCCGTTCGGCGCCTGCCCGGAGTGCTCCGGCCTCGGCACCCGGATGTCGGTCGACGAGGACCTGCTGCTCGGCGACCCGGAGCTCAGCATCGCCGAGGGCGTCATCCTGCCCTGGACCACCCAGGGCAAGGGCCTGTTCAGCTACTACGAGAAGCTGCTCGAGGGCCTCGCCCGCGACCTCGACTTCGACCTCACCACGCCGTGGGCGAAGCTGCCGGCGACCGTGCGCTCCGCCGTGATGAACGGCGACAACTTCGAGGTCAAGGTCAAGTGGAAGAACCGCTACGGCCGCGAGGTCAGCTACACCTCCGGCTTCGAGGGCGTCGTGCCCTACATCGAGCGGCAGTACGCCCAGGCCGAGACCGACAACCAGCGCGCCCGCTGGGCAGAGTACCTGCGCGAGGTCGCCTGCCAGGTCTGCAACGGCAAGCGGCTCAAGCCCGAGGTGCTCGCCGTGCACATCCACGGCGAGAGCATCGCGGATGTCTGTGAGCTCAGCCTCACGGATGCCCGCAGCTTCATGGACAAGCTGGAACTGACCGAGCGCGAGCAGGCCATCGCCGCCCAGGTGCTGCGCGAGATCAAGCTGCGCCTCGACTTCCTCGTCAAGGTCGGCCTCAACTACCTCAACCTGGCGCGCGCCGCCGCGACGCTCTCCGGCGGCGAGGCCCAGCGCATCCGCCTGGCCACCCAGATCGGCTCCGGCCTGACCGGCGTGCTCTACGTGCTCGACGAGCCGAGCATCGGCCTGCACCAGCGCGACAACCGCCGCCTGATCGAGACGCTCGTGGCGCTCCGCGACCTCGGCAACACACTCATCGTCGTCGAGCACGACGAGGACACCATCCGCACGGCCGACTGGATCGTCGATATCGGACCCGGCGCCGGCGTCAACGGCGGCCGCGTCGTGCACTCCGGCTCCTACGACGACCTGCTGACGAACACCCGCTCGCTCACCGGCGACTACCTCGCCGGACGGCGCCAGATCGTCACCCCGCACACCCGGCGCCCGGTCGACCCGGAGCGCCAGATCAAGGTCGTCGGCGCCCAGGCCAACAACCTGCGCAAGGTCAGCGCCGAGTTCCCGCTCGGCACCTTCACCGCCGTCACCGGGGTCAGCGGCTCCGGCAAGTCCTCGCTCGTCAACGACATCCTCTACCGGGTGCTCGCCAACAAGCTCAACGGCGCCCGCAAGCTGCCGGGCAAGCACACCCGGGTCACCGGGCTCGAGCAGCTGGACAAGGTGATCCACGTCGACCAGGCGCCGATCGGCCGCACCCCGCGCTCCAACCCGGCCACCTACACGGGCGTCTTCGACCGCATCCGCACCCTGTTCGCCGAGACGATCGAGGCGAAGACCCGCGGCTACCTGCCCGGCCGGTTCAGCTTCAACGTCAAGGGCGGCCGCTGCGAGACCTGCTCCGGCGACGGCACGATCAAGATCGAGATGAACTTCCTGCCCGACGTGTACGTCGACTGCGAGGTGTGCCACGGCGCGCGCTACAACCGCGACACCCTCACCGTGCACTACAAGGGCAAGAACATCGCCGAGGTGCTGCAGATGCCCATCAGCGAGGCGGCCGAGTTCTTCGAGCCCATCTCGGCGATCCACCGCTACCTGAAGACCCTCGTCGAGGTCGGCCTCGGCTACGTCACCCTCGGCCAGAGCGCCACCACGCTCTCCGGCGGCGAGGCGCAGCGCGTCAAGCTCGCCACCGAGCTGCAGAAGCGCTCCAACGGTCGCAGCGTCTACGTGCTCGACGAGCCGACGACGGGCCTGCACTTCGAGGACGTGCGGAAGCTCCTCATCGTGCTGAACAGCCTCGTCGACAAGGGCAACACCGTCATCGTCATCGAGCACAACCTCGACGTCATCAAGAGCGCCGACTGGGTCATCGACCTCGGCCCGGAGGGCGGCTCCGGCGGCGGCAAGATCGTCGCAACCGGCACGCCAGAGCAGGTCGCCTCAAACAAGAAGAGCCACACCGGCGTCTTCCTGAAAGAGGTGCTCGCCGCGGATGCCGCACCGCAGCGCTCCCAGCACCGCGCCGTGGCCGCAGGCTAGCCCGGGCGGCGGCGATGGCGAACGTTCTGAGCTACCGGCCCAAGACGGGGGAGATCCCCACCGAGCCGGGCGTCTACCGGTTCCGCGACGCCAACCGGCGGGTGCTCTACGTCGGCAAGGCGAAGAACCTGCGGGCCCGGCTGAGCAACTACTTCGCGCCGCTGGAGAGCCTGCACGAGCGCACCCGGCGGATGGTGACCACCGCCACCAGCGTCGAGTGGACGGTCGTCGGCAGCGAGGTCGAGGCGCTGCAGCTCGAGTTCACCTGGATCAAGGAATTCGACCCGCCGTTCAACGTCATGTTCAAGGACGACAAGTCCTACCCCTACCTCGCCGTCACCCTGGCCGATGAGGCGCCGCGCGCCCTCGTCACCCGCACCACCGGCATCAAGGGCGCCCGCTACTTCGGGCCATACCCGAAGGTGTGGGCCGTCTACGACACCATCGAGCTGATGCTCAAGGCGTTCCCGATCCGCACCTGCAAGGACTCCGACTACAAGCGGGCCATGCTCTCCGGCAAGCCGTGCTTCGCCGGGCAGATCGGCCGCTGCTTCGGCCCCTGCTCCGGCCTCGTCACGATCGAGGAGCACCGCAAGATCGTGATGCGCTTCGTGAGCTTCATGGGCAGCCAGGACCGCAAGCTCATCAACGAGCTCACCCAGGAGATGAAGGCGGCATCCGCCGAGCTCAACTTCGAGCTGGCCGCGAAGCGCCGCGACCAGGTGCTCGCGCTCGAGGCGGTGCTGGAGAAAAGCGCCGTCGTGCTGCGCGACTCCGTCGACATCGACCTGTTCGGCATCGTGCACGACGAGCTGGCCGCCGCCGTGCAGCAGTTCGTGGTGCGCGGCGGGCGCATCCGCGGTGTGCGCGGCTGGATGGTCGACAAGGGCCTGGACGCCTCCATGGGCGAGCTCGTCGACTCCATCGTGCAGACCGTCTACAACGAGTCCAATCCGCCGCCCCGGGAGATCGTGGTGCCAGAGCTGCCGGAGGACGCAGAGGCCCTCGAGGAGTGGCTGCGCGGCCTCGCCGGCGCCAAGGTGGGGGTGCGTGCCGCCCAGCGCGGCGAGAAGGCCGCGCTGCTGGCCACCGCCACCCAGAACGCCGCCCACTCGCTGATGCTCTACAAGACCCGGCGCAGCTCCGACTTCACCGCCAGGTCGAAGGCCCTCGAAGACATCCAGGAGGCGCTCGGGATGACGGAGGCGCCGCTGCGGATGGAGTGCTACGACGTCTCGCACCTCGGCGGCACCAACATCGTCGCCAGCATGGTCGTGTTCGAGGACGGCCTGCCGCGCAAGGACCAGTACCGGCGCTTCAACATCCCGGAGTCCACCGACGACACCGACTCCATCTACCGCACGCTGAGCAGGCGCCTGGCCTACCTGCGTGAGGAGCCGGAGCCGGAGGCAGCGGAGGGCGGCGAGAAGCGGCGCAAGTTCAGCTACCCGCCGAACCTGCTCATTGTCGACGGCGGCCAGCCGCAGGTCGAGGCCGCCGCCCGGGCGCTCCGGGAGTCCGGCGTGCAGGGAATCCAGCTCTGCGGCATCGCCAAGCGCCTCGAGGAGATCTGGCTGCCCGATTCCGAGTATCCCGTCATCCTGCCGCGCAACAGCGACGCCCTGTTCCTGTTCCAGCGCATCCGCGACGAGGCGCACCGCTTCGCGATCACCGCCCAGCGGGCCAGCCGCAAACGCGACATCGGCTCCGTTCTGGGCGAGGTGCCCGGTCTCGGGCCGGCGAGGGTGAAGGTGCTGCTCAAGCATTTCGGTTCCGTCGCACAGCTCAAACAGGCCACAGAGGAGCAGATTGCCGAGGTCCGGGGGGTCGGCCCCACCCTCGCGCAGGCGATCTATCGGCACTTGCGCTCCTGAACGGCTCCGACGCTCGGTAGGCTATAAGCCCACCAGTTCTTCTAGCGAAGGTGAGAATCTGCCATGGCGGATGCCCGGCAGCACGAGATGCTGATCGTCACGGGAATGTCCGGAGCCGGTCGTTCGACCGTTGCGAACGCCCTCGAGGACCTCGGTTGGTATGTCGTTGACAACCTGCCGCCGCAGATGCTGCGGCCGTTCGTGGACCTTGCCGGGCGTGCGGGGGCGAGCCTGCCCAAGATCGCGGCCGTCATCGACATCCGCGGCGGCGAGTTCTTCTCCGAGCTGCAGGACGCCATCCAGGAGCTCCGCAAGGGCACGGCGCTGCGCGTCGTCTTCCTCGACGCCTCCGACGAGGTGCTGGTGCGCCGCTTCGAGTCCGTGCGCCGGCCGCACCCGCTGCAGGGCGACGGCACGCTGCTCGACGGCATCTCCGCCGAGCGAAACCGCATCGCCACCATCCGGGGCGCCAGCGACCTGATCATCGACACCTCTGGTTTGAACATCCACCAGCTGGCGACCGTCACCCGGGAGCACTTCTCCGAGGTGGATGCCGTCGGCGTCAGCGTCACGCTCCTCAGCTTCGGCTTCAAGTACGGGGTGCCGGCCGACGCCGACCATGTCGCCGACGCCCGCTTCCTGCCCAATCCCTTCTGGATCCCAGAGCTCCGCGCTCAGACGGGGCTCGACAGCGATGTCGCCGCCTTCGTTCTGGAGCAGGCCGGTGCCCGGGAATTCCTCGCGCGCTACGCAGCCGCACTCGAGCCCGTGCTCGACGGCTACCAGCGCGAGAACAAACGTCACGTCACGATCGCCGTCGGTTGCACCGGCGGCAAGCACCGCTCCGTCGCCATGGTGAAGGAGCTGTCGACACTGATCGGCGCCCTTCCCCGGGTGGCCGTGAGTGTGCGGCATCGAGACCTCGGACGCGAATAGGCGGTCGCACCCGGCCGCCTGTCCACGCCTTTTGGCACTGCAAAGAATGGAAACACGATTGGCTCTCACCGCCGACGTAAAAGATGAACTCTCCGTGGTCGAGGTCCCCAAGACCACGGTCCGAGCCGCCGAGCTCGCCACGATCCTGCGCTTCTCCGGGGGTCTGCACATGATCTCCGGGCGCATCGCCGTCGAGTCCGAACTGGACTCCACCGTGCTCGCGCGCCGTGTGCGCAAAGACCTCGCCGAACTCTACGGTGTGCGCAGCAGCGTCTCCGTGATCCCGGCCTCCGGCCTCCGCCGCACCAACAACTACCTCGTCCGCGTGCTGGAAGGCGGCGAGACGCTCGCCCGCCAGACCGGCCTGCTCGACGCCCGGCGCCGCCCCATCCGCGGCCTGCCGAACCGCCTCACCACGGGATCGCGCGAGGAGATCGCAGCCGTCTGGCGCGGAGCGTTCCTGGCCGCCGGCACGCTGACCGATCCCGGTCGCTCCGCCGCCCTGGAGATCACCTGCCCGGGCAACGAGGCCGCCATGGCCCTCGTCGGCGCGGCCGGCCGGCTCGGTGTCGCCGCCAAGGCGCGCGAGGTGCGCGGCGTGCACCGCGTGGTCATCCGTGACGGCGACGCCATCAGCGCGATGCTCGTGCAGATGGGCGCGGAGCAGACCGTGCGCAACTGGGAGGAGCTGCGCCAGCGCCGCGAGGTGCGGGCCACCGCCAACCGCCTGGTCAACTTCGACGACGCCAACCTGCGCCGCAGCGCGCAGGCCGCCGTCGCCGCCTGTGCCCGCGTGGAGCGCGCCATGGAGATCCTCGGCTCCGACATCCCGGAGCACCTCAAGTACGCGGGGGAGCTGCGCCTGCGCTTCCGCGACTCCAGCCTGGACGAGCTCGGCCACCACGCCGAGCCGCCGATGACCAAGGACGCCGTCGCCGGCCGCATCCGTCGCCTGCTCGCCATGGCCGACAAGAAGGCCGCAGACCAGGGCATCCCCGGCACCGACGCGAACCTGCCCGCCGACCTCGACGAGGCCTAGGGGTTGGCCCTGAGGAAGATACTCGGTGCCTCGGAGGGTGCCGTGATTAGACTGAAACGGTCGAAACCGGTCGCGACTCTCGCGGTCATGAAAGAGGAGACAATCAATGGCTGAATACACCCTGCCAGCACTTGCCTATGACTACTCGGCGCTTGAGCCGAGCATCAGCGGCGCCATCATGGAGCTGCACCACGGCAAGCACCACCAGGCCTACGTGACCGGGGCGAACACCGCGCTCGCCCAGCTCGCCGAGGCGCGCGAGACCGGCAACCTGGCCAACGTCAACAAGCTGCAGAAGGATCTCGCGTTCAACCTCGGCGGCCACGTGAACCACTCCATCTTCTGGACCAACATGTCCCCGAACGGTGGAGACAAGCCGGTCGGCGAGCTGGCCGCGGCCATCGATGACTTCTTCGGCTCCTTCGAGAAGTTCCAGGCGCACTTCACCGCCACCGCACTCGGCGTGCAGGGCTCCGGCTGGTCCGTCCTGGCCTGGGACGCGATCGGCCAGCAGCTGATCATCCAGCAGTTCTTCGACCAGCAGGCCAACTTCGCTGCCGGAACCGTCCCGCTGCTCATGCTCGACGTCTGGGAGCACGCGTACTACCTGGACTACCGCAACGTGCGTGCCGACTACGTCAAGGCGTTCTGGAACATCGTGGATTGGTCGAACGTGCAGTCACGCTTCGACACTGCGCGAGTGAAGACCGAAGGCCTGCTGCTACTCTCATAGCAAGCGGTGTCCCCGGACCCCGTCTGGGGACACCGTCGTCTCATTCTTGTTTCGTCCATCTGCGCGCATAGCGCCCCCAGTAACAGGAGTATTTTCGTGACCGTCAAGATCGGTATCAACGGATTCGGCCGCATTGGCCGCAACTACTTCCGCGCCGCCCTCGCCAAGGGCAGCGACATCGAGATCGTTGCAGTCAACGACCTCACGGACCCTAAGACGCTCGCCCACCTGCTGAAGTACGACTCGGTCGCGGGGCGCCTCGACGCCACGGTCGAGCTGCAGGGCGACACCATCGTCGTCAACGGCAAGGCCATCAAGGTCCTCGCCGAGCGCGACCCCGCCAACCTGCCCTGGGGCGAGCTGGGCGTCGACATCGTCATCGAGTCGACCGGCTTCTTCACCAAGGCCGAGCTGGCCCGCAAGCACATCGAGGCCGGCGCCAAGAAGGTTCTCGTCTCCGCTCCCGCCACCGGCGAGAACGTCGCGACGATCGTCCTCGGCGTCAACGAGTCCAGCTACGACGCCGCAACGCACGACGTCATCTCGAACGCGTCCTGCACCACCAACTGCCTCGCGCCGCTGGCTCAGGTGTTCCTCGACAACTTCGGCATCGAGCGTGGTCTGATGACCACCGTGCACGCCTACACCGCAGACCAGAACCTGCAGGACGGCCCGCACAGCGACCTTCGTCGTGCCCGTGCCGCAGCGGTCAACATCGTTCCGACCTCGACCGGTGCCGCCAAGGCCCTCGGCCTCGTCATCCCGGAGCTCGTCGGCAAGCTCGACGGCTACGCGCTGCGTGTCCCGATCCCCACCGGCTCCATCACCGACCTGACGGTCACCGCCTCGCGCCCCGTCACCGTCGAGGAGGTCAACGCCGCGTACAAGGCTGCAGCGGAGGGCCCCCTCAAGGGCATCCTCAGCTACACCGAGGACCCCATCGTCTCCAGCGACATCGTGGGCGACCCGCACTCCTCGATCTTCGACGCCGGCCTCACCAAGGTGATCGGCGACCAGGTCAAGGTTGCCTCGTGGTACGACAACGAGTGGGGCTACTCCAACCGTCTCGTCGACCTGACGACGTTCGTCGCCGCGAGCCTCTAGGCGGTAGGGCGTGACGCTTCGCACGATCGATTCCCTGGGCCCACTCGCCGGCAAGCACGTCATCGTGCGCTGCGACCTGAACGTCCCGCTGAAGGACGGTCAGATCACTGATGACGGTCGTGTGCGAGCGTCACTGCCCACCCTCACCGCACTGCTCTCTCAGGGGGCCCGGGTGAGCGTTGTCTCGCACCTCGGGCGCCCTGACGGCGCACCGGACGAGCGCTACAGCCTCGCCCCCGTTGCGGCCCGCCTCGGCGAGCTGCTCGGCAAGGACGTCGCCTTCGCCAGCGACACCGTCGGCGCCTCGGCGCAGGCCGCTGTCGCCGGCCTCGGCGACGGCGACATCGCCGTGCTGGAGAACCTCCGCTTCAACCCGGGCGAGACCTCCAAGGTCGCCGAGGAGCGCGCCGCCTTCGCGGCACAGCTCGCCGCCTTCGGCGACGCCTTCGTCTCCGACGGCTTCGGCGTCGTCCACCGCAAGCAGGCCAGCGTCTACGAGCTCGCGGAACTGCTCCCGAGCGCTGCCGGCCTCCTCATCGTGGCCGAGCTCGAGGTGCTGGACCGCCTCACCGAGACCCCGGAGCGCCCCTACGCGGTCGTGCTCGGCGGCTCGAAGGTGTCCGACAAGCTCGGCGTGATCGGGCACCTGCTGCCCCGCGTCGACACCCTCCTCATCGGCGGCGGCATGCTCTTCACCTTCCTCGCGGCCCTCGGCCACAAGGTCGGCTCCAGCCTGCTCGAGGCCGACCAGATCGACACCGTCACGGGCTACCTGGCCGAGGCCGAGCGCCTCGGCGTGCAGATCATTCTGCCGACGGATGTCGTCGTCGCCTCCAAGTTCGGTGCTGACGCCGAGGTGCTCGTGCGCCCGGCCGACGGCATCGAGGACACGCCGTTCGGCGCGTCCGGCCTGGGCCTGGACATCGGACCGGAGACGGCTGCGCGGTTCGCCGACGTCATCCGCTCGTCCAAGACCGTCTTCTGGAACGGCCCGATGGGCGTGTTCGAACTCGCACCATTCGCGGCAGGCACCCGTGCCGTCGCGCAAGCACTGACCGAGGTCGACGGCCTCAGCGTTGTCGGCGGTGGCGATTCCGCCGCAGCCGTCCGCGCACTCAATTTCAACGATGACCAGTTTGGTCACATTTCTACCGGCGGCGGCGCCAGCCTCGAGTTCCTCGAGGGCAAGCGCCTCCCCGGGCTGGAGGTACTCGGATGGTAGTGAACAGAACCCCGCTCATCGCGGGCAACTGGAAGATGAACCTGGATCACCTCCAGGCCATCGCGTTTGTGCAGAAGCTGGCCTGGAACCTGAGCGAGGCCAAGCACGACTTCGCCGCCGTCGAGGTGGCGGTGTTCCCGCCGTTCACCGACCTGCGCAGCGTGCAGACCCTGGTCTCCGCCGACAAGCTGCCGCTGGCCTTCGGCGCGCAGGATGTCTCCGAGCACGTCTCCGGTGCATACACCGGTGAGATCTCGGCCGCATTCCTCGCCCAGCTCGAGTGCCGCTACGTCATCATCGGCCACTCCGAGCGGCGCACGCTGCACGGTGAGACCGACGAACAGGTCGCCGCGAAGTCGGCTGCGGCGCTCGCCCACAACATCGTGCCGATCATCTGCGTCGGCGAGACCGCAGAGGACCTCGAGAAGCACGGCCCGAGCGCCGTTCCCGTCGCCCAGCTGCGCGCGGCCCTCGCCGGTGTGACCGGTGCGGCCGACATCGTCGTCGCCTACGAGCCCGTCTGGGCGATCGGCTCCGGCCAGGCGGCAACGCCCGAGCAGGCCGAGCAGGTCGCGGCCGCGCTCCGCGGCGTGCTCGCCGAGGTTCTCGGCGAGGATGTCGCCGGCAAGACGCGCATCCTCTACGGCGGTTCCGTGAAGTCGGGCAACATCGCCGGTTTCATGCGCGAGCCGAACGTCGACGGCGCCCTCGTGGGCGGCGCGAGCCTCGACATCGCCGAGTTCGCGGCCATCAGCCGCTTCCAGCAGCACGTCGGTCTCTAACCGGGCGATTTCCCGCAACAGCACCCGCTCTGGCGCGGCATCCTCCCCGAGGATGCCGCGTCAGGCTATAATCGTCTGTGGTCTTGGCGCGGCGTTCCTGCTTCGCATTGTGAAAGGTTTCTTGTGGAAATTCTCCAGGTTGTAATGCAGGTTGTGCTCGGTTTGACGAGCCTGCTGCTGACCATGCTCATTCTGCTGCACAAGGGCCGCGGTGGCGGCCTCTCCGACATGTTCGGCGGCGGCATGACCAGCAACCTCGGGGCCTCTGGCGTCGCGGAGCGCAACCTCAACCGCATCACCGTCATCCTCGGCCTGGTCTGGGTCTCGAGCATCATCGTGCTCGGCCTCATCACCAAGTTCGACACCGGCTTGTAATTCCGTGGTGCCCGAACGGGCACCACACTCGCGCCCGCCCCGGCGGGCGCTTTCTCACAGCACCATCTTTTAGCAGCGGAGGCAGCCATGGCATCAGGCGGCAGTGCAATTCGGGGATCGCGCGTTGGCGCCGGCCCCATGGGCGAACAGGACCGCGGCTACCACGCGGACCGTGTGGCCATTTCCTACTGGGACGCGCTCGGCAACGAGACGATCCGGTACTTCTCGGCCACCCTGCCGGACGAGGAGATCCCCGTCACCATCGACTCCCCGCAGTCGGGGCTGCCGGCCGGGCGCGACAAGGAGAACCCTCCGTCTGTCGCCAAGCTCGAGCCGTACAAGACGCACCTCGCCTACGTGAAGGAACGTCGCACGGAGGAGGAGGCAGAGCAGCTCCTCGAGGAGGCTCTCGAGCAGCTCCGCGTGCGCCGCGGCAAGGTCGTCGCGAGCTAGTCTCCACCCAGGCAACAGAAAAGCCCCAGCCATCGGCTGGGGCTTTTCTGTTGCCCACTGTCAGTAAGACGGGGCGATGAGCGCTTCCGGCACTTCGGCGGCCGCGTCGCGGTCGACGAAGAAGACGGTGCGCTTGCGGCCCTTGATGCCGCCGGCGGGGACCTCCTCTCAACTCCGGTGGCACACTCTCGACCGGATCAGGTACCGGAAGCCTTCGCCGCTGCACAGGCCATTGCCCTGGTCGCACGGATCGGCCGCGGCAACTTCCGCCTCGTCGACAAGCTGCGGACGGCATTACTAGGGTTCTGGGTATGACGACAACCTTCGAAGGGGCCTTCCAGTCATGGCGCGATGCGCCGTTTCCACGGGGCAGTTCACGAGACCCTGCGGATGAGGTCCACGCGAACCTTGCGCTTTATGACACATGGGTCGCCGAATCGGTCGTGCCATTCATGGACAGAGGAATCTGGCAGCCTGCTGTTCCCGACGTGCTCGGTGCGCTCGAGAACCTCGGCGGGCAGGTCCAAGAGCTGCGCCGCGCCGGAACAGAGGATCTGGAAGCACTCTCCGCCTACCTGGCTTATGCGGACCTACTCAGAACGGTCTATCGAGCATTTCTTCGGAGAGGTGGGAGAGTGTGATCTCTAGGTTCAACCGGTCATGTCCCGCGGAGTGGTGGAGGTTCTCAACACCGTGCGCGGCAGCGGTCTGAGTATGCCGCGCCAAGTTCGCGGAGAGGAATCTCCTCCTCGACCGAGATGGCATTCTCGTGGCACCCAACTGGTCGGGCGTTCGCGCAACGGGTTGTGGCGTTCAACGATGCGAGGTCCGCGCTGAACGCGAGGCAAGCGAAGAGGGCCCCAACAGAGCTGTGTCGGGGCCCGGAATGGGATCTAATCCTTCGACTCCGAAACAGCCAAACCGCGCGGCCAGAAGTCCGCCACTCGAACACACCGTTACAACTGGTCTCACCATCCGCAACAGAAAAGCCCCAGCCATCGGCTGGGGCTTTTCTGTTGCCCACTGTCAGTAGGACGGGGCGATGAGCGCCTCCGGCACTTCGGCGGCCGCGTCGCGGTCGACGAAGAAAACGGTGCGCTTGCGGCCCTTGATGCCGCCGGCGGGGACCTCGTCGCGGCTGGCCCCGGCCAGTGCCAGTCCGAGCGCTGGCGCCTTGTCGGAGCCGGCGAGCACCATCCACACCCGGTCGGAGTGGTTCAGCACCGGGCGGGTCAGGCTGAGCCGCTCCGCGGGGGGCTTCGGCGAGTTGCGCACAGCGATCACCGTGCGGTCCTCGACCTGGATGCCGGAGCGGTGCGGGAACAGCGAGGCGATGTGCCCGTCGGGCCCGACGCCGAGGAAGGTGATGTCCAGGCGCGGCAGTTCCGCGCCGTCCTCCGCGTGCGCGGCAAGTTCGGCGGCGTAGTGCTCGGCGGCTTCGTCGAGCCCCAGCGGTCCGTCCGACGCCGGGAAGCGGTGGATGTTGCCGGCCGGGATGTCGATGTGGCAGAGCAGTGCGTCGAAGGCCTGCTGGTCGTTGCGCTCGGCGTCGCCGGCCGGCAGCCAGCGCTCGTCGCCCCACCAGAAGTGGATCCGCGACCAGTCCAGGGTGTCCCTGGCGGCCGACTCGTTGACGGCGGCGAGCACGCCGGAGCCCATCGATCCGCCGGTCAGCACGATGTTGGCGCTGCCCAGATCGTCGAGGATGTCGAGCGTCTTGGTGATGAAGCGGGCGGCGACGGAGCCGGCCAGCGCCTGCTTGTCTGGGTGCACCAGCACCCGGCGCTCGTTGGTCATGCTGCCGTTCCCGTCGTGATCGGTGTTGCCGGCCCGAGTGTTGCAAGGGCCCGGGTGATGACCTGGCCGTAGAGCTCGTCGGGGTCGAGCCTGCGCAGCTCGTCGGCCAGGCAGTCGCGGAGGTTGCGGCGGGGCAGCGCGAGCGAGTGGGTCGGCTGCTTCGGCTGGGTCAGCCGGGCCACGCCGCCGCCGGTGCGGCTCAGCTCGATCGCCCCGGTCGCGCGCTCCAGGCGCACGCTGTGGATGCCGTGCGAGGTGGCTCCGGGGGTGAGCACGAACTCGGTGTCCGCCTGCAGGGCGTCGTGCAGCCAGGCGCTCAGCAGGGTCGTCGAGGGGGAGTCGTCGCTGCCCTCGACCCGCACCGAGGTGACGGGGGAGTACGGCGGCTGGTCCAGCACGGCGGCCAGCTGGGCGCGCCAGAGCGTCAGGCGGGTCCAGGCGAAGTCGATGTCGCCCGGCCGGTAGCTCTCGGCGAGCTGCTGCAGCGCAGCCTGCGGCTCCGGCTGGGCGGAGGCGTCCGTGATGCGGCGGTGCGCGATGCGGCCGAGCGGGGCGAGCCCGGGCACTGCGGGCGCGATGCCGGGCCACCAGGTGACGACGGGGGCGTCCGGCAGCAGGAGGCCCATGACGAGGCTCTGCTCGTCGGATGCCGCCTCCCCGCTGGCCCGCAGGATGATGACCTCGCTGGCGCCGGCGTCGCCGCCGACGCGGATCTCGGCGTCCAGGCGCGACTCGGCCGCCTGGCCGTCCTCCGCCGGGTTGGTGCAGACGACGAGGACGCGCATCGGGTGCTCGCGGGAGGCGTCGTTGGCGGCCTCGATGGCCTCCTCCTCGGAGCCCGTCGAAGCGGCGATGATGAGGGTCAGCACGCGGCCGAGGGCCACGACGCCGTTCTCCTCGCGCATCTTGACCAGGGCCTTGGAGACCTGGCTGATGGTGGTGTTGGGCAGGTCGATGATCATGGACGCCTCCAGACGCGGCCGTCGCGGGCCAGAAGATCGTCGGCGGAGCTGGGACCCCAGCTGCCGGGGCTGTACTGTTCGGGCTGGCCCTGGGTCTCCCAGAACTCCTCGATCGGGTCGAGGATCTTCCAGGACAGCTCGACCTCCTCGTGCCGGGGGAAGAGCGGCGGGTCGCCGAGCAGCACATCGAGGATGAGCCGCTCGTAGGCCTCGGGGCTCGCCTCGGTGAAGGCGTGGCCGTAGCCGAAGTCCATGGTGACGTCGCGCACCTGCATTCCGGCGCCGGGAACCTTGGAGCCGAAGCGGATCGTGACGCCCTCGTCGGGCTGCACCCGGATCACGAGGGCGTTCTGGCCGAGCTCGGAGGTCTGGCTGTCGGCGAAGAGCTGCTGCGGCGCCCGCTTGAACACCACGGCGATCTCGGTCACGCGGCGGCCGAGGCGCTTGCCCGCGCGCAGGTAGAACGGCACGCCGGCCCAGCGGCGGGTGCCGATGGTCAGCTTCATCGCCGCGTAGGTCTCGGTGAGCGACTCCGGGTCCATGCCGTCTTCCTCAAGGAAGCCGAGAACCTTCTCGCCGCCCTGCCAGCCGCCCGCGTACTGGCCGCGGGCCGTGCCGGTGCCGAGGTCCTCCGGCAGTCGCACGGCGGCGAGCACCTTCTCCTTCTCGGCGCGCAGCGCGGAGGCGTCGAACGAGATCGGCTCCTCCATCGCGGTCAGCGCGAGCAGCTGCAGCAGGTGGTTCTGGATGACGTCGCGGGCCGCTCCGATGCCGTCGTAGTAGCCGGCGCGGCCGCCGACGCCGATGTCCTCGGCCATCGTGATCTGCACGTGGTCGACGTAGTTGGCGTTCCAGATCGGCTCATAGAGCTGGTTGGCGAAGCGCAGAGCGAGGATGTTCTGCACCGTCTCCTTGCCCAGGTAGTGGTCGATGCGGAACACCGAGTCGGCGGGGAACACCGACTCGACGACGGCGTTCAGCTCGCGCGCCGTCTTGAGGTCGCTGCCGAACGGCTTCTCGATCACGACACGGCGCCAGGCGCCGTCCTCGCCGACGGCCAGGCCGGACTTGCTCAGCTGCTCGGTCACCTGCGGGAACGCCTTCGGCGGGATCGAGAGGTAGAACGCATGGTTGCCCATGGTTCCACGCTCCCGATCCAGCTTCTCGATGGTGTCCTTGAGGCGCTCGAACGAGGACTCGTCGTCGAAGGTTCCCGAGACGAATCGGATTCCCTGGGCCAACTGCGCCCACACTTCCTCACGGAACTCGGTGCGCGCATACTGCTTGACAGCGTCGTGCACGATCTCCATGAAGTCCTGGTCGGCCCAGTCCCGGCGGGCGAAGCCCACCAGTCCGAAGCCGGGCGGCAGGAGGCCGCGGTTTGCCAGGTCGTACACGGCCGGCATCAGCTTCTTGCGCGACAGGTCACCCGTCACGCCGAAGATGATGAGCCCGCTCGGACCGGCGATCCGGTTCAAGCGGTAGTCGGACGGTGACCGAAGTGGGTTGGAATCCGCGGTGATGTTCACCGGTGGCATGAAACTCCTCGAAAAAGTGGCAGCTGGGTTCAGGTGGAGCCGGGTTCGGCGCTAGGACGCGGCGTCGAACAGGGTGCTGACGTTTGCCGCGGCATCCGTCAGCGTGAGGGTGAGCACGGGGCGGCCGTGCGCGGCCAGCACGCTGGCGTCACCGCTGGCCTGGGCCTGGATGAGCTCGCCGAAGCTGAACGGGCTCTCCGGGATGTCCAGATCCTCGGCCGGGGTGGCCAGGATCTGCAGGAACGCCCCGACAGCCGGGCCGCCCTTGTGGAACTGACCGGTCGAGTGCAGGAAGCGCGGGCCCCAGCCGAAGGTGACCGGGCGGCCGGAGCGCTCGGCGAGGATCGCACGGAGCTCGGCCAGCTGCGGCAGCGCCAGGCGGTCGACGTAGGCCTGGATCGAGATGTAGCCGTCCTCCGGCACCTCCTCGACCAGCACGTCGATGGCCGACTGCAGGTCGCTGGCGGCGCCGATGACCTCCGGCGTGCCGCGCACCTCGATGCCCTCTGAGACGAAGGCGGCGGGGGCGGGCTCCGGGCGTGCGTCGAGCAGGCCGCGAGTCGCGATCTTCGCCGACTCCACGTCGGGCTGGTCGAACGGGTTGATGCCGAGCAGGCGGCCGGCGACGACCGTGGCGTACTCCCAGACCAGGAACTGCGCGCCCAGGGTGCCGCTGACGCGGACCTCGTCGGCGTCGCCGTCCAGGAACAGGGCGTCCCCGGCCTCGTCGACGAGGCGGACGAGCAGGAAGTCGTCCAATCCGCCGGCGAGCTCTGGCGCGCCCTCCTCGAGAACGACGGGCAGCAGGCCGGTGCCGAGCTTGCCGGTGGACTCCGCGATCAGCTGCTCCACCCAGTCGGGCAGGCCGACGATGTGGGTGCCGTCGGCCAGCAGGCCGAGCTTGTTGCGCAGCGGCTGCGTGCCGGCGATGGCGGCGCCGAGGAGGAGGCCGGGGTTGGTCTCGTTGTCGACGGCGAGCGGCAGCGAGATCGCGTCCGCCTCGTCGAGCAGCTCGGCGATGTCCACGCCGGCCAGGCCGGACGGGACCAGGCCGAAGGCGGTGAGGGCCGAGTAGCGGCCGCCCACGTTCGGGTCGGCGTTGAAGACGCGGTAGCCGGCGGCGCGCGCCGAGACGTCCAGCGGCGAGCCGGGGTCGGTGACCACGATGACGCGCTCGGTCGGGTTGATGCCGGCATCCGTGAACGCCTTCTCGAAGACGCGGCGCTGACTGGCGGTCTCGACCGTCGAGCCCGACTTCGACGACACCACGATGGCGGTCTCGGCGAGCCGGTCGTTCAGCGCGGCGAGCACCTGGCCGGGGTCGGTCGAGTCCAGCACGGTGAGCTCCACGCCCATGGTGCGGGTGATGACCTCGGGCGCCAGCGAGGAGCCGCCCATGCCGGCGAGGGCGATGTGGCGGACGCCGGCCGCGTGCAGCTCCTCGCGCAGGGCGAGGATCTCGGGCACGAGGGGGCGGGAGATGGCGACGGACTCGGTCCAGCCGAGGCGGACCGCGGACTCCGACTCGGCGTCAGGGCCCCACAGGCTTGGGTTCTGCGCGGTGATCGCCGAGGCGACCTCGTCGGCGACGAGGGCGGGAAGGTGGCGGCGGACAGCCTCAGCTGCCGCGCCGCCGACCGCGACGCCGAAGGCCCCGCTGCTGATCGTCACCGTGCTGCCTCGAGGGCGCCCGTGACCGTCTCCAGCAGCTCGCCCCAGGACACGATGAACTTGGACACGCCCTCGGACTCGAGCACGGCGGTGACGTCGTCGTAGGAGACGCCGACGGCGGCGAGTGCGTCGAGAACGCCCTGTGCCTCGGCGTAGGAGCCGGTGACGGTGTCGCCGGTGATGACGCCGTGGTCGTAGGTGGCCTCCATCGTCTTCTCCGGCATGGTGTTGACCACGTCGGCCGCGACCAAGTTGGTCACGTAGAGGGTGTCGGGGAGGTTCGGGTCCTTGACGCCGGTCGAGGCCCAGAGCGGGCGCTGCTTGTTGGCGCCGGCGGCGAGCAGCGCCTGGGCGCGGTCGCTGGCGAAGGCCTTCTCGAACACCTGGTAGGCCAGCTGCGCGTTGGCGACGCCGGCCTTGCTCTTCAGCGCCAGCGCCTCCTCGGTGCCGATGGTGTTCAGGCGGGCGTCGATCTCGGTGTCGACGCGCGACACGAAGAACGAGGCGACCGAGTGGATGCCGGCGAGGTCGTGGCCGTTGGCCTGGGCCTTCTCGAGGCCGGCGATGTAGGCGTCGATGACCTGCTGGTGGCGGGCCAGGCTGAAGATCAGCGTCACGTTGACGCTGATGCCGGCGCCGATGGTCTCGGTGATGGCCTCGAGGCCCTCGATCGTCGCCGGGATCTTGATCATGGCGTTCGGGCGGTCGACCTTGGCCCAGAGCTGCTTGGCCTGGGCGATGGTGCCGGCTGCGTCGTGGGCGAGGCCGGGCTCGACCTCGATGGAGACGCGGCCGTCGACGCCGTTCGTGCGGTCGTAGACCGGGCGGAAGATGTCGCTGGCTGCGGCGACGTCATCCGTGGTGATCTCGAAGACGGCGTCGTGCACGCTCGTGCCGGCGGCGGCCAGCTGGGCGACCTGCTCGCTGTAGGAGGTGCCGTTGGCCAGCGCGTTGGCGAAGATCGTCGGGTTGGTGGTGACGCCGACGACGTTCTTCTCGGAGATGAGCTTCTGCAGGCCGCCGGAGACGATGCGGTCGCGGGAGAGGTCATCCAGCCAGATGCTGACGCCGGTGGCGGACAGCTCGGAGAGGGGAGTGGTTTCAGTCATTGTGTTCAAAACTCCTTTGCGCGGCTCAGGCCGACGCGATCGATTCCTTGGCGGCGGCAACAACGGCGTCGGTGGTGATGCCGAACTCGTTGAAGAGGGTCTGGTAGTCGGCCGAGGCACCGAAGTGCTCGATCGAGACGCTGCGACCCTGGTCGCCGATGTAGCTCTTCCATGTCAACGCGAGACCGGCCTCAACCGATACCCGAGCCGTGACATTCTTCGGCAGAACCGATGCGCGGTACTCGGCGCTCTGCTCCTCGAACCACTCCAGGCTCGGTGCAGAGACGACGCGGGCGTGCACGCCGTCTGCCTTCAGCTCCTCGCGGGCGGCGAGGGCGAGCTGCACCTCGGATCCGGTGGCGATGATGATGACGTCGGGGGTGCCGTTGGCGGCATCCGCCAGCACGTACGCGCCCTTCGCGGTGTTCTTCGCCGAGGCCAGCACGTCGCCGGAGGCCTCGCCCTCGCCGCGCTCGAACACCGGGATGTTCTGGCGGGTCAGTGCGATGCCGGCGGGACCGCCGCGGCGCTTGAGGATCTCGAGCCAGGCGTAGCTGACCTCGTTGGCGTCGCCGGGGCGGACGACGTCCAGGCCCGGAATGGCGCGCAGCGTGGCGAGCTGCTCGATCGGCTGGTGCGTCGGGCCGTCCTCGCCGAGGGCGACGGAGTCGTGCGTCCAGACGAAGATCGAGGGCACCTTCATGAGCGCGGCGAGGCGGACGGCCGGGCGCATGTAGTCGCTGAAGATGAGGAAGGTGCCACCGAAGGCGCGCGTGTTGCCGTGCAGCGCGATGCCGTTGATGATGGCGGCCATCGCGTGCTCGCGGATGCCGAAGTGCAGCACGCGGCCGTACGGGTTGCCGCTCCACTCGTGGGTGGAGTGCTCGCTCGGAACGAACGAGGCGGAGCCGTTGATGGTGGTGAGGTTCGACTCGGCGAGGTCGGCGGAGCCGCCCCAGAGCTCGGGGATCACGCCGGCGAGGGCGTTGATGACCTTGCCGGATGCCGCACGGGTCGACACGGAGGTGCCGCCCTCGAAGACGGGCAGTGCCGCCTCGGCTTCCTCGGGCAGCTCGCCGCTCAGCACGCGCTGCAGCAGGGCGTTGCGCTCGGGGTTGGCTGCGGCCCAGGCGTCGAAGCCCTTCTGCCACTCGGCGTGCTGCTCTGCGCCACGCTCGACGGCCTGGCGGGTGTGCGCCAGGACGTCCTCTGCGACGGCGAAGCTCTCGGCCGGGTTGAAGCCGAGCACCTCCTTGACGGCGGCGAGCTCCTCCGCGCCGAGCGCGGAGCCGTGGATCTTGCCGGAGTTCTGCTTCTTCGGGCTCGGCCATCCGATGATGGTCTTCAGCACGATGAGGCTCGGCTTGTTGGTCTCGCCCTTCGCCGCCTCGATGGCGGCGTGCAGCTCGGCCATGTCCTCGACGTACTCGCCCGTCTTCTTCCAATCGACGGTGAGCACCTGCCAGCCGTAGGACTCGTAGCGCGCGGCGACGTCCTCGGTGAAGGCGATCTGGGTGTCGTCCTCGATCGAGATCTGGTTGCTGTCGTAGATCGCGATGAGGTTGCCGAGCTGCTGGTGGCCGGCGAGCGAGGAGGCCTCGCTGGTGACGCCCTCCTGCAGGTCGCCGTCACCGGCGATGACGTACACGAAGTGGTCGAAGGGGCTCGTGCCCGCTGCGGCATCCGGGTCGAACAGGCCGCGCTCGAAGCGGGCCGCGTAGGCGAAGCCGACGGCGGAGGCCAGGCCCTGGCCGAGCGGCCCGGTGGTGATCTCGACGTGGTCGGTGTGGCCGAACTCCGGGTGGCCGGGGGTCTTCGAGCCCCAGGTGCGCAGCGCCTTGAGGTCGTCGAGCTCGAGGCCGTAGCCACCGAGGTACAGCTGGACGTACTGCGTCAGCGAGCTGTGCCCGACGGAGAGCACGAAGCGGTCGCGCCCCAGCCAGTGCTGGTCGGACGGGTCACGGCGCATGACCTTCTGGAACAGCAGGTACGCGGCGGGTGCAAGGCTCATCGCCGTTCCCGGGTGCCCGTTGCCCACCTTCTCCACTGCGTCGGCCGCGAGGATGCGGGCGGTGTCAACTGCCTTGCTATCAATGGAATCCCATTGCAGATCTGCCACTGGATCTAGACCCTTCTAAGCGTAGGGAGACAGAATCATGTCGTCTGCGCTCCCGATGAGGAATGCCGTACCGCAGTCGTCTTCGGCTGTTCCGGTGCGCACGTCGGAAGCAAGGGCAGCCGACAAGATCGTGCGCGCGCTGGAGACCGGCGGGCTTCTTCAGTATAGGGACAGCGCCCATCCGCACGCATGGATATGACGACATCAAGCGAGTTCGCGAACGTAGCCTAGAATTGCCTGAGTACCCGGGTGTAAGAGGAGCAATGGACGTCGCACTAGAGAATCGCACACTGAGCCAGCGACCGGATTTGCGGCGCAAACTCCGCGCATACTGGGCTTTGACCAAGCCGCGTGTGATCGAACTGCTGCTCGTGGTCACAGCGCCGACCATGATTCTGGCGCACAACGGCATCCCGAGCCTGTGGCTCGTGCTGGCCACCCTGATCGGCGGCGCGATGAGCGCGGGCTCCGCCGGCGCGTTCAACTGCTACATCGACCGCGACATCGACCGCGTGATGAAGCGCACCAAGAACCGCCCGCTGGTGACCGGGGAGCTGAGCGACCGGGAGGCCCTGGTCTTCGCCTACGGGCTCGGCGTCGCGTCGATCCTCTGGCTCGGCCTGACCACCAACTGGCTGGCCGCGGCGCTCTCGCTCGGCGCCATCTTGCTCTACGTGGTCTTCTACAGCCTGATCCTCAAGCGCCGCACCGCGCAGAACATCGTCTGGGGCGGTGTGGCGGGCTGCATGCCCGTGCTCATCGGCTGGGCCGCCGTCACCGGCGACATCAGCTGGCCCCCGATCATCCTGTTCGCGATCATCTTCCTCTGGACGCCGCCGCACTACTGGCCGCTGTCGATGAAGTACCGCGACGACTACAAGGCCGCCGGCGTGCCGATGCTCGCCGTCGTGCGCGGTCGCGCACAGGTCGGCCTGCAGACCATCCTGTACGCGTGGGCCACCGTCGCCTGCTCGCTGCTGCTGGTCCCCGTCGCCGGAATGGGCGTCGTCTACACGGCGGTCGCCGTCGTGACCGGCGGCTGGTTCATCTACGAGACGCACCGCCTCTACAACCACGCCATCCGGCACAACGAGGTCTCGCCGATGCGGGTCTTCCACGGCTCCATCGCCTACCTCACGCTGCTCTTCGTCGCCGTCGGCGTCGACCCGCTGCTGCCCTTCTAGGCGACGCCCCGACAACCTCGGTGTTGTCCGTCGCGAAAGGCCCTGCCGTATCGGCAGGGCCTTTTCTCGTGCCTGCGGGTGCCCGCACGGCGGACGGTGGGCAGCGGCAGAGCAGCAGAGCAGCAGAGCGTGGCAGCGGCACAGCGTGAAGCGGCACAGCGGGGCGCGGCTCGGGCGGGTGCGCGTCGGTCCGTGCTCGCCCGGCTGCTTGCGCCGCGCCGCGTCGAGCGCGAGCGGGGTGCCGCATGCCCGGATGCCCGCATCCCGCAGCCGTACCGCGGATGCGAAACGCGAAACGCCGCGAGAACGTGTCGTCCTCGCGGCGTTTCGTTGCGCGCATCCGCAGGGTGGCTGCGATCCGGCCCTCGGCTAGGCGGAGGTCGCCGCCATCTCGCCGGCGGGGGAGACCGCGCCCGGGGCAACCGGCTTCTTGAGGTGCAGCACGACGACGGTCATCGCCGAGGCGAGCAGGGCGGCCAGCAGCATGTGCGCGGCGACGAGGGCCTCCGGCAGGCCGGTGTTGGCCTGGATCAGGCCGATCGCGATCTGCACGACCTCGACGCCGAGCAGCGCGAGGACCCACCTGTGCACCGTGGTGCCGGTGAACCCGATCGAGGCGATCGCCAGCGTGACGGTGAGCGCGAAGGTGGCGTAGGCCGGCCAGGCGTGCAGGTGCTCGAACAGCTCGGCGTTGAAGCCGGTGCGTGCCGCGTTCAGGTCGCCGGAGTGCGGGCCGGACGCCGTCGTGAGAACGCCCATCGCGATGGTGAGGGCCACGAAGAGGGTGGTGACGTGGGTGACGATCATGAACCAGCGCGGCACGGCGAGCTCACGCGGCCCCGGCGTGGCGTACACGCGCACCAGCAGTGCCGCGGCGATCGCGCACATGACGAGGGACACGGTGTAGTGGAAGCCGACGATGAACGGGTTCAGGCCGGTGAGCACGCTGATGCCGCCGACGATGGCCTGCGCCACGACGCCGATCAGCAGGATGAGCGAGAGCGTCCAGAGCTCGCGGCGCTCCTTGCGCAGGCGCAGCACCAGGAGCAGCATGATGACGGCGATGATGCCGACGACGCCGGACATCATCCGGTTGCTGAACTCGATGACGCCGTGGATGCCCATCTCGGGCGTCGGCACGAGCGACTCCGGCGTGCAGAGCGGCCAGGTCGGGCAGCCGAGGCCGGACCCGGTGAGCCGCACGGCCCCGCCGGTCACGATGATCACCAACTCCGAGATGAAGGAGAGCCACGCGAAGAGGCGGATGCCCCCGTTGACCTGGGTGGGGATGGAGAAGCGGTTCACCGTGTATTCGCCTTCGTGTCTTGTCTGTTTTGGCGACGCCAAGCTGCGCGCACGCCGATCCCCAGCTGTGTGGCTGTAGAATCAAATTTGGTTTGAGAACCGTGCTCACGCGCCGTCGCGTTACACGACGCAGTGACGCGCGCCTTGATAAGCGGTTCTTGAATATCTTATGTACGCAAAGCAGCCACCCGCACATTCATCCCCCATGCCAGACGCATTCGCGCTTGGATCGGGAATGAGCCGGACTGATAGCCGGTTAAAGCGGGCAGGAGAAGAGGTAGAGAATGTCGGACGTGCTCATCGACCGCCCCGAGCTCGAGTCACTTGGTGTCTACGAGTTCGGATGGCATGACCCGGATGCCGCAGGTGCATCCGCCCGTCGAGGGATCTCGAAGGAGGTCGTCTCCGACATCTCGGCGCTGAAATCTGAACCGGCGTGGATGCTCGAGCGCCGCCTGAAGGGCTTCGAGCTCTTCGGTCGCAAGCCGATGCCGACGTGGGGCGCAGACCTCAGCGAGATCGACTTCGACAACATCAAGTACTTCGTGCGCTCGACCGAGAAGCAGGCCCAGACCTGGGAAGACCTGCCGGACGACATCAAGAACACGTACGAGAAGCTCGGCATCCCCGAGGCCGAGCGCCAGCGCCTGGTCTCCGGCGTGGCCGCCCAGTACGAGTCCGAGGTGGTCTACCACCAGATCAACGAAGAGCTCGAGGCCCAGGGCGTCATCTTCATGGACACGGACACCGCCCTCAAGGAGCACCCGGAGTTCTTCGAGGAGTACTTCGGCACCGTCATTCCGACGGGCGACAACAAGTTCGCCGCGCTGAACACGGCCGTCTGGTCCGGCGGCTCCTTCGTCTACGTGCCGCCCGGCGTGCACGTGGAGATCCCGCTTCAGGCCTACTTCCGCATCAACACGGAGAACATGGGCCAGTTCGAGCGCACCCTCATCATCGCCGACGAGGGCAGCTACGTTCACTACATCGAGGGCTGCACCGCCCCGATCTACAAGAGCGACTCGCTGCACTCCGCCGTCGTCGAGATCATCGTGAAGAAGAACGCCCGCGTGCGCTACACGACGATCCAGAACTGGTCGAACAACGTCTACAACCTCGTCACGAAGCGCGCGACGGCCGCAGAGGGCGCGACCATGGAATGGGTCGACGGCAACATCGGCTCCAAGGTCACCATGAAGTACCCGTCCATCTTCCTGATGGGCGAGCACGCCAAGGGTGAGACGCTCTCCGTCGCCTTCGCCGGCCCCGGCCAGCACCAGGACGCCGGCGCCAAGATGGTGCACATGGCGCCGTACACGCAGTCGTCGATCGTCTCCAAGTCGATCGCCCGCGGCGGTGGCCGTGCCGGCTACCGCGGCGAGGTGCGCATCGACGCCAACGCCCACCACTCGGCGAACAGCGTCGTCTGCGACGCCCTGCTGGTCGACACCATCTCGCGCTCCGACACCTACCCGGCGATCGATATCCGCGTCGACGACGTGCAGCTCGGCCACGAGGCCACCGTGTCGAAGGTCAGCGAGGAGCAGCTGTTCTACCTGATGAGCCGCGGAATGACCGAAACCGAAGCCATGTCCATGATCGTGCGCGGCTTCATCGAGCCGATCGCGCGCGAGCTGCCCATGGAATACGCACTTGAACTCAACAAGCTCATTGAAATGGGCATGGAAGGATCCGTCGGCTAAATGTCCGCCGCCTCGACACCCAGTACAACCATGCCCAGTTCCGACGCGCCCGCGGCGAGCCTCGTCTCGCCCGAGCAGCACGGCCTCAAGAAGCACAGCGACGGGGGCTGGGGCCTTGCCCCGGTGCAGACCCGCTCCGCCCGCTTCGCCTCCTTCGAGCACAGCGACTTCCCCGTGATCACGGGCCGTGAGGCCGTCTGGAAGCTCTCCCCGATCGCCAAGTTCGCCGACCTCCTGGACGGCGAGCTGGACGGCTCGGAGTTCCCCTACAGCGCGACGGACGCCGCAGGCGTCAGCGTCAGCTGGATCGACCGCACCGACCCCCGCATCGGTTCCGCCGGCAAGCCGGAGGAGCGCGCCTCGGCGAACGCCTGGACGAGCTTCGAGAAGGCCCTGCTCATCCGCATCACCGGTGAGGACGCCACGGAGGTGACCGTGCTGCGCGACGCGCTCGGCACCGCCGCCCGCGCCGCCCACATCGTGATCGAGGCCGCGCCGTTCAGCAACGCGCGCATCGTCCTCGACAACGCGGGCGACGCCCGTATCGTCGAGAACGTCGAGATCATCGTGGGCGAGTCCGCGAACCTCAGCGTGATCACCGTGCAGCAGTGGAACGACGGTGCCGTGCACCTGGCCAACCACTTCTCCCGGGTCGGCCGCGACGCCAAGCTCAAGCACATCGTCGTCTCGCTCGGCGGCGAGGTCGTCCGGCTCAACCCGACGACCCACCTGGCCGAGTCCGGCGCCGACGTCGAGGCCTACGGCCTCTACTTCGCCGACGCCGGCCAGCACCTCGAGCAGCAGGTCTACGTGCACCACGAGGCGCCGCACACCCGCTCCCGCGTCAACTACAAGGGCGCACTGCAGGGCGAGGGTGCGCGCACCGTCTGGATCGGCGACGTGCTGATCGGCCAGCAGGCCACCGGCACCGACAGCTACGAGCAGAACCGCAACCTGGTCCTCAGCGAGGGCACCCGGGCCGACTCGATCCCGAACCTCGAGATCGAGACGGGCGACATCGCCGGGGCCGGCCACGCCAGCGCCACGGGTCGTTTCGACGACGAGCAGCTGTTCTACCTGCAGTCCCGCGGAATTCCGGAGGAGGAGGCGCGTCGCCTCGTCGTCCGCGGCTTCCTCAGCGAGATCGTGCAGCAGATCGGCTCCGCACCGCTCGAGGAGCGCCTGCAGGCCGTCCTCGAGGCCGAGCTCGTCGGAACGGCACTCTGATGGCGGCAAGCAGGATCTGCGGGCTCGACGAGCTCGAGGAGAACAAGGCCGTCAAGGTCGACATCGACGGTGTCTCCATCGCCCTGGTGAAGGATTCCGCCGGCGAGGTCTTCGCCATCGGCGACACCTGCACGCACGGCGACATCTCCCTCTCCGAGGGCTTCGTCGAGGGCGACACGCTGGAATGCTGGGCTCACGGATCGCAGTTCTCGCTGCGCACCGGCAAGCCGCTGACGCTCCCGGCCTACGAGCCCGTGCCCGTCTACCAGGTCGACCTGGTCGACGGCGACATCTACATTGACCCGGCCGTCACCCTGGCCGTCTAGAACATTCCGGAACGGCACTTACCTGCCTGGCGCAAGCGCGCCGAACACGAAAGAGATTGAACACTATGTCTGTTCTTGAGATCAAGGACCTGCACGTCAACGTCGAGACCGACCAGGGTGCCAAGAAGATCCTGCGCGGCGTCGACCTGACCATCAACGAGGGCGAGATCCACGCCGTCATGGGCCCCAACGGCTCCGGCAAGTCCACCCTCGCGTACACGATCGCCGGCCACCCGAAGTACCACGTCGAGGGCGGCTCCATCCTGCTCGACGGCGTCGAGGTCCTCGACATGAGCGTCGACGAGCGCGCACGGGCCGGCCTGTTCCTGGCCATGCAGTACCCGGTCGAGATCCCCGGTGTGACCAACACCAACTTCCTCCGCACCGCCAAGACCGCGATCGAGGGTGAGGCTCCCAGCATCCGCCACTGGATCAAGGATGTCCGCACCGCCATGGACGCCCTGCGCATGGACCCCTCCTTCGCCGAGCGCAACGTGAACGAGGGCTTCTCCGGTGGCGAGAAGAAGCGCAACGAGATCCTCCAGCTCGAGCTGCTCAAGCCGAAGTTCGCCGTCCTCGACGAGACCGACTCCGGCCTCGACGTCGACGCGCTGAAGATCGTCTCTGAGGGTGTCAACCGGGCCAAGGCCAACACCGGCCTCGGCATCGTGCTGATCACCCACTACACCCGGATCCTGCGCTACATCGAGCCCAACTTCGTGCACGTGTTCGTGAACGGCCGCATCGCGGAGCAGGGCGGCCGCGAGCTCGCCGACCGCCTTGAGGACGAGGGCTACGATCGCTTTCTCAGCGGCACGAACGTAGGCTAGTCCTATGACCAGCACGCTCGCCCCCGCACTCTACGACCAGGTCGAAGAGGCGCTCAAAGACGTCATGGACCCGGAGCTCGGCATCAACATCGTCGACCTCGGGCTCATCTATGACCTCGGCTGGGACGACGAGAACAACGCGCTCGTCATCCACATGACCCTCACCAGCGCCGGCTGCCCGCTCACCGATGTCCTCGAGGAGCAGACCGCCGAGTCGCTGGACGGTGTCGTCGACGCCTTCCGCATCAACTGGGTGTGGATGCCGCCGTGGGGCCCGGAGAAGATCACGGACGACGGACGCGACATGATGCGCGCCCTCGGCTTCTCGATCTAGGCCCTCGCCCGTCTGTTTCAGGTTCCGAAGCGGCCCGCACCTCCACGAGGTGCGGGCCGCTTCTCTGTGTCTGCCCACCCTCGGCGCCTGCCCACCCTCGGCGGGCGGGGCTAGGCTCGGCACATGAGCATTGGAAGCACGCCAGAGGACCCGTACCTGCCGGAGACCGATCGCAGCGAGACCGCGCCGCCCGAGCGCTACAGCCACGGCCACCACGAGAGCGTGCTGCGGACCCACTCCTGGCGCACCGTGCAGAACTCGGCCGGCTACCTGCTCCCGCACCTGGCCGCCGGGCAGCGGGTGCTCGACGTCGGCTGCGGCCCGGGCACCATCACCGTCGACCTGGCCCCGCGCGTCGCCCCCGGCGAGGTCGTCGGCATCGACTCCGCGGCCGACGTCATCGAGCAGGCCCAGGCCCTGGCGGCCGACAGCGGGCTGCGCAACGTGCGCTTCTCCGTCGGAGACGTCTACGCGCTGGACTTCCCGGACGACAGCTTCGACGTCGTGCACGCGCACCAGGTGATGCAGCACCTGGCCCGGCCGGTGGACGCGATGCGGGAGATGCGGCGCGTGCTGAAGCCCGGCGGCATCCTCGCGGTGCGCGACGTCATCTACGGCTCCACCTCGTGGTACCCGGCGCTGCCCGCGCTGGACCTCTGGTTGGCGAGCATGCGCGCCGTGATGCTCGGCAATGGCGCGTTCCCGGATGCCGGCCGCTCGCTCAAGGCGTGGGCCAGGCACGCGGGCTTCCACTCCATCGAGTGCTCGGCGACGATGTGGTGCTTCGCCACGGACGCCGAGCGCGACTGGTGGGGGAGCAGCTGGGCCGAACGCGCGCTCGAGTCGAGTTTCGCCGCGCAGGCCATCGAGACCGGCGTCGCCACCCTCTCCGACCTGCAGGAGATCTCCGAGGGCTGGCGCTACTGGGCGGCCGACGCCGACGGCTGGCTCGGCATGCCCCACGGCGAGATCATCGCGACCAAGTAGCGCGACGCGAAGCGTCGCGAAAGGCGGCAGCCCAACCTCAGGAAACCTCGGGAATGGTCACCGGTATCGGTGGGGTTTCGACAGGTTCGACCAGCGGGCGGAGGAACCAGACCCGGTGGTCGACCGGCGGGAGGGTTGCCCGTCCCGTCGATCGGAACGCTACCAGTCCTCGTCGTCGCTCTCGGCGAACTCGCTGGTGCTGGCGGGCACGCGCTGCGTGATCGTGGCGCTGTCCGCCTCGGCGTCGTACCGGATGACGGTGCCGTCATCCAGCTCGAGCACCGGTTTGTTCTCCAGCCAGGTCAGCGTCCAGCGCCAGGTGGAGCGGTCGACGCCGGCCGGCGCCTCATCGCTCTCGACCGCCTCGACGGCGACGAGGACGACCTCGGGCAGGGTGTCCGGCGCGCTCGCGCCGAACGCCCACCGCTTGCCGAGCTGCATCAGGCGCCGCCCTCTGCGTTCGGGTCCATGTCGTAGGTGACCCAGTCCGTGCGCTCCGCGACCTTGTCGTAGAGCAGCTGCGCCACCTCGTTGTCGCTGGCGGTGATCCAGCGCACGACGCTCAGTCGGTTTTCCCTGGCGTAGTCCTTGGCGGTCTCCAGCAGCGCGGCGCCGACGCCGTTGCCGCGGGCCGAGTCGGCCACGTAGAGGTCGTCGAGGAACAGGCCCCGGCTGGCGTCCAGCGGCCGGGCGAACTCCCGCAGGTGGGCGAGCCCAATGAGCTCGCCGTCCTCCTCGGCCACGTAGCCGAAGCTCTCGTGGTTCTTGTCGACCAGCCAGCTCCACAGGATGAGCGCCTTCTGGTCGGTCAGCTGCTTGTTGTAGAAGCTGTTGTAACCCTCATAGAGGCCGATCCAATTGAAGAAGTCTCCATCGGCGATCGGGCGAATCTGCACGGTCATGCGGCTCTCCTAGCTCTCCTGCGCGGGGGCGAAAACAATATCGGTGACGGCGATCTCAGTGCCTTCGACGAAGCTCAGCTCCTGGATGCGTCCGACCGCCTTGAGGTCTTCTGCAGCCAGACGGAGCAGCTGAAGCTGCTCCGAAGTTGCCATGATAGTCGCCGAGGTCACGGCTGTCTTCTGTGACGCCTTTGCGTCGGTCTTGGCGCGTCGGATGCCGATGAGCGCCTGGCCGGCCAGGGCGAGCACCTGCGGCGCCGCATCGGGCAGTGGGACGGACACGGGCCAGCTGGCGGTGTGCACGCTGCCCTCGTTGGACCAGGACCACGCCTCCTCCGTCGCGAACGGCACGAAGGGGGCGAACATGCGCAGCAGAACGGACAGCGCGATGCGCAGTGCGGTCGTCGCCGAGGCCTGTCCGGCGCCGTCGGCGTATGCGCGCTCCTTGACCAGCTCGAGGTAGTCGTCGCAGAACGTCCAGAAGAAGCTCTCGGTGAGCTCCAGCGCGCGGGCGTGGTCGTAGTTCTCGAACGCGGCGGTTGCCTGGTCGATCACGGTGTGCAGCGAGGCGAGCATGCTGAGGTCCAGCGGCTCCGTCACCGTCTCGAGCGTGCCGGCATCCGCGCCCTGCTCGAAGCTCAAGATGAACTTGGCCGCGTTCAGGATCTTGATGGAGAGGCGGCGTCCGATCTTGATCTGGGTCGGGTTCTGCGGGTCGAAGGCCGCGTCCGTGCCGAGGCGCGAGGAGGCGGCCCAGTAGCGCACCGCGTCGGAGCCGTGCTGCTCGAGGATGTCGGCCGGGGTGACGACGTTGCCCTTGGACTTGGACATCTTCTTGCGGTCGGGGTCGACGATGAAGCCGGAGATGCTGGCGTGCTTCCACGGCGCGACGCCGTGCTCGAGCTCGGCGCGCAGCATGGAGGAGAACAGCCAGGTGCGGATGATGTCCTGGCCCTGCGGGCGCAGCGAATAGGGGAAGACCAGGTCGAACAGCTCCGGGTCGCGCTCCCAGCCGCCGGCCAGCTGCGGGGTGAGCGAGGAGGTCGCCCAGGTGTCCATGACGTCGAGCTCGCCGATGAAGCCGTTCGGGGCGCCGCGCTGGGCCTCCTCGTAGCCGGGGGCGGTGTCGCTGGACGGGTCGACGGGCAGCATCTCGCGGCCGGCGATGATCGGCGCGTCGAAGACGGGGTTGCCGTCGGCGTCCAGCGGGTACCAGACGGGGATCGGGATGCCGAAGAAGCGCTGGCGGGAGATCAGCCAGTCGCCGGTCAGGCCGCCGACCCAGTTCTCGTAGCGCACGCGCATGAAGTCGGGGTGCCACTCCAGCTCGGCGCCGTGCTCGAGCAGACGTGCGCGGAGCGCCTCGTCCTTCGCGCCGTTGCCGATGTACCACTGGCGGGTGGAGACGATCTCGAGCGGCTTGTCGCCCTTCTCGAAGAACTTGACCGGGTGCTGGATGTTCTTCGGCTCGCCGATCATCTCGCCGCTCGCGCGGAGCAGCTCGACCATGGCGGCCTTGGCGGAGAACACGGTCTTGCCGGCGATCTGGGCGTAGGCGGCGAGGCCGGCCTCGCTCGTGATGGCCTCGGGCGCCTCGCCGATGATGCGGCCGTCGAAGCCCATGATGGCCCGGTTCGGCAGCTGCAGCTCGCGCCACCAGACCACGTCGGTGACGTCGCCGAAGGTGCAGATCATGGCGATGCCGGAGCCCTTGTCCGGCTGGGCGAGGTGGTGCGCGAGCACGGGCACCTCGACGCCGAACACCGGGGTGGTCACGGTGCTGCCGAAGAAGGGCTTGTAGCGCTCGTCATCCGGGTGCGCGACGAGGGCGACACAGGCCGCGAGCAGCTCGGGGCGGGTGGTCTCGATCTCGATCGTGCCGCCATCGGGCTTGTGGAAGCTGACCCGGTGGTAGGCGGCCGGCTGGTCGCGGTCCTCCAGCTCGGCCTGGGCGACGGCGGTGCGGAAGGTGACATCCCAGAGCGTCGGGGCCATGGCCTGGTAGGCCTCGCCGCGCTCGACGTTGCGGATGAAGGCCAGCTGCGAGGTGAACAGGGCCTCGTCGCCGATGGTGCGGTAGCTCTGCGTCCAGTCGACCGAGAGGCCGAGGGTGCGCCAGAGCGCCTCGAACTGCTTCTCGTCCTCGACGGTGAGGCGCTCGCACAGCTCGATGAAGTTGCGGCGGCTGATCGGCTGCTGGTCGGCGGCCTTGGTGCTCTTGCCGTCGCCGCCCTCGAAGGGGGGAACGAAATCGGCCGTGTACGGCAGGGTCGGGTCGCAGCGGACGCCGTAGTAGTTCTGCACGCGGCGCTCGGTGGGCAGGCCGTTGTCGTCCCAGCCCATCGGGTAGAACACGCTCTTGCCGCGCATGCGCTGGAAGCGGGCGACGACGTCGGTGTGCGTGTAGGAGAAGACGTGGCCGATGTGCAGCGAACCGGATGCCGTCGGCGGCGGCGTGTCGATCGAGTACATGCACTCGCGGGTGGCGCCCGCACGGTCGAAGCGGTAGGTGCCAGCGGTCTCCCAGACCTGGCCCCACTTGGCTTCCAGCCCTTCGAGTGCGGGCTTGTCTGGAACGCGATCGGGGGTAGTCATGAGGCTCCGGTTCGTTGTGGGCGGCACCGTGTCGGTGGTGAGGTGCCTGATAGTCAGCTCAACAAGGCTACCGGACGCGGCCGACCGAAAGGCGCGGCGCATCGGCGAGCAGCTGCGCCGTGTACGCGTGCCCCGGCCGGGCGAACAGCGCTGCGGCCTCGCCCTGCTCCACGACCCGCCCGGCCTGCATGACGGCGACCCGGTCGCTCAGCTGCCTGATCACGCCGAGGTCGTGCGAGATGAACAGCATGCTCAGGCCGCGCTCGCGCTGCAGCCGCCCGAGCAGCTTGAGGATCTGCGCCTGCACGGTGACGTCGAGGGCCGAGACGGGCTCGTCGCAGATCAGGATTTCGGGCTCTGCGGCCAGCGCCCTGGCGATCGAGACGCGTTGGCGCTGCCCGCCGGAGAGGGTGAGCGGATGCCGCGCCGCCAGCTCCGGCGCCAACCCGACCTGGCCGAGCAGCTCCGGCACTCCCGCGCCGCGGGAGGCGTCCCGGAGGATGCGCCCGACGCTCCAGCGCGGGTCGAAGGAGCTCAGGCTGTCCTGGTAGACGGCGCCGATCCGGTGCCGGCGCGCCCGGCGGGCCCGCTCGGGCAGCGGCGCCCAGGCCTCGCCGTCCAGGCGCACCGTGCCGGCATCCGGGGTCTCCAGCCCGAGCAGGATGCGGGCCAGCGTGCTCTTGCCGGAGCCGGACTCGCCGACCAGGCCGAGCGTCTCGCCGCGGCCGAGCTCCAGCGAGACCCCGTCGACGGCCTGCACCCGGCCGCCGTCCCTGGCGAAGGAGCGGGAGACGCCCTCGACCGCCAGCACGGCAGGCCGCGCCGGCTGCGTCGGGTGCGCCGGGTGCGCCGGCCGCACCGGCTGCGCCGCGCGGGGCGCGTGGTCGGGCACGGCGGCGATGAGGCGCTTCGTGTACTCCTCCCGCGGGGCGCCGAGCACCTCGGCGGTGCTGCCCTGCTCGATGACCCGCCCGCCCCGCATGACGAGCACGCGGTCGGCGAGGGCGCTGACGACGGCGAGGTCGTGGCTGATCAGGAGCAGCGCGGTGCCCTGGGCGGTGATCTCGGCCAGCAGCTCGAGGATGCGCGCCTGCACGCTGACGTCGAGCGCGGTGGTCGGCTCGTCGGCGATGACGATGGGCGGGTTCAGGGCGAGGGCGGCGGCGATGAGGGCCCGCTGGCGGAGTCCACCGCTCAGCTCGCCGGAGCGGCGGCGCATGGCGGCATCCGGGTCCGGCATGGCCACCCGCTCCAGCAGCGCGCGCACCCGGGCCTGCACCGCGCCGGCGCCGCCGCGCTCGTGCAGCCGGATGGCGTCGCCGATCTCGCGCCCGATCGGCCGCAGCGGGTCGAGCGAGACGAGGGCATCCTGCAGGACGAGCCCGACCTCGGTGCCGCGGATGGCGCGCCACTGGCGCTCCGTGGCCTTCCGGAGGTCCCGCCCGGCCACGACGAGGCGGTCCGCCCGCACCTCGGCGCGCGCGCCGGCCAGGCCGAGCAAGGCCCGCGCGGTGACGCTCTTGCCCGAGCCCGACTCGCCGACGATGGCCACGCACTCGCCGGGGCGCAGCACCAGGTCGACGCCCTGCACGACGGTCTCGTCGCCGAAGCGCACGCTGAGCCCGGCCACATCGAGAAGCTCATTCACTGTGTGCCACCTTCCCTGGCGCGGACGCGGGTCAGCGCTCGGCCGAGCACGGTGCTGGCCACGGCGGTCAGCACGATCATCAGCCCGGGGAACACCGTCAGCCACCAGGCCGTGGCCAGGTAGGGGCGCCCGGCGGAGAGCATCGCGCCCCACTCCGCGGTCGGCGGCAGTGCGCCGAGCCCGAGGAAGCTCAGCGCGGACGCCCAGACGATGGCCTGGCCGATGCCGAGGGTGGCCAGCACGAGCAGCGGCGCGAGCGCGTTCGGCAGGATGTGCCTGCCGAGGATCCGGCGCGGCCGGTGGCCGAGCACCCTGGCCGCCTCGACGTAGCCGGAGCGCCGGACCGCGAGCAGTTGGCCGCGGAGGATCCGCGCGTAGCCGGGCGCCGTCGAGAGCCCGACCGCGAGGGTGGCGGTGACCGGCCCCGGCCCGGCGATGACGATCACGAGCAGGGCGAGCAGCAGCCCGGGGAACGCGAACAGCACCTCGACCGTGCGGTTCACCGTGAAGTCGAACACGCGGCCGCCGAACGCGGCGAGCACGGCGAGGGCCAGGCCGAGCGTCAGTCCGATGGCGGTCGCCGCCACGCCGATCAGCAGCGAGTTGGCTGTGCCGAAGACGACGCGGCTGTACACGTCGCGCCCGGACTCGTCGGTGCCGAACCAGTGCGCGGGCGACGGCGGGGAGAATGCGTCGCGCGGGGCGATCTGGTTCGGGTCCAGCGGCGCGACGGCAGCCGGCACGAGACAGGCCAGCAGCAGGTACAGCGCGAACGCCGCCGCCAGCACTGTTCCGATGCGCACAGTTCCGATGCGCAGGGCGCCGGCGCGCGGCCGGACGCCAACGGCGACCGTGCGGAGCTCGAGCTCGCTCATGCCGTCACCGCCTCCCTGCGTGGGTCGACGAGGGCGGAGACGACGTCGCTGAGCAGCGTCATGAGCACGTAGATCAGCGCCACGACGAGGACGACGCCGGTGACGACGGGCACGTCGCGGGCGGTGACGGCCTGCAGCAGGGTGCGGCCGAGCCCGGGCCGGGCGAAGATCGTCTCGACGACCACCGCGCCGGAGAGCAGGGTGCCGAGCGCCCAGCCGGAGAGGGCGACGGCGGGGATCGCGGCGTGCCGGATGGTGTGCCGCAGGCTGACGCCGACGGCGCTCTCGCCGCGGGCGCGGGCCGAGAGCACGAACGGCTGGGCGAGGGCGTCCAGCATGCCCTCCCGCATCACGGCGGCCAGAAACCCGGCCAGCGGCACGGCGAGCGTGAGAACGGGCAGCACCAGGCCGCCGAGATCGCCGGTGGACACCGGCGGGAACCAGCCGAGGGCCGTGCTGAACAGCGCGATCAGCGCCGTCGCCAGCCAGAAGTGCGGCAGGGCGGCGCTGGTGAGCTCGATGCCGCTGGCGACGGACGTCGCCACGCGGCCCGCCCCCGTCGAGACGAGCGCGAGCGCCAGGGCGAGCAGCCAGGCCACCGCGAGGGCCGCCACCGCCAGCAACACCGTTCCGGGCAGCTGCGCGCCGAGCAGGTCGGCGACGGGCACCTTGAGGGCGTACGACTGGCCGAGGTCGCCGGAGAGCAGTCGGCCGAGCATCGCCGCGTACTGCACGGCGAGCGGCTGGTCCAGGCCGTACTGCTGCCGCACCTGCTCCAGCGCCTCCGGCGAGGCCTGCGAGCCCGGCCCGCCGAGCACCGCCAGCGCCGGGTCGCCGGGGATCAGCCGCAGCGCGAAGAAGGTGATCGTCGCGACGGCCCAGAGCACGAAGACGGCGCCGGCGACGCGGGCGGCGACCCTACTCGCTGAGCCAGGCGTCATAGAAGCTCGGGGTGGACACGGTGCCGATGGCGCGCGCGCCGTGCAGCGTGGGGGAGAGCAGGAAGTGGTTCTGCTGGTCGTAGAGCGGCAGCACGGTGAAGCTGCCGAGGATCCTCTTCTGCGCCGCGGTGTAGAGGGTCTGCCGCTCGTCGGCGTCCAGGCTGCTCGCCGCCTGGGCGAGGAGGCTGTCGAGCTCCGGGTCGCTCAGCTGGGCCAGGTTGGCGAAGTAGCCGCTCGGCGCCGGGGTGATGCTGTCCGAGTGGTAGAGGATCCGCAGCACGTCCGGGCCGACCTTCGTGTACGGGGCGCTGACCACGTCGTAGTCGTTCGTGAACAGGGCGCCGTACCAGCTGGAGAGGTCGAGCGGGGTGATGACGACCTCGAAGCCGGCCTCGGCCGCCGTCGCCTGCACCTGCTCGAACAGCGACTGCTCGGCCGGGATCGACTGGTTGGTGCTGACGGGGAACGCGAGGCTCAGGCGCTGGCCGTCCTTGACGCGGATGCCGTCGGCATCCTTCTCCGACCATCCGGCCTCGTCGAGCAGGGCGTTGGCCTTCTTGAGGTCGGTGCCGAACAGCGACTCGTCGGAGTAGCCGAGCGGCTCGACGCTGGAGAGCGCGGAGTAGGAGCGCGCGGCGGTGCCGAAGAAGAGGGAATCGATGCCGTCGTTGACGTCGACGGCGCGGATGAAGGCCTCGCGCACGAGGGGGTCGTCGAAGGGCGCCTGGCCGGAGTTCAGCTCGAGCCGGTTCGAGGCGCCCGGCCGGGGCGCGTCGATCTCGGTGAAGGTGCCGGCGGATGCGGCGGCGGCCAGCGTGTCCGGCTGGGCGTTGTCGATGACCTGCACCTGGCCGGCCTGCAGCGCCGCGTAGCGGGAGGCGGAGTCCGGCAGGAAGCGCCAGTCGATCGCCTCCAGGTAGGCGGGGCCCTCGTGGGCGGCGTCGGCGGGCGGCGAGCTGTAGTTGTCGTTCCGCACGAGCGCGACGTGGTCCTGCTTGACCCAGCCGTCGACGGCGAACGGGCCGGTGCCGATCGGCGCCTGGCAGTTCTCGTCGAGGCCGCGGGCGATGCCGGCGGCCGATTCGATGGCCAGCCACGGCTGGCTGAGCGACTCGAGCAGGGCGCTGTCCGGGGCGGTCATGGTGAAGCGCGCGACCGTGTCGCTCACCGCCTCGACGCCGGCCACCTTGCCGAGGGCGAGGTAGCCGGTGGAGGAGCCGGTGGCCGGGTCCTGGACGTGCTCGACGGTGGCCTTCACGTCGGCGGCGGTCAGCGGGGTGCCGTCGCTGAAGCGCACGTCGTCGCGCAGCGTGAACTCCCATGTGAGGCCGTCCTCTGCCATCTCCCAGCTGTCGGCGAGCCAGGGGATGATCCGGCCGTTGTCGTCGATCGACACGAGCGACTCCAGGTACTGCCCGGCGATGAGTGCCTGCGGGTAGTTGCCGCCGACGTGCGGGTCGAGGCAGTCGGGCTCGGCGTCGCCGCTGGCGTAGACGAGGGTGCCGCCGCTCACGGGGGTTCCGGATGCCGCGGTGCCGGTGGTGCCGGCGGCGTCCCCGGTGGGGGCGCTGCACGCGGCGAGCAGCAGGACGGCGGAGGCTGCCAGCGGCAGCAGTGCGCGCCGGGCGGCGCGGGAGGGCAGGGCAGGCATCGAGATCCTTGCTGGGGAGGGGAAGTGCGCCCGGCGTTGAGCGAGCGCGTCATAATCATGGCACCGGGAGAGGCGCTCGGCACGCCACTTGTTATAGTCCAGCTAGAACAATAGGATCGATGTGTGCTCATCCGCATCGATCCCACCCTCTCCACGCCGCTGTTCGAACAGTTGGCGGCCGGCATCCGTGCCTCGGTCATCGACGGGCGGCTCACCGTGGGGGAGCGGCTGCTGCCCGCCCGGGAGCTGGCCGGCGCCCTCGACATCAACGTGCACACGGTGCTGCGCGCCTACCAGATCCTGCGCGAGGAGGGCCTGCTCGACATGCGGCCGGGCCGCGGCGCCATCGTCGCCGGGCGGATCGGTCAGCACGCCGCGCTGGCCGGCGCGATCCACGACCTAGTCGACGAGGCCAAGCTGCGCAACGTTTCGGAGAGCGCCCTGCTCTCGCTCATCAGAGAGGCCTACAAGTGAACGACTCCACCCAGCACGCCAACCCGGAGCAGCGAGCGGTGACGCGCTCCCGACTCCTCCTGGTGGCCGTCGTGTTGCCGCTCGCGGTCGCCGTGGCATCCGCACTCGTCATCATCAGCTGGATCCCGACCCTGCCGGCGGTGATCGGGATCCACTGGGGCTCGGAGGGGGTGAACGACTTCGGCAGCCCGTGGGAGCTCGTCGCCATCGTTCTCGGGACGGTCGGTCTTTTCAGTGGCGTGATGGCCTTCTCGTTCGCGCATCTCGCCGAGCGTGGCCGCCCCCGGCCCGCCCAGAAGGTGCTGGCCGTGACCTCGCTCTGGCTGTCCGTCCTGCTCAGTGTCGGCATCGCCGGCTCGGTTGCGACGCAACGCGGCTTGAGCGACGCCAGCACCGCACCAGATCCCCTGCCCTGGCTGCTGCTCGGTGCCCTGCTCGGGCTCGTCGCGGCCGCGGCCGCCTGGTTCCTGCTTCCGCGCGCCGACCGCACGCCGCCGTACGCGTTCGACGTCGAGCCGCTGGACGTCGGCCCGTCGGAGCGCGTCTTCTGGACGGGAACCGTGTCCGCAGCCCGCGGCGTGCTGCTGCTCATCCTGGCGGTGTTCGCGCTGGGGATCGGGAGCACGCTCGCCGCGGCGCTCGGCGGCGAGGAGGTGCTGGTGCTCGTGCTGCTGCCGCTGTTCGTGGTGCTCGCCGTGGCGCTCACGACCGTCCGTTGGAGGGTCAGCGTCGGGCAGCACGGGGTGAACGTCGTCTCCGTCGCCGGCTGGCCGGCGATCCGGATTCCGCTGAGTGAGGTGGCCGATGTGCGGCTGATCGCGGTGAACCCGGTCGGCGACTTCGGCGGCTGGGGCTGGCGCTGGAACGGCGGGCGCACCGGAATCATCCTGCAGGCCGGCCCGGCGATCGAGGTCACCCGCAGCAACGGGAAGGTGCTCGTCGTGCCCGTCGACGACGCCGAGACGGCCGTCGCGGTGCTGCAGGGCGCCGGCGCCCGCTGAACGCCGCCGGCCCGCTGAACGAGCGCGGGCCGGCGGAGTTGGGCGAAGCGGCTCGGGTCCGGGCTCCGACCCGCTATTCTTAGAGGCACAGACTGCGAACCGGCCATCACCGGGGAGTCCTCGGAAGAGAACAGGCGGGCGCCACGGCATCCGACTGAGGTAGAACCGAGCGGGGCTGGCCCGTCATCGCCAAGGAACAAGCGGCTTCCCGGCTGCCGAAGGCGGCATCGGGGAGCAAGCGAGGTGGTACCGCGGCAGGCAGAGGCCCGCCGTCCTCGTGGAAGTGGCCAACAGCATCCGTCAGCCGTCCAGGAGACACACGTGTACCCCAAAGACTCGAACACCCCCGATTCCTCCTCCACCGCGGGCTCCGGCGCCGCATTCGGCGTGACGCCGTCGCCGAACTTCCCCGCGATCGAGGAGGAGGTGCTCGCGTTCTGGAAGCAGGACGGCACCTTCCAGGCCTCCATCGACCAGCGCGAGGGCGAGGACGAGTGGGTCTTCTATGACGGCCCGCCCTTCGCCAACGGCCTGCCGCACTACGGCCACCTCCTCACCGGCTACGCCAAGGACGTCTTCCCGCGCTATCAGACCATGCGCGGCAAGCAGGTGCACCGCCGCTTCGGCTGGGACACCCACGGCCTGCCCGCCGAGCTCGAGGCGGAGCGCCAGCTCGGCATCACCGACAAGAGCCAGATCGAGGAGATGGGCATCGCCGCGTTCAACAGCGCGGCCAAGGAGTCGGTGCTGCGCTACACCAAGGAGTGGCAGGAGTACGTCACCCGGCAGGCCCGCTGGGTCGACTTCGACAACGACTACAAGACGCTCGACACCAGCTACATGGAGAGTGTCATCTGGGCATTCAAGACCCTGCACGACAAGGGCCTCGCCTACGAGGGCTACCGGGTGCTGCCCTACTGCTGGCGCGACCAGACCCCGCTCTCCAACCACGAGCTGCGCATGGACGACGACGTCTACAAGATGCGCCAGGACCAGACGGTCACCGTCACCTTCCCGCTGACCGGCCCGAAGGCGGAGTCGCTCGGCCTCACCGCCGTGCGCGCCCTCGCCTGGACGACGACGCCGTGGACCCTGCCCACCAACCTCGCCCTCGCCGTCGGCCCCGACATCGAGTACGCGGTCGTCCCGGCCGGCCCCAACGGCACCCCGGATGCCACCGTGCTCCGCGAGGAGGCCGAGGGCACCGCCGCGCACACCGAGGTGCTCGGCGGCGAGTACCTGATCGCGATCGACCTGGTCGCCGGTTACGCCAAGGACCTCGGCTACGACAGCGCAGAGGAGGCCACCGCCGCGATCTCGCGCACCGTCCGCGGCCGCGAGCTCGAGGGCGTCAGCTACGACCGCCTGTTCGACTACTACGCCGACACCGAGGAGTGGGGCACCGAGAACGCCTGGCGCATCCTCACCGCCGACTACGTCACCACCTCCGACGGAACCGGCATCGTGCACCAGGCCCCCGCCTACGGCGAGGAGGACCAGAAGGTCTGCGAGGCGGCGGGCATCCCCGTCATCCTCTCGCTCGACGACGGTGGCAAGTTCCTGCCCGCGGTGACGGATGTCGCCGGCCAGCTCTGGATGGACGCCAACAAGCCGCTCACGCAGCTGCTGAAGGCCGAGGGCCGCCTGCTCCGCCAGGCCAGCTACGAGCACAGCTACCCGCACTGCTGGCGCTGCCGCAACCCCCTGATCTACAAGGCCGTCTCCAGCTGGTTCGTCCGCGTCACCGAGTTCCGCGACCGCATGGTCGAGCTGAACGAGGACATCAACTGGGTGCCGGACAACGTCAAGGACGGCCAGTTCGGCAAATGGGTGGCGGGTGCCCGCGACTGGTCGATCAGCCGCAACCGCTACTTCGGCTCGCCGATCCCGGTCTGGAAGAGCGACAACCCCGAGTTCCCGCGCGTCGACGTGTACGGCTCGCTGGACGAGCTCAAGCGCGACTTCGGCACGCTGCCGCTGAACGCGGCGGGGGAGCCGGACCTGCACCGCCCCTACATCGACGACCTCACCCGGCCGAACCCGGACGACCCCAGCGGTCAGTCCACGATGCGCCGCATCTCCGACGTGCTCGACGTCTGGTTCGACTCCGGCTCGATGCCGTTCGCCCAGGTGCACTACCCGTTCGAGAACCAGGAGTTCTTCGGCGAGCACCACCCCTCCGACTTCATCGTCGAGTACATCGGGCAGACCCGCGGCTGGTTCTACGTCATGCACGTGCTCTCCACCGCGCTGTTCGACCGACCCGCGTACAAGAACGTCGTCAGCCACGGCATCGTGCTCGGCTCCGACGGCCAGAAGATGTCCAAGTCGCTCCGCAACTACCCGGACGTCTCCGAGGTCTTCGACCGCGACGGCTCCGACGCCATGCGCTGGTTCCTGATGTCCAGCTCCGTGCTGCGCGGCGGCAACCTCGTCGTGACGGAGGAGGGCATCCGCGAGGGCGTCCGCCAGGTCATGCTGCCGCTCTGGAGCACCTGGTACTTCTTCAGCCTGTACGCCAACGCGTCTGCCGGTTCGAATGAAGCAGCCGGCGGCTACGAGGCCACCCTGCGCACCGACTCCGGCGACGTGCTCGACCGCTACCTGCTGGCCAAGACCCGCACGCTCATCGAGGATGTCACCACCGACCTCGACGCGCTGGACAGCACCCTGGCCGCCGCCAAGCTGCGCGACTTCGCCGACGTGCTCACCAACTGGTACGTGCGCCGCTCGCGCGACCGCTTCTGGGCCGGCGTCGGCGCCGACGGCAGCAACAGCGAGGCCTTCGACACGCTCGCCACCGTGCTCGAGGCGTTCACCCGGGTCGCCGCCCCGCTGCTGCCGCTCGTCAGCGAGCGCGTCTGGCAGGGGCTGACCGGCGGGCGCAGCGTGCACCTGACCGACTGGCCGGAGGCCGACGCCTTCCCCGCCGATGACGCCCTCGTCGCCGCCATGGACCAGGTGCGCTCCATCACCGGTGCCGCCCTCTCCCTCCGCAAGCAGGCCGCGCTGCGCGTGCGCCTGCCGCTGGCTGCGCTCACCGTCGTCGCCGCCGACACCGCCGCGCTCGCCCCGTTCGAGTCGATCGTGCGCGACGAGCTCAACGTCAAGTCGGTTGAGTTCGTCGAGCTGGCCGAGGACAGCGCCGCCCGCTACGGCATCACCAGCAAGCTCACCGTCAACGCCCGCGCGGCCGGGCCGCGCCTCGGCAAGGGCGTGCAGCAGGTCATCCAGGCCGCCCGCAGCGGCGACTGGAGCGAGACCGACGGCGTCGTCACCGCCGGCGGCGTCGAGCTCGCCGCCGGCGAGTACGAGCTCGTGCTCGAGACGGCCTCCGGCGGCGAGGGCCAGGCCCTGGCCCTGCTGCCCGGCGGCGGCTTCGTGCTGCTCGACACGGCGACCACCCCGGAACTCGAGGCAGAGGGCCTCGCCCGCGACGTCATCCGCGCCGTGCAGGACGCCCGCAAGGCGGCCGGCCTCGAGGTCAGCGACCGCATCAGCCTGAGCCTCGTCGTGTCGGAGGACGGCCTCGCGGCCGTGCAGCAGCACGCCGAGCTCATCGCCGCCGAGACCCTCGCCACCCAGGTGAGCGTCGCCGCGGCATCCGGCACAGAAGAACTCGCCCCGCTCGCAGGCGGCGCACACGTGCACATTGGAGTAGTGAAGGCATGACCGACGACAACAGCGCATACACACCCGACGACGAGTTCGCGGACGCCGCGGCCGCCGTCTACGCCGAGCTGCTCGCCCGCGTCGGCGAGGTGAACCCGCAGCCCCGGCTCGAGCCGACCCGCCGCGCCGTCGAGCTGCTCGGCGACCCGCAGCGCTCGTACCCGATGATCCACGTCACCGGGACCAACGGCAAGACCAGCACCAGCCGGATGATCGAGAGCCTGCTGCGCGCCCACGGGCTGCGCACCGGCCTGCTCACCAGCCCGCACCTGGTCAGCTTCAACGAGCGCATCGTCATCGACGGCGAGCCGATCAGCAACGAGGCGCTCGCCCACAACTGGGCCGACATCGCCCCCTACATCGCCATGGTCGACACCGAGCTGATCGCGGCCGACGAGCTGCCGCTGACGTTCTTCGAGGCGCTGACGGTGCTGGCCTTCGCCAGCTTCGCCGACGCGCCCATCGACGTCGCCGTCGTCGAGGTCGGCATGGGCGGCGAGTGGGACTCCACCAACGTCGCCGACGGCCAGGTCGCCGTGTTCGCCCCGATCGCGCTGGACCACCTCGGCAAGCTGGGCGACACGATCGGAGAGATTGCGCGCACCAAGTCCGGCATCATCAAGCCCGCCGCGGCCGTCGTGTCCGCGACGCAGGCGCCGGAGGCCGAGGCCGAGCTGGCCCGCGCCGCCGAGCTCACCGAGTCGACGTTGGCCGTGCAGGGCGCGGCGCCCGGCTTCGAGCTGCTGAGCAGCACCGTCGCCGTCGGCGGCCAGCTCATCACGGTGCGCGGCCTCGCCGGCACCTACAGCGAGCACTTCCTGCCGCTCTACGGCAGCCACCAGGCGCAGAACGCCGCGCTGGCCATCGCGGCCGTCGAGTCCTTCCTCGGCGGCGGCACCCAGGCCATCGCCGAGGACATCCTCACGGAGGCGCTCGGGGAGTCACCTCGCCCGGCCGCCTGCAGCTGGTCGGCATCGAGCCCACCGTCATCGTGGATGCCGCCCACAACCCGCACGGCGCGTCCTCCCTGGTCGCGGCGCTCGGCGCCTACTTCGACTTCGACGAGATCGCGGTCGTGCTCGGCGTGCTCTCCGACAAGGACGCCCGCGGCATCATCCAGGCGCTCACCCCCGTCGCGACCCGCTTCCACGTGACGCAGTCCGGCTCGGAGCGGGCGATCGACGCCTACGAGCTCGGCGAGCTCGTCGCCGACGCGGTCGGCGAGGAGGCCGTGTTCGTCTCCAACGACCCCGCCGAGGCGCTGCAGAGCGCCCGTGAGTGGGCCGACGCGGCCCCCGCCGGGCCGTCGTCGTGACCGGTTCGATCACCCTCGTCGCCGAGGCGATCGTGATCGCCGACGCCGAGAACTGGATGCAGTCGTGACCGCCGCCCCCGCGCCCCGGCAGAGCTCGGTGCAGCGCTCGCTCGCCTCGATCGTGCTCGGCTTCGAGCTCGTCGTGATCTTCCTGGCGACCCTCGTCATCGCCTTCGGCCCCGGCGCCGTGCTGCCGCCCTGGGTGATGCTCACGGTCGGCGGCATCGTCTGCCTCCTGGCCATCGCCACGATGGGACTGCTGCGCCACCGCTGGGCCTACGCCCTCGGCTGGGGCGTGCAGGCGGTCGTCGTGCTGAGCGGCTTCTTCAACCCGGCCATGTTCTTCATCGGCGCGCTGTTCGTCGCGATGTGGGCGTACTGCATGATCACCGGCGCGCGCCTGGACCGCCAGAAAACACTTTCTTAAGCCGACAACCCACGGCCAACCTCTAAGGAGAAAACACTATGAGCACCGCAATCGAAGAGACGCTGGTCCTGGTCAAGCCCGACGGCGTCGCCCGCAGCCTGACCGGTGAGATCCTGCGCCGCATCGAGGCCAAGGGCTACTCGCTGGTCGACATCCGCCTGGTGCAGGCCGAGCGCTCCCTGCTCGCCGAGCACTACGCCGAGCACGAGGGCAAGCCCTTCTACGAGCCGCTGGTCGAGTTCATGGAGTCCGGCCCCATCGTCGCCATCCGCGTCGCGGGCAACCGCGTCATCGAGGGCTTCCGCGTGCTGGCCGGCACGACCGACCCCACCACGGCGGCCCCCGGCACCATCCGCGGCGACTTCGGCCGCGACTGGGGCCTGCGCGTGCAGCAGAACCTCGTGCACGGCTCCGACTCGCCCGAGTCGGCCGAGCGCGAGCTGAAGCTCTGGTTCAGCTAGCAGCACCAGCACCACAACGAATGCCGCCCGGCTCCAGCCGGGCGGCATTCGTCATCTCCGCGTTCAGGGGTCTGGCGGCGGATGACGCTAGAAGACGTGGCTGATCACGTCCAGGCGCAGCTGGGCGATGACGGCGACGACCAGGTAGCTGAGCAGCGTGATCAACGGGATCCAGCCGTACGCGGCATCCGAGAGGCGGCGGACGGCGGCGCCGAGCGGGAGGCGCCCGGTGCGCAGGTTCTCCAGGGTGACCATCCAGAACAGGGGGATGACGACGGCCCAGGTGACCATGCACCACGGGCACAGCGTCGCCAGGGCGAAGATGCTCGTGCCGATCAGCCAGACCACGAAGGCGAGGGCGAGCACGACGCCGGCGTTGTAGCCGAGCCAGAACCAGCGCGGGAAGCGCACGCCGCCGAGCAACGCCACCCCGATCGTGATCACGACGGGCCAGGCCATCAACCCGATCACCGGGTTGGGGAAGCCGAAGATCGCGCCCTGCGGCGAGTTCAGGTTCGCCCCGCACTGCACCAGGAGGCTGAAATCGCAGCTCGGAACGGAGCCGGGAACCTGCAGCAGGTGGAACTTCTCCAGCGTCAGTGCGAACGCCGCGAGCAGGCCGATCGCACCCAGAATGACGGTCAGCACGCCGTGCGGAATGGACGAACGCGTAGATGCAGTTTCGGGCATAGACGGATTATCCCACGCGTTGCGCGCGTGAAAACGCGATAGCGTGCGATAATTGACGCAGTCGTTTGAGCCCTGCTCGAACAGGCGACAAGAAGGCTTACCGGGTGCCCAGCACCCACAGATGCATCAGAAGTATTCGCACAGAGGATTCGGTCCGCGCACCGAGAGAAGTAGCAATCAGAGCCACGAGCCGGTTGCACACAACTAGATTTGCGGGGGTTCGCTCAACGGAGCCCCGCTCGAGAGAGTACCCGGAGCGGGTGGCGCGGTTGCCCGCACCGGTCAAGGAGTTATCCCGGTAATGGTGGACAAGACCAACAATGAGACAGGCAGCAACGACGCGGCATCAGATTCGACGAAGAGTCAGGTGAAGAAGCGCCCCCGCATCTTCGGAGCGCGCAAGAAGCGCGCGGACGAGGCCCCGGCTGTAGAGAGCACCGTAGAGAGCGCCGCGGTCGCAGCGCCGATCATCGCCGAGCCCGCCGCCCCGGCCGTCGCCGAGGTGCAGGCTGAGGCGCAGGCGGAGGCAGAGGCCGTCGCCCCGGAGGCGGAGCAGGCCGAGGCCGCCCCCGCCGCGGATGCGGCAGCGGCAGAGGCGCCCGCTGCGCCGGTCATCCCGACCCAGCTCAGCACCACCTCGCTGATCTTCCATGCGCCCGTCATCGCGCCGCTGCCGGCCCGCTCGGGCTCCGAGCGCGGTTACGAGCGCGGCTACGAGCACGACTACGACCGCGACGCCGACGACGCCTCCACGGTGCGCCGCCGCGCCCGCCGCCGTTCCGGCGAGGAGGGCCGCTCCGGCTCCGACGACCCGGCGAACACGGTCGTCAAGGTACGCACGCCGCGCGAGCCAGAGCTCATCACTGAGCCGCAGCGGATCAAGGGCTCCACCCGCCTCGAGGCCAAGAAGCAGCGCCGCCGCGACGGCCGCGACGCCGGCCGCCGCCGCACCGTCATCACCGAGGCCGAGTTCCTCGCCCGCCGCGAGTCCGTCGACCGCAGCATGGTGGTGCGCGCCAAGAACAACAAGATCCAGATCGGCGTCCTCGAGGACGGCGTGCTGGTCGAGCACTACGTGGCCAAGAACCAGGAGGCGAGCCTGATCGGCAACGTCTACCTCGGCCGCGTGCAGAACGTGCTGCCCAGCATGGAGGCCGCCTTCATCGACATCGGCCGCGGCCGCAACGCCGTGCTGTACTCCGGCGAGGTCGACTGGGACGCCGCCGCGGCGGAGAACCCCGGCGCCAACCAGCCGCGCCGCATCGAGCTGGCGCTGAAGCCCGGCGACAAGGTGCTCGTCCAGGTCACCAAGGACCCGGTCGGCCACAAGGGCGCCCGCCTGACCAGCCAGGTGTCGCTGCCCGGCCGCTACCTCGTGTACGTGCCGAACGGCTCGATGAACGGCATCAGCCGCAAGCTCCCGGACACCGAGCGCTCGCGCCTGAAGAAGATCCTCAAGGAGGTCCTCCCCGACAACGTCGGCGTCATCGTGCGCACGGCGGCCGAGGGCGCGACGGAGGAGCAGCTCACCCTCGACGTGCAGCGCCTGATCAGCCAGTGGGCCAGCATCAGCTCGCAGCTGCAGACCGTGCAGGCCCCCGCGCTGCTGCACTCCGAGCCCGACCTGCTCATCAAGATCGTCCGCGACGTCTTCAACGAGGACTTCCAGAAGATGATCATCTCCGGCGATGACGCCCAGGAGGTCATCGAGAGCTACCTGCGCGGCGTCGCCCCCGACCTGCTCGAGCGCGTCGAGCGCTACGAGGGCGAGAAGGACGCGTTCGACGAGTTCCGCATCTCGGAGCAGATCGAGAAGGCCCTGGACCGCAAGGTCTGGCTGCCCTCCGGCGGTTCGCTCGTGATCGACCGCACCGAGGCGATGACCGTCGTCGACGTCAACACCGGCAAGTTCGTCGGCTCCGGCGGCAACCTCGAGGAGACCGTCACCAAGAACAACCTCGAGGCCGCGGAGGAGATCGTCCGCCAGCTGCGCCTGCGCGACATCGGCGGCATCATCGTCGTCGACTTCATCGACATGGTGCTCGAGTCCAACCGCGACCTCGTCTCGCGCCGACTGATCGAGTGCCTGAGCCGGGACCGCACCAAGCACCAGGTGGCCGAGGTCACCTCGCTCGGTCTCGTGCAGATGACGCGCAAGAAGCTCGGCCTCGGCCTGCTGGAATCGTTCAGCGAGAACTGCGAGGTCTGCGCCGGCCGCGGGATCATCGTGCACCACGACCCCGTGGTCAAGCACCGTCAGACGCCGCAGCAGGCCCCGCAGCAGGAGCGTCGCCGCTCCAAGGGTGCACAGCAGCAGCAGCAGCCCGCCCCCGCCGCCGAGAAGGTGAACGGCACCCACGGGATCACCGCGGACGCCAAGAACGCCCTCGCCCAGATCGCCGCCAGCACGCTGGCGCACCCGGCCGAGGCCGCGAAGGCCGACGAGCCCGCCGCGCAGAACGCCGCGCAGAACGCCGCGCAGAACGCCCAGCAGGGCGGCCAGCAGAACGGCCAGCAGAACGGTTCGGGCGAGCCGCGCAGCCCGCGCTCCCGCAACCGGAAGAGCCGCAGCGGCCGCAGCCAGCAGCCCGCAGAGCAGGCTGTCGCAGTAGAGCGTGCCGCCACGGCCGAGGTGCAGAGCGAGCCGAAGGCCGAGGCGCCGGCAGTGACCGTGCCCGAGCCGATCGCGATCCTCGACATCCCCGTCGCCGCCGCCCCGCGCCAGGCGCGCACCGTCACCAGCAAGGCGGCCGAGGAACTCCTCGGCTCCGTGCTCGAGGCGCTGCCTGAGCCCAAGCAGCCCGGCCAGGGCCGCAGCCGCAGCCGCCGCGTGTCCACGGCCGCGCTGTCGACCACGCCGGTCGTGCCGATCGTCACGGGAACCCCGACGGGCGCGTCGGAGCAGTAGCCCGCGCGAGAACGCCACACGAGAGCGCCGCAGCCCTAGAGGCCGCGGCGCTCTCGTGCGCTCACCCGCAGGCCGCTCGCGCGCAGCCGGGTGACGAGCTCGCGCCCGCTGACCGGGGTCGCGCCGGCATCCACCAGCGCCTGCCAGCGCTCGGCCGGCACGTCGTAGTGGTCGAGGTCGAAGCTGCGCGGGGGGAGGGCCTGGCTGCGGGCGAACGCGTGCAGCTCGTCGAGGCTGGAGTCGCTGACCAGGTGCGCCCACACCGTCCCGTGGGCGGGCCACATGGCGGTATCGATGAGCACTGTCATGGAATTGAGTCTAAGCATCATCGATTTCTTGGGCGTTTTGCGCGCGTCGTGGTTTAACCGGCCCGCCGAATCCGGCTAAACTAGTACACGCACCGTGAGCCGGCTTGTGTGAAATGAGTCGGTTGTGGATCGTGCCAGGTGAGCCCGTTTGACCGCACGCATCCGATCAGCTAAACTTGATCGTTGGTGTGTGTCGGAATCATCCGCACGTTTGCCAAGGTTTTCTGATTGAGACCGGCTGTCTGGCCGCGTCAATCCAGTGACTTCCGAGTATTAGGAATTGGGGCTAGGTAGCCCCCCAGAGTGAGGTACGTAAAGTGGTTTACGCAGTTGTGCGCGCCGGTGGCCGGCAGGAAAAGGTCGAGGTCGGCACCATCGTGACGATGGACCGGATCAAGGCCGTTAAGGGCGGCACCGTCGAGCTGGCCGCTGTGCTGCTTGTTGACGGAGACAAGATCACCTCGGACGCCAAGTCCCTCGAGAAGGTCACTGTCACCGCCGAGGTTCTTGAGGACCTCCGCGGCCCGAAGATCGTCATCCAGCACTACAAGAACAAGACCGGTTACAAGAAGCGTCAGGGGCACCGTCAGGAGCTCACGCGCGTCAAGGTCACCGGCATCAAGTAACGGCCTGAGGAGAGAAGCTAATGGCACACAAAAAGGGAGCTAGCTCCACTCGTAACGGTCGCGACTCCAACGCACAGCGCCTCGGCGTGAAGCGCTTCGGCGGCCAGGTTGTCAGCGCGGGCGAGATCATCGTCCGTCAGCGCGGCACCCACTTCCACCCCGGCGTGAACGTGGGTCGCGGTGGCGACGACACGCTCTTCGCCCTCGAGGCCGGCGCTGTCCAGTTCGGCAACAAGGGTGGCCGCAAGGTCGTCAACATTCTGGTGGCTGCCGAATAGGCACCCACATGTAACACACGTCAGGGCGAGCTTCGGCTCGCCCTGACGTATTTTCGCCCGCGTCGGATGACGCGGCAACGCAACACCAAGGAGACCAGCCATGGCCACATTCGTCGACCACGTCACGCTGCACCTGCGTGCCGGTCACGGCGGCAACGGCTGCGTGTCCGTTCGCCGTGAGAAGTTCAAGCCGCTCGCCGGCCCCGACGGCGGAAACGGCGGCCACGGTGGCGACATCGTCCTCGTCGCCGACCCGCAGGTCACCACCCTGCTCAACTACCACCGCGGCCCGCACCGCAGCTCCGACAACGGCGGCCCCGGCATGGGCGACCACCGCGCCGGCGCCAACGGCGAGGAGCTCGAGCTGCCCGTGCCCGTCGGCACCGTCGTCAAGGACGCGGAGGGCAACGAGCTCATCGACATGAGCGAGCCCGGCATGCGCTACGTCGTCGCCGCCGGCGGCCTCGGCGGCCTCGGCAACGCCTCGCTGGCGACCACCAAGCGCAAGGCCCCCGGTTTCGCGCTGCTCGGCACGCCCGGCATCGAGGGCGACGTCTACCTCGAGCTGAAGACCGTCGCCGACGTCGCCCTCGTCGGATACCCGTCGGCCGGCAAGTCCAGCCTGATCGCGGCGCTCTCCGCCGCCCGGCCGAAGATCGCCGACTACCCCTTCACCACCCTGCACCCCAACCTCGGCGTCGTCGAGGCCGGCGGCAACCGGTACACCATCGCCGACGTCCCCGGGCTCATCGAGGGCGCCAGCGAGGGCAAGGGCCTCGGCCTCGAGTTCCTGCGCCACGTCGAGCGCTGCACCGCACTGCTGCACGTCATCGACTGCGCAACGCTCGACCCGGGCCGCGACCCGCTCAGCGACCTCGACGTCATCCTCGGCGAGCTCTCCGCCTACCCGGTTCCGGAAGGCCAGAAGCCGCTGCTGGAGCGCCCGCAGCTCATCGCCCTGAACAAGATCGACGTCCCGGAGGCCCGCGAGCTCGCCGAGTTCGTGCGCCCGGACCTCGAGGCCCGCGGATACCGCGTCTTCGAAATCTCCTCCGCCACCCACGAGGGCCTCCGCCAGCTGAGCTACGCCCTGGCCGAGCTCGTCGAGCAGGGCCGGGTCGAGGCCGCGGCCAAGCCCGCGAAGGAGCGCATCATCATCCGGCCCAAGGCCGTCGACGAGGGCGGCTTCGTCGTGCGCGTCGAGGGCGGCAGCTTCGGAAACGTCTACCGCGTCATCGGCGCCAAGCCGGAGCGCTGGGTCGCCCAGACCGACTTCGCCAACGACGAGGCCGTCGGCTTCCTGGCCGACCGCCTGGCCAAGCTCGGCGTCGAGAACGCCCTGTTCAAGGCGGGCGCCATCGCCGGCTCCACCGTCGTCATCGGCCTCGGCAGCTCCATCGTCTTCGACTGGGAGCCCACCCTCACCTCCACCGCCGAGCTCATCACCGCCCCGCGTGGCACCGACGCGCGCCTGGACGGCGGCGGCCGCGCCACCCGCAACGAGCGCCGCGAGGACTATTTCGCGCGCATGGACGCCAAGGCCGCGGCCCGCGCCGAGTTGCTCAGCGAGCGCGAGGCTGGCCTCTGGCAGGAGGACGGCGGCGTCGACATGACCCGCGCAGAACGCGACAGTCAGTCGGAAGCCAGCCAGACGGAATCTGGCGAGAAGAGCGAGTAATAGATGAGTGTGCGTGATCGGGCCGGCATCGCCACGGCGAAGCGAATCGTCGTCAAGGTGGGCTCCTCGTCCATCAGCGGAGACAATGCCGGTCAGATTGCGCCACTCGTCGACGCCCTCGCCGCGGCGCACGGGCGCGGCTGCGAGATCGTGCTGGTGTCCTCCGGCGCCATCGCCACCGGGCTGCCCTACCTGCGGCTCAGCGAGCGGCCGAACGACCTGGCGACACAGCAGGCCGCGGCATCCGTCGGGCAGAACCTGCTGATCTTCCGCTACCAGGACAGCCTCGACCGCTACGGCATCGTCGCCGGCCAGGTGCTGCTGACCGCCGGTGACCTGGAGAACGCCACCCCGCGCAGCAACGCGCAGCGCGCCATGGAGCGCCTGCTCGACCTGCGGATCCTGCCGATCGTCAACGAGAACGACACCGTCGCCACCCACGAGATCCGCTTCGGCGACAACGACAGGCTCGCCTCGCTCGTGGCTAGCCTCATCAACGCGGACCTGCTGATCCTGCTCAGTGACGTCGACGCCCTGTACACCCGCCCGCCGCACGAGCCCGGCGCGGAGCGCATCGCGCATGTGCCCTTCGGTGACGCGCTGGCCGGCGTCGAGCTCAGCTCGAGCGGCCGCGCCGGGGTCGGCACCGGGGGAGCCGTCACCAAGGCCTCCGCCGCCCGGCACGCGGCAGAGTCCGGCACCGCGGTGCTGGTCACCGCCACCGGCCTCGTCGACGAGGCCTTCCGCGGTGCAGACATCGGTACCTGGTTCGCCGCCAAACCGCGTCACACGGCTGCGTCCCTGTCCTAAGCTGGGCTCATGTCTGAGCCGCTCCGCACCGAACCCGATCTGGCACCCTTCTTCGCGAAGCTGGATGCCGCCCGCGCCGCGTCCCTCGAGCTCGCTGCCGCGACAACGCAGCAGAAGAACGAGGCCCTCGTCGAGGTTGCCGCGACGCTGCGCGCCCACGTGAGCGAGATCATCGCCGCGAACCAACGCGACATCGACGCCGGCCGCGCCAACGGGCTGAGCGACGCCCTGCTCGACCGGCTCGCGCTCACCGCGCCGCGCATCGAGTCGCTGGCCACCGCCGTGCTCGAGATCGTCGGCCTGCCCGACCCCGTCGGCGACGTCGTGCGCGGCAGCACCCTCCCGAACGGCGTGCAGATCGCCCAGCTGCGCGTGCCGTTCGGCGTCGTCGGCGCCATCTACGAGGCCCGGCCGAACGTCACCGTCGACATCGCCGCGCTCGCGCTGAAGAGCGGCAACGCCGCCGTGCTCCGCGGCGGCAGCGCCGCTCAGAACTCCAACCAGACGCTCGTCGCCCTGATCCAGCAGGCGATCGCCGTGCATGGCATCCCCGCGGCGGCCGTGCAGTCGATCGACGAGTTCGGCCGCGCCGGCGCGCGCGCACTCATGCAGGCCCGCGGCCAGGTCGACGTGCTCATCCCGCGCGGCAGTGCCGACCTGATCAACACCGTCGTCACCGAGTCCAAGGTGCCCGTCATCGAGACCGGTGCCGGCGTCGTGCACATCGTGCTCGACGAGACCGCGCCCGTGCAGTGGTCTGTGGACATCGTGCACAACGCGAAGACCCAGCGACCGAGCGTCTGCAACACCGTCGAGACGGTGCTCGTGTTGGCTGGCGCGGCCCACCGCGTGCTGCCGGCCGTCGGCGCCAAGCTCGCCGAGTCCGGGGTCACCATCCACGCCGACGAGCGCGCGCTCGCCCTGCTCCCCGACGCCGTGCCGGCGACGGAGGAGGACTGGTCCACCGAGTACCTGAGCCTCGACCTCGCCGTCCGCGTTGTCGACACCCTCGACGAGGCGATCGAGCACATCCGCAGGTACTCCACCAAGCACACCGAGTCGATCATCACGAACGACCTCGGCAACGCCGAGTACTTCCTCAACCGGGTCGACTCCGCCACCGTGATGGTGAACACCTCCACCCGGTTCAGCGATGGGGGAGAGTTCGGCTTCGGCGCCGAGGTGGGGATCTCGACCCAGAAACTGCACGCCCGCGGCCCGATGGGACTGCAGGAACTCACCAGCACAAAGTGGATTGTGCGTGGCAACGGACAGTCGCGCGCCTGAGGCCCGCTAGACTCGTTTCGGCGGATGCACCTCCCGCCACCCCTGAATGGAGAATGTGATGTCGTTCCTGACCGCCGTGTCCGCACAAACCGTGCACGCCGTTGACCTGCCGATCCCCCCGATCATGTACGGCGTGATCGCGCTCGTGGTCTTCGCCGCCTGCGGCTTCGTCACCTGGAGCTTCCGCGACGTCGCCAACCGCCACAAGGCCAAGGGTGACGCCTACGCGGCAGCCCACGGTGGAGCGCACGGCACCTCCAGCCACTGAGCGTTGTAGAACTGAGCGTGACGACTGTCTCGAAGAGCCGCCCCCGCATTGGCGTGATGGGCGGCACTTTCGACCCCATCCACCACGGCCACCTCGTGGCCGCCAGCGAGGTGGCGCAGTCGTTCAACCTGGACGAGGTCGTGTTCGTGCCGACCGGCGTCCCGTGGCAGAAGGCGGCCGTCAGCCCGGGGGAGCACCGCTACCTCATGACGGTCATCGCGACGGCATCCAACCCGCGCTTCACCGTGAGCCGGGTCGACATCGACCGCATCGGCCCCACCTACACGATCGACACGCTTCGTGACATCCACGCGGAACGCCCGGACGCGGAGCTGTTCTTCATCACCGGCGCCGACGCCATCGCGCAGATCCTCACCTGGAAGGACGTCTCCGAACTCTGGGAGCTCGCCCACTTCGTAGCTGTGAGTCGCCCCGGGCATGACCTGAGCATTTCAGGATTGCCGGAGCGGGACGTAAGCTTGTTGGAGGTTCCGGCTCTGGCGATCTCGTCGACCGACTGTCGAGCCCGCGTGGAGCGAGGCGATCCCGTCTGGTATTTGGTACCGGATGGCGTCGTTCAGTACATCTCCAAACATCACCTGTATCGGAGTGTGGCATGAGTGCGTTGCCCGATGGCCAACCGCTGACGCGTCGTCAAGCGCGCGCCAGCGAACGAGCGCGCCTGCCCGAATCCGACGGCCAGGACGGCTCGAGCGAGGCGAAGGCCGCGGAAGCCGCCGAGCGCGCCGCAGAGTCAGCCGAGCGGGCCGCGGCAGCCGAACAGGCCGCTCGTGCCGCCGCGGAGGCGGAAGCCGTGGCCGACGAGGCCGCCTGGGCCCCGCCCGCGCCCGTCGACGCCGCTGCTGCAGCCGAGGCCGAGGCCGAAGCCGAGGCTGAGGCTGAGGAAGCAGCGGAGCACGAGACCGAGCTGCTCGAGGGCATCCCGGAGCGCACGCTGACCCGCCGGGAGCTGCGCGCCCTGCTCGCCGCCCAGGCGGCGGCCCGTGCCGCGGCCGAGGAGGCCGCTGGCGCATCCGGCGCAGCGCCGGCATCCGACATCGACGAGGACGCGCCAACGCCCGCCCCCGTCGCCCCCCAACCCCCGATCGGCCACTGGTCGCTCGATATCGACGTCGAAGACGACGCGGACGATCACGGCTTCGACCAGGTGCTCTCCCGCGGAGTCGGCGCCGGCGGAGTGCCGACCACCACGAACGCGCTGATCCTCCCGCTGATCCCGCAGCAGGGCGGGGACGTTCAGGCGCCGCTCGCGGGCGGCGAGATGCTCGTCACCGGATCCATCGACCTGCCCAGCCTCGGCGACACCGGAGCCCACCCGCACCGGATCGACTCGCCAGAGGTCGACCGCCTGCTCGACCAGGTCGACGACGCGTCGCCCGCGACGAGCGCCCAGCCCGTCCGCGCCAGCAAGGCCGTCAGCACGCACACCTCCACCCGCGACACCCTCACCCCGCCCAAGCAGGGCGGCCTCAACATGCCGACCGTTCTCGCCATCACGGCGGCGGTGCTCGCCCTCGGCGTCATCGGGCTCTTCATCGGCGGGTACATCTTCAAGATCTTCTAGTGCCGCGCCCACCGGACGGCACCCATGCTTCTCAGATACAGGACACACTCCAGATGACTGCAACCTCCCATGCCATTGACCTGCTCCAGGTCGCTGCCCGCGCCGCCGACTCCAAGGGCGGAACCGACCTCGTCGCGCTCGACGTCACGCAGCCGCTGCCGCTGACGGACATCTTCTTCCTCGTCACCGGCAACTCCGAGCGCAACGTCGTCGCGATCGCCGGCGAGATCGAAGACGAGCTGATCCGCGCCGGCGCCAAGCCGCTGCGCCGCGAGGGCCGGGCAGAGGGTCGCTGGGCACTGCTGGACTTCGGCGACCTGGTCGTGCACGTGTTCCACGAGGAGGAGCGCGGCTACTACCAGCTGGAGCGCCTCTGGAAGGACTGCCCCGTCGTGGCGATCGAGCTCCCGGAGCGCGACACGCGCGAGTGAGTGGCTCGTTTTGGTTCTCGCGATAATCGCGTAGTAATCTAATCAAGTTGCTTCCGAGGAATCGGGAACAACGAGAGGGTCTGTGGCGCAGCTGGTAGCGCACCTGCATGGCATGCAGGGGGTCGGGAGTTCGAGTCTCCCCAGATCCACCATCACTCCCCGGGAACCAACGGTTCCCGGGGAGTTTCTCGTTCCCGGCCGCATTCGCGAGGCCGCCCGATCACGTAGTAGGCTGGTCGGGTTGCCTCCGAAAGTTCGGGAACAACGCACGGGTCTGTGGCGCAGCTGGTAGCGCACCTGCATGGCATGCAGGGGGTCGGGAGTTCGAGTCTCCCCAGATCCACCATCACCCCCGGGAACCAGCGGTTCCCGGGGGTTTTCTCGTTCCCAGGCTGTCCGGCGCTCTAGACCCGTTCCCGGCTGATCTGCTAGACAGTGCATGCGCGCTGTCGAGCCAACCAGTCGAGGACGGGAGGGACCATGCCAGGCCTTCCCGCCCAACGCCCGCTCGTCGGGCTCACCCGCGGCAACTGGCTGCGCGAGGTCACGGCCGGGGTCACGCTGCTGGCGATCGCCATTCCGCTCAACATCGGCTACGCCCAGATCGCCGGGTTGCCGCCGACGGCCGGGTTGTACGCGCTCGTCGTGCCCACCATCGTCTACGCGCTGGCCGTGTCCTCCCGGCAGCTGGTGGTCTCGCCGGATGCCGCGGCCGCCGCGCTCGTCGCCTCCTCGCTCGGCGGCCTCGCGGCGGCGGGCAGCGCCGACTACGGCACCCTCGCCCTCGCGCAGGCCATCCTCTGCGGCGTGATGTTCCTCGCGATGGCGTACTTCAAACTCGGATTCCTCGCGAACTTCCTCTCCAAGCCGATCCTCGTCGGCTTCGTCGGCGGCCTCGCCCTCGACATCCTGGTCAGCCAGATCGCGAAGATGCTCGGCGTGAAGATCGACTCCGGCGGCGAGTTCACCGAGAAGGTCGTCGACCTCGTGAGCGGGCTCGGGACGACGAACCTCTGGTCGCTGGCGATCGCGGCCGTCGCCGTCCTCATCCTGAGCGTCGGCAGGCGGCTGGCCAGGGCGGTGCCGTGGGCCCTCATCGTGCTCATCCTCGCGACGGTGCTCGTCGTCGCCGCCAACCTCGTCGACACGGGCGTCGACGTCCTCGGCGAGGTGCCGGCCGGCCCGCCCGCGCTCACCTGGCCGGTGATCTCCTGGTCCAGCTGGCTGCTGCTCGTGCCCTCCGCGCTCGCCCTCACCCTCGTGACCACGGCCGAGGGCCTGCTCGTGTCCCGTTCCTACGCCGAGCGCAACGGCTACCGGACCAGCCCCAACCGCGACCTCTTCGCCTTCGGCCTCGGCAACATCGCCGCCGGCGCGAGCGGGAGCTTCGCGATGGGCTCCTCCACCTCCCGCACGGCGGCGATGGACCAGGTCGGCTCGCGCACCCAGCTGCCGTCCCTCATCCTCGCCGCCGGCACCCTGCTGCTCCTGCTCTTCGGCACCGCGCTGCTGGCCGACATCCCCTCGCCGGCCATCGGGGCGATCGTCGGGGTCGCGATCCTGCCGCTGCTCGGCATCCGCGAGTTCGCCGCCATCTGGCGGGCCGACCGTTTCGAGTTCGCGATCGCCGCCGTCTGCTTCCTGGTCACGCTGCTCGTCGGGTCGATCCCGGGGATCGTCGTCGCGTTCGTGCTGGCCCTCATCAACCTCGCCAAGCGCGCCGCCAACCCGGCGATCGACGTGCTCGAACGGGGGGACACGCCGGGGGAGTCGCTGCTGGCCGAGGCGCCGGAGGGCAGCGTCACCGCACCCGGCGTCATCGTCATCCGGCTGGCCGCGCCCCTGTTCTTCGCGAACGGCGCGGTGTTCAGCCAGGCCGTGCAGCGGGCCGTGCGCGCCGCGCCCGACGTGCGCCACCTCGTCGTCGACATGGAGGCGGTGACCGACATCGACGTCACCGGCGCGGAGTCCTTCGCCGCCCTGAAGGGCTGGCTCGACGCGCAACACGTCGAGCTCGGCTTCAGCCGGGTGCGCTCCGATGCCCGGGCGCGGCTGGTCGAGCTCGGGATCCTCGGCGAGGAGCGGGTGTTCCCGACGAACCGCGCGGCGCTCGAGGCCCTGGCCCCAGACAGGACCCGGTGAGCCGGCATGGCGGATGACGTCGCCCGCCCGCTGGCGCCCGGCACGCGCACGCTGCTCACGCTCGGGGCCGCGGTGGTCGTGCTGGCCGGCGTGTCCGTCGCCCGCGACATCCTCTCGCCGCTCGCCATCGCGGTCGTGCTCGTCATCATCGTGCACCCGATCCGGCGCCCGCTGGAGCGCCGCGGCTTGCCCGCCTGGCTGGCGACGACGGCGGTGATCGTCGTCGCCTACCTCATCCTGGCTGTGATGAGCGCGCTCATCGTGCTCGCCGCCGTGCAGCTCAGCGCGATCCTGTCCGAACAGGACGAGGCCATCAGCGCCCTCGCCGCCCAACTCGGCGAGCTCGCCGCGCGGCTCGGGCTCGACGAGCAGGCGGTGGCCTCCGCGGCATCCGTGTTCGACCCGGCCACCCTGCTGGCCCTCGCCGGGACGATCGTCAGCACCGTGTTCGACTGGGCGACGGCGTTCTTCTTCGTGCTCGGCTACGTGCTCTTCATGGCCGCGGACGGTTCCCGCTACGCCCGGGCCGGGCAGGTGTTCGGCCGGGAGCGCGCCGACAGCATCGAGCGGGTGACCAGGTTCAACGCCGGCACCCGCCGTTTCTTCGTCGTCGGCGCCATCTTCGGCCTGATCGTCGCCGTGCTCGACGGACTGTTGCTCTGGTGGCTGGGGCTGCCCGGCCCGCTGGTCTGGGCGATCCTCGCCTTCGTGACGAACTTCGTGCCCAACATCGGCTTCGTGCTCGGGCTCATCCCCCCGGCGATCCTGGCGCTCGTCGTCGGCGGCCCCGGCCTGTTCCTCGTCGTCGTCATCGCCTACATCGTCATCAACGTCACGCTCCAGGTGCTCGTGCAGCCGCGGTTCGTGGCCGACACCGTGAGCCTCAGCTACTCGCTGACCTTCTTCTCCGTCGTGTTCTGGACGTTCGTCATCGGCCCCGTCGGCGCCATTCTCGCTGTGCCGCTGACGCTGCTCGTGCGGGCACTGCTGCTGGAGGGCGACGAGCGCTCGACCTGGCTGCGCTGGCTCTCCGGCGATCCCGAGGCAGTCTGAGCACTCGCCGACGGCTCGGCGTGGCTGTGCGCGGCACTCACGGCCACCGCATACGGTGGAATGCTTCCGGCCGTTGCAGTGTCGGGCCGAGGGGGAGCAGCACAATGACACCATCCACCGACCGGACGGTGGCGCGCCCGCGCGCCCTGCGGAACACCCTCCTCGTCCTGGGCTCCGCCCTCGGGGTGCTCGTGCTCGCGGCCGCCGCGACGCTGGTGTCCTTCCTCCTGCTGGGCTGGCAGAGCAGCGCAGACCAGATCGCGCGGTTCGAGGCCCACCAGGCGGATGTCGCGGCACTGCCGCAGTCGGAGCGGGACGCCTGGGTCGACACGGCGGGCGACCCCACGGTGACCGAGACGCTGCCGTTCAATGAGCTGCAGACCATCGCGACCCACAACAGCTACGTGCAGGAACCCACCTGGCTGCAGCTGCAGGTCCTCGACCTCTTCGACCCGGGCCAGGCCGTCGCCCTGCAGTACGGCCATGCACCGCTCTGGGACCAGCTCGAGGCCGGCATCCGCAGCCTCGAGATCGATGTGCGGTGGAACGGTGAGAGCTTCGAAGCGAGCCACGTGCCGCTGGTGGCGAACCGCTCCACGATGCCCGACTTCGCGCTCGGACTGCGCGAGATCGCGCTGTGGTCGGAGGCGCACCCTGCGCACCTGCCGATCAGCATCATGCTCGAGCCGAAGGCCGACTACCTCTTCCTCGACCCGGCATTGAAGCCCTTCGATACGGCCGCCTGTGCGGCGCTCGACGCCACCGTCACCGACGCGCTCGGCGATCGGCTGTTCACCCCCGGAGACCTGCAGGGGGAGGGCCCCAGCCTGCGCGAAGCGGTCGCGGCCACCGGCTGGCCGAGCGTCGCGGAGATGCGCGGATCCGTGCTCTTCTTCTACGCAGAGAACAAGCGCGCACGCGAGCTGTGCTTCGACGGCGACGCCAACAACCCGGAGCGGGCCATCTTCGCCTCCTCGCACAGCGCGGCCGATGACGCCGTGTTCGCGGTGCGCGACGACCCGTGGGATCCCGCCGTTGCCGCCGACCTCACGGACGGGATCCTGGTCAGGCTGCGGGCGGACGCCGACCTCAAGCCGAGCGAGGAGGGCCGCAACCTCGCCTTCGCGACGGGGGCCCAAATCGTCTCCACCGACTTCCCGCCCGGCGCGCCGGAGGAGGGAACGGGCTACTCCGCCGTCTTCCCCGGCGGCTATCTCGCCCGCGCGGCGGGCGGTCACTGACGGGGGCAAAGTCGTAGTAGTGTATTCACGTTGCTTCCGAGAGATCGGGAACGGCGTAAGGGTCTGTGGCGCAGCTGGTAGCGCACCTGCATGGCATGCAGGGGGTCGGGAGTTCGAGTCTCCCCAGATCCACCATCACCCCCGGGAACCATCGGCTCCCGGGGGTTTTCTCGTCCCCGCCCGGGGCTGGCCGGCACACGCCCAGGACGCCCCCGCCTAGGCTGGGGGGAGACCAAGGGGGACGCTGCACATGGCGACACGCTTCATCAACACATCGATTGCCGGCGGGGCGCTGGTGGCGCTCCTCGCACTCACCGGCTGCACGGCAGGGGCCCAGCCCGAGGGAGCAAACGCGGCGCCGGCATCTGTCAACGACACCGACCTGCACTTCCTGGCCATGATGACGCCGCATCACGAGCAGGCGGTGCAGATGAGCGACATCGTTCTCGCGGCCGGGGGAGTCAGCGAGCAGACCCGCGACATCGCCCTGCGCATCCGCAGCGGGCAGCAGGAGGAGATCGACATCATGCTCGGCTGGGTGGGCGAGTGGCAGCAGGAGCCGCTGCTCGCGCAGCACGCTGGCCACATCGCGAACGGCATGGTCACCCCCGAGGCGATGGCCGCCCTCGCCGCGCTGGACGGGCCGGAGGTCGAGCAGACCTTCCTCGAGGAGATGATCTTCCACCACGAGGGCGCCATCGCGATGACGCAGGACCAGATCGACAACGGCGGCCACCCCGAGCTGCGGGCGCTCGCCCAACAGATGATCGACGTGCAGGGCGCCGAGGTCGTGGAGATGAACGGGCTGCTCGCCCGCTGAGTCGTGCTCAACCGAGCAGTGACCCCTCCGCCGACCCGCTCGGCTTCGGATCGGGCAGTCGCCGCATCCGAAAGCCGTTGAGCAGCCCGAGCACCCCGGCGAGCAGCGGAATCAGGAGTGCGAGCTGCAGCGCGAGGGGGCGCGCCTCCGTGTTGATGCGGACGATCTCCGCCTGAATCTCCTCCGGCTGGCCGACGAGGAGCTCCTCCAGCGCGGTGTTGGACATGATCTCGGCGTCCTCCTCGAGCACCTGCGCGACCTGGGCCTGCTCCTCGGCGGGGAGCACCGTGCTGTCCATCGCCATGCTGGTGAAGATGAGCGAGAGCGCCGCGAGCATGATCGCGCCGGCGAAGGCGAGGCCGAACGACAGGCCGAACGAGCCGGCCGCCGAGTTCACGCCGGCCGCCTCACTCACGCGCTCATCGGAGATGGGCGACAGGGTGTAGTTGTTCAACTGCGAGACCAGCAGCCCGAGCCCGGAGCCCGCGACCAGGAGCGGGCCGAGCAGCCACCAGCCCGAGTCGGCGCGGGGGACAAGGGGGAGCAGCGCGACGATGCCGATGCTCAGCAGGGCGAAGCCCCACAGGATCCGGTTCGCGGGGCGGCGTGCGCCCACCCGTCGGCCGACGAGCAGCGCGACGGCGAACATGCTGAGTGAGAGGGGCGCGATGGAGAGGCCGGCCTGCAGGGCGTTGTAGCCGAGAACCATCTGCAGGTAGATGGGCAACACGATCATGGTCCCGCCGAGTGCGATCTGCTGCAGCATCTGCCCGGTCACCCCCAGCCGGAACAGCTTGGAGGCGAACAGCCCGGGGTCGATCAGGGTGGCCTTGCCCTGCCGCTTGCGTCGGACGAGCCAGAATCCGAGCCCGCCCAGCCCGACGATCCCGACGGCGAGCAGAGCGGCGACGGGGCCGCCGCCCTCCTGCCAGACGAGGATGCCGATCACGATGCCGCCCATGCCGAGCACGGAGAGGGCCGCGCCGACCGCATCCACCTTGCGGGATCCGGTGAACGGCACATCACGCACGAGCTTGATCCCGCTGAGGACGACGGCGATGATCAACGCCTCCAGCGCGAACGCGACCCGCCAGGAGAGGAACGTGGTGATGAAGCCGCCGATCAGCGGCCCCACGGCCGCCGCGATGGCCGCAGAACCGCCGACCGTCGCATACACCCGGGCCTGGGCGGCCCCCTCGAAGTTGCCGTGGATGAGCGACTGCATCGCCGGCAGGAGCAACGAGGCGCCGAGCCCACCGATGACGGCCCAGAACACGATGATCGGGAGCAGCGACTGGGTGAGCGTCATGGCGACGGCCCCGGCCGCGTAACAGAGCAGGCCGATGACATAGGCGCGCTTGCGGCCGATCAGGTCGCCGACCTTGCTGCCGATCAGGATGAACGCGGCCGAGACGAGCGCTTCGAGGGCGATGGCCGACTGGATGCCGCTCACCGTCGAATCGATGTCGTGGACGACCGCGGAGATCGAGACGTTCATGATCGACGTGTCGACGACGAGCACGAACATGGCCATGGCCAGCAGCAGGGCGAGCCGGCCGCTGAACGGAGCCGGCGCGGCATCGGATGAGCTCATGGGCGTGCACCTCTCCTGACGGGCTCAGTTCACGATGCGACGAAATCTGAGCTGCCCTCATCACTGGGCAGAGTCTGGCACTCGACCGGGCCGCTGACAATGGTCCGGCGGGCGATGGCGGTGTGTCGGAGGTGCGTTATAGGGTGAAAACCGCCCACCCAGCAGCACCCCAACAGCCAGCACCCCAACCACCAGCACATCGAGGTTCGTCCGTGGCATTGCTCTCTCTCGCGCTGCAACACGCGAAACCCTACAAGGCGTGGATTCTCGCCGTCGTCGTCCTGCAACTCATCTCGACGATGGCGGCCCTCTACCTGCCGAGCCTCAACGCCCAGATCATCGACACCGGAATCGCGACCGGTGACACCGACTTCATCTGGTCAACCGGCATGACCATGCTCCTGGTCTGCCTCGTGCAGGTCGTCACCGCCATCGGCGGCATCTACTTCGGGGCGCGCACGGCGATGGCGATCGGTCGCGACCTCCGCCGCGACGTGTACCGCAAGGTCGACTCCCTCGGTGCGCTCGAACTGGCCCGTTTCGGCAGCGGAACGCTGATCACCCGCGGCACGAACGACGTGCAGCAGGTGCAGATGCTCGTGCTGATGACCCTCAACTTCATGGTGGCGACGCCGATCATGTGCATCGGCGGCATCGTCATGGCGTTGCGCGAGGACGTCGGCCTGTCCTGGCTGCTCTGGGTGTCCGTCCCCGTGCTCTTCGTCATCGTCGGCACGCTCGTCTACCTGCTGATGCCGCTGTTCCGGCAGATGCAGGACCGCATCGACGGCATCAACAGCGTGTTGCGCGAGCAGATCATCGGCATCCGCGTGGTGCGCGCCTTCGTGCGGGAGCCGTTCGAGTCCGAGCGCTACCGCATCGCCAACGAGCAGCTCACCCGGGTCTCGGTCAAGGTGGGCAACCTGTTCGTGCTGATGTTCCCGATCATCATGATGATCCTGCACCTGGCCACCGCCGCCGTGCTCTGGTTCGGCGGCCAGCGGGTCGACACCGGGCAGATGCAGGTGGGCTCGCTGACCGCGTTCCTGCAGTACCTGCTGCAGATCCTCATGGCCGTCATGATGGGCGTCTTCATGATGATGATGATTCCGCGCGCCGTCGTCTGTGCCGAGCGCATCCGGGAGGTGCTGGGAACCGAGTCCAGCCAGAAGCAGCCGAGCGGTCCGGAGCTGCCCACGCCGCGCGCTGGGGCCGTCGAGTTCCGCAACGTGAGCTTCGGCTACCCGGGGGCCGAGCGCCCCGTGCTGGACGACGTCAGCTTCACCGCCGCCCCCGGAACCACGACGGCCATCGTCGGCTCGACCGGCGCCGGCAAGACCTCGCTGATCAACCTCATCCCGCGGCTGTACGACCCGCAGCAGGGCGAGGTGCTCATCGACGGGGTCTCGGTCGATGACTTGACCCGGGCGCAGCTCTCCAGCGTCGTCGGGCTGGTCTCCCAGAAGCCCTACCTGTTCTCGGGCACCATCGGCTCCAACCTGCGCTTCGGCCGCGTCGATGCGACGAACGGAGAGCTCTGGGAGGCACTGCGGGTGGCGCAGGGCGACGACTTCGTCCGTGCCAAGGAGCTGGGCCTGGAATCGGCCGTCTCCCAAGGCGGCACCAACGTCTCCGGCGGCCAGCGGCAGCGGCTCTGCATCGCCCGGGCGCTCGTCGCCCGGCCCCGCGTGTACCTCTTCGACGACTCCTTCTCCGCCCTGGACGTCGCGACCGACGCGCGGCTGCGCGCCGGGCTCGCCGACGCCACCGGCGATGCCACCGTGATCATCGTCGCGCAGCGGGTGTCGACGATCACCGATGCCGACCAGATCCTGGTCATGGACGACGGCAGCATCGTCGGCCGCGGCACCCACGAACAACTGTTGGAGAGCAGCGAGACCTATCGCGAGATCGTGCACTCTCAGCTCAGCGTCGAGGAGGTGGCCTGATGGCCGAGGAAGAACTCCCCACAGACGAGCTCGAGGCCGAGTACGCGCCCACCGAGGCCGACGGCGACATGTTCGGCGGCGCACCGGCAAAGAAGGCCCAGCATTTCTGGCCCTCCGCGAAGCGCCTGCTGGGGCTGTTGCGGCCCGAGCGCCTGAAGATGAGCTTCGTCGTGCTGCTCGTGATCATCTCGGTGGTCTTCACGGTCATCGCGCCGAAGGTGCTCGGCGAGGCGATGGACGTCATCTTCAACGGCGTCCTCGGCAAGCAGCTGCCGGCCGGCGTCCCGCTGGAACAGGTCATCACCGATCTCCGCGCGGAGGGCAACACCCAGTTTGCCGACATGCTGGCCGGCACGTCCGTCGTGCCCGGCGAGGGCATTGACTTCGTCCGCCTCTCTCAGCTGATCTTCATCGTGCTCGGGCTCTACCTCGTCGCGTCCTTCCTGATGTGGGCGCAGGGCTTCATCCTGAACGGCCTCGTCATGCGCATCGTCTACACGCTGCGCCAGGACATCGAGGACAAACTGAACAAGCTGCCGCTTCGCTACTTCGACACCCGGCAGCGCGGCGACCTGATGTCGCGCGTCACCAACGACGTCGACAACGTGCAGGCGGCGCTGCAGCAGGCCTTCTCACAACTCGTGCAGTCGTTGCTCACCGTCATCGGCATCGCCGCGATGATGTTCATCGTCTCCTGGCAGCTCGCGCTCATCGCCCTGATCGCGCTGCCGCTCTCCGCCGTCATCGCCGGCGTCATCGGCGTGCGCTCCCAGAAGCTGTTCGCCGCACAGTGGAAGAACACGGGCTCGCTCAACGGCCACATCGAGGAGACCTTCTCCGGCCAGGAGATCGTGCGCTCCTTCGGCCGCGACAAGGAGATGCTCGAGGAGTTCGACGCCCGCAACGACAAGCTGTTCGCGGCGTCCTTCGGCGCCCAGTTCGTCTCCGGCATGATCATGCCGGCGATGACCTTCGTCTCCTACCTGTCGTACGTGATGATCGCCGTCGTGGGCGGGCTGCGCGTGGCATCCGGCCAGATGACGCTCGGCGACGCGACCGCGTTCATCCAGTACTCGCGGGAGTTCACACAGCCGATCAGCGAGATGGCCAGCCTGGCGAACATGCTGCAGTCCGGCGTCGCCTCCGCCGAGCGCACCTTCGAACTGCTCGACGCCGAGGAGCAGGAGCCGGACGAGGTGAGCGCCACCCTGCCGGAGCCGACCGACGGCCATGTCGAGTTCCAGGGCGTCTCCTTCAGCTACAGCCCGGAGGTGCCGCTGATCGAGAGCCTCTCCTTCTCGGCCGAGCCCGGCCACACCGTGGCCATCGTCGGCCCCACCGGGGCGGGCAAGACCACCCTGGTGAACCTGGTGATGCGCTTCTACGAGCTCACCTCCGGTCGGATCCTGCTCGACGGCGTCGACGTGCACAGCCTGAGCCGCGACGAGCTGCGCTCCCAGATCGGCATGGTGCTGCAGGACGCCTGGCTGTTCGGCGGCACCATCCGCGAGAACATCCGCTACGGCCGGCTCGACGCGAGCGACGAGGAGGTCGTGGCGGCAGCCCAGGCCACCATGGTCGACCGTTTCGTGCGCCAGCTGCCGCAGGGCTACGACACGGTGCTGGATGCCGACGGCGGCAGCGTCTCGGCCGGCGAGCGGCAGCTCATCACCATCGCCCGGGCGTTCATCGCGAACCCGTCGCTGCTGATCCTGGACGAGGCGACGTCCTCCGTCGACACACGCACCGAGCTGCTCGTGCAACAGGCCATGGCGGCGCTCCGCACCGACCGGACCTCCTTCGTGATCGCCCACCGGCTCTCCACGATCCGCGACGCCGACACCATCCTCGTGATGGAGGCCGGCCGCATCGTCGAGCAGGGCAACCACGAGGAGCTGCTGGCACGGCGCGGGGCGTACTTCGAGCTGTACCGCGCCCAGTTCCAGGGCGGCACGGTGGCGAGCGACGACGCGCTCGAGGTGAGCGAGGCCGGCTAGGCGAGGACGGCGTCGACGGCCGCGTCGCCGCGGATCTCCCGCATCCGCTCGACCGCGCGGTCGACGGCGGCGATGGTGAGCGAGGCGCAGACGATGCTGTTGGCGCCGAGCGACTCCAAGCCGCCCGCACGGATGCGGATCACCTCCCAGCCGACCTCGGCCAGGGCGTCGTCCTTCTCTCGGTCGGACGCCTGCTTGAGCCCGCGGTGCGCGCGCCGGCTGCGGCCGGGGTCGTCGTACTCGACGGCGATGCGGAGCGCGGGGATCACGATGTCGGGCCACGCCTCCTGCCGGCCGTAGAACATGCGGGCCAGGCGGATCGTGTTGACGCCCTGCGGCAGCCGGATGCGCTCGGCCAGTAGCATCCGCAGGCGCTGCTCCGTCATCGAGGTGCGGGTGCGCAGGCCCGCGTTCATCGATGGGACTCCCGCGTCCCGGGCGGCGGACGTGCCGCTGGCATTGCGGATGCACTTGGCGCAGCTCGGCCCGCTCAACACGGCGAGCACGGTGGCCCGGTAGCGGTCGTGCCCGCGCGGGCAGACCCAGCTGTACTCGGCGCCGACCCGGGTCTCGTTCGCCAGCAGCGCCCGCTCGGGCGGGGCGACCTTGCGCAGCAGCTCGGCCCGGGAGCGCTGGGTCTCCGCGATCAGCATGCAGAGCGGGCACCCCCGCTGCAGGGTGAGCACGCGCTCCGTGCCCGCCGCGGCATCCGGGCTCGCACCGTGCCCACAGCGGAAGCGCACCGCAACCATTCCACCCATCCTCTCGACTGCAAGCAGGGTAACCCGCTGCGCTGACACCGGCGTGTGCGCTTGACCCCAAACGGGGGTCAACGCACAATGGGCACGTAGAGGAGCGACGTCTCCCGCGAAAGGCAAACAATGAGCGACCCGAACGATCTTCCGCACGACTTCGACGAGCCGGTTGCGGAGCCCGAGTCGGAGTCGAGCGAGGCGCCCGCGGCAGAGGCCGCCGTCGCCGCCTCGCGCCAGCGCATGAGCGCCGACCAGAACATCCGCCTGATGATCGTCGTGATCGTCGGGGTCGTCGCGCTGTTCTTCGCGTTCAGCCTGCTCGCGCTGTTCAGCCCGACGAGCGCCACCGTCGCCGCCCTGGCCGTGATCGCCACACCGATCGCCTCGATCGTGGCCGCGTACTACGGAATCACGTTGAGCATCCAGCAGGTGCGTGCGGCCCAGGCCGAGCGCGCGCTCGCGCTGGACCGCCTCGCCGCCGCCGAGCAGTCCGCCCGGGAGTCCGACGTCTGGGCCGCCCAGCTCGAGTCGGCGCTGCGCGTCGCCAAGGTCAAGCTCGACGCCGCCCGGGTGCCGAGCACCGATGTGGACCGCGCCGCCGGGGTCGACGCCGACTTCTTCTAACGGGCGACGCCCGCCGAGACTGCCGGCATCCGCGCGCACCCGCAGCTCGCGGCCCGCGAAGTGTCTCGCGGCCCGCGGTATGTCGGGGGCCGCGAGACGCAACGGGGGCCGCGACGGGCCGGACGGCGCGGCGACCCGTCAGCCGGCGCGGGCAGGGCGGGGCGCCGGCTGCTCCCGCATCGCGCGGCGCACCCGGGCGAGGGCACGGTCGCGGGGGAGGTGGCGCAGCCGCCGCGGCATCCGCCGGTAGGCGACCCGCACGAACGCGAGCGTGCGGTCGAAGCGGGCCTGCTCCCTGGCGCCCCACGGCAGCTCGTGCAGCTCGCGCACGCTGGCCGGCAGCAGGCCGATGCTGAGCAGCCGGATCAGCGGCATCGCCCCGCGCAGCGGCACGGGCAGCGTGCGGGGGTTGAGCAGCGAGGCGACCACCGCGGCGCTCTCCGGCGTCGCCTGCAACCCGGCGAGCGCCTCGTCCCAGTAGCGCTCGAACTCCGCGCGGTCGGCCGGCCAGTGCTCGACGGGCATCTGCAGCCGCGCCCCGAGGGCGGCGTAGTCGCGGTACACGGCCTCGGCCGATTCGGCGTCGAGCCGACCGAGCAACCGGTCTTGCACCTGCATGGCCGCGTAGTACAGGGTCGCGGCGACCCAGAGCTGCAGCTGCGGGTCGAAGGCGTTGTAGCCGGGCGTCGAGGTGCGATCGCGCACCGGCGCGTGCGCGCGGTTGACGCCGCGCACCACGAAGGCGACCATCTGCTCGTCGCCGAAGGCCACGGTGTACACGTAGTCCAGGGTGCCGAACAGCCGGTCCAGCGGGCGCCCCGTGAAGTCGCTGTGCCGGGCAACGCCGCGCCCGACGGCCGGGTGCGCGAGCTGCAACAGGATGGCGGCGCCGCCGCCGGCCAGCAGTGCCGCCTCGCCCGCGACATCGGCGAGGCGCAGCGGGTGGGGCGCATTCGAGGTGCGGGGTGGGCCGGCGGGATTCGTCACATCCAGCACGCTACCCCGTCCGGCTGAACGCCCAGCGGGCTCGGTTACACTCGCTCCAATGGCCAGAGCACCCCGGAACCGTGTCGCGCTCGCGACCCTCATGATCATCCCGCTGCTGCTCGGCGGCACCGCCTGTGCCGGCCTCGAGGTCGGCGGCGCCCAGCCGGCGCAGACGCCCGCCAGCACCCCGCCGCCGGCGGCCCCGCCCACCACCCGGCCCGATGCCGCGGAGCTCGCCCTCTCCGCGATGTCGCTCGAGCAGAAGGTCTCCTCCCTGCTCATGCTGCACACGCCGGGAACCGACGGCGCCGCCCTCCGCGCCTTTGTGGACCGCTACCGCCTGGGTGGGCTCATCCTGATGGGCGACAACATGCCCGGCGGCACGGACGCCACCGATCTGGCCGCCCTCGGCGCGCTCACCGCCGCCGTGCGCGGCACCGAGGCCTTCCCGCCGCTCATTGGCATCGACCAGGAGGGCGGCGACGTCGTCCGCATCGGCCCGGACCCCGCCGCCGGGGCCGACGTGCTGCGCGGCCTGCCGCCCGTGGCGACCGCCGACGCATTCCACGCCCGCTCGGAGCTGCTCGCCGGCGCCGGCATCGACGTGAACTTCGGTGTCGTCGCCGACATCAGCGCCGACCCCGGCTCCTTCATCTACACGCGCTCCCTCGGGGCGGATGCCGCGGCGAGCAGCGACCGGGTCGCCTCCGCCGTCGCCGGCGAGGGCAGCCGCGTGCTCAGCACGCTCAAGCACTTCCCGGGCCACGGGGCAGCCCCCGGCGACTCCCACCACGCCGTGCCGAGCAGTCCGATGGGCCTGGCCGAGTGGCGCGCCACCGAGGCGCCCCCCTTCCAGGCCGGCATCGACGCCGGGGCCGAGCTCGTCATGTTCGGGCACCTGGCCTACGACGCGGTCGACCCGGCGCCGGCCAGCCTCTCGCCGGAGTGGCACCGGCTGCTGCGCGAGGAGCTCGGCTTCGAGGGCCTGACCATCACCGACGACATGCGCATGCTGCTCGACTCCGGCGATCCGCGCTACGCCGACCCGATCGCGAACACCGTCGCGGCGTTCGCCGCCGGCAACGACATCGTGCTGCTCACCCTGCCGGCCGACCCGGCCACTGTCGGGGTGGACGTGGACGCCATGATCGCCGGGGTCGCCGCGGCTGTCCGTTCCGGGCAGCTGGACGCCGCCCAGATCGACGCCTCCGCGCTGGCCGTTCTGCGCCTCAAAGAAATTCCGAGAAGTGTGGAATAAGGTTCCTGTCGCATACGTTTGCATAGATCACGGCCAACAATCCGGCCCCAGACTCTCTAGAAAGTAGCTCCATGACTGCAACGCTCGAAACCACCATCCCCGGCTACCGCGCAGGTACCTGGACCATCGACCCCACGCACAGCGAGGTCGGGTTCAGCATTCGTCACCTCATGATCAGCAAGGTCAAGGGCAAGTTCGAGCGCTTCACCGCCACCTTCGTCACCGCCGAGAACCCGCTCGAGTCCAGCGTCACGGCATCCGCCGAGGTCGCCTCCGTCAACACCAACGAGCCGAACCGCGACGGTCACCTGCGCACCGGCGACTTCTTCGAGGCCGAGACCTACCCGACCATCGACTTCGTCTCCACCGGCGTCCGCGTCGTCAAGGGCGAGTTCCTCGTCGACGGCAACCTCACCATGAAGGGCGTCACCAAGCCGGTCACCTTCGAGTTCGAGTTCGGCGGCTTCGGCGGCGACCCCTACGGCAACTACAAGGGCGGCGCCACCGCGAAGACCACCGTCAACCGCGAGGACTTCGGCCTCACCTACAACGCGGCCCTCGAGACCGGCGGCATGCTGCTCGGCGACACCGTCACGATCTCGCTCGAGCTGCAGGCTGCGCTCCAGCAGTAATCGCGTCTCCGCTCCGATCAAGCGCCCCGGCATCCGCCGGGGCGCTTCGTCGTTGTGCCCGGCGCTCAGGAGTCTCACATGAGCCGTCGGTCAGGGTTGAATGCATGACAGACCCCCGCCGCGCACCCCAGCCGGGCAGAGCGAAGTCATCGGCACGACGCGCCACGGCCAGGATCGTCGCCGTCGCCGCGCTCGCACTGACGGCAGCCCTCGTGCTGCACCCCGCCATCCCCGGGGTGGTCGGGACCGGCGTGGCCACGGTGCTGCCGTGGCTGGGCCTCCTCGTCCCGGTGCTGCTCTGGGCCGCCCTGGCCACGCGCCGGCGGGTCTGGATCGTCACGCTGGTGCCGCTCATCGCCTGGCTGCTCGTTGTCGGTCCGCTCTTCGTGCCGCTGCAGACGGGTTCGGCGGCGGACGCCGCAGAGAGCACGCTGACAGTGGCCAGCCAGAACGTCGAGGCCGGCTCCGGCGGCGCCGCGGAGTCGGCGTTGATGCTCGCCGAACAGGGCGCCGACGTGATCGCCCTGGAGGAGCTGGACGGTGTGGCACGCGCCGAGGTCGCGGAGGCGATCGATGACGCGTACCCGTACTCGTACCGCGTCGGGACGGTCGGCCTGTGGAGCCAGTACCCCATCGTCAACGAGCAGCCGCTGGATCTCGGCCTCGGCTGGAACCGGGCCCTGGCCGCCGACCTCGACACGCCGAGCGGCCTGGTGAGCGTCTATGTCGTGCACGCCGCCTCGCTCCGCCCCGGAGCGCAGAGCGACCGCGACGACATGCTCGCCAACCTGGCCGAGGTCGTCGCCCAGGACGAGAACGAGCGCGTGCTCGTCGTCGGCGACTTCAACGCGACACTCACCGACCCGGCGCTGCGCGCCCTGCAGCGCTCGGTGAGCGAGTCGAACCGCTCCACGGCATCGCTCGGGTTCACCTGGCCGAGCACCATGCCCCTCGCCCGGATCGACCACATCTTCCACGCCGGGCTGACCCCGCTGGAGAGCTCCGTGCTGCCGGCTGGCAACAGCGACCACCTGGCGGTGCTCACGACCTTCGGGATGTGAGCGGGCTCACCGCGAAGGCGAGGAACGCCCAGGAGCCGATGAACGGCGCGAGCAGCACGACGACCAGGCCGGCGATGACCGCGCCGAGCGCGCGCCGGCCACTGCTGCGCACCGCGGCATCCGACATCTGATCGAGCAGGCCGCGGGAGCGCTTGGAGACGTAACCCCAGAGCGCCCAGCCAAGGACGAGCACGAAGAGGAAGTTCAGCGGCAGCACCAGGCGGCCGAGCAGCAGACCGCTGAAGTCGGCGTTCAGCGACGTCGTGAACGGGATGAGCACGACCCCGAGCAGGCGCAGGCAGTTCAGCCAGAGCACCGTGTTGTCGACGCGCACGACGTGCTCGAACTGGCGCGCGTGCACCATCCAGAGCATGCAGAGCAGCAGGAAGCTGATCACGAAGCTCAGCAGGCTCTCCGAGATCGAGCCGAGCGCGCGCCAGAGCTGGTCGTTGCTGGTGATCGCGCCGAGATTCTCGACCGAGAGGTCGAGCACCAGCAGGGTGGCCGCGATCGCGAACACGCCGTCGGAGAAGGCCTCGAGGCGGCGGGGGGAGAGCGTGCGTTCCTCGTCAGTCACCGACGATCTCCTCCCGGACCCGGCGCAGGTCCTCCATCAGCGACCCGATCAGGATCCAATGCTCCGGATGCGGGGTGGCGATCACCAGGGGAGCGGTGAGCGCCGGCTGCTCCGGCTGCACCTCGGCCTCGCCGGGCACGGCGGCATCTGGCTCGATCAGCAGCCGCAGGTCGTGCGCCGCCCGCTTCAGCTCGGCCGCGATGGCGTGCACGGTCGGCTCCTCCGACAGGCTGTCGTCATAATGGTCGCGCAGCGCCCGCGTCATGCCGATCACCCGGTTCACCAGGGGGGACAGGCGCGCCAGCAGGGCGGCCTCCGCCTCCACTGCGCCGCCGAGGCGCGAACGGCGCGGGTTGAACGCGAGGCTCTCCCGCCCCTCCTTCACCGCCTCGTTGGCCTTCGCCTGCATCGGCCGGAGCAGCCGGGCGTTCAGCAGCAGCTCCTCCAGCTGGGCGGGGCGCATCGGCGCCTCGAGGGCGTCCGCGAGCCGGTCGATCGTGGCGGCCAGCTCGTTGCCCAGCGCCGCCACGCTCTCCTGGGCGGGGGCGAGCAGCACCGGCGGGGCGATGCTGATCGTCACGATGAAGCCGATGACGGCGCCGATCAGCGTCTCGATGCTGCGCTCGACCGCATAGCCGGGCGTGGTGGTGCCGAGCGCCAGCACCAGCATCGCGGTGATCGGGATCTGGTTCGCGGATGCCGGCGTGAGCCGCAGCGCCCAGCCGATGAAGATGGCGACGACGATGGTGATCAGGATGATCCACTCTGCACTGCCGAACAGCTGGGCGATCACCGTCGCGACGATCACGCCGGCGATCACGCCGACGGTGCGCTCGATGGCCCGCCCGAGCGTCTGGTTCACGCTCGGCTGAACCACCAGCAGCGCCGCGATGGCGGCGAAGATCGGCAGCTCGGTCGGCAACAGCAGCTGGGCGACGATCCACGCCAGGACGGAGGCGAAGGCCACCTTCGTCACCTGCAGGAGCGGCACCCGGCTGGAGGACTGGATGCGAGAGGTCATGCGCACCCCCTCAGGCTACTGCGCCGCCGTGTCGCCGACGCGGAGTTCGCCGGGGTTGAAATCGCCGAGGTTGAATTCGCCGAGACGCAGCTCGCGGAAGCGGGCGTAACGCTCCCCGGCCCGGCGGAGTCCCGCCGCCTGCGCCGCGCTCACCGCCTCGAACGGGACGACGTCGATGCCGAGGCGTTGCCCGGCCGCGGCCGTGCCGAGCATGCGCCGCCGCCACGTGCCGACCACCCGCCCGCCGGCGACCGCGATCGGCTGGAACACGCCGTTGCGCCCCGGCACGATGCGCTCGTGGTGCTCGGGCGCGGCCGAGGCCTCGCGGTCGCGGTAGCCGAGGAAGTACTCGTCGAAGGCGGGCAGCAGCCAGGCGGATGACGCGAAGCGGCGCCTCTGCGCGGCATCCGGCGCGACGCCGTCCAGCTCGGCCGCCACCCAATAGCTGGCGTCGCCGATCCGCCGCTCCGCGAGCTGCGGCCGCGCGACCTGGAGCCCGCGCTTCGCCTCGGCGACGGTCAGCTTGCTCCACCACACGAAGTCGGCCAGCGTCGCCGGGCCGTGACCGCGGATGTAGCGCAGCAGGAACTCGCCGAGCGCCTCCTCGTGCTCTAGGCGCCGCGGGTGCGGCACCCACTCGTCCAGCAGCACCAGCTCCTGGGCGTTGCCGGCGGTCGGGCCCCAGCAGAGCGTGCCGGTCTGGGCGAGGTGCCAGATCAGGTGGTAGCCGCGGTTGGCGGCCGTGTCGATGCCGTTCTGCTCCAGCAGCGCCTGGAACGCGTCGCGGCCGAGGCTGCGGCCGCCGGAGAGCGCCGCGACGGCGACCTGCCGCGCCTGCTCGTACACCGGCTCCGTGAGACCCTGCCGCTCGTGGGTCAGCCGGGCCTGCTGCAGCAGGCGCGCGGTGGTCAGCCGCTGCATCCAGCCGAGGTCCTCGCCGGGAACGAAGTGCAGTGTTCCGCGCATCGGCCACGAGCGCACGATCTCGCCCGCGTCGATCGCGGCGCGCACCCCGGCGAGCGTCGTGCCCGGGCTGCGGGCGCCCACCGCCCAGGTGGCGGCGGCCAGATCCTGCGCCTGGAGTGCCAGCAGCGCGCCGACGACCGGGCCGGGCGCCGCGGCATCCGCGGGGAACAATCCCTGCGCCCTGGCGCGCAGCAGGGCGATCTCGCGGTGTGCGGAATCCCTCGCCATGGCCCCAGTATTCTGCATCGGGCACTTGTGCAGGGTGAGCTTCGGTAGAATGGTGCGTTGCGCCTCATTTCGGATGACCGTGCGCAACCACCCCCACCCCTCCCGGACACCACCTGTCCCCAATCGAAACGGATGCGCCGTGCTGAACGTTCAAGACCTCGAGATTCGCGTCGGAGCGCGCGTGCTCATGGAGAACGTGAACTTTCGCGTATCCGCCGGTGACAAGATCGGCCTCGTCGGCCGCAACGGAGCGGGCAAGACCACGCTGACCAAGACCCTCGCGGGCGAGACGCTGCCCACCGGCGGCACCATCGAGCGCACCGGTGAGATCGGCTACCTGCCGCAGGACCCGCGCTCCGGCGACCCGGAGATGCTGGCGCGCACCCGGATCCTCGACGCCCGCGGCCTCGGCACCATCGTGCTCGAGATGCAGAAGGCGACGATCGACATGGGCAGCAGCGACGAGGCCGTCGCCGCCGCCGGCATGAAGAAGTACGGCAACCTGACCGACCGCTTCCAGGCGCTCGGCGGCTATGCGGCCGAGGCAGAGGCCGCCTCCATCGCGAGCAACCTCAACCTGCCGGACCGTATCCTCGAGCAGCCGCTGAAGACCCTCTCCGGTGGTCAGCGCCGCCGCATCGAGCTGGCCCGCATCCTGTTCTCGGATGCCGGCACCATGATCCTCGATGAGCCGACGAACCACCTCGACGCCGACTCCGTCGTCTGGCTGCGCGACTTCCTGAAGAACTACAAGGGCGGCTTCATCGTGATCACTCACGACATCGAGCTCGTCGGCGAGACCGTCAACCGGGTGTTCTACCTGGACGCGAACCGGATGGTCATCGACACCTACAACATGAACTGGAAGAACTACCAGCGCCAGCGCGCCGCCGACGAGGAGCGCCGCAAGAAGGAGCGCTCCAACGCCGAGAAGAAGGCCGGCGTGCTGCAGATGCAGGCCGCCCGCTTCGGTGCCAAGGCCTCCAAGGCCGCCGCCGCCCACCAGATGGTGGCCCGTGCCGAGAAACTGCTCGCCGGGCTCGACGAGGTGCGCGTCGCCGACCGGGTCGCGAAGCTCCGCTTCCCGACCCCGGCCGCCTGCGGCAAGACGCCGCTCATGGCCGAGAACCTCAGCAAGAGCTACGGCTCGCTGGAGATCTTCACGGCCGTCGACCTGGCCATCGACCGCGGCTCCAAGGTCGTCATCATCGGGCTGAACGGTGCCGGAAAGACGACGCTGCTGCGCATCCTCGGCGGAGCCGACCAGCCGGACACCGGCTCGATCCAGCCCGGCCATGGCCTGCGCATCGGCTACTTCGCGCAGGAGCACGAGACGATCGACGTCAACCGCACCGTGCTCGAGAACATGGTCTCCTCCTCGCCGAACATCACCGAGACCGAGGCCCGCAAGGTGCTCGGCTCGTTCCTGTTCACCGGCGACGACGGGCACAAGAAGGCCGGCGTGCTCTCCGGCGGCGAGAAGACGCGTCTGGCCCTGGCCATGATCGTCGTCTCCGGCGCCAACGTGCTGCTGCTCGATGAGCCCACGAACAACCTGGACCCCGCCAGCCGCCTCGAGATCCTCGACGCGCTGGCGCACTTCGAGGGCGCCGTCGTCCTGGTCAGCCACGACCCGGGCGCCGTCGAGGCGCTGAACCCGGAGCGCGTGCTGATCCTGCCCGACGGCGTCGAGGACCACTGGAACAAGGACTACGCGGACCTGATCGCACTCGCCTAGGCGAGCGGGTCTAGCCCACCTGGTACTTGAACCCCCGGTGTGAGCCGACGAAGCCCAGCCGCTCGTAGAAGCGGTGGGCATCGACGCGAGCCTCGTCCGAGGTGAGCTGGACGAGGCTGGAGCCGAGCGCTGGCGCGGCGTCATCCGTGACCCAGCGCATCATGGCCCCGCCGATCCCGGCCGAGCGCAGCGCGCTGCCGACCCGCACGGCCTCGACCAGCAGCCGGGTGGAGCCGCGGCGCGCCATGCCGGGGATGCGCGTGAGCTGCATCGTCGCGACGACGCTGCCCGCGGCATCCGCCACGACCAGGAGCTCGTTCGCGGGGTCGGCGATGATCTCGTCGAGCGCGGCGCGGTAAGCGTCGCGGTCGCCGTCTTCTGCGACGTCGCCGCGCGCGCTGCTGATCGGGTCGTCGGAGAGCAGCGCCATCAACGCATCGAGGTCGGCCACGTCCGCACGGCGGAGTGTGTGCGGCCCGGTGCGGGTCTCGAGGGCGGTGGGCAGCAGCAGATCGTTCAGCATGCCCCCATCCTCGCACCGCGTGCCCGCCGCGATCGGCGATCATGGAGTCATGGATTTCCAAGACATCGTCACCGGCCGCCGCATGGTGCGCTCGTACACGGCCGACCCGGTCGACGCGGCCGCCATCGACCGGATGCTGCGGAACGCCGTGCGGGCCCCGAACGCCGGCTTCACGCAGGGCTGGGCCTTCCTGGTGCTCGACACCCCCGCGGACCTGGACCGGTTCTGGGGCTCGACATCGCCCGGGGGCCCGGCCGCCGGCAGCAGCCGCTGGCTGACGGGGATGCGCAGCGCCCCCGTCGTGATCGTGCCGCTCTCGTCCAAGGAGCAGTACGTGCGCCGCTACGCCGAGCCAGACAAGGGCTGGTCGGATGCCGAGGAGCCGCGCTGGGGCGTGCCCTACTGGCACGTCGACGCCGGCATGGCCTCGTTGCTCGTGCTGCAGACCGCCGTCGACGAGGGGCTCGGCGGCTGCTTCTTCGGCATCCCGCGCGAGCAGGTGCCGGCGTTCCGGGCAGAGTTCGGCATCCCGGGGGAATACGCGCCGGTCGGGGCCATCACCATCGGCCACCCCGATCCGCACAGAGCGCCGGGCGGCTCGCCCACCCGGCGGGCGCGCAAACACGTCGACGACGTCGTACACCGGGGAGGCTGGCGCAGACGGGGGACTGGCCTTCACCCGGACGGGAAGATATATTCCTGAACACGGCTGGCGCTTCGCTGAGGCGCAGCCGGGCGTTCAAGGGGGAGTGCGGCAGTGGGGGTTCCGGGGGGAAACAGGGCAGACGTGTGCGCGCTGGTCGTGTCGCCGCGGGCGCTGCTCAGGCTGGGAGTGGTGTCTGTGCTCTCGACCGGCACACTGGTGCTGCGGGTGTCCCAGGCGGAGGACATCAGGGAGGCCCGCCGGCTCAGCGCGGGCGACCGGCCCACGCTGCTCCTGATCGACCTGGACGGTGACGTGCCGGCGGATGACCTGCACGCGATTCTGCTGGAGGCCGGCCCGGGGCTCGCCGTGCTCGGCTTCAACGCCGTCGGTCGCACCGACGCCGCCCGCATGGTCCTGCGTTTGCGGCGGGGCGCCGTGCTCGACCACGATGCCGACCCTTCCGCTCTGCTCGGCGCGGTCTCAACGCTGTTGGCGGCCTCGGTCGCCGAGATTCGGCCCGTGCGCCCGCTGCTCACGTCGAGGCAGAGTGAGACGCTCTCCCTGGCCGCGAACGGGATGTCGAATGCGCAGATCGCGGCCACCCTGCACATCACCGTCGGCACGGTGAAACGCCACCTGTCCGACGCATTCCTCGCTCTGGGCGCGCGCTCGCGCATCGAGGCGATCAACCGTGCACGCAGTCTGGGCCAGCTCCGGGCGGCCACCGCCTGAGCTAGCCGCTCCTGCCCACCGTGATCTCGACGGCGGCACCCGGCCTGATGGGCGTGCCGGGGGCGGGATTGCTCTCCGTCACCTTCCCATCCAGGGCCTTGTCGGTGACCGCCACCACCCGGACCTGCACGGCGAACCCGGCCAGCGCCGCACGGGCGGCCTGCTCGCTCAGGCCGATGACGCCCGGCAGCAGCACCAGGGCGCCGTTGCTTGTGTGCACGGACACCACGGAACCCTTGGGCGCCGTGCCTGTCGGGTTGGTCGACGACACCTGGCCGGCCGGCAGCTCGGAGTCCTGCGGACCGGCATCGTCGAATCCGAATCCGGCTCCCTCGAGGATTCCGCGGGCCTCCTCGAGCGTCTTGCCGCGCACATCAGGGATGTCCGCCTGGATGACGCGGAAGGCCGAGGGGTCTGGTTCGGCGAACGCTGCCCCACCCCATCGGGCATCCGCGTACGCCATGATGCGCGGCCAGATCCGGTGGCGTGCCGTCGCCGCAGCGCCGCTTTCGAAGGAGAGATCCCGCAGGTTCGCGTCGTAGATGACGTTGCCCACCCACACGGCCGTTGCCGCGGTGGTGCTCGACCCGATCATCCAGGTGTCCTTCGCGTCGTCGGTGGTGCCTGTTTTGCCGATGTGCGGGACGCCGGACCCCGTGTTCGAGGCGACGGCCGTCCCATCGCCGGAGAACGTCTGGCGCATGGCGTAAGCCATCGCCGCGGCAACGGAGGGTTCCACAGACTGCCGGCAGGTGGACTTCGGCGGCTCAAGTTCCGCGCCGGATCGGTCCAGGATGCGATCGATCACGATCGGTGAGCAGGTGAGGCCGCCGTTGGCGATTCCGGCGAAGGCCGCGGCCATGGTGATGGGCGCGACCTCCTGGGTGCCGAGCACGTCGGAGGGGTTCATCTGGAGCGGGTCGCCATCGGCTCGGTGGATGTCGAAGGCCTCGATGGTCTGCTGGAGCTTGCACAGGTCCAGTTGCGACGCCATCGCCATGTAGCTCGTGTTCACCGACCACTTCGTCGCGTTCACCGCATCGCTGGCGATGCGCCCGTCATCGTTGCGCGGGTTGAACGCCGCGGTGAAGTTACCGGTGCAGCTGTTGATCCACCGGGAGAAGCTCCGTTTGCGGCCATCGAAGTTCTCCCGCAGCGAGTGGCCGGCGTTCAGCCATTCGGCCAGGGTGAACACCTTGTAGGTCGAGCCCGGCTGGAAGCCGCTGGAGCCCCCGTAGTCGATGTCGGTGTTGTAGTTGACCGAGGTCCAGCCGGGGCCGTTGGCCTCGAGCACCTCCGGGTCGTTGCTGAAGGTCTTGTTCTGCACCATGGACAGCACTCGACCGGTGTTCGGCTGCACGGTCACGGCGGTGGCGCCGACGTCGAAGCGGGGATCGACGCTGGGGACATTCTCGTTCAGCGCGGCCTCCGCGGTCACCTGCAGCGGTAGGTCCAGCGTGGTGTAGATCTCCAGTCCGCCACGGCGGAGCTTCTCGATGCGCTCGTCCGGGGTGGCTCCGAAGGCGTCGTCGTTGCGGATCGTCCAGTACACGTAGTCGCAGAAGAAGCCGGATCCGCCGGCCGCCTGGCATCCGGTGTTCGGCGAGGTGACGACGGGGGAGACGGCCGTTGCGACCGCGGTGTCGAACTGCGCGGCAGTGATCTTCCCGTGCTCGAGCATCTTGCCCAGGATGTGGTCCCGGCGCAGTGTGTTCGCGGCGTAGCCGTTGGCCTCGCCGTTCTTCTCGCTCTCCGGCCGGTCGAGCCGGAACTTCTCCGGGTTGTTCACGATGGCGATCAGGCTGGCGGCCTGCTCGAGCGTCAGGTCCATCGCACTGACGCCGCCGAAGAAGTACTTGCTCGCCGCCTCGATGCCGTAGACGGTGCCGCCGAAGTGGGCGATGTTGAGATACCCGCGCAGGATCTCGGCCTTCGAGTACCGCTTCTCGAGGGCGATCGCCATCCGCATCTCTTTCAGCTTGCGATACGGGGTCGTCTCGATCGCCGCCGCGACGGCCGCCTCCTGCTCCTCGGGGGTGGATGCTGCCATCACGGCGTTCTGCACGAGCACGTTCTTGACGTACTGCTGGGTGAGGGAGGATCCACCCTGCATGTTGTCGTCGTCCATCAGCGTGAGGGCGACCGCGCGCACGGTGCCCTGCAGGTCGACGCCGCCGTGTTCCCAGAATCGGGGGTCCTCGACGGCCACGGCCGCGTCCTTGACGAACTGGGAGATGTCCTCCCAGCCGGCTTCCTCGCGGTTCTGCTCGTAGAAGGTCGCCAGCTTGTGATACGAGCCGTCGGCGTTCGTCGCGTAGATGTTGGAGCCCTCGGCCAGCTCGCCGATGCTCAGGGAGTCGGGGATGGCCTCGAAGACGTCGATCGTGGAGTTCGCGGCCAGGCCGGCGATGGCGACCGCCGGCGTCATCGCGGCGGCGATGAGCACCGCGGCGATCGCGCTCACCGCGACGAAGCCGATCAGCCCACCCGTTGCCCCCAAGAACGTCCGGTCGTCATCTGCCATAGGGGAGAGGCTATGGGCGCGGCCGACTCCAAACGGCCAGACAGGCGCGAAATGTGACTTTCGGCACAGTCCGTCCGGGTGTTCTCCCAGCTAGCGGGCCTGGTCGAGGATGCCGTCCTCGACGTCAGAATCGCTCGGCGGCTTGAGCTGTTGCCTGCGCTTGCGCTCGGCGGCGCGCTTGCGCTCCTCCGGGTCGTCGATGTTCACGGTGCGGAACTCCTGTCGGGCCGCCCACGCGAGGCCGATGAAGGCCATCACGGCGAACACGTACCACTGGAAGGCGTAGGACAGGTGCGGGCCCTCATCGCGCGGCGGTTTGACGACGGCGAGCGGGCGCTCACCGGTTGGCGCCGGGGTCTCCGAGATCATCAGCCCGTACGCGCCCGTGTAGTTGTCGGTGCCGAGGCGCTCCGAGATCTCGGTCAGCTGGACGGTGGAGATCTGGTTGCCGCTGGAGCTGCGGCCGGCCAGCGACGGTTCGCCGGCCTTCAGCCTGGCCACGACGGTGACGTGGCCGTCCGGCGCGGCCGGCACGACATCCGGTGCATCCTGCGCGGAGCCGGTCGGCAGCCAGCCGCGGTCCACGATGAAGACGGTGCCGTCCGCCAGCTGCAGCGGGGTGAGCACCTCGAAGCCGGGCATGCCTGCCCGAGGCCGAGTGCGCACGAGCAGCTCGTCCTCATGGAGGTAGCGGCCCTCCATGACGACGGGCAGCCACTTCTGCGACTCGTCGAAGGCGTCGAGGGTGGGCAGGGCCTCGGCCAGCGGAACGGGCTCCGCCTCCCAGTTCGTGTCGACCCGCTCGATCTCGGCCCGTGCCTCCGCGCGGCGGGCCAGCTGCCAGTTGCCGAGGAACACGCAGACGATCGCGAACACGATGGTGAGGGCCAGGTAGCCGGCCCAGCGTTTGCTGAGCAGGAAGCTCCAGCCGCTCACGAGGCCGCCTCGCCGGGCTGGAGCGAGTCGACGGGCTTGACGGTGAGTGGGAACTCACGGGCGGCGAGGAAGTCGCGCAGGTAGTCCACGTGCTCGTCACAGGCGAGCCAGGTCTTGAAACGGTCGCCGGTGTGGATGCGGGGGTTCCGCCAGTCGATGCGCCAGCTGGCGTCTGCGGTGCAGCCGGCCCGGGAGCAGGCCTCGCGCGGCAGGGCGCCGCCCAACAGGTCAATCATGCTTGTGGTTCCAGGCCCTCTCGATCGCCCCGGGGCGCATCATGGTCGATGACCTCCGCTTCGACGGCACATTCGCGAGCACCACGGCGAAGTAGGGCAGCGTGACCGCACCGATCGCCGGGATCAGCAGCCACCAGCCGCGCAGGAACAGCATCGACAGGATGCAGAGCACGCGGATCGACATCGCAACGGTGTATTTGATCATGCGGTTGCGGCGTTCCACCTCCGGCGAGAGGGGGAGTGACGTGATGGATGGCTGCTTCATATCCGTGGGGAGTCGGTGCTGCGGGGTCGCGCCATCCTCCTGGATGGCGGTACATCCAGCCTACGCGCCCGGGAGGCAACAGAGGACGCTCTAAACTGGGTCAGATTTGCCTGTTCGCCCCGCGCTTTCGCACTGCCCGATTGGACCATGCCATGACCACGCCTCGCACCGTACTCGTCACCGGAGGAAACCGAGGCATCGGCTTCGCCATCGCCGAGGAGTTCCTGGCCCAGGGCCACCGCGTCGCCGTCACCGCGCGCTCCGGGCAGGGCCCGGTCGGCTCGCTCACCGTGCAGGCCGATGTGACGGATGCCGCATCCATCGACGCGGCGTTCACCGCCATCGAGGCCGAGCTCGGCCCGGTCGAGGTGCTCGTCGCCAACGCCGGCATCACCCGCGACGGCCTGCTCATGCGGATGAGCGAGGACGACTTCGCCGACGTCATCGACACCAACCTGACCGGCGCGTTCCGCGTCGTCAAGCGTGCGTCCAAGGGCATGCTGAAGGCCCGCTACGGCCGCATCGTGCTGATCTCCAGCGTCGTCGGCCTGTACGGCGGCCCCGGTCAGGTCAACTACTCGGCGTCCAAGGCCGCCCTCGTCGGCATGGCCCGCTCGATCACCCGGGAGCTCGGTGCCCGCGGCATCACCGCCAACGTCGTCGCCCCCGGCTTCATCGAGACCGACATGACCGCGGCGCTGCCCGAGGCGCAGCAGGCCGAGTACAAGAAGAACATCCCGGCCGGGCGCTTCGCCACGCCGACCGAGGTCGCCAAGGTCGTGGCCTGGGTCGGCAGCGACGAGGCCGCGTACATCTCCGGAGCGGTCATCCCGGTCGACGGTGGCCTCGGCATGGGGCACTAGGGCGCCGCGCTGCTGGGCCCGCCCGGCTAGCCGCGCAGGCCCAGCAGCGGCAGCACCTGCGAGAGGTCGACGACGTCGATCGCGACGTCGGCCTCCGCGCGCACGCGCGGCTTGGCGTTGAACGCGACGGCGAGGCCGGCCACCGCCATCATGGCAAGGTCGTTGGCGCCGTCGCCGACGGCGATGGTGCGGCTGAGCGGGATGCCGGCATCCGCCGCCCACTCGCGCAGCGCCTGCGCCTTCGCCTCGGCGTCGACGATCGGCCCGGAGACCTGACCGCTGAGACGGCCCTCAACGACCTCCAGACGGTTCGCCTTCCAAAAGTCCAGGCCGAAAGACGCCCCGATCGGGTCGAGCAGCTCGTGGAAGCCTCCGGAGACGACGCCGAACAGCCCACCGGCCGCATGCACGCCGGCGATGAGCTCGTGCACGCCCGGCGTGGGGCGGATCAGCGCGCCGACCTCGGCGAAGACCGTCTCGGGCAGCCCGGCCAGGGTCGCCACCCGGGCGCGCAGGCTCTCGGCGAAGTCGAGCTCGCCGCGCATCGCCTGCTCTGTCACCTCGGCGACGAGGGCGCGCGAGCCCGCGGCATCCGCCAGCAATTCGATGACCTCGTCCTGGATCAGGGTGGAGTCGGCATCGAGGACGACGAGGAAACGGGGGCGCGACGAAACATCGGACATGCGGGGGGAGGTCATGCGGTGACTGTAACACCCTTGCCGACGACGGTGATTCCCGACTCGGTGACGCTGAAGCCCCTGGCCCGGTCGTGGTCGAGGTCGACACCGACCACGGCGCCCCGCTCGACGACCACGTTCTTGTCGAGCACGGAGCGGTGCACCCGCGCCCCGGCCTCGACGCGCACCCGCTCGAACAGGATCGAGTCGATCACCTGCGCGCCCGAGTTCACGTGCACCCACGGCCCGAGCACACTGCGCTCGACGTGCGCGCCCGAGATCAGCGAGCCGAGCGAGACGATCGAGTCGATCATGGTGCCGAGGAAGCCGTGCGCGTCACGGACGAACTTCGCCGGCGGCGAGTTGCGCTGCTGGGTGAAGATCGGCCACTCCTCGTTGTAGAGGTTGAACACCGGCAGCGCAGAGATCAGGTCCTGGTGGGCGTCGAAGAAGGAGTCGATGGTCCCGACGTCGCGCCAGTAGTAGCGGTCGCGGTCGGTCGAGCCCGGCACGTCGTTGCGGCGCAGGTCGTAGACGCCGGCCTCTCCGCGCGCCACGAAGTCGGGGATGATGTCGCCGCCCATGTCGTGCCCGGAGTCGGTGCGCTCCCCGTCCCGCAGCACCGCGTCGATCAGGGCGTCGGCGTCGAACACGTAGTTGCCCATCGACGCGAGCACCTCGTGCGGCGAGTCGGCCAGACCGACCGGGTTGCGCGGCTTCTCGAGGAACGCCTGGATCATCTCCGGCGACTCCTCGGAGAGCTCGATGACGCCGAACTGGTCGGCCATCTCGATCGGCTGGCGGATGGCGGCAACGGTTGCCTTCGCCCCCGACGCGATGTGCGCCTCGATCATCTGGCTGAAGTCCATGCGGTAGACGTGGTCGGCGCCGACGACCACCACGATGTCCGGCTTCTCGTCGCGGAGCAGGTTGAGGCTCTGCAGGATGGCGTCGGCAGACCCGCTGAACCAGCGCTTGCCGAGGCGCTGCTGGGCCGGGACCGACGCGACGTAGGTGTCGAGCAGCCCGGAGACGTGCCATGTCTGCGAGACGTGCCGGTCGAGGCTGTGGGACTTGTACTGGGTCAACACCACGATCTGGCCGACGCGGGAGTTGATGAGGTTCGACAGGGCGAAGTCCACCAGCCGGTAGTGTCCGCCGAAGGGAACGGCCGGCTTCGCACGGTCCTCCGTCAGGGGCATCAGTCGCTTGCCCTCGCCGCCGGCGAGGACGATTCCGAAGATCTTGGGGGACTTCATGCTCTCACCCTAGGGCAGCGCATTCCGGGTGCCTAGAGTCATTCCGCACTGTGACGGGATGCGCTGCGCTAGCGTTGCCCCATGCGAGTCGATCTGCTCACCAAGGAGTACCCGCCGGAGGTCTACGGAGGCGCCGGCGTGCACGTCGCCGAGCTCGTCCGGGCCCTGCGAATGGACACGGATGTCGTCGTGCGCTGCTTCGGCGCCGAGCGCGACGCGCCGGGTACGTTCGCCTACCGCACCCCGGAGACGCTCGAGGGCGCGAACCCCGCACTCGGCACGCTCGGCGTCGACCTGGCCATGGCCCAGGATGCCGCGGGCGCCAGCCTCGTGCACTCGCACACCTGGTACGCCAACGGGGCCGGGCACATCGCCAAGCTGCTGCACGGGATCCCGCACGTGGTCACCGCGCACAGCCTCGAGCCGTTGCGGCCGTGGAAGGCCGAGCAGCTCGGCGGCGGCTACCGGGTCTCCAGCTGGGTCGAGAAGACGGCCTTCGAGGCCGCCGACGCGGTCATCGCGGTGAGCGGCGGCATGGCCCGCGACATCCTGCGCTCCTACCCGGACCTCGACGAGCAGCGGGTGCACGTCGTGTACAACGGCATCGACCTGGAGCGCTGGAAGCCGCTCGACGACCACGACACGGTGCGCGCCCTCGGCATCGATCCCGACCGCCCCTCGATCGTCTTCGTCGGCCGGATCACCCGGCAGAAGGGCCTGCCCTACCTGCTGCGCGCCGCCCGGCTGCTGCCGCCGGACGTGCAGCTGGTGCTCTGCGCCGGCGCACCCGACACGGCCGAGATCATGGCCGAGGTCAGCGCCGGCGTCGCCGAACTGCAGCGGGAGCGCAGCGGCGTCGTCTGGATCGACCGGTTGCTCAGCCAGCACGAGCTCTCCGCGGTGCTCACCGCCGGCACCACGTTCGTCTGCCCGTCCGTCTACGAGCCGCTCGGCATCGTCAACCTGGAGGCCATGGCCTGCGGGCTGCCGGTCGTCGGCACCGCAACCGGCGGCATCCCCGAGGTCGTCGAAGACGGCGTCACCGGGCGCCTGGTTCCGATCGAGCAGGCGGATGACGGCACCGGCACGCCGCTGGACCCCGAGCGTTTCGTGGCCGATTTGGCCGCCACGCTCACCGAGGTTGTGGGCGACCCGGAGCGCGCCGCCGCGATGGGGGCAGCGGGCCGCGCCCGCGCCGAGAAGGAATTCGATTGGGCCCGGATCGCCGCGCGCACCCGCGAGATCTACGCGGCGCTGCTCTGAGCACCCCCGGCGGCTCGGTAACATAGGAGCATGGCCAGCGTTCTTCAGCTCACAGACGTCTCCGTCGTTCGCGACGGCAACACCATCCTCGACTCCGTGAACTGGACGGTGAACTCCGACGAACGCTGGGTGGTGCTCGGCCCGAACGGGGCAGGCAAGACCACGATGCTGCGCATCGCCGCGGCGATGATGCACCCGACCAGCGGCACGGCCATCGTCCTGGAGGAGCAGCTGGGCAAGGTGGACCTCACCGAGCTGCGCCCCATGATCGGCTTCGCGTCCACCGCGATGGCCCGCACCATCCCGAAGAACGAGCGGGTGCTGGACGTCGTGCTGACGGCTGCATACTCCGTCACCGGCCGCTGGAACGAGGAGTACGACGACCTCGACGTGCGCCGCGCGCAGCGCGTGCTGGCCGAATGGCAGCTCGACCACCTCGCCGACCGCCTCTTCGGCACGCTCAGCGACGGCGAGCAGAAGCGCGTGCAGATCGCCCGCTCGGTGATGACCGACCCCGAACTGCTGCTGCTCGACGAGCCGGCCGCCAGCCTCGACCTCGGCACCCGCGAGGAGCTGCTGCAGATGCTCGGCGGTTACGCCCAGTCGCCGCTCGCCCCGGCCATCGTCATGGTCACCCACCACGCCGAGGAGATCCCCCTCGGTTTCACCCACGCACTCGTCCTGGCCGCCGGCCGGGTCGTCGCCGCCGGCCCTCTGGCCGAGGCACTCACCTCCGAAGTGTTGACCGAGGCCTTCGGCCTGGAGATCGAGCTGAGCGAGCAGGGCGGGCGCTACAGCGCTCGTGCGGTCTAACGGCCCGAATTCTGCTAAGCTTGATAGCTGGCCCCCGGGCCGCAGCTTTCTCGCCTGATCGGCATGTGATCGGCAAGAGCGATCACTAGTCTCAACACACAAATTACTTTCTACGCAAGGAAACTCGATGAAGTCTGAAATTCACCCCACGTACGCGCCGATCGTCTTCCGCGACCTCGCGTCGGGTGCAACCTTCCTGACCCGTTCGACGGTCGGCAGCGCCAAGACCATCGAGTGGGAAGACGGAAACACCTACCCGGTCATCGACGTCGAGATCTCCTCGGAGTCGCACCCGTTCTACACGGGCAAGCAGCGCATCATGGACTCGGCCGGCCGCGTCGAGAAGTTCAACCAGCGCTTCAAGGGCTTCGGCGCGTAAGCAGCCGCTGCTCGAACAGAGCTCAGCACGAAGGGCGACCGACTTTTGCCGGTCGCCCTTCGTCGTTTCTGCGGGCCTAGCGCTCCGGCCAGGAACCGTCGGCCGTGAACTCGGGGTCGCGGTTGGCGCGCATGTACTTCTGGAAGCTGGCGGCCTGATCGGCGGCCCAGCCCACCTGCTTGTCGTGCATCTCCGTCGCGGACTCCGGTAGGCCGGCGCCGTGCTCGCGGGCGATGGCCTGGGCCACGCGGCCGGCGGCGATGGCATCCGCCCCCGCGTCGTGCGCGTCCTCCAGCGGCACCCCGTAGAACGCCGCGGCGGCCTCCAGGGTGCGCTTGCCCTTGCGGTAGCGGTCCACGGCCTTGTCGATCACGAGCGGGTCGATGATCGGGCCGGGGGAGCCGAGCGCCGCCAGCCCGTGGCGCAGCGCCTCCCGGTTGAGGATCGTGAAGTCGTACGGCGCGTTGTAGGCGACGACGGGCAGCCCGCGCTCGAACAGCGCGCGCAGGCGCTCCACGATCTGGCCGACGCCCTCCCCGGCCGGCATCCCGTCGGCCTGCGCGCGCGCGGTGCTGATGCCGTGCACGGCGCTGGCGCCGGCCGGGATCTCGACGCCGGGGTTCAGGAGCCAGTCGCTCCGCTCCAACACGGCGCCGTCGGCGTCGATGACGCTGACGTTCGCGGTGACGATGCGGCTCGTCTCCACATCGATTCCGGTGGTCTCCAGGTCGAAGACGGCGAGTGTGCTGGACCAGTTGACTGCGTTCATGCCCTCACTCTATGGCCAAGCACCGACTTAGCCGGCGTGCAGCCAATAGAAGCTCTGCGTGCCCATCGTCAGGGTGAGCGAGCCGTTCTCGTCGAAGCTCGGGAACACCCCGCCGCCGAACAGGTCGTACAGGCGGCTGCCCGCCATGCCCGGCGCCGTGATCGTCGCCGCGACCGGGTTGTGCGCGAAGCTGAACACGCAGAGCACCGTCTCCGGCTGCTCGTTGTAGTGGCTACCGCCGTGCGCGTCGGTGCCCTGGTGGCGGCGCACGAAGGCCAGCACGGAGTCGTTGTCGGTCTGCAACACCTCGATGTCGCCCAGCCCGAACACGAGGTGCGCCTTGCGCACGTGGATCACGTTGCGCACCCAGTGCAGCAGCGAGCGCGACTGCGCCAACTGCGACTCCACATTGACGTGCCCGTAGTTGAACACCAACGACTGCACGACCGGCAGGTAGAGCTTGCCGGGGTCGGCGGCCGAGAAGCCGGCGTTCCGGTCCGGCGTCCACTGCATCGGCGTGCGCGAGCTGTCCCGGTCGGGCAGCCAGATGTTGTCGCCCATGCCGATCTCGTCGCCGTAGTAGAGGAACGGGCTGCCGGGCAGGGAGAACAGCAGGGCGTGCGCCAGCTCGAGCTCGGCCCTGGCGTTGTCGAGCAGGGGGGCCAGGCGGCGCCGGATGCCGACGTTCGCCCGCATCCGCGGGTCGTAGGCGTACCAGCCGTACATGGCCTGCCGGTACTCCTCCGAGACCATCTCGAGGGTGAGCTCGTCGTGGTTGCGCAGGAACACGCCCCAGCCGGCGCCCGGCGGGATGTCGGTGGTCTCCGAGAGCACGGCGACGAGCTCGTCGGCACGCTGCGAGCGCAGCGCGTAGAAGATGCGCGGCATCACCGGGAAGTCGAAGGCCATGTGGCACTCCGGCTCCTCCTCGCTGCCGAAGAAGGCGGCGACCTCGCGCGGCCACTGATTCGCCTCGGCGATCATCACCCGGCCGGGGTAGCTCTTGTCGACCATGGCGCGCAGCGCCTTGATGAAGTCGTGAGTCGGCGGCTCGCCCTCACCGTTGCCCTCGTCCGACTCGTACAGGTACGGGATGGCGTCCAGCCGGAATCCGTCGACCCCCAGGTCGAGCCAGAACCGCACCACGTCGAACACGGCCTCGTGCACGGCCGGGTTCTCGTAGTTGAGGTCGGGCTGGTGCGAGAAGAAGCGGTGGAAGAAGAACTGGCGCCGCACCGGGTCGAAGGCCCAGTTGGAGTCCTCCGTGTCGGTGAAGATGATGCGGATGTCCGGCCACTTCTCGTCGGTGTCGCTCCACACGTAGAAGTCGCCGTAGGGGCCGTCTGGGTCCTGGCGGGACTGCTGGAACCACTCGTGCTGGTCGGAGGTGTGGTTCAGCGGCAGGTCGATGACGACGCGCATGTTGCGCTCGTGCGCCTTGGTGACGAGTTCCCGGAACTCGTCGAGCGTGCCGAACTCGGGCAGGATCGAGCGGTAGTCGGCGACGTCGTAGCCGCCGTCGCGCAGCGGGGAGGTGAAGATCGGCGGAACCCAGAGGGCGTCAACGCCGAGCCACTGCAGGTAGTCCAGCTTGGAGATCAGGCCGCCCAGGTCGCCGGTGCCGTCGCCGTTGCTGTCGACAAAGGAGCGCACCATCACCTCATAGAACACCGCTCGTCGATACCACTGCGGGTCGAGGCTGAGGCCGGGCAATTGGATCGGCGCAGTAAAGCTCATGCCTGAGTCTAAGCAGCATGCCGCCGCCGGTGCCAGTCTTGCGGTGCACCCTCGCCTAAACTGGGAGCGATGAGCATCGAGTCCCCCTACGCGCAGCTGCTGGCCCGCATCCCCGTGAGTGAACGCACTCTCACCGTCCTGGGCAGCGAGACCCACTACTGGGAGTACGGGACGGCTGCGCCCGGCGTTCCGACCGTCGTGGTGGTGCACGGATTCCGGGGCGACCACCACGGGCTGGAACCCGTCGTCGCCCAGCTGCCCGGCGCGCACATCCTGATGCCCGACCTGCCCGGCTTCGGCGCGTCGACGCCGCTGGACGCGGCATCCGGCGCCCGCCACGACGTGCCCGGCTACGCCGCCTGGCTGGCCGCCTTCACCGCCGCGCTCGCGCTGCCCGGCCCCGTCGTGATCCTGGGGCACTCCTTCGGCTCCATCGTGAGCTCGGCGGCGCTGGCCGACGGCCTGAGCGCCGACGCCGTCATCCTCGTCAACCCGATCGGCGCCCCGGCGCTGTCCGGGCCGCGCGGCATCATGACCCGGCTCGCCGTCTTCTACTACTGGGCGGCCGCCAAGCTGCCCGAGCGCATCGGCTTCGCCCTGCTGCGCTCCCGGCTGATCGTGCGCGTCATGAGCGTCACCATGTCCAAGACCCGCGACCCGCAGCTGAAGCGCTGGATCCACGAGGAGCACGACCGCTACTTCTCGGCCTTCGAGAACCGCGACGTCGTCCTCGAGGCGTTCCGCGCGTCCGTCAGCCACGACGTCAGCGAGTACGCCGCCCGGATCCCGCAGCCGACGCTGCTGATCGCCGCCGACCGCGACGACATCACGCCGATCGCCGCCCAGCACCGGCTGCAGACCCTGTTCCCGGATGCCCGGCTGCACGTCATCCACGATGTCGGCCACCTGATCCACTACGAGACGCCCATCGAGGCGGCCGAGCAGATCCGCACGGTGCTGTCCTCGCTGGGGGCCACGGCATGAACATCGTCTTCGACTGCCGCTACACCCGCATCGACCGGCACGACGGCATCAGCCGGTACACGGCGAGCCTCGTCGAGGAGCTCGGCAAGCTGCACCCGGTCACCATGCTGATCAGCGACCACCGCCAGCTCGACATGCTGCCCGCGCTGCCCTGGCAGCTGGTCGGCTCGCCGACTAGCGTGCTGGAGCCGCTCGTCGCGCTCACCGTGAACAAGCTGCGGCCAGACGTCGTCTTCACGCCGATGCAGACCATGGGCTCGTGGGGCCGCAAGTACAAGCTGCTGCTCACCGTGCACGACCTCATCTACTACCGCAACCGCACGCCCCCGCGCGACCTGGCCGCGCCGATCCGGCTGCTCTGGCGGCTCTACCACCTGGCCTGGTGGCCGCAGCGGATGCTGCTGAACCGCGCCGACGGCGTCGTCACCGTCTCTGAGACCACCGCCGGCCTGATCGCCGAGCACAACCTCACCCGGCGCGCAGTCACCGTCGTGCCGAACGCCGCCGGCGTCGCCGCGGACGCCGCGGATGCCGCGCCCCGTGCGCGACCCGACGGGCTGCGCCTGGTCTACATGGGCTCGTTCATGCCGTACAAGAACGTCGAGACGCTGGTGCGCGCCGCCGCGCTGCTGCCGGGCTCGGAGCTGCACCTGATGAGCCGGCTGAGCGACGCCGAGCAGCGTCGTCTCCGCGCGCTCGCCCCGCAGGCCGCGATCGTCTTCCACAACGGGGCCAGCGACGCCGCGTACCTCCAGGCGCTCCGCGGGGCCACCGCGCTGGTGACGGCGTCCCTCGACGAGGGCTTCGGCATCCCGCTGGTCGAGGCGATGTCGGAGGGCACGCCGATCATCGTCAGCGACATCCCGATCTTCCGCGAGATCGGCGGCGACGCGGCCCTCTACTTCGCCCCGACCTCGCCCGACGGGCTCGTCGCCGCTGTCTCCGCGCTGCGCGCGCCGGGGGAGTGGGAGCGCCGCTCGGCCCTCGGCCGGGAGCAGGCGGGCCGCTTCACCTGGAAGGGCTCGGCCCAGCGCCTGCTCGGCCTGCTGGAGAAGACCGCGCGCGGCTAACGGGAGGCCACCGGGCGAGCTCCGCCGCCCAGAGCCACGCCCGGAATCGACTACGCAAAAAGTGCGCCAAGACTGAGTCTTTGGCGCACTTTTCGCGTAGTCGATGGGCTGCGGGCTAGGCGACGCCCCGCATGGACAGCCCGCCGAGGCCCCAGCGGAACTCCTGCACGGAGCCGTTCTGGATCATCCGGCCCGGGGCGGCGATCTCGCCGCCGGAGGAGTGATGCATGAGCGAGCTGATCACGCCGCCGTGGCTGACCACCAGCACACGGCCGCCGGGGAAGCGCCCGGCGAGCTCCTCCAGGCTCGGCAGGGTGCGGTCGAGCACTTCGTCGCGCGTCTCCAAGCCGGGCACCGCAGAGCCGTCGGGGAAGCGTTCGGTGCGCTCGGCGAAGCTCAGCCCCTCGATCTCTCCGTGCGCGCGCTCGGCGAGCGCCGGCACCAGCTCGGGGCTGGAGAGGCCGAGCTCGGCGGCGATGATCAACGCCGTCTCGTGCGCGCGGCTGAGCGGGCTGCTGACGATGGCATCCCATGCGCCGTGCTCCACCTGCGCGGCGCGCAGGGCGGCGCCGGTCGCGGCGGCCTGGGCGCGCCCGGTGTCGTTCAGCGGGATGTCGGTGCGCCCCTGGATGCGCTTCTGCGCGTTCCACTCGGTCTGACCGTGCCGAACAATACCGAACGTCGTCACCGATTCTTCTCCCTCAGATCTCAGGCCCTCTCGCAACAAGGCTTAGGGGAGCAGCCGTTCCGCCAATGCGGCCAGCGTCTCTGAAACCCCCGCATCCAGCTTATGCGCTGCCCGGGCGTCGCCCTTCGTGATGCCGCGGTTGACCACGACGATGGGCAGGCGCCGCCGCCTGGCCTGCTCCAACAGGCGGATGCCGGAGTTGACCGTCAGCGAGGAGCCCACGACAAGCAGCATCTCGGAGCGCGCAACCAGCGCGGCCGCCTGGGCGAATCGCGCGGCCGGCACGAGCTCGCCGAAGAACACGACATCCGGCTTCAGCCGGCCACCGCAGACGGTGCACACCGGCAGCACGAAACGGTCGACCTCCTCGACGTCGGCGTCACCGTCGGGCGCGAGTCGGACGGCATCCGACTGGCCCAGCCACGGGTTGGCCGCCTCCAGCTGTTCGGCGATGGCCTGCCGGGCGAAGACCTGCCCGCAGTCCAGGCAGCTGACGGTGTCCATCGAGCCGTGCAGCTCGACCACCCGGCCGGAGCCGGCCTGGCGGTGCAGCCCGTCGACGTTCTGGGTGACGACGCCGGTGACGAGCCCGGCGCCCTCCAGCCGCGCCAGCGTGCGGTGGCCGGCGTTCGGCCGGGCGCTGCTGAACAGCCGCCAGCCGAGGTGGCTGCCGGCCCAGTAGCGCTTGCGCTTGCCCTCGTCGCCGAGGAAGTCTTGCACCGTCATGGGCGTGCGCGTCGGCGCGCCCTCGCCGCGGTAGTCGGGGATGCCGGAGTCGGTGCTGATGCCGGCCCCACTGAGCACGGCCGTGCGTTTGCCCCGCATTAGCTCCGCCACGGCGTCGATCTGCTGCGCGGCGTCGATCTGGTTCACGCTGGCCATCTGCTGCACGGATTGCTCCTTCACTCGGGTTCCATCATCAACCCACATGGTTTCCAGTTTGTTTCCGAGGCTGTCAGGCTAGGGGGATGCAGATCATCCCCATCACCGAATTGACCGCCGCAGGCGTGTCCGATTACGCGAAGCTCACCGACGTCGCCCTGCGCCGCGTCAGCGAGCCGGAGGGTGGTCTCTACATCGCCGAGTCGAGCAAGGTGATCGCGCGGGCGCTGCGGGCCGGCCACGTGCCGCGCTCCGTGTTGCTGCAGAAGCAGTGGTTGGCCGATGTCGAGCCGCTGCTGGCCGACTACCCGGATGTCCCCGTCTACGTGGGCGAGCCCGCCGTGCTGGAGCAGCTGACCGGCTACAACATGCACCGGGGCGCCCTGGCCGCCATGCACCGCCCGGCGCTGGCCCCGGTCGAGGAGCTCATCCGCGACGCGCGCCGCATCGTCATCCTCGAGGACATCGTCGACCACACCAACATCGGCGCCATCTTCCGCGCGGTGGCCGGCCTCGGGGCGGATGCCGTGCTCATCACGCCGCGCTGCGCCGACCCGCTCTACCGCCGGAGCGTCAGGGTGAGCATGGGCACCGTGCTGCAGGTGCCGTGGACCAGGCTGCCGGAGTGGGACGAGGCGACGCCGCTGCTGCACTCGCTCGGCTTCCATATCGCCGCGCTCGCGCTCTCCGACGACGCCGTCAGCCTGGAGGAGTTCGAGAAGAGCCCGCCGGAGAAGCTGGCGATCGTGCTGGGCTCGGAGGGCGACGGCCTGAGCCGTGCCGCCCTCTCCGCCGCCGACACGACGGTGACGATCCCGATGCTGCACGGCGTCGACTCGCTGAACGTGGCCGCGGCGAGCGCCGTCGCGCTCTACGCACTGCGCGTGCGCGCAGCCGATGTCGTTTAAGCTCGTTCCGTGACTCTTACTCGACGCCAGGTGTACCGACGTCGTCGGCTCGTTGTCTTCAGCGTGATCGGAGTGGTGCTGATCGCCCTGCTCTCCGGGCTGATCTACAGCGTGAACGCCATCGCCGCCCCGCTCCCGGCCACCAGCGCGACGCTGGCGGAGGTCCCCACGCTCACCCAGCCGGCGAGCCCGGTGGCCTGGCCCGACTTCGGCCGCACCGCCATCGGCGCCGTCGGCACGCCCGGCCTGCTCGCGACCGCCGGCGACCAGTCCACGGGCCCGATCGCCAGTATCACCAAGATGATCACGGCGCTCGTCGTGCTCGACAAGCACCCGCTCGGCGCCGGCGAGGCCGGCCCGGACATCGCGTACACCGAGGCCGACATCGACATCTACTGGGAGACGATCGCCGAGGACGGCTCCTCCGCCCCGGTCTCCGCCGGCATGACGCTCAGCCAGAGGCAGACGCTGACCGCCGTGCTGCTGCCCTCCGCCAACAACTACGCCCAGTCCCTCGCCATCTGGGCCTACGGCTCGATGGACGCGTACCTGGCCGCCGCGAACGCCTGGCTGGCCGAGCAGGGCCTCACCGACACGCACGTCGTCGACGCCAGCGGGCTCTCCGCCGACAGCGTCAGCAGCCCGGCCAACCTGGTCGAGATCGGCAAGCTGGCCCTGGCCCAGCCCGCCCTCGCCGAGATCGTCGCCATGAAGTCCGCCGAGCTGCCGACCATCGGCACCGTCGTCAACACGAACAAGCTGCTCGGCACGCACGGCGTCACGGGCATGAAGACGGGCACGACGGATGAGGCGGGCGCCTGCCTGCTCTACACCGCCGTCTCCGAGATCGACGGGCAGCAGGTGACGCTGGTCGGCGCGACGCTCGGGGCGGACACCCACTCCGAGCTGAACGACGCCGTCGCCGGTCTGCTGGACTCGACGTTCGCTGGCTTCCACACCGTCTCGCTCACCGCGGCCGGGCAGCAGTGGGCCAGCTACTCGACCGTGTGGGGCGACACCGCCACCGCGGAGAGCGCGACATCCGCCTCGATGCTGGTCTGGTCCGACACCCCGGTGGAGACCGCGCTCATCCTGCCGGACGTCTCACTGGCCGCCGACGGCACCAACCTCGGCAGCGTGACCTTCAGCTCCGGCGGTCGCAGCGCCACCGTGCCGATCACCCTGAACGGCCGTCTCGGCGATCCCGGCGTCGGCTGGAAGCTCGCCAACCCGCGCTGAGGCTCAGCGCGGCAGCCCGAGCACGACGAGCATGCCGAACGCGATCACGAGCACGGCGCCCGGTGACGCGATCAGCTTGAGCTTGAGGTTCTTCGTCCAGGGCGTGAGCAGCAGGATGACGGTGCACACCGTCACGGCGATCGCGAAGGTCACGACAATCATCCAGACGTCAGGCTCGAAGGGGTACGCGCCGGCGCAACCGAACACCCCGCACATCTGGAAGCGCTGCAGAAGCGCATTCCAGTAGAGGATGTAACCGACCACGGGCAGCGCCCAGAGCAGGTTCAGCATCCTCAGCGTCGCGACGCCCTCGCGGTCTCCCGACTGTTCCGGCACTACCGGCCTTCTGGCCGTTCTGTCTGGAACGGGCCAGCATCCGGCCGCTTGGCGGACACGAGGTCGCCGGAGGACTGGTGCCGCACCCGGCGGAGCACCCAGGGCACCAGGTACTCGCGCGCCCAGCTGAGGTCCTCGCCCCTGGCCTCCCGCCAGCTCAATGCCGGGGCGGGTTCCGGCTGCGAGGGCTTGAGGTCGTTCGGCACGTTGAGGGCCGCCAGCACCAGGCGCGCAATCTCGTGGTGGCCGAGCGGGTTCAGGTGCAGCCGGTCCGGCGCCCAATAGCGGGTGTCCTGGATCTCCTTCAGCGGCCACTGGTCGGCGACGATGCAGTCGTACTTTGCGGCGATGGCGCGCAGGTTCTCGTTGTAGATGGCGACCTTGCCGCGGATGCCGCGGAACACGGGGGAGAAGCCGACATCCGTCGCCGTGAACAGCACGACCGTCGCGTTGTCCCGGCTGAGCCGGGCGATCGCCTGCTCGACCAGCGCGGAGACGGCATCCGGGTCGCTGCCCGGCCGGATGACGTCGTTGCCGCCGCCAGAGATCGTGATGAGGTCCGGATGCAGGGCGAGCGCCTGGTCGACCTGCTCGTCGAGGATCTGTTGGATCAGCTTGCCGCGCACCGCCAGATTGGCGTAGGCGAAGTCGTCGGTGCCGTCGCTCAGCACCTCGGCGACGCGGTCGGCCCAGCCGCGGTAGCCGCCGGGCGCGCTCGGCTCCGGGTCGCCGATGCCCTCGGTGAAGGAGTCGCCGACGGCGACGTAGCGCTGCCACGGGTGCACGGGCCACGGGGTGCCCGCATCGGGCGCGTCGCCCTGTGGCTTCGCCTGCTCGCGGCGCCGCGAGAGTCGAAACCACAGTCCGGTGTGCTTAGCGGTGTCTTCAGCCATGACACCAATGTAATCGGGGAGCGGCTAAACTGGGGCCAGATGAATACTCCGCTCGGCCCCCACCCCCATCCGGGAACCTCGGCCGCAGAGAACCTCTCGCCGTCGTTCCCCGAACGTGCCGCTTGGGGTACCGCCAGCAAGCTGCGAGCCTGGCAGGCCGAGGCACTGGAAAAGTACTTCGACACCATGCCCCGCGACTTCCTCGCAGCGGCAACGCCGGGCGCAGGCAAGACGACCTTCGCTCTGCGCCTCGCCGCGGAGCTCCGCGGCCGCCGCGAGGTCGACACGATCATCGTCGTCGCCCCGACCGAGCACCTGAAGAAGCAGTGGGCGGAGGCTGCGGCCCGCGTCGGCATCCGGCTCGACCCCGAGTTCAAGAATGCGCACGGTCGCTTCGGCAAGCACTACCACGGCATCGCGGTCACCTATGCGGCGGTCGCCGTGCGCGCGTCGCTCTACCGCGACATCACCCTGAGCAACCGCACCCTGGTGATCCTCGACGAGGTGCACCACGGCGGCGACGCGCTGAGCTGGGGCGACGCCATCCGCGAGGCCTTCGGCAACGCCACCAAGCGCCTGTCGCTGACCGGGACCCCGTTCCGCTCTGACACCGCGCCCATCCCGTTCGTCGAGTACGCGCCGGACAACCAGGGCATCCGCACCTCCATCACCGACTACAACTACGGCTACGGCCGCGCCCTCGAAGACGGCGTCGTCCGCCCCGTCCTGTTCATGGTCTACGCCGGCCACATGCGCTGGCGCACCAAGACCGGCGACGAGATGGAGGCCAAGCTCGGCGAGGACAACACCAAGGACATCACCTCCCAGGCGTGGCGGACTGCGCTCGACCCGGCCGGGGAGTGGATCCCCTCCGTGCTGCAGGCCGCCGACAAGCGGCTCACCGAGGTGCGTCAGGGCATCCCGGATGCCGGTGGGCTGGTGCTGGCCACCGACCACTTCGCGGCCAAGGCCTATGCCGTCGTCCTCGAGGAGATCACCGGACAGCCGGTCACCCTCGTGCTCTCTGACGACAAGGAGGCGTCGGACAACATCGACACCTTCTCCGCCGGCACCAGCCGCTGGATGGTCGCCGTGCGCATGGTGTCGGAGGGCGTGGACGTGCCCCGCCTCGCCGTCGGCGTCTACGCCACCTCCTCCTCGACCCCGCTGTTCTTCGCCCAGGCGATAGGCCGCTTCGTGCGCGCCCGCCGCCGCGGCGAGACGGCATCCGTCTTCCTGCCCAACGTGCCGCAGCTGATGGCACTCGGCTCGCAGATGGAGCTGGAGCGCGACCACGCGCTGGACCGGATCAGCACCGAGGAAGACGGTGACATCTACAACCCGGAAGATGCCATGGTCGCCGCGGCGAACAAGGACGACAAGGCGTCGGAGGCGCTGACCAGCGAGTTCAGCTTCCAGGCCATCGGCTCGGCCGCCACCTTCGACCGGGTGCTCTTCGACGGCCACGAGTTCGGCACACTGGCCGAGCCCGGCAGCGACGAGGAGTACGACTTCATCGGCATCCCCGGCCTGCTGGAGCCGGAGCAGGTGAGCGACCTGCTGCGCCAGCGCCAGGCCAAGCAGGCCAGGCGCCAGGCCGAGCGGCAGAAGAACCGCCCGGCCGAGGAGATCGCCGCGGAGACCCCGCAGGCCCTCTACCGCACGCTCAAGGAGCAGCGCACGCTGCTCAACAGCCTGGTCGGCATGTGGGCCAAGATGACGGGTGAGGCGCATGGCCAGGTGCACTCAGAGCTGCGCCGGATCTGCGGCGGCCCCGCCGTCGCTCAAGCCAGCGTCACCCAGCTGCAGTCACGCATTCAGTTGCTCCGCAAGCGGCTCGGCAGCACCCACTAGGGCGTCGGCCGCGAGGGCCTTGTCCGCCAGAACGGCGTCCAGCGCCGCCAGGATGTCGGCCGCCAGGTCGTCAACGTGCTCGAGGCCGATGCTCAGGCGCACCACGGCCGCGTTCGGCTTCGCGCTGGCCACCACCGGGCGGTGCGTCAGCGACGCCGGGTGCTGCACCAGCGAGTCGACGCCGCCGAGCGAGACGGCGTGCGTGATCAGCAGACAGGACTCGGTGAACCGGGCGGCCGCGTCGTAGCCGCCGGCCAGCTCGATCGCGATCAGCGAGCCGGGGCCGTGCAGTTGGCGGCCGAGCAGGCCCTGCGGGTCCTGGCCGGGCAGCGCGGGGTAGTGCACCCGGCTGAGCGCCGGGTGCCCGTCCAGCAGGGCGGCGAGCTGCATTGCGGTCTGTTGCTGTGCGCGCACCCGCACGGGCAGGGTGCGGATGCCGCGGTGCAGCAGGTATCCGGCGAAGGGGTTCAGCAGGCCGCCGGTCAGGGCCCGCACCTGGCGGAGCCTGGTCACCCACTCGGTGCTGGTGGCGACCACGCCACCCATCACGTCGCCGTGCCCGCCGAGGTACTTGGTGGCGCTGTGCAGCACCAGCGTGGCGCCGTGCAGGGCCGGCTGCTGCAGCACCGGGGTGGCGAAGGTGTTGTCGACGAGCACCGGCACCTCGCCGGCGGCCGCGCACACGGCGGCGATGTCGAGCAGCTCAAGCGTCGGGTTCGCCGGCGTCTCGATCACGACGAGGCCGGTCTCCGGGGTGATCGCCGCAGAGATGCCGTCCGGCTGCACCCAGGCGACCGTGGTGCCGAGCAGGCCGGTGGCCAGCACGTGGTCCGTGCCGCCGTACAGCGGGCGCACGGCGACGATGTGCGGCCGGCCGGCCGCGGCGGTCGCCAGCAGGCAGGCGGCGAGCGCCGCCATGCCGGTTGCGAAGGCGACGGCGCCGTCCGTCCGCTCCAGCGCGGCCAGGCTGTCCTCGAAGCGGGCGACGCCCGGCTGCCAGAGCCGTTGGTAGACGGCAGAGGCGCCGGGTTCGAGGTCGCCGCCCGTGGCGAGGTTCTCGTAGCTGTCACCGCCGCTCTCGACATCCGTCAGCGGGTTCGTCGTCGACAGGTCGATGGTGGGCACGTGCGAGCCGGACTCGCGCACCCCGTCCATCCCGCCGTGCACGGCGATCGTCTCGAGGCGGTGACCGGGGGAATCGTTGTGAGACATCAGTGGCTCCATGCCTCGAACGTAGTTGAAGCTGTCAAAGCACCTCAAGGGTGTCAAGGATCCTGTCGAGAGTGCTGCTATTCTTGAAAGGTTCTTCACAAAGAAAGCAGGACTGCCCCGTGGATTCGAAGAAGGCCGATCTCGATCGCGTCGACCGTGCGCTGTTGCGCGCACTCTCGGCCAATGCCAGGGCCTCCGGGGCCGCGCTGGCCGCAGAGGTCGGAGTCGCCGAGTCGACGGTGTCGCTGCGGCTGCGCCGCCTGCAGGCGCTCGGCTACATCCGCGGCTTCCGGGTCGACATCGACCTGGCCGCGCTCGGCGCCTCGCTGCAGGCGCTCATCTCGGTGCGCCTGGTCAAGCACGCCCGCGGCGAGATCGACTCCTTCCGGGATTCCGCCCCGCACCTGCCCGGCGTGATCGGCCTGTTCCACATGGCCGGAGCCGACGACTACCTGCTGCACGTGGCCGCCCACGACGCCTCCGAGCTGCGCGACTTCGTGCTCACCCACCTGACCGGGCATCCGGCCGTGGCGCACACCGAGACGAACCTCATCTTCGAGCACGCCGACGGCGACGGCTGGCACGAGCTGGTCAAGGAGTAGGCGGCCGCTCCAACTCCGCCGCCTGGGCCAGCACGAACGCCCGGTCGACCACCCGGCCGTGTCCAGGCACGACGCGCTCGTCCGGGCCGACCATGTCGGCCAGGGTGCGCAGCGCGTGCGGCCAGTCCTGCGGGAACGCGTCCGGGCCGGCCTGCGGAGGCCCGGACTCCTCGATCACGTCGCCGACGATCCAGCAGCCGGCATCCGGCACGTGCACGACCAGGTCGGTGTCCGTGTGCCCCGGCGGCAGGGTGACCAGCCGCACCGTGCGCCCGCCGAGGTCCAGTTCGAGCGGCCCGTCGACGCTCACCTGGGGCGGGGTCAGCACGACATCCGGCCGGCCGGCCAGCTCCGCGGCCTCGTAGTCGCGGAAGTGCACCGCGATGCGGTGGTGGCCGTAGATCGTCGCCGTCGGGGCGAACAGCTGGTTGCCGAAGGTGTGGTCGTAGTGCGCATGCGTGTTCACCACCCAGCGGATGCCGCCCTGCCCCAGCGTTGCGGCATCCGCCACGATCTCGGCGGCCTCGCCCGGCCCGCAGCGGGTGTCGACCAGCAGCAGGCCGTCATCGCCGCGCACGAGGCAGATGGACACGTCCAGCGGCTGGTAGCGCGCCTGCCAGACGCCGTCGGCGACCTCTGCCCATTCGGCCATGGGGCGAGCCTAATCCTCCGCGCCTATCCCGACGCGGCATGCCGCGCGTAGCATCGAGCCATGTTGGCCGAGTGGTCCGGGTTCTTCGTCGCCGCCGCCGGGGCGTGCGCCGCCCTCGGCGGCCTCATCATCGTCGCCGCCTCGGTGAGCGTCACCGAGATGATCGCCATCCCGGGCATGGCCTCCCGGGCGGGAGTCGCCATCGCCCTCCTCGTCGCTTCGACGATCATCGCGCTGGCCGCGCTGATGCCCGGCCTGACAGCCGGCGGCTTCGGCTGGCTGGTCCTTCTGGCCGGCGGCATCGCGCTGGGCCTCGCCCTCGAGTCGCTGTGGCGGTTGGTGCGCACCCGGCAGCCAGGAGCCCGGGAGCACCGCGGGCTCGGGGAGTCGATCGCGAAGGGCAGCATCGGGGTGCTTCCGAGCGCCGCGTTCTGTGTCGCCGGAGTGCTCCTGGTGCTCGGCGATGCAGCGGGCGCGTACTGGATCGCGGCGGGCATCCTGCTCGCCATCTTCTCCGCCGTCGTCTCGGCGTGGGTGGTCCTGGTCGAGATCCGGCGCTGATTCCGGCGGTGTTCGGGGGCCCGAAATGCTGTCAATCACGGCGAATCGGGGGCTCGGCGGCATCCGGATCGGTAGCGTGTACAGCGGACGCTCAGGGTCGCGCGACCACATCGTTCCCGCACCAGCGCCAGGCCACCAGGAGTTCCACCCCCATGTCTCAATTCAACGAAGACACCCCGTCTGCCCGCGCGAACGTCGGCGCGCCCCAGCCGAGCGGCGCCGAGCTGCGGCGCTGGCGGCAGTATCTCGCCAACGAGCGGGCCGAGGCAGCCGTGTACCGCGAGCTCGCCGCCCGACGCACCGGCGAGGAGCGCGAGATCCTGCTCGCGCTGGCCGACGCGGAGGGCCGCCACGAGGCGCACTGGCGCGAGTTGCTCGGCGAGGAGGCCGGGCGGCCGCACCGCGCCGACATCCGCACCCGGGCGCTGGGCCTGCTCGCCCGCAGCTTCGGCTCGATCTTCGTCCTCGCCCTCGCCCAGCGCGCCGAGAGCGCCTCCCCGTACGCGAGCGACCCGCACGCCTCGGCCGCGATGGCCGCCGATGAGCGAATCCACGAGGAGGTCGTGCGTGGGCTCGCCGCCCGCGGCCGGATGCGGCTCTCCGGAACCTTCCGCGCCGCCGTCTTCGGCGCCAACGACGGCCTGGTCTCCAACCTCGCCCTCGTGCTCGGAATCGGGGCGACCGGCGTCGCCCACAGCGTCGTGCTGTTCAGCGGCATCGCCGGCCTGCTCGCCGGCGCCCTCTCGATGGGCGCGGGGGAGTACGTCTCCGTGCGCTCCCAGCGCGAGCTGCTGGAGGCCTCCAACCCGGACCCGGATGCCGACAAGGTGCTGCCAGACCTCGACGTGAACGCGAATGAGCTCGCCCTCGTCTACCGTGCCCGCGGTATGGAGGAGGGCGAGGCGACGAAGCACGCCGCCCGGGTGATCTCCCGCATTCACGCGAAGGGAGCTCCGCTGACCGGCCCGGTCAGCGCCATCGACGACCACGAGGCCATCGGCACCGGCTGGGGCGCGGCGCTCTCCAGCTTCTGCTTCTTCGCCTCCGGCGCCATCATCCCGGTGCTGCCGTACATCTTCGGCCTGCAGGGCATCGTCGCCGTCGCGGTGGCGGTCGTCCTGGTCGGCATCGCGCTGCTCGTGACGGGCGCCGTCGTCGGCCTGCTCTCCGGCGCCCCGCCCCTCCGCCGGGCGCTCCGCCAGCTCGGCATCGGCCTCGGCGCCGCCGCCGTCACCTACGTGCTCGGCCTCGCCTTCGGCACCACGATCGGCTAGCCGGCCCGACGGCGCGGATACGCAGGACCACAGCACTCCCGGCCCCGTATGCGGCGCCCGCGTCGCTCTGCTCCTGCATTTCTGCAGCCTTGTGTGCGAGCTGCCAGGGCTTCGCTTGTTCCTCGCTCAGCCGGCGTGGGGAGCGGCGGCGCACCCCGTTGGCTCGAGGGAGCGCCAGCGACCGAAGCCAACCCCGGGAGCTGCGACGCCACACGCATCGAAGAAACGCAGGACCACAGCGCTCCCGGCCCCGTATGCGGCGCCCGCGGCGCTCTGCTCCTGTTTTTCCGCAGCCTTGTGTGCGGGCTGGCCAGGGCATGGCTCGTTCCTCGCTCAGCCGACGTGGGGAGCGGCGCGCCCAGTTGGCTCGAGGGAGCGCCAGCGACCGAAGCCAACGGCTCTACGGGCTGGTGACGAAGTCGATCAGCTCCTCGACCCGGCCGAGCAGTGCCGGCTCCAGGTCGGCGAAGGTGCGCACCTGGCCGAGGATCCGCTGCCAGGCGCGCGCGATGTCCGCCTGCTCGGCGTGCGGCCAGCCGAAGCTGGCGCAGATGCCCTTCTTCCACTCGATGTTGCGCGGGATGGTCGGCCATTCCTTGATGCCGAGTCGCTCCGGCTTCACCGACTGCCAGACGTCGACGTAGGGGTGGCCGACGACGAGCACGTGCTTGCCGTATGGGCCGGCGGCGACGGCATCCGCGATGCGGCTCTCCTTGGAGCCCTTCACCAGGTGGTCGACGAGCACGCCGACCTTGCGGCCGGGGCCCGGCTTGAACTCGCGGATGATCGCGTCGAGGTCGTCGACGCCCTCGAGGTACTCGACGACGACGCCCTCGATGCGGAGGTCGGCGCCCCACACCTTCTCGACCAGCTCGGCGTCGTGCCGCCCCTCGACGAAGATGCGGCTGGGCAGGGCGACCCGGGCGGCCGCGTTCTCGACGGCGAAGGAGCCGGATGCCGTGCGCCCGCGCCCGGCCGGGGCGGCCTTCTTCGGCGCCACCAGCACGACGGGCTTGCCGTCGAGCAGGAAGCCGGGGCCGAGCGGGAACAGCCGGAGCTTGCCGAAGTAGTCCTCCAGCGTGACGATGTTCTTCTCGATCCGCACCACGGCGCCACAGAAGCCGGTCGCGACCTCCTCGATCACGAGGTCCTTCACGGCCTCGCATTCGGGAATCACCGGGCGGCCGGCCTTGCGCCAGTCGCCGGCGAGCACATCAGATCCGTAGCGGTCGTTCATCACTCATCGAGGTTATCCGAACCGGGGCTAGCGGAAGTCGCGGGAGCGCTGCGCCGCGCTCACCCCGAGCGCCTCGAAGCGGTCGGCGAGCAGGTTCACCACGCCCTCCTCTGTGCGCTCCAGGATGCCGCGCACGATGAGCGCGGGCGATTCCCTGGCGATCCGGCGGTAGCGGTCCCACACACCGACGCTGGCGATCACGTTGAGGGTGCCCGTCTCGTCCTCGATGTTCAAGAAGGTGATGCCGGCGGCCGTGCCCGGCCGCTGCCGGTGGGTGACGACGCCGCCGACCTCGATCCGCCGGCCGGACTCCCACGTTTGCAGCGCGGCGACGGGCAGGGCGCCGCGCCGGTCCAGGGAGGCGCGCACGTGCCGCACCGGGTGGTCGTCCGGGGAGATGCCGGTCGCCCAGAGATCGTAGACCACCTGCTCTGAGGCGCTCAGGATCGGCAGCAGCGGCGGCTGCAGCACGACGACGGAGCCCGCCAGGTACTGCGCCTTGTCCTGGGCGGCGTCGCCGGCGCTCCACAGCGCCTCCCGCCGCTCCATCCCGAGCGCCGAGAACGCCCCGGCCGCGGCGAGCGCCTCCAGCTGGGCGGTGTCTAGGCCCACCCGGCGGGAGACGTCGGCCATGCTGCGGTACGGGCCGGCCGCGTCCCGCTCGGCGACGATGCGCTCGGCCAGGCCCTCCCCGATGCCGGAGACGTCGGCCAGCCCGAGCCGCACCGCGTAGCCGCCGTCGCGGCGGTGCGCGGCCGTCTCGTCCGGCTGCGCGCGCTCGAAGCCCTCCGGCACGGGCGGCTGCAGCTTGTCCAGGCAGCTGTCCATGCCGGTGGTTCGTGGGCCGGTGGTTCGTGGGCCAGTCGCCCGAGCCCCGTCCAGCTCCTCCAGCACGGCGTGCACGCCGGAGCGCAGGATGTCCGGGCGCAGCACCTGCACGCCGTGGCGCCGGGCATCCGCCGTGAGCGACTGCGGCGAGTAGAAGCCCATCGGCTGGGCGCGCAGCAGCGCGGCGAGGAACACGCCGGGGTAGTGCAGCTTGATCCAGGAGCTGGCGTAGACCAGCAGGGCGAAGCTCAGGGAGTGGCTCTCGGCGAAGCCGAAGTTCGCGAAGGCCTCGATCTTGGCGTAGATGAGGTCGGATGTCGCCAGGTCGATGCCGTTCTCGGCCATGCCGGCATACAGCTTGGCCTTGAGCTTGCCGATCTTCTCGACGCCGCGCTTGGAGCCCATCGCCCGGCGCAGCAGGTCGGCGTCCTCCGCCGTGCAGTTGCCGACCGCGACGGCCATCTGCATCAGCTGCTCCTGGAAGATGGGGATGCCGCAGGTGCGCTCCAGCACCGGCTCCAGCTTCGGGTGCAGGTAGGTGATCGGCTCCTTGCCGGTCTTCCGCCGGATGTAGGGGTGCACGGCTCCGCCCTGCACGGGCCCGGGGCGGATCAGGGCGATCTCGACGACGAGGTCGTAGAAGCGGCGCGGCTTCAGCCGGGGGAGCGTGCCCATCTGGGCGCGGCTCTCCACCTGGAACACGCCGATCGAGTCGGCCCGGCAGAGCATGTCGTAGACGCCGGCCTCCTCCTTCGGCATGGTGTCCAGGCTCCACTCCTCGCCGAGCACGTCACGCGCCATGTCGAAGGCGTACTGCAGGGCGGCGAGCATGCCGAGGCCGAGCAGGTCGAACTTGACCAGGCCCATCCAGGCGCAGTCGTCCTTGTCCCACTGCAGCACCGTGCGGTTTTCCTTGCGGGCGTGCTCGATCGGGCACACCTCGCCGACGGGCCGGTCGGTGAGCACCATGCCGCCGGAGTGGATGCCGAGGTGGCGCGGGAAGGTCAGCAGCTGCGTGGCGAGCTCGGCAACGGCATCCGGCATCTCGGCCTCGGGGTCACTGGCCTTGACCGTGCTGCCCCAGCGCTCCATCTGCCGCGACCAGGCGTCCTGCTGGCCGGGGCTGTAGCCGAGCGCCTTGGCCATGTCGCGCACCGCCACCTTGGGCCGGTAGCTGATGACGTTCGCCACCTGGGCGGCGTTGTGCCTGCCGTACTTGGCGTAGACGTACTGGATGATCTCCTCGCGCCGGTCGGAGTCGAAGTCGACGTCGATGTCCGGCTCCTCGTCGCGGATGCTGGAGAGGAAGCGCTCGAACGGCAGGTCGTAGAAGATCGAGTCGACGGCGGTGATGCCCAGCAGGTAGCAGACGGCCGAGTTCGCCGCAGAGCCGCGGCCCTGGCAGAGGATGCCGCGGCTCTTCGCCTCCCGCACGATGTCGTAGACGATGAGGAAGTAGCCGGGGAAGTCCTTGAGCTCGATCACCTCGAGCTCGCGCTCGATGCGGGTGCGCATGGCCGCTGTCATGCCCGGGTATTTGCGGGCGGCGCCCTGCCAGACCAGCTCGCGCAGCCAGCTCATCGGCGTCTGGCCGTCCGGCACGTCCTGCTTGGGCAGCCCTGGGCGGGCGCTGCGCAGCGTGAAGGCGAGCTCCTCCGCGTAGACGACGGTCTGCTCGATCGCCCCGGGAAAGCGAGCGAAACGGGCCGCCATCTCGGCCCCGGAGCGCAGGTGCGCGCCGTCGGATGCCGGCAGCCAGCCGTCCATCTCGTCTAGGCTCCGCCGGGCCCGCACCGCGGAGACGGCCGAGGCCAGCCGGTGCTCGGACGGGGTCGCGTAGTGCACGACGTTCGTCGCCACGACGGGCAGCCCGGCGTCTCTCGCGAGGGCGGCGAGCACGTCGTTGACGGTGCTGTCCAGTGGGTGTCCGTGGTCGAACAGCTCGACGGCGACGTTGTCCTGGCCGAACAGGCGCACCAGCTCGGCGAGCTCGGCGGCGGCGGCCTCTGCGCCCTCCGCCGGGGTCGGCGCGGCGGCCAGCGCCTGCCGCACGCGGCCCTTCCGGCATCCGGTCAAGATCAGCCACTGCCCGCCGGCCTGCTCGCCCAGCTGCTCGAGGTCGTAGAGCGGCCGGCCCTTCTCCGCCCCGGCCAGCTGGCCGTCGGTGAGGGCGGCGGCCAGCCGGTGGTAGCCGGCCTCGCCCCGGGCCAGCACGAGCAGGTGGCTGCCCTCCGGGTCGGCGATGCCGTTCTGCGGGCTGCCGAGGCCGAGGGAGAGCTCGGCGCCGAAGATCGTCTTCACCTCCGGGTAGCTCTCGGCCGTCTCGGCCAGCCGCACCACGCCGTAGAAGCCGTCGTGGTCGGTGAGCGCAATGCCGGACAGGCCCAGCCGCTTCGCCTCCTCGAGCAGCTGCTCTGGCGAGCTGGCGCCGTCGAGGAAGCTGTAGTGCGAGTGCACGTGCAGCTCGGCGTAGGGCACCACCTCGCCGGCGTGCTCGGTCTCGATGGTCTTCGGCCGGTAGGGCTCGCGCTTGCGGGAGAGCGGGCTCTCCGGGCGGATTTCTGGGCGCGCCGGCTTGTCCGAGAGGGTGCGCTCCATCTCGGCCCACGACCGCGGCGGGTTGCTCCAGCCCATCAGTCGTACCTCGCTTCCGCCCACCAGAGGGCGTCGGTGCCGCTGTCGATCGCGGCGTCGTTGATCTCGTAGGCCAGCAGCCAGGCCATGCCGGCGGCATCCACCACCTGGAAGCGGTAGAGCCGGCGGGCGGATGCCGCATCCCACCAGCGTTCGACGACGGGCCACGGCCCGGCCCAGGCGCGCACGCCCCGCGGGGTGGCGTCGCCGATGCCGAGGCTGGCCGGGGCACCGCTCAGCATGCCGCGGGCGTCGACGTCGACGCCGTCGCCGTGCTCGTCCAGCACCGTGACGCTCCGCCGCCCGCCGAAGACGGTCGCCGGCGCCAGCTGGGGCAGGCTGCCCGGCCAGGGAGCCCCGGCCGAGCCGGGGGCGGCCGGCGGCGGGGCGTCGCCCCACGGCACGAAGACGGCGCGCTCGGCGAGCATCCGGCCGCCGGCGATGACGGCCGTTCCGACGCCCTCGTGGCCGAGCATGCTCTGCACCCGGGTGAGCCCGTGGTGGATGCGCTCGTCCGGCCCGGTGCCCCACAAGCCCTGCTCGTGGTTGCCGGTCGAGTCTGTGCGCTCCGGGGTGATCCGCACCCGGGTGACGCCGGAGCGCAGTCCCGAGCCGATCGATGCGCCGCCCTGCAGCTGCCAGCGCACCCGGTCCACGACATCCGCCGCCGTGAACCAGCGCGGGTGCAGCCAGCTGCGCTCGGAGACCGCGCCGCGCTCGGTGACCAGCTGCACCCGGATCGCCGTGCAGACCAGCCGGGAGCGGGTCAGGGCGTCCACGAACTCGTCGGCGGCGGCGCGGATGCCGAAGGCGACCTGTTCCACGATGTCCAGCGGCGGCTCGAACTCGATCACCGCGTCGAAGTCCTTCGGCACGGTCCTGGCCACCACGACGCGGCCGTCGGCGGCCCCGGCCAGGGCGTGTGCCTCGGCCCCGATGGCGCCGAAGCGGCGGTGCACGTCGACGGCGGGCAGCGCCGCGAACTCGCCGAGGGTGCTGACGCCGAGCCGGCGCAGCAGGGTGCCCATCCGGGCGTCGACGAGGATGCCGATGGGGAACGGGGCGAGGAAGGCGGCGGAGGCGCCGTCCGCGATGATCCGCACGGGGCGCTCGGCGGTGGTGGCGCGGGCGGCCTGTTCGGCGGCGAACGGCCCGTCGGCGATGCCGGCGCGCACCCCGGGCTCGCCGAGCAGGCCCTCCGTCGTTGCGCCCTGCACGGTGAGCCCGTCGAGCAGCGCGGCGGCCGCCTGCTCCTCGCCGCCGTAGAAGCGCACGGGGCCGCGGGCTCGGATCGCGACGGTGCCCGGACGCATCAGCTGCACGCCGGGGACGAGTTGCTCCAGCGCGGCCAGCACCGACTCAAAGGCGCGGGCGTCCTGGGCGGGGTCGTAGGGCAGGGTGAGCAGATCCGGGCAGCGTGACTGCGCCTCGCGGAGCTTCAGGCCCCGCTGCACCCCGGCAGAGCGTGCGGCGGCGGAGCAGGCGAAGACCAGGCCGTGCTCGATCAGCGCCAGCGGCGCGGCGGGGTCGGTGGCCTCGTCTGGCTCGCCGGCTTCGTCAGGTTCGCCGGCTTCGTCAGGTTCGCTGAGCTGGCGGGCCGCCGTGACCGGCCAGTCCGGGAGCCAGAGCACGATGGTGCGTCCCAGTTTCTCCGATCCCTGCATCAGTCAAGTCTCGAATCTTTGTTCGATTAAGTCAATCCGTCGAAACCGGCGGCGCGTCGCAGCGGGATGACGCCGGCCGGCATGGGGCCCGTCGCGGCCGCGGGCCCTGCCGCGCGGAACGCCGAGTGCGCGTCGGGCAGCCAGAGTCGGGCGGTCCGCGGGCGGTCGAAGCCGAGCCGGCCCGTCGCGGTCACGGTCGCCTCGCGGCCGGCCAGGTGGCCGTGGCCGTCGCCGAGCCCCTGCCAGTCGCCGCCGTCGAGCCGCAGGGTCGCGTCGCTGCCGGGCCAGTCGCCGAGCACGAGAAGGGTGGCGCCGCGCTGCCGCAGCCGGGCGCTGAGGCGGGCGGCATCCGCGTCGCCGACCCGGCGCGGCGGGCGCGTGACGACGACCGTGAGCACATCGGCGAGGGCCGCGGTGACGGTGAGCCATTGGTCGCCGGGGGAGGGCGCCAGCACGAGCCGCTCCAGCTCGATGCCGAAGCGCGCGGCGGCCTCGATGCCGAAGTCGGGCGCTCCCACCACCCCGCACCAGGAGCCGGCGGCGGACGGCGCGGCCAGCAGGGCCATGGCCAGTGTCGTCGAGCCGGCCAACGAGTACACCGAGCCCTGACGCAGTGCGCCGCCGGGCAGAATGGATGCCAGTGCCGGCAACGTCGGCAGGGCCTTGCTGTCGAGCGTCGTCGCCTGCATGCTGCGGATGCGCGCCTGCAGCTCGAGCACCCGGGCGTTCGCGCCGGTGGTCTCGATCGTCTGAAGATTCTCGGCGAGCATGGACACACTTAAGTCTCGAACTTATGTTCGATAAAGTCAATCGGCGCTCAGCGGATGAAGCCGGCCTGCACCCGTCCGCCTGCGCCGTGCAGTTCGCGTGCCTCGCGCGGCGCTCCCGCGGATAGCGGCGAGGGTATCCCCACGTCGGCTTGAGGGAGCTTGCGACCGACGCCGTGAGCCGCGCGGCGGGCACAGGCGTTCGCGTGTTCAGAAGGGCGGGGTGTCGGCGAAGCGAGCGGGCGGTTCGAGCGCGGATGCTGATTCGGAATCCGGTGGCCCTGTATGGGGTGGTGCATGCTGGAGGCGGGACGGCATGGTCCTGTACTCGCGTCCGCCCGGCGAGACCCACCTCAGGTTCCCGCCGCCAACCTGCTCGACCCGCCAGCGGGAGTTGTGCTTGAGCCGGTGGTGCTTCTTGCACAACACGGCCAGGTTCTCCTCGACGGTCAGCCCGCCGTCCTCGAACGCCCGGGTGTGGTCGGTCTCGGAACGCTCCGCCTTGCGGGTGCAGCCGGGGAACCGGCACGTCTCGTCCCGGTACAGGATCCAACGCCGCAGGGACGCGGACAGCCGGTACTGGGTCGGGTCCAGCTGCAGCGGGGTCCCGTCAAGCGGGTCGGTGAGGATCCGGTGCAATGTCGGGGCCTGCGCGACGAGCCGGCGGGCCGTGTCGGCGTCGATCGGGCCGTAGCCGTGCAGCTCGGCCGGCTCCTCCGAGGTGTCGATCAGGGTGTCGATGCCGATGGTGAGTTTCGGGACGGCGACGAACACCTCGGGGCGGGCGAACGCCAGCGTCGGGATGTGGGTCTGGCCGTCCTCGGCTGGGAGGGCGAGGAGCAGCTCGGCGGCGATGTCCGCCTCCAGCTGGGCATGTGTGCCCGAGCCGAGGATGCCGTCCGCGGTCTCGCCCGTCTCCACATCCATCCCCTCGGCGCCTTGTGCGGCCTCCCGTTGCGCCTCGGTCGCGAGGTCGCCCACCCGGGTGCTGATCGCGAGGGCCTTCTCCGCCTCGAGGTAGAGGTGCAGCCAGGCCATCCCGTCGGCGTCCGGCTCGAACACCAGCCGCCGGTCGGCCCGGGATTTGGATGCCCGAGCTTCGAGTGCGTCCGGGTGCAGCCGGTCGCGGAGACGAGTCACGGCCCGGTGGAACGCGGACACGTTCATGGTGCGGGCCTTAACCAGCGCCTCCCGCTCGAAGCGGGCGTGCACGGCCGGCGGCAGGAAAACGGCGGCGGCGAGGATCTCGCGGGCGTGCTGCACAGTGATGGTGCCGGCGGAGAGCTCGGCCAACGTGGTCGTGAACATTCCACACAATTGCGTCGCTTCATAGATCAGGCCGACCATGGTGCGCTCGTGCACGCGCAGAATCAACGCAAGCTCGGCGGTGATGCTGCGCCTCGCGAACTGCTCGTCCAGGGACGGGCGGCCGCCGAGCGGGTCGGCGATCGCCACCGCCCGGCGCACCGCCTCGTCGATCCGCCGGTACCGATCCGCCTGCAACACGCACTCCGCGGAAGCGCCCGAACCCAGCGCGGCCAGGCACTCATCCAGCACCGGGTCGAACCCGGCGTTGGGAGCCTGCGTCGGCTGCGTTTCCATGACTGAAGCGTCTCACCGACCTCTGACACTGCGAGGCGAAAATGGGCCCAAATCAGGGCAATTGTGGACAAATTCGGCCGTCGTTACCTGATTGTGACCTTTCGCGGGGAGAGCGTTGCGGGTTGGCTCCGGGGCTTCGCTCGTTCCTCGCTCAGCCGACGTGAGGAGGGGCGCTCAGCCGCCGTGGGACGGGGCATTCTGCCGCCGTGGGTCGGGCGTTCTGCCGACGCGGGGAAGGGAGTCCTGCCGACGTGGGGAGGGGCCGGTCGGCAGAGGGCGGAGGGGGCGAGGACAGGGTGGCGAGGTCGGGTCGCCGGGTCTCGATACGGCGCTGGCGCGCCTACTCGACCAACGGGGGTGGTGGCGGCCGGCCGCAGAGGCCGACCTCCTCACGTCGGCTGGAGGGGGCCGCGCCGCGAGGAACGAGCAGCGCAGCCCCCGAAGCCCTGGAGTCGGCGGGGTGCGGCCGCGCCGACATCCGACCGCGGACAACACCCGCGTTCCGCGGTCGCCACGACTATCGCGGAACGCGTCATCTGCCGCGTGGGCAGCGCCGGGGCGGTCGGCTGGTCGCTGGCGCTCCCTCGAGCCAACGGGGAGAGGAAAAGCATCCGCGCGGCAGCGCCGAGCCCTAAGGTACGAGCATGACCGCAGAGAAGAGAGCAACTCCTGCCGTGCGCCAGCTTCGCCTCGTCGTCGAGGCCGAGGATTACGAGACGGCGGTCGCCTTTTACCGTGATGTGCTCGGCCTCACCGAGGAGGCCGCATTCGACGGTGGCGATGGCGCCAAGGTCACCATTTTCGATGTGGGCCGAGCCACGCTGGAACTGTCCAACCCGGCCCAGGTCCGCATGATCGACACCGTCGAGGCCGACGGCACGCGGAGCGCACGGATGCGGGTCGCGTTCGAGGTCGACAATGCCACCGCCGCGACCGAGAACCTGGTGAGTGGCGGCGCCACCCTCATCGCCCCGCCGCGGGAAACCCCGTGGCGGTCGCTGAACTCCCGGCTATCCGCGCCCGCAGGACTGCAGATCACACTGTTCCAGGAGCTCGACGGGGGTTAGAGCGGGAGCTCAAGCGGGAGCTGGTGCGGGCTCTCAGCCCTTCTGCAGCTCTTCGGCGAGCATCACGAGGATTCCGCTCGGGCCGCGGAGGTACGTCAGTTTGTACACGTCCCGGTATGTCGCCACGCCACGCAGCGGGTGGCAACCGTGGCGCGCGGCAATCTCCAGCGCCTGGTCGATGTCGTCGACGGAGAACGCCACACGGTGCATGCCGATCTCGTTCGGGAGAGTGGGCTCCGTCTCGATCGCAGCAGGGTGGATGTACTCGAAGAGTTCCAGCCACCCCTGTCCGTCCGGAGTTTGCAGCAGCGCGATGTTGGCGTGGTTGCCGTCCAGGCCAACGGCCGTGTCCGTCCACTCGCCGCTGACCGTGTCGCGCCCCGCGACGGTGAGCCCGAGGTCGGTGAAAAAGGCGATCGCTGCGTCAAGGTCGCGCACGGCGATGCCGACGTTCTCCAGTTTTATGACCATGCGCTGCATGGTACCGAGTCGAGCTGCGCAGCGCTGCTGGCCGCATCCGCCCGTCAGGTGGCGCACACTGGGAGAGTGAACGACTTCGATGGCCTCTTCGATGGCCCGCCGTGCCCGGCCTGCGGCGCGGAAATGCAGGCGGATGGCGTCGACACCGCTGAGGGCCTCGAATCCTGCCACCGCTGCCCGCGCTGCAAGCTGGTGCTCGTGATTCCGGGCTACTAGGTTTCGACAAGCTCAACCAGCGGGCCAGGGACAAAACGGCAAAAGAAAAGGGCCGGATCTTTCGATCCGGCCCTTTTCTGCTCTATTTCCTACGAAACAGACTGTCTCAACACAGTGTGCGCGAAGGGGGACTTGAACCCCCACGCCCGTTAGGGCACTAGCACCTCAAGCTAGCGCGTCTGCCAATTCCGCCACCCGCGCATGTGTTTCTGCAGCTGATCTCTCAGCGGCACGTAGGAGAGATTAGCACGTAACTCTGGGAGGAGCCGCACCGTGCACCCATGCCGGGCGTGTCTCGGTCAGTGCTCATCACGCAGCCAGCCCAGCACATACGCCGGCGCCGTGTCGGCGGCCTCGAGACCGAACGCGAGGTGGGACCCATCCATCCAGTAGAGCTCAGAGCCGGCGATGTGCTCATGGGCGTACTCGGCGTTGGACGGCGGCACAGCCGTGTCCGAGCGCCCGTGCACGATCAGCGTCGGGCATGACACGCGCTCCAGCGGGGCGGGCGTGAACGGGGTGAAGTCGTTCTTCATGCCCTGCCGTCGTCGCGCCGAACCGAGCGACGAGCGAAACGTCGCCTCGAGCAGCGCCGTCCGCCCGGGAATCGCCGCGAGTTTGGCCGCCCGCTCGGATCTGACCGCCGTGGACTCGCTGCCGAAAAGCCGGAGCAGCACCCTGAGGGTCGGCTCCGTCGCATGGGCCAGGAGCCAGATCTGCGCCCGGAGGAGCGCGTCCGGCACGCCAATGCCTGCCAGCCCGCCCGGAATCGGGCCGGGGATGCACACGCCGTCGACCTGGACGAGCTTCGCCACGCGGTCGGGGTGCCTGGCAGCAAGCTCATACCCAGCGGGCCCGCCGCCCGAGACGGCGAACGCGATGATGCGGTCGATCTCGAGCGCGTCGAGCAGTGCCGCCAGGGCATCACCCTGCTCGGCGAAGGTGCGCCCCGTCGAGAGTGGGGTTCCCAGGTATCCGGGCCTGCTCGGCGCGATGATCCGAAACCCGTTCAGGCGCAGATACTCGCCCGCCACGAGCCCCTGGTCCCAGCCCCCGGGGGTGCCGTGGAGGGCAAGCACCGGCTCGCCGTTCCCACGCTCGGCACACTCAACCGGTCCTGAGCGCGTCGAAACGACGCGCGGTGACTCCGCCAAGCACCCACGGAGGTCCCCAGAGGTGGGCGATCGCGGCGAGATGGCCATGATCAATAATCGCAATGCGGATGCCTGCCGGCAACGGGGGAGCAGCCGCCGAAATGGGCATGAAAAAAGGCCGTACAACCAAACTTCGGTCATACGGCCTTTTCTCGCACCAAGCTCGAACTGAACCGAGCTTCACACTGTGCGCGAAGGGGGACTTGAACCCCCACGCCCGTTAGGGCACTAGCACCTCAAGCTAGCGCGTCTGCCAATTCCGCCACCCGCGCAGTGTTGTTTCCGGCTGCTGATCTCTCAGCGGCCGAAGACGAGATTAGCACGGATTCCGAGAGGGTTTTGAGCGTTCGCGACACCGGGCGCACGACACGCCGAGTGCGCGAGCGGTCGGGTAGCGTGAATCCATGCCCCAACCCGGTGATTCTTCTGCAGACAATATTTCTGAGCTCGACGCCACTGCCGTCATTGCGCGTGACCTCATCCGCTTCGACACCTCGAACTACGGCGAGGGCAGGGCGAACAGCGAGACAGAGGCCGCCGAGTACATGGCAGAGCACCTGCGCGCGCTCGGCTTGAAGCCGCAACTCTTCGACGCCGACCCCGGGCGCACCAGCGTCGTCGCACGGGTGCAGGGGCGCAACTCCGAGAAGCCGGCGCTCGTCGTTCACGGCCACCTCGACGTGGTCCCGGCAGATCCGGCCAATTGGTCCGTCGACCCCTTCGGCGGCGTCGTCAAGGACGGCATGCTCTGGGGTCGTGGCGCCGTCGACATGAAGAACATGGATGCCATGATCGTCACCGCGCTGCAGGACATCCTCGGCCAGGGGCAGCAGCCGGAGCGCGACCTCGTCGTCGCCTTCTTCGCCGACGAGGAGGCCGGGGGAGTCCAGGGCTCGCACCACCTGGTCAAGAACCACCCCGAGCTCTTCGCGGGGGCCACCGAGGCCATCAGCGAGGTGGGCGGCTACTCCATCACGATCGGCGACAAGCGCTCCTACCTGCTGCAGACGGGCGAGAAGGCCCTGCTCTGGATCAAGCTCGTCGCCCGCGGCCAGGCGGCGCACGGCTCACGGTTGATCCACAACAACGCCGTCACCAAGCTGGCTGAGGCCGTCGCCACCCTCGGCCGGCGCGAATGGCCGATCAAGCTCACCGACACCACCAGCCACATGCTCGCCGAGATCGCTCGGATCCTGGATGCCGACCCGCTGCGGGTCGGTCCGGACGAGCTCGCGCTGGCCACCGGCTCGGCCTCCGGCTTCCTGCTGGCGTCGCTCCGCACCACGACGAACCCGACCCTGCTGCAGGCCGGTTACAAGCACAACGTCATCCCGGACATGGCCGAGGCGCTCATCGACATCCGCACCCTGCCCGGCGAGGAGGAGGCCGTGCTGGCCGAGGTCCGCGAGCTCGTCGGCCCCGACATCGAGGTCGTCATCATGCACCGCGACATCGGGCTGGAGACGCCGTTCAGCGGCTCCCTCGTCGACGCGGTCACCGGCACGCTGCAGCGGCACGACCCGGGCGCCCCCGTTCTGCCCTACCTGCTCTCCGGCGGCACCGACAACAAGGCGCTCAGCCTGCTCGGCATCACCGGTTACGGCTTCGCCCCGCTGCGGCTGCCAGAGAGCATGGACTTCCCCGCGATGTTCCACGGGGTCGACGAGCGCGTTCCGCTGGACGCATTAGTCTTTGGCAGGCAGGTTCTCCGAGATCTGCTCATCACTTACTGACGCGGAGACTGCAGTACATGGATTTCATCAACGCCATCATCCTGGGCCTGGTCCAGGGACTCACCGAGTTCCTGCCGATCTCCTCGAGCGCCCACCTCAGCATCGTGGGGTCGTTCCTCGGCACCGGTGAGGACCCCGGCGCCCGGTTCACCGCGATCACCCAGATCGGCACCGAGCTCGCCGTCGTCATCTTCTTCTGGCGCGACATCGTGCGCATCATCAGCCGCTGGGCGCAGTCCCTGGTCGGCAAGCTGCCGCGCAACGACCCGGATGCCCGCATGGGCTGGCTGATCATCATCGGCTCGCTGCCGATCGCGGTCCTCGGGCTCGTCTTCAAGGACCAGATCGAGACGACGCTGCGCAATCTCTGGATCACCGCGACCATGCTGATCGTCTTCGGCATCCTGCTCGGCGTGGCCGACTACGTTGGCGCCAAGCGGCGCAAGCTCGACCAGCTGACCTACCCGCACGGCGTCGCGTTCGGCTTCGCGCAGGCCCTGGCCCTCATCCCCGGCGTCTCGCGCTCCGGCGGAACGATCACCATGGGCCTGTTCCTCGGCTACGAGCGCGCCGCGGCCGCCCGCTACGCCTTCCTGCTGGCCATCCCCGCCGTCTTCGGCAGCGGTCTCTACCAGGTGTACAACTCGATCACCGACCCCTGCGTCGCCGGGGCGAGCGGATGCCTGCCCGAGGTGTTCGGGCCGCTCGAGACGCTCGTGGCCACGGTCATCGCCTTCGGTGTCGGCCTCGTCGTGATCGCGTTCTTCATGAGCTACATCTCCAAGCGCAGCTTCCTGCCGTTCGTGATCTACCGGATCGCGCTCGGCTTCGCTCTGTTCGGCCTGCTGGCCACGGGAGTCATCGCCGCGTAGCCCCGAATGGAGTGGGCCCCGGGTGGGGCTCACTCCATATGTGAACACTGTTGACAACACGCATCACCTGTTTCTAAGCTGCATGTGCCCGCAGCCGGGCCCGCCCACGAACAGGAGTCAACGATGACGACGCCCCATGCCTACCTCTCCGCGACGGCGGTGCTCGCCCGCTTCCGGGACGGCAGTCTGACGCCCACCGCCTACGCCGCCGAGCTGATCGCGCACATCAACGCCACAGAGGGCACGATCAACGCGACGACGGGGGAGCGCCTCGGCATCGACGAGGCCCTCGCCGAGGCCGAGCGCCGCTACGCTGACGGCACCGCACGCCCGCTCGAGGGCCTGCCCGTCGTGCTCAAGGAGGAGCAGCCCATCCAGGGCCTGCCGGAGACCAACGGCAGCCCGCTGTTCAAGGACAACATCGCCGAGGTCACGCACCCGATCATCACGCGCATCGTCGAGGCCGGCGGCATCCCGCTCATCCGCGCGACGACGCCCGAGTTCTGCATCGCCGGATACACCCGCGGCAAGCTCTGGGGCATCACCCGCAACCCGTGGAACCCGGAGTTCGCCGTCGGCGGCTCCTCAGGCGGAACGGGCGCCTCGCTCGCGGCGGGCTACGCCCCCCTCGGCACGGGCTCCGACATCGGCGGGTCGACCCGCATCCCGGCATCCTTCAACGGCGTCGTCGGCTACAAGCCGCCCTACGGCCGCAACCCCGCGCTCGCCCCGTCGAACCTGGACAGGTACTGCACCGACGGCCCCATGGCCCGCACCGTCGCCGACGTCGCCCTGCTGCAGAACGTCATCTCCGGCCAGCACCCGGACGACCCGGTGAGCCTGCCGTCTGCCCCCACGATCGTGCCCAACGCCGACCTCACCGGCAAGCGCATCGCCCTCGCGCTCACCCTCGGCGACTACGGGGTCCAAGACGACGTGCGGGATGCCGTCGCGGCCAGCCGCGCCTGGCTGGAGGCCGCCGGAGCGACCGTGACCCAGATCACCGTGCCGATCGACCACGAGTTCGTCATGCAGACGGCGTGGACCCACTTCGGCACCATCTTCGTGCCCTGGATCGCCGAGATCACCGAGATGGGCGTCATGGACCAGCTCGAGCCGTACACCCGGCAGGCGATGGAGCTCGCCACCAAGTACATCAACCAGTACGGAGTGCTTGGCGGCATCGAGCGCGAGGTGCAGGTGCACGAGACGATTGCCACGGTGTTCGCCGAGTACGACGCGCTCGTCTGCCCCGTCGCCGGGATTCCCGCGTTCCGCGCCGACGACTACTACCTCGACGGCATCACGGTCAACGGCGTCGAGAACGAGTGCCACATCACGGCGGCCATGACCACCCCGTTCAACATCGCGAACCGCAACCCGGTGCTCGCGGTGCCGGTCGGCCGCTCTGCGGATGACGTGCCGATCGGCGTGCAGGTGGTCGGCGCCCCCTACGCTGAGCAGATCGTGTTCGACGTCGGCGCGGCCATCGAGGCCGGCCGCGGCGACTGGTACCAGGAGGACGCGCACCGCCCGGCATACGGGCTGCGCACGGCGTAGCCGGCCGCCGCAGCGGGCACGAGGAGCGAGGAGCATCGACATGGCAGCACAGAACACCACGCGGGCCAAGCTGTCCCAGGACAGCATCGTCGACGCGCTCCTCGCCCTCGCCCGGGAGGCCCCACGCGCCGAGGTGACATTCCGCATGCTCGGCGCGGAGCTCGGCGTCGCCGCGACGGCGATCTACCGCCACTTCCGCGACAAGGACGAGCTGTACCGCGCCGCCGTCGACCGGCTCTACGCCGAGGCGCTCTCCCGCGTCGACCGCGCGGAGCCGTCCTGGCGGCTGCGCCTTGCGCAGTACTCCGACGCGCTGGCCGCGACCTACCTGGAGGCGCCCGCGATCGGCCAACTCGCGCCACTGGTGGACGGCCGCGGCAGCGGCGAGCTCGCCTCGCTCGACTTCATCTTCGAGGCGCTGGAGCAGGCGGGCCTGTCCGGCCAGCGGCTCATCGACGCCTACGGGGCCTACGCCGGGCACACGCTTGCCTTCGCCGCAGGCATGGCCCTGGAGCTGAGCCGGGAGAGCACCCCCGGCTCGTCGGTGCCGTGGATCAGGATGCTGGACGCGGGATCGCTCGCCCAGTTCCCGCGACTCGTCCGGCTGCGGGGCGACCTGCTCGAGATGGACACCCTGGGCGTCTACCGCGCCGGGGTGCAGGCGATCCTCGATTCGATCGAGGCTGGCTAGCGGGGCCCGCCGGCCTTGCCGTCTTTGCCGTCCTTGCCGTCCGGGTTGGTCTTGCGCAGGTAGCGCTCGAACTCCTGGGCGATTGCCTCGCCGCTGGCCTCGGGGGAGTCCACCGTGTCGCGCGCCTGCTCCAGCTGGGCGATGTAGGACGCCATGTCCTCGTCCTCGCTGGCGAGCTCGTCGATGTTGGCCTCCCAGACAGCAGCCTCGTTGACGAGGTCGCCGCGGGGGATCGTGACGTCGGTCAGCTCCTCCAGCTTGTCGATCAGCGCCAGCATCGCCTTCGGCGACGGCGAGTGGTGCACGTAGTGCGGCACCGACGCCCAGATGGAGAGCGTCGGGATGCCGACCCGCTCGGCGGCGTCGGCGATGACGCTGAGGATGCCGATCGGCCCCTCGTAGTTGCTGCGCTCGATGTCGAGCTCCGCGCGCACCTGCGCGTTGTCGCTCGAGGTGAAGATCGAGATGGGCCGCGTGTGCGGAACGTCGGCGAGCATGGCGCCGAGGAACACGATCCCCCCGATATCGGCGGCGAGCGCCGCGTCGATGACCTCGCTCGTGAAGCCCTTCCACGTGCGGGACGGCTCGGTCCCGAGCAACAGGTAGATGTTGGAGTCGTTGGCGCCGCTCACCTGCATCTCGGCATCCGCGGCCAGCGAGGCGCTCGGCTCGCCGGGGGCGCTCGGGCCGTACATGACGGTGCTCGGCCAGGTCAGGGTGCGCTTGCCGTCGTCGTCGATGCCGATCGTCGGCCGGTTGAACTGGTAGTCGAAGTAGACCTCGGGGTCGACGGAGAAGATCTCGGTGAGCTCGAGTTCTTCCTGCAGTGAGCGCACGGCGCCGGATGCCGCCTCGCCGGCGTCGTTCCACCCCTCGAACGCCACCACCAGGATGCGTCCACTCAGCATTCTGCTGCTCGTCGTCACCGAAACGTCTCCGCTCTTTCTGCGACGGGCCCGTGCAGCCCGTCGTGCTAAGGATATGCCCGGCTCCGCACCTCTAGACTTGATCCCTGTGACTACTGACTCTCCTGCCGCTGTTCTCTGGGACATGGATGGCACCATCGTCGACACCGAGCCGTACTGGATGCAGGCGGAGGAAGAGCTCGTCGGAAGCTTCGGCGGCAGCTGGACGCACGAGGACGGTCTCCAGATGGTCGGCAACGGCCTGGCCGTGTCCGCCGCCATCCTGCAGGATGCCGGTGTGGCGCTCAGCACAGACGAGATCATCCAGCGCCTCACCGGCCGCGTGCAGGAGCTCCTCGAGACCGACGGCGTGCCGTGGCGCCCCGGCGCCCGCGAACTGCTCGCCGAGCTCAGCGAGCGGGGCGTGCCGACCGCCCTTGTCACGATGTCGATGTCGTCGATGGCCGAGCAGATCGTCGATCTGATCGGCTTCCCCGTGTTCCGGCTGATCGTGGCCGGCGATCACGTCGAGAACCCGAAGCCGCACCCGGAGGCGTACCTGCTGGCGGCCAGCAAGCTGGGCGTGCCCATCGAGCACTGCGTCGCCTTCGAGGACTCCGTCCCCGGGGTCGCCGCCGCGGCGGCATCCGGCGCCGTCACCATCGCCGTCCCGCACATCGTCGAGCTGCCGGAGCACCCCGGCTACACCCTGTGGCCGAGCCTGGCCGGCCGCACACTTTCCGACATCGCCACCGTGTTTGTCGAGACCTCACAGAACCAAGAAGTGGTGACCCCATGACTGACCAGTCCGCAGACTCCCGCCCGCAGCACGGCCGCCCGCAGAACAGCGGGCCGTTCCGCGCCGGCGACCGGGTGCAGCTCACCGGCCCCAAGGGCAAGCTGAACACCTTCATGCTCGAGCCGGGCAAGGTCTTCCACAGCCACCGCGGCCTCCTCGCCCACGACGACATCATCGGCCAGCCCGACGGCTCCGTCATCGCCAACAACGTCGGCATCGAGCACCTGGTGCTGCGCCCGCTGCTCAACGACTTCGTCATGGCGATGCCCCGCGGCGCCGCCATCATCTACCCCAAGGACGCCCAGGCGATCATCGGCCTGGCCGACATCTTCCCCGGCGCGACCGTCGTCGAGGCCGGCGTCGGCTCCGGGGCGCTCTCGCTCTGGCTGCTGCGCGCCATCGGCCCGGCCGGCACGCTCAAGTCCTTCGAGCGCCGCGAGGACTTCGCCGACGTCGCCCGCGGCAACGCGGCCACCTTCTTCGGCTACGACCCGGAGAACTGGTCGATCACCCTCGGCGACCTCTCGGATGCCCTGCCAGAGGTCACGGAGCCGGGCAGCGTCGACCGCGTCGTGCTCGACATGCTCGCCCCCTGGGAGTGCCTGCCGGCCGTCTCGACCGCGCTCAAGCCCGGCGGCGTGCTGCTCTGCTACGTCGCCACCGTCACCCAGCTCTCCCGCGTGGCCGAGGCGATCCGCGCCACCGGCGACTACACCAACCCGGACTCCAGCGAGACGATGGTGCGCGGCTGGCACGTCGAGGGGCTGGCCGTGCGCCCGGACCACCGCATGATCGGCCACACCGGATTCCTGCTCACCGCCCGCCGCCTCGCACCCGGAGCCGAGCTGCCAGAGCTCAAGCGCCGCCCGTCCAAGAGCGACTTCAGCGATGAGGACGTCGAGCTGTGGACGCCGGGCAGCCTCGGCGAGCGCAGCGTCAGCGCCAAGAGCCTGCGCAAGCGCGTCCGCGCCGCAACGGCCGGCGCCGAGCTCGCCAAGGCCCGCACCGACGACGACGCCGAGCCCGCCACAGACACTGAGCCCGCACCAGACACTGAGTAAACTGGCCGGGGCCACCAGGCCCACGGCATCCGAATACCTGACTTCCCCTGCATCGAAACGAGGACTCGTGCGCAAGCTTCCCGCACTGCTCATCACCGCCGGACTGCTCACCGTGGGCCTGACCGCCTGCGCCCCGAGCGCCGGCCCCGGCTGCGAGAGCCCCGTGCCGTCCGGCTCGTCCTCGTCGATCGTCGAGGTCACCGGCGACGCCGGCACCGCGCCGCGCGTCGAGTTCCCGACGCCGCTGAAGGCGGAGCACACCGAGCGCACCGTCGTGCGGGAGGGCGAGGGCCCCGGCACCGTCGAGGGCCAGCAGGTCGTGCTCGACTGGAGCGTCTACAACGGCACCAGCGGCGAGCTCATCGAGAAGTCGGCATACGACGGCTCCTCCGATCTGTCGTTCTCGCTGACGGAGGGCCAGCTCATGGCCGGCATGCAGCAGGGCCTGCTCTGCGCGACGGAGGGCTCGCAGATCACCTTGGTGATCCCGCCGGCCGATGCCTTCGGCGAGGCGGGCAGCCCGCAGCTCGGCGTCGCACCCGAGGACTCGCTCGTGTTCGTCATCGATGTCAACCGCGCCTTCCTGCCCAAGGCGAACGGCACCCCGCAGGCCGCCGTCGACGGCCTGCCGTCCGTCGTCCTGGACGCCGACGGCGTTCCCGGCGTGACCATCCCGTCCGCCGACGCGCCGACCGGCCTCGAGGTTGCCGTGCTGAAGCAGGGCGACGGCGCCACCGTGCAGGAGGGCGACCAGATCGTCGTCCACTACACCGGAGTGCTCTGGGACACGAAAACCGTCTTCGACTCCAGCTGGACCCGCGGCGCCCCGGCCCGCTTCGCCGCGGCCCCCGGCTCGGCGACCGTGCAGAACGGCGTCATCCCCGGCTTCGCCGAGGCGCTCGTCGGCCAGCAGGTCGGCTCGCAGATCATCGCCGTCATCCCGCCAGAGCTCGCCTACGGCGAGCAGGGCAACGGCAGTGTTCCGCCGAACGCGACGCTCGTCTTCGTCGTCGACATCCTCGGCATCGTCTAGTCGCATGGAAGCAGGGGGCGTGGTAGCGGTCTCGGTCGAGGAGCGGCTGTTCAGCCTGGTCCTCGCCCTCCTGGCGAGCGAGCAGGGTCTCGGCAAGTCCGAGATCCTCTCCACCGTTCAGGGCTACCGCCAGCGCTACGTGCTGGGCGGCGACAACGCCAGCCTCGACCGGCAGTTCGAGCGCGACAAGGACGACATCCGCGAGCTCGGCATCCCGCTGGAGACCATCGACGCCCCCGACCGGCCGGGCGACAGCCAGAGCGCCCGCTACCGCATCCCGCGGGCGCTCTACGAGCTGCCGGCCGACGTGACGTTCTCGCCAGCCGAGAACGCCCTGCTCGGCCTGGCCGCCGCGGTGTGGCGCGACGGGTCGCTCTCCGAGGACTCCCGGCGGGCCATCACCAAGCTGCGCTCGCTGGGCATCGAGACGGATGACGCCGTCATCGGCTACGCGCCGCGCCTGCGCGTGCGCGAGGCCGCCTTCGGCCCGCTCAAGCTCGCATTGGACCGCCGGCAGCGGGTGAGCTTCCTCTACCTGAAGCCCGGCCAGAAGAAGCCGCTGCTGCGCACCGTCGACCCCCACGCCCTCGTCGTGCACGAGAGCCGGTGGCACCTGAGCGGCTTCGACAAGCGGGCGCGCGCCCCGCGCACCTTCCTGCTCTCCCGCATCGTCGGGCCGGTGAAACCGCTGCCCGGCGAGACGTTCGACGCCCCGGCCGCCGGTGCCGCCGAGCGCTCCCTCGCCGACTTGCAGCGTGTCTGGCAGGGCAACGTCGCCGTGCTCGGCATCGTCGCCGGCAGCGACGCGGAGCTGCGCCTGCTGAAGCGCTCCGGCGTCAGCCCCACCGATTCCGGCAGCTACGAGCTGCACTTCACCGACCTCGACATCCTCGCCGACGAGCTGGCCGGCTTCGGCCCGGAGGTGCTCGTGCACGCACCGGCGGAGCTCCGCGCGGCCGTGCGCTCCCGCCTGCTCCAGGTGAGCGCGACGCACCAGGATGGAGGCAACGCATGAGCGCCCAGCCGTTCCGCGCCCAGGACAAGCTCGCCCTGCTGCTTGCCCTGGTGCCCTACCTGCTCGATCAGCGCCGGGTGAGCGTCGCGGATGCCGCAGCGCACTTCGCCGTCGCCCCCGAGCTGATCCGCGACGCGGTCTCCCTGATCGCCGTCTCCGGCGTGCCGGGGGAGACCAAGCAGTACCAGCACGGTGACCTGTTCGACATCGACTGGGACGCCTACCTCGAGCGCGACACGATCGTGGTCACCCACCAGGTCGCCATCGACGACACCCCGCGCTTCTCGGCCCGCGAGGCGGCCGCCCTCATCGCCGGCCTGCAGTACCTGGCCGCCCTGCCGGAGCACGACAACCGGGAGGCCATCGCTACCCTGATGGCCAAGCTCACCCGCGGCGCGTCCGCCGCGCCCAGCCAGCTGGCCGTCGCGGAAACCGCCACGGCGGGGGAGGCCAGCGCCGAGGAGATCGCGACGCTCCGGGCCGCCATCAGCGCCGAGACGCAGGTCGAGTTCGACTACCTGAACGCCCGCGGCGAGCGGGAGTCCCGCGTCGTCGACCCGCTCCTGATCGAGTCGATCGACCAGGACTGGTACCTGCGCGGCTGGTGCCACCTGCGCCACGCCGTCCGCACCTTCCGGCTGGACCGGATCAGCGCCCTGCGCGGCACCGACCGCCCGATCTCGACGCACGGCGACGACGTCGACGTGCCCAGCCGCCTGTTCGATGTGTCGGCCGACGACCTCCGCGTGCAGCTCGAGCTGCCGGCCGACGCCCTCCCGCTGATCAGCGACTACGTGACCCCGGGCGCGCGCACCGTCCGCCACGGCGACAAGGTGCGGCTCACCATCCGGGTCACCCACTTCCACGGTCTCAAACGCCTCGTCAGCGGCCTGCCCGGGCTGGTCGAGGTGCTCGCACCGGCCGAGGCGCGCGCCCTCGTCGCCGAGTGGGCCGCCGCCGGCGCCGCCCAGTACGCCGCGGATGACGCAGGGGCTGGCGCCTGACATGCCGTGGTGGAGTTGGTGGTTGATCTGGGGCGGGCTCGTGCTGGCCCTGGTCGGCATGCTCGCCTACTTCGGCGTCACCCTGTTCCGCAAGACCGTCGCGGCCGCCCACGAGCTCGGCGAGCTCGGCGACGCGCTCAGCATCCTGGACGCCCAGCTGGACGAGCTGGCGCCTGACCGCACGCCCTCCGCCGTGTTCCGCGACCAGGCCGAGCTCGCCCTCCTCGTTGAGGGCAATCGCAACTCGCGGATCCTCCACAGGCAGCAACGCCGCGATGCCCGACTTGCGCGGGGTAAACTACTCGTACGCTCGACCGAGAATTGGACTCCACCTCATGCTTAATGGACTCACCGGATGGCACGCAATCGTCATCCTCGTTATTGTCTTGCTTCTCTTCGGCGCACCCAAGCTCCCCGCTCTGGCCCGCAGTCTCGGCCAGTCGATGAAGATCCTGAAGTCCGAGATCAAGCCGGATGCCGCCAAGGACGCCGCGGGCGAGGCCACCCCGGCCAGCACCGACGGCGACGCGACGCCCAAGCCGTAACGAGTGACCGAACGCGACACGCGCCGCAGCCGCGAAGGCAAGATGCCGCTTGGCGCTCACCTTCTGGAGCTGCGCAAGCGGCTCTTCCTCGCGGCCATCGGCATCCTCCTCGGGGCGATCGTCGGCTGGGTGTTCTCTGAGTGGATCTGGGAGCAGCTGCGCGGACCGGTGACGGCCCTCGCCGAGAGCCGCCGGGCGGAGATCAACTACCCGAACATCACCTCGGCGTTCGACCTGCGCCTGCAGGTGGCGATCTACTCCGGCCTGATTCTCTCGAGCCCGATCTGGCTCTACCAGGTCTTCGCGTTCCTGACCCCCGGCCTCACCAAGACGGAGAAGCGCTACACCTTCGGCTTCTTCTTCACCGCCGTCCCGCTGTTCTTCGCCGGGTGCGCGGCCGGCTGGTTCGTGCTGCCGAACATCGTCAACCTGATGGCGAGCTTCGCCCCCGTCGACACGGTCACCTACTTCGAGGCCAACGCCTACTTCAACTTCGTGCTCAAGCTGATGCTCGCGATCGGCATCGCCTTCGTGCTGCCGGTGTTCATGGTGCTGATGAACTTCGCCGGCGTGCTGAGCGCGGCATCCATCATCAAGTCCTGGCGCATCGCCATCCTCGTCATCTGCCTGTTCACGGCGGTCGCGACCCCCGCAGCCGACGTCGTCTCGATGTTCCTGCTGGCCATCCCGATGGTCGTGCTCTATTTCGCCGCCTACGGGGTCGCCGCCCTGCACGACTGGCGCGCCGCCAGACGGGCGCGTGCACTCGAGGCCCAGTACGCCGATCTAGGCTGAGCCTGTGAGCACACTCTCCCCGGCCGAGCGGTACGCGGCCTCCCGCAGCAACCGCCAGACCCCACTCGTCCAGGCGTTCAGAGAACTGCAGCGCTTCGACCTGGACCCGTTCCAGCGGGCGGCCTGTGCCTCGCTGGAGGCCGGCCGCAGCGTGCTGGTGGCCGCACCCACCGGCGCGGGCAAGACGATCGTCGCCGAATTCGCCGTCTACCAGGCCATGCAGGACCCGTCAGCGAAGGTGTTCTACACCGCGCCGATGAAGGCGCTCAGCAACCAGAAGTTCCAGGAGTTCGTCGCCGACTACGGGCCGGAGAACGTCGGCCTGCTCACCGGTGACACCAACATCAACTCGGGCGCGCGCATCGTCGTGATGACCACCGAGGTGCTGCGCAACATGCTCTACGCCGACTCCGACCTGCTCGCCGACCTCGCCTTCGTCGTCATGGACGAGGTGCACTACCTGGCCGACCGCTTCCGCGGCGCCGTCTGGGAGGAGGTCATCATCCACCTGCCCAGCGAGGTCAGGCTGGTTGCGCTGAGCGCCACCGTCTCCAACGCCGAGGAGTTCGGCGACTGGCTGCAGGCCGTCCGCGGCGACACCGACGTCATCGTCTCCGAGGAGCGGCCGGTGCCGCTGGAGCAGCACGTGCTGGCGCGCGGCAAGATGCTCGACCTGTTCGACTCCTCCGGCGTCGCCGCCACGAACCGCGTCAACCCGGAACTCGTGCAGCTGGCCAAGGGCGGCTCCCGCTCCATCCACGCCCGCTCCACCCGCGGTCGGCGCGGCCACGACCGCGGCGGCTGGAGCCCGCAGCCGCCGGCCGCCAAGCTCGACCGCGCAGCCGTCGTCGCCATGCTCGACGGCAAGAACCTGCTGCCGGCGATCTTCTTCATCTTCAGCCGGGTCGGCTGCGACCAGGCCGTCCGCCAGGTGCTTCGCGCCGGCGTCCGCCTCACCCAGGCACACGAGCGCGACGAGATCCGCGCCATCGTCGAGGAACGCTGTCGCCCCCTGCTCGACGAGGACCTCGCCGTGCTCGGCTACTGGGAGTGGCTGGAAGGGCTGGAGCGCGGCGTCGCCGCCCACCACGCCGGCATGCTGCCCGCCTTCAAGGAGGTCGTCGAGGAGCTGTTCCAGCGCAAGCTCGTCAAGGCCGTCTTCGCGACGGAGACGCTCGCCCTCGGCATCAACATGCCCGCCCGCACCGTGGTGCTGGAGAAGCTGGAGAAGTTCAACGGCGAGGCCCGCGTGCCGATCACGCCGGGGGAGTACACCCAGCTCACCGGGCGCGCCGGGCGTCGCGGCATCGACGTGGAGGGGCACGCCGTCATCCACTGGCAGGACGGCCTCGACCCGCAGGCGGTCGCCGCCCTCGCCTCGCGGCGCAGCTACCCGATGAACTCCAGCTTCCGGCCGACCTACAACATGGCGGTCAACCTGATCGAGCAGTTCGGCCGGCAGCGCGCCCGCACCATCCTGGAGTCGTCGTTCGCCCAGTTCCAGGCCGACCGCTCCGTGGTGGACCTGGCCCGCACCGTGCGCCAGCAGCAGGAGTCCCTGGACGGCTACGAGGCGTCGATGCACTGCCACCTCGGCGACTTCGCCGAGTACGCGGGCATCCGCCGCGCCCTGACCGAGCTGGAACGGCGCGCCTCCCGCGCCGAAAACCAGGAGTCGCGCGCCGCGAAGGAGAAGGTGCAGCGCGAGCTCAACTCGCTGCGCAGGCAGAGGCGCGCCCACCCCTGCCACAACTGCCCGGACCGGGAGGCGCACGCCCGCTGGGCCGAGCGCTGGTTCAAGCTGCGCAAGCAGAACGACGCCCTCCGCGCCCAGATCCGCTCCCGCACGGGCGCCGTCGCCCGGGTCTTCGACCGGGTGACCGAACTGCTGCTCGGCTTCGGCTACCTGGAGAAGGACGCCAGCGGCAAGCTCAGCGCCAGCGCCAGCGGGCGGATGCTCCGCCGCATCTACGGAGAGCGCGACCTTCTCGTCGCGGAGTCGCTGCGCCGTGGGCTCTGGAACGAGCTGGACGCGCCGAGCCTCGCCGCCATGGCGACGACGCTCGTCTACGAGCCGCGCCGCGACGAGGGCAACCTCTCCGAGCGCTACCTGCCCCGGGGCGCCTTCGTGCGCGCCTTCGACGCCACCGGCACGCTGTGGAGCGAGCTCGACGACCTGGAGCGCTCGCACCGGCTGCCCGGCAGCGAGCCGCCGGCCACGGGCCTCGCCCTGGCCATGTGGAAGTGGGCCAAGGGCGCGCCGCTCGGCGAGGTGCTCGGCGACGCCGACATGGCCGCAGGCGACTTCGTGCGCTGGACCAAGCAGACGATCGACCTGCTCGACCAGCTCTCCGTCGTGGCCGACAATCCCGTGGCGGCCAACGCCCGCCTGGCGATGGACTCCGTCCGCCGCGGCATCGTTGCGTACTCCTCGGTCGCCTAGGCTGTACCGGTGATGTTGAAGGGGGTTGAGGGGCACTCTGCGCTGCGCCTCCCCATCTACCTTGCGGTCCCGCTCGCGGCGGCATCCGGCATCATCCTCGACGGCGCATTCCCCGACCGGGGCTGGTGGCCGTTGGCCCCGCTGGCCGTCGCGCTGCTCTTCCTCACCCTCCTCGGGCGCGGGCCGTGGGTGGGCGGGCTGCTCGGCCTGATCGCCGGGCTCAGCTTCTGGCTGACACACATCCACTGGCTCACGCTCTACCTCGGCGCACTGCCCTGGGCGGCCCTGGCCGTGCTGCAATCCATCTTCTTCTCGATCGGCGTCGCGCTCATCGCCGTCGTGCTGCGCTGGGGGCCGCGGCTCTGGCCGACCCCGCTCGGCCGGCTCGGCATGGTGCCCGTCGTCGTGGCCGGGCTGTGGACGGCAAGGGAGGCCATCTCGGCGGTCTGGCCCTACGGCGGTTTCGCGTGGGGGCGTCTGGCCCTCTCCCAGACGGAGGGGCCCTTCGCCGGGCTGCTCAGCCTCGTCGGCGCCTCCGGCCTCAGCTTCCTGATCGCGCTGCTGGCCGCGCTCCTCGTGCAACTCGCCCGGGAGCAGGCGGTGGCACTCGGCTGGCGCGCCGCCATCGCGGTCGCCACCGTCGCGCTCCTCCTCGCCGTCCCGGCCTGGCCGACGCTGCAGACCGGCACGACCCGCCTGGCCGCCGTGCAGGGCAACTCGAACGCCGGCCTGTTCGCCGAGTACGTGCCGGGCGAGATCCTCAACAACCACGTCGCCGAGACACTCCCGCTGATCGGCGAGGACGTCGACATGGTGGTCTGGCCGGAGAACGGCAGCGACATCGACCCGTTGCGGAGCCCGCAGGCGGCCAAGACCCTCGACTATGTGAGCACGCAGATGCGCGCCCCGCTGATCGTCGGTACCATCACGCTGCGGGATGACGAGTATTTCAACAGCTCCCTGCTCTGGAAGGCGGGGGAGGGTGCCGTGCAAATCTACGACAAGGTGCACCCGGTGCCCTTCGCCGAGTACATGCCCGACCGGGAGTTCTGGCGCCCATTCGCGCCCGACCTGATCGACCTGATCGGCCGCGACTACTCGATCGGCACCCAGCCGAACGTCTTCGACGTGAACGGGATCCTCGCCGGCATCGCCATCTGCTTCGACATCGCCGACGACCAGCTGGTCAAGGAGATGATCACCGGCGACGCCGAGATCATCCTGGCCCAGACGAACAACGCCGACTTCGGCAGTGCGGCGCACTACACCGACGAGAGCGCCCAGCAGCTGGCCATCGCCCGGATGCGGGCGATCGAGGCCGGCCGCACGGTCGTGAACATCTCCACCGTCAGCTCGAGCGCCATCATCCTGCCGGACGGCAGCACGCTGGCCTCCATCCCCGACTTCACGGCCGGCTCGATGCTGGAGACGGTGCCGCTCAGCGACACCGTGACCCCGGCCATGGCCGCGGGACGCGGCATCGAATGGCTGGTGTCCGGACTCGGCCTGGCCGGCCTGGCGCTGGCAATGACGTTCGCGGCCCGCTCCCGGCGCACGGCAGGGCGTGGCCCGCGTGGCTGAGCGCACGCTGGTCGTCGTGCCCACCTTCGAGGAGAGCGCCAGCATCCGCTCGATCCTCGCCCGGATCCGCTCCGCCGTGCCCGCCGCCGACATCCTCGTCGTCGATGACAACAGCCCGGACGGCACCGCGGAAATCGTGGCACGGCTGGCCCGCACCGACCCGCGGCTGGCGGTGCTGGTGCGACCAGACAAGAGCGGGCTCGGCCGGGCGTACCTCTCCGGGTTCCGCTACGCGCTGGAACACGGCTACGACTACATCGTCGAGATCGACGCCGACGGCTCGCACGACCCGGCTGAGCTGCCGCGGATGCTGGAGTTGGCGGAATCCGGCCACGACCTGGTCATCGGCTCGCGCTGGGTCCCCGGCGGTCGGGTGAGCAACTGGTCGCGGGTCAGACAGGCGATCTCGCGGGCCGGAAACGGCTACTCCCGCTTCATGCTGGGCTCCGCGGTGCGCGACATCACGGCGGGGTTCCGGGTGTTCCGGGCAGACACCGTGCGGCTGCTGCTGCGGGAGCCGACCTCCAGCCAGGGGTACTGCTTCCAGATCGAGATGGCCTGGCACACCGAGCGCGCCGGGCTCAGCATCGCCGAGCACCCGATCACCTTCGAGGAGCGGGCGGAGGGCGTCTCCAAGATGCACCTCGGCATCGTCGCGGAGGCGCTCTGGCGGGTCACCGTCTGGGGGGTCCAGAAACGCCTGTCGCCGGGCCAAGTGGCCCGGCGATCAGAGGGGTAGCGGCACACGGCCGCTGAACCGAGGGTCTTAGACGCTGACCTTCTGCGTGCCGCGGCGGGCGCGCAGGGCGACCAGACGCTCCTCGAGCAGCTCTTCGAGCTCCTCGATGGTGCGACGCTCCAGCAGCATGTCCCAGTGCGTGCGCGCGATCTTGTCCTCGGAGTGGTCGATGACCACGGGCTTGGAATCAACGATCAGGCTGGCCTCGTGGCCGCAGTGCTTGCACTCCCACGCCTCGGGGGCCTCGGCCTCGGCCGAGAAGGTCATGACCGTGTCACGACCACATGTTCCACAGCGGTAGCTGTGATTGACGCGCGGTGAGAAACTGACGCCCTCTTCGCTCTGCAGGCTTTGTGCGCCCAGTCGCATTCCACGCAAACTACGATCTGCCATTGTGTGGTCTCCTCTCGCAATGCAACCTCCGTTATAGCGGCTCAAGCTGTGCGTTAGCTTGCGGAGAAGACCCGCGCACGGCGGGTTCCCCGGCCTTGCCAGAAGACTCCCAGTCTCGCGCTCGCTCAGCCCCGGGCGGCGAGCAGGCGGACGGCCAGATCGGCCCGATCGGTGACCAAGCCGTCGACGCCCAGGTCGAGCAGCGCGCTCATCTCCGCCTCGTCGTTGACCGTCCAGACGTGCACCTCGACACCGGCGCGGTGCATCGCGGCGATCACCCGCGGCGTCGTGATCTTCAGCGGCCCGGCGCTCTGCGGCACCTGCACGGCGACCAGACCAGCCAGGGCCCGGCGCACCACGGGGGAGAGGCCGAGCTTGGCCGCGATCAGGGCGATGGCGAATCGGGACGACGACGCCGAGCTGGCCACGCCGGGCAACAGCCGCACCGTCTCCCGGCGGCGCCGCTCCGAGAAGGAGGTGATCAGCACGCGGCTCGTGGCCTGGGCCGCCGCGACCGCCGCCGCCGTGGGCGCGACCGCCGCGGCATCCTTCACATCGATGTTGAAGCGCGCCGTCGGGAAGGCGATCAGCGCCTCCTCCAGCGAGACGAAGTGCTGCCCGTCGCCCAGGTCGATGGCGGCCAGCTCGGCGAAGCTCAACTCGCCGACGGCGACCTCGCGGGACGCCAGCCGGCTGAGGTCGGCGTCGTGGCAGATCACGGCGACGCCGTCCCGGCTGGCGTGCACATCCGTCTCCAGATAGTCCACGCCCTCTGCGAGTGCGTTGCGGAAGGCGAGGAGCGTGTTCTCGGGGGCCCCGGTGGCCAGGCCGCGGTGCGCGAGGACGCGCGGGCCAGACTGATCGAGGTAGTGCGGGGTGGTGTCGGCGTTCAGAGCGCTTGTCCTGTCGGTGGTGCGGGCGGGGGAGTGGGCGCCGGAGTGGGCTGGACGACGGGCGGGGCGGCATCCGGGGCGGTCGGGATGAAGGCCCGACTCATGCCCTTCAGCGCCTCGGTGAGCTCGCTGGGCACGATCCAGAGCTTGCTGGCCGGGCCCTCGGCGATCTTCGGCAGGGTCTGCAGGTACTGGTAGGCGAGCAGCTTCGGGTCTGCGTCGCCCTCGTGGATGGCGCGGAACACGGTCTTGATGGCCTCGGCCTCGCCCTGGGCGCGCAGCACGGCGGCCTTGGCGTCACCCTCCGCGCTGAGGATGGCGGCCTGCCGGGCGCCCTCTGCGGTGAGGATGGCCGACTGCTTGGTGCCCTCTGCGGTGAGGATCAGCGCGCGGCGGTCGCGCTCTGCGCGCATCTGCTTCTCCATCGAGTCCTGGATGGAGTGCGGCGGGTCGATCGCCTTGAGCTCGACCCGCGACACGCGGATGCCCCACTTGCCGGTGGCCTCGTCGAGCACGATGCGCAGCTGGCCGTTGATGTTGTCGCGGCTGGTCAGCGCCTCCTCGAGGTTCAGCCCGCCGACGACGTTGCGGAGGGTCGTCGTGGTGAGCTGCTCCACGGCGCCGAGGTAATTGGCGATCTCATACGTCGCCGCCCGGGCATCCGTGACCTGGAAGTAGACGACGGTGTCGATGGAGACGACGAGGTTGTCCTCGGTGATGACGGGCTGCGGCGGGAAGGAGACGACCTGCTCGCGCATGTCGACCTGCTTGTGCACCCGGTCGACGAACGGGACGAGCAGGTTCAGGCCGGGCATGAGGGTCTTGTGGTAGCGGCCGAGGCGCTCCACCACGCCGGCGTAGGCCTGCGGGATGATCTTGATCGAGCGGAACAGCAGGACGAGGACGAAGACGACGATGACGACGATGACCGCGGCGAGGACGATCTGCGACACGGTATCCGGTGAGAGGTTCACGGCTGCACCCTTTCGACGGGGACGATGACGGCGGTTGCGCCGTCAATGCTGGTGACGAGCACCCGCTCGCCGGCCGCGACGGTGCGCTGCTCGGTGATGGGGGACAGGCGCGCCGTCCAGGTCTCGCCGTTGGCGAGTTTCACCTGGCCGATGCCGAATTCGCCGCCGATGGATGCCACGACGGTGCCGTCGATGCCGAGCAGCGCGTCCACGTTGCTGCGGGCCGGGTCGCCGCCGCTGCGGAGCCGGCGGAGCAGCGGGGGCCTGATCACCGTCAACAGCAGGACGGCGAGGATCGCGGCGACGATGAGCTGCAGCCACCAGGGAGCGCCGAAGAGACCGGCGACCAGGCCGCCGATGCTGCCGACGGCGATCATCAGGAACGTCAACTCGAGAGTCACAATCTCGATCGTGAGGAAGAGCAGGATCAGAACCAACCAGATGATCCACCCATACGAGGCAATGAAGTCATCCATGACCACTCCTCCCGACGCCGTGAGTCACCTCTGAGATGAAACTATCAGCTGGGGGAGAGGCAATGGCGGTTCCGCGCTGGGAGTTCCTGAGTGTCCGGGCCTTGGTATCCTCGATCGGACGCCTCTTCTGCAGGGGCGCTCCCGTCGTCAGGCACAATCCACCCGCAACACCGAGGAGACCTCTGTGACCAATCCACTCGCCCCGCAGCTCTTGGCCGGCAAGACTGCGCTCGTCACCGGATCCTCCCGCGGTATCGGCGCAGACACCGTGCGCTACTTCGCCGAGGCCGGCGCCAACGTCGTCATCAACTTCCGCAACAAGGAGGCGCGCGCCCTCAAGCTCGCCGACACGCTGCGCGCGGGCGGGGCGAACGCGATCACCGTGGGCGCAGACCTGACCGACCCGGCATCCGTCGCCGCCATGATCGACACCGTGCAGGCCGAGTTCGGCGGCATCGACATCCTGGTCATGAACGCCTCCGGCGGCATGGAGTCCGGCATGGCCGAGGACTACGCCATGGTGCTGAACCGCGACTCGCAGCTGAACCTGCTGGAGACCGCGCTGCCCGCCCTGAACCCGGGCGCCCGCGTGGTGTTCGTCACCAGCCACCAGGCGCACTTCATCAACAACACGGCCACCATGCCGGAGTACGAGCCCGTCGCCCGCAGCAAGCGCGCCGGCGAGGACGCCCTGCGCGCCAAGCTGCCCGAGCTCACCGCGGCCGGCGTCGAGTTCGTCGTCGTCTCCGGCGACATGATCGAGGGCACCATCACTGCCACGCTGCTCGAGCGGTCGAACCCGGGCGCCATCTCGGCCCGCAAGGAGTCCGCAGGCAAGCTCTACAACGTGGGGGAGTTCGCCGCCGAGGTGGCCCTCGCCGCCGTCGAGCCGGTGCCGGAGAACAACACCCGCTACGTCGGCGACGTCTCCGACTTCAGCTAGCACCCGAAGCACGAAAGAAGGACGGGCCCTCCGCGTGGAGGGCCCGTCCTTTCTGTCTGGCGCCGGCTCAGGCCGGGGTGACGATGCCCTTGCCGAAGGTGAACGCGCGCACGAGCTGGATGATGCCGAGCACGATCAGGCTGATTCCGGTGAGGATGAACAGCAGCACGGCGCCCCAGAGCGGGGAGAAGAGCAGCACGATGCCGGCGATGATGCTGAGCAGACCGAAGAAGATCGACCACCCCTTGGATCGTGAGTCGCCCAGCTGCACGAGCGCCACGACGCCCTCGACGATCCAGGCGATTCCGACCAGGATGCCGAGGAACACGCCGAGAACCGCGGCGGTGCCGCTCAGGTTCGTGAAGGCGAGGACCGCGGCGACGACGAAGACCACTCCCAGAATTATGTCAAGTACGCGGGCCCAGCCGCCGATGCCGCGGGAGAAGATGCCGATGCCGAGGTAGGCGATGCCGGCGATCAGGAGGTAGATGCCGAGCAGCACGGCGATGCCGGCCGCCGCGCCCTTCGGCCAGAAGGTGATGAGCACGCCGATGATGAGCGCCGCGGCGCCCGAGACGCCGAGAGCGATGCGGACGCCGTTGATGGCGGACTTCGTCAGGTCTTTGCCGTCGAGCGAAAAGGCCGCGAAATACGCGCCCTGCTGTGGTGTTGTCATGGTGTGCGCCTGTTCTGATCGTTCGGAACTGCTTTTGCGCCCAGAGTATCGCCCACGCGACGTCTGTGGTGGATAAAGTCACTGTGGCGCGTCGCCCGCCTGCGCAGCCGTCGGCCCCTGGCGTCGCAACGCACTCCGACGACGTGACATTACGTACGGAGCCGAGCAGGAAAGCTGCTGGCCAGCGCCCCTTTCCGCACTCTCGGCATTGCGCCGATAATGCACATTATGTCAAGTCATCCGTCGGGACCCCTCCCCGTTCGCCAACGCACCTCGTCCTGACATGGTGTCAGTGGGCGTCGTCGTTGCCCATGACGTGGACGGCGTAGCCCCAGCACCCAGCGTCCTCCCACCTGTAGTCGCCGGGAGTTTGGCGTGGGCCGTCGAGCGCCACCCCGGCGGCAGCCTGTTGTTCCGCGGGCAGCTTCGCTATCCAGCTCGGTTCCGCGCTCCAGGCCCAGTTCGGAACGAAGGTGTAGTCGTATCCCTTCTCCCCCATGCATTGCGCCGTGATGACGTTTGTCTGCACCCACTCGCGAGCGTGAGCGAGTTCGGCGGCCGTCATGCTCGCGGGGTAATCCACGGCGTCGACGTCTGTGGACCCGTCGAACACAACCAGGGCCGGAGCGACATCCGCCAGTTCAGGAATCGACGCCTGCGCAGTCGGCGTCGACACGTCGGCACTCGGCGGTTCCACGGTCGCTGTGACGAAGGGGGCGGCAGACGGACGGGGCTCATCGGTGGCCGCAGCGCTGCAGCCGACAAGCGTGAGGACAGACAGCGTGAGCAGCACAGTGAGGGCAGTACAGCCTGTTCTCGTCGTCAACATGCCGCGACTCTAGTGCATCCGTGTGGTTGACTCACGGAGCGAGAGGAGTGAATTGCCAGCAACCATCGAATGGCGTCTGGTGTCTCCTCGTGCGGTCGGGTTGTGGCGTGTCGGCAGCGGGGTGCTCGTGCTCGCGGTGCTCGCGTACGCGTTCTCCGAGCGGATCGCGGCCGGCGACGACAACCCGTTCGACTTCTTCGGCTACTTCACCAACCTCACCTGCCTGCTGACGAGCGCCGTGCTGATCGCCGTCGGGGCACGCGGTGTCACCGCACGGCGCGTCCCGAACTGTCTCATCGTCGCGCGCGGTGTCGCTCTCGCCTCCCTCATCGTCGTCGCGGTGATCTACAACGTGGTCGTGCCCGGAACTGGCTCCGCACCACCCTGGGTCAGTGCGGTGCTCCATGTGGCGTTCCCCGTTGCCGTCGCGCTGGATTGGCTGCTCGTCGGCGACCGGCCGCCGCTGCCCTGGAGGACTCTGTGGCTCGTGCTTCCGTATCCGCTGATCTGGCTCGCGGTCGTCCTGGTCCGCGGAGCCACCGATGGCTGGGTGCCGTACGGATTTCTGCTCCCTGAGCGCGGCCAGCTCGCCCTGGCGGGCACGGTCGGCGGTCTCCTCGCTGCATTGCTCGCTGCCGGCGTCCTGACCTGGAGTGTGAGCAGAGTGCCAGCGCTCCTGCCCCGCCCGGCTGCACCCGGGCGGTGAGCAAAGCCGGCCTTCAACAGGCTCCGACGCTTCACTCCGCACTCGCCGGGAGCGTCTTCATGACCTCGCGACGGATGCGGTCGGGCAGCGCGGGTCCCATGCGAGCGAGGAACTCCCGCACGGCATCCGGCGCGACGGCCCCGGCGTGCCGGAGCGCGATTCCCACCGGCTTGTTGACCAGCGGGTCAGGGTCGGCTGCGAGCATCTCCGCAATCCTCAGCAGGTCTGCGATCCCCGCGCGGTGCAGCGGGCGGGTGTAGGCCAGCGGTGCGGTCATCGCTGTGCGCCGGCGCAGCGGGTCCGCTGAGACGGCCAGGTCGAACAGCGGATCCCTCGACCGCTCGCGCAGGAACATGCCGACGACGCGCGGGGCGGCGCGGTCCACCATGTCCCAGGCATCGATCGCGTCATGCCTGTCGAGGTACAAGCGGTAGCGCGCCTCCCGCTCACCGCTGGGCAGTCGGGCAGCGCGAACCTGGAAGTCCAGGATGCAGAACGCGGCCATGCGGCTCTCATACGGATCCTCGTCGAGCAGGCGCCCCACCTCGGCCAACGGCATCCCACTGTTCCGCTTGGCGATGTCGAACACCGTGCCCATGCGCACGCCGAGCACCCCGCGGGTGCCGGTGTAGTGGCGGTTGGGGTGCGCGGCGAGGTCCGCGGCCGCAGCCAACTCGCCGATGACGCTGCCTGCCGATGACGTCATGATCCGATCACCGAGCGCTAGCCGGCCCCGCTCCCCTGCTGCCGCTCCCCCGCGGCGTCGAGCACCTCGAGGTAGTGGGGGTTGTTCATCACGCCGAGCAGGTTGCCGAACGGATCGACGACGGAGGCCGTCACGAAGCCCTCGCCGCGCACCGTCACCGGCTCGTACTCGGCGGCGCCCAAGGCCAGCAGCCGTTCAATGGTGCCGTCCAGCTCATCGACGTGCCAGTACATGACTGCGCCGTTGGGCGCACTGCGCGCGCCGTCGGTCGCGGAGTGCGCGGGGCGGTACCGGTTGTCGATGATGCCGAGCTCGTGCTGGTAGTCACCGATGCGGAACTCGGCGTAGGCCAGCTTCCCGTCGGGCCCGGATCGGGTGAAGTAGGGCTCGATGCCCAGGAACTGGGTGTACCAGTCGGCGGCCGCCTGAACATCGTCTGCCCAGAAGTTGATGGTGCTGAATCCTCGCAAGCTCATGGTTCTTCCCTTTCTGTCGATGGGTTGGATGCCGGGCGGCTCACTGCGCGATCTCGTACCGGAGCAGCACGACACCGTTCTCGAACGGGGTGGCCTCGAGTAGCGTCAGATCGTGGCGGTCATCGAAGACGCGCCGCCCCGCGCCGCGCGAGGTGGGACACACGAGCATCCGGACCTCATCGACGAGGCCGGCATCCATCAGTGATCGCATGAGGGTGAGACTCCCCCACAGCCAGAGGTCGCGGCCGGGCTGCGCCTTGAGCTCCCGGACCGTGGCGGCGGCATCGGGTGCCACCGTCGCGGCGGGAAAGGCGCCCCACGGCGCTTCCGACAGGCGGGAGGAGGCGACCACCTTGGCCAGGGAGTTGAGCTTCTCCCCGTACTCGCCCTGTTCGGCGGCGTGCGGCCAGTACCCGACCGACTGCGCGTAGGTGTTCGCGCCGAGAATCATGGTGTCGACCGAGTCGATGAAGCCCATCAGGTTCGCCTGGAACGGGCTGGTGTCGGTGTCGGAGAAGGGCTCGCCGGCGACGAAGCTGAGCCCGCCGTCCTCCTCCGCTGCGATGTTGTCGACGGTCACCCACTGTTGAACGATGAGTTTTCGCATGGCGCCACTGTAGTTCGCGGGCCCGGCGACCACTACCGGTCGGATGCGGTCAGCGACGGATCATGCGCAGCTCCCGCACACCGTGCCCGAGCTTGGAGGCACCGTCCGGAACGAAGCCATGCCTCAGATAGAACGCCTGGGCGCGCGCATTGGGGTCGGCGACCCACAGGCCCGCGCTGGTGCCCGGTGTCAGGACCGCCTCGAGGAGCGCCGGTCCGGCGCCCGCGCCGTGCACGGCTGCGCAGGTATAGAGGACGTAGAGGTCCGCGGACCAGTCCGCGTCCGCGTCGCGAGGCGGCCCCGCCATCGCGACGCCGATGACCTCCCCGCCGCGTTCCGCGACGGCCGCCCGGTTGCCCGCGTGGGCCGGGTCGGTGAGCGCGGCGCGCCAGAACAGCTCGCGGCGTGCGACGGCGCCCGGATCATCCAGCACGGAATCGTCCATCAGCCCGCGGTAGGTCTCGCGCCACGACTCCACGTGCAGGCGTGCGATCTGCGCGATGTCGCGCTCGTGCGCCGGCCTGACCGTGATCACCGTGTCCATGGCCCGATGGTAGCGACTCGAGCGCTGGCTCGAAGCTCCGGGGAGGGTCAGAATGGGGGCATGCTCGTCTTCGCCATCGTCCTCATCACCGCCGCCCTGGTGTTCTACACGATCGGGGTCTGGGCCGAGCACCGCCAGCGCGTACTGAAGCCCTGGCACGCCGTCTTCTTCGGCATCGGCCTGTTCTTCGACGCCAGCGGGACGTTCGCGATGAGCCGGCTGGCCGATTCCGGCACCTCGGCGACCGGCCTCGCCGGCGGGCTGAACACGGTGATGATCGTCACCGGCGCCATCGCCATCGCCCTGATGGCCATCCACCTGGTCTGGGCGATCATCGTGCTGGCGCGCAACCGCGAGTCCGAGCGCACGCAGTTCCACAAGTTCTCGCTGATCGTCTGGGCAATCTGGCTGATTCCCTACTTCGCCGGTGCCATCGGCGCCAGCATCAGCTGAGCGCGGGCGGCTCCCACAGCTCGATCGCGAGCCCTTCGGGGTCGTGGATGCGGGCGAAGCGGCCGTATTCGGACGCTTCCCAGTCCGGCCGACGCTCGATCGGGATGCCGGCCGCCTCGAGCGCGGCGAGCAGCGCGTCCAACTCTGTGACGCGCAGGTTCAGCATGAATGCCTGATCCGCCGCGAAGTAGTCGCTGTCTGCGGGGAAGGGCGCGAAGACGGTCATGCCGGCCTGCTGCTGCCAGAGGCCGTCGCCGCCGGCCTCGATCCCGAGGTGCTCGCGATACCAGGCCGCACGGGCCTCCGGGTCGCGGCTGCGGAAGAAGAGTCCGCCGATGCCCGTGACGCCCATGCCTATCCCCCGCCCTTCTCGGCCGCCGCGCGGCGCCGGTACGTGTTGACCAGTATGCCGGTGGGCAGCGCCCGCGACTCCGTGAGGGTGAGTTGGGTGAGCGGGAAGCCCTCGGAGAACAGCCGTTTCCCGGTGCCCAGCACGAGCGGGTAGACGACCAGCCGGTACTCGTCGATGAGGTCGTGGGCCGCCAGCGTCTTGATCAGGTCGCCGCTGCCCCAGACGCGGATTTCGCCGCCCGGCTGCGCCCGCAGGGCCGCCACCGCGGCCGGCACGTCGGGGCCGAGCAGGTGCGAGTTCTTCCAGTCGAGCGTGGTGAGCGTGTTCGACGCCACATATTTCGGGACACGGTTGTACCGCCTGGTCAGCTCCCCCGTCAGCCCGTCGGCGTTCTCGTCCCACACGCCCCAGGCGCCGGCGAAGATCTCGTAGGTCTTCCGGCCGAGCAGCAGCGCCTCTGTCTTGCTCTCCCACTCCCCCACGAACTCGTTGTCCTCATCCGGGTGGTAGCGGTCCTGCCAGCCGCCGTGCTCGAAGCCGGACTCGGCGTCCTCGTCCCGGCCGCCGGGCGCCTGGACAACGCCATCGAGGGTGACGAAAGCCTGCACGACGATCTCACTCATGAGTGTTCCCCCTCCGTGACGATCACCGCGGCGATGGCGCTGACCTCGATGAGCGCCCCGGGCACGCCGAGCCCGGCCACCCGCGCCGCCGTGACGAGGGGCGGCGCCCCCGCTGTGGCCAGCTTGGGCGCGATGGCCCCGTAGGCCGCGCCGAGATCGGCATCCGAGGCGATGAGGACGGTCCACTGCACGACGTCGGCGAGCGTCGCCCCGGCCGCCTCGAGGGCGATGCCCGCGTTGTCGACGGCCCGGATCGACTGTTCGGCGACATCCGCCGACACGATCGCCCCGCTGGCGTCGATGCCGTTCTGGCCGCCGACGTAGATCGTGGTCGCGCCGGGTGGCACGATGGCGACATGGCTGAATGCCGGGCTCATCACGAGACCGGCCGGTTGCACTCGAGTGATCTCCATGGCGGCCATGATTCCACCCGCGTGGCGCGAACGCCAGCGCTGCCGTCGAGCCCCGAATACTGCTTAAATCGACTGAGCGCACCACGAGGGAGACAGCATGAGCACGGAATCCGCGGCCCACCCGGCAGACAGCCACGACCTGATCCGGGTGCGGGGTGCACGCGTGAACAACCTGAGAGACGTCAGCATCGACATTCCGAAGCGCCGGTTGAGCGTGTTCACCGGTGTCTCCGGCTCGGGCAAGAGTTCCCTCGTGTTCGGCACCATCGCCGCCGAGTCGCAGCGGATGATCAACGAGACGTACAGCGCCTTCGTGCAGGGCTTCATGCCGGCGCTGGCCCGCCCCGACGTCGACGTGCTGGAGGGGCTGACCACCGCGATCCTCGTCGACCAGGAGCGGATGGGCGCCAACTCGCGCTCCACCGTTGGCACCGCCACCGACGTCAACGCCATGCTGCGGATCCTGTTCAGCCGGCTCGGACAGCCGCACATCGGCTCGCCGCAGGCCTTCTCCTTCAACGTCGCCTCCGCCACCGGCGCCGGCGCCATCACCGTCGACCGCGGCACCGCCGCGACGAAGGAGCGCCGCGACTTCACCATCACCGGCGGCATGTGCCCGCGCTGTGAGGGCATGGGCAGCGTCACCGACATCGACCTCACCCAGCTCTTCGACGAGGGCAAGTCCCTCGCGGGCGGCGCGATCACCGTCCCCGGCTACACGGCCGACGGATGGTCGGTGCGGATGTTCACGGAGTCCGGCTTCCTCGACCCGGAGAAGCCGATCCGCGACTTCAGCGAGACGGAACGGCACGACTTCCTCTACCGCGAGCCGGTGAAGGTGAAGATCAACGGCATCAACATCACGTATGAGGGGCTCGTTCTCAAGCTGCAGAAGTCCCTGCTCAGCAAGGACCGCGAGGCCATGCAGCCGCACATCCGCGCCTTCGTCGACCGGGCCGTGACCTTCACCGCCTGCCCGGACTGCGGCGGCACCCGGCTCAACGAGGGGGCGCGCTCCTCCCGCATCGCCGGGCGCAACATCGCCGAGTTGTGCGCCATGCAGATCAGCGACCTGGCCGACTGGGTCCGCACCCTCGACGAGCCCTCCGTCGCGCCCCTGCTCGACGCCCTGCAGGAGACGCTGGACTCCTTCGTCACCATCGGCCTCGGCTACCTCTCCCTCGACCGCCCCGCGGGAACGCTCTCCGGCGGTGAGGCGCAGCGCACCAAGATGATCCGCCACCTCGGGTCCTCCCTCACCGACGTCACCTACGTGTTCGATGAGCCGACCATCGGCCTGCACCCGCACGACATCCAGCGGATGAACGAGCTGCTGCTGCGGCTGCGCGACAAGGGCAACACGGTGCTCGTCGTCGAGCACAAGCCCGAGATGATCGCCATCGCCGACCACATCGTCGACCTCGGCCCCGGCGCGGGCAGCGCCGGCGGCACGGTCTGCTTCGAGGGCAGCCTGGACGCGCTCCAGGCCAGCGGCACCCTGACCGGCCGGCACCTCGGCGACCGGGCATCGCTGAAGGATGCCGTGCGCACCCGCACCGGCACCCTCGAGGTGCGCGGGGCCACCGCGCACAACCTGCAGGACGTCGACGTCGACGTGCCGCTCGGCGTGCTCGTCGTCGTCACCGGCGTCGCGGGATCCGGCAAGAGCTCGCTCGTGCACGGCTCGCTGCGCGCGCAGGCCGGCGCCGGCCAGGACGTCGTCTCCATCGACCAGGGCGCCATCCGCGGCTCCCGGCGCAGCAACCCGGCCACCTACACCGGGCTGCTGGAGCCGATCCGGAAGGCATTCGCGAAGGCGAACGGAGTGAAGCCGGCGCTGTTCAGCGCCAACTCCGAGGGCGCCTGCCCGAACTGCAACGGCGCAGGCGTCATCTACACCGACCTCGGCATGATGGCCGGGGTCGCCACCACCTGCGAGGTGTGCGAGGGCAAGCGGTTCCAGGCGTCCGTGCTCGAGTACACCCTCGGCGGGCGCGACATCAGCGAGGTGCTCGGGATGTCGGTGGCCGAGGCGGAGGAGTTCTTCCGCGCCGGCGAGGCCCGCATCCCCGCCGCCCACGCCATCCTGGCCCGGCTCGCGGATGTCGGCCTCGGCTACCTGTCGCTGGGCCAGCCGCTCACGACGCTCTCCGGCGGGGAGCGCCAGCGGCTGAAGCTCGCCACCCAGATGGCCGAGAAGGGCGGCGTCTACGTGCTGGACGAGCCGACGGCCGGGCTGCACCTCGCCGACGTCGAACAGCTGCTCGGCCTGCTGGACAGGCTCGTGGACTCCGGCAAGGCGGTCATCGTGGTCGAACACCACCAGGCCGTCATGGCGCACGCCGACTGGATCATCGACCTGGGGCCGGGAGCCGGTCACGACGGCGGCCGCATCGTGTTCGAGGGCACGCCGAAAGACCTCGTCGGCGCGCAGTCGACCCTGACCGGGCAGCACCTGGCGCGCTACGTCGGCTAGCCCCGCAGGCTCTGCACCACGCGGTCGAGACCGGCGGAGAACGTCTCGAGCTCGTCACGGGCCCAGCCCGCGAAGAGCCGCTCGGTGAACTGCTCCTGCTCCCGCGCGATCGCCGCGACCACGGCCTTGCCGGTGTGGGTCAGCGTGACCAGGGTGGCGCGCCGGTCGTGCGGATGCGGCTCGCGGCTGACGAAGCCGTCGGCCACGAGCGCATCCACCAGGCCGGTGACGTTGCGCGCGCTCACCCGCAGGGATTCCGCGAGCTCACGCTGCGTGCGCGGGCCCGCAGCGGAGATCACCCAGAGCACGGGCGCTCGCGAGCTGGAGAGGCCGTGGCGGGCCAGGCTCTCGTCGTTGTCGCGGCCGAGCAGCACGGTGAGCTGTCGCAATCGATCGAGTGCACCGGAGGAAGCCGCATCAGTCATATTGTGATGTTACATCACTATGTGCGAGCATCATCACGAGCGCTGTTCCCTGGCCTCCGCCCGCCGGCGCAGGACCGCCCGTTCGCCGAGCGTCCACGTCGTCGTGACCGTGAGGTAGATCGCGGCGGCCAGCGGCACGATCGCGGCGAAGACGACGGTGATCAGCGGCATCCAGCTCAGCACTCCGCTGACCCTGGCCATGGCCGCCGGCATCTCCGCGCCCGACTGCGCCTGCTGAGCCAGCATCACGCGCCGAGAGGTGAGGGCGACCGCGGCGATCACGGCGAGCAGCCCGAGGAACACGGCCGCGCCCGGCCAGAACGAGCCGCTGTTCAGCAGGGAGAGGAAGGAGGTGCCGAGCGGCACGCCGAACAGCGTCTCGCTGAGCAGGGCGTTGGGGTGGCCGTTGATCGTCGGCAGGATGAACAGGCCGTAGACGAGGGAGAGCACCGGCGCCTGCGCGAGCGCGGGCAGCATGCCGGCGAACGGGGAGGTCTTCTCCTCGGCGTACAGCTCCATGGTGGCCCGCTGCAGCTTCTCCGGGCTGCCCGTGTGCCGACGCTGCAATGCCTGGAGCTTGGGGGCGAGACGGCGTCTCGTGAGCTCCGCGCGGGCCTGCGCCATGCCAACGGGGATCAGTGCGACGCGCACGAGGATGGTCAGGGCGACGACGGCGAGTGCCATGGCCGGAGCCCCGGGGATCGGGGCGAAGAGAGCGGCGAGGCCGTTGACGGCGGTTGAGGCGAGTTCGAGCAGCGCCGCGATGGGCGCGAAGGCATAGAGGTCCACGAGGAGGTCCAATCAGGCAGAGGGATGTGCGGTCACATGTGCGACCACGCCCGCTGCCCGCGACTCTCACGAATCGGGGGTTTTGGTTATGCGGTCGCCTCTGCCCGGGACGGGGCCCGGGTGCGGGGCCTACCCGCCGTGTTGGGGTGTTGCGGCTCGATGAGGGTGGAGAGCACCTCGCGGTGCGCGCGCGAGCGTGCTCCGACGTGCAGCTCCCCCGCCGTGATGGCGACCGCGAGATAACGGGCCCCGAGCGCGATGGCTGCGGCCAGCATCACGGCGCTCGTCAGCAGGGCGGCATCCGGCGGCGTCTGCAGGATCAGCGCGTACGCGACGAAGGCAACGGTCAGTGTGACCGCCAGTCGTTCCTGCAGCGCCTTCATGCCCCTGAGTCTAACCGCAGGAGCGTGCGGCGCTCAGTCCCGTTTGGCCAGTTTCTCCAGCCGTTCGGCGGATGCCGGCATACCCAGCTCCCCCAGCGGGTCGTGGCGGGCCGGGCTCGGCCGCCGCTCCTCCTCCGGGATCGGGCAGCGCACGAGCACGTTCGAGGTGGACTCGTCGATGACGTGCTCACGCATCTGATGCCCGCAGAGCGGACACGTGCGCAGGGCGACCGGCACTTCTTCCTCGCCCCCGGACTCCGAGATCGGCGGCGAGCCGATGGCTTTCTCGACTTGCCTGTTCACTTTCTCAAAGAAGCGCACGAAGGCGTTCTCTTCTGACTGCGTGACGTTGTCCCGGCTCATGGCGATATACTACGCCCGGCACGGCGCGGGGCAACAGCCCCGCTATGCCTCCCCGAAACCGGTCTCGATCAGCCCCGCGAGGGCGTCGACGGCCTCGGTGCCGGCCGGGTCATCGCTGGCCAGCACGACGGTGGCGCCCTTGACCAGGCCCATGGCCATGATGCCGAGGAGGCTGCGCGCATCGGTGCCGTTCACCGTGACCTTGGTGGGGAACGTGTTCGCCAGCTTGACGAAGTCCGCGGCGGGCCGCGCGTGCAGGCCGTCCTTGTTGATCAGCGTGACCGTGCGGCTGTAGCCGCCGGGCTCCTCCACCGGCGCCGCGGCGGCCACGGGGCTGGAGCCGCCCGCGGACTCCGCCGCCTCGACGACGGAGAGCAGCGACCCGCCGACCTCGCTGGCGACCGCCGCGGCGACGCCGCCCTCGACCAGCGGCGCATCCACGATCCGCACTTTCTCGCGCACGTCGTCGTCGAGGAAGTCCAGCGCGGTCTCGGCGGTGAGGATCGCCGATCCGAGGTCGCAGAGCACGACGACGCCGACGCCCTGGTTCACCGTGGCGATGCCGGCAGAGACCTTCTCAAAACTGGTTCCGATGCGCCCGTCGTCCGTGCCCCCCGCGCCGGCCAGCGGGGCGTTCTGCGCCATCTGCCTGGCCAACTCGAGCAGGCCGTCCGCGATCTTCTCGCTGTGCGACACGTAGACGATTCCGACGCGGGCAGCGGACTGCTCGCTCACGAGGATGCTCCGGCCGCGGTGGCGGCCGCGCGCAGCAGCAGCGCGCTGGACTGGGCCCCCGGGTCACGGTGCCCGACGGCGCGCTCGCCCAGGTAGCTGGCTCGCCCCTTGCGGGCCACGAGCGGCTCGGTGGCGACGGCGCCAGCCTCCGCTGCACCCGCAGCGGCGGCCAGCAGCTCGCTCGCGTCAGAACCGGCCGCGACGGCCGCCGCCGCGGCGTCGACGGCGGGGGTCCACGCGTCGATCATGGTCTTGTCGCCGAGCTCCGCCTTGCCGCGCAACACGATCCCGTCCCTGGCGGCCGTCAGCGCGGCCAACAGCGCCGACGAGTCGAGCTCGGGTGCCGCGCCGGCGGACAGGGCGGCCTTGAGGAACGCGGTTCCGTACAGCGGGCCCGCCGCACCGCCGACCGTGGAGATCAGCGTCGTGGCGACGATCTTCATCACGTCGCCGGGGGTGGCGTCAGCCGGCAGCTCGCCCATCCGCTCCAGCACGGCTTGGAAGCCCCTGTCCATGTTCTCGCCGTGGTCGCCGTCGCCGATCTCCCTGTCCAGGTTGATCAGCTCGACGCGGTGCTCGGCGAGAACCTCTGCGGCCGTCGTGATCCAGTTCCTGGCCCACGCAGCGTCGACGGTGCCGCTCATCAACGCCCCCAGCGCAGCGCCGCGGTCTGCACGGGTGCGTCCCAGAGCGTGGTCAGCTCGGCGTCGAGCTTCAGCACGGAGATCGACGCGCCCTGCATCTCGAGCGAGGTCGTGAAGTTGCCGACCAGCGAACGGGTCACGCGCACGCCGCGCTCCGCGAGCAGCTCGGCCGCGCGGCGGTAGACGATGTAGAGCTCGACCTGCGGCGTGCCGCCCATGCCGTTGACGAGCAGGAGCGCCTCCTCGCCTGCGGCGAATGGCATGTCCTCCAGGATTGCCCCGAGCAGGCGGTCGACGATGGCGTCGGCCGGCTCCAGCTTGATCCGTTCGCGGCCAGGCTCGCCGTGGATGCCGATGCCGATCTCGATCTCGTCGTCGGCGAGGGTGAAGCTCGGCTCCCCCGCGTGCGGGACGACGCACGGGGTCAGCGCGACCCCCATCGTGCGCACCCGCGAGTTGACCGTGGCGGCGACCGCCGCGACGGCGGCCAGGTTGTCGCCGCGCTCGGCTGCGGCTCCCGCGATCTTCTCGACCAAGACGGTGCCGGCGACGCCGCGCCGGCCGGCGGTGTAGAGCGAGTCCTTGACGGCGACGTCGTCGTCGACGATGACAGAGACGACCTCGATCCCCTCCGCGCCGGCCAGGTCGGCGGCCGTCTCGAAGTTGAGCACGTCGCCGGTGTAGTTCTTCACGATGTGCAGCACCCCTGCTCCCCCGTCGACGGCCTTGGTCGCGGCGACGATCGGATCGGGCGTTGGCGAGGTGAAGACGGGGCCGGGCACGGCGGCATCCAGCATGCCGAAGCCGACAAAGCCCGCGTGCAGGGGCTCGTGGCCGCTGCCACCGCCGCTGACGATGCCGACCTTCCCTGACCGCGGGGCGTCTGCGCGCGCGACGAACACGGGGTCGAGCTCGGCGCGCACGATGTCGCTGTGCGCCTGCGCGAAGCCGCTCACCGCCTCGACGACGACGTTCTTCGGATCGTTGATGAGCTTCTTCACAAGCTTTCCTTCCGTCGGAGGCCTCCGCACATCGACGTGGCGAAGACGAATCACTCGGCTACTCTGCCCAAACTACGGGCAAATCCCGTTGTGCGGTAGCCCAGACCGGCGTTTCAGACTGGTCATTCCCAACGGGGCCGCGCGCCGCTATGTTGTAGGCACTGGAGCGTTGCAACGCCCTTACTTGGCCGCGCAGCGACGAACAAGAAAGGTCAACGTGGACAATCTCGGAGTTCTCTTCCTGTCGGAGCTCGTCGGCACAGCCATGCTTGTACTGCTCGGCTGTGGCGTCGTGGCTAACGTCGCACTGGCCAAGAACAAGGGTCTCGGCGGCGGCTTCCTGATGGTGAACATCGGCTGGGGCCTCGCGGTCTTCGCCGGTGTCATCGTCTCCTACGCCTCTGGCGCACACATCAACCCGGCCGTCACCCTCGGCCTCGTCGCCAACGGCGCCACAGAGTTCGGCAACGCCGCGCTCGGCACCACCGTCGCGGTCTCCGCGGTCTCGGTGCTGGCCTATATCGGAGCCCAGCTGATCGGCGCCATCCTCGGCGCCGCCATCGTCTGGCTGGCGTACAAGCAGCACTTCGACGAGGAGCCGGAGCCGGCCAACAAGCTCGGCGTCTTCTCCACCGGCCCGGCGATCCGCTCCTACGGCTGGAACCTCGTCACCGAGATCATCGGCACCTTCGTGCTGGTGTTCGTCGTGATCGGCTTCGGCCGCAACGGCGACGGCGGCGGCCTGGCCGCCCTCGGTGCCCTGCCCGTTGCCCTGCTGGTTATCGGTATCGGTGCCTCCCTCGGTGGCCCGACCGGTTACGCCATCAACCCGGCCCGTGACCTCGGACCGCGCATCGCGCACTTCCTCCTGCCGATCAAGGGAAAGGGCAGCTCCGACTGGAGCTACTCCTGGGTGCCAATCGTCGGCCCGATCATCGGCGGCATGCTCGCCGGCTGGGCCGCGCTGGTCCTCCTGCCGGTTCTCACCTAACCACCAGGGCCGACTCGGCATCGCCGAGTCGGCCCTCTCTTTTTCTCGTCATCCGTCACACCCCTCTCCCGAAGGAGCAACCCCATGGCCGACTACGTTCTCGCCATCGACCAAGGCACCACCAGCTCGCGTGCCATCATCTTCGACAAGGCCGGCTCGATCGTCTCGACCGGGCAGCTCGAGCACGAGCAGATCTTCCCGCAGGCCGGCTGGGTGGAGCACAACGCCACCCAGATCTGGGACAACGTTCGCGAGGTGATCGGCCAGGCCCTCGCCAAGGCGAACCTCACCCGGCACGACATCGCCGCGATCGGCATCACCAACCAGCGCGAGACGGCTGTGGTGTGGAACAAGAACACCGGCCGCCCCGTCTACAACGCCATTGTCTGGCAGGACACCCGCACGCAGCCCATCGTCGACCGGCTCGCCGCCGACGGCGGGGTCGAGCGCTTCAAGCAGCAGGTCGGCCTGCCGCTGGCCACGTACTTCTCCGGCACCAAGATCGTCTGGATCCTGGAGAACGTGCCCGGGGCCCGCGAGGCGGCGGATGCCGGCGAGCTCATGTTCGGCACCACCGACTGCTGGGTGCTGTGGAACCTGACCGGAGGGGTCGACGGCGGCGTGCACGCCACCGACGTCACCAACGCCAGCCGCACCCTCTTCATGGACCTGGAGACGCTGCAGTGGGACGACGGCATCCTCGCCGCCTTCGACGTCCCCCGCTCGATGCTGCCCGAGATCCGCTCCTCGTCCGAGGTGTACGGCGTCGCCAGCGACAACTCGCTGCTGCGTGAGACGCCGATCGCCGGCATCCTCGGCGACCAGCAGGCGGCGACGTTCGGCCAGGCCGCCTTCGACACCGGCGAGTCCAAGAACACGTACGGCACCGGCAACTTCCTCATCTTCAACACGGGCGAGGAGATCGTGCACTCCAAGAACGGGCTGCTCACGACGCTCGGCTACAAGCTCGGCGACGCCAAGCCGCACTACGCACTGGAGGGCTCCATCGCCGTCACCGGCTCGCTGATCCAGTGGCTGCGCGACAACCTGGGCCTGTTCAGTTCGGCGGCCGAGGTCGAGGCGTTGGCGAACACGGTCGAGGACAACGGCGGGGCCTACTTCGTGCCCGCGTTCTCCGGCCTGTTCGCCCCGTACTGGCGGGCGGACGCCCGTGGCGCCCTCGTCGGCCTGACGCGCTACGTGAACAAGGGCCACATCGCGCGTGCCGCACTGGAGGCCACCGCCTTCCAGACCCGCGAGGTGCTGGACGCGGTCAACGCCGACTCCGGCGTCGACCTGACCGAGCTGAAGGTGGACGGCGGCATGATCGCCAACAACACGCTGATGCAGTTCCAGGCCGACATCCTCGGCGTGCCGGTGGTGCGCCCCGTCGTCGCCGAGACGACGGCGCTCGGCGCCGCGTACGCCGCCGGTCTCGCGGTCGGCTTCTGGAGCGGCCTGGACGAGCTGCGGGCCAACTGGCAGGAGGACAGCCGCTGGACGCCGCAGATGGACAAGGCGGAGTCGGACAGACTGCTGCGCAACTGGAAGAAGGCCGTCACGAAGACCCTGGACTGGGTCGACGACGACGTGATCTAGCGCGCAGCACCTCCCACCCGGGTCGGGGCGTCTACTCCTTGGACGCCTCGACCCACTGCGTGAGCTTGGCGGCACCCGCACCCGAGTCGATGACCTCGGCCGCGAGGGCCATCTTCGAGCTGAACCGCTCGAGGATGTTCACCTGGCTCTGTGCCGGGTCGTTCGCCAGGTCGAAGGAGACGAGGCCGGCCGCCGCATTCAGCAGCACGATGTCTCGCACCGGGCCGCGCTCCCCCTGCAGGACGCGGTGCACGACCGCCGCATTGTGCTCCGCGTCACCGCCGAGGAGGTCGCTCATCTTGGCGCGCTTGATGCCGAGGTCACGCGGGTCGATGTCGTGCTCGGTGACCAGGCCGCGCGAGACCTCCCAGACGTGGCTGTGGCCCGTCGTGGTCAGCTCGTCAAGACCGTCGTCCCCGCGGAAGACGAGCGCCGTGGCCCCCCGGGTCTGGAACACGCCGACGAACAGCGGCACCCTGTCCAACTGCGCAACGCCGACGGCGGAGGCCTCCGGCCTGGCCGGGTTGCAGAGCGGGCCCAGGTAGTTGAAGACCGTCGGGATGCCGAGTTCGGCGCGCACGGCGCCGGCGTGCCGGAACCCAGGGTGGAACGCCGCCGCATAGGCGAAGGTGATGCCGGCCTCGAGCAGGATGTCCGCGACCCGATCGGCGGAGAGCGTCAGGTCGATGCCGAGGGCTGCGAGCACGTCAGAGGAGCCGGATGCCGAGCTCGCGGCGCGGTTGCCGTGCTTGATCACGGGCACACCGCTGGCCGCGCAGACGATCGCCGACATCGTCGACACGTTCACCGTGCCGAAGCGATCGCCGCCCGTCCCGACGATGTCGAGCGCCATGGAGTCGACCGCGAGCGGCACCGCGTGGTCGAGGATCGCATCGCGGAAGCCCACGATCTCGTTGACGGTCTCGCCCTTCGCGCGGAGCGCGACCAGGAACGCGGCGAGCTGGGCCGGGGTCGACTCGCCCGTCATGACCTGGTCCATGCACCACGCCGCGTCGGCAATACTCAGGTCTTCGCCGTTCAACAATGACGTGAGGACGGATGGCCACGACTGAATCTCAAGCATGTGCCAATCCTAAGAGCACAATGATTCACTGCGAATACACGGCTACTCACCGCGTATTCTCAGCGTTCTGGGGTTGAAACTAAGGCTGCCCTAACCAAAGAAATAGGTGACAGACCGCGTTGAATGGGAAAACCCTGCGAGTATTTCGGCCATAATGGAGGAGTGACGAGCACTTCAATTACTCAGCCGGCAAGCGCCCCTGCCATTAACCGGCCCAATACCGTGGCGGTGGGTACCATCGTCTGGCTGGGCAGCGAAGTCATGTTCTTCGCCGGCCTCTTTGCCATTTACTTCACCTTGCGCTCTACGAGCCCTGAGCTGTGGGAGTTCGAGACTAACCGTCTGAACTTCCCATTCGCACTGGGGAACACGCTGATCCTGGTCGCGTCTTCCTTCACGTGCCAGTTCGGCGTGTTCGCAGCAGAGCGGATGCAAGCGAGATCCACAGGATGGAAGCCCACGCAGTGGGGCGCCGCCGAGTGGTTCTTCCTCACCTACGCGATGGGCGCGATCTTCGTCGCGGGCCAGATCTTCGAGTACGCGACGTTGGTCTCCGAGGGCATCTCGCTCTCCTCCAACGCGTACGGATCTGCCTTCTACCTGACAACGGGCTTCCACGGCATCCACGTGACCGCCGGCCTGTTCGCCTTCCTGTTTGTGATCGGCCGCATCTTCTCGGTTCAGAAACGCAATTTCGGTCACCGCGAGGCCACCAGCGCCATCGTGGTCTCTTACTACTGGCACTTCGTTGACGTCGTCTGGATCGGGCTCTTCCTGGTCATCTACGTTCTCAAATAGGAATACAGGAGCGGATTACTTCTCATGACCGAGAGCACAAAGCCCAAGGTTCGCGCAGCGCGCAAGACGGGGCGCCGGCACCCGCTGGCCACCGTCGCGCTGCTGGCGATCGGCTTGGTATTCACCGGCGGTGCCTACACCGCCTTCAGCGCGAGCACCGCGTCGGCTGACACCGACATCACCTCGCAGCAGACCATCGATGAGGGCAAGAAGCTCTTCACCGCGAACTGCGCCACCTGCCACGGGCTTGAGGCCCAGGGCACCGGTGACGGCCCCAGCCTGATCGGCGTCGGCGCCGCCGCTGTCGACTTCCAGGTCGGCACCGGACGCATGCCGATGCAGATGCACGGCCCGCAGGCCGAGGTCAAGCCGGTTCAGTTCACCGACGAGCAGATCAAGGCCCTCGCAGGCTACGTCGCTTCGCTGGCCCCCGGGCCCTCGATCCCCTCCCCCGAGCTCGTCGACGGCGGCGGCAACGCGGCCAACGGTGCCGAGCTGTTCCGCATCAACTGCGCCATGTGCCACAACGTGGCCGGCGCCGGTGGAGCGCTCACCGAGGGCAAGTACGCCCCGGCCCTCTCCGGAGTGAGCGGAACGCACATCTACGAGGCCATGGTTACCGGCCCGCAGAACATGCCCGTCTTCAACGACATGAACATCAGCCCTGAAGACAAGCGCGACATCATCACGTACCTCAAGTACATGCAGGACAACCGCTCGCCCGGTGGTTTCGAACTCGGTTCGCTCGGCCCCGTCGCAGAGGGTTTGTTTATCTGGATCTTTGGTCTCGGCACGATTGTCGCCCTGACCGTGTGGATCACGGCAAAGTCCAACTGATCTACGCACAGCAATGAAACAGCGTGAAAAGGAGAACCATGGCACAGGACGATAACGGCGGTAAGGACATCACCGCTGCCGATTCGTCGGGCCTCGCCCATGCGGAGGAATCCGCAGGCCTCGCCGTTATCGCGCGCGACGCCCTGACCGACCCGGGACTGCCGCCGCACCACGAGCGCGTCACGGACATCGATCCGAAGGCAGAGAAGCGCGCAGAGCGCACCGTCTACACCCTCTTCTACTTGTCGATCGTCGGCAGCATCTGGGCGGTCGCCGCCTACATGCTGTTCCCGATGGAGTCGCACAACGTCGGAGACGTTCGACTGAACAACATGTTCATCGGACTCGGCATCACCCTCGGGCTCCTGGCGCTCGGCATCGGTGCCGTGCACTGGGGCAAGGCCCTCATGTACGCCCACGAGGGCATTGACGTGCGCCACCCCACCCGGGGAACCGAGGAGACTCGGGCTCGCGCCGTCGAGATCTTCCAGGAGGCCAACGAGGAGTCCGGCTTCGGCCGGCGCACCCTGATCCGCAACACGCTGATCGGCGCCCTCGTCGCCTTCCCGCTCCCCGCCGTCGTGCTGTTCCGCGGTCTCGCACCGCAGGACCAGAACCCGGTCGAGCTGCTTTCGCACACCATGTGGGCCAAGGGAACTCGCCTGGCTCTGGACCCGAGCGGCGCCCCGATCAAGGCATCCGACGTCACCCTCGGAAGTGCCTTCCACGTCATCCCCGAGGGCCTCACGGACCTCGGCCACGGCGATGGCTACCTGGAGGAGAAGGCCAAGGCCGTCGTCCTGCTGATGCGCCTCAAGCCGGAAGACCTGCACGAGCTGCCGGAGCGCAAGGACTGGTCGTACGACGGAATCGTCGCCTACTCCAAGATTTGTACCCACGTCGGCTGCCCCGTCGCACTGTACGAGCAGCAGACGCACCACCTGCTCTGCCCCTGCCACCAGTCGCAGTTCGACGTAGCCAACCACTGTGAGGTCATCTTCGGACCGGCCGCACGCGCGCTGCCGCAGCTGCCGATTGCTGTGGACGACGAGGGCTACCTCATCGCGCAGAGCGACTTCACTGAACCCGTCGGCCCGAGCTTCTGGGAGCGTCATTGAGCACCGCAACTACCACGAGCGCCCCGAACTCCACGGAGTCGGCGGCGAAGAAGCCCGGTGGTTTCACGGCCGCCGCAGCCAACTACATTGACGAGCGCACCAGCGTCTCCGGTGCCGTCAAGGAGTTCGGTCGCAAGATCTTCCCCGACCACTGGTCGTTCCTGCTCGGTGAGGTCGCGCTCTTCGCGTTCGTCGTCATCCTGCTCTCCGGATCGTTCCTGACGTTCTTCTTCCAGGCCTCCATGGTCGAGGTGCACTACGACGGCTCCTACGTGCCGCTCAAGGGTGTCCCGATGTCCGTGGCGATGTCCTCGACGCTGGACATCTCCTTCGACATCCGCGGTGGCCTCCTGATGCGTCAGATCCACCACTGGGCTGCGCTGCTGTTCGTGGCAGCCATCGGGCTGCACATGCTGCGCATCTTCTTCACGGGTGCGTTCCGCAAGCCGCGCGAGCTCAACTGGGTCATCGGCTTCGTGCTGTTCATCCTGGCCATGGCAGAGGGCTTCACCGGCTACTCGCTTCCGGATGACCTGCTCTCGGGCAACGGCCTCCGCATCATCGACGGAATCATCAAGGGCATCCCGCTCGTCGGAACCTGGATCTCGTTCCTGCTGTTCGGTGGAGAGTTCCCCGGCGACCAGATCGTCGGCCGCCTCTACACCCTGCACATCCTGTTGCTGCCCGCGATCGTCGTCCTCTTCATCGCGCTGCACCTGGTGTTCGTCGTCGTGCACAAGCACACGCAGTACCCCGGTGCGGGCAAGAACGAGCAGACCGTCGTCGGCTACCCGGTCATGCCGGTCTACGCCGCGAAGGCCGGTGGATTCTTCTTCATCGTCTTCGGCATCATCGCGCTGATCGCCTCGCTGTTCACGATCAACCCGGTCTGGAACTACGGCCCGTACGACCCCTCCCCGGTGTCGGCCGGTACGCAGCCCGACTGGTACATCGGATTTGCCGATGGGGCCCTGCGCCTCGTTCCGCCGGGCTGGGAGTTCGTGCTGTTCGACCGCACCTGGTCGTTCAACATCCTCGCCCCGCTGATCATCATCGGTGTCTTCATCGTGCTGGTCCTGATCTACCCGTTCATCGAGGCCTGGATCACCGGAGACAAGCGCGAGCACCACGTGCTCGACCGCCCGCGCAACGCCCCGACCCGCACCGCCATCGGTGCAGCCGGTGTCACGTTCTACGCGGCAATGTGGGCAGCAGCCAGCTCCGACCTCATCGCGACGCACTTCAAGCTGACGATGGAAGGCGTGATCCACGCCCTCCAGGCGATGCTGATCCTCGGCCCGATCGTTGCGTACTTCATCACGAAGCGCATCTGCATCGCGCTGCAGAAGAAGGACCGCGAGATCGTGCTGCACGGCTTCGAGTCCGGTCGCATCGTCAAACTGCCCGGCGGCGAGTTCATCGAGGTGCACGAGCCCCTCGACGAGTACGAGCGCTGGCGCCTGGTCGACTACAAGGACTACAAGCCGCTGATGATCCGCCCGAACGCCAAGGGCAAGATCACCGTGGGCCAGCGCCTGCGGGCCTCGCTCTCGCGCTGGTTCTTCGAAGACCGCATCGCTCCCGTCACCAAGACGGAGATCGAGCAGTCGCACGGAGACCACCACTAAGTAGGCGTCACCGTGAGAGGGGCGTTGGAGACGTGAAAACGTCCCCAACGCCCCTCTCTCATTTCCCCACGCCGATGCCGCGCCCCGGAAGGACCCGTCATGACTCTGCACACGCTCGCCGAGTGGCTGCGCTGCCCACAGTGTGCCGAGCCGCTCCAGGCCCGTGAGCCGCTCGCCCTGGCCTGCCCGGCCGGCCACAGCTTCGACGTGAACAAGCGCGGCTTCGTGAACCTCGTTCCCGGCGGCAGCCGGATGATCGGCGACTCCCCCGCCATGCTGGACGCCCGAGCGTCCTTCCTGGGCGCCGGGCATTTCGGCCCGGTGCGTGCGGCGCTCGTCGCGGCGGCGGGGGCAGGCGCAGCGCCACGGCGCATCGTGGACGCCGGCTGTGGCACCGGCTACTACCTGGACGGCCTTCTCACACCCGGTACGACTTCTTCCGCGCTGGCCATGGACATCTCGCCGCATGCCGTCGCACGCGCGGTGCGCGGTGGGCGCGCGCTGCTCGAGGGGTCGGACGGCGCCGTCGACGGACTCGTTGCCGACATCTGGCGCCCGCTCCCGCTGCGCGATGCGAGCGCAGATCTGTTGTTCACCGTCTTCGCCCCGCGCAACCTGCCCGAGTTCCACCGGGCGTTGGCCCCGAGCGGTCGGCTGGTCGTCGTCGTTCCCACCGCCCGGCACATCAGGCAACTCCGAGAGGCGGGCCAGGCCCTCGACATCCCGGCCGAGAAGGCCGAGCGGCTACAGGCCGAGGCCGCTCCGCTCTTCACCGCTGTCGGCCGGGCCGCCGTTGAGTACGACATCGTGGTCTCTCCGGCCGACGCGGCGCGGCTTGTCGGCATGGGACCGTCGGCTCATCACTCCGGCGCCGAGGCGGATGCCGGCGCAGACGCGGCCGACATGACGGTCACCGTGAGCGTCGACGTGCTGAGCTTCGTTCCCCGCTAGGCCACTCCCCCTGCGCCGGGGCACCCGAGTGGGCGCCTGCCGGCTCCCCCGCCGTTCCGCGCCCCGCGTCACGGAGCGCAGCACTGCTGGCTGAGCTACGCGCCTGGTCGCGAACGCGGCGGCCCGTCGACGCCTGCCGCCGCGCTGTGGTGGGTGGCGCCGTTGCCACGTTCTGCGACCTGTGCTGCATGGAGAAGCTCCGCTGATCGGCAGCCGCTCGTCGATGGCGGCAGCCGGCCCGTTAACAGAGCGAAGGCCCCATCGTGATTCGTCACGATGGGGCCTTCCCTGTGGTGCGTGTGGCCTAGCGGGCGAAGAGTCCGCGGTAGTACTCGTAGACCCAGCCGACGAGGCTGATGACCAGGATTCCGACGGCGATGAACGACATCCAGAATCCGGCGGCCAGGCCGAGCATGAACAGCGTCAGCGAGGCGGCGACCATGATCGGCCACCAGCTCCACGGGCTGAAGAAGCCGAGCTCGGCGTCTCCATCGTCGATGTTCGAGTCGAGGCGGTCCTCGGGCAGCTCGCCGCCCTGGGCCGCGTAGACGCGGTCAAGGTAGAAGGCGACGAAGCCGGTGAGAACACCACAGAGGGCGATCGCGATGGTGCCGACCCACTCGAGGTGGCCGTAGTCGATGGCCGTCCAGACGCCGTAGAGCACGGCGACGAGTGCGAAGAAGACCGTCAAGATCCAGAGCATTACGGAATTGACGCGCATTACTTGATCCTCTCCGAAGCGGCGTCGAAGGTGGGCGCATCGGGTGCGTCCTTAGCCGGGCCGATGCCAATCGGGAGGGCTGCCTCGGGGTGGTTCAGGTCGAAGGCGGGGCGCTCGGAGCGGATCCGCGGGATCGACGTGAAGTTGTGGCGCGGCGGCGGGCACGAGGTGGCCCACTCCAGCGATCCGCCGTAACCCCAGGGGTCGTTGACGGTGACCTTCGGAGCGTTGCGCGCGGTGACGTACACGTTCAGGAAGAACGGGATCATCGACGCGGCCAGCACCATCGAGCCAATGGTGGAGAGCTCGTTCATCCAGGTGAAGCCATCGCTCGGCAGGTAGCTGGCGTAGCGACGGGGCATGCCCACGACGCCGAGCCAGTGCTGCACGAGGAAGGTCGTGTGGAAGCCGAGGAACAGCAGCCAGAAGTGCCACTTGCCGAGACGCTCGTTGAGCATCTTTCCGGTCCACTTGGGCCACCAGAAGTAGAAGCCACTGAACATGGCGAACACGACGGTGCCGAAGACGACGTAGTGGAAGTGGGCGACGACGAAGTAGGTGTCGGAGACGTGGAAGTCCAGCGGCGGCGAGGCCAGGATGACACCGGTGAGGCCACCGAAGGTGAAGGTCACGAGGAAGCCGATAGCCCAGAGCATGGGGGTCTCGAACGTCAACGACCCTCGCCACATGGTACCGATCCAGTTGAAGATCTTCACACCCGTCGGCACGGCGATGAGCATTGTCATCAGCGAGAAGAAGGGCAGAAGCACGGAGCCGGTGACGTACATGTGGTGGGCCCACACGGTGACGGAGAGGGCGGCGATCGCGATCGTCGCGTACACCAGCGTCTTGTATCCGAAGATCGGCTTGCGGCTGAACACCGGGAAGACCTCGGAGACGATGCCGAAGAACGGCAGCGCGATGATGTACACCTCGGGGTGGCCGAAGAACCAGAACAGGTGCTGCCAGAGGATGACGCCGCCGTTGGCCGGGTCGTAGATGTGCATCTCGAAGACGCGGTCGCCCGCTGCGGCCAGCATGGCGGCGGCGAGAACCGGGAACGCCATCAGGACGAGGATCGAGGTGACCAGCGTGTTCCAGGTGAAGATCGGCATGCGGAACATGGTCATGCCCGGCGCGCGCATCGTGATGATCGTGGTGATGAAGTTCACCGCACCGAGGATGGTTCCGAAACCGCTGAGTCCGAGGCCGAGCATCCAGAGGTTGCCGCCGAGACCCGGCGAGAACGTCGTGGACGCCAGCGGCTGGTAGGCGAACCAGCCGAAGGATGCCGCACCCTGCGGGGTGAGGAAGCCGGCGACGGCCATCAGGCTACCGAAGCTGAACAGCCAGTAGGCGAACGCGTTCAGTCGCGGGAACGCGACGTCGGGTGCGCCGATCTGCAGCGGCATGAGCACGTTGGCGAAACCGGCGAACAGCGGCGTCGCGAACATGAGCAGCATGATCGTGCCGTGCATGGTGAACAGCTGGTTGTACTGCTCCTTGGTGGCCACGATCTCGAGGCCCGGAGCGAACAACTGCGCGCGGATGATGAGGGCCATCACGCCGCCGATGCAGAAGTAGATGAACGAGGTGATCAGGTACATGTACCCGATGACCTTGTGGTCAGTGGAGGTGATCCACTTGACCATGATGTTGCCCTTGTGCTCGACCTTCGAGGCGCCGAGCGGCGCCGCGGTCGGAGCGGGTGCTGTGGTGGTGCTCATGGCCTAGTGTTCCTCCTTGAGCTCGGGCGCCCCGGTACCCGGCAGGTTCTGGTTGCGATCGAATTCGAAGCCAAGCTGGCCTTCCTGACCGGCGTCGCGGAGCGACTGGATGTAGTCGTCGTACTCGGCCTGGGAAACGACCTCGACGTTGAATAGCATGAGCGAGTGGTACTCGCCGCAGAGCTCGGCACACTTGCCCTTGTAGGTGCCCTCCTTGGTGGGGGTCACGTACATGTAGTTCGACTTGCCGGGGAACATGTCCTTCTTGTACAAGAAGTCGATGACCCAGAACGAGTGGATGACGTCGCGGCTGTCGAGACGGATCTCGATCTCCTTGTCGACGGGCAGCACGAGCGTCGGGAGTCCGGCCTCGTCGATGGCGCCGGGCTCGCCGCCGTCGGCGGGCTGTGCCTGGATGCCGGGCGAGTAGACGTCCTCGTCGGTGTAGTTGAAGTCCCACGCCCACTGCTTGGCCATGACCTGGACCTTGACATCGGGATCCGCGTACGGCGTCTCGATGGCGGCCTGGTCACGTGCGGTGAAGGCGAAGAAGCCGAGCACGAGAATCAGGGGCACGATCGTGTAGAAGATTTCGATCGGCATGTTGTAGCGCAGCTGAACGGGAAGGCCAGTCTGGCCCTTCCGGCGGCGGTAGACGATGACGGCCCAGATGATGAGCCCCCATGTGATGAGGCCCACAATGAGCAGGACGATCCAGGATGTGGTCCAGAGACCAGACACCATTGAGGTGTTCGACGTGACAGGGTTTTCACCCTCCACGAATCCGGGGAGGAAGCCATTGAGCTGTGCCTGGGTACACCCGGCAAGAACTACGGCTAACGTCGCTGCGATTGGAATTGCAGCCCATCGGAGTCGGCGATTGTTGCGCACCGGTGACCTTTCGGGAGACTCGAAGACACTTCACAGGGAAGTGCCATTGACCGTTTCTACCCTACTCCGGTCTGGGGCCGACATTGTGCATTTACACGGCGATGGCCCGGTCTTTTCACAAGAATCCGGGGTAGATCCCGCTTAAAACGCCTTGGGAGGGCATCCGCGTGGATGCCCTCCCAAGGAAGATGCGTTAGGACGCGCGTCGAGGCGCGGCCCGTGCCGACTAGTGGAACGAGTCGCCGCAGGCGCAGCTGTCGCCGGCGTTGGGGTTGTCGATGGTGAAACCCTGCTTCTGGATGGTGTCCTCGAAGTCGATGGCGGCCCCGTCCAGGTAGGGCACGCTCATCTTGTCGACGATGACCTCGACGCCGTCGTAGTCGACGACCGCGTCGCCGTCGAGCATCCGCTCGTCGAAGTAGAGCTGGTAGATCAGGCCGGAGCAGCCGCCGGGCTGCACGGCAACGCGCAGGCGCAGGTCGTCGCGACCCTCCTGGCTGAGCAGGCTCTTCACCTTGGCGGCCGCCGCCTCGGAGAGGCCGACCTTGTGCTCGGCTGTCGGTGTGCTTGTGTCGGTCATGCTGCTCCCTGTTTCTGAGACCCAATGGGCATCTGAGACCTGTTGGTCGTGAAATCTACTGAGATTCTACCTGCGTCAACCCGGAACGGGCTGTGCTCATTCCCGGGCGTTCAGACGGGCCAGGAGCAGCGCCTCGCTGAGCACGGCCCGCTTGAAGACGCCGAGGTGGAGGGACTCGTTCGGGCTGTGCGCCCGCGAGTCGGGGTCCTCGACGCCGGTGACCAGGATCTCGGCCTGCGGGAACTCGCGCACGAGGTCGGAGATGAACGGGATGGACCCGCCGATGCCGGTGTCGACGGGGTCGACGCCCCAGGCGTCCGCCATGGCCTGCTTGGCCTCGCGGACGGCCCAGCCGCTGGTGTCAACGAGGAAGGCCTCCCCCATGTCCACCTCGCTGATGGTGAGCTCGGCCCCCCACGGCGCGTGCGCGCGCAGGTGCGCCTCGAGGGCGGCGAAGGCCTCGGCTGCCGGCTGGCCCGGCGCCACACGGGAGCTGATCCGGACGCTGATCGCCGGGGCGAGCGTGTTGGAGGCGTTGGCGACGCTCGGTGCGTCGATGCCGGTGACCGTCACCGTCGGCTGCGCCCAGATCCGGCTGAGGATGCTGCCCCGGCCGATCGGCGAGACGCCCGGCAGCAGGCCGGTCTCGGCGCGCAGGTGCTCCTCCGAGTAGGCCGGCGTCTCGGTGTCGTGGCTGCTCAGGCCCTCGACCGCGACGGAGCCGTCGGCGTCGTGCATGGTGGCCAGCAGCCGGATCGTGGCGAGCATGGCATCCGGCACCGCGCCGCCGAACATGCCGGAGTGGGAGGCGTGCTCGAGGGTGCGCACCGTGAGCTTGAACGTGACGTTGCCGCGGAGGGCGACGGTGAGGGCGGGCGTGTTCACGTCCCAGTTGCTCGAGTCGGCGACGACGATGGCGTCGGCCTGCAGGGCGTCGCGGTTGTCGATGAGGAAGTTGGCGAAGGAGCGGGAGCCGAACTCCTCCTCCCCCTCGATGAACAGGGCGATGCCGAGGTCGAAGTCCTCCCCGACGGCCTCGACCAGGGCGCGGACGGAGGCGACGTGCGCCATCACGCCGGCCTTGTCGTCGGCGGCGCCGCGGCCGTAGAGCCGGTCGCCGCGGACGACGGGCTGGTAGGGCTCGGAGTCCCAGTCGGCGTCGTCGCCGGGGGGCTGCACGTCGTGGTGCGCGTAGAGCAGCACGGTGGGGCGGCCGTTCCGGGCGGCGCGGGTGGCGAGCACGGCGGGCTGGCCGAGCTGGCCGGCGTCCTCGCCGTCGGCGATGGCCGACCGCTTGATCTCGACGGTCTCGAAGACGCCGAGCTCGCGCACGAGCGCCGCGACGGCCTCGGCACTGGCCTGCACCTGGGCGGGGTCGAAGGCCGACCAGGCCACGGAGGGGATCCGGACGAGGCTGGAGAGCTCGGCGATGGTGCGGGGAAGGTCGAGTTCGACGCTCTCGCGCACCGCCTCCTCAATCTGTGCCTGGCTGTGAGTGTTGGGGGGCGTCTGCGTGGTCTCGCTCATGCCGCTAATCTTAAGGGAACTGACTTCAAGGACTTGATGTGGCAAAGAACCAGGCCGGCAACGGCAGCGACCCTGTAACAAGCGACGTTCCCGCCGAGGAAGCCGCTCCCACCGTTGGCAAGGGCGCGCCAACCCCCACCCGCAAGCAGCAGGAGGCGGCCAACCAGCGCCCCCTCGTGGTCGGCGACCGCAAGGAGGCGGCCAAGGCCGCCCGTGCCAAGCAGGCCGAGGCGCGAGAGCGCGCCCGCATCGGCATGGCCAACGGCGAGGAGAAGTACCTCCCGATGCGCGACCGCGGCGTGCAGAAGCGCTACGTGCGCGACTACGTCGACGCCCGTTTCAGCATCGGCGAGTTCATGATCCCGGTCATGTTCCTCGTGATCATCCTCACCTTCATCCCCAGCCCCGAGGTGCAGACCTACGGCATCCTCGCGCTCTGGGCGTTCTTCATCGTCGCCGTCGTCGACAGCGTCATCCTGGGCTTCACGCTCACCCGCAAGCTCGCGGCCAAGTTCGGCAAGGACAAGGTCGAGAAGGTGCGCTGGTACGCGGCCATGCGCGCCCTGCAGCTGCGCGCGATGCGACTGCCGAAGGCGCAGGTCAAGCGCTTCCAGTTCCCCGAGTAGGGAATCTGTACGAGAAGGAGGCGGTCGCTCTGCGCGACCGCCTCCTTTTCGTGCTCTAGCGGGAGAACGCGCCCAGCCGCACCAAGGGGATGCGCATCTCCTCGTCACTCAGCGAGCCGTGCTGGCCGATCATGCTGCGGCCGGAGCGGGTGATGTCGCGCGAGTCGTAGTAGGCGACGAGCTTGCGGGCGGCCACCAGCACATCGCCGATGCGCGGCTCGGCACGCGGGTCGACGTCGCCGAACAGGCCGTCGGCGATGGCCTCCGCGCGGGTGGAGACCCAGACGCGGTCGCCCTCGACGCGGCGCCAGCTCTCGGCGAGCTCGTCGGCCGCGGATGCCGGCAGGCCCGGCTCCAGGTACAGCTGCAGGCAGCGCGGCTCGCCGCCGACGTGCCGCACGCCCGCGATGAGCTCCGGCACGGTGTCGTAGAGCACGTGCTTGTCGAGGGGCACGTCCACAATGCCGTGGTCGGCCGTCAGCAGCACGCCGACGCCCTTGCGGAGGCCGCCGGCGAAGCGGGCCAGCGCCGAGTCGAGCTTCTCCAACTCCCCCAGCCACTTGTCCGACTCCCAGCCCTTGGCGTGCGCCGCCATGTCCAGCTCGGCCACGTAGAGGTAGACGATGGCGCGCTCTGTGCTGTCGATGACGCGCTGGGCCGCGGCGAAGCGCTCCTCCAGCGTGTCGGCGCTGACATAGCTCGCCCCGCGCAGCACGGCGTGGGTGAGCCCGGAGTCGGCGTACCGGGCGGTGCCGATCGCGAACGCCGGCACCCCGGCATCCTGCGCCTGCTCGAACACGGTGCGGCGCAGCTGCCAGCTCTCCGGGCGCATCTGGGCGTCCCAGCCCTTCAGCTGGTTGACCAGCCTGTCGTTCTCGGCATCGAGCACGCTGTAGCCGACCATGCCATGCTCCCCCGGCGCGCTCGCGGTGGTCAGCGTCGCGATGGCGGACGCCGTGGTCGCCGGGAACACGCCCTCGATGACGTCGCTCTTGGCCATCCGGGAGGCGAGGAACCGGGCGTGGCCGGAGCGGCTGCGGAGCGCGGAGGCGCCGAGGCCGTCCACGAGCAGCACGATGGCGTGGCTGCTCGCCGGCAGGCTCAGCACATTCGGCTCGGCGCGCACACTCTGCAGGCAACTTCGGAGAACATCGGCAAGGCGGGGGCCGCGAGAAATGCGGGCGGGTAGCATGGGCATCGCGCCCAGTCTGGCATAAGCACACCCGACACGCTCAGGCGGCGCATTGCCCCGAATTCAGGTGCGGCCCGCCGCCCGGCACGACGAGAAACAACGGATGACCCGCAACAGTTCGAACACCACAGGCACTGGTTCCGACTTCACCGAGCGCATCGAGGACGTCGACGTCGCCACCGAGATGCAGGGCTCCTTCCTCGAGTACGCCTACTCGGTGATCTACTCGCGCGCCCTGCCCGACGCCCGCGACGGCCTGAAGCCCGTGCAGCGCCGCATCCTGTACCAGATGGCCGAGATGGGCCTGCGCCCGGACAAGGGCCACGTCAAGTCGGCCCGCGTCGTCGGCGAGGTGATGGGCAAGCTGCACCCGCACGGCGACACCGCCATCTACGACGCCCTGGTGCGCATGGCGCAGGCGTTCACCCTGCGCGTGCCGCTGGTGGACGGGCACGGCAACTTCGGCTCGCTGGATGACGGGCCAGCCGCGCCGCGCTACACCGAGGCCCGCCTGGCCGCCCCCGCGCTGGCCATGACGGAGGGCCTGGACGAGGACGTCGTCGACTTCGTCCCCAACTACGACAACCAGTTCATGCAGCCGGACGTGCTGCCGGCCGCCTACCCGAACCTGCTCGTCAACGGCGCGAGCGGCATCGCCGTCGGCATGGCCACGAACATGGCCCCGCACAACCTGATCGAGGTCATCGGCGCCGCCCGGCACCTGCTCGCCCACCCGAATGCCACGCTCGACGAGCTGATGGAGTTCGTGCCGGGCCCCGACCTGCCCACCGGCGGCACCATCGTCGGCCTGGCCGGCATCAAGGACGCCTACGCGACCGGCCGCGGCAGCTTCAAGACCCGCGCCCGGGTGAGCGTGGAGGCGATCACCGCCCGCAAGACCGGGCTCGTCGTGACCGAGCTGCCCTACCTCGTCGGCCCGGAGAAGGTCATCGAGAAGATCAAGGACGGCGTCAACTCCAAGAAGATCAGCGGCATCTCCGATGTCACCGACCTCACCGACCGCACCAACGGCCTGCGGCTGGTCATCGGCATCAAGACCGGCTTCAGCCCGGATGCCGTGCTGGAGCAGCTCTACCGGCTGACCCCGCTCGAGGACTCCTTCAACATCAACGCCGTCGCCCTCGTCGACGGCGGCCCGCAGACGCTCGGCCTGCGCGAGCTCCTGCTGGTCTACGTGGACCACCGCATCAAGGTCGTCACGCGCCGCTCCGAGTACCGCCTCGCCCGCCGCCGCGAGCGGCTGCACCTGGTCGAGGGCCTGCTCGTGGCGATCCTCGACATCGACGAGGTCATCCAGGTCATCCGGGGCAGCGACGACACCGCGCAGGCCCGCACCCGCCTGATGGACGTGTTCGAGCTCAGCCTGATCCAGACCGACTACATCCTCGAGCTGCAACTGCGCCGGCTCACCAAGTTCTCCCGGATCGAGCTGGAGGCCGAGGCCGACAAGCTCCGCGCCGAGATCGACGAGCTCGTCGCCCTGCTCGGCAGCAAGGCCGCCATCAAGGCGCTCGTCTCGCATGAACTGGCCGAGGTCGCGGAGCGCTTCGGCACCCCCCGGCGCACCCTGCTCACCGACGCCCGGCCGAGCATCGCCGGCGCGGCTGCCAAGCGCGCAGCCGCGATCCTCGAGGTCGCCGACGTGCCCTGCCGGGTGTTCCTCAGCACCACCGGCCGGATCGCGCGCGTCGACCTGCCCGTCGGCGAGGAGGGCCAGGCGAGCCTCACTCCCCCCGCCCGGCGCAGCAAGCACGACGCGATCCGCAGCTCCATCGACACGACGAGCCGCGCCGAGATCGGCGCCGTCACGAGCCTCGGCCGCGTCATCCGCTTCACACCCGTCGACCTGCCGATGCTGCCCCCGACCTCGGTGCAGCTGGCGGCCGGCGTGAAGATCGCCGACTACCTCTCTCTGCCGAACAAGGCGGAGAAGGTGCTGGCGCTCGTCTTGCTGGAGTCCGACCGCTCGATCGCGCTCGGCACCAAGCAGGGCATCGTCAAGCGGGTCGCCGTCGGCGCCTACCCGAACAAGCCGGACTTCGAGGTCATCGGGCTGAAGCCCAAGGACGAGGTCGTCGGCGCCGTGCAGGGCGGTGAGGACGACGAACTCGTCTTCATCACCTCCGACGCGCAGCTATTGCGCTTCGCCGCCTCCTCCGTGCGCCCGCAAGGCTGCCCGGCCGGCGGCATGGCCGGCATCAACCTGGGCGCGGGAGCGCACGTCATCGCCTTCACCAGCGTCGACGCGGATGCCGCGGCCGAGGCCATCGTCGTCACCGTCGCCGCCGGCAGCGAGACCCTGCTCGGCATCGACCCCGGCAGCGCGAAGGTCAGCGACTTCTCGGAGTTCCCGGCGAAGGGGCGCGCCACCGGCGGAGTGCGCGCACAGCGCTTCCTCAAGGGCGAGGACCAGCTCACGCTCGGCTGGGTGGGCACGCCGCCCGCCCTGGCGGTCGGGCCGGACGGAGCCGCGCGGCCGCTCCCGGACGGCGGCTCCAAGCGCGACGCCTCCGGCGTGGCGGTGGACTCCGTGATCGGCTCCGTCGGCCAGCAGATCGGCTAGGCGCCCGGCGCCCCGTCCGCGGCTCCGCGGTGCCGCAGCTCCGCGGTGCCGCGGCTGCCGCTGCCGCCGGGGCGCACCCTGCGCCACTTCGTCGCCCTCCGCGCCCGCTCATGTGGCCCGGAGGACGACGAAGTGGCGCAGGGCGAACGGGCCCAGGTCAGCGGCATGCTGTGTTCTCCACACTGCGCGTCGGCCGCCCCGCTCTCCACAGCGCGCGGTTGCACCCGTTGCGGACTCCCGGCGGGGAGCAGAATCCAGCCATGTCGAACCCATTTCCCACAACCCCCGACGGTCTCGTGCTCAGTCGGGATGCGGAGGCGATCGGTCTCCGCGAGACGCTGCTCACCGCTCGGAACGCGGCGCGGCTGCTTCCGCTCCGTCGAGGCGTCTACGTCTCGGCCGAGCATGCCGCCGCGCTGAGCCCGCTCGCCGGCTACCGGGCGCTGACGCTCGCCGTCGGACTCCAACGCCGCGAGCCGGTGTTCGCCGGGTTCTCGGCCGCCGTGCTGTGGGGCCTGCCGGTCGTCGGCCCGGTGCCGGGTGAGGTCTACCTGCTGGCGAGGGGCGCCTCTGGTCGGCGGCGCAACGGCGTCGTCGAGTTCGCCCGTCGTGACGCCGTGAGGGTGGACGAGCAGGACGGGCTGCTGTTGACGACGCTGCCCGACACCCTGCTTGATGTTGCGCGCACCTTTCCGCTCACCACCGCGCTCGTGATGGTTGATGCGGCCCTGCGCGTCAACCGGTTCGACGCAGTGCCGCCCCGTGTCACGCCGGAGGAACTTGTCGCCGCGTTCGAGCGCAGGCTGCCGTTCCCCGGAAGCGCCAGGGTCAGGGCAGTCTTCGACCGCGGCACGAGCCTCGCCGAGAGCCCGCTCGAAACGGTCAGCCGCGTTCAGATCGAGGGGCTCGGCTTCCCCGCACCGGTGCTGCAGCACTCGGTGCGCCTCCCCCGCAGCGGACGCACCGTCTTCTTGGACATGGCGTGGCCGGAGCACGGCGTCTGGGGCGAGGCGGACGGCGACGGCAAGTACCTCGGAAACGCCGTGAGTGCGGGTGACCGACGCTCCCCAGCGAGCATCGTGCTCGACGAGAAGAAGCGCGAGAACGCGGTGCGCGCGACGACGCGGTGGACCCCAGCGCGCTGGGACTGGCCTGAGGCGAACCGGGCGCAGCTCCTGCGGGCGATCCTGCTGGAGGCGGGCCTGCCGGTCACCCGCCGCGCGCGCCGGCTGCGCTGACTGCACTGAGTGCGCTGAGCGGGACGCGCTGCGCCACTTCGTGGGGCTGCGCGCCACCCTGTCTGGCGCGGAGGCCGACGAAGTGGCGCAGCGCGAGCGGGCGCGGGCGGGCGAGGGGCCGTCGGCACGCGCCGGGCGGCACGGGCGACGTATGCTGGATGAGCTGCGACGACGGATCCTCCTGCCGTCGAACGCATCTCGGCGCAGGCCCGCGCCAGCCGAGATTGCCAGGAGCACAGCATGATTCAGCGCACCACCGCGCGCGTGGCGGCCATCGCCGCCGCCGCCCTCGCCCTCACCCTCACCGGGTGCGCCCCGGCCACGGCGCCCGCACCGAGCGAGACGCCCCGGGCCGCGGCAGCACCGACCGCGACACCGACAGAGACCCCGGGCACCGAGCCCGCCCCGAGCACGGACAGCGCCTGGCCGGCCGGCTGGACGGAGGAGCTGCCGCACCCGACGAGCGGCACCGTGCTGTACAGCCACACCGAGCGCGCCGCGCTCTACAAGATCGGGCTGGTCTCCACCCCCGAGGCGTTCGGCGCGCTCGTCACCGAGTTCGGCGCCGCGGGCTACGCAGACGAGGCCGGGCGAGACGACGAGGGCGACGAGCACGCCGAGGTGCACAACTTCACGAAGGACGGCTGGCGCGTGATCCTCCGCGGTGTGAGCACCGGCGCCGGATTCGAGCTGCACTACCTCGCCAAGCAGGAGCGCTAGGCGGGAGCGCTAGCGCGAGCGCTGGCCGGCGCTAGACGTCGATGCGGTCGCGCGAGAGCGTCTCCGAGCTGTCCACGATGAACTCCTTGCGCGGGGCGACATCGTTGCCCATCAGCAGCTCGAAGACGCGGCCCGCGTTCTCCGCGTCGGACATGTTCATCCGGCGGAGGGTGCGGTGGCGCCGGTCCATCGTCGTCGTCGCCAGCTGGTCGGCATCCATCTCGCCCAGGCCCTTGTAACGCTGGATCGGGTCCTGGTAGCGCTTGTTCTGCTTCTTCAGCCCGGCCAGCACGCCCTGCAGTTCGGCCTCCGAGTAGGTGTAGATCGTCTCGTTCGGCTTCGAGCCGGGGTTCATCACGACGACCCGGTGCAGCGGCGGGACGGCGGCATACACCCGGCCCTCCTCGATCATCGGGCGCATGTAGCGGAAGAACAGGGTGAGCAGCAGTGTGCGGATGTGAGCGCCGTCCACGTCGGCGTCGCTCATGATGATGACCTTGCCGTAGCGGGCGGTCGACAGGTCGAAGCTCCGGCCGGACCCGGCGCCGATCACCTGGATGATGGCTGCGCACTCCGCGTTGCCCAGCATGTCGGCGACGGACGCCTTCTGCGTGTTCAGGATCTTGCCGCGGATCGGCAGCAGCGCCTGGTGCTCGCTGTCGCGGGCCACCTTGGCGGTGCCGAGAGCCGAGTCGCCCTCGACGATGAACAGCTCGCTGTTGGCGACGTCGTTGGAGCGGCAGTCGGCCAGCTTGGCAGGCAGCGAGGAGCTCTCCAGCGCGTTCTTGCGCCGCTGGGTCTCCTTGTGGGCGCGCGCTGAGATGCGCGACTTCATCTCGGCGACGACCTTCTCCAGCAGCAGCGAGGACTGCGCCTTGTCGTCGCGCTTGGTGGAGGCGAAGCGGGCGGCCATGCTCTTCGCGACGACGTTGGCGACGATGGCGCGCACAGCCGGGGTGCCCAGCACCTCCTTGGTCTGGCCCTCGAACTGCGGCTCGGGCAGGCGCACGGTGATGACGGCGGTGAGCCCGGCCATCACGTCGTCCTTCTCAAGCTTGTCGTTGCCGGCCTTCAGGCGGCGCGCGTTCAGCTCCACCTGCTGGCGCAGGAACTTGAGCAGCCCCTGGTCGAAGCCGAGCTGGTGGGTGCCGCCCTTGGGGGTGGCGATGATGTTGACGAAGCTCTTCACGACGGTGTCGTAGCCGGTGCCCCAGCGCAGGGCGATGTCGACCTCGCAGTCGCGCTGCAGCTCGGTCGGCAGCATGGCGCCGTGCTCGTTCAGCACCGGGACGGTCTCGGTGAAGTGGCCGGTTCCGTGCAGGCGCCAGACGTCGGTCAGCGGGGCGTCCGTGGCGAGGTGCTCGACGAACTCGGAGATGCCCCCCTCGAACTGGAACGAGGTGGTGTGCGGCTCCTCGCCGGTCTGGTCGAGGATGTCGATGGCGAGGCCGGGCACGAGGAATGCTGTCTGCCGGGCGCGGCCGAGCAGGTCCTCGACCTGGAAGCCTGCACCCTTGGTGAAGATCTGCCGGTCGGCCCAGTAGCGGATGCGGGTGCCGGTGACGCCCTTGGCCGTCTTGCCGACGACGCGCAGCTCGCTCTTCTTCTCGAACGGGGTGAAGGCGGCATCCGGGCTCGGGTTCTTCGGGTCGGCATCGGCGAAGACGCCGGGCTCGCCGCGGTGGAAGGACATCGCCCACGTCTTGCCGCCGCGGTCGACCTCGACGTCGAGCCGCTCGGAGAGGGCGTTCACGACGGAGGCGCCGACGCCGTGCAGGCCGCCGGACGCCGCGTAGGAGCCGCCGCCGAACTTGCCGCCGGCGTGCAGCTTGGTGAAGACGACCTCGACGCCGCTCAGCCCGGTCTTGGGCTCGACGTCGACGGGGATGCCGCGGGCCTTGTCGCGCACCTCGACGCTGCCGTCGGCGTGCAGCACGATGGCGATCTCGTTGCCGTGGCCGGCGAGGGCCTCGTCGACGGAGTTGTCGATGACCTCCCAGAGGCAGTGCATCAGCCCGCGGGAGTCGGTGGAACCGATGTACATGCCCGGGCGTTTGCGCACCGCTTCGAGGCCCTCGAGAACGGAGAGGTGGCGGGCGGAATAGTCAGAACTCACGACAGCCAAGCCTAGTAACTCTTGGCCCGTCTGCCGTGCGCGAAACACGTCTCGACGCGGCGGGATCCGGCCCAGGTCACGACTTGGGCGTCAATGCCTACGCGGTGAGCGAAATAGCACCGCGTTTGGGCATGGACGGCCCCTCCGCGTGCTTACATGGAGTGTCAGCAGATGTTGTGCAGACACCATGCATATCGGTTCGATGGAGGAGGAGCCCATGTCACAGATCACCAGCCCGAGCGGTGCGGTCGACGAGCTCGAGACCCCACACCAGCTGACGGCCCTCGACCGTTGCGACGCGTGTGGCGCACAGGCCTACATTCGCGTCGTGGTCTCGAGCGGCGAACTGCTGTTCTGCGCCCACCACGGGCGCAAGCACCAGGAGAAGCTCTCCGCGCTCGCGCACAGCTGGCACGACGAGTCCAGCCGCCTGCTCGAGGACAACGCCCGCTAAGACAGACCCAGCGCAGACAAACTCTGCGAGAGCTATTCGCTCTCAAGCCCGAGCCGCACCGCAATCTGATTGCGTGCGGCTCGTGCTATTTCATCGACGGATGCCGCGCGCTCCCCGCGCTGGTAGTCCAGCCCGGCCCGGCGGAACATGCGCCCGAGCAGCTCGTCGGCCAGGCCCGGGTTCTTCGCCAGGACCGGTCCGTGCAGGTGGGTGCCGAAGACGTCGCCCATGACGACGCCCTCCTGGCCGGAGCCGCGGCCGTTGCCGCTTCCGGAGAGCACCCGGCCGAGCGGGGACGCCTCGGCGTGGTTGTAGTCGCGGGCGTGGTTCTCGAAGCCGACCAGGCGGCCGAACTTGCTCTTGACGACGAGGTCGTCCGTCACGCGGGACTCCCGCGGCACGGCGCGGCCCGGCAGGATGCCGATGCCCTCGATCGCGCGCACGGGGCCGCCGTTGGCCCCGGCGAGCTCGATGCCGTGGCTGAGCAGCTCCCAGCCGGTGCCGACCGCGAGGATCGGGACGCCCTCCGTGCCCCAGCGGCGCAGCTCCGAGAGGAGGGTGCGCAGCTTGTCGCGGGCGGCCTCGAGCTCGTTGTCGGAGCCGGAGCCGATGACGACGGCGTCGACGTGGTCGGGCAGCTCGCTGGCGTCCTCGACCGCGACGACGCGCGCGCTCACCCCGGCCCACTCAGCCCGGCGGGCCAGGACGCGGGCGTTCTCGGCGTCGCCGTTGCTGTTCAGCAGGCTGGGGAAGAGCGTGACAATGGTGAGCTCGTCGCTCATTCGGGTGCCTCCACGGCGCTCAGCCCGAGGTGCGCGCGGGTGCGGCGCATCGAGTCGGCGGAAAAGATGACGGTCTTGACGCCGCGCGACGGCTCCGGCATCGCCAGGAACTCGTCGACGGCCTTGCCGAGGTCGCGCTCGATGCGGCCGATCTGCACGTTGTCGTAGCTGAGCTGCAGGGCCAGCTCGTCGGCCTTGGAACCGGAGACGATGTCGACGCGGCCGAGGCCGGAGGTGTCAACCGGCCAGAAGTAGCTGGGGTCGCGCACGTCGGAGCCGACCGCGAACAGGATCTGCTCGGTGTCCGGGTCGAGGTGGTCGATGTTCAGCTGGAAGCTGGCCGGGTTCTGCACCAGGACGAACTCGACCGTCGTGCCGCGCACCTGCAGCGTCTCACCGCGCCCGAAGACGGGCGGGATGGAGCCGATGGTGGAGACGGCGATGGCCGGGTCAAAGCGGGTGCCCAGCACGGCGCGGGCCGTGGCCAGCGCCGCGGCGGCGTCGACGGCGTAGTGGGTGCCGCGGGCGGGGAGGCGCACGGTGGTGACCGCTCCCCCGTCGATGGTCACCTCGGTGCTGCGCCCGGACACGGAGCGCACCAGCACACCGGCCTCTGACGGCATCCGCCTGGGCGTCATGGCGGCCAGGCCGAGCCCGCGCGGGTTCGCGTCGAGCACGTCGACGCTGACGCCGAAGCGGGGCGTGTCGACGGTGCCGCGGAGGCGGGTGACGATCTGCTCGAGGAAGGCGTCATCGGCGTTCACGACCACGGCCTGGGTGGCGCGGAGGGCGATCTTCTCCAGCATCCCCGCGACCATCTCGGAGTCGTGGAAGCGGTCGATCTGGTCGACCATGACGTTGGTGAGCAGGACCACCTTGGGCTTCAGCGCGTCGGCGATGAGGGCGCCGTGGCCCTCGTCCATCTCGAGCACGGCGATGTCGCCGGCGATCCTCCCGGTCAGGCTCGCCTCCTCCAACAGGGCCGACGTGAGGCCCTGCGAGATGTTGGCGGTCGACGGGTTCGTGAAGACCTTCTTGCCGTGGCCGCGCAGGGCGGCGACGAGCATCTTCGTCGTGGTCGACTTGCCGCTGGACCCGGTGACGATGACGAGTCCCTCCGGGAAGGAGTTCAGCGTCTCGGTCAGGAATCCGGGCGCGATCTTGTTGACGACGAGCCCGGGCACGGCCGAGCCCCCGCCGGGCTTGCGCAGGCGCGCAAGGACCCGGACGCAGCGACCAATCAGGATCGCCGGGGCATAACGGAGTCCCACCGGCCTACTCGAGGTAGTCGCGCAGCGACTGCGAGCGGCTCGGGTGGCGCAGCTTCGCCATCGTCTTGGACTCGATCTGGCGGATGCGCTCGCGGGTGACCCCGAAGGTGTCGCCGATCTGGTCCAGCGTCTTCGGCATGCCGTCGCCCAGGCCGAAGCGCATGCGGATGACGCCAGCCTCGCGCTCGGAGAGGGAGTCGAGCAGGCTCTCCAGCTGCTTCTGCAGCATGGTGAAGCCGACGGCGTCCGCGGGGACGACCGCCTCGGTGTCCTCGATCAGGTCGCCGAACTCGCTGTCGCCGTCCTCGCCGAGTGGCGTGTGCAGGGAGATGGGCTCGCGGCCGTACTTCTGCACCTCGACGACCTTCTCCGGCGTCATGTCGAGCTCGCGGCTGAGCTCTTCCGGCGTGGGCTCGCGGCCCAGGTCCTGCAGCATCTGGCGCTGCACGCGGGCGAGCTTGTTGATGACCTCGACCATGTGCACCGGGATGCGGATGGTGCGGGCCTGGTCGGCCATGGCGCGCGTGATGGCCTGGCGGATCCACCAGGTGGCGTAGGTGCTGAACTTGAAGCCCTTGGTGTAGTCGAACTTCTCGACCGCACGGATGAGGCCCAGGTTGCCCTCCTGGATGAGGTCGAGGAACTGCATTCCACGACCGGTGTAGCGCTTGGCCAGCGAGACGACGAGGCGGAGGTTGGCGCCGAGCAGGTGGCTCTTGGCACGCGCGCCGTCCTTGGCGACCCACTGCAGCTCGCGGCCGAGCTGCGACTTCTTCTCGGCGTCGGTCATGTGCGAGAGCTTGTCCTCGGCGAACAGGCCGGCCTCGATGCGCATGGCCAGCTCGACCTCCTCTGCCGCGTTCAGCAGGGCGACCTTGCCGATCTGCTTCAGGTAGTCCTTGACCGGGTCCGCCGTGGCGCCGGTGATGGCGCTGGAGTAGACGGGGACGTCGTCCTCGTCGTCGGTGACGGAGAGGACAAGGGCGCCGGTGGGCAGCGGCTCGGTGACGACGGAGCGCTTGGGCTGGCCGTCCTCATCCTCGTCGTCGACCTCGTCGGCGGCTGCGGCGGACTCGTCGACCTCGTCCTCGACGGCGGTCTTCTTGGCGGCGGCGCGCTTGCGCGGCGCGGCCTTCTCTGCGACCGGCGTCTCGGCTGCGGCCTTCTCGGCGGCGGCCTTGGTGGTGGTCGCCTTCGCGGCGGTCTTGCGCACGGGCGCCTTCTTGACCGGGGCGGCCACAGCCTCGGCGGACGCAGTGTCGGCGGGCTCGGTGGCGGCGTCTTCGCTCGCGGCGGGCTTCGTGGATCGGGTTGCCATTCGAGCACCTCTCAGACTGGCGAGCGACGGCACGCCCCGTCGGGGCAGCCATCTCTCGTTGTTGTTCCTCTCGGGGCGGAGCCACAAAAGGACATTACGAGGACCCATGTCAAGTCCTGGGCCGTCTCCCGAGCGCGAGCAAGGGAAACCCAAGTCAAGAACGGGTCCGTCTTTGATTATTGCACGGATTCGTGATCGCGGATGCCGCAGGCACCCGCTCCGGCGCTAGTGGCCCCGGCTGTGCCGCCACCGCCTGGACAGTGCAACCCAGATGGGGGCCACTTCTATTCCCTCTTCGTGGCGCATCTGGCGCCGCGTGCGGCCCCGGGCGCGCAGCAGCATCACGACGCCGAAACCGATGACCGCGTACTGCACCACGAAGGCGATGCGGAAGGAATCCGCGGAGTAGAGGTCACTCGGCTCCCCCGCTGCCTGCCGCGCCTGGTCGAGCAGGTCCAGCACGGCTCCGATCAGGAAGATCATCACGAAGCCGGCCGAGAAGCCGCCGATGTTCACGATCCCGTTCGCCGAGCCGAGGCTGCGCAGCGGGTTGAAGGTGCGGGCGAAGTCGAGTCCGATCAGCGAGCCCGGCCCGCCGATGCCGAGCACGACGACGAGAACGCAGATCACCCAGAACGGCGGCTCCCCCGGCCAGAGCAGCACGACGGTCCAGGCCACGGCGATGCCGAAGACGATGGCGAGCACGAGGGTGCTGCGCCGCAGCGGGAAGCGCGCGGTCAGGATCCCGATGATCGGCCCGGCCACCATGCCGGCACCGACCAGCACGAGCAGCATGGCGGCGGCCGTCTGCTCGCTGTAGCCGAGGCCGAAGACGAGGAAGGGGATCCCCCAGAACATGGTGAACACGGTGCCGGCCGACTGGGTCACGTAGTGCGACCAGAAGCCGAGCTGGGTGCCGGGGCGTTTCAGCGCGCCGCGCAGGTGCTTGATCGCGTCCGCCAGCGAGGAGGCGCGGTGCCCCTCCGGCGTGCCGGCCGGCCTGTCCCGCAGGGCGATGATGCCGAGCAGCAGGGCGAGCACCGAGACGGATGCCGCCGAGACGAACGCCGGGGTCCAGCCGAAGGTGTGCAGCACCCACGCGAGCGGGACGGCGGAGAGCACCTGGCCGAGCTGGCCGATGTTCCCGGCCCACTGGGAGAGCTGGGGCACGATCGGCCCGGCGAACCAGGAGCTGATCAACCGGATCAGGGAGATGAAGATGGCGGCGTCGCCCGCGCCCACCAGGATGCGTCCGACCACGGCCAGCGTGATGCTCGGCGCGAACGCCATGAACAGCTGGCCGGCCACCATCAGCGCCGTGCCGGCGAGCATGAGGGCACGCGGGCCGAAGCGGTCGATGAGCACGCCGACGGGGATCTGCATGGCCGCGTAGACGAGGAGCTGCACCACGGCCAGGCTGGAGAGCGCGGCGGCGGAGCTGTCGAAGCGGTCTGCCGCCGCCACACCGGAGATGCCGAGCGAGGTGCGCTGCATGACGGCGACGAGATAGACAAAGGCGCCGACGCTGAAAATCAACCAGGCTCGACGAGAATTCACTGATCTAGCCTAACCAGCCCGGGGCGGCCTCCCGCGCCACCGGGCGCCGCGCGCTACGGGGCGAGCGGCGGCTCGCCGTCGTTGTGCCGCTTGAAGGCGAGGAACTTCTCCAGCTCCGCCGCGATCTCGTCGGCGCTCGGCAGCTCGCCGTCCTCGTCGGTCAGCGGCGACCGCAGGGTGGTTCCGGCCATGTAGCTGTCGTGGCGCTCCTCGAGGGCGCCGACCAGCTTCGCCAGCTCGCCGTTCTCCGCCACCTGCGCGTCAATCTTGCCCAGGAACTCCCGGTTGGCCTCGCGGAGCCGGTCGGTCGGGAAGATCAGCCCGGTGGCCGCGCTGACGCTCTCCAGCGCCGAGATGGCGGCGGCCGGGTACTCGGTGTCGGCCAGGTAGTGCGGGATCAGCAGGATGAAGCCGACCGTTGGCCTGCCCTGCTCGGCGAGCCGGTACTCCACCAGGTGCAGTGCGTTGGCGGGCACCTGCGTGTGCGGGCGCCAGACGGACATCGCCGAGGTGAGCTCCTCGCGGTTGCCGCTGACGGTGACGCCGATCGGGCGCGTGTGCGGGACGGGCATCGGGATGGAGTGCACCCAGGTCGTGCTGGCCACCCCGAAACGGTCGACCAGGTCGAGCAGCGCCTGGCTGAACTGCTCCCAGCGGAAGTCGGGCTCGAACCCGGCCAGCATGAGGAAGGGCTGCCCGAGCTCGTCGCGGGCCAGGTGCACCCGGAGGGCCGGCGGCTGGTAGTCGGTGAGGTGGTCCTCGTCGAAGTAGATGATGGGGCGCCGCGAGCGGTAGTCGAGCAACAGGTCGGCGTCGAACTCGGCGACGACCACGTGGTTCATGGTGCCGAGCAGGTACTCGGTGAACTGGCCGACCGCGCCGCCGGCATCGGCGAAACCGGTCAGGCCCGCAACGAGGTGCAGGCCCTCTGGCACACTGGCGGCATCCGGGGTCAATCGATACAGTTCACTCGCGTCGCGCATAGCAACATGCTATGCGTGCGGGGCGGCGCCGGAACCGCAGAACGGCCATGCCGTGAGCGAACACCCTATTCCCGCACGCCTAGCATTGGGGGTATGACTTTCTCCCCTGCCCTCGTCAGCACCGAATCAGCCCTCAGCTCCGACGCGGACGTGCTCCTGCTCGCGGCCGTCTCCGTCGACGGCGCCCCGGTGCTGCGCGCGTCGGACGAGTTCGCCGAGCTCGGCGGAGCGCTCGCCGCCCTCGGCTTCACCGGCGCTGCCGAGCAGCTGGTGCGCATCCCCGCCACCGTCGGCGCGGCCGGCAGCATCGCCGTCGTCGGCCTCGGCAAGACCGTCTCCGCCGACAGCCTCCGCGGCGCGACCGCTGCGGCCGTGCGCACGCTGACCGGCGTCGACACCGTCGCCATCGCCATCCCCACCGCGGATGCCGCACAGGCCGCGGCCGTGCTGGAGGGCGCCGGCATCGGCAGCTACTCCTTCACCGAGTTCCGCAGCAGCACGCTGGAGCGCACCAAGACCCCGGCCGCCCAGATCACCGTGCACCTGGACGCGGAGGCAGCCGAGCTCGACGTCGAGTCCCTGCTCGGCCGCGCCGACGTGCTCAGCGAGGCGTTCGCCCTGGTCAAGGACCTCGTCAACACTCCCCCGTCCGAGCTGTTCCCGGCCAGCTTCGCCGAGCGGGCAGAGGCCGCCGCAGAGGGCCTGCCGGTCGAGCTGGAGATCTGGGACGAGGCCGAACTGGCCGCCGACGGCTTCGGCGGCATCCTCGGCGTCGGCCAGGGCTCCTCCCGCCCGCCGCGCCTCGTCAAGGTCAGCTACTCCCCCGAGCCGGCCGACGGCGGCAGCTTCAAGCACCTGGCCCTGGTCGGCAAGGGCATCACCTTCGACACCGGCGGCATCTCGCTGAAGCCCGGCGCCTCCATGGTCGGCATGAAGTACGACATGACCGGCGCGGCCACCGTGCTCGCCATCGCGCTCGCCGCGGCCAAGCTGGCGCTGCCCGTGCGGGTGACGGCCTGGCTCTGCCTGGCCGAGAACATGCCGTCTGGCACGGCGACGCGCCCGAACGACGTGCTGCGCATCCGCGGCGGCCAGACCGTCGAGGTGCTGAACACGGATGCCGAGGGGCGCCTCGTCATGGCCGACGGCCTCGCCGCGGCATCCGAGGAACAGCCGGACGCCATCGTCGACGTCGCCACGTTGACCGGCGCGCAGATCGTGGCCCTCGGCAGCCGCTACTCGGCCGTGATGGGCGATGACGCCCTGCTGGCCCGGGTGCTCCAGGCCGCCAGCGCCGCCGACGAGAAGATCTGGCCGATGCCGCTGCCGGAGGAGCTCCGCGCCACCATCGACTCGGATGTCGCCGACATCGCCAACGCGAAGATCGGCAACCCGGCCGGCGGCATGCTGCTCGCCGGCGTGTTCCTGCAGGAGTTCGTCGGGATGCAGGCCGACGGGGAGACGAGGATCCCCTGGGCGCACCTGGACATCGCCGGCTCCTCGCACAATGAGGGTGCGGCGTACGGCGCGACCGGCGCGGGCCCGACCGGGGTGACCCTGCGCACTCTGCTCAATCTGGCCGAGGACTATGCCCGCCCGTAGTAGGCTCGTATGGGCAAGAAATGCTTGCCAAACACGCCTGCTCGCTGGCCACAAACCCGCGGAGCAGAACAGGCCGATCGACCTGATGCAAAGGGAGTAACTGAGTGTCCGAGCAGAATTTTGACATTGTCGTTCTCGGTGGAGGAAGCGGTGGCTATGCGGCCGCGCTCCGGGCTGTACAGCTCGGCTTCACCGTGGCCCTGATTGAGAAGGACAAGCTCGGCGGCACCTGCCTGCACCGCGGCTGCGTCCCGACCAAGGCCTTGCTGCACACCGCGGAGGTGGCCGACGTCGCCCGCGACGCAGCCAAGTACGGCGTCAACGCCACCCTCAACAGCATCGACATGACCACCGTCAACGCGCACCGCGACGGCATCGTGACGAGCAAGTGGAAGGGCCTGCAGGGTCTGATCAAGGCCCGCGGCATCACCGTCATCGAGGGCGAGGGACGTCTCGTCTCCCCCACCAGCGTGCAGGTCGGCGCCGACACCATCGTCGGCAAGAACGTCATCCTGGCGACCGGCTCGTACTCGCGCTCACTGCCGGGGCTCGAGCTCGGCGGCCGCGTCATCACGAGCGAGCAGGCCCTCACGCTCGACTACATCCCGAAGAAGGTCGCCGTGCTCGGCGGCGGCGTCATCGGCGTCGAGTTCGCCAGCGTCTGGAAGTCCTTCGGCGCCGACGTCACCATCATCGAGGCCCTCCCGCACCTGGTGCCCAACGAGGAAGAGTCGATCTCCAAGCAGCTCGAGCGCGCCTTCCGCAAGCGCGGCATCGAGTACTCGCTCGGCGTGCGCTTCCAGAGCGTCAGCCAGAACGAGTCGGGCGTCGTCGTCACCCTCGAGGACGGCAAGACCATCGAGGCCGAGCTGCTGCTCGTCGCCGTCGGCCGTGGCCCGGCAACCGCGGGCCTCGGCTTCGAAGAGGTCGGCATCACCATGGACCGCGGCTTCGTCATCGCCAACGAGCGCCTCGCCACGAACGTGCCCGGCGTCTACGCCATCGGCGACATCGTCCCCGGCCTGCAGCTCGCGCACCGCAGCTTCCAGCAGGGCATCTTCGTCGCCGAGGAGATCGCGGGCCTGAACCCGATCATCGTCGAGGACATCAACATCCCGAAAATCACCTACTGCGACCCCGAGGTCGCATCGGTGGGCTACAGCGAGGCCAAGGCCGCCGAGAAGTTCGGCGCCGACCAGATCTCCAGCTACGACTACAACCTGGGCGGCAACGCCAAGAGCTCGATCCTCGGCACCGCCGGCTCCGTCAAGGTCGTCCGGGTGAACGACGGCCCCGTCGTCGGTGTGCACATGATCGGTGCCCGCGTCGGCGAGCTCATCGGTGAGGCACAGCTCGCTGTCAACTGGGAGGCATACCCCGAGGACATCGCGCCGCTGATCCACGCGCACCCCACCCAGAACGAGGCCATGGGCGAGGCATTCCTCTACCTGGCCGGCAAGCCGCTGCACGCGCTGTAAGCGCCGCGCGCCCCGACTGCAATAAGCTCAGAATGAATAACGCTTTGAAGGAGACAATCGCATGAGCGAATCCGTCAGCCTCCCGGCACTCGGTGAGAGTGTCACAGAGGGTACGGTCACCCGTTGGTTGAAGAACGTGGGCGACCGCGTCGAGGTCGACGAGCCGCTGCTCGAAGTCTCGACCGACAAGGTCGACACTGAGATCCCGTCGCCGATCGCCGGCGTGATCGAGGCAATCCTGGTGCAGGAAGACGAGACCGTCGAGGTCGGCACCGCGCTGGTCACCATCGGTGACGGCTCCGGCGCCGATGCGGCCCCCGCCGAGGCCCCCGCCCCGGCCGCCGCACCCGAGCCCGTCGCTGCTCCGGCCGAGGCCCCGGCCCCGGTTGCCGCCCCGGCCCCCGCTGCCGCTCCGGCCCCCGCGGCCCCTGCTGCTCCGGCAGCTCCCGCCGCACCGGCCTACGCTCCGGCCCCGCCCGCAGCACCGGTCTACGCCCCGGCCCCGCCGGCTGCCGCCCCGGCACCCGCTGCCGCCCCCGCGGCAGCACCCGCCGCCGCCGCCCCGGCAGCGCCGAGCGGATCGCACGCCTCCACCAGCGGCTACGTCACCCCGATCGTGCGCAAGCTCGCCAACGAGCAGGGCGTCGACCTCAACACCCTCACCGGAACCGGTGTCGGCGGTCGCATCCGCAAGCAGGACGTGCTCTCCGCACAGGCTCCCGCTGCCGGCGCCGTCGCCGCGGCCCCCGTCGTCGAGGTCTCGCCGCTGCGCGGCACCGTTCAGCCGATGTCGCGCCTGCGCAAGGTCGTCGCCGAGCGCGCCGTCATCTCGATGAACTCCACCGCACAGCTGACCACGCTGGTCGAGGTCGACGTCACCCGCGTCGCCATGCTGCGCGACAAGGTCAAGGCCGAGTTCCTCGCCAAGACCGGCAACAAGCTCTCCTTCATGCCGTTCTTCGCACTGGCCGCCGCCGAGGCGCTCAAGGCGTACCCGGTGATCAACGCCACCGTCGACGGCGACTCGATCGTCTACCCGGACCACGAGAACCTGAGCATCGCCGTGGACACCGAGCGCGGTCTGCTCACCCCCGTGGTGCGCGACGCGAGCTCGCTGAACATTGCAGAGCTGGCAGCCCAGATCGCCGATCTGGCCGGCCGCACCCGCGAGAACAAGCTCAAGCCCGACGAGCTCGCCGGCGGCACCTTCACGCTGACCAACACCGGTTCGCGTGGCGCGCTGTTCGACACCCCGCTGGTGTTCCTGCCCCAGGTCGCCATCCTCGGCACCGGTGTCGTCGTCAAGAAGCCCGTCGTCGTCAGCGACAACGGCATTGACTCGATCTCGATCCGCTCGATGGTCTACCTCGCCCTCTCCTACGACCACCGCATCGTCGATGGCGCAGACGCGGCCCGCTTCCTCACCACGGTGAAGGCGCGCCTCGAGGGTGCGGCGTTCGAATCGCAGCTCGGCTACTAGTAGTCGAACAGCTCTCGTAGCAGCCAACCGGCCTCGCCCCTGATCATCAGGAGCGAGGCCGGTTTCGCGTTGTCCCCCGACTCTCCCCGGCTGCGTGTCGTCAGTGCGAGCAGGGCCGCGCCGCCGTTCTGCTCGACCAGGCTGAGCGAGGCGGGGTCCACGGCGTCGGGCAGCAGCACGGCCCCGTCGAGCTGTGCGCGGCGGATGAGCGCGGCATCCGCCCCGGCCAGCGGCCCGCCGGGATCCAGCACCCCGTCCAGGCAGAGCAGCGACGACTCCCGGAAGCAGCCCTCCCGTCGGGCGAGCAGCCGGGCGGCGGCCGCCACCGGCTCGACCTCGACCCCTGCCTCCACCTCGACCTGTGCCGCCGCGCCGGGCGGAGGAGGATCCGTGGCCGGCGCGGCAGGCGCGGGTGCGACCGCCGCGCTCCCGTCTCCCCCGGGTGGCAGCAGCGTGATGGCCAGCACGAACAGCGCGCCGGCCAGGGCCGCCGCGACGACGACGGGCCGCCGGTGGGCGTGCAGGCGGTCCCGCAGGGCACCGGCCAGCCTGTCCTGCCCGCCCAACCACGCCAGACCGTCCGGCAGCGCCCAGCCCCGCCAGCGCGCGGGCGGCGGCCGGTTCGGCTCGTCAGCACCCTCCGCGGCCGGCTCCAGGGGCTGCCCGGCCAGGCGCAGCGGCATGCCCGCGGGGTCGCGCGGATCGGCGGCCGAGCGACCGAGACGCACGGAGAGGGGCCTGGCGAGGCCGAACAGCCGGCGCTCGAGCTCGGCCGCGCACGGCAGGAACGGGTGGGCGGCGACGCGCTCGTCCAGCCAGTCCAGCAGTTCCTGCACCTCGTGCGGGGCGGCGCTGCCCGCATCGACGGCCCCGCAGACCAGTCGGGCGACGGCCGCCAGACCCGCATACTCGGCGCGCAGCACCCGGGTGCGCTCGGCGCCCGCCGCCAGTGGGCGGGCTTCCGCCCAGCCGGCCAGGTGCGCCCACCCCGCCGCGTCGAGACGGACGGCCCCGGCATCCACCGCCCCGTGGCTCCAGCCGTGCCGGTGCAAACGGTCCAGGGCGACGGCCAGCGGCGCCAGGATGGTGACCGCCTCCCCCGCGCGGATCTGCCCCCGGTCGGCGAGGAACTCGGCCAGGCTGGGGCCGTCATCGCGCTCCAGCACGAGGCAGATCCGCCCGTCCGGCAGCGTGAGCACATCGTGCAGGGTGGCCGCTATGCCCGGCGGCAGCCCGCAGAGCACCGCGATCTCCCGGTCCACCCGCTCGGCGTCCGCGCCCGCGTGGAAGACGCGCAGGGCGAGGGGGCCGGCGTCGGCATGGGCGAGGTAGACGGCGGCGCTCCGCCCGACCGCCAGCCGCCGGATCACCCGGTAGCCGGCGAGGTGCGCTGGCGCCGCGGCGTCCGCGCCCCCGCCCCCGCCGAATGCGGCGGGGGCGTCCGCGTCCGCCCGTCGTCCGTCGCTTCGCCGCGTCCATCTCACGGGCCCATCCTGCGCCGAGAACCGGGCCGCGCCGGGGACCGGCCAGGGCCTGTGCAGAACTTCCGCGACCCGCCCCGCTGTGCACAACAGCCCACCCGACCGACGCGGTCACGGGGGCGCCGCCGACTCGGTATTCTAGAGAGCATGGCACGTAGCTCGGAGAAGTCTTCCACCCCCAAGCAACCCGGTCGCTTCAAGCAAATGTGGCAGGTCTTCCAAATGACCCGCCGCTACGACTCGAGCGCGCAGTGGCTCATGCTGCTCGGCTTCCTCGCCCCGATCATCGTCGGCGTGGTGCTCGGCATCGTGCTCGGCAACGGCAACGGTTTCACGATCGCCCTCTGGGTGGTCGCCGGCGTGCTCGCCGGCGTGCTGATAGCCCTGATCATCCTCGGCCGTCTCGCCGAGAAGGCCGCCTACTCGCAGATCGAGGGCCAGCCGGGGGCCGTCGGAGCCGTGTTGCGCAGCTCGCTGCGCCGTGGCTGGATCGGCAGCGAGATGCCGGTCGCCGTCAACGGCAAGACCCAGGATGCCGTCTACCGCGCCGTCGGCCGCGGCGGCATCGTGCTGATCGCGGAGGGCGCGTCCTCCCGCACCGCCCGCATGCTCGAGGACGAGAAGCGCAAGATCGGCCGCATCCTGCCGAACGTCCCGGTCGAGTTCGTGACCGTCGGCCGCGGTGAGGGCGAAGTGCCGCTGCACAAGATCCCGCGCAGCCTCTCCCGCATCAAGAACACGCTGAGCAAGGCCGAGGTGCTCGCCATCAACAACCGCCTGAGCTCGCTCGGCACCCAGCTGCCGATCCCCAAGGGCATCGACCCGTTCAAGGTGCGCCCGCAGCGCGGTCGCTAGCCAGCAACGACACGAGACGGATTCCGCAGCGCTGCGGCATCCGTCTCGTGCGTTAACGCCGCAACCCGCGCGCTCGGGCCAGAATGGAACCGATCGGCGACGAGCGGACATTCCAGGGTATGAGCACAAGCGACGAAGACGACTGGGCGCTGGCGTGTGCCGGCGACTCGGCCGCTTTCGGCGCCCTCTTCGACCGGCACCACGCCCGCGTGCTGCGGCACTGCCTGCGCCTCGTTCCGCTGGCGCACGAGGCGGAGGATGTCGCGGCCATGGTCTTCTTGGAGTGCTGGCGGAAGCGCCGCCAGGTGCGCTTCGTCGATGGCTCGCTGCTGCCCTGGCTGCTGGTGACGGCGACGAATGTCGCGCGCAACGCGAGCAGGAGTGCCCGTCGCTATCACGCACTGCTGGCGCGGTTGCCGGCGCCGGAGGAGTCGCATCGCCCCGACGATGCAGTTGACGAGGACGTCCGCGCTGCGTTTCTCGCTCTGTCGGGCACGGACCGCGAGATTCTGACTCTTCGCGTTCTGGAGGGATTCAGCGAGGCCGAGGCCGCTCGCGCGTTGGGCATCGCCCTCGGAACGGCCAAGTCGAGGCTGGCCCGCGCGAAAGCTCGACTCGCGGCCGGGCTCGGAGAGGCTGAGGTGCCCGCCGGCTTCGCGACACCCGCAGCCGCACCGCTGACGGAGGCACAACGATGAAAACCAATCCGGCACCCGATCGCACCTCCGCGCTCCGCAGCGCCCTCCTCGACGAGCACGCCGCCCGGTACCGGCGCTCGAAGGCCCGGCGGCGGCTGGGCGCCGCCGCAACGACTGGTGCGGCGGTCATCGCCATCGCACTGACGGCCGCGTTCCTCGTGCCAGGGCAGGGCGCGCCGGGCGGCACCCCTCAGGACGCCGCCCCCGTTCCTGACTACAGTGCCGTGACCAGCGGCGGCACCGCTGACATCGTTGTCTTCGGATCCCCGGCTGAACTCCTGCCGTATGCCAGCCTCGTCGTCACCGGGCGCGTTGTCGGTATCGATTCCCTCGAGGTCTCCGGAATCCTCGGGCCCGCCACCGTTCCGGTGCTGCGGCTCGATCGAGTCGAGACGACGCACGGCCAGCGCGAGCCCGGCGATCCGGAATCCGACACCATCGGCATCGTGTTGGAGTCCCCGGACCCGCACGTCGAGTACCTCCAGTCCGACGGCGCCCTCGAACGGCTCTTCCCGTGGGGAACTCAGGTCGAGGCCTATCTCCAGCCCGGATTCGACTACGAGGGCTTGGGGGTCCTCGATCCCTGGCGCACCGTGCCAGACCCGCGCGCGACTCGGACGCTCGTCGGCTACTGGCCCGTGCACCCACAGGCGCTGACGATCCAGCTGCCCGACACCGACGTCGTCTTCTGGCCGCTGTTCAACGGCATCCCGGTCATCGGCTTCGAGCCACCCCAGGGCTAGGCGGGGATCACGAGGATCAGCAGCCAGCTCCGGCGTCAACCGGGCTCCCGCCCGCCGGAGTCCAGGCGGAACGGCGGATACACGTCGGTCATCAGCCCGAGGTACGCGAGCGTCCGGTAGACCCAGCGGCTCACGCCGACCAAGAACTCGAACAGTGGTCGCGGGTACCGGCCGGTGACCAGCAGTAATGTCCCCGCGATCACCACGAGCAGGTTGAAAACGGAGTAGCCGCCGCTCGGCGGCCCGCCCTGCCAGTCCAGGAACACGTCCCACGGGTAGAGCATGATGACGCCGACGAACAGGCCGATCAGCACCAGGTGTGGGATCCCGAGCAGCCATTTGACGAGCACGCGGGGCGCGACAGGCGCTCGGGATAGTCAACGGAGAACTCCGCCGGGTAGTCGGTCTGGGCGAGCGTCATGGGCGGGTACCGGTCGGTTCCGAGGCCGGCGTAGACGTAGAAGCCGACTCGCCAGTGCCAGCGGAGCACCCCGACGGCGAAGTCGAACAACCGCCGCGGATACCTCCCGGTCACGAGGATCGCGGCGCCGGAGACGACGGTGGTGACCACGAGCGCTGCGGTGAGGCCGAGCAGAATCAGATAGTGCGGGATCGCAAGGATCATCTTCACCAGCCACAACCACCGAGAGAGCCGTGGATCGCGGGCGGCCTCGAGCCGCACCGGAGAGCGGGTGATCATGGGCCGGGCCCTTTCCTGTGGAGTCGGCATCAGCCGACGTCGATGACGACGTTGCCACGCTTGCGGTTGGTGTCGACGCGCCGGTGCGCGGCGGCGATCTCGTCGAGAGGGTAGCGGCGATCGATCACCGCACGGAGCCGACCCGCGTCCAGGAGGCACCCGAGGTGCTCGAGGTCGGATGCCAGGTAGGGCCCGGGTGCGGTTGCGACCGTCAGCCCGTGTCGCCTCGCCTGCGCGGGCGCCGTCACGAGCGAGCGGAGGTTGCCCGCCACCAGCAGGACGGCCCCGCAGGGCCTCAGCACCGGGCGCACCCGGGACACGGGCGCGTTGCCGACACAGTCGATCACAATGTCGTAGCGATCGGGCCCGCCTGCAAAGTCGGCGGCGTTGTAGTCAACGGTGCTGTCGGCCCCGAGCGAGCGCACCAGCTCGGCATTGCCGGCGCTGCTGACAGCGGTCACCTGGGCGCCGGCGGCGGCGCACAGTTGAACCGCCGCGGAGCCGACGGCACCGGAGGCGCCGTTGACCAGCACGCTGCTGCCGGGCTCCACGCGGGTCTGGTTGAGGAAGGCCCTCGCGGTGATGCCGCCGAACACCAGGGCCACCGCCTCGGCGAAGCTCGCGGTGGTGGGTTTGAGGGCGATGGCGCTGGACTCGTCGGCGACGGCGAACTCCGCGTGCCCGGCGAAACGGCTGCCGAGCATGGCGACCACCTCGTCGCCGGGCCGGAACCGGGTCACCCGCGCCCCGACCGACTCAACAACGCCGGCGACATCCATGCCGAGGATCGGCCGCCGGGGGCGCCTGATCCCGAGAACCAGGGAGGACGGAAGTGCCAACCCTGCTGGCACGTCCTTGCTGCGTGCGCGCCGGTCGGCGGCACTGACGGTGGTCGCCCGCACCCGGATCAACACCTCGGTGGCGCCGACCTCCGGCTGGGGCACCTGCTCGACGCGCACAACGTCCGGTCCGCCGAAGCGGTGGTACACGGCGGCCTTCATCGGGTCACCCCGTCGACGGCGGCACGGCGGCGGATGACCAGCTCGGCCACGGCCAGGTTGAGCGCCCACGCGGTGCCCATGACCACGGCGCGCGGAATCTCACTGTGCGCGCCGAAGAGGATCCCCGAGGGAATCAGCAGCAGGGCCTGCGTGCCCGCACCGAGGGCAATGGCGTACGCCCGCGTCATCCATTCGCTGTGCGTGACGAAGTCCCGGCGGATGATGGCGCGAACCGCCAGCGCGATGCTCGCCAGCATCGCCGAGCCGAACAACAGGCGCAGCACGAGCAGGGCGAAGCCGTCTCCGGCGGGGAGCTGGTAGAAGACGGCCATCCACATCCCCGAGAGGGCCGACAGCACGCCGGCGGGGATGAGGATGCGTCCGGCGGTGCGATGCCAGCGGGCACGACCACGACGGAGTGCGGGGACGAATTGGAACGCCCCCAACAGGCTGAACACGGTCACGCTCACGATGTGGGTCAGCACCGGGATCGGCGAGTCGAGGAAGCGCGCGTTCTGCGCCGTCTCGAGCGCCCCGCCGGTGATCTCGCTGAGCCTGGCTGCGCCCGCGAGGACGGGGATGAGGCTGAGCAGCACGAGCCCGACGGGCGCGAGCCACTGTCGCCGGCTGGCCCGGGTGGCCGCCGCGGCGGCGATGGTGGTGGTCATGGCGACTCTTCTCCCTGCGGTTCACGGTGTAGCTCATTCACGGAAATGAGGGTGGCGCCGAGGGCTCCGAGCCGGCGCAGCAGGCCGTGCAGGGCGGCCTGGTCGGCCACCGGGCCGGTGAGGACGGTCGTGCCGTCGACATCGCCCGCCAGCGTGAACCCGTCGAACCACTCGGCCCAGTTGTCGTCGAGCAGCCCGCCCAGGCGGACCTGGTACGTGTGCGTGTTGGTGGTCATACGCGCAATCTACGGAGGCGCGGGGTGAGCGGGCATCACCACACCTGGTGAGCGGGGTGGTGATTCGGTTAGAGCAGCCCCCGCTCGCGCGCCCGCCGAACGGCCGCCCGGCGGTTGCCGACCGCGAGCTTCTCGAAGATGTGCCGGGTGTGGGTGCGCAGGGTATTCACCGAGACGAAGAGCGCCCGGGCGATCTCGGGGCCGCTGAGCTCCGAGGCGAGCAGGGTGAGCACCTGCAGCTCTCGCTCGCTCAGGCGCGGCCCCTGCGCCCCCGCGGGTGCGACGGGCTGCCGCTGGAGCTGCCGGATCTCGGCGACGACGCCGAGTCGCCCGCCGGCCAGGGCCGCGTCGTGGAGCCGGCCGAGCAGCGGGCCGGCCGACGCGTCGCCCTGTGCGAGCAACAGCCGCGCCAAGGTGAGGTGGGAGTACTCGCGCAGGTAGTCGAGCTCGTCCTGTGGCGTCAGGCCCTGGGCGTCCAGCCAGGCCCGCGCCTCCGGCAGGTGGCCCTGCTCGATCCGGATGCGCGCCTTCATGGCGCCGATCGGGCGCGCCTCCGCAAAGAAGCCGCGCCGGTAGGAGCGCTCCGCCTCCTCCAGGAGGGCGAGGGTTTCCTCTGGCTGAGCCTGCGCCCGGCGGAGGAGCGCCTTCGACACGAACCAGCGGTAGCGGTGCTCTGAGGAGAATGCGCCGGCCCCGAGTGCCTCCGCCGCGGCGAGTTGCTCCTCCGCCGCGGCCAGCTCGCCCAGCTCGATCAGCACCTCGGCGAAGCCGCCGTGCAAATCGGCAGTGGGCGGCCCACCACCCAGCCGTGCGCGGGCCTCGCCGAGCGCGGACTCGTAGGCGCGGCGCGCCTCCCCCAGCCGCCCGAGGGGCACCAACATGTCTGCGCACACCATCGTCGTGCTGAGGGCGTCGGTCAGGTTTGCGGCCAGTCGGAGGCTGTGGCCGGCATCCGCGAACGCACGCAGCCCGCCCTCCAGGTCGCCGCCGGCCCAAAGCCCGAGCCCGAGCAGCCCCGCCGCAGCGCCCCGCCCGAGGTGTTCCTCCGGGCCCGCCAGCTCCAGTGCGCGGCTCGCATGCCGGGTGACGCCGGGCACGTCCCCGGCGGCCAGGGCGACGGCGGCGCGGTAGAGCGCGATGGTGATCGGCAGCGCGTCCAGTTCGGCGCCGGGCTCCGACTCGTGTGCGGGTGCGCCCGGCGCCAGCAGCCGCTCGGCGGCCACCAGCCGGGGCTCGACGGCCGCGATCTCGCCGGCGACGAGAGCCGACCAGGCGGAGAAGACCAGCAGCACGGGGCGGCGGGCCATCGTGTCAGCTGGCAACAGCGAGAGCCAGCGGAGCAGCGCCGCATCCTGTCTGCTCTTCCGGACGCCGGGGATGCTGGCCTCGATCAGCCGCGCGGCCCTGGGCAGGTCGCCGGCCGCCAGCGCATGCCGGACCGCCTCCTCCAGCGCGTCGTGGTGCTCGAACCACGCGCTGGCGCGCGCGTGCAGCACCGCGGCCCGTTCCGCGCCGGGGCCGAGCAGCCGGGAGCGCAGCACGTCGGCAAAAAGGTGGTGGTAGCGGCACCACTCGCGCGCCTCGTCCAGCGGCACGACGAACAGGTTCGCCCGCTCCAGCGCGGCCAGCATCGCGCCGCCGCCGGTGGCCCCGGTGACCGCGTCGCAGAGCGGGCCGCTCAGCCGGTCCAGGATGGCCGTGTCACGGAGGAAGTCGCGCGTCTCCTCTGGCGCCCGCTCGAGCACCTCCTCGATGAGGTAGTCGATGACGAAGCGGTTGCTGCCGGCGAAGCCGGCGATGAAGGCGGATGCGTCGGCACGGTCTCGCATCGACAGCGCCGCCAGCTGCAGGCCGGCAATCCAGCCCTCCGTGCGCGTCTCGAGCGCTGCCACGTCCTCCTGCGAGAGCGAGAGTCCCATCGCGGTGTTGAGGAACTCGGCCGCCTCGGCGGGCGTGAAGCGCAGCTCACCGGCGCGCAGCTCGGTCAGCTCGCCCCGGGCGCGCAGTCGCGCGACGGGCAGCAGCGGGTCGGAGCGGCTGGCAATGGCGATGTGCAGACTGGCGGGCAGGCGGTCGAGCAGGAAGCCGAGTGCGTCGAGGATCGCGGCATCCTCGATCACCTGGAAGTCGTCGAGGACGAGGACGATCTCCTGCCCGCTGTGCGCGGCCTCGTTGATCAGCAGGGCGAGCCCTGCCTCCAGGCTCGGTTGGCCCGCGTGCGCGTGGACGCCGATGGCCGGATCGGCGGAGTGGAGCGCGGCGCTCAGGTAGGCCAGGAACCGCGCGGGGTCGTTGTCGCCCTCGTCGAGCGAGAGCCAGGCCGCCCGCACTCCGGACCGGGCACGGAGCGCGGCGACCCACGCGCTGAGCAGGGTGCTCTTGCCGAAGCCGGCCGGGGCAGAGACGAGGCTCAGCCGTCGACCGCCGCGGAGGCCGGCATCCAGCTCGTCCACCAGGCGCGGCCGGTCAACGGCCTGGGAGCGTGGCGCTGGCGCGAAGAGCTTCGTGGCCAAGATCGGCGTCACCATGCGCCCATGCTAGTGCGGGGCGGAGTTGCGGGGCCCGTGCCGCCTAGACCCAGTGCTGCCTAGGCGCGGATCAGCACCGTGCCGGCGACCTTGTCGTGGAAGCCGCGCTGGTCCGAGTCCCAGACCAGGGCGGGGATGACGACGACGAGCAGCAGCGTGCGCACCAACACCCGCCAGAACGCGGGGCTGTGGCCGTCGAGGCCGATCAGGCGCATGCCGAACACGCGGTGCCCGATGCTGGCGCCGAGCGCTGCGATCGCGAGGACCTGCAGAACGGCGAAGAGGCCCAGCGTGTAGAAGGAGTACGCGAGCGACTCGTAGGGCGCGAGGAGCAGGGCAAGGCCCATGGCGATGGCCCAGTCCACAGCGATACCGCCGATGCGGCGCCCGGCGCGGGCGACGGAGTGGGCGCCCTCGTTCGGCAGGCCGAGGCGCTCCCCCGGCCACTTGCTCGGGGGGAGCTGGCCGAAGGTTTGCTTGGCGGCGATGTTTCGGCCGGTGGGGCGGGGAGTTCGGGAAGCAGACATCGCAGCCCAGTCTACCGATCGGCCGGCCACGTAACATGCTCGAAACATTCGCGACATTCACGAGTAATTCACCGGTCATAATCTCGGGGCAGGTTGCGCGGAGTAGCCGTACTGGTTCCAGATCTGGGAGAATTCCGACATGTTTAGCGATTCATCTGAGGTGCTCAGCTTCATCAAGGAGACCGACGTCAAGTTCCTTGACATCCGGTTCACCGACCTGCCCGGCGTGCAGCAGCACTTCAACATCCCCGCGGCCACCGTCGACGAGGAGTTCTTCACCGTCGGCCAGATGTTCGACGGCTCCTCGATCCGCGGCTTTGCGACGATCCACGAGTCAGACCTGCAGCTGATCCCCGATGTGAGCACCGCCTACATCGACGTGTTCCGCAAGGAGCGCACCCTGGTGATGCTGTTCGACATCTACAACCCGCGCAACGGCGAGATCTACTCGAAGGACCCGCGCCAGGTCGCCCGCAAGGCCGAGAAGTACCTGGCGTCGACCGGCATCGCCGACACCGCCTTCTTCGCCCCGGAGGCCGAGTTCTACATCTTCGACGACGTGCGCTACGAGGTCAACCAGCACACCAGCTTCTACTCCGTTGACTCCAGCGAGGGCGCCTGGAACTCGGGCAAGCAGGTCGAGGGCGGCAACCTCGCCAACACGACCCCCTACAAGGGCGGCTACTTCCCCGTCAGCCCCGTCGACCAGCACGCCGACCTCCGCGATGACATCAGCCTCAAGCTCATCGACGCCGGCCTGCAGCTCGAGCGCAGCCACCACGAGGTCGGCACCGCCGGCCAGGGCGAGATCAACTACCGCTTCGACACCATGGTGCACGCGGCCGACGACATCCTGAAGTTCAAGTACATCGTCAAGAACACCGCCAACCAGTGGGGCAAGACGGCCACCTTCATGCCGAAGCCGCTGTTCGGCGACAACGGCTCCGGCATGCACACCCACCAGTCGCTGTGGAACGACGGCAAGCCGCTGTTCTACGACGAGAACGGCTACGCCGGCCTCTCCGACATCGCCCGCTGGTACATCGGCGGCCTGCTCAAGCACGCCCCGGCCGTTCTGGCCTTCACCAACCCGAGCGTGAACTCGTTCCGCCGCCTGGTGCCCGGCTTCGAGGCGCCCGTCAACCTGGTCTACTCGGCCGGCAACCGCTCCGCCTGCATCCGCATCCCGATCACCGGCTCCAACCCGAAGGCCAAGCGCATCGAGTTCCGCGTTCCGGATGGCGCGAGCAACCCGTACCTGGCGTTCGCGGCCCAGCTGATGGCCGGCATCGACGGCATCAAGAACCGCATCGAGCCGCACGAGCCCGTCGACAAGGACCTCTACGAGCTGCCGCCCGAGGAGGCCAAGTCGATCCCGCAGCTGCCCGGCTCGCTCGAGGCGGCCCTCGACGCGCTCGAGGCCGACCACGACTTCCTGCTGCAGGGCAACGTGTTCACGCCCGAGCTGATCGAGACGTGGCTCGACTACAAGCGCGAGCACGAGATCAAGCCGCTGCAGGCACGCCCGCACCCGTTCGAGTTCGAGCTGTACTACGGCGTCTAACCCGCCGATCCCGCAGCACAACAGAATGGCCCGCACCGGCAGGTGCGGGCCATTCTGCATCCCCTTGCTACGATCGGAATGACTGCACTCCCGCCGGGGGACGACCCTCGGCCGCCACCATTTCGAGGACGACCTCGGCACAGAGGTCGGCTCATGCAAGACTCCCCCGAACCACGCGATGACTCCTGACCGGCGTGGGTGCGCTGCACCACGCCGGAGCGCGCCCGCCACACCGTGCTCCTCTACCTCGCCGCCTTCCTCATCGTCGGCGCGGCGGCGCTCTCAAGCCCCGACGCCGTGCCGTGGATCGAGCTGGCGATCGTGTCCGCCGGCACCGTCTGGGCGTTCGCGCAGTGGCGGTTCGTGCGACGACAGCAGCAGCGCTTCGATGCGGGGCTGCACGAGTTCCTGCAGGAGCTCGAATCGCCGCCATCCGGCAGATGACCCGGTGGGCGGGCCAAGAACCACGAGAGACCGGGTCAGGACGCGCGCTGCGCCCGCTGCCTGCGACGCTGCGCGCCCAGTGCCAGGCCGAGCCCCGTCAGCAGCACGAGCAGGCCGGCGAGGGCGATGCCCCCGTCGACGCCGGTGGTGGCCAGCGGGGCCGCCGCCGCGGTTGTCGGCCGGGGCGTCGGCACGGCCGTCGGCACGACCGTCGGCTCGGGTTGGGGCGCCGGCGCCAGCGCGAGGCCGACGAGTAGCTCTGCCTCGACGTACCCCGCGTCGCCCTCGAACCCAATGGCGAGCTCGGTCGCGGCAGCGGATGCCGGCGTGATTTCGCATTCGGCGCGGCCCGTGGCATCGGTGCGGGCGACACACGTCGCGTCGCCGAGTCGGAACGTGACGCTCCGCGCTTCGAGGTGGGCAGGTGACGGGGCGACGAGCATCGCCAGTCGGGCGTGCTGTCGCTGGTCGCTGGCGGCCGCCGTGCTCAGCTCGGCGGCGACCCGCAGCGGGGAGCCGACGGTTCCCTCCCGCTCGCCCGCGTACCTCAGCACGGGCGTCGCCTTGATGACGGAGATCGGCCGCGCCGCCGCGGAAGGCAGGTAGTCCGGGGTCCCGGCGAAGTCGGCCTCCAGCGTGTGCGCGCCGACGGGGAGCGCGTCGACCGTGCACCGTGCGGTGCCCACGCCGTCGATGATCGTCAGCGCCACGTCGGTGCAGCCCGCGAGGGCTGCGCCGGCGCTGCGGAAGCTCAGCGTGCCCGCGCCGCTCGGTGTCACCGTCGCGACAAGCACCAGCGGGGTGCCGAACTCCGTGCGGGATGCGGCGTCGAGCGTAGTGACGGTTGCAGCCGCCGCGATGCTGAGCGCGGCGGTCGTCGTGGCCACCCGGTAGTCGCCGTCGCCGGCGTAGCGCACCTCGAGCTCGGCGTCACCGGCCTTCACCGGCGTCACCTCGCAGACCGCATGGCCGGCGGCATCGGTCGCCGCGGTGCAGCTCTGCCCGTCGAGCGCGAAGCTGACGTCGCGGCCCGCGAGCGGGGCGCCGCCGGCGCTGCGGCTGCTGAGCGTCGCCGACACCGTCAGCGGCCGTGCGACGGTTCCGACGGCGTCGCCGGAGTATGCCAGTGCGGTGACGCCCGGGCTGACCACGATGGTGCCGTCAGCGCTGGACTCGAGGTAGTCGGCGTTGCCCGTGTAGCCGGCGGTGATGGCCGTGGTGCCGACCGGGAGGGTACTCAGCGTGCACTCGGCCGTGCCGACGCCGCCAACGACGGTGAGCTGCACATCGACACAGCCGCTCACGGCATCCCCGGCGGCCGTGAAGGTCACGGTGCCGGTCGCGGCCGAGGGCGCCACCGTCGCCACGATCGTCGCCGGGGATCCGAAGGTCGCACCGGTGCTCTCCACCGTGGTGATGCTCGCGGCCTGGCCGATCGTCACGCGGGCCGTGCCTCTCTGCGCTGAGTAGCCGGCGTCTCCGACGAAGGAAACGGTCACGTCGCCGGACTCGGCGACGTGGTGCGCATCGAAGGTGCAGCGGACGTCGCCGGCCGCATCGGATGTCACGGCGCAGTCCTGGCCGGCCCAGCTCATCGTCAGCGGCTGGCCAGCCATCGCGGTGCTCGTGTCGCTGGTGATGTTCGCGGTCACGTCGAAGGACTGGCCGATGACGCCCGTTGCCGGGCCAACGCTCACCACGGGCACCGCCTTCACGACCGTCACGATGACGTCATCGCCCGAGTCCAGATAGTTCTCGCCACCGAAGAAGGAGGCAAACACCTGCGTGCGGCCGAGGGCAAGCGAAGAGGTCGAACAGGTCGCCGTCCAGACGCCGTCGACTCGGGTCAGGGCCACGGAAGTGCAGAGAAAGGAGCCGTTGGACTTCCGGAAATCAACCCGGCCTCCGCTCGGGTCGGTCGTGACAACCGTGGCCGTGATCGTCACGGGTCGCCCGACGATGCCGATCAGCGCCGACGCGGTCGTGTCGGTGCGACCGGGCCGCACCTCCACCGTGTTGCTGCGGTACCCGATGTCGTAGTGCACGTTGCCGGCGAAGTCCGCTCCGACGAAGAGGTTCGAGCCGGCCAGCGTGGGAGTGAACGTGCAGCTGGCCGCGCCGTCGGCGCTACTGTTTGCGGGGCACTGGCGCCCCTCAAATGTGAACCGGATAGGGGTTCCGGTCCAATCCGTGCCCGCAGCGAGTTGCACCGTCGCGGTGAACGGCACGCCGACCTCCGTCGGGCCGGAGAGAGTCATGCGCGCGATGGCGCCAGACCGTTTCGTGGAGCTCACCGTGACGGTGTCCGACGATTCGTCGTAGGCGGCGGCGCCGCTGTAGCTGGCGGTGACCATCGTGTCGGTGACCGGGAACGAGCTCGTTTCGCACGTCGCGACCCCCGCGGTGAGGGGTCGATCGACGCATCCGGCGATCGCCCCGGCCCCCGTCGAGAAGGTCACCGTGCCGGTGGCCGCCGCCGGTGACACCGACGCCGTCAGCGTTCTCGGCGTGCCCCAGTCGGCCGCGGCATCCGCGGTCAACTCCGTGATGGTGGCCTCCGTGACCATCGTGAGCGAGTGTGCGCCGCTGGAACGGCCGTACAGACCCTGTTGCGTAAAGTCGAGGGACGGACGGCCGGCGATCGTCACCGAAGCTGATTGCTGGGACGCCACGTGGGTCCCCTGCACCGCAGACGCGGGGACGACGGCGATGCTCACTGCTCCGACACTGACGACGGCGGCGCAGAGGCCGACCACCAACACCCGACAGGCGGCTCGCATCCGTGGACGACTGACCCGTGGCACTGTTCCCCGTTCCGCACGGACCCGGTTTGGGTGATCCGCGCACATGGCATTGCAAAACTTAACGACCTGCAATACCACCGTCAACTCCCCGTTCGGGGCACGAGCCCGGCGGAGCCCCGAACGGGTGACCTGAGCCTCAGCGCGAATGCGCTGCGGACGCTCCGGTCGCTAGGCGGCGAGGATGCGCTGCTTCTGCGCCTCGAACTCGGCGTCCGTGAGAACGCCGGCGTCGCGGAGCTGGCCCAGCTGCGTCAGCTGCTCGATCACGGACGCCATGCCCACCGCCGGGGCGGCGGGTGCCGTGGGCTGTGCTGCAGGCGGAGCTGCCTGCGCTGCTGCGGCATCCTGTGCGGCCCAGCGCTGCTGCTGGCGACGGTGTGTGCTGCCGATCACCCGGGTGGCGATCGAGGCGCGGGCTGCCGTGCGCAACAGGCTCATGAGTGGCTTCCTTCTTCGAGTGCGTGCTCCAGGTCGGCGATGTCGACCCCGCCGGCGAGCATCTCGGTGACGCCGGCGCTGGCCCAGACGGCCGCGGCGGCGGCGAGCGAGCGGTCCTCGTAGACGATCACGATGGCCAGCTGACCGTCGGCGAGGTCGGCGGCGACGGCCGCCAAGTCCTCGGCGTCGAGGATGCCGGACTCTGCCCCATCGAACACCGAGAGGTCCAGGCCCGTCGTGCCCGTGAGCTCGGCGATGGCCCGTTTCACCGGGGCGCCGTCCACGCCCAGCGCGACGAGCTCGATGTCGAGCACCTCGATGATGCCCTGCTGCACACGCTCGAGCACGGCGCTCAGCCCAGGGCCGAAGTCTGCGCCGTCCTCACCGGCGAAGACAAGGAAGGCGACGGGGCCGGAGAATTCCTCGGTGGCCACGGTTAGCCCTTCCGTCCGGTGATGGCACGACCGACGTTGAGCGCGCCGAGCACGATCAGCGCGATGGCGAGGAACCACCAGAGGAACACGGCGCCCCACAGCGGGCTGCTCAGCAGCGTGAGACCGGCGATCACCGAGAGGATCGCGAAGAGCACGGTGAGTGCCTTCGATCCGGACTGCCCCAGCGTGAACAACGACGTGAACCCCTCGATGACCCACATGACGCCAACCATGATGGTGAGGAAGAGGGCGAGGAATGCGGCCGACTGCTGCAGGGAGCTGAAGGCGTACACACCGGCGATGACATAGAGGACGCCGAGGAGCACGTGCCCGATCCGGCCGCCCGCCCCGAGGGACTTCGAGAAGATCCCCAGCGCGACGTAGACGATTCCCGCGATGATCGCGTAGAGGGCGATGAGCCCGGTCAGCGCGACGGCGGCCTTCGTCGGCCACGCGAGCACCGCGATGCCGAAGCCGACGGCGGCGAGGCCGCCGACGAGGAGGGCAAGCCGCGCGCCCCTGGCCGGGGCGGGAGCGGCTGGCGCAGCGGTGGATGGAGCAGAAACGGATGGCGCGGTCATTCGGGTTCCTTCGGCTTGTCGGCTTCAGACGCGCAGGCAGGCGTCGCGCCCACTCTATCCACGGGCACCGTATTCGGGAACGACAAGTCCCCTAAATTGGTCCCGCCAGCGTCGATCTTCTCAACCCGCTGTGAAGCCCGCGCATCCGTTGCGAGTGCCCCGAACCGGGTGTAGACCTGAGGGAAGATCGACCGAATCGGAGAGAATCATGCCTGACAAGTCGCCTCACGACCACCACGGCAAGAAGCCGCCGGCGAAGACACTCAAGGAGAAACGCGCCGCGAAGCACGCGAAACTACATGACCCCATGCTGGACATGAACTCCGCGTCCGACGCGGTGAACAAGAACAAGTAGCGGCGTCGCCGGCTCAGCCGGTGCTCGGCGTGCCCCGCTCGGGCACGCCATAGAACTCGCGCTCGAAGACGGCACGCGCCCGCCGCGTGACGGCGAGGTAGTCCTCTTCGAGCCGGTTGGCCGCGCCCGGCGGGTAGTTCAGCAGCCGGGCGACGCCGCCCAGCTGGATGCGATCCCTAGGCAGGAGGTCGCCGGTCTTGTTGATCCACAGGGTCATCGCCGAGCGGGCCCGGGAGGCCAAAAGCCAGGCGGCGCGCAACGTCTCGGCGTCGGCGCCGTCGACCAGGCCGGCATCCACCGCGGCCTGCAGCGCACGGAGCGTCGACGGGGTGCGGAGCCCCTCCACGGAGGCGCCGTGCTGCAGCTGCAACAGCTGCACGAACCACTCCACGTCGCTCAGCGAGCCGCGGCCGAGTTTGAGGTGGCGCAGCGGGTCCGCGCCCTGCGGCAGCCGCTCGCTCTCGACCCTGGCCTTGATTCTCTTGACCTCGCGCACCGCGCTGTCGGCGATCTCCTCCGGGTAGCGCACGACGTCGGCGGCGGCCATGAAGTCGGCCAGCAGGGCGGGGTCACCGACGGCGCCGCGGGCGCGCAGCAACGCCTGCGCCTCCCAGGTCAGCGACCAGCGCGCGTAGTACGCCTTGTAGGAGTCGAGGGAGCGCGTGACGGGGCCGTTCTTGCCCTCGGGCCGCAAGCCGATGTCGAGGTCGAGCGGCAGCCGGCTGTCCTCGCTCAGCCTGTTCAGGGCGGCGACGATGGCCTGGGAGCGCTTCTGCGCCGGTTCCGGCTCCAGCCCGGCCGGCCGGTAGACGTACATGACGTCGGCGTCCGAGCCGAAGCCGAGCTCCTGCCCGCCGAAGCGGCCCATGGCGATGACCGCGAACTCGATGCCGTCGTGCGCCTCCCCGCTCTCGGTGGCGGCGACGGGGCCGCGGATGGCGCGCACCAGGCCGTCGATCAGGTTCTCGGTCACATCGCTCAGGCCCTGGCCGAGCTCCTCCACGGTGCAGAGATCCAGGGTGGCGGCAAAGGCGAGCCGCAGCACCTCGCGCCGGCGGATGCCGCGGAGCACCGCGGCGGCGGCATCCGGGCTCTCATGCCGCGCCAGCACAGCGCGGGTCTCCTCCGCCAGGGAGGCGCGGCTGCGGGGGCGCAGCTCCTCATCGCCCTCCAGCCAGGCCACCGACTCGGGGGTCAGCTCGAGCAGCTCGCCGATGAAGCGGGAGCCGGAGAGCACCCGGGTGAGCCGCTCGGCGGCACCGGAGGAGTCGCGCAGCATGCGCAGGAACCAGTGCGTGCCGCCCAGGCTGTCGCTCAGCCGGCGGAAGGCGAGCAGGCCGTAGTCCGGGTCGGCGCCGTCGGCGAACCACTGCAGCATCACCGGCAGCAGGTGGCGCTGGATGGTGGCGCGGCGGGAGACGCCGGCGGTGAGCGCGGCGATGTGGGCGAGCGCGCCGCGCGGGTCGACGAAGCCGATGGCCGCCAGGCGCGCCTCGGCCTGCGCGCTGGTCAGGTTGAGGCCCTCAGCCGGCAGCGCGGCCACCGCGGAGAGCAGCGGCCGGTAGAACAGGCGCTCGTGCAGGCCGCGCACCCGCTGCTTGCCGGCCGCCCAGCGGGCGCGCAGCTCGCCGGCGCCGCCGGCCAGCCCGCTGGAGCGCGCGAGCACCCGCAGGGCGTCCTCGCTGCGGGGCATCAGGTGGGTGCGGCGCAGCCGCTGCAACTGCAGCCGGTGTTCGAGCAGGCGCAGCATCCGGTAGTCCTGGGCGAACTCGGCCGCCTCGACCCGGCCGATGTAGCCGGCATCCGCCAGCGCCACCAGGGCGGGCAGCGTGCCCCCGTGCCGCACGCTCTCGTCGCTCTGGCCGTGCACGAGCTGCAGCAGCTGCACGGTGAACTCGATGTCGCGCAGGCCGCCAGGGCCGAGTTTCAGCTGCACGTCGACCTCATCGTCGGGGATGTGCGCCGTCACGCGCTCGCGCATGCGCTGCACAGACTCGACGAAGCCCTCCCGATCGGAGCTGTTCCACACGGCGGGGGCGAGGGCGCGCACGTAACGCTCCCCCAGCTCCCGGTCGCCGGCCAGCGGGCGGGCCTTCAGGAGCGCCTGGAACTCCCAGTTCTTGGCCCAGCGCTCGTAGTAGGCGAGGTGGGATTCGAGGGTGCGCACGAGGGCGCCGTCCTTGCCCTCCGGGCGCAGGTTCGCGTCCACCTCCCAGAGCCCCGGCTCCACCAGCGGCTCGGAGATGCCGCGCATGGTGAGCAGGGCCAGCCGGGTGGCGATGTCGACGGCGCGGGCGTTGTCGAGCCCGTCGCCGGCCTCGGCGATGAAGATCACGTCGACGTCGCTGACGTAGTTGAGCTCGTGCGCGCCGGCCTTGCCCATGCCCATGATGCTGAGCCGAGTGGCGTCCACCTCCGCGGCAGCGAAGAGCCCGAAGGCGGCCGAGCCGGCGGATGTCACCGCGCGCCGGGCCACGGCCAGCGAGGCGTCCAGGGTGGCCCCGGCCAGGTCGGCCAGCGCCCCGGCGATGCCGTCGATCCCAGCGACCGGGTCGTACTGCTCGAGGTCGAAGGCGGCCAGCCGGGCCAGCCACCAGCGGTAGCGCACGCGCAGCCGCGCCCAGGCCGCCTCGTCGCCGCCGGCGCTGCCCACCGCGCTGCCGGAGACGGCGGCGAGCAGGTCGGCGCCCAGCTCTGCGGCATCCGGCAGCGCGGCCAGCGGCTCCGCCACGGCGGCGAGGGCGGCCGGCTGGCGCAGGAAGAACTCGGCCAGGCCCTCCGAGGCACCGAGCACGAGGGCGAGGCGCGCGGCCGTGTCCGGATCGGCCAACAGGGCGCCCGTCTCGACGGGGGCCTGCCGGAGCAGCGCGGTCAGGCTGCGCAGCGCGGAGTCGGCGTCGGCGGCCCGCGACAGCGCGCCGAGGATGCCGCGCGCGGGCGTGCCGCTCAACTCCTCGAACTCGGCCAGGCCGTCGGCCGCCGCGCCGAGTTCGAGGAAGCCGGCGCGGGCGAGCTCGGTCAGGCTGAAGCGCGCGGAAGCCATCTGCCGCGGTCTAGAGGATCTCGAGGTTGTTGCGCAGCTCGAACGGGGTCACCTGGTTGCGGTACTCCCGCCACTCCTTGCGCTTGTTGAGCAGCACGTAGTTGAACACCTGCTCCCCCAGCGTCTCGGCGACGAGCTCCGACTCCTCCATGTACTGGATGGCGTGGTCGAGGCTGGCCGGCAGCTGGGCGTAGCCGAGCGCGCGGCGCTCGGTGTCGCTCAGGCTCCAGACGTTGTCCTCGGCCTCCTCCGGCAGTTCGTACTCCTCCTCGATGCCCTTGAGGCCGGCGGCCAGCATGAGCGAGAAGGAGAGGTATGGGTTCGCGGCGGAGTCGATGGCACGGTATTCAATGCGCGCGCTCTGGCCCTTGTTCGGCTTGTACAGCGGCACCCGGATGAGCGCGGAGCGGTTGTTGTGCCCCCAGCAGACGAAGCTGGGCGCCTCGTCGCCGCCCCAGAGCCGCTTGTAGGAGTTCACGAACTGGTTCGTGACGGCGGTGATCTCGGGCGCGTGCTTGAGCAGGCCGGCGATGAAGTGGCGGCCGGTCTTGGAGAGCTGGTACTGCGCGCCCGGCTCGTAGAAGGCGTTGGCGTCGCCCTCGAACAGGGACAGGTGCGTGTGCATGCCCGAGCCGGGGTGGTCGGAGAAGGGCTTCGGCATGAACGTGGCGTAGACGCCCTGCTCGATCGCGACCTCCTTGATGACCGTGCGGAACGTCATGATGTTGTCGGCGGTGGTCAGCGCGTCCGCGTAGCGGAGGTCGATCTCGTTCTGGCCGGGGCCCGCCTCGTGGTGGCTGAACTCGACCGAGATGCCGAGGTCCTCCAGCATCCGCACGGAGCTGCGGCGGAAGTCGTGCGCGGTTCCGCCCGGAACGTTGTCGAAGTAGCCGGCCGAGTCGACCGGGATCGGACCGTTCTTGCCGTACTTCGAGGACTTCAGCAGGTAGAACTCGATCTCGGGGTGCGTGTAGAAGGTGAAGCCGCGGTCGGCCGCCTTCGCCAGCGTGCGCTTGAGCACGTTGCGCGGGTCGGCGACGGCCGGCGCCCCGTCGGGCGTGCTGATGTCGCAAAACATGCGCGCGGTCGGGTCGACGTCGCCCCGCCAGGGCAGGATCTGGAAGGTGCTGGGGTCTGGGTGCGCGAGCAGGTCAGACTCGTAGGTGCGGGTGAGGCCCTCGATCGCGGAGCCGTCGAATCCGAGGCCCTCCGTGAACGCGCCCTCCACCTCGGCCGGGGCGATGGCCACCGACTTCAGCGTGCCGACGACGTCGGTGAACCACAGGCGGATGAATTTGACGCCCCGTTCCTCAATGGTCCGAAGAACGAAGTCACGCTGCTTGTCCATTCATGCCCTTTCTCGCTGGCTTCCAGAGTAGTGCGTAGCCGCCGCGTCTGCGGGCGCTCGATAGACTGCCGCTATGTCTGAGCAAGCAGCCGAAGTCTCCAACCCCTACGGCGGGTCCAACACCGCCGGGCCGAAGCGCGTGCGCACCCGGCATTTCCAGATCGCCAAGGACAACGGCGTCAAGATCACGGGGCTGACCAGTTACGACCAGCTCACGGCCCGCATCTTCGATGAGGCCGGCATCGACTTCCTGCTCGTCGGCGACTCCGCCGGCAACACGGTTCTCGGCTACGACACCACCCTGCCAGTCACCGTCGACGAGCTGATCCCGTTGACCAGGGCCGTGGCATCCGCGGCCAAGCGGGCCCTCGTCGTGGCCGACATGCCGTTCGGCTCCTACGAGGTGAACCCGGAGGAGGCGCTGCACACCGCCATCCGCTTCATGAAGGAGACCGGGGCGCACGCCGTCAAGCTGGAGGGCGGTGAGCGCAGCGCGCAGCAGATCCGCCGCATCGTGCAGGCCGGCATCCCGGTCATGGCGCACATCGGCTTCACCCCGCAGAGCGAGCACGGCCTCGGCGGCCACATGATCCAGGGCCGCGGTGCCGGCGCGGATCAGCTGCTCGCCGACGCCCTCGCGGTTCAGGATGCCGGCGCCTTCGCCGTCGTGCTCGAGATGGTGCCCGCCGCGGCCGCCGCCGCGGTCACCGCCGCGCTGACGATCCCGACCATCGGCGTCGGCGCCGGGCCCGACGTCGACGGCCAGCTGCTGGTGTGGACCGACTTCGCCGGCATGGGCGAGGGGCGCGTGCCCAAGTTCGTGCGGCAGTACGCCAATGTGCGCCAGGTGCTACTGGACGCCGTCACGGAGTTCCGCGGCGACGTCGACTCGGGCGCCTACCCCGCGGCAGAGCACAGCTACGAGTAGCGCGGGCTAGCGGTCCTCTGCGTCCTCGGCGTCCCACTTCGCGGAGTTCTCGCGCAGCTTCTCCAGCGCGTGCTCCGCGGCCTGCTGGGTCGGGAACGGGCCCACCCGGTCGAGTGACGGCGAGGCATAGCCGAATTCCACTGCGCCGGTTCGCATGTTGTACCAGAACTGTTTGTCTCCACGCTCGGTCATAAGCTTGATCCTATGCCCAAGGATTCTGCCGGTCACCTGATTGCCGGGCGGCTCTCGCCCCAGCGTGTCGTCCCCGCCCACATCATTCGCCCCGAGTACGTCGGCAAGGCCACTCCCGCCGAGTACACCGGCGACAACGTCTACACGCCGGAGCAGGTGGAGCTGATCCGAGAGTCCGGCCGCATCGCCGCCGACGCGATCGCCGCGGCCGGCGCCATCATCGCGCCGGGCGTGACCACCGAGCAGCTGGATGCCGTCGTGCACCAGTACCTGCTCGACCACGACGCCTACCCCTCCACCCTCGGGTACCGGGGTTACCCGAAGTCCAGCTGCACCTCCGTCAACGAGGTCATCTGCCACGGCATCCCCGACGACACCGTGCTCGAGGACGGCGACATCGTCAACATCGACGTGACGGCGTTCCGCAACGGCATGCACGGCGACCTCAACCACACCTTCATCGTCGGCTCCGCCAGCGAGGAGGTGACCCTGCTCGTCGAGCGCACCCGGGAGGCCCTGGCCCGCGGCATCAAGGCCGTCGCCCCCGGCCGCGAGGTCAACGTCATCGGCCGCACCATCGCCTCCTACGCGAAGCGCTTCGGCTACGGCGTCGTCCGCGATTTCACCGGCCACGGCGTCGGCTCCGCCTTCCACAGCGGGCTGATCATCCCGCACTACGACTCCGCCCCCGAGTACAACGACGTGATGGTGCCCGGCATGGTGTTCACGATCGAGCCCATGCTCACCCTCGGCGGCCACGAGTGGGACCTCTGGGCCGACGACTGGACAGTGACCACGCGCGACAAGAGCATGACCGCGCAGTTCGAGCACACCCTCGTCGTGACCGAGCGGGGCGCCGAGATCCTCACGCTGCCGAGCACCGAGTAGATTCATCCCTATGACTGAACCGCGCACCCTCCCCGCCCGCACAGCCATCGGAATCGACATCGGCGGAACCGGCATCAAGGGCGCTGTCGTCGACCTCGGCACGGGCGAGCTGCTCTCCGACCGCCGCAAGGTGGCCACCCCGGACGGTGCCAAGCCGGCCGACATCCTGGAGGCCACCGACCGCATGCTCGACGGCCTCCGCGAGGAGTTCGGCGCGCTGCCCGTCGGCGTCTGCTTCCCCGCGATCGTCAAGGGCGGCCGCACCCTCTCGGCCGCGAACATCTCCGACGACTGGATCGGCCTGCCCGCCGAGGCCATGTTCGAGGAGCGCCTGCAGGTGCCCATCCACTTCGTCAACGACGCGGATGCCGCCGGCCACGCCGAGGTGCGCTTCGGCGCCGCGCGCGGCCGCTCCGGCGTCGTGCTGCTCACCACGCTGGGCACCGGAATCGGCTCGGCGCTGCTCCACAACGGAGTGCTGGTGCCGAACACCGAGCTCGGCCACCTCGAGATCGACGGCCAGGGCGCCGAGAAGGGCGCCGCGTACTCGGCCAAGGAGCGGGAGTCGCTCAGCTGGGAGCAGTGGGCGGAGCGCCTGCAGCGCTACTACAGCCACCTGGAGCTGCTCTTCTCCCCCGACCTCTTCATCGTCGGCGGCGGCGTCTCCAAGAACTACGCCGACTTCCTGCCCCTGCTCCACCTGCAGACGGAGATCGTGCCCGCCGTGCACCGCAACAACGCCGGCATCCTCGGGGCCGCCGACCTCGCCGCGGCCGGCCACGGCCTGGGCAAGCACGCCGCCCCGGTGGCGGGAGCGTGAGCGACGCCCTGTTCGAGGAGCACCTGGCCCGCGGCGCGGCACCGGCCGCCGCCTGGGGCCTGTTCGACGCCGACGGCCTCCGGCACGCCCGCCAGTCCGGCGTCGCGGCCGACACCGCCTTCCGCATCGCCTCCTGCACCAAGAGCTTCACCGCGGCCGCGCTGCTCGGCCTCCGCGACGACGGGCTGCTCGGACTCGACGACCCGATCACCCGCGCTGTGCCCGGCCTGAGCCTGGCCGGGCTGCCCTCGGCGGGCTCCGCGGTGCCGACGGTGCGGATGCTGCTCACCATGTCCTCCGGGCTGCCCACCGACGACCCGTGGGCCGACCGGCAGGAGGCCATGACGGCGGCGGAGTTCGACGCCCCGCTCGCCGCCGGCGTGCGCTTCGAGGCCGAGCCGGGCACCCGCTTCGCGTACTCCAACCTCGGCTACGCCCTGCTCGGTCGGGTCATCGAGGTCGTCAGCGGCCAGAGTTACCAGAGCTTCGTCGCCGAGCGGCTGCTCACCCCGCTCGGGCTGGCCAGCACCGGCTTCGACGCCTCGGTGGCCGCGCCGGGCGGCGTCGCCGTCGGCCATCGCCGCCACGCCGGCGCCTGGGAGCCGCTGCCGTTCACCGGCCCCGGCGCCTTCTCGGCGATCGGCGGGCTGTTCAGCACGGTTTCCGACCTGGCCCGCTGGGCCGGCTGGCTGGCGTCCGCCTTCGATGCGGATGCCGACGACGCCGTGCTCAGCGCGGCCAGCCGGCGCGAGATGCAGCAGCTGCACCGCCTCGACCAGACCGTGACCGAGCGCCCGACCGGCTACGGCTACGGCCTGTTCGTCGAGCAGTACTCGCCGAGAAGCCGGGTGGTGTCCCACTCCGGCGGCTACCCCGGGTTCTCGGCGCACATGCGCTGGTCGCTCGAGCAGCGGCTCGGCGTCGTGGCGTTCTCGAACGCCACCTACTCGCGCGTGTCCGCGACGGCGACCGCCGCGCTCGACGCCCTGCTCGCAGAGCGCGAGGCAGCGGCATCCGCCCCCGTTCCGGAGCTCTGGCCGGAGACGCGCGCAGCACAGACCGCCGTCACGGAGCTGCTGGCCACCTGGGCGGGCGGGGGCGAGACGCCGCTGGATCCAGCGCTGTTCTCGGAGAACGTGGCACTCGACCTGCCGCTCGAGCGCCGCACCGCGGCCCTCCGGCTCGCCCTCGCCGACATCGGCGGCCTGACCGCCGGCTCTCCGACGGACGCCTGCTCGGACGGCCCCGCGCACCTGGCCTGGTTCCTGCCGGGGGCCAGCGGGCGCCTGCGCGTGGAAATCCGCCTGACGCCGGAGGCGCGCCCGCGCGTGCAGACCCTGCTCGTCGCCGTCGACCGCGCGGGCCGCTAGCCGGCGCGGCCCCCTCGGGCAGTTCGTGCGGGCCCGCTCAGGGCTTCGGGGGCTGCGCTGCTCGTTCCTCGCGGCGCGGCCCCCTCCAGCCGACGTGCATCCTCCCGTTGGCTCGAGGGAGCGCCAGCGACCGAAGCCACCCCGGCCCCCGGCGGTCGGCCCACCCACCTCCGCTGGTCGAGTAGGCGCGCCAGCGCCGTATCGAGACCCGGCGACCCGACCTCGCCGGCCGCTAGCGGCGCGGATGCCGCGGGCAGCAGTTCGCGCGGAGAGCCGACGTGGAGAGAGCCGACCGCAAACGAGCGCCCGCAGTGCGAGGGTGCCGTGAGGATTGGGCGGGGCACCGTAGGGAAGCTGTGAGGATGCTGGCTGCCCGCCGCACCGAGGTGTGAACTGTTGCCGTGGCCACGGGCCACGGCCAGGCGGAACCCCGCCGGGCCCCGTCTGACCGGGAGTCTGCTCGTGCTCGATCTCATCTTCATCGGAGGCATCGCTGCGCTGATCGCGCTGATTGCCCTCATCGCGCGGGGGGTGGAGAAGCTGTGAGCGGCGATGTGCTGCGCAGCCTCATCGACCTGCTGAGCGCCGCCCTCGCCGTGGCCGTCCTCGGCTACCTGGTCTACGCCCTCCTGAAACCGGAGCGCTTCTAGATGCCGCCGCTCGTGCTCTTCGCGCTGCAGCTCCTGACGCTCGCGCTGCTCATTGCCCTGCTGTACCGCCCGCTCGGCGACTACATGGCCACCGTCTACAGCTCGACGCGGCACCTGCGTGTCGAGAAGGTGATCTACCGGCTGACCGGCGTCAATCAGGACGCCGAGCAGACCTGGCCCATCTACTTCCGGAGCGTGCTCGCGTTCTCCGCCGTCGGCATCCTGGCCGTGTACGGCCTGCAGAGGCTGCAGGCCTTCCTCCCGTTCGCGCTCGGCCTGCCCGCCGTCAGCGAGCAGCTCTCCTTCAACACGGCCATCTCCTTCGTGGCGAACACCAACTGGCAGTCCTACTCCCCCGAGGCGACGATGGGCTACAGCGTGCAGCTGCTCGGCCTCGCCGTGCAGAACTTCGTTTCTGCCGCGGTCGGCATCGCGGTCGCCGTGGCCCTGGTGCGCGGCCTCGCCCGCGCGGCCAGCCCCACCCTCGGCAACTTCTGGGTGGACCTCATCCGCGGCTCGCTCCGCATCCTGCTGCCGTTCGCCGCGCTCGCCGCGGTGGTGCTCATCGCCGGTGGCGTCATCCAGAACTTCACCGGGTTTCAGGATGTCGGCACGCTCGCCGGCGGCACCCAGTCGATCCCCGGCGGCCCCGTCGCCTCGCAGGAGGCCATCAAGCTGCTCGGCACCAACGGCGGTGGCTTCTTCAACGCCAACTCGGCGCACCCCTTCGAGAACCCGACGGCCTGGGTCAACCTGGTGGAGGTGTTGCTCATGCTCGCGATCCCGTTCGCCCTGCCGCGCACCTTCGGCCGCATGGTCGGGGACAACCGTCAGGGCTACGCCATCCTCGCGGCGATGGGCACCTTCTTCGTGCTCTCCGTCTCGCTGTTGAGCGCGCTCGAGCTGGGCGGCCGCGGCACTGCGCCGATGCTCGCCGGCGGCGCCATGGAGGGCAAGGAACAACGATTCGGCGAGCTGGGCTCCGCCCTCTTCGGCACGACGAGCACGCTCACCTCCACCGGCGCCGTCAATTCCATGCACGACAGCTACACCGCGCTCGGCGGCGGCACCACCATGCTCAACATGATGCTCGGCGAGCTCGCCCCCGGCGGCGTCGGGTCCGGCCTGTACGGCATGCTCGTCATCGCGATCCTCGCGGTGTTCATCGCCGGCCTGATGGTCGGCCGCACCCCGGAGTACCTCGGCAAGAAGCTGGGCGCCCGCGAGATCAAGCTCGCGAGCCTCTACATCCTGACGACGCCGACCCTGGTGCTGGCCGGCACGGCGTTGAGCTTCGGCGTCCCGGTCATCCGGGAATCGGTAGTCGGCACCTCGATCCTGAACCCCGGTCTGCACGGCTTCTCCGAGGTGCTCTACGCGTTCACCTCCGCCGCCAACAACAACGGCTCCGCGTTCGCCGGCCTGACCGCGAACACGCCCTGGTTCAACACCGCGCTCGGGGTTGCGATGCTGCTCGGCCGCCTCCTGCCGATCCTGTTCGTCCTGGCCCTCGCCGGATCGCTGGCCGTGCAGAGCAGGGTGCCCGTCACCGCCGGCACGCTCCCCACCCACCGACCGTTGTTCGTCGGGCTGCTCTGCGGCACGGTCGTCATCGTCTCCGCTCTCACCTATTTCCCGGTGCTCGCACTGGGGCCGCTCGCGGAAGGACTGCTCTAACCATGTCAACGACCACCGAAGAACGCACCGAGAGCTCGGTGCACCGCCACAAGGACACGGCCGCGCCGTTCGGATCCCGGCAGCTGCTGGCCGCGCTCCCCGTCGCCCTCCGCAAACTGCACCCCCGCCAGATGTGGCGCAACCCGGTCATGTTCATCGTCGAGGTCGGCGCGGCGCTCACCACGCTGATCGCAATCACCGAGCCCCTCACCGGAGGTCCCGTCGAGTCCGGCGGCACGGCCATGCCGGCCGCCTTCACCGTCTCCATCGCCCTCTGGCTCTGGCTCACCGTGCTCTTCGCGAACCTCGCCGAGGCTGTCGCGGAGGGGCGGGGCAAGGCCCAGGCGGAGAGCCTGCGCGCCACCCGCACCAGCACGATCGCCCACCGGGTCCCCCGCTATGACGAGACGGCAGACCCGGGGGCACTCGTCGCCGCCAGCGAGGCCATCGCCTCAGCGGACCTCCACCTCGGCGACGTCGTCGTCGTGACCGCCGGCGAGCTGATCCCCGGCGACGGCGACATCGTCTGGGGCATCGCCTCCGTCGACGAATCGGCGATCACCGGCGAGTCGGCCCCCGTCGTGCGGGAGTCCGGCGGCGACCGCAGCGCCGTCACCGGCGGCACCCGGGTGCTCTCGGACCGCATCGTGGTGCGCATCACCAGCAAGCCGGGCGAGACCTTCGTCGACCGGATGATCCGGCTGGTCGAGGGCGCGAGCCGGCAGAAGACGCCCAACGAGATCGCGCTGAACATCCTGCTGGCCACGCTGTCGATCATCTTCGTCGTCGTGGTGGTCACCATCGGCCCGATGGCCGGATACTCGGATGCCGCCCCCAGCGTTCCCGTGCTGATCGCCCTGCTGGTCTGCCTCATTCCCACCACGATCGGCGCGCTGCTCTCCGCCATCGGCATCGCGGGCATGGACCGCCTGGTGCAGCGCAACGTCCTCGCGCTCTCCGGTCGGGCCGTGGAGGCCGCCGGAGACGTGACGACCCTGCTCCTCGACAAGACCGGGACGATCACCTACGGCAATCGCCAGGCCGCCGAGTTCATCCCCGTCGGCGGGGCGGGCATGGCCGAGCTGGTGACGGCGGCTCACGCGGCATCGCTGGCGGACCCGACCCCGGAGGGAAGCTCGATCGTGCGGCTCGCCGAGCAACTCGACCCCACCCTCACCCGCGTGCAACAGGCGTCGGGCACGGTCGTGCCCTTCACGGCGCAGACCCGGATGAGCGGCATCGACTACCCCGACGGGGCGATGCTCCGGAAGGGAGCCGGCTCCATGGTGGCCGCCTGGGCGGCCGAGTCCGGCGCCCTGGATGGCGACACGGAGGGCGAGCTGCGGGCCGCCGTCGAGCGGATCTCCGAAGCGGGCGGCACTCCCCTCGTCGTGGCCGAGCGGCGGGCAGACGGGCAGAGCCGCGTGCTCGGGGTCATCTCCCTGAAGGACGTCGTCAAGGCCGGACTCGGTGAGCGCTTCGCCGAACTGCGCCGGATGGGCATCCGCACCGTCATGATCACCGGCGACAACCCGCTGACCGCCAAGGCCATCGCGGCGGAGGCCGGCGTCGACGACTACCTGGCGGAGGCCACGCCGGAGGACAAGATCGCATTGATCCGGCGGGAGCAGGCCGGCGGCAACCTCGTCGCCATGACCGGGGACGGCACCAACGACGCCCCGGCGCTGGCCCAGGCCGACGTCGGCGTCGCCATGAACACCGGCACCTCGGCCGCGAAGGAGGCCGGCAACATGGTCGACCTGGACTCCGACCCGACCAAGCTGATCGACATCGTGCGCATCGGCAAGCAGCTGCTCATCACCCGCGGCTCGCTCACCACTTTCTCGATCGCGAACGACGTGGCCAAGTACTTCGCCATCATCCCGGCAATGTTCGCCGGAGCGTTCCCCGGGCTCGAGGCGCTCAACGTGATGGGCCTCAGCTCGCCGGCATCCGCGATCCTCTCCGCGGTGATCTTCAACGCCGTCATCATCGTGATCCTGATCCCGCTCGCCCTGCGCGGCGTGCGCTACAGGGCGGCGTCGGCCTCCCAGATCCTGCGCCGAAACCTGATCATCTATGGCCTCGGCGGCGTCATCGCGCCGTTCATCGGGATCAAGCTCGTCGACCTCGCCGTCAGCTCGCTGCCCGGCTTCTAGACCCACAACACGAAGGATTTCCCCATGGCTGCAACACGTGGCACACTCCGCCAGTACGGGGTGGCGGTGCGGGCGCTGCTCGTGCTGACGCTGATCCTCGGCGTGCTCTACCCGCTCGTGATCACCGGCATCGGCCAGCTCGCGCTGCCACAACAGGCGAACGGGTCGCTCCTCCGCGTCGACGGCCGGGCGGTCGGCTCCGCCCTGATCGGGCAGTCGTTCTCGGATGCCGAGGGCACCCCGCTCCCGCAGTGGTTCCAGCCCCGGCCCTCCGCCGCAGGCGCGGGCTACGACGCCGCCGCTTCCGGCGGCAGCAACTGGGGCCCGGAGAACCCCGACCTGGTGGCGGCCATCCAGGAGCGCCAGTCGGCGATCGAGGAGCTCGACGGCGTGGGCGTCTCCGCGATTCCCCCGGACGCGGTCACCGCCTCCGGCTCCGGGCTCGACCCGCACATCAGCCCGGAGTACGCCAGAGCGCAGGTGGACCGGGTAGCCGCGGCGCGCTCGCTTGCGCCTGCTCGGGTGGCGGCGCTCGTCGAGTCTATGATTCAGGGACGGGATATCGGCTATCTCGGCGAACCGACCGTCAACGTGCTGGCGCTGAACGCGGCGCTGGCCGGAATGGATGAGAAGAACTAGTGTCGCGAGGTCGTCTGCGGGTACTCCTCGGCGCCGCACCGGGGGTGGGCAAGACCTTCACGATGCTCGAGGAGGGGCGCCGGCTGCGCCTGGCCGGCAAGGACGTCGTGGTCGCGCTCGTGGAAACCCACGGCCGCGAGGGCACGGCCGAGATGCTCGACGGCTTCGAGATCGTGCCGCGCACCGTCAGCGAGCACCGCGGCGTGCTGCTGGACGAGATGGACGTGGACGCCGTGCTGGCCCGGCATCCGGAGATCGCCCTCGTCGACGAGCTTGCCCACACCAACGCCCCCGGCGGCCGCAACGCCAAGCGCTGGCAGGACGTGGCCGAGCTGCTGGAGGCCGGCATCGACGTCCACTCGACCGTCAACATCCAGCACATCGAGTCGCTGAACGACGTCGTGCAGCAGATCACCGGCGTTCCGCAGCGGGAGACGATCCCGGATGCCGTGCTGCGCGGCGCCGACCAGATCGAGGTCATCGACCTCGCCCCGCAGGCCCTGCGGGACCGCCTGGCCGAGGGGCAGGTGTACCCGGCCACCCGCATCGACGCGGCCCTGTCCAACTACTTCCGGCTCGGCAATCTCACCGCGCTGCGCGAACTGGCCCTGCTCTGGCTGGCGGACGAGGTCGACAGCTCGCTGCAGAAGTACCGGGCCGAGCACGGCATCGACGCCAAGTGGGAGGCCCGCGAGCGGGTCGTCGTGGCCCTGACCGGCGGGCCGGAGGGCGATGTGCTGCTGCGCCGCGGCGCCCGCATCGCCGCCCGCTCCGCGGGCGGCGAGCTGCTCGCCGTGCACGTGACGAGCCACGACGGCCTGCGCGCCGCCCACCCGGAGGCGCTGGCGCGCCAGCGGGCCCTCGTCGAGCAGCTCGGCGGCAGCTACCACCAGGTGATCGGCAGCGACGTGCCGACCGCGCTCGTCGACTTCGCCCGCGCCAGCAACGCCAGCCAGCTGGTGATCGGCGTGAGCCGGCGCAGCCGGCTGCTCGCCCTGCTCAGCGGCCCCGGCATCGGCCAGACGGTGATCCGCGAGTCCGGCGACATTGACGTGCACATCGTGGCCCACTCGCACGCCGGGCTGCGCTTCGCCCTCCCCCGGTTGACCGGCGGGATCACCCGGCGCCGCCGCGTGGCCGGCTTCGCGATCGCCCTGGTCGTCGGCCCGCTGCTGACCTGGCTGCTCTCGGCCACCAGCTCGATCGAGTCGATGGCCAGCGATGTGCTGGCGTTCCAGCTGCTGGTCGTCGTCGTCGCCATGGTCGGCGGGTTCTGGCCGGCCATGTTCGCCGCCGTGCTCTCCGGGCTCAGCCTCGACTTCTTCTTCGTCGCGCCGCTCTACACGATCACCATCGCGCATCCGCTGCACCTGGTGGCCCTCGCCCTGTTCATGGTCGTGGCCGCCCTGGTCAGCCTTGTCGTCGACCAGGCGGCCAAGCGCAGCCGGATCGCCGCCCGCGCCGCCTCGGAGTCCGAGCTGCTCGCCACCATAGCCGGCGGGGTGCTGCGCGGGGAGGACGCGCTGCAGGCGCTCGTCTCGCGCACCAGGGAGGCGTTCGGCCTGAACGGGGTGCGGCTGCTGGCCGGCGAGGAGGTGCTCTACTCCGACGGGGAACCGGCCGATGCCGAGCACACGACGCTGCTGCCCGTCGGCGAGCGGGCGGTGCTCGAGCTCTCCGGCCGCGACCTGGAGGCGAGCGACCGCCGCCTGCTGGCCGTCATCGTGGTGCAGATCGAGGCCACCCTCGAGCACAACGCGCTCACCGCGACCGCGAACGAGATCGGCCCGCTGGCCGAGACGGACCGGGTGCGCAGCGCACTGCTGGCCGCGGTCGGGCACGACCTGCGCCGGCCGCTCGCCGCCGCGACCGCCGCCGTGACCAGCCTGCAGTCGCACGGCATCTCGCTCAGCGCGGGTGACCGCGAGACGCTGCTGGCCACGGCGAGCGAGAGCCTGGACGCGCTCGCCGCGCTCGTCACGAACCTGCTCGATGTCAGCCGGGTGCAGGCCGGAGTGTTGGCCGTGACCCTCACCGATGTCGACATCGACGACCTCCTGCCGCCCGCCCTCGACGAGCTGGCGCTGCACCCGGGGGCGATCAGCATCGAGCTTCCCCTCGACCTGCCGGCCGTGCGCGCCGACGAGGTGCTGTTGCAGCGCGTCATCGTCAACCTCATCGCCAACGCCGTGCGCTACTCCCCGGAGGGCAAGCCGCCGGCACTGTCGGCCAGCGAGTTCGGCGGGGCCGTGCAGTTGCGGGTCACCGACCACGGGCCAGGGGTGCCCTCCGATCGCAAGGACGAGATGTTCGTGCCGTTCCAGCGCCTCGGCGACACCGACAACCTGACCGGGATCGGACTCGGCCTGGCCCTGGCCAAGGGCTTCGTCGAGGGCATGGGCGGCACGCTGGAGGCCGACGACACCCCCGGCGGCGGCCTGACCATGGTCGTCACCCTCCCGGCATCCACCACCCCCACCGAGAACAGCGCAGAATGATGGCAGCCCTATGAAAATCCTCATCGCCGACGACGACCCGCAGATCCTGCGGGCGCTGCAGATCACCCTCTCCGCGCACGGCTATGACGTGGTCGTGGCCAGGGACGGGGCGGAGGCCATCGCCCTCGCGGCGGCGCAGCGGCCGGAGCTGCTGGTCGTCGACCTCGGGATGCCGCAGCTGACCGGCATCCAGGTGATCGAGGCGGTGCGCGGCTGGAGCTCCGCCCCGATCCTGGTGGTCTCCGGCCGCAGCGATTCCGCCGACAAGGTGGACGCCCTGGACGCCGGTGCCGACGACTACGTGACGAAGCCGTTCGCCGTGGACGAGCTGCTCGCGCGCATCAGGGCGCTGACCCGGCGCACGCCGACGGCCAGTGATGAGCCCGTCATCCGCTTCGGCAACATCACGGTGGACCTGGCGGCCCGCCAGGTGACCCGGCGGGTGTCGACGGGCACGGCGGGCGACACCGACGAGATCGTGCGACTCACCCCGACCGAGTGGCAGGTGCTGGAGGTGCTCGTGCGCAACCCGCGCCGGCTGGTGAGCAGGCAGGTGCTGCTGACCGAGGTGTGGGGCCCGCAGTACACGAACGACACGGGCTACCTGCGGCTCTACCTCTCGCAGCTGCGGAAGAAGCTGGAGCCGACGCCGTCGGAGCCGCGCTACCTGCTGACCGAGTCGGGCATGGGCTACCGCTTCAACCCGGACGCGGGGTAGCCGGCGCAGGGTAGCCCGCGCAGGGGGTGGGGGCGAATGGGCCGGCTATTACGCCGGGTTCTGTCCCCGCCGCACCGAGGTGCGGCGCTGGACGGCCATCTATCTCGGGACTACGTTGCCGCAGCCCTCTAGCGGTCTACCCGAGAACGCGACGAGCAGCCGCATCGTTCTCTGTCTGACCTTGCTCCGGACGAGGTTTACCGAGCAGATCAGGTCACCCTGATCCCTGGTGGTCTCTTACACCACCGTTTCACCCTTACCGCGGGCCGAAGCCCGAGGCGGTCTGTTTTCTGTGGCACTGTCTCGCGGGTTGCCCCGGGTGGGCGTTACCCACCGTCCTGCTCTACGGAGCCCGGACGTTCCTCGGCACGGGGCCGAAACCCCGTGACGCGACCGTCTTGCCGACCCATTCGCACCTCCAGCCTATCGCGGCTGGAGGTGGGCTCCCGACTAGCTGAGCGGGATGCCGGACTCGTCCGTGCGGATCAGGATGCGGTCGCACTCCGGGCAGAACAGCACGTCGTCCCAGGCCGCCTGGCGCACGGCCTCGAGGTCGGCGCCGGTCAGGGTCATGTTGCAGCCGTGGCAGGTGCGTGCGCGCAGCAGGGCCGCGCCGATGCCGCCGCCGAGGGTGCGGCGCTTCTCGTAGAGGGCCAGCAGCTCCTCGCTGACGGTCTTGGCGACGGCGGCGCGGTCGCGCTCGGTGTCGGCCTGCTGGGCGGCCAGCTCGACGGCGGCGCGGTCGCGCTCCTGCTCGAGCACGCTCACCTGGTCGACGACGGCATCGCGCTCGGCGAGGATGGCGGCCAGTGCGGCCTCCTTCTCCTCGACGCGCTCCATCACCGTGAGCTCGATCTCCTCGAGGTCGTTCTTGCGCTTGGCCAGCGACGCCAGCTCGGCCTCGAGGGCCTGGATGTCCTTGACAGAGGCGCTGGCCTGCAGCCGCTCGGAGTCGCGCTTGATGCGCGCCTCGACGACGGCGGCATCCGACTCGAGCCGGCCGAGCTCGGTGCGCGCGTCGTCGACCTCGCCGGTGGCGATCGCGAAGCGGCGGCGCACCTCGTCGAGTGTCTTGCCGAGTTCGGCGAGGGCGGCCTGCTGCGGCAGATTCTTCAGCTGGTGGGCAATCTGCTGCAGTCGGGTGTCAACTGCCTGCAGGCGCAGCAGGTTCTTCTGTTCCGCTTCGGGTGCCTTCACGTGTTTCTCCTCATGGTGCTGCGTAGGTGGTGCTGCGTAGTTGTGTGCTTGTGCATCACTGCGTGATGACGAAGTTCCAGGGGTCGGTGTTGAGCTCGCTCACGAGCACCTCGACGCCGGGAAGCGCCAGGCGCAGCTGCGCCGCCGCCGACTCCAGCCAGAGCCACTCGCTGGCCCAGTGCGAGACGTCGATGAGCGCGGGCCCGCCGCCGAGGCGGGCCTGCTCGCGGGCCTCGGACGCCGGGTGGTGGCGCAGGTCGCTGGTGATGTAGACATCGGATGCCAGCACGGCCGGGCGGGCGAGGAGCGAGTCCCCTGCGCCACCGCAGAGCGCGATGGACTGCACCGGGGCGTCGTACTCGCCGGAGACGCGCACCCCGCCGGCGGTCGCCGGCAACAGCTCGGCCACGGCGCGGGCCAGCCGGCCGAGGGTGGTCGGCTCGGGCAGGGAACCGACGCGGCCGATGCCGACGCGCGGGTCGATGGTGCCCCCAGCGCCCGGGTCGATGGCGACGGCATCCACGAGCCCCAGCCGCCGGGCGATGACGTCCGAGACGCCGTCGATGACGACGTCCGCGTTCGTGTGCGCCGTGAGCAGGGCGCAGTCGGCCTTGATCAGGCGTCGCAGCAGCGAACCCTTGTAGCGGTCCTCTGCGACGCTGGTAACCCCGCGGAGCAGCAGCGGATGGTGCGCGATCAGCAGATCGGCGCCCAGCTCGATGGCCTCGTCGACGGTGTCGGAGACGGCGTCCACGGCGAACACGATCCGTGTGATCGGCGCCTGGACGTCACCGCTGACCAGACCGGGGGCGTCCCACGGTTCTGCGCCGTCGAGCGGCCACAGTTCGTGGGCTACCCGGATAACGTCGGCAAGAGTGGTTGTCACCCGTCCAGCCTACCGGTGCCCTCACCGGGCCGCTTCAGCCTCCGCGCAATTGGGGGTGGCCGGTTCTCCAGAGAAACGATCCTGCGTCCAGGAGAGGAGGTCGCCGATCAGCGGCGAGCCGGGGCCGACGATGCCCATGTGGTCGAGGCCGGCGTACTCCCGGTACTCCAGCTCCTGCCCGCTCGCGCAGCGCTCGGCGAGGTAGGCGCGTTGCATGGCCGGGTCGACCAGGGGGTCGGCCCCACCCTGGCCGACGAAGAGCGGGGAGCGGATGTCGCCGCGCGGCGTGTTGGCGCGGAGCCGCTCGCCGAGCACGCCCTGCGTGGGGTCGCTGCGGAAGATGCTCATGTCCTGGTCGATGGAGAGGGCGGCGAGCACCGAGACGAGCGCGCCCGGCGCGGACAGGCAGCGGGTCGACATCTCGCGCACGAGCGTGCGGGCAGAGGGCTCGAGGTACTCGGCGCGGGTGACGTCCGGGTAGTGCGCGAAATAGGCCTCGGCGACGAACGAGGCGAAGACGCTGCCCCCGGTCACGGACGGCAGGTGGTTGACGAGCCCGATGGTGTCGCTGGCCGGGGCGAGGGCGACCACGCCGGCAATGTCGAGCTCCGGCGCGTAGCTCTCGGCCATCTGCCCGGCCCAGAGGGAGGCGTGCCCGCCCTGGGAGTGGCCCCAGATCGTGGTCCGGCCGCTCAGCGCGATCTCCTCCATCTGGCTGGCGGCACGCACGGAGTCCAGCACGGAGCGGCCCTCTCCCCCGCCGACGAGGTAGGGCTGGGCGCCGGCCGTGCCGAGGCCGGCGTAGTCGGTGGCGATGAGCGACCAGCCCTCGTCGAGGATCTGGTCGAGGGCGGGCAGGGCGCCGGCCCCGATCGGGTCGGCCAGCAGTGACGGCGCGCAGTCCGTGGTGTAGCCGGTGGTGCCGTGCGCCCAGGCGATCGCATCACGCGGCGCGTCCGTGCCGGTGGCCGAGGTGAGCACAATGCCGCTGGCCAGGGTGGGCGCGCCCGTGTCCGTTGTCGTCGTGTACAGGATCCGCCAGGCGACGGCCGAGTCGGGGATGCCCCGCTCGAACGGCTCGACGCGCAGCAGCTCGCCCGGCTCGCCGGAGAGCTCGTGCGGCGCGGTGTAGAAGGCGTCCGAGTGGGCGACGCCCGGCTGGATCGTCCAGGTCAGCGCGCTGGCGCCGAGGGCGAGGATGACGGCGCCGATCGCGCCGCCCAGGCGCGCCCAGCGCCGGAGCAGGCTGGGCGCGGCGCCCGCACCATCCGCCGGGCGCTCGCCGAACCAGATCAGCACGGCCGACCAGATGGTGGCCGTTCCGAAGATGACGGTGCGCGCGCCGAACAGCACGGCGACGACGAGCAGGGTGACGTCCGGCCAGAACAGGGCGAGCACGCCGAATGCGATGTCGGCGAGGCCGAACAGCAGTGCTGCGGCGCGCTGGTCGGCGCTGCCGCGCATGACGCCGGCGGTGCTCACCACGCCGGTGGCGAAGAGCACGACGGCCAGGAACACCGGCAGCACGTCGATGGCGAGCCCGAGCCAGACCAGGACGATGAGGCCGGCGGCGATCCAGGCGGCGCCGAGCAGGCGGGTCAGCCGGGGCGTGGCCTCCCGGCCGGCGGTGAGCAGGTCGGCGAGGCCGGAGACGATGAAGCTCAGGCCGACGTACACTCCGAGCGTCGCCAGCGAGCTGAGCGGGCGCAGGATGATGAGCGCGCCGAACACGACGCAGGCGAGGCCGACGAGCAGCAGCACCCACCACGGGGCGCGGGCGACGAGGCGCGGGAGCGCCCTCGTGCGGTCGGCGCGAAGGGGGGTTTCGGGGAGAATCTGTGGTTCGCTGTGTTGCACTCAGCCATAGTGCCGTATCTCAGCGGGTCTTGCTCCGCCACTCCCGCCACACCAACCAGACGATGATGACATCCAGCAGGAGCAACAGCCCGGCCCCGTGTTCGACGAGTCGGTCGGTGGCCGAGTCGCTGTCGGGCGTGTTGCCAGGGCGGCGGTGAGGCCGAAGCGGAAGCCCAGCTCGCGCGCCCGTCCGGCCCGCTCGGCATCCCCGGCGCCATGCCGGCCGCACCGGAGTCTGCTTAACTTGGAGGCGAACGGCCGATCTCCCGGCCGTGGAGGGAGAACCATGATTTCCAGCGACACCACCGAGGCGCTGGTCGCCGCTCTGCGCGGCACCGGCGGGCGCACCATCCCCGAGGTGCTCGCCGTGCTGGCCTCCCTCGGCGTGGACGTCGAGGGAGAGAACGCCATGCTGTTCGGGGAGTACGTGGTGGCGTGGTTGGGCATGAGCGCGGATGCCACGGCAGCCCTCAACGCGCTCGTCGCGGACGAGCGCGTTGAGGTGCTGCCGAGCAGCGAGGCCGCCTACCTCGCCGTCGGCTACGAGGCCCCGTTCCCCGCGATCACCGCCGCGGAGCTGTCACAGCGGTTCGATGAGCCGCGTTGGCTGCCGACCGAGCTCATCGTGCGACGCTAGCTCCAGATGTCGTCGCCGCGAATGCTGGCATCCGCACCGCCGTCGACGTAGATGGTCTGGCCGGTGACGTGCGTGTTCTCCTCGCTGGTGAGCCAGGCGAGCAGGCCGGCGATGACGACCGGCTCCGAGTGGTAGTTGAGCGGCATCGGCACGTTGGCGTCGACCATCGCGACACTCTCCGGCGTCTCCAGCAGCATCTTGGTCATGGCGGTGAGCACCGTGCCGGGGGCGACGGCGTTGAGCGGGATGTGCGCGCCGGCCCAGGTCGGGGTGATCGACTCCCGGCGCACCCAGCGGCTGACCGCGCGCTTGCTGGACGGGTAGTTGAGGTACCCGATCTTCGGGCCCTGGTCGGCGAGGGCGCCGCCCACCTCGAGGGCCTTCGCCTCGTCGCCGGAGAGCAGGGCGTCGACGAGCTCGACCGAGTTCGGCTGCAGGGTGGCCATCGAGCTGACCACGGCGGCACGCGGGGCGGCCGACTTCGCGAGGGTCGGGGCCAGCGCCTCGAGGAACTCGGTCACGCCGAAGTAGTTGACGGCGACGGTCAGCGGGATGGGGGCGGAGATGCCGGCCGCGGCCACGACGGCGTCGATCTGGCCGTCTGCTGCGTCAATGGCGCCCTGCGCGGCGGCCTGGCGGCCGGCGGGGGTCGACAGGTCTGCGATCACCTCGGCGTCGCGCATGTCGACACCGATCACCCGGAAGCCGCGCTCCCGCAAAAGCTCGGCCGTGGCGGCGCCGATTCCCGATGCTGAACCTGTTACAACGTATGTGCGTGTCATGCGGCAAAACTACGACCGAATGCTGAGAGCCGCTATCGGTCGATGCTGCTACAAATTGACCTGTGAGGCCTCCGCCGGCGCGGAAATCCGGCACGCGGGCCTGCGGGTCAGGCCACCCCGGACCGCGCCACGATGACGGCGAGCTGGGTGCGGTTTCGGATCCCCCACTTGGTCTTGATCGCCGAGAGCGCCGATTTGACGGTCGTCTCGGCCACGAAGAACTGGGCGGCGAGCTCGGCATCGCTCGCTCCGGTGACGAGGGCCCGGGCGAAATCGAGTTCGCGGTCGGTGAGCAGGGAGAGCTTCTCGAGGGCGTCGCGGCGCGCATCGGCGCTGTGCGAGTCCTGCACCCAGTGGGTGAGCTGGCGCGCGGCCCGCGGCGAGAAGGCGGCGTCGCCGGCCGCGACGTGCCGGACGGCATCGATGATGCGCCGCGGGTCCTCGTCCTTGAGCAGGAATCCGACGGCGCCGGCCGCGACGGCCTCCAGCACCTGCCCGTCCTCATCGAAGGCCGTCATCATCAGGACCCGCGGGGCCCCTGGCTGCCCGTGCGGTACGGAGCGCACCACCGCCACGCCGTCCATCCCCGGCATCCGCACGTCACAGAGAATGACGTCTGGCGTCAGGCTGCGGATCGCGTGTGCCACCTGGTAGCCGTCGCTGCAGCGGCCGACCACCAGGAGGTCATCGGCAGTGCCGAGCAGCGCGGTGATGCCGGCGGCGGCCAGGGCGTCATCGTCGACGACGAGAACGCGGGTAGGGCTGGTGGGCTGATCCGAGCGTGGCACCGCGCCAGTCTAGCGACGGTGCCACGGCAGCCAGGCGACGACCGCGAAGGCGCCTTCGGGCGTCGGGCCGGCCTCGAACGCACCCCCGACGATGGCCACGCGTTCGCGCATGCCGATCAGCCCGTTGCCGCCGCCGGTTGAGGCCGGCGCTGTCTCGGGCATCAGCCAGTTGGCGGTGCGGAGGGTGAGGCCCGTCTCCGGCCCGCCGCGCAGGTCGATCGAGAGCGAGGCCCCCGGCGCGTGGCGACGCACGTTCGAGATGGCCTCCTGCACGATCCGGTAGCAGGCGTGCGCGACCTCCGGGTCGCAGGATGCCGCGTCCGAGACGAACAGCTGAGTGCGGATGTCGGTGCCCTCCGTAGTCGCCGCGTCGACGAGGGTGCCGATATCGAGCAGTCCGTTTCTGGCACCCATCCGCAGCTCCGGGTTGCGCAGCACGCGGACGACGTTGCGGAGGTCGTCCAAGGAGTGCTGGGCCGACTCCCGCACCGCCCGCGCCGCGGCGGAGGCCTTGTCGTCGGCGTCGCCCACCTGGAGTTCGAGGGCGCCGGCGTGCAGGGAGACGGAGCTCAGGCGGGCGGCCAGCGTGTCGTGGAGCTCACGGGCGATCCCCTGCCGCTCGCGTTCGATCGACACCTCCTGGTGCAGCGCGGCGATGTTGCGGGCGGCGGTCACATTGCCCAGCTGCGCCGCATCCCGCTCGGCCCGCACCTGCCGGGAGAAGCCGAATGCCGCGAACGGGGCGACGGCCAGGGCGGCGACAACAGGGACCACCCAGAACAGGGCGTGCCTGGCCGGGGTGCCCGCTTCACTCCCGCCCACGAACAGCGCGAGGAACGAGGTGCGGGAGCCGACATCCCAGTAGAAGGAGACCATCGTTGCGGCATACGTCGCCCCGACCAGCGCCCAGCGCACCCGGCCGCTCCGGGCGGCGGTCACAGCGGCCAGCGCGATGAGAGCCGGAAGCGGCGTGGTCGGGATGATCAGCGTGAGGGCCGTCGCGAGGCCGGAAACCACGGTGGGAATGCGATGCCGCCAGACGAGCAGCACGCTCACCGCGAGCATCGGGAACGCCCCGACCATCGCCAGCACCTGCACGGGCGGCGCGAACGTGCTCTCGCCGGCACCGTGGGTGCCGGCCGCGGCCAAGGCCATGAACGCGCACAGCACGGCGAGGGCGATCGACCCGACGAGCGACCAGGCTCGGCGGGCACGAGAGGGCTGCACGGCCGGGGTGACGGATGACGCCCAGCCGCCAGCTTGCAGGGGCGGCGCAGCGGTCATGTATCGATCGTATGGGGCAGGACTGACGCTGCCCGACCGTCTTTCGTGCGGATTGCGGGGCAGGCGTTCCATCCTTTCGGTCGGAGCGCACGGCCGGAAACGGGGTGACGGCCCGGGCCCCGCCAGTGGCGTTCTGGATGTGGCCGATCGGCCCCCTTTCGCACCTATCAGGAGGCATCCGTGTTCTCACGCTTCATCTACCGTCGTTCCGCACTCGTCGCCGGGGCGGCGTTTGTCGTCACCGCGGCGCTCACCGGTTGCAGCGCCGGCGCCTCTACCGGCGGCAACTCGACCGTCGGCGACTCGTCCGGCAGTGCCGCCGTCGAGGAGGCGCCGGCAGAGGCCGTGGCGGCGCCGGAGACGCCGGGACTCAACGTGCCGGTCACCGTCGGCGCCTTCGAGTTCACCGCCCTGTCGGCTGCCGACGCGGGCACCACGGTCGGCGCAGAGCCGTTCACGCAGACGGCTCAGGGAACCTACTACCAGCTGGACCTCAAGATCATGAACGTCGGTAACGATTCGCAGACCTTCATCGTGAACTACGTCACGCTTGAGGATGCCGAGGGCAAGAGCTACGACGCCGACTCCAGCGCCTCCCTGTACGCCGGCGGCGACGCCCAGACGTGGCTGGCTGCGATCAACCCCGGCAATGCCGTGCAGGGCCCGATCCTGTTCGACATCCCGGCCGGCGTGACGCCGGTGAAGCTGCACGTGAGCGACAACATGTTCACGGACGGCACGGCGATCCAGCTCGGCTAACGCCCACAGCGTGACCGGGTCAGCTCCTGCGCTGCCCCGGTCAGTGCGTCGGCGTGGAGACCTCGGTGCGGGCGTCGCGATCGGCGAGGCGCTGCACCGGCACCGCTCCCGTCACCACGGCATCGACACTCATCGAGCCGTCGACCGGGCCGATGATGGCGATCGGCGTGGTCGGGGTCGGGGCCAGCGGCTCGACCGGCATCGCGGCGAGCCGGCGGCGCTCCCGCAGATACGCCGGGATAAGCAGGGCGATCGCGCCGAACCAGGCGAGCGGGTTGCTCCACACCACACCGGCGAACCCGAAGAGCGAGCCGAGGACGATGGCCGCCCCGACGCGCATGGCGAGCTCGATGACCCCCGTCAGCGTCGGCACCACGGTGAGGCCGAGGCCCTGCAGCGCACCGCGCAGCACGAACAGCACACCCAACGAGGTGTACGTGAAGCCGCCGACGGCGAGCATGTATGCGGCATCCGCGACCACCGCGTCGGAGCCGTCGCCGACGAAGAGGCGCACCATCTGCTCGCCGAACAGGATGAGCAGGGCGCCGACGACGATCGCGGTGCCGATCGCCATCCACACGGCCTGAGCCACCCCGCGCCGGATCCGGTCCGGCCGGCGCCCGCCGAGGTTCTGCGCGGCGAACATGGATGCCGCCAGGCCGAGCGAGGAGAGCAGCGCCACCGCGATCGACTCGACGCGGGAGGCCGTCGTGTACGCGGCCACCGCCTCGGTGCCGAGCCCGTTCAGCGCCACCTGCACGGTGAGCGTTCCGATGGCGATGATCGAGGCCTGGAAACCCATCGGCAGGCCCACCCGCAGGTGCTCGGCAACCGCGGTCCGCGGCACGCGCCAATCGGCGCGGCGCAGGTGCAGAACGGGCAGCCGTCGGCGGACGTAGTCGAGGCAGAGCCCGACAGACACCGCCTGCGCGACGACCGTGGCCAGTGCGGCCCCGGCGACACCCCAACCCAGCGGCCCGACCATCAGCACGACGAGGCCGACGTTCAGCACACAGGCGAGCACCAGGAACAGCAGCGGGGTGCGCGAGTCGCCGATCGCGCGGATGACGGCGGAGAGGAAGTTGAAGAACATCACGGCGGATGCCCCGAGGAAGCTGACCTGGGTGAACACCGTCGCCTCGTCGAGCAGTTCCTCTGGAGTCTGCAGCAACTGGAGCGCCGGGCCGGCGATGAGCGGCGCCCCGACAGTCAGCACAATGCTGATGGCGCCGGTGAGCAGCGTGCCCGTCGCGACCGAACGTCGCACGGCGTCGAAGTCTCCCGCGCCGAACGCCTGCGCCGTCGGGATCGCGAACCCGGAGGTCACACCCCAGGCGAAACCGAGCAGCAGGAACAGCAGGGAGCCGGTCGCTCCGACCGCGGCGAGCGAGTCGACGCCGAGCCAGCGGCCGACGACGATGGCGTCGGCAACCTGGTAGAGCTGCTGCACGATGTTGCCGATCAGCAACGGAACGGCGAACACGAGAATGACCCGCCAAGGCGCGCCGGTAGTGAGGGATCTTGACATGGGTACTCGCACAGAAAGTGAGGGCGGTCGGATGGACGGCTCGCGCCGCCCGCAATCCTAGCAATCCGCCTGCCTCGGAGGCAGTAGCGAACTCGGGAGGAAACTCATCGCCGACCGGGGCGTCCCCGACCACCGTCCGCGTCCCAACAGGATGCCACAGACCGCCGTTTCTCCCGCGCTGCCGGATGCCGGCGCTGTCGTCCGTTGTCCGCCCCCGGGCTTCGGGCGCTGCGCTGCTCCTTCGTCGCGGCGCGGCCCCCTCCAGCCGACGTGCGGAGGCCAGCCGCCACCACCACCGTTGGTCGAGTAGGCGCGCCAGCGCCGTATCGAGACCCGGCGACCCGACCTCGCCAGCCTGCCCTTGCCCCCTCCGCCCTCTGCCGACCGGCCCCTCCCCACGTCGGCAGGACTCCCCTCCCCGCGTCGGCAGAACGCCCGACCCACGTCGGCAGGACTCCCCTCCCCGCGTCGGCAGAACGCCCGACCCACGGCGGCAGAATGCCCCGTCCCACGTCGGCTGAACGCCCCTCCCCACGTCGGCTGAGCGAGGAACGAGCGAAGCCCCGGAGCCCACCCGCAACGCTCGCCCGCGAGGGTCTACCCGAAGGTCACAATCAGGTCACGACGGCAGAAGTTGTCCACATTTGCCCTGATTTGGGCCCATTTTCGCCTCGCAGTGTCAGAGGTCGGTGAGACGCTTCAGTCATGGAAACGCAGCCAGCGAAGGCCCCCGCAACCGGGTTCGACCCGGTGCTGGATGCAGACCTGGCCGAGCTCTCCTCGGGTGCTTCCGCGGAGTGTGCGCTGCAGGCGGAACGCTACCGGCGCATCGATTCCGCCGTGCGCCGGGCGGTCGCGATCGCCGACCCGCTCGGCGGCCGCCCGTCCCTGGACGAGCAGTTCGCCCGCCGCAGCATCACCGCCGAGCTCGCCCTGATCCTGCGGGTGCACGAGCGCACCATGGTCGGCCTCATCTACGAGGCCGGGCAACTCTGCGGCACCTTCTCCAACACGCTGGTCGAGCTCTCCGCCGGCACCATCACCCAGCGGCACGCCCGCGAGATCCTCGCCGCGGCCGTCTTCCTGCCGCCCACCCTGCACGCCCCCTTCGAGCAGGAATCCCTGGTCAAAGCCCGCACCATGAACGTCTCCGCATTCCACAAGGCGGTTGCCCGGATCCGCGACCGGCTGCACCCAGACGCCCTCGCCGACCGCGCCGCCCGGTCCCGAGCCGACCGACGCCTGGTGTTCGAGCCGGACGCCGACGGGATGGCCTGGCTGCACCTCTACCTGGAGGCGGAGAAGGCCCTCGCCATCAGCACCCGAGTGGGCGACCTCGCCACGGAGGCGCAGAAGGAGGCGGCCGAGGCCGGCGAGCTGGTGACAGACGTGGTGGCAGCGGACGAGGCCACAGGCGAACTGACCGACGACATCCTGAGCGCGGGCACCCACGCTCAGCTCGAGGCCGACATCGCCGCCGAGCTACTGCTCGGCCTCCCCACTCAGAGCACCGACGACGGCCAGACCCACATCCCGACGCTCGCGTTCGCCCGCCCCGAGGTCTTCGTCGCCGTCCCAAAACTCACCATCGGCATCGACACCCTCATCGGCACCTCGGAGGAGCCGGCCGAACTCCACGGCTACGGCCCGATCGACGCCGACACGGCCAGACGGCTCGTCGCCGAGGCCCCGACACTGCACCGGATCCTCACCGACCCGCTCGACGGCACCCCGCTGCAGCTGGACCCGACCCAGTACCGGCTGAGCGCGTCGCTCCGGCGCTGGATCCTGTACCGGGACGAGACGTGCCGGTTCCCGGGCTGCACGAGGAAGGCCGAGCGTTCCGAGACCGACCACACCCGGGCCTGGGAGAGCGGCGGGCTGACCGTCGAGGACAACCTGGCCGTGCTCTGCAAGAAGCACCACCGGCTCAAGCACAACTCCCGCTGGCGGGTGCGGCAGACAGGCGGCGGGAACCTGAACTGGAGGTCGCCGGGCGGCCGCGAGTACACGACGACCCCGTCCCGGATGCAACACGCCCCACCGCGACCACCGACGGTTCCGACGGCCTCAACCGTCGAAATCGGACCGCCACTACTATTCAACGACGCCCCACCGTTCTAGCTTGACGCTGCCACGCCACAAGCCGGGTCGCAGGCACCGCAAACCCAGATACCAAGTAGCGCTCGGGTTTGACATAGTAGTGACGACACTGGTGCCAAGAATGCGGCACTCCGATCAGGGAAGAGCAATGACCACACCGCATCTCGGCAGCGCTGCCGCGCTCGTCTCCCAGCTCACGCTCGACGAGAAGCTCCTGCTTCTCTCAGGGGCAAACATGTGGGCGACGCAGACGGTGGGCGCGATTCCCTCGACGTTCCTCGCGAACGGCCCGAACGGTGTCGGCAAGCAGGCCTCCGAAGCCGACCACGTCGGCGGCGGAGAGATGCTGCCAGCGACCTGCTTCCCCTCCCCCTCGGCGCTCGCCTCCTCCTGGGACGTGGCGCTCGTCGAGGAGGTCGGGGTGGCGCTCGGCCGCGAATCCCGCTCGAAGGATGTCGGCGTGCTGCTCGGGCCCGGGCTCAACATCAAGCGCCACCCCGGCGGCGGGCGTGTTTTCGAGTATTTCTCCGAAGACCCTCACCTGTCGGGCAAGATCGCCGCCGCGCTCGTGCGCGGAGTGCAGTCGCAGGGCGTCGGCTCCTCGATCAAGCACTTCGCCGGCAACAACCAGGAGACCTTCCGGATGCGGCTGGACTCCATCATCGACGAGCGCACGCTGCGCGAGATCTACCTCACCGGTTTCGAGATCGCGGTGCGGGAGTCGGACCCGTGGACGGTCATGACCTCGTACAACCTGGTCAACGGCGAGCACCCCGGCGAGTCGCAGCGGCTCCTCGCGCAGATCCTCCGCGAGGAGTGGGGCTTCACCGGTCTCGTCATGAGCGACTGGTTCGCCGTCTCCGACCGCCCGGCCGGCATCCGCGCGGGGCTCGACCTCGAGATGCCGGGCAACAACGGAATCTGGACCGGGCGCGTCAAGAAGGCCATCGCCGAGGGCACCCTCACCCTTGCCGAGGTGGATGCCGCGGCCACCCGTGTTGCCGAACTCGCCCTGCGCGCCGCCGCAGCAGCAGCCGGCCCCGCCGTTCCGGCCGACCTCGACGCCCACCACGCCCTCGCACGCCGCGCCGCGGCCGCCGGCACCGTCCTGCTCCGCAACGACGGCATCCTGCCGCTCCGCGCAGAGGGCACGATCGCGATCATCGGCGCCGCCGCCGAGACCCCCCGCTACCAGGGCGTCGGGAGCGCGCATGTCAACGCCGTCACAGTCGAGACCGTGCTCGACGCGCTGCCCGGGCGCCTCGGCACGAGCGCCGAGTTCACCTTCGCGCGCGGCTACGACGCCACCTCCGGTGCTGTCAGCGCAGAGGACTCCGCCGCAGCGTACGCGGCCGCCGAGGCCGCCGACGTCGCCGTCCTCCTCCTCGCCATCCCGGCGGGCAAGGAGGCAGAGGGCATCGACCGCGAGAACCCCGTCTTCCCGCCGGCCATGAACGAGCTGGTACGCACCGTGACGGCGGCAAACCCGCGAACAGTCGTCGTGCTCGTCAACGGCGCTCCCCTGGAGCTGCCGTGGGCGGACGCCCCCGCCGCGCTGCTGGAGGCCTATCTGGGCGGCCAGGCGGCCGGGCCGGCGATCGTCGACGTGCTCTTCGGTGATGCGGAGCCCGGCGGGCGGCTCGGCGAGAGCTTCCCCGTCGCGGCAGCAGACCTGCCGGCGTCGGCAAACTTCCCGACGACGAGCCCCACGCAGGTGCAGTACCGCGAGAACATCTACGTCGGCTACCGCTTCCACGACTCGTTCGGGATCGCCCCGCGCTTCCCGTTCGGGCACGGCCTCGGCTACACCAGCTTCGAGTACGGGGCGCTGGAGGTCTCCGGTGAGGGCGTCAACCTGGCCATCACCGTCCCCGTGACGAACACGGGCGAGCGCGCCGGGTCGGAGGTCGTGCAGCTCTATGTGCACGCAAGCGAATCCGCGGTGCACCGGCCGGAGCAGGAACTCAAGGCGTTCGCCAAGGTGCACCTCGAACCCAACGAGACCCGACGCGTGACCCTGAGCTTGGGGCACCGGGCGTTCGCCGTCTACGACGTCGCGCGCTCCTCGTGGGCGGCGGAGAGCGGCGACTACGAGATCCGTGTCGGCTCCTCCTCGCGCGACATCCGCAGCTCCACGATCGTGCTTCTCGACACCGGCGACGCCGTGACCCCCGTCGAACGGCCCCAGGCTGCCGTGGCCAGCGCCGCCGAGTTCGCGCGACTCCTCGGCGGCCCGGTTCCCCCGGCCGCGGGGCTCGTGCCGTACAGCATCAACTCCCCCATCGACGACCTGCGCACCACGTGGTTGGGGCGTCGCCTGCACGGCGCGCTGCTCGGCGTCATCACGAAGAAGCTGCCAGCCGGCGGCGACGACGACACGCAGGCGATGATCACGGCCGTCGTCGGCGGCATGCCGCTGCGCACCCTCGTCGCGAACTCCGACGGCAAACTCAGCCTCGACACGATGGAGCGCATCGTGCGCGTGCTGAACGCCGCGTCGCCGGAGGCCCGGCACGCCCGGCGCGCGGCCACGACCTAGCCGGCCGACAACGCCCGGAAACAGAAAACCCCCGCCTGAGGCGGGGGTTTTTCGATGTGGGCCCTACTGGGCTCGAACCGATGACATCCACGGTGCAAATGTGGCTATAGCCCTGTCCGAGCAAGAATCCGCAAGATTCCGCGGCTTCTCCAGGACCCTTGATTTGCGGGATTCTGCAAGAACACGCGGATACTGACAGAGCTGTCGGCACCGCGGGTCCTGATTAATTTGGCGACAAAGTACGGAATCCCCAAGAAACTAACGACGCCGAGGCAAGAGCCTCGCAGATGACGCCTCTGCCCAGCTCTCAGTTGCTCCGGATCAAAGCAGTGGCGTACCTGCTCGAACTCTTCGGCGGCATCTGCGAGATCTGCGGAGCGCCGGTCGACGGGGAGCTCAGGAGCCCCATCCAGCAGCACCGCAGATAGACCATATTCGGCCTCGTTCGGAGGGCGGCAATGACGTCTGAGGGAAAGTTCGAATCCTCCACAACTCGTGCGACTCGGAACGCGGGCCGGGCCTGCTACCGGTTCCCAAAGAGCGGGCTGTTCGGCTGATGGCTCCCCGCATCGCCTGTCGAGAGGGGCTGCTTGCCCAGGCAGAGCTATACGCGATGGAGATGAATCAGGCGCAGCACAGGGCGGGCGTCCTTCAGCTGACGATGGATGCACTCACTCCCAATGATGGGTGTCTCGCTACGACGCAGCTCCGACGAAATGAAATCAGATTCAAAGCCCGAGGAGAGTGGTGTACGGCGGACTCCTCATGGCGCAGGCTCAAGCGAGAGATAGACGCCGCAACGCGTTCTGAATAGGCGCAGTTGCCGATGGTGCCGGAGAACTTGTCGCATGGGTGCGTCCCCGCCTGCCGGTGATTCGGGTCACTTTGAAGTTAGAGCTTCCGGTGCGCCGGGATCGGCGATCGCACGGAGACATATAGGCTCCACTGAGTTCAATTTAGATGAGTCCCCGCGGGGGTTTAGGGGAGCCCCATGGCTGACGTAGAAGTCAAGTACGAGACGAAGACCGCCACAACTGTACGCGGCATGGAGGCGCGCTCCATCGAGAAGGCAAAGCAGGACGGCTGGGAATTCGTATCCCAGACCGAACTCCCTTTGCTTCGCACCCAGCTGAGCTTCCGTCGTGTGAAACCCAAAGTCAACTGGACCCCATTCTTGATACTGGGCGGCGTGATCGTAGTCTTGGCCAGCATTATCACCGTGATGAGCATCGTCACCGGCGGGGACGACGGGGCGGCGTCGGTTCCAGCGGCACCCACTGCGACCGCGCAAGCCGGAGCGGAGGCCGAGGTGAAATCGGAGCCTGCCGCTGATGTGTTCGTCTACGAAGGCCCCGCATACGAACTCATCACCGCTGAAGATCCGATTAGCGAAGGCGGTCTGAGGCAGTATTGGGTGCTTACGGACAAGCTCGACTATTCGAACCCCAGTTTCAAAGAGCAGGTCAAGCTGATCATCACCGATGTCACTCGTGCGGCAAAGACGACCGACATCATCGTGCAGGTCGTCACCGATGCCGAGATCATCGAGGCGGAATCCTACTCAACATTTGAGAGCTACTCCGCGACACACGATGCGGATCACATGAAGAACGTGCTCTTCCCCAAGCAGGCGACCGACTGGGTCGCTTGGTACGCGGGCGGCTATGACTACGATGAGGTCGCGCTGACTGGGGCTGACGACACTTACACGCTCGACTGGCTCCCCGTGGGCTACGAGGGCCACGAGAAGTGGAAGCCGCTGGCTGAGGGCTAACTTTTTGGCTAGATGGCGTGCCCCGCTCCGTGAGATGCGCCGGCGGTTCGCGAGCGACACGCCTACGCCGACCGGGTGAACTCTTCCTGTGAGGCATCCGTGCTGCACGAGGCCAAGCGTCTACGGCGAGCCACCTCGCCTAGCCTCCGTTCAGGCCATGCCTACGCGTGTCCAGCGCCACCTTGAAGTGGCTCTCTGCTGCATCGATCACCGATGTAGGTGTCGCCGGATCGAATACACGCAGGAGCGAGAAGCGGAAGCTGGCCGGCTGGAGTCCGCGGAGCATGACGTTGCCACCGTGCCCGTTGGCCGCATATGCGCCCCACCGCTGACGGATGTTCTCGAGGCCTTCCGCTTTGCCAACGTACTGGCGCCCGTCGCTGGTGTCAGTGATCAAATAGATACCGGCAACGGATGCGAGCGCGGTACGCCACGAGGCGTACCGGTGTTCACGCATCACCGCCTGGAGTTTCGCATGATCGAGCACGAGCCGGTCAAACCCGGGGAAGGGCACCGGCTCCGCATCGGCGATTCCCATCACAGGGAGGCTTGCCGCTGTGTTGGCCCATACCCACCAGGCACGCGGCGACCTCCATCCGATTACGAGCCGGTTTCGAAGGTCCGTCATGTGATCTGACTCGACCACGTCGAAGATCCGACGCACCCCGTCATTGGCAATCTCGCCGCGGTTCTCGACGACGCCCCAGAGCCGGGCCTGGTCACCGCCCTCCTTGATGAAGACGATCCAAAAACGAGGCGGTACCGCCGGGAACCTCTGCGTGATTGCGGACTGGTTTCTCGTGTACTGGAGAATCTCTGCGTCGGTGGAGTCCGCGTGTATGCCTGGTAGGCCGCTGTCCTCATGTGTTCGCACATACGCGTGTCGGATCACCAGGGCGTCAGCGAGGTCGATGCCCGCGTCAAGGAGAATCGGGCCAGTCGTTAGCGCCATCCGGGACTCCCTCTTTCAGTTCGATCCATTGTGCCGTGACGTTCACACGTTGCCAGACGTGGGAGTCTGGAATCTCGCGACCGGACCATGCTCACGCGGATGTTTGAACAGCTGGTTAGGACGTGGAACGACAGCGGTTCGATCGTCGGCTACGGCGTCAAGCGCGGCCTGCTTCAACATCGTTCCGCCATTTCGGATACTGATACGTGTCGAATACAGTCGCACGGCAAAATCGAGTGTGAAGTCGGTCTGAGGCGCCAGCTCAGCCCCCGTTCCAGCCGCGCTGAACCAGAGCAAAAGCACGCCTGCGGCTTCCACGAACTTGGTGGTTTCATTGCTGAACCGGCATGTTGCGAAGAAAACTGCCTTCTTCCGTTCCGCTGCCGCAATACCAGCGATCTGTCGCACTGCGTCAACGCCCTTGGATCCGGTCTTCGCGTCGTAAATCTTTACCTGAGCTACAAACCGACCCCACGAGCCAGCAACGCCGCCGCCTGTCCTACGTCGGGACGTCTCAGCATCGCGTACCCCCAGCCATCGCATCCAATCCCGGGATTGATATCAAGGCTGTTAGTACGTGGCTTGGGCACAGCGACACCGCGATCACGCTCCGCTTCTACATCCATTGGATGGGGATCGCCGACGACCCTCATGCGAGGACCGTGCTCAACGCTCGGGCGAGTGCGCCGAACGCTGAGGTACGAGTTCTGCGGAAGGTTGCCGTGCGCAGGGCCTAGACAATCCATTGACGCGCGCCGGATACCAGTGGGCGTTTTGTGTTGCACCTTACCCAGCTATCCGCAACAGCCTGGCGAAGCTCGCCACCGACACCTCACCGACACGCGGCCAGCATTTGGGCCACAGCGCCACCGTCTCACACAAAAAACCCCGCCTGAGGCGGGGTTTTCTCTGTGGGCCCTACCGGGCTCGAACCGATGACATCCACGGTGTAAACGTGGCGCTCTACCAACTGAGCTAAAGGCCCATTGCGGGTGGATCACGCGCAACGACTCATCTACCTTACCGACATTTTCGGATGCCGCGCGCCACTGGCCCCGCCTGCGCATCGCTGCCTACACTCATGGTCATGCGCATCTCGCCGGCGAAGGACGATGGTCGCGACGCCCAGGAGCGCCGCTCGGAGACGCGCTGGCCGGCGTTCGCGGGTCTGGTCGTCGCGATCCTGCTCTACGTGAGCGTGCCGAACCCCGACACGGTTGTGCTCCGCCAGGTTGCCACCGTGATCCTGCTGCTCATGTTCATCCCCCTGGTGATCCAGAACCCGCACCGCCTCACCCGGCAGACGCAGTGGTCGCGTTGGCTGTCGATCAGTTTTGCCGCGCTGCTGGTGATCGCCAACCAGGTCAACGTCGCCTACGTCATCCGCTCGCTCATCGACGGCTCGGCCAACGGCCCCACGCTGCTCCTGACGGCCCTGCAGGTGTGGATCACCAATGTGATCGCCTTCGGCCTGTTGTACTGGGACCTCGATCGCGGCGGCCCCGTCGCCCGCGGAAACCTCGAACGCAGCCAGCTGCCCATCGCCGACTTCAAATTCCCGCAGGACGAGAGCAGCGACGACGTCGACGAGATTCGCCGCGTCTCCGCGCAGGCCGCGGACTGGCGGCCCGGCTTCGTCGACTACCTCTACGTCTCGCTGACCAACATGATGGCGTTCAGCCCGACGGATGCCATGCCGATGCGCTCGCGCACGAAGCTGATCATGGCGGCCCAGGCGCTCACCGGGTTCGTCCTGTTGGCGCTCGTCATCTCGCGGGCCGTCAACATCCTCGCCGCGACCTAGGCACGCCCGGCGCGTCTACGCGGCGGGCTGCTCCTCCAGCTCGGCCAGCGCGGCCCGGTACGCGTCCAACTGGCGCGCCTCGCCGGGCGCCGTGACGAAGTGGGCGCGGATGACGCCGGCCTTGTCGATCAGCACGGTGGCGCGTGTCGCGAAGCCCTTCTCCGGCAGGAACGCGCCGTACTGGGCGGCAACCTCCCCGTGCGGCCAGAAATCGGCCAGGAGCTGGAAATCGTAGCCCTCCTGCTCACCCCAGGCCCGGAGCGCGTACTTGGAGTCGACGGACACGCCGATGAGCTCGACGTCCTGAGCCGCGAACAGGGCGAGATTGTCGCGCAGCTCGCACAGCTCCCCCGTGCACGTGCCGGAGAAGGCCAGCGGGAAGAACACCAGCGCGACGGACTTCTTCCCCCTGAAATCACTGAGCTTCACGCCCTGACCCCACTGGTTGGCCAACTCGAAATCGGGGGCGGTCTGGCCAATCTGCAGCGTCACTCTGGGGCTCCTGTTCTGATTCGGCCCGGATATCGCCGAATGCACGCCTCGATCGTAGCCGCCCGGTGTCCGCGTACCCGAAATAGAATCAATAGGATGGCGTACTGTGCCCGGTCGCGACCCGACCTGGTTTTCGCTTGTGTTCAGATTGTTTTTGAGCGCGCTGACACGGCCTGCCCTGCACACGCGATCGGTACTAGAACAAAGAGAGAGGTCGACTGTGACTGTCAACGACCAGGACCCTTACTCGGTCAACAACGTGGACTCCGACCCGGAGGAAACGGCCGAGTGGGCCGAATCGCTCAACGCGCTTGTCGCTGCTCACGGGCACGAACGCGGCCGCGAGATCATGCTGAGCCTGCTGAAGCGCTCCAAAGAGCTGCACCTCGGCGTGCCCATGGTTCCGACCACGGACTACATCAACACCATCGCGCCCGAGGACGAGGCAGCATTCCCCGGCGACGAGGGCATCGAGCGCCGTTACCGCGCCTGGCTGCGCTGGAACGCCGCCGTCATGGTGCACCGCGCACAGCGTCCCGGCATCTCCGTCGGCGGCCACATCTCGACCTACGCCGGAGCGGCCTCGCTCTACGAGGTCGGCTTCAACCATTTCTTCCGCGGCCAGGACCACCCGGGCGGCGGAGACCAGATCTTCATCCAGGGCCACGCCTCCCCCGGCACCTACGCCCGCGCCTACCTCGAGGGCCGCCTGAGCGAGCAGCAGCTCGACGGATTCCGCCAGGAGAAGTCCCAGGCCCCGTACGGCCTCTCCTCCTACCCGCACCCGCGCCTCATGCCCGAGTTCTGGCAGTTCCCGACCGTGTCGATGGGCCTCGGCCCGATCAACGCGATCTACCAGGCGCAGACCAACCGCTACCTCACCAACCGCGGAATCAAGGACGCCAGCGACCAGCAGGTCTGGGCGTTCCTCGGCGACGGCGAGATGGACGAGGTCGAGAGCCGCGGCCAGCTCCAGGTCGCAGCCAACGAGGGCCTGGACAACCTCAACTTCGTCATCAACTGCAACCTGCAGCGCCTTGACGGCCCCGTCCGCGGCAACGGCAAGATCGTGCAGGAGCTGGAGAGCTTCTTCCGCGGTGCCGGCTGGAACGTCATCAAGGTCGTCTGGGGCCGCGAGTGGGACGACCTGCTCGCCCGCGACACCGACGGCGCCCTGCGCACGCTGATGAACGTCACCCCCGACGGTGACTACCAGACCTACAAGGCCGAGAACGGCGCCTACGTCCGCGAGAACTTCTTCGGCCGGGACCCCCGCGCCCTCGAGCTCGTCAAGGACCTGAGCGACGACCAGATCTGGGGCCTCAAGCGCGGCGGCCACGACTACCGCAAGATCTACGCGGCGTTCAAGGCGGCATCCGAGCACAAGGGCCAGCCGACCGTCATCCTGGCGAAGACCGTCAAGGGCTACGGCCTCGGACCGAGCTTCGAGGGCCGCAACGCGACCCACCAGATGAAGAAGATGACGCTGGACAACCTTAAGACGTTCCGCGACGCGATGCACATCCCCATCACCGACGCGCAGCTCGAAGAGAACCCGTACCTGCCGCCGTACTACAAGCCGGCAGACAACGACGAGGCGATCCAGTACCTGCACGACCGCCGTCGCGAGCTCGGTGGCTACCTGCCGGAGCGCCGCAGCGCGCACACGGCGATCTCGCTGCCGGATGACTCGGCCTACGCCATCGCCAAGAAGGGCTCCGGCACCCAGGAGATCGCCACCACCATGGCGTTCGTCCGACTGCTCAAGGACCTGATCCGCTCCAAGGAGTTCGGCCACCGCATCGTGCCGATCATCCCGGACGAGGCGCGCACCTTCGGCATCGACGCCTTCTTCCCGACGGCGAAGATCTACAACCCGAACGGCCAGCACTACACCTCGGTCGACCGCGAACTGCTGCTCGCCTACAAGGAGAGCCCGCAGGGCCAGATCATCCACGTCGGCATCAACGAGGCCGGCGCCCTGGCGTCGTTCACGAACATCGGAACCAGCTACGCCACGCACGGCGAGCCGCTGATCCCGTTCTACGTGTTCTACTCGATGTTCGGCTTCCAGCGCACCGGCGACGCCATCTGGGCCGCCGGAGACCAGATGGCCCGCGGCTTCATGATCGCCGCGACCGCCGGGCGCACGACGCTGACCGGCGAGGGCCTGCAGCACGCCGACGGCCACTCCCTGGTGCTCTCCGCCACGAACCCGGCCGTCGTCTCCTACGACCCGGCCTACGGCTACGAGATCGGCCACATCGTCCGCAGCGGCCTGGAGCGCATGTACGGCGGGGCGCACGAAGACCCCAACGTCATGTACTACCTGACCGTCTACAACGAGCCGATCATCCACCCGGCCGAGCCGGAGGGTCTCGACGTCGACGGCGTCGTGCGCGGCATCTACAAGCTCAAGGACGGCGCGGCCGCCGGCCCGAAGGCTCAGCTGCTGGCATCCGGTGTCTCGGTCGCCTGGGCCCTCGAGGCGCAGGAGCTGCTCGCGGCTGACTGGGGCGTGTCGGCGGATGTCTGGTCGGTCACCTCGTGGAGCGAGCTGCGCCGCGACGGCCTGGCCGCAGACGAGCACAACTTCCTGTACCCGGAGGAAGAGCCCCGCACGCCGTACGTCTGGCAGAAGCTGGGCGCGGCCCAGGGCCCGTTCGTCGCTGTGACGGACTTCTCGCACAGCGTGCCGGACCAGATCCGCCCGTTCATCCCCGGCACCTACGCGACGCTCGGAGCCGATGACTTCGGCTTCAGCGACACGCGTGCCGCCGCCCGCCGCTACTTCAAGATCGACGGACCGTCGATGGTCGTCCGCACGCTGCAGCTGCTTGCTGCACGCGGCGAGGTCGACCCCGGCGCACCCGCGCAGGCGATCGCGAAGTACCGTCTGCACGACGTCAACGCCGGCACGACGGGCTCAGCCGGGGGCGAGAGCTAACAAACCGTGGCGACGAGGCCGAAGACAAAAGAAGAGACGCTGGCTTGGCTGCGCACCCTCTCCGGTGAGCTGTCAACCACGACGTTGAAGCGTCTCGAGGAGACGCTGCCCTGGTATGGCGACATGCCACCGGGGCGGCGCTCCGCCGTCGGCCTCGTCGCGCAAGCGGGCATCACCTCGTTCATCTCCTGGTACGACGACCCGGCCTCCACGCCGTGGATCGCCGCGGACGTGTTCGGGGCCGCCCCGCGCGAGCTCCTCCGCTCGGTCAGCCTGCAGCAGACGCTGCAGCTGATCCGGGTCGTCGTCGAGGTCGTCGAGGAGCGGATCAAGGACCGCGGCGAGGGCCTGCACGAGGCGATCCTGCTCTACTCGCGGGAGATCGCCTTCGGCGCCGCCGACGTCTACGCCAGGGCCGCCGAGGCCCGCGGCCTCTGGGACGCGCGCCTGGAGGCACTGGTCGTCGACTCGATCCTCTCCGGCGAGTACGACGACGAACTGCCCAGCCGCATCGCCGCGCTCGGCTGGCACGGCCACGGCGAGGTCTCCGTGCTCGTCGGCACCACGCCGCGCATGCTGGACGTCGACCAGCTGCGCCGCGCCGCCCGGCATATGTCTGCCGACGTGCTCATCGGCGTGCAGGGCAACCGGCTGGTGCTCGTGATCGGCCGCTCGCAGCCCTCTCCGGGGGCCACCGCCGAGACGGACGACGAGTCCAAGCCGATCGAGCCGGTCATCAGCTTCATGGAGATGGCCGTGCAGCTGGAACCGCACTTCGGCCAGGGCCACCTCGTGCTCGGCCACGAGGTGCCGAACCTGGTGGACGCCTCCAAGAGCGCCAAGGCGGCGCTGGCCGGCTTCGCCGTCGCCCACTCCTGGCGGCACGCCCCGCGCCCAGTGCAGGCCGACGACCTGCTGCCCGAGCGCGCCCTGGCCGGCGACCCGCTGGCCCGCGCCACCCTCATCCACCGCATCTACCGCCCGCTGCAGGCGCACTCCACCGAGCTGCTCACCACCCTGTGGTGCTACCTCGACAACGGGCGCTCGCTCGAGGCGACGGCGCGCGAGCTCTTCGTGCACCCGAACACCGTGCGCTACCGACTGAAGCGCGTCTCCGAGGTGATCGGCTGGGATGCCACCGGCGCCCGCGAGGCGCTGATTCTGCAGTCCGCACTCATCATCGGCTCCATCAGCGACCACGACGGCCTGCGCCGACGCCGCTGATTTGCCCCACAATTTGTGCGAGATTCACAAGGGTCTCGCCGATACGCTGTCGATGCTCCACATCACAGCACGGCATGAGATTGGCAAACTAGAGAAGTGATCGTCGTCGTCTGCCCTGGACAGGGCTCCCAAACCCCCGGTTTCCTCGAGCCCTGGCTGGCCGAACCGCAATTCGCCGAGCGCCTGCGCGCCCTCTCGGATGCCGCGGGCACCGACCTGCTCGCCCACGGAACCGTGAGCGACGCCGACACCATCCGCGACACGGCCGTGGCCCAGCCGCTCATCGTCGCGGCCGGCATCCTCACCCTGCAGGCCCTGCTCGCCGGGGGCCGCCGGGACAAGATCGCCGGCATCGCCGGGCATTCCGTCGGTGAGATCACCGCGGCAGCCGGCGCCGGCATCCTGAGCGACGAGAACGCGATCCGCTTCGTCGGCGAACGCGGCCGCGCCATGGCATCCGCCGCCGCCGCCCAGCCCACCGGCATGAGCGCCGTCCTCGGCGGTGACGAGGCCGAGCTCCTCGCCCGGCTCGCCGAACTCGGCCTCGAGCCGGCCAACTACAACGGCGGCGGCCAGATCGTCGTCGCCGGCGCCCTGCCGGCACTCGCCGCCCTCGCGGAGGAGCCGCCGGCCAAGGCCCGCGTCATCCCGCTGCAGGTCGCCGGCGCCTTCCACACCCGGTATATGCTTCCGGCCGTCGCGCACCTCAGCGAGGTCGCCGCGACCCTCAGCCCGAGCGACCCGACCCTCCCGATCTGGACCAACAACGACGGCACCCGGGTCGAGAGCGGCTCCCGCTTCGTCGACCTGCTCGTCGGCCAGGTCTCGTCCCCCGTGCGCTGGGACCTCTGCATGGAGTCCTTCGCGGCGGCCGGCGTCACCGGCATCATCGAGCTGGCCCCGGCCGGCGCGCTCACCGGCCTGGCCAAGCGCGCCCTCCGCGGCGTTCCCACCGTCGCCATCAAGACCCCCGATGACCTGCCCGCGGCGTTCGAGCTCCTCGACAACGCGTAGTCTCACACTCCTCCACAGCAGATCGGCTTTCAGACCATGACCCGTCCCACCCTGCAGCAGTCGCACGGCCCGGCCCACACCCGCATCTACGCGGTCGGCGCGGCGCGCGGCTCCGTCGCCGTCACGAACGACGACATCGCCGGGCCCATCGACTCCTCCGACGAGTGGATCCAGCAGCGCACCGGCATCATCACCCGCACCCGTGCGACCGCCGACGTCTCGGCGCTGGACCTGGCCACGGATGCCGCCCGCGAGGCGATCGAGCGCAGCGGCATCGCCCCCGAGCTCATCGACGCCGTCATCGTCGCCACCATCAGCAACACGCAGCAGTCGCCGTCGATGGCCGCCGTCGTCGCCGACCGGGTCGGCGCGAACCCCGCCGCCGCCTACGACGTCAACGCCGCCTGCGCCGGGTACGCCTACGCCGTCGCCCAGGCCGACGCCCTGATCCGCGCGGGCGTCGCCCACTACGCGCTCGTCATCGGCGCGGAGAAGCTCTCCGACATCGTCGACCCCACCGACCGCAGCATCTCGTTCCTGCTCGGCGACGGCGCGGGCGCCGTCGTCATCGGCCCGAGCGACTTCGCCGGCATCTCCCGCACCGTCTGGGGGTCCGACGGCTCCAAGGCCGCCGCGGTCGGCATGAACCACACGCTGGTCGAGTACCGTGACGGCGCCGCCGAGTGGCCCACGCTCCGCCAGGAGGGCCAGACGGTCTTCCGCTGGGCCGTCTGGGACATGGCGAAGGTGGCCAAGGAGGCCCTCGCCGCCGCCGGCATCACCGCCGACGACCTCGCCGCCTTCATCCCCCACCAGGCCAACATGCGCATCATCGACGAGTTCGCCAAGCAGCTGAAGCTGCCGGAGAGCGTGGCCATCGCCCGCGACATCGCGACGACCGGCAACACCTCGGCGGCGTCGATCCCGCTGGCCACCCACCGCCTGCTCGAGGAACACCCCGAGCTGAGCGGCGGCCTCGCCCTGCAGATCGGCTTCGGCGCCGGCCTGGTCTTCGGCGCACAGGTCGTGGTGCTGCCCTAACAGTCCTGCCGTCCCCCTAAACTAGGTGGCGGTCAAACGAAACACCCCCCTCAAGGAGAAAACACATGGCATTGTCCACCGAAGAAGTTCTTGCCGGCCTGGCCGAGCTCATCAACGACGAGACTGGCATCGCGACCGACACGGTTGAGCTGGGCAAGTCGTTCACCGACGACCTCGACATCGACTCGATCTCGATGATGACGATTGTCGTCAACGCTGAAGAGAAGTTCGACGTCAAGATCCCCGACGAAGAGGTCAAGAACCTCAAGACCGTTGGTGACGCTGTCACCTTCATCGTCGGAGCCCAGGCTTAAGACCCCTTTCCCCGTCTGGCGGGTCGGCTCAGCCCGACCCGCTTGACCGGGCATGCCCGCTTGTTCCTCACTGCGTGGAGAGTTTGACCGTTATGACCAAAAAGATTGTTGTTACGGGTATCGGTGCGACGTCGCCCCTCGGCGGAACCGTATCCGAGACCTGGGAAGCGCTGCTCGCCGGCGTCTCCGGCGCCGAGACGCTCCCCTTCGAATGGGTTGAGCAGTACGAGCTTCCCGTGAAGTTCGCCGCCCGTGCGAAGGTTCGCCCCGAAGAGGTCCTCGACCGTCCTGTGGCGAAGCGCCTCGACCCCTCGGCGCAGTTCGCCCTGATCTCGGCCATGGAGGCGTGGGCGGATGCCGGCGCACCCGATGTCGCCCCGGAACGCCTGGGCGTCGACTTCGCCACCGGCATCGGCGGCATCTGGACCCTGCTCGACGCGTGGGACGTCCTCCGCGAGAAGGGCCCCCGCCGCGTCCTCCCCATGACCGTGCCGATGCTGATGCCGAACGCGGCCTCCGCGGCCGTATCGATGCACTTCGGTGCGCGCGCCTTCGCCCGCACCGTGGCCTCCGCCTGCGCCTCGAGCACCGAGTCGATCGTGAACGCCTACGAGCACCTGCAGGCCGGGTACGCGGACGTCGTCATCGCCGGCGGCACCGAGAGCGCCATCCACCCCATCACCATGGCCTCCTTCTCCTCGATGCAGGCGCTCTCCAAGCGCAACGACGACCCGTCGCACGCCTCCCGGCCCTACAGCGTCGACCGTGACGGCTTCGTCATGGGCGAGGGCGCGGCCAGCCTCGTGCTCGAGACGGAAGAGCACGCCCTGGCCCGCGGTGCGCGCATCTACGCCGAGGTCGCCGGCGGCGGCGTCACCGCCGACTCGTACCACATCACCGCCAACGACCCGGAGGGTCGCGGCGCGAGCCGCGCCGTCGAGATGGCGCTCGAGCTGGCCGGCGCCCGCCCGGAGGATGTCACGCACATCAACGCGCACGCCACGAGCACGCCCGTTGGGGACATCGCCGAGTACGCGGCGCTCAAGGCCGTGTTCGGTGAGCGCGTCAACGAGATCCCCGTGTCTGGCACCAAGGGCGCAACCGGCCACCTCCTCGGCGGCACCGGCGCGCTGGAGGCCATCTTCACGATCCTCGCGATCACGAACCGCGTGGCACCGCCCACGATCAACCTCACCACGCAGGACCCCGAGATCCCGCTGACCATCTCCGGCCAGCCGATCCCGCTCGGCGACGGCCCGCAGCTGGCCATCTCCAACTCCTTCGGCTTCGGCGGCCACAACGCCGTCGTCGCGTTCCGGAGCGTCTAGCCCCAGAACCCCGACGCTCAGAAGGCCCGCACGGTATTCCGCGCGGGCCTTCTGCGTCTGTGGGGTCAGCCGGTCTTGTGCAGCCAGACCACCGGGGCGAAGTCGCTGGCGTAGCGGTACACGTCCAGCTCGTCGTCCCACTCCTGGCCGAGGGCGAGGCGCAGCTCCCGGTGCAGCTCCAGCGCGTCGGTGCCGGCGCGCGCCATGGCCGAGCGGATCCGGTCCTCCGGCACGACCATGTTGCCGGCGCTGTCGATCTGCACCCAGACGATGCCGAGGCTCGGCGTGTGCATCCAGCGGGACCCGTCGGAGCCGCTGCCGGCATCCTCGGTCACCTCGAACCGCAGCTGCTCCCAGCCGTGCAGGGCGGAGGCGATGGCGGCGCCGGTGCCGCGCTCGCCCTCCCAGTAGAACTCGGTGCGCAGGGCGCCGTCGAGGGCGGGCTGCCCGGCCCAGTCGAAGTTCACGGCGCGCTCAAGGGCCCGGCCGACCGCCCATTCGACGTGCGGGCACATAGCCTTGGGCGCCGAATGGACATAGATGACTCCCCGTGCGGGGCTCGCCTGACGGGCTGTGGGTGCCGTCATGTTCTCTCCGTTTCCTCTGAGGTGCGTCTTCCCCAACGACCTCTGAAACGGCTTCCCCAACGGGCACTTCCCCGATTATGCCCTGAGAGTGCGGCCAGCGTCTAGCCTCTGCGGCCTAGCATGGGGCATGGCTGCGCCCCTTCTCCTGCTGCACGCGTGGGGTGAGACCGGCCGCTCCTTCGACCGACTGCTGCCCCTGCTGCCGCCCGGCGTGGGGGCGCGGGCCGTCGACCAGCGCTGGGACGACTCCGCGGCGCCGCGTACACTCGCCTCGCTGGCGGCGGAGGTGCTGGCCTTCATGGATGCCGCCGGGCTGCCGCGCGCCGTGCTGCTCGGCTCCTCGAGCGGCGGCTACGTGGCCCAGGAGGTGGCGGTGGCCGCGCCGGAGCGCGTGGCCGGCCTCGTGCTCGTCGGCACCCCGCGCAGCCTGCGCGGAAGGCCGGCGTTTGCCGGGGACGTCGAGCGGCTGACCGACCCGGTAGGCGCCGGCTGGGTGCGGCGCTCGCTGGACTGGTTTCCCCGCGTCCAGGCCGTGCCGCCGTGGTACATCGACGACAGGGTCTCGGACGGCGCCCGGATCCCGGCCAGGGTGTGGCGCGAGACGTTGACGGCGCTGTGCACGGCGGAACCGCCCACCGAGAGCGGCGGCGTTCCTCTCGGCGCTGGGATAGCCGCTCCGCCCCGGAATTCCGCGCGCCCAGCGTGGCAACACCCCGGCGCGCCGGGTGCTGCATAGGCTCGAGGCACGAAGTGGGGTCGACGAGAGGAGCGGGATGTCGGTACGCGAGAGCCTGCTCGCCGTGCTCACCCTGGGGCCGGCCTACGGGGCACAGCTGCACGCGGAGCTCCTCTCCCGCCTCGGCCACCGCCGCGACATCAATGTCGGCCAGATCTACGCCACCCTCGACCGCCTCGGCAAGAGCGCCCTGGTGCGCGACGCCGGTGCCACCGCAGACGGCCTGCCGCTCTACGCGCTCACGCCCTCCGGCACGCTGGCCGCCCGGGAGTGGCTGAGCGTCGTCGGCCCGGGCCAGCTGGACTGGAACGAGATGCTGGACCAGCTGCTGGTCGCCTCCTCGCTGCCCGGCGCCCCATTCACGAGCCTGCTCGCCCAGCACCGCGAGCTCTGGGCCGCGCCGCTGCTGCGCGAGACCGAGCCGGAGTCCGCCCAGGGCGCCCTCGCCGCGGCATCCGAGGAGGAGCTGCGCGCGGCCGCCCTGCGCTGGCTCGACGCCTGCGAGGCGGCAGCAGCCAACACGGCGCTCGCCCGGCCGCTCAGCGAATCCCGCCCCCGCCGCGGGCGTCGCCCCGCGGCCTGAGCCACAGCCCGGTCGGGGCTATTTGGCCTCGGAATAGCGGTCGACGACCGCGATGCCGAGCGGGAAGTCCACCGGGAAGTCGCGGAACAGCAGCCGGCCGGCGAAGGCGGCGGCCTCGGTCACCGTCTGGGCGACCTCCTCCGCGTGCTCCTCCGGCGTGTGCACGATGATCTCGTCGTGCAGGAAGAACACGAGGTGCGGGAGGGACTCGAAGACGGCACCGGATGCCGTGGCGAGGCGCCCCGGCGGGGTGCTGGAGCGCTCCTCGATGGCGCGCAGACCGTTGCGGATCTCCCCCATCCAGCACAGCGCCCACTCGGCCGCGCTGCCCTGCACGACGAAGTTGCGGGTGAACCGGCCCCAGTCGCGGGCCCGGCTGCGCGCCCGGGACTCCTCGGCGGCGCTCGCCCCTGGCTGGCTGGCCAGGCGTTGGGCCTCCTGCCAGTCCGCGCCGGGCGCCGGCGACGAGCGGCCGAGCCAGCTGGTCACGTGCTCGCCGCGCTCGCCGGCCCTGGCCGCCTGCTCCACCAGCCGGATCGCGCGCGGGTAGGCCCGGGTGAGCTTCGGCATCAGCCGCCCGCTCTCCCCCGTCGTCGCCCCGTACATGGCGCCGAGCATGGCCACCTTGGCGTGCTCGCGGCTCTCCACCACGCCACTGGCGACGATGCCGGCGTACATGTCGGTGCCGCGGCCGGCCGCGGCCATCGCCGTGTCGGCCGAGAGGGCGGCCAGGATGCGCGGCTCCAGCTGGGCGGCATCGGCCACGACCAGCTTCCAGCCGGGGTCGGCGGTGACGGCGGCGCGGATCTGCTTCGGCAGCTGCAGGGCGCCGCCGCCGCTGGTCGCCCAGCGGCCGGTCGCGGCACCGCCCGGCACGTAGTCGGGGTGGAAGCGCTCGTCGATGATCCACTGGTCCATCCAGGTCCAGCCGTTGGCGGTCAGCAGCCTGGCCCGCTTCTTGTACTCGAGCAGTGGCGCGATCACCGGGTGGCTGTACTCGGCCAGCTCCCAGCGGTTGGTGGAGGTGATCATCAACCCGGCGCGGTTCAACGCCTTGAGCACGTTCTGCGGGGAGTCCGGGTTGACGCTCTGGTCGCCGAGGATGCCGCGGATGCGGCCGGCCAGCTCCTCGAGCCGGGCCGGGCGGGTGCCGTAGGGCACGCGCGGGCCGAGCTCAGCGGTCAGCAGGGCGTCGTGCACCTCGGTGCGCCACGGCAGCCCGGCGTGGCGCATCTCGGCGGCGATGAGCGCGCCGACGGACTCGGCGGCCAGCAGCAGCCGCAGCCGGCCGGCATCCGGCACCTCGGCGAGGGCCTGCAGCTGGCGCCGGTACTCGGCCGCGCTGTCCTCGCGGGCGGCGCTGCGGCCGCTGGCCATGGTCTCGCCGAGGTCGAACAGGGTGCTGTGCACGGGGGCCACGTGCGCGCTCGGCGGCTCGACCGGCTGGTCCCAGGCGCTCGGCTCGGCGCGGGCGAATGCGGTGTGCGCGGTGAGGGTCGAGTTGCGGAGGATCGCGTGGCTGAGCCGCAGGTCGTGGCAGCGCCGCACGCGCACCCCGGCGTTCAGCAGGTCTCCGTACCAGCGGGAGCTGTCGCTCCACACCCAGCGCTCCGGCTCCGGGGCGCCCTCCCGCTCGGCGACGAAGCCGGCGAGCCGGTCGAACGGCAGCACGGTGGCCTCGCCGAGCAGCTCGCCGTGCGCGTCCACGCTGCTCGCCACGACCTCGGTCGGGCTGTTGCGGGCGAGAACGATGGTCACCCACCCATTCTCCACTACCGAACGCACGTTCGAATGCCGCGACCCGCGCCGCTCGTGCATTCCGGGGCTCGAGGGTTTAGCATCGATCCGTCGAAAGGCGCGCCCTGCCCCCTCCCGAAGCCCCGCCGCTGCTGCCAGAGCTCGTCCGCGCGCTCCGGGCGGGCGGCTCCGTGTTCGCGGAGGACGAGGCCGCGCTGCTCGCCGAGGCCGCGGGCGGCGATCCCGCCCGGCTGGCGGGGCTGCTGGCGGAGCGCCTCGACGGGAGGCCGTTGGAGCAGGTGCTCGGCTGGGCCGAGTTCGCCGGCATCCGCGTCGGCATCGCGCCCGGCGTGTTCGTGCCGCGCCGGCGCACCGAGCTGCTCGCCCGGGAGGCGATCGCCGCCTGCGCCCCGGGGGCGATCGCCGTCGACCTCTGCTGCGGCAGCGGGGCGATCGGCGCCGCGATCCTCGCCGCTCGGCCCGGCGTGCGGCTGTACGCCAGCGACGTCTCGGCCGCGAGCGTCGCGTGCGCGGCGGGCAACCTGGCCGGCCGCGCCACGGTGCTGCTGGGCGACCTGTTCGCGGCACTGCCGGGCGGCCTCCGCGGCCGGATCGATGTGCTCGCCGTCAACGCGCCCTACGTGCCGAGCGAGGCGATCGCCTTCATGCCGCCGGAGGCCCGCGAGCACGAGCCGTTGGCCTCGCTCGACGGCGGCAGCGACGGCCTCGACGTGCACCGCCGGATCGCGGCGGAGGCCGCGGAGTGGCTGCACCCGGGCTCCACCCTGTTGATCGAGACGAGCAGCGCTCAGGCCGGGGCCTCTGCGGCGTTGTTTTCGGCGGCCGGGTTCACGACTCGCATCGCGCGCGACGACGCACGCGACGCCACGGTGATCGTCGCAACGGCCTGAACGCGCCAGTCGTTGTCGGCGCCCTGCGCCGCACCACGTCAGTCGTTCGGCGCGAGGAACGGCTCGTGGTGGTAACCGGAGGCATCCACGACGGCGACCGTCGATTCGGGCACCGCGTTGAAGACTCCGGGGAGGTTGTTGAGCGGCTCAGACACGATGAGCCGGGCGCGCGATCCGAACAGCTTGAGTCGTTCGGCGCCCGGGTACATCTCGCGCACGGTGTCCACGTCAACGGAATGGAACAGCGTGCGCGTGCGCCCCTGCGAGGAGTACCGGAACGCCCACACGGTGACACCGTCTGTGACGGCGAGCGTGCCCTGCATCGGAAACGCGATGCCGCGCTCACGCCCGACGGCCTCGACCATGCGGATCGCCTCCCCCATCGCCGCGATCGGGTCGTCTGTGAGGCCGAACGTCAGCGCGAGGTTGAACAGCACCTCGGAGTCGGTCGTGCCCAGAATGGCCGGGTACAGAGACGGGTCAACGGCGAAGGTCAGGTCGCGCTTCATCTTCGCGAACCCGTCGAGGAAGCCGTTGTGCATGAACATCCAGTTCTGGTGCCGGAACGGATGGCAATTGGTCTGCTGGATCGGTGGCCCGGCGGCCGCCCGAACATGGCTGAAGAACAGCGGGCTGCGCACGCTGCGGGTCAGCTCCCGCAAGTTCTGGTCGTTCCACGCCGGCTCGATGCTGCGGAAGAACGCCGGCGCGTCGCCGGCGTGCGCGTTCTCGGGATACCAGCCGAAACCGAATCCGTCGCCGTTGACGGTCTCGTTGCCGAGCGGCGAATCCAGCGACTGTGCCACCAGCGAGTGCTGAGCATCCAGAATCACTGTGGAGGCTTGCAGCGGTTCACCTGTGTATGCCAGCCATCGACACATCTTCGCACCTGCCTCTCGTCGCCCGGCGGTACTCAGACCGTAGACGCGGGCACTGCGCCCGGCGTCACCCGAACCGGGTGATGCTCGCGATCGCCGGGGGTTGGTTGGCAGCGGTGGCCGATCAGCTGAACCGGAGCCCCCAGCGGCTCGGAGCGAGCCGGTAGATCTGCCGGTAGACGGCGGTGCCGGTGACGACGCCGAGCGCGATCGCCACGATCGAGCCGAGCACGGAGAAGGTGTTCACCGTCTCGAGGGCGAGGCCGAGCACCTTCTGGGTGAAGTCGATCAGGCCCGCTGCTCCGGGCACGAGCAGCCAGAAGGCCGGAAGGAAGCAGACCACGGCGGGCGGGGCGCCGCGGAAGGACTGCAGCAGGTAGGCGACGACGGTGAGCACGAGCGCGCCGACGAAGCCGCTGAAGACGGCCGGGACGATCAGCGCCGAGAGCACCTGCGCGCCGTAGGCGGCGAACAGGGTGACGGTGAGGAAGTACACGGCGCGCGGCGGGCCGCAGTAGTACAGGAAGAAGCCCAGCGCCATCAGGATCACGCCGACCCACGGCTCGAACGCGCCGAACCCCGGCCCGGTCACTTGGAGCGCGCGGGAGGGCGCCAGGCCGCTGATGGTGAGGGCGGCGATGATCCCGAAGGCCAGGAGGACGAGTTGGATCGCCCCCGAGACGAGGCGGCTCGACCCGGAGATCATGTCGCCCGCGGCCAGCTCCTGGATGCCGGTGGTGAGCGCCGCTCCGGGCAGCAGCGTGACCAGGGCGGGGACCAGCACCTGCAGCGGCACGGCGAGCAGGTGCGCCTCGGCCGCCGCGAACACGAGCAGCGCGGTCAGGAACGACATGAACGCCGGCAGCAGTGTGGCGGAGAAGGAGTTGGGCCGCACGACGAGCTTGGCTGCCCCGACCAGCGAGCCGAGGAGCAGCGCGCCGATCATGCTGGTCAGGTCGGCGCCGAGCAGGATGAGGGCAACCCCGGATGCCGCGACGCCGTGCCCGATGATCCGCACCGGCCAGCGGAACCGCGGCGGCTCGGCCTGGATCGCCGCCAGTCTGTCCAGCCCCTCCTCGGCGGTGAGCTCGCCGCGCTGGGCGGCGAGGACGAGCTGGTAGACGCCGGACGCGCGGTCGAATCGCACCTCGCCGTCGTGCGGCTCCGTCGCCGCGAGCCCGCGCTCGCTGGCCTCGGTGAGCGAGATGATCATCACGGTCGGCAGCACGATGATCGACGCCTGCTCGTAGCCGAGCGCCCGGGCGACGCCGTGCAGGGTGCGGTGGATGTCGGTCGTGGCGACACCGACCGAGAGCAGGGCGCTGCCCAGGCCGACGAGGAAGCGCTGCGCCGCGGCCGGGTCGGCCTCCTCGTGGACGTCCGGGCGGTCGTCTCGGCTCCAGCGGCGCGAGATCGCGTGCCAGATCGACTTCACGTCCACGGGCGCCTCCTCCCCCGTTCATTCTCGGGCCGCGCTTCAGGGCGCTGCATCACGCGGAACGAATGAGCGCACAGGCAGAGGGGCCGGCCGCGTGGCCGACCCCTCCGCCGTGTGCCTCTCGTTAGCGGTGGCCCCCGGAGTGGCCGTTCTGGCCGTGGTTGCCCCAGTGGCCGTTGCCGCCGTGGTGACCGTGGCCGCCGTCATCCTCTGAGTCGTCGCCCTGCCCGCTGCCGCGCAGGGGCACCTGGGTGACCTTGCCGACCGGCTGCGGACCGGTCTCGCCGAGCACGAAGGCATCCGTCGTCAGGTACAGCTTGCCCTTGGCCAGTGCGATCGCGGCCGGCGAGTTGATGGTCAGCAGGACGCTGGCCGTGGAGGCGCCACGCGGGACGACCGAGACCTGGCCGGTTCCGGTCGGGCCGCCGAACAGCTCCGTCACGTACACCGTGCCGGTCTTCGGCGAGACGGCAACGCCGGTGCTGCCGACGAATCCGGTGGCGACGGTGCGGATCTCCCCGTCGTCGGGGTCGACCTTCAGCACCGAGCCGCGGGCGCCGAGGCTCGCGTCCTCCGGCCCGCCGGGCAGACTGGACACGTACAGCCAGCCGTCCGGGCCGAGCGCGATACCGGTGGGCACCGGCTCGAACGCGTACTCGTAGCCGGCCGCGCAGGCGGGGAAGCCGAACGCGGCCACGATCTCCGCGGTGGCAGTGACCGGTGTGGCCGGCGGCAGCACAGCCGTCGTGGAGATCGTGCCGTCGTAGTCGATGCGCAGGATCGCGTTCGCGCCGGCATCCGCAACATAGATCGCGTCGTCGAGCGCGATGGACGCGTAGGCGTGCGTGTCGACGACGCCCGTGTACGTGGCGGGGAGGAATGGTTCCACCGTTGGATCGAACTGGTCGGCGCACGATTGCGGCAGCCCGATGAAGCCGTAGGTGTTGATCTGGTCGGGGTTGACCGTGCTCTCGTACGCGTAAATGTCGGCGAACGGGGTCGGCGTGCCCTTCTTGCCGATCGACACCATGTTCGAGCGGGTGTGGTCTTGGGCTGCCTGGGCGTAGTAGACCGTGTTCTTCCGCACCGACACGGCGCCGATCTCGTCGCCGGGCGCGCTCGCCACGACGGTCGTGGTGCCGTTCTTCCCCACCTTGTTCAGCGTGCCGGTGAAGTTCTGGCTGACGTAGACGCTGCCGTCGCGGCCCACCGCCATGCTGAGCGGTGTGAGCAGCCCGTCGGCGAGGGTGACCGGGGTGCCCGCCTGGGGAGGCGGATTGTTGTCTCGGCCGCCGGCCACTGCGGGGCCGGCGACGGCGAGCGACGCGAGCGCGAGGACGCCGGCCGCGGCGACGATGGACGTGATTCTCATTGGGTCCTCCAAGATCTCGGAACGAGGTCGATCAGGGAGGCAGAGCCGGACGAGCAGGGCAACCCCGACGACCCGTGTGCACGCGACACTGCCTTTTCGGTTGTGCCCCCAGGGCAACGGCGGGGCCGTCGCTCGGGGGGAAACCTACGCCCGGCCTCGGAGGGCGACTAGGGGGCTAGCCCTGAGTCGCGTGGAGCGATTCGCCGCGCACGACGATCTTGCCGTTCTGGGCGTTGGACTCCATGTACCGGTACGCGTCGATGAGCTCGTGGAAGTCGAAGACCCTGTCGATGATCGGCGCCAGCCTGCCGGTCTCGAGCGCCGCGCTGATCGCCGCGACGGCGCGTGCGCGCTGCCCGGGCTCGCGCATGTGGTTGAACATCGAGTACGGGTGAAACACGGCGTTCGCGCGCACCATCGCCGCGACCGGCACGCTGGGCTGCTCGTCGCTCAGCGTGCCGTAGGCGAGCACGGTGGCCCCCTCGGCGAGGAGGTCGGCGTAGTCGAAGAGCGAGCGCCCGCCGATCGGGTCGAAGGATGCCGCGATCCCCGCACCGCCGGAGACGTCGCGCACGGCCGCCGACAGGTCATCGCGCCCCGTGACGACGACCGCGTCCGCTCCCTGGGCGCGCACCAGGTCGGCCTTGGCCGCGCTGCGCACGGTCGCGATTGCGCGCACGCCGAGCAGCCGGGCGATCTGGAGCGCGCCGAGCCCCGCGCTGCTGGCCGCGGCGGTGATGAGCACCGTGTCGTCGGGGCGCAGCCTCGCGACCTCGACGAAGGCGAACCAGGAGGTCAGGTACTGCATCCAGATGGCGGTGCCCTGCTCGAGGTCGAGGGCGGCCGGCACCCGCGTCAAGTACTCGGCCGGCGTGACCGCGCTCGTCCCCTGCACCCCGTGCGTGCTCGTGAAGAACGGCAGCGCGGTGACTCGATCGCCGAGCTGGAAGGCGGTGACGCCCTCACCCAACTCGGTGACGACGCCCGCCGCCTCCTGCCCGATCCGGGAGGGAAAGCTCGGGATCGTGTAGTGCTCGCCCCGCAGGAACATGAGGTCGGCGCGGTTGAGCGCGAATGCGCCCACGTCATAGCGCACCTCGCCGGGCCCGAGCGGGGCATCCGCGCACTCCACGACCCTGAGCACCTCGGGGCCCCCAAACTCATGGCACTGCACGATGCTGGGCATGCTGAGTCCCCTCGGCCCGCGGCTAGCGCTCGGCGCGGACGATGCGCCCCGCCTGGACGACGGCGCGACGGGCGTCCTGCGCCCAGAGGGCCGACGGCTCCTCGAGCGGGTTCGCGGCGAGCATGAGCAGGTCGCCGTATGCGCCGACGCCCAGGTGTCCGAGCTTGTCGTCGCCGATGAGGGCCGCGTTCTCCTGCGTGAGCGAGCGCAGCATGGCGCTGGGCCCAGCGGCCTCTGTCTGCAGGCGGATGCCGCACAGCTGGTCGTCTTCGAGATCGCCCATGAGATCGCTGCCGAAGCCCACGCGCACGCCGGCGGCCAGGGCGAGCTGAATGGCTTCCTGGCCCTTGGAGAGCACCTCGGAGTTCTTGGCGAGCGAGATCGCGTTGAGGCCGATCTCTGCGCCGCGGCGGTCCATGGCGTCGTAGGCGGCCAACGTGGGGACGAGGAAGGCGTCGCGCTCGGCCATCATCCGGGCCGTCTCGGAGTCAATCAAGTTGCCGTGCTCAATCGAGCGGACACCGTTCTCGATCGAGTGCTGCACGGCCTCCGAGGAGTAGGCGTGCGCGGCGACGTAGCTCCCGCGACGAGTTGCCTCGTCGACGATGACGCGCAGCTCCTCCGGGGAGTACTGCGGGATGCGGATCGGGTCGGTGAGGGAGAAGACCCCACCGGAGGTCATCACCTTGATGGCGTGTGCACCGGTGCGGAAGCGCTCGCGCACGGCGACGCGAAGGTTCTCGGCTCCATCGACGACCTCACACATGTGACCGTGGCTGAAGCACACGTCGACGTGCTCTGAGCGTGGGTCGCCGTGGCCGCCGGTCTGGCTGAGCGCCGGCCCGGTGAAGTGGTACCGCGGCGAGGCGAACAGATTCGCGTCGATGGCGCGCGCGAGGCCGATGTCGCCTCCGGCAACGTCGCGGACGGTCGTGAAGCCGCGCTGGAGCGCCTTCTCGAGACGCAGGGTTCCGTTGATCGCCGAGAAGCTGAGCGGACCGCGCTCGTTCTCGAAGCCGTCCATGCTGGTCGCGTAGGCGTGGAAGTGTGCGTCGACGAAGCCCGGAACGATCCAGGAGCCCGAGCCGTCGACGACCTCCGCGGCGGGGTCGGCCTTCTCGGCCACCAGGCCGTCGACGATCGCGATGTCTCGGGCGGAGAACCCCCGACCCTCCCCCGCCCATACGTGTGCGCCGGCAATGGTCAGCGAAGCAGTCTGCGACATCTCGTGTCACCTCTCGAGTTGAGTCTCACAATTGGGAGTGGGAGGGGCCCGGGCGGTCGGAGCGCCCGGGCCCCCTGAATCGCTAGGCGCGCAGCGCGGCTGTTGCCGCCTCGTCGACCCGGAAGTCCTCCATCACCGCTACACCGTAGTCGTTCCGCGCGGATTCCTCCGAAACGAAGCCGTTGCGCACGTCGTGTGCGACAGCGAGCGGATCGCGCTTGAACGGCAAGCCGTAGCCACCGCCGCCACCCGTCGCGTTCACGAGGACATCGCCGGCGTCGAGCTTGTTGTAGCTGCCGCCCTGAATGACCTCGCGCGGTGTCCCGGGGTTCAGCACGATCCGGTTCGGGCGCCCTTCCTGGCCGCCGCCGATCGACCACGGCTCGGTCTTCGTCTTGTACACGAGGCAGATTCCGGTGGATGGGGCGGTGAAGCGATAGGAGCGGCTGACGCCGACCCCGCCGCGGAACTCGCCCGCGCCGCCCGAATCCGGCCGGTAGCCGTAGTGGTCGATGATCATCGACGACTTGGCCTCGAGCACCTCGACGGGGTTGTTGCGGCAGCCGGGCTCCGAGAGGTGCATGATGCCGTCCTCGCCGTCGTGGTGCGCCGATCCCCCGTAGCCCACGGCCTCGTTGGTGGCCTCCTGCCACGGCTCGCCCGTCCGCGGGTTGATGCCGAGCCCCATCATCGAGCAGACATCGCCGCCGGAACAGGCCGGCACGAGCTCCGGCATGCCCTGGGCGAGGGCGCGCAGGATCACCTCGCCGGCCAGCAGCCCGGTCCACAGGGTGAATGTCGGCATCGGGTCGACGGCGTGCATGACCGAGCCGGGGACGGTGACCACACGAAGTGGTGCGAAGTTTCCGGCGACGACGGGCGAGTTCGGCGTCGTCAACGACTTGAAGATCAGGCTCGACAGTGCGGCGGTCTGCCCGACGGGCAGGTTGATCGGGCCCTCGACGTTCTCGGCGCTGCCGGTCCAGTCGACCACCATCTCCTCGTCGCTGACGGTGACGGTGCACTGCAGGCGGACGAGCTCGCCCTTGTTGATCCCGTCGTCGTCGACGTAGTCGACGGCGCTCCAGGTTCCCTTCGGCAGCTTGGCGAGGGCCAGGCGGGCGAGTCGCTCGCCGTGCTCGTGGATCGACTCCATCACCTCGGTGAGCACGGCAACGCCGTACTTGTCGGCGAGCTCCTGGGTGCGGCGCACGCCGGTGATGCACGCGGAGACCTGCGCCTGGATGTCGCCGATGGTGTGCTTGGGCATCCGGCTGTTGAACCGGATGATGTTGAACACGTCGTCGTTGCGCTCGCCGCGACGGTACAGCTTCGAGGCGGGCATCATGAGGCCCTCCTGCGACTTGTGCGTCGAGTCGAGAACGTATCCGGGGTCCTTCTGGTTGAGGTCCGTGATGTGCACGCGGCAGGAGGCGAAGCCGATGAGCTGGTCCTCCGCGTGGATGGGGGCGAACACCAGCGGGTCCAGAGTGTGCGCGCTCGACCAGTACGGGTAGTTCAAGATGAAGACGTCGCCCGGTTCCATCGCGTCGACGCCGAGGAACTCCATCGAGTGCTTGATGCCGGCGTCGTTGCCCCGCGTGAACACCGCGATGCCGGGGGCATCCGCGACGACGTCGCCGTTCACGTCGTGCAGGCCGATTCCGTAGTCGTGAATCTCATACACGACCGTGTTGTATGCGGTGCGGCAGAGGTTGCGGGCGATCTCCTCGGCAGCGGCGAGAAGGCCATGGCGGATGATCTCCGTGGTTACTGCGTCAGCCACGAGCGGACTCCTTCTGGTTGTTCTTGATCGAGATGGTGAGCTCGCCGTACAGGCCGACCTCGAGGCGGTCGCCGGCGTGCATCACGGTGGTGGCCGTGTGCTCGGTGATGACTGCGGGGCCCTCGACGACGTCGCCGGCCATGAGGGCCTCGCGAGCGACGAGGGTGTACTCCGCGGTGCTGTCGCCGTCGAGCGTCACGGTGCGGATGCCGGCCGTGAAACTCTCGCCGGCGGGGCGGACGGGCGCCTTCGGCAGATCGGGCTTGTCGACGATGCCGGTCGCGGACAGGCGCAGTGCCGTCGTCTCGATCGGGTCGTCCATGATGTGGCCGTACTGGCGCAGGTGAAGGCGGTCGAACTCCGCGCGGATCGCGGCCCTGGCGTCGGCACTCCCGGCTGGGTAGGTGACCGTCACCGAGTGCTCCTGGCCCGAGTAACGAACGGCGACGACGCGCTGGAACGACCGACGCTCCGCACCGAAGCCCTCGCTCTCGAGCGTGCTGACGGCGTCGGCCTCCATCTCGGCGAACAGCTCGTTCGCGATGGCGTCGTCGAGGTCGTCGAGGTTCTGGAGGCTGGTGCGGGAGTAGTCGTGCTGCACATCGGCCATGAGCATGCCGAGCGCCGAGAACGCGCCCTGCCCCGGAGGGACGATGACCTCGGGGATGCCGAGCTCACGCGCAACATCGACGGCTACGAGGCCGCCGCCGCCGCCGAAGGACAACAGGGAGAAGTCCTTGGGGTCGTTGCCGAGCTCGATGGTGATCGCACGGACGGCGCCGACGATCTTGGTGTTGGAGATCCGCACCATGCCGCGCGCCAGCTGCGTCACCGTGAGGCCGAGCTCGCCGGCGATCGTGGCGAGCGACTCCAGCGACTTCTCCCTGTCGAGGGTGAGTTCGCCGCCGAGCGGCGTGTCGACTCCGAGGTAGCCGATCGCGAGTGCCGCGTCGGTGAAGGTCGGTTCCGTGCCGCCACGCCCGTAGGCGGCGGGGCCCGGCACCGCACCGGCGCTCTTCGGCCCCACCTGGAGCGCGCCTGCCTCATCGAGGTAGCCGAGCGATCCGCCGCCCGCGCCGATGGTGTGGATGTACAGCGACGGCGTGTTGATGGGCAGGCCCTCAAACTCGGCGCCGTGGTAGAGCACCGGCTGGCCGTTCTGCACGAGTGAGGCGTCGAGGCTCGTGCCGCCCATGTCGATGGTGATTAGATTGGGGCGGTCGATGAGCTTCGAGAATGCCGCAGCGCCGACGACTCCGCCGGCGGGGCCGGAGAGGATCAGGTGCACCGGCTGCTCGCGGGCGGCGGATGCCGTCATCGCGCCGCCGCCGGAGCGGGACATCAGGAACCGGCCGGCGAATCCGCGCTGCTCCAGCTCGCTCTCGAGCGCCTTCAGGTAGGTGCGCATGATGGGCTTGATGTAGGCGTCGAGCACCGCGGTGCTCGTGCGCTCGTACTCGCGGTACTCGCGGGACAGCTCGTGTGAGAGCGTGACCTCGACGCCGGGGGCCTCCCGCGCGAGGACCTCGCGCATCCGGACCTCGTGGTGCGGGTTCGCGTAGGCGTGCAGGAATGCGACGGCGACGGCGTCATAGCCGCGGCTCGCGATCTCGCGGGCGACCGATCGGGCGTCCTCCTCGTCGAAGGGGGTGCCGACCGTGCCGTCGAAGTAGCTGCGCTCGCTGACCTCGAAGGTGTCGTACCGCTCGAGCAACGCCTTCGGCTTCTGGTAGGCGAAGTCGTACATCACCTTGCGGTCCGTGCGACCGAGCAGATAGACGTCGCGGAAGCCGCGGGTGGCGATCGTCGCGATGCGCGCGCCGCTGCGCGTCAGGAGCGAGTTCAGGCCCAGCGTGCTGCCGTGGTTGAACGTCTCGACCGTCGAGGGCGCGGCATCCGCCTTGTCGAATGCGGCCAGCACGCCGGCGGTGGGCTGCTGCGGGGTGGTGGGAACCTTCTCGAAGCGAAGCTCACCGGTCTCCGGTACGAGCTTCACCATGTCGGTAAAGGTTCCACCGACGTCGATGGCTACGCGAACATTTGTGGACATGAAGATACTTCCTCTTGTGGGTGGTAGATGGGGCTGCAGTGCGGTGATGGAGCGCGCGGCTTAGCGTCGCCCTCGGCCGGCGGCGGCGATGCCGACCGCCGCCAGGATGATGATTCCGGTGACCATGTCCTTCAGCTGCGGGTTGAGGTTGAGCAGGTCGAAGCCGTTGCCGATCAGGGCGATCAGGAACACGCCGGCGATGGAGCGCCAGACGGCCCCGACCCCGCCGTAGATGCTGGTCCCGCCGAGGATCACGGCGGCGATCGCGCTGAGCTCGAGGCCGGCACCGGCCAGGGGCTGTCCAGAGGAGATGCGCGAGACGCCGATGGCTGCGGCGGTTCCCGCGGCGAGGCCGCTCAGGACGAACACGATCACCCGGGTGCGATTGATGTTGATGCCGGAGAGCTCCGCGGCCTCGTCGTTGCCGCCGACGGCGTAGACGTGGCGACCGAAGATGGTGCGCGAGAGCAGCAGCCAGAAGATGGCGGCGACGACGATCATGATGAACACCGCGATGAAGACGCCGCCGACGCGTTCGCGGCCGAGCGTCGAGAACCCGGGCGTCGTCACCGTGATGAGGCTTCCGCCGGTGATCAGCACGGCAATGGTCGTGAAGATCATCGAGGAGGCCAGTGTCGCGAGGAACGAGTGCACCCTGAGCTTGGTGATCACGATGCCGTTGAAGGCACCGAGGACGACGCCGGCGACGGGTGCCGCCAGCAGCGCGAGCCACACGTTCTCCGTCGCGACCGCGATCCACGCCGCGATCACGCCGGCGACACCGTAGACGGCGCCGCTGGACAGGTCGAAGTTGCCCGAGATGATCACGAAGGTGCCGGCCGCTGCGATGATCACGAGCGGTGCGTTCTGGTTCAGGATGTTGACGATGTTGCCGAAGGTGAAGAACGACGGCGAGAGGATCGCGAGCGCGATCAGCACGGCGCCGAGCAGGAAGAGCACGGCGTACTCGATCGCCAGCTCCTTGACGGCAAACCGCTTCCGCGACCGGATCTGGGTGACGGTGGTGTTGATGGCCTCACTCATGCTGCCGGCTCCTCGTTTGGGGTGACGTTGAAGAGCTGGAACAGCACCTTCTCAACGGTGGTCTCCTCGGGAACGATCTCCCCGAAGGTGCGGCCCTCCGAGACCAGGTAGGCCCGGTGTGCGAGCTCCATGATCTCTTCGTGCTCCGAGGAGATCAGGACGACGCCGATCCCCTCCTGTGCGAGCCTCACGATGAGCTCGTAGATGGTGCGCTTCGCACCGACATCCACCCCGCGCGTCGGCTCGTCGAGGATGATGACCTTCGGGTCTGCCGCGAGTGCCTTGCTGAGCAGCGCCTTCTGCTGGTTTCCTCCGGAGAACCAGCCGACGGGCAGCTCAATGTCGAGCGGGCGTATCTGCAGGGCGCTCGCGAACCCGAGTGCGACGCTCTTCTCGGCACGGGTGCTGATGACGCCGGCGGCGGCACGCTTGCCGAGGCTGGCCAGCGCGATGTTCTCGCGCACGGAGCGTTCGAGAACGAGCCCGTCCCGGTGCCGGTCCTCCGAGACAAAGATCAGGCCGGCCGCGATCGAGTCCTTCGGTTTTTTCCGCGCCCAGTCGGCGCCCTGGTAGACGACCTCGCCACCGCTCAGCTCGTCCACGCCGAAGACCGCACGGAGGCACTCGGTCCGGCCGCTGCCGACCAGGCCGAGCAGGCCGACGATCTCGCCGGGCCGGACCTCGAACGACATGCCTTCCACACCGGTGGAGGTGCGCGCGTTGGCGACCCGCAGGAGCGGTGCAGCCGTGCGGTCGGGCGCGGAGGGGCGCTCGGGGTAGGCCCCGTCCAGTTCGCGTCCGAGCATCGCGGTCACCAGCTCGTGCTTGGTGACCTCGGAGGTGGCGACCGTGCTGACCCGGCGTCCGTCGCGCATCACGGTGATGCGGTCGGCGACGCTCAGCACCGAGTCGAGGAAGTGGGACACGTAGACGACGCAGCATCCCCGGTCGCGCAGGGTGCGCATGAGCGCCTCGAGCTGCGCCATCTCCTTGGCCGCGAGCGAGGAGGTGGGCTCGTCCATCACGATGACGCGCGCGTTCCGGGCGAGGGAGCGCAGGATCTCCACCTTCTGCTGGTCGGCGATGCGGAGCCCCCGCACTTTCGCCCGGGGGTCGAGCCCGAAGCCGACCTCGGCGTCGAGGGCCAGGAACCGCTCGCTCAGGTTGCGGCGCTCGAACCCGAATCGCTGCTCCTCCGCACCGAGGAAGACGTTCTGGGCCACGGTCAGATCGGGCACGAGCGCGAGCTCCTGCGCGATCATGGCGACGCCGTGCCGCTGAGCCAGTGCCGGGTTCCATCGCTCGACCGAGACGTCGTCGACGAGGACCTCGCCCTGGTCTGCCGCATAGATGCCCGCGATGACCTTTCCGAGGGTCGACTTGCCGGCACCGTTCTCTCCGACGAAGGCATGGATCTCGCCCGCGCGCACCTCGAGGGAGACGTTGTCGAGTGCCTGCGTGCCGCCGAAACGCTTGCTCACGTTGCGCAGCTCGATCAGAGTGGCCCCGATCACTGGCTCAGCCATGGTGGGTTATCCGTTCCACTCGCCGGTGTAGTCCGGGTGCTCCAGCAGGTCCTTCTGGGTGATGAAGGGGCCGAAGTCGCCCAGCGAGTCAGCATCGACGACGGCTTCCACCGGCTCGCCGCGCAGCTGGTTGACGATCTGCTCGAGCGCCTTCCCGCCCATGGTGACCGGGTAGTTCAGGTAGCCGTTGCTCCAGGTGCCCGCGCGGACGGCGTCGACGGCCTCCCGGGTGCCGCCGCCACCGGTGAGGAACACCGTGGACGGGTCGATTCCGGCATCCTCCAGCGCGATCTGCGCGCCCATCGTCTGCTGGTCGGCGTTGCTCAGGATGCCGTTGATGTCCTTGTTGCCCTGCAACAGGTTGCTCACCGCGGTCAGCGACTTGTCGCGGTCGTAGGCACCCTCGACGGTGCCGACGATCGTGATGTTCTTGTGCTTGTCGAGAACCTGGTGCCACGCGTCGACGCGGGCAACGTCGAGCGGCGAGTTCAGCAGGCCGGCGAGGAGGCCCAGCTTGCAGGGGTCGATGTCCTTGCAGTACTCGACGGCCTGCTCGGCCTGCCCCGTCGCACCGATCGAGGGAGGCGAGGCGACCGTGCTGATGACGCCCTCGGTCTGCTGTTCCATCTTCTCGATGTCCGGGCCGATCGGGTTGAGCACCGTGGCGACGGGAACGTCGTTGCCGAGCGGGAATGCCGCGGCGAGGCCGGGGCCGTCGTTGGGAACGACGATGATGCCGTCGGCCTGGCCGGTGGTGCCGGCGTTCTGCATCTGGGAGAGCTGCGTGTTCGCGTCGAACTGGCCGTCCTGGATCTTGGTGGTGATGGTGATGCCCAGCTCTGCGGAGAGCTCTGCGGCACGTGTCTCGATGCCCTCGTAGACGGCCTGGCTGTAGCCGTTCTGCGACGACGCGGCGAGGAACACGATGTTGAACGACTCGCCATCGGCGTTGCCGGCGGGCCCGGTGTCGGCGCTGCAGCCGGCGAGGGATGCTCCGAGCGCTAGAACACCAGCGCCTGCGATTACTCGGAGAAGAGGCTTCATTGCTTTCTACTTTCTTCAGGGATTGCGGAATCAGGGGGTGCGGAGGGGAAGGACGAATGTCACCGCGGCTCGGAGTTCTTGCTCACTCCGTGGTCGACGCGGTAGAGCCTGCCGACGCCGATCTCGGCGTCGGCGAGCAGTGCTGTCAGCGCGGGGGCCGTGCGGCCGCGGTTCGGGTGGTCGATCCACTCCTGGTAGGCGGCCTCGTCTGGCCACAGCGCGGTGACGATGATCTCCCCCGAGCCGTCGACGGCCGCGGAGATCTCGGATGCGACCGCGCGAGTGAGGGCGAGTGATTCCCGCAGAATCTGCTCTGTGCGGTACATCTCGAAGATGGGCTCGACCTTCTCCGGTGTCGAGCGAAGGGTGAGCACTGAACGAATCATCTGACCGAAAACTCCATTGTCTTGGTGGTGATCACACGCAAGCGGAACGCTGTCGCGGATGTGAGGAGAAGCTATCCGTCGCGCTCGGGGCAGCAGTGTGCAGAATGCACAAGCCCAACGGCTTGCGTTGGGCATTGGCAATTCTCGGCGCCGAGAAGACGCCGTTCTCTGGGCGTCGAATCTCTCGGAAAAAAGCTTGCGGAGGGTCTCGCTCGTGCCCTGGGATCGGCTCCGAGCAGTGCCTCAGGCGCGGCCGGTGACGCCTGAGGCACTGCGCCGACGGGCGAGCGCGGCCAGGATCATGTGGGCGGGGAGGATCTCGCCGGGGTCGTTGAGCGCGACGCCCAACTCCTCCGCGCGGCGCAGTCGCGATTGGACGGTGTTGCGGTGAACGCCCAACGCGCTCGCCGTGTGCGAGATCGATCCGCGCGCCGACAGGTAGGCGAGGAGCGTCTCGATGATCTCGCCGGAAGCGGCGTCCGTGAGCAGCAGCGGGAAGATCTCGGTGGCCACCTGCTCGGCCAGCTCGGGCGGCAGAAGTCGTCGCAGCAGGTGCGAACGGATGTCGTCGAACACGACGAGCGCGTCATCCGAGGCTCCGTCGGAGCCGGCCAGCCTGGCTGCCAGCCACGCCTTTCGCACGCTGTTCACGGCCTCCGCCGAGCCGCTGAAGATCGGCGAGACGCCGACCATGAGGCCGAGGACGCGCAACTGCTCGAGCTGCTCGCGCAGCCGATCAATGATGAGCTGTTGGCTGTCCTCGTCGCGCAACGGCACAAATGCCAGCCAGCCGTCGGTGAAGCGCCCGAGCGGGACATCGGGCACTTCCGCGTTCCAGAGCTGGTGCACGGCGCCGCCAAGGCGTCCCGGGTCGTTGCTCAGGATGCACAGGGCCATGTGGCTTCCGTCGAGCGGCCAGGTCAGGGCAGCTGCGGCTCCCAGGTCGAAGGGGTCCTCGTAGCCGCCGACGCGCGAGGTGCCGGTGAGCGCGGTCATGGTGACCATCGGAAGGGACGCCCGGATCGCGCCCAGCCGCGTCTCGCTGAGCAGCGCCCGTATCGCGGGCACCGCCGCGAGCAGCACGTGTTCGGTGAAGGGACGCGCATGCTCGGTGACGTCGGCGACGAGCATGTCGGCCGCGCTGCCTCGCCGGGAGACGCGAACGGTGACCGGCGCGGCCTGCTCACCGGGTGAGAGGGTGGGGCGCGTGGGAGCGGACGAGCTCCCGGCCTCGGCGATGGCGACTCCGCCTGTCGACACGACCCGCACCCGCACTCCGCCGAGTTCATCGGAGACCAGCGCGACGAGCGAGACGAGGTCCTCGGCGTCCGCCAGCCGAGCGCTGAGAGCCTGGATCCTCGCGACGGACCCGGCCCGAGCGACTCCCAGCTGTATCGCAACGTCCAGCGCCAGCCTGGTCACGTCTCGATTCGTGGTGAGCAGGGAGACACCGAGTCGGCGGGCCAGCTCGATCACGGATTCGGACAGCGACTGCTCTGGCACGATCAGCGCACAGGCCTTGCGCTCCCAGGCGTACCGGAGCGCGGAGGAGATCATCCAGCCGCCGAGCGCGACCCCTTGGCTGAGCAGGACGACGGTGTCCGGGCCGATCGAGGCGATCTCCTCGATGTCGGTGATGAGCGCGAGGTCGCGCACCGGGCTCGCGCCCGAGGCGACGTAACGCGCGGTGAGGTCGTGGAGCTCGCGGGAATCGATCAGGTGGCGCAGCTCAACGGTGCCGTTCGATGGGCGGTTCACGGGCGTTTCTCCCATCGTCGGCGCAGCAGCGCGTGGTGCGCGGCGGGGCCGGCCAACTCGATTCCTGCGGGCGTGTACCACTGCGCGGCGGCCGGCAGCACGACGATGTCGAGGATGTTGCCCACCCACAGGTCGTCAAGCCCCGCGACGCTGGCGTCCTCGGGGCGCAGCATCGTGATGATGTCGGGCAGCACTGCCTCGACGGCGCCGTCGACGAGCACCATCAGAAGCTCGTTCTGAATCTCGATCTGAACGATCTTCCCCTGCGACTCCTCGACGAGGAAGACGCTCGACGGGCGATCCGGCTGGCCAGGTGGCGCCGGCCGGGAGAGCCCCTCGACGTTGCTCACCCGGGCACGGATGATGCGCTGCACGCCCTGCGTGCGGCGCAGTTGCTCGTGCTTGTGGTGCGTGGGGAGGCCAGACTCGAGGATCTCGCCGATGTGGATCAGGCGGGAGACGCTGCCGATCACCCCGCTCGCGCCCAGCGTTCCCGCGCTCATCGGGTACAGGGCCGCGGCGGCCCAGCCGCCGAACTCCCCCGCGAGGGCACGCACGAGGCGCTCGGCCCTGGCCGGCTTGTCGACGTCGAGGATCGCCGTTTCCCCGGTCGGCCCGGTCACGGCGACGGGCCCGGCGGTAAGCCCGGCGAGGGTGAACAGCGACTGGTGCAGGAGGGGGAAGACCCGGCCCATGGGGTCGGCGTCGACGATCGGGAGCCCGATCTGCATGCCGGTCAGGATGGGCACCAGCGCGTTGACGTTCGCCGCGGCCAGCGGCATGAGCCCCGCGACCGGGCGCCCGACGGCCTGCTCGAGCAGGCGGAGGCTCGTGGCGAACTCGTCGCCGGAGGGGCGCAGCTCCGAGAGCGAGAGCCCGTTGTTGACGAAGCCGACCGCGACGATGAGCGCGTCATCCTCGAAATCGTCGACGCCGCGCAGCTCCGGCTCGATCCCGTGGGCGTGCATGTGGGCGAGGGCGCGCTCGGCTTGGTCGGTGCACCATCCCGGGTCGGCCGCGCAGGCCAGGAAGAGTGCGCCCGTGCGCAGGCGGGCGATCTCGGGGCTAGAGAGCCACATCGTACTCCCCCACCCGCAGCATGCTGCCCACCGTCTGACCCGCCAGTGCGCGCACCCGCACCGAGACCACGCGCGGGTTCTCGTACGCGGTCGCCGCGACTCCGGACTCGATGATTCTCACCTCGGATGGCGCCGCGCCGAACGCGACCAGCCTCGCGGTGGCCCGCGCCTCCGCCGCGGCCAGGGCCTGATCCATCTCCACGGCGCTGCCGACAGTCACCACCTGGGTGACCCAGTCGGCGAGGGGCGCACAGGCCGCCCCGAGCGCGCGCAGATCAACGTCTGCTCTGCGGGAGGCCCGCAGCCAGAGGTGGGGAACGAGGCGGGGTGCGCCCTCTGCGGCGACGACAGTGGGCGGCTTGGCTTGCCCGCCCACGAGGAACTCGGTCACGGGAAGTACCTTCGCCGACTGCGTCGCGAGCGTGTCCTCCCCGCGACGTTGACGCTGCGGCACGACGGCAGGCACCCCGGCCAAGATCTCGCCGTGGAAGGACCTCGGCCCGTCGGCGACGATGACGGCGCCGTCCTCGAGGTTGCTCAGTGCGGCGGCGCCGATGAGCTCGCTGGCCTGGCCGGCGTACATGGAGTGCACCGGGGTGCTCGACAGGCGCGAGAGCGGCATCCGCCCACCGTCATTCGTGGTCACGTATAGCCGCGCGTCCGGAACCTGCGCCTCGGCTGCCAGCGCGAGCGAGGTGGCGAGCGATTCCGCGAACGGCACGAGCGCGCTGTTGAGCACCGCCGTGCGCTCCCGGACCGCAAACGAGCTGTTCGAGAACGAGTGCGAGTAGGCGACCGACTGCGGCTCGGCGTGCTCCATCAGGATCCGGCCGGCCGCGAGCTCATGCGCGGTGTTGACGAGTGCGCCGACGCTCGTGACGACGTACCGGCCACCCCGCGCGGCGGTCGAGGCGAAATCCCGGAGCGCCTCCGCGTCCAGCGGGACGATCTCCTCGCCGAGGGTCGTGTGACCGCCGGCGATGTGAACAGCAGTGAAGACGTCTGCATGCGCCCGGCCGTTTCCGAGCTCGTGTTGCGGGTCGATGGGCGGGCGCGGCGCGATGCGCACGACGCTGACGGGTGTCGTCTCCTCCCGCCGGAGCACCGCGCTCACATCGAAACAGATGGAGGAGATCTCCTCGTCCTGCACGAAGCCGGAGTCGGAGGCATAACGGCGGAGTCCGCGGAAGAGCGCATCCGCCGCCTCGGCATCACCCGAGTCAACGAAGTGCATGCCGTAGTTGCCGTCGTCGCGCACGAAGACGCCGACGACTCGATCGCTGGAGATCCGCACACCAATTCTCACTGGCTTCCTCGATTCTCCACGCTGACCTCACGACCCTACTACCCGCGCGGCACCGCTTGAGGACGGTGACGCCTCCCGTCACGTCGCGCGCGGCACCGTCTCGAGCGGGAGCCGAGGACGCAGTGGCCGTGCTCGCCCGTGCAGACGAGCGGATCGGCGAACGAAGCGGGTACCTCAACCACCTGCTCGTGCGATCCGAGAGCATCTCGTCATCCTGGATCGAGGGCAACAGTGTCACCCCCAAGCGGCTCGCCATTGCGGAGCTGCTTCAGCACGGCAGCCGCGTTGCCGTGGACGTCGTGGCGAACGTGCGTGCAACCGAGGAGGCCATCACCGAGCTCGGCGACCGCCTGCACTCTGTCACGACTGCGGACATCGAACGCTTGCAGCACCTCATCGAGCCGCGGCTCGCGCCCGGCCTCCGCACCGAGCAGAACTGGGTGGGCGGGCCCGGCTGGAGCCCACTGCGCGCGGACTTCGTCCCGCCGCCAGCGTCCGAAGTCGGCAGGCTTGTCGATGACCTCGCCCGGTTCGTTACCGCCACCACCGGCAATCCGGTCGTGCGGGCGGCGATCGCCCACGCGCAGTTCGAGACGATTCACCCGTTCATCGACGGCAACGGCCGCACCGGACGCGCGCTCATCCACACGGTGCTTCGCCGCGCCGATGCGCTGCGGAACACCCTGATCCCGATCAGCACGGTGTTCGCCGGCGACAAGGACCGTTACATCGCCGGGCTCACGGCCTACCGCGAGATCCCCTCCCGGCTGGACGAGTGGGTCATCGCCTTCGCCGAGGCCGCCGAGCTGGCCGCCGGCAACGCCGTCAGGCTGTCCTCGGACATCGCAGCCCTCGACGCCGCGGTACGGGAGGAGCTGATCCGATTTCGTCGGGCGCAGGGTATCAAGCCGGCCACACCTCGCCGTGATGCCGTGGTGCTCCGCATTCTGGATGCACTGGCCACCGACCCGGTGCTCACCATTGAGACGGCGGCCGAGCGCCACGAGGTGTCGATAGGGGCCGCGCACCGCGCCCTCGTCCAGCTGGCCGACGCGGGGATCCTCGGCCGCACCAAGGACCACAAGGGCAAGCTGATCTGCTGGACGGCCGACCTGCACCTGGCGCTGGTGAGCCTCACGGAGCACAGCAACCGCGTCGGGGTCGGCGACACGGGGGCCGGCCACCCGCGTCTCGGGCCGCCTGGAGTGAATAAACGTTGAACAAACGTGCGCGCGTCAAGTCTCGAGCGCGAGCTGCCTCACGCTCGACCGACGCCGAGGAGTCGCCCCAGCCTTCGAACAGTTGAGCTACCGGAGGGTTTCTGCGCGTCGGAGGGAACGCCTGGACATCGCCACCACGGTGACACGCCCCCGCCTCCCGCACAATCCGGACCCACTCACGGGGTTGTGACGACCACCTTGCCGCGCACTCGCCCCTCACCGACAGCGGCGAGCGCCTGAGGCACCTCGTCGAGGGGGAAGGCGTGGTCGATGTGGATGCGAAGGTCGCCAGCTCTGCACAGCTCGGCGGCGGGCGTGAAATGCTTCGGCCCTTGCCTCACCAGGAGAACCCCCAGCCGACGCCCGGTGAGCAGGCCGAGCGCAGCGCCGACCGTGACGACCCCCAGCAGCGTTCGCACGGTTCCGCCGACGCAGAGGTAGCGGCCACCGCGCGCCAGCGCCCGCCAGTAGGGGAACACGGATCGGTGCGCGACGAGATCGAGCACGAGGTCGTACCGTCCGAGCCGGGTGAAGTCCTCGCTGCGATAGTCGATCACCTCGTCGGCGCCGAGCGCCCGCATGAAGTCGAGCTTGCCTGCATTGTCAACGCCGGTCACGTGCGCCCCGGCGAGCGTGGCGAGCTGGATCGCGAACGAGCCCGCCCCGCCGCCCGCCCCGTTGATCAACACGCGCTGCCCGCGACGTGCGCGCGCCATCCCCTGAAGCGCGATCGAGCCCGCCTGAGGCAACGTCGAGGCCTCGGCGAACGTCAGCTCCTCTGGCTTGTGTGCGAGCGCCGCCTCAGGCGCCACCGCGTACTCGGCGAACCCGCCCATGAGGCCGAGGTTGTCGCCGTACACCTCGTCGCCGACGCGGAACCGCGTGACGCCGGAGCCGACGGCTGCGACACGCCCCGCGATGTCGGAGCCCAGCACCCGGTGCGCCGGGGTGCGCAGACCCCCGATCCGCGCGTACCCCGGAGTTCCCGTCAGCCCCTCCCAGTCCGAGAGATTGACGGATGTCGCGGCGACCTCAACCAGCACCTGATTCGCGCCCGGTGACGGCACCGGAACGTCTTCGACCCTCAGCACCTCGGGAGGACCGTATCGGTCGTGGACGACGGCCCTCATGCTGATCAGCCGCCGACGGCGGGACGCAGGTACCTGGACATGGCGCAAGCTTACGCAAGGCTTCCGCGAGACCATCGTGGGCACGGGCGCCGGCAAGTAGGATCCAGCTGTGTCGAGAGCACGGGAGGATCGACCGAGGATTCCACCTCGCTGGTTCGTCAGGCTCGCCTGGGGCATCCACCGGGCCATCTACCGAATCACCCGTGGACGGGTCGGATTGTGGCGGCCCAAGCCTCAGGGCTGGGGAACGCTCCATTTGACGACCATTGGGCGCCGCACCGGCGAGGAGCGAGAGGTGATCCTCGGCTACTTCGAGGACGGTCCCAACCTCGTCACGATGGCCATGAACGGCTGGGCGGACCCGGACCCGGCGTGGTGGCTCAATCTCCAGGCCCAACCCGATGCGAGGGTGGTCGTTCGGGACGGCCCGCGCCTCGTGCACGCTCGCGCCGCGCAGGGCGACGAGCGCTCGCGGCTGTGGGCCAGGTGGCGCGACATCGATACGGGGCTGGACAGCCTGGCGGCGCGTCGATCGGCCGAGACCGCGGTCGTGATCCTGGAGCCACGGGCCGGTCCGATTCGCTGAGCCGGCACGAGCGCTCTCACGGCCCGCGAGAAACGGGGACGTGGATCAGGTGACGATCGTAGAGACCAGCACGCCGCCCTCGGCCGGCAGCACCCGCCAGACGCTGCCCACGCCCTCGACCCGGAGCCCGCCGTCGCCGACGATCAGGGCCGTGCGCTCGTCGATCCCGAGCCCGCCAGGGACCAGCCCCGATTCGACGGCAGCGACCAGTCGGGACAACATGCCACGCTGGGCAACGTGTACCTCCACGGCCACGTCCACGAGACCGATGCCGGCGGCGATCTCCAGCTCGTCACCCGCTTCGTCGGGGTCCTCAGGCGAGACGACCACGCCGCCGATGCGCGAGCCGCTTCCGAGCGAGCCCTCCGACGCAATCATCGCGCCGGCCGAGACGCCGAGGTAGGGCACGCCTGCGGCGACCAGCCGGCGCAATTCGCCGAACAGCGACTCGAGCCCGGCGCGCACCTCCTCTACGAAGCCGCCGCCCACCGCGATGCCGTCGACGTCGGCGATCGCGCCGAGCCCGATCGGCTCGCCGGGCCGCCCTGCGATCAGATGCAGCTCGATCGCGGGTCCCGCTCCGGCCTCGGCCAGGAGGTCGCCGAGCGCCGCCGCCTTCTCCTCGGCCTCGGGGTGCAGTGAGATCACGGCGATGCGCGGCCGTGCGCGGCCCGCGTGGCCCGCTCGCAGCGCCGCCTCGGCGACGAACGGAGCGTAGAGCGGGGCATCCACACTCGTGGTCGCGCCGCCGCCGATGAGGTGCACGCTCACGCGGCAGCCTCCCCAGCCGTGACGGCAAGCGACGGGGCCGCATCGCCGAATTGTCCCACCACGAGGATCTCGCGGCGGACCCCGTCAATTCCGGTTACCAATTCGTGCACATCGAAGGTCATCCGACGAGGGTACCCGGGCTGGAATCCCTGTGGCGCCCGCGTCGCGCCGGGTAATTCTCGGCGAGCAGCGGCATCCGGAGTTTGGCGCGGATTCTTTCGCACCCGATGAGGATCACTAGCCGAAATTGGCAGTATGACCACCGGCCCGTGGGCCTCTGTTTGTAGGGCGGACGGGACTTGAACCCGTGACCGGCGGACCCCGGCCGGCACTCCCCCGCGAGCCATCTTGCCTCGAGCAACCTCGAGCATTCTCGGCCTGACTAGGGATTTCTTGCGTGGTGTACTCCATTGTATCGACCCACCTCGACCCATCTCGGGCCGTCTGGAGTGAATAAACGTTGAATAAACGTGCGCGCCTCAAGTCACTACGCATTTGGGGAAGCCCGCGTCTCTCGGCAACGACGACAACACTTCCATTCGTGACGAAGGCCGGGCCGGTGAGTCCGTATCGTTGAGTGTGTGGATACGAAGATCCGGCGATTGTCCGAACGGCACTTCGATGGGGTGCGCATGCTCTTCAACGGATCAGTCGAAGACGGGGCACTCGACGAGATGCTGCGCGCCGACCTCAAAGCAGGTGCAGGCGGGCAAGCCGTCGCACTGGTCGCCGAGACTGCGAGCGGTCAGGTCGTCGGGTTCGTGAACACGTCCCCCCACGACGACTTCGACGGCGACGACGGCCATCTGGACGTCGACACACTCGAAATTGGTTTCCTCCTCACTACGCCGCATCAGCCTGATACCCGACCCCAGCTGCTCGGCAAGCTGATCCCCGCCATTACAGTTCGAGAGTTCGAACGCGTCTACCGGCGGGTACAGTCACCGGAGCAGAGGGTTTTCGAGACGCCGGAATGGTGGATGCTCCCGCTGAACTATGGCATCGCCTGGAAAGACGTCGACGACGCATCCTCCGTGTTCATACAACTGCCAGACGTCGGCGAACAGATCGCGGTGCACGAGACAGGCGCAGGCGACAACTCCTGGGCGTTCCCCATCCCCGACGACCTGGACGAGCTCAGCAGCATCATCGTTGAAGGTCGCGAGTACGCGCGTCATAGAGGCCAGAACGACGACTTGCCCCGAGCATGAGACGCGAAAGCGCAAGCCGTCTCAGCTGCGACATCAGCATCCTGCCAACCGTGACATCGTGCGCCTGAGCACAATGGCGCGAGAGTCCACAGGCAGCGCCGTGAATCATGCCTATGGGGCAAAAGCAACGCTGGTCGGCTGAGATTTTCGATTTCCGCGAAACGTGACCATATGACGCTGGCTGTACTCAACCGCGGTTCATTGTGTCGAAAAGTGAGAGCTGGCGCATGGCTGTTCGGCCTGACCAACGACGTGGCCGAAGAAATGTGGGCGGGACCACGACGGTTGCTCCCCTCTGGCGAACGGCAAATGTGAGCTGACTGCGACTACACGAGGTAACCACTCGCCCTCAACAGTGCTGAGCGGAACGAACTGCGTGACCCGCGGCTGCAGTCCACCGACATTGTCGCGAGTCACCAACACCGAACTCATCGACGCAATCGGGAGGGAACTTCATGGGCATAGCCGCGGATCCTTCCACCAGAAAAAATGCGGAAGCAAACCCGGGACGGTTCACTCCAAGTCCGGTTCGGGAATCTCCGGCGGCGCGGGATAGTCCGAGATCGACGACAGAAACACCCCAGACACAAAGTGCGGATTGTCCGAGTTGCTCGTGATCTCGACGAGAATCGCATCACCGTCGCACTCGAGGACGGTATACGTGTCTTCCTCGCGGAACTCGAGGCCCTGCTCGTCCGTACCGGCAGTGTGAACCGTGAAGCTACGGCCCAATGTTGGACAGGGCGGGCGTTGGTGGCGAGAGTTCTCTATGGCCTTCATGATGGCCTTCGCGGCCTTCTGAGCGCCCACGGTGATCAGCCCGCCCGCAGCGAGCGTGCCGCCGATCAAGAGGGTGCCGGCCTTGGCGGGCCCACCCAGCGTCTTGATGAGCTTGGTGATGTCCTGGTACGCCCCGAGATTCCCCATGGCGGAGAGTCTACTGTTCGGACCGAAGCCCTCGGAGCGCACCGTACTGTCCCACTACGGTAAGAGCATGTCGCTGACTCGTCATCTCAAGAACGCAGACTCTCCTGTCCGGAACTTCATCTACGCGAGCGCACCGGCCCTCGCAGCAGCAGGGATTCGGGGCCCAATTGGTACGGCGACGGCGAAGAAGTTCGGTTTCGACAAGCTCACGTCTCTCGTGACTCAGATTCCCATCCCGGCAGAAGTGAAGCGGGCCCAGAGGAAGTCCCACGCGGTCGTGGCGGGAATGGCGCTGGACTATCGCCTCCGTATGGACTTGCCGGGCTTCGATGTCGGCGAGACCACGGCCTGGAGAGGCCTCGAACGTCTCCAAGCAAACTCGGATGCCATACATCGGGGTAAGCACATCGCGCAGTTGCTGCAGGACGCGCTCAACTTCGGCTATCTGACGCTCAAGGAGAAGGACCCACATCCTCTGAGCCTCGCTCGGATCTCCATCCCGCTTGCCTGGTGCGAAGCCATTTACCGCGCCGGGCCTGTGTCAGCGCTCACCAACGACCTGGGTCGTCGGATCAAGCGTGCGGAGGACGCCGTCGGGCTGATGATGAGTATCGACGAAGAACTAATCTTCGATGTGGCTCAGATGCACAAGCCGCTCGTCCCACTCCTACAGGAGTGGGACGAAGCGGAAGCGGACGGGCGCGTCTACACTCCGAATCCTACGTTCCTCGGAAGCAACGCGGTGGGCGGCGCCGATGCCGACCTCGTGATCGACGATCTGCTTGTCGAGGTCAAGACCCGCGAGCAAATCACGAATCCGTGGATCCGGGACACTCTCTTTCAGCTCCTCGGCTACGCGTTGCTCGACATCGACGACTTGCACGGTATCCGCCGTGTGGCGATTCTGTTGCCGCGTCAGCCGTACATAGCAATTTGGGATCTGGATGACTTGCTGGGTCGAGATGCCGACGATGCATTGCCAGAGCTGCGCGAGGAGTTCGCTGCTCTGCTCATGGGCATGATGAGCAATCAGCCCCGCGAGGGTGGAGCAGACGACGAGTTCGACGATGACGAGCTCGTCGCCGAGCTTGATTGACTGGGCCGGCATAACCCGCAATGATCGGTGACTCCGTTCCCTGGAGAGAAGAGCTCCTAAAATCTGCAGCGCGACTAAGGCGCTGGAACACACAGCGGCGCTGGACCAGCCGCACATATTTCCTCGCCGAGCGCGACATCATGATGGGCGCGTACTCGATCCGGCGTCTCATCGACTCCGAGAAGTCGTCGTCGCTCCTGCCGACCAGGCGGATTCGAACCTACAGATATGCGCTGATCGCTCGGGTCCCGATGCTCCTAGATCGTTTCGAACCTGAACGGTTCTACGACCTAAGGAAGCCCGCGCGTACCGAGCTTGAGGTTGGTCGGCTGTGCAACCAAATCATCCACAGTTTCGTGTTCCAGATCTACCTCGAGCATGACTCCACGACGAGCGTCGTATTCAACTCCGATCGCGACCGCGGCAAACACTTGCACGGGATCTCGTTCGAAGATCTCGCAGCCCTTTTCGACTATGTCGGGAGAGAGGACATCGTCGACTACTCAGGCACGATGATCGACGGAATACAAGAGGTCGTGAATCGCTCCAACCACGATGCCGTGGAGAGCGGTCGAGCGACGTACTCGGATGACGATCGCGTGCTCATCGAGTGGAAGCAGGAGGAGATCCCTGCCTTCGATCAGCAGATTCTCGACATGGTCAACAGCCGCATGGCGGAGCTGCGCGATAACGTGCAGCGGGAAAATGATCACAGAGCATGAACATGGCGACAACGCCTACGTACGAGATGAAGCGAGGGCGTCTGTACTCCCACCAAGCCTGACGGCGGCCGCGCCGAAAAGCACGGCTTCCCTTGACGGAGGGACAGGAATGCGGACCGTGACCCTTTCAAAGACTATAGACAACCAAGTTCCTTGGATGGAGTCCCTACTGTTGCTTGTTGCTTGACCACTCGATCCGAACTGACTCGGCCGCATGCACCTCTGCGCGGGCTCGCCGGCCGTGGCCGATCGACTAGATCGTCGCGGTGGGGCCATGTCCTCGCAATGTCAATCAAGGTGCGCCAAAGGCAAGACTGGCCCGCGACTTGTGGTGCTCGCGACAGACTCTTCGTGCTGCACTCCGCGGTACAGGCCCCATATGAGTTGGATGCCGTGACACCACGACTGACGTTATACACGACTGACGTTATAAGTGAGGTGCCGCGTAATGCGAACGGAGCGCAACGCGCGCCGCTGCCGCCAGACGCTCCACGACGACCAGTCGAGACAGGCCGAGCCGCGATGAACGCCTCCCGAGGTGATTTGAACCCGAGACCAGGTTGCACCGAATAAGTGTTGAATAGACGCGCGCGGGAATCCGCCGATACCCATGCCACCGACGGACTCGGATCCCCGGAACGGCGCGGATCTTGCCCGGCCCCGCCACGGCCAGGCCGCCGAAAACGTGGGGAATAAACGTTGAACGACCTGTCAACACAATCGACATGAGGCTCGGTAGACCCAGCTCAAAGATATATTCGCGTCGACAAAATGAGACTTGACTCCGTGTCGAATAACGAGTGAATGGCCACTTCACATACAAACGCATGGATTTAAATAGTACTTGATCAGGGATTTTACAGTAGGGCGGACGGGACTTGAACCCGTGACCGGCGGGCTCCATCCGCGCCTCCCCCGCGAGTCGATTTACGTCGACTCACCTCGAGTAATCTCGATCTGACTAGGGATTCCTTGCGTGATGTTCCCTCATTATATCGAGATATCTCGACTCCCCTCGGGCCATCTGGAGTGAATAGACGTTGAATAGACGTGCACGCATCAAGTCTCCTCGACGGCACTACACCACACCGACGGGCGGGACCTCGCACCGAGGATCTCCTCGTTTCGCAGGAGAGTCAATATGATCCGTGCGCTGGTTCGCTATCGCACACTCGATCGCTCGCTGCAGCCGCTCCAGCGCCGTCGCTCGCGCAGCTTGATCTAGTTAGCGGTGCGACCAACCAACTCTCGTGAACGACTGCCTGCCAGCCTCCGACCGCAACGCCGAAGCTTAGGAGGCCTGGAAGCGGCCGCAGTTGCAAACCGCAGATGCCTTGGGGCACAAGCACCGTCTGGACTTCCGAATACATTCCGAATACCATGTACTTATGACCCTGCTCAATGAACTCCGGACCACGACGAGACGCTCATCCGACCTGAGCAAGCACTCGGCCGACGTGTTCGCCGAGGCTGAGGACCACACCGTCCAGATCACTCGCCGCGACGGTGAGACTCTCGTGCTGATGTCTCAGCGAGAGGCGGACGCTCGCGACACACTGCTGCAATTTGCAGCAGACCTCATCACGGTCACACTCGATGACGAGGGCACTCTCGCATCACGGATGGCGGACCGATTCCAATGGATGCTTGCATTGTCACCGGAGGATCAGACGAAGTGCGCGCAAGATCTCGTCAATGCCGCTCGAGCGTCGTTCGCAACGGGGCAGCCGCACCTCGCCATCGCCGAGCTCACCTCCTGGCGCGAGACCGCAACGGCGATCGCGGCTGGACTCTCAAGCCTTCCGATCGAGTGGCTCGACGACGCTGAGCCAGTCGAGCGTCCCTGACTGTGGCAAAAGACGAATTGGTCGCCAGGCCCATCAAGAAGACCGAGTACACGATTCGATTCGCGTCGACTGGCGCGCAAAAAGGGTGGCGCGACTTGGTCGCAATGATCCGAAACCCCATGACCGACGTATGGGACTTCCTCACGAAGACGCCCACAGCGAGGACACCGACGAATTACCCGCTCCGCGGGAATCTTGAGTTCATCCAGCGTGGGGGCAAGAGTCACGCGCGCTGGCAGCACAAGCCCACCGCTAAAGGTGACGCTCGAATCTGGTTCTACGTAGACGGACAGGACGTGTTCCTCGAACAGGTCCACACTCATCATCCGAACGCGACAAAGTGAGCGCAGGCGAGAGCAACTAGCGAAGGCTGGCCAAGCACTAGTCAACGGACGTAACAGCTCTTCTCTGGGCTCTGAACGAATGACCCGAGTACAGCGGAGAACTTGATCTCCATGGCGATCCCCGATCAAATGCTTGGCCGCGATGGTGGCGATTCCCGCCATCCTGTTGGCTGGTCGTCGACCAACGTATGGCGATCATTGGTCATCCGGCTCCGAACTGCGGCGCGCTGCGCTCCAACCTACGGGCGTCGCCACGGCTACCGGCTGCCGGCTACCGTCAACTTGGTCGTGTCCTGCATCTCCAGCACCGAACGGCCGAATTGCCTCAGAGCAACCACATTGAGACCATCTCTCCCCCGAGGCCGTTGTCGATGTCGATGTCATTCTCTGGTCGAGCGCCCTTTGCTACTGAGCGCTCATCGAAGTCGAGCGACGAGGAACTATGCACCTCACCCGACTGGCCGGCACACTCGAGATGCTCAATGTAGACGCTCCCGCGAAGAACTACTCATTCCGAGAGGAAACGTTTGACAAGTCGATGAACTGCTCCTCGCTGCACCACCATCACCACACACGACTGGTTCGAAGTAGGGATTGAACGGGCGCTCGCTCAGCTCAAAGGTTCTCGCGGATCCTTAGCGTGCGTCTAACACAGCCCCGACGAAATGGTCGTGGCACCATTGAGCTGCCCTCGGCTTCGCTGGGGAGAATTCAATTGCAATCGGGGGAACTATGTGGCTATCGCAACTCGACCTTTCTAACTATCGGGCCTGCGCGGATACGTCCTTGCATCTCGACCCCAACCTGACCGTTCTCGTTGGGGAGAACGCATCTGGCAAAAGCGCCTTGGTAGACGGAATTCGACTGGCCACTTATCCCGCATCCGGGCGATCCACACTGTGGTTCGACCGAGAACGCGACGTTCATCGAGCAGCACCCGAAGGCACAGCAGTATCCGCGAAGCTGACCTTTTCTGGGCTTTCCGAGGTTGAGCAGGCGATCTATATGGCACACCTAGTGGACGGTGACGACAAGCTTGTTTTTGGGACCGCGTGGGCAACAGCAACAGACGTTCCACGACGGAACATCCAATCAATCTCCATCGGAAGTGCCAGCGTTGACGATCCGGAGCCTTCGGCCCGACGGCGCATAGCCCACGTGTACTTACCGCCACTACGCGATGCGGTCAAAGATCTCGACGGCGGCGACGGCGTTCAGCTCTTCGAAGTGCTCAAGGTGCTCCTCGACAAGGATCAAGACGGCGAGGAAAAGTTCGTGGACTTTGCGAACAATGCGTTGTCGACTATCGCGGACCAAGCATTGCCGAAGATGGCATCGGCGAATATTCAAGCCCAGATGGGCGATGCAACTCCGCCGTCCCGTGCACACACCGTGGGAATAGCATCCCGGGAGCAAGAATTACGTCGGTTGTCCCGACTGCTTCGTGTGCAGCTGGCCGAAGACGGCCTCCAGCTGGGTGAGGTCGGACAAATCGGACTCGGCTATGCGAACTTGCTGTACATCTCGATGATCGTCCTCCAACTCTCGCGAGCATCGGAGTATGACTTGACGTTGCTGCTGGTCGAAGAGCCCGAGGCACATCTGCACCCGCAACTGCAGACCGTCCTGCTGGATTACCTTATGAACCGGGCCCGTGAAAGTGGCACGTCCGACGCGAAACTGCGGCCCGCAGGAAAGATTCAAGTGATAGTCACGACGCACTCGCCTGTCTTGGCCAGTGCGGTCAGCATCAGCAACGTCGGCGTGGTGACCCGTCACGCCACTGATGCAACGACTTCACCATTGCAGGACCAGCAGGAAGTTCAAGGCGATGAGCAGCACCCGGAGGACCATACAGAAGAGCAAGCAACGTCCGGCGAGGAATCCATTCGTGCAACTGGCCTGTGGACGACACGGGTGACATCGATTGGACGACTTGGACTCACCAAGCCTGAAATTCGAAAGATTGACCGCTATCTGCACACCACGCGTGCGGCACTGCTCTTTGCGCGCCACGTCATTCTGGTCGAAGGCATTGCCGAGAGTGTCCTTATGCCCGTCTTCGCGGGCATCATCTACTCACAGACACCTCCAGTTGAATCGGAGACGCCGGCAGAACGAGAAGCGCGCGAGGAGCGCAATGAGCACAACCGCACGTCGCTGCGACAGTTCAAATCGGCGTCGATTGTCGCAGTCGACGGTGTCGATTTCCTGCCCTACCTGAAGCTCCTCTTGGGAGGTAACACGCATCGGCTGGATCGTCTTGCAGTCATCACCGATGCCGATGGCGAGGCTGGACAGCTACGCCGGGCCACTTATCGGAACGCCTTCTCTAAGTCAGTTCACCTCAAGCGGTTGGAAGCGTTTGTCGGCACCAGAACGCTGGAAGCCGACCTCTTCGCCCAGAAGGACAACGAGACCATCCTCCGCACCGCGTTTCTGGAGCTTCACAAGTTGTCCGCGACCAGCTGGGATGCTTTGGCAGAGGCGGCGAAGGACATGTCTCCTGCAGAACGTGCGGATCTTTTTGGGGACGCGATCAGGACAACCAGGAAAGCTGAAGACAAGTTGTCTCTCAATATCGGCAAAGGTGACTTTGCTCAAGTCGTGGCGGAGGGCGCACTTCTAGCAAGTGAAGCGGGAACCGTTCCGCTTACGGTCCCGCCCTACATCGTGGACGCAATCCGGTTTGTGGCTGAGAAGTGACCGACGAGTATCTCAGCTCGCAGCAGCTGAACGCCTTAGCTCCGGCAATTCGGCTGATCGAGGCGGGCCCGGGATCGGGGAAGACCAGGGCCGTGGTCGAGCGATACCGGCAAGTCGCTTCCCAGCCCGGCCAGTTTGCCTCACTGGTGTCCTTCACCAACAGCGCTGTCAATGAAGTACGCAAGCGCTGCGCGAGCCAGCCCCACCTCCTCCAACACCCAAACTTCGTCGGCACTTTCGACGCGTTCTTCCACCGATTTGTCACTACGCCATCTTTCCTGCGTACGGAAGGCAAGCAACTTCGATACGTCGCGTCATGGGACGATCTTCCGGATCACTGGTCTCGACTACGGCCCCCAAAGGGAGGAACCGGCTTCCCCCTCACCGCGTTCGAACCAAGGCCAGATGGGCGGTTCCAGATTGTCGAGAAGCGCTTGTCTCGACTTGAGCGCGCTATGTGGACCAGTCTCCCCGCATTCACTCGGAACAACCTTGCTGCCGAGGCCGCCACTCGCAATGCCCACTTGGCTTCTGCCGGAATTATGAGCGCCGAAAGCGCGCGCAGCTACGCGCTGGGTATTCTTCACACCGCTGAAGGAACTCGAATCTTGGAACGTCTGCACCGCCGTTTCTCCGAGCTCATCGTTGACGAGTTCCAAGACTGCAACGAGACCGAAATCCAACTCTTGGAACTTCTGCAAGAGAAAGGCCTGGCCATCGTCGCTGTCGCTGATCCAGATCAGGCCATATACAACTTCCGCCAAGTAGCAGCAGGCGACATCTACCGGAAATTCCGAGACACGGTACCGGAGAGCGCTATAGCTCCTCTCAACGAATGCCACCGCTCCACCCAGTCGATTTGTGACGTCGTGACGAGTTTGCGAAGTATCTCCCCTGACCCTGTCGTCGCGTCTCCCACGGCACCAGCCGGTTCACCCCATGTCTACGTGTTCAAGGGAAAACGCAACGAGATCATGGCCAGGGCCAATACAGTCCTTCAGACCCATGGAATCAGCCCGCAAGACGCCCGAGTACTCGCCCACGGAAGCACCGATGCTCGACAACTACTTCATCATCAATCAGCACTCACGGGAAACTCCTCCGCCCGACGGGTCCTTCACGCGATACTCGAACTGCGCGGGCGAGGAACTGCCACACATCGCCTATCCGCACTAAACGCCCTCGGCCGCGTATTCCTATCAGCGATCGAACAACCAGGCATCCCGCAGACCTCAACCATGGATGAGACCCTAGCAATCCTCGGGATCGAAGCTGCGACGCTTCGTTTGCTATCCAAAAGGCTGGTGACGACAAGCCAGCAGTGGCAAAACCCGGACGACTATGCGACCTCGTTGTCTGCTGTCATTAGTGAAGGCTTCGCCGAATTCGGGCTCAATCCGAAATCGCAGCTGAAGGTTGTCTTTCCCAAACCAAAACCGGACCTGTGGGCCCATTGGACAAACCAAGTTGATGGTCTCTCCACGGATACGTCCTTCGGTTGGCAATGGTCAAACATTCATCAAGTGAAGGGCGGCGAATTTGACGCCATCTTAATGTCTATCCCGTCAAAGGCCCGCGGAGACAACCCACACGCACTCGACGACTGGGAGACCAACACCAACTCGGAGCAGCGACGGGTCCTTTATGTGGGCGCCAGTCGCGCGCAGCGGGTTCTGATGTTCTGGCCGGAAGGGCAGCGCTACGCGCAGCTAGTACGGATACTGAAACGCGACGGTATCCCCTACTTGGTCGTCTGATCCGGACTTTTCCACCGCGCGGCACGCCACAGAACTCCGCCCTGCCGGAGCGTATGAATTGGCAGCGGCACTGCTAGCGGTGCAGCTTGCGGACACACTCGGGTGACGCCCCCGTGGCGTGGTGCATCTTTCGGCAGAGTGTCACGACGAGCAGAGACCCGTACGAGGGAAGAACTTCAAATCAGACCCTGCGTGAGACGCTCACCGCACTCATCGAGCGGATCCCTCGAGTCAGCCAGAACAAGTAGGCCATCAGTCCCCACTCGCCGCGACGACCGTGGCGCGGGCCATGGGGAGCGGAATCCTCTCCTGCTCGACCCGGCGTTTCCGTGCCCAGGACGGGTGCACCAGATCGAGGTAGAGCGCGCGCTCATCGGCGGTGAGATGAGGGACAGGACGAGGCTCCCGCGCCGCCGAGGGTGAGGACCATTTCGGGATGGATTCATACGGCGTGGATGAGTTCGTCGCCTACAACGCCGACACGACCTCTGAACACAATGCGTTCCCAAGCCAGGCGAACCAGCTTTGTGTATCACCCACGCCGTTCGACCGACGGGTCTCGCGCCACGGGCCAACTGGTGAGGATCACTAGGCTTGCGCCATGAACAGAGGCGAACCTCGCAACCTTCAAGAGGGCTGGTGTCCGGAGGGCGAGGCCTGGTCGAACGCCGCCGCGAGAGTTGACCCGGAAGAGTGGGAACGAATCAAGAACGCGTTCGACCCGAAGAAGGCCGCCGAAGTGACGGCGGCGCTGCTCACTTACGCCTTCACCGGCCTCACGCCGTCGAACCAAGACGATCAGGGAGGGCAAGGGCAGGGCCGCAATGGCGCGGTAGACATTCTGCTCACGGATGCAACCACGGGCGAGCAGCAGGCTATGGAGGTCACCACCTCCCTCGACCGCCGCTACCAAGACTCTTCCGCCGCTATCGCCAAGTTTGAGGAAGCGGTGACGGTTTCATACAACGGTGAACGTTCCTGGTCGCTAGAACTCGAACGAGGCTGGGAAACGTTACGGCTCGTGAAAGATCTTGCTCCCACCGTGGCGAATGCGTTAAATGAAATGCCCGCTACAGGTGAGCCCATCTCAGGCCCAAGGACACTTCACTCGCACGTCGTCGCCTGGCCTATCGACCCAGTGGCCCAGCCCACGGTGAAGGTGACAAGTAGGAATGCAGGGGCGCTCAATCGCGACGACCCGTATCTCGATGCGCTCACCAACTACCTCGCGACGGACATCACGATAAAGTCCAAGCTCGACAAACTAGAGAGTGAGGCCCCGCGCTTCAACGCCACGCGGTCTCACCTGTACATCGGCATGGCCTCCACCGGAGTACTTGGAGGCCTTCTTCCCGCAAGCCCCTCCTACTTCACCTGGGGAACATTTGCGACGCCCAAGCCGCTTACCGACCTTTGGCTAGAGGGCGGCACAGGTGAGATGTACCACTGGACGCAGGAAAACGAATGGATTTTCCACAACCTGCAGAAGTGACACGGTTCACCGGCAGACTAGTGGGGATCACTAGGCTTGCGCCATGAAGCTGATTGAGGACTACGAACGGCCGCCCCGCAAGAGCCACAAGCGGCTTTCCGGCAACGCTCCCGCTCGAACTGCGCTGCACTTCGGCATCAATGTTCGGAGCGGAAGTCGGCACGGCCTGAACATCGACCGAACCACCTACGCTGACATCAACAAGCGGTCCTCAACCCACTTTCCGCGAGAGCTGAACCCCGCTCTTTGGGATGCGCTTGATGAATATTTCGAAGATGACGAACATCGAATCCACACCGACGATTGGTGCGCAGCTCATCAGGCGCGAGCACTTGAAAACTTCGACCTCAACATGGCGTACTTCGCGTCCCTCGAGCACGCGGAGTTCGATCGAGCAATTGCTGAAGCGGTGGCTGCACAGAAGGGCATGGTCGAGGTTGCCGATCTCAACGAGTGGGACGGGAAGCGTGGCCTCTACGTGATGGTGCTCGACGGCCACAGACAGGCCTATGTGGGTATCACAGAAAGCGAGGGAGGAATCAAGGCGCGCGTCAGACAGCACTGGTCGACGAGCAAGCAGTTCGACCGCTTGCTCTGGGGTGGAGTCAACGAATCCATCCTGTCCGTAGATAGCTTTCGAGCACTCGACACCACCCGGATCTTCGCAGCACAGGTGCGCAGCCCCCTCACCCTCGAAAACAAGGTGATTGAGTCACTACCAGGGAAGTTTGTCCTGAACCGCATCGCGGGCGGAGATGCCAAGCTGATCGGTTTCGCCAGCGCGCTGGGCGCTGACATTGTGAAGAAACACCAGCTGCAGGCCGACCCAACTCCATAACTAGATTGCCTGACCCGTCCAGTTAATCATGCCGCTGCTTTACCACCGGCGTCATCGGTTGAGAGGGCGACTGCTCGAGCACAGTGGCTCTACTCGTGCTCCTCGGCGGAACGATCCCGAGGGCGCGGTGGAGGCGCTTGTTGCCGCACAGTGCACTCAGTCGAGGGTGAGCTCCGGGACGTCGGTCGCTGTCTTCAGCGCGCCGGCGAGGAAGGGTCGTTCCTTCGCGACAGCCCCGGCGATTCAATTCGACGCTTTGGGATACCGCTTCGAAGCGGTGGATCGTCCAGCCCCATATGAGTTGGCTGCTGTCACAACACGACTGACGTTCTTGGGTGGGGTGCCGCACAGCGTGAACGGAGCGCAACGCCCGCTGCTGCTGCTGCTGCTGCTGCTGACAGTCGATCCGCCACAATCGGTCGAGACAGGCCGAGCCGCGATGACCGCCTCCCGAGGTGATTTGAACCCAAGGCCAGGTTGCAACCAATAAGTGTTGAATAGACGTGCGCGGAAATCCGTCGATTCACCTGCCGCCAACGGCCCCGGATCCCCGGAACGGCGCGGATCTTGCCCGGCCTCGCCGCGCCCAGGCTGCAGAAAACATGGGCAATAAACGTTGAACGGCGCGCAGAAGCCGTCAACAAGCATCTCAGTAAACCCCAGGTCAAGCCAATATTCTGGTCGGCAAAATGAGACTTGAACCCGTGACTGACTATCAAATGAATGCCCGATTCACATACAAACGCATGAATATAAATAGCGCTTGATCAGGGATTTAACTGTAGGGCGGACGGGACTTGAACCCGTGACCGGCGGGCTTCACACAGCCCTCCCCCGCGAGTGGATTCACCTCGGGACACCTCGAGTAATCTCGATCTGACTAGGGATTCCTTGCGTGATGTTTCCTCATCATATCGCGCCACCTCGACTCACCTCGGGCCGCCTGGAGTGATTAAACGTTGAATAAACGTGCGCGCATCAAATATCGAAGGCCAACGGGCTAAACCGTTCGATTGCATCGACGACGACGATTCAAGTGCCGGGCCGGAACTAGCACCGCGCAATCCAACCGAGCTGGCGGATTGTGTCGATCATCGCGACGGCTGCACGGGCGCCAAAGCGCAAACTCAGGTTCAGGCTCAGGCTCAGGCTCAGGCTCAGATCGAATCTCTCGTCGTTTCGAGCGAGTTATTGTCGACCAACTCACGTATCGCGTCGAGGGTTTGCGCGACCTCAACCGTCGAGTCTCGATCGTGCGACGGGTGCTCCCACAGTCCATCTCGGAGAGCATCGCGAACCGCTCCAAGCATCGGGACGTAGCCATTCCCCTGTCGAGGGTGATTCAGGATCTCCGGCGAACCGAATATTCTCTCCGCCGAACCCGCGTGGATGCGGGCAGTACTACCGGCCCAGAACATTGGATCCAGGGTCACCCAGCCGTGATCGCCGCTGATTGCGGCAGAGAGATCAAGAAACTCGACCCCTGACCAGGCCGCGTGCGCAAAACGCCCGTCGCTGTAGTCCAGTGTCGCGTGTCCAGCGATGTCGACAGCGCCATCAACAACCCCGCTCGCGTTGACCGAATCAGGACGCCCCATGGCCCAGTGCGCCAATGTCACCGCGTAGATGCCCCTGTCGAGCAGGATACTTCCGCCGTCCGCAGGCCGCAGCCGAGTGGGACTCGCTCGGAATGGTGTGCCGAAGCTTGCCCTTACGCTGCGGACGTCCCCGAGCAGACCGGCACGAATCCGCTCTATCACCTCGACGTGGAGACGATTGAAGCGCATCCACATGGCCTCCATGGCAAATTTGCCGACCTCTCGGGCCTTGGCAAAGATCGCCTCAACATCGGGCGCCGACATCGCCATCGGCTTTTCGACCAGCACATGCTTGCCGGCCTCCAGTGCTTCGAGCGCTATCTGGCGATGCGTGTGGGCCGGTGTCGCAATGTAGACCATATCCACATCGCCTCGTTCAAGCAGTCGCGCACGCTGATCCGTTGCAAAAGGAATGTCGTGCTCTGCTGCGAAACTGTCGGCACGCTCCTGCGCCCTCCCCCACACGGCGGTGACCGAGCATCCGTCAACGGTCAGCAGATCGGGAACGAGACGACTCGAAATATCGCCGGTGCCGATGATTCCCCAACGGATCGTCATCGAGTGCCAACTACCCGCATTGCCGCCACCGTGCGCTCGAACACTAGGACTCCTTCGTGATTAGTCGAAGTTCTCATCATGAACCTTTGGCAACCGGTTGTCAATGGGTGGTCCCCACGTTTTGCTTGATACCAACGACCTCTGGTCGAGTGCCCGACGAAGGAGTTTTGCGAATGGTGACCCCCACCCTGACTGCGCCTGTTCCCACAGAGCGCCTCCCCCTCTAGCGGCTGGCGGCATGGGCTGGCGCGGGGCTCTTGGCCGCGGCTAGCTTCAATCTGTGCAATGGCTTCTTTGGACTGGGCGCGGCGCCTCTGGCCAATCGCGACCCCGAGACCCGCTTTGGCAAGGCCCGACATATGAATTCGCCGACTTGGGTATTGGGTTGGCCACGTGGCTACTTTTCTCGACGCCGTCATCGCTCTCCGAAGCAAGACGGATTGCGTGGGTCTTCGCCACGTTCATCAGTATTCAAGCAGTGTTCGACACCCGGTTGAGTGCCCACCCGTGCAGGTGCGCGACATCCTCACAGCACTCACAGGCAATCGGTGGATCTTTGCCCTCGCGGCGCTTCAGCTCGTGGCTGCAGCCATCAACGGCACCGGCGCCGGCGCGTACTACTTCCGGTACATCGTGGGCGACCTAGGGCTGCAGTCCATCGTGTTCGGCGCCGGAATCCTCGTTCTTCCCAGCATCCTCCTTCTCCCCGTTTTGATGAAACGAGTAGCCATCTCACAGACCATCATGACCGGCGCGGTCTGCGGGCTTATCGGTTCTGTCATCAACGGATTCGCAGGTGCGAACGTCTCGATCCTGATCGTCGGCGAGCTCTTCACCGGGCTCGCGTTTCTTCCGGTGAGCTACCTCATCGCTGTTCTGATTCTCGACCTCGTGCTGATCTTCGTGATCATGGTGAGCTCCGGGCGATTCGATCGCCTCATCCTGCCGCAGGTGCACGCTGACCTAGACGCACGTGGGCCTGCCGCGCAAGGATCAGCACAGGGCAGCGAAATCGAGCTCGAGGCGACGCCACATGTGATGGTGGGCGACCCCGCTGGCGTTGACCCGAATCCGTCCCGTGATCTTCTGAGCGTTGCGCGTTCGGTACGCGACGACAGCTGATAACCACAGCGCTCCGCGCTGCGCCAGATCGGCGGCGCGGCGCGGAGCGCTATGTTAGACCGCCGTCTCCGGTGCCGCCCCCGTGCTTCCGCGAATGATGAGGTTCGTGGCAAGCAGTTCGTCGTCTACCTGATCGGCGTTGTGGCCCAACTGCGCGAGCAACTTCTGCACCGCACGCTCTCCCGCAAGCTCAAGTTGTGCTCGAACAGTTGTGAGCGCCGGAACAATGAGCTCGCTGCCGAAGATGTCGTCGAATCCCATGATGCTGAGGTCTTCCGGCACCCGGATCCCGACTGCAGAGGCCGCCTGGATGAGCCCAATCGCCATGAGGTCATTGAAAGCGATGACCGCCGTGGCGCGCGACGCAACAACGCGTCGGAGCGCGATTTGGCCGCCCTCAATTGTTGGCTGGTTGGGGCCAACCTCTACGAGCGCCAGCCCGCGATTCTCCGCGCCATCAAGCATGAGCTCCCAGCGTTGCCGGCTCACCCATGAGGATTCAGGACCGGACAAGAAGAGAAGTGACTTGTGCCCGAGCCCGTCGAGATGAGTCATCATTTCTTCGACGCCCATCTCAACGTTTGGAAGTACCCCCGGCACCCCATCTACGGCACGATTGATGAGCACGACCGGCTTGCGTTCAGCGAGATCCGAGATTTTCTCGTCGGCGAGTCGAGTCGTTGCGAGAATCACTCCGTCGACGCTCGGAACAAGCCGGGAAATGACCTCGGCCTCGGCCTCGCCAGACTCCTGGGACTCCGCGATCACGAGGGTGTATCCAGCAGCAGTAGCGGTGTGTTCGGCACCACGGACGATTCCAAAAATCACCGGGTTCGTGATGTCAGCAACGACAAGCCCCAGCGTTTGGCTCCGACCTGTGGGAAGCGCCCGCGCCATGGGGTTAAACCGGAAGTCCAGCCGCTCTGCAGCCGCCCTGATCCGCGCTTCGGTCTTCACGCTGATTCGTCCGGGCTTGCTCAGCGCGCGTGACACGGTCGACGGGTTGACACCGGCGAGTTCCGCAATGTCGTAAATCGTCGCCGACCCACCGCGGCGTTTGAGCCGCGCGGCCAAATCTGGAGGAAGTTCCTCAGTCACGCGGCTCCTGTCTTGTCCCGATCGCAGTCACGACTTGCCACCCATTCTCGAGCGGCGAGTGCAATGTTCTCCACCGTAGCGTCAATGTCGATTCGGATGCCTGTTTCGTCGCCTTCGAGACGCTCCAGCGTGTCCAGCTGCGAGTCGAGCAGTGTTGTAGGCATGAAGTGGTCCGCCCGCCCAGCGGCACGCTCACGCAGAAGCTCCCTCGTTCCCGTGAGATGGATGAACCCGACGTTCGGAGCAGCACCCCTCAGCCTGTCCCGATACGAACGACGCAGTGCCGAGCAGGCCATCACCACGCCTTCTGCCGGGGCATCCTTGAGCTCCTGACCCACTCGGTCAAGCCACGGCCAGCGATCCTCGTCGCTCAGGGGCACGCCCCTGGCCATCTTCTCAACGTTTGCGGTCGGATGCAGATCGTCCGCGTCCACGTAGGAGATGCCCAGCTGGGCCGCAAGGGTTCTCGCAACGGTGGATTTGCCTGCTGCGGAAACTCCCATCACGACGAGGAGCGGGCCGCTTCCGCGACTCGCCGTTGCGACGTCACCAGTCATGGACGGTTCCATCGGCGAGCCGGTTGTACGGAAGGTATGCACGCTCGTAGGGGTATTTCCCCGCCTCATCCACGTTGAGCTCAATCCCGAGACCAGGCTTGTCGCCCGGGTGCAATAAGCCGTCACGCCAAGTGAAGGACTGCTCGAAGACCTGGTCGGTCTTGGCGCCGTGCTTCATGTACTCCTGAATGCCGAAGTTGTGAATGGCGAGCCCCAGGTGCATTGCCGCGGCCATCCCGACCGGCGAGATGTCCGTTGGGCCGTGCATGCCAGACTTGATCTGGTACATCGCGGCGTAGTCCAGCGTCTTCTTCAACGGGCTGATGCCGCCCATGTGCGTGACAGCGCCGCGTACATAGTCGATGAGCTGGTCGCGGATGATGTCCTTGAAATCCCACACCGTGTTGAAGATCTCCCCAATGGCGAGCGGGGTTGTCGTGTGCTGCCGCACCAGCCGCAGTGCCTCCTGATTCTCGGCCGGGGTGCAGTCTTCCAGCCAAAACAGATCATATGGTTCGAGGCTCTTGCCCAGCTTCGCTGCTTGAATCGGCGTCATCCGGTGGTGGCCGTCATGCAGGAGCGGAATATCTGGACCGAACTCATTGCGCACCGCTTCGAACACTCCGGGCAGGTGATTCAGGTACGCCCGCGTGTCCCAATCCTCTTCTACGGGCTTCGCCCCTCGACGGGCTGGCTCGTGGTCGTAGCGCAGCTCGGAGTCGCCGTGGTCTCCGCCCTGTGATGCGATGCCATAGATCGCGTTGAGCCCGGGCACGCCGGTTTGAATCCGGATGGCCTTGTATCCCTGTTCGAGGTGGGAACGAACCGAATCGAACAGCTCGGGAAGCTCCTTGCCCGAGGCGTGCCCATAAGCGAGGAGCCCGGTGCGGGAGGCGCCGCCGAGCAGCTGGTAAACAGGCATGCCGGCGGCCTTACCCTTGATATCCCAGAGCGCCATGTCGACAGCGGCAATCGCGGCCATCGTCACTGGTCCGCGCCGCCAGTACGCAGAACGGTAGAGGAACTGCCACGTGTCCTCAATCTTGGAGGCATCGCTGCCGAGGAGGAGTGGAACGACGTGTTCCTGGAGGTAGGCGACGACCGCGAGCTCGCGGCCGTTCAGAGTTGCGTCGCCCAGCCCGGTGAGCCCGTCAGCCGTCGTGAGCTTGAGGGTCACGAAGTTTCGGTCGGGGCTCGTGACGATGACTTCTGCTTTGTCGATGATCATTGGATGCCTTCGGGAGTAGTGGTCGGTTATTCAGTGGCGCCGGGCTTACGACCGTTCAGGCCGCGCCAACGGTCGCGGAGCGAGAAGGCCGCGGACTTGGGCTTGCGGTCGCGAGTGAAGACGCCCTTCTTGTTCCCGTCAACGCGGTGGATGCCGTTGGAGGTCGCGAAATCGGCGAAGTTCCAGACCTGTTCGCCGACGAACTGCGGAAAACGGTCAAAGACGCGGTGGTTCATCGCGAGATAGTTGACCTGGTATTCCTCGGTCCAACCGGCATCCCAGACCGAGTGAATTCCCGGCTGCGTGTCTGCGCCGTATTCGGTCATCATGATCGGCTTGCCGGTGCGTTCTACCCACCCCTCAATGTCGCCCTGTAGATACATCTCCGCCGTCTTGAGGTCCCCGATCGCGATGTACCAGCCGTAGTACCGGTTCATGCTGACGACGTCGAAGAGGTCGATGATCTGATCATTCTGGAACGTGGCGAACATCACCAGTGCGTACGTGAGCGGCCGCGTCGGGTCCAGCTCGCGCGCAAGCTTCACCAACGGCTCGAAGTACTCGCGCGCACCGTCTTCATTCGATGCTGGCTCGTTCGCAATGCACCACATCACGACCGATGGGTGGTTCTTGTCGCGCGTGATGAGCTCACGAATGTGTTGGGCGTGAGCATCCTGCGTTGCGGCACCGGCGTACTGTTCCGAGAACGTCGGAAACGGCGGTACGCCGCTCATTCCTCCCACGACGCCCATGTTCAAACCCACCGCTGCGGTCTCATCGATCACGACAATGCCCTGTCGGTCGGCGAAATCGAGAACTTCTTCGGCGTAGGGATAGTGCGAGGTACGGAACGAGTTCGCGCCCGTCCAATCCATGAGCTGGAAGTCGTGCACCATGAACGCGTCATCGTGGCCCTTGCCGCGCACGGGAGAATCTTCGTGCTTGCCAAAGCCCGTGAAATAGAACGGTTCACCATTGATCAGGAACTCATGCCCGCGCACCTTGACGGTGCGCACACCAACGGGAACGGGATAGCTGTCGATGACGTTTTCGCCGTCGACCGCCTCGACGGTGAGCTCGTACAGATAGGCCGCACCGGGCTTCCACAGCGTGACATCGGCGACCACAAGCGAGCCGGCAACACCTTGCGCCTCGGCGACGACAACGCCGCCGGCATCGGCCAGCCGAACGCGTACCTCCGCGTCGCCGTCCAGCTCGACGCGATAGTCCACCGTGCCTACTGAGCCTTCAAAATCGGTCACGACTGTGACGTCCGCGATGCGTGTCTGGGGCATGCAATAGAGCCAGACCGACCGGGCCAGACCGGCGTAGTTGTAGAAGTCGTGGAAGTAGACCTGCTTGCGCCGGCCGTCCATGCCGACCTCGATCCTGCCCGGCGGGATCGTTTCGTTGGACAGATCCCCGCTCACGCCCACCGTCAGCCGGAAAGCTCCGCCGGCCTTGACGCGATCCGTGATGTCGACATCAAACGGGGTGTAGCCGCCGATGTGGGCACCAACAAGCTCATCCCCCACATACACGCGTGCCGCATGGGTGGCAGCATCGAAACGCAAGACGATACGCTCACCAGCCCAGCCTCTGGGCACCCGCACCTCGCGCTGGTAGTAGACCCAGCCCACGTGGTCGCGGATCTCAGAGTCGGTGAACAAATCGTTGTAACTGGCAGGCACGGCCGCTTCAAGGGGCGTTTCCAGCAGTGCCGTCCACGGCTGCTCGCTCAGACGCGAGTCGATTCCGAATCGCCAGACTCCGTCGAGGTTCAGGAGTTCGCGGGTGGGTGTGTGCTTGGGCTTCAACATTGAGGGCCTTCCTGCGCTTCTTTACGTTGTGTTGTTCTAGCTGATCAGAGCGGACCGCGTTTGGCAACCGATTGCCGGCTATATTGTTTCTCCGGCATCGGCGAGCAGCGTACTTCCCGTCATGATCAGGGAGAGGTCGCTCGCGCAGAACAGCACGACCCGCGCGATGTCGTCGGGGGTGCCGGTGCGGCCGATGAGGCTGTGGGACATGGCTGTCGGCATATTCTGCATATCGACCCCCGCCTCGGTCATGGCTGCCATTGCCGCCGCTGCGGCGGCCATGTTGCCCTCCGTCGGAACGTAGCTGGGGGCGACACCGACCACTCGGATACCGCGCGGTGCGAGCTCCAGCGCGAGCTGCTTTGTCAGGCCACGCACCGCGTGCTTGGAGCTCACGTAGGCCGAGAGGCCGGGCGCGATACCGTGGAATCCTGCCGTGGAGACGACGTTGACGATCACTCCGCCGCAGCTCATGCGACGTGTGGCTTCGCGAGCACCGTTACGCACACCGCGCGTATTGACGGCGAACACCGCCTCCCACGTCTCGTCGCTCATCTCGAGAAGTGGCTGGCTGGGGAAGATCCCCGCGTTGTTGACCCAGATATCGACTCCGCCGAAGGTCGCCACGACCTCATCGGTTGCCTTCGCCACGGAAGCTGAGTCAGTGACGTCCATCCGAACGCCCAGCGCCGAGATGCCAAAGCGCGCAGTGATGGTTTCGGCCGAGGAGGCTGCGAGACCAACGTCGAGGTCCGCAATTGCTACTTGCGCGCCGGCCTCAGCGAGGCGCACAGCAATAGCAAATCCAAGGCCCTGGGCGCCACCCGTGATGATGGCACGACGACCTTCGAGGGAGAGTAGCGCGGGAAGAGAGTGTGCCGATACATCGGCGAAGGGGTAGGTCATTTCAATGCTCCAATTCTTGGGATGAAGATCAGCGGATTCCGCGCACCTTGAGCGCGATAATGAGCCCGCCCGCGAGGGCAAGACCCGCGGCGGTCAGGTAGAGCGCGGTGAAGTTCTGCGCGCCGGCGCCAATCACGAGGAGCGCAGGAGCCGCGATGGGCGCGAGCACACCGGGAATCTTTTGGGCGAACATCGTGATCGCCATGTAACGCCCGGCTTGCGTGTCACGCTCGGGCAGCACGTCGAGCACGAGCGCCTGGCCGACCGCGGAGAACAACGCGATGCCGAGCGAGGAGACGAGGGTGCCCAAGACGAGCGTGACGATGTCGTGTGCGAATGCCGCAATGACACAACCCACGGCGAAAAGCGCCGCGCCCGCCAGGGTCAGAGGCTTTCGCCGAGCGGTCTTGTCACTCAGCCAGCCCCCGCCGATGGATCCCAGCACCGCCGTGCCGATGCTGAGCGACGACGTCAGCACCATCACGCCGGCCACATCGGGAACAGCGAGCTCGAGCCGCTGAGCATAGAAGTAGACCGTGAAACTCGTCGTCAGCGTGAGCCCCAGGAAGAAGACAAAGCGGCCCAGCCAGTTCCAAGCGAAATCTGGCACGTCTCGAGGGCGGAAGACGTAGCTCTTGAGAAGACCCGCGACCGTCAGGCGGTCATGCTCGCGCTGACCTCTGCTGTCAGGGTCGCCGGCGAATGTCACAAAAAGCGCCACGAAGACCGTTGCAATGGCAGCGGGAACGGCAAAAACCAGCAGGGTCTGGTCCCGCACCTGCGCAACGAGCAGGATTCCCACGACAGGAGACAACTGCATCATGAGACCGGTGAAACCGGAAATTTTCCCGCGCTGATGCGGCGGCAGCCGATCGGCTTGCCAGTTGCCGATCGACCCGGCCGACGTGCCCCATCCAACTGTGGAGAGCATCCACCCGAGCGCAAGCACGAACACATTCGGCGCCAGCGCCATGACCGGCACGGACGCGATGCCGATGAGTAGCCCGATGACCGTGAATGGCCGTCGACGCCCCCATCGGGATCGGGTCCGATCACTGAGGATCCCTGTCAGAGGGGCGAGCAGGAGCGTTGCGGCCGAGCCGGTGCCGAGAATGTAGCCAAGCACCTCCGTGCGGCCGGGCGCCAGTTCGTCGAGCCGCACCGCCAACGAATACGCCATCGGAACAATCATGGCCATGCCCGCGCCGAACGTGGCCGCGATCAGAAGTGCGATTCCCCACCAGGGAATCGAGGGCAGGGCTTGTTCCTCGTTCGGGTCGAGCGCCGGGGACAGACCGTCCACCGGCGCCGCCGTGACCGACACCGTCATCGTCTTTTCGAGGTCGACTTCGCCTACGCGAGCCCGTTGCGGCGTGCGACGTCACCCAGCCATGCGAGGCTGGGCTTGGGGGTGCGCACGAAAGTCTCCCTGTCGACAACGACCAGGCCGAATGTCGGCCCCCAGTGACCCCACTCGTAATTGTCGAGAAGGGTCCAGTGTAGGTATCCGCGCACATCGATGCCATCGGCAATCGTACCGGCGAGACCCTGCAGCGCCTCGGCGGTGTACCTGATGCGCTGCGTGTCGTCTGCGGTTGCAATACCGTTCTCGGTGATGAGGATCGGCACGCCCTCGGTGACATCCCACGCATGGCGAACGGCCATCGCCAGTGAATCTGGCCGGTACGCCGTGCCTACCAGGGTGTTGTCCGGGCGGGGCGGGTGCGGTACGAGGCCGTTGGCGTCAACTTCTTGGCTGGAGTATGCCTGGACCCCGACGAAGTCGTCTCCACGGCTGCCCTCCCAGTAGACGTCTTCCTTGCCGTAGCGGATCTCCGCGAGTTTCTCTTCGCCGCCGGGGGCGGCCGTGAGAGCGCCCGCCGCGATGGTCCAGCCAACTTTTGCGCTGGTGCGCTCGCGAATGATCGCGCGGGCCGCGTGGTGGATCTGAACGAACATCTTGCCAATCTCGGGATCGGCGTAGGTCAGGAAATCACTGTGCGACTGCTTCTTCTCCTCGCCGCCTTCGCTCTCAACGGTCGGACTCTGCCATTGCCCGCCAGCCTCCAACTGCATGCGGCGCATTGCCGTCATGATTGCGGCCTGCATGTTCGGCTCGTTCATGGTGACGACCCACTCGACGCCGTCGAGAATGGTCGTAGCCTCTGCGACGAAACGCTGGAACTTCTCGGAAGCATCCGGCGCCATCCATCCACCGTCGGTGGCAAACCACTGCGGCGTCGTGAAGTGCTGAAGCGTGACGACCGGGGTGATTCCTCGTTCGAAGCAAAACTCGATCATGCGGCGATAATGCGCGAGTTCAGCCTTGGAGAAATGACCCTGCAACGGCTCGATGCGGGACCACTCAAGGCTGAACCGGTATGAGGTCAGCCCGGCATCCGCAAGCAGCGCAATGTCTTCACGGTAACGGTGGTAGCTGTCGCAGGCGTCGCCAGAAAGCTCCATGCCCGGCATCTGCTGCTCACGCGCCCACCAATCGCTGTTCACGTTGTTTCCCTCGATCTGGTGGCCGGCGGTGGCCGCGCCCCAGAGGAAATCTGCGGGGAAACTTGTCATGAGTACATCCTTGTCTTCGTGAAATGTGCTTGGTGTGTCAACCGATTGCCACACTGTAGCATGAAAATAGTAAGCTCTCACTAATTCTTAGAGGAAGGGCCGCCCATATGGCACGCCAGTACGCAAAGTCGGCCGCGGTACGCCGCACGATCATTGAAAGCTGCTCAGAAACTTTTCAGGAGTCCGGCTTTCGTGGCGTATCGATGGCCGAAATCGCCAGGCGGGCGGGCATCAGCCATACCGGGTTGTTGCACCACTTCCCGCGCAAGGAGGCACTCCTGACTGCGGTGCTCCAGCTACAAGACGAACGCGGAGAGCAGTTCCTTCGCGAACACAGCACCCTCTCCCCCGAGATCGACCCTGTCGCAATTCTGCGGGGAATGGTAGCGACGCTTGTCGAGCGCGACCGCTACGCCGGTTTGGTCGAGCTGAGCGCGACCCTGGGCGGCGAAGCGACGACACCGGGGCACCCAGCGCACGACTACTTCGCCGCTCGCTATCACGATGTGCGCAGCTTCCTCACCCGTCTCTTCACCGCGCTGCGGAACGAAGACCGGCTGCGCTCATCGCTCTCGCCCGCGCATCTCGCGGCCATGACACTTGCAGCCACCGACGGCCTGAACACCCAGTGGCTGTACGCACGTGACGAGATCGACGTTGACGCAATCGTCAATGCCTTCCTTGCCTCGGTCGTGAAGGGCCTCGGCGATCAGCTTCCCGAGTAGGAGAAACGCGTCACCCGCGCGTCGGCGCCGAGCGCTTCCACCCCGATGACACGACCGGTGAATCCACCCGCAACCTCAGTGGACAGATACCGGCCGTCGACGGCGGCGATCTCGACGAAACCCCCGTCTTCGTAGCCAAGAAGGATGCGGTCCGGCCCCTGTCGCTCGCCGCGCTGGCCGCCGAACGGCACCGCGCGCACCGCGAGTGTTGCGCTCATGGGGGCGCTTCCCCGCGAGCCTATGATCTGGTCCAGCGGCCCAATGACGACGCGAGCGGAAATGGTGTCACCGATCCGCTCAACGATGGCCTGGTGCGCATCGTCGATGCGCACCACGAGTGCGAGATCTCCATCTGCCTCGACATCAACATCCCAGGAGAGCTCGGTCGCCCGCACTGCCAGCAAGTGCTCCGCGTCGCGCGCCTGGGGCGTGCGGCCGGCGCGCAACAGCAGGCCACCATCGCCCGGGAATGCGAACACGGCCGGTGCCGTGCCAGGAGCAATCCACCGTGGGTGAAGCTCGGTGGTGACGAATTTCTCGGTGAACACACGCGGATGTGCCGAAACCTCGAAACGTTCCTCATCAACGACTGGCCAGTCATCGACCCAGTCGATCCCGACGAGGAACGTTTCGCGCCCGTTGGTATGCCACCGGGGAAAGGTGCCGCGCGAGCGGGTGCCCAGATGGACCATCGCCCAACTGCCGTCGGCGAGCTCAACGATGTCGGCATGCCCCGTCGCCTGCACCGGAAGCGACGTGCTGCGGTGGGTGAGCAAGGGATTCTCGGCGCTGGACTCAAAGTCACCGTCGATGGTCCTCGACCGTGCAACAGTCACCATGTGACCTGCTCCGGTCCCGCCTTCCGCGGCCAGGAGATACCACCAGCCGTTTCGTTCAAACAGATGCGGCCCTTCCGCGTGAGCCCCACCCGTTCCGCGCCAGATTTCCTTGGGCGCAGAGAGGACCTCGCCACTGATGGGATCAATCTCAATCTGTGAGATCCCTCCACGAACAACGTCAGACCAGGAGAGCCGACAGACGCCGTCGTCACCCCACGCAAGATCAGGGTCGATGCCGATCGCATTCGCCACGTAGACAGGCTCGCTCCACGGCCCGGATGGGCGTTCGGCATGCACGATGAGGTGGCCCTGAACGACCTCATGGATATTCGTTGTCGTCATCCAGAAGAGTCCGTCGTGATGGCGAATGGTTGGGGCGTAGATCCCTCCGCTCGCACCTGCAATGCCCGCGCGAACGCTCAGTTGTGACGTGCGATCGAGGACGTTTCCGATCTGCTCCCAATTCAAGAGGTCCCTGCTGGTGAAAACCGGGACTCCTGGAAAGTACTCGAACGTCGAGTTGACGAGGAAGAAGTCGTCTCCGACTCGACAGATGGAGGGATCCGGGTGATAGCCGGAAATGATCGGGTAGTTGCTCATAGTGCGTTGCGGCGCGCCTACGCCACATCTCCTATCG